>CAXXNF010000002.1:0-2470666 GCA_963666365.2 Syntrophales bacterium
ACACCAGCACATCATTAAATAATGTCAGCTACCTGGAAGTGGGCGGTCATGTGAATAGTGCCTTCGCCGGCGTGGGGAGCATCGGCTTCGCACTCACCGGCGTGGACTTCGGCATCCTCATGGTGGGGGACACGAAGGGCACCGCAGTGACCACCGACGACGTGAACTACATGGCGTTGAAGGCCGATGTGGCGAGCGCCGGTCTCGTAGGGATCGACGGCCTCACCGCTGAAGTGACCACCCTCTCCGTAGAGGTGAACAAGACGAGCAGCCTCACGGCCCCGAACAGCGTCCTCGACTTCGTGAACAGCGACGAGACGATCAACACCACCGACACCAACGCGGCCAGCGTGACCATCGCCACGGGCCCCGACACGGCCGACGTGGTGCTTGACATCGACGGCGACGAGGGGGTGCTGCTGGCGGTCATGACGAACCTGACCCTGGACGTCTTCGGCTTTGTCAGCCTCGACGGGAGCCTGGCCTTCAAGAAGGCCACAGGGAGCTTCACCGTCACCGACGCCTCGACGCACACCTCCACCGCCCTGACCAATGTCAGCTACCTGGAAGTGGGCGGTCATGTGAATAGTGCCTTCGCCGGCGTGGGGAGCATCGGCTTCGCACTCACCGGCGTGGACTTCGGCATCCTTATGGTGGGGGACACCAAGGGCACCGCAGTGACCACCGACGACGTGAACTACATGGCGTTGAAGGCGGACGTGGCGAGCGCCGGTCTCGTAGGGATCGACGGCCTGACCGCATCAGTAAATACTTTATCCGTAGAGGTGAACAAGACGAGCAGCCTCACGGCCCCGAACAGCGTCCTCGACTTCGTGAACAGCGACGAGACGATCAACACCACCGACACCAACGCGGCCAGCGTGACCATCGCCACGGGCCCCGACACGGCCGACGTGGTGCTTGACATCGACGGCGACGAGGGGGTGCTGCTGGCGGTCATGACGAACCTGACCCTGGACGTCTTCGGCTTTGTCAGCCTCGACGGGAGCCTGGCCTTCAAGAAGGCCACGGGAAGCTTCACCGTCACCGACGCATCGACGCACACCTCCACCGCCCTGACCAACGTCAGCTACCTCGAAGTGGGCGGTCATGTGAATAGTGCCTTCGCCGGCGTGGGGAGCATCGGCTTCGCACTCACCGGCGTGGACTTCGGCATCCTTATGGTGGGGGACACCAAGGGCACCGCAGTGACCACCGACGACGTGAACTACATGGCGTTGAAGGCCGATGTGGCGAGCGCCGGTCTCGTAGGGATCGACGGCCTGACCGCATCAGTAAATACTTTATCCGTAGAGGTGAACAAGACGAGCAGCCTCACGGCCCCGAACAGCGTCCTCGACTTCGTGAACAGCGACGAGACGATCAACACCACCGACACCACCGCGGCCAGCGTGACCATCGCCACGGGTCCCGACACGGCCGACGTGGTGCTTGACATCGACGGCGACGAGGGGGTGCTGCTGGCGGTCATGACGAACCTGACCCTGGACGTCTTCGGCTTTGTCAGCCTTGACGGGAGCCTCGCCTTCAAGAAGGCCACAGGGAGCTTCACCGTCACCGACGCCTCGACGCACACCAGCACATCATTAAATAATGTCAGCTACCTGGAAGTGGGCGGTCATGTGAATAGTGCCTTCGCCGGCGTGGGGAGCATCGGCTTCGCACTCACCGGCGTGGACTTCGGCATCCTCATGGTGGGGGACACCAAGGGCACCGCAGTGACCACCGACGACGTGAACTACATGGCGTTGAAGGCGGACGTGGCGAGCGCCGGTCTCGTAGGGATCGACGGCCTCACCGCTGAAGTAAATACTTTATCCGTAGAGGTGAACAAGACGAGCAGCCTCACGGCCCCGAACAGCGTCCTCGACTTCGTGAACAGCGACGAGACGATCAACACCACCGACACCACCGCGGCCAGCGTGACCATCGCCACGGGCCCCGACACGGCCGACGTGGTGCTTGACATCGACGGCGACGAGGGGGTGCTGCTGGCGGTCATGACGAACCTGACCCTGGACGTCTTCGGCTTTGTCAGCCTCGACGGGAGCCTGGCCTTCAAGAAGGCCACAGGGAGCTTCACCGTCACCGACGCCTCGACGCACACCTCCACCGCCCTGACCAACGTCAGCTACCTCGAAGTGGGCGGTCATGTGAATAGTGCCTTCGCCGGCGTGGGGAGCATCGGCTTCGCACTCACCGGCGTGGACTTCGGCATCCTTATGGTGGGGGACACCAAGGGCACCGCAGTGACCACCGACGACGTGAACTACATGGCGTTGAAGGCCGATGTGGCGAGCGCCGGTCTCGTAGGGATCGACGGCCTGACCGCTGAAGTAAATACTTTATCCGTAGAGGTGAACAAGACGAGCAGCCTCACGGCCCCGAACAGCGTCCTCGACTTCGTGAACAGCGACGAGACGATCAACACCACCGACACCAACGCGGCCAGCGTGACCATCGCCACGGGCCCCGACACGGCCGATGTGGTGCTTGACATCGACGGCGACGAGGGGGTGCTGCTGGCGGTCATGACGAACCTGACCCTGGACGTCTTCGGCTTTGTCAGCCTCGACGGGAGCCTGGCCTTCAAGAAGGCCACGGGAAGCTTCACCGTCACCGACGCCTCGACGCACACCTCCACCGCCCTGACCAATGTCAGCTACCTGGAAGTGGGCGGTCATGTGAATAGTGCCTTCGCCGGCGTGGGGAGCATCGGCTTCGCACTCACCGGCGTGGACTTCGGCATCCTCATGGTGGGGGACACCAAGGGCACCGCAGTGACCACCGACGACGTGAACTACATGGCGTTGAAGGCGGACGTGGCGAGCGCCGGTCTCGTAGGGATCGACGGCCTCACCGCATGAAGTAAATACTTTATCCGTAGAGGTGAACAAGACGAGCAGCCTCACGGCCCCGAACAGCGTCCTCGACTTCGTGAACAGCGACGAGACGATCAACACCACCGACACCACCGCGGCCAGCGTGACCATCGCCACGGGCCCCGACACGGCCGACGTGGTGCTTGACATCGACGGCGACGAGGGGGTGCTGCTGGCGGTCATGACGAACCTGACCCTGGACGTCTTCGGCTTTCGTCAGCCTCGACGGGAGCCTCGCCTTCAAGAAGGCCACAGGGAAGCTTCACCGTCACCGACGCATCGACGCACACCAGCACATCATTAAATAATGTCAGCTACCTGGAAGTGGGCGGTCATGTGAATAGTGCCTTCGCCGGCGTGGGGAGCATCGGCTTCGCACTCACCGGCGTGGACTTCGGCATCCTCATGGTGGGGGACACCAAGGGCACCGCAGTGACCACCGACGACGTGAACTACATGGCGTTGAAGGCCGATGTGGCGAGCGCCGGTCTCGTAGGGATCGACGGCCTGACCGCTGAAGTAAATACTTTATCCGTAGAGGTGAACAAGACGAGCAGCCTCACGGCCCCGAACAGCGTCCTCGACTTCGTGAACAGCGACGAGACGATCAACACCACCGACACCACCGCGGCCAGCGTGACCATCGCCACGGGCCCCGACACGGCCGATGTGGTGCTTGACATCGACGGCGACGAGGGGGTGCTGCTGGCGGTCATGACGAACCTGACCCTGGACGTCTTCGGCTTTGTCAGCCTCGACGGGAGCCTCGCCTTCAAGAAGGCCACAGGGAGCTTCACCGTCACCGACGCCTCGACGCACACCTCCACCGCCCTGACCAATGTCAGCTACCTGGAAGTGGGCGGTCATGTGAATAGTGCCTTCGCCGGCGTGGGGAGCATCGGCTTCGCACTCACCGGCGTGGACTTCGGCATCCTCATGGTGGGGGACACGAAGGGCACCGCAGTGACCACCGACGACGTGAACTACATGGCGTTGAAGGCGGACGTGGCGAGCGCCGGTCTCGTAGGGATCGACGGCCTGACCGCTGAAGTAAATACTTTATCCGTAGAGGTGAACAAGACGAGCAGCCTCACGGCCCCGAACACCGTCCTCGACTTCGTGAACAGCGACGAGACGATCAACACCACCGACACCAACGCGGCCAGCGTGACCATCGCCACGGGTCCCGACACGGCCGACGTGGTGCTTGACATCGACGGCGACGAGGGGGTGCTGCTGGCGGTCATGACGAACCTGACCCTGGACGTCTTCGGTTTCGTCAGCCTTGACGGGAGCCTCGCCTTCAAGAAGGCCACGGGAAGCTTCACCGTCACCGACGCATCGACGCACACCAGCACATCATTAAATAATGTCAGCTACCTGGAAGTGGGCGGTCATGTGAATAGTGCCTTCGCCGGCGTGGGGAGCATCGGCTTCGCACTCACCGGCGTGGACTTCGGCATCCTCATGGTGGGGGACACGAAGGGCACCGCAGTGACCACCGACGACGTGAACTACATGGCGTTGAAGGCCGATGTGGCGAGCGCCGGTCTCGTAGGGATCGACGGCCTCACCGCTGAAGTAAATACTTTATCCGTAGAGGTGAACAAGACGAGCAGCCTCACGGCCCCGAACACCGTCCTCGACTTCGTGAACAGCGACGAGACGATCAACACCACCGACACCACCGCGGCCAGCGTGACCATCGCCACGGGCCCCGACACGGCCGACGTGGTGCTTGACATCGACGGCGACGAGGGGGTGCTGCTGGCGGTCATGACGAACCTGACCCTGGACGTCTTCGGCTTTGTCAGCCTCGACGGGAGCCTGGCCTTCAAGAAGGCCACAGGGAGCTTCACCGTCACCGACGCCTCGACGCACACCAGCACATCATTAAATAATGTCAGCTACCTGGAAGTGGGCGGTCATGTGAATAGTGCCTTCGCCGGCGTGGGGAGCATCGGCTTCGCACTCACCGGCGTGGACTTCGGCATCCTCATGGTGGGGGACACCAAGGGCACCGCAGTGACCACCGACGACGTGAACTACATGGCGTTGAAGGCCGATGTGGCGAGCGCCGGTCTCGTAGGGATCGACGGCCTCACCGCATCAGTAAATACTTTATCCGTAGAGGTGAACAAGACGAGCAGCCTCACGGCCCCGAACACCGTCCTCGACTTCGTGAACAGCGACGAGACGATCAACACCACCGACACCAACGCGGCCAGCGTGACCATCGCCACGGGCCCCGACACGGCCGACGTGGTGCTTGACATCGACGGCGACGAGGGGGTGCTGCTGGCGGTCATGACGAACCTGACCCTGGACGTCTTCGGCTTTGTCAGCCTTGACGGGAGCCTCGCCTTCAAGAAGGCCACAGGGAGCTTCACCGTCACCGACGCCTCGACGCACACCTCCACCGCCCTGACCAATGTCAGCTACCTGGAAGTGGGCGGTCATGTGAATAGTGCCTTCGCCGGCGTGGGGAGCATCGGCTTCGCACTCACCGGCGTGGACTTCGGCATCCTCATGGTGGGGGACACCAAGGGCACCGCAGTGACCACCGACGACGTGAACTACATGGCGTTGAAGGCCGATGTGGCGAGCGCCGGTCTCGTAGGGATCGACGGCCTGACCGCTGAAGTGACCACCCTCTCCGTAGAGGTGAACAAGACGAGCAGCCTCACGGCCCCGAACAGCGTCCTCGACTTCGTGAACAGCGACGAGACGATCAACACCACCGACACCAACGCGGCCAGCGTGACCATCGCCACGGGCCCCGACACGGCCGACGTGGTGCTTGACATCGACGGCGACGAGGGGGTGCTGCTGGCGGTCATGACGAACCTGACCCTGGACGTCTTCGGTTTCGTCAGCCTCGACGGGAGCCTCGCCTTCAAGAAGGCCACAGGGAGCTTCACCGTCACCGACGCCTCGACGCACACCTCCACCGCCCTGACCAATGTCAGCTACCTGGAAGTGGGCGGTCATGTGAATAGTGCCTTCGCCGGCGTGGGGAGCATCGGCTTCGCACTCACCGGCGTGGACTTCGGCATCCTCATGGTGGGGGACACCAAGGGCACCGCAGTGACCACCGACGACGTGAACTACATGGCGTTGAAGGCCGATGTGGCGAGCGCCGGTCTCGTAGGGATCGACGGCCTGACCGCTGAAGTAAATACTTTATCCGTAGAGGTGAACAAGACGAGCAGCCTCACGGCCCCGAACACCGTCCTCGACTTCGTGAACAGCGACGAGACGATCAACACCACCGACACCAACGCGGCCAGCGTGACCATCGCCACGGGCCCCGACACGGCCGACGTGGTGCTTGACATCGACGGCGACGAGGGGGTGCTGCTGGCGGTCATGACGAACCTGACCCTGGACGTCTTCGGTTTCGTCAGCCTCGACGGGAGCCTCGCCTTCAAGAAGGCCACGGGAAGCTTCACCGTCACCGACGCCTCGACGCACACCTCCACCGCCCTGACCAATGTCAGCTACCTGGAAGTGGGCGGTCATGTGAATAGTGCCTTCGCCGGCGTGGGGAGCATCGGCTTCGCACTCACCGGCGTGGACTTCGGCATCCTCATGGTGGGGGACACCAAGGGCACCGCAGTGACCACCGACGACGTGAACTACATGGCGTTGAAGGCCGATGTGGCGAGCGCCGGTCTCGTAGGGATCGACGGCCTGACCGCATCAGTAAATACTTTATCCGTAGAGGTGAACAAGACGAGCAGCCTCACGGCCCCGAACACCGTCCTCGACTTCGTGAACAGCGACGAGACGATCAACACCACCGACACCAACGCGGCCAGCGTGACCATCGCCACGGGCCCCGACACGGCCGATGTGGTGCTTGACATCGACGGCGACGAGGGGGTGCTGCTGGCGGTCATGACGAACCTGACCCTGGACGTCTTCGGCTTTGTCAGCCTCGACGGGAGCCTCGCCTTCAAGAAGGCCACGGGAAGCTTCACCGTCACCGACGCCTCGACGCACACCTCCACCGCCCTGACCAATGTCAGCTACCTGGAAGTGGGCGGTCATGTGAATAGTGCCTTCGCCGGCGTGGGGAGCATCGGCTTCGCACTCACCGGCGTGGACTTCGGCATCCTCATGGTGGGGGACACCAAGGGCACCGCAGTGACCACCGACGACGTGAACTACATGGCGTTGAAGGCGGACGTGGCGAGCGCCGGTCTCGTAGGGATCGACGGCCTCACCGCTGAAGTAAATACTTTATCCGTAGAGGTGAACAAGACGAGCAGCCTCACGGCCCCGAACAGCGTCCTCGACTTCGTGAACAGCGACGAGACGATCAACACCACCGACACCAACGCGGCCAGCGTGACCATCGCCACGGGCCCCGACACGGCCGACGTGGTGCTTGACATCGACGGCGACGAGGGGGTGCTGCTGGCGGTCATGACGAACCTGACCCTGGACGTCTTCGGTTTCGTCAGCCTCGACGGGAGCCTCGCCTTCAAGAAGGCCACGGGAAGCTTCACCGTCACCGACGCATCGACGCACACCTCCACCGCCCTGACCAACGTCAGCTACCTGGAAGTGGGCGGTCATGTGAATAGTGCCTTCGCCGGCGTGGGGAGCATCGGCTTCGCACTCACCGGCGTGGACTTCGGCATCCTTATGGTGGGGGACACCAAGGGCACCGCAGTGACCACCGACGACGTGAACTACATGGCGTTGAAGGCGGACGTGGCGAGCGCCGGTCTCGTAGGGATCGACGGCCTGACCGCTGAAGTAAATACTTTATCCGTAGAGGTGAACAAGACGAGCAGCCTCACGGCCCCGAACACCGTCCTCGACTTCGTGAACAGCGACGAGACGATCAACACCACCGACACCAACGCGGCCAGCGTGACCATCGCCACGGGTCCCGACACGGCCGACGTGGTGCTTGACATCGACGGCGACGAGGGGGTGCTGCTGGCGGTCATGACGAACCTGACCCTGGACGTCTTCGGTTTCGTCAGCCTTGACGGGAGCCTCGCCTTCAAGAAGGCCACGGGAAGCTTCACCGTCACCGACGCATCGACGCACACCAGCACATCATTAAATAATGTCAGCTACCTGGAAGTGGGCGGTCATGTGAATAGTGCCTTCGCCGGCGTGGGGAGCATCGGCTTCGCACTCACCGGCGTGGACTTCGGCATCCTCATGGTGGGGGACACCAAGGGCACCGCAGTGACCACCGACGACGTGAACTACATGGCGTTGAAGGCGGACGTGGCGAGCGCCGGTCTCGTAGGGATCGACGGCCTCACCGCTGAAGTAAATACTTTATCCGTAGAGGTGAACAAGACGAGCAGCCTCACGGCCCCGAACAGCGTCCTCGACTTCGTGAACAGCGACGAGACGATCAACACCACCGACACCACCGCGGCCAGCGTGACCATCGCCACGGGCCCCGACACGGCCGACGTGGTGCTTGACATCGACGGCGACGAGGGGGTGCTGCTGGCGGTCATGACGAACCTGACCCTGGACGTCTTCGGCTTTGTCAGCCTCGACGGGAGCCTGGCCTTCAAGAAGGCCACAGGGAG
Source organism: Syntrophales bacterium (assembly GCA_963666365.2). Taxonomy (GTDB): domain Bacteria; phylum Desulfobacterota; class Syntrophia; order Syntrophales; family UBA2210; genus JALNXD01. Next base: position 8,474 of record CAXXNF010000002.1, read on the forward strand.
CTTCACCGTCACCGACGCCTCGACGCACACCTCCACCGCCCTGACCAACGTCAGCTACCTCGAAGTGGGCGGTCATGTGAATAGTGCCTTCGCCGGCGTGGGGAGCATCGGCTTCGCACTCACCGGCGTGGACTTCGGCATCCTTATGGTGGGGGACACCAAGGGCACCGCAGTGACCACCGACGACGTGAACTACATGGCGTTGAAGGCCGATGTGGCGAGCGCCGGTCTCGTAGGGATCGACGGCCTGACCGCTGAAGTAAATACTTTATCCGTAGAGGTGAACAAGACGAGCAGCCTCACGGCCCCGAACAGCGTCCTCGACTTCGTGAACAGCGACGAGACGATCAACACCACCGACACCAACGCGGCCAGCGTGACCATCGCCACGGGCCCCGACACGGCCGATGTGGTGCTTGACATCGACGGCGACGAGGGGGTGCTGCTGGCGGTCATGACGAACCTGACCCTGGACGTCTTCGGCTTTGTCAGCCTCGACGGGAGCCTGGCCTTCAAGAAGGCCACGGGAAGCTTCACCGTCACCGACGCCTCGACGCACACCTCCACCGCCCTGACCAATGTCAGCTACCTGGAAGTGGGCGGTCATGTGAATAGTGCCTTCGCCGGCGTGGGGAGCATCGGCTTCGCACTCACCGGCGTGGACTTCGGCATCCTTATGGTGGGGGACACCAAGGGCACCGCAGTGACCACCGACGACGTGAACTACATGGCGTTGAAGGCCGATGTGGCGAGCGCCGGTCTCGTAGGGATCGACGGCCTGACCGCATCAGTAAATACTTTATCCGTAGAGGTGAACAAGACGAGCAGCCTCACGGCCCCGAACAGCGTCCTCGACTTCGTGAACAGCGACGAGACGATCAACACCACCGACACCACCGCGGCCAGCGTGACCATCGCCACGGGCCCCGACACGGCCGATGTGGTGCTTGACATCGACGGCGACGAGGGGGTGCTGCTGGCGGTCATGACGAACCTGACCCTGGACGTCTTCGGCTTTGTCAGCCTCGACGGGAGCCTCGCCTTCAAGAAGGCCACAGGGAGCTTCACCGTCACCGACGCCTCGACGCACACCAGCACATCATTAAATAATGTCAGCTACCTGGAAGTGGGCGGTCATGTGAATAGTGCCTTCGCCGGCGTGGGGAGCATCGGCTTCGCACTCACCGGCGTGGACTTCGGCATCCTCATGGTGGGGGACACGAAGGGCACCGCAGTGACCACCGACGACGTGAACTACATGGCGTTGAAGGCGGACGTGGCGAGCGCCGGTCTCGTAGGGATCGACGGCCTCACCGCTGAAGTAAATACTTTATCCGTAGAGGTGAACAAGACGAGCAGCCTCACGGCCCCGAACAGCGTCCTCGACTTCGTGAACAGCGACGAGACGATCAACACCACCGACACCACCGCGGCCAGCGTGACCATCGCCACGGGTCCCGACACGGCCGACGTGGTGCTTGACATCGACGGCGACGAGGGGGTGCTGCTGGCGGTCATGACGAACCTGACCCTGGACGTCTTCGGCTTTGTCAGCCTTGACGGGAGCCTCGCCTTCAAGAAGGCCACAGGGAGCTTCACCGTCACCGACGCCTCGACGCACACCTCCACCGCCCTGACCAATGTCAGCTACCTGGAAGTGGGCGGTCATGTGAATAGTGCCTTCGCCGGCGTGGGGAGCATCGGCTTCGCACTCACCGGCGTGGACTTCGGCATCCTTATGGTGGGGGACACCAAGGGCACCGCAGTGACCACCGACGACGTGAACTACATGGCGTTGAAGGCCGATGTGGCGAGCGCCGGTCTCGTAGGGATCGACGGCCTCACCGCATCAGTAAATACTTTATCCGTAGAGGTGAACAAGACGAGCAGCCTCACGGCCCCGAACAGCGTCCTCGACTTCGTGAACAGCGACGAGACGATCAACACCACCGACACCACCGCGGCCAGCGTGACCATCGCCACGGGCCCCGACACGGCCGACGTGGTGCTTGACATCGACGGCGACGAGGGGGTGCTGCTGGCGGTCATGACGAACCTGACCCTGGACGTCTTCGGCTTTGTCAGCCTCGACGGGAGCCTCGCCTTCAAGAAGGCCACAGGGAGCTTCACCGTCACCGACGCCTCGACGCACACCTCCACCGCCCTGACCAACGTCAGCTACCTCGAAGTGGGCGGTCATGTGAATAGTGCCTTCGCCGGCGTGGGGAGCATCGGCTTCGCACTCACCGGCGTGGACTTCGGCATCCTCATGGTGGGGGACACGAAGGGCACCGCAGTGACCACCGACGACGTGAACTACATGGCGTTGAAGGCCGATGTGGCGAGCGCCGGTCTCGTAGGGATCGACGGCCTCACCGCTGAAGTGACCACCCTCTCCGTAGAGGTGAACAAGACGAGCAGCCTCACGGCCCCGAACAGCGTCCTCGACTTCGTGAACAGCGACGAGACGATCAACACCACCGACACCAACGCGGCCAGCGTGACCATCGCCACGGGCCCCGACACGGCCGATGTGGTGCTTGACATCGACGGCGACGAGGGGGTGCTGCTGGCGGTCATGACGAACCTGACCCTGGACGTCTTCGGCTTTGTCAGCCTCGACGGGAGCCTGGCCTTCAAGAAGGCCACAGGGAGCTTCACCGTCACCGACGCCTCGACGCACACCTCCACCGCTGACCAATGTCAGCTACCTGGAAGTGGGCGGTCATGTGAATAGTGCCTTCGCCGGCGTGGGGAGCATCGGCTTCGCACTCACCGGCGTGGACTTCGGCATCCTTATGGTGGGGGACACCAAGGGCACCGCAGTGACCACCGACGACGTGAACTACATGGCGTTGAAGGCGGACGTGGCGAGCGCCGGTCTCGTAGGGATCGACGGCCTGACCGCATCAGTAAATACTTTATCCGTAGAGGTGAACAAGACGAGCAGCCTCACGGCCCCGAACAGCGTCCTCGACTTCGTGAACAGCGACGAGACGATCAACACCACCGACACCAACGCGGCCAGCGTGACCATCGCCACGGGCCCCGACACGGCCGACGTGGTGCTTGACATCGACGGCGACGAGGGGGGTGCTGCTGGCGGTCATGACGAACCTGACCCTGGACGTCTTCGGCTTTGTCAGCCTCGACGGGAGCCTGGCCTTCAAGAAGGCCACGGGAAGCTTCACCGTCACCGACGCATCGACGCACACCTCCACCGCCCTGACCAATGTCAGCTACCTGGAAGTGGGCGGTCATGTGAATAGTGCCTTCGCCGGCGTGGGGAGCATCGGCTTCGCACTCACCGGCGTGGACTTCGGCATCCTCATGGTGGGGGACACCAAGGGCACCGCAGTGACCACCGACGACGTGAACTACATGGCGTTGAAGGCCGATGTGGCGAGCGCCGGTCTCGTAGGGATCGACGGCCTCACCGCTGAAGTAAATACTTTATCCGTAGAGGTGAACAAGACGAGCAGCCTCACGGCCCCGAACACCGTCCTCGACTTCGTGAACAGCGACGAGACGATCAACACCACCGACACCACCGCGGCCAGCGTGACCATCGCCACGGGCCCCGACACGGCCGACGTGGTGCTTGACATCGACGGCGACGAGGGGGTGCTGCTGGCGGTCATGACGAACCTGACCCTGGACGTCTTCGGCTTTGTCAGCCTCGACGGGAGCCTGGCCTTCAAGAAGGCCACAGGGAGCTTCACCGTCACCGACGCCTCGACGCACACCAGCACATCATTAAATAATGTCAGCTACCTGGAAGTGGGCGGTCATGTGAATAGTGCCTTCGCCGGCGTGGGGAGCATCGGCTTCGCACTCACCGGCGTGGACTTCGGCATCCTCATGGTGGGGGACACCAAGGGCACCGCAGTGACCACCGACGACGTGAACTACATGGCGTTGAAGGCCGATGTGGCGAGCGCCGGTCTCGTAGGGATCGACGGCCTCACCGCATCAGTAAATACTTTATCCGTAGAGGTGAACAAGACGAGCAGCCTCACGGCCCCGAACACCGTCCTCGACTTCGTGAACAGCGACGAGACGATCAACACCACCGACACCACCGCGGCCAGCGTGACCATCGCCACGGGCCCCGACACGGCCGACGTGGTGCTTGACATCGACGGCGACGAGGGGGTGCTGCTGGCGGTCATGACGAACCTGACCCTGGACGTCTTCGGCTTTGTCAGCCTTGACGGGAGCCTCGCCTTCAAGAAGGCCACAGGGAGCTTCACCGTCACCGACGCCTCGACGCACACCTCCACCGCCCTGACCAATGTCAGCTACCTGGAAGTGGGCGGTCATGTGAATAGTGCCTTCGCCGGCGTGGGGAGCATCGGCTTCGCACTCACCGGCGTGGACTTCGGCATCCTCATGGTGGGGGACACCAAGGGCACCGCAGTGACCACCGACGACGTGAACTACATGGCGTTGAAGGCGGACGTGGCGAGCGCCGGTCTCGTAGGGATCGACGGCCTGACCGCTGAAGTGACCACCCTCTCCGTAGAGGTGAACAAGACGAGCAGCCTCACGGCCCCGAACACCGTCCTCGACTTCGTGAACAGCGACGAGACGATCAACACCACCGACACCAACGCGGCCAGCGTGACCATCGCCACGGGTCCCGACACGGCCGACGTGGTGCTTGACATCGACGGCGACGAGGGGGTGCTGCTGGCGGTCATGACGAACCTGACCCTGGACGTCTTCGGTTTCGTCAGCCTTGACGGGAGCCTCGCCTTCAAGAAGGCCACGGGAAGCTTCACCGTCACCGACGCATCGACGCACACCAGCACATCATTAAATAATGTCAGCTACCTGGAAGTGGGCGGTCATGTGAATAGTGCCTTCGCCGGCGTGGGGAGCATCGGCTTCGCACTCACCGGCGTGGACTTCGGCATCCTCATGGTGGGGGACACCAAGGGCACCGCAGTGACCACCGACGACGTGAACTACATGGCGTTGAAGGCGGACGTGGCGAGCGCCGGTCTCGTAGGGATCGACGGCCTCACCGCTGAAGTAAATACTTTATCCGTAGAGGTGAACAAGACGAGCAGCCTCACGGCCCCGAACAGCGTCCTCGACTTCGTGAACAGCGACGAGACGATCAACACCACCGACACCACCGCGGCCAGCGTGACCATCGCCACGGGCCCCGACACGGCCGACGTGGTGCTTGACATCGACGGCGACGAGGGGGTGCTGCTGGCGGTCATGACGAACCTGACCCTGGACGTCTTCGGCTTTGTCAGCCTCGACGGGAGCCTGGCCTTCAAGAAGGCCACAGGGAGCTTCACCGTCACCGACGCCTCGACGCACACCTCCACCGCCCTGACCAACGTCAGCTACCTCGAAGTGGGCGGTCATGTGAATAGTGCCTTCGCCGGCGTGGGGAGCATCGGCTTCGCACTCACCGGCGTGGACTTCGGCATCCTCATGGTGGGGGACACCAAGGGCACCGCAGTGACCACCGACGACGTGAACTACATGGCGTTGAAGGCCGATGTGGCGAGCGCCGGTCTCGTAGGGATCGACGGCCTGACCGCTGAAGTGACCACCCTCTCCGTAGAGGTGAACAAGACGAGCAGCCTCACGGCCCCGAACACCGTCCTCGACTTCGTGAACAGCGACGAGACGATCAACACCACCGACACCAACGCGGCCAGCGTGACCATCGCCACGGGTCCCGACACGGCCGACGTGGTGCTTGACATCGACGGCGACGAGGGGGTGCTGCTGGCGGTCATGACGAACCTGACCCTGGACGTCTTCGGTTTCGTCAGCCTTGACGGGAGCCTCGCCTTCAAGAAGGCCACGGGAAGCTTCACCGTCACCGACGCATCGACGCACACCAGCACATCATTAAATAATGTCAGCTACCTGGAAGTGGGCGGTCATGTGAATAGTGCCTTCGCCGGCGTGGGGAGCATCGGCTTCGCACTCACCGGCGTGGACTTCGGCATCCTCATGGTGGGGGACACCAAGGGCACCGCAGTGACCACCGACGACGTGAACTACATGGCGTTGAAGGCGGACGTGGCGAGCGCCGGTCTCGTAGGGATCGACGGCCTCACCGCTGAAGTAAATACTTTATCCGTAGAGGTGAACAAGACGAGCAGCCTCACGGCCCCGAACAGCGTCCTCGACTTCGTGAACAGCGACGAGACGATCAACACCACCGACACCACCGCGGCCAGCGTGACCATCGCCACGGGCCCCGACACGGCCGACGTGGTGCTTGACATCGACGGCGACGAGGGGGTGCTGCTGGCGGTCATGACGAACCTGACCCTGGACGTCTTCGGCTTTGTCAGCCTCGACGGGAGCCTGGCCTTCAAGAAGGCCACAGGGAGCTTCACCGTCACCGACGCCTCGACGCACACCTCCACCGCCCTGACCAACGTCAGCTACCTGGAAGTGGGCGGTCATGTGAATAGTGCCTTCGCCGGCGTGGGGAGCATCGGCTTCGCACTCACCGGCGTGGACTTCGGCATCCTTATGGTGGGGGACACCAAGGGCACCGCAGTGACCACCGACGACGTGAACTACATGGCGTTGAAGGCCGATGTGGCGAGCGCCGGTCTCGTAGGGATCGACGGCCTGACCGCATCAGTAAATACTTTATCCGTAGAGGTGAACAAGACGAGCAGCCTCACGGCCCCGAACACCGTCCTCGACTTCGTGAACAGCGACGAGACGATCAACACCACCGACACCAACGCGGCCAGCGTGACCATCGCCACGGGCCCCGACACGGCCGATGTGGTGCTTGACATCGACGGCGACGAGGGGGTGCTGCTGGCGGTCATGACGAACCTGACCCTGGACGTCTTCGGCTTTGTCAGCCTCGACGGGAGCCTGGCCTTCAAGAAGGCCACGGGAAGCTTCACCGTCACCGACGCCTCGACGCACACCTCCACCGCCCTGACCAATGTCAGCTACCTGGAAGTGGGCGGTCATGTGAATAGTGCCTTCGCCGGCGTGGGGAGCATCGGCTTCGCACTCACCGGCGTGGACTTCGGCATCCTTATGGTGGGGGACACCAAGGGCACCGCAGTGACCACCGACGACGTGAACTACATGGCGTTGAAGGCCGATGTGGCGAGCGCCGGTCTCGTAGGGATCGACGGCCTGACCGCATCAGTAAATACTTTATCCGTAGAGGTGAACAAGACGAGCAGCCTCACGGCCCCGAACAGCGTCCTCGACTTCGTGAACAGCGACGAGACGATCAACACCACCGACACCACCGCGGCCAGCGTGACCATCGCCACGGGCCCCGACACGGCCGATGTGGTGCTTGACATCGACGGCGACGAGGGGGTGCTGCTGGCGGTCATGACGAACCTGACCCTGGACGTCTTCGGCTTTGTCAGCCTCGACGGGAGCCTCGCCTTCAAGAAGGCCACAGGGAGCTTCACCGTCACCGACGCCTCGACGCACACCTCCACCGCCCTGACCAACGTCAGCTACCTCGAAGTGGGCGGTCATGTGAATAGTGCCTTCGCCGGCGTGGGGAGCATCGGCTTCGCACTCACCGGCGTGGACTTCGGCATCCTCATGGTGGGGGACACGAAGGGCACCGCAGTGACCACCGACGACGTGAACTACATGGCGTTGAAGGCCGATGTGGCGAGCGCCGGTCTCGTAGGGATCGACGGCCTCACCGCTGAAGTGACCACCCTCTCCGTAGAGGTGAACAAGACGAGCAGCCTCACGGCCCCGAACAGCGTCCTCGACTTCGTGAACAGCGACGAGACGATCAACACCACCGACACCAACGCGGCCAGCGTGACCATCGCCACGGGCCCCGACACGGCCGATGTGGTGCTTGACATCGACGGCGACGAGGGGGTGCTGCTGGCGGTCATGACGAACCTGACCCTGGACGTCTTCGGCTTTGTCAGCCTCGACGGGAGCCTGGCCTTCAAGAAGGCCACAGGGAGCTTCACCGTCACCGACGCCTCGACGCACACCTCCACCGCCCTGACCAATGTCAGCTACCTGGAAGTGGGCGGTCATGTGAATAGTGCCTTCGCCGGCGTGGGGAGCATCGGCTTCGCACTCACCGGCGTGGACTTCGGCATCCTCATGGTGGGGGACACCAAGGGCACCGCAGTGACCACCGACGACGTGAACTACATGGCGTTGAAGGCGGACGTGGCGAGCGCCGGTCTCGTAGGGATCGACGGCCTCACCGCTGAAGTAAATACTTTATCCGTAGAGGTGAACAAGACGAGCAGCCTCACGGCCCCGAACAGCGTCCTCGACTTCGTGAACAGCGACGAGACGATCAACACCACCGACACCACCGCGGCCAGCGTGACCATCGCCACGGGTCCCGACACGGCCGACGTGGTGCTTGACATCGACGGCGACGAGGGGGTGCTGCTGGCGGTCATGACGAACCTGACCCTGGACGTCTTCGGCTTTGTCAGCCTCGACGGGAGCCTCGCCTTCAAGAAGGCCACAGGGAGCTTCACCGTCACCGACGCCTCGACGCACACCTCCACCGCCCTGACCAACGTCAGCTACCTGGAAGTGGGCGGTCATGTGAATAGTGCCTTCGCCGGCGTGGGGAGCATCGGCTTCGCACTCACCGGCGTGGACTTCGGCATCCTTATGGTGGGGGACACCAAGGGCACCGCAGTGACCACCGACGACGTGAACTACATGGCGTTGAAGGCCGATGTGGCGAGCGCCGGTCTCGTAGGGATCGACGGCCTGACCGCATCAGTAAATACTTTATCCGTAGAGGTGAACAAGACGAGCAGCCTCACGGCCCCGAACAGCGTCCTCGACTTCGTGAACAGCGACGAGACGATCAACACCACCGACACCACCGCGGCCAGCGTGACCATCGCCACGGGCCCCGACACGGCCGATGTGGTGCTTGACATCGACGGCGACGAGGGGGTGCTGCTGGCGGTCATGACGAACCTGACCCTGGACGTCTTCGGCTTTGTCAGCCTCGACGGGAGCCTCGCCTTCAAGAAGGCCACAGGGAGCTTCACCGTCACCGACGCCTCGACGCACACCTCCACCGCCCTGACCAATGTCAGCTACCTGGAAGTGGGCGGTCATGTGAATAGTGCCTTCGCCGGCGTGGGGAGCATCGGCTTCGCACTCACCGGCGTGGACTTCGGCATCCTCATGGTGGGGGACACGAAGGGCACCGCAGTGACCACCGACGACGTGAACTACATGGCGTTGAAGGCCGATGTGGCGAGCGCCGGTCTCGTAGGGATCGACGGCCTCACCGCTGAAGTGACCACCCTCTCCGTAGAGGTGAACAAGACGAGCAGCCTCACGGCCCCGAACAGCGTCCTCGACTTCGTGAACAGCGACGAGACGATCAACACCACCGACACCAACGCGGCCAGCGTGACCATCGCCACGGGCCCCGACACGGCCGATGTGGTGCTTGACATCGACGGCGACGAGGGGGTGCTGCTGGCGGTCATGACGAACCTGACCCTGGACGTCTTCGGCTTTGTCAGCCTCGACGGGAGCCTGGCCTTCAAGAAGGCCACAGGGAGCTTCACCGTCACCGACGCCTCGACGCACACCTCCACCGCCCTGACCAATGTCAGCTACCTGGAAGTGGGCGGTCATGTGAATAGTGCCTTCGCCGGCGTGGGGAGCATCGGCTTCGCACTCACCGGCGTGGACTTCGGCATCCTCATGGTGGGGGACACCAAGGGCACCGCAGTGACCACCGACGACGTGAACTACATGGCGTTGAAGGCCGATGTGGCGAGCGCCGGTCTCGTAGGGATCGACGGCCTGACCGCATCAGTAAATACTTTATCCGTAGAGGTGAACAAGACGAGCAGCCTCACGGCCCCGAACACCGTCCTCGACTTCGTGAACAGCGACGAGACGATCAACACCACCGACACCAACGCGGCCAGCGTGACCATCGCCACGGGCCCCGACACGGCCGATGTGGTGCTTGACATCGACGGCGACGAGGGGGTGCTGCTGGCGGTCATGACGAACCTGACCCTGGACGTCTTCGGCTTTGTCAGCCTCGACGGGAGCCTCGCCTTCAAGAAGGCCACGGGAAGCTTCACCGTCACCGACGCCTCGACGCACACCTCCACCGCCCTGACCAATGTCAGCTACCTGGAAGTGGGCGGTCATGTGAATAGTGCCTTCGCCGGCGTGGGGAGCATCGGCTTCGCACTCACCGGCGTGGACTTCGGCATCCTCATGGTGGGGGACACGAAGGGCACCGCAGTGACCACCGACGACGTGAACTACATGGCGTTGAAGGCCGATGTGGCGAGCGCCGGTCTCGTAGGGATCGACGGCCTCACCGCTGAAGTGACCACCCTCTCCGTAGAGGTGAACAAGACGAGCAGCCTCACGGCCCCGAACAGCGTCCTCGACTTCGTGAACAGCGACGAGACGATCAACACCACCGACACCACCGCGGCCAGCGTGACCATCGCCACGGGCCCCGACACGGCCGACGTGGTGCTTGACATCGACGGCGACGAGGGGGTGCTGCTGGCGGTCATGACGAACCTGACCCTGGACGTCTTCGGCTTTGTCAGCCTCGACGGGAGCCTGGCCTTCAAGAAGGCCACAGGGAGCTTCACCGTCACCGACGCCTCGACGCACACCAGCACATCATTAAATAATGTCAGCTACCTGGAAGTGGGCGGTCATGTGAATAGTGCCTTCGCCGGCGTGGGGAGCATCGGCTTCGCACTCACCGGCGTGGACTTCGGCATCCTCATGGTGGGGGACACCAAGGGCACCGCAGTGACCACCGACGACGTGAACTACATGGCGTTGAAGGCCGATGTGGCGAGCGCCGGTCTCGTAGGGATCGACGGCCTGACCGCATCAGTAAATACTTTATCCGTAGAGGTGAACAAGACGAGCAGCCTCACGGCCCCGAACAGCGTCCTCGACTTCGTGAACAGCGACGAGACGATCAACACCACCGACACCACCGCGGCCAGCGTGACCATCGCCACGGGCCCCGACACGGCCGATGTGGTGCTTGACATCGACGGCGACGAGGGGGTGCTGCTGGCGGTCATGACGAACCTGACCCTGGACGTGTATGGGTTCTTCTATGTGGACGGCGGTTTTGCCTTTAAGAAGAGTTCCGGTACCATTTCGGTGGCGGAGGGCACAACAATAGAGTCCGTTCAGGTTGATATGCTCACCCTCGGAGCCTCGGGTGTCGATGCCTTTGCCGGAGTCAACGGACCATACTATGTGGATAGCAACGGAGACGGCGTTATCGATGATACCGACGCTCCCAATGAAGCGGCCATGGGTCTGAACCTTTCGGACGTCAATTTTGCAATGGCCATGATGAAGCCAAAGGCGCCGACAGCCTCAAACAGTTCCACGGATCTGAGGACATGGCTCAGCCTGAGGGCCAGTGTGGGCGAAGCAAGCTTTGTCGGAGTTGAAGGTCTGACCGTCAGTGTGCGTAACTTCTGGGTTAATATCAACAAGGGCGGCGGTACGACCTCGACAGGGGCCGTGAATACGTCAGTGGCCCACTTTGCGGTAAATACGCTATCCATAGAGACGGGTGGCGATCCGATGTCTCTTAATTTTGATGGAACCACAGGATCCCTCCTCGAAGCATCGGGTCATGTGACGCTGGATATCTACGGCTTCTTCTATGTGGACGGGGCCTTTGCCTTCAAGAAAAGTTCCGGCGCCATCACAGTGACAAACGGCACATCTTCGCAAACAGTACAGGTAGACATGCTCACAATCGGGGCATCGGGGGTTGGTGCCTTTGCAGGCGTCAACGGGCCCTATTATGTGGACAGCAACGAAGACGGTGTAATTGACGAAAATGATACACCAAATGACAATTCAGTGGGACTTTCGCTGTCGGATGTCAACTTTGCACTGGCGCTGATGAAACCGAAGGTTTCCGCAACGGCCACCCAGAAGGATCTGAGAAGCTGGACAAGTCTCCGCGCAGGAATCGGTGAAGCGAGCTTCGTAGGAGTCGAAGGACTTACAATAAGAGTAACAGACTTCTGGGTAAATATAAATCAAGGCGGCGGTACCACCACTACAGGTGCAGCAAACGACACCGTCGCACATTTTAAGAATGTGCCCCTCACTGTTGCCACAGGCGACGGCAACAGTCTTGCGTTGAATTTCGACGGCATGAAGGGTTCGTTGTTGCAGGCCTCCGGCGCTCTGACCCTCGGGATAGAGGATTTTGCGGTGGCGGGCGGTTTTGCCATAGAACGCAGCGTACACAATGAAGTCCGCAATGGACGGACCATCAAGGTAAGCAAGCTGCTTATCGGCGCCGCCGGTGTCGAACTGTTCCTCGGGGCCGGGGAAGAACCTTACGATAACGAAGATACCGGTGTTTTGGTGGAAGATGTTCAATTCGGGCTGGTGCTCTACAAGGAGATGGATATCACCACTCCGAGCGCGCCGACACCAGTGGGCGCCTCTTCAAAGATGGCACTGGTTGCCTCCGGCGCTGCCCGGCTGCTCGGGATTGACGGACTCGTACTGAGCGGCACCCTTGAGTTGCGCAAGAATAATACGGGATTCACCAAGGATCTGGGCGGTGGGTATGTGGTCAATGAGGTGCTCAACATACCCGACCCGGACAATCCCGGAACCACCATAGCGGTGGAAGTGAAATTCAAGGAGAATGTCGATCTTGCCCTCGCCGGCACGGTGATTTTTGCCATTGTCGACACCGACAGCGGGAATGAATACCTTTCGCTCAAGGGAGGCTTTGCCTTCTCAAAATCCACTTCCGCTGACGGCACGGTCACAAAAATAAAGGTGGGAGCTGCCGGCGTGGAGACCTTTATTGGTGCAGGGCCGGCAAAAATACTTGACGAAAACACTGCCGACCCCGACGACATGATTATCAATCCCGATGCCATGGGTGTGTTCATCGAAGATGTGACAATCGGCGTGGTCTTGATAAAGAAGGCGGCGACCGCAAACACGCCGGCGAGTTCTTCCTATGCCATCGACGGCAGCGGTGCAGCCTCTCTGCTGGGGATAGAAAACCTTTCTCTGAGCGGTTCACTCTCAGTGCGGGTCAACAAGACGAACGCCCCGGTCGACGAGCACGTGACCGTGCCGCTGCCTGAAGGCGGAACGGAAGACGTCCATATTCTTTTCAAAACCGCCTCGTCCGATCCCGTGATAGCGGGAACGCTCGATCTCGATGTAGCCGGGGTGGTCACCCTTTCCGGCGGGTTCTCCTTCACGAAACATGTAGAAGGAACCGCCCCCGATATCACTACGAAAATATCCATAGGAATTGCCAATGTCACGGCATTTGTGGGTGTGGATGCGGGGACACCGGATGCACTGGGCGTTCAGGCGACCATCGATAAACTTGGTCTGATATTATACAAAACCCAAGCGGGAACGTCCTACGCACTCAACGGATCGGGAGGTGTTGCGCTGCTGGGCCTGGAGGGCCTTGATGTGGAGGGGAATGTCGCTGTCCAGATCAACAATTCCGGGAGGGTGGTCAACGAGGCCTTTGATGTTCCCAATCCGGACTTTGACCAGGATCAGCCGATAAGCGAGAGCAATCCGGAAACAATTCATGTAACGGTATCCTTTGCCACGCCGGCGGAACTAACCGCCTTTAAAGGCGAATTGACCTTAAAAGTGTTAGATGTCTTCACTCTTACCGGCACGGTGAGCTTCCGCAAGTCGGCCACGGGCAAGGTACAGATCGATATTCCTAATGCAAGTCTGATCGTCACGATGGATGGCACCGAGGTAGTGGGGGTGACCGGACATGCAAAATTCAGCATCGGAAACCCGGACGGCTTCAAGTTACAGGATCTGTCGATAGATGGATTTTCCATCTTCGGCGTCAATGCGGGACTCGATCCGGCAACGCCGGTGGCGAATCTGCCCAGTGCCGATCTTGTCTACCCGGTTGACGGCGGTGCGGTCAATCAGACCGAGCTGTTTGCGCGAAAATACATCGACGTGACCTTCAATGATCCGAATGGGGTCGGCCTTAACGAGGCTACCATTATTTCAGATCAATTGCCGGAAATCGCCCTCACCGGACCCAACGGCGCCGCCATTCCGGTCAGTAACGATCCCCAGAAAGTCGGGTACAACACCTATCGCTACACGCTGACGGTATCGGACATTACGAAACTTACTCTTGGGGACTGGCAAGTTGAAATAAAGGCGTTGAGTTTTGCCGATAACAACGGCAATCGCAATATCGCTGAAATCGAGACCTTCACGATCCGCGACGGACCCAAGCCCACGGCAAACCTTGCGAATCCCACTACAGGCGCGCAGGTCGATCTGATGCTGCTCAACGCCCGTAAATTTATCGATGTCACCTTTGCCACCTATGATGGCGCTACTCTTGATACTTCCTCTATCAATGGGAACGAGTTCACCCTGATCGGGACGGGGGTAAAAGATGCGGGTCTCTCGGGAGCGATAAGCGGGACTCCACAGCTGCTCTACGGCACGACGTACCGCTATACGCTGATCGACACCTTGCCCAATAACGGCATCGATCTGTTCGGCGCGGGCACCGTTCAGGTGCAGTTCGTCGCCAATTCCTGGCAGGATTCGGCAGGCAATAAGAACAATGCCGAGACGGAGACCTTCACCGTAGTGGCTGCCACGGCGGGCACACGTTCAACCACCACCGGTATGTCCATCGGACCCCTGTCGCTGGCGGGGCCGACACTGGGCGTGACCTCTATAGGCTTCAAGGATATGAAGCTGGTACTGACCATCGGCATCGGCGTGGAAACGGCCTCGCTGAACTTCGGTTCGTCAAACGGCCAGCAGTCAAGCCAGCAGCAGTCCAGCGGCATCAGCACCACCCTGACCGGTCTTCTGGGCACCTTCGACCTGACCGTGGACGTCCTCGGATTTCTCCAGGGGAGTGGGTCTGTCGGCCTGACCGGGAAGTGGGGAGTGAGCATCAGTTCCTTTGTCCTGACCGTGCCGGATGTGGTAGTGGCCACGGCTCAGGGTATCAAGTTCGGCTACGATCCGTCCTACAAGGCGGAAGATCATCCCGATCCGGACAAACCGGGTAAATTCCTGCCTCAGACAATCTTGAGCATTGACAGGGCGTCGATTTCCTTCCCGAAACTGCAGCTCGCCGGATGGATCGAGCCCTTCGATCCCGATGGTTCCGGACCCGAGAAGTCCATCCCCGGCCTCACCGTCTTTGACGACGGTTTCCGCTTCGGCACGGCGGTAGTGGCCTACGGTATGAGTTCCGCGCCCGGTACGGGAGTGAGCCAGGGGACCAACACCACTCCCGGCGCTACTGACGGCGCGGCCATAAAACTGGGCAGCATCCTGGAGTTCGACGACATCCGTGTGGGGGTAAGCAATTTCGAGGTCCATTTCGGCGAGGCCGTTAATTTCGACGGAGAGATCTTCATCGCCTCCGGCGGTGCCAAGTTCTTCAAGGATAAGCCGGTCAATGCGGTGATATCGGACCGTGCATCGGGCATGAGTTGTGGTAGAGACGGAATTCTTGGGACGGCTGATGATGTCAACGAAGCAACCGACACCGAGGCCCTGCGCGCCACCCTGGAATTCGCGAATGGCGAGGTCAAGGGGTTCCGCTTCCTGGTGGATACCTTCCGCATTGAAATGGGCGCCTTCCTGGCCATCAAGGGTGTCGATTTCTATATCAACACCGATCCCGAAGAAGGAAATCCTGTAGTGAGTTTCACCTCGCTCGGTGCGGAACTTAAGGTTGCCTCGCTCAAGCTGACGGGAGAGGCGCGCAACTTCGCCTTCCTGAAAGACGGCTCCTTCCAGGCCAACAGCGGGTTCGGCGTATTCTTCGGAGTGGAATCGGCCACCGGCGGCAGCGTGGGCTGGCCGAGTTGGATGCCGATCAAAATAAAGGAAATCGGTATTCAGTGGCACGATATAAACAACGATCCTCTCCGCTTCGTCTTGACCCTGTCGGCGACGGTGGAGTCCATCGAAGGGATTCCCGGCGCCCAGTTCTCCGGCACCATCGATGGGGTGAAGATCGATCTCGGCCTGCTCTTTGAAGGAAAATTCCCGATTACCGACATAGCATCGATCGGAGTGAGCATCGAGGCCGATGCCTTCGGCGGAAAGATAAGCGCCGCACTGGTAGGAGGTATCCTCAAGATCGACGATAACAACCAGATGATTACGGCCCTGTCCCCGGCCGACACGCATGTGAAGGACCGAATCTTTTTCATGGGGATTCAGGGTGGCTTCGAGATGATGGGTGCGGGAGGATTCACGATCCGCTTTGCCCTTTCAGAGCTGGGGCCCCTCGGCGTGCAGATCGAGGCAAGCCTGCCTCCCCCGGGGATCATTCTGGAGCCGAACAGCGGCCTGGCGATCAATGATTTTGTGGGGGGCGTGGAATTTTTCAGTACCCTTCCCGATGTGTCAAAACCGAAGGAGTTGAGGGATCCGCGGTTTAATGTGACCGCCGACTCTATCGATGCCGGCATGTGGCTGGATCAGATCAAACTTCAGGTGGTCAACCAGTACATCGCCATCCAGGCGAACCCCAACAGGTCGGGATTCGCCGCGGCCTTTACCGCCCCTATGGTCATTACGGGAAGTGCGAAAATCTATACCGCCTATGCGTCGCAGTATGTCTTCAATGGCCAGGTGGGGATGAAGATCAGCACCGACGGCAAGATCCTCATCATGGGGAAGATCAATTTTGCCAATGATATGCTCAGCGTCAGCGCCAAACTCTACGCCAATCTTTCGAAAATTGCCGACGGCCAGGCAAAGATTCTGTTCCTCTTCGATGCGCCCGATCAGATCGAACTGCTGACCGTGGGTGGGAAGATGGAAATGCTCTTCAGCAGCGGTGACGAGGATGTGGAGTATGACTTCACCGATCCTCTGACCGCACCGATGGCGGTTCTGTCCTCGCCGGGCAACGGCGAGACCGTCTTCCGGGAGGATCTGAACACCAACGGTTATTTCGATCTGGCCTTCCTGCCCTCCGACGGCGCCGACTTCGCCGACGGCACGATCCTCGATCCCCTGTACATCACCCTGGGCGGCGATGGGGCTGCCGGTGTGACGATCGACCGTGTGGAGGAAATCGAAGGCGGGATATACCGGTATTATTATAATGATGACGGCGATGAATTGGGGCTCGGCGAGGTATCCCTGGATATCGCGGCCGGCAGTTTCGCCGATACTCTCGGCATTGTCAATGATGCCGAAACTTTGAGCTTTACCGTCAGGGATCTTACGGGTGCGTTGTCCGGACCGGAGGATGGCGGCAGCATCGATGTCTCGGTGCTCAATGCCAACAAGTACCTTTCCGTCCGCTACAGTCCCAGCCCCGGATGGGAGCTGGATGAGGCCACCGTCAACGACAGCGATACGGTCTGTATCCTGACCTTCGGGGACGGAAGCACGCTGAACGTTTCGGGGCCGGGCACACTGGTGGACGGCGCCTATCGATATATGTTGTCCGATGATTTCGAGTTTGAACCCGGCGAAGTGACCGTGGCGTTCGCAGCCGGAACCTGGGCGGATACCGGAGGCAGGGCCAATGCCGCCAGCGTCGACACCTTCCTGGTCACCGGACCCACCGCCGGCGTCATCGACCCGCTGGCAGGGAGCCGTATCGATGCCGCCGCCATAAACGGTCTGGGCTATATCGAAGTCCGGTTTACGCCGACAACGGGCAGTGCAGTCGTGGAGACGTCCATTACCGGATGGAGCGATGTCTTTATGACTATTGAACAGAGCGACGGATCCACGCTCGAGATCCGCGGACCTCCGACGGAGAAGGTGTCCGATACCGTCTTCCGCTATGCCCTGCCGGAAGGTTTCCTCTTTGTTACCGGAGAGGTGTCCGTCACGTTCGCTGCCGGTACCTTCTCCGATGACGCCGGATATGCCAACGTATCTCAGACCCAGACCTTCACCGTCATCGGGCCCATCGCCAATGCGGCCGTGGCCGACAGCGACGGTAATTATTCCACCATCAACGGTACCATAGTCGGCCTTTCCACACTGAACGGGCGCGGCTATCTGGATGTGCGCTTCCGGAGCACCACCGGCAATACGCTGGTCGCATCCACCATTACCGACGGCACTGCCGAATTCACGCTGAGCGGTGCCGGTGCGGCCGGAGTGACAATCATCAATGATGAAGGCGAAGTCCAGGATCTCGGCGAAGGCGTCTTCCGCTACTTCTTCACCGGACAATTCGTTGACGGCGAGGTGACCATTACTTACGGGGCAGGCGCCTGGGAAGATTCTGCCGGGTACACCAACCTCGAATCCACGGAAACCTTTGTGCTGAAATCGCCCACGGCGACGCTGACCGATCCCGCAGAGAAGGGGACCGCCGACCGGGCCACGATGGACGATCGGGGCTACGTCCTGGTCACCTTCAACGATCTGACCGGACTGGGCCTTGATGAGACGACCATCCTGGATGACGATCCCGAATTCGGCTTCAACGGCGCCGCCGCCGCCGGGGTGGTATTGACCGGCGTGGTCGAGAAGGCGGAGGGAAACGACAGCACCTACAAATATTTCTTCAGCGGCAGCTTCGCCGAAGGCCTGGTGGATGTGACGTTCATTGCCGGCAGTTACGCCGATGCGGAAGGCAACACCAACGGCGCCGCAACCGAGCAGTTCCGCATCATCGATCAGGCCATTTCCATCCGGTTCATCATGGAAGGGTTCGAGGAGCTTAACGCGGGCGGCTTCACTCCCGACTACGACGGCGACGGCGTACCCGATCCGCTGATAGCACTCGAAGGCCGGATCGAACTGAGCATCGATATTATCCGTGATCCCGCTACCGATGAAATTCAGAAGGCGCGCTTCCTGCTGGATGTAAGCGCCACGCTGAAGCTCTTTTACCTCGGCAACATCGGTTCCGCCGCGGGTCGTTTCGTACTTTCCATCGGTGAGACACCCGATGACGAAAACAGCGCCTCTTCCATCTTCGGCACGAACAAGCTCCAATTCTGGGGAGTGCTGAAACTTCAGACCAACCTTGAAAAACTGCGCGAAATCGGCATCGAAGCGGATGCGGAAGTTTTGCTGCAGATCAATGCCACCAGTGAAGAAAAGACGGAAGTCATCTTCCTTGAGGGGATAAAGGGCGATGTCCTCTTTGAGGTAACGGATTCCGGCACGGTCAATCAAGTTGTTACCGATCTGCAGCCGGTGGGTATTGATCCCGGCAGCTTCCTGTCCACGCTTCCCGAGTCGGTACGGAGTGCCTTCAGTGCCAACGCCGTCGAATTTTCCGACACCTCGACCTTCAGCGTCCAGGGGGTGGAAACTGGCACGCGCTGGAAGATCTACGTCAACGACGGTGATGTGCAGCGCCAGTACTTCATCGACAAGAAAAACACCGATACCGGCTCAAAGATGGTCTTTTACGGCGAGGCCCAGACCTTTGTCCTCGAGCCCTATACCTTCGCGCTTTCCATTGCCGGAGCTTTGAAATTCAAGATTCCGCCCATCCAGGAAGACTCCGAAGAACTGTTCCGCATGAGCGGCGTCTTTCACATGCAGATCAGCACCTCCCGGGCCGAGATGTTTGCCAAGGCGGACCTGACCCTGGGGCCGGAGAGCGCGCCGATCCTTGAGTTTGACGCCCTGGGACTGATGATTATCAACTTCGAAGATCCGGGATTTGCCGGACGCATCAACCTCTCCATTAAAACCGGCGGACCGCTGGAAGGTATCCTGGACTTTGAAGCGGCCTTTGATCTGTACATCAATGCGACGATCAGCGGCAGCGCGCAGGAATTTCGCGTACCCGATATGTTCCTCAATCCGGAAAAGGGATATCTGGATCAGAAATTCATCGACAGCCTGGAATTCGGAACGGGGGACCAGCTCTTCAGTACAACCGATACGGATGGTTCGATCAAGACGTCCTTGAATGAAAGCACCAACGATGACGGAGATACGGTCGCCGGCAGCGTGCCTGCGTCGCTGCGGGGGGCCTTTGACGCCAACGGTACACCCCTCGGGGATACCGTGTCGGTGCGCATGATCTTCAAGGACAGCCGCTGGGAGCTTGACGACGGCACCAACAGATATGTGGTCGAGACAAGCGCCGGCAACGCCGCCCAGATCATCGTATATGAAGCGGAAACAACCGCTACCGGTGACGGGGCCTATGTGTCGATCCCCCGCGGCCCGCCCCAGCTTGACAAGACGCTTGGTTCCGCCGGACCCTATGTGGTGATTCAGGGGGCCGGCATTCTGTCCATCGCCGACATGTTCGTAATGAAGGGCGCCTTCCGTTTCGAACTGAGCCTGGACAAGCTGGAGCTGCAGATCAGCGCCACCATGCGCCTCGGCGACGAGAGTGATCCGCTCTTCTTTTTCCAGGTGATCGGTTATCTGAATATCGATTGGGATGCCGGGGTGGTAGGGTATCTTTCCCTCGAAGCAAGTACCGGCGGCATACTCAAGGAAGCAGGATTCGATGTAGAGGCTGACTTTAAACTGGAGATCAACTCCACCGGGCAGGATCACGAGGCCCTGATTCTGCTGGCGCCCGGAGAGACGACCACCGTCACCATTCCTGCAAACACCTACCGCATCAGCATCAGCGGTCACTTCATCTTCAGCCCCGGCGATACGGAACTGTTCCGCCTTACCGGTGTGTTCTTCCTGGAGATCAGCGCCGATGAGGGTCTCACCATTTTTGCCGATGTCAGCCTGCTGATCGGTCCCCCCGATGCACGCATCTTCACCTTCGGGGCCATGGGACTGCTGGTATTCAAGCCTGACGGAAACATGGGTATCCGCCTGCAGCTTTCCGGCGATGTGTCCCTCGGCGATGTGCTTGAGTTCGATTGCCAGTTCGAGTTCATCATGAACACCTCGGGAGACACCGACTATGTCTTCGAGGTGCCCGAACAGTTCAGGGACGAGGTGGATTACGATACCGTAACCATCCCCATGGCTCCGCCCAAGCCAGACGGCAGTGCGGGAGACACGCCGGAACCCTACACGGTGATCAAGGGCGATGGCAGTCTGAGCCTCCTGGGCGGCATACTGGAACTGGACGGCTTCTTCTACTTCAAGATCAGTGCTTCCGGCATCCGGATCACCATCGCCGCCAGTGCCGAACTGCAGCCCCTCGGGGTGGTGGCGGTCAGCGGCGATCTGGACATCAGCGACGAAGGGCTGGTAGGAGGACTTGCCCTGGATGTGGGGGTAGGGCTCGGGACAGGAGTATTTTCCTTCAGTGGCTATTTCCGTCTCTGCATCAACACCACCAGTTCGGCGGCCACGATCTATCGCCTGGAGATCGATCCGAACACCGGAGAGGTATCGGAAAATCTCATAGAAGACACCATAGAGGCCTCAACCCTGATTGTGGAAGGCGGCGGTAAGCTCGACATCAACGGGATGTTCGTCGTCGAAGGCGCCTTCTACCTGCTCCTCTGTGATGAGGGATTCGAGATTAGCTTCAATGCTTACATGGATCTGGGCGGCATGGCCCGGGCCGGGGTAAGGGGCGGTGCCGCGATTTACAAGGACGGCTCTCTGGTAATCGATCTGGCCCTGGAAGTCGATGCGATTTCGATTCCAATGGTAAATATCGAAGGCGACTTCTACTTCCAGATCAACACCGGATCGGTTGAGCGACTGGGTGTGGCGCCCAACAGTTTCCTGATCCGCATATACGCCCAGGTCAGCATCCTGCTCTTCACCGGCACCGGCGATCTGAGCATGTCCTACAAGGACGGTGTGTTCGAGATTGCCATCAATGAACTGTCGATCAATTTCTTCAATTTCATTCAGATTCATATAGACGGGTATTTCCGGTCCAACGGGCAGTTCAGGATCCATGGGCTGGTGAGTTTTGAGATTCCCCTGGGTCCCTTCGTCCTCTACGGTGGTGTAGAAGTGACGCTCAGCAACACCATGTTTGAAGGACGCATCTGGGGCGGGGTTGATTTCCGGATCAACTTCGGCCTTTTCAAAATCCGCTTCACCTTGGCGTCCATCGAGGCCTATCTGCAGATTACTCAGGTAAAGGCGACCGCCTCGCTTACCATTAAAGTGATGGGGATCAAGATTAAAGGTTCACTCACACTGACCTGGGGTGCCGCGCCGAAGCTGGCCACGCAGGTGGGCGATACTCTCTACCTCAATGTCGGCGATCGGGCTCAGTACAGAGGTCAGTACTATGATGAGGTGGCTGACGAAAGCTACCGCATCAGCCAGAACGGCGACAAGGTCAAAGTCAGTGCCATGGGCTACGATCAGGAATTTTCCGGCGTCAACAAGATCGTCGGGGATTTCGGAAGCGGGCCCGATTTCCTCTATGTAGATGAATCGGTGACCAAAACGGTGGAAATCCATGGCGGCGATGGTGACGACGTCCTTATTTACGCCGGCAGCGGTACGGCAAAGCTCTATGGTGATGCGGGCATCGATCAGATTTACGGCGGCAGCGGCGTTAATTATCTTTACGGTGGTCTGGGCAACGACCAGATTGATGCCGGCGAGGGCGCCGCAACCATCTACGGCGACGCCGGCGACGACACCATCACGGGCGGAACCGGTGACGATACCATCTTCGGCGGTTCGGGCAACGATACGATTAAGGGCGGCGAAGGGGCCGACACGATCCACGGCGATGCCGGAAACGACGTCATCTATGGCGAGGACGGCGACGACATCATCTCCGGTGATGCGGGTGCGGATCTGATTTACGGCGATGCCGGCGATGATACGATCCGCGGCGGCGACGACAACGACAGCATCTACGGCCGTGACGGCGATGATGTGCTTTACGGCGATGCGGGACTCGATACGATCTACGGCGAAGATGGCATCGACACGATTCGTGGCGGGACTGAAGACGACACGATTTACGGCGGCGCCGGCGATGATGAGATCTATGGCGAAGACGGGAACGACTGGATTCTCGGCGAGGCCGACAACGATACAATTTCCGGCGGCAACGGCGACGATGTCATCTACGGCGATTACGGGAGCGTTTCCGCCAAACAGGCCCAGACAGGAAGCGCCGAGGGCAGCGATACAATTAACGGCGATGCCGGGAACGATACCCTCTTCGGCGGCGGCGGCGACGACGATCTCTATGGTGTGAGCGGTCGCAATGTCCTCATCGGCGACTACGGCTCCGTGACCGGATTGATAGTGCTGAGCGGTTTGACTGCAGGGGGCAATGATTATATCAATGCCGGTCTGAATGAAAGCGTTCTGATCGGCGGCCCGGGCAACGACGAACTCCAGGGCGGCCCGGTTTCCGATGTAATTGTCGGTGACAACGGAAGAGTCCAGCTCGGTATGGACCTGCTGACCACGTCGATCAAGAGCCTTACCGGGGTCAGCGGCGACGACAGTCTATACGGTGCGGGGGCGACCGATTATCTGATCGGCGGCGACGGTAACGATACAATAGAAGGAGGCGCCGCTGCCGATATCATATTAGGTGACAATGGCGAAATCGTTCCCGACTACACAAATATCGTTGTCTCGGTTACCACCACCGATGCGTCGGTGGGGGGGGGAGATACGCTTACAGGGGATGGAGGCGACGACCTGATCTGGGGACAGGCCGGCGGCGATACCCTGTACGGCAATGACGGCAACGACATCCTCTTCGGTGACCGCGGAGTGGTGACCTTCAGTGCCGGCGTGGCGCTCAGGATAGAAACGCTCGATACCGCAAACGGCGGTAACGATACAATATACGGTGGTAATGGCAATGATGCGGCTTTTGGCGGGGCAGGCGCCGATACCCTCCAGGGAGAGAGCGGCAACGACATTATTCTCGGCGATCATGGCGTAGTGGTCCGGGCCGACGGATCGGCTGCCGCACAGGATGTCTATACCACCGACCCGACTACGGGCGGTGCCGATACAATCAGCGGAGGCGAGGGCAACAACATCGTAATCGGCGGTCCCGCCGGCGACACTCTTTCGACCGGTTCCGGCAGCGACATCGTTATCGGTGACAGCGGCTATGTGGTTCGCAATGCCGGCTCCGTGGCTGAAAGAATCTATGCATCTTATCTGCCCGGTACCGGCGATTACGATGCGGGAGGCAACGACACCATCACCATCGCCGGCGGAGCCAATAATGTCATCGGCGGTGTGGGTAACGATACCATTACCACCGGCACCGGTCTGGACGTGATCCTGGGCGACAACGGTACCATCGGTTTGGGAGATACGGCGCTGGGCGACGAAAAATACAACGTCGTTACCTCCGATTACGCCAACGGCGGGACCGACACCATCAATGCGGGCGACGGAAACAATATCGTCCTCGGCGGCTCCTATAGTGATTCCATTACGACCGGCAACGGCTGGGATCTGATTCTCGGCGACAACGGAAAGGTGGTGCGCGGTTCCGACTATGTGCCCAGTGTGATCGAGAGCCTTACCGGCGACATTTATGGCGGCAACGATGCGCTCATCGATGGCGGTGAAGGCGACGACACGATCATCGGTGGAAACGGTGACGATACCATCCGCGGCGGCAACGGCGACGACCTGCTGATCGGCGACAACGGGAGGGCTGTGCCGGGTGAGGCATCATCCATCGATGTGGCTTCGGGTGGGTCGGATACAATAGATGGCGGTGCGGGACGCGACCGGATTATCGGCGGCATGGCCGGTGAGGCATCCCTCAAGGGCGGCAGCGAAGGCGACTACATCCTGGGCGACAACGGCGCCATTCTTTCCACGGCAACGACCTTCGCCGATGCGGGGACCGTGTACCGGGTCACTTCAGAATCGCCCGCCTCCGGCGGCAGTGAAACACTGATCGACGGCGAGGGCGGAAACGACATCATCATCGGAGGTAGTGCCGGCGATGACACTCTGACCGGTGGTGACGGCGACGATCTGATCGTTGGTGACAACGCCACCGTGTATACCGGCGAAGATACGGGAGCTCTAATTTGGGTGGAGTCGACATATACGAATTACGGCGGCGGTGAAACGATAATCTCCGGCGGTCCGGGGAACGATATCGTCATCGGCGGTCTGGGCAATGACACTATCGACGGCGGCGACGGCCACAATGTCGTTCTGGGAGACCACGGATTCGTGATCGCCGGCGGCGAGATCGTTTCGACTGCGCCCGAGCATGCCGGTCAGGATGAAATCAGCACCGGTGCCGGTGACGATATCATTATAGGCGGCTCCGACGCCGACACCCCGATTACGAGCGGTGCCGGCAACGATATCATTCTTGGCGATAACGGCTGGGTGGGCCGTACGGACGGGATCATCTCGGGGATCGTTTCAGGGGTCTATCTGAGCGAAAACACACTGGTGCAGACCGGCACGCGAGGCGGGAGCGATGCGAGCATCGATGCAGGAGCCGGTGACGACATAGTTATCGGAGGCAAGGGGAACGAAACCGTTACGGCCGGTACGGGGGACGATATTGTCATTGGCGACAACGGCGTGGTGGGCCGGGGCTTTAAAGCGGGCGTGGCAACCGCCGACGAATGGGGTATTGACCGGATACTCTGGGACGGTATCGGTAATTACGCTCAGACGGCCAGCGTCGATCCGGAGACCGTGGCGCCGACGCACACCTGGTCCGCTGACGAGGCCTTCTACGGGATTGCCACCACCTATGACGAATACAACGGTGTCGAAACAATTTACGGCAATGACGGCGAGGATATTCTCTTCGGCGGGTCTCTCGGCGATACGCTGATTTCAGGCGGTACGGGCCGCGACATCATTGTCGGCGACAACGGCGCGATGGAGCGCCGGCCCTCGGCCGCGGATGTAGGAAGCATTTCCCGAGCCTATTTCGATGCCGACGGAGCCTTGCAGACCGGACTGCTCACACCGGTATGGTTCGCCTCAAAGGAAGGCGATCTGTACGGGGGAGGGGAAGCGAAGATCGACGGCGGGTACGACGGCGACTTCATCATTGGCGGGATAGGGAGCGACAGCCTGATCGAAGGCGGTCTCGCCGATGATGTGATCTTCGGCGACAACGGCGCCGTGGCCCGGGCAGACGGCTCGGTGCGGGCCAACGATTTCTGGTCTACAGATCCATCTCATGGCGGTGTGGAAACGATCCGCGGTGGCGACGGCGCTGATATCATCATCGGTGGCTCAGAGAACGATTATGCCGTGACCGCGCCGGGTACAGTGGGTGACATCCTCTCCGGCGACGGGGGCGACGACATCATTATTGGTGACAACGGCTACATCACCCGCAGTGACGCCGATGTGGTGGAGCGTATCCGCACACGGAGCCTTGAGAACAGCGTCAACTACCCACGCTTCGGCGGCAACGACACCATCGATGTCGGAGCGGCGGGTATCGGCAATTATACCAGCTTCCCGACGGAGAACCGAGGCAGCGACATCATCATCGGCGGTACCGGCGACGATACCGTCGACGGCGGCTGGGAAGACATCACCGATACGATCATCGGCGACAACGGTGTGGTAGTGCGTACCGATCCGGCCGCCGGAACGAATCCTGACGGATCGAGCGTGTCAACCGACATCTGGACCCTTGATCCCGCCTACGGCGGCAAGGACACCCTTTACGGCGGGGCCGGCAATGACATCATCATCGGCGGCACAGGATACGCCGATGCCTATGGTGTCGGCGGCGACGTGATCTATGGCGGGACAGGGAATGATCATATCGCCGGCGACGGTGCCCGCGTCCAGCGCAACGCTACAGACGGGATCGAGATCTTCGAAAGCCGCGATGCGGCCTACGGCGGCGATGACCGGATCGACCGGGAAGGCATGGGCCGCGATGTGCATGCCAAAGGTTCCGATGTAGTCCTCGGCGGTACCGGCCATGACATCATTCATGGCGGCCGCACCGATGACGGCGCCGAGATCATTTTCGGCGATAACGGCCGCGTTGATTATACCCAGGTGCGCACGGTATCGGTGGAACAGCACCTGCCGAACGAGCTCTACCTGACAGCGAACCTCGAATCCCTCGAACTTGATTGGGACAACACCGACGTTTCCTTCATGGGCGGCGACGACACCATCGACGGCGGCTACGGCAACGATATCGTCTTCGGCGGACCCGAAGAAGACACCATTACCGGCTACTACGGCCTCGATGTCCTGATCGGCGACCACGGGGCGGCGGAGCACAACTCCCTCAACCAGCTTTCCATGGTCTGGACGACCCTGCCCTGGGGCGGCGGCAACGACACCATCACCGGCGACACCGGCCACGATGTCCTCTTCGGTGGAGCGGGGAACGATCTGATTTACGGCAACGACGGAGACGAAGTGATCTTCGGCGACAACGGAACGGTGGTTCGCTTCAGAGAATCCGCCCGTGACAACGATCTCTACTCTACCTTCCCGGCCTTCGGCGGTATCGATACGCTCTTCGGCGGCGAAGGAAATGACACCATTTTCGGCGGTTCCGGAGGGGACGATCAGGCCACCGACCAGGTGCCCTCAGGTACGGTGACGGTCGACAGCAACGGCTATCTGACCCGCGCCGGCGGCCTGGCGGCAAACGGCGATATCATCTATGGCGACGTAGCCGATTCATCGATTCAGGGGTATGACGAATTTCTCTTCGGCGACAGCGGCTATATGGACCGGGATCTTTCCGGCACGATCCTGGAGGTCTATTCGCGGTCTTGGGCCCTCTCCCTTGACGGGATGGTGACGCTGCGTGCCGACCGTGCCTCGGATGTGACGGCATCGGGTACTTTCGAAATTACGCTCAACGGCACAACCCATAGCCTGACTTTCGACGGAAGCGGGAACGCGACTCTGGCCGACTTGGTGATCGATCTGAACAACGCCATCTTGGCCGCCAGCCCCGCTCCGGGTGAAGGTCTGGACGCCGAGCTCGATGCTTCCAGTGAGAGCGGCTATCTGACCTTTGTGGGGGCTTCCGACCTCGGCGTGTACACCATCGAAGTGGTTGATTCGGCGCTGGTCCAGGCGCTCGGATTCGTCCAGCGGCAACTGGCAAGCGTGGATTACCCGAACCTGGGCGGAAACGACGCCATCGATTTCGCCGTGGGCAACAAGGGCGCCGAGGTGATCATCGGCGGCTTCGGCCACGATCTGATGCATGGCGGCCTTTTCGACACCTCTACCGATCTGATCATCGGCGACAACGGCGTGGCCACCCGCATCCAGGGACAGTTCATTCTGGCCGGAGCGCGTTCCACCGATGCAGGCTCCGGCGGCAGCGACGATATCAACGGCGGCCCCGGCTACGACATCCTCCTCGGCGGCCCCGGCGACGACCTGATCATCGGCCACGACGGCGACGATTACCTCTGGGGAGACGGCGGGCGCGACCTCATTTGGGGCGGCGTGGCCGGGGCGGACGAGAGCAACTTCCGCCTGGCCGAAGGGGAGTCAGCCGCCGATAAATTCGACTATGCGCCGGGATATCTCGATGCCGAACTCGATTATCCCACCGGCTACGAGGCGCCTTTAATCACTCCCAAGATCTTCAACGGTCTATCCTGGGACGGCCATGTGACCGACGGCGCCGATACGATCCGCGGCGGCTACGGCGATGACTGGATCTTCGGCGGCGGCGACGCCGACGATCTGGACGGCGGTCCGGGCAGCGACTATGTGGACGGCGGCGTGGGCAGCGATACGGCCACCGGCGGCGGCGGCGATGACGTGGTGCGCGGTGGCGCGAACGATGATTCACTCCGGGGCGATTTCCCCTTCCTCGGACGCTACGATTCGATTTCCACATACCTCAAGGTGGGAGACACGGGGACCCCGGCGCAACCCGATGAGTACTTCGCCTATCGCGGATACGTCACCGGCCGCGACCAGGTCTACGGCGAGGCGGGAAGCGAGCGTTTATTCGGCGATGGCGGGGCGAGCGATCCGATCGTCTTCACCGGAGACAGCGTAAGTGCCCTTACCGCAGCCAAGACCGAGAACCCGGACAAGGGCTATCCCGCGTCGGTCTTCTCTTTCGCCGGCGCCAACAACGACCTGGAATTCAGGGCCGTCAGCGCCACCGCACAGTACATGGGCTGGACGATTCGAATCGTTTCGGGCGAAATTGGTTGTGATATCGAGGTCTCCTGGTCTATCGGGGCCAAGACCTTCACCGTGGTGGTGGACAAGGGCGCCCATAACGCCAACGACGTGATCGATGCAGTCGTCGATACACCCAGTTCGCCCTTCCTGGCATACGGGACCTACAATAACGGCGACAGCGACTATGCCGACGGCGAGGGCAGTCAGGCCGGCCAGCGGCTCTGGGGCGGCGAGGGGATCGATTACCTCTACGCCTACGCGCCCGATGACGGGGACGAGCAGTACACCTACAGGGGCGATGAGCTGCACGGCGGTCCGGGCAACGACTTCCTCTACGGGAATGTGCGCAAAGACACCCTGCTCGGCGAAGGCGGCAGCGACTTCCTCGCCGGTGATTGGCTGGTGGGCCGCAAATATGCACAGAACCAGCGTGAAGCCCCCTACGGTCCGGCCGAGATCGGCGGCGATGACCTGCTCCAGGGAGGTCCCGGCGAAGACCAGCTCTACGGCGGCGGCGGGAACGATACGCTGTGGGGCGGGGCGGATTCCGACTGGCTGGAAGGCCAGAACGGGATCGACACGTTATATGGCGGCGGGTGGATCGACACCATGGTCATGGATGTCCGTGACACCTATAATGTCTTCGGCGACAATATAAACGGACACTACGGTAACCAGCGGAAGGGCGACGTCTACGACGACAACGCGACGGATATTCTGCTGATCGAGGCTTCCGACTTCGACGACGAGATCTGGATTTCCGAGGAGACGGTTCTCCTGAGCGACAATCCCTACGCCGTGAAGGAAGCGAATTTCGGTTTCGAACAGACCTTCGATCTGACACTCAAGGCGAGCGCCACGGCCGCTCTGGTGACGGTGAACCTGACCATTTCCAGCAACGGCAACCTTGACACCCTTGTGAGCAGATTCAACGACGCCTTCGAGAGCTCACCTCAGTTGACCGGCAAGGTCGAGGCGGTCAAACGCGGTTATACCATCGCCATACTGACACGAGGAATGGGCCGGGCGGCAACGCTTACCATCGCCCACTTTACCGCAAAGGGCGATAACGGTCTTGCCGACCTCGGGTTCAGCGACGGTCAGGAGAGCGTTGGTCAGATGGTGGTGGACTACACAGGCTATTCCGGATACGAAGAGAAGGTGGTTCACCGGGTGCTCCTAGGCGGATGGCGCGGTGACGACGGGAAGCCCATGGTGGAGCAGTTCAGAATATCCGGTCTGGGAGGCGATGACAGGATCGGCTTTGTCGAAGGGACCAACGCCCTTGATGCCTCCGCCCTGAGTGCGCGCAGTCGAGACTGGGTCGGCGTGATCGACGGTGGTCCCGGCAATGATATCCTGAGCGGCAGCAGCGCCCGCGACCGTATCGACGGCGGCTTCGGCTCCGACACCATCTACGGGTACGGTGGCGACGACCAGCTCTGGGGTGACGGCGGTCCCGGAATGGGTCTGCCCGACGACGTGGACCGCATCTACGCCGGCCAGGGAAACGACGACGTGCTGGGCGGCCAGGGGCGCAATTACCTCTATGCATGGTCCAAAGATCCCAATATCGGCGGCATCAATGACACCGCCGTGACGGAACTGCACTTCCGGGACGGCAGCCGAAGCGAAGGTGACCGTCTTTACGGCAGGTGAGGACAGGGTCCGGATTGAGGCAACCGCCGACGCCCCGGTGACAGGACAGCTTTCCGCCGACGCCCACTTCAGTCTGCTCATCGGCGAAGGGACGCTGCCGATCAATGTGACCGTGACGAAGTACGCCACCAGCGACAATCTGACCATATCCCATCTGCTGGACGACATCGAAGCGGCCATCGCGGAGGCGACCTTCGACGACGGTTCCGACGCGCACCTGGACGAGAAGGTCACGGTGAGCCGTTCCGGCAACGTGATCACCCTGACGACGAAGGGGACGCTGCTGACGGTGATTCCCGGATCGGGCGATCCGGCGCGCACCGAACTCGATTTCGAAATTCGGAACCGATTTGCGGTGACGAGTCTGATCGACTCTCAAGACGCCGTTTGAGATTCTCTATGCCCTGGATGCACCGGCCGAGCTTCAAGCTGATCTACGAGCCGGATGATGCCAATCTCTTGACCGACCTGCACTGGATCAACGCCGCGCTGCCGGTCATGCTCAATAACGGCGCGGTCACCATACGTGGTCTATGTATCCGCCGAGGCCACCCAGGACAACACCGAGCATCGCGGACCTGGTGGCCGACATCAACGCCGCCCTGGCAGCATACGGCCTCGCCGACCGGGTGATCGCCGGGCTCCGCCGCGGTGGACGATCGACATGGTGTGCAGAAGACCGTTCTCCACCCTGGCCTCCCGGATCGTCTCGATCAAGGTGGTCAGCCACTTCGGGGTGTACGTGGATCCTGCGATACCGGCGCCCTGCGCGACAACGACGGCGGCGGGATTTACTCAGGAAGAGGACACCGGGTCTCAACCGCATTCTCGGCGGTCCCATGGGGATGACGATCTTTACGGCGGCACCGGGCTCGACTTCCTTTACGGCCGGGACGGGAACAACACCCTCTGGCGGGCGGACGGCACCTCCTTCGATACCCTCGACGGCGGGCTCGCCGGTGATGCCTGGAAAGAATATGCCAAAGCGAATCCGACAAGGTCTGGTACTACCGGGGGACCAACGCAGACGATGTGATCTCGGTCGATTTCGTCACCGAGCCGGGCGTGCTTTGGCCGGACAGCATCTGATCACGCGCCTGACCAACAACAACGGCAACTACACCTTCGATGCCGCGGTGAAGCTGAGTTTAAACGCCACCAACGCTGCGGGCGAGTTGATCTGGAACACCAACGACAGCCTGCCGGCCGATGACGATTACCTGGTCATCATCATCGATTGTCATGAACGGCGACGACAGTGGTGACCATCGGTCCCACGGTGCAAAAGACCGTCTGGACCGACGGCGGATACGGCGACGACCGTGGTGGAGACCATGTCCGGAATCGCCATTCTTCCGGACAAAACCGAAGGCACCACGCGCAACGATACCATTGAGACGGCTTACAATCTGGGTCGGGCCTGGCTGATGGCCTCCGATTATCCGGCGGACGATGAGCGCTTCTCCCTGAGCACCACTTGCCGACGGCGCCGATCCGGCCTTCAGCAATCTTTGTCAACGGGAATGTGGACCCGGTGCCAGTCATGGTCGACCGGCACCGCATGACAACCAGACCGTCTGCCGATTTGATCGCGGATCTCAACCGGGCGACTGAAAACCGCGGGCCTGGACAGCGATCTGGTGGCGGTGAGCCTGGGCGGCCGGGTCGCCATCGGGCCCACCGCTGTCGAGTTCAGCGTGACGGGCGCTCCAGATCGGCGCCTACGAAGACCAGCGTCACCACGGTCGAGGAGCTTGGTTTTACGGCCGACGCGGTGATCGGCCTGGCCGTACTCAAGGCCGGCGGCCGACCCGCGGTGAGTCTGGCGGCCGAATCGGCCGCTGCACGGCCACGGCGATTGCCGATGCCGACGGTACCTTCATTCTCACCATCGACGGCACGGCCTACCCGGTCACAGTGGTAACCGGAACCGCCGGCAACACCACCCGGCAGAACCTGGTGGACGACCTCAACGCCGCCGTTTACGGCTGCCCTTCCTGGACGGACTGGTGGTGGCGCAGTCGAAACACGCCCAGGGAAAAATCGAATTCAAACCGGCCAGATGGCGTGGACGATCGACAGCATCGCGGTGGACGGTTCGCACGAAGTCGTAACCAAGGTCGGGTTTGCGGCTCAGCAGTCGGCCCATTACACGCGTTTGACCGACGGATTCGGTCTTCCGGGTGAGCGTCAACGGCGACGGACCTATGTCCAGGTGACGGTCGCGGCGGACAGTACTGCGGACAACCAGAGCCTTGCCGATCTGGCGGCCGACTATCAATACGCTGCCTTCGCGGCGGCGGATCGGTCGATCACCTGATCCGCGCCATGGTGAGCGGCGGGGTCAATTTGGTTTATCACGGTGGAAGGCGGCTCGCGGGCTTCCATCGCCCTGGATGCGGGAGAAGGCGACCCGTTGGTGCAAAAGATCGGGTTTGTCCGTTGACGGGATCCGCCGGATCGGCCCTGCTCCTCAACCAGAACCTGACCCTAGAAAACCTCACCATCGACAATGCCGACGATGTCGATTGGTACAGTTTCATCCTGTCGCCCGATCCCCGGGGCCGAACGCTGAAATAAAACTCAGCAGCGCCTCCGATCTTGACGGACTCGGCCTGGCCCTGTTCCCGGCCGACGGCGGCGGACAGCTGATAGAGGAAGACAAGATCGACATCGGCGGCGGAAACGAGACGGCCGAAACGGCCTATCTGATCGAGAACATCGCCGATGTGGCGGCCGTCACCGGCCTGAGCATCTATACGGCTGAGGATATAGACTGGTTCAAATTCACCATGAAGGACAACGGAACGGCTTCCGATACCTTTGAGCTGGAAAAGACCCGCGGCGACGGGATCATTACCATTCAGCTCTTTGCGGCTGACGGACCACCCCGCTATATAAAATAGACGGCACAACGCTACTTGTGGGCACAACCTCCACGGACGATCATGTGGTGCTCGATCTCGATTCATTGACCGCCGGTGCGGAGGGGACGGATTACCTGGTGAAGATCACCGCCGACGCACAGGCCGCCTACAGTCTCTATCCCCACATCGGCGACGCCGGCGAAACCGTGATCGATCTGAGCCGATCCGCCGTGCTGTCCATCAATCCGGACCGCGTGGACATGGAAGGGGGCAACGAGACCGCCGCCGATGCCTACCGGATCGCCGATATCGAGGGCATCAGCAAGATCTACGGTCTGACCATCGATACCACCGCCGATGTGGACTGGTTCGTTTTCACGATGGGTGAGGACGGCACCAAGGCCGATACATTCAGCCTGCTGCGCACCAACAGCGAAAGCGCAATAATTACCTTCAGCCTCTACGATGCCGACGGCAACAGGCTGCTGACCTCCGGTGGCGACGTGGTGACCATCGACGGTGGGGCCTATCCGGCTTCAGCTTATAAGTATACAGGAAAGACCAGCGCCACCGAAGCCTACGTAAAACTGAGTCTGGAAGGGCTTGCCAAGGGCGACTATACGATAGAAGTGACCGCCGACGAGCCGACCTATTATGAACTGTACCCGAATATCGGGGCAAAGGGTTACACGCTGAAAGACCTTGCCGGCAAGTCGTCCAGCGGCATCAGCCTGTCCACCCTTGAGGCGGGCACGGCCTATATGCTGCGGGTGACCTCGCCCAACCTGGTGCCCACCATCTATGATCTGGAGTTTGTACTGACCGCCGGCGAGGATGCCAATGTACAGGATATGGCGCAGCGCACCGATGCGGTCCGCAAGGACGTGATCATGGGCGGCCCGGGCAATGACGTGCTCATGGGCGGCATGGGTGAAGACTGGATCTTCGGCGGTCCGGGCAATGACGTGCTCTGCGGCGGTTTCGACCGCCAGGCGCCTGATCTGCTCTTCGGCGAGGACGGCAACGACACCTTCCAGCTCATTCCCGATGCGCTGCCGCTTATGGAAGGGTCCGATCAGACCTACGTGCCCACCTTCGTGGATACCATGTACGGCGGCGACGGCGTGGACAGGGTGCTCTTCCTGGGCGGCGACACCGACAATCTGGGACTGGACGTGCCCGACTATGTGTCCCTGCGCTACAACAGGATACTGCACCGCTACGAGCTGACCGCCCTTGTCTGGGATAAGGCCAATCAGGAATTCATGACCGAGGTGGTGCCCGGTGCCGTGATCGTGGCCAAGGATGCGCCCAAGGAATCGGCCGGCGGATCGTCGGCCTATGACGGGCGGCTCGCCGAGGATATCATCTTCGATATAATTCTCGATAACGTGACCTATACCGTAACCGTGCCGCACGCCCTGGGCGACGGCATCGTGACGGCGGCAAACGCACCGCAGATAGCGGCAAATAATATTACGGCGGTCAATTTGCCGACCTTTGCAAGCGAGGACTACACCGAGACCTTCACGGTCCAGGTAAACGACACCAGTCCCGTCGGCATAGGGGTCTATACGAGCCAGATCAGCACAATTGCCCAGATGGTAACCGCTCTGAACGATGCCATCGCATCGACGAGCCTTAATGGGAAGATTTCCGCCGCCGCCGTATCAACCACCGATGGAAGGCTGAAGATAACGGTAATAGATTCAAATGACATCGTGGTCATCTCCGACGGCAATTCGGACGGCGACTTGAGCTATTTCGGTTTCGAGTTCAACG
Organism: Syntrophales bacterium; assembly: GCA_963666365.2. GTDB lineage: Bacteria > Desulfobacterota > Syntrophia > Syntrophales > UBA2210 > JALNXD01. Next base: position 43,828 of record CAXXNF010000002.1, read on the forward strand.
GTCTGCAGGTGGCGATTGGCGATCACTCACCGGTCCAGGTGAACGTCAACGGTCTTACCAACGACATTGAAGCGCTGGCGGGGCTGGTCAACGAGGCGATCCGTTCGACGACGCTGACCGGCAAGGTGACGATGACCAAGGATGCCGGGGGCACGAAACTGGTGCTTCAGCCCGTCGGCATCCTTGACGGCACTGCGATCGAGATGGTCGAGGCGTCCGGCGAGACCAATCTTGCCTTCTTCGGCTTTACTGACGGCCAGAGCGCCCAAGTGAACAATTCCGTGGCCGATCTGGCTAAGGACATTGTCGAGGCACTGCGCACGGCCGACAAGAGTGGTACGACCGAAGACATCAGCGACCGGATCAACGTGGGCGCCTCCGGCGGGCGGCTCATTATACAGACCTCAGAGATTGCGAAAGATTCAACGCTCAAGGTGTCCGGTGCCGGCGAAACCACACTCGGCTTTACTGCTGACCAGCTTCCCGAACCCCAGAAGGTGATCTACACCCAGACCTACATCTTCTATCAAACCCACCAGGTGGAGCAGACGGTAATCGACGTACAGGGCGGCGATGATGTGGTGCGGGGCGATGCGGGCTTTACCTTCCCCAACGTGGAAAGTGAGTGGGGAATCGATCCGGGCGACGTGGAACAGAACGGTGAAATTTCCCGCCTGATTATCTACGGCGGCGACGGCAACGATCATCTCTATGGCGGTGCATACGACGACGAAATTTACGGCGGCGACGGCATCGACTTTATCGCCGGCGGCGGCGGTTCGGACTATCTGGACGGCGGCCCCGGACAAGATCTGCTTGCAGGCGATACCACCACGGCGCCCGACGACTATGAACTGGTGGAGAGGATCGGCGAAGTGGCGACCAACGACCAACCGGCCTACGCCGCCGTGCTGCCTGCCATCACCCGGGGCCTCGAAATCGACGGATTGACTCTCCATGAGGGGGATGCGGCCGACTGGTATCTGATCGAGACGCCCGATGCCCTCAGGAGCTTCGGTTCCGCCCACGCGGCCCAGCTCATAATGGACATGATCTCCGTGGTCTTTGACGAGCCGAATATGCAGGCGCTCTATGACAGCTTCCCGCTGACGGGGAGCTACCTCTTTGCGGCAGGCAATGTGGGCTCCAGTGGAGAGCTGGAAATCGTGCCGGTTGAAAAATATTCCGGCGTGCCTGACTACTATGTGCTCAAGATCGAAAACGTGCGCTCCTTCAGCGTGACGGCGATCAATGCGGTGGTGACCCTGGGACGTCTCAGCGCCGATGCGACATTCAACATCAGTATCGACGGCGGCGATCCGGTGGCAGTGACCGTATCGAAGGCATCTACCGATGCCAATGTGGATATCGACAATCTTATCGCGGATGTAAATACCGCTCTGACCGGTGCAGGATTAAGTGCAACCGTAAAGGCGGAAAAAGTGTCCATTGCCACGGGCTTCCGCATCAGCCTGACCGGCGCCTACGGCATGACCATTGAAATAAGTTACGCCGATGACAACGCCGCCTCCGAACTGGGTTTTGTCAGCGGACAGAGCAACTCCGGCCGTGCACCGGCCATGGGCCGCTACAAGCTGGTGTTCTCAAAAGAACTGCTCGGGACAGCCATCGATGTGGCAGGTGCCGACGCCGACGTGCAGATTTCCATCGGAGACCCCTCGTACCGTCCGGCGGCGATACCACTTGGCGACATCAATGGTGACGGTTACGACGATTACATTGCCGCCGTGAAAGACAACCTCACTGGCAGCGGTTTCAGCTATGCCCGCGTGGTCTTCGGTTCGGCGGCCGGCACCGACTTTGCCCTTGAAGCGGCCGGGGGATTTATCCTCAAACTGACGGCGCCGGTACTCTATCCGACCTCCACCACCCAGGCGCAGTCTTTCTTTGCAAAACCGGGCGATTATAACGGCGACGGAAAAGATGACATCATTGTCAGTGTCACCACCCCCACCGGCGCCACAGTGACCGGGCTCGAACAGGCCGTCTATCTCATCTTCGGGGCCGTTACCTGGGCTGATGAGTTCGATGTGTACGGTCAGGCGGACGTGCGGATCGTCGGCACCGCCGGTGCAGGCGCCCTGCGCGGATCGAGCGCCGGCAACGTAAACGGCGATGCCTATGGTGATTTCCTCGTGACCCAGGGGAGCAGCGCCTATCTGTTCTATGGAAAGGCAAAGGCCATTTGGGAAACGGAAACAGGCGAACTTCTGAACGAAGACTTCACCAGTGGTTTAGGTGGATTTTCACGAGATACCATCGATGCTGCAAACCTGTGGCACCTCACCGTTCTGCGGTCCGGCGATCCCAACCACTCTGCGGGGCAGAGCCTCTACTACGGACTTGACAGCACCCAGACCTACAACTACATCGACAGCGTCAGCGGACTGCCCGAACAGACCCTCGGGACCGTTACGTCAGCGGAGACAAGTCTTTCCGGGTACACCACGGCCACGCTGTCATTTAAATACTACCTGGAAACAGAAGGGCGGCCGGAGAGTTATGACCAGGTCAAGGTTGTTGTGCTGAGTACCTCTGACAACTGGGATACCCAAACCGTGACCATCGTCGCCTCCAACGACTCCGCCCTGGCCGACACGGTGCTCTCCGATCCCAGTTCCGCCTGGAAGTCGGCCAGTGTCGACCTCACCGACTTCGCCGGAAAGAAGATCAAAATCCGTTTTGCCTTCGACTCCATTGATGAGGTGGAAAACCAGTACGAAGGCTGGTATGTGGATGATGTGCGGATCGTGGCGCCCACGTCCGTCTCCGGTGCAAACGCCACGTTCACTGTTGCTGCAGGGTTTGTGTCCGCCGCCGGCATCGGCGACTACAACGGCGACGGCTTTGATGATCTCGCCTTCCTGAATGCGGCAGGTAATGTGTATCTATACTATGGTGCAACAGGCGCCACTCCCTTCGCGGGTCCCATCGCCGTGCCGGCCTCCGACCCCGACCTGACCCTCGCCACCGGCATTGTGGGGACACTGACCCCGCTGGGTAATGTGAACGGTGATGTCAGCGGCGATTATGCGATTGATGACTTCGTGGTAAACGGTGCGGGTATGTCCTGGATCGTCCTGGGCGGCATGGGCCTCGATGCTGATCTGAAAATAATTTCCACCCGCTACTTTATCAATGTCGGCGACATCGACGGAGACGGTAAGGATGACCTGGGCGCCCTGGCTCTTGAATCGAGCCCGGGACTGCTCCAGAACGGATCGGTGGTGACTCATGCCGTGGGCCAGGTCTTCCTCGGCAGGGATTCGGATTCCTGGGCAGCCGCCTGCTTCACCTGCCCCGATCTGGTCTTCGAGCTTGACCAGCCGTCCTATCAGGATGCGGGCGGCGCCACCATTCCGCAGCATTACTTCGCCGGTGTAGGTGATATCAATAATGATGGCAAGAACGACCTGGCCGCGGCAGAAACGCTGAGTACCCAGGTCCACCTGAGTTACGGCACGGCCCTTACACGTTACAGTGCGCCTGCACAGCCCGAGACGGACAAGCCGCTGCCGAAAGTATATGTGTACGAACTGGCGAAGCCGAACATGGGCGGGACCGGTTCCACGGCCCATACCGGTATCGATGTATCAAACGATACGATCACCGATTTCACAATGCATGATGCCTTTGCTATTGAAGGAAGCGCCATTGGACAGCAACTCTCCTCGGCCCAGGCCATCGGTGATTTCGACGGAGACGGCAGCGACGACTTCATGGTGAGCGGTACGTTGGCAAGCTATATCTTCCTCGGTCCCATGGACCTCACCGGGCTTTCGAATGTAAACATCGCCGCCGATTTCATAATCGATGCCGCCTCACTGGGCACACCGGCCGACGCCATGGGCGATGTCAACGCCGACGGAAAGACCGATCTGGCCTTTGTGCGCCATGACGATGCAGGCAACAGGACCGTCGTAACCGTGATTTTCGGCGGGCGCGTCATGCCCAGGACCATCGACGCGTCCTCCCTGGAGGCGCTCTACGCCCGGACCATCGAATTGGAGGATACGCTGCTCGAGGAGACGGGCGAAATTACCGTCATGATCGGGAACTGGAGCGGCCATGTGGATGTCCAGACCGGGCGCTTCTTCAACGATCTGCTGGTGGTCTCCTCGCTGCCGGGCGCCACCAACAGCTACGGCTATGTCTTCGCCGGCGATACGATCAAGGCCCGGACCACTACCATGGGCACCGGCGATGCCCTGGTGGACCTGAAACTCTTCACCACTACGGTGAATGTGGCCGACGACCGTGTACCGGTGCGGACGCCCGACCTGGATACCCTGGAATCGACCACGAAGGTTACGATTGCGCCGGTGCATACGGTCATCGGTACAGCAGGCGCCATTACCGACGCTGGGCAGAACACCTACGAGATCAATCAATCTGTGTCACATGCAGTAGGTAACGGTCTTACGGGACAATACTACGACGGCATCAATCTTGACCAGACGATAAGTTATACCTGGTCGAATTACAGCGATTACGGGATTTACGACTATCAGACGACGTACTCTCATATTTATGTCGGGAACAGCGGCCTTACAAATCTCAGTGTAAGCTGGCAGATTTACCACACCTATATCGGAGACCTGCGAATTACCGTGATCGCACCGAACGGTACAGAATATGTGGTGCATAATCGCAGCGGCGGGAATACCCGTGCTAATCCATGGTATCTGGTGAGCAACGTGGGGATCGGTACGCCAGGTACTACGGCCGGATGGTGGACCTTCAAGGTGGAAGACCTTGCCGGAAGTGATCAGGGGTGGATTGACGGATGGCAGATTCACGGAACCGTGGGAGGAAGTTCGGCTCTAACCGGGACCGCGAGCACCGTCAATTTCGGCGACACACAGCCCGTGACGGGGCAAATGGAAACATACTCCAGCCGCTGGACGGGCTATGTGTCGGCGCTGGCTTCAGGCTACTATCAGTTCCGCACCTATAGCGATGACGGGGTGAGATTATATTTGAACGACGGCCTGGTCATCAATAACTGGACCGATCACGGCGGCACGTACGATTATTCCGGCAGTTATTACCTGACTACCGGAACCTATTATTCAATAAAGATGGAGCACTATCAAAATTACGGCGGCGCGGTGGCACGTCTGGAATGGAACGGTCCGGGCACCAACGGGTGGCAGGTGGTGCCCGAGCAGGCGCTGTTCACGGCAAATACGGGAGGAACACCCAAGTACATTACCGACTCCAACATCACCGTCTCCACCATCAATGTGAACGCGGCCACTGCGGGCGCCGCCTACCCGATAGCGAGTGTAGAAGCGACTGTTAACCTGAAACATACCTACATCGGCGACCTGGTCATCTCGCTGGTATCGCCTGAGGGGAACACCGTCATTCTGCACAACCGCAGTGGTGGAAGTACGGATGATATTAATGGAACCTATACCGTCGGCACTGTTCCCGGTCTTGGGATTCTTCAGGGTGCGCGCGCCGATGGAAACTGGCAGCTGAAGATTGAGGACAAGGCCGGTGGCGATCAGGGTTGGCTGGCGCAATGGTCCCTGAAGATTGCTACGTACCAGGATATCGCAGAGAGCACTCCCTACAGCGCAAGCGCAACCGGAATTTCAGGAAATATTACCGACGTCAACGTGCGCATTACTCTGGATCACCCCAATCTGTCGGAGCTGAAAATAGAATTGAAGCATGTGGTGTCGAATAGAACAATCACCCTTTTCGACCGGAACGATCTTTCAGGGGCCGATTTGCTGGGTACGGTCTTCGATGCGGGGGCTTCAAGTGACATTTGGAACGGAACGGCCTCTTACACGGGAACATTTCTCCCACGGGGCAGCCTTGATTTCTTTGACGGACAAAGTCCCAACAGCGAGTGGCAGCTTATCATTACAGATTACGTACACAGTACCGCATCAGGGGCTCTCGTCAGCTGGTACCTGGATGTGCGCACTGATGAAATAATTGCCTCGACGATTACGGTCTCCGGACTTTCGAAGGACAACGATGATGTGACGCTCACCGACGTGAACCTGTGGCTCAATATTTCCCATGCTTCGTCCGACAATGCTTTAAATATCTGGCTGGTGAGTCCCGGCGGGACGGAAGTGCAGCTTTGCGACAGTACAGAGGTGACGGGAAGAAGTCTCTCCGGTGAAGTCTTTGACGATGAGGCGGGCGATTCCGTCCTGAACGGGTTCTTTACGGCAGCGCACTCTGATTCGGAGGGCAACCTCAACGGGACCTGGACGCTCAAGATCCAGGATACCACCGGCAATGTCTCCGGCACCCTGAACGGTTGGACCCTCTATTTGGGGACCTCGCCGACGGTGTCGCAGATCGAAGTCGCCGGTCTTCCCGACGGGCTGCGCGATCTTGACGTCACGGTGACCCTGGGCGACGATCCCGCTAATGGCTATGATTTCAATCTGGACGACTACTCGCTGGTGGTGCGCAAACTCAATACCGACGGCACGGTGCTGATCAGTAAAGCGCTCTTTAACCAGGGTACGCTGACAGGCAGCGCCCTGGGCAATGTGGTGCTGGGGACCACCTTCGACGACGAGGCGGCCATCGATATCGGCGCAGGCGACGCGCCCTACACCTCTTCTTACAAGCCGGTTTCGTACACTGAGGATGGGAGCGGGGAACAGGTGGACGGTTTGATCGCCTTCGACGGCATCGATCCCAACGGTATCTGGGAACTCGTGCTCACCGACCACGAGGGAAAGACGGTAGGAAGGATCGAGGACTGGTCGCTCACCTTCTCCTTCGAGCCGGAAGATGCCGATGCCCTGTCGGTTGTAGTGGGCGGCGACATCAGCGGGAACGGTCTCGACGATCTCGTCATCGGCGTGACTTCATTCAATACGGCGCCGAACGACGAACCCGATCCACGCATCGGCTGGGCCTATGTGCTGGGCGGCAGGCTCAGCGCCGCCAATACCGGCAAGGGAACCGTGACGAACGGCAACGACCTTGCCGACGAGACGGTGATCGCCTCCGCCTGGACGGCCCTGGGTTCCGATTTCATGAATGCCCGCGCGGTCTTCAATCTTGCCGGCGGCAACAACAATCTCTGGTTCGAGGCCCTCGATGCGGATGCCACTGCCAACGACATCCTGATCAAACTGGTCATGGATACGGATCTGACCACCGACCCGGCCAAGGCCTCGTACCATATCGGAACGAGGGTACTCACCATCACGGTTCGAAATCGCTTCACCACGGCAAACGACGTGATCAACGCGGTGCAGAATGATACCGAGGCGGCTGGTTTCCGTGAGATCTTCCGCATCGCCCTCACCGCCGAGAGCGTGGTCAATGTGACGGACCACGCCGGATTCCGGGTGTCCGACACGAGCCTTGGCGCCGGGGTATACGCCCTTGGCGACCTGAACCGCGACGGATACGACGATTTCGCCGTAAGCCGCACCCGGGAAGACGGAGGATCGGCACTGGGGGGCCTGCTTGTGTTCTATGGCGAGGCGAGCTATGGCGAAGGGCCGGTCTCCGCCCTCGATGCCTCCACCATGACCGATATCATCATTCAGCAGGCCACTGCCGACGAGTTGGGTGCCACCAGCCTGGTCGGTTCGCTCCAGGCCACTGCGGGTGACATCAACGGTGACGGCGTACAGGATTTGATTGTCGGCCAGCCGCAGGTCATCCGGATAAGCTCCGTCTCCGATGAATACAGTGTAAACGAAATCCTTAACCGCAACGAACGGGGCAGCGTCTATGTCTTCAAGTCGATTTCCACGCGAAGCATTCAGCTCACCCTTGCCGAAGCCGATCTCATCATGGACGGCGAGGGCGAGTACGATCATTTCGGCTATCTGGCGCTTACGCCGAATATCGATCTGGACGGCGACCGCATCGACGATCTTCTGATCGGCGCGCCCACCCTGGACGGCATTCTTGGCGGCGTAAAACAGGATGCAGGCCAGATCTACCTCATCTACGGCAACTACCGCACCGCCGTGATGCCCGTGACCGGTTACGGTATTCTCACCAACCGGACCATCACCGGCAGCGGCAGCTTCCTGGTCGATACGGGCATCGGCCGCCCCGACCGGTTCTACGATCCCGATCTGGACGGCGATGGAGTCCTGGATGCCACCCGCTATACCATCGTGACCGGCGAAGGGCAGAAGTGGTACCGCTTCACCACCCTCGGCGATGGATATCTCGGCACCATGATCCGCCTTACCCCTGCGGCCTCTGCGGGCATGACCGTACGGCTTTCAGGATATGACGGCGTGATTGCCGGCGGCCTCGTCGATCCCGACGGAACCGTGGAGAACGACGAATTCCTGGTAGGACCGGCGGTGGACACGGAGGAGACTTCCTTTACGGTTAAATTCGTCGGTGGTGCTGCCCAGGGCAGCGAGAGTGCCTCCTATGACACAGACACCGATACGCTGACCGTCACAATCGAAAGCGGCGTGTCAACCGCAAACGACATTATTAAGGCCATCAACGCCACAACCATGGCCGGCGCTTCCTTCCGTGCAGTCCTGGCGGGTACGGACAACAGTGGAGAAGGAACGGTCTCCGACGGGAACCACAGCGTGAAACTGAACGTGGTGCTTGCCGGCGACGGGCTGGAAATGGCCTCGGGAACGGCCGCGATTCTCGAATTCGACCTGAGCGCCTACCTGGCCTATATGGACGATCCGGAAGTGCTGGCACAGGTGGCTCTGCTTCTTTCGGGGCTTTCAGGTACTGCGGTGACCCTCCCCTCGCCGGTGTCGAATCTGACCGTGGTGGACGAGGACTCTCTCTTCTTTACCACCGTTGACACGAACGGGATCTACCAGCTCTGGGAGAGCGACGGAACGGCCGGCGGCACGCGGCAGGTTGCCGAGCTTACCGGTACGCCGGGCAGCCTGATGGATGTGGCCGGAACGCTCTATTTTACCCTGGAAGAGGGGCTGGTAAGCACCAACCTGGGTACCGACAATCCCGATCAGCTTTGGAAGGTGCAGGCGGGCGAACCGCGCATCGTCTTCGTGGATGATTTCGATGCCACGCCCGATGCTGTAATTGCGGCGGGAACCAAGATATTCCTGAATGTAAACGACAAAATCCGTGTCGTCGATACCGACGGTAACGGTGCCTGGGTCACCTTCGGAGGATCGGCAATTGAAGGTGTCACCGAGATGGCTGAAGTTGGCGGAACCCTCTATTTCATCGGCGATTATCTCGATCAAAAGACACTCTTCTCCACTACTGGCGGAACGGCGAGCCTGGTGGCCGAGACGGAATCGCTCTACGGGACGAGCGGTGCCTTTGTGGCGACCGTGGACGGCGCCGAGCGCATCTATTTCACCGCGCCCTATGAGGGGTACAACGTCCTCTGGTACACCGCGGGCGGCGCTGCCCAGGTGATCAGAGATTCCGGCGACGCCACCCTGAGAGCCCCCGCCAATTTCACGATCTTCAAGGGGATACTGCTGCTTTCCGCAGACAATGGTGTGTCGGGGAACGATCTCTGGAGAAGCGCCGATGGCGTGAACTTTACGCTGGTCAACAGCGGAGCCGGCATCAACTCCGGCGGGGCCGCAAATCCGCGGAACCTGTTCGTCTACCGGAACGGGACGGACACGACCGACGATGATCTGCTCTATCTGAGTGCCAAGGGAAGTGATGCCGCGGGGTCCGAGCTGTGGAAGAGTGCGAACGGCGCGACCTTTGCGCAGGTTAAGAACATCAATGCGACCAGCAAGGGATCATCCAGCCCGAACAACTTTGCAGAGTTCGGCGGAAAGGTCTATTTCGCGGCCGACGATGGATCAAGCGGCTTCGAACTATGGGTGACGGACGGTTCGGCGGCGAACACGAGCCGCATTCGTGATATTAATCCCGGGTCAGCGTCCTCATCGCCGAGAGGCCTTATCGTATACGACGGTGTGCTCTATTTCTCTGCCGATGATGGCACCCACGGGAGAGAGTTGTGGACAAGCGACGGGACGGAAGGCGGCACCGTCATTTACAAGGACATTCGTGACGGCGAAAAGAGCTCCGATGTGGGGAACTTCATACTCTTCAACAATGGGACCACTGACACCGAGGATGATGTGCTGTACTTTACCGCCGACGACGGTGTCCACGGGAATGAACTCTGGTTCATGACTTCCGGTACGGCCGGCGCCGACATAACCCCGCCGGGGAGCAACAACGATATGACCCTTACCAGCTCCGATAAGGAAGGCGGCGTGAGCGTGGTGTTTGCCCATGGTGATGTGACCATGGGTGCCTGGACCATTGCCGCCTCCACCGTGACCACTGTCGATCCTGACGGCGATGACAACGGGATCAGACTGACCGAGAGCGGCGGTGATGCAAAGAGTCTCGTGTTGATTCATGCAGACGGGCAGGACGGTGATTCGGCGACAGCCTTCTGGCTTGCGACAGATAAGATTATCAAAGTGGAGATCAACAGCGGTGTGACTAGGGCCGGGACCATTATCACTGCAATTAACACCGTTTCAGGGGACAGTGATGTGACGGCGGCAAATGCCACTGGCAGCGACGGCTCGGGTATCGTGGGAACCGGCAGGGAAGCGTCTGCATCATGGTCTTCAACCAGCCGAACCATCACGGTGACCATCAAGGCGGGCGTTACCACCGCTGACGATGTGATTGCCGCCGTCAATGCGCGTACCGGAGAGACCTCCATCACGGCAAGCCTCAACAGTTCTGTGGAAACAGGTAACGACGGCTCGGGAACCATCAATACCGAACCGGTTACCACCGCGGGCGGCGTGGACGGCGCCGGCCCCACCTGGACGCTGAGTCTGCCCGGCGCCGACAATGATATTCTCATTACCGGAGATACCACCACCGACTACAGCGGGTTTGCGGTGAATGTGGTCGAGGATAGCGATCCAGGTACGAATTTCACCGAGTTCTTCGCAAAGGCCTCATGGAACAGCGATACCAGTCTGCTTACCATCTCCATCGCCACAGGCCAGACTACGCGGAACGACATTATGGGGGCGGTGGGCACCTCCCTGCGTCCCAATGCGGCCATTCCCCTGACGGCCTCGGCCGCGGCGGGAGAGCCCGACAATAACGGCATAGTGGGGATCACGGCTATCACCAGCGGCAGCAGCGACGGCGCTTTGTCCGCCGTGGTGATCAATCCGGAAGGGGATCTCAATGCGGTAAGCGTGACCGCAGTCAACCCGGGCAGCGGCTACGACGACCTGCGGGTCCTATACGTGGACGATGGTTCCGTCAGCGACGGCACGCCCGTTGCGGTCTATGACAGCGTCAATAACGTATTGACTGTCACGATTCAGAGCGGCGTGACTACGGCACAGCAGGTCATTAACGCGATCAACGCCGTGACGACTGATTACACAGGAACGACTGCCGACTTCAATACGCTTTTCCAGGCCGCCGTGAACGGAGCCGGGACAGTGACCTTTACCACACCCACCCATGTGACCACGGGGGGGAGCAGTGGGAAGTCCTCTGTCACGATCAGTTCCACTGGCGGCAATAATGATGTGACCATCGAGGCGGATTCTGCAGGGGTGGCTTACGACGGACTAAGGGTGTTGTTCTACGATGACGGCACCTACGCCGGCAACGAGGCCTCGGCGATCTATGATGCGGGTGCGAAGATTCTGATGGTCCTTATAAACAATGGTTCTACCACGGCGATCAAAGTTGTAGAGGCAATCAACGAAATTGCGGGACTCAATTATACCGCTACATACGGGGGAAACGGTGGTGGGTATGTGCAGGTGACGACCCCGGCCGACCGTACCGCCGGAGGCGTCGACGGGTCCGCGAAGGCCTTTGTGGAGGTCGATGTCGCCGGTGATGACAATGTGGTGAGAATCGAGGCCCTGGCGAACGGCAGCGCCGCCAATAACGCGGGGATCATTTTCATAGACGATGTTTCGGTTACGGGCAACGATGCCACGGTCCGCTGGAACGCAGACGATCATATATTAATCGTGAAGATTGAAAAGGACGTCACCACGGCCCAGACGGTCATCGACACCGTCAACAACTACGTGAGTGAAGATATGGATGCCTTCCGGACGGTGTATGCCGCCTCCGGGCCTGTGACTGCCGGCGGTACGGTCGCGGCGCCCATAGCGGTGACCGGCGGCGGCAACGACGGCACGGCGGCGAGCGGATCCTTCACTGTGCGGGATGATGCCATCACGGTCACGGCGGCCAACCTGGGGACGGCCTACAATAATGTGCAGGTGCTGCTTGTCGCCGGTGACACGGAAGGGGCTGTTTACAACAGCGACAACAAGCGCATCACGGTCACGATCGATAAAAACGGAACCACCACCACTGCAGATATTGCAACGCTCATTCATGGTTTGGCCGATTTTAACGCCTCAGGTGGCGATACGACGAAAGTATTTACGCCGACCTTTACCGATGTGACCGGAGAAACCGGTGTGGACGGCGTGACCGGAGTGGCTGCAAGCGCGACCTTTACCGTGGCCGGAAATACTATTGACGTCACCGCCGATGCAACCGGGGCAGAGTGGAGTGTCAGCAAATTGGTGCTAACCTCCGGCGGATCGCTGGGGGCGCCGAGTTTTGACGACGCCACCGACACGATCACCCTGCAGATCGTTGCGGCAACTACGACGACCCTGCAGGTGGCCAGCGCCATCCATGACATGGGCGATTTCAACGTTGACACGCTTCCGGAGGACGGCACCCTCGCTGTTGCAGGTACTTTCAACGGCACGGGCGTGGTCACCGGTGTCACGGCGGTTACGGCCGTTGCGGCAAGCGGTACCTTCACGATTCAGGGCGGAACGACGGCGATTACCGTGACAGCGGCCACAGCCGGCACCGCATACAATGACGTGGATGTGCTACTCGTGGCGGATGTGAACGCCGGCAGTGAAAGCGCAGGGTATGTCCACGCCGCCGGCGCCGGTGTAATCACCGTCCATGTAGCAAAGGACGGTTCGACGACGGCAACGATCATAAAGAATAAAATTAATGGCTTGACTGATTTCAACGCTACCGGCGGAGATACAAAGAATATCTTTACCGACACCTATGCCGACGCCACCGGGTCGAACGGCGTCGATACGGCGCCCTCCGCGGCCGATCTGGATTTGAATCCCGATCCCGCTGTTGATGCGGTCATTACGGTCACCGCCAAGGCGGACGGCACGGCCAATGACGGCGTCCTTATTTACGTCATCGATAACGGGAGCATCGCAGACGGGACCGCTGCGACACAGTGGGACAGCGTAAACGAAAAATTGAAGATTACCGTTCAATCCGGGGCGACCACAATTGGTACGGTACTAACCGTCATCAATAACACGACCGGCTTCAAAGATCTCTTTGAAGCGTCCTCAACGGACAGTGGGACAATCATTGTTCCCAGCGGTCTTACCGACGGCGGTGAAACGGCGACAGCTTCAAAGGTCACGCTCACTCTGGACGGAAGCAATAACGATCTGCTCGTCACTGCCGCGCAGGGTGGTACGGACTACGACAATGTCACGGTGAAGCTGATAGACGATGGCACTATCACAGGCACCAGCACCACGGCAGCGGCGAGCTACAACAGCGCGGACAAGGTATTGACCATCAACATCAACAGCGGCTACACCACCGCCGGGGCCATTGTAACTGCTTTGGGAGACGGGAGCAGCACCAAATTCACCGCCGCGCCTACGGGCAGTGACGGCGATACAACCGGCGCCGTGTCGTTGTCGCGCGTGACCAATCCTACCGGCGCCTCCGGTGGAGGAAAGGCCTCCGCCACCGTTGCTCTGGCGGGGACGACCACGTCAATCAGCGTTACGGCGGAAAATAACGGTGCCGCCTACTCCGGTGTGCGCATACGATTCGTTGACAGTGTGCTCGAAATCGGTCAGGAAACAGCCGTCTACAATGACATCGCCAGTGAAATTGTAGTCAGCATCAAGGCCGGCGCCACTACTGCAGCTCGGGTCATTGAGGTTATCGATGCGCTTGCCGACTGGAACGCGGTACTGGCTTCGGGCAGTTCCGGGGCGAAAATCGACACCGCGGCAGTGAAAACCGTCGGGACCTATGGCATGGCGGCGGACATCAACAGTTCGGGGAGCGCCAGTCCGTCGCATCTGACCATGTATGAAGGAAAAGTGTATTTCACCGCCAGCGACGGAACCAACGGCATCGAGTTGTGGGCGGTCAATCCCGTCGGCAATGGGGTTGCCATGGTGGCCGATATCAATGTCTCCGGCAGTGCTGTCCCCCAATACCTGACGGTATTTGCCGATGATTCAGATAAGGAATGGCTCTATTTTGCCGCCGGCAACGGCACCGTGAAAGGGCTGTGGCGGACCGACGGAACCGATACTGCCCAGGTCGGCGCATTTGTCACACCATCCACCCTTGCGGCAGGCAGCGACAGACTTGCCGTAATTTCCCGGGATGGTTCCAACAATGTGCTGACCCTCATTGCAACGGATGGGAGTACCCAGGGCGTGGGCAAGCAGGCGCCCGTAACGGATGCTTCCAATCTAACCGGCTGGGAGTACGCCGTCGATCAGCACGCACTGGTCTATGTGGTCGACAATGGTGCAACCTATTCGCTGCAGACGACGGCCTCGACCAGCGCGATCGTGACCGGCAGCGCGTCGATTATCGACAACCTGACCGGCGTGGGCGGCAACCTCTTCTTTACCGTAGGCGGGAAATCCCTCTATGTGTCCGTCGAAGGCGCCGCGGCGGTCAAAGTGGAGGAATATCCCTATCTGCTTGAGAATCTGACTGCAGTAGGCGATACCCTATTCTTCGTGTACGATTCCGGAACGACCGATGTGCTCCACGCATTCACCTACGCGTCCGATGCCACACCCGTGTCGGTCAAGCGCCTCTCCGGTGATGCCTCTTTGATGATCAATGTGAACGGCACGCTCTTCTTTAAACTGGGAAGTGACCGCGGCACAAGCCTGTGGCAGAGCGACGGCACACAGTCGGGTACGGTGCAGGTGAGCTCTGTCTCGGACGGTTTCACATCAACCGTGCCGAATCCCGCCAATATGGTGGTTCTTTCCGGCTCGCTTTACTTTACGTCGACCGACTGGAACGGAGAGGCAGTACTGTGGAAGAGCGAGTACGACGGAGAGACGTCAATCTGGACCACGGGCCGCCTGGAAACATTCGGCGGCGTGCCGCTGCCCAGCATCACAGTGGAAGTGCTGGCAGCGGAAGGCGACGGGATGATCACCGCCTCCGATTTCGCGGCGCCGGCCCTTGCTGCCTATACCACTAAATCGAACCAGAATTTCCTGGATCTTACCATGGTGGTGCGCGAATTCCTGGCCTCCGGAAAGACCTGGCTTACGCTGCGCCTCCAGAGCGAATCGGCGATTACCCTGCGAAGGGCGTGGCTGGCCGACGACAGTGCCACCGGCCTGATCGTCGAGACGGTGGAGCGGACCGGGGTGGTGGCCGATCTCTACACCTATGAGGGGCGTCTGCTTGTCCAGGGACAGTCGATCGTCGACCTGAGCCGGTTCCCCGCAGGCACCTATTTCCTCAAGGTCTACGATCCGAACAACGCGATCGGCACGGAAAAGGTGCTCGACGACCAGGGCCACCAGATCGGCAGTCCCACACTACTGACCGCCGTGGGCGACATGGCCTACTTTGTCCACGAGACCAAATTGTGGCGCACCAATGGTGTGTCGGTTGCCGAAGTGAAGATCGCCGGAATACCGAATGGCAGCGTGTTCAGTCCTGCCAATCTGATTGGTGTGGGCGAGACGCTTTTCTTCACGGTTGGCAGCGGTGCAGATACGGAACTGTGGAAAACCGCAGGCGTCTTCGCCGAGAAGGTGGGCGACCTGAGCAATGGCCCGGCCCATATGACCGCCGTGGGCGACAGTCTGTTCTTCTTTATCGATACGTCCCTCTATGCCAGTGACGATTCGAGCGTCGAATTCGTGAAGACTCTTGCTGATATTGCCGCCTCTGATATCACCGACCCGGTTGCTTCCGGAGAGGTATTCTTCTTCCAGGTACAGGGCGCCCTCTGGAAGAGCGACGGCACCGCGGACGGTACCGCTGCGGTATCCATCGTCGATCCGGGTGTGATCGATTCCCAGGATCTGGTGGCCATGAACGGCTTCCTCTACTATCTGGTCCGCGAGGGATCGGTGGTGACACTGTGGAAGGCCAGCCCCCTTGAGGGCGAACTGACCGGAGCGGAGCCCCTGAGCATAGCCGCCCTGGCGGCGATCGATGCCACGGCGACCGATCTCCTGGGCGTCCTCGACGGTCGTCTGCTCTTCACGGTAACCGATGGTAAGGGTACAGGAACTACTGACGACGATGAAGTCCAGCTCTGGATCACCAACGGGAACGGCGACAAGTTCTTCGGCGATGACGTGGACGGCACGTATATGATCAACGCCGACATCGGCGGCAGCGCCGATTACCTGAAGATCGCCGACGGTCTGCTCCACTTCGCCACGAAGGTGGCCGACAACGTCTTCCAGGTCTGGACCACCGACGGTGCCGAGGCCGGTACCGTCCAGAAGATCGGCGATGCTCCGGGCGTCATTACCGCGGCGGCTGATCTGCTCCCCGGCAGGATTATGGAAACGGTCGACCTTGGCGGGACCCTGTATCTTCTGACCGAAACCGATACCTATCCGATGCTCTGGAAGAGCGACGGCACGAAACTGGAGCTTGTGACCACCCTGTCCGGTGAGGCCTACGGGCTTACCGTGGTGCGTGATACGCTGTATTTCGCAGTACGGATGGCGGATGCCGTCACTGAAGACAACGATACGCCCGATGACGATTCCGACGACTGGACCCGCGACGGCTACACGCTCTGGAAGAGCGACGGTTCCGCCGCCGGTACGATCATGGTGAAGAACCTGGGGAATATCAATCCGGGCATCATTGACAATCTCTCGGCAGTGGGGACGCGGCTGATATTCACATGTCTTAACGTGGATGACGGCACCTATGACTACAGCCTCTGGGTCACCGATGGGACCGGTGTGGGCACGGTGCCCATCGCGAGCGGCTCGGCCGGTACGCTGCCCTATGGAACCGCCGCGATCACACCGAAGAATTTTATCACTGTGGGTGAAACCCTGTTCTTTACCTTCCAGGGGGCGCTGTACAAGACCAACGGGACGGAAGAGAGCACGGAGAAAGTGAAGGAAGGAACCTTTACGCTCCTGACCGATGTCAACGGCACACTCTTCTTCGAGACCGGCGGGGCCCTCTGGCGGTCAACCGGCACCCTGGTGGACGTGCCCTTCACCGTAGCGGCCAAGGCGCCCATCGCCGGCGCGAGCCATGCCGCCGCCGACCGTGACGTGATCCACGGCGGCGACGGGGACGACATCCTCATCGGCAACGCCGATCACGACCAGCTCTTCGGCGAGAGCGGCGAGGACTTCTTCGTGGCCGAATCGAAGGAGATCAGGGATCTGGCTTCCTATGAGACCTTCGATCTGCCGCCGGCCGCCGAATTCAGCGTGAATCAGCCGCGATCCAGCGACACGGAAGTGTATATTCCCGACAATGCGCTGCGGGCCGGCATTGCCCGGGCGCTGGATATCCCCGTGACGACGGACTACCTGGGCCGGCCGCTGGCGCACGAACCGATTTACGCCAGCGCCATGTCCACGCTGACGGAACTGCAGCTTTTCGGTCTGGGGATCGAAAATCTGACGGGCATCCAGTTTGCGAACAACGTGACCGTGCTGAACCTGAACGACAATCGAATTATGGATCTCGGCCTGCTCGTGCCGGCCACCGATCCGATCACCGGCGCGCCCACGGGCATGGCCAACCTGGGGATCTTCACCATCGATCACAACGGCGGTGGCGCTCTCTCCTTCGACGGCGTGGACGACTATGTGGATATCGAGGCCGATGTGTCCGAAATCGAGCTGACGGTCACCTTCTGGTTCAGGTCCGATAGGGGCAACGTCGGCCTGTTCAGTGCCGATGCGGGCATCCGCGGGTCCGAAGGCCACGATAGGGATATCTATCTCGATGCAGCGGGGCACATGGTCGCGCTGCTCTGGGACGGCGACTCATCACAGTACGAAGCGCTGATAACCGACGCAGCTTTCGCCGATGGTCAGTGGCACCATGTGGCCTATCTGTACAGCGACAACGGTGCCGGCACAAAGCAGCAGCTCTATGTGGACGGTGATCAACAGACCGTCACGAGAGAGTACATCAACAAGAGCGGTGTGATCGACAGCGACCCGGCGCCGCAGGCCGGGCAGACCGAAGGACGTGAGCAATCCTCCAGTTTCTCCTGGCAGACCGGAATCAACCTGGGCTATGCGCAGACAGCCGACGGCACGGCCCTCTATCTTGAAGGCGAAATGGACGAGGTCCGCATATGGCACAAGGCCCTGAGCGAGGAGTTGATTGTTGCCGACATGACCAACGACTACCCGGGTGAGCGCGTCTACCTGGTAGGTTACTGGAACTTCGATGAACCGTCAGCGACCAGCGTGCTCGACAGTTCTCTCTATGAGCGGAGCGGTGTCCTTGGCGGCGGCGTCGATACGCGCAGACCGGTGCGGGTACGCGTGAATCCCGCGGAGAAGCCGACGGTTGCCACTGCCTATGACACGGCCTTCAAGACCGACATCCACCACCTGGCGGATCTGAACAGACCCGGTCAGTTGACGCACCTGAGTCTGGATTACACCCGGACCTTTGATCTGACGCCGCTCGCTGAGCTGACGGAACTGGTGTTCCTGAGTCTGGACGGCGTGGTTCCCGCGGGAACGCCGATGCTTGCGGAAGTCGTGGATCACAGCGTTGATCATCTGGTGGAGACCAAGGACGGCACGGTGATCAACCTTGAGAAGGGGCACACGCTGGTCCTCAGCAGCGGCATCTTCGCCTGGAAACGGCTGCAGGTGGGCGGCGGCGTGGATACCGACGAGGCGTTCACCATCAGTCGCGGTAATTGGGACGGCAGCGTCTTTGCCGGGTCGAGCACGGGAACCCATCTGCGTGTCGAGGCCTTTGGTGTGACTGAGTATCACAGTATCGCCGGCGGAAGCATCATCCAGATCCTCTTCGACGGCGGGAACGGCGATGACGTACTTATAGTGGATGCCAGCGTGACACTGCCGGTGTACGCGGTGGCCGGCGACGGCAACGATACTGTCACCGGCGGTTCTGGCGATGATTATATCTTCGGCGGCCGCGGGAATGACATCCTGACGGGCGGGGCAGGGGACGATGTGATTTCCGGCAACGAAGGCGACGATCGCTTCGTCTTTGCCGGCGCCTGGGGCAACGACATCATCAACGAGAATCCGGGCGAGGGTACGGACACGCTGGACTTCTCCGCCGTGGATGATGGTCTGACCATTAACCTGGGCGGCGAGACCACCGACGGCATTAACACCGCCACCCATGAGGTCAACGCCTTCGAACGTGTGATCGGTGGTACGGGGCTCGATACACTACGCCTGGTTCGAAAGACGGCCGACTCGGTAGAAATGACCGGCAACAGGATGATCTGGAACAAAGTGGGCATAGACTTCGAAGATACGGAGAACCTCTATGTGAGGCTCGCTGAAACCGACGAAGACGGTAATGTGGTAAAACGGGTCGGCACCATCGACATAAGCGGCGCGGTGGACTTCTCAGTCTACTCCCTGGTTCTGGAGGCACAGTTGATTACCATCGAAGGCCAGGTGACGGCGAAAGACATCTCACTGAGCGCCACCTATCTGCTTAACATCGCGCAGGACTTCGATGTCAGCGATGGCCGGGGTGACCTGGCGATTCTCCACGCCACCCAGTTGCGGATGGCGGTAGACAGGGGCATCGGAAGCCCGACTCAGCCGGTCTTTACGCAGGTGAGCACGCTCGAAGCGGTCACGCAGGGCGCCGGTGGCATCTATGTGACCGAACTCGACGGTGTGATCGTCGGCGATGTGGACATGACTGCGGCGGGAGTGGTAGAGACGAACAAGGGTCTGAAGACCGGCGGCGGCGGGCGCATCACCCTGACGAACCTGGCGGGAGAGCTGATTGTTGCGAACAATGACGGTGAGCCGATGATCGATGCCACCGGAGGCCGGATCGTGATCACCACGGAAGAAATAGACATCCAGGGCAATATCCAGAGTCACAGGGATGTGGGCGGAACGCGGTACAGCGGAACCCTTGCGTTGCAGCCGCTGTCGGTGAACAGCGATATCGACATGGCCCTGGCGGAAGGCGACGGCACTGCCCGGTTCTCACTGAGCGCCGCTGAGCTCGATCATATCATCGAGGGCTTCGACGACGGAAGCGGCGCCCGTTTCATCAGGGACGGCGTACTGGTGGTGTTCGAAGGACGGTCCGGCATCAACATCGGACGGGTGAACGGGCGGCACGACTTCACCGTCGGCAGCTATGTATTCCGCGACACGGTGACCCTGCGGTCGCCGGTACTGGGCGGCAGCTTCGATGTGGTGGGCAAGATAGAACTCGCGCCGGTTGATGCGGAAGGCCGCGTGGTGGAACTGATATTCCTGGGGCCGTAGGGTAAAGAAAAATATGGCTCGCGCAGAGGCGCGGGGACGCAGGGGAGACAGAAGGATACCTTTGAAGAACCTTATGAAATCATCTATTTCGTCATGCCGGCAGGTCCCGGATCAAGTCCGGGGGGGGTATCCAGTTTTTTTAAGTACTTTCTGGATTCCGGGTCAAGCCCGGAATGACAGAAGAGGGAATTGTGCCAGGTCTCAAGGAGATACACGGGTAATGAAAAGAGTCTTTCTCTGCGGACTCAGCGCCCCAGCGGGAGAAAAAGAAGAGAGTTGACGAAACCTGCCAATAATAAGATGTTGCGCTGGGACGGCAGGAAATGTATAGTAGATAAACTTTTCTAAACCCGATTTTTCTTGTGGAGCACTTTTTGTGAATAAACGGGAATCGGATACTATGTTTCAGCTTGAGGGGCTTGAGCAGAGGATCATGCTTTCGGCTGATCCGCTGGTGGGCGCCCTTGCGTTGGAGCTTGCCACGCTCGATTCCCCAGTCTCCGCCACATATAGTGAATATCCATCAGAAGTAATCGATATTTCTTGCGATCTGTCGTTCCAGGAAGGGAATCCATCGGGCGAGTACGATCCCGACGCCGGCCTCGACGATCTTCTCGGCGGGCTTCCCGAAGAGCACATCAACGGCGTCGATGGTGAAGATTCCCTCACCGGGCTCGATGCCGCCGCGGCCGAAGAGGCCGATGCACCGGCGGCACGTTCACCCTTTGCCGTCACCGAACCGCAGGGGAGTGAAGGAGTTCTCTTTTTTGAAATGCTCGATACGCGGCTGCAAACAGCCGTGTATGAGTTCTACGGCGACAGCCTCGATCCTCCCGCCGCCGACGTGGTCCTGTCAGTAACACAAGATGGAAGTTTATTAATTGAAATCGGCACGTTACCCATTCTCGTCAGCGTAACGGATGCGGACAATGGTGGGGTGCATCTTTCGATCATCGCATCCGGTGAAGCGGATGAATTTCTCGTAATATCGGGGTTTTCAGTTGCATATGCCGACCTGATATTTCCTCTGCCGGCGGCTGAGTCTCTCAGTGCAGTTTCAGGAAAAATTGATATTCAGGGCGGTCTGAGCCTGGAGGGCAGTCTGCGTCTCGAGGCGGATACCATCCTTATCGGCGCCCCTGTGCAGGCTTCCGATATCACCCTCACAGCGGGGACAATCGAAATCGATGCCCCCCTCGAAGGAACCGGCGATGGCGTGCTTGTGCTTCAACCGGCTGATGCCGATGCCGTCATCGATGTCTGCGCCGACACCGGTGCGGCCTTCGCCCTCGACGCAGAGGAATTGGATTTTATCGACGGCGGATTCCGGGACGTCATCATCGGCCGTGAGGATGGGGCCCATGCCTTCACCCTCGGCGCCTACACCTTCGGCTTTCCGGTACTCTTCCGGGCGCCTCTCGAGGGCGGCGCCTTCGATGTGGTGGGAACGCTGCGCACCTCAGACGCCGTAAACGATATCGAACTGGGGATTTCCTTTCTCGGTTCGGGCCATACCAAGACCGTGCACACCGATACGGTGACTGCCGGCTTCGAAATTAACATCGGCGAAAGCGTTATCGTTGCCGGTGATGCGTCAGGCGTCATGGGCAACGGGGCGGTCTATTATGATACCACGAATAACGGCGCCAACCCCACAGGCAATAATATCTATGTGAGCGGTCAGATCGACGGCCAGACGCTCGCGAGTTCCAGCTACAACAATATGAACGTACGCATCGTGGCCGATGTGGCTGCCGGCGGGGCGGCCCATGCGGCCTATTCGTCCAGCCTGAACCGGCTCACGATCCATGTGGAAGACGATGGATCATCGACCTCGGCCGATGTGGCCGCCGCCATCGGCAGGGTGTACAATTTTTATAATGCCGCTGCTTCAGGCACGGCTGCAGTGGGAACGGACGCGCAGAATTACCTGTCCGTGACCTCCGGTGGTTCCGCGGCCGCGCTTGCCAACGGATCATTCACACTGGGAAACGGCAACACCATCACCTTCAAGGCCGGTAATCCCGCCGGGGCGGCCTCCTTCAACGGGTCAGGCGTGCGGGTGATTGCCGACAGCGCGACCGATGCCGGCTATGCCGAATACTCGGTTTCGGATAAAATCCTTTATGTGCATATTAAAAGCGGTGTGACCACCACGGTGCAGATGAGGGAAGCCATCGCTGCGGTCTTCAATTTCTTCGACGAGACCGGCGGTGACGCAAGCGTTGTTACACTGAGCAAGACCTTTGCCTATGTGACCACCGGCGGCAAAGATGAACCCGCTGCTGCAGCTTCGGGCACATTCATCCTGTCAGGAGATACAATTATCCTTACGGCTGCTGCCACCGGCGCATCCTGGAACGGCGTTAATGTGGTTATCGTGGCCGATGCCGCGGCGGTGAGCGCCATCTACAACGGCGGAACAAAAGTCATCACCGTCCATGTAAAAAACGACGGGACATCCACCACTGCCGAGGTGCGTACCGCCATCAACGGCCTGGCGGACTTTACCGCCTCCGGCGGATCCACCAACAAGGTGGCGCTGACGAAAGATTATTCCGCGGCCATCACCGGCGGCGACTACCAGACGGCCGCCAGCGGTTCCTTTACCATCGGTGATGATACCATCGCCTTCAAGGCGGGTCGCACCATTGACGGGACCGCCTTCAACGGTCTGGATGTCCAGGTTGTCCTCGATGCCACAATCACAACTGGGGCCTGGGCCGAGTACGATGCTCCCACACGAACCCTGGTTGTGCATGCTCTTGAAACCGCCACCACCGCCGATGTGGCGGAGACTCTGGGAACGCTCTTCAATGTCTACGATGCAGTCAGCAGCGGTAATTCGCTGGTGAATCTTTCCGCTGACTTTGACAATGTAACCACTGGCGGCAACCTCAACCAGGCGGCTTCGGGCAGCTTTGACTTGAATGGCGACACCATCACCTTCAGCGCCGGCCGCCGGGGACAGGCGCTCTACCTGAATGCGGGGACCGACGGCGACATCACCATCCAGGGGGCTGTGGGGGTGGGAACGGCCCTGGAGCACCTTTACATCGTCAGTGCCCGCAATGTGATTGTCAACGGTCAGGTTATTCTCAGCGGCGACCTGGTGCAGGTACAGGGAACGGGAACAAGCGAGTTCGATCTGGATGTGACCGCCGGGCGGCATGTGAATATGAATGTCGAGGCGGCGATTACCTTCCAGGGAACCCTTCAGTCCAATCACGGCGATGCGACACTGACGGTCGATCAGAGCAATGCGAGTGGCCTCATTGACATAAACAGCGCCCGCGTGCTTGCCGGCGACCTTATCATCAATGAAGCACGCAACGTCAGTTTTCAGGCAATTGTGACCGTTTCCGGTGCGATATACCAGTTCGCCGGTCTCGCGAATACGAGATTCTATGGTCCTGTTTCCGCCGGCAGTATCGGCATCATGGCCAACAGCCTCATCGATTTCAGAAGCACCGTGGTCCTCACCGAAGGCGATATATTTCTGATTTCGGACGAGATCGATTTCAACGGCGGCGCCGCTTCCGTGACGGGCAAGTCTGCCATCGTACTTATGCCCACGACAAACGAGACGAGCATCGATGTGGGCTCCCCCGTGGGAGGGACGGGAACGCTTTCCATCAGCGACACGGACCTGGCGGCTCTGACCGACGGGTTTCAGTATATCCAGATTGGGTACGAGTCAGATTATGTCCACACCATGGTCGTCGGATCGAGCGCCTTTCTGGATCCTGTTCGGCTCTATGCGGGTGAAATCATTATAAACGGTAATGTGACGGGGAAGACTTCGGCATTGTTGTATGTCTCCGGCGTTGTGAGTGAAGGCGATATTCTCGCCGGTTCCCCCGCAGTCACCATCGATACCGCCGAATTCCGTATTACCAACGAGAAGATCGACGATGTATGGCTTCCCGCCGAGATCAACGTTCTTGTCTACAACGGGGACATTCTTTTGATGAATAACGGTGCGATCAACGCCAGTCTGGACACGGAGAGCACCTCAGAGACCACGACGGTTGTCCTCACTGCGGCGAACGGCAATATTTGTCGCCAGGCTGGCTCCGAAGGATTGGTGAGCGGCACGGATCTGCAGGTCACCGCCACGGGCAACATCGATCTCAAGACTACCGTCACCACCGCAGAGCTGTCTTCAACGGCATCAGGATCCATAACCATCGTGGAAACCGACGGCATCGACCTTGTTTCTGTCACCACAGAGAACGGTCCCATCGATATCCGGGCCGGCGGCGCCGTAATCGCGCAAAATGTAGTTTCGGTTACAGACGATGCCGGTAACGATATTACTATTCTGACCACGACCGGAAATCTTCAGGTGCAGGTGGTTGATGCACAGACCCTGGGCCATGTGGCTCTTACGGCTGAAAACGGAGCGGTGAACGATGCTGCCGGAGTCGATGCCGCAGGAACGCCAAACGTAGTGGCCAATACCGCCACGATCACGGCGAAAAACGGAATCGGCAGCGTTGCCGCCCTCGGCGATTTCAACATGTATCTTACTACCGTTGGTGATGCCGTTGCCGGGCTGGTGGCGGAAAATACCGGTACAAGCGGCGACATCGTCGTCACGCAGGCGGCGGACGCCGGCGACATGACCCTTGCTGCGGCCCAGAGCAACCTTTCCGGCGCCGGTGCGGTGGTCGTATTCGTTCTCGGCGGCAACCTGACCGTGACATCCACGGGGATTGCCATTGCCGGTTCGGGAAACACCCTGCTGAGCGCTTCGGCCGGTCTCGTGTTGAATGCACCGGTGGCGAGTACCGGCGGCAATGTCAGCCTGAGTGCCGGGGCCGGTATTACACAGACTGCCAGCGGCGACATTACGACATCGGGTGCGGGGTCGACCGTTGACATGAAGGCCGACGGCGCGATCGCCATGTTCGACGGCGCCGTGACACAGACAAACAATGGGAACATCCGTTACGAGGCTTCGACGGGCAACGTTATCCTGGGCGAACTCAAGGCCGGGACGGCGAAGGTTGCGGTGATCGCCACGGAGGGCAGTATTCTCGATTTGGATACGGACACCTCTGCGACGGACATTGCCGCCGGCGATCTGATTCTGACGGCGGGGACGGCCATCGGGGCATCGGACAACCACCTGGAAATTTCGGTTGTCAATCTGACCGCCAAATCCACTGCAGGTTCCACCTTTATTAATGAAGCGGATTCGGTCACGATCACAAATCTGACCGTGACGGTGGAGCGTGTGACGTCCGACGGGACGCTCGATGTCACGCAACCGTCGAGCACCCAGGAAGACATGACAAGCGGCGGCATCCTTGTGTTGACCACCATAAACGGATTCATTACGGTCAACGGTGGTACGGTCACCGCGGCTTCGGGGATCAATGCTGCGGGGAACATCCTTCTTTCGGCGGGAGAGACGAGCGAGGGGACGGCGACCGACAGCAATATCACCATCAATGGGTTGATCGCGAGTACGGGCGGCCACATCAGTATCATTGGAAAGGACGGCATTACGCAGACTGCCAGCGGCGACATTACGACATCGGGTGCGGGGTCGACCGTTGACATGAAGGCCGACGGCGCGATCGCCATGTTCGACGGTGCCGTGACACAGACGAACAACGGGAACATCCGGTACGAGGCGGCGACGGGTAACGTTATCTTGGGCGAACTCAAGGCCGGGACGGCGAAGGTTGCGGTGATCGCCACGGAGGGCAGTATTCTCGATTTAGGTACGGACACCTCTGCGACCGACATTGCCGCCGGCGATCTGATTCTGACGGCGGGGACGGCCATCGGGGCATCGGACGATCACCTGGAAATTTCGGTTGTCAATCTGACCGCCAAATCCACTGCAGGTTCCACCTTTATTAATGAAGCGGATTCGGTCACGATCACAAATCTGACCGTGATGGTGGAGCGTGTGACGTCCGACGGGACGCTCGATGTCACGCAACCGTCGAGCACCCAGGAAGACCTGACAAGCGGCGGCATCCTTGTGTTGACCACCATAAACGGATTCATTACGGTCAACGGTGGTACGGTCACCGCGGCGGCGGGGATCAATGCTGCGGGGAACATCCTTCTTTCGGCGGGAGAGACGAGCGAGGGGACGGCGACCGACAGCGATATCACCATCAATGGGTTGATCGCGAGTACGGGCGGCCACATCAGTATCATCGGAAAGGACGGCATTACGCAGACTGCCAGCGGCGACATTACGACATCGGGTGCGGGGTCGACCGTTGACATGAAGGCCGACGGCGCGATCGCCATGTTCGACGGCGCCGTGACACAGACAAACAATGGGAACATCCGTTACGAGGCTTCGACGGGCAACGTTATCCTGGGCGAACTCAAGGCCGGGACGGCGAAGGTTGCGGTGATCGCCACGGAGGGCAGTATTCTCGATTTGGATACGGACACCTCTGCGACGGACATTGCCGCCGGCGATCTGATTCTGACGGCGGGGACGGCCATCGGGGCATCGGACAACCACCTGGAAATTTCGGTTGTCAATCTGACCGCCAAATCCACTGCAGGTTCCACCTTTATTAATGAAGCGGATTCGGTCACGATCACAAATCTGACCGTGACGGTGGAGCGTGTGACGTCCGACGGGACGCTCGATGTCACGCAACCGTCGAGCACCCAGGAAGACATGACAAGCGGCGGCATCCTTGTGTTGACCACCATAAACGGATTCATTACGGTCAACGGTGGTACGGTCACCGCGGCGGCGGGGATCAATGCTGCGGGGAACATCCTTCTTTCGGCGGGAGAGACGAGCGAGGGGACGGCGACCGACAGCGATATCACCATCAATGGGTTGATCGCGAGTACGGGCGGCCACATCAGTATCATCGGAAAGGACGGCATTACGCAGACTGCCAGCGGCGACATTACGACATCGGGTGCGGGGTCGACCGTTGACATGAAGGCCGACGGCGCGATCGCCATGTTCGACGGCGCCGTGACACAGACAAACAATGGGAACATCCGTTACGAGGCTTCGACGGGTAACGTTATCTTGGGCGAACTCAAGGCCGGGACGGCGAAGGTTGCGGTGATCGCCACGGAGGGCAGTATTCTCGATTTAGGTACGGACACCTCTGCGACCGACATTGCCGCCGGCGATCTGATTCTGACGGCGGGGACGGCCATCGGGGCATCGGACGATCACCTGGAAATTTCGGTTGTCAATCTGACCGCCAAATCCACTGCAGGTTCCACCTTTATTAATGAAGCGGATTCGGTCACGATCACAAATCTGACCGTGATGGTGGAGCGTGTGACGTCCGACGGGACGCTCGATGTCACGCAACCGTCGAGCACCCAGGAAGACCTGACAAGCGGCGGCATCCTTGTGTTGACCACCATAAACGGATTCATTACGGTCAACGGTGGTACGGTCACCGCGGCGGCGGGGATCAATGCTGCGGGGAACATCCTTCTTTCGGCGGGAGAGACGAGCGAGGGGACGGCGACCGACAGCGATATCACCATCAATGGGTTGATCGCGAGTACGGGCGGCCACATCAGTATCATCGGAAAGGACGGCATTACGCAGACTGCCAGCGGCGACATTACGACATCGGGTGCGGGGTCGACCGTTGACATGAAGGCCGACGGCGCGATCGCCATGTTCGACGGCGCCGTGACACAGACAAACAATGGGAACATCCGTTACGAGGCTTCGACGGGCAACGTTATCCTGGGCGAACTCAAGGCCGGGACGGCGAAGGTTGCGGTGATCGCCACGGCCGGGTCTATCATCGATGGCGATAGCGCCGTGGATATAATAGCCGCCGAGGTGCGCATGACAGCCGGCTTCGGTATCGGCAACGCCTCAGATCCGCTCGAACTGACGGTGAACACAATAAGCGCCTTCGCGGGACCCGGCGGGATGGCCCTTGCGTCAACCGGCGCTGTTACCGTCGGATCGGTCGATATAATTGCCCGAAGGGTGATTGCCAACGGTGGAGACGAACTGGTCTACGACGTGATCCAGAGCGGTCTTCATACGGACAATGCCGGATTCATCGTGCTTCATGCCGGCGGAACCGTGACCGTGGTTCCCGGAAAGGCGTCGGCGGTGCTGTTTCCCGACAGTGCCGAGGAGATCACGCTTGTCGCGGACGAAGGCGGGACCGCTTTCAATGGTTATGTCATCAGCCTCGAAAACGACAGTACTATCGCCGGTGACGATGCGATTGCTTCCTATAATAGTGACACGAAGACACTCACCGTAAAGGTGAGAAGCGAACAAACCACGGCAGGAACGCTGGTAACTGAGATTAATGCGGTGGACGATCTTCCCTTCACTGCGATGAGCACCGGGCCGGCCGGTGATGCCCTCGTCGTGACGGTCGGGGCTTCCGGTCTCGATTACTCGTCCCGGAACGGGACCGACGACACGGTCATCTCTGAAATTTCCACGGTGACCGACGGCGGCGACGAGGCGCTTCCCGCTTCCGCCGTCCTCCTGCCGCCGACGATAGGATTCGGTATCAAGGTGACCTCAGAAACCGCCGGCGCCGACACCAACGGCATCACCGTCAGACTGCTGGACGACGGAGCGGGTGGATATCTTGCCGACGGGACCGATACGGCGGCCGTGGTCTATGATGATGTGAACAGACGCCTCAATATATTCATCAACAACGGATTCACGACGGTCGGTGCCGTCGTGGACGAGATAAACGCCGCAGACTTGCCCTTTGCCGCAGCCATCGAAGGCAACGGAGACGGAACGGTCGTGTTGCACACAGCGCCGGTTGCCACCGTGGTGAATGTCCCCGCCCGTGTATCACTGGCGCCGCCCGGCGCAAAGAACGATATGATCATTACGGCCGCGGCTGCCGGCACCCCGTATAACGGAGTGACAGTGCGGTTCATCGATGACGGCAGCATTGCCGGAAGCAATGCCACCGCTTCCTACAACGCCGCAGACAAGATACTGACCGTGTCCATCAGAAGCGGCGCGACAACGGCCAATGCGGTCGTTACCGCCATCAACACCCAGGGAACCTTAACGGCAGCGCTCGATACCACCACCGAGACCGTCAACGACGGGTCCGGGACCGTGCAGAGCATGTCGAGTCTGAGTTACGGGGGAGATGCCGACACAGTGGCTCTTGCCTTTGTGCGCCCCTCGGGTGCTGAAAACGATATCCAGTTCGAAGCCAAGGACTACGGGACAGGTTTCAACGGCATCCGTATCGATCTGATCGACGACGGTTCCTTAATTGACGGTACCGCTCGGGCCACCTACAACACGGGAACGAAGGTGCTGACCATTAACATCCAGAGTCAGTTTACCGATGCCCAGGCGATTGTGGACGAGGTGAACAACGGCGACAACCGATTCGATATGCCCTTTAACGCTTCCCATGACGGTGAAAGCACCGGGGTCGGCGGCGTGACTGCCTTTGAAGCGACTATTACCGCAGAGGGCGTATCCGATACGGCCAGGGCCGTGATAAGGCCGAAGGGGACGAATAACGATCTCATCTTCACCGCCAAAGGTCCGGGGACCCAATACGGCAATGTGCTGATACGGTTCATCGATAACGGGGCCATTTCCAACGGGTCAGCCTCAGCGGTTTACAGCTCTAACACCAAGATGCTGACGATCAATATCCAGAACGGAATCACCACCGCAGCGGCCGTGATCAGCGAAGTGAACACCGGTACGAACAGTGGCGCCATCCCCTTTACGGCATCCAGCAGTACGGGGAATGACGGTACCGGGACTATTCACACACCGGCCGTCGCCACCGACGGTGGAAGGGATGCCGTTCCCGCGGGTCTCACGCTGTCTCCTGCGGGTGCGGACAACGATTTTGTGCTGACCGCGAGTGAACCGGGTGAAGGTATGAACGGCGTCACCGTAATCCTGGTGCACGATGCCGATGTGGCTGCTGCCGGGCCGGTGGTCACCTACGCCCATACGGATTCCGAAAAAAGAGTTCTGGTAATTACGATTAAAAACGGCGTGACCATCACCGCGCAGGTAGTGGCGGCGGTCAATGCCGCAAAGGTTGAGGGCACTGCACCATTTACCGCCGTCAATGCCGCAGGCCAGAGCGGCGCCGGAACGGTTCAGGATGCAACCGTTCCCTACGCCGCCAAAGGCGCGGGCTATGTGGAAGTGGTTGCCACCGCAGGGAATATCGATATGAAGGCCGGGGCAACCGCCGTCGGCGCCCTGTATGCACGCGCACAGGGCGATCTGATTTTCTCCGCCACGACGGGCAGGATGGAGGCAGTGGCCGGGATAACGCTGGAAACGGTGACCGGTTCGATTGTCAACAGCGCCTCCACCACTGAAACCACACTGAAGGTGACAGGACAGTACCCGCTGATTCTGAACCCGGCATCGCAGACAACGGCGTCCACCAATGATCTGATAATCGACGGCCGGGGCGCCGTCACATTTGCAGGTGCAGGACTGGCTTTGAACGGTGCCGACCTGCGGGTGACCGCCGATGACGATATTACGGTACAGGTCGGGGCGCCTGTCAATGTTACTGATGGATCGGTGTCCCTCTCCTCGGAAGACAATATTGTGGTGAACGCAACGATTACGGCCGATCTGCTTACGTTCAACGCCGGTACGGATGCGGATCCCGTCCATTCCATTGCAGGCACCGGTTCCGTGACCATTGCTGCCGACCTCACCGGGGCTGTGGCCGTCACCGCCGCCGACGATGTGAACCAGAACGCCCACATCACCGCTTCCGGTGTTTCTTCAGTAGTCGTGGTTGCCACGGCAGGCGACATTACGATGCTGGACGGAACCATCACCACAGTGGTGAACGGAGCGCTTTCCTACACGGCGGGCGACGATGTGAAACTTTCACTTCTGCAAAGCACCGGGAAAAACAATCCGCTGATTGCCGCAGTGAGTGCCGGTGAAACGAATAACGACGGTTCCGGGACAATTACGGCGCCTACCGGCCCGGTGACGACGGCGGGAGGCACGGACACGATTCGCGCCTTCGCCACCATTGAAATCACCGGGGAGAAGAACGATATTCGGGTTACCGCCGACCGGACGGGCGCGGATCTTAACGGGATACAGGTATCCATCGTAGATGACGGAACCGTCACGGACGGCGGCGCCGTTGTGGCCTATGATGCCGATACCAGGACTCTTACCATAACGATTGAGAGCGGAATTACCACTGCCTCCACGGTCATTAATGCCGTGAACGTGGTACCCGCAGCCATAGCGGTGACCGCCGGTGGCGCCATAATCGACAACACCGTGCTTGAGGATCCGAACATCGTTACCGCAGGGGAGGCGATACTTTCGACCAAGGCGGGAATGGGCGGTACGGATGAAGGGAACGACATCAACACGGATGTCTTCGATCTCGATGCGGGCAATGAAGGTGCCGGCGATATCGTCATCACACAGGCGGCGGGACGTCCCCTTCTGGTAACGCAGATTACCCAGAAGGCGGCAGCCGGCACGGGTCACATTCTGGTTTCCACCACTGGCGACACCCTCATTCTGGCCAGCGGACAGAACGGTGTCAGCAACGCCGGGGCGGGAAACATCACCATATCGGCAGCAGACCTGGTGATTCTGGCGCCGGTAACGGCCGCTGGGGGGCAGGTAAATCTGATCGCTGCATCCCGGGTCGTTCAAAATGCGGAAGTCGCCACTGGCGGAGGATCTCTGTACGTGGCCGCCGCCGCAGGCGGTATCGAAATGATTGGGGCGGCAGCGGGCAGCAGTGTCGGAAAGGCCGCTCATGCCACGGTCATTCTTCCCGGCGACAACAACGACCTCACAATTACCGCTGTCTCGACGGGTACGCTCTACAATGACGTGGCCATTCTCTTTGTTGACGGTTCCGCGCTGAATGCGGTCTATGCGGAAAAGCTTCTGACGATAACGG
This sequence comes from Syntrophales bacterium, assembly GCA_963666365.2. GTDB lineage: Bacteria > Desulfobacterota > Syntrophia > Syntrophales > UBA2210 > JALNXD01. Next base: position 76,292 of record CAXXNF010000002.1, read on the forward strand.
TAGTAGCCGGGGTAACTACCGCCGGAGACGTGACCGCTTTCGATTTCGACGGCGCCGGTGTGCCCTTTGCCGTGGTTTTGGCCGATGATGATCCTTCGGGCCCGAATACCGGTGCAGGACTGGTCTATCCGCATGATCCGATATCAACAGGCGGCACCGGTATGGATGACGGCAACATCCTCTATTTCGCCCATGCCGATATCGCGGTGGGGTTGCTCGATGCCACTGCGGGAACGGTGGCGATTGTTTCTGAGAACGGCAGTGTTGTAGACAACGGTTGCAAGAATTCTTTGGGCGAGGATCTGCTGGATGTGTCGTCTTCATCCCTGGCGATCCAGGCGGCTATAAGCGCCGGGGAGTTGGGCGCCGGCGCGAATTCCCTGGAAACATCCGTAGAAGCTCTCGCGGTTTCGGCAGGCGCCGGCGGAATTAATCTTCTCAATAGCGGTGAAGTGACGATTGGAACTGTCTCCTTCGGTGCGGATTCCCTGAGCGGTCTTGTCACCTCGCTCAACGGAAGCATCGTTCTCAGAACCCTGGATGGCGGCATTACCGTGGGAACCGGCGGGGTGAGCGCCGACGGGATGGGAAATATTCTGCTTCAGGCGCAGAGTAACGGGGCCGAGGCCGATCTCGTTCTGAACGCGGCGGTGGAAAGCGACTCCGGTGTCATTTCGCTCCTGGGCGCCCGCAATGTGATCCAAAATGCCGCGGTGACCACAGCGGGGACGGGGACCATCGATGTCCGGGCCGGGACAGGTGCCGTTACCATGGCCGACGGGATCACGAGCAGCACCGGCGGGGGCAATATACGGTACCGGGCCGCCGGAAATATTACGGTTGGCGTCCTTAATGCCGGTGCCGGGAAAGTGAGCCTCCTGTCCGACAGCGGTTCGGTCCTGGACGGCGGCGATACAGGCGGCGCCGATATCACGGCGGGCCACATCCGCTTCAATGCCGGTACGGGAGTCGGTCTACTGGGTCTCGTGTCGAATGCGCTCGAGATTGCAGCAGGCACGGTCAGCGCCTCATCCGGATCAGGGGGGATCAATCTGAATGTAACCGGCGATGTGATCGTTGACGCGGTAGCCGTCAGTCTTTCCAGGGTCAAGAACGATGGAACGCTTCCGATAGCAACGGATCTCAACGATAATTCCCAGAGCGATTTGACGACAGCCTCGAGCGGCGGGATCGTGCTTGTTTCCACCGGCATGGTCACGCTCAATGACGGTGACAACGATTATCTTGCCATCAGCGCCCATACCACCGGGAACATACTGGTTCAGGCGGGCGCAGGTATCACGATCAATAGCGGGATTTCCACGGGGAGCGGCGCGATTTCGATCATTTCGACCACCGGCACTATTACACAGGGGAGCGGCTCGCTTATTTCCACCACCGGGGCAAGCATTGATATGGAGGCCACGGCCGGGGCCGTCGCGATGACCGACGGTTCGCGGGTGCTGAGCACCGGGGCGGGAGATGTGCGTGTCAAGGCCGCGGGCGATATTGCACTGAGCCGCATCAATGCCGGGACCGGTAACGCAAGTCTCATTTCCGGCACGGGAAGCATCCTGGACAACGGCGACACCCATGTGGATGTGGCGGCTGCCGGTCTGAGAATTCAGGCGGGCGGGAGTGTCGGTGAATTGGGCTCCGGAATGGGGGCGGTCGAGACGACCGTCGGCACGATGAGCGTCCTGGCGGGTGCCGGCGGCATCAGCCTCTATGAAACGGACGATATAGTCATCGGCGCGGTGGCGGCCGGTGTGAAGAGGGTGACAGCGGCGGGAACCGTTGCAGCGCTGCCTGATGTAAACGATGAAGCCCTGAGTGATTTGACGGCTGCCACGGCGATTGTCCTCAGGACCTATGACGGGTCCGTCACCATTACCGATGGCGCCGATACCGAGGTCGATGCGGGCTTCGGTAGAGGGGTGGTGTCACTCGGTGCAGGCAACATCCTGATCAGCGCCGGTGACAAGGACAGCCCGGCCACCAGTGATGTAACGGTCAGCGCTGGTGTAATCAGCGCAGGCGGTGCGATTTCAATACTTGCCGCAGACGGTATCGTCCAGGCCGCCATGATCGCCACCGCCGGAGCGAGCATCGATGTACATGCCCTAGCGGGCAGTATCACCATGGAAACGACAGCGTCTGCGATGAGCACCGGTGCGGGGAATGTACGCTATGCGGCAGGAACGGCTGTGCTGATAGGAATCATAGGTGCCGGTACCGGTAATATAGATATTGTGGCGACTGCGGGAAGCATAACCCGTATCAGCTCAGGCATCCTCACAGGCCAGGGATTGCGTTTGCATGCGGGAATCAGCATTGGAGAACCGGAGAATACCGGGAACGGTGCCCTGGTGATGTCCGTTTCCACGGTGAGCGCTTCTTCCGGTGCGGGCGGGATATATCTTGCACAGACAGCGGCGGCTGAAGGAGACCCCGTGCCGGTGCTGACGGTCAGCGCGGTGATCGCGTCGGTTACACGGGTGACTGAGACCGGCGCAACTACGCCCGTGACCAGCGGGACGTTGAGCGATCTGACAGCTACCAGCGGGGGCAGCATTTCACTTCAGGCGGGAGGCGCCCTGACGCTGAGCGACGGCGCCGACGGCGATGCCATCGCGGTGAAAACCGACGGGGACGGGATGATAACGATTATCGCTACCGGCGCTATCACTATCGAGGCTGCCGTTGAAAGTGATGCCGGCAGCATTGTCATCCTGAGTGTGGAATCGGCCATCGTACAAAATGCAAACGGTGATATTGTCAGTAGGGCGGGAACGATTACAGTGGCCGCAACGGCCTCGATTACCATGGATCCGGGCGCTTCCGCCACAGCATCAGGCGAAGGCGATATACGATATATGGCCGACGGGAGCATTATCGTCGGATCGATGGATGCCGGCACCGGGGATGCGAGCATTGTTTCAGTGTCCGGTGACATTCTGGATAATGCCGATGTGTCCGGGATAGTCAGCGCCACCGCGCTTCGTCTGGAAGCGGCAATGGGAATCGGGCAGCCGACGGATGCGGGCAACGGGCTTATTGAAATCGATGCGGCCACCCTTGCGGCATTGAGCGGCGTCGGCGGAATATATCTTGCCGAGGCCGTTGATATCGTTACAGGAACGGCGCCCGCGGTATTCAGCGCCGAAGAAGTGGTTCCTTCCGGTCTAATCGAATATGTGCTGTCGGCGCTGGGTATCGATGAGAGTGCGGCGGCCCATTATCTGTCCGTCCTGGGTGATATAGAAACGCTGGGTGCGCTGGTGCTGACGGTGGCGGGAACGGTGCTCTTCAATGACGGGGATGGGGACGATCTGGCGATTGAGGCTGGCGGCCTGATTCATATCAGCCACACAGGCACCGCTACGGTACAATCAGGGATTCAGGGCGGTGCAGTGGAGTTCACCGGTGACGGAGAACTGGTCATCAATGCCGATATTACCGGGGCCGCCGGCGTCGCCTTCAAAGGCACGGGCGCCATTTCACTGGGTGCTGATGTGACGGCGCTTACGCCGGCTGCGGTGATATTCGTCGACACGGCGGCGATCACACTGACGGATGATGTGTCGCTGACCACCAATGCCGGCATGGTGACCCTGGACGAGGTGCTGACTGACGCAGCCGGGGACCATGTGCTGACGATTATGGTCGGGGATGTGCTGTTCAAGGACAATGTGGGCCTTGATGACGCCGCTGTGGGCGGTGTGGCAATCACCTCTTCCGGCGATGTGACCTTCATCGATCCTTCGGCCGGTACTGTCGATGTAAACATGCTCACGATTGCGGCTGCAGGCGCGGTGACCTTCAATGCCGATGTCGATGTGACCGGGCCGGTTTCCCTTACATGTGAGACGCTCAATCTGAACGCACCGCTGAACGCCGGTGGTGCCGCGGGATCGGTAACCGTGACGAACGGTGCGACGGCCGTCATCAACGGCGGGATCACATCGACGGGCATCGTACGGTTTAACGGTGTAGGGCCGGTGGAACTGGGCGCCGATATTTCCGTCACAGGACTCGGGGCGGGTGTGGTGATCTCCGACTCTGTGCTGCTGCTGACGGGCGACCGACGCATTGCGACGAACAGCGGCTCGATTACACTGGATGAAATAGCGACGGACACCGCCCTGGATCATGTGCTGACCCTTGCGGCTGGCTCGGGGGCCCTTACTTTAGACGACAATGCCGGTGTTGAAGAAACTGCGCTGGGCGGATTGACGATTGAAAGTGCCGGAACGGTGCGGTTCGTCGGCGCCGATGCCGCCATAGACGCGATGGTTCTGGATATTTCCTGTACGGGAGAGACGCGTTTCGACGGGGTGCTTCGCCTGGGCAGTGCCGACGTGACCACCGGCACACTGGCGCTGAACGCCGCCCTGACAGCAACAGGGGCGGTCACCGTCACCAACGCCGGACAGGCAGACATGAGCGCGCCGATTACGGCTGGGAGCACTTTATGGGTCAAAGGTCCCGGTACGGTCAACCTCGGGGCCGATGTGACGGTAATCAATGCCGGTGATTTTGATCTTTTTGCACCTCTGGTGCTGACCGCCGATGTGGCGATATCAACCGCTCTCGGCACCGGATCAGTGTACCTGCGCGATAGGGTGGACAGCGACGGCGAAGAGCCCGGATGCCGGCTGCTGACGATCGCTGCAAATGCCGAAACTGGAACAATCTCCTTCGCTGACGCGGTTGGAGCCGTGGCGCCCCTCGGGGTGATCGTAGTATCGGCGTCCCATGTGGATTTTGCCGGGGCCGTGACTGCCTGCGGCGCGGGAATTGACGTGACCACTGGAACGGCTCATTTCGGAGGCCCTGTTGCCACGACTGATGGTGGCACCGTCAGCATCACGAATACCGATGCAGTGACCATCGCCCTATCGGCGCCCTTCAGCCTTGACGGCGCCTTTACCCAGGTTGGCCCGGGGTCTGTAACCATTGCCGGGTCGATCAGGACCACCGCAGATCCGATAACCTTTGCCGGTGCGGTCACCTTGAGCGGTCCCGTAACCCTGGATACGGGAGATGGCGGCGATATCGGCTTCGGCGCTGCAATCGGCGGCGGCCATGGTTTGACCATCGATGCGGGAATGGGTGCGGTCGGTTTCGGCGGCGCCCTGGGCAGTCCGGCAAAAATTACCGGACTTGACGTGACCGGCGGCGATATTGCCTTTATCGGTCCGGTACAGACGATGTCCGGCGGGGCGGTTTCGATTCAAAACAGCGGAATTCTTGACATCGGCGCCGCAGCCGCAATGACCCTGGACGGACCGTTCACCCAGAGCGGCGGAGGAACCGTTCGTGCGGGCGCCAATATCGTGACTACAGGCGATGACATCACGTTCAGCGGAACGACTGCACTCGAAGGCGATATAACACTCACCAGCGCCGGTGGCTCGGTGGCCCTTTCCGGCATTGCCACTGACACGACCGGAACCCGATCCCTGATGGTCAATGCCGGCTCTGGTTCCGTAATCTTCAATGGTGCTGTGGGCAGTGCAGCCGTGCCCATTGGGCTCCTGCGGGTTGATCGCGCGGGCGCAATCACCGTGAATGAAAATGCCTCGATGTGGACTGCCGGTATCATAGATTTCAACGCCTATGGTACTATTCTTGTGGGGGCCCCGATGCTAGGCGCCGGCGGCATTGCGCTGCGGGCGGGTACCGGTGCCGCGGAGACAGGCGCCATAATAGTGGAAGTGCAGGATCCAAACTACGCCCTCAAGACGAGCGACGAGGGGGGGGACATTGTGCTGTATGCCGGAGACGCGACAGGCGACGTGACCCTCAGCGGCAACGTACTCGCTGTCGATCGTGTAACCGTCAGCGCACCGGGCGGCGCCATCGCGCAATACGCCGGTGTCCTGTCGGGATCGGCAGTGGGGCTGGAAGCGGCAGGCGCGATTACCGGGCTGGATGGAGAACATCAGGAGGTGTTTTTTGCGACCTCTACCGCGCTGATCGATGCGCAGAGCTTCGGCGCCGGCAATCTTGTGATCCGTAATGTGCCCTGGGGAGTCACCGGCGATCTGGAGATTGGATCGCTTGCCACGCTGGGCGGCGACATCCGGCTGGAACAGTTCTATCGCGAGACTGGTGGTACGACAACGGTGACCGGCAATGTAACCTCGGGAAGCCAGGATGCCGCTGTGGACGGCGGTTCGATTACCATCATGGGTCCGAACGGACTGGTGATTCAGGCGGAGATCAGCACCTCAGGCGGTATCGGTGGATCGGTGACGATCGCAGCTAATGTAAATACGGACTCGCCCAATGCCAGGATCGTTTTAGGCGCCGGGGACGTGTACCTCTCGGGGGACGAGAGCAGTGATGTGCTCATTGTGTCGGAGAATATTCGTCAGGCCGAGTCAATCCTGTATACCCATACAGGTGACATCATAATCAGGGCGATTGCGGAAACTACTGAGGCGGGCTCGGACATTACCCTTATCGCCGACACTGACGGCGATGGCCGGGGCGGTGTCATCGTCGAAGCAGCGGGATTCCTGAAATCCGGAGGGAACATCGTCATTGCCGGTTCGGACTGCATTACCACGGCGGAAAGTACCGACAGCGTCGTGATCCGGAATGACGGCGCGCTGAATCAGCTCGAGGCCGCAGGCGGTATCCTTATCGAGAGCGGCGTTGCTGCGCCCGAAGCCGCGATAGTGCAGATCGAGGGGAAAATCCTGGCGACCGGAACGGCAGGGATTATTGTCTATACCTTCGGAGAAACCCTCACCGCGACCACGATTGCGGCCCGGGGCGGTGATGTGGAATTTGCAGGACCGGTTCTTCTTTCGGGCGCGACGACCGTCACTACGGAGAACCCCGGCGGCGACGAGGGAACCGTCTTCTTCTGCGATGCCGTGACGGGAACGGGGGCGCTGTCGGTGTACACCGGCGCCGGCAACGCAGAATTCGAAGATATCGTGGGTGCCGAGGGGGCCTATCCTTCCTCGCTCTACGTAGAAACGACCGATCTGACCCTTCGTGCCGCGGTGAAGGTGAACGGCCCGATCAGCCTGATCGTCGCGGGCGAGCCGAGACTGGGTCCCTACCTGGCGACCGTGGGCAGGGGCGATATCATGATCCGTGCTCCAGCCTGCGTCACGCTCCCGGTGCTCAGGGCCGCCAATGGGAAGATTGACATAGAGGCGGGTGAAACCATTACTGCCCACGATGTCCTGTCGCAGGCCGGGAGTACCGCAAATGCCGTGCAGCTGGTGAGCCTTTCCGGAAATATCCTGGTGGGGGTTATTGACGGTGGCGCCTATGGTCTCGTTACGCTCCGTGCGTTGCAGGGGGTGGTGGCAGACGATTCGGAAGGTGAGGAGTTCAATATACGGGCGGGCAGTCTTGTCATCGAGGCGATGGCAGCAGGAGTGTTTCCCGGAATTGACGATCTTGACATCGCTGTCGGCCGGTTGAATGTAACCACTGCCGGCATCCCTGGAAACATTGCCCTTACCCAGACGGTTTCAGCCGGGGATTTGATTGTCGAAGCGATTCATGTGACGGGGCAGAATAATCCAGGTTCAGTCTACCTGGTCTCCGAAGGCGGGTCCATCACGGTCGCGCAGACCGGAAGCGGCGTTGCGGTAGAAGGGCCGGGTCATGTGCTGATCGAAAGTGAAGGTGCCGGAGTCGCTTTGAACGGCGCCGTCGCACTGGCCGGTGGTTCCCTGTCCTTGAGGGCCGCGGGAGATGTGGCGCTCGGAACCGCCGTGTCAATAACCGTTGCCGATACCGCCACAGTGCAGTTCGAAGCCGTCTCGGGCGGGATCACCATGGCCGGTGATGCATGCATTGCCGCGCAGTCAGGCAATATTCACCTGCAGGCCGCGGGAGATATCCTCGTATCGTCCATCGAAACCACCGGCGTAGTAAGCATCACTTCGAGTTCCGGTTCGGTGCTGGGCGCCGGGGCGTTTCCCGCACACGTGATCGCCGGCGTCCTTGCCATCCGCGCGGGGAACGGCATCGGTATCCTCGGGGAGAGCGCGGCACCTTTCAGGATGTCCGTCGATAATGTCGCTGCGCTGTCGGGCCCCGGAGGGATCAACCTTCTCGAAGCAGACAGCCTTCAGGTGACGAAGGTTCCGGCGGTATTCGTGAACGCCGTATACCGCGATGGCACGGTGGCGCCCCTGGGAGATGGGGAATTCCTGTCGGGATTGAATTCGCCGGGTCCGGCCGCCATTGTGCTGAGAAGTGCCACCGGCGATATTCATGTACTCAGGGAGATTGCCGTCGGCGGCGCCGGCAACGTACTGCTCCAGACCGATGGGACCGACTCCCGTATTGTACTGACGAGCGGTGTTCTCTCTAACAGCGGTGACATTTCGATTCTGTCGGCCGGTGGCGTATTCCAGGGCGCCACTGTGGCTGAAGGGGGGTCCGTGGCAGTGACCGCCGGCATGCTTCGCTATGTCGACGGAGACAACAGCGACGCCGAGCTTGTCTTTACGCTGACGACGGCGCCTGTGCACGGCCTTATTACTCTGAGTGGGACAGGGCTCGTCCAGGGTGATGCCTTTACCCAGGCGGACATAGACAACGAGTTGCTGGGGTATACCCACGACGGAAGCGAAACCGCGACGGATATGTGCGGCTTCAGTGTCGATGACGGCCTGGGGGGTGCGACCGAGGGTTCGCTGACCTTCTTCATCGATCCGGTGAACGACAGCCCGGAAAACTTCGTGCCGTCCACTTCCGAAAGCGAAAGACTCACCACCAGTCAAGGCGTGAATATCCTCTTCACCGGCGCGCTCGGCATCAGTGTTGCCGACCCCGATGCCGGGATCGCGCCTATTCTGTGCGAGATCGAGATCACACCTCCCGAAGGGGCAGCAATCATTTCCGTGGTGACGGCCGATGGTGTTGAAGCCGTCGGGAACGGGACCACCCGTTTGATCCTGACCGGTCCGATCGACGCGGTAAGTGAAACACTGGCCACTCTTGTCTATGAGATTCTCGATGGATCGGCATTCTACACGGACACCATGACGATTACCACTGACGACAACGGCTTCTACGGTCGCGGCGGCGCTCTCATAGCCGTATCCACCGTCCATATCAAGGTGAATGCGGCGCCGGTTCTCGCACACAATGAAGGCCTTACAGTGAATGAAGGAGCTTCCGCCACGATCGGCGGGGATCTGCTGCAGGTGGTCGATCCTGACAGTGTTCCGGATTTTGTCATGGTAACCGGTCCCGCCTGCGGTATCCTTTCGCTGGACGGCACGGCACTCGCAGCAGGCGATGTCTTCACGCAGGCAAACATCGATGCGGGACGCCTGATCTATACCCATGACGGCTCGGAAACAACCTCCGACGGGTTCACGTTTACGATTACGGACGGCGACGGCGGCGTCATTCCCGAGACGGTCTTTACTATTGCGGTAATCCCGGTGAACAATCCTCCGGTACTGACCGCACCGGCTCGCTTCATCGTGAATTTCCCCGACGATCCGCTGGATCCGGTTGTCCTTCCGATTGAAGGCCTGTCCGTTTCAGATGTCGATGTCGCGGCCGGCGATCCTTCAGTGCTGCATCTGACCATCCAGGGCGCGGGCGTCCTGCGTGTGGGCCCAGGCGGAACCGACGGTATTGTCATCATGGGGAATGAGAGCGGCGATGTGACGCTGAGCGGCGGTTTTGCCCAGTTGAGTCAGTGGCTCTCCGCGCTTTCCGGCGATTCGAGCCTTGAATTCCTGTGGAAAGAGCAGACCTACGGGGCCGCGGCGATGACGGTGTCCTTCTCCGATGGCGAGGGTGCGGACGATGCCTGCGAAACACAGATCCCGATCAAGATCAATGCCGTACCTCACGTGGTGAATGTGGGTATGACAATCGCCGGTGGAACGCGGGTGGTGATCACCGAAGATCACCTGAGATACGCCGATGAGGATAATAGGGCCGATGAGCTCCTTTTCACCATCGAAAGTCTCCCCGTCAAGGGAATCCTCCTTATCGGCGGCCGGAGCGCTGTGGTGGGCGATGTCTTCAGTCAGGCCAATCTTGATGCGTTTAAGGGTGAAACCGGTCTGGTCTATGCGGGCTCGGGAGAAACGGCCGCCCAGGATCAGGATGGATTCAGTTATTCCGTTTCGGACGGTGACGGGGGCGACCTGTCCGGCAGAGGGTTCACGATCCTTATACAGGATACGCAGTCGACGCCCGTAATTCATGTGCCCGCGCCAATCATCGTCAATGAGGGCCTGACTGTCAGCCTCGCGGGAGTGTCCGCCGATGCAACGGGAACGGCGATGTACGGGACCCTGTCTCTGTCTGAGGGAAGTGCAGGCCTGATGTCCTTCGGCGGCGGCGACCCGTGGACCGCGCAGAAGACCATTACGGGAAGCCTTGTGGATATCAACACCGCCCTTGCCGGACTGTCCTATCGTGCGGGCGTCGACGCGGGCCCCTGCGAGGATACGGTGGTGATTACGCTTCAGTCCGGGACGCTCACGGCGGAGGCAAGAATTGCGATTACTGTAAACGACATTCCCATGCTTGCCGTGAATGCGGGGCTTACAGTGTATGAAGGTGCGTCCGCAGTCATTACTTCTGAGTTTCTCAGGACCGTGCAGGGAGAGGATTCTCCGCTGACCTATACTCTTGTGACGGTACCGGTAAACGGTGTGTTGAAGATTGAAGGAGTTATACTGTCGGCTGGAATGACCTTTACTCAGGCCCAGATCGATGCCGGTCTCCTCGTCTATGTCCACGGCGGTGGTGAGAACGTCACCGATGGATTTACCTTTACCGTCTCCGACGGCCTCGGCGGCGATATCGGCGCTACAGCCTTCGATATCGTGGTGATCCCGGTAAACAACCCCCCCGTAGTGCACGTGCCGGGCGACATACTGGTCAACGAAGGCACAACGACACTGATCGGTGGTATATCGGTGACCGATTCTGATGCCTTCGGCACGGATGCCTTTATTGCAGGTCTGGCACTGGCAGAGGGGAGCGCCGGGCATCTCTGGATGGTATCCATGGGGAACGCCGTGGTCACGGGAAAGTATTCTTCATCGGTGATGATCACCGGTACCCTGGATGATATCAACGCGACACTGGCGACGTTACGCTATGTCACCCCCTTCGGTGCATACGATAGGCCCTTTACCGATGTAGTCACGGTAATCGCGAACGACCTGGGACATAACGGAGAAGGGGGACCGAAAGAGGGCACTGCGGCAATAGCCGTTACGGTGAATCACATTCCGGAAGTGGCTATCAATACCGGCGCATCGCTGAGTCAACTGGATTCGATGACAGTGACGTCGGCGATGCTTCGTGTGATAGATGTGGATGCCGTACCCGATGCGCTTGTATTTACGATTACCGCCATCATGAAGGGAGTGCTGGCAAGGAACGGCAGTGCCTGTGCGACGGGCGAAACTTTCACCCAGGCCGACATCGATGCCGGGCTCATCAGCTTTACCCATGACGGAAGCCCGGGTTCGGAAGGCGGCTTTACCTTCACGGTGTCCGACGGCAGAGGCGGCCTGGTTTCCGAGACCTCCTTCGCGATAACGATCACGGACAACACGCTTCCCTGGGTTGCGTCGAACACCGGAGGCGCGGTGCTTGAAGGCGGGACGCTTGATCTGACGCAGGCGGCGCTGGAGATAAAAGATCTGGAGCAGGGGCCCGCGCTGCTGGTCTTCACGATGATCGGGACATCCAGCGGGTATGTCGAGCGTGACGGCGTGACGCTTTTTGCAGGGGATTCCTTCACGCAGGCCGATGTGAACGGCGGCCTGGTGCGGTTCGTTCATGACGGCAGACAGGATTCAGAAACCGGGTTTTCCGCATCGGTGAGCGACGGAGCCGGAGGCGCGATTGCAGCGGTTGAATTTTCAATTCAGGTTACATCGGTGGCGTATAAGACTCAGGCGGGAGCGACTTCACTGGCCGTCTCCGGCGTCACGATTCCCGATCCGGGAGGCGCCTCTGCACAGGTGACGGTGACGCTGGCGCTCTCTGTCGCAGATACAGTGGCGACGTTGCGCGTCGGTGCGGTGAGCGGCGTAACCATTTCCGGGAACAACACTGCAGTGATCGTGATGACCGGTACGCTGGCCGATGTCAACCAGGCCATGACGACCCTCGAAATCAGACCCAGGGTCGGTGTCGGCGCCTGCTGCGGTCATATCGCGATCGAAGCCGACAACGGCGCGGTGTGGAATGATAATGTATATTTCAAGTTCAACGCAACGCCGGAGTCGGCGGCAGCCGGGACCCTTTCCGTGGATGAAAGCGGAGCGGCGATCCTGGGGCAGGATGTCCTGCGCACCACTGACAGGGACAACAACCGCTACGAACTGGCCTATACCGTTCTTACTGCGCCTCTGCAGGGCACACTGCTGTACGCCGGTTTCACACCGCTGACGGCCGGGGGCGCCTTTACGCAGGCCGACGTGGACAATGGACTCATAAGCTATGTCCACGGCGGGAGTGAAAGCACACTGACCGACGGGATTGCGCTCACGGTATCCGACGGCGACGGCGGATCGATCCCCTCGCTTGCACTGCAGATAGCGATTGCGCCGGTGAACAATCCGCCGGTACTGAATGTGCCCGATACGACGGCGTCGCCTTTGTTAACGAATGTGGGTGTACCTTGTGCCGTACAGGGGATCGTCATAATCGATCGTGATGCGGGGGACGGTACGATTACGCTCACGGCGAGTCTCGCTTCGGCCGATCCCGACAGGGCCTTCCTGACGGTTCAGCCGGCGGGAAGCGCCGCGGTCGAGGGACAGGGGACCTGGATCGTAAAGATTACCGGCCCGCTGGCGGATGTGCAGTGGACAGTGGCCAGTCTGTTGTATACGCCCGTTGCGGATGCGGGATATTTCAATGATGAGATCACTGTTCTGGTCGAGGATAACGGCAATGTCGGATCGGGCGGTTCGCAGTCGGCCACGGCGTCGATCCGTGTGCAGGTAAACGATGTGCCAGCGCCGTTCAACGGGATCACGGTAGCGCGGATTGTCACCGGCGGCGGCGCCATTGACGTGGAAGCGGGCAACGGTTCGATCACGATGGCCGCCGGCGCGCTGGTTTCCAGCAGCGGCGTCTCTCCCGAAGGAATACCGATCGAAGGTGCAGGCGGCGATATCAGACTTGTGGCGCTCACGGATGGGGTACTGGGATGGGTGCATGCGGGGTCCGGTTCGGTAAGCCTTACCGCGACGGAGGGAAGCATTCTGAACGGCGCCGTTCGGTACGACAGAATATTCGACAGACCCGTCGTGGACACTGAGTGGCGTTCAAATATGTCGGCCTCTGCTGCCGTAATGAATGCCGGCATCGGCATCGGCGTCATGGGTGATATTTCGAGCATCCTTTACGCTCCTGATCCGGTGCTGACCTCAATCGGCACAGTGGCCGCCCACGCAGGGGAAGGTGGGATCAACATCCTCGAAAAAGACGACGTAACCGTCGACGATGTCACAACGACCATCGAACGGGTGCTTCCCGATGGCACAGTCAACGAAATTATCGGCGTCATGCAGTCCGATCTGGTGACGAGCAGTAACGGCGCCATCGTCCTGCGTACCGACGCAGGCGACATCACGCTTAATGATGGTGTGGCGGTGGCTGACAACACCGCGGTGCGGGCGGATGGAATGGGTAACGTTCTGGTTGAAACGGTGGGCGCTGGTACGAATAGTATCGCCAATGCGGACATGATTTCCGGCATCGGTCATATTACGATGACGGCGGCAGCCAGTGTGACCTTTACGGGTGCGGCCGGTATTTCCACGGGAGGCACCGGCACAATCTTTGTAAACGCTCTTTCCGGAAGCGTGACGATGGCCGATGGAAGCCGGTTCATGGCGGTGTCCGGTGATATCCGTGTCTGTGCAGAAGAGGGGATCGCGCTGGGCGGCATCGTGACGACGGCGGGGGTTTCGCTGATCGCGACCACTGGTTCCATCACTGACGGAGGTGAAACCGTTATCGACGTGACCGCCGATACAGCGAGAATGAATGCCGGCGTCGGCATCGGAACCGCCTCAGATCACATTGAAATGGCGATTGCAATAGTCTCCGCCCGCGCGGCATCGGGTGGGATCTTCGTTCTTGAAAACGACACCATGATCGTTGAGAGCGCCGATGCGACGATCCAAAAGGTGCGCATAGACGGCGGTGTTACTCCGATCACGGACGCGCCGCAGCGCGATGTCGTGACCACCTCCGGTGACGGTTCCATCGTACTGACGGCGACCCTGGGCGACATCACCCTGAACGACGGCGACGGGAACGGCACGGCAGTGAGTGCGAACGGTACAGGCAACATCCTGCTTCAGGCCCTTGCCGGCGCAATCACGGCGAATGCCGACATCCTTTCCGGGACGGGCCACATCACGATCAAGGCGGCCCAGGGCATCAGCCTGAGCGCCGATGTGGACGTGACGACGGCATCGCCGGGTACGGTATCGTTCACCACCGGCGACGACCTGAGTATGACAGGAAGCGCGACCGTCACGGCCACGGGGAGCGCGGTCCGACTGAGCGCGACGGGTGACCTCACCGTGGGTAACCTCACGGCGACCGACGTATCGCTGATATCGGGCGGGGCCCTCATCAACGCGGCCGATTCAGTAACGAACGTGACGGCGGCGCAGCTTCGGATCGCGGCAGCGGGATCGATCGGGACGGCGGCCCGTCACCTGACGACGGATATCGACACAGTCAGCGCCCAGTCCGAGACGGGGAGCATCTACATAACGGAAGACGACGGCGCGACCGTTGACGGCGTGAGCGTCACCGTGACGGAGTACCACGCCGACGGGACCACGACGGCCGTGACCGATGCGGTGCAGGCGGACCTGACGACGGAAGCCGACGGCAGCATCGTGCTGGTTGCGACGGCGGGTGCTCTTACCCTCAATGACGGCGACGGAAACGGCACGGCAGTGAGCGCGAACGGTGCAGGGAACATCCTGCTTCAGGCCCTGGCGGGTGCACTCACGGCGAACGCCGACATCCTTTCCGGGACGGGTCACATCACGATCAAGGCGGCCCAGGACATCAGCCTGAACGCCGACGTGGACGTGACGACGGCATCGCCGGGGACGGCATCACTCACCACCGGTGGCGCCCTGAGTATGACAGGAAGCGCGACCGTCACGGCCGCGGGAAGCGCGGTCCGACTGAGCGCGACGGGTGACCTCACCGTGGGTAACCTCACGGCGACCGACGTATCGCTGATATCGGGCGGGGCCCTCATCAACGCCGCCGATTCCACAAAGAACGTAACGGCGACGCACCTGCGCATCGAGTCGACGGGTTCGGTCGGTGCGGCAGACAGGCACGTGACGACGCACATCGACGTGTTCAGTGTCCAGTCGTCGACGGGCGGCATCTACATAACGGAGGACAGCGGCGCGACCGTTGACGGCGTGAGCGTCACCGTGACGGAGTACCACGCCGACGGCACGACGACGGCCGTGACCGATGGAGCGCAGGCCGACCTGACGACGGAGGCCGACGGCAGCATCGTACTGGTGGCAACCCTGGGCGACATCACCCTGAATGACGGCGACGGGAACGGCACGGCAGTGAGTGCGAACGGTACAGGCAACATCCTGCTTCAGGCCCTTGCCGGCGCAATCACGGCGAATGCCGACATCCTTTCCGGGACGGGTCACATCACGATCAAGGCGGCCCAGGACATCAGCCTGAACGCCGACGTGGACGTGACGACGGCATCGCCGGGGACGGTATCGTTCACCACCGGCGGCGCCCTGAGTATGACAGGAAGCGCGACCGTCACGGCCGCGGGAAGCGCGGTCCGACTGAGCGCGACGGGTGACCTCACCGTGGGTAACCTCACGGCGACCGACGTATCGCTGATATCGGGCGGGGCCCTCATCAACGCCGCCGATTCCACAAAGAACGTAACGGCGACGAACCTGCGCATCGAGTCGACGGGTTCGGTCGGTGCGGCAGACAGGCACGTGACGACGCACATCGACGTGCTCAGTGCCCAGTCGTCGACGGGCGGCATCTACATAACGGAAGACGACGGCGCGACCGTTGACGGCGTGAGCGTCACCGTGACGGAGTACCACGCCGACGGGACCACGACGGCCGTGACCGATGCGGTGCAGGCGGACCTGACGACGGAAGCCGACGGCAGCATCGTGCTGGTTGCGACGGCGGGTGCTCTCACCCTCAATGACGGCGACGGGAACGGCACGGTAGTGAGCGCGAACGGTGCAGGGAACATCCTGCTTCAGGCCCTGGCGGGTGCACTCACGGCGAACGCCGACATCCTTTCCGGGACGGGCCACATCACGATCAAGGCGGCCCAGGGCATCAGCCTGAACGCCGACGTGGACGTGACGACGGCATCGCCGGGGACGGTATCGTTCACCACCGGTGGCGACCTGAGTATGACAGGAAGCGCGACCGTCACGGCCACGGGGAGCGCGGTCCGACTGAGCGCGACGGGTGACCTCACCGTGGGTAACCTCACGGCGACCGACGTATCGCTGATATCGGGCGGGGCCCTCATCAACGCGGCCGATTCAGTAACGAACGTGACGGCGGCGCAGCTGCGCATCGAGTCGACGGGTTCGGTCGGTGCGGCAGACAGGCACGTGACGACGCACATCGACGTGCTCAGTGCCCAGTCGTCGACGGGCGGCATCTACATAACGGAAGACGACGGCGCGACCGTTGACGGCGTGAGCGTCACCGTGACGGAGTACCACGCCGACGGGACCACGACGGCCGTGACCGATGCGGTGCAGGCGGACCTGACGACGGAAGCCGACGGCAGCATCGTGCTGGTTGCGACGGCGGGTGCTCTTACCCTCAATGACGGCGACGGAAACGGCACGGCAGTGAGCGCGAACGGTGCAGGGAACATCCTGCTTCAGGCCCTGGCGGGTGCACTCACGGCGAACGCCGACATCCTTTCCGGGACGGGTCACATCACGATCAAGGCGGCCCAGGACATCAGCCTGAACGCCGACGTGGACGTGACGACGGCATCGCCGGGGACGGCATCACTCACCACCGGTGGCGCCCTGAGTATGACAGGAAGCGCGACCGTCACGGCCGCGGGAAGCGCGGTCCGACTGAGCGCGACGGGTGACCTCACCGTGGGTAACCTCACGGCGTCCGATGTATCGCTGATATCGGGCGGGGGCCCTCATCAACGCGGCCGATTCGACGAAGAACGTGACGGCGACGCACCTGCGCATCGAGTCGACGGGTTCGGTCGGTGCGGCAGACAGGCACGTGACGACGCACATCGACGTGCTCAGTGCCCAGTCGTCGACGGGCGGCATCTACATAACGGAGGACAGCGGCGCGACTGTTGACGGCGTGAGCGTCACCGTGACGGAGTACCACGCCGACGGCACGACGACGGCCGTGACCGATGGAGCGCAGGCCGACCTGACGACGGAGGCCGACGGCAGCATCGTACTGGTGGCAACCCTGGGCGACATCACCCTGAATGACGGCGACGGGAACGGCACGGCAGTGAGTGCGAACGGTACAGGCAACATCCTGCTTCAGGCCCTGGCTGGCGCACTCACGGCGAATGCCGACATCCCTTTCCGGGACGGGTCACATCACGATCAAGACCGCAGCGGACATCACCCTGAACGCCGACGTGGACGCGACAACGGCATCGCCGGGGACCATCTCGATGCACGCCGCAGGCGCCCTGAGTATGACAGGAAGCGCGACCGTCACGGCCGCGGGAAGCGCGGTCCGACTGAGCGCGACGGGTGACCTCACCGTGGGTAACCTGACGGCGACCGACGTATCGCTTATATCGGGCGGGGCCCTCATCAA
Organism: Syntrophales bacterium; assembly: GCA_963666365.2. Lineage (GTDB taxonomy): Bacteria > Desulfobacterota > Syntrophia > Syntrophales > UBA2210 > JALNXD01. Next base: position 94,151 of record CAXXNF010000002.1, read on the forward strand.
CGCCGCCGATTCCACAAAGAACGTGACGGCGACGCACCTGCGCATCGAGTCGACGGGTTCGGTCGGTGCGGCAGACAGGCACGTGACGACGCACATCGACGTGCTCAGTGCCCAGTCGTCGACGGGCGGCATTTACATAACGGAGGACAGCGGCGCGACTGTTGACGGCGTGAGCGTCACCGTGACGGAGTACCACGCCGGCGGCACGACGACGGCCGTGACCGATGGAGCGCAGGCCGACCTGACGACGGAGGCCGACGGCAGCATCGTACTGGTGGCGACCCTGGGCGCTCTCACCCTGAATGACGGCGACGGGAACGGGACGGCAGTGAGTGCAGACGGCGCAGGCAACATCCTGCTTCAGGCCCTTGCGGGATCGATCGTTGCCAACGCGGACATCCTTTCCGGGACGGGGCATATCACGGTAGGCGCAGCGACCGATGTAATCGTCGCATCAGCCGTTGACATTGCAACCGGCGGCGGCGGGACGATCTGTATCAATGCCGAGACAGGGAATGTCACAATGACCGATCAAAGCCGTATTGCAGCAACTTCAGGGGATATACGGGCAGTTGCCAATGAGTCAATCACGCTGGGCGGCATCGTGACAACAGCGGGAGTTTCGCTGATTGCGACGGCGGGATCGATTATGGACGGCGGAGACAGTTTCGTCGATGTAACGGCAGAGCAACTTCTGATGTGGGCAGGTATCGGTGTCGGTACAGAGAGTGATTTCATTGAGACGACGGCAGTGACGCTATCTTCCCGTGCGACGTCGGGAGGAATTTTCATACAGGAAAGCGACGGGTTGATCATTGATGATACGACCGTGACAATTCAGCAGGTGCAGGCCGATGCCACAGTGACGCCGCGTACCGATGGGCCGCAAAGTGACCTGAGAACCACGGCGGGAAACGGCTCGATCACGGTTGTGGTGGACGGCGATATTACGCTGAATGACGGGACGTCGCCGGCGGATGGGACGGCGGTGGCGGCAGACGGCAGCGGTAATGTGCTGATCGAAACATCGGGCGACGCCACTTTGAATGCCGCGGTGGAGAGCGAGAGCGGAGACGTGGACGTCAATGCCGACGGTGCGGTATTTATGAATGCCGGTATGTACTCAGAAGGCGGTATACTCACCATGTATTCCTCCTCGGACATCTTCATTGAAGGGGTGGATACCGAAGGAGGCGATATTAGTATTAGGACCTATGAAAGCGGGTCCGTGTATCTGGGAAGCCTTGAGGCTTCGGGCGGCCTGGTAACAATACACTCAGCAGCGTTCATAGAGGAACTGGGAGACGACACTGGTATCGATGTCTATGCCGACGGTCTGGTCTGGACGGCGGTATCCGGGATCGGCACGCTCGGCGCCATTGAGACCTCGGCGATTCTCATGAGTTTCGATACCGCCGGTGGTGCGATTCGTGCAGCCAATGACTGTGAAGAAGACGCTATACTTGAGAAAGCATCCACGGGCGGCGGCGATCTGGAATTATCCCAGAGGGGAGGCGGGTCCCTGACGGTGGAAGATGCCGCAACATCTGATGGTGCAGTGTCCGTCGCGGTTGCAGGACGGCGCACTCACTGCCGTACGGGTGCATGCGGTCGGCGCCGGTATCACGCTTGCCACCACGGGGTCGGGAAGTGTGTATGTCGGCGATGTAACGGCATCGGGACAGACCGTTTCCATAACATCCGCCGGAGCCATTGAAGAACTCGATGAAGATGTCGATGCCGATGTGACGGCGGCGACACTGATCATAGCGGCGCAGAGCGGTATCGGTTCTTCGAATACCATGGAGACCTGCGTCTCGCAGGCTTCACTGGAAACGCTTACCGGCCGTATTGATGCGGCGAATGTGTCAGATTCCCCGGTCATCGTACCTGTGATAGCAACCGGTGCCGGTGATATCCTGTTCAGCCAATCAGGCGGCGGCTCGCTCACAGTGACCGAGGCTCGCACCGACAGCGGCGCCGTGACGCTCACTGTTGATGACGGAGAACTGAGCGTTGCACACGCCCTGTCTGCCGGCGCTGCAGGGGATCTGTATCTGTCTACAGCCGTCTCGGGGAGTGTGGCTGTGGGGAACGCGGATGCCGGTCGCCATGTGTATATCACGACGGAAAACGGCGCCGTCACTGTTGAGGGGGGTCGTCGAATCCGGTTTCGGAGGGAGCATCCTGCTGAGCGCTGGCGGTGATGCGGGAAGCATAGCGGTGTCGGGCAGCGTGAAATCCACAAGCGGCCATATCTCAGCGGTCAGCCGGCAGAATCTCACGGTAGAGGGAAGAATCGCCACCGGTGGCGGATCCATCGATGTGGAATCATCGGATGGTTCCGTGCTGATCAGTAACGGTGCATCACTCTTGAGCAACGGCGGCGCCATAAGGGTCTGGGCTGCGCTGAATGCGGAAGTGACCGCCATCGATGCATCGCTGGGCAACGCAAGCATTACCGCCGCCGCCGGTGGCTATCGGGGCTGCGGAAGACGCGGACGGCTACGCCGTGAGAGCGAGTGCTCTGAGACTCAGCGCCGGCCAGGCCATTGGAGGGACCGATTCATTTTCCGTTAGGATATACCTCGTCGCCGCACAGGCGGGAACAGGGGATGTGACTGTCGATAATCCCGGTTCACTGATGATCGGAACGGTTGGAGACGGGGAACACCCGGTAACGGTAAGCAGACTCCAGTCTGACGGCGCCGTGGTGTCGCTGTCCGATGGGTCGCTCAGCGGAATCGAAACCGGTGGAGGCGCCGTGACGGTGGAAACCGCCGATGGGACGATTACGGTCAGTGAGAATGTGCAGGTAAATGGGACGGGACAGGTAATTCTCCAAGCCAACGGAGGCTATGTGGTCCGGGATGCGGCAATCATGACGGGCGGCAATGTGGCGCTTTTGGAGTACGTGAAGGCCACCTTCATATGGAATGCGGTGGCGGATGCACTGGCCTATTCGCTTGACATCAAATATAATGGCATTACCTACGATACCCCCTGGGTAGAAGACGGAACCACGTGGAGCAGCTGTGATCTGCCCACCGGTGACTTTGAGATGACGCTTAAACCCTTTACTTCTCAGGGATTCGGAAGCACAAGCGCGCCGCTGCTGTTTACAATAGGTGAAAGACCAGGTGCGACCGGTCCGTCGGATGCCGTGGAAACCGATCCGTTGACCTTCGGCTGGGATGCAGTAGATGATGCGCTGATGTATCAAGTGCGGATCGAGCAGGCCGGTGAGATCATTGCCTCCCACTGGGTCAGAAATGTAAATGTGTTCACCACCGACTACACCCTTTCCCCGGGTGAGTACCAGTGGACAGTGCGTGCGTGGGCGGTGTCCGGGTACGGGCTGCGCTCGGCGCCGGCGGCATTTACCGTAACGCCGTCCGAGGAGCCTCTTCCGTTCATTCCTGCCGATGTGGTGATAGTGACACAGCAGCCCTTTACTCTCTCCTGGGATGCAGTGGAGGGTGCCCTGTGGTATAACCTGCAGCTGAAAAAAGATGGGGCTGAAGTTCTCTCCCAGTGGGTGAACGGAAGCAGTAACAGCTGGACTTCCGACTCGCCGCTTTCGTGGGGCAGGTATGAGTGGACGGTTCAGTACTGGACGGATGTATCTTCGGATATGGTTTTGGAAGAAAAGGTGTTGTATCTTGTGGATTTTTCGTAGGGGAGGAACCCCATAGAGATGTGTAGGGTCATGAGAAACGCGATTGTGACATGCATGGTGATTGCCTTGCCTGTGCTTATCTACGCGGGGGTCGTCCATGGTCAGACCAGGTTCGTTGCTACCTATGGCGCCGTGAGTACCGGGAATTGCGTCAATACGCACATGGTGGTGCATCAGACGACCGGAGACATCTCTCTCTGTGGTTATTATTCGGGTTCCAGCGCCTTCGGTGGAAAAGATCTGAATTCCGGAGGGGAGGCATCCCAGGCATTCCTCATGAGACTGAACAGCGCCGGAGCGGTCAAGTGGATCAGGGAAATCCAGGGGACGGGCGTGCAGCGCGCCTTCGGCACGGCAGTGGACGGGTCGGGTAACAGCTATGTGATCGGAGAATCGACGGGTTCCGCCGTGATCCAGGGGGGAGCGAATGATGCGATGGCGCTCGCGCAAGGCGGCACATACATGTTTGTGGCGAAATACAGCGCCGACGGCGATCTCCTCTGGGCGAGAACGGGTGTGTGCGTCGATGAAAACTCGATAGGGGAGGTATCGGGGAGCGCCGTGACCGTGGATACGTCGGGTAATGTGTACGCGACGGGCTGGTTTATGGACTCCGTATCTTTCGGCGAAGAGCCGGAAAAGCAGTACAGCGGCAGTATATTTCCCACCAATATTTTTGTAACCAAATACGATGCAACCGGCGAAGTGGAGTGGGTACGGGCGGTAACCGACTCCGACCGGTGCCGCATTCACGGCGTTGCCGCGGCTGGTGCGGAGTCCGTCACGATAGCCGGAGAATTTTCGGGCACGGCATCTTTTGATGTGAATCATACAATCACTAGTTCAGGGGATAGCGATGTATTTATCGCCAGATACAGTGCCGCCGGTGCGGTTCAGTGGGCGCGCAAGGCCGGCGGCGCCGGTGCCGACTCCGCATACGGACTCGCCATGGATTCAACGGGTACGACAGTGGTGTCCGGACGTATCGCTAGGGGCGCCGCTGATTTCGGCGAAGGGGTCGAGGTCGCAGGCTCCGGCGACGGCAGCGGATTTGTCGCCCGCTACGATTCCCTGGGAACTCCATCCTGGGCGGTGGTGCTCGGTGGCGCAGGTGGAAGTGAAGCCAGGGGGGTATCCCTGGGACAGTCGGGCATCATTGCCGTCACCGGCGCATTCTCAGGGGAGGTCGTGTTTCCTGGAAAATATCTTGTGAGCCGCGGAGGCACGGATGTGATCGTTGCCTTTTACGAGCCCACGGGCGCCTTTGTTTCAGCGATATCGGCAGGCGGGGAGAGTGACGATGACAGCGGAAGGGCGGCGGCGTGGCAGGACGCGCTTCTTGTTGTTACAGGTAACCGGGGAACCAATCTTGAGCCTGAGGGGGGCGTGCTTTTTCTTACTTTTGTAGGCGATGTGTCTCCCGATGGAACAATTCCCGGCGATTATAACCTCGACGGGCATGTCGATTTGAACGATGTGATCGGCATGCTTCAAATGATCATTCGCAGCGGCATTGCAGCTGAAGGCGCTATTGCCGGTGATGTGACCGGAGACGGGTATGTGGGTCTTGAGGATGTTATTGCTGTGCTTCAGAAGGTCGCGCTCCTGCGGTGAACGTAAAAAGATAGAATAGGATACGTGAATATGCCCGATCGAAACGTGGGAATTTTTCTTTTAGCAGGCTTCTGCATCGTACTTGTTACAGTTTTTTGCCACTGCGTGTGTGGAGCAGAGGTTCGCGTTTTTACCGACACCGGGCAGAATCTGGGCGCCAGCAACAGTGAGGGAATAGCTCTCGCCGACCTCAACGGTGACGGCGCACTTGACGCGTTTGTTGCCAATGCGTCAAACCAGGGGAACCGTGTGTATTTCGGGGACGGCGCCGGTAATTTTACCGACAGTGGGCAGAACCTTGGTGCCTCTGCGAGCGTGGTGGTCGCGCTCGGGGACCTGAATGGAGACGGTTTTTCGGATGCAGTTGTGGGCAATAAGACCGGCCAGGCCAACCGCGTGTGGTTCAACAACGGCGCCGGCAATTTTACCAACAGCGGCCAGAGTCTCGGATCCGGAAACACCGAAGGCATTGCGCTGGCCGACTTCAACGGAGACGGAAGTCTTGATATTTTTGAGGTGAATAATTTAGGTCTCCAGGGGAACCGGATACGGCTCAACGACGGATCGGGAGTATGTGCCGATGCCGGATGGAATCTCGGCTTGTACAGCAGCAGAGATGTTGTTGCGGGCGATCTGAATGGTGACGGTTATCCCGATGCGGTGGTGGCTACCCAGACGGACGGCATTCGGGTCTATCTCAATGCGGCCGACGGCAGCGGCCTGCTGGTCGAAAATAGCACCCCCCTTACCGGAAGCATCGGTACGAACAGTATGGGAATCGCCCTGGGCGATGTAAACGGCGATGGGTTCTTCGATCTCTATGTGGCCAACTACGCCCAGGGGAACCGTGTGTATTTCGGTGACGGCGCCGGTAATTTTACCGAAAGCGCACAGAGTCAGGACTATCCTTTGGGAAACAGAAACAGTACCGACGTGACGCTTGTTGATGTCGACGATAACGGTACACTCGACGCATTCGTCGCCAACGACGGGCAGGGGAATTGCCTTTGGCTCAATGATGGGAATGGAAATTTTTCCGATAGCGGCCTGAGCATGGGTGCGGATAAGAGCATGAACATTGCAATGGGTGATTTCAATGATGACCTGTATCCGGACGCCTTTGTCGTCAATACCAGCGGTCAGGCGAACCGGGTGCTGCTGAACAGTGTCGGCCTGTTTAAGGCCGGTCCCCAGGATCTGATACCTGTCAGCGGCGACAGCAACAGCGTCATGGTGAAACTGGCCGACCTGAACGGAGACGGTGCGCTGGATGCATTCGTGGTGAATAATCTTCAAGGTGACCTGGTGTGGCTGAATGACGGAACGGGAACATTCATGGACAGCGGTCAGTCACTGGGCGGCGCCGCGCCTGGCAGCGATGTGGCCTTGGCCGATTTGAACAGAGATCGCCGCATCGATGCCTTCGTCGTAAACAATGGGGCGCCGGACACGGTCTGGTTCAATGACGGCGCTGGAAATTTTACGGACAGTGGCCAGATTTTGGGTGCGCTTCTGTCCTCGGGTATGGCGGTCGCCCTCGGTGATTTGAATGGCGACGGCAGTCCCGATGCCTTCGTGGTGAATGATCTTCAGGACGACCTGGTCTGGTTGAATGACGGAACGGGGATATTCAGCAGCAACGGCCAGGCGCTGGGCGGTGCGTCGCCAGGCAGAGCCGTAGCGTTGGGCGACCTGAACGGGGATCGCCACATCGATGCCTTTGTCGTCAACGACGGGGCGCCGGACACGGTCTGGTTCAATGACGGCGCCGGAACGTTCACGGACAGCGGCCAGACCCTGGGCGGGCTTTCGGCGGGCCGGGCCGTGGTTCTCGCGGATTTCAACAACGACGGTTCTCTCGATGCCTTTGTAACCAATAACGGTGCGAACACCCTGTGGTGGAATGACGGCGCCGGTACGTTCACCGACAGCGGCCTTGCCGTGGGTACGGGAAGCAGTACCGGTGTGGCAGTGACGGATCTTAACTATGACGGGTACTACGATCTGGTCATCACGAATTCCGGAGCAGGGGAAAACAACGAGGTCTGGCTCAGCAACGGCAAGAGCGGCGGATTTACCCTCGCTTCTGAACTGTCATCACGGGGCGCTTCCTCAGTGGCGGTGGGAGATTTGAATGGAGACGGGACCCCCGACCTCTTCGTGACCAACAACGGCATCCCTTCAGGCAGCGGCGCCCCCGACAAGGCCTATTTCAATTTCCGTCTGCGCCCGCCGAGCGGCGGCAGCGGCGGATGTTTCATTACGACAATCGCCGAGTGAGGCCCGATCCGGGGGACGGCGCATTCAGGTGACGATCTCAAGCGCCTTCAGAGAATCGACGAATACCGTCGTGTCTGTGTAAGGATTCTGAAGTAAGTAACCGTACTCTGCAGGGACATCATAACAGTAGTTTTGGAAGGGGCACTTGTGAGCGATCAACCTGTCCGTTATGGGGATTTCCTCAAAGAGGTCTCCGTCAATTATGTTACCGTAAGTTACAATGACCTTACTTCAAAAGGAGCGCAAAAACGGGGAGAAAAGATTGAACTCAGGCGTATCGATGTCTATCGTCTGATTCAGCCGTATGTATCGGTGAGATTTATCGACCAGCTCAAGGCCCTGGCGCCGCTGGCCATCTACCTGGGGATCTTTCAGATATTCATTTTACGGCAGGTGATTCAGGATTCCTATACCATTGTGGCAGGACTTTTTGCCGTGATCGTGGGGCTGATGTTTTTTCTCGAGGGAATCAAACAGGGCTCGATGCCCTTCGGTGAAGAAATGGGCAACACCTTGCCGAAGAAGGTCACATTGAAGGCAGTGCTGACGGTCGTCTTTTTACTGGGCCTAGGGGTAACGTTTGCGGAGCCGGCCATAGGAGCGCTTAAAACCGCCGGCTCCTTAGTGGAATTAGAGCAGGCGCCCTATCGCTACATCCTGCTGACCGATTATGCCGATATGCTGGTACTTGCAGTGGGCGCAGGTGTCGGTATTGCCGCAATGCTTGGTACAATGGGTTTTCCATTTATGCAAAGCTTTGCATAAGGGGAAAACCCATTTGGCCATCGCCCTTGGCATTGAGGCGGCAAAAGCGCGAAAGAGAGTCCTCTTTCACACGGCGGAAAGTCTTACGAACGAATTGGTGGCAGCAGAAGTGACGAATCGCCTGCCTGTTCTTCTGGATACGCCCGGCATGGGATTTGTGTATGTGAAAAAGCTCGAGAAGGCGGCCACCTATATCCCGAAAGAAGTACTTGAAAAAATCAGGAAAAAACGGGGGGTGCATGTATAAGCTTATCACCTGTATGATGAGACGGCATAAAGCGAGAGCGATTGTTGAGGAATTGCATGGAAGAGGCATCTTCACGGCAAATGCCAACTCGGCCCGCGGGACCAGCCGGACGAACCCCGGAGGGGTGGAAATAGATGTGGTCACGGTACTGGTGGATGACGGTCAGGCCGACGAGATTTTTGAATATCTTTATTTCGCCGCCGGGCTTAATGAGCCGCACCATGGGATCATATACCAGGAGCGCCTGGAGAGCGCCACCGATTACCGAATTTCATAGCGGTAATGCCAGATAACGCCGGTGAGAACACATAGATACGTAGAGGAAAATGGACACCACACAAGAGACCCCTTTTATCAACCGTCTGGCACACGAGTCAAGCCCCTATCTGGTATCTCACGCCCACAATCCCGTGGACTGGTATCCCTGGGGAGATGAAGCCTTTGAAAGGGCGACGGCCGAAAATAAACCGGTCTTTCTCTCCGTGGGGTACTCCACCTGTCACTGGTGCCATGTAATGGCCCGGGAATCCTTTGAAAATGAAGAGATCGCCGCCCTCATGAACCAGGCCTTCATCTCCGTCAAGGTGGACCGCGAGGAACGACCCGATATCGACAAGCTCTATATGGCCGTCTGTCAAAGGCTCACCGGAAGCGGCGGCTGGCCTCTGACAGTCATCATGACTCCCGAGAGGAAACCCTTTTTCGCCGCCACCTACATCCCCGGAGAAAGCCGTTTCGGCATGAAGGGAATGCGCGAGCTGATTCCTCTTATCCGCAGCGTGTGGGACAATGACCGGCAGGAAGTCGACAGGATAGCTGAGCAGATTACGGCATCCTTCCGGGAACCGGCTGTTCCGCAGAAAAAAGCGGCTGTTGGTGCAGCAACCATCGAGGAGGCGTTCATTCAGCTCAGCCGCATATACGACAGCCACTATGGCGGATTCGGAAAGGTGCCGAAATTTCCCACGCCTCACAACGTATCCTTTCTGCTCCGCTTCCGGCACAGGACGAAACGCGAAGAGGCGCTTCACATGGTCGAACATACGCTCACCGCAATGAGGACGGGGGGCATCTATGACCAGATCGGCTTCGGATTCCACCGCTACTCCACCGATGCAAAGTGGCTCGTGCCCCACTTCGAAAAGATGCTCTATGACCAGGCGCTTCTGCTGTATGCCTACGTAGAGGCCTATCAGGTGACGAAGAAGGATTTCTACAAAACAACAGCGGAAGAAATCGCCCACTATGTGCGGTCCGCGATGACTGACGGAGAAGGCGGATTCTACTCGGCCGAGGATGCGGACAGCGAGGGGGTGGAGGGAAAATTCTATCTCTGGACGAAAGCGGAGATAGAGGCGGTGCTCGATGAAGCCGATGCGGCCTTTGCCTGTGAAATGTTCGGAATCGAAAAGGACGGCAATTTTCTGGATGAAATCGAAGGCAGGAAAAAAGGCGTCAACATACCCTGTCTGCCAAGATCTCATGCCGATGCGGCGCGGCACTTCGCCATGACTGAAGAGGCCCTGCGCCGGCGTCTCGAAGCTGTGCGGGAGACCCTTTTTCACAAGAGAAGCGCACGGATACATCCGGACAGGGACGATAAAATCCTTCTCGACTGGAACGGGCTGATGATCGCAGCGCTTGCCAAAGCGGGACGGGCTTTTCACAATGATGCGTACTGCTGCGCCGCGGAAAGGGCGGCACAGTTCATCCTTGAGCGTATGAGAGATGCCGACGGCCGCCTGCTGCACCGCTACCGGAAAGGAAATGCCGGTATAGCGGCACATCTGGACGATTACGCCTTTTTTATATGGGGACTTATCGAACTGTACGAGGCCACGTATAAAGAGGACTACCTGCGTATTGCCTGCGACCTTGCCGAAGATATGATCGATCGATTCTGGGACGACAAGGCGGGAGGATTGTACTTTACGCCCAGGAGCGAGACGGATCTCCTCTTTCGTCAAAAAGAGATCTACGACGGCGCTGTCCCCTCGGGCAACTCGGTGTCGCTGGCCAATATGGTCCGCCTCGGCATGCTTTCAATGAATCCCCTTTTCATGGACAAGGCTTCGGAACTCATCTTGTTTTTTTCTCAGACGGTCATGGCATCACCGGCGGGAAGCACCCATTTTCTTGCGGCCTGCGACCTTGCCCTCGGCCCTTCCTATGAAATCATTGTGGCAGGCAGGCGGCAATCGGCAGACACGCAAGAAATGCTTGCCTCGCTCGACTCGGACTACTATCCCCATGTAACGGTGCTGCTTCATCCCGTCGACGAGGAGACCTCTTCCATCAAAAGCATTGCCGATTTTACCCGCAATCTCACGCCGCTTGAGGGAAAAGCGACGGCCTATGTCTGCGAACGGGGCGCCTGCAGGCTTCCCACCACAGACATAGGGCGCATGCTGTCTGAATTCCGGGGACAGTATACGTAATTCGGGATTCCTGTAAAGAATTGAGGTCCCCTTCCTCAGTGACTGTGCAACTCGATCAAAAATTTTTGAATTAAGTATGATGCCCTCGTAAATAGTCAATCGGTTTCTATGATGATGCCGCACTGTTCGCAGCGGTAGCGGATTTTCTGCGTGCCTTCCGGTTCAATTTCATCAAAATCACAGTGCTTCCTGCCATACACTTCAAAACATTCGGGACAATACTTCTGTGAGCCAAGTTCGTCGGCATCGATGGTAAGATGACAGTGTCGGCACCGCAGCACAGGTTTCTTTTCCGGCAATAGCACAAGGGTAAGGTGTCTGCATGAAGTCATAGTACGCGGCGTTTTCTGACGTGTGGGTTCATATAGGCATTGCAATTTCTACAGACTCGTAAAAGACGTCACTACGGTGAAAACCGGCGCCCAGAGCAACCGGATTTAAAAAAGGGATTTCATTCCCTCTCGAATTGTGAGAAAAATACACTCTTGAGAAAAAATGTCAAGCACTATCAGGATGAAAGACGGCCTGTTCCGTGAGAGGTTAAACAGATGGACATATGCGACATGCGCTTTCCCCGTCAGTTGGAAACGGAGGGTTCTGATCAAATAATTCGCAGGGAGTTGATGGTGCACACCTCAAGGCTCTGGTCCGGAAGTAGAATGGATGTGCCGGTCATTTCCATGAGCGAACCGTTGATGACGGCACTGAAAAAGGCGAGTTATGAACGCCGGATTCGCTATGGCCTCGATGCCATCATTGAAAAACTGGCCGGTGAAAAGCGGGGGATTGCACATGTCAGAAAACGCACCGGCCGTTTCTATGGAGACCGGATTTCCCGACTTCTCTTGCTTTCCAACGATGGCGCGGAACGTTTCTATCGCCATATCGAGCAGATGATACTGCAGGTACACGCCCCCAGACTGCTCTGCTGCCTTCTGAATATCGACAGCAACGCCCTCAGCCAGGCATGTACGGGTAAAGAAGGGGTGATAAAGGCCATTATGGCCGAACATAAAGATGTTGCCTCCGACATCCTGCGCGCCCTTGTGGCCATAAAGAATTCCGGGGACAGTAGATCCCGACAATTATGACAGGGTCAATAAAAGAGGTCCGGTTCCTATAGAGAAGTCAGCCCGCAGCTTTTACGGGGCGACGTTCCTTTTTGACGCCGTTGGCGACAAGCTCGGGATTGCCGCAAAAAAAGTCACTGGTACATTGATCCGGGAATTTAGGTGGTAAAGAGAACGAAACCATGAAAAAAGCATATGTTCACGGGTACAATCCTCGAGAGAACATTCGATTGCAGGATCAGGCTACGACCTTGGTCGACCTGCTCCATTACGATACCACATATCCAGCGGGAAGCTGTGTGTTGGAAGCCGGTTGCGGCGTTGGCGCACAAACGGTGACGCTGGCGAAAAATAGCCCCGGAGCTTCGATCGTATCCGTTGACATATCAGAACACTCGGTCGCGCAAGCCAAACAGAAGGTGCAAGCGGCAGGGTTGACCAATGTCCGTTTCCAGCAGGGGGATATTTTTCATCTGCCCTTTGCCCCGCATTCGTTTGATCATGTCTTTGTGTGCTTTGTCTTGGAGCACTTGAAAGAGCCGTGCGTCGCCTTACAGAAGTTAAAAGCATATCTAAAGCCGGGTCGAACAATTACGGTCATTGAAGGTGACCATGGTTCCGTCTATTTTTATCCTGAAAGCGATGCCGCGCATGCCGCGATTCACTGCCAGGTTGAATTGCAGTCTCGCGCGGGTGGAAACGCGTTGATTGGAAGGTCTCTGTATCCGTTGCTGGTTGCCGCGGGCTATCGCGAAGTCCGGGTCTCTCCTCGGATGGTATATGTCGATTCCAGCAAGCCAGAACTGGTCGATGGATTCACAAGAAAGACATTTACGGCCATGATCAAGGGGGTACGTCAATCAGCGATCGAGGAAGGCATCATAGACTCTGCTACATTCGACAAAGGAATCGAGGATCTATATCGGACGACCGAACCGGATGGTACATTCTGCTACACTTTCTTCAAGGCCGAAGGGAACGCATGAAAGCCGGAGTAATTCCGGGGACAGAGAATTCCCCCGGAATTGAATGCTTATGCATCGACTTCGATGTCGAAGGTCAGTCGGGACACGCAGGCGTAGGTGTAGCCTTTTACGCGTTCCTCATCAGGAAGTTCATTCTCGTGCATTTCGACTGTGCCTTTATTGAGTTTGACTCTGCAGGCGCCGCACACCCCACTGTCAAGCCTGAACAGAGAGGCAGTCTCGACACCTCCTCGATTCCCCGGTACGCGACGACCGTATCCCCCTGTTGATCGGCAGGAGAAGAGAGCATATTCAACGTTGTATCCATATACGATCCTTAATGATCATGGCAGCCCCGGATTCATCGATCCGGGGCGTGCTGGTTTTGTGTTGATCGTACGAAATTAATTAATTTCCCGCCATCATCGCGGCAATATCCTCCTCGACGGCCCCGATGGGCTTTATATCGAATTTCTCGACAAGCACCTTGGCCACTGTGAGTGAAAGGAAGCCCGGCAGCGTGGGACCCAGCCGGATGCCCTTGACGCCGAGATAAAGCAGGGCGCGCAGCACGGCCACCGTCATCTGTTCATACCAGACGATGTCGTAGGAAATGGGCAGCTCGTTGATGTCGTTGAGGCCGAAGGCTTCTTTGAGTTTCAGGGCGATGACCGCCAGAGAGTATGAATCGTTGCAGTGGCCCGCATCGAGGACGCGATGAATGCCGCCGATAGCGCCCAGAGAAAGCTTGCTGTAGCGATATTTGGCGCATCCGGCCGTCAGGATCATGCGTGGTATCGGGGGGCAGCTTCTCGGCCACTTCGGTAAAGTAGCCGCGGGCCTTTTGCCGTTCGTCGCAGCCGGCCATGACGGCAAAGCGCTTAATGGCGGCGGATTTCACGGCGTCGATTACCTGATCGGCCAGGGCCAGACTCTGATTGTGGGCAAAGCCGCCGACGAGCGTGCCGGACTCGATCTCCTGCGGAGGGGCGCATTGCTTGGCCCGTTCAATGACTGCGGAAAAATCCTTTGCCCCGCCCGCCCGCCGGTTCGCAATGTGTGCGGCGCCCGGATAGTTGACCACACCGGTGGTAAACAGCCGGTCCAGATAGGTGTTGTCTTTTCTTACCGGGATCAGGCAGTTGGTGGTGAGGACGATGGGGCCGTTAAAGGATTCGAACTCGTTGTTCTGGCGCCACCACGCCCCGCCGTAGTTGCCGATAAAGTGACGGTATTTTTTGAAGGCCGGATAGTAGTTGGCTGGCAGCATCTCGCCGTGGGTGTATACATCCACTCCGGTGCCTTCCGTCTGTGCGAGCAGTTCCTCCATGTCTTTCAGGTCGTAACCGGAAAACAGGATTCCGGTATTCTTACCCACGCCGATGTTTACCTCCGTAATTTCAGGATTACCATAGGCGTTGGTATTTGCCTTGTCCAGCAGGGCCATGGTGTTGACGGCGGTTTCTCCCGCCTTCATGATCAGACCAAACATCTCATCCGTCGAAAGATCCCTGGTGGTCGACGCAAGCGCCTCCATGAGAAAGCCGTAGACGTCTTCTTCATAGCCGAGAATCGCGGCGCAGTCAGCATAGGCGGTGATTCCCTTGCTGCCGATGATCAGCAGCTCTTTCAGAGAACGGACATCCTCGTTTTGAACAGCCATGATGCGAACCTCATCGGACATGGCCTTAGCCATGATTGCTTCCTTGTGATCGGAAGCCCAAGTGGCGCAATCCTTCAGCATACCGCATACATCCGATCCGAGTTTTTCTTTCACCGCGCCGCGCACCTTGAGGGCCTGTCTGATCCGGTTGATAATTACCTCATCGTCCCAGGCTACGTTGGTAATGGTGATGAAAAGGGCTTCACAGATGAAGCGACCGGCATTTTTATCCACCGCCCCTTTCTCCTTCAACAGTTCCCCTACACTGAAATCCCTTTGCACAGGTAAATGAGCAGATCCTGAAGATCGGCGGTTTCTTCGGGCTTGCCGCACACGCCCCTGACGATGCAGTCGGTGTTCTTGGCCGTTTCCTGACATTGAAAACAAAATATGATTTTTTCCTCCTGTCTGCTGTTAGTTTCAAACATTATGCCTCACTCTATTTCAAAAATTGGTCTGTGTCTTTGCGCCGGCAAAAACAGGGGCGTCAAAGCACGAAAAATTTTAAGTTCCGTCAGAGGACAGGTTCTCGGAAAAATGTTACATTAAAATGCCCTTATGCATGTGCGGCGTAATTTGATTTTTCAACTGCATCAAATTGTGCTATATTTCGAGACAAACTGACATCGTGATAGCAGGTTGGGATAGTTTTCGTTTCTGTCGTTCCGGCGGAAATGATGAACAGGGAAAAGCGCAGTTTAAACAAGTGATAACATATCAACAGGATAGACCATGCATTATTTGTTTAGAAAGGAAAAGACATGAAGACACGTATATGGATTGTTGCCGCAGTTGTACTGTTCCTCTTCCCTGTGATGGCGCATGCCGAGTGGGAGAGAACCATCAGTGCCTGGGACACACGCCTCCCCGACGAGGGGAAGGTGCAGGTGTCGTTCTGGGGAGGGTATTGGGAGACGGAGGTAAGGGGTGTCGATATCCAGGAAAATACCGGTTACATTGATATTACCTACGGTGTGTCGGATAGATGGTCATTCTGCGTGTCTCCTTCAGTCTATCGATGGAATCTGGAGCCGGGTCCCGCTGAGTCCGGCCTTTCCGACACCAGCGTCATGACGACCTACCGCTTCCTCGATGAGAATACGGATACGTTTGATGTGGCGATCCAGGGCGGGGTTAGTCTGCCTACAGGAGATGACGACAAGGGCCTGGGTTCGGGGAAAGTGGAACCGGGCGCAACGTTGCTTATTTCAAAAACGCTTGGGCCGTTTATCGCCGTGGCCAACCTTGGCGGGAGGGCGATAATCGATTCCCGTGTCGGCGAAAAGGATTTTGTGGGATGGGCGATTCTCGAAGGTGTCTATCCCCTGACCGAGCGACTGAGCCTTAACCTGTCGTTTTCCGCTTCGACGAAACGATATGATAATGCCGATGACGGCGCCGATGTGGGCTTAGGCTTTCGATTCACGCCGGTGAAGTGGATGTTCCTTGGCGGCATGGCCTATGCGAGTTTTACCGACGCCTACGACTGGGGCGTTAATCTCGCTGTGGGCTTTGAATTCTAAGAGATTGCTTCGTCGCTGTCAATTCCGGGGACAGTATACTTAATTCAAGGCGCAATTCCGAATTAAATATCCCCGGAATTGCGCCGGCAAGGCCCGGCGGGAAGATCTTCATCTTGGCAGGTGTATATATTTTACAGCTTCTGCTTCAAGCTGCTCTAAATTCAGAGGGAAGCTTGAAATCTGTCCCTTTTCTATCAACGGCCAGCATTGCCCTGTTCCGGTTACCTTTCTTCAGTTCCGGTTCATACGCGATTGCCAGTTGCTCATTCCACTGCGGTGCAAGCTTTGCGGCCTCGATGAGCATGGTCTGCAGGTGCTTGTTGCGTTTCTTGGAGATCGTGCCGCGCTGTTTCTTCCCCGCCGATTCCCTCTGTGCGCTGCACAGCCCGCAGTAACTGACTGCCT
Organism: Syntrophales bacterium; assembly: GCA_963666365.2. GTDB lineage: Bacteria > Desulfobacterota > Syntrophia > Syntrophales > UBA2210 > JALNXD01. The sequence goes on from CAXXNF010000002.1 coordinate 110,800, forward strand.
TCCGAATGGATGTAAATCGTCCCGGATCGTCGATCTCCAGCACCCAAGTCAGGGCTGTTATCTCTCCTACGTCTGGGATGTTCATGAGACGCTGCACCCGATCACGGATTAGGCTGTGAGTGCGAAGCGTTGCAATAAGTTGCTTCTGGAACGAGCGAAACATCTCATAGCTTGAACGGCTCAGATGTAGAAGTTCCTTAACGGAAGGGGGAATCTCATCGACTCGTTCAAGGAGTTCACAGAAATATTTCTTATCATGCAGCCGTTTCTTACTGTATGAAGCACCAACTTCCATGAGCAAGCCTGACATCTTGTTCTGCACCTTCACTGCCGTTCGAACAATGTGGTTACGATACCGTAATATCCGTCTCAGTTCACGAATTTCTTCTGAAAGCATGTAACATTCAGGGAGGAGATTCACCCGCAACAGATCAGCTATCTTCTCGGCATAGGCTTTATCGTTCTTTTTCTTGGCGACCGTTATAGCCTTGAGCATCACAGGATGAGCCACCTTCAGGGCAAGGGCGTGCGGTTTGAGAAAATCCTATACCCATCCTGTGAACATAGTCGCCTCCATCGCGCCTATCCAGGGTCCCGGCAGACCCTTCACCCATCTCTCCAGTGACTGCCTGTCGGCCCCTATCTTTCCCTGGTCAATCAAACATCCGTCAATGGCCTTAATACAATAGGCAATTACTTTCTTGTGAATGTCCAACCCGATATAATACAACCTGCTCATGGGAAACCTCCTTGTGGTTTATTTCTGGGCGAGGCCGTCTCGTTCCAGCAGTTTGTCTATACACACAATATCAACTGCCGGGAGGTTTCCTCCAATCTTTCTTACTTATGCATTCAAACAGTATACTTAATTCTAATTAAAAAGCTTTGAGTGTTTTCTGCAGGTCGAGGCGGAGAGGATTCTTTTGTCTTTATAGGGATTCCGAATTAAGTATACTGTCCCCGGAATTTTCGTTGACATGAGTGCAATAAGTGAATAGTATTCACTTATTGAGGGTTTGTCAGCACAAAAGGCAGAGCTGCGCAACATCCCGTGATAGCCGTGATTTACGGTAAGGAGGGGAAAGGGCTGTGTGCGGGTATAAATGGCGCCGCCGGTGAGACCGACACCGTGCGCGGGTCAGTGGCGCATGTCTTCAAGGGGAAGGGGGGTACACTCATGGAAGGATCACTCAGGGACAGGACCGCCATAGTTACGGGATCGGGAAAGCGGACCGGTATCGGATACGCCATTGCGGAAAAGCTTGCGTCCCGGGGCGCCCACGTGGTGATCGCCGATCTGGGAGAGTTAGCTCAAAATGGGGGAAATCCGCTCAAGACGGGAACATGGGATGAAATGTGTGATATTGCGTCGGAGCTTACTGACAGCTTCGATGTCAAGACGCTGGCCGCGCATCTCGATGTAACCGATCCCGATTCAATTGCCATGATGGTCGAGGCGGTCCGCAAGACCTTCGGCGCCGTCGATATTCTCTGCAACAACGCCGGCGCCTCTTTCGGCGTGCCCAATGCCGTAATTTCCTATGATGAAGAGGCCTGGATGAGAACTATCGATGTAAACCTGCACGGTGTGTTCCGTGTGTCCCGGGCGGTCATTCCGCTGATGAGCGGACGTCCGGCAAGCATCATCAACACGGCATCGCGGGCGGGGAAAAAGCCTCCCCTGTTCAACGGGGCCTACGCCGTGGCCAAGGCAGGGGTCATCATGTTGACAAAGGTGATGGCGCTGGAGTGCGGAGGCATGGGCATCAGGGTCAATGCCGTATGTCCCGGCCAGATTTCCACGGATCTGGAGAAGTGGCGCTTCGGCCTGGAGGCGCAGTTCTATGGGACTACTGTTGAGGAGCGGGAACGGCTGATGTGCGAGACGATTCCCCTCGGGCGGATAGGCACGCCCGAAGAGGTGGGCGATCTGGTGGCCTGGCTTGCATCGGATGAGTCATCCTATGTGACGGGACAGGCGGTCAATATTACGGGCGGTCAACTGATGGAACTGTAGAAAGAAGGAGGCATCGGAATGGACGAGATTACCGGTGGAAGGCTTGCGGCCGAGGCCCTTGTAGAGAAGGGTGTTCGCTATGTCTTTACCATAAGTGGCGGCCATATTACCCCCATTTACGAGCACCTGGAGGCATCACCGGTGACGCTCTTCGACACCCGTCACGAACAGGCGGCCGTCTTTATGGCCGAGGCCTGGGGACGGATGACGCGGAAGCCGGGAGTGGCCATGGTGACAGCGGGACCGGGCTTCACGAATGCCCTTTCGGGAATTGCCAATGCGCGGCTGGCCAATTCACCGCTGATTCTCATTTCCGGGTGCGTGGGACTTGAATCAGCTGAAAAACTCGACCTTCAGGACATGTGTCAGCTTCCGGTCATCAGTCCCATGGTAAAACGGGCCTTTGTGTGCCACCATGCCGAAAGAATTCCCGAATTCTTCGATCTTGCCTATCGGACCGCCGTGAGCGGGAGGCCCGGTCCGGTCTATCTGGAGCTTCCCGTAGACGTTCTCAATGCAAAAGCCGATCCAGCAAAGGTGAAGAAAATCAGCACCACTGTACCTTCCCGGCCTGCCGACTCGCATCAGGCAGCGCAGCTTCTTGAGATGATTAATCACGCGACCCAGCCGATCATCATTGCCGGAAGCGGTGCCTGGTACGCCGATGCGGCGGGGGAACTGGTCCGCTTTGTCGAAAAGACGGGCATTCCCGTCTTTACCTCGTCGCTGGGCCGAGGGACCGTTCCCGACACCCACCCGCTCTGCTTCGAGTCATCGCTGCCGATTCGTCCCGGTGCGGCCCTGATGGCCGCCATGAGCGCCGATCTCGTTATCTTTCTGGGAGCGCGGCTCGGGCTGTTCTATATTTTCGGGGATATTTTTCGAAAGGATGCCCGCATTGTCCAGGTGGACATAGCGCCTGAGGAAATCGGGCGAAACCGTTCGGTCGACCTCGCCGTGATGAGTGATGTCGGGGCGTTCCTTGCCGAATGCAACAGCCTTCCGGTCGCCGGCGGTACCGGCGGTGCGCCGGCATCGCAGTATAACGAGTGGGTTCTGATGCTGAAAAAGTCGGAAGCCGAAGGGAAGGCGCAGGCCGAACCGGACTGGAACAGCAATCATGTTCCCATCCATCCTCTTCGTCTTGCCCGGGAGATAAATAGTTTTATGAACCGGGATGATGACATCGTTGTGGCCGATGGGGGGGACACTCAGATCTGGATGGCGATGACCCGTACGATTCCGCAGCCCGGCCATTATCTCGATTCGGGGCTCTACGGGTGCCTTGCCGTGGGAATTCCTTACGCCAACGCGGCGAAACTTCTCTATCCTGAAAAACGGGTCTGTCTCGTCATCGGCGATGGGTCGGTGGGGTTCAATTTTATGGAATTTGAGGTTGCCATACGGCGTAAGCTCCCCATTGTTGTCGTGATAAGCAATGATCTCGGGTGGGGAATGATCCGCCACAGTCAGGAACTGCGCCTGGGCCACGCCATCAAGGAGGGAACCTATATAGGAGAGGTGAACTATCACCTGCTGGTAGAGGCCCTGGGAGGCAAGGGCCTGCGCGTGGACAGACCGGAAGATATACGCCCTGCGCTGGAAGAGGCCTTCGCTTCGGGCGTGACGACCTGTATCAACGTGATGACCGATCCCACCACGGTAAGTCCGGGAAGTGTGGCGCTTGCCAACCTGGGGTCCTACAAGGCGTAGGTAACAACAACGTGCACTGGGGCCGAGTTGCATGCCCGCAGAAAAGGAGGCGTATCATGGGACAGGATACCACCCCTGAAGGGTATCTGATTTCCAAGAAGTATTCCTACTACGTGTTTCTCCTTTTATTCTTGCTTTACATGTTCAACTATATTGACCGGATGGTGGTTGTTTCCATCTTCCCCTTCCTCCATGATGACTGGGGCCTTTCCGATACTCAGTGCGGTCTTCTTGTGTCGGCGGCCTACTGGGCCATCTTGATCTTCTCTCTGCCCTTTTCCATCCTTATCGACCGGTGGAGTCGCCGCAAGGCCATCGGAATTATGGCGGTCCTCTGGAGTGTGGCCACGGCGCTGTGCGGATGCGCGAGAAATTTTACCCAGCTTTTTACCGCCCGCGCGATAATCGGAATCGGCGAGGCAGGGTTTGCGCCGGGGGGGACGGCCGTCATATCGGCCATATTCCCTCAGGAAAAGCGGGCGCAGATTATGGGGCTCTGGAACGCCTCCATCCCCCTGGGAAGCGCCCTCGGCATTGCGCTTGGAGCGGTCATCGCCGAACACTGGGGGTGGCGCTATGCCTTCTGGGCCGTGGCGATTCCCGGATTGATCGCAGGATTTTTCTTTTACAGAATACGGGACTATAAGACGGTGAACCTTACCAGAACACTGGCGGGGGATGTGCGGGTATCAATGAGGGCGGGCGATATTGTTGCGGAGTTCATGAAAACACCGTCGCTTATTCTCACCTACCTGGCCTTTGCGGGAAATCTCTTTGTCACCACCTCACTGATGAGCTGGCTGCCCACTTATTTCCACCGGTACGAAGGGGTGTCCATGAGCAGGGCGGGCATGATGAGCGGCGTCGTAATGGCACTCGCCGTTATCGGGGCGCCGCTGGGGGGAATGCTGGCCGATAGATGGCAGCAAACACGGTCAACGGCGCGGCTTCTCTTCAGTGCGCTGAGTTCAACCCTGGCAGCGTGTATTTTTTTCGTGGCCTTTGCCTTTTTTGAAGGGACCGCTCAGTATGTGCTCTTTTTGCTCGGAGGGGTCGCGGTGGTGGCGTTTGTGCCCGCAGCGGCGGCGGTGACACAGGATGTGGTGCATCCGGGGCTGAGGGCCGTTTCATACAGCCTCTGCGTCATTGTGCAGCACATTCTGGGAAGCGCCGTCGGCCCCGTCTTTGTGGGCGCCGTGTCGGATCGGACAGATCTGAAAACAGGGCTTGTGATGGTACCTTCCTTTGCGGTCATCGCCGGTGTATTGTTTCTTGCGGGGTCTTTTTTCTATGATCGTGATCTGGCCAAGGTGGAAAAGATCGATATCACGGCGGAGGAGCAATGATGCGGTCATTCGGGTTCAAAATCGGATTCTTCCTGGCCGCCTTTCTGTGCATGACGATCATTATGCTGCTCCCCTCACCCGAACCGCTGCAACGCGCCGGCGAACAGATTCCTCTTGTCTGGCAGGCAAAGGCAACGCTCGCGCTCCTTATCGCCGCCATAATCCTCTGGATTACCGAGGTCATCCCCTTCAGTGTGACGGCCCTTCTCATTATGCTGCTGATTCCCGTTTTCGGGATTGAACCCTTCAAGGAGGTCATTCGTACAGGCTTCGGCAATCCGATCATTGCCTTTTTTATCGGCGTGCTTATTCTGTCGTCGGCCTTCAGCCGCTCCGGTTTCGGAAGCCGCTTGAGCTACCTCATCCTGTTTGTCACGGGATCGAAAACGAAAATGGTTATTCTGGGATTTCTCATTGCGGGCACGCTGCTTTCCATGTGGATTACCGATATGGCGGTGGCGGCGATCCTTATGCCTCTGGGCGCTGCCCTGCTCAGGAAGACCGGAGTGAAGCCGATGGAGAGTAATTTCGGAAAGGCCCTGATGATCTCCTGCGCCTGGGGACCTCTCTTCGGAGGCATCGCCACTCCGGCGGGCTGCGGACCGAATCCTCTGGCCATAGGATTTCTCAGGGAGCTGGCCAAGATCGACATTACCTTTCTCCAGTGGATGGCGCTGGGGCTTCCCGCCGCGCTGCTGATGATTCCCGCGGGATGGCTTGTGCTGATCTTTTTTTTTCCTCCTGAGATAGAGCGAATTCCGTTCGAGCGTCTCGAAATTCGCCATCGGCTTGCCGAGATGGGGCGCCTTCAGGTGAAGGAGCGATGGACGCTGGTCATATTTCTTCTGACCATCGCAGGCTGGCTTTTGACCCCCTGTGTCGCATCCCTCACAGGGGGAAAAATTGCCATGCCCATGCAGGCGATTGCCCTGGGTGGCGCAGTGCTTCTCTTTTTTCCCGGCATCGAGGTGCTTTCCTGGAAGGAGGCCCAGGCGGATGTGGACTGGGGTGGGATTGTGCTTATCTGTGCGGGAATTGCCATCGGCATGGCTGTCTATCATACGGGCGCGGCCCGGTGGCTCTCATGGGTGTTTCTGGGACCCCTGGTTCAATTGCCGGGCGTTGTCAGGGTGTTTGTCATTGTGGCCGGGGTAAGCGTGCTGCATCTGGCCTTTTCCAGCAATACCGTGACGGGAACGATTATTATTCCCCTGTTGATTGCCCTGGCCGCCGATCTTCACATCAATCCCTGGCTCATCTGTGCGCCGGCGGCCTTTTCGTCGTCCCTGGCCTTTATCCTGGTGACGGAAACGCCTACCAATGTGATCCCCTATTCGGCGGGATACTTCGCCATCAGGGATATGGCCCGGGCGGGCATTGCCATGACACTGGCGGCCGCCCTGTGCGTGGGATTTTCCATACATGTCTTCGGCAGGCTGGGAGGCATATACGGGATGTAGGAAGGAGGCGCGGGCGTGATGAAAGCCGTTGTCTATGACAAAGAAAAAAAGCTGGTCCTTCGCGAAGTTCCCATGCCGGAACCTGGTGAAGGGGAGGTGCTGATTCGGGTGGCCGACTGCGGATTCTGCGGGTCCGACCACTCGATTATCGAGAGTGGAAGCCTGCAGGACGGCGTCATCGTGGGACACGAGGTAAGCGGCATTGCGGTGGAGGAGGGCGGAGGTGCACAAAGGGGTGCGCCGGAAAACCCTGTCATTATCCGTCCGACCTGGTGCGGTGTCTGCCGGGACTGTCGGGCCGGAAGGCCCTATCTCTGTCAGAGGGATCGGCGAACCATCGGTCTTGGCGATTACCCTGGAGGATTTGCCGAATACCTGAAAGTGGATCGGCGCATGCTGATTCCCGTTCCTGAGGGTGTGGATTCTCAAAATGCCGCACTGGCCGAGGCATTTGCCGCTTCGCTCCATGGCATCCGTGTGTCGGGGCGTGAAGGGGGGTCGGCCCTGGTAATCGGCGGAGGGGCCATCGGGCTTGCCCTTGTGCGGCTTCTTGCGCTTATGGGGTTCGGGCCGATTGTCCTTTCTGAGCCGGTGAAGGGGAAGCGGGATCTTGCCTGCAGTCTCGGCGCCCACGACACAATCGACCCCGTTGAGGAAAACGCGCTGCTCAAGGTGATGGAGCTTACCGGTGGCTGCGGGTTTGAGGCGGTATTTGAGTGCTCCGGTGCGAATGATGCCGTCGGGACAGCCATCGGTGCCGCCGCCAACGGCGGAACCGTGACCATCGTGAGCATCATTATGCACAACGTCGAGATTATGCCCCTGGCACTTAACTTCAAGGAGATCTGCCTCAGGGGATCTTACTCGAACACTCACGAGGAGAATATCCAGTGCCTTCAGTGGATGGCCGAAGGAAAACTTGACGGACGGCCTCTGATTACCGATGTGATCGCGCTGTCCGACCTTCCACGCGTCTATGATGAGCGCATACATGTGGGAAAGGCCATAAAGGTGATGATTGCAATAGGCGACGAGTTTTAGGGAGACCGGTGCATGAAGGGGTACATGGGAAAAATTCTCCTTGTGGATCTGACAACGCAACAGGTGGAATCACTGCCTCTTGAGGAGGAGCTTGCTCGGGCCTATCTGGGAGGAAATGGCCTGGCGGTGCGCCTGCTCCACGAACGTCTTTCCGCCGATGTCGAGCCATTGTCGAGGGAAAACGTAGTGGTTTTTGCGACGGGGCCCTTCAATGAGTCGCCTGTGTGGGGGACCGGGCGGGGGCACGTAGCGTCGCTTTCGCCGCTGACCGGCTTGTATATGGACTCAAATTTCGGCGGAAATTTTGCCTCCATGCTAAAACGTTCCGGCTTCGATGCGCTGGTGATCACGGGGGAGGCGTCAGTACCGGTCTACCTGAGAATTATCGCCGGCAATGCTTCCTTTCGGTCGGCACGGGATCTGTGGGGGATGAGAACGAAGGAATGCCGTGATATGCTGGCTGCACGGGAGGGGAAGGGAATTGAAAGCGCGATAATCGGTCCTGCCGGTGAACGGGGAGTGCTCTATGCGGGGATCATGTGCAGTGGATCGAGACAGAGCGCGGCCGGACGGGGAGGAATAGGGGCGGTTCTGGGAAAGAAAAAACTCAAGGCCGTGGTGGCAGGCGGAAAAGGCGCCATTGAGTGCGCCGACGGAGAAGGACTCAGGGCCTGGTTGAAGGAGCGTCTCCCCGGCGTCAGGCAGAAGGCGGCGCCTCTTTCCACCATGGGAACCCCCTTTCTTGTCAATATTATAAATGCCAGGGGCATGCTTGCAACGAGGAACAACAGCCGGGAAATATTTGAAAAGGCCGATGCATTGAGCGGAGAGAGGATCCGTGACCATTTTCGCAGGAAAGACGTGGCCTGCCGGGGGTGTCCCGTCGCCTGCGGAAAACTTGTGAACGATTCCACCGGGAGACCGGTCAAGATGCCGGAGTATGAAACGCTCTATGCCATGGGATCCATGCTCGATAACGCAGATCTTCTCTCAATAATCGATGCCAATGCCATGTGCGACGAAGTGGGTATCGACACAATCAGCTTCGGCGTCACGCTTGCCTTCCTGATGGAATGTATGGAGCGCGACATCGTGTCGCCGCAGGAAGTGGACATGGAGATTGCCTTCGGCAGTGCCAGTGGACTTGCTGAACTGGTGCGCAGGACCGGCTATCGCGAAGGCGCTGCAGGCGAGCTTCTCGCGCTTGGCTCGGAGCGGTTGGCCCAAGGGTTCGGTGGCGACGCGCATAAATTCCTTTATACGCAGCAGGGTCTCGAAATGGCGGGCCATTCGGCCCGGGGGCTTCGGAATATGGGGCTCGCCTACGCTACCTCGAACCGGGGTGGAAGCCATCATGACGCCCGGCCCAATTATGCGGGGGATGCACGAGATACGAGCTTTGAAAGGCAACCCGAATATTGCATGGAAAGCGAGCACAACACGGCAATAGGAGATTCGCTGGTCATGTGTCGGTTTATTCAGGAGCGCCTCTTCGGAGCGCACTTGAACGAGGTCTATCTCTACCCGCTGCGTGCGGTGACAGGCTGGGATGTGGGGCTTTCGGAGCTGCAACAAATCGCCGAAAGAATCTACACCCTGGAACGATTGATTAATGTGGCGAGGGGGGCAGATCGTGAGACCGTGCAACTTCCCTGGAGGGTGATGCATGAACCCATACCGGAAGGACCCAGTGCCGGCCGACACGTACCGCAGCATGAGCTTTTATGTATGCTTGATCGATACTATGCCCTTCGCGGGTGGGATGGCAGGGGTATTCCCACGGCGAAGAAACTGAGGGAGCTCAATCTCTTACCATATGTACAGGATCAGTCATGGGATCGAAGGAACGAAGAGAACGGGAACGGGAACAACGGCGCGCTGAAATACTGAAAACAGCGAGAGAAATCCTTTTTAAAAAGGGGATAGACGCAACTTCCATCAATGCAGTTGCGCGGAAGGCTGAACTCAGCGTCGGCACCATTTACCTTTATTTCGAGAACAAGGAGGCTCTTTTGGCGGCACTTCAGGAGGAGGGGCTCGATCTTCTCTACGACTGCATACGACAGGCGGAAAAGTCCGAACTTTCCCCTCGCGGGAAACTTCGCGCCATGGGGCTTGCCTATCTCGAGTTCAGCGAGCGGCACCGGAAGTATTTTGACGTAATCAATTATTTCCTGGTCTCGCCGAAGGTCATCTTTTCGCCTGTGCTTAAGGCACGGGTGGACGAGCACGTCTCCTCCATCATCACATTGGTGGAAGAGGTGATGGGAGGAGATAAAACCGCCTGTAACGGAAGAGACCGCCGCCTCTGTGCATTCGTGTTCTGCACTGCACTTCATGGCATACTGCAATTCAAAAAGCTCCGAGAAACCGTGCTCGGAGGGGAGGAGTTCTGCACTTTCTATAGTTCCTGTCTCGAAAATATCATCGACGGCATGCACTAATGCAGCCGAATCTTACATCAAAATAATCAGGAAAAACATTGTGCCCAGAATAAAACTTTGGCATACAATAGACACAGAATCCGTCACGCAGTTCGCGTTAGTGGCTATAGGGGGAATATGCCGATTAATGGAGCGGTATGATGTCAGCATCTCCGTGGCTGCGTCGATATCAAAAATGTATAACCAAGTTTCACACTCCAGTCAGTAAGAAAGGAGACAAGGGATGAAACGGAAAAAGGTAGTGTTTGTCGTAAGCATATTGGTTTCGACATGCATAGCAATCCTGTTGCAACCGTCCGTGAGGGCTCAGGAGGCAACCGGCACTGATAACACAGGGGTGGCGGTAGTGCGAGCTTATGGTCCCAGTGGTCCCGTTCCTGCGATGCAGGAAGCCGCAAAGGCATTTGAGAAAAAAAGGGGGATTCCTGTGGAAATCAGAGCTGGCGCTACACCGATATGGAAAGATCGGGCGATGAACGATGCAGATTTGATCTTCAGCGGTTCACAGTGCATGATGACCGACTTTGTGCAGAAACAACTCCCCGGGCTGATCGACACATCGACGATCCTTACATTGTACCTGCGTCCGTCTGCAATCCTTGTCCGCCCGGGCAATCCGAAAGGGATCAAAGGCATCAAGGATCTTGCCAAACCGGGGATTCGGGTTCTCGTGGTTCAGGGCGCCGGGCAGGTTGGCATGTGGGAAGATGTGGTCGGCCGAACGGGGAATGTCAAACTTCTAGAATCCGTGCGCCGTAATATCGGTTTCTTCGCATCAAACAGTAATGAGGCAAAAAACCTATGGGCCAGCGATCCAACCTATGATGTATGGCTCGTCTGGACCATCTGGCAAAAAGAGAATCCCGATGCTGCCGATTTAATTGAGATTGAACCGGGACACACAATCTATCGCTCTTGCGGCATTGCAGTCACAAACCGTTCGGAGAGAAAGGCATTGGGAAAGGAGTTTATCGATTTCCTTCAGTCTCCGGCGGGACAAACAATATTCGTGAAATGGGGCTGGCTGGCGCCATAGACTGATTGGTTCCCTTTCGCTCAATCGCCGTGTTTCCTCTTTAAGAATTGTATCTGCCGAACGAGACAGCCGCCTAAGTACCTTTTCCGGCGATATTGAATCGCTTCTGGGTTGCCATGGGGAACATCCTGAAAGAGTGAAAACGAATACTATGGTGAAGAGAAATTCTTCAGCTCTTCTGTGATGCAACATTTTCAAATCCGCTTTTTGCATACCCATGATAACCTTTCGTAAGTGTTTTCGTGGTGTGTGTCAAATACGTATACCCATAGTTACGGTGTATAAAGCACCACCAGACAGCGGGTGGTTTCGTCGGAGATGCTTTTCAGCCTGTGAGGGATTTCTGAGTTGAAACGGATCGATTCATGGGGTTTGAGGCGGTGGTTCTTGCCGCCCAGGGTAAGCTCCAGCGTTCCTTCCATGACGTATATGAACTCCTCCCCCTCGTGCTTATAGGCCACGGGTTTGTGGGCCTGCCATGGTTCGATGGTCACCATAAAGGAACGGAGGTGCTCCTGTCCGCCATCCGGCGTCAATGTTCGATATGAATAATTCTGTGTTCTCGTCACGAATTCCTGAACCCGCCGTTCCCTGATTTCCTTTTTTTCGCGGTTCGACAGGAATGTATCCGGATTGATCTTGAGAATCTGGGAGAGCCGAAGGAGAAAGGCAACCGAAGGCGATGTTTCATCATCTTCGAATTGTGCGATGGCTTCAGGCGTCTGCCCGGTGGCCTGTGCCAGTGATTCCGGTGTGAATCCGTGGGTCTCACGAAGTGTGCGAAGCTTTTCTCCAAAGGTCGCCGGGCGGTCGCCGTCGGCTTCTTTCCGAGCATCCTGAAGGCTGTCGGCAAGACCGCGCATGACGGTCTGTCTGATCTTGGCCGTCAAAAGGGGCAGAATTGATGCGGCATCGGCGATGATTCCGATATCGGCCAGCTCAAAAATGGGGGCCATCGGATCGCGGTTGATGGCGATTATGGTTTCCGATTCGGTGATGCCGGCGGTGTACTGCACCGCGCCGGAGGTTCCCACCGAGATGAGCAGGCGCGGCCTGATCGTCTTGCCTGTCTGACCGATCAGACAGTCCTCCCGAGTCCAGTGCAAAAGGACCGGCGGGCGCGAGGCGCCCAGTTCGCCACCCAGGGCGGAGGCAAGTTCACGTACAAGGGCAAAGCCTTCGGTTGAACCAAGACCGGCGCCTCCCACTACGACGATGTCGGCATCTTCCAGTTTTTTTTGCGATGCCGGTTCCAGCGATCGTTCGATAAGGGTGATCCCGTCGGCCCGGGATGGCGCCGGAAGGGCCATCGGAATCAGGATTCCCTGATGTCCTGACACTTCATAAAGCGCCTGTTCCCGAGGCTGCACGGTGGCGAACCCCGGCTTCCGGTAATTTTCAGTATAGGTTATTTCGGCCAGCACTTCCCCTCCCCAGGAGGGGCAGGCGGCGATGAACCGGTTGTCCCGCAGGGAGATGTCAATACAATCAGCGATCAGTCCCGCATTGCAAAGGCGAGCTGTCCGGGCGGCGAGTTCGCGGCCGAAATCGCTGAGGGGGAAGAGGACAAGCAGCGGACTTTTCGCTGTGACCGCATGGCTGAGAATCGGTGCAAAGAGATCCGTACGCGCTATGGCAAGGACCTCGTCATCGAAGAGGTATACATGATCGGCGCCGTGGGCGATCAGGCGTTTTGCAGTGTCATCCATGGGCACTTCATCGCCCGTGAGAAGATCCGCCTGTTTGCGGTTGTGTTGCGATGAACCCGCAAGGATCGCGCCTGTTTTGGCCGGCAGTGCTTCGCCTAAACGGCGGGCCAGCGACAGAATCCTGAGGCTCTCCGTGAAGTGCCGTTCGTTCCTCCTGTCGGCGAAAACCCATAGTTCTTTTTCATGCGTCATAATTTTTGTGCATCCATTTCAGCCGATGAGTCCGGATTTCCTGATGGCGTCAACAAGCGCCGCTGCCTGTGTTTCCACCGGCCCTCCGATAAATTCGCAGTGCCGCTCCCGCGCTGCCTGCTTCAATGAAAAGACCTCTGTGAGAGAACCGTTCTTTCCGACGCGGTCTTCTTGAAGATCGAGGTCTTCAAGCGACCACGTGATGATTTCTTTCTGTGTGTAGGCCTCTTCGATGTGTGCGAGCGGGATATCCCGGGGGATGCAGGCGGTGGGATGCACGGTAAGGGCGGTCGGGAAACTCAGCGCGTAGAGTTCTCTAAACTCGTCTATTTTTCGTTCCACCCGGCAGGAGTCGTCCTTCCATTCACAGACAAGGACGCCTGTGACAATGGGAATGCCCAGGGCCTCCGCCGTCTGCGGTCCCACGTGGCCGGTGTCGCTGTCGGCCGCTCTGGCCCCGAATATCACCAGATCATAGGGGGCGAGTCTGGTAATTGCTGCGGCGAGCGCCGTGGATGTTGCCAGGGTGTCCGAATCGGCGAAACGAGTGTCGCTGAGAAGCACTCCCCCGGATGCGCCCATGGCCATAGCCTCGTAGAGCGCAAAGGCGCAGGACGGAGGTCCCATGGTAATAACCGTCAGGGCGCCTGCGCGGGTCTCGGCAATGGCCAGCGCCTTTTCAAGGGCTATGCGGTCGAAGGGGTTCAGCACTGCCGTGTCGGAGTTGCGGCCTGCGCCTTTCCCCGATGCGTGTAACGTGACGGCCTTGATGCACACAATGCAATGAAATTTCATCCGTTCAAATCCTAAGGTGCGTATTCATCGAGAATCCTCCTGGCGATCACCACGCGGTGAATTTCCGATGTTCCCTCATAGATGCGCGTGACCCGGGCATCGCGATAGTATCGTTCGACGGCGTAGGCTTTAGAATAGCCATATCCCCCGTGAATCTGCACGGCTTTGTCGGTTACCGTGCTCGATGCCTCCGATGCGAAAAGCTTTGCCATGGCCGCTTCTTGGGAGAAGGGACTCCCGGTGTCCCGGAGTATTGCCGTTCGATACACCAGAAGCCGTGCGGCGTCTACTGTCGTTGCCATGTCGGCGAGCATGATCTGAATCGCCTGGTGATTTCCTATGGGAACGCCGAACTGTCGCCGCTGACGGGCGTAGCGGGCCGATGCTTCCAAGGCCGCTTGGGCGATGCCCAAGGCCTGGGCGGCAATGCCCATGCGCCCCGTATCGAGGGTTGCAAGGGCGATTTGAAGTCCCGTGCCTTCCTTTCCCAAAAGGTTTTCCAGAGGTACCGGGCAGTCATAAAGGCGCAGGGAGCATACGGGATTTGCACGCATGCCGGAAAGGTCTTCCAGATCTCCCACCACGAACCCTGGAGTGCCCCGCTCTGCTATGATGACGCTGATGCCCTTTCTTCCGGCGGCAGGGTCAGTACGTGCAAAGATGAGACATACATCGGCGACGGCGCCGTTTGATACAAAAACCTTGTTCGCGTTGACCAGGTAGAAGGTGTCCTTTCGCAGCGCCGTTGCCTCAATGGCTGCGGCGTCGGAGCCCGCATTCGGTTCGGTCAGGCAGAAGGCGCCGATTTTTTCGCCTCGGGCCAGAGAGGGGACCCATCGCCTTTTCTGGTCGTCAGTGCCGAAGTGCAGAATGGGATAGACTGCCACACTGTTGTGGACGGTCACCGTAAGCCCCATGGCACCGCTGGCGCGGGAGATTTCTTCTATGGTAACGGCATAGCTGAGAGAGTCGAGATCCGCTCCGCCATATTCCTTCGGCGCCTGCACGCCGAAATATCCAAGTTTCCCCATTATTTCAACTACTTCCCAGGGAAAGCGGGATTCCTGATCGATGGCGCCCGCGATGGGCGCAAGCTCCCGGTCGCAGAAGGATCTGACCGATCGGCGGACGGTACGCTGCTTTTCTGATAAAAGAGTATTCATCGGGCGCCTCTGATCATTGTGAAGAATGAAGAAGGAAAGTACCAGAAATAAAACCACAAGTCAATGCGGACTGCGTCAAACTTTCCCCCGGCAATCAACCGATACTTGCCCGGTATTTATTAGGTATTGCATTTTCTATACCCTTATGTTTTGTAGGTGTTCCAGGCATATCGCAAGGGAACGGTGCGGAAGAAGGCCCGCAGGTTTCTTTTTCTGCTTTCAATCATAGCGGTAAACGCAGACCCTATCCGCTTCAGGGGATTGCGGAAAATAAAAAAGGAGGACAGGCATATGAAGGGAAGACCTTGGCAGGAATACTATGACTATAATGCACCCACGGCGATACGGTATCCCAAGATACCGGTCCCGGAGCTTTTGCAGATACCGGCCAATGTGTTTCCGAATAAACCGGCCATTATGTATGAAGGCGCCGCCATCGGGTTTCGGGAACTGCGCCGCATGGTTATACGTATGGCCAATGTCCTTCATGACATGGGTGTTCGAAAGGGGGACCGGGTGGGGATGCACCTGCCAAATTGTCCCCAATATACGATTGCCTATTATGCATCACTTTCGCTGGGGGCGATCCTGGTCAACCTCAATCCCGCCTATCCGAAGGAGGAGCTTTCGCTGATTATGTCCGATACGGGACTTTCGGCACTCTTCACGATCGACGAGGCGGCGCCCGTCATCGGGGAGGTATCAAAAGAGAAGCCGATTCCCCGGATCATAGTCACGAACAGGCACGAGTACGCCGAAAAAAAGTCGTCGGGTATCAACGCCGAACTCAAGGAAGGATGGTATTCCTTTACGGAACTCCTCAGCCGCTGCACCAATGAAACGCGGCCCCGCGTCCAGGTCGGTCCGAAAGATCCCGCCGTGATCCAGTATACCGGGGGAACCACGGGGGTGCCCAAAGGGGCGGTCCTCACGCATGCAAACCTTGTGGCGGCCGTCATGCAGGTCTCTCCCCGTATGTTCCCGATTATGCAGTTTATCCCCCCTGAACGGCGTTCCGCACTCATAATTATTCCGCTCTACCATGTGTACGGAAACCTGATATCAAACTGGTCGCTCTTCAACTGCGTGACGCAGATTCAGGTGCCCCGGTTTCAGTTGGACGAAGTGGTCGGTCTGCTTGAGCGGGTCGACGAGATCACTTATTTCCCCGCCGTCCCCACCATGCTGACGGCGCTCGTCAACCATCCGAAGGTACAGGAACTCGAGCTTCTGCAGAAGATTCACATCATCAATTCCGGCGCAGCCCCCTGTCCCGTCGAACTGATAGAGCGTCTTCGGGATATGGGCGTATTTATTACCGAAGCCTATGGTATGAGCGAAACGGCATCGCTGGCGATGGCAAACCCCATCCTGGGCGTCAAGAAACCGGGGAGTATCGGCATTCCTGTGCCCGACAACGAGGTAAAGCTCGTTGACATCGATGATGGAAGCACCGAAGTGCAGCGGGGAGAGCCCGGAGAGATCGTTATCAAGGGGCCTACGGTGATGAAAGAATACTGGAACAACCCGGAAGAAACGGCGGGACAGCTCGAGGACGGCTGGCTTCATACGGGAGATATCGCCGTGCAGGATGAAGATTATTTTTTCTACATCGTGGATCGCAAAAAGGACATGATCATCGCAGGGGGATTCAACATCTACCCACGGGAAGTGGACGAGGTGCTCTATCAGCATTCAAAGATTCAGGATGCCGTTACCGTGGGTGTCCCTCATGAATATCGCGGTGAAACAGTAAAGGTCTTTGTAGTGTTGCGAAAGGGGGAAAGAGCTACTGCAGAGGAGATTATCGCCTTTTGCAGGGAAAAGCTCGCGCCCTACAAGGTGCCGCGGGAAGTGGAATTTCGGGAATCGCTTCCCCAGTCGACGGCGGGGAAAATTCTTCGTAAAGTGCTGCGCGAAGAGGAGCTTGCAAAGAAAAAATAGGGACACTTCCCTATTTAAAAGCGTTTGGAGCGTTTAGAGTGTTTTGACAACAGCAACGATCTAAACGTTCATAACGTTACTGACGATTTAAAAGGGAAGTGTCCCTAATAAAGGATTTCGATCCGGCGGGCGAGATTTATGAGCAGGCCGAGATCATCTTCTTTAAGGGCCAGGTCGCAGAGGGTTGCCTGATCCGCCTTTTCCAGCATGCCTAAAAAGAGGCGCTCCTGGGATGATGCGAGGGAGGAATCATACACATTTATCATCAGCTCCGATTCCAGATAGGCGCTTCTGATGGAGAGATTGAAGGAGCCGATGCTCAACAAAGCGCCGTCAATGATACACTGCTTGGCATGGATGTAGGGCTGGCGCTTATCCCCGTTGGTCTTCCCTCTGTATTCATAAAGGCGGACGCCGGCCCGGAGCAGCGGGCGGTAATAATTGAGCGATATGAAGTGGCCCAGGGAAAAGACCACCTCTCTGCCCGTTTCATAGGAATTGGTTAACAGGCGCACATCAACGCCGCGGGCCGCCGCATCGGCAAGTGCCTTCTCAAGCCGTGGCGGCAGGGCGAGATACTGCGAGGTCAGGTAGATGCTGTTTCGCGCCGCGTTCATTGCCTTGCAGAGCATATCAAGTGTGGAATAGCGGCCTTCCCACGGTTTCGAATGGACCAGTTGTGCGGTGATGCGGTGCTTGCCGGTGGAAGGCATATTCTGCGGGGGTAGCGGTTCGATGGCGCCGCCGAATTCTTTCCAGTTTTTTTCAAAGGCCTCTTTTATATCCCCGACAATCGGACCTTCAAGATAGACATCAGTATCGATCCACCACATGAAATAGCGATCGCTGATGTTCCTTCCCCCCGCGATGGCCCAGGCATCATCGACGATGAGCATTTTTTCATGGGGAGCAAAGTCGACGGTCAAGTCTTTTCCCTTCTCCTTTATCCAGCCTGCAAATGCCGGAGTCTGAGGCAGCGAGTCAAGGATGCGGTAGTTCCGGCGCATTTTGTCCAGCCAGAATTGAGAAGTATCATTGCTCTGATCGGGGAACCCGATTTCACCAACGACAATCACGTGAATTCCCTGCTTGCGAAGATCCCGGACGGCAAAGGGCGCTACTGCGATCTGTGAATAGCGTGTAACAAGCAGATTCACCTCAATGCCTTGTCGCGCTTTGTCTTTCAAAATTCCGATAAGTTCTTTACATTTTTCCGAATTTTCCAGGTAGTATGTTTGAAGATTAATCCGCCGCTGTGCCCGGGACACCACTTTTTTCCACATCCGGAAAGCTTCAGGGCCGTCATGCAGAATTTCTATATTATTTCTCTTTCTCGGAGGAGGGCTTCCGTCGAGGGTGCTGGTGTGCTGTAAATCCTTGCAGGAATCGGCCGGTCGGGGAATAGGTCGTTTCATAATTTCGATCTCGCCGAAGGCATGAGTCATTCCCTTTTTTGTGTATTTCAGGGCAACCGTCACGGGATATCTGCCGGGCGCCAGGCCCGGCAGCACTTCGAAGGTGCCGCAGTAACGGAGTTGGCCCTCTTTGTTCCGGTAAGTAGTGCCGGTGCAGGCCATTATGACATTGCCGTATACGACGGTTACTTCCTCGATCCGGCCGTATTCGGGAATTGCCGCAACGTCGAGACACATCCGAGGGAAAAAATCCCTATTGATGCTGTGTGGATAGAAGGAAAGATCCCTCTGCACGTTGATGTTTGTGAACGGCGAATCGGCCGGGTGAGCCGCATTAATGTGAGGTATCCACAGAATCAGGGCCACCAGGATGGATAGGATGATTCGATGAGGTGTTTCCATAGTGGAGTAACCGCGCGCCAAAAAACTCTACCCGCCGCCTGGTAAAAGAGTCTGCCAGCAGTGCCGCTCCAGAAACGACCCCTGCACGTCGCCCTCCATGTCTTCGTAAAGGGCAAGAGGAACGGAGAAGGTCATAAGGTTGGAGTTTTTTAATTGCCTGTTGATGTATACACGGGCTGAAAGATCGGTCAGCCCCACCACTGCACGGGGATGTTCGGATGTCGCTTCTTGATAGGGATAGATTCCGATGGTCTGACAGCCTGCCGCATAGGGAATGGTGACATTCTCATTGCCGTCCCGTCCGTAATTGGCCAG
Source organism: Syntrophales bacterium (assembly GCA_963666365.2). GTDB lineage: Bacteria > Desulfobacterota > Syntrophia > Syntrophales > UBA2210 > JALNXD01. The sequence continues at coordinate 129,792 of CAXXNF010000002.1, forward strand.
CACCACCAGGGCAGAGAGCTGATCGGGGTTGACAAAGAATATGATAGTCTGCGGCTTTTCCCGGGAGATGTCGACACGATCGAGGGGTTTGAAGACTACATAGTGTTTCGGAATTTCGACAATGGGCAGTGAATCGATAAAATGCCGGACCTTTTCCGGCGTTTTGATGTACCGTTCTCCGAAAAGAAAGTTGTCAAATGATTCTGACTGCATGAAGGGCCTCACAGAGTCTGCGAGTTCGCGGCCTCCTTCTCTTTCGGTGTTGCCCACGGAGAGAAAATAGCAGAATCCCTGTATGCCGCCGGGAAAGTTGCGGTACTGATTGCCGAAACCCAAACCGACGCCGCCACCGAAGCAACCGAAGGTATCTTTGTCGCAACATGCGGTGTTTCCCTTTGCGGCATGGGCCACAAGCGACATGACACAGCCCCATCTCCCCTTTTTGAACTGCAGGGCGCCTTCCGGTTTTTCGTCGGACCAGAGGAGGGCTACAGGATGATGTGTGAGGTCGAGAGCCTTGGCGATTGCACTTTCCATATGACCGGTCTCCGTAAAAAGTTGAAAAATCTAAAGGTAAAAAAGTTTACAGGTCGAAAAAAATCCAGAGCCCCTTCGTTTTTTTTCAGTGTTGGGTGCGTTGCCTGAAGGTGAGTCTTATTATAGTCGGAAAATTTTTCTCTTGCAACCGCAAGAAGTCGATTCCTTATCTTACCCCAGAGCGGATCTGCAGCAGGCAGGAGATGACAACTGCCACAATGCAGGCGGCGAGCACGGCCTTGAGGTCGTCATTGATATAGAATATCGAGAGAATCAGAGGTGAGAGCGCATACCCGGTAAACTTGACGGAGTTATAAAGAGAGGTAACGGAATTGCGCCGCGGAGGCGACAATTCCACGGCCATGGTGTTGAGCGAGGTCCAGGCCGTCGCCGTACCGGTTCCGTAGAGAAGAAAGAGCAGCGCGTAGGTGAAATATTCGAAGTGCATCCATACCATCATGAGGAATGAGACGAGCACGATCGCCATACCGCATAAAAATATGGTTCTTCTTCCGAATCGGTCGCCGAGGTACCCCGCCAGCGGCGATACGATGAGGCCGGAAATCCCGGTCATGGAAAGGAGAAAGCCCACTCTGTCGGAAGAGAGCCCCTGCATCGTTTTCATGTAATCGGCGGTAAAGGTCATCACCCCGATAAAGGCGATAAAGAGGGCGAAGGCGGCAAAACTCAGAGAACGGACCCCCGGGTAAAAGAAAGCCTGCCTGATGAGGGGAAATATATATGAAATGGAGTGACCGCTGTCCCTTGTTGTCTCCATGCCTGTGGACCAGATCCAGAAGAGAAAGGCGGTGATAACCGCTAAAAATGCCAGCAGGAAAAGAAACGCCTGCCACCCGAAATATACCTCGATCACGCCGGAGATGAAAGGTCCCATGGTCATCCCGGCGGTATAGGCGAGACCGAGCCCTCCCATAGCCTTGCCGAGATGCCGCGTCGGCACCAGATCGCCGATAAGCGCCATAATGATGGGGGTCAGAAAGGCGGCGCCCATTCCCTGGATCACGCGAAAGATCACAAAGGCTTCAAAGTTCCAGGCCAGACCCGACAGCGTGGCCCCGAGGGCATAGATGGCGAATCCAAGAAAAAGGGTTTTGCGCACATCCCAGATCTGGGCGATAGAGCCCGAAACCACCTGGATCAGAATGTAGGGGATCATGTAGATGGTGATCGACAGGGCCGCCGTCGAAAAGGGAATGTTCCAGGTGTGCGCCAGGACCGGGATGAGCGTTATTATGCCGTGCCCCCCGATGGGCCCGACAATGGCGCCGATATATAAAGGTATGAGACGTTTTATAAGCAATCGACCGGTCCGAAGTCCCCGTGCAAAAATGGTGTGCTCTTCTTCATAAAGAAACGGAGAAGGCGCGTCAATAGAAATTTTATACAAGGCAAGGAGTAGTGCAAATGTGATGGGCGCAAAGGGCATTGTGGGGAAATGAACAGTACGAAATGATCGGATACGCAACAAAATATTGCAAATTGTTCTTGCCAAATAAGCGGCAAGGGACTATTAGTATTCACTTATAATTTTATCCAAAGATAGGGGAGTTAGATGGAAAAATTTGGAACACTGCCTTTAAAAAGAGGATTGGCCGAGATGTTGAAAGGCGGAGTCATTATGGATGTGACCACTCCGGAACAGGCCAAAATTGCTGAAGATGCCGGTGCCGTATCGGTAATGGCGCTTGAACGCGTTCCCGCCGACATACGAGCCCAGGGGGGCGTGGCGCGGATGACCGATCCCGAGATAATTCAAAAAATCATGGATACGGTATCGATTCCGGTAATGGCGAAGGTGAGAATTGGACACTTCGTCGAGGCGCAGATACTAGAATCGCTTGGCATCGATTATATCGATGAAAGCGAGGTGCTTACCCCTGCCGATGAGAAATTTCATATCGACAAGTGGAAATTCAAGATTCCCTTTGTCTGCGGCGCTACCGATCTTGGCGAAGCGCTGCGGAGGATAGGCGAGGGCGCCGCCATGATACGCACAAAGGGCGAAGCCGGAACGGGCAACGTGGTCGAGGCGGTGCGCCACATGCGCACCATAAATGACGAAGTTGCCAGGATAGCCTCGCTGCCCGAGGCCGAACTGATGACGGCGGCGAAAAATCTGGGAGCGCCTTACGAACTGGTCTGCCTTGTTGCGAGAGAAAAGAAATTGCCCGTTGTTAATTTTTCTGCAGGAGGCATTGCCACCCCGGCGGATGCGGCAATGATGATGCAGCTCGGCGCCGATGGCGTGTTTGTGGGGTCGGGAATATTCAAGTCCAAGAGCCCGGCAAAAAGGGCGGAGGCCATTGTGCAGGCCGTTACCCATTTCAATAACCCGGAGATTCTGGCGAAGGTCTCCCGTTCCCTTGGTGAAGCCATGCCCGGTCTTGAGATATCTTCGATAGACAAGGATAATCTCCTTCAATTCAGAGGCAACTAAGACCGACATGTCTATGAAGATCGGAGTGCTGGCGCTGCAGGGCGCCTTTCGCGAGCATATAGGCATGCTTAACCAATGCGGGGTCGAAGCGGAGGAAGTGCGACTTCCTTCGCAACTGGACGATCTTTCAGGTCTTATCATGCCGGGAGGAGAAAGCACCACCATGGTGAAGCTTCTCAGGCGCTACGGTTTCGAAGCGGCCCTTGAGCGCTTTGCATTGATGGGGCGGCCAGTCTTCGGCACCTGCGCCGGCGCCATTCTTCTTGCCGCCGGACAGGACGGACGCAGGAAAGATCTGCTTCCCCGTATCGACATCAATATTACAAGAAATGCCTATGGTCGCCAGATCGAAAGCAGGGAAGCAGAGGTGAAACTTGCCTTTTCCCCCGAGCGTCCCTTTCGCGCCATATTCATAAGAGCTCCTATCGTCACCGCCACAGGACCGTCCGTGGAAGCGCTCTCCTTTTACAGGGACCGGGTGGTTCTTGCCCGCGAGGGGGCCATGCTTGTTGCCACCTTTCACCCCGAACTTACAGAGGATGACCGGATTCACCAGTATTTTATCGCGATGGTGCAGGACGCGCAGGCAGCGGATTCTGTGGCGCCTTTCCTGCCGGAGCAGCAACAGGCCGCCTTCGTCAAATAATTGGCTTTCACGTCAAAACAATGTGCAGGAACTGTCTTTTCCCCATGCAGGAAATGGTGAGCCCTGCGTCTCAGACCCAATCACGCCCACATGGTACAATAATTGCTTTATTGCAGGGTAAACCTTTGGGCGGATGGCATGACCTGTTTTCGCGAGAACAAAAGTGCGGCAAGGCTTCCAAAAAACCTGCTGTGGTGCGTCTTGATGCTGGGCATTTCGCTCTGGTCTGTCGAAGCGGCCTATCCCCTGCATCCCCCGGCGCCGTCCTATGGAATTCACGTCGCCTCTTTTAAAAATGCCGATCTTGCCGACAGGAAGATGCGTGCACTGCGCGATGATGGCTATCCCGCCTTTTCAAAATCCCTTATGATACCACAAAAGGGGCTGTGGACGAGGGTATTTGTGGGTCCCTATGCGCGCCGGGATGATGCGGAGAAAGAGGCGTTGACCCTGCAAAAAAAAGGTGCAGTTGACAGCTACTTCATCCGAAAGGTGGAAGGCGCAGCTGAAAAGTCGACAGAGGGCGTCAAAAATAAGGCGGATGCAACAGGAACGCAGCTGAGTGCAGCGGGACAGGATGCGGCAGAAAGAGGGGCATCTCCGGTACAAAAAACTGTTGCAGAGGCATTGGAGGATATCCGAAGCAGTCTTCAGCGCAGGGGCCATCCATTGGATGCAGGTGAACAGAAGGCGGCGGGGGTGCATGAGGAAGGGGAAAGAGGTGAAACTCACTTTGATATAGCGATTGCCTTCACAAAAGAAACGGATAAGGACGATGAGCTGCCGGCTGAAGCGACAGAACCAGTCGAAGATGCGCCTCCCCTTGCGGAAGAGAGGGAAGGGAAACGGCTGAAGAGTTCGAACAGCAGTCCTGCGCATCAATCGGAGGGCGCGCAAAGCATGGAACGCTGCAGTTTTGCGGAGGCACTGCGTGATTTCGACCGGGGCGAGTACAGAGAGGCCCTAGTCAAGTTCGGCGAAGCGGCCAAGGAGGACGTGCTTTCCGACGCGGAAAGGGAAATCGTGGAACGACGGAGTGCCGATTGTCACTTTTTCCTCGGAATGGCGGGTGACCAGCGTGAGCTGCCTGTCGCTGCGGAAAAGTATGCGATGATCCTCCGGCAGTATCCCCATGCACGGCAAGAGAATGATGAAGCCCTGTTCAGAAAGGCCCAGGCCTATAATCGCATGAAGCTGCACTATGAAGCATTGAGGGAGTTGAAAAAGCTGGTTGAAGGATGTGGGGAATCGGAACTCCTCTCCGATGCGCTCTACCTGATGGGAGAAACCTATTTTTCATTGGATAAATTCATGCCTGCCGCCCGACAATTCAAAGAATATACGACGCGATACCCAAAGGGCAGGCATGTGATCTCGGCCTTTTTTTCCACAGGAGAATGTTACTCACGATCAGGACGGCATCTACAGGCCGATGAATGGTTCAACAGGGCCTTAACCGCATGGCCCTCGCTTGAGGACATTCCCCAGCACAATCTGATGGTGCTGGGGGCGCATTACTTCAGAAGCGGTCGATATGATCGCTCCTTCGATGTGTATATGGCCTGCCTGAATCTGTACCCGGACAATGAACGGGGCAAAGAGGCGCTTTTGATGGCCGGTCGGGTCCTCACAGAGAAGAAGCGCCCGGAGATGGCGGTGAAGCTGTTTGATCAGGTGCTGCTCCGATATCCCGGAAGCGAAGAAGCATGGAAAAGCATCGAGTATATGGCGGATATAGGCGTCAAGTATCCCGGCATATCAATGCCGTCTTATATTTTCGACGGAATGGAATACTATCTCGATCCCTTTGCCGCCTACGAGAAGATTATGGAAGAACATGCGGATAAAGAACGCAGGGAAGCACTCAATTATAAAAGGGGAATCGCCTATTTCAGCGGCGCCCGATATCAGGATGCCTTTGACACATTTCATTTGCTTCTGAAAAAATCACCCTGGAGTGCCTACAAAAAAGCCGCTGAGGAAAAATTGGTGCACTGCGCCCTCAGTCTGATTGATTCCTATTATGAACAAGAAGACCATCTGGCTGTTTCGGATATCTACCTGAAGTCAAGACGATACGGCGTCGTCGACCACATGGGCTACGACCGTCTTCTCAACACTGCCGACAGCCTGCGGCATGCCGGCCTTACCGATCGGAGTCGTCACCTTCTGGAGGAACTGAGTCGTAGACACCCGGAGGGATTTCGGCACAGAAAGGTCCGTATGGCTCTTGCAGAGATTGATTTCAGCGAGGGCGCCTGCGATAAGGCAAAAGAACGGATTCTGCCTGTTTTTGAGGGGGCGTCCGATTTTTCGGGTGCGGGCACGTTCGAGGCGAAAGAATTGCTGGGCCGCATTTTTTTGCAACAAGGAAAATTCCGGGAAGCCGCCCGATGCTATGCGGATATTGTGGGTTCCGGCGGTACTCGTGAAAATGATATGGTGTGCCGTAAGCGGTTTGCCGATGCGCTTATGGGCATGAATCTTTTCGAATCGGCGATTGCGCATTATAATCGCGCCATCGAGATTGCCGAAAAGAGTAGCGGAGAGTCGGCCTCAGAGCTGATTGCCGAATCCTGCGAAAGAATTGCCCGGTCTTATTATGAAACAGGGGAGTTTGCCAAGAGCGCGCGCATGTACAAAAAATTCCTGGCCCGTGCATCCGGCGTCAATGATGTGCGTAGCCTGTGGGCCCTTTATAGGATGGGGATGGGGCATGCAAAACTCTCCGATTCCCTTGTGACGGAACAGATCTTTGCCTCCCTGAGAGAGAAAGGGAAGGATCCCTTCTGGGAACAGGTGGCTGACTTCACTGAGCATTTTGAAAAGTGGCGCGCTCAGTACGGCGACTATGTCAGGTTGGAATAAATGGTGTGGGGATGGAGGAGTGAATGCACGAACATACTGTCGGTGAATCCCAGCTTTTAAAAGAGTCATTTGAAGAATTTACCCGTGCAACGGCACGACTTCAGGATGCGTACACCAGTCTTGAGACGAAGTTTCAACAGATTAATCTCGAGCTTGAGAGAAAAAATCTGGAGTTGAAAAAGGCCCTTGCCGAGAAGGAGCGTTTAGGCAATTACCTTACCAATATTCTGGAGAGCCTCAACAGCGGGGTGGTCGTGACCGATGAGACCGGGCATATCACCATCATGAATGAAAGCGCTGAAAAGCTGTCCCCCGTGCTTCGGAACGAAGAACGTCATGACTGGCGAGGGGCTCTTTTCGGTGATTATTTTCCCTATTTGCAGGATCGTCACATAGATGAAGGGGGCGCCATACCCCCTGAAACGCGCTGCAGGGTGCAGGGGCGCGTAGTGGAACTGTATACAAATCCTATGATTGCAACGCATCGGGAAAACCGGGGCACAATATTTGTGCTTCGCGATATCACCCGAGTGGAAAAATTGGAAGAAATGGCCAAACGATCGGAAAAATTTGCAGCAATGGAAGAGCTTGCCGCCAATATTGCCCATGAGATCCGGAACCCCCTGGGCAGTATAGAGCTTTTTGCCTCGCTCCTGATGAAGGAACCTGAAAGCAGCCGAAGCAGGGACAGGGCCTATGAAATCATCAAATCAGTGAAGAACGTAAACAACAGAATCTCGAACCTCCTCCTTTTTACAAAACGGCCTCAACCTGTCTTTCGGCGCCTGCGGCTCCATGAACTCATCGACGATGTGGTAACCTTTGCAAAGCCTATCATTGAAAACGAGGAAATACGGCTCACCGTTCGTTACGATAAATCCGATCCTGACGTTGAGGGGGATGGGGAGATGTTGAAGCAGGTGTTCCTCAATCTGATACTGAATGCACTGCAGGCGATGCCCGAGGGGGGGGAGTTTGCCATAGAGACAAGAGTGAGCGTAAGTGAAGGACGGGCATGGCAGAATGGGGCGAGCGACGTGGAAATCCTCTTCGATGATAGAGGCGCCGGTATTCCTTCAGATCATATGCCAAAAATATTTGATCCTTTTTTTACCACAAAAGATGGGGGATCAGGTCTCGGTCTCGCTATCGTTCATAATATAATAGACATGCACGGTGGTGCGGTTGTGGCCGATCATAACGAATGGGGCGGGACCCTGATGAACATCACTCTGCCCGTTGTTTCCCGGGGCAGGGAATCGGGAACGTCTTCCCGAGGTGAATAGAAGAAAAGTCGGAAAGCGGCGTTGGTGAATTATGAAGATGGACACAATTCTTATTGTAGACGATGAACCTTCCATGAGAGCGGCCCTTGCGGAATCGCTTGAAATCTGCGGTTATAAAGTCGAAACGGCCCAGGATGGAGAGGATGCCCTCGAAAAATTCCGGACCAGGACCTACGGAGTTGTCATAACCGATATGAGAATGCCCCGGGTCAGCGGGATGGAAGTGCTGCGAGGGATAAAAAAGCTGTCACCCTCCACTCCCGTGATTGTCATCACCGCCTACGGTACAGTCAATACCGCCGTTGAGGCGATGCGAGCCGGCGCCTTTGATTTTATTATGAAACCCTTCTCACTGGAACACTTGGAAGAAGCGGTAAAGAGGGTCGCAGCCCGCGACGGCTCAGTGCCTCTCAGTGCAAAAGAAGAGCCGGAGAAGCATTTTACCACAGAAAAAAAGATTATTACGCAAGACAGGAGGGTGAAAACCATCCTGTCGATGATGAAAAATATCGCCGGAAGCAAGTCGAGTGTCCTCATTCAGGGGAAGAGCGGGACAGGCAAGGAATTGCTCGCCCGCTACATTCACCTTCAGGGGGAGCGGGCGGAAATGCCCTTTGTTGCAGTAAACTGTGCGGCCATACCGGGCAACCTGCTGGAGAGCGAGATGTTCGGGTACGAAAAGGGCGCCTTCACCGGGGCGGCGCAAAGAAAGCCGGGCAAGTTTGAACTGGCCCACGGAGGGACGCTGCTTCTCGATGAAATCAGCGAGATGGATCTGCAGCTCCAGGCCAAGCTGCTGCGAGTCATCCAGGAATCGGAGGTAGACAGACTTGGAGGGAAGGAGCCCGTTCCTGTCGACGTACGGATTATTGCCACCACCAACACGGATATCAAACAGTGCGTTGCCGATAAAAAATTCAGGGATGATCTTTATTATCGTATCAACGTCATTCCCGTTACCATTCCTTCGCTTAAGGAGCGACCGGGTGACATTCCGCTTCTTGTCGATTTTTTTCTTAATAAATACAGCAGACTAAATGGCATTAACCCCCCCGATGTTTCCGATGAGGCACTCCGTTTCCTAGAACGGTATGAATGGCCCGGTAATGTGCGTGAACTGGAAAATGTGATGGAGCGTTCCGTTCTCATAAGCTGCGGTGAAACAATTATGCCGGAACATCTCTACCTCGAATGTGCCTTGGGTGATGACGGTCGGTCTGAAGTGAGCGCCGAAGGGCATGGTGAGCCCGAGATAAAAAATGGTGCGGAAGGAGCAATAAGTGCGTCGCCGGGAATGACGCTGCACGACATGGAGCGGGAGATGATTTTTGAAACCCTCAAAAAGGCGAAAGGAAACAAAACCAAGGCCTCCATGATCCTGGGAATAAGTGTGCGCACCATGAGAAACAAGTTAAACGAGTACAAGAACGAGGGACTTCCCGTTGATGATCTGTGAGGGAAGTGGCGCTCAGCGAAAATTTCTGTATTTTTGGTATGAGAATTGCTTTTAAAATATGCCAGGAGGTATCCCATGGATGCACTGTTCAGCAAAACGATGGAAACGCTTTCACTGATGCTTGAGTATCATTCGGAGCGACATAAAGCCATTTCCTCGAACATCGTGAACATAGATACTTCCGGGTACCGACCCGCCGATGTGACTTTTGACAAGGAACTGGTCCTGCAAATGGCTGCGCAAAAGGGCCGTCGCGGTGCAAGCGGTACGGAAGATGGTGTATTCACGATTACCGAAGAGGAGGGTAAGGTCGATATTGATAAGGAAATGGGTAAATTGGCCGAGAACCACCTTATGTATAATCTGAGTGCCGAGTTGCTTGCACGTAAATTCAGGGGTCTGAAGGACGTAGTGAAAGGGGTGAAGTAAAATGGACTTTTCCAATGCCTTTAAGATATGTGCTTCGGGATTTCAGGCACAGAGAAAAAAAATTGACGTTATTGTCAATAACCTTGCCAATATTACCACCACGAGAACGCCTGAAGGGGGACCCTATAAGCGTCAGGTCGTGGTATTTGCCTCTGAACCTATTACCGATACATTCGGCGATATCCTGAATGAGTCGCTGCAGCGTGTCACCGTTGACAAGGTGGTGCGGGAAGAAAACAGTGTCAAGGTGGTGTTTGATCCCTCCCACCCCGATGCAGATGATAAGGGATTTGTTGCCATGCCCGATATCAATTCGATCACTGAGATGTCGGATATGATCATGGCAAACCGCGCCTATGAAGCTTGTGTGACCGCCTTTGACGCGACAAAAAATATGGTGCTTAAGACAATGGAAATGGGACGTTAGGAGGATAAAACGATGTCTGACCTCGTAATAGGCAAAACTGCGGGAATGCCCGGTATAAAGGAAGCCGGGTCAGCAAATGAAAAAAAGGGCATTGAAAATTCGGGATTTGCAGATCTGCTCCAGCATAAAATACAGCAAATCAACACCCTTCAGGTAGAGGCTGATCAGGCAATTTCCAATGTGGTGCTTGAGGAGTCGGGAAGTGTGCATGAGGCGGTCATCGCGCTGGAAAAGGCCAGCATCTCCTTTTCAACGATGATGGAAGTACGGAACAAGATCGTCGAGGCATACCAGGAAATCATGCGGATGCAGGTATGATGAGAAGGGGGGCATAGGAAATGGATTCTCTGTATCGCTCCATCCTTGCTGCGGTGCGCGGTTTCAATGCCCTTGCTCCGGCACGGCGAATTGCACTCTGTTTCTTTGTAATACTTACCATGGGGTGTATGGCCTTCTTCGTCTACCTGATGAATCAGACCGAGTACAGTGTGCTTTTTTCCGATCTTGTCGGTGATGATGCAAGTAAAATAGTGCTCAGACTTCAGGAAAAGAAAATACCCTATAAAGTATCCTCCTCAGGAACCACCATTATGGTTCCCACAGAGAAGGCGCCTGAACTCCGCATTGAAATGGCTGCCTCCGGGTTGACGCAGGGGGGAGGCGTAGGGTTCGAAATATTCGACAAGAAAAGTTTCGGTGCCACCGAATTTGTGCAGAAGCTCAATTATCAGCGAGCCCTTCAGGGAGAACTGTCGAGAACCATCAGCAGTCTTGAAGAGATCACTGCCAGCAGGGTGCATATCGCGATACCCGAACGGTCCCTCTTCGCAGAGGAGAAAAACGAACCGACCGTTTCCGTTGTCGTCAAGCTAAAGCCGGGAAGAACTCTGCAACCCGCTCAAGTGGAGGGGATCGTCAATCTGGTAGCCGCAAGTGTGGAGAATCTCTCCTCGGGTAATGTTATGGTGGTTGACGGCAGTGGAAAGATTCTCTCTCAACCACAGGAGGAATCTGCCGTTGCCAGAATGAGCAACTCACAGATCGAATATCAGCGGAACATTGAAAAGGGGCTTGCTGGTAGAGTGCAGTCGATGCTTGAAAGGGTTGTGGGACGGGGAAAGGTGGTGGCCACCGTCGCCGCACGGCTGGACTTTCGAGAGACGGAAAAAACGGAAGAGCTCTTCGGCGCCGATGAACCGGCCCTCAGAAGCGTGCACAGGAAAACGGAGAGGGCCGGCATAGGTCCTGCAGAAGGCGAAAGCTCTGTGACGCGCACGGAACAGCGGCAGGGAGAGCGGGGAAGAACGAATCGAGAAAAATCCGATGAAATCCTGAATTACGAATTAAATCGTGTGGTAAGTAAAACCATAAAACCCGTGGGCGCCCTAGAGAAGCTTTCCGTGGCGGTGCTTGTGGATGGTCTGTATAAAAAGAATGACAAGGGGATTGAAGAATATCAGCCGAGAACGAAAAAAGAAATAGAACTTCTGGACGATCTTGTAAAAAAGGCGGTCGGCTTCGATGCGAAGCGGGGTGACCAAGTGGTGATTACAAACGTGGCGTTTCGACGTGCCGATATGGAAGAAACATTGGCGGACAACGGGTCTTTGCTGGACAAAGTCGCCCCCCTTATGTCTCTCGTCAAGGCGCCCCTGCTCTTTCTTTCGATGGCGCTGGTGCTCTTTTTTGTCCTTAGGCCCGTACTGAAGTTGCTGCTGTCAAGGGGACACGAAGTGGATAACAGAAGGGAACAGATTATGGCGGCTGCCGGTGCGGAATTGGATGCACCCCTCCCCACCCTCAAGCTGGATGCCGCCACCTCCGAAGAGATGCCCGAGATTACTGTTGTCAGAAGCATGGCCAGCCAGGATGCCAGAACATTTTCGGAGCTGTTGAAGAATTGGCTGAACTGAGAACGGAGCAGGCGAATTGTGGATAATCACGCGTTAAGAATTAGGATGTATTGAGTATGACCAACCAGGAAAAGGCCGCGATTATTGTACTGTCACTTGAAGAAAGTCATGCCGTTGAGGTGTTGAAAAATTTGAGCTCCGATGAGGTGAAGCGCCTCGGGGCTTCTATGAGCCGTCTTCACAATGTGTCTCATGAGGAGGTAGAGGCAGCCGCTCGCGAATTCAGAACACTGGCGAAAGACAAGGGCAAAGGATTTCTTACCGTTCAGAATGATCAGATACAAAAAATCATCATTAAGGCCCTGGGAGAGGAAAAGGCAAAAAAAGTACTTGATATTATAGAGGAAGAAACCTTCAGGCCCTATGCAAATCCGGTGATAGAAAAACTGAGAACCATGGATGCGAAGCTGCTGATGGATTTTACTAAGATGGAACACCCTCAGACGATTGCCCTGATCCTCGCCCATCTCAAACCGGAACAGGCATCGGAAATTCTGAGCGGTTACCCCGTGGAGAAACAGGCGGATATACTGCGGCGGATTGCCACATTGAAAAGTGTGCCGCAGGAATTTGTGGAAGAGATGACGAAAGCGCTGGAGTCGGAAATTATCGTGGGCGCCGCCGGCGAGGAACATTTCGGCGGCATTACCATGTCTGCGGAAATTCTCAATCGCATGGGGCGATCTTACGAGGGGACGATCCTCGAGTTCATGGAAGAGAAGAATCCCGAGCTTACCATGGAAATACGCCATCATATGTTCTCCTTTGACGATGTATTTAAACTCGACGACAAGAGTATCCGGGAAATTCTCCAGGAGGTAAGCTCGGAAGATCTGGCACGATCACTCAAGGTGGCCGATTCCGAACTCCGCGAAAAAATATTTTCCAATATGTCGAAACGGGCGGCCGAAATGCTTATGGAAGACCTGGAAGTGATGCCGCCCACAAGGGTTTCAGAGGTTGAGCGAAGCCAGAGAAATATCATCGATACTGCGCGAAGGTTGGAGGCAGAGGGCAGAATCACGATTCTCAGGAGTAAGGACGAAGATGAGTTCGTCTAGAAAGATAATCAAGGCCGGCGCCATCAATGTTGTCCCTCTGGGAGAACGAGGACCCGTTTCCTTCATCAGGACCGATTATCGGCAGAATAACAGTCGACTGCGTACGAACCGGGAAAGCGCTCAGCAATCCGTTGAGGAGCAGGCGGTTGCAAGGGAAGAAGCGGACCGGCAACGTAGTGAAGATGCCTTCAAAAAAGGACTCAATGAGGGGATGAAGCGGGGGAGCGAAGAGGCGAAGAAGGCCCTGGCGCCGGCGCTGGCGACTCTCGAAAAGGCGGCCCTAAAGATATCGGAGCTGAAAGATTCGCTCTGGAGGCAGTCTGAAGAAAGCATGGTCGATCTTGCCTTTACCATAGCGGAAAAGATTATCCGCAGGGAAGTGAGTTTTGACAGGACGATTGTGAGAGAGCTTCTGGAGGAAATACTGTCCGATTTTAAAAATAGCGAAGATGTGTTGGTACGCTTAAATCCCATGGATTATAAGGCGCTTAAGTCGGAGATTCCCGATTGCCTCGGGGACAATACCCAGAGAGTGAACCTGAGAATTGAAGAAGACCGCCGCATTGAACCGGGTGGCGCCGTCATTGAGACACCATCGCTGGTCATCGACGGGAGAATCGAGGAACAACTTTTGTCGCTTCGAGACTCGATCGCTCTTTATTGCGGGCGTGGAGACCGATGAGCATCGATTTAACGAAATATCATCGCATATTCGATGAGGTGGAAACTCCCCGCTCCTATGGAAAGATCTGTGATGTGAAAGGGCTTCTGGTGGAGGGGTATGACCCGGGGACGACAATGGGGGAAATCTGCCGTATTTTCGGGGGAGAAGGCAGCGAACCCATGGACGGAGAGGTGGTGGGATTTCGCCAGGGGAAGGTTCTGATGATGCCGGTGGATCACCTCTACGGCATTGCCCCGGGCTGTAAATTTCTGCCACTGGGCAAATCGGCCGACGTTCCCGTGTGCAAGGGACTCCTGGGGAGGGTTATCGATGGCCTCGGCCATCCCATCGACGATAAAGGACCTATCCCCTTCGACAGTCGATACCCCATCTACGCCGACTCCATCAATCCCCTTCGGAGAGGGCGCATTCAGGCGCCCATGGATCTGGGGATACGGGCGATCAACGGGTTGCTTTCCTGTGGCAAGGGCCAGCGAATGGGTATATTTTCCGGATCAGGCGTGGGAAAGAGCTTTCTTCTGGGGATGATGGCGCGCAATACCGAGGCGGATGTAAACGTAATAGGGCTCATCGGGGAGAGAGGAAGGGAAGTAAGAGAATTTATTGAGAAAAACCTCGAGGAGGAGGGTCTGGCAAAATCGGTGATTGTGGTGGCGACTTCTGATACCCCCCCCCTCATACGGATGCGGGCTGCCTATGCGGCGACATCCATAGCGGAATACTTCAGGGATCAGGGCTTCGACGTGCTTATGATGATCGATTCCCTTACACGGTTTGCAATGGCACAGCGGGAGGTCGGACTTTCTCTCGGCGAACCTCCCACCACAAAAGGATACACACCGTCAGTCTTCAGTCTTCTTCCGAAACTGCTCGAGAGAACGGGAAACCTGGAGGGGGGAGGGAGTATTACCGGACTTTACACGGTATTGGTTGAAGGTGATGATTTCAATGAACCGATCGCCGATGCCGCACGGTCCATACTGGATGGTCATATTGTACTGTCGAGAGAGCTTGCGGCGCAAAATCACTATCCGGCGATTGATGTTCTGGAGAGTATCAGCCGAGTCATGACAGATATAGTCGATGGAGAACACCGGAAGAAGGCAAGCGAAGTCATGGATATTCTGGCTACCTACCGCAAGGTGGAGGATCTGATCAACATCGGCGCCTATGTAAAGGGAAGCAACGACCGAATAGATCACGCCATTGCCACGATTGACAGAATTCACATATTTTTAAAGCAGGACATGCATGAAAAGGTGAGTTTTCAGGAAACAAAGGACTATCTGCTGTCACTGTTTCGTTGAGAGATTGGTAGGGAAATGTTTCGATTTTCATTGCAGGCACTCTTGGATTACCGCGCACATGTTGAGGAAGAAATGCTGCTCGAACTTGCCGAGACTAAAAGAAATCTTGCCCGTGAAAGAGATCGTCTCACCTGTCTTCAAAATGAAGAGCAGCGTGCGATTTTCGACCTGGAGGTCAGAGAGCCGAAGCACGCCTCTGTTGTCTGCGCCCAGCTTACCCATGTGACGTTGCTTCACGACAGGATCAAGGCACAGCAACAGGCGATCAATGCGGGGATTGAGGGGGTTGTCGAATGTCAGAGGAAGGTGCTTGAGGCCGTAAAACAAAAGAAGATGCTTGAAATACTGAAAGAGAGGCAGCTCAGAAAATATGAGGGAGAACTTGAGCGGCGAAGCGGCAAAGAGATGGATGAACTGAGTATAATGAAGACACAAAAGGTTGAAGATCATGAAAAAATTGATCCTGCTATGTGAGATTTTCGTTGTTGCGGCACTGATTGTAAAGATTATAACCTTTGGGAGTCTTGTCGGTAAGATGGACAGCGACGAAGGATATTACGAGGTGAAAGATGCAGTGGCGGGGGCGTTGGAGACGAATCAGAGGCGCCCCTATCTGAAGGATGCCGTGGCAGACCCGCTTGCAAAGGAAAGAGAACTTCTGACACTTCTCATTAAGAAACGGATGGAGCTTACCGAACGGGAAGGGCTGATTGCGGAGGAAGAGAAAAAACTGACTTCTCTGAAAGTCGAGATCATTGCGCACATTGAAGCACTCACTGTAATGAAAGAGGAAATTACCACTCTGATTAAATCAGCACAGATGGTTGATGATAAACAATACCGAGATCTTGCGAAGGTATATGAAGCCACTCCCCCCGATCAGGCCGGAGCGATGCTCACGCGGCTCGACAAGAAGACGGCAGCGGCAATCATTATGCGAATGAAAAGTAAAAGCGCCGGTCAGGTATGGGGTCATATCGATCCTGCCACGGCAGCGGAAATTACAAAAGAGATCACAAGATTCTCTCCACCATCCGATGAAATAACTCAATAACACTTCCTCTTCCCTGAAGCCTTGCGAAAAGGGGTGGAGGAATGACCCTGTCGCGTTACAACAGGCACTTTTTTCACGTACACATCTTAAAGAGGCAATATTTGCCTTTTTGAGATGTATTTTTTGGTGGACCAGTTGTAATCATCCGATAATATTAGAGATAAAATTTGTTTTCAGCCTGGCACGGCTTTTGCCTTAACTGATGGAGACTCTTACAGAAAGGTAGCAAAGGCGTGACGTTCCCATTGTTTTCTCACAGTTTGACTCAGGACGCGACAGTGATGAAGAACCCGAAACCGGGAAATGCTCCTGCTGCTTTGACAGCGCTGTCTTTTGCCTGTGACGGGGGACTGGGAGAGGATTTCCATGATATACTGAAGGAACAATGCGCCACTATCCGGAAGGGGATGCCGGGCGATTCCCGATGGCGAGAATGCCGGGAAGTCACCGTGCCCCGAGATGCTGACGGCACACATTGCCTGCCGGGGATGAAATCACCGTTACGGAACGAACAATTGCCCATCCCCGATTCGGAAAAGATCGGCGTCCTGCCGTCAAAAGCTCATCCTAATGAGCCGTTAAACAGGATGGACAGGGGCATGGTGCTCAATGCGGTGCGTGCGGCACTTCATGCCACCCGGCCGGTAAAAAATACCGCAGCGTCTTTTTCAGAGGATAGACCCTTCGCTCTGCTGCGTACGTTGATGAGGGGGAGCGGCGATGACGAAAGCGCCGCCGGCGCCCTGGCGGATAGAACGGGAAGTGCGCAGCCCTCAGTTTCTGCGTCTGCCGTCGAGACCGCTGCGCCGGATAGGACCCCTGGCGCCGATCATGATCGGGCCGAGGCGGTGATGGGCGCTCTGCTCACCGGTCTTCCGGGGAACTGCCTCCTGTCAGGCAGGCTGGCGGCGGCCACGGAGATCGTCAGTGACGCGGGAGGCACGCCTCCCCCGAGCTTAGCCCTGGGGGATAGAATGGGAAGTGCGCAGTCCTCTGCTTCTGTACCTGTCGTCGAGACCGCTGCGCCGGATAGGGCCGTTGGCAACAGTAAAGGTCAGGCCGAGGCGGCGATAGGCGCTCTGCTCACCGGCCTTCTGGGGAACTACCTCCTGTCGGGCAGGGCGGCGGCAACGGAGACCGTCAGTGACGGGGGAGGCGCGCCTCCCCCGAGCCTTGCGCTGGCGGATAGAACAGGAAGTGCGCAGCCCTCAGTTTCTGCGCCTTCCGTCGAGACCTCTGCGCCGGATAGGGCCGTTGGCAACAGTAAAGGTCAGGCCGAGATGGCGATAGGCGCTCTACTCACCGGCCTTCCGAGGAACTACCTCCTGTCGGTCGGGGCGGCGGCAACGGAGACCGTCAGTGACGGGGGAGGCGCGCCTCCCCCGAGCCTTGCGCTGGCGGATAGAACGGGAAGTGCGCAGCCCTCAGTTTCTGCGCCTTCCGTTGAGACCTCTGCGCCGGATAGGGCCGTTGGCAACAGTAAAGGTCAGGCCGAGATGGCGATAGGCGCTCTGCTCACCGGCCTTCTGGGGAACTACCTCCTGTCGGGCAGGGCGGCGGCAACGGAGACCGTCAGTGACGGGGAAGGCGCGCCTCCCCCGAGCCTTGCGCTGGCGGATAGAGCGGGAAGTGCGCAGCCCTCAGTTTCTGCGCCTTCCGTTGAGACCTCTGCGCCGGATAGGGCCGTTGGCAACAGTAAAGGTCAGGCCGAGGCGGCGATAGGCGCTCTGCTCACCGGCCTTCTGGGGAACTACCTCCTGTCGGGCAGGGCGGCGGCAACGGAGACCGTCAGTGACGGGGGAGGCGCGCCTCCCCCGAGCCTTGCGCTGGCGGATAGAACAGGAAATGCGCAGCCTTTAGTTTCTGCGCCTTCCGTCGAGACCTCTGCGCCGGATAGGGCCGTTGGCAACAGTAAAGGTCAGGCCGAGGCGGCGAGAGGCGCTCTGCTTACCGGTCTTGGCGTCATGGCGCCTGTTTCGAAAGAATTGCCCTTAGAACTCTCTCGAATACTGGAGATTGTTGGACGTACTCTGTCTCCTGAAGCTGTGTCTGCTGACCCGCAAGGGGCCGTTTCAGGGGCAATGAAAGAAGCAGTTTTTCACTACTTCAAGGGGCAAGGGGCCGGTTTCGGTAATAATCAGGCGGCAATGCAATTCGGCGGCGGGACAATGCAGGAATCAGTATATGCTCCGGCGATGGGAAACATCATGAAAGAAGGACCTTTTACGAAACCGGGAACAACGAACCCGGGCGGTAAGGTCTTTCTCGGTGCAGACAGCGGAGTGAGTGTGCAGGATGAAAGGAAAGGCATGCTGCAGGCTGTCGTTGATGAAGCGTCGCGCAGGCAGGAAAGGGATGGTGCGATGCCGAAGGAGGGAAGCACCCGCCTGCGTTCAACTGGTGTGCCCGCAGCCGGTTCAAATGAGAATGAACAGATACTGACGCGTTACCGCAATGAACAGACGTCACCGGCCGGGAGCGATCCCGGGAGGCTGTCCTTGGGTGCGTCCTGGGAAAGGACGAGAGTCTACAGAGTGTCCTCGGACGCCTTGCCAGGGCAACAGGCTGAAGCAACCGAATCCGTGCGGATGAAGGGCGTCCCGGGATATGGCGCGATCGTTTCAAAGGAGAAGGGTGTTGCGATGCATGCCCGTCAAGACGTGAAAAAGAAGAGCCCGGGCAAGGGAGGTCTGAGCGATACACCGCAGTCTCCCCCTACATTCATTTCCGGAGAGGTGGGCAAAGAGGCGCATAAAACAGATCGAAATGGGCAATCATTGCTGCGCGATGTGAGGAAGTTCCGGCTCATCGATCGCAATGCCTCTGAAAGGCCTGCACAAGGCAATTCACCCGACGTGGAAAAGGAAGCGCTGCGGCAGCAGCCGGAAAGCGGGAGGCAGGTTTTACCTTCCCTTTCAGGGGGAGAAGAACCGGCCGGCATGAAACGCTTCGATGTTGAGTTGCAGGAGCGTGCTCTGTCTCAGAAAGAGGCAGTGTCGACCAATCAGTCACAGCCCACAGTCCGTCATGCCCAGGCAGTTGACTCCTTCCCCGGTACAGAAATGAGGGCGCCCGCTGACGACAGACCCGTAAAAACGGAAATGCTGGTTGAACGGGTGCTTGCCGCTGTGTCAAATCCGGCCAAAGGAGGAGTGAATCGAGTAAAAATCGCGCTCAATCCCCCCAATATGGGGACTATGGACATGGAGGTCATCGTACGCGATAAAATGGTGCGTGTGGTATTTCGGGTCGAGGGTACAGAGGTGAGCCGATTTCTCAATGCCAATGTTGAACAGTTGAGAAATTCGCTTGCCGGTCAGGGATTGACGGTCGACTCGATACTCGTCAGCGGACAGGGAGAACAGGCGAGCGGTGAACGGTACGGATCCGCCCAGGGCGGACAATTCTTTCAGCATGAAGGCAACAGAAGCGGCAATCATGCCGGTGAAAAATATGGCGGTTCCATGACGGCGCAAAAGGATAACCCGCCTGAAGCGAAAAACGCCACAGACCATCTCCACGGAATGGTGAGTCTCTTCGTGTGAGAGGAAAAAATGAGAGGTAATGTCTATGTCAACGATTAGTGCGGTCAATCCAACAAATGCGACTGTCGGGACGAGTGCGACTCAATCTTCCACCATGGGCAAGGATGAGTTCCTCCGACTGCTGATCACACAGCTCAAGAATCAGGACCCTCTCAATCCGATGGATGGTGCGGAATTCACGGCACAGCTTGCCCAATTTTCAAGTCTGGAACAACTGTACAACCTTAACGATCAATTTAAAACCTTTGGTTCATCACAACTGACAATGAACAATATGAAGTCGGTTGACCTGATCGGCAGGGAGATAACCACGGAGGGTAAGGGACTCGTGGTGGATGGCGATAGCACGCACATCTCCTACACTCTCGATGAAACCGTGAAAAGCGGGACCATCGAAATTTATAATTCCGACGGTAAAGTTGCGGCCACACTCGATATCGGCAGTCAGGATGCGGGAGAACACTCTGTAGAATGGGACTGCAGTGCCATAGAAAGGGGAAATTACTCCTTTGAAGTGGCGGCACAGGGGTCGGACGGTAAAAATGTTTCGTACACCCCTCATATGCAGGGGATTGTGACGGGCGTGATCTTCAAGGAAGATGGGGTGTACCTCGCGGTAGGCGATGAAGAAATCGCTGCAAAGGACGTCACATCGGTCCAATGAATAAATGTGAAAATAACACTATATAGCGTAAGGAGGAAACACAGATGGCCAGTTCATTGTATGCAGGAATTTCGGGGCTTAATGCAAGCGCGAAGCAGTTGGATGTGATCGGTAATAATATTGCCAACGTCAACACGGTAGGATTCAGGGCAGGCAAAATTCAATTTGCCGACATTCTCAGCCAGAGCATGTCCGGAGGGTCATCCAATGCCATGCAGATCGGGCGCGGAGTTGCCGTATCGGATATTGCAACACAATTCTCTTCCGGATCCGTGGAAACCACATCCAATGCCACGGACCTTTCCATTGACGGCGAGGGCTTTTTCATGGTGAATGATCCCAATGGAGGCACCTACTATACCAGGGCTGGCGCCTTTCATCTCGACAGTGGCGGAAATCTCGTTGATGTGAACGGTTACACCGTGCAGGGGTATAACCTGTTAAGCGCTAATCCAAATACCATTACCGATATATCCCTCAAGGATGTGCAATCGAATCCGGAGGTGACCACTACCGTGTCGGTCGGCGCCAATCTCAATTCCCAGACGGATGCGGGACGCATTTTTAACGCGGCACAGACCGTGTATGATTCGCTGGGTCAGGTTCATACGCTGAAGATGGAATTTCAGAAAACGGAAGCAAATGGATGCTGGAGCGTTCAGGCCTATCTGGATAATAACGAAGTGAATGCCATGGATTATAGCGGACTGGCCTTTGATGAAAATGGGACGCTCGAGAGTGTGTACGGCGCAACGGCCACTGAGACATTAACCACCGTCGCCGGTACCGCCACCGTTGCTGTTGATAGAGAAGGGCAGATCTACCGGGACGGCGCCGTGACCCTCACGCGCGGGGCAGCGGCCGGGGTTTGGACGATCGCCAGTGCCGAATATGAAAATGCGGTGATCGCATCGTCAGGCGCCGATGGCGTCGATGATTTGCTGGCCATCGATCTGGATGGGGCAGGCGGCGCCGATATCACCGTGAGTCTCGGCGGCACTTGGGCGGCGGCGGACACGGTTGCGCTTGCCCTTGACCAGACGGCAACCGCTCCCGTTGATATTACCATGCAGGCAGCCGCGCTTTCAAACGGTGCGACCATCGGTCTTTCTGAGAGCGGCGTCAATGAGGTGACCTGGGATCTGGCCGGCGCCGACGCCGAGGCACTCACGGGATTTGCCAGCACCTCGGTGGTTAAGGCCCTGACGCACGACGGCTATGCATCCGGTGTGCTGCAGAGTATTTCCGTCCAGTCCGACGGTACTATCACAGGCTTTTTCACCAACGGTCAGACGTCGAGCGTCGGGCAGCTTGTGCTGGCCGATTTTTCGAATCCCTCGGGTCTTCAGCGGATGGGATCGAATCTCTTCGGTGAGACGCTGTCGTCCGGAGTGGCCATCAAGAACGCGCCGGGTTCGGCCGGCATGGGTGAGCTTACCGCCAACTCGCTTGAACTTTCAAACACGGATTTGGCCACTGAGTTCGTGAACATGATCACGGCGCAGCGCGCCTATCAGGCAAGTGCAAAGGTGGTGACTACCACCGATACGCTTATGAGCGAACTGATGAATATCAAGAGATAAGCGAAAAAGGCAGGAAGAGGTATGGATGTCAAAAAAGTGGAAAGGGTGTGAGAGAGGCGCCAGCGAGAATGGACTTCTCATATTCATCACGGCTTTCCAAGAGACACCGGTTTTTGGCGGGGGGGGAGCGACTCTGTCGCTCCTGCTGTCAAATTAATGACGACTTGTCAAAAAGACATTTCACCGTCAGGTGTGCTGGGGAAATCCCCCTGCTCAGGACGGCCTTAGGACGAACTTTCTTAACCCTTCAATAAATACATCATTCGCGTTGTTTTCACCGGCTTTTCTGCATTCGTCCGGCATTGCAATGTCCCTCTGGCCCAGTGTTTGGGTTTGGTACGGTATTTGCTCATTCTTTCCCAAAATCGACGACGGATGCGTAGAAATGGATCTTGCCACTATTGCGGGTATTTTAAGCGGTTTCGGACTTGTCATAGTTGCCATGAGTATGGGGGGAGGACTCTCGTGGTTTATTAATATTCCTTCGGCACTTATCGTGATGGGCGGGACGTTGGGGGCGGTCCTTATCAACTACCCCATAACGGATATGCTGGGCGTCATGAAAGTGGCGAAGCAGGTGTTCTTTCAAAAGGAAATAAGTGCAAACTGGGCGATAGAAACGCTCATCGACATGTCAAAAACCGCCCGGCGTGAAGGAATACTGGCACTGGAAAAGAGGGTCGATGAGATAAAAGATCCCTTCTTTTCCAAGGGAATCGGTCTGATGATTGACGGCATCGAACCGGGAACACTCTCGAAGATTCTGCATACCGAGCTGGAGTTTATCGAGGAGCGGCACCGGCTGGGCGCCGAAATATTTACCACCATGGGAAACTTCGCCCCCGCCATGGGGATGATGGGCACGCTGATCGGCCTGGTCAAGATGCTTATGCAGATGGATGATCCCAGTTCAATCGGACCGGCCATGGCCGTGGCACTGATCACCACCTTCTATGGCGTTATCCTCGCCAACATGGTGTTCCTGCCCATTGCGGGAAAATTAAAAACACGGAGCGCGCAGGAGCTTCTGGTAAAGCAGATGATGATCAATGGGATTCTCTCGGTTCAGTCGGGAGACAATCCCCGTGTGTTGGAGCAGAAGCTGCACTCTTTCATCTCTCCGGGGAAACGGAAGTCGGTCCTGTAACCATGGAGCAAGAGCAGATCAGAAGACGAAAAGGCGCCCCTTCAGGGGCTACATGGGAGACGATATATTGTTCCCTTGCACTCATTCTGGTCGCGTTTTTTGCCATGCTCGTATCCTATTCGAGCATAGATGAGGGAAAGACGACGAATTTTAAGCGTGGATTCGGCGGTGATCAGCCCAAAGGGATAGAGGGTCTTATGTCCTACGGTACGGGTGGGTTCAAGACGGATAAGGGGAAAGGCAGCGCGATTCTTAAGCCTTCAAAGGATATTATCAAAGATGAACATTCGAAGGCGATGCTTACGCTCAAGATGTTGAAAAAATATCTGCGCGATACGGGGCTGGATAATGTCATTCGAGTGGAACAGACACAGGGCGGCTTTAAGGCCGTGTTTGAAGACGATGTGCTCTTCCCCTCGGGCGTGGCGGAGATTTCCCCGGCGCTCTACCCTGTGCTGGATCGATTGACTCAGGTTGCCAGGGAGAGCGTCTTCGATGTGTGGATCGAGGGTCATACGGATACGATTCCGATAGCAACGCCGCGCTTTCCCTCGAACTGGGAATTGTCCACCGACAGGGCCGTCAGCGTTCTCCGGTATTTTATGGAGCGGGGCGGTGTGCCGGCGAAGCGGCTTTTCGCTGTGGGATTCGGGCAGTATCGGCCGGTGGCGTCGAATGATACTGCCGAGGGGCGAGGGAAAAATCGCCGTGTCGAATGTCGATTCGAAAAGGCGGTTGCTCACGATTCGGGAGAAAAAGGGGGGACCGATGGGAAGACGCCGTAGTGAAGAGGCGGATCAGGGCGGTAAGTGGCTGACCACTTTCAACGATCTGGTAACACTTCTGCTCACCTTTTTTGTGCTTACCCTGTCGCTTTCGAAACTGGATACGGCAAAGGTGAAGGAGATGTCGCGCTCTGTGAACTCTGCAATGGGAAGGCTCGAGGAAGGAACGAAGGTCGGCATACAGGTGTTTGAACCGTTTGTCCATCCGATCCGACACTACGGTTTGCCCCTGGAAAAAAAGAAAAAAGTCCTGGCAAAGAAGATTGCAGAACAGGGAACCATGGATGCGGAGGTACTCGAGAAAGGCGTCAGAGTTACAATGGATGAAAAAGTGCTGTTCGCCACGGGTGAAGCGGAAATTCAATCACGGTTTTTCGATGATTTGCGTGTGCTTTGCCTGGAGTTTCGTGAGGTGGAAGGGGAGATTTGCGTGGAGGGGCATACTGATGATGTTCCTATCAATACCGCTCGATTTCCTTCCAACTGGGAGCTTTCATCTGCCCGAGCGGCCAGCGTGGTCAGATTCATGGTGGAGCAGGGCATTGCGCCGGAGCGGCTGTCCGTTGCGGGCTATGGTGATTTCCGTCCACGTCGCGAGGGCGGTGAACGCGCCGACAGGGCCGCAAACAGACGAGTTGAAATCGTGGTGAAGGTAAAGGAATGACAAGGAGGTACGATGGCTGCGGAAGAAAAAAAAGAAAGTAATGAAGCTTCGGAGAAAAAGGGAAAATCCGGTTTTGGCATCAAAGTGATCATTGGCGCCCTTGTACTTATTCTGGCTGCCGGAGGTGCATTTTTCGGATGGAAAATGTACACAAGCCGAATGGTTGCACTCGAGAAAAAACAGGAAGAGCCGGCCGTCAAAATCGGGACGCTTTGGTCGCTCGGCCCCATGATTGTCAATCTTCTCGATAATGAAGGCGAGAGATACCTGAAGGTGAACATTGAGATAGAGCTGTCAAGTCCCGAATGTGCAGCGGAACTCGACCTTCTGAGACCGAAGATCATGGACGGCATTCTGGACCTCCTTTCTTCGAAATCATACAAGGAGATTGTAGGGTTCGAGGGGAAACAGCATCTGAGAGATGAAATTTCGATGCGCATAAACAATTATCTCAGCAAAGGGCGCATTGTGCATGTGTATTTTACCGAGTTTGTCGTGCAGTAGCATGCGACATAATTTCCTGTATCGGTAATTAAGAAAGAAAGTAGCAAGCCCATGTCTCAAATATTGTCACAAAACGAAGTTGACGCACTTCTTCGGGGCATTTCGGAAGGCGAAGTCGAGGCGACGCAGCAGGGAGCGGCGCTCCAAGCGTCGGAGCCTGCCGGTGTCGTTGCCTACGACTTGACGAGTCATAAAAAGATCGTCAGGGAACGAATGCCTTCCCTCGAAATCACCAATGAAAAATTCGGCCGACTTTTCAGAACAACCCTGTCGTCGATGCTCAGAAGGGTGGTCGGCGTAAGTTCCGGGCGGATAGACATGATCAAGTATGAGGAATTTTTGCGATCGCTCCCCTTTCCCACGAGCATGCATATTTTTAAAATGGAGCCGCTGAAGGGGAATATGGTGTTTATTGTGGAGTCGCAATTTATCTTCACGCTGGTTGATCTCCTTTTCGGGGGCACAGGGCGTGAGATATTCAAGCTGGAGGGACGAGACTTTACTTCCATAGAAAACAATATCGTGAAAAGGGTCGTGCTCAGTGCGCTGGCTGATCTCGAAGAGGCATGGCGCACTATAATCGACGTCAAAATATCCTACAAGCGCGCCGAAGCAAATCCCCAATTCGCCCAGATTGTCGGCCCTGCCGATGTGGTGATGGTAATTCCTTTCGATTTGGAAATGGAGTTTGCCTCGGGCAGAGTGACCGTCTGCATACCCTATTCCACACTGGAACCGATAAAGGACAAGCTTCAAGGAGGCTATCAGAGCGACAAGCTCGAATCGGACAGAGAATGGACGCAACGAATGAAGGAGGAACTGAGTCTTGCCGAGCTGGGACTGTCCGTCGAGCTGGGTGCCACGGAATTACCCGGGCGGGATATTTTGAATCTGCGAATAGGGGACGTAATTCTCTTTGACCGGCATTGTAACGACGACCTCGACATCTTCGTGGAAGGACAATTGAAATTCAAGGGGCAACCGGGCGTGTTCAAAGGGAATCAATCCGTTCTGGTCGCGCAGGTGGTGACGGACGGCAAGGAATAACATGAGGGAGGAATGGATTCAATGAAGAACGATGAGGATATCGGATGGGGAGATGCAATGAATGAACAGAATGCATCCACATCTCTGTCAAAAAGGGATGTGCAGAGCGTCACCTTTGATGAAATCGAAAAACAGACGGCGCCGCAGGGCGGGCTCAATCTTGATTTTATACTTGAAATACCGCTGAAAGTGTCCGCCGAACTGGGACGCTCCAAAATGCTGGTGGGCGACCTCCTGCAATTGGGACAGGGTTCCGTCATTGAACTGGACAAAATGGCCGGTGAGCCGATGGATATTTATGTCAACAGTCGGCTGATCGCCAGGGGCGAGGTAATTGTGGCGAATGAAAAATTCGGTGTTCGGTTGACCGATGTGATATCGCCGGCCGAACGAATCAATAATCTGAAATAGAAGATGAAGAGACTATAGCCGATATGAATTCCCCCGATCTTATGCCGGCCCTTTTAAAGATGTTTTCTGCCCTTTCACTGGTAGTGGGCATTGCCTTCATTACACTCTGGGCCTTTCGCAAACTGATGAACGGGAAGGTCTGTTCCCGGAGAGATGCAAAGGCCATAGAAATTGTTTCGTCAAAATATCTGGGGAGCAAGCACAGCATCGTGCTTGTCGATGTGGTGGGACATATCCTTGTGGTGGGGATCTCTCCGAACGGTATGTCGACGCTTGCGCAACTCGATGACGAGGATTCCCGTGATCAGCTGGCAGGTATGGACGGACAAAGGGGCGAGGGCATTCCCTTTACTGCATGCCTGTCCCACCTGACATCGCGATTTTACTCCGCCGGTGAGTCCGATGAAAGACAACGTGATTCCCATGCATAAAAGGAGCATTCTTTACATTCTTGTTGCGGTGAGCCTCTGCGCCATGGCGTGCTTGCCGGTGAATGCCGTCGGTGCCCAGGGATTCCCAATTCCTTCGATAGAACTGTCATTCGGCGATTCAGGTGATGATCCGAACCGGATATCGGTGGCGCTGCAGCTCCTTTTTGTTTTTACGGTGCTTTCGCTGGCGCCGGCCATACTCGTCATGGTCACGTCCTTTACGCGCATCGTGGTGGTGCTGTCTCTTCTGCGTCATGCCCTGGGGACTCAGCAGATCCCCGCAAACCAGATTGTGATCGGCCTGTCCCTCTTTCTGACCTTTTTTATCATGATGCCTGTGTGGAACAACGTATACGAGGGGGGGATTCAGCCCTATGTCAATGAGGAGATGGAGGCGGCCGATGCTCTTGCTGCCGCAACAGAACCGCTTAAACAGTTTATGATGACTCATACCCGGGAGAAGGACCTGGCGCTGTTCCTGAGAATTTCAAAGACCGAAAAACCGGAATCCCCCGAAGGTATGGGTCTTGCCGTATTGGTTCCTGCCTTTGTCATCAGCGAGCTGAAGACGGCCTTTCAGATCGGATTCATGATATACATGCCCTTTCTGATACTGGACATGGTAGTGGCAAGCGTGCTTCTCTCCATGGGCATGCTGATGCTGCCCCCGATTATGGTCAGTCTTCCCTTCAAGCTTTTGCTTTTCGTACTGGTCGACGGCTGGTATCTGATTGTCGGGTCGCTGGTGGAGAGTTTTAAGTAGGGGAAGTGGGAAAAGTAAGAAAAGTAGGAAGAGTAGGAACGGTAAGAAAAGTCTTCGCGGAGGTGCAGATATGACCGATCTGGTGATCGGAATGGCCAAAGAGGCGATAGAGGTAACGCTGCTGCTGTCGGCGCCGATGCTTCTGGTGGGTCTCGCCATCGGCCTTATTGTGAGCATCTTTCAGGCGGTCACGCAGGTGCAGGAAATGACGCTTACCTTTGTGCCGAAAATCGTAGGGGTCATGGTGGCCCTGATCGTGGCCCTTCCATGGATGATAAATCTGATGATTTCCTATGTAGAAAATCTTTTTTCATCCATACCTAATTATATTCGCTGACGCGCGACGGACCGTCGTCGAAAGTTCAATTAATGGACATGCCCGCTATTGCCATAGAGGAAGTTCATACCTTTATTCTTGCCTTCATAAGGGTATGCGGCATTATCATTGCCATTCCCGTTTTCGGCAACAGAACCGTTCCGCTTCGCGTGAAGGGGGGATTGGCGATCGTGGTCACGCTTCTTGTGACGCCCTTCGTGCCGGAAAGGCCCCTGCCCACTGAAATGCTTTCGCTTATCCTTGCCATGGCAGGGGAGGTATGCATCGGACTTATCATAGGACTTGTGGTGCGGTTTGTCTTTGAGGCGATACAACTTGCCGGCCAGCTTATAGGATTTCAAATGGGGTTTGCCATCGTGAATGTCGTTGATCCCATATCGAGCGCCCAGGTTTCCATCATAGCCCAGTTTGTGTATCTGATTGCAGTTTTGGTCTTTTTTGCCGTAAACGGGCATCATCTGTTTTTATATGCAATTGCTGAGAGTTTTCGAATCATTCCCACTCTTGATTTTCATATGTCCGGCGCCCTTGCGAACGCGGTTGTGACCTATTCCAAAGAAATTTTTGTCATCGCCATTAAAATAGGTGCGCCGGTTATGGCCATGCTGGTGCTTACCAGTGTGGGGCTTGGGATGGTTGCCCGTACTGTTCCCCAGATAAACATATTTATCGTTGGATTTCCTTTAAAGATAGGGATCGGTCTTGTCGGCCTCGGATTGACCCTCCCTCTCATCGTTCGCATAATAAGTTATGCCTTTTCCGACTTAGACGGCACGCTGAGAGGCCTGATGAAATTGATGTAGGAAGAGCAAGAAAAGGCGGAAGAGTAAGAAAAGCGGGAAAGGACAGGGAGGGCAGAAGAGAGACCGATGGGATGTGTGAGCGTGGTTAGGCATCCTGCGTTCTCGTTGTTTCATTTTTTGACATGAGCGTCAGTTAACCGTCAAAGGTGTTGCCCCATGGCAGAAGAAAAGTCAGCTCAAGAAAAAACCGAAAAGCCGTCGCAACGACGGCGCGACGAGGCGCGTAAAAAAGGACAGGTCGCCAAGAGTCAGGAAGTGACCTCAGTATCGATACTTTTTGCATCGCTGGGCCTTTTTTATTTTGCGTCCATTTTTATGGTGGAAAAACTGAGTCAGCTTATGCGCTGGGGTTTCGCAGAGTCAGGCCGCTATACGCCCCTTACCGCCGAAAGTTTGACATCCCTTTTCGTGGCACTCGCAGTGAAGGTCGCCCTGTGTCTCTTCCCTCTCCTTTTAACCGTAGTGGTGACGGCAATTACTACCAACCTGATGCAAGTAGGGTTTATGCTTTCGTTCGAGTCCATTGCGCCGAAACTCTCCAAGATCAATCCCATCAACGGTCTGCAACGACTCTTTTCCATGAAGTCGCTGGTCGAGCTGGTAAAGAGCATCCTCAAGATCTGCATTGTAGGAGCAATCGCCTATCTCACCATAAAAGGCGAAACAGGAGGCCTGATCATCCTTGGCGATCAAAGCGTCGGCGACATACTTTCCTATACCGGTTCGGTGGCACATAAAATCATTTTCAGAACATGTCTGGCCCTTATACTACTTGCCATTCTGGATTACGCCTTTCAGCGGTGGGAATATGAGAAAAACCTGCGCATGTCGAAGCAGGAAGTCAAGGACGAAATGAAGCACACCGAGGGCGATCCCTTTGTGAAGGCGCAGATCAGGCGTATTCAGCGTGAAACAGCGCGACGAAGGATGATTGCCAATGTGGCGAAGGCAGATGTGGTGATCACCAACCCTACACATATTGCCGTTGCCCTGGCATATGAAAGGGCAACGATGGTTGCACCCCGGGTGATCGCTAAGGGAAAAGGATTTATTGCGGAGAAAATAAAGGAAATTGCAAGGGAAAATAAAGTTCCGGTGGTTGAAAACAAGATTCTGGCACAACTATTGAATAAGACCGTTGACGTGAACGAAAATGTTCCGGAAGAATTGTACAGGGCCGTAGCTGAAGTGCTGGCCTATGTATATAAACTGGGTGGAAGGAGATCATCGGAGTGGGGCAACGGGTAATATCGACAGGCATCAAGAGTTCGTCCATTGCCGATTGGTTCAAGAGCAGCAGTACCATGATGGGCATGGCCATTGTCGGCATCCTGCTAGTCATGATGATCC
Organism: Syntrophales bacterium; assembly: GCA_963666365.2. Lineage (GTDB taxonomy): Bacteria > Desulfobacterota > Syntrophia > Syntrophales > UBA2210 > JALNXD01. Next base: position 159,953 of record CAXXNF010000002.1, read on the forward strand.
CCCTGCCCGCATTTTTTCTGGACATACTGCTCTCCTTTAACGTGACCTTTACGCTTCTCATTCTCCTGGTGGCGATCTATGCGCTCAGGCCGCTTGATTTCTCAGTATTCCCGTCGATTCTTCTTGTGGCGACACTCTTTCGGCTTTCCCTTAATGTCGCCTCTACGCGACTCATCCTTCTCAACGGGAACGAGGGGGCTGCGGCAGCCGGTCAGGTAATCAAGGCATTCGGTACCTTTGTGGTAGGTGGTAACTTTGTGGTCGGTTTGATCGTCTTCCTCGTGCTGGTGCTCATCAATTTTATTGTGATTACCAAGGGTGCGACCCGAATCGCTGAAGTGGCGGCGCGATTCACGCTGGATGCAATGCCGGGAAAACAGATGAGTATCGATGCCGACCTGAATGCGGGTCTCATCAATGATTCAGAGGCGCGACGAAGGCGCCGCACCATCGAAGAGGAAGCGGATTTTTACGGCGCCATGGACGGCGCCAGTAAGTTTGTCAGGGGTGATGCCGTGGCGGGCATTATCATTACTATTATTAATATCGTAGGGGGGCTTGTCGTCGGTGTCATGCAGAAGGGGATGCCTGTAGGAGATGCCGCCCAGACCTATACGCTGCTTACCGTCGGCGATGGTCTGGTGACGCAGATTCCCGCACTCATCGTCTCCACCGCTGCCGGCATGCTGGTCACGCGATCGGCGACCTCCTCCGATCTTGGGAAAGAAGTGACGACCCAGCTTTTTTTCAAACCTAAGGCCATTGCTACTGCATCGGTGATTCTTTTTATATTCGGCATGATTCCCGGTATGCCGACGCTGGCCTTTGTGACGATCTCTCTTGTCATGGGCGGCGTGGCCTACATGGTGTCAAAAGCACCGGTTGAAGAAGGGGATAATGAACCCAAACCTGTTGCCGAGACCCCGTCGGAATCCATCGAAGCGCTTCTCCCTCTGGATGTGCTTGAACTTGATGTGGGATACAGCCTGATACCAATGGTGGATGCAGCCCAGGAAGGGGAATTGCTGCAGCGAATAAAGGCATTCAGGCGACAGCTTGCCTTGGAGCTGGGATTTGTGATGCCGGCAATTCATATACGGGACAATCTTCAACTCAAGCCCAATGAGTATATCCTCAAGCTGAAAGGTGCGGAAATTGCGAAAGGTGAATTGATGATGGGGCATTTCCTTGCGATTGCCCCCGATGAAAAACTCAAGATCAAGGGTGTGGAAACAAAGGAACCTGCCTTTGGTCTCCCTGCAGTCTGGGTGAACGAAAAAGAAAGAGAAACTTTGCAATCCCGGGGAATCGTGGTTGTCGATGCTGCCACAGTAATTACTACCCATATTACGGAGATCGTGAAGACCCATGCCGCGGAGCTGGTAGGGCGACAGGGGGTGCAGTCGCTTATTGACAATCTCGCCAATGATTATCCGGGACTTATACAGGACCTGGTGCCGAATGTGGTGCCCCTAGGTACGCTTCACAAGGTGGTGCAGCGTCTTCTGAAAGAACGGGTTTCAATTCGCGACATGATCACGATTGTGGAGACGCTGGCCGACTATGTACCGGTGACCAAAAATGTCGATCTGCTCAGTGGCTATGTCAGGCAGGCCCTCGCACGAACTATTACGAATCAATATCGGGACGACAGGGGCGATATTACCGTGGTGATGGTTGCCCCCGAGGTGGAGGATGCCATACACCAGTCCGTGCAGCATACAGAATATGAGTCATATGTGGCGGCCGAACCTGTGCTTCTTCAGGCAGTGGCTAAAAATCTTCAGGAGTACATAAAGGTCTTCACTGATCGGGGATTGCAGCCGGTTATTCTCTGTTCTCCCCGGGTGCGGGGGGCTCTCTGGAAAATGATGGAGAAATTTTTTCCTTCTGTGGCCATTTTATCGCATGGAGAAATAACCCATGACGTCAATATCAAATCGCTGGGCATGGTGAGGTTGCAGGATGCAGGTTAAAAGATACGAAGTGACGGGCATCAACGAGGCGATGGAAAAGATAAAGCGGGACCTGGGTCCTGATGCAATCATACTTTCTTCCAGACGCATAAAGGGTGAGGGAAGAGAGAAAATGGAGGTGGTTGCCGCCATCGACACAACCGAGAAAAAGGAAGACCGCTCGGGAAAGGATGTAACTGCGTGGCCGCCGCAGGCCGCCCTGAAGGATCAGGACGATTCACCGCCCCTTGTTGTTGAACCTGATGCCGCGCGTTTAAAACGCATGGAGAGCGATCTGAAGGCGCTGAGACAGAATTTTGTGCGCCTCTTCGACCATTTTGGCATAGAGGTGTCTTCGGCGTACTGCGGCCCCCTTGCCTCGATATATGAGGGGATGCTGATGCGCGGGCTTTCAAAGGAATGCGCCCTTAAACTGCTGAACACACTGAAAGAAAGCCTGCCCCAGGGATCGTATATCGATGATCGGGGCATGTGGAGATCATTGCAGCATTTCATGGCACAGTCAATGGCGCCCTTTTTTACCCCCGAGGCAAAGGGAAGGAAGATGCGGGCATTTGTGGGACCAACGGGCGAAGGGAAAACTACCACACTGGCCAAACTTGCCGCACGCGCTCTGTACGGAGAAAAGAAAAAGGTGGGCATTATCACGATGGATACCTATCGAATCGGCGCCGTGGCACAGCTTGAAATCTATGCCGATATTATGAATGTTCCCCTGGAGACCGTCACAGATAGAAAGGAACTGCGACGGGCAATGAAACGACTTGCCGACAAGGATGTGGTCCTTATCGACACGCCGGGAAGAAGCAGGAAAGATACGGAGCACCTTGTGAAAATGCGCGAATTGTTGACCGGCGATTTCCCTGTGGACATTACCCTTGTCATCAGCGCGACCGCAAGCTCCGAAACAATGGCCCGTGCCGCCGATCGTTTCGACATTACCGGCTATGACCGCATCATTTTTACAAAGCTTGATGATGCGAGCGGCTGCGGCAGGATCTACAATGTAGTCGATCGGCTGAGAAAACCGGTGTCGCATGTTGCCGATGGGCAAAGAGTTCCTCAGGATATCGAAGAGATGGATCCTCGCAAGCTTGCGAGGCTGATTGTGGAAGAAAGGATGCCGGTGCATTGAGCGGCATGGAAGTATGTGCCCGAAAAGGAATGAGGGCCTTGAACAGGATCAAACGATTGAGGTGACAGGTGGATCAGGCGGGAGTGCTGCGAAGAATGGGTAAAGCCGGAAATGAAGGGTATCTAGAGGAGGTCCCGGTGAGAAAAGGCCGAAGAATCAATGCCGACATCAAGGTTCTTGCCGTTACCAGCGGCAAGGGCGGTGTCGGTAAAACGAATATTGCGGCGAACATGGCCTACCTGCTTTCAACAATGGGCAAGCGGGTTCTCCTGCTGGATGCAGATGCGGGACTGGCAAACATTGATGTGCTTCTTGGAATTTCTCCGCACTATAACCTTTCCCACCTTTTATGCGGAGAAAAGCCCCTTTCGGAGGTAATAGTGCGTGGGCCGGGGGGGATAATGATCATACCAGCGGCCTCAGGCATGCAGGAGATGACGGAGCTGTCGGCAGGCCAGAAACTGACGCTTCTTGAGGAACTCGACAACTTCGATGAAAAACTCGATGTGATGATAATCGACACGGCAGCGGGGATTACGGGAAACGTGATGTATTTCAATATGGCGGCCAAAGATATCGTTGTGGTCGTTTCTCCCGATCCCACTTCTCTTACCGATTCGTACGCCCTTATCAAAGTGTTGAGCCGGGGATACGCCACCCATCACTTTATGATTGTCGCCAATATGGTGAAGGATGCCGGCGAGGGATTTGAAGTGTATAAACGTTTGAGCAGTGCCACCGGTCACTTTCTCAATGTGTCTGTCGATTATCTGGGGTATGTGGTAAGGGATCGTGCGGTGACGGAATCGATCAGACAGCAGAGCCTCTTCACGGAGATATTTCCTTCGTCGCGGGCAAGCAGGCTTCTGGCTGCCATTGCCCGGGGTGTGTGCAATCAGGAGTTCGAGAGAAAAGACGACAATGGCATGATTAAATTTTTTGGGGACGCAGTCATTGGCCGGAATGATTGACAGGAAAAAAAGGGATGCGCTGATCGTCAAGTATGCGCCGCTGGTGAAGCACATCGTGGATCGCTTTGCGATGAAATTGCCGCGCCATGTGGAAAAGGAAGATTTGATCAGCGTAGGAACGATCGGACTCATTTCCGCAATCGAACGGTATGACGAATCGCGGAACGTCCGTTTCGAAACCTTTGCTCAGTTCAGGATCAGGGGCGCCATCCTGGATGAATTGAGGGCGCGGGACACCGTATCACGATCATCGCGCAGTAAGGATTCCAAACTCGAGCAGGCCTACGCCATCCTTCAGGGGGAATTGGGCAGAGCGCCGACCGACGAAGAGGTCGCCCGGCTTATGGGGCTTTCAATGGAAGAGTATTTCAAGCTTCTCGATGACGCCCAGGGTGTCTCGATCCTGAGTCATGATGATCTGCCACCCGATTATTGTGAAAAATACGGTAATTCCGAAGTGATGGAGAAAATTGAACAGGACAATCCCCTGTCCGCAATTGTGGGGAAGGAATTACGCAGCACGTTGAAGGCGGCCATAGAAAATCTCCCCGAAAAAGAGAGCCTGGTGCTGGCGCTTTACTATTATGAAGATTTGACGCTGAAGGAAATCGGGGTGACCCTCGGCTTGACGGAATCCCGTATCTGTCAGATTCACTCCCGGGCGATCCTGAAATTGCGCAGCCTGCTGAAAACAAAGGGTGCTCAAGAGGCTGCTATGGCCTGAGGATGACGATATGAAGAATGTGCGCTGCAGCGCCATAAAAATGAAAAAGAACAGATTGAAGGGCGCGGAGATGTCGGCACTTGTAAGAATTTCGCTTCTTCTGCTCGTCACCGCGAGTTTCAGTTTCATGTCGGGAGGCATTCTTGGGCCGGGTGTTGGCGCGGCGCAGGCGAAGGAGTGGGGGCTTTTTGCGAAGGAGATAGTGAAGTTCTTCCGGAATGGCGATGACAGGGAGCACAGAGGTGAGAACAATAGGCCTTCCGATCAGGAATTACAGAAATATGAAGGATTTATGGTGCATGTTGCCGGGGAAAGAGCCGTGAAAAGGATAGTGCTCCTGGATATTGCACTTGAAATTGAAATGGGTGAGGCACAGAGGGCGAACCACCAGCGTGAAATTCGAAAAATAATATATCGGACATCGAAGGAAATGCTTTCAGGGCGGGCACGATTTCCCCATGTGCAGAAAGGGTTGAAACAGGAAATTGAACGCCGTGTCAATCGGTGGATGAGACGCCCCTGTGTGAAGGGTGTCTATATCACGCGTTTTATGGTGCTCTGAGAGCACTGCGGTCTGGGTCCGCACATTATAAGAGGTGCATTTCATGCAAAAAAAATGTTTCATTGGTATCGTATGTGGTAGTATCATTTTTTCAGTTTCGTCCCTTGCGCTTACGGTCGAAGAGGTTCTTAAATTGAAAGAGGCCGGTGTAGACAATGAAACAATAGGCATTATGATGAAGCAGGAGTCCCCGCGAGGAGTAGAGGAGGTCGAGGACGGCGCAGGGAATATTTCGATTCGCTATTCCAATGACGGGCTGGGGGGAGAAGACGGCGCCGGTCCCGCGGAACGGGAGCGGGTGGACAAGGCCTGGGAGATGTTGAGAAACATCGTAATTGACGGCAGAAAATAAGACGTGTGTGAGAGCCAATACTAAGGTGTGTTTTGTCTAAAAAGCAGAGAAGAAGGGGAGATCAGCATGGAAAGGGAGAAAATCTACACGGATCTTGCGCGGCAGTTCGAAGGCACGTTCATTGAAGAGCTTATTCCCGGAATACTTCACAACTTTGCGAATCCTCTCAACGGGATTATGGGTCGTTCGAAACTGTTGCAGAAGCGCGCTCAGGATGTGTTTCCGTTACTGATCGACCGGAACGTCGACAGGGAACTGATTGAAGAGGCATACGGCAAGATTTTGCGGGATATAGATCTGATCTCGCAGGAATCTGACAGACTCTACGATTTATTCAATGATGTGGCGGCGAAGGTTCACCGGTTGCATAATAATAACAGCCAGTTGATCAATATATCAGAACTGGTAGAATCAGAGATCGCGTTTTTCGACTTCTATCTTGATTTTAAACACAAAGTGGAAAAAAATCTGGCGCTGAACCGGGATATCCCCTTGCTGGAGGGAGCGCCTTCGGACTACTCGATGGCGATGTCAACAATCATTCGGCATGCCATGGAATCCATGGATGCCTGTGAGGTGCGCCGGCTTTCCATTTCTACGGATTGTGATCCGGATTATGTATATGTGACATTTCAAGATACGGGGAATCATCACAATGCGGCGGCAATTGCTGATTTCTGTCGCCACGCGGATTTTGATTCGCCCGGTGGGGTAAATTTGAACGGAAGCCGCAATCTTATCGGTGCAATGGCGCTTTTGAAAAAATATGATGCCCGTTTTACCGTTGAGGATGACGAGGGACACTTTCGATTCTCCGTAATAATCCCTTATAAGAGATAGCAACTATGGTAAAATCCATCGGGTTACAGCAGGGTTTGCTTCAGACGAACTCCATTGAACGGATTCAACAGGTGCAGCAGCAGCATCCGGACACACAGCAGCGATATTTCGAAATAGAGATGGAGCGGGAAAAGAAGCGCGCCAAAGAAAAAGTTGAAACTATGGAGAAAACGGAACGAATGCGCATCAAGGAGGAAGATCGAAGACAGGATGAACGCAGATCTCCCTTCAAAGCGTCCGATCCAAAAGGCGAGACTTCCGGAGAACCGGAAGAAACGGAGGCAACCCTTGACACCGGTGGCACCATAGACGTGAAGGTATGAAATGGATCTCCGAATTATACTTGCGCTGCATGTGTGCATCGATATCGCCCTCTGCGCCGTAATACTGATGCTTCTGAGGAAAGTGGCGATATTGACGAGGGATGGAGGGAGGGAAGGTGATGCTCCCGTCTGGCAGGACACCGCTTCTATCTCGAAAAAGGCCACTCCTCTGAGTTTTGTAGAAACACTGGATAGTACCCTTACGGACAGCCATCCTGAGAAAAAAGACGGTGTTCCCGCCGAAAAGATGCCAAGAGTCCGTAAAGGAAAAGGGTGGTTGAAACGAATAATGAATTTTTTCCCCGGCAGGGATGCGTCACAAGATTCCATGTCGTCAGAGCGGTATCGGGCAGCGGTCAATCTCGCATCACAGGGGGTGTCCCTGGAACGCATCGCTGCAGAACTGGGACTCACTGAGGGAGAAATATCCCTTGTGCTTGATCTTGACCGCACCAGGAATGAGAGTCGCTGATGCCCATGATTCCGGCGTCACTAATCACTTCAGTTAATTCGCGTCTTGCAATTAATCCGGGAAATTCGGCTTCCTCAATGAAGGGGCTGCCCCCTCTTGCCGTTGGAGAGGTGGTGCCTGCGCTTATTATGGAAAGCCGGGGCGGACAACAGGCGGTACTGCTGGTGAAGGGAAGTCTTGTGACGGCCCAGTCCGATCTGCCTCTCAAGAGGGGAGAGCGTCGAATGCTCGTGGTCGAAAAGCTGACCCCTCAGGTAGTGTTTAAAGTGCTTTCCGGAAACGGCTTATCCACCTCTCATGTAAATGATGCGCTTCGGCATGTACGCATGCATCCACAGTCCATTTTTCAAATGTTCTCTGAGGCCCATGCGCTCTTACGGGAGGGAGAACTTTCGGTATTGACGGATCTTCTGGGAAAGAGCGATACGGAAAAGCTGATTTCCCTGATACGATCTCTGGTGTATTCAGGAAACAGCCGGGGTGAACCGTATTTTTTAAAAGACTATCTTGAAAGAATTGGATTTCTTATGGAGCATGAACTTGCAGGCGCCGCAGCGAAACGGTTCGGCAAGGCCTGGAAAGCGCAGGGTGCGGCGGAAAACCTGAAGGTCCTTCTGATGAGCATGGGAGATAAGTTGCGTACGGCTGAGGCCGGACAAAGTCGAGTATCCCTGGGGAGGATCGGTAGATTTATCAACGATTTTCTAAAAGCTATTGAAACGCACCAGGTACTGAACAGTGTGCTCCAAGAGTGTGAAAGGACCTACGTCTTCCAGGTGCCTCTCCACTGTGCCGCGCAGATAAGAATGGCTGAGATTTGTATCACCCTTCGTGATGAATCCGGGGAGGGGCATGATGAGGAAACGGTTGTAACCAGGGTCCAGGTGTTTCTTGATCTGGATTCACTGGGTCCCCTTCTGGTGAAAACGAACATAGTCGCAGTGACTCGCAGTCTGGAGTGCCGCATTATCTGCGACAGTGACGAGGCATCGCAGTATATCGCCCCGTTTCTCCATGAATTGCACGAAGGGCTGACGAGCACCACCGGCTGTCGTGTCAAGGAACTGACATGCAGCGTCGGCGATGTCGGCACGGAGAGGCGCAATGCAGTGGAAGACTACATGAACTCCTTGAAAATGGAAGTTGTCGATGTGGTGGTATAAGGAGCTGCGACAATGGCTGTGAAAAAAGATCCCGATATATCTGTTGCTGCAGCAGTAGAGTACCACGGTGCCCGGGACCAGGCGCCGCGGCTTACCGCGAAAGGGCGGGGTGCAATCGCCGAAAAAATTATCGAACTGGCACAGAAACACAAGGTGCCTATTCGAAAGGACCCGTCCCTGGTGGAAATCCTCAGCAGGCTCGATATTGGTGAAGAAATCCCGCCGGAATTGTATCGAGCCGTGGCGGAAATCTTTGCCTTCCTTTACAAAATGAACGAGAAACACAGAGATCTGGGCCGCCATTCCTGAGGCGGCAATTTTTTCCCGGGACAAATTTGCCGATAGGGGCCTTCGTCATTAATTCGGCAGGGGATAAAGAATCAAATGATGAATAGGAGCGACGACTTCATGAGATCCTTGTGGGAGCGGCAGTCGATTCTTGGCGCGCCTGGGATGCGCTCCATAGCTCCAAACTATTAAAAATATTGTCTATTATAGATTGTGCGTGACGTCCGAACCGTCAGATTATCGAAGGCGCTTTTATCTTTTTAAGGGAAATGAATGCGGTGCATATTCTGGCACACCGCTTGCTTGCCGTGTAACTGAAAGAAAAAGGGGTAATGTATATGATAGAGAGTATGGGATCCATTACTACTGAGTGTATCAGGCAGATTGAGCAGCTTGACTGCGCCATGCACAATATTGCCAATGTGGATACCACCGGATTCAAGGCTGCAATGATGTTTTTTATGAAAGACGGCGCGACACAGTCCGGAGAGGCAACGCCCCTCATTGTCAGCGATTTCTCACAGGGAATAATTCAGCGAACAGGAAATACTCTCGATATGGCGATTCAGGGGGAAGGTTTTTTCGTGGTGGAAACGGAAGACGGCTTCGGTTACACGAGGGATGGCAGGTTCCTTTTGAACAATGACGGAGAACTGGTTACCCAGGGTGGACGTTTTGTGATGGGCAAGTCGGGTAAAATCGCCATTACCGGCAGCGACATGCAAATCAGTGAAAAAGGGGTCATCATGGTTGACGACGTTGAGGTCGATACGATCAGAGTAGCCACGTTCGAACGGCCGTCTAAGCTGGTGCGGGGTGAGGGAGGTCTCTTTACCGATCCCGATGAGACTGCCGGTCCTCAGGATGCCGAAGATGCGGCTGTTGTCTCAGGGAGCCTGGAGCTTTCAAATGTGCGTCCCATACAGGAGATGGTGAAGCTGATCGATATTCACCGCACCTTCGAGTCTTATCAGAAAATGATGCAGACACTGCAGGAACAGGACAAACTCTCGACAACAAGCATCGGGAAAGTATAAAAATAACAGTTTGTTAAGGTACGCCGAGGAGAATATTCATGATACGTGCACTGTGGACAGCCGCCACCGGAATGGAGGCGCAGCAGATAAGTCAGGATGTGATTGCAAATAATCTGGCCAATATTAATACGGTGGGATTCAAAAAGGCCCGGGCCGATTTTCAGGATCTCATGTATCAGGTCTATTCGAAGGCGGGGGCGGAAACGACTTCGGGAAGCCAGTTGCCGGTGGGAATTGAGATCGGCATGGGGGTCAAGCCCATCGCAGTGCAGAAGATGTTCACCCAAGGTGATTACCAGCAGACAGACAGCGACTTCGACTTGGCAATAGAGGGAGACGGCTTTTTCCAGATCGATCAGATTGGCCGAACGCTGTATACCCGCAATGGAAGCTTTAAGGTCAACAGCGAAGGGTATTTATGTAATTCCGAGGGGTTTCGTCTTATTCCCGAAGTGGCGGTTCCTCCCGAGACGGCTCATTTCAATGTAGACAGCGGGGGTACATGGACGGCTGTTGACGAAACCGGTTCTCAACTTGCCACCGGAAGAATAGAACTGGCAAAATTCCTCAATCCCGCTGGTTTGAGCAGCCTTGGGCGAGGGTTGTTTGATGTCACCGAGGGGTCCGGTGAAGCGATCACCGGATATGCCGGTGAAAGCGGCATGGGGACCGTTTCCCAGCATTTTCTTGAAATGGCCAATGTTAATGTGGTGGATGAGATGGTGAAGATGATCGTGGGGCAGCGTGCCTACGAGACGAATTCAAAGGCGATTCAAACGGCCGATTCCATGCTCCAGATGATCAACAATTTAAAGAGGTAGTGAGGCGATGAAAGGGGTAAATCGATATTTTCGGACGATGTGTGCACTAGCGGCATGTCTCTCTGTGTTCATTTTAGCTTCAGCAGATGCCTCTGATGTAAAAATGCACAGTGCCGCCATTGAGAAAATAATCATCGACTATATCGAAGAGCACATGCCCTGGCCCCGAGGTTCCCTGCGCATTGAATTCATGTCGCGGATACCCGATATTGTGCTGGAGGGCGACGAAATTACCTGCCGGGTTGAGAGTGGCAGGAATGAGGACTATATCGGCTATGCCTCATTTGGCGTCAGATTTTATAATGGCGGCTATTTTCTCAAGGAACAGCCTGTGCGGGTACGTATAGAGGTGTTGAGAAATTTTGTCGTGGCCGGCAGATATCTCAACAGCGGAACCACGCTCGGTCCCGGTGACATCACCATTGTATCCAAGTGGGTTGATCGGTCGCCTCGCGATGTGCACACCAATCCCGACGAAGTGCTGGGCAAGGTGCTGAGAACAAGTGTTCGAAAAAACTGCGATATTAAAGACAGCATGCTCCGAAATCCCATGCTGGTGAAAACCGGCGATCTGGTGCGGATCGTGCTTATGAAAGGTGCATTGCATATGGCAACGATCGGTATATCGGAACAGAACGGCGCCATAGGAGATATCGTCAAGGTAAAAAATGCTTCATCCAACAAAAGCGTCTATGCCCGTGTGGTGGACGAATCGGTAGTAAGGGTAGATTTTTGATGAAGAAGCAAATAGTTTCGATAACGGCGGTTATGATCTTCGCCCTTTCGCTTTCGGGATGTGTCACCACCGGTGAACCGATGAAAGCGCACACCGAGCCGATGCGGGTGCATGTGCCGGCGCCGGCACCGCGGCCGACAGGCACCATATGGCCGGGGGAGCAGAGACAGAATCTCCTTTTTGTGGACAGTAAGGCAAAATTTGCCGGTGATATAATTACCGTGGTCATCAACGAAACTTCCAGTGGTGAGAACAGCGCCGATACGAAGACTTCGAAAAATACGAGTCATACGGCGGGGTTGTCCGGCATGACCCAGGCCTTTCCGGACAAACGGTTCCTTGCGAAGTACGAACTGGGAGGATCGTCGACCAGCCTGTTGTCCGGAGCAGGAAACACCAGCAGAGACGGAAAGTTAAGTGCCGTCGTCACCGCCAGGGTTACGGAAGTGCTTGCGAACGGGAATCTTGTTATTGAAGGGAAGCGATTTTTGATGGTGAATGAAGAGGAACAGTATATCGTCATATCGGGTGTGGTCAGGCCCGACGATGTATCCGACGATAATATCGTATCATCCCAGCATATAGCCGATGCCAGAATCGTGTATACGGGACAGGGCGTTATCAACGACAAGATGCGCCCCGGGTGGATGACCCGTGTTCTCGATTGGGTATGGCCTTTTTAGAAGGAAGCACCATATGAAACAGCATCATCTGGCAAGAACTGCGGCTGCGCTAATGATAGTGTTTTTTCTTTCTTCTCATTCATGGGCGGCCCGGATCAAAGATATTGCCAGCATCGGCGGGGTAAGGAACAACCAGCTTATAGGGTACGGTCTGGTGGTGGGGCTTGACGGAAGCGGCGACAGCATTAAAAACGGCTTTACCGATCAGACCCTTTCCAATCTTTTAAGCAGGCAGGGGCTCTCCATGAGGGACAAAACACTGAAGTCGGATAATATTGCCTCGGTGATGGTCACTGCACTGTTACCGCCGTTTGTCAAGATCGGCGCTGCCATTGACGTGATGGTGTCGTCGATCGGTGATGCCGGCAGCCTTCTGGGGGGAACGTTGCTCATGACTCCCCTGAGAGGCGCCGATGGAAAGATCTACGCGGTGGCGCAGGGTCCGGTGACGGTGGGAGGATTTTCAGCGGGCGGCGCAAGCGGAAAGGTGAGCAAGAATCATACAACTGTCGGTTCGGTACCGAACGGTGGTCTGGTGGAGCGGGAACTCGCCTATGCTTTTGATGAGTCAAGAAACTTTATGATCAACCTTCACCGTCCCGATTTTACCACATGCACCCGGCTTGCAGATACGCTCAATCAGAAAATGAGCGGCATCGAGGCGCGTATCGCCGATTCTGGAACCGTTGCGGTACGGACCAAGGATACCTTTGAAGGCAATATGGTTGCGCTCGTGTCTGCAATTGAACGTCTGGAAATTCCCGTCGATTCCGTGGCAAGGGTGGTGCTCAATGAAAAAACGGGTACTGTGGTGATCGGTGAAAGGGTCCGCATTTCAACAATCGCCATCGCCCATGGCAACCTGAGTATTCAGATCAAGGAACAGCAACAGGTATCACAACCGCTTCCCTTTGCTCCCGGCGGGCAGGCGGGCGCCGGACCCACTCAGGTCGGCGGCGCGACGATTGCATCGGGCGGAAACACGGTGGTGACAAGTGACACCTCTGTCAATATCATGGAAGAGAAAAAGAAGCTGATGGTTGTTCCCGAAGGGGTTACCATTCAGGATGTCGTGAGTGCGCTGAATGCCATCGGTGTTTCACCGAGGGATTTGATCATCATACTTCAGGCAATTAAAGCAGCAGGAGCGCTTCAAGCTGATCTGGTCATCATGTAAGGGGAGGAGAAATAAGATGAATCCTGTGTCTCTGAACAGTCTGGAATTACAGAGAGGCGCCAGGGCCGCCACAAAAAAAGCCGATGGAAAGGGCGATGCCCATTTGAAAAAAATCTGCGCCGACTTTGAATCCATATTTATCTACCAGCTGTTGGAAACGATGAGAAAAACTATTCCGGAAGGGGGATATTTGTCGAATCAGGACTCATCCTGGAAAGATACCTGCATGGTGCTTTTCGACCAGAAGGTTGCGGAGGCCCTGGCTTCCAGGGGAACGGGCCTGGGACTGCAGAAAATTATTTATGATCAGGTAAGAAAAGACGAAAAAGTTGACGATGCGGGGTAAAGTTTTATTGATAATTGCCGATAAGGTAGTAAACTACCGTTTAGGAGACCATGACCTATGAAGGTATCGGAGACCAGGAACCAGGCCAGCGAATTGATTCAGCAGTACAAGATACACGAAAAAGCTGCCTCCGGTCACGAAAAGCGGGTATCCGGAAAAGCCGCTCACGAGGAGAGGGTAAGCCTTTCGGAAAAGGCGAGGGATATCAATCAGGCAAAGGCGGTCATTGCAGAGCTGCCCGAGGTGCGGGAAGAGAAGGTGATGGAACTGAAACACCGGATCGAAGAAGGAACGTACCGGGTGGACGGGGGAAAAGTGGCCGATAAAATGATTGAAGAATCCCTGCTGGATATTTTTGCATAGCACTTCATTGTATCCTTTCTGCGGTTTTTTACTGTCTTGCGGCAAATGACGCGTGATACCCCTCCGGGGTTTCATGTCGAAGGGGTGAGTCTGCCGTGAATCTCATAGAAGAAACCTGTAATGGTCTGGAAATCAGTGACGAGTTGAAAGGGCTCTATGATGCTCTTGCGAGTGTTCTTCAGCAGGAAGTCGTGCTCTACCGTGAACTGACCGAGGCTTTTTCACGGGAGCGCGAGGTGCTCATGCACTTTTCCCCCGATGAGCTCTCCGAAAGCAATTCAAGGAAAGAAACCGCTATCCTGAAGGCAAAAATGCTCAGTGAGGCGAGGACGAAACTCGTGGGAAAAATTTCGAGGTCTATCGGTCTTGCCGAGCGTGATTGCGATATGTCTACACTGATTTCCCATGCAGACGCACATCAGCGGCAGGCATTGCGGGAACTCCAGAAAACGCTGAGCAGTCTGTTCAAAGAAATGCAGGAAATGAATGAGCGGAATAAAATGCTCCTCGATTCATCGATTTTTTATGTGCAACAATCCATCGATTTCATTACCCACCTTATGACTCCCTCCTCGGTCTACGGTATGAGCGGTGAATTGAGGGCCGGTGGACCTGTGGGCAGAATCCTCTGCCGGAAAGGGTGAGCGATGTCAAGCATCAACGTAATGAACATTGCAAAAACCAGTCTCCTGACCCATCAGACGGCCATTGATCTCACCGGTGCGAATATCGCCAATGTCAATACGGCCGGGTACACCCAGCAAAGGGCAATGTTAAGCTCCCTGGCCAGTACCGGCATAGGCGTCACGCAGACCCAGACAGGAGTGCAGATAGACGCCATAGAACGTGTGTACGACCGCTTCCTTGCATCGCAGATTACCGGATCAGTGAGTGATCTCGGGTATAGTGAAATGCTGTGGGAAGAGATGGAAAAGGTGGAGATGATATTTAACGAAAGTCTGGATGGAGGAGTCGCCGATATGCTCAACCGGTTCTGGGGAAGTTGGGAAGATCTTTCTGCCAATCCTTCCGGCCAGGCAGAGCGGGTTGCGCTTCTGTCGGTATCTGAAAGTCTTGCCTCGCTTCTTCGCTCTTCCGGGCAGGAATTGGTTGATTTGCAGGGAGACATCAACCTGCAGCTTTCGGACATGGTGATCCAGGCTAATAGTGCGATTGACGCCATTGCCGATCTCAATATGAAAATAATGGAGGGCATGTCTCAGCAGGGGAATATAAACGATCTGCTAGATAAAAGAACGGAGGCGCTCAATAGACTGGCCGGCTTTATAAATTTTAATTTTCTTGAGGATGCAAGCGGCGCCGTGAATGTGTACCTTGCAGAGGGCACTCCGCTGGTAACTGATGGGTCGGTATGGCGCCTTGAAATGCGCGCCGATGGGGAAAACTCATTCTTGTCGAATGTTGCCGTGGAGGGGATGGGAGCGGACGAATGCAGCGGAACGATCACGGGCGGCAACATTACAGCCCTGCTTGATATGCGGGATGAAATCATAGGGGGAGATGAGGGCTATCTCACCCGTCTTGATGCCTTTGTTGCCGCGTTTGTGAAAGAAGTGAACGCCATCCACAATTCAGGATACGATACCTATAAGAATGCGGGAGAGGACTTTTTTCTTTGTGAAGTTCGGTCTCCGGGGCAGAGCGCCCCATCGCTTCTGAATATAAGGCTGAGCGATGCCATTGCTTCAGATGTGATGAGAATCGCAGCTTCGAAAACGGTCAACGGCGACGGCGCCAATGCGCTGGCAATGAGCGCCTTAAAAGATGCCGTTGTTGCAATTGGTGCAGAGGAAGGGAACCTGAACGACCACTATGCGGCGTTTGTGTCGCGTCTGGGTCAGGATGTGGCAGACAGCGAGCGCACCTATGCGCATCAGGGAAGCCTTATGAAGCAGATGGAAAACAAGCAGCAGGAGATGTCAGGGGTTTCCATAGACGAAGAAATGATGAACCTCATCAAGTTTCAAATGGGATATCAATCGGCGGCGCGACTCTGTACCGTGGCTGAAGAGATGATAGACACGCTTATGGGGCTGGCGAGATAGCCTGTAGGAAAACCTTGTACGAAAGGAGGGAGGGCTGAATATGTCGATGCGGGTTACTGAAATGATGAAATTCAACACGATGACCGCCAGTTTATCGAATCTTCAGAATGAATATACGTCACTTATGGAAAAGATGGCCACACAAAAAGCCATCAATAAACCTTCCGACGATCCTCTGGGCATGAGCCTGATCATGAATTACCGCAGCAGTCAGGCAGCAGTGGAAAGCTATCAGAGTAACATCGAAAACGCGAATGCCTGGATTACGGTGACTGAATCGACGCTGAATTCCGTGCATGATCTTATCGTACATGCACGGGAAATTGCGCTCTCTCAAGCTACCGGGACGGCGACGGCGGAAACGAGAAGTTACAATGCAGAGACGGTTACGCAGCTCATCGAAGAATTGCAGTCTCTGGCCAACACACAATACGGCGGTTCATATATTTTTTCAGGTACGAAGACAGACAGGCCGCCCTTTATTGCCGAAGGTTCATCGGTGAGCCGCCTTAGCGAGCCCTATCAGGCGGAAGGGAATAGTTACAACGGCACCCTGGAGGTGTCGGGCAGTTACATAGGCGACGCCAATAAAACCTATGTGGTGAAGGTGGTGGGAGAGGCATCAACTCCGGGCTATTATGAGTATGAGGTATCGGAGGACGGGGGTAACACATGGCTTTCAGGCGCCTTTGACGATCTGACCGTGGGAACGGCCGTCAACATAGGGAATGAAGGAGTGCAACTGACCATGACCGGAATCACCGACCCTCCTGAAGCCGACGACATTATCTATGTCGACGCCTTTGCCCCCGGCTGCTATGAAGGGAATGGCGAGAAACTGACCCTTGCGATAGGAAAGGGTGTTTCTTTTGAATATTCAACGTCCGGGGAAGAGGTGTTTACCGCAGCGGGGAGGGGGGAGGTTGATCTCTTTGAGACATTGTCGAGTCTGAAAGAAGCGCTGCAAAATAACGAACCTGCTGCAATCGGCGCCGAGTTGGATCGGCTTGAGGCAGCAACCATTCAGGTTAACAAAAATATTGCCAGATGTGGAACGCAGATGAACAGGCTGGAGATTGCCACTGAAAACCTTTCAAGTCTGGATCTTAAAATTACGGAGCTACTCTCCGGTAAAGAGGACGTGGATATTACTGAACTGGTGACCGAGCTTTCCATGAAGGAACTCACGCTTCAGGCGTCCTATCAGATGGCGGCAAAGATAGGAAGCATCTCGCTGCTCAATTTTCTGAAGTGAGCATGCCATGCTGGTACTGACGCGCAAAGGCGGCGAATCGATCAGGATTGGGACTTCCATTAAGATATCGGTGCTTGATGTAAAGGGAAGCCAAGTGAAGATCGGAATAGAAGCACCGGAAGATGTGGCTGTCTATAGAGAGGAACTGTTTTCTGTTGTGGAGGCGGAAAATACCTCAGCCGCATCCTCGGGGATTGCGTCTGAGACAAACCTTAACGCCCTTTGGGATGTCTTGCACAAAGAGGAGGAAATGTAATCCGTGATGGATTCTATGGCACGATATATAGATGGAAAGGAGGGGTCTGAGCCTCGGATAATCCGGATGAGAAGGGGAATTCTCGGGTTTGAAAGACTTGTGCAGTTCGTCTTTCTCCCGCAGGAAGAAACGGCCCCTTTCCGGCAAATTCGCGCCCCTGAGGATGGAACGACATTCGTGGTAATCGATCCTTTTATAGTCAAGCCGGACTATCAGCCATTTATTCCGGACAGGGATGTGCGCTTATTGGAAATTGACGATGCAGACGATGTCATCGTGTTGAACATTGTCACCATTCACCGGACCCCTCTCAACGCCACGATCAACCTCAGAGCGCCACTGGTCGTGAATGCAAAGCGGGGATTGGCCGCACAAGTTGTCCTTGAGGACGATGCATATCCCCTTCGTTTCCCGCTGGGGGGAAACACTCAAACTACAGTGAAGGCATGAATGCGGCGGGAGATTCTGTGATGCAGAACAGGACGGTTAGATCCGATCGTTGAAGATGAGGCCCATCAGTTCCTCCATTTTGACATGGAGACGCTGGAGTTCCTCCGCAGGCATTTCTCGAATAACCTCTCCCGTTTCTTTGTCCTTGACGACAACGGAAATGCGTTCATTATTGGCCCCATAGGTCGAAAAGGATATTTTGATATTCATGCTGTCCAGGTCTTCCTGGATCATTGAGGTTATTTCTTTTACGGTCTCACTGGAGGAAACGCCATGCTCTTCTTTTTCCCTGTATTTTTCGACGGGGTGATTCCCCCCGCCTGAAAGGGAAGTTGGCGAGAAGGACTCTGCAATCCCCGCTACCTCGAGAACCCTTTTGTCTGTGATGGATTCCATGGCATGAACAGCCTTTCTCTGTGATATAGGTCCACGCTGCACTCTACAGGACCTTGTTGATGCCTGCCGCCGGTGCGTCGTTATGTCTGAGTGCGGCCGCGTTAATGCGAATAGTCCTCTCAGGAAGAGTACTTTCGCTCTCTACGATACTTATATCGGCCGTTATGACAAATACTTTAATTATTTTGATCGAAGGGGAAACAGTTCAATATGGTTTTTTGGTTCATTCCATGTCATGTATCCCGTGCACAACAAGCGCACGCTGCCTTTCAGGCTCAAGAGGGATCTCGCGTAAAAACGATTCTAACCCTGCGCCTGTACGGGAACAATGACAATGTTGACCCGTCTGTTCAAGGCAGCGCTGGAAGAGATAGGCATCGTTTCTCCAAAGCCCACGGCTTGAATTCTCGCTTGGTGCACTCCCCTTTGAACAAGTGCGTTTTTTACCGCTTCCGCCCTTCGCTCTGAAAGTTTCTGATTATACTCCTCGGAACCCGATGCGTCCGTGTGACCTTCGACTCGAATCGCCGTTTCAGGATACCGGTTAAGTACCCGTGCCACGCCGTCAAGCTGAGAGAGGGCGCCCGCTTTTATGGCCGCGGAATCGAAGTCAAACATTACGTCGCCCTTGAAGGTGGCCGTTAACACATCGCGTGTGCGCGCTATGGACATGGCATCCGACTGGGCCGCCACAGTCTGAAGTTGACGCTCCTGCTGATCCATGTAATTGCCGATTTGATGACCGGCGATGCCTCCTACCACTGCGCCGATGGCCGCACCCCAGAGCGTGCCGGCGGTATTGCGTCCGATTGCCTGGCCAAGACCTGCGCCCGCTGCCGCTCCTATGGCAACACCTCCTGCAGTTCCCTTTTGCGTTCTTGTTTCCATTGCGGTACATGCCGTGAGGCACAGCAGGGCCGTAAGAGAAACAGCAACGATTCCTTTTCGACGAGTCGTTGAGTTCATTGTGGTATATTTCTCCTTCGGACGGTTCAATAGAGCATGTAACTCTTTGCAGGACCGTCACTGTGTGTTACTGCCGATTCTAACCATCCATGTGACATAAGTCAACAGAAGAGGGAGGTATGCGGGGAGTTGCCCTTCCAGTTGTGAGCATATTCACAGAAACTGTTACCGTCGGGCATTGCGAATCCATGCGGAAAGGGGGGGCGCTTGTTTTTAAAAGGCAATCTGTGCTATTATAACAGGACATTGTAAATAAATCTTACCATATTCATTATTCCTTCCACAGCGACTGCCGGACATGCTGTAGAGAGGGTCCATGTAATCTGATAATTTCAAATCCCGGGTTCAGGGGTTTTCATATTTGTGAAGGAGGATATATATGTGCAACAAGGTTGTAGCAGGACTGGCGGTATGGGGAATGATAACCGCGCTGTCGCTCACGGCTCAGGCCCAGACAGGCGCGGAAGCGACGGAAGCGCCGCACTGGAAGGTGCGGGCTGAACTCTCCTATACCAGCAGTTCAGGCAATACCGACAGTGAAACGCTGGCGGGAAAACTGGGAATCAAGAGGGAGGAGACGCGTAATCGCTATTACTTTGATGGCTCTGTGTTCAGGACGGAGAACGACAATGATGAAACCGCAAATAAGTGGATGGTGGAAGGCCGTTACGAAAGGATAATTCATGAACGCCTGTTCGGTTTTGGTGACGCCTATTATATCAAAGATAAATTTTCGGGATATAAATATCGCTATGGTTTCGGCCCCGGCATAGGATACGATTTTGTAAACACAGACAATCAATCCCTCAAGGGTTTGTTTTCTCTTGTCTATTCGCATGACAGCTATTCAACAGGGTCTGAAAAATCGGATAACTATTGTGCAGGGAAGGTTGGCATCAAGTATGAGTGGCATATAATGAAAAATCTAACCTTTAAAGAAGATGCCTATTATCATGTCTCTTTTGATGACAGTGACGTATACTTTCTTAATTCCGAAACTGCGATTGAGGTGAAGATCAGCGATGCGGTTTCTCTGGGTTTGAGTTACATCATTGCCTACCAGAACGCACCTCCGTCACCGGAGATCGATGATACCGACAGGATCTTTTTGACGTCCCTTATTATTGATTTCTAATAACAGACGGGTGATTCGAATCGGCGAATCACCCGTCTAAATTCCTTCAGGTCGCAAACGGAGGGTCTTATCGTTTTGCCGTCTCTTCGTCTCTGAGCGCTCTACGGAGTACCTTTCCTACGGCCGATTGAGGCAGAGAATCCCTGAATTCCACCGTTTTGGGTACTTTGTAAGGCGCCATTTTTTCCTTGCAAAAAGCAATGATTTCCCTGTCCGTTGCTGTCTGACCTTCCTTCATCACGATAAAGGCCTTCACCGTTTCGCCGCGGTAGGGATCGGGGATTCCTACGGTCACGGCAAACTCGACCTTGGGGTGCTGAAAGAGTACTTCGTCGATTTCGCGGGGATAAATGTTGAAGCCGCCGGCGATGATCATATCTTTTTTGCGGTCTACCAGGAAAATGTAATCGTCTTCGTCCTGGGTCCCGATATCGCCTGTGTAAAGCCAGCCGTTTTTGAGCTGCTCCGCCGTTTCTTCCGGGTGGTTCCAGTAGTGTTTCATGACATTTGGACCCTTGATAATGACTTCACCCGGCTCGCCTCGGGGAACATCCTCGGTCCCGTCCTCGAGATCAACCAGCCGCACATCCACTCCGGGGATGGGAATGCCGATTGCCCCGGTTTTGGTCATACCCATCAGTGGATTTGAGATTCCTACGGAAGTGGTTTCGCTCATGCCCCATCCCTCACTGTAAAAGGTAGCCGTATTTTTGATTTCTCTTATCAGTTCTACTGCGATGGGACCGCCGCCCGAGTTAATTGTCTTGATCTTTCTGCCGAATATTGCCGGGTCAAAGGATTGATGATTGATAATTGCTGAGATAATCGTCGGCACCGTCGGGAAGTAGCTGATCTCCTCGGATCTGCCGATAAAATCCATAAGCTCGTCGATCTGGAAGCGGGGCATGTGGATCTGAGTGGCGCACATCATCATGCTCCAGTTAATGATGCAGATATTTCCGTACACATGATAGAAGGGGAGTAGGGCAAGTACGGTACGGCGCTCCGGCGGAATCAGCGAAGTAGTCGACGACCAGAGAGAGCAGAACATGGTTGCGTAGATGATATTGCCGTGTGTGAGCACGGCGCCTTTGGGAAGTCCCGTGGTGCCGCCGGTAAATTGAATTACCGCCGGGTCGTCGGGATCGATGGTAAGGCGCGGCAGCTTTGTGCCTGTACAGTTTTCGAGAAGTGTTGAAAAATGGTGCCATGTGCTTTCAAGGTCCAGACCCGCCTTGGTGTTTTTCCCCCGCTCAGTGCTGAAATCTTCAAGTTTGGTAACAATCACACGGGGAATATCCACTGCCCTGCAAAGGGCACTGACCGTTTCCCTGGCGGTATCGATGGTGATCAATGTGGTAAGTCCCGTATCACGTGCCATTGCCGTCAACTCTTCGACCTTGTAAAGAGGGTTCAGATTAACCACAATGGCGCCAAGCGAAAGAACGGCATAATAGGCGATTACGTACTGGGGACATGTGGGAAGATGGATGCCCACCCGGTCTCCCTTCTCTATTCCCAACGCGCCCAGGGCGTTGGCCATTCGCAGCACTGACTGACGAAGCTGCCAGAAGGTTGTTTCATGCCCGTCAAGGATCATTGCCGCTTTGTCGGGATAGGCATTTGCCGGAATCTGAAGCAGTTCGCTGACGGGCAGCCGGGGACATCTGAATGATGTGGGAACATTATATGTGTAGTGACGATGCCAGGATTTTTCTTCCATGTGGGACTCCTTTTTTCCTATTCTTCTACGGGGGGACGGCCGATGTCATAGACATACATGCGATTCCAGGTCGGACTTATCAAAATTTCGTTGATGCAGACATGCTTGGGTAACCGGGCCACGAAAAGAATGGTTTCTCCCAGGTCCTCCGATTTGAGCATCTTGGCCTTGATCTCGGCGCTGAGGGCGTCGGGTCTGCGGTCGATTATCGGTGTCCAGACTTCGCCGGGACATATTGCACAGGCCCTGATTCCGTGAATGCACTCTTCAATGTTGATGCTGGCATTCATTGCCACAACGCCGTGCTTTGCCGCACTGTATGCAGGACCTGTGACATAGGTGTCGAATCGGCCCGCCCAGGAGGCGACGTTGATGATCAATCCGTCCTGCTGTTTTCTCATGAGAGGAATCACCGCCGACGCACAGTAAAAAGCGCCGTTCAGATCAATATTGATGACTTCTTCCCACTTACCCGGCGTTACCACGCCCCAGTGTCGTTCCGTCACGTTTGTTCCTGCATTATTGACGAGAATGTCAAGCCTGTCGTATCGTTCGTGAATGCGATCGACTGCCGCCTGCACGGCTACGGCGTCGGAAACATCCAAGAGTTCGATAATGGACTCGCCCCCCGATTTTTTTATCAGTTCCTCTGTTTCCATGAGAGGTTCCTTGCGACGGCCCGACAGGACAACCCTGGCGCCTTCCTTTGCAAGCGCAACAGCGCCGGCCTGTCCAATACCGGTGCCCGCTCCGGTTACCCACGCGACTTTATTTTTCAATAATTCCAGCATATACATCCTCCTTTACGTCAATTTAAACAACACTTCTACGTAGGCGAAAAGATAATGCGTTGTCAAGAAAACAAAGGGACCTGTTCTATAGATTTTGCATCGTCTCTTCCCGCTTTCTGCTGATATCCTTCTTTGTAGTTTTAACGCACCGTGAGGCGCGTGACCTCCTGCAGTACCCGCAATGATTTCGGCTCGTTGCCGAGAATGTGCCGGATCCAGGGGACAAGAAGCATTCGGCTTTCCCGGAGAGATTGTTCGCTAAACACGAGCCTTCTGATCTTTTCGAGCGCCATTGTCTTTCCCGCAATCAGCGTCATTGCAGTTCCCGGTGAAAGAGTGACACCCTGTGGGGCGCCCGGCCTGCATTCCCTGCATCGAATGCCCCCGTCTTCAAAGATGAAGGAGAGCTCCTTGAGGCGATCGAGCGGTGTTTTGCAGGCAATGCACAGTTCCAACGCCGGTTCATAGCCTGAAATACACAGCAGGCGAAGTTCGAAAAGTCTCAGAATCGATTCCGACAGGGGCCCCGATTCCAAAAGGTCGAGGAAGTTCCGTAAATGAAAAAAAAGTAATCGGTTCTCTGCGCCTTCTACGGAAAAGAGATCGACGAGATCAATAAAATAGGAGGCGTAGAGGGTCTTTCCCAGGTCTTCTCTTATTTTTGGATAGTGGTTGGTAACGTGGCAGTCCTCGATGAGGCAAAGCCCTTCCGGTTTCCGTCTTGAAAAGAGGATGGACGAGACAGAGAAGGGTTCAATAGCGTTTGCAAAGCGTTTTTGGCTTCTCCGGGCGCCTTTGGCGATTCCCTTGAGTTTACCCGCTTCATCGGTCAGAATTGTGACGATCCTGTCGGATTCTCCATAATCTCTGAAGTTCAGAATACACCCGGTTGCCTTCTGTGTGCGTTTCGCAATCATATGATAAGTTTGATAAATAGGGTGGCAAGACCGAGAAAGGAAAGAAATCCAAAGGCATCAGTAAATGCCGTGATGAAAATATGCGATCCCAACGCAGGATCGAGCCGGAACCATTTGAGCGCCAGGGGGACCAGGACGCCGATCAGTGTGCCGGCAAATACATTGATGATCATCGCCAGACCCAGCACAATGCCCAATATGGGGATGCCTTTCCAAAAGTAAGCGATGACGCCGATTACAAGGCCGACGGCGATGCCGTTGGTGATTCCAACCATGATCTGTCGGTAGAGTGCTCTCTTGGCGTTGTCGAACGTGATTTCACCGAGTGCCATTCCACGTACAATCAGCGTAAGGGTTTGACTTCCCGCATTGCCCCCCAGACCGGCGACAACCGGCATGAATACTGCCAGGGCGACCATTGTGGTGATGGTATCTTCAAAAAAACCGATAACCAGCACTGACACGAGGGCCGTCAAAAGATTCAGGTAGAGCCAGGGGAGGCGCTTTCTCACCGATTCCAGAGGGTTGTTGAACACCGTATCATCTTCGTCGAGACCGGCGATTCGGTAGAGGTCTTCCGAGGTTTCTTCTTCCATGACGTCGATGATGTCATCGATGGTAATTCTTCCTAATAGATGCTCCTCGCGATCGACGACGGGCAGTGAGACGAGATCGTATTTTTCAAACATACGGGCAACCTGTTCCTGATCCAGATCAGGTTCCACGCTGGGAATCGATGTATCGATCGCACCGATAATGGGACTGAACCGCTTGGCCGTGATAAGCCGTTGCAACGGAACCACACCAATAAGTTTGTTTTCCTTGTCGACGATAAAAATATTGTAAATGTTTTCAATTTCGTCTTTTGCATCGACCACCGCCTGAAAGGCATCATTGATCATTGCTTCGGCCTTTACGGAAACCAGCTCCGATTGCATGATGCCGCCGGCCGTATCATCCTCGTATTTGAGCAGTTCTTTAACCTCGTCCGACTCTTCCGGCTCGATACCTTCAAGGACTGTCTTTGCCTGATCTTCCGTGAGCTCGGCAATAAAGTCGGCGGCATCGTCAGAATCCATTTCGTCAATGATTTCGGTTAATTGCTTGTCTGAGAGATCTTCAATGATCTGTTCGCGGGACAGGTCGCTCAGCTCGAGAATCACGTCGGAGGCCTTGTCCACATCCAGGAGGGAAAAAAGATGTAGTTTTTCCTGATCGTCCAGATTATCAATCAGATCGGCGATATCCGCCGGATGCAGCCTGGAGAAAAGATCGATGATGTCAAACTCACGATTGAGGCTGATCAGCTCTTTCAGGTGATTGAGGTGTTTTATTTCTTCTTCTCGCAGTCTCATTATGAACACCCCTTGGTCAAGATTAATACATAGAATCACTCTCCGCGCTGATCACGGTGGGAGACACACATAGGCATGTGTAAGTACCACGCTCGATTAAAATTCTCAAGGAGAAGATTCGCCCAGGGTGCGCGACAAAGGGTCACTATCCCCAGATGTGTGCGGTGTGGCAGTCGCAATATGCGACGAGGTTTTTTAAGGCATCATGAATCGGCGCGATATTTTATCTCTCCTCCGACAATGGTCATAGCGGTCCGTCCTCGAAGTGTCATTCCATCGAAGGGGCAGTTTCTGCTCTTTGAGCGAAAACGCCTTGTATCGACAGTCCACACCGCTTCGGGATCGATGATTGTCAGATCTGCAGCACAGCCTTTCCGAAGTGATCCGCCGGGTATTCCCAGTATTCGAGCCGGATTGACGCTCATTTTTTCGACAAGCTGGGTCATGGTAAGCATTTGTTCCTCAACCAGCTTAAGGGAAAGTCCCAGAGATGTTTCAAGGCCGATGAGCCCTGTCGCGGCATAATCGAATTCCACATCCTTCTCGATGGATGAATGAGGGGCGTGGTCGCTTGCAATAGCATCGATGGCGCCGTCGGCGAGTCCTTTCTTTATTGCCTCGAGGTCTTGGCGATTTCTCAGCGGCGGGTATACTTTCATATTGGTGGAGAACGATCGAAGCTCTTCGTCGGTCAGCGTAAAATAATGAGGCGCTGTTTCGGCCGTCACTTGAATGCCGGAAGATTTGGCCCTGCGTATCGCATCGACTGATCCCGCGGTGCTCACGTGGGCAATGTGAACGGCGGCGCCGGTGAAGCGGGCGAGAATAATATCCCTGACAATCATGATCTCTTCTGCAATATCGGGAATGCCGGAAAGGCCCATCTCTGTGGAGACAAGTCCCTCGTTCATTACTCCCCCCCTTGCAAGCCCCATATCTTCACAGTGTGATATCACCGGCATGCTCAGAGAATGGGCATATTCAAGGGCGCTTCTCATGAGGCCGCTGTCGGTTACAGGTCTGCCGTCATCAGAGATGCCGACGGCGCCGGCATTTTTTAGATCGGCGAACTCCGTCAGAACCTGTCCTTCGAGATTTCTACTCAGGGCGGCAATGGGATATACCCTGGCGTAACCGGCTCGCGCCGCCTCTTTGAGAATGAATTCGGTAACCGAGCGGTTGTCGTTAACGGGATTGGTATTGGCCATGCAGGCGACGGCAGTGAATCCTCCGGTCACGGCGGCTTCCGCTCCCGATCGGATTGTTTCCTTGTATTCGAAGCCCGGTTCCCTCAGGTGTGTATGCATATCAATAAGCCCCGGCACAATGAGTTTCCCTGCAAGGCTGTATGCAGCAGAGGTCCCCTTTCCCTGTATGGCTGAGGGTGGTATATGTCGTTCAATTCGGGATATTATTCCGTTTTCTATGAGGATATCCGCTATATCGTCCATGTGCTGGGAAGGATCGATAATTCGTCCTTCCGTCAATAAAAGTCTCATTGTCGTCCTCCTGCCAGAAGGTAGAGAAGCGCCATGCGCACAGCCACCCCGTTTGACACCTGTTCAAGAATGGCTGAGCGGGGACTGTCTGCAATTTCCGGTGAAATTTCAATGCCTCTGTTTATCGGTCCCGGATGCATTACCAGGACATCGTCTGCCGCGAGTCTGATGTTGTCTTCATTTAAGCAATAGAGGCTTGCATATTCTCGAATGGAGGGAAATATCGTTCTCTGCTGCCGTTCAAATTGCATGCGAAGCATCATGACGACATCGGCGCCTTTGATTGCCCGGCGCATTTCGGTTTCCACTTTCACGCCCAGGACGCTGATGCCCCGGGGAATCAGCATGGCGGGACCGCAGACGGTTACCCGAGCGCCCATTTTTAAGAGGCCGGCTATATTCGAACGAGCAACACGACTGTGGGCAATATCACCGACAAGTGTCACCGAAAGTCCCTTGATGCGCCCCTTTCTTTCCCTGATGGTAAGCATGTCGAGAAGGGCCTGCGTCGGATGCTCGTGTGCGCCGTCACCGGCGTTTATGATGGATTGTTTCAGAAGACGGGCCAGGATGTGGGGTGCGCCTGCACAGGCATGCCGAATCACGATAATGTCCGGATTCATCGATTCGAGAGTTTTGGCCGTGTCTATCAATGTTTCTCCCTTTACTACGCTGCTTGTGGAGGTGGAAATATTGATGGCATCGGCACTCAAGCGCTTTGCAGCGATCTCAAAGGATGTCCGTGTCCTGGTGCTCGGCTCGTAAAAAAGGTTGATGATCGTGTTGCCTCGAAGCGTGGGGACCTTTTTGATGGATCGTGTGGATATTTCTCTGAAAGACGCCGCGGTATCGAGTACGAGCGCAATCTCGTCGACAGTAAAATCAGTAAGTCCCAGCACATCTTTTCTTGTGAGTTTCATAATAGCGTATCCTTGAGTCAGCTTTCCATGACAAGCACTTCATCACTTTCGGCTGTTTCCGAAAGATGGACATTGATTTCTTCCCAGAGCGACGAGGGGAGTTTTTCTCCTACATAGTCGGGTCGGATGGGTAATTCTCTATGTCCTCTATCGATCAATACGGCAAGACGGATGATCTTGGGTCTTCCAAAGTCCATAAGTGCATCCATTGCCGCCCGTATCGTTCTTCCTGTAAAGATCACATCATCCACAAGAATCACCTTCTTGTCGTCGAGGCGGCAGGGAATGTGTGTTTCCCCAAGTTTCGGCTTTCGGTCGGCCATCATGACATCATCACGGTAGAGGGTAATATCCAGGATGCCCAGGGGCACCTCTTGCCCTTCAATCCTGGAAATGCCTTCGGCAATTCGCTTAGCGAGGTATATTCCTCCCGACCTGATGCCTATGAGAATAAGATCGGCGATTCCTTTATGGTCTTCAAGAATTTCATATGCGATTCTCATTATGGACCGTTCGATCCCTTCTGCATCCATGACCGTTCTTTTTTTCATGTTGCCCATGCGCTGTTCCTCTCCTTGGCCGCTGTATCGCGCGCATCCACCTCAGGATGCCGACGGGCGTTGCAAAATAATAAAAAAAAGCCTTCCCACCAATCGATGAGAAGGCCTTACACACGTATATTCCCCGAGACAGATTTTCACTGCTTACTCCCTTTTGTCCGTGAAAAACTAATGCGGAATTTATAGCAGCGCCGCACTGTCCTGTCAAGATTTTAGTGAATTATGTCAGCGATCCTGTTCCATCTGACGGAGTGATTGGTTCCGTTCCATGACCAATAGATCATAAATGCTTTTCCCCGTACATCTTCCAGTTTGACGAATCCCCAAAATCTGCTGTCATAGCTTTGGTCGCGGTTGTCTCCCATAACGAATATATGACCTTCCGGTACCGTAACGGGACCGAAATTGTCCCGTGGCTGAAGAGAGCGGGGCTGAATCAGCGTATCCTTGTACACACTGTAGGAGTCGTCGCAGAGTTGGCCATTGAGAAAGACTTTTTTGTCCCTTATTTCTACGGTGTCTCCTCCCAGGGCTATAACCCGTTTAATAAAGTCCTTGCTTCTGTCTACGGGATAGATAAATACCACAATGTCGCCGTGCTTCGGTGAACTGACGGGAACCAGTGTTTTTCTGATCAACGGTATTTTGATGCCGTAAATAAATTTATTGACAAGAATGTGATCGCCGATCAGCAGAGTTTCTTTCATGGATCCTGAAGGAATTTTAAAGGCCTGAACGACAAAGGTGCGGATAAAGAGGGCAATCAGAATCGCAATGATAATTGTCTTGGTGTATTCTTTTATAACTGCCTTATGACTTTCTTTCATATAATCAACCTTCAGGAATATACACGGGTCACTGCAAGCACTGACATGACGATACCCGTCGCGCCCTTGAGAAGCACAATGCCGATCCGGCCCGCTCTGATGCCGAAACGCTCTCTGAACAAGGGTTTGAGTTTTTTTCGTTCGGCCTGTTCCACCAAGAGCATTCCCCCCAAACTTCCGACAAAAAGTCCTGTCATTGTGCCGAGTCCGAACAAAATGGGAGTAAGCGCTGCCGCACCCAAGACTCCCCCCACAAGCGAAACCGCCACCGATGTTTTTGAGGCGGGAACCATTCTGGCGCCTGCGATTCCGCTGAGTACGTCGATTCCCTCAACAGCAAGGGTCATAACGGTCAGGAGCCCGATAAGGGGCAGGCCTATTGTTGCAAAATGTGTCACCGCTGCATAGATAATTACATCAATCAGGATTACCAGCGTGCCGGGCAATCCGAATATCACGCAGTATACACCGAAGAAGAGAAGCACGATGAACAGGGTTGTCCCTGTTGTCTCCAGGGCCGACAATGACAGGCTACCTCTTTTTCTTTGGCTTTGAAGGCCACAAATGTTCCCATGCCAGCACCGTGGGGCTTGCGATGAATATGGACGAGTAGGTTCCCACGATGATGCCCACCAGAAGAGCGAAGGCAAAGTCATGTATCACCGCGCCGCCCAAAAAGAACAGGGCCGCCACCACAAGGAGCGTGGTCAGCGATGTCAGCAGCGTTCTGCTCAAAACCTGGTTGATGCTTTCGTTGACCACCTCGTCGGTGCTTCGCCTCCTAATGCCCTTTGAATTTTCCCGAATTCTGTCGTACACGACGATCGTATCGTTGAGAGAATACCCTATGATCGTCAGAAGCGCGGCGATTATGGGAAGCGTAAATTCCTTGTCCAGCAGAGAAAAAATTCCCACGGTAATAATAACATCGTGAATGAGGGCGATAATTGCCCCCAGGGCATAGCGAAGCTCGAAGCGCCAGGTAATATAGATCAGTATGCCCACGATGGCATAGAGCATTGCCAGCATTCCTTTGTTACGCAGGTCTTTCCCCACCTTGGGTCCCACTACCTCGACGCGCCTTATTTCAAAATCCCCGGCGCCGTAGTGTGTTGCCAGCACCTTTTGAATATCTGCCGAAAACCCTTTCAATTCTGAACTGGATTGCTCCGTTTTGATAAGAAATTCGCTTTCTCCGTGGGCGCCGAATCGTTGTATCACGCTTCCCCCGAGATCGATTTCCTTCAGCGTATCCCTGATTTCCGAGGCGGTAGTGGGTTTGGCGAATTTGATCTGCACGAGCGTGCCGCCAGCAAAATCTATTCCCAGTTTAGGGCCTCCGTGGAAAACAAGTGATACAACACTTATGATGATCATCGCCAGCGATATCGAGAAGGCGATTTTCATTTTACCTACAAAGTTGATGGTGGTTCCAGCCTTGATAAATTCCATCGCCCGCTCCTATATCCTGACCAGTTTGATTTTTTTGTGCCAGATGAAGTAGTCGTACACGATCCGCGTGACGAAAATAGCCGTGAACATGCTGCAGACAATACCGACGCACAGCGTCACGGCGAAGCCCTTGACCGGACCTGTGCCGAACTGAAAAAGCACGACCGCGGCGATCAGCGTCGTAATGTTCGCATCGATAATGGTGATCAGGGCCTTCCCGTAGCCCGCCGAGACGGCTGCCCTGGGAGATTTGCCCAGGCGAAGTTCTTCTCTGATTCGCTCAAATATAAGCACATTTGCATCAACGGCCATACCAATGGTGAGCACAATGCCTGCAATCCCCGGAAGGGTCAGGGTTGCCCTGAAGGCCGCCAATGCGCCCAGAATCAGGATAATGTTGAGGACAAGCGCCATGTCGGCAATAAATCCTGAATAATGGTAGTAGATGACCATAAAGATAAGAACAATGATCATGCCTATTATAATCGACCAAAAACCTTTGTTGATGGAATCGTGTCCTAAAGACGGTCCCACCGTTCTCTGTTCCAGGATGGTAACGGGCGCCGGAAGGGCGCCAGCCCTCAGGACAATTGCCAGATCGCGGGCTTCGTTCATGGTGAAACTTCCGGTAATCTGGGCGTCGCCTCCCGATATGCGCTCCTGGATCACCGGCGCCGAATGGACCACGCCGTCAAGGACGATGGCAAGCCGCTTTTTTACGTTGTCAGCCGTGATTCTGTCGAAATCCCGGGCGCCCTGTGAATCGAACTTGATTGCCACATAGGGTTCATTGAAACGGTTGCCGATGGCCACCTTGGCATCTTCAAGGGATTCCCCCGTAAGCAGAGTTTTATCCTTGAGGAGGTAGGGGGTGCGTATCCGTGCGCCTGTGTTCGGGTCGATTTTGGATCCATGAGCGACCACATCGCCGGGGGGCACATTGCCCTTCAGCGCATCATCGAGACTGTGCTCGTCATCGACGAGCTTGAATTCCAGGAGCGCTGTTTTGCCGATCAGATTGATAGCCCGCTGAGGGTCCTTTACTCCGGGAAGCTGAACCAGGATTCGCCCTTGGGCCTGGGGGACAATTTCGGGCTCTGAAACTCCGAACTGATCCACCCGATTTCTGATCGTTTCGAGACTCTGCTCGAGGGCAAATTTCTTGATCGACGCCACCTGGTCTGCCTGTAATGTAAGATGTACCGTCTCTCTCCCCTCGGTAATTTTTGACGAACTTTCCGTCAGCGTGGGGAACTCATCGTTCAAAACAGTTCTGAAACGATCGGATGCTTCGCTGTTAGGCAGCTCCAGTGTAATGGTCGTGCCGTCGATACGATCGAGGTTCTTGAAACGGATGCGTTTCTCCATGAGCGTTTCTTTCAGGCTGTTCGCGATCCGCTCAACAGAACTTTCCACGGCCTTATCCGTTTGTACCTCCAGTATGAGATGCATTCCACCCTGTAAATCCAGACCGAGATGGATTTTATCGCTGGGAAGATTGTCTTCCCAGAATGAGGGGATATGATCCGTCAGCGTCGGCGCCAGATAAAAGAATGCGATGAGGAGAACCATGAGGGTGATGCCGATCCTCACTTTTATATTCCTGTCAAACATGAACGTTTCCTTCCTCCGTGAAGACGTTATTCCTGTGCGGCCTTTTGGGTGATTGCTGCGATTGCGCTTCGTGAAATTTTTATGCGTGTTTTCTCGGCAATCTCAAGAGTGACGATCTGTTCAGTGATGCCGGTGATTTTTCCGTGTATTCCACCGCTTGTCACAATCTGGTCGCCATGGGATATGTTGTTCAACATTTCTTTGAGTTCCTTCTGTTTTTTCTGCTGAGGCCTGATTAAAAGAAAATAGAAAATTGCGAAGATGGCAACCATCAGAATGATAAAATGGAGATCTCCCGCACCCCCTTTGGCGCCCCCCTGTCCGGGTGCACCCATTGCATATGCCAGTCCTGTTAACATGTTGTACCCTCCTCGTTGTGCTGGGTCATATTTTCCAGGAATGCAACCCGAAAGGAGTGAAAGGCATTCCCTTCGATTGCGTTCCTGATATTCGCCATAAGCGTTACATAAAACGATACGTTGTGTATCGTATTCAAAACAATCGCCAGGATTTCCCTGGCGAGATAAAGATGTCTCAGGTAAGCCCGGCTGTAATGCTGACAGGTATAGCACCCACACTGATCATCCAGCGGCGCCTTGTCATCCCGGTACCGGGCGTTCTTTATAGCAACCTTTCCCTTGTTTGTAAACAACATTCCGTTCCGGGCATTTCTAGTGGGCATGACGCAGTCGAACATATCAATGCCCATGGCGACGCAGTTGATAAGATCCTCCGGGGTACCCACTCCCATAAGATATCGAGGTGTGTCCTCCGGGCAATAGGGTGCGGTTGCATCGACCGTTTCGTACATGAGTTCTTTCGGCTCGCCTACGCTTAACCCTCCCAGGGCATATCCATCGAATCCGATCTCAGCCAGTGAATCAACGGCCCTTCTGCGCAGCGAGGGGTATATTCCCCCCTGCACGATGCCGAAGAGCGCCTGGCTTGTTGTAGTTTTTGCCTGTCTGCATCTCTGTGCCCATCGCGTGGTCAGTCCCAGCGATCGTTCCGCCTCTCCAAAAGACGCAGGGTAGGGGAGACATTCATCAAGGCACATCATAATGTCCGAACCCAGTGCTTCCTGTATGGCAACGCAGCTCTCCGGCGTCATGATCCGTGATGATCCATCGATATGGGATTGAAAGGCAACCCCCTCCTCCGAGAGTTTCCTCAGGGCGCCCAGGCTGTAGATCTGAAAACCCCCACTATCCGTCAGAATGGGGTGGGGCCAGTTCATGAACCGGTGCAGGCCGCCCAGGTTCCGTATCAGGTCGTGCCCGGGTCTGAGATAGAGGTGATAGGTGTTGCCCAGGATAACCTGTGCACCAAGACTGCGAACCCTTTCAGGGGTAAGAGACTTCACCGTTCCCTGTGTTCCCACGGGCATGAATGCCGGCGTTTCAATCCTTCCATGAGGGGTGGTGATTATCCCGAGACGCGCCCTGGTATCAGAATCCCTTTTAAGAAGTTCGAAATGAAAAGATTTTTTGCCGATTTCACTATTCAAGGTTCCCACTTTTCCCACTTTTCCTACTTTCACAATATGAGCATACAATCCCCGTAACTGTAAAAGCGAAATTTCTCTTCCACGGCGCGCCGGTAGGCCTCTTTCATCAATTCCGTTCCTCCAAAGGCGCAGACGAGCAAAAAGAGTGAGGAGGCGGGCAAATGAAAGTTGGTCAGCAGTGCATTTACTGCCCTGAATTGAAAGCCGGGGTATATGAAAAGCCGGGTGGACCCATGGCCGGACGCAATATTTCCACTGTCGTCAACTGAGGACTCCAGCGTGCGCACTGAGGTGGTGCCCACTGCCACAACACGTTGCGCCTCATTGATAGCCGCGGCCGATGCATCGGATATGGAGAAGTTCTCCAGTTCCATCATGTGATCTTCCACACACTCTGTTTCGATGGGAAGAAAGGTGCCGAAGCCCACATGGAGAGTAACCGGTGCAATAGGTATATGCCGGACTTTCAGCAAAGCGATTGTTTCATCGGAAAAGTGAAGTCCCGCGGTGGGAGCGGCGATGGACCCGGGGACCCGTGCATAGACCGTCTGATACCGCTCGAGATCGGCTGCCTTTGTGCCGTCTGCTCCCTTCCTTTTTATGTAGGGGGGGAGCGGCGCTTTGCCGCACCGTTCAAGAAATGTTTCAAAATCCGCATCACTGTGAAATTCACAGAGCCATTTCTTTTCTGTCACCTGTTCAATAACTTCAGCCCGGGAGGCAGCGTCAAAAAAGATTTTTGTGCCTTTTTTTACCCGCTTTCCCGGTCGTAAAAGAACCACCCACCGTGTCTGTCTGTCCTGTTGTTCCAGAAGGAGCAGTTCGATGGCGCCGCCCGTTGCCTTGTGCCCTATAAGACGGGCCGGTATTACCCTTGAATCGTTCACCACAAGTATATCTCCCGTTTTGAGAAGCCGGGGCAGTGCATAAAAATGGGAGTACTCAATCTGCCCCGTCGATCGATGGACGATCATCATCCGGGAGTGGTCTCTTTTCTCACTGGGACTCTGGGCGATCAATTCCTCAGGAAGATGATAGGTGAAATCCTCTGTTCTCATACCCTTAGGTCCTCCCGAAGTACACAAGAATGAGCCCCGTGACGAGCGACAGGAACCCCAGGATGCGAAGGGTGGTGTCCGGCATCTCGGCAACCTTCAGCAGGTACGATTTAATGCGCCGGGGGAACACAAAGTATGGAAGCCCCTCAATGATAAGCACCAAACCCAGGAGACAGAGGAAAAATTTCATGGGATCCTTGCATCTCCTTTGGCGCATGTGGTTTTCGAAAGATCCCACAGGCGGTCCATTTCTTCCATGGTTGCATCCTGCGGAGTTTTTCCTTCCTTTTTTAATGAAGATTCAATGAAGGCAAAGCGCTGCAAAAACTTTGCAATGGACCTGGCAAGCGCCCGGTCGGGATCTATGCCGGCGAAGCGGGAAAGGTTGACCATCGAAAACAGCAGATCTCCCAGTTCCGCTTCTACCTCATTGCAGTCCTGTTTTGTCAGGGCCTTTCTGAACTCTCTCATTTCCTCATCCAGTTTTTCGAGTACTCCCTCTATGGAATTCCAGTCGAATCCCGCCTTCGATGCCTTCTCCGTCACCTTGCGCGCTCTCGTAAGAGGGGGAAGAGAGCGAGGAATGTTCTGGAAGATCGATTCCTGCGGGTTCTGCCCCTGTCGTTCACATGCCTTGACTTCCTCCCAGGCCTTTTTGATTGCATCGACCGAGTCTGCTTTATTATTTCCAAAGACATGGGGGTGACGACGGATCATTTTCTCCGAGATGCCGGCCATTACCTGCGCGACATCGAACTTGCCCGATTCTTCCAACATACGCGCCACAAAGAGTACCTGAAACAACAGGTCCCCAAGCTCCTCCTTGAGATGATCAGGTGAGTCCTCCGTTATGGCGTCGAGCACTTCGTAGGCCTCTTCAATTACATAGCGGCCCGCGTCTTGGGGCGTCTGGCTCCGGTCCCAGAGACACCCCTCAGGCGACCTGAGGTATGCAACAATGCCCATAAGCCTTTCAAACTCAACAGTTGCTCGATGTGCAGGCTTCATTTCGCCTCTCCCTCCCCGAAGTATGCGACGTATCTAGCACGAATAGGAGCAGGTGTCAAAACCACATTTTTCAGCTGATTCTGAAGACAGCGCAGAGGGTCATTCATTCCTTTGTGGGGTGTATGCGCTCATGACCACCTCAGGATACCTATACGAAAAGTATGCTAAAAAGGGAACGATAAACCCTTGACCTTTGATCGATAAGATGTTAGGCGATGCAGAGCCGGTAGGGCATCGGTTCTCCTGCGTGAGAGGCAAAGTAACAAAAGGTTGAGGAGGTTTACCCTATGGGTGTAGAAGTCGTAGCCCCCATGCCGGGAAAGATTCATGAGATTATGGTCAGCGTCGGTGACAAAGTAGAAGCGGATGAGGAAATTTTGGTTATCGAGGCGATGAAGATGGAAAATTCAGTGTATACTCCCGTAGATGGAACGGTAGCGGAAATCAGGGTGGAAGAAGACGACAAAGTGGAAGCGGATCAAGTGCTGGTTGTTCTTGATTGAAGAAGCTGTGGAGTAAAAACGGGCCGAACGAATGTGAGACAGGACCTGTTCGGCCCATTTTTTTTGAAAAAACCAAGACCATCCCCTGATCATTCGATCGGCCATTCCCCCCGCTCTTTAAGAACCGCGCGATATACATCAAGCGCCTCATTGACCGCCGGCATTCCTCCATAAGGTGCAAGCTGAAAGAATATTTCCGTCAATTTTTTTGGGTTGCACCCCACGTTCAACGCCGCATTTACATGAAGACGCAGCTCATCAGGCGCCCTGAGCGCGGCCAGCATGGCACAGGCAGCCATCTGCCGCTCCTGTATGGTGAGCACGTCTCGGGAATAAAGATTTCCCGTAATAAACAGTGAAAAATCGTTCGCCAGATCTTTATCAAAGGCCTTCCATGTAAGATAAGGGGGATCCATGGTAATCCCCTTTCCGAAAAGCTCGGCCGCTCGTTTTTGCGTTTTCTTCTTTATGTCGTCGCTCATCAAAAACTCCTGTTCTACGTTCAACGTTCTATGTTCAACGTTCTACGTTAATGAATTTCTGGTTTTGAACATAGAACGTAGAACGTTATTTCACAAGGTAGATGTCCCGGTCCCGGTCCTGGAAGTATACGTATCCGTAAGAGCTTTTGCGCGTTGAATCGAAGATTTCTTCTCCGCGCTTTCTGCAGGCGGAGCAGCTGCCGCCGGGGACGATAACGGCAAATATTCTGTTTCGGGTGGTGGCCATTGAGTCTATTGTCACGAGACCGCCGCAGTCATGACAAATTCGAACCGATTCCGTTTGTTCCTCGTGAATATTGTCTGTATCGTAATAGATGCTCTTGGTACGCTGATCAAACTCCTTGTCATGGTCTGCCGCGTTTCTCGTCAGGTCCCTCAATTTCCACTTATTAAGAATGGCGCCGGTCAATTTTTCAATATACTGTGTGATTTCCTGAGACTGCTTTATTGCGGCGGCATTGTAGTCCGGTTCCAGGACATGGGAGTAATCAAGCCCGGCCATCGCCAGTATAATTCCCACATTTATATAGGGCAGTGCCGTTTCTATGGAGTACCCTCCCTCAAGTACCGCAATGTCCGGCGCCAGCCGTTCGTTCAGAATGGCATAGCCTTGAGCGGTGAAATTCATGTTGGTGATCGGGTCGGTATAATGATTATCCTGACCGGCTGAGTTAATAATAAGGTCCGGCTTATAATCTTCCAGTATGGGGAGAATTAAATTGTCGAGGGTGTAGAGAAAGCCCTCTTCCGATGTATTGGGGGGGAGGGGTATGTTAATGGTGTACCCGTAGGCATTGGGCCCCCCAAAGTCATTCGGGAATCCCGTTCCGGGATATAGTGTTCTGCCATCCTGATGAACGGAAATATAAAGCGTATTAGGGTCATGCCAGAAGATATCTTCCGTTCCGTCTCCATGGTGACAATCGGTGTCGACAATGGCAATCCGCCTGGGGCCGTATTTTTTTCGAATATATTCAACCATGATGGCTTCAATATTTATGTTGCAGAATCCTCTGGCCCCGTGGACCACCCGCATGGCATGATGGCCGGGCGGGCGGACAAGAGCAAAGGCATTGTCCACCGCTCCCTCCATCACTTTCTCTGCTGCAGTAATTGCACCGCCGGCGGAAATCAGGTGGGATTCCGTAATTACCTTTTCAGCAGAGGGCACACACACATGAATACGATTAATGTCGTCGATTGATGCCAGGCCGGCCTTGTACTCAACTATGTTTTCAAAATCGAGGAGGCCCTCTTCGAATACCTGATCCTGCGTGTAGAGAAGACGCTCCTCCCGTTCGGGATGGGTAGGTGATATGGCCCAGTCGAAGGCGGGGAAAAAGATAAGGCCTGTTTTTTTTACTTTTTTCATCGCGCACCCCCCTTGCCGTGACGGGAAATAAGCCCCGGTTTTACCTGTCCCTTGATTCGTATGTTTTGTCCTACAGTGGAATATCCCCGAATCATATTGAAGAGTTGATCCTCGGTGACTTCCGTCTCGAGGTCTTCTTCCACAGCCCCCATGGCCAATGCGCGTTCCCGCAAACGTTCCATGCACATGTGAATGGCATCGGCTCTGGTAAATCCGGCGGTGATGGGGATCTGAAGTCCCTCTTCCACGACAGTCGCCTGTCGCTTTTCCGTATCGGCAAGGATGGTAAGTTCCGTAGTCGTTCTCGCCAGGGCTGCGCCGATTGCATTTGCCACTTCGGCATGTTCAGGGATAGTAACGGGCAGTCCGAGAAGTTCGCCGATTCTGGGCGCCATAGGTTCCGCCGGTCCGCCGACGGCACAGAGAATGGTCGGGGTTACACGTTTTCCTTCAAGCAATTCGTGAATGGTATAGACCGGCTCATTGTTTACGTCTTCGATCATGTTTCTGACTGCTGTGGCGATTCGACTGCAGG
Source organism: Syntrophales bacterium (assembly GCA_963666365.2). Classification (GTDB taxonomy): domain Bacteria; phylum Desulfobacterota; class Syntrophia; order Syntrophales; family UBA2210; genus JALNXD01. The sequence continues at coordinate 198,590 of CAXXNF010000002.1, forward strand.
TTTCCTCAAAAATGCACCGTGCTGCTTCTTCAGTTGACTGATGTGCGTTTACCGCCAGCGCGCCTATGGCTTCCCATGCTTTTTCTCTGGCACCGATTGTGGTAAGGCCCAAGACTATCATTGCATCGGTCGGTGTGGGGGATGGGCCGCCGAAGGCGGCTGCCGACCCCTTTCGCTGAGGGCCGATATGGTAGCGCTCACCATCATAGTGGACAACGCTGTCGCCCCCGACACCGATCGAGCGTGTCCGCAGTCCCCTGATAAGCGTTTTATGTCCCGCTATAGTAACTCCCAGAGGTTCAAGGAGAGGCGCTCCGTCGGCAAAGATGGCGATATCCGTGGTTGTGCCGCCGATATCCAACGCCACGGCGTCATCGGTTGTATGTGCGACGCTCAATATTCCCATAATACTTGCTGCCGGTCCCGAAAGGATGGTTTGTGCCGGATATTGTGCGGATTGGTGAATATCGAATGTGCCTCCGTCGGCCTTCAGAATATAAATTGGAAATCGTGCATGGAATTGATCCACAAAAGCGGTGATGACCTCTACGAACTTGCCGTAAAGATCCCAAATGGATGCATTCAGGTAGGCGGTGGCGATGCGGCGGGGAAAGTTGAGATGTCCCGACATCCGGTGACCCAAGGAACAATGGTTGAATGAAAGATTAACGGCATCTTCGATATCGAGTTCTATACGGGGATTGCGTGTGGAAAATTTCCCCACTATGCCGAGGTGATCGATACCACTTTCTTTTAAGGCCACACTGATATCCTTCACTTCATTTTTGTCGATGGGGGTAACCGGGATTCCCCGGTGATTTACATAGCCTGAAACAAAATGACAGTGTTCATGTATCGCAAGTGCCGAGGGTGACAACCCCGGACCGCTGGCCAGGATCATGCCCACAGGACTCGTTGTATTCTGAACAATAGCGTTTGTGGAAATAGTGGTGCTCAGCACTACTCGTTCAAGTTCTTTCGGCTTGGTGTTGCGAAGAGTGTGTTCGGTGACCGCGAGAAGAGAAAGGGAAAGATCGTCCTCATTCGTAAGAACCTTTGCCTTTTCGACTATCCGATCGCCCTCGATAAGGACGGCATCGGTATGCGTCCCCCCCACATCGATTCCCAGAATCATGATGGTTCCTCTCGTATGATTTTCCCACGCTCGTTATCACAGGAGCAAAAATGAGTCAATTTATCATTTATAAAAGTAAATTACTGATTGACCGGATTCCTTCTTTTGTGATAGTTTTCACTTCCATATCTGAAGCGCTCACGGGTTATCCCAAAAAATATACTCCGAAGTGAAAAAAAACGAGAAGAGAGAGGAGAAAGAGTGAAATGATCGAGTTTATAAAGATGTGTGAAGAATGCAATCCTGGAGAAATCGAATTTCTTCAGGCGGTATCGGAAGTTGCGGAGTCCGTTAAACCGGTGCTTGACAAGCATCCCGAATATCGCAGGGCGAAAATACTTGAGCGAATTGTCGAGCCTGAGCGGCTTGTCATGTTCAGAGTGCCTTGGGTTGACGACAAGGGCGAGGTCCAGGTCAACAGGGGATATCGCATTCAGATGAACAGCGCAATCGGGCCCTATAAAGGTGGTTTCAGGTTCCATCCCTCCGTCAATCTGAGTATTCTGAAGTTTCTGGCCTTTGAGCAGGTTTTCAAAAATTCTCTCACCACGCTTCCCATGGGGGGCGGCAAGGGAGGTTCCAACTTCGATCCCAAAGGGAAGTCGGACGTGGAAGTGATGCGCTTTTGTCACAGCTTTATGAATGAAATCTTCAGGCATATCGGCCCCAACACGGACGTGCCCGCAGGCGATATAGGCGTAGGCGCCCGCGAAGTAGGGTATCTCTTCGGTGCCTACAAAAAACTGAGAAACGAGTTTACCGGCGTGCTGACGGGAAAAGGCCTTGAGTGGGGCGGAAGTCTGATTCGCCCGGAGGCGACAGGGTACGGCGCCGTCTATTTCGCTTCGGAAATGCTGGCGACAAGGGATGATTCCCTGGTCGGCAAGGTCTGTCTCGTATCCGGTTCGGGAAATGTGGCGCAGTACACCGTTGAAAAAGTAATCGAACTGGGAGGAAAAGCGGTGACACTTTCCGATTCGTCGGGCTACATCTATGACGAAGCGGGAATCGACCTGGAAAAACTCAATTATGTCAAGCAGCTAAAAAATGTAGCGCGCGGCCGCATCAAGGAGTATGCCGATAAATATCCTGAAGCGATCTATACTCCCGTTGATCCGGAACTCGATTACAATCCTCTCTGGGATCACAAGGCGGACTGCGCATTCCCCAGCGCCACCCAGAATGAAATCAATGCAAAAGATGCGCAGAATCTTATCAACAATGGAGTGTACGTGGTGAGCGAAGGGGCGAATATGCCCACCGTACCCGCAGGCGTCGATATCTTTCTGGAAAATAAGATTCTCTATGGGCCCGGCAAGGCGGCGAATGCCGGCGGCGTATCCGTATCGGGCCTTGAGATGACACAGAACAGCCTTCGTCTCAGCTGGTCCAGGGAGGAAGTGGACAATTATCTGAAACGGATTATGTCAAGCATTCACAAGGCCTGTGTGGATGCATCGGAAGAATACGGCACTCCGGGCAACTATGTGAGCGGCGCCAATATCGCCGGGTTCCTAAAAGTGGCCAGGGCCATGCTGGCTCAGGGGATTATTTAATAGCATGAGATCTGCGGAGTAAAACTATGAAGAGGGCGGGTGGAATGCCCGCTCTCTTTGGGCCTGAGAAGTTCTGCATGGGAACGCCCATGCAGGGGAGAATAAAAAGTGGTTCGACAAACCTTCGGAAGTAGAGGAGGGCGCGTCCGCTCAACCCTCACAAGGGGCAGCGCAGCGAAGAGTGAGCGCCCTGTCGAGGAAGTGGTCCGTGAGATGAAGGCAGGGATGCAGCGGTCCGGGGAAGGGTATCGTGACCGATCGATTGCACTCCACGGTCTTGTCTGTGCCCGGTGCGGACGCGAATTCGATCATACCACCAGGCATCTGCTGACAGTGCATCACAAGGACGGCAATCATCACAACAATCCCCCCGACGGAAGCAACTGGGAAAATCTTTGTGTCTATTGTCATGACGACATTCACAGCCGTGAAGTGCTGGGCGAGTATCTTGACGGCGCACCTTCGGAAAAGAGCCGTGAAGTCGTCTATACAGACAGCACATCCCCTTCCGGTTTCAATTCTCTTGCAGACAAACTTCAAAAAGCATTGAAGAAATAGTATCCTGTCCCTCCTTCCGACTCCGTCTTGTGAAGCGTCGAATATTTGTGATATAGACATTTCATGTTTCGAAGCAGCGGAGAGTGTGCAATGGAGCTTAATGAGAAGATAGGTGTCCTCTTCAATCCGAAATCGGTCGCGATCATCGGGGCGTCGAGGACAATCGGGAAATGGGGTTTCACCTTCACCCTGCACCTCATAAAGGGGGGCTACAGGGGCGCCGTGTATCCGATAAATCCCGGCGGCGGGACACTGATGGGGCTGCCGATATATCGGAGTCTGGGAGATGTTCCGGGACCGGTGGATGTCGCCTTCATTCTGCTTCCACCTGGAAAAGTCGCGGCCGCCGTTTCGGAATGCGGCGCCCTCGGAGTTTCGGCCGCGGTAGTTATTACTGCAGGATTCAGCGAGGTGGGCGAAGAAGGGCGGCGTCTGGAAGCGAAGATCGTCGAGGCTGCCCGGAAATGGGGAATCGCATTAATCGGACCCAATTGCGCCGGCATCGTAAGCACCGAGCCCATGAGTTTTTATTGCATGATGCAGCCGGTCTTCCCTCCCCCGGGACATGTGGCCATCGTATCGCAAAGCGGAAACATTGCAGGCTCGATACAGTTTATGTTCTGGAAGCAGGATGTGGGCATCAGCCGCGCGGTGAGCGTGGGAAATCAGGCGGTGCTCAGGGTCGAGGACATCCTGGAATATCTGATTGACGATAACGAAACGAGGGTTGTGGTCGCCTATCTGGAAGGCGTGCACGACGGTCGTCGATTTATTGATGTGGCCCGGCGGCTTACTCGTAAAAAACCCTTTATTGTCATCAAAGGGGGGCAATCTGAAAAAGGCGTCCAGGCGGCGCGCTCACATACGGGAGCCATCGCCGGTTCCGACGAGATCTTTAACGCGCTGTGCCGGCAGTGCGGGATCATTCGCGTGCACGATATAGAGGATCTATGCGATACGGCCGTCGCATTTCTTTCGCAGCCCGTTCCTCGAGGCAATCGAGTGGGTATTGTGGCGAATGGCGGCGGATGGGGTGTGCTGACGGCGGACGCCTGCGTAGGAGCCGGTCTTGATGTGGCGACGCTTCCAGAGGAAACGCTGAGACGGCTCGACGAGCGCCTGCCGAAATGGTGGAACCGACAGAACCCCGTCGATCTGGTAGCGGGCATGAGCCGCGGCGCATTCTTTAAAGCTGTTGAAATCGTTGCGCAGTCTGATGCAATAGACGGGATTATCTGCCTTGGATTCGGATACGGTCATGGGAATGTTGCCGCGCTGAATGAGGTACCCCATGATGAGGATCTTGACTATGAGGGCTATATTGACGCGACGCTGCACTCAGAAATCAGAGGGATGAATTTTCTGCTCAATGTGATCGACAGGTATAAAAAGCCGGTGCTCCTCGCGTCAGAGTTTATTGTAGGTGCTGATAATGACGGCAATCAGCCCATGATAGAACTTCGAAGAAGAAACGTTTTTGTCTATGCATCAGCCCGTAGGCCTGCCCGGGTCATGGAACGGATGGTGTTCTACGGGCGGTATCTGAATACTATTGCCGAAAAATAAGGGCCATGGTTTCTGGCCATGGCCCTTACACGTTCTTATGTCGTGGGGCTAAGCTATTTCTTGCACCGTTCGAGGTCGGGTGCAACCGATGGGGTGACAAATTCCGCCGGAGCCCTGAATACGAAGCCCTGCGAGGCCTGATCGTCATAATAGGCATTGGGGTAAATGAACTCGGTGATGTACATATCCTGAATCGTTTCGTGGTCGCAGGCCCTCATTTTCTTGACGCCCCAGATGGTTTCGAATTCGTCTCCTTCCCATTGGGCGATGATTTTTTCGGGGTCGGTGCTGCCCGCCCGTTCCATGACGCTGAAGAGCCAGTAAAGCCCGAAAGCCGCATCCCCGAAGACACCGCCGGGCCATTTGTAGAGGGGAGTGTTATAAGGCTTGTCCCACTTCTGCCATTGGTCATTCCACATTTTTGTATATTTCTTTGCCGCGTCGTCTTTATCGGGGACCATCCAGCAATAGGCGTTGACCATACCGTTGGTGCCTCTCGGTCCTACCTTCGAGAGTGAATTCGGCTCGTTCATGTAGATGTTGGCGATGGGCAGGTAAATTCCCAGACTTCGGGCCTGGGTGATCAGGTTGCCGCCGTCGGGCATCCAGTCGGCCGAGTAGATGACCTCGGCCCCGGAGGCCTGAATTTTGGTCAGGTAGGGGGCAAAATCTTTCAGGAAGAGCGGGTGGTAGTCTTCACCGACGATTTCGGCGTCGGGCCGGTATTTTTTCAGGGCGGTCTTGAATCCCTCGGCCATGGAGTGGCCGTAGGTATAATCCTGGCAGAGGATATAGAATTTTTTCTCCCAGCGGTGTTTATAAAAATAGCCCAGCGCGGCGCCATGGACCTCGGCTTTCTGAAGGGTCCGGAAGCTGTAGCGGTTGAAGTTCTTCCCGTCCATGAGAACATCCGAGAGGGCATGGGTGTTGACATAGATCTTTTTATATTTTTTTGCCACTGTCTGAATGACCACCGAGATGTGGCTCCCCGTTGTCCCGTGAAGCGCATCCACCTTTTCTTCGAGACAGAGCCGTTCCGCTTCTTTTTTTGTTTTTGCCGGCTGTGTCAGGGTATCGCCTTTGATGAGCTCGATTTTTTTCATCTTTCCGTCAACCATGATGCCGCCCCGCTTATTGAGGTCATGGGCGACCCAGGCCGCAACGAGAAAATAGATCTCTCCGTTTCCCGCTCCCGGACCGGAAAAGGGATCCATAAGACCGATCTTGATCGTGTCTCCTTCGGGGTTGACCCACTTGTTGGCGTCAAAATCGGACATGTCGGACATTTTAGATACGTCAAATTTCGCATTGGCCGCTGCAGCCGCCGATACGCCGGCGCCCAGCAGAATAAGGACGCACAGTACAGCAGGTAGGACAATCTTTACATGGTGTTTCATTAGTATTACCTCCTTTATGTGGCATGTATCTGCATAGATTTCCTCATGAAATCAATTGCATTCGAACATGCGATGAGATGATGCTCCTGTAAATTTCCTCCTTCCCGAGAGGATATAACAATACACCATTTCACCTGCTTAAATCGGTATGACTAGTGAAAAGATAACGAATATAGTAACAAATATTTTGATTGAGTCAACAAATAATAAATTGTATTCTGTACATCGCCGTACGGGCATAGTTATTCAACAACGACGGCAATTCGACTCCTGACAGGGATGTTCGTTGATTGAAGCCCGGGACGTTGTCCATGCAAGTCGAATTGCAGTTTGACCTGCGGCCTGAAAATAAGGCAATGGGTGGAACCGCCGAAGTGGAACATCCCAAGTTGATCCCCCTTCTTCACATGCTGGCCCTCACGGACAGTGATGTCATTTGAGGACACCTCTGCCATGCCGACACACATAACGCACATCAAACCGATGTCCCGATTGTCGGCCTCAATGAAGATCAATGCACGGGAGGCTACCTGTGTAATGTATCCCTGTGATTCGTTGGGTCCTGCCGGGTCAAACCCTTCGGACAGGGCTTCAGCATAATCCGAACCGTCAATAAGACGGGTTTTCAGAATTTTCCCGCTGACGGGGCTGTGCCAGCGATGATAACTCAGCGCACTGAGAAAGGCCTGATAAATTGTGCCGCCGACAAACTGCTCCACAAGAGGGTCCATTGCCATCATGTGCTGAAGCGAATAAGGCTGTGCTTTAATCCAAAAACGGTCTAACAGTTTTACATCTGTGGCGATCTTGTATGGCGCAGATTCACAGGCGTTTGCGATAACCCTCTCATCCTGGGGACTCGCTACCGGACGCCGCCCCTCTCGAAATCTTCGGGTGAAAAAATTATCCCATGAGGTAAATCCATGGCAGGGAAGGGTGGGGTCGCATACGAAGTCCTTTGCAAAATCAGGCATTGCCTCTTGGGCATCCTGCCCGAACCATCCTTTCCGGGGGTCCTTATTCAACACGTAGCATGAGTCCGCCGAGTTCAAGAATCGCGCCCACTGGTTCAGTATTATTTTCAATTGCCGGTTCACCTTTTCGTTCAGGAAAGCCATTGTTCCGGCAGGCGTACCCATGGGCCAGGCAAGGATGGCATTGATGGGAAAACCAACCAGGCCAGTCTTATTGAATTCCGGCGCCGTGGTCAAAATCCGGTTCATGGCTCTAAGCATCTGGCGATAGGTTGTGATCCGGGGGGGTCCTGTAGGATCCCTGCTGAAAGATTTGCTGTGGGGCACTTGGTCGAACATTTGGTTGAACAGCATATATAATTGGGGATCTTCTTCTATTATGTGTTTGAATTCCTCAACCACAGGCAATAAAGGTTTTTCTGAGGATTCCGTTTCTTTGATCAGCTTTGCCATCCAGCGATCCAACAAAAGCTGATCCGAGGGCAGCCATTTTCCTACGCCGTAAGGCGCAGACGTTTCTGTCGATTCGGCAACCGCCTTGTGTCCGAGAGTAAAGAAGATACAAATCAGCGCCAGCGAAATAATGAAAAACAAAATGGTTTTTTTCATGTCCCTATCCGATCTCTTCAGCTAAGCAAAATGGAAACATCTTTTTCCGTATTCGTTTTGTCGCCCACTGAAGTGCCGCAGTACACACAGGTGTAGTCGTATTTCTCCCCGTTCGCAAGAACGAGCAGGAGTCTTTTTCTTACGGGAACGGAACGCTTGCACCGGGGGCAGTAAAGCTCCGTGGCATCGAAATCGCCGAAACTGTCTCTTCCTCTCATAGTCACTCTTCTCTTTCAGGGATGGTGTGCGCATTTTCAAGCCAGACCGTTGCCTCGCTGTCACTTGGCGCCCGATAGTCGCCCCGGGGCGAGAGCGATCCCCCCGAACCCACTTTGGGACCGTTGGGGATGCAACTCCGTTTGAACTGGCTGGTCTTGAAGAATCGATGGAGATATATCACCAGCCAATGTTTGATATCTTCAATGGCATATTCATTTCTTCTGTGTTTCGGCACATCGGGCCAGAATCCCCTGGTCCTGTCGTGCCAGGCACAGTATGCCATGAAGGCCACTTTGGCGGGAAGGTATCCCAGCCTGGTAATATAGAAATTATTGAAATCCTGAAGTTCATAAGGTCCGATGGTGGATTCGGTCTTCTGCGCCGGTTCGTTGTTCGATGTGCCGGGGATTAATTCGGGACTTATCTCCGTTTCCAGAATGTCGATAAGCGCCGCGACGGTATCGGTGCCGAATTGTTCTGATGTAGCAACCCAGCGTATCAGGTGCTGGATAAGGGTTTTGGGAACGCTGGCATTCACATTGTAATGGGACATGTGATCCCCCACGCCATAGGTACACCACCCGAGCGCGAGTTCGCTGAGATCGCCCGTTCCCACCACGAGACCCTTTCTGAAATTGGCTATTCTGAAAAGGTGGGACGTCCTTTCACCGGCCTGCACATTTTCAAATGTAATGTCGTACAGTTCCTTCCCTTCGGTGAAAGGATGGCCGATATCCTGCATCATCTGCATGCAACTGGGCCTGATGTCCAGTTCGTTGACTTCGACGCCGAGAGAATGCATGAGTCTGAGTGCATTGGCGTATGTCTTCTCAGAGGTGGCGAACCCCGGCATGGTGTATGCTTTTATGTTCGAACGGGGAAGGTTGAGGAAATCCATGGTCTTTGCTGTAACGATGAGGGCGTGGGTCGAATCGAGGCCGCCCGATACACCTATTACCGCGTTTGCGGTGCCGGACGATTCGAGTCGTTTCGCCAGTCCCTGTATCTGAATATTAAAGATTTCATAGCAGCGTTGATCTCGCTTGTCAGGATCAGAAGGGATATAGGGAAACCGGGAATAGGCCCTGTCGAGAAGCATGCGCTTCCGAGGAATCGTGACTGAAAATGAAATCGTTCTGAATCGCCGCGCCCAATCCTGGTGGGTTCTCATATTCTGCCCGAAGCTGTTGGTTCGCATGCGATCCTGGGAGAGCCTGTCCAGATCGATATCGGTCGTGATCACCTGCGGTGTCTTAAGGAATCGTTCCGATTCCGCCAGCAGGTTTCCGTTTTCATAGATGAGGGCATGGCCGTCCCAGGCCAAATCGGTGGTGGATTCGCCGTATCCTGCGGCAGTGTAGAGGTAGGCGGCGATACATCGGGCCGACTGGTTCGCGACCAGTTCACGGCGAAATTCCGATTTCCCCACGGTAATATTTGAGGCGGAAAGGTTTCCTATGAGTGTGGCGCCGGCGAGCGAAGCGAGACTGGAAGGCGGAATGGGCACCCAGACGTCCTCGCACATTTCAATGAAGAATTTGAAATTCTTTATGTTATGTACGTCGAAAATGAGATCGGCGCCGAAGGGGATGTTGATCTGCCCGCAGAGTGCGATTGTTTTGGAAATGGCGCTCTCGGCGGGGCTGAACTGGCGGTATTCATAAAATTCGCGGTAGTTTGGCAGGTATGATTTTACCGCGATTCCCCTGATGTGACCCTTATGAAGCACGATTCCGCAGTTGAAAAGAAGGTTGTCTACCTTGAGCGGAGCGCCCACAACCAATATGATGCCAAGATTCTTTGTTTCGTCGATTATCTGTTTCAGCGTCGAAAGCACTCCTGTCAGAAGCGCCTCCTGATGAAAAAGGTCCTCATTCGAGTAGGCTGAGAGGCCAAGTTCCGGGAAAAGGGCAAAAAGAGCCCCTTTTTCGGCTGCCCGGCGGGCCAGTGCCAGGGTTGTTTCACCATTATAGGAGGGGTCCGCGACCCTGACTTCAGGTATGCACAGCGCTACTTTAATGAACCCATGAGTGTAGAGATTGAAATATTTTTTACTATCCATTTTCCGCCTGTTTCACACTTTGCAGAAACCCGATGCCTTTCGTTTGGTTTTGTAATTATGGATGAAAGATCCCTATCTTTCAACAGAAAACTTGAGGAAAAAGCCTGCGCAGCAGCCATGGGTGCAGACGTGGAGAGAGTGTGCACTGGTAGTTACGGGGCGAGCAGGTTCGCTATGTGCGCCTCTATTTCTTTTTTAGGGTGTGCACCCACCATACGATCAACAAGCGTGCCGTCCTTGAAGAAAAGCAAAGTTGGAATACTTTGTATGCGATAATGCGATGCCGTGGCGGGGTTTTCATCGACATTCAGTTTTGCAACCTTGATTCTTCCTGTAAATTCCGCTGCGAGCTGCTCCATGATCGGGCCCACCATCCGGCAGGGTCCACACCAGGGCGCCCAGCAGTCCACAAGCACCGGCAGCGGGGATGCACGCACCTCTCTTTCAAATGAGGCATCGCTGATATCTGCGGGGCGGCTTGAAACACCGCCCAGAGCGAGCGGCGCACGGCATTTCGCGCATATCGGCCTGTCATTGAGACGTGTCTTCGGAATTCTGTTTTTTGTACCACAGTTCCTGCAGGGGATAATAATGCTGTCGTGCACCATTGCGTGCCTCCTTTAGGATGAGATGCCCACGGTCACGTACTGTGGATGGAGGATGGCGACCAGATCAGAAGGTGACATCTCGACAAGAAATCCCCTGCGGCCACCGTTTATCAGCAGATAGGGAAGGTCTTGTATGCTTTCCTCCATATAGACGGGAAGTGTCTCTTTTGTGCCGAAAGGGGAGGTGCCGCCCACCATGTACCCTGTATGTCGCTGTGCAACTTTGGGGTCGCAGGGTGTGATCGATTTGACTCCCAGCTCCCGTGCCAGCGCCTTGGTCGATACCTCCATATCACCATGCATGAGAATGATAAACGGTCGCGCATCGTGGTCTTCCATCACCAGGGTCTTGACGGTCAGGTGCTCATCCACTGCAAGCTCGCGCGCCGCCACCCTGGTGCCCCCCCGCTCCTGATATTTGTAAGGACGGGGAGTGAATGCAACGCACTGTTCTTTCAGCAGGCGAATTGCCGGAGTCGAGGGGGTTTTTTCCTTACTCATGGTTCAGCATGCTATATCCGATAAATGACATCCGCCCCTATCCTCAACGCTTCCATTCACCCTTTCCTACCCTTCTTACTCTTCCTACTTTTCCTACTTTATTTATGTTCCTTCAGCGATTCGATCAGTGCCGGAATTATGTCTTTGTAGTCGCCCACAAGCCCCAGGTCGCAGTGATCGAATATCGCCGCCGCCGGATCCTGATTCACGGCCACCTTCAAATCGGTGTTTTTAATGCCCACGATATGGTGCATGTGGCCGGAAATGCCTATGCCGATGTACAGTTTCGGGTACACGGTGCGACCGCTCTGTCCGATCATCTGGTCATGGTCCGTCCAGCCCTCGTCCGTGGGGGGGCGGGTCGCTCCCACCGCACCGTTGAGAAGGGCGGCCAATTCTTCAACGTAATGCCAATTTTCCTTGCCCCCGATTCCGTAGCCGCCGACAACGACTATCTCGGCACTTTCGAGGTCGCCTTCTTGTATCTCTTCCTGATAGGTTTCCACGATGTGGTAGGGGCGGTCTCCTTCCGAGACGGTTGCGTCGATTGGAATGATGGATCCCTTTGCCTGTCCGGATTCGGGCACGTCAAACACCCCGGGGTTGACAGACACCATCTGAGGCCGTGTGCGGGGACAGTAAATTCGCCCCAGGTAATTGCCTCCCGACCAGGGAATGACGGCGATCAGCTCTCCCCTGTCATTCAGTTCGAGATCGATGGAATGGGCCGACAAGCCCGTGCGGAGACGCGCCGCCAAACGGGGACCGAGATCGGTTCCCATCGCAGTGGCGCCTATAATGAACGCTTCCGGCTGAAACGAAGTTATGGCCCGTTCCAGCACCCTGACATAGGTTCCGTTGCAATACTCTTCGAGCAGGGGGTCGTCGGCAAGAAGCACTTCATCGGCGCCATAGGAGAGAAGCAGATCGGCCGTGTGTGTCACCCCGTGTCCGATCAGCACAGCGCCCACCTTCCAACCGACCCCGGAGGCAAGCGCAAGGGCCTTGCCCAGTAGTTCAAGCCCCACATCGGCAAGTATGCCGCGGCGTTGTTCAATAAAAACCCATAACTTGCTTTCCGGTGTCTTTTTATCCATGGTAAAACCCCATCCGGTACAGCCGATCGGCCAAGGCCTGTGCCTGTTCACGGGCGCTGCCCCCCAACATTTCGGCTCGCGCCCTTCGTTCGGGTGACGTAAGATCAACGATCTGTGTGGGAGATCCCTCGAGCCCTATCCACGGTTCTTTCAAGATCATGTCGTCGGCAGTGAGAACACGGACATCCTTGGCTTCCCCATCGAGAATGTTCATCAGGGTAATGTAACGCGGTTCATTCAGATCCCTGATCACAGAGAGCACCATGGGCGCTTTGAGTTCGGCGACGACGTAGCCCGCCTCGAATCGGCTTCTCACGCGAAAGAGGCCGTCGTCCGTCACATCGATGGCACTTACATGCATCAGATTGGGTACTCCCAGAAATTCCGCTATTTGCGGGCTGACCTGAGAGGTGCCGCTGTCGGTAGTTTCATCGCCACAGAGCAAAAGATCGAAGGGGCCCGTTGTTTTGACGGCTGCCGCAATAATGGAAGCGGTGGCCAGGGTATCGGAACCGGCAAATCTCCTGTCGGAAAGGACAATAAGATGATCGGCGCCCATGGCGAGGGCCTCCCGCAGCACGGAAATGCAGCCTTCGGGCGCCATGCTGATAACGGTAACCTCGCCCCCGAAACGGTCGCGGAGTGCGATTGACGCTTCGAGGGCGTGTTTGTCCAGCGGATTGATTACTGTGGGAACATTATGCCGCACCATCGTTTTTGTGTTTTCATCAAGGGTGATCCTGTTTGCATGTTTGGGATCGGGCACCGGCTTTATGCACACGATAATCCGCATTCCCTGTACCTTGCCTTTCTATTGATACTCTTTTGTCGCCACACGGGAGAGTACAAGTTTTGCAATCTCAGCCGTGCCTCCTGCAGGAACTGCCACAAGGGCATCTCGCATAAGCCTCTGAATGGGGTACTCTTTAAGAATCCCATAGCTGCCGTGAATCTCGACCGCCTTTCGCGCCGATCGTGCTGCGGCTTCACAGATCCACTGCTTGGCCATGGTGCATGCCGTATCGGCGGGAACGTTGTTGTCCAGCATCCAACCGGCCCGATAGGCGAGAAGTCGCGCAATGTGAAGGTCTGCATAAATTTCGCTTATGTACCACTGGATTGCCTGGAGGTTTGAGATGGGTTTGCCGTACAGTTCGCGCTCGGTGGCAAACTTGACCGCTTCTTCAATAACGGCGTTCAGTATGCCGAGACCGACACAGGCCATTCCGGGCCTTCCGCAATTTCCGATAGTGCCGAGGGCGACGGCCATGCCGTTCCCTTCACCACCGATCAGATTTTCCGCAGGGACTACGCAATCCTGGAATACCAGTTCGCCCGTATTGGCGCCGCGAAGCCCCACTTTGTCTTCCACATGACCCGCTTTTGCGCCGGGGAAATCCTTTTCCACGATGAAGGCCGACATGCCCTTACGTCCCTCGCCTGTCATCGCCGGTACGACCCAGGTATTTGATACATGCGCATTGGTGATGAAGCATTTCCTTCCATTGAGAATGTACGTGTCACCTTCGCGTCTCGCCGTCGTTTTCATGTTGGCCACATCCGACCCGCCCGAGGGTTCCGTAACGGCCACCACTCCCAGGGTTTCGCCGTTTGTCAATGGGGGGAGATATTTCTTCTTCTGTTCTTCAGTGCCGAAGACGTTAAGCGCATAGGTGCACATATGGTGAACCTGCAGCGACATAGGCATGGCGGGGCAGACTCGTCCAAGCTGTTCAAGCACCAGGATGCGGGCCAGATGTCCCAGACCGGCGCCCCCGTACTCGCGGGGGGTAATGACGCCGAGTATTCCCATATCCGCCAATCCCTTCATGAGATCCAGGGGAAATTCCCCCGTCTCTTCCATCTTTTCCATTCGTGACGGAATTTCTTTTTCAGCAAACTCCCTGATCGAACGCTGGAGCATCTGATCCCGTTCCGTTAATGCGAAATCCATAATTCCTCCTTACCTGTATTGATAGTATTTATTTGAGATACAGCTGTGCATACCTGAAAATTCCGGGCGGCGCTTCTGTACACTATGAAAAAGCGTCGCCTGATATGAATACAGAAGTATGAATTTTTTGTCAATGAAGATAATGATTTTCCCCTACAGGGAATAGGGATGGCGATGCGGCGCCTCCGGGGCGTTCAGACGGCGGCATCTTTGATGAACTTGAGTAGGAGCCTTTTGATATAGCGGTTATCCGAAAACCCCTTACGCTTTACAATGGTCTTGCAAAGGCGAAGTTTCGCGGGGTCTTTCATCAGCTCTTCCAGAAAAAGTCGCTGGCTTTTTACGAAGCCGTCGAAACGTATCTGTATGCCCTGTTCTTCCGAGAAGGGAAGGCCGCTTTCTCTTTCCACATCTTCCGGCGATAAATCAAGGCCGGCGATCATTTTGAGGAAATAGTCTCCCGTAATGTTACGAGTATTTTGGGAAAATTCGCTGAACCGCTGGGGAGAAAGGCCGGCGTTTTTCATGAACTGGCCTTTCGTGATTCCCTTTGACTGGGCATAATTCCAGAGGAAATCAAAATATTCGTTGAAGTCGGTATCTTTTTTTCTTGATGCCATGGGTGGAATACTACCAGAATTATGATACGTGTCAATAATAATTTACATCATCTTCATGAGTCTCAGGTTCCTTCCTTATCATCGCGCAATCCACCGCTCCATTCGTGGAAGTTCTTCCGTGCTCCAGCGGGCATCTCCCCGCAGTTTCAGAAAGAGGGCAAACAGTCGTTCCATCATTCCCATTGCTTTTTCTAGTACATAAATCCTCTCGAGCATCCGTCCTTCACGCTCGGCCTCGTCTTCTTCCGTTTCCTGCCTTGCGGGCGTTTTCATGGACTGGAAGGTGAAATCGTCAGCCTTGAAGATGAATTCCCATTCATCACTTTCGATGTTCATTTTCAGGCGTGCCTCTTTGATTTTTTTCCCCATTTTCAAAGCTGCCTTTCCTTCCTTGAGATCGGCATGAAGCCCTTTGCAGAGAACCGTCTCGGAATATTCGCCTTCACCAGACTCAAGCACTATTCTCTGCAGAAAGGCAATGCCGATGTCGCCCAGCCCCTCAACCATGATATTGCCGTTTCGTTCTTCGCTCTTACACCAGAGCCATGTGAGAAATTCTCTGCCCAGAAACACCAGGTCGCTTCGTTCTAATTCCATACTATTTTCCTTTGGGGTTCACGCTATTTTTTAATTGCTGCAAGCAGTTCAGCTGTGCGGGAGTCCGCGAAAGCCGGATCCCAGGGAAAAAAATGAACCGCTGTCAGGTTGAAGGAGCGCTTGAAGAGATCCTCGAAGTCATCAAAGACCTTTGGAGAGAGGGTGCCCAGGATCAGCCATCCCTGAGACAGGGCCCAGCACACCTCGTAAAAAGAAGGAACAGGGGGTGTGTTTCCCAGAAGTTCCCGTCTCACGGCTTCGCGGATTTCAGCCCGCTGTTCCCGGTACAGCTTTTTGAGATTGTTCTCCTTGATATACTGTCTTTCCGCTTCCAGAACTTTCAGCTTCAGGAGGGCCGGCGGGACCGCTCTTCTGTCGATGCGCAATGAAAACACTGCATAGTCGGCGAGTGAGTAATTCGCATACTCAAAATTTGTATCGAGTACGTTTTCACTGCTGGTCCACCCCAGGGACTTCTCCTCCAGCCCCGTTGATATTTCCCGAAACGCGTGGAGTTTGATCTGCGTATCAAAGAAGTTCCTGAAATCATTAGGCATATCGCCGATCACCCGATACCGGGTAAATGTTGCACTCCCTTTAAGCACACCCATATGTGTTCGATCCTTTCAAAATACCGACACCCTATGGCATCGGTTCACGACAAGGTCAAGAAAAAAACCCTCCCTCGCTCACTTTTAATGTTCTGACCGATGTGTGTCCTATGCAATCAATCTGCTCGGCAGTGTGTTTACAGGCGAGGTTATGAGGCCGTCGCCAGACCGGGCAGAAAAAGGGCTATTTGAGGAAAGGCCATGAGCAGAATTGTCGCCAGGATCAGGATCAGTAAAAAGGGAACTGTATGGCCGATAACTTCCAGATAGGGCCGTCTGAAGATAAGCTGTGCCGTGAATATGTCGCAGCCGAAGGGGGGGGTGGCAGAGCCGATGGCGGCCTGCAGCGTCACCAGGACGCCCAGCAGAATCGGGTCGACGCCCGCGCCTACCACATAGGGCTGAAAGACGGGACTCAAAATGAAGATGGCGACAATCGGATCCACGAACATGCAGGCGAAGAAATAGACACATACCACGATCGTGATGACCCAGAGCATTGAAGGATCGGCGCCGAAGAGCGGCGGCAGCAGTGTTTCGGGGATCTGAAGAAACCCGATAAGAAAGGAAAAAGCCTGTCCCGCTCCGACAAGAATGAACACAACGCCGGTAATCACGCCGGTGCGGAGAAAGGCATCGATCATTCGGTGAAACGTCATTGTTCTGTAAATAAAAGATTCGAGAATGAAGGCATACAAGACCGCAACAGCGGCAGCTTCAGTAGGGCTGAAAATGCCCGCATAGATGCCGCCCACGATGATGAAGGGAAATCCCATCACCGGGAGACCACGGTGCACCGCCGACAATCGTTCGGACCAGGTTGCCCTGGGAAGTGTGGGGATTCTTTTTATTTTGGAATATACATAGCAGTAGAGGGAAAACAAAAACAGGATCATCAACCCGGGGATAACGCCGGCCAGGAACAGTGTTCCAATGGAAGTGTTCGTGGCCACACCGTAGACGATGAACCCAATGCTCGGAGGGATCAGAAAAGCGATATCGCTTGCATTGATGATCAAACCCAGTGTGAAGGGGCTTTTATAGCCCGCCTCCAGAAGCATTGGACGCATGGCGCCGCCGATTGCCGCGACGGTTGCTTGTGTGGAGCCGGATACCGCACCAAAAAGAGTGCAACTGGCATTAGTGGTGATGGCCAGTCCGCCCGGCAGATGCCCCACGAACATTTTAAGCATTGCGATCAGGCGATTGGCCGATTTCCCGGAAGTGATAATCGCGGCCGAAAGGATGAACATGGGCACGCACACCAGTGCCGGCTGCGTGATGCCGGTGAGCGCCTGCTGTACTATGGCGATGATCATAGCCGGGGCCATATCGGGCATGTAAAGTGCGAGATACAGGAGGATCGATCCCAAAAGAGTGACCATAAAGGGAAAGCCGAAAAGGAGCATGGCGGCAAGGGAAAGGCCGAATAGTTTCATGGGCTGTCCCCTGTGATGATTTCATCTTCGTATTCACTCTTCTGATCCGGTGACTGCCAGGGATCCGGTTCAATAAAGTTTTTGATGATGGTACGGATGTATTGAATGCAGGCCAGGGCAAACCCTGTGGGAATGATGAGGTAAAAAGTCCATTTCGGCAGCCGCAGCGCCGGCGTCAAATGACCCATGGATCTGGCGTTTATAAGATATTCCCATGAGGCCCAGGCCATCACTGCCATCACCGAGGCGCTGACGAGCGATATTATGATGATACATATTTTTTCCAATGCCGGCGGCATGGCATCAAGAAAGGCGCCCATGCGTATATGGCGGGCCTTGCGGACGCCATAGCTCACACCCGTGAAGGTCAGGAGGATAACAAGAAATGTGGATACTTCTTCTGCGTAGTAAATGCTCTGAAAAAAGGTGCGGGCAAAGACATTGGCAATTAACAAAAGGGCCAGCGCGGCGACACAGAAGACCAGAACGGCGACCTCGACGGCGTTGACTATTGTGCCGAAGATGCGGTTAAGAGTGTGGAGTCGCCGGAATTTTTCGCTGTGGTCGCTGTCTGCCTTCATAACGATAGGTAGTGTGTCCGTTAGTTGATGCTGAGCGCCTTTTTGGCGTTCGCGATATCTTTCAGAAGGGCCTTCAGAATGTTCTCTGCACTTTCTCCCCCAATCTCGCCATACAGTGGGTAGACACTCTGAGCCCGCGTCTTGAAGGGGGTGAGGGCATCTTCGTCAAGTACGCGAAATGTCAGTGAGGGTTTCGACGCTTTCATTTTTTTCATATCCGAGAGGTTGCGTTCATGAATCCATTCCCCTGCGGGTATAATTGCGTCTATCCAGAATCGCCGGATCTCCTCACGGGTCTCTTCGGGCAATCCGTCGAAGAATGTCTGGTTGACCGTGGGGATGCTTATAAACGGCTCATTTCGGAGTTGTGCGAAGTAGTCCTGCACCTCGTAAAATTTCATGCTGAAGGCGGCAAACAGGGGGTTGACCTGTCCATCGATCAATCCCATCTGGAGCCCGCTATAGACCTCGCCATATGACATGGGTGTGGGGCTGGCGCCGTAAGCCCTGTAATTTTCAACCAGCATTTTGGATGACATCAATCGTAATTTGACATTCTCCATGTCTTCGAGAGAGTTGATCGCTTTTTTCGCACTTACCCATTGCCAGCCTTCAAACATAATTGACAGGGGGACCAGGCCTTTTTTACGGAATGCTTCTTCCAGAAGTGGTAAAAATCGGCCTTTTCTGGCCATCCAATCGAGTATTTCCGGCACCTTTCCGGAGGGAAACAGGTAGTGCAGTGCCAGAGCCTGAGCTTGGGGCACGAATGAACTTATCCAGGCATGATCAGAAAAGACAAACTGCACTACGCCCATCTGGGCGAGCTCATTGATGTCTCCCGATGCCCCCAGTGTGCCGTAGGGATAGACGGCGATGCGTATTTTGCCGTCGGACCATTTTTCCATATGGGCAGAAAAGCGTCGTCCCCAGACCGTCATAAAATCCCCTTCGATTTCTTCTGAAGCCAGTTTGGCATTGACCTGACCGCCGCGGTAATGTGCGGCCGAAGCGTAATCAAGGGGAAAAAGCACGAAAAGGGCAATAAAAAAGGTGATCAATTTTTTCATGATTCAGCTCATTCAATTAAAAGTTACTTGGTGTTTTTTGTTTGAAGCTCTAAAGGCATTAAAAAACTATGAGTCGGTCCCTTAACCGCCTTCGCGCAAAGGGAGCGTTTTGCAGCCTCTTCGAGGTGTTGAGTGAAATGTACATGAAGCCTGCACGCCATAAGACCCTTTGTGTACCGTATTTGCAAGAGGGTTGTCAAGTGTGCTGTCGAGACGGCCCAATTACGCATGGACAGCATATTTTTTTTGTGATAGAAATTCGAGTCATGAATATCACAAACGTGGGAATCATAGCGAACAGCAGGAAAGAGAGCGCCGCACAGGACTCCCGTCGTCTCGGTGAGTGGCTCTCAGTGAGGGGGATTACCGTACATTTTGACAAGGAAATTGCCGCGCAAATCGGGCAGGAGCCGGGAATTCCTAGACGGGAACTTCCCAAACTTTCCGATATGATCGTCGTATTCGGCGGCGATGGCACCCTTCTTATGGCAGCCCGGTGTGTACAGGGCTATGACGTTCCCATTTTAGGCGTCAATCTGGGCGCTTTCGGTTTTATGACTGTGGTCAATCTGAACGAAATGTTCAGTGCCATGGAGCATATTCTTAAGGGCGACTGTAAGACGACAAAACGTATGATGCTTGATGCATCGATGGCCGGAAAGGATCTTTCTGCATTAAACGACGTGGTTATCAACCGGGGTAATCTGTCCCGGATGGTAAACCTGGAAACATTTGTGGATGACCAGTACCTTACGACCTTCAAGGCTGACGGGCTGATTATATCAACCCCCACCGGTTCGACGGCCTACTCGCTTTCCGCGGGCGGTCCCATCGTGTTTCCCGAACTCAATTCGATGATCATTAATCCGATCTGTCCTCATACATTGACGAACAGGCCGATTATGATGCCCCCGGAGGTGACGATACGGGTGGTGCTGTGGACGCAGGAAGAGGGCGCAACGGTCACACTGGACGGGCAGGATTCCTTTGTGCTCAAATCGGGCGATGCCGTGACGATCCGTAAATCGAATCATTGTGTAAATCTGTTTGAATCGCCGCACCGGAACTATCTGGAAGTATTGCGCAGTAAACTGGGGTGGGGCGGACTCCCTTAAGTGAAATGCTGGCCGAACTCTCTATTAAAAATTTTGCCATCATCGATTCTCTTAATGTGACCTTTGCCGATGGTCTGAATGTCATTTCCGGTGAAACAGGTGCGGGAAAATCGATCATTGTCGGTGCCGTGAATCTGCTTTTAGGGGATCGTGCTTCCAATGAAATGATACGATCATCGGAAGATTCGGCCGTGGTTGAAGCGCGGTTCGTTTTGGAGGAGGGGGAGAAGATAACTGCTTGGCTTCAGGACATGGGATTCCATGAAGACGGCGATCTTGTGGTAAGAAGGATTATTGCGCGTTCCGGGAAAAACAGGGTCTTTATCAACGGCAACCTTGCCACACTGAACATGCTTTCGTCGCTGGGCGAGTTTCTAGTGAATATCTGCAGTCAGCATGCGCACCAGGTGATTCTGCAGACCGACAGGCACATAGACATCCTCGATGAATTCGGCAACCTCCTGGGCATGAGAAATGAATATGCCGGTCATTTTCATCAGTATCAGGCGCTTAAGGAAAAACGGAATGTGCTTTTGAGGGCGAACGATGAAAAAAGTCAGAGGGAAGAACTCCTGCGATTCCAGGTTGATGAAATTGAAAAAAGCGATATACAGATAGGAGAAGATGTTGCGCTCAAGGATGAAAAAAAGATTCTTTCCAGTGCCCAAAAGCTCAGAGAGCATGGGGAAAGCGCCTATCACGTTCTTTACGGGAGGGAGGGATCGCTGCTGGAGGAACTGGACGGCATCAGGGAGAAGATTCGAGAAATAAGGGGAGTCGACCAGGGATTTATGGTGAAGGAACAGGATGTGGATTCTCTCTATTTCGGCCTTGAGGATATCGCATTCGGTCTGAGGGAATATCTCAAGCATATACGGGACGACCAGGGAAGGCTCGAAGAAATTGACGACCGGCTGGAATTGTTGGGAACCCTGAAGCGTAAGTACGGAACGACGCTGGAAGATGTCCTTCTACGACGGGATGCCATGATGGCGGAACTGGAAGAGATGACTCGCCTGGAGGAAGAGATTGCTCTCTGTGCACGAGAGCTGAGTGCGAAGGAAGCCCTTCTGACGGAGATGGCTGAAGGGCTTTCGGACCTTCGGAAAAAGTGGGCTCACACACTGGAGGAGCATGTGGAGAAAGAAATTCATGAGCTCTGCATGGAAACTACTGCCTTCAAAGTCGTATTTACCTGTGATTCCCATGCAGAAGCCCCTCCCGTGTTTACTGAAAAGGGAATTGACGGCATTGAGTTTTATCTTTCCACCAACATCGGTGAAACCTTGAAGCCGCTGCATCGGATTGCGTCGGGCGGAGAGCTCTCAAGAATCGTACTTGCCCTGAAAAAGGTGCTTGCCACGGCGGGATCGGTGGGAACGGTCATTTTCGACGAAGTGGACAGCGGCATCGGGGGCGCCGCCGCTGAGATGGTGGGATATAAGCTGAAGGATGTGGCGAAACATCATCAGGTTATCTGTATTACTCATTTACCGCAAATCGCCTGCTTCGGCGACACCCACTATCTGGTAACCAAGGCGGTCGCAGGAGGCAGGACGCATACGGAAGTGGCGCCCCTGAATGCATCGGAGCGCCTTGATGAAGTCGCCCGTATGCTGGGAGGGGTGGAAACAACGGAAACCACACGCCGGCACGCCGCGGAAATGCTGCAAGGATCACGCCGGAGTTGATGCAATATGATGAAATGGTGGGAGTGATATGCTGCGAAAGGCCAAAATAAGCGATGTAAAACGTATTCACCGGATGATTAACGCAGCAGCGGCGCGGGGGGAAATGCTGCCCCGTTCACTTATGGATCTTTATGGGTTCGTGAGAGATTATTTCGTATACTGTGCCGATGACGACGCACCCGTGGTCGGTGTCTGCGCCCTCCATATCTTCTGGGAAAATCTTGCCGAGGTCCGATCCCTTTTTGTCGCCGAAGAGTACCGGAGAAGGGGTATTGCCACGAAATTGGTAGAAGCCTGCATTTCCGAAGCGATCACCCTCGACCTCTATCGCATTTTTACGCTGACAAATCAGGTTGAATTTTTCAAAAGCCTCGATTTCTGGGAGGTCGATAAGGCCAGCTTGCCCGAAAAAGTATGGTCTGAATGCATCAAATGTCCCAAGTACCCCGATTATTGCGATGAAGTTCCCATGGTTATGGAGCCCTGAACGAAAAAGCGGGAACTTTGTCAGGGGCCGCAGCGGGAGGAGTATGATGAATAAGTACAGGCGCATCGGTATTCTGTTTTTTTTCGCCCTGTCCATGCTTGGGCTCTTCTGGAGCTGTGCGCCGGTGATGGAGAAGCCGGTGTATGAAAGTGCGGCGCCGGATCATCTGGTGCGACTGGTTCAGGAGGAAATACCCCGGGTGGAAGACGATCTCGACGTCGCATCCCTGTTCAGGGCTATCGAACGAAGCCTCGAATACTTCGATAGAGTGCCTCAAGACCAGCTTTTCAGATTTGGAAACGATACCTATACCACGGCGGACATGAGGGAGTCCCTGGTCGCATTCCGTGACATTCTTGCCACGACCCTCGACAAGGACAGGCTAATGGAGCGTCTGCGAGCACAGTTTCGCGTCTACCAATGCCTCGGTCGCGATGGAGAGGGGGGTGTGCTCTATACGGGATATTACGAACCGGTCCTTGAGGGCTCGAAGTCACGCACTCCGGAATTTTCATATCCGATCTACCGCACTCCCGATGATCATGTGGTGGTTGACCTCGGACGATTCCGAAGTAAATACAAGGGCGAGCGCATTATCGCCAGAGTGGACGACGGAAATATTGTA
The DNA here is from genome assembly GCA_963666365.2 of Syntrophales bacterium. Classification (GTDB taxonomy): domain Bacteria; phylum Desulfobacterota; class Syntrophia; order Syntrophales; family UBA2210; genus JALNXD01. Next base: position 221,662 of record CAXXNF010000002.1, read on the forward strand.
CCCTATTACACACGCAGGGACATCGATGTGGTCGGCCAGCTGGCGGGGAGAGGACTGGAAATTGCCTGGCTGCCCGATCCGGTGGATATTTTTTTTCTTCACATACAGGGTTCTGGAACCATCAGGTTTGTCGATGGAAGCACAATTCAGGTAAGTTATGCAGAATCCAATGGTCACGCGTACCGAAGCCTGGGCAAGCATCTTGTCGAAGAGGGGAAGATGTCTATCGGAGAAATATCCCTGGAAGGCATCAAACGATACCTGAGAAGTCATCCCGATGAGATGCTCGATCTCCTTGCCCATAATGAAAGCTATGTTTTTTTCAGAGTTGTCGAAGAAGGGCCTCGGGGTTCCCTTGATGTACCAGTCACTGCGGGACGTTCCATTGCCACCGATCCCGCCTTTTTTCCGCGGGGTGCGCTGGCGCTTATACGAGTCAAAAAACCGATCATAAGCGAGGCGGGAGAAATTCATTCATGGGCGCCTTTTACCCGTTTTGTTCTTAATCAGGACGCCGGCGGCGCCATCAAGGGGGCGGGCAGGGTTGACCTCTTTTGCGGTACAGGCGCAAGGGCCGGAATCATGGCGGGTCACCTCAAGGAGTACGGTGAGCTTTATTTTCTCATGAAAAAGAAAGCCGCCTCCCGAGAATGAATCCCGCTCATTAAAAAAACGCTTGACAGTTTCCATGCCTTGTTGTTATAAGTGAGGCCACATGGGGGTTTCTGAGGATGTAAGGCGTCCCATTTTCATGCAGTGGGATGAATCACGGGCCATGTCGTGTTTTCACAAAACGGATATCTTGTCACATACACCAGCCACAGGCGGGTTCGCTCTCTGGGAACGAATCTCACCATTTTTTCTGTGTGGGAATCATTGATAGAAAGAGCTTAGAAAGACGGAAGGGTTTTTGCGTTATCTAAGGGGCCATACAATGCACCTGGCCTTATAAGCCTGGTGTGGGCATAAATGTGTAAGGCACTTGTAACCTTTAAAGACACTGCAAAGGAGGGAACCTATGAAAAGCAAGGTGTCGATCCTGTCTATCGTTCTCGTGATTGTCGGCATGGTCTTGTGTGTCGGCCCCCAGTCGGTGTGTGCGAAAGCGCCCATAAAAATTGGTTTTATCGGCGCCCTTTCGACACCCTACGGTGCAAGCAACAAAGCAGTTCTTGATATCAGTGTGCAGGAGATCAATGAGGCGGGGGGGATACTGGGACACCCGGTGGAACTGGTCACGGAGGACTGGAAACGTGAAGTGCCCCTTGCCGTGGCCGCCTATAAGAAATTGGTGATGAAGGACAAGTGCCTTCTCATATTCACTGAGGGCACCGAGGGAAGCACCGCCTGTGCGCAGGTGGCGACGCGGCTTTATTCGAGCTATCCCCATCTTCAGTTCACCTTCTGGTCCGCTCATGAGGGTCTTACCGACCTGGTGGCGAATGATTATGAAAAATATAAGTTTCTCTTTCGCGTCTATCCGAGTACCGCCGATACCTACAATCCAAAACTTGAGTTTATAGAATTCTTCAAGAATACCGTTGGCGCCAGAAAGCTTGCCCTGCTGATAGAAGATATCGGATGGACGGAGGTGTACCGCAAAGGAAAACCGGGTGTGTATCCGACGCAGAAGGAATATTTTGAGAAAAACGGTATTGAAGTAGTATACGAGCAGAATACCGATATTAAAGAAAAAATGTTCCTGCCGATTCTGGAAAAGGTGGCCGCCAGCGGCGCCGATACCATCTACTGGATTACCGGTTACAGCGACACAATTACCATCGTGAAACAGTGGGCCCAATCGGCCGCGAAAGACATGGATTTGATTTTCCAGAGCGGCGCCTGCAGCTATGCGGCCTTCTGGGATATGACGAGCGGTCAGGCGTTGGGTGTAGGCGCCACATGGCCGCAAATCGAAATTCCCTTTACCGACAAGTCGCGCCCCTTCTTCGATAAACTGAGGGCAAAGAAGGCCGGAATGCTTGCATCCACCTACGGCGCCTATGACGGACTGTGGATACTCAAAGGAGCGGCGGAAAAAGCAGGCGGTATCGATAATGTCGATACCCTGATAAAGACCCTTGAAACGATCGAGGTGCAGTATGGATTTTGGGTCTGGGCCTTCGACAAACGGCATGAACCGAAAAAGGGATATCCCTACCATCCGACAGTGATAGGTCAGTTCCAGAAAGATGGACGATATGTCCTCGTTCATCCTTCAAAGCTGGTACAGATCACCAATCCCGATGCAAAATATATGCACGTCAAGGATTTACGCAAATAGCACATGCACACGACGAAGCCTGCAGTGAAGAGGGTGTTGTTTCCGTCAAGGGACGATCACCCTCTTCACAGGGGACTTCGACATTGATAACATGCCGCGGTGTCCAATGACTCATTCTTCCGCGTTGATGTGAAAATGAACAGTACATGCATTTCCACCGAAGCGGTTTTCCTGATGTGGTGGTGGAAGCGCACTGCTGCATAAGGGGTGTCAATTACAATGCATGCGATCCAGAGTGTCCTTGTGTACGCCGTGGTGCTTGGCTCGTTATATCTTCTCATATCACTCGGGTTTTCGTTGATATGTGGTGTCCTCGGCATCTTTAACCTCGGCTATGGCGCAACCTTTCTGGTTGCCGTGTACGGAATGTGGATGCTGATGGATACCTTCGGATTCGGCGTTATTCCGGCGATTGTCGGCGTGTGTGTGATTCAGTGCGTATTTACGCTTGCCGTCATATATTACCCCATTGTAAAGCGGTACATGGAGAAAGAAGAGCTGCTTCTTACCTCCCTTCTGCTCGTGTCTTTGATCGTTGAAGAGACGGTCAATCATGCCTATCCCGTGACGGCCGGTGTCGACATTCCCACGACGATTCTTTCCGGGACCTGTGAGATCGGAGCGGTGAGCATCCCTTCACAGATGCTTGTCGTGGTCATTTTTGCCGCACTCATTACCGCATTTTTCGTTGTGTTTCTGACCAGGACAAGGATCGGGTTTAAAATACGTGCGGTAAGCCAGGACCCGGAGGCGGCCCGGCTCCTAGGTGTAAAGGTTGAAGTCGTCTACGCACTGGCCATGATTCTTTCGGTGCTTCCGCCCACGATTTGCATGCTGGTCATTGCACCCATCTGGGCGATAGAACCCACTCTGGGCCACTCGTTGCTTCAGACGGCAATCCTCGTGACAATTTTAGGCGGTCTCGGCAATCTGCGGGGAACCGTAATGGCCAGCTTTATCGTCGGTCTCATTGCCTCGTCCGTTGCATTCTTCACCAACCCCCGGCTTGTAGGGATGGCAATACTGATTATTGTGTTTTTCGTGCTTCTTTTTAAACCGCAGGGAATAGCGAAAAGTGAGACATTATGGTGAGAATTGAACACAAGCGCGCCCTTCTGGTAGTAAGAATAGGCGATAAAAAGTTCGAGTGGCCCATCGAACCCCGTTACTGGAGAAACCCGCTGCTCGGTATGGCTTGCATTGCCTTGCTGCCCCTCATCTTCAGCGGCCAGCCTGATCTTATCAGCCTTTTCGCCACGGCGAACATCTACGCCTGCATAGCCATTCCCCTGGCCTGGCAGATGACGGGGATCGGACGACTGAATTTCGGACCCCAGTTTTTCGTGGGAATCGGGGGCTATACGGCGGCTTTGATAAGTGTGCACTTTGGATGGGGGCCCTGGGAGACATTGCCGGTGGCCATAGTGGCGGGTCTTGTATTCGGTATTCTGCTAAGCCCCCTGACCACCATTGCCAAGGGGTTGTATTTTTCCCTCGTTACACTGATTCTTCCCCTGATATTTTTGGAAGTTACGTATTATTTCAGACTGTTTAAAGGAGAAACGGGACTCTACGGCATAGCCCCTCTCGTCACAGTCGAAAACATCAAGACTGAATATTTGATAACGGGATTTCTGTCGCTTTTCATGCTGATCCTGTTCCTTTTCATCGTTCATAAGGTGTTGACATCGAGAATCGGTCTCTTTGCCGCGGCCATCAATGATGACGAAGAGGTCGCGAATAATCTGGGACTGAATATCAAAAGGTGGAAGATTATATGTTTTGTGGCGACCTCGGTCATGATATCCGTGACGGGATGGTTCGCAGCCCACTACTTCGGCACCTTTGCCGGCGTCACCTATCTTCAGCTTCCCTTCATGCTGAAGATTCTTCTCATGGTCATGATCGGCGGACGGGGAGACATCTATGGCGCCATCTACGGCGCATATTTCGTGGTAATACTTGAAAAACTGCTCACCGTGTTCGGGACCGTTCACTATATCCTCTTCCCCCTGATTCTGATGATTTTGTTGTTTACTCTACCAGAAGGTCTGTATGGTATTTATCGACGGCACCGGTATCGCGAATATTATCCAACGATACGTGTCAGAAAAAGGTAGGATGATATGCCGCTGTGTAGGTAACTGCCGAGTGAACATAAGGACGAAGAAATGCTTCTGCAATTAAAGGGAATTAGTAAACACTTCGGCGGTCTGATTGCCGTCAACGACGTCAGTTTTTCCATCGGCGAGGGAGAAGTAGTCGGTCTTATCGGACCGAACGGTGCGGGAAAAACAACACTCATGAATCTCATCTCCGGTTCTTTAAAACCCGATGCAGGCACAATCGGCTTTAACGGACATACCATTTCAGGTGAGGAGCCTCACACAATATGCAGGCGGGGAATAAGCCGGACCTATCAGATCCCGAGACCTTTTCCGGACATGACGACGCTGCTGAATGTTTCCGTGGGGGTGTTCTGCGGTAAGAAACGACCGAATATGAGTCTCGGCGATGCGATGCTTGATGCCTCGCACTGCCTTGAATTTGTAGGACTTTTCGGAAAACGCAATATGCTTGCCCGCGATCTCTCGCTCTTCGAGTTGCGGGCACTGGAACTGGCGCGGGCGCTTGCAACGACGCCCAGACTGATCCTGATCGATGAGGTGATGGCCGGTCTTAATCAAGCCGAGTCAAGGCGCGCCATCAGACTTATTCGAAAGGTCGTGGAAGAATATCATGTGACGATATTGTGGATTGAACATGTGATGAAGATTATCATGGAGGCCACCCAGCGAGTTGAAGTGCTCCATTATGGAGAAATTATCGCGTCGGGTACGCCGCACAAAGTGATCAGCGATCCTCTGGTCGTTGAGGCCTATCTGGGGGAAAAAATTGCTTAAAGCTGAAAAGGTCAATATTTCTTACGGCATAATCCAGGTAGTCTACGATGTGGATTTTTATGTGGAAGAAGGGGAGTGCGTTGCCTTGCTCGGTTCAAACGGCGCCGGCAAGACAACTATCCTCAATGCGATCTCCGGAGTCGTGCCGCTGAAATCAGGAAACGTCATTTTTCAGGGGCTCAGGTGTGAAACAAGCTCCCCTGCGGTCCGTTACGAATCAGGAATCGCCCAGGTTCCCGAAGGGGGAAAGATTTTTCCCTTTATGACGGTGCGGGAGAATCTGGTCATGGGAGCCGCCTGCAGGAACGAAGCATGGAAAAAACGGGACGATACACTTGAGTGGATCTATAAGATATTTCCAAAACTGAGGGACCGCTACAATCAGGAAGCGCGACTGCTCAGCGGCGGAGAGAGGCAGTTGCTGGTGGTCGGAAGAGGACTTATGGCACGGCCGAGGCTTCTCATGATCGATGAACCATCGCTTGGCCTGGCGCCGAAAGTATTGCTTGAAATCTACGAAACCCTGAAAGTGCTTCGTGACGAGGGGCTGACGATTCTTCTGTCGGAACAGAATGTGACGCAGGCGCTCAAGCTCGCTTCTCGTGGATATGTGCTCGAAAACGGTGAGATCATTTTGAGCGGCGCCAGCAGCGAACTGCTGAACAGCGCCCATGTGAAACAGGCCTATCTGGGACTGTAAGAAGAAAGATTTTTTTAATTTTTGAATCCGAGGGGTACGTGTCTCCCCCGGCAGTAGTGAGGAGGATCTTTGTGACAGAGGATTATTTTTCATTTACGGACAGGCTGTTCGACGCATCGCAGATAGGCGGGAAACCGGAAGCGCTTAAAGGGATACGGGTGCTTGACCTGTCCCGTGTCATTTTCGGCCCCATGGTGGCCAAATGGCTGTCGCTCTTCGGCGCCGAGGTGATTAAAATCGAGGAACCCGAGGAAGGGGACGACTGGAGAACAGGGACGTACTGGGGTAAGTTCTGGAAGGATTCCTGCCCCTATTTCCAGTCACTGAATCCGAATAAATATTTTGTGGCCATTGACCTGAAAAGAAAGGAAGGAAAAGATCTCGTAAAGGAATTGGCAAAAAGCGCGGATGTCGTAATAGAAAACTACAGGGCGGGATTAATCGAGGCCTGGGGTCTCGGATATATGACACTGAGCGCAATCAACCCGAAGATCATATACATCAGTTGCAGCGGCTACGGACAATGGGGACCGTTGCGCTACTATCCGAGTTATGATCTGATTGCGCAATCCATGTCGGGTGTTGCGAGAATGACCGGCTATTCCGAAGACACTACTTATAAACTGCCTGATTATTATGGGGATTTTTATCCGGCGATTCTCGGTGCCGTGGGGGTGCTGGCCGCGCTCAACCATCGTGAGGAAACCGGTCGCGGCCAGTATATCGATATGGCGCAAACGGAAGCATTGATGCGGGCCATGCATAACTGGACGTACACCAGTGTCACCGGTGACGACATCACGCAAACCGGGAATTTCGATCCCACGATGGCGCCTTCAGGCATCTTCAAAACGAAAGACGATGCATTTGTGGCCATTGCCGTCGCCACTACGGAACAATTCGGCGCACTGGCGAAGGCAATGGATTCAAAAGAGCTCACACAGGATCCGCGGTTCTTCGAAACCCGGGAACGTCTCAAACCTGAAAATGCTGCTGCAATAAATCAGACATTGGGCTCTTGGGTCGGCACTCATTCGGAACAGGAGATCATTGAGAGTGCAAAGACAATGGGATTTCCGGCGGCGCCGGTCATGGACGACTGGAAGCTTGTCAGCGACAGCTGGAGAGAAGAGCGGGGAAGCGTCGTGGAATTTGACGACGATATGTACGGCAAGGGGCGCTGGGCCGGTCCTCCCGTATCGCTGAGCAAGAGTCCCGGTCGGATCAAGCATTTAACGCGGCCCATTGGATATCACAACAGATACGTGTTTAAAGAGATGCTCGGATTAACGGAAAAAAAGATCCGGGAACTGGAAAAAAGAAATATCATCGGATACTGGGACAACCGGGTAGGAAAACGACCGCCGCCCTACGTCGATATGGAAAAGGACGAACTTTTCAATTACAAAAAGGATGTAAAGGATTAGAAGTCGTGAGCCAGAAACAGCAGGTATTTTCAAAACATATGACCGATAAAAAGGTCCGGGAGCAGCTTGAGCGATTCAACGATCTTCTCGGAACGATGATGGAATCATCGGAAGATAAGCAGGGTGCACTTCATGGTCTCAGGGTGCTTGAGATAAGCTATGCAAGCTTTCCTGGACTTATATGCGGGGCCATGCTTGGTGAAATGGGGGCCGATGTAGTGAAAATCGAACCACCCCAGGGAGATCCGGCGCGGGAAGCAACCTATAACGGGGAGTACATCAGGGATGTGGGGATTCCTTTTGTAATAGAAAACAGGAATAAACGAATGCTCACGGCCGATTTTAATGAGGATCGATATATCGAAAAGGTAAGGGAGCTTGCAACGAAGGCCGATATCATGATCGACGCAATGCCGCCGGGGTATCTCGACGGCCGAGGGATGGGATACCGGCAGCTCGCCGGAATCAACACCGGTCTTGTCTACGCGGCGCTCTCTCCCTATGGCCACTATACTTCGAAGGCGCGGGCATATAAAAATATCCCCGATGCGGATCTTACGGCGCAGGCTGAATCGGGATATCCCGCACTGTCAGGAGATCCCGATGCGCAGGAACCGTATAATTATCCGCTGCGCGCGGGCATATGGGCGGCTTCATATATGGGCGCGGCCATAGCGGTTGCGGGTATTTTGACAGCCCTCCTGCATCGGAGGAAGACCGGGGAAGGACAGATGGTGGATCTGGCGACCTATGATGCCATTGCAGCCTGGCAGGGGTTCTCGCATGTCTGGGGGTTTACCAATGAAACGCCCCGAACGCGGATCGGGAATTTTGACTGGTGCCTGTTCCCCTATGGCTATTACAAGGCAAAGGACGGTTATGTGACAATCGCCGCCGCATCCGATGCGGATTTCAGGGGCCTCTTAAAAATTCTCGGCCGTTGGGATCTTGAGGATGACTGGAGGTTCTTATTTGACAGAATTGCCGATGATCCCGAAAAACTGAGAGAACTGGAAGTGGAAATCAAAAAAGAAATCGCTAAATATACGAGAAAAGAGCTCTATGAAAAAACCTTTGCTTACGGAGCCAAGGCTGCACGGGATAAATTACGGTCACGAGGATTCCCGATCGTGGTGGAAACGCGTTCGCCCCGGGAAGCGGCGTCGGAGAAGCATTGGCAGATTCGAAAGAGTTTTATTGAAATAGATATTGAAGGTTTCGGTGCCATACGCATTGCCGAGCTGCCGCCCCGCATGTCAGAGTCTCCTTCGCATGCCAGGTGGATCAAGACGGGCATTGGTGAAGATAACGAGGAGTTGTTCGGGGAATCAAAATCAGATTTGACGGCTTCGTAAAACGCTTACCATGCCGACGGTTCGGCAGTATAATGGAACGCACATGATGCCGGTATCACTGTTTCTCGGCCCTATGCTTTCTCAAGTGGCGCCCGGCTCAGGTCGGTGTTTCGACCATGCAGCGTCTCGCGAAGCGGTCCCGGAGAACTCGCGCTACGCGCTCGAACCGCGTATCCGAAAAAAAGATTTTCGCGCAGAGGCGCAGGGGCGCTGAGGACAAGGGGAAATAAAAAATTTTTTCTCTGCCTCTTGGCGTCTTGCGGGAGAAAAAGAATCAGTTATTGAGAAGTTCCTCATGCCCCCGCATCAGAACCCGCATGAGCGGTGCATCATGTACTGAGGAGTCCAAATGCGCCGACTATTCAATATGTTAAACCTGGGCATTAATCACGCCTTTTTCTCTCAATCGTGAGATTTCCTGAGGTGTATATTTGAGAATTTCCCGCAGGACCTCTTCGGAATGTTCTCCCAAAAGGGGTGCATGTGCGTAGACCTTGCCCGGCGTATCGGACAGATGAATCGGGGAGCCGGCAATTTTCATGGCGCCTATTCCCGGCTGATCTAGTTCCACCAGCATTCTCCGGTATGAGATGTGCGGATCTTCACAGATCTCTTTCATGGTGTTGATTGGTGAATAGGGTATCCCCGCATTTTCAAACAGTTCGCACCATTCCTTTGTTGTTCTTTTCCTCAGCTCAGCCGAGAGTATCGGGATGAGCGCTTCTCTATTGTTTGTCCTCAGTGGATTCGTGGTGAACCTGATATCTCCTGTCAGATCCTCTCTTTCAATCGTTCTGCAGAATGTGGCCCAGAGGGTGTCGTTTCCGATCGGTGTCACAATCCAGGAATCCTTTGTTGCGAAGCTCTGAAACGGAGTGATTGAGGGATGGGCGCTTCCCAATGGACCCGGTATCGAGCCCTCGAGTGTGTAACGGACAGCGGCGTTTTCCAGAATCGAAAATAACCCGTCTATCATCGCGCCGTCGTAATGTTGCCCTCTGCCCGTTTTCCCGCGATTAAACAATGCAGCGAGAATACCGATGACGGCCTGGTGGCCGGCAATGATATCTCCGATGGATGTCCCGACTCTGCAGGGAGGACCTCCTTCAGGCCCCGTAATGCTCATAATGCCGCTGTATCCCTGGGCCACCATATCGTATGCCGGACGGCTTTCGTATCCGGGCAGGGTGTCATGACCGAACCCGCAAATGGATGCATAAATAATCCGGGGATTTAGCTTCTGGATGTCTTCCCAGTCGAATCCCAGCCGTTTCATTGTGGTTGGCCTGAAGTTTTCCACAATAATATCAGATACTATTATGAGGTCGCGCAGTACCTTTTTCCCCTCCGCACAGTGCAAATCGAGCACCATGCTTTTTTTGTTGCGGTTAAGACTGATAAAGTATCCGCTCCGGTTTTTGTCCTGTTCCCCGGCAAAGGGGCCGAATTCCCGTGCATCATCTCCCTGTGGCGGTTCGATATGAATCACCTCGGCCCCAAGATCCGCGAGAAACATCGTACATAAGGGGGCGGCCAATACATGACTCAAGTCAACCACTCGTATGCCTTGCAAAGCTCCGGTCATAATTTCTCCTGTAGGCTGCATCTGTTCTTCTCACTTAAAAAATGCGCTCTTGTCAAATAGTATTCGCCGGCGGAGAAGGGTGAAAGGCGAGCATGTCTGTTATCAGACCATCACGTATCCAAAAACTGCAACACTATTCTGTTGAATTCCTCCGGTCGTTCATACTGCGGCATGTGACCGCAGGAGTCCAGAATATGAAGTTGCGAGTGAGGGAGCATCTTCTTTGCGGTGTAGGCATGCCTCAGGGGCAAAACCCGGTCCTGCCTGCCCCAGATGATCAGCGTCGGCGCCGCAATTCGATGTATGTTGTTCAGTATAGGGGTGAGCAACTCTTTTTTGCCGCCTCTGAATGAAAGGATAGCGCGTATTGCCTTGAGCAATGACGTCTGGTTGCCCGGCAGGGAGTGCAATTCCCTATAGGTGTCTATGAACTCCTTTTTCAGCACTGAAGGGTCATGGACTGCATGCCTGAAATAGACATAGGCTTCAAATCGGCTGGGGCGGGTCATGAGTTCACCCACGAGGGGAAGGGATGCCGCCCGCAAGGACAACGAGGCATCGGCGCCGAAACCGGCGCTGTCAACAAGCACCAGTCTACTGACACTGTGGGGATAGAGCAACGCGTACTGAAGGGCGATGCCGCCGCCGAGGGAATTCCCGATCAAGGTGGGGTTCTCGATATGCATCACTCTTATAAAACGGTTGAGAAAGGTTGGGAAGAGTGCTGCCGTATATTCCATGTCCGGCTTGTCCGTTTTTCCGAACCCCACCAGATCCAAGGCATACACCCGGTGCGCCTGTGCCAGGGCATCGATTGCATACATCCAGATGTCCACCGAAGCGCCGAGACCATGGATCAGTACAACCGGCGATCCCATGGCCCCCTGCTGCCAGTAACGAGTGTGAATTGAGCCGACGGTAACATACTTGTCTTTATAGCGGGGTTGTGCCATAGTTCCTCCCTGTGATAAAAATTACAGAGTAGATGGATTTCCGAAATACAGTATGCTACACACATAACCGCAGCGAGCATCAGAAGTCAACGACGTCTTTGCAGCAAAAGGGTGATGCCGGTGTTCTGACGTCAAAATCAAATTTCTACCGGCACGTTGTTCCTGCATGAGGGAAGACAAAAACAGCTGTGATACTTGAAAATAATACAAAGGAGAATGATCAGAAAGGTCGTGATAATGAATTCTCATTTTGAAAATCTTGACGCCGTGTTCCACCCCCGTTCCGTTGCCCTGGTGGGCATTACCACTGCCAATCCCCACCACTGGACGCGGGGATTTCTTGAAGGGTACCTCGCACTGGATTTTCCATCACGGGGCAATCTGTATCTCGTGAATCCGAAGGGAGGGATTGTGGCTGGACACAAGGTCTATGAGACACTGGAGGATATTCCCGATACCCTGGATTTTGTGGTGGGGCTGGTGCCTTCCCGCAGTGCTCCGAAAATGATAGAGGATGCGGCGGCCAAGGGCGCACGCTGTATTCATTTTTGCACTGCCGGCTTCAGTGAAATAGATGAAGCGGAAGGTACGGCACTTGAGGAGCAATTGCTCAGTGCAGCCCGCAGGTATAATGTGCGGATCATCGGTCCGAACTGTCTGGGCATATACTGTCCTGAAGCGGGAATGTCCTTCAGCGAACTTTTTCCGAAGGAGAGCGGATCGGTGGGATTCATCAGTCAAAGCGGCGGCAACTCCAATTTTCTAATCCGTCATGCCGCGCTTCGTGGCATTCGCTTCAGCAAGGTTATCAGCATCGGCAATGCCTGCGATCTCAACGAAAGCGATTTTTTGGAGTATTTGGCCGATGATCCGAAAACAAAAATTATATGCATGTATCTCGAGGGAGTCAAAGAGGCCGGCCGTTTCCGGCGTGCCTTCCACTACGCATCGGAGAAAAAGCCGGTGGTGTTACTGAAAGGAGGGGCCACTCCCGCCGGAGAAAGGGCCGTGATGGGACATACGGCATCGCTTGCCGGAAGCCGTACCATCTGGGAGCCGCTCTGCAGACAGTGTAATGTCATTCAGGTGCAAAACCTTGATGAAATGGCCGATGTGCTGGTGACGCTGGAATTCATGCCCGCACCTGAGGGGAGACGAGCCCTGCTGTTCGGCGCCGGTGGCGGGTCAAGCGTGATAGTTGCCGATGAATTCGAAAGACGGGGGATTATGGTGCCTCAGTTGCCGAAAGAGCATATAGCCGAACTGCGCGAATTCAGCCAGGCTGCAGGCAATTTCTTCAACAATCCCATTGATTATTCTCAAAGTATGGAGCCCGCCAATGTGAATCGAGCGCTGGAGATTCTCATGAAATGGGGCGACTTCGATTTTATGATTAATTTCGTGGTGGCCACGCAATCGACTCGAGCGGGAGATTTGCCCAAGCCACTCAGGTTTGACGATATTACAAAACCGGTGGGTGTGGTGGTAGTAATCAGCGCTCTGCCTGAAGAGGCACACAAGATATATGTGTATATCGAGCAGTACGCGTCAGAGGGCTATCCCCTCTATTTTTCCTTCGGCGGTGCGGCCAACGCCATAAATAAGGTGATGGCCTATTACGAGCGGAATGCCCGCAGACAGGGGATGCTATAGGAAAAAGGGTGCGTGATTGGAAGAAAAAAACGGGGGGTCGCGCCTGATAATGTCCGCCACAGCCGGATGCCGTTTAAATTCCTTTTCCAGAAACGATCTGACGCGACGCCTGTGCCATCCGCGGGGGTGGCGAAACTGACGATAAAGCGTGAGGTCGCCATCGTAGAAATCTTTTACGTCCAGAGTACCCGCTTCGGGACCGTAGGCGGGCAGGTTGAAGATTGCGATATTCAGAAAGCGGATCATTTCGCTGTGCCTCACTGTAAAATCAAGGGTCATCAGCGCATCGTTCTCACTTTCGAAGGGGGTGCCGAAAAGGAGATAGATGTAAGTGGCAATGCCCGCACTGTGCAGAGTGTGCAAGACCTGCGACGCCATGCCAAGATCGATTCCCTTTTCCATGCCGTCGAGAACCCCTTGGCTTCCCGACTCCAGCCCGATTTTCAGCATTGTGCATCCTGCGGCTTTCAGCCTGTGGCAGAAGTCGACATCGGCGAGGAGTTCCGATATCCTCGTAAATCCGTACCAGGGAGCGCCCGGGGGGTTCAGCGCAAGATGCTGCAACAGTGCGGGACTCAGGGCATTATCGACCAGATGAATCAACACAGGCTTTCTTTGTCGGACAAGCAACTGGAGCTCGTCCGCGACCCGGCGGGGAGGCAGAGGGATATAGGCGTTCCCTTCGGCGCGCTCCGGGCAGAAGGAGCACCGCTGCCAGTAGCAGCCCCGTGAAGCGCTGTAGGGCAGAATGAATCCGGGCGAGAAGTATGAATCGAGAGGAAAATCTCCGTAGCAGGGCAACACAGGTTCCGTCGGCTGACCTTTTTCCAGCAGCGCCGGCAAAGCCCTTTCTCCCGGACCGTCGATCATCCTGTCGACGAGGCCCTCAAAAGGATTGGTCCAGGAGGGGTTTCTCATCCATGAGGTCACAAGACCGCCTCCGAGTACGATCTTCATGGCAGGCGCAACGCGTTTTACGACGCCGATCATTGCAAAGGTCGTAAGTGCCTGGCTCAGGAAATTCAGTGAAAAGCCCACCCATTCCGGCTGTGACTCCTCCAGAATTAAAGGAATCCTCTTTGCAAAGTAGGGGAAGAAGAGATTTCTGTCCGGGTGTTCATAGGCAGTAAGGCAATCGGCGCTTCTCAGAGGAGAGAGGCCTCTGTCCTGATAATTTGAAAGACCTGCCTGAATGTTGAGGGCCTGTCCCTGCACGTGCACGAGACGATATATGTCGGACAGCGTCCGTTTATAACGATCGAAGTTCTTATAGGTGTCCCGGCGGGTGATTGCTTCGAGATTTCTTTTACGAGTACGGAACGCACGCCTTGTCCAGGCATCGGACAGCCCGGGTGTTTGTTCCGTCAGAAAAAGAAGGCCTTCGATATTGGCGTCCAGCAGGGAAACGGGAACGGATTGAGAGGCAAGTGCGGCCGCAAGCAGTGCAATGCCCGGCGGTGGTTCACAGGGTTTAACGACGGGGGGATATATAAGAAGAATGGACATAGTGTTCCTTATTGTTTTTTGTCGGACTGAACGGTACTGCGGTACACACAATAGCGCGAAAAAAATGCCTGTCAAGGAATATCAAAACCTTGCATAGTATGGTATAGTTAACTGCCGTGTATAATAATCTTACTGTACGAGGAATGACATGATCATTACCTGCTCAAAATGCGGTCATATAAACAATGTCGGCAATGTAAAATTTGATCGGTCCACAGTAAGGGTGCGCTGTAAAAATTGCGGGTCCCAGGAACTGCTCAAGGTGGGAACAACCTCCCACCAATGGGGAGAAAAGTGGACCGTTGACAAAACCATTTCGCAATATCTGTCGGATGAAGAAGGTCCTGTGCCTGATGAATCACCGGAGGATTTTCCCGAAGGCATCAACAATGTCAGAACAAAATTCCTGAGGGTCGTTGCGGTGGTGGTAGTAATGGCTTTTCTGGCAATGGTGCTGCCCTACCTGGGGCATGTGTATTTCCGCATGAAAAGTTCCGGCGCCTATCAGGCAGCGGAAACCCTTATACGGAAAAGTCCTGAGATAAAAGCCCTGACAGGGAACAATCTGAACATCAGCATAGTGCAGCAAAAATTTACTGAAGATTCTGAAGGCCAGGGACGGGCGAAATTAGGCCTGAGAGTGACGGGAACGTCGGGCTCGACCGATGTGATCGTATACTTGATAAAGGAAAAAGGAACCTGGAGCATCACTTCCGCCCTCTACCGGGACCGATACGGCAGGGGGCGGAACCTGACGGCGCCGTGACCGGGACATTCAGATTCACAGATATGAGAAGACATGGTCGATAATGAGTGTGAAGTTTCTTTGAACTGCGTCGTTCCCCTGAATGATGTCCATGTGCCCCGGCAATAAATATTCCACATCGAGCTGCGACAGTTTCCGGATACTTTCCTTAAGAAGTTGGCTGTCACCCCCGGGAAAGTCCGTTCTCCCCACGCTTTGAAAGAAGATCACATCACCAGGGAAGAGAGCCTTTTTCGCGGGCCAGTAAAGGGACAGGGATCCCGGCGAATGGCCGGGAGTGTGAACGATTTCAAAGGATTCGCCTCCCAGTTTGACCGCTCCTTTTTCAAGAATCCTGTCGATGACTATTTCGGGTGCTCTCAGGCCGAACATGCCGTACATGTTCTTCCCCGTCGCATCATAGAATTCTTTCTCCTCACGAAGGATACACACGGACACCCCCTTTTCTTCGTTGAAAAGCTCCGAGGCTTCGAAATGATCCGGATGGGAGTGGGTATTGACAATGTAACGTATGTCATTCTGTGTAATTCCATCTTCTTCCATCCTTATCATGAGATCCGGGAAAAAAATCGAAAGTCCCGGATCGATGAGGACGCCGGCATCGCCTCCTATAAAAAAACTGTTGCAGTTGTTTTCGTAGGGATTTGTCCATTCATAGACGTAAAGATTGTCGATCAATTTCATCGTTGCGCTCCTTTTCAGTTAATGGGACCTGCATGGCGCTCCCATGACTCAGGTCCTTTCAACAGTTGCTGGTCATACTATCTTTTGGGGACGTAACGCAATGGATTTTGAGGCCGGTTGTTATACCGCACTTCGAAATAGAGCGAATAGGCTTTCGTTTCTTTATTTTTTTCCACTGTGGCAATTGTACTTCCCTTCGTTACCCCATCGCCTGATGTTACGTTCATTGTATCGAGATTCGCATAGATGGTCAGATAATTTCTTCTGTGCTTTATGATTATGGTGTTCCCATAAAACTTGATCGGTGAGGCATGTATGACTTTTCCATCCTCCGAGGCCTTGACCGCCGGATTCTTTTTTGATTCGATCGTAATCCCGTTTGACCGGATTCCCTCAGGCGTCCGCCCGAATCGGGAAACAACTTTGCCGCTCAAAGGCCAGATAAAGTGAAGTTTTCCCGTTTTCAGGGAAGAGGGTTTTTCAGTTGTGACGGGGCTATCCGCTTCAA
The DNA here is from genome assembly GCA_963666365.2 of Syntrophales bacterium. GTDB lineage: Bacteria > Desulfobacterota > Syntrophia > Syntrophales > UBA2210 > JALNXD01. The sequence continues at coordinate 237,986 of CAXXNF010000002.1, forward strand.
CTTCCTTTTCCGGTGGAGGCCCGTCTTTTGTGAGCCTTTTTTCCTGCAGTGCGTCTTTTTCCCGAACAGGTTGAGATGACCGGGCAGGAGGAGCCGGCACCGGTCCGGATTTTTCTTTTGAGCCTCCTGATGCCACCGGAGAAGTGGAACGGGTGCGTCGTGATGTCTGTGCCTGCCTGTCATTCGATGCATCCAATTCGCGCACCTCTGTCGCGCCCGGAATGAACAGCACGCGATCAGCGGCAACGGCATCGGGATCGTCAATGCGGTTGGCAGCTGCAAGATCATCGATGGAGATATCATAGGTGCAGGCAACCTGTGAGAGGGTTTCGCCTCTATTCAAGCGGTGATACACACCCTTGACGCCGCTGGGGGTCGCGCAGGCGGAAAGAAACAACAGTGCGCTGAGTAGGAAAATGAGAAAATAATGTGTTGGTCGCGCCATGTCGATCATAATAGAAATTTTACGATTAGAAACCCTCCAACAAGAAGGACGGTAAACAACAGGGTCATCAAATTAAAATATTTATCGATAAATAAGCGAATTCCTGCGCCGAACCGGTAGATCAGCCATGCGACGAGCAAAAAGCGGGCCGATCTGCTCAGAGCCGATGCCAGAAGGAAGACGGCAAAATTGATTTTAAAAGCCCCTCCGGCAATTGTAAAGATCTTATAGGGCAATGGAGTGAAGCCCGCAATCATGACGGCCCATGCATTGTAGTGATTATAAAGCTCACCGATATAGGCGTACTTTTCCGTCAATCCATAGAAATGAATGATGCGAAGCCCCACCAGTTCCATGAACTGAAACCCGATTGTATACCCTACAGCGCCTCCTGTAATGGAGCCGACGGAACATATCAGGGCGTAGCGGAACGATTTAGTCGGTATTGAGAGAGCCAGCGCAATCAGCAATAGGTCGGGAGGAATCGGGAAAAAGCTCGACTCGGCAAAGGCCAGCAGAAAGAGCGCCCACGTTCCGTATGGCGTTTCGGCCCAGTGCAGGACCCAGTCATACAGTTTCCGTATCATGTCAAAAATCAGCCCTTCCAGCCGTGTTCCCCTATGAGACTTACGAAACGGCAGCCGCCAAGGCTTTCAGTTTGGGTCTTCTCGGGGTCATCGGAAAGGCGCGTGACTCTTGTAAGCGTCTGTGAGTTCCGGTCGCCGACGGGAATGACAAGACGACCGCCCGGCGCAAGCTGCTCTATGAAGGGCTGGGGAATTTCAGGCGCTCCTGCGGTGACGATGATTGCGTCAAAGGGCGCTTCATCCTTCCATCCGTAGGTGCCGTCACCCACTCTGATGAGCACATTGTAACAATTCAACGAGTCGAGAATTTTTCGTGCACGGGAGGCAAGGCCGGCAATGCGTTCCACTGAAAACACCCTGTCGGAAAGCAGGGAGAGAATTGCCGCTTGATATCCCGATCCCGTGCCTATTTCAAGGACTTTCTCATAGCCCGTAAGTTCGAGCGCCTCCGTCATAAGCGCCACAATGTAAGGCTGAGAGATTGTTTGACGTTCGCCGATGGGAAGAGGATTGTCCGCGTAGGCCTGATTAATAATGCCCTCGTCGACAAAAAGATGACGCGGAATGGTTTCCATTGCCTTCAAAAGGGCGCTGTCGGTGATGCCGCGCGCTCGAATTTGCCCATCGACCATCTTGATCCTTTGATTTCTAAAGCGATTCATCGTGCCTCGAAAGTTCCCTTCTCCTGGGGGGGATTTTGTACATTTCATCTACCCATGTGTGTCTGCGCAGGCCGAGCGCCTCCCGTGTCACGATAAGATAATAGCGTCTCAACTCGGCATATGCCCGGGCTTGATTAAAGGCCTTAATTTCCCTGTTCAGATCGCGGTACAGGGGTGCGTCGTCTATTTCTTCCTGTTTCCGGGCGTTACGAATGCTATCAAGCTTTGTCTGTATTGATGTGCCTATATCTTCAAGTCGCGCCAAGGCATCGGACAGGCTTTTGCCCGCCCTGGATAGAACATCGGCCCTTTCTCGGAATATTTCTTCCTGGGTCTTTTCGAGTCCTTCTTTGGTCATTTTCCGCGTGAGCCCTTCTGCCGGCGGCCCGTTTAATGGTATACGCGACTATCACTAAAAAGTCCAGTTTTCAACCGAAAATATCCGCACTTCCGCCTTGTATGCATGTTTGACTTTCGAGAGGGGCTGTATTAGGTATAGCCAGTATCCGAGAGAAGGGAGAAACGAATGACCGAGATGAAGACGGATGCCCTGTCCAACGCCGTCAGAAGGGCCTACGGAAAGGGAACCGATGATGAGATGCTTGAACCGCTGGTGCTTGCCGATGAGAACGGAAGCCCGAAGGGGCGCTTTCATAACGGCGATGCGGTGATATTTTATAATATCCGCGGAGAACGGGAAATCGAACTGACCAGAAGCCTTACGGAAAAAAATTTTTGGGAGTTCCCCGTTCAGAGGGACCTTACGCTGCACTTTGCCACCATGATCGAATACCAGAAAGGATTGCCGGTGGCCGTGGGATTCCCTCCCGAAGGTTCCGTTGAAGATACGCTCAGCGGAGTTCTTGCAAAAGAGGGGAAACGCCAGGTGAAAATTACGGAGGCGGAAAAAGCCATCCACCTGGGATATTTTTTTAACGGAAAACACTCCCGGCCCGAGCGGGGGGAAGAACGAATAGTCATTCCCACACGAAAAGATGTGGTGCTCTTTGATGAAGCGCCGGAGATGTCCATCGCCGCAATTACCGAAACCGTGCTTCAAAAGCTTGAAGACGACAAGAATGACTGTGTTGTGGTTAATTTCCCGAATGTCGATGTCGTGGGGCATATCGAAAACCGGGAAGCCATAATCGCGGCGGTTGAGGCAGTGGACAAGGCCCTGGGAGTGGTGGTCGATGCGGCGCTGAGCCTTCATATAACAACGATCGTAACCGCCGATCACGGAACGGTGGAAAAATGGTTCTACCCCGATGGGAAAATCGATACGGGGCACACGGATTCGCCGGTTCCCTTTATTCTCGTGTCGGATCAAGACCTGCCGCCACTCAGATCCAAAGGGGAACTCGCCGATGTGGCGCCCACACTACTTGACCTTATGGGTATTGAAAAGCCGGCGGCCATGACCGGCAGTTCACTTCTCTCCGGAGAATGCCGAAAGACACAAAGGGTGCTCTTGTTGATCCTCGATGGGTGGGGTCTGCACCGGAAGGGGCCGGAGAACTTGATTTTTCAGGCGCATACGCCCGTGATGGATCGTTTATGGAAGTTCTGCCCTTCTGCCGCCCTCGACGCAGCCGGTCGGGCAGTGGGACTGCCGTCTGGTACGGTGGGCAATTCTGAAGTAGGTCACTTGCATATCGGCGCAGGCCGAAGGATATATTCGGACAGGGTGAAGATTAACGGGGCGATAGAGGATGGATCGTTTTTTTTCAATCGCGCCTTCAACGAGGTGATAGAAAAGTCGCTTCAGCAGGGATCCGCTCTTCATCTGATGGGCATTGTGTCGTTTTTCAGTTCTCACGGGTCCGTCGATCATCTGTTCGCGCTCATGGATCTTGCGAAGAGAAGAGGGGTGAAAAACCTCTTCGTGCACGCCATGCTTGGAAGGCGGGGAGAGAAGCCGGAAAGCGGCGCACTCTACATAGAAAAGATTGAAAGGCGCTGCCGGGAGCTACAGCTGGGGTCGGTGGCGTCAGTCATCGGGAGGTACTGGTCCATGGACCGTGAAGAAAACTGGGACAGGATTGAAAAAACATACAGGATGCTCGTGTACGGCGAAGGGACGGGCATTCCGGAAAGGGGGTAGGTGATGGAAGTAACAATCAAAAACGCGACGGTGGCGCTGGTAGAGGGCAATATCACTGTCGAGGAAACCGACGCGATTGTAAATGCCGCCAATTCAGGGCTGCGAGGGGGCGGCGGTGTGGACGGAGCAATTCATCGTGCGGGAGGTCCCACAATCATGGAAGAGTGTCGTCGGATCGGCCATTGTCCTACGGGGGAGGCGGTGATTACGACGGGCGGAAACCTGAAGGCACGCTATGTAATTCATACGGTAGGTCCGATATATCGGGGTGGCGGACAAGGAGAGGCCGACCTGCTGGCACGCGCCTATCGAGAAAGCCTTCGAATGGCATCACGCAAGGGGCTTAAGAGTATCGCCTTTCCGGCAATCAGTGCGGGAGTGTACGGATATCCGCTCCACGAAGCCGCACATATCGCGCTGAAAACCACAATCGACTACCTGAAAGAGCACGAAGACATAGAAACGGCAAGGTTCGTCCTCTTTGACGCAACGACATATAATGCCTTTGTGGAAGAGTTGAAGCGCCTCTCTTAAAGGGTCATGCGGCGGGAACAGGGTTGCGAATGAAGGGGAGTATTCAAACAGGAAAAATGCGACGCCTCTGCAGGACAGTTTTTCTCTCAGCCTGCGTCATTGTTGTCGCAACCTGCGTGGCGGCGGCAGGCTATTATGCCTATCTAAACACGCACCCTGAGATATTGGCAAACTTTGTGGAAGAGGCCATTGCAAAACGCCTCGGAAAAGCGGTCACCGTTGAAAAGGCGACTGTGTTGCCGGGATTGTCACCGCAGGTGATACTCACCAATGTCACAATTGGTACGTCCGATGAGCTTTATCTGGCCGCCGAACACCTTGGCGCGCACCTTGCTTTGCATTACATCCTCTTTGGAAAAATAAAAATAGACCATATGGATGTGCGGCGTCCCGAGATACGGATTCCCTGGCACTGTCTGAAAGGGGGAGCGGCGATAGGTGATTTTGAAGCGCCGCCCCTGGACATAGCCGGGGGAAGAATAATTATCACAAAGGAAAGCGCCCATTTGATTATTGACGAAGTGCAGGGATCAATCAGTAAGAATTCCGCGCAGCTGTGCATGCATATCTTGGGGGGAGAGGCCGCCATAAAGGTGTCGCGGGGGATTGTTTCAGTGCAGGGTACGCTCAATCTCAACAACATAGCGCTCGATCGGATTGATCCCCGGATGAATGGAACCTTCGATATTAAGTCGGAGTTCCAAGCCGGCATTTTTCGCAAGGTTCTTTCCGTTGCGGCGAATGCGAAGAATGTGCGGCTTCCCTGGCTCAAGGGCACGCTCGATGAGGTGAACATCGCGCTCGACGGCAAGGGAACAGTGGGTGGTCTGAATATTGAAAATATCACCCTCAAGACGAAGGTCTTCAATATGGGGGGGAGCGGCAGGATTTCCCAGTGGACCGGCATAGGCGCGTTTCCCGATTCGCTTCTCGAACTCACCATGCAGTCCTCTGAGGTTGACTATGAAACGCTGGTGGACCTGCTCCCCCTGAAACATTTTCCCGAGTGGTTATCCCTGTTGCTGGATCGTCAGATTCGTGATGGAACGATTCATTTTTCCCGCGTCGCCTATAAGGGATCTTTGGGGGATATTTTCACCGCCGATGGTTTAATCAAGGGCCTGACGGTCCGGGCTGCGCTGAAAAATCAAAGTTTCGGCGCCGGTCATGACCCTTCCCGCGTCGAGCAGATTCAGGGGCAATGCCTGTTCTCAAAGGGACGTATTGCCTTTAGAGATCTGTCAGGGCGGGTCGGGACCTCGTCGATACACTCGGTCAACCTTGTGTTTTGGGATATCCTTCAGAAAGGGGTGCAGCTTTCCGTGGGCGTGGGTGCGGATATGCCCTTGAGTGATTTTATAACTGCCTGGAAGGCTGTAATGACGCCACGGGAACTCTATGACCTGCTGGGGCCGATTTCACATGTTGAGGGAGGCAGAATTGCAGGCAGGGTTGACGCCTGCGCCGATACATCGAAGGGAGATGCGACCCTGATCAGGGGAACGGCAACCCTTTCCGGGGCTCACTTCCGATGGCTCGGCTATGAAGTCGAGGCGTCAAAGGCGACGGCACACAGGGGATCATATGATGAACCTCTGAAAATTCAGGCCGCCGGATCAGTCCGGGGGCATGTCATTGACTCCCTCGAACTCATCATTCCCCACCCCTTAAAGTCCCCGTCCTATGTGTTTTCGCTGTGGACAAAGGAAATCTCCAACATGCCGGGCAGTGCCTTTTTTGAAGGTCATTCACCTATCCAGATCTCGGGAAGAGGCGAGGGGCCGCATATTGAGGGAGAGGTTCTTTTTTCGGCTGAATCGGTGAGGCTTCTCAGTGAGGGATATCGGCCGAAAGAGGGGATGATCGAGGGTCGAGGAAAGGTAAAGGCAACGCTTTGGCCGGAGACTGTTGTTGAATTACCTGAACTTGTTTTCACTATGGCGCCGGGAACCTTGAAGGTGCACGGTGCTGTCAAAGGATCTGCCGGTCGTTTTGGCTTGAAGGGAACGATCGATCTGGCACAGGTCGCTGTGACGGAAGGTGCGAGGTTTGAACCGGAAAAAGGGTTCATTGATGCGGATCTTGAGGTGACTTGGCGCGAAGAGACCGCGATTACCGGCACTCTCGCTTGTCGGAAGGCATGCCTTGTCCACCGCGGTGAACCACTCGAATTCGACGGTTCCCTGACGGTTGGGCGTGCCCTCCTTTCGTCTCCGCGCTTCAGCATCACATACCGCGATATGTCGGCGCAGATCGTCGGCGACCTTTCGTTGTCGACGCCGGAGTCATTTGAAGGGACGGTCAACGTCGACAGCCTCAAAATCGAAAAGAGCTGCGCAGGCAAGGGCGGATGGATGCCTCCCTGTGCCATAAAGAACACGACCGTTGTCATCAGCCGTGCACAGGTGTACGGTATTCCCGTGGACAGCATAATCGCCCGTCTCGAGGGCGATGGTGAAAGGCTTTGCGTTATGGACCTCAGGGCAGATTTATTATCGGGAACCGTCACGGGCAAGGCGGACGTGAAAAAGACAGGCGGGATCGCCGTTGATCTCGATGTTTCGATGGAAAAAATCGACATAGGAACACTGCTCACTGCCATGTATCCGGAAGAGCCGAAGTTTGACGGGACGGCGACTATCAAGGGACGTCTATGGGGTCCTGTCGATTTGATAAATGGAGATATATCATTTGCTGCCGCGGAAGGGCGCATCAAAAAGTATGCGCTTCTTTCGAAAATCTTTGCAGTGCTCAACCCCTACAAGATAATCAGAAGCGGTGAAATTGATTTTGCAGGCGAAGGATTTTCATATAATAAGATGGCAGCAACCTTTCAAATCAGAGATGGCATCCTGAGAAGCGATGACTTTTATTTCGACAGCGATTCCCTTCAGGCCTCTGCGGCGGGCAGCTATCAGACGAACGACAAAAAAATTGACATGACCGTCATAGTGCAGCCTCTTGAAACGATAGATAAGATAATCGGCCTTATTCCCATTGTGGGCTGGATTGTCACCGGTGAGAAAAACCGATTTGTAGTCATCTGCCTCAAGGTGCAAGGCAGCGCAGACAACCCTTCAATCACACTGGCCCCTGTAGATACGATATCGGAACCGGTAACAGGCATTCTGCTGAGAATTCTGAAGCTGCCCGTGGAGATTGTAAGGAATCCCCGAAATATGATTCCTTCTCTCAAATAAGGCAATAACAGACATGCCCGATGTATCGCGGTGGGTTTGGCCACCGTAAAACACTTGACTTGCCCCGGAGATACAGGTATTATTCACAACTTTAACGCGATGCGTTGATGATGTGTATACGAAATAATATTTGATTTCGACTGGGTAGGGCTTCCTGTTCCCCTGCGGGAGAAGTAGCGGAAAAGTGAACCCGGTATGCGGTTCTTCGCACACAAAAAAAGAGAATTACTATGGATCATGAAAGAAAAATAAAAAAAATATTGGTGGCAAACCGGGGTGAAATTGCCCTTCGCGTTATTCGAACCGTCAAAGAACTTGGATTGCACGCCGTTGCTGTGTATGAAAAACCGGACGGAGAATCGCTTTTTATCCGATTTGCCGACGAGGCTATACAGATTGGCGATGGGCCGAGGAAAGATTATCTCGACATAGAGCGAATCATCTGGGCTGCGCGGGTCTGCGGCGCCGATGCGATTCATCCCGGCTATGGTTTCCTGGCGGAAAACGCCGATTTTTCAGAGGCCTGTGAAAAAGCGGGCATTACATTTATCGGTCCTCCTCCGGATGTAATCCGTAATCTCGGAGACAAAGTAGTGGCGCGCCAAATTATGGAAAAGGCGGGATTGCCCTTTATTCCGGGTACGGACGATCTTTCTCGGGGCGACGCCGGGGTGCGGGAAGCGCTGGCTTTCGCTGAAGCACATGGATATCCTATCATGCTCAAGGCCTCCGCCGGTGGCGGAGGAAGGGGCATCAGAAAGGTTGAAAACAGAGAAAAACTGCTGGTTGAGCTCCCTCATGCACGCAACGAGGCGCTGTCCGCCTTCAATGATGATAGGATTTATGTAGAAAAATGTATTGTTTCGCCCCGCCATGTGGAAGTACAGATCCTGGCGGATCAGCTGGGCAATGTTTTTCACCTCGGCACACGCGACTGCTCTATACAGCGGCGTCACCAGAAGCTGCTGGAAATCGCACCGGCCGATCTGCCGCAGAACGTGCTGGAAGCAATGTGCGAGGCAGCGGTGACTGCTGCAAAAAAATCGGGCTATGTCAATGCGGGTACCGTAGAATTTCTGGTCGATCCGAATACACATGAATTCTGGTTCATGGAAATGAACACCCGTCTTCAGGTTGAACATACGGTTACTGAAGTCCTTACCGGAGTCGACATAGTACGAGAGCAGATAGAAATTGCCGCGGGTGGTCGTCTTGACATATCGAGCGTCCGTTTCCACCTCCTCGGCAAGGCAATCCAGGTCAGGATCAATGCAGAAAACCCGAAAAGTAATTTCATGCCTGAAGGAGGAAAAGTGGTGGACGTCTACCAGTCACCCGGTGGTCCGGGAATCCGACTGGATGGCATCGTCTATCAGGGATATAAGGTGCCCACGGATTATGATTCGCTGCTGGTAAAGATGACCGTGCGCGGTTACAACTGGGAACAGACGGTACAGCGTTTAAAACGGGCATTGCACGATTTTTTGATCGTGGGACCGAAAACAACGATCCCCTTTTATCTTGCCATATGCGATGAGCCGGATTTTCAAAAAGGAGAGTTCGATACGTCCTACATCGAAACGCATCCGGAAATATTCCGATACCCGGAAACGGAACGGGAAGTGGCAAAGCTCGCCAAGCTGATTGCTGAAATCCATGCGAAAAAGGTCAATCCTTACGCATATTAAGTCCGGCGTTTATATGCCGTTGCAGGAAGAACGATGAGTAGAGGATACAATCAAGGATTTGAAAGAATAACCCCTCGGGAGTTAAAGGAAAAGGGCGTGCATGACGTGCTGGAGAGAGTGCGGAGCGCCGATGACTACTTTGTAACCAACACGGAACGCGATCTTTCGCAATCCGATTACAAAAACAGAATTATGCCCCACACGCAGATTCTTGTCTCCAAGGAGCGGAATGCAGCCGGATATTTTTCTCTTGAAATTACCGGCGGCGCCTCCGTGCATGTGGATATGCTGCGAAAGCAGATGAATCCTCTGGAAAAACTGGAGATGCTCAGCCATTTCATGCCTGATACCATGTTTCAGACTCTGTGCAGGGGGGTTAATCTCTTCGGCTATCGGCCCTATCCGGAAAATGTGATCCGGCTCACCGTACAAAACTTCGCCCGCTATGTGCATGTATGGCGCGTGTTTGATTTTCTCAATTTCATCCCCAACATGGTTGCTGTATTCGAGGAAGTGAAAGCGGCGGGCTGTATTCTCGAACCTTCCATATGCTTTTCGACCGGCTCCGAACACACGGATGACTTTTATGTGAAGAAGGTCGGCGAAATACTGGACGTCACCGGCCCGGATATTGTGCTGTGCATCAAAAACCATGGTGGTTTAGGTACTTCGAAGCGGATCGGCGATCTGGTAAAAGCGATTCTTGATGCCTACCCTGATTTGATTATTCATTATCACGGCCACAATACGGACGGCGACGATCTCGGACGTATCGTCGCGGCCGTGCGAAACGGCGCCAAGATCGTTGATGCCAGTGATCACGCCTTTACAGGATTTTACGGACCGCCGCCTATTTTGACCGTCATTGACACGCTGAAAGACTACGGATACAGCGCAGCCGGTCTTGACAGGGAAATGGTGATAGAAACATCGAACAAGCTTCGTCCTCAACGGGAATATTATAAAGATTTTGAATCACAATTTTTCGGGTTCGATCCGACGGTGCAGACACACAAGCTGCCCGGCGGCGCCACGGGATCCAGCTTCGAGCAGGCCGTAAAGGGTGAATTTCTGGATAAGATGCCGGAAATACTGCAAAGAGAGCTTCCCCAGGTGCAGAAAGAATTAGGCAACTGGTGGAGTGTCACACCGGGTTCGCAGATACTCTGGACAACAGCGGTCAATAATGTACAGGGAAAAACCCGATATCGCAACGCCAACGACGATCTCAAAAACCTTATGCTGGGGCGTTACGGCGACCTTCCCTTCTACTGGCCCTCCGATGACATATATGAGGCCGTATTCGGAAAAGATTGGAGGGCAATCGTCGAAAAAGAAAAAGGATATCAACAAATTGGTGATATCGACATTGATATCGAGCGGAGGGTTCTCGAGCACCGCCTGGGAAGACCGCCGACGGAAGATGAACTGGTGCTCTATCTGCAGCATCCCAATGATGCAGTTGCATTTTTCAAGTTTGAGGAGAACTTTGGAAAAACCTGGGTGCTTCCACCGGAAATCTGGTTTAAGAAGGGCGGATTCACCTTGGGTGAAAAGTTCGATTTTGTCGACGCATACGGAAAAAATCACATCATCGAGATCGGGCCTCAGAGAAGAACAAAACAGGGCGATGCAGTGACTTACCTTGTAATTGATCACCATCCGGAGCCGATTCTTACGGAGCTTGAACCGGAAGGGGGTCGAACGGAACGACGGACCACGCTGACGGCGAAAGAGATTGAAGAGCTTGCTCAGTCAGGGGATATTCGTTCTCCTCTGAAGGGTGTGGTGAATGAAGTACCCGTATCCGAAGGCGAAGAGGTCACGGCAGGGCAGGTGATGATTGTTCTTGAGGCAATGAAAATGCTTAACAATGTAGTGTCCGAGATAAGCGGAAAAGTTGAGGAGGTTGCGGTGGCTCCTGGAGACGAAGTTGATGTGGGCGACCAGCTTATCGTGGTGGCGAAGGGGAAGAAAAAATAGTAAAAGTAAACTTTCCTGCCTGCTGCGGCCGTCTGTTCATTGAAATTTCACATGCCTTTTTACTGCGAAAGATGTGCAGGTAAAACTTTTCTTGACATTTTAGCTGTTTTTGGTAACTTCAGTGCGGTTTGCGAATGATGATTGCGAGTGATGCGGTGCGCGTAGAGGACCGGAAATGAAAAAGAGCCATTATACCCTTGTCATCATTCCTAAGGGTGGAAGGGCAGTGCGGAAAATCAGACTGCCGATACACTTCGCAACACTTATTGTACTTCTCGCCGTTTTATTGGCCGCATCGTTATCATATTTATCCTGGGATGTCATCACACGCCAAGAGACCCATAAAAAACTCATGAGCCTCAGTTGCATGAATGAATCGCAACGAGATCAGATTGATCTGCTGAGAAGCAAGATAGAATTTTTCGAAAAATCCTTCGAAGAAAAGATGGCCGAATTAAATGATTTTGAAAGAAAAATCAGAGTTATGGCAAATCTCGAACCCGAAGAGGACGGAGGAGTTCCGCTCATGGGCGTCGGTGGCTCGATTCCCGATGACAGTTCCCCGAAAAGCAGGGTTATGGAGATGGAACAGGCCCTTATCAGCGAGATCCATAAAAATGTGGATCAGCTTCTTGATGAAGCCTCAATTCAGCAAAAAAGTTTTGCCGAGCTTCTCCAATACCTGGAAAAACAAAAATCGATCCTTGCGTCAACTCCCTCTATCTGGCCGGTTATGGGATGGGTGACGTCGGAATTCGGTTACAGGGTTTCTCCGTTTAATGACAGGCGCGAGTTTCACAAGGGGATAGATATTGCCGCACGTCTTGGAAAGGAAATACTGGCGCCCGCCGATGGAGTTGTTGCAAAGGTGTCGACTAACGACAGATGGATGGGGAACGTCCTGTGGATTGATCACACAAAAGATCTGTCGACCTGCTATGGCCATCTGCTCAAAATAACGGTCGAGGTGGGTCGGAAGGTGAAGCGTGGAGATGTGATCGGCTATGTGGGTAATACCGGCCGCAGTACAGGAGCACATCTCCATTATTCCGTCATGGACAAGGGCGTTTATGTAAATCCGCGACGGTATCTTTTTTAATCCCCGAGTTGCGAACAGGAATCGTGCGCGAGGAAGTCTCTATTGCCCCGGTAACGTCTTTGCCGGGTTTTTTTATGAGGGAGCAATGTTCAATTACATTCTTAAAATGATCATAGGCAGCAAGAATGACAGAGAACTGAAACGATTATCCCACATTGTTGATGAGATAAATGATCTCGAACAGTCCATCAGCCCTCTGAGTGACGATGAACTAAGGGGGAAGACGCATTTTTTCAAGGAGCGGCTTTCCCAGGGGGCTGAAATTGCCGACATCCTCGTTGAGGCCTTTGCCGTAGTGAGGGAAGCGGCGCGGCGGGCGGTGGGGATGCGTCCCTTTGATGTCCAGCTGCTTGGGGGGCTGGTGCTGCACGAGGGCAAAATTGCTGAAATGAAGACAGGCGAAGGGAAGACGCTGGCGGCAACATTGCCCATCTATGTGAATGCTCTCACAGGGAAGGGAGTTCATGTGGTAACGGTAAACGATTATCTGGCACGGCGTGACGCCGAATGGATGGGACCGATTTACCGTTTTCTCGACCTGACGGTGGGGAATATCGTCCATGGCCTGAATGACGACGAACGCAGGGCTGCCTACGGGTGCGACATTACCTATGGGACCAACAACGAATTTGGATTCGACTATCTCCGCGATAATATGAAGTTCAGAATTGAGGATTATGTGCAGCGTGACTTCCATTATGCGATTGTAGACGAAGTCGACAGCATTCTTATTGATGAAGCGAGAACGCCGCTCATTATATCGGGGCCGTCAGAGGAGTCGACCGATAAGTATTACCGGATCAATCAGGTAATTCCCCACCTCAAGAAGGAAGAACATTACAGCGTCGACGAAAAGAGCAGGACGGTGGTGCTGACTGAATCAGGCGTCGCACGCGTGGAATCACTCCTTAAAGTTCAGAATCTCTATGAACCGCAAAACATCGAGATACTGCACCATGTAAACCAGGCACTCAAAGCGCATACGCTGTTCAAGCGGGATGTGGATTATCTCGTAAAGGACGGACAGGTAATTATCGTCGATGAATTTACCGGGCGCGTAATGCCGGGACGTCGATACAGCGATGGACTTCATCAGGCATTGGAGGCAAAGGAACATGTTAAAATAGAGCAGGAAAATCAAACGCTGGCCTCTGTGACCTTTCAAAACTATTTCAGGATGTATGAGAAACTGGCCGGTATGACCGGCACCGCCGATACGGAAGCGGCAGAGTTCAAAAAAATATACAATCTTGATGTGATTGTAGCGCCGACCAATATGCCCATGATCAGAACCGACTATTCCGATGTCATATACAAAACGGAGAAAGAAAAATTCACTGCCGTTATAGATGAGATAAAGGATCTTCACGCGATAAAACGGCCGGTTCTCGTGGGCACGATTTCGATTGAAAAGTCGGAGCTTTTGAGCCGTCAGCTCGCGAAAAAAGGTATCGCTCACAATGTGCTGAATGCGAAGAATCATGAAAAAGAAGCTGAAATAATTGCACAGGCGGGGCAACCGGGGGCGGTAACGATTTCGACAAACATGGCCGGCCGGGGAACCGACATCAAATTGGGAGAGGGGGTTGCGGAACTAGGCGGTCTGCACATACTCGGCACGGAACGGCATGAAAGTCGCCGTATTGACAACCAGTTGCGTGGTCGTTCGGGACGGCAGGGCGACAAAGGATCATCACGGTTTTACCTGTCGCTGGAAGACGACCTTCTGAGGATATTCGGCGCCGAGAGGATATCATCGGTCATGGACCGTATCGGAGTAGAAGAGGGCCAGCCGATCGAGCATAAACTTATCTCACGGGCCATCGAGAATGCACAAAAACGGGTGGAAGGGCAGAACTTCGACATCAGGAAACACTTGCTCGACTACGACGATGTGATGAATCGACAGCGGGAGGTGATCTATCGGCAGCGCAGGGAAGTACTTGCCGGTACGGATCTGTGGCAGACCATCGATGAAATTCTTGAAGAAGTGACGGATCTTCTGATCGACGACTTCCTGGATGAGAAAGTTCGTGCCGATGAATGGAATCTAAAAGCCCTTGAAGATGCCCTGTTCAAACAGTACGCGCTGCGGTTCGGTTTTGACGATCCGGCCAGGGGCGCCATATCGCGCGACGAGATCCGGGATCGTATCATAGGAGGGGTGAAGGATCTTCTCAGAAATAAAGAAGCAGATTTCGGAAAGCCTTTGATGGAGTACATCATACGGGTTATTATGCTGCAATCGCTGGACGCCCACTGGAAAGATCACTTGCTTGCCATGGATCATCTTAAAGAGGGCATAGGACTTCGCGGATACGGGCAGAAAGATCCCAAGCGGGAATATCAGCGAGAAGGGTACGAGATGTTCATGGACATGGTGTACCGTATAAAGGAGGACACCCTTCATAAGCTCTGTTTTGTCCAGGTCCGCAGCGAAGATGAGGTGGCCGCAATCGAGCAAAAGCGAAAGCAGGACTATGTCATGAGCCGGGGTGAAGATGAGGCGAAACCGCAGCCGGTGAAGAGAAAGGAAAAGAAAGTGGGAAGAAACGATCCCTGCCCCTGTGGGAGCGGGAAAAAATACAAGTACTGCTGCGGAAGATAATTGGGGTTCCACTATTATTTACAATACTTTGACGCTTAGGGAGATGATGACGAATATGGCCATGGATGAAACTGATATCGCGATTCCCGGATTTCGAGCCAACGGAGTGGCCTGTGGTATAAAGGGAAACGGGAAAAGGGACCTGGCAGTGATTTTTTCAGAGACGCCGGCACTGGCTGCCGGAGTGTTCACCACGAACCGCTTCAAGGCTGCCCCGGTTCTGCACGATATAAAAAAGATTGAAAAAGGAACGGCGCAGGCGATCATTGCAAACAGCGGAAATGCGAATGCAGCTACAGGAAGCCAGGGTGAAGCGGACGCAACGGTCATGGCCCGGGCTGCGGCGGGTCGGCTGAATATCGATGAGCGATTTGTGCTTGTAGCCTCCACCGGCATTATAGGAAAGAAACTTCCGATCGAGAAGATAGAGACTGCCCTGCCGGCATTGGTTCAAGGGCTGGATGAACAGGGCATTGCTCGTGCGGAGGAGGCAATCATGACCACCGACCGGTTTCCCAAGATCGAATACCGAAGAGTGACGATTGCCGGCAAGGATATACGCATCTGCGGCATTGCCAAGGGCGCCGGCATGATAGAGCCGAATATGGCCACCATGCTTGCCTTTATAATGACCGATGCCGCACTTGAGACTGCCGCAATAAAAAAAATGTTCACTGAGGCCATTACGCACAGCTTCAATGCCATCACGGTAGACGGCTGCATGTCCACAAATGATACGGCAATACTGCTTGCCAATGGATATGCGGGAAATTCACCCATTGCCCTGTCGTCTCCTGAGTGTTCTCTGTTTAACGATGTGCTGAAGGATGTCATGATCTCGCTGGCCAAATCGATTGTCCGTGACGGAGAGGGCGCCACCAAGGTGATAGAAATAAGGGTGAGCGGCGCACGGACCGAACTGGAGGCGAAGCGCGTTGCCTATGCAATCGCACGGTCAAACCTTGTAAAGACCGCCTTTTTCGGATGTGATCCCAATTGGGGAAGAATCATATCAGCGATCGGTGTCCTGGATCTGCCGATTCCTACGGACCGTGTCGAACTTCTATTTGAGGGGGTTTCACTTTTTCGCGGGGGTATGGGAGTGCCGGGAAACGAGCGAATTATTGACGATATAATGAAAAAAGCAGATATTTCGGTAGAGGTGAAACTGGCGATGGGCGGTGCGTTCTTTCGAGTGTTTGCCTCGGATTTGTCTCACGAATATGTGGATATTAACGCACTTTATCACACATAATGAAGTAAAAGGAGCAACGGACGCCGGACAACGGCTTCATGGGACAGAAGGAAAACATAAGGGTATGAGTAACGGATGGCATCAGATATACACCAGCCGTCTCAGTACGGCACGGAAGGCGTTGGGGCGTATCAAAAAAGGCGGTAGAGTGCTGATCGGTTCAGCCTGTGGCGAACCGCAGCTTCTGGTGAAGACGCTCATTGACATAGCCCCCGATATTGCCGACACAGAAATTATTCATTTTCTTGATTTCGGCCTGGCTTCATATACGGAAGAACGATACACGGATCAGTTTCGTCACAATGCGCTCTTTATGGGAGAGCGGATACGGGAGGTGATTCGGGAAGGAAGGGCTGACTATACCCCCATATTCCTGTCGGAAATTCCGCAGTTGATCCTTTCCGGTAGAATGCATCTCGATGTGGCCCTGATTCAGGTATCGCCCCCCGACGATCACGGATATGTAAGCTTGGGCATTTCCGTGGACATTACCAAGACCGCTGCTGAAGCGGCCGATTACGTGGTTGCGGAAGTGAATCCCCATATGCCGAGAACCCTGGGCGATACATTTCTTCACGTTAGCGACATTCATGCCTTCGTCGAGAGTACGGAGCCGCTTCTCGAATTTCAATCCCGGTCGCCCAGTGACATTGCGCAGAAGATCGGTGAGCATATCGCCGGTATCATAGAAAACGAATCAACGATTCAGACGGGAGTGGGCCGTATTCCGAACTCAATATTTCCCTACTTGAAGGATAAAAAAAACCTTGGTTTGCATACGGAAACCTTTACTGACGGCGTTATTGATCTCATTGAAAGCGGCGTTGTGACGTGCCGCAAAAAGACACTTCACCCGAACAAAATAATCGCCAGTTTTTGCATGGGTTCAAAAGAATTATATGAGTATGTAAACGACAATCCCCTTTTTGAGTTCCACCCCTCCCATTATGTGAACAATCCCCATATTATTGCACGGAACGAAAAGATGGTATCCATAAACGCGGCCTTAACCGTCGATCTTACCGGGCAGGTCAGCTCAGATTCGCTGGGGTTCCGTTTTTACAGCGGCATCGGCGGGCAGGTTGATTTTGTCCGGGGCGCCGCCATGTCGAAACGGGGGAGGTCGATTATTACGCTTCCCTCCGCCACCGACGACGGGGAAAAATCACGCATTGTGCCCTTCCTGAGCGAGGGGAGCGGGGTGGTTGTGACGCGCGGTGATGTCCACTATGTGGTCACGGAATATGGAGTGGCCTACATTCACGGAAAGTCCATACGGGATCGGGCGTTGGCACTGATTAACATTGCCCATCCGAAATTTCGGGAGGAGTTGCTTGAATCAGCGAAGGCGCAGGGATATGTATATCGTGATCAGGTGCTGCCGGTCGCGGTATATCCCAAGGAATTGGAAACCTATTTTACCGACAAGAAAGGGACGGAGATATTTTTCAGGCCTGTAAAGCCTACCGATGAACGGGGTATTCAAGAAATGATCTACTCACTTCCCGAACAGGACGTCTATACCCGATTTTTTCATAATCTCAAATCCTTTTCACATAGAATTGCCATGCCCCTTGCCGCAATCGATTACCAGGACGAAATGGCAATTGCCGGGGTTATCGGGCGGGAGGAACCGGAAAGCAAGGAAGAAATAATTGCCGTGGGACGGTACATTAGAGATCCCATGACAAATGTTGCAGAAGTGGCCTTTACCGTGCGTGATAAGTGGCAGAACCGCGGAATCGGTACTTTTTTACTGCAGTACCTGATAAGGATTGCCAAAGAGAAGAATGTGGAAGGATTGACTGCCGATGTACTGGCGAGAAACGATGCTATGATGGCGGTGTTTCACAATGCGGGAGAACCCCTTCAGAGCCACAGAGAATACGGCGCCTTCGAGCTTAAATTCGATTTCCGTTCGCCTTCATCAGGAACACTATGATGGAGAGAAGGGCAGCGGGGTGCGCCCTTCAGGGGGGGCGGTCCTGTCACAATGCGCTCAGGTCATTGCCTATTTACGGTACGCTCAACTTCATGATGCTTCATGGGGCGCCCTCCCTTTCTAAGACAATGGTTCCTGTGTGCCGCAGCTGCCTGACGTTTCCTGTGTTGTTGATTTTTCTGTCTTCTCTGGTGCTCCGGTAAACCAGAAAAAGATAATGGCGATCACGATGGCAGCAATAGAAATTCCAAACGAAACATGATAGCTCGCCGTTAAGTCGAATATCTTGCCGCTCAACCATACCCCTGCTGCACCTCCAATGCCTCCTCCCAGCGAAAGGATCCCCATTATCTTTCCAAAATTGGGTCCCAGAAAGAGGTCGGCCGATCGGGCGGGGAAAAGGGGCGCAATCGATCCGTACCCCAAACCGAACAGTATCGCATAGCCGAAAAGGAGCCATCCTGTTGAGGGGGTGAGTATCATCAGACTCACCACGCCCAGGGCGGCGCATCCCATTCCCATAGTAAAGGCCTTCTCCCTTCCGATAATATCCGAAAGATAGCCGAAAAGGATCTTTCCCACCGATCCTATAATGCCGGCAAGTCCGAAGAAAAAGGCGCCTTGAACCGGCGTGAATCCCCTGTCGATTACGCTGGCCACTTGATGGATCAATGTCCCCTGTACCGCCAGGGGGGTAAAAATAAATGTTGCGCAGAGAAGCCAGAACTGCTTTGTGCGCAGGGTCTCAAGAATCGTCGCGGCAATCGGTGTATGCAGAATGATCGCCTCCCTTTCCCCTGTCTCTGTCTCGGAGTTCCTGTTTCCTCCTGAATGCGGTGTCAATCCATCGGGAATTTCACCGATTGCTGAGGGATTTTTCCGCTGCAGCAGGGCGTTAAGGGGGAAAATTGTGACGAGAATAAGTGCAGCAAGGAGGCAATAGGCAGTTCTCCAGCCATAATGATCGATTCCATACTGGGCGGCCGGGACGATGACCTGCATTCCGATGCCCACGCCCGCCATTGCAATGCCGATGGCGAGACCCCGTTTACGGGCGAACCACTTGGGAAGCACGATGCTATGGGCAATAAAGCCAACCGCGCAGACCCCAATCGGCGTCACTACGCCGTACCACAGGTAGAATTCCAGGAGTGAGTGAATCCGGCTTGCGGCGTATAATCCCAGTGCGACAACAAGACTGCCGGCAGGAATTACCAGTCGGGCGCCGAATTTATCCAGAAGACCGCCGACCATAACCGCTGAGGCGGAGTGTACCAGCATAAAACATGAAAACACGCCCGCCGTGGACGCGCGGCTCCAGCCGAATTCGTTGAGAACGGCCACAAAAAACACGGAAAATGAATACCAAATTCCAAAAATAATGGCGAGATTGATAAACGATACCCCTACAATGATCCAGCCGTAGAAAAACCTTCGTTGCTTCATGCACCTTCTCTGTGATGCCAAATTTACGTGAGGGCCGAAAACGTATTGCCTGCTAACATCTGACAAAAGGGGGGTGCAAGTCAAGAGGGAAAAGGGATGAGTTGTGAAATTTGAGGCCCCGTGTAAATTGATGTCCAAAAAATTGTATGTTACATGTATCGGTAAGCTGCGCGTAATGGGGACGAATGTATGAAAGGCGAACCGTCATATAAGAAGCTGTACAGGGAAGGGCAGTTGGAAAGGATAGTGGAAGAGGCCCGTGCGCGTATGCGGTTCTGCACACTCTGCCCCCATCAATGCCGTGTTGACCGGATAGCCGGTGAAGTTGGTGTCTGCGGGGTCGGAAGAAAGGCCATAGTGGCGGGCTATAATGCCCATTACGGAGAGGAGCGTCCCCTGGTGGGACAGTGTGGGTCAGGCACTATTTTCTTCAGCTCCTGCAATCTGTTCTGCTCGTTTTGTCAGAATTACGATATCAGCCATTACAAGGCGGGCGTGGAGGTCGAACCTGCAGAGCTGGCAACCATGATGACGGCGTTGGCTGAAAAAGGCTGCCATAATATTAATTTCGTTACCCCGAGTCATGTAGTGCCGCAGATTCTGGAGGGGATCC
Organism: Syntrophales bacterium; assembly: GCA_963666365.2. Classification (GTDB taxonomy): domain Bacteria; phylum Desulfobacterota; class Syntrophia; order Syntrophales; family UBA2210; genus JALNXD01. Next base: position 258,152 of record CAXXNF010000002.1, read on the forward strand.
TGATTGCTGCGGAGAGAGGTTTGTCTGTTCCTCTCGTATATAACACGGGCGGGTATGACAGTAGTGATACTCTGGCAATGGTCAGTGGAGTCTTTGATATCTATATGCCCGACTTCAAGTTCTGGGATAATAAGTGGGCGCAGCACTTTTGCCGTGTTTCAGATTATCGTGAACGAGTCATCGCGGCCATTACAGAGATGCATCGCCAGGTTGGCAACCTCGCGTTGGATGATTCAGGGATTGCATTTCGCGGTCTTCTCATACGGCATCTCGTCATGCCGGGCGGCGTTGCCGGCACGGCGGATGTGATGAAGTTTCTCTCTGAAAAGATATCCCCTGCTACCTACGTAAATATAATGGATCAATACAGGCCGTGTTTTAAAGCGGAACGTGACAGATATATACATCGCAGGATACGCCCAGAGGAGTACCGTGAGGCCCTCGATGCCGCCCTGTCTGCGGGCCTCAGACGCCTCGATTCATTATCTGTTCTTTTATACTGACGATTGATAATCTGTCCGTGGGTGTCTCTTCGCCTGCCCTATGATTTCTGCGTGCTTATCAACTCACCGTACTTTTGGGTGATGGTATAAATGCCGTGGTCGAAAATCCTTATGGTGGTGTTGATTGCCCCTACCTTTTGTTTGATGTCGAGGCCTGCTAAAAAAGGTGTCTGGAAATCTGCATAGAGCCATAAATGTCTTCGTATCATGATAAGCACGTAGACTGCTTCACTGAGAGGGATCCCTTCCCGGAATCTGTCTTCAGCGAATTTTGTAAAAAAAATCGCCGATTCTTCATAGGGTTTTTCACTGAAATAAATTGATCGAAGGTTCTTGTAAAAATCTCTGGCCTGCTGTTTGCACTCCTCTACAGGTACCGAATGGTAGGAGGGAGTCCGTGGGTTTGAAGTGACTGCCCTGGCCCACTGTTCTGCAATGGCGTCCGCATTGTGTCGTGTGATATTAATCAACTTGTCGGCGAAGACTTCCATTGTGACCTCCTTGTATGCGAAGGAAATATGGCTAATCCTACACCGCTCGTGATGGATAAATCAAGATAAAAAAAGAGACCTTATGGAGGTACGCCCATGTGCGTCAGGAAACAAAAAAACAAAACGCCCTGTGATGCTGCAAAAGTATCGCTTGACAGATGGTTCTTTCATATTCACTATAGCCAAGGGATGGCGGTCCGATTCTTCGATGGGGCAGTTGATGTAACGTATAGAGAGACTTTAGCGTTCCTGAATCGAAGACGATGTGCCAGGTCCGGGCGGACAGGATGGATTTCGTGACGGTACCGATTATCTGTGTGGTGAAAATGTAAAAGGAGAATGGATGATGGACTTGAAAATTCAGAATAAGATCGCGCTGGTTACCGGGGCGGGAAAAGGAATAGGCCGGGCGATTGCACTGCGCCTCGCAGAAGAGGGCGCGACGGTTGCCGTGGCGGATCTGAACGGCGATGACGCAAAGCAGGTTGCCGAGGAAATAATCGGAAAGAGCGGCGCCGCCATGGCAATTCAGGCCGATGCCACAAGTGAATCGGAAACGGACCGGATGGTGCGGGATATAGTCGAGGCCTATGGGACGATTGATATTCTTGTGAATAACGTGGGCGGTGGGGGAAAATCGGCGCTGGTGGTTAAGTTTCCCGTGGAGGACTGGGACAGAACCATAGAAGTGACACTGAAAAGCACCTTTCTTGTTTCCCGTGCGGCGGCGAAAGTGATGATCGAGAAGAGGCAGGGAAGGATCATCAATATTTCATCGATATCGGGAAAGCTGGGTGAATCGCTTATCGGGGCATACTGTGCCGCAAAGTTCGGTGTTCAGGGTCTCACGCAGGTAATGGCCAAGGAGCTGGGACGCTATTCAATTACCGTCAACGCAGTCTGTCCGGGCTATGTCTGGACGCCGGGCTGGCAGGAACTCGCACAGTGGCTTAAAGACAATTTTTCAACCATGGCGGATAAGACCCTTGAGCAGATATTTGAAGACCGGGTGAAACCTCTGACCGTACTGGGTCGTCCACAGACCGCTGAGGATATCGCGAGCATGGTCGCCTACCTGGCGTCGGAAGAAGCCAGGAATATTACGGGGCAGGCTATTAGTGTAGATGGTGGCGCTGTTATGCAGTGATAGTGAGGAGCACGGTCTTCGCTGCCGTGAATCCATGTGTGCCGAGTCTTCTATTCTTCGGGATCGGGATAGTGCGGGTCTTCCTTGGCAAAGAATGCAGTAATTCCCCAAAGGCACTCTCCCGATGCGATAAGTGAGACGGCATGATCCGTTTCTATTTCAAGGGCTTCGTGAAGAGGAAGATCGAAGCTGCGTCTGATCATGTCAAGGGAGTGGCGGACGGCCCGTGGACCGTTTGCGGCAATGACGCCAGCCAGTTTTTCAGCCTCTTCGAGCGCAGCTCCCGGCGCACTGATGCGATTGACGAGGCCGATTCTCAAGGCTTCATCGGCGGTGACCTTTTTTCCCGTAAGTATCAGTTCCGTGGCCGATGCAAGACCTGTAAGCCGTGTGAGTGCCGCGCCTCCTCCCCAATCGGGCATCAGGCCGAGCCGCACCTCCGAAAAGCAGAAGACCGCCGCAGGGTCAATTATCCGCAGGTCGCAACGGCAGGCAAGTTCCGCACCTCCCCCGTAGGCATCTCCGTTTACGGCGGCGATCAAGGGAACCGGCAATGATGTCAGGTCATCCACGATGCCTCTGATTCGTCGTATAAGCCTTTCGATAGGGCCGGGGTCATGATGCTGTACGGGTTCGATCATCTGTGCCACCTGGGGGTTGTCGGGATTCACATCAAAGCCGGCGCAGAATGCCCCGGTCCCAGCTCCCGTGATGATCACAGCACGAGGGAGCGCCGCTTTCAGATCGCTGATTACCTTTGAAAGGGAGTTCCACATGGCTTCGTTGAAGGCATTGCGTCGCTCCGGTCGATTAAGAGTGATTACGGCAATGGAGCCGGTTCGTTGCAGGGTGATAATGGAATGGGCCATTTCGCTGTCCTTTCTATGAATAGTAGTTTGCCAATCTTCATTCTGCCTTATTCGAAGGATCAGCGGCAGGTTACCTGTTGTCTGCACTGATGCCCCTGATGAAAATGGACTGAAATGTTCTGATGAATTGCCTTCCATCCAGATTGTCGCGGTTAAGTATCCATTGATGCAGAGTGCCATCGGCGATGGCGATAAATGTAAGTGCCGCGAGGTCCGGATCCGTATCGCTGCGAATCAATCCCTGAGAAATCCCGCTTTGTATCAGGCCGGCGATAAACTTTCGGTACCTTCCATAGGTGCGTTTCAGTACCGGTTGAAAGTCGGCATCCGCGTTGAGCTCCGTGGTTAAAAAAGTGAGAAACACGGACAGTTCCATATTGTTATTGCCAAAGGAAGTATAAAATTTGATGACCCTCTTCAGCTTTTCGATGGCGTTGCCGTCGCAGGCCTCGACGGTGCGGATCAATTCTTCGAGAAAGAGGGTTTCATATTCCCTGACGATGCGAAAGATTAATTCACCCTTGTTTTTGAAATGTGCATAGAGCGCCCCCTTCGAGAGATTTACTCTGCGCGTAATGTCGTCGATCGAGGTGCCGTGATAGCCCTTTCTGACGAACAACTCAAGTGAGGCCTGAAGGATCATCCGTTCCGTCGCTTCACTTTTTTTCATTTTTCTCCTGTCTGTTCCCTTTTTTATCTCTTCACCCGATGGATGTTCTCGTCAGCATGCGTTGGCTGGAGTATAACGTAATCCCCTTAAAAATAAACGAACGTTCTGTAAAATGTTTTTCTTATATTTCAAATTACAGATTATAAATCAAGTAATAATATCTCTATGCAAAAATTGTGAGATGGCAGTAATACTAAACGACCGGTATTTAAATCTTGACATTGGCGGGGAGATTTTGGTAGTGCATGTGCGGTTTAGTCCCTCTTTTTTATTGTACTGATAGTAAGATGCAGGAGAGAACAGAATGATGGCGTTGAAAAAATAGCAGGGTCTTTCAAGAAAGTGTTTGACAGGAGATATATAAAACAGAAGAATGGACAGGATTTTGTCCTCAGGAGGATTCACCATGACTTGCGTAGCGGAAGAACTTACGCCCAATGAACGCTTTGAGAGAATATTCAACCCCCGACATCTCGCGATTGTAGGGGTTTCAGCAAGAGGGTCCGGATTTGCGAGCGGAATCATGATATCACTTCAGGCCATAGGGTACGAAGGGACCATGTATCCGGTAAATCCCCGGGGCGGCACGTTTTTGGGCATGGATATCTATAAAACCATTGAAGATATTCCTCACGAGATCGATTTTGCCATTATCGCCGTTCCCGCAGGAGAAGTTGCCGGCACCCTGGAGGCATGTATGAAGAAGGGGGCTGCCGGCGCCGAGATCCTCTCTGCCGGCTTCAGCGAGCTTGGGACGGAAGAGGGGATAAAACTGGAGGAAGAGATTCAGGCGATTGCAGTTCGGGGAATACGCGTAATCGGTCCCAACTGCTTTGGTGTGTACTGCCCCCAAAGTGGGCTCACTCTTCTGCCGGGGCCGGATCTTTCCCGCGAGAGCGGTCCCGTTGCATTTCTTTCGCAAAGCGGCGGCATGTCTATTGATTACGCACACATGGGGAAATGGATGGGGGTGAAGTTCAGCAAGGTGATCAGTTTCGGCAACGGCGCCGATCTTCGGGAAACGGAGCTTCTTCGCTATTTGCAAAACGATCCGGAAACGGGCGTCATTTCCATGTATACAGAAGGGATAACGGATGGGAGCGCCTTTTTTAGAACACTTGCCGACGTGACGCGCGAAAAGCCCGTGATCATCTTCAAGGGAGGGCTTTCAGAAGCCGGGGGTAGAGCCGTGGCCAGCCACACGGCGTCAATGGGGGGCAACCGGGTTATCTGGGAGTCGTTGCTGTATCAGTGTAATGCAATACAGGTACGAAGTCTTCCCGAGATGGCACAGGCCGGCCTTGCATTTTCGATGATTCCCGAGAAGAACTACAAGAATATAGCGGTTATGGGAGGTGGGGGCGCACTCGGCATTGCTGCCTGCGATGTGGCCGAAAGGATGCACATCGGGATTCCTCCCCTCAGGGCGGATATCTCCGAATCCATTCTTGAGCTGCTTCCCAAACCGGGATCAAGTGCAAAAAATCCAATCGATGTGGCCAATCCTCATGTGGCGCCGCAGATACTCAAGGAGGTGCTTCTGAGAGCCGCGAAGGATGAGAACATAGATTTACAGATAATGATTCAGCTTTTTTATCATTACAAGGTATTGGCGCGCGCAATGGGTGTTTCAGTCAAGGAAGTCACGCCCTATCTGGAATTGGCCGATGCCGTCGGCGACGTGGTTAAAAGGACGGGCAAGCCGGTAATTCTCGTTATGCCCAACATCAAGCAGGGAGCGGATTCAATGGACATCGAAGAAATGCGGCGTGATGCACGGCGCGCGTTCCTGGAAAAGGGAGTGCCGGTTTTTGACGAGCTTGAAGATGCCCTTCGTGCAGTCACCCATGTGTCGCGCTACCACGAACGGAAGAACGCGCTGGCTGACGCAAAAGCGCAATAACCCTGTTGGATAGAGGCAAGAACGGCTCTTTTATTCAATGAGCGAGGACGTGCCGAATAAAGGCGCGCAAGGGGGGATAATGTTGAGTCCAGGTCGGGAAGGCAGGATATACTACGGGTGGTTTATAGTGATGACTGCCTTCATTGCCAATTTCATGGCAATCGGCACCAGCTACTACATTATGAATGCCTTTATGGAACCGCTCTGTGAGATGCACGGCTGGAGCCGGACCGATATCAACATTGCCCTCATGCTGGGGATGCTGACGAGCTTTGCCAGTCAGTTTCTCTGCGGAACCCTTGTGATGAGAATCGGTCCCCGCAAATTGATGCTTGTGGGTCCCGTTTTTTCAGGCATTGCCTGTATCTTGCTCGGCTATGCCGACAGTCTGTGGCAATTTTCATTTCTCTACATTCTGCTTCACGCAGGAAGCATGTCCTTCGGCGGGGTCGTTGCCAACACGGCGGTCAATAACTGGTTCGTGTTGAAAAAGGGGAAAGCCATGGGCATTGCCGGCGCCGGCATATCCTTTTCGGGCGCGGTACTGCCCCTCGTCGCCATGGCATTGATTCTTCATACCACCTTAGGGGAAGCCTTTTTCTGGATAGGCATCGCGACGATGCTTGTGGGGCCCTTTGCCTGGCTGGTAGTGAGGGACTGGCCGGAGCAGTTCGGCCTGGCGCCTGACGGCATAGATCGAGAACTCGCGCAATTAGTGGATCCGCCCGGACAGCCTGCACGTTCGATCGGGTCGACTGCTTCATCCGATACCGTCCCCTTCCCGGGAGTATGGCGGATTTCTCAATTAGTGAAAACCGGCGCCTTCTGGAAGGTAGGCATGTCCTTCGCGCTTATTCTGATGGGCATCGGGTCCGTTATGTCGCAGCTCAAACCGCGGTTTGTCGATATCGGATTCGATGATGTCACGGCAATGATGATGATGGCGGCTACGGCATTTCTCGGCGCCATTGCAAAATATGTGTGGGGGATGCTCTGTGATCATTTCGAACCCCGAAAGGTGGTGGCCTCTTTGATGTCGCTTATCGCCTGCGGACTTGTTGTGGGGCTTTTGTCCCACTCCCTCCCGGCAGTGATTTGTTTTATCATTCTCTTCGGATTTGCGATGGGCGGGGTCATGTCCACCTTCCCGATCATAGTGGCTGACCTCTTCGGACGCGAGTCATTCGCCGCCGTCTTTCGCTACATAGCGCTGTTTCTGATTCTCCAGATTACGGGATTTCTTATCGCTGGCCAGAGTTATGATCGAACCGGTTCCTATAATTGCGCCTATATTATCTATGCGGCCCTTGATGTTATTGCCGTATTTCTGATTCTTTCGGTAAAACGACCGATTCGAAGCGCGCGCACATAACCGCCCCCCCCGGGCATTACCGTGCGTGATCCGCGATGGCGCCGATTACCCTGTCCCACACCGGCTCGGGGAGGGTATGTCCACCCCCTTCGATGATCATCAGTTGCGCCCCCGGAATTGCCTCCGCCGTATCGATTCCGCATGCCACCGGCAAGAGAGGGTCTGCGTCGCCGTGAATGACGAGCGACGGCACTTTGATGGAGCTAAGTGCGTTTTTTCTGCTTCCCGAGGCGTTGATCGCCGCAATTTGCCGCGCAATGCCCGGGGCATGGTTCCCCCGGTCATAGGTAAGTTCCGCATACCGCGCGACTCTTGTTTCATCAACGGGGAATCGCCCGTTTAGAATTTTCCACATAGTGAAAAAATAATCGATAAATCCCGCTCTGTCCGACGGGGGAGGTACGGTAATAACGGACAGGGCCTCCGGCGTGGGGGGGGGGAGGGCAGGGTTGCCCGTGGTTGAGGACATGGAAGTGAGCGTTCTGACGCGGTCGGGACGGTTGAGCGCCATGGTCTGGCCGATCATGCCCCCCATTGAAAAACCTACAATATGGGCGGATTCAATTTCAAGACCGTCGAGAAGACCGAAAGTATCATCGGCCATATCGGAAATCAGATAGGGAACGGAGACCTGCTCCCCTTGCAGCAGCGCTGTCAACAGGGCTGCAATATTCGGAACGCCTGCCGCATCGAGTTTTGTCGAGCGGCCGATGTCTCGATTGTCGAACCGCAGTACGTAATATCCTCGTGAGGCGAGGGCGCGACAGAAATCGTCGTCCCACATGATCATTTGCCAGCTCAATCCCTGTATCAGGAGAAGCGGTTCCGCATTCCGGTTTCCAAATGTATCATAGACAAGGGTGATGCCGTTGGTCGCGATGCTCTTTTCGGGAGAATGGGATATTTCGTTCGCCATGGGGCCTCCGTTCTTCGGTTTCAATACCGGTGGATTATAACCTTATTTTTTTTGTAACGCAATCGCCGTGATGCTGTGATATGAAAGGCGATGTGGCGTAGCCCTTCCCAGGTGCGGGAGATCTTTTTTGACTTTTCAAGACTTCGGCTCCTATAATAAAGGCATATTTAATAAAAGGGTGGCGATATCTTTTGCATCAGACAGATCACATCTACCGTACAGTCGAAAAAATCATATCACCGATCTATGAAGTGGGTGGGTCCGTGCGCGACGGGTTGCGGGGAGTAGAACCGGCGGACTTCGACTTTGCCACGCCACTCAGTCCCGATGCAATCGAACAGTGTATAAGAGCGCACAACCGGCGCCCCTTTTTGACGGGAAAGCGCTTCGGCACTATCGGCTTTAAACTCGAAGGTCTGCTGGTGGAAGTCACTACCTTCCGGGTGGAACGGTACCGTGAAGGGACGCGAAACCCCGAAGTGAGCTTCGTGAGAGACCTTGTGGAAGATTTGGGCAGGAGGGATTTCACCATCAATGCAATGGCCAGGGAGGGCGGCCGACTGATCGATCCTTTTGGAGGCCGGGAAGATTTAGAGGCCCGGAGTATTCGGTGTGTCGGGAATCCGGCATTGCGCTTTAAGGAAGATCCGCTGCGTATGCTCAGAGCGCTCAGATTCGCGGCACAATTGGGGTTTGAAATCGAAGAGACCTCGAAAAGAGCGATTGCCCGATGGGCGCACCGCATCCTGCAGGTGAGCAAGGAACGGTGGGTTGCGGAGCTGGACAAGATGCTGTTAGCCAAAGACTGCGATAAGGGCCTGAGGTATTTCATGAATACGGGCCTTTGCCGGTTCATTATACCTGAGCTTTCTTTACAGAATGGGTATGACCAGAGAAGCGCCTATCATGCGCGTACCCTCTGGGAACATACGATGGCCGTCACGGTATCTGTTCCTGCGGATATTCATATGAAGTGGGCCGCCTTACTCCATGATATCGCAAAACCCTTCGTGCGAATTGACAAAGAGGATCGCAGCACCTATGAGAAGCACGATCTTCTCGGATATGAAATGGTCCGCCGTTTGGGTGCGTACCTCCGGTGGTCAAACCAGAGAATAGAAGAAGTGAGTGAGCTGGTAAGGGATCACATGCGGGACACAAGCCCGCTCCGCAGTGCTGATAACAACTCGAAGATATGAACGGTGCGCAGCCTCACGAGAATTTGTGCGATAGTATCCTCCTATTTGCCGCTCTTTTGACAGCTCTCATGAAAGGCTGTCAACGCTTCACGGATGCTGATTCCTATAGCAGTATAGTCGTCGTCCATCAAGTTTGCCAATGAAACGCGAGCGGGCCATCTGGGACCCGCAAAACCGTATCCAGGAAGAAGGACCGTCTTCTTCGTATCGGCAAGATAGAGGAGAAAATCGAGCGGTGAGTAAGTATCTTTCATATAGTCGGAGAATTTACTTCCGTAGCGGGCCTCTGCCATCCGCCCGATGTCTATCAACGCATAATAGCTCGTCTTGTCCGGACCTTCAGGTGGTGTGGAGGAAATAGGCCTGCAGAGATTGCCGATTCTCCGCTTGAGGATTTCTTGGATTGATTCTTTGTAGGTTTTTTGTACGTCCAGCAGTTATAAAAGAGAGAAGAGGGCCATTATACACTGTTGTGGTGTGGAGAGACCGCCGAAGACCGCGGAGGTAGCCATTCTATTTCAGGACTGACACGCATTTAAGCTCTCACGTGTGAAAGCTCATCTGTAAATAAAACGGGGGGCTGCTTAGAGTATTCTCTTTCCAGGTGGCAGCAGGTGTTACCGCCTCCTTTCCATGGATAAGCGGCTCCTCTTGCAGCTGCAGATATGATATTTCCATTATTACCCGCAGCATAGCAATGCGTACGTTTTTTTGTCAAACTGTGTTTGTTTATTGAGCGAAAAAGCTGAAAGAAGGTTGACAAAAGAGAAGAGCCCTCTTACAAGAAGAAAGATAATTGTTCCAGGGGTGAGCGCTCGTTCTCTTAACATTTTGAAAGGAGGGATTACGATGGTACAGTATTTTTCCAAAGTTGTGGAAGATCACGCGACTGTGAGACCCGATCATTGCGCCTACATCTTCATGGGCCAGGAAACATCCTACAAAACACTGAACGACAATATCAATCAGGTGGCCCAGTCCTTTCTCGATCTGGGAATCAGGCCGGGCGACCGGATTGCGACTATTCTTCCCCAGTCACCGGCCTTCGTCAATATTTTCATGGCCTGCGCCGCTATGGGGCTGGTGCTTGTTCCGCTGGATCCCCGCTTTACTGCAGCGGAGATGATCGCCCTTTGCGAGCGGACATCGCCCACACTTCTCGTCACGCTCGCCTATCCGGAAAATATCAAACAGGCTGCACAGGAACTGATCAAAACGGTTCCCATCGATAATGTTTTCAGTTTCTTCGGCAACTTCGAGGAGGTAAAAAGCAGGTCCTATGAAACACTGCTGGAGTCCTCGCCGAAACCGGTTCCCGATGAAATGCACCCTCAGCCCGACGATCCCCTGGTCATTATTTTTACCAGCGGAACAACAGGGAAACCCAAAGGCGCGCTTATCAGTCATAAAAACAGCTATGCGATTTCGAAAGTGACGGTAGATGCCGGCGGATTCACCCCTGATGATCGAGTATTTTATAATATGCCCACAAGCCATGTCGGGGGGACCCACGACCAGATCACGGCGAATCTTCTGGGCGGCGGTACGGCGGTGATCTGCCCCACCTTCAATCCGCAGGAAATGCTTGAACTTATGGGAAAGTACCGTATCACCGTATTCGGCGGCGTCCCGACAATGTACCGGCTCATCTTCCGGCAGTGCAACGTGAAAGACTACGATGTGTCATCGGCGCGTTATGCCATTGTATCGGGTGAGCCGTCGCCGCCGGAGCTGATTTACAAGATCAAGGAAAACTTCCCCAACGCGACAATCGCCGCGAGCTGGGGAATGACGGAAACGGCGGGATTTTTCACCTTTACGAAACCTGGTGACGATTTGCAGGTGGTGGCGGAAACGGAGGGAACGCCCTGTCCCGGTTTCGAAATGAAAGTGCTGAAGCCGGACAGCACCTGGGTGGACCGGGGAGAAACCGGCGAGCTCTGTGTGAAAGGCGACAGCGTCATCTCCAGCTACATGGATGAGAAGGACAACGAGAACGCCTTTTTCGACGGATGGCTGAGGACCGGAGACCTGGGATACATGGATGACCGGAATTATATGCATTATGTGGGCCGCTCGAAGGAGATGTACATCAGCGGCGGTTACAATGTGTACCCTCTGGAAATCGAATCGTTCCTTAACGCGCACCCCAAGATAAACACATCGGCGGTGATCGAAGTGCCCGACGAGCTGTGGGGAGAGCGGGGCATCGCCTTCGTGGCGCCCGAGGAGGGGGTGGAGGTCGCCGAATCGGAGATCATGGGCTATTGCAAGGAAGGATTGGCGGATTACAAGCGTCCCAAAAAGATAGTAGTGGAGAAGGACCTGCCGCGGACCAGAGTGGGGAAGGTCGACAAGCAATCCATCAGAAAAGAAATAGGGCGGTATGTAGATTAGAAAGAAGCGCATGTGCGGTGGCGGAGTGGCTGAAGGAGATCGTGGGGCAGGAATGGATTGAAGAAGATCCCGCCGGATACGGGTCACGAGTGCATCCGAATGACGCCGGGGATGTACGGACCATTCTCATGCATGCGGGAGAAAATGGTACCCATGTGGTAACCGCCGGTGCGGCGCGCCTCCTTCCTCCGACGGGTAAACCTTTCATCTTGCTCGATTTTTCCCGCCTTAAGGGAATCGAAATTTTCGACGCCGATAGAATCGCCCTTTGCGGCGCCGGGGTGACGAACAGCACCCTCGAAGCCGCGCTGAGCTCCCAGGCACCGGGGTTAGCCTATTCGCTTCCCGACGAGAAGTCGGCAACGGTCGCGGAAAGCGCCCTTGGGGCCGATTGCGGGACTCTTGCGGCGGCCTGGGGAACCAACGCCGATATGATCTGCGCGCAGGAACTGGTCCTTGCCAATGGGATGTGCTGTCGGACGGGTTCGGCATCCATGAATGCAGGCTGGTTTGCACGGGGACCGCTTCCGGATCTTTCCGGCATCACTGTGGGCTGGCTTGATGCCATCGGAGTCGTAACACGGCTGTCGATAAAACTCTATCCGAAACCGCCCCTCAGCCTTTTTTTCAGATGCCGGTCCGACGATCCCGAGCGCCTGTCCCACATTGCCGGACGCCTTTCCCGCACCGAAATCCCCATGGCGCTTACGATCGAGGGGCGCCGAGAAGGGAGGAAACAGAGGGCCTTCATAGAGGCATGCTTCGGCGCCTTCTCGGAAAAAGAGCGAGATATGAAGTGGAAAATTCTTGCGGACGCCGCCGAAGGATCGATACTCGTTGAACAGGCGGAGAAACTTGACCGGATGACGGACGGCGGCGGCGAACTTTTCGTCTATCCCGGAACGGTAGGCCGGCTGATGAAAGAAGCCGGCGCGGCAGCGGCTGATGCAGGCCGTGCAGTCTCTTTTCGCATTTCATTTTTTGATGCCGGACACGGAGCGCTCTTCCGTTTTAATTTCGAAGGGAGCGGAAAAGAATCCGAGCCGTTGAGAAAAATAATGATTCGAAGCATAGGAGAAGGGGCTGTTCCGCGCAGGCCGGACCGGGAAATGCAGCAGGCACTCATGAAGCACATGAACGCGTCAACAGTGGATATCATGGGCAAGATCAAAAGACGGTTCGATCCGAAAGGGATTCTGAATCCCGGCCTCTGGGAGGTGGCGCCATGAATATGGCGGAATTTCAGGATCTGCTGCACCGCTGTTTCCGCTGCGGATACTGTAAATTTACGGCTGATTTCGCCCAGTACAACTGTCCCCCTTACCGAAGGTTCCGGCTGGAAAGCTTCTCCCCGGGCGGCAGAATGTGGCTCATCCGGGCAGTGCAGGCAGGAGAACTGCCACCGGGACAGGGATTTGCGAAAATCCTCTATACCTGTACCATGTGCGGAAATTGCGTCGAAGAATGCCGCTTCAAGTTTCATGATGACCTCATGAAAATCATCACGGCGGCCCGCACCGACCTGGTCGAGCGAAGCATCGTGCCTCCGGCGGTAAGAGATTTCTTCAAGAACATCTATACCAGCGGGAATCCCTGGAAGGCGTCTCAGGAAGAGCGGGGCCGCTGGGCCGAAGAAGCGGGTATTCCTCTTTTTGACGGAAGTCAGGACTATCTCCTGTACGTGGGGTGCATCGGCTCCTATGACAGGCGCGCCCGGAAGATCGTGCTGGCCCTGGCTGAACTCTTCAGTGAGGGGGATCTCTCATTCGGGATTCTGGGCGAGCAGGAATCCTGTGACGGAAACGAGGTTTTCCGCATGGGAGAGGACGGCCTCTTTCAGTATCTGGCCGAGCGAAATATCGCCTCCTTCCGCTCGAAGGGGGTGAAAAAAATAGTGACCCTCTCGCCCCATGCCTTCAATATCATGACCCATGAATATCCGAAACTGGGCGGCGCTTTTGACATTGTCCATTATACAGAGCTTTTAAGCAAGTTCATTAATGATGGGAAACTCGCGGAACGTTCCCCGGCCCCGCCTCTGCGGGTGACCTATCACGATCCCTGTTTCCTGGGACGGTGGAACAGGCGCTATGATGATCCGCGAAGCATCCTTCATGGCCTGCCGGGAGTTTTACTGGTCGAAATGGAGGCGAATCGCGAAAACGCCCGATGCTGCGGCGGCGGAGGCGGCAATTTTTACACCGATTTTCTCGGAAGCGGCGAAGACAGCCCCGCGCGTTTGAGAATCAGGGAAGCCGCGGCAACCGGCGCGGATAGACTGGTGCTTGCCTGTCCCACCTGCATGACCATGTTTGCCGACGCCGTCAAGGTCGAGGGGCTGGAAGAACGGCTCGCCGTTCTGGATATCGCGGAACTCCTTCTAGAGAGGCGGAAAGAGACGGGGGAAAAGCGATGAACGAAGATGCCTTCTATGAAAAGCTGACAAAGATCGTCGGAGCGGATTTTGCATCGAACCGCCCGGAAGAGCTTTTTCTTTATTCCCGCGATTCCGGCGCCACCGTGCCTCGCAGAGCGGATTATGCGACCATGCCGAAGACGGTGGAAGAACTGAAAAGCATTGTTCTGTTAGCGGGTGAATACTCGGTGCCGGTGGTTCCGCTGGGCGGCGGTCTTACCCTGTCGGCGCTGGCCGTGCCGGTCAGAGGCGGCGTCGTCCTCGACCTGAAACGGATGGACCGGATCATCGAAATTGACGAAGAGGCCGGCTATGCCCTGATAGAACCGGGCGTCACCCAGGGGGCGCTCATTGCCTGTCTGGAAAGGGATCATCCCCATTTGCGCCACTCGGCGCCCGACGCCCCGCCGGCGGCAACCGTGGCGGGAAACGCCCTGATTTACGGTTCGGGACATCTATCGAAATACGGCGCCCACTCCGAGATGATCACCGGTCTCGAGACGGTCCTTTCGGACGGGCGGATCTGCCGCATCGGGTCGTGCAGTACCGGCGGGCATTGGTTCTGCCGGTGGCCGCTTCCCGATCTTTCGTCTTTCTTCCTCAACTGGTTCGGCACCACAGGGATCGTGACAAAGCTGGCATACAAACTCTATCCGCGGCACAGGTACCGGGATATGATCCCCTTTGTCGTAGAAGGCCCCGACCGGGTGCCCGAGGCGATCGGAAAGATCACCGCGACGGGGATGATGGAGGACGTGCTTATAGTGGTGGGAAAGCCGCCCAGGATTCCTTTTCTCGTTGCGATGCTGATCGTCTATGTGACCGCCGACACCGAAGAGGAACTGGCAATGAAAGAAGAGGTGTTCCGGGAGATGTTTGCCGGCTTCGGCGAGGAGGGTTCGCGGATTATCCATCATGCGAAGGAACTGTTTCCGCCGAAAATCGTCAAAGGGTTCATGGAGGAGCCGCAATACGCGGCGGCGGCGGCCGATTTTCTCCAGGGGGGCGGCTTCGAGTATCTCGGCATTGCCCTGCCGGTTGCGAAAATTCCCGAGGTATGGCGATGCGGCATGCAGATAGCCGCCGACTACGGTTTCGATGCGCCCCAGTATACGATAAGGAACATCGGCTGCGGCCATGGCGTGATCTTCGCCATCGGCTATCCCTTCAACCGCGCCGATGAGGCGAGCATGGAGCGCTCGCGCAAGGCGCTCTATGCGACGAACAGAATGGCCCTGAAGGTGGGTGGGGTGCACTGGAAACCGGAGCTCGACGGACAGAAATGCATACTTGACAATATCGATACCGGCGCCCGCGCCCTCATGGGAGAGGTAAAAGAGCTTTTCGATCCCGCCTCCATCATGAACCCAGGCAACTGGACCGGGGTCGGACCCAACTAACCCCGCTTCTTCTTCCAGCCGCTGGGGATTTCTTGCCGCGGCATTGAAGATTGAAGTGGTGTTAATGAGCATTATTTAACAGTGTACCCGGAAACGACCACTATGAAAACCAGAAAGAATGTGAGAAGCGGAAAGCCAATGGCGCCCAGTAAAAGGACAGCCGGTTCGGAAATACTGCAAAAATTTTTGAATGGCAGCAGGAAAAGCTATGCCACTTCACTTAATATAGATTTCATACTGGAAAATGCACCCGAGGCCATTTATGTGGTGCAGGACGGAAAATTCAAATACGTCAACAAAAAGGTGTCGGAGATTCTTGGATTTTCAAAAGAGGAGATGTTGACCAAACAACCTCAGGATTTTGTCCATCCCGAAGATAAAAAACGGGTTATTGACAATTATTTCAGGAGATTGAAGGGGGAGGACATCGAACCCTATCTGTATAAAGGGTATGACAAATACGGTAATTTGCAGTGGAGAAAAATCGCGGACCTGGTGATACTCTGGGAGGGCCGGCCGGCGACACTCAATTTTGTAAGCGATGCAACGCCGCGGGTGAAAGCGGAAGAGGCGTTCAAAAAATCCGAGCGGCAGCTGGCTGATATAATGGATTTTTTGCCCGACGCCACTTTCGCCCGGGATGTGGAAGGAACAGTAATTGCCTGGAATAAGGAAATGGAAAAGATGTCGGGAATCAAAGCGGCCGATATAATAGGAAAAGGAAACTACGAGTATGCCCTTCCCTTTTACGGAATCAGAAGGCCGATGCTTATCGATCTTATTCTCAAACCGGACAGGGAAATAGAAAAAGACTATGTCTATTTCAAGAGGGAAAAAAATTTCATCTATGCCGTAAGCCGCTTTATGTCCAAAGGGGCGCCTGTCTGGATCTGGGCCAAGTCAAGCATCATTTACGATCATCATGAAAATATCATCGGCGCCGTTGCTTCGATCCGGGATATAACCGATTCGAAGATCGCCGAAGATGAACTGACGGAAAAAACAGCCAATCTGGAGGCGGCAAATACTGCCTTGAAGGTGCTGCTGAAACACAGAGAGAACGACCAGAACGAACTCGAAGATAAAATAATACGAAATATACGAGAATTGGTTCTGCCCTATATCGAGAACCTGAAGATTGCCGGACTGAGTTCCGCTCAGGCCCGGTATGTCAATATCGCTGAAAGGCATTTAAACGAGATCGTTTCTCCTTTTCTGGTTAAAATGGCGCACAAGCATCGAAAATTAACCCCCCGAGAGCTGCAGATCGCCAGCTTGATCAAGGACGGAAAAACCACAAAAGAAATTGCCGAAATACTCAATCTCGAAACCACTACCATTAATAATCACAGAGGTCGCCTCAGGAAAAAACTCGAACTGAAGGGCAAAGATAAAAATCTTCGCTCCTACCTGCTGTCCTTCTAATTAAGTGGTACACTGCTCATGTAGTTTCCGATGCAGGGGCACGAGGAGTTTCTGAAGAGACGTCATCTCCTGTTTCAGGCTGATCCTGTCTTGTCTGATAAATCGAATTAGATACATCAGTGTTATACTGAGAAACACTAATACATTGGGCAGTAAAAAATGCGTATATGCCCAGCTGTATTTTTTCGCCTTTTCGAACTATAGGCATAGGCAATAAGATGGTTTGCATGTGACATACGTATAAGACACTGAACAGCGTGGCTCATGTGTGTGCCTGCGACCATCAGGTTGTACGCGATGTCTACGTAGCGGAATATGAATTCCCGTGCAGATACTATGATAATGCCGGCGCTCCGGCAAAACCGGTTGTGATGCCTGCCGAATACGTCATGCCGGCACCTCCGGCTGATCTCGAACGGTGCACCAGATAGGAAAAAAGTTGATTGCAGACTGCAAAATAAGAGCGGGACTCGGGGGGAATGTTCGGGGGCCGCTTTATTTTTAATATGTTATGCAAGGGAGGTACTATAACAATGGGAAGTAACACATATCTTGAACATTACGATTACTGTGTGCCGGCGAGCCTTCGCACGCCGCGTCTGTCCGTGGCCGAGCTTCTGCAGATACCCGCAAATGCCTATCCCGACAAGGCGGCAACGAATTTTTACGGTACGGAGATTACCTTCTGGGAGCTTCGGGCGCTTTCAATTCGCATGGCCAATGCGCTGGCGAAATTGGGAATAGAGAAAGGCGATCGCGTGGGACTGCATCTTCCCACCTGTCCCCAGTATGTCATCGCCTACTATGCCATTCTCACACTGGGAGCGATCGTGGTGAATCTCAATCCCATCTACACGGAAGAGGAGATCAAAGAGGTTGCCGAGAATGTGGACATGAAGGGGCTCGTTACCTCTGATCTTTCACTTGCCACGATACGTGCACTCTGCAAAGCGACGTCGATCCCCCTGGTGATCGTCACAAAAATATCCGATTTTATGGATGGAAAAGAAAAAAGCACGGCAGAAAGCCTCGATCTCGAAGAGGGCTGGTATCATTATTCAACCATTCTGGATGGTTGTACCGATACCACCCGTCCTCGCGTCGAAGTAGATCCCGACGATCCGGCCCTCCTGCAGTTTACGGGGGGCACCACCGGCGTGCCCAAGGGGGCCATTCTGACTCACTACAATGTGGTGTCGTCAATATTGCGCTGTTCCGTCTGGGGTAACGCGGCAATCCAGAATATTCCGCCGGAGCGGCGTTATGTGCTCTTGGTGCTGCCGCTTTTCCATGTGTACGGCAACATCGTGACCATGAATTGGGCTATATTCAACTGCACGACCCAGATTCTGGTTCCCCGCTTCGATCTCGATGAAATAATGGGTATTCTGGCAAGCTTCAAGGAGATAACTTATTTTCCTGCCGTGCCGACCATGTTGACGGCGATCATCAACCACCCCGATGTGGCTGAGCTGGGGCTTGGCAAGAAAATTGGATTTGTCAATTCGGGTGCCGCCCCCATGCCGGTGGAGCTTATCGAAAAAATCAAAGATATGGGCGTGTATTTCAGTGAGGGCTGGGGCATGACCGAGACCTGTTCCGCAGGAATCTCCAGTCCCACTTTGGGCCGTAAGAAGGTTGGGAGCATCGGCATCCCCTATCCCGACATGGAGGTTCGGTTGGTCGATGTGGAGGATGGTGTCACCGATGTGAAACAGGGCGAGCCCGGCGAGATCATCATCAAGGGTCCCATGGTGATGAAAGGCTATTGGAACAATCCTGAAGAGACGGCAAACCAACTCAAAGATGGCTGGCTTTACACCGGCGACATTGCGGTTCAGGACGAGGACGGCTACTACTTTATCGTAGATCGCAAAAAGGACATGATCATTGCCGGTGGGTTCAACATCTATCCGCGAGAGATCGACGAAGTACTGCACCAGCATCAGAAGATCGCCCAGGCGATATCGGTGGGTGTCCATGACGACTACCGCGGCGAAACGGTAAAGGCCTTCATCGTATTAAAGGAAGGTGAAGCGATGACCGAGAGGGAGGTGATCGCCTTCTGCAAGGAAAAGCTGGTGGCCTACAAGGTGCCGAAGCTGGTTGAGTTCCGTGATTCTCTTCCCCAGTCCGCCGTGGGCAAGGTCCTGCGAAAGGTGTTGAGAGAGGAAGAAGAAGCGAAGAAGAAAAAGAGTTAGCGGAAGAGGCTCTCCCTGGAATGCGTGCATTGTGGGGAGAGCCGTTCTCTATGATAATCTCGCGACAATCCAATGGTGCCAGTCTGCTAAGAGATATCCTTAGTTCTTACAACATTGAGCTCAAAAATCTAAGATATTAGTTAACTGTAAATCCGTGTCTCGCCGATTATATTGGGTGCTGATTTCGCGTATTAAGTATCATGATTCGGATGAGATGAAGCCCTGTATGAATATGGGTGCCACGGGTCCTTTTGGGGATTGTCTTTAATGTGACGGAGCCTGGGTTATCGAAGAATTAGAGAGGGTGGACTGCTTATTTTTGCAGATGAAAGAAAATGCGTTTTTAGGAAGAAAGGAGATGGTAGTATGAAAAGTATATGGAAAAGTCGTTTCACAGTAGTGTGTCTCGTGTGCCTCTGTGCCGTGGGCATATCATTAATGGGAGTATCCGGCGTACAGGCGGCAATGCCGGCCTTCGATTTCAGTAAGATGTCCGATATGTCGGGGTTTGATCCGAGCAGCTTTGAAAACCCCACCGGCGATGTGGTCAAGATCGGTGTTGTCGAGGCCTTTTCGGGACCCGGCGCCTTTAACGGACAGATTTACTGGATGGTCAACAGCTGGGTTGCCTACGACTACAACAAGCGGGGCGGCGTCATGGTGGACGGTAAAAAGAAACAGATCGCCGTCATCAAGGGAGACAGCCAGGGTAAACCGGCCATCTGCAAAAAGATTACGGAGAAACTCTGTCTCGAAGATAAAGTCGATCTGATCTTTGGAACGGCGGGAAGTCATCTGACGCTGATCGTGCAACAGACTGCGAAGAAATACAAAACTGTTTTCATGAATACGTTGTCGGTTTCTGATGCCCTCATGGATGCAAAAAACTTCAATCGCTATTCATTCAGAACCACCCTCACCACAAAATCGATCGGTATGGGCATGGCCTATTTCTATTCCAAACGGCCGGAAACAAAATTTTATATTCTGAATCAGGATTATTCTTTTGGACATGATGCGGCGCAGGTGTTTAAAGATGCACTGAAAAAATATAAACCGGAAGCCCAGGTTGTGGGTGAAGATTATCATCCCCTTTTCCTGAAAGATTTTGCACCCTATATCACAAAGATTATGGCCTCGGGGGCGGAAGTCATCTTCACCGGCGACTGGTCGCCCGATGCACAGAATCTGCTGGTGCAGTCACGCCAGTTGGGATGTAAACTGCCCTATGCCAATGTATACATGGATGCGCCGGCAACACTGGCCGCCGTCGGTGGAGAAGGCACAAGAGGACTGGTGAATCTGAACGACCATCATATGACAACCGGTACACCGGAGCTGGAAAAGTATATAGAAGTAGTTCACAACACCTGGAAAAACTGGAAGGCGCCCTATGACACCATCATGTGGGCCTGGCCTGTCGGCGCCGGTTATAAAGCACTGGTAATGGATTACTGGATGATGGACGTAGTTGAGCGGGCCGGCAGCACCGATCCGGAAAAGATCATCAAAACCTGGGAAGGGGATACCTATAAGGCAATCAATGGCGTGGTGCACATGCGTGCCTGCGATCATCAGATGGTCCGTGATCTTTTTGTGGCGGAATACGAATTCCCCAACAAATACTATGATGACGCCGCCGCGCCCGGCAAGCCCTTTATCGTGCCGGCTGAACATGCGTTTGCGGCTCCTCCTGCCGACCTCGAACGGTGCAAGAAGTAGAACGGCAGCACTACAACAGAATGTGTAACACAAAAGCGGCGCTCGGGAGGTTCGGGCGCCGCCTTTTTTCTGAAAAGCAGACAATGAAAAACCCTGTATGAGTTGGACAGAGCAATATGATTGCGATATAGAAGTAATCTAATGAAATGCACGAGGCAGAAGAAAAGGCAACGCACGTTTCGTCAATCAGCCTATTGGGGGTAATGTGAGGCAATGACAGGAGATTACGGGGTATGAGGAGCAAGAGCTTTTGACGCACCACCGCATGAAGTTTGTCCATCCCGACGATAGGGATGCGATTTATGAACGTGTGCAGCGAAGGTTCCAGGGTGAGTTGATTCCCCGCATGTACCCCTACCGGATTGTCTGCAAAAACGGTTCTGTTAAGTGGGTTGAGGTGAATACGGTTTTTATTATCCATTCAAAAACAGGCATAAAATGCCAAAGTCTTTTTAATAGTTTAATCGGTACCAAAATAATTCTTACATAGGGAGATAGACCTCAATGGAAACAGTAAAACCAGGACCCCTTTCCAATGTGAACGTACTGGATTTCACATGGGTGCTTGCGGGGCCGCATGCAGCAAAGACGTTGACGGACATGGGCGCACAGGTCATCAAAGTGGAGAAGTATAAAGCGGGCACCAATGAGCGGCATCAGGCGCTTCAGGTGGAAAAAAACGGCATCACCCAGTGTTCTTATCATCTTAATTTAAATCGCGGAAAAAAGAGCGTCTGTATCAATCTGAAACATCCCAAAGGTATAGAGCTGATCCACGAGTTGATAAAAAAAAGCGACATTATCATAGAAAACTTTTCTCCCCTGGTGATGGGCAGGCTGGGATTGGATTATGAGGGTGCCAGAAAAATCAAACCGAACATCATCTATTGTTCCATTTCTGCATGGGGGCATTTTGGCCCCAATAGCGACAAACCCGGTTATGACGCCATCGCCCAGGCGGCGAGCGGATGGATCGGACTTACTGCGAAGAAAGTGGGAGCGCCCGTGGCTATAGGAGATACTATGGCGGCCATGCACGCCTGTACAGCCATATTGGGAGCCCTGTATCACAGAACACTTACGGGCGAGGGGCAGAACATTGATATTTCGCTGGTAGACTGTCTTTTTTCTATCCACGAAACCTCTTTTCCCGCCTACTGGATCAGCGAGGCGGCAGGTAAACCTTTCATCATGCCGGGAACCGACCAGAAAAGTCCCACGTCGTCCCCCTATGGGGTCTATAATGGTAAAAACGGCGCCATATCGATTGCGCTGCTCTCGGATAACCGATGGCCGGAGCTTGTGGATCTTATGGGACCCGGCTATGAATGGCTGAAAACGGATCCTCGTACCATCGATGTTGCAGCGCGCTGTAAAAACGAGAATGTCTTCCTCGTCCATGACGCCCTGGAGTCATGGGTCATGTCGCAGGGTTCGGTGGAGGAGGCGGAAGGAAAACTGGAAGGGGTCGGGATACCCTGCTGTCGCGTGAAGACCATACCCGAATTGGCTACTACCGATCCCCATCTGGGGGCGCGCGGGATGCGCGTAAAGAAGGTGCAACCGTTCATTGGACCGATCACCATGAGCGGAAGCCCTCTGAAGTTTTCCGAAACACCTGCCATGATACGGGGGTACGCCCCGTTTCTGGGGGAACACAACCGTGAAGTTCTCGGTTCCTTTCTTGACTATTCGAAGGAACAAATCGAGGCGCTTTACAAAGAAGATGTGCTCTATCATGCCCCGGAGGTGGAAAAACTGCCGGAGGAATTAAAAAGGATTGCGGAGAACGCCGCGTGAAACTGAACGTAACTATCGTTTAATAACAGGAAGGAGAAGTTGTAATGATCAAAACAGTAGAACAGTACCTTGAAAGTTTAAATGACGGGCGTGAAGTCTGGTGCCTGGGAGAAAAGGTTGCCGACGTGCGGACCCATCCGACAATCAGCACCATCATCAGAATGGCTACGATGGATTATGTCCTGCCGAATCATCAGGATTACAGGGATATCTTTGTGACTCAGGACGAAGACGGTGAGGATATCAATTTTCTTCTCACGTCGCCGAAGACGTCTGAAGACATGCTGCGGCGCCGCGAATGCTATCTGGCGGGCATGAGATCGGGCGGTGGCGTTCTCGTTCATTGCATGGGCGCCGATGCGCTGGCCTCATTCAGTGTCGCCGCCGAGGTTATGGACAAGAAACTGGGCACGGGATACATGGAGCGTGTCGAGCAGTACCGTAGGCACCTTCAGAAGAACGACCTGGCCCTGACCGGTGCCATTACGGATGTGAAGGGAGACAGAAGCCTGCATCCCTCACAGCAGAAGCAGCACCAGGACTTTTATGTGCGAGTAGTGGATAAACAGAAGGATGGCATTATAGTCCGCGGAGCCAAGGTGCATATCAGCGCATCCCCCTGCGCCAACGAACTGCTCTGCCTGCCCTGCCGGACCCACGGGGAAGCGGACCAGGATTACGCCCTTGCCTTTGCCGTGCCCGTCAATACGCCTGGGGTGAAGCTTCTGGGCGTGGAGCCGAATGTCCGTTTGTACGGCGAAGAATGCGAATTCGACTATCCCTATTCGGATCATTTGCAGCCGTCGGAGTCTCTGGTCATTTTCGATGACGTATTTGTGCCTTGGGAGCGTGTATTCATGTGCGGCGAGTGGCAGTATTCCCAGGTGCTGGCCTATGCCTTTGCCAGCTATCACCGCCTTTTCGGTACCTGCAAGATGACGAGTACCCTCGAGATAATGACCGGTGCGGCGAGTCTGATCGCCGAATACAATGGTGTCCGGAATGTGCCCCACGTGAGGAAGAAACTGGCCTGGATGGCCTATATCACCGAAACGGTGCAGATGCTGGGGAAACAGGCCTGTCTCGATCCGGTCACGGAATTCGGCATGGATGTGATGATGCCGAACCGCATGGCCATCAATTCGTCGAAATTCACCTATGCGAGTAATTTCCATCAGATGGTACAGCACATGCAGGATATCGGCGGCGGATTGACCACCACCGTACCGGCCTTCCGTGATTGGAAGAACCCGGAGATACAGCCCTTCATCGAGAAATATCTGGCGGCGAAAGACGGGATTTCCACAGAGGAACGGATGCGCATGTTGCGGCTCATCAAGGATGTAACGGGAAATCACTGGGAAACCGACACCATTCACGGGGAAGGATCCATGGCGGCGCAGGAGATGTTCCTGTTCGGCAGTGCCGACTGGAATAAGCTGCATTCGGCGGCGAAACGGGCTGCCCATATCGACGGGTGGCAGGATGATGCCGTATACGGCAAGCTTCCCCTGCGGAAGGATTATGTAACTATGCCTTCTATCGATGAATCCTATGAAAGCATCGCAATGACGGCAAAGAAATAACTCGCTCCTTTTCCGCCCGGGAATGTGCTTCCCGGGTGGAAAAGGGACTTCAGATTTGCAAATAACCTGCCCATACGTGCATCACAACGGTCAAATAGATAGGCAATTAATTGATTATTAGTTGATTATTTTATTGGCCAAATATATCTTCACATATCAACCAAAATATTATATTGTACTAAGCAAAAAGAAGAGGTATATACTCCATACGCGGAGCGATATATTAACCGATGGTGTTGATGATGTGTTACACCGGGCAACTGCAAGTGGTTGGTAAAACCACCCAAAAAGGAGGACATGCATGGGTTTTTTAATTAGAAGAAAGATTACTTTTGTGGGTTTGATCTGTCTTTGCGCCATTGCGGCAGCGACAATTGGCGCAGTGGGCGTACAGGCGGCCATGCCGGCATTTGACGTCAATAAAGTGTCCGATATGAGCGGGTACGATCCGACCACCTTCGAAAACCCAACCGGTGATGTTATAAAGATCGGTGTGGTCGAGGCGTTTTCCGGTCCTGCTGCCTTTAACGGCCAGATTTACTGGATGGTGAATACGTGGCTTGCCTATGATATCAACAAACGCGGCGGCATTATGGTAGACGGCAAGAAGAAAAAGATTGCCGTCATCAAGGGTGACAGCCAGGCAAAACCGGCAAATTGCAAAAAGGTTACAGAAAAGCTCTGTCTTGAGGACAAGGTGGATCTGCTCTTTGGAACTGCAGGCAGCCATCTGACCCTGATCGTTCAGCAGGTGGCGGAGAAATACAAAACAGTATTCATGAATCCCATGTCGCTTTCCGATGCACTGATGGATGCGAAAAACTTCAGCCCCTATACCTTCAGGACGACGATTACGACGAAGTCAATCGGTATGGGAATGGCCTATTTCTACTCGAAAAGACCGGAAAATAAATTTTACATATTGAACCAGGATTATTCCTACGGTCATCTCATGGCGGAGGCCTTTAAGGAGTCATTGAAAAAATACAAACCCAACGCGGAAATCGTGGGAGAAGATTTTCACCCCCTCTTCATCAAGGATTTCGCGCCCTATCTTACAAAAATACAGGCTTCGGGCGCCGAGGTGATTTTCAGCGGCGATTGGGCCCCCGACGCACAGAATCTCCTGATGCAGGCCCGTCAGATGAAATGCATGCTTCCCTTCGCCAATATCTATATGGATGCGCCGGCACAGCTTGTCGCAGTGGGTGTCGAGGGGTCGAAGGGAATGGTGAATCTTAACGATCACCATATGACGATCGGAACGCCGGAAATGGATAAATTTATCGATCTTTACCACAATGTAGCGACGAAATGGAAAGCCCCCTACGACACCATCATGTGGGTGTGGCCGCTGGGCGCCGGCGCCAAGACAATGATCATGGGCTACTGGATGTGGGATGTGGTCGAACGTGCGGAAAGCGCAGATGCCGAGAAAATAATCAAAACCTGGGAGGGAGACACTTACAAGGCCCTCAACGGCATAGTCCATATGAGGGCCTGCGATCATCAGGTCGTACGCGATGTCTACGTTGCGGAGTATGTCTATCCCAACCCGTACTACAAGGATGCAGCCGCGCCGGGAAAACCCTTTGTCGTACCGGCCGAATTCGCTATTCCCCCACCGCCGGCTGATCTGGAACGGTGCAAGAAGTAAGGTGCGCGTTTAGAATGTTGATCCAAACGGTACTCGAGATGGCCTTCGAGTACCGTTTTTTAATATCTTCATAAAGGAAAGGTTCATAAAATGAGCAATAAAAACTATCTGGAGTTTTACGACTACTGCGTGCCCGAGACAGTGCGGACACCAAGACTTTCCGTTGCTGACCTGCTGCAGATTCCGGCGAATGCCTATCCCGACAAGGCGGCTACTGACTTTTACGGAACCGAGATTACCTTCTGGGAACTGCGAACCCTGACCCTGCGCATGGCCAATGCCCTGGCGAAACTGGGAATAGGAAAAGGCGACCGGGTGGGACTGCATCTTCCTACCTGCCCTCAGTACCCGATCGCCTATTATGCGGTGCTTTCGCTGGGCGCGATAGTGGTGAATCTCAATCCCATCTACACAAATGATGAAATCAAGGGAGTTGCCGAGAATGTCGATATGAAGGCCCTCATCACATCGGATGTGTCCCTGCCGATTGTGCGGGTACTCTGCAAGACCGTTTCCATTCCGATTGTAATCGTGACAAAAGTTACCGATTTTATCGCAGGTCTGGGCGTCAGTACGGCCAAGAGCCTCGATCTTCAGGAAGGGTGGCATCATTATTCAACGATTCTGGACGACTGTACCGATACGCGGCGCCCCCGGGTTGACATACATCCCGACGATCCGGCCCTGATTCAGTTTACGGGAGGCACCACGGGAATTCCCAAGGGCGCCATCCTGACCCACTACAACACTCTCAGTTCCATTCTGCGCGGGTTTATCTGGGGGACGGCGGCAATCCAGAATATACCGCCCGAACGCCGCCACGTCCTTGAGGTACTTCCGCTGTTTCACGTATACGGAAATGTGACCATGAACTGGTCCATGCTCAGTTGCACCACTCAGATTATGGTTCCCCGCTTTGATCTTGAAGAGCTGATGGGCATTATGGCACGATTCAAGGAAATTACCTATTTCCCTGCCGTGCCCACAATGCTGACGGCGATTATCAATCATCCAAAAGTGGAGGAGCTGGGTCTCGATAAAAAGATCGGCTTCGTCAATTCCGGGGCCGCTCCCATGCCGGTGGAGCTGATCGAACGCATCAAGGATATGGGCATCTACTTCAGCGAAGGCTGGGGCATGACCGAGACCTGCTCTGTAGGGATTCAGTGTCCGACACTGGGACTCAAAAAGGTCGGCAGCATCGGCATCCCTTACCCCGATACGGAAGTCCGTCTGGTCAATGTCGAGGATGAGGTCACCGATGTAAAGCAGGGAGAACCGGGGGAGATCGTCATCAAAGGACCCATGGTGATGAAGGGTTACTGGAACAATCCCGAAGAGACGGCAAATCAGCTCAGAGACGGCTGGCTCTACACCGGTGACGTTGCCGTCCAGGACGAGGACGGCTACATCTTCATCGTCGACCGCAAGAAGGATATGATAATCGCCGGCGGATTCAATATCTATCCGCGTGAGATTGACGAGGTGCTCCACCAGCATCCGAAGATTGCCCAGGCCGTCGCCGTTGGCGTGCATGATGCGTATCGTGGTGAAACGGTAAAGGCATTTATTGTTGCCGTAGCAGGGGAAACATTAGTGGAAAAGGAAGTTATTGATTTTTGTAGAGAAAAACTTGTGGCATACAAGGTTCCTAAACTCGTTGAATTTCGTGACAGCTTGCCCCAGTCGGCCGTGGGGAAGGTGTTGCGAAAGGTTCTCAGGGAAGAGGAGGAGGCAAAAAGAAAAAAAGGAGAATGATGTTCTGAATAAATTTTTTTCCTGTACGGCTTTTTTTCAGGAAGATACAGGTGTCTGCGCTTTCAATAAAGGGTCTCAGAAATAGGTATATCAGATTGATAATATAATATGAAATCGACCAGTTGCCGAAATTGCGCCCAGTTGACTTCCCTGAGTCTTTCTGTTATAGATCCCTGCACTTTTGAAATAAATTTCATCAATTGTTCGCAATATACAGAATGAGCGGGGATAGAGAGTGGAAAAAAAGCGTATTTTGAGTGGAATGCGTCCCACCGGCAAGCTTCACTTGGGTAATCTTCACGGAGCATTGTCGAACTGGGTAAATCTTCAAAATAAAGACGAGTACGAGTGCTTTTACTTTGTTGCCGATTGGCATGCACTGACAAGCGACTACAAAGATACCTCGCGTATCGGCGAAAATACCATCGATATGGTGATCGACTGGCTCAGCGCCGGGCTCGATCCGGAAAAAAGCACCCTTTTCATTCAGTCGGAAGTGGTGGAACATGCCGAATTGCATCTTATATTGTCGATGATTACCCCCCTTGCCTGGCTGGAGCGAAATCCCACCTACAAGGAGATGAAGACTGAACTTTCCGACCGTGATCTTTCGACGGCCGGATTTCTCGGGTATCCCGTACTTCAGGCAGCTGATATTATCATGTACAAGGCTTATGGAGTCCCTGTGGGCGTTGACCAGCTTCCCCATGTAGAGCTTACCCGCGAAATTGCACGTCGATTTAACTTTCTTTATAGAGAAATCTTTCCCATTCCGGAGCCGCTTCTTGCCGAAGTACCGAAACTTCTTGGTACCGATGGGAGGAAAATGAGCAAATCTTATGATAATTCAATATATGTGAGCGACAGGGGAAAGGTCTTGCAGCAAAAGATTCTTGCCATGTTTACTGATCCACAGCGCCGGAAAAAGAGTGATCCCGGGAGGCCTGAAATCTGCAACGTATTCGCTTTCCATGGTCTTTACACTTCGCCTGATGCAGTGTGTCAGATAGAAGAAGACTGCAGAAAGGCAGCCATAGGGTGTGTCGAGTGTAAAAAACGGCTGGCCGCAAGAATTTCCGAGCGCATGGCCCCAATCCACGAAAGGCGGGACTATTACGTCGCCCATCCCGGGGTGGTGAAAGAAATTATCGCAGAGGGGATTTCCGTTGCTGAGGGACATGCGCGCCGTACAATGGATGAAGTGCGGGAGGCGGTGAGGATTTACCGTATAGTCGACCGATGAAAACCGTCTTTCCTGAAGGTCGGACATGTCTGCAATGAGGGCGGAACAGGTAGGTGAGTCTTCACAATCCACGAACGGTTATATGCCATGACCTATCAATTCAAGCTGGATGTGTTTGAGGGGCCTCTTGATCTTCTGCTCTATCTGATTAGAAAAAACGAAATTGATATATACGACATCCCCATTTCATTGATCACCGAACAATATATGGAGTATGTCGAAGCGATGAAGTCATTAAATCTCGATATGGCGGGGGAGTATCTCCTTCTTGCCGCCACGCTGCTCCATATCAAGTCTCGAATGCTGCTTCCTGTCCATGAGGATGAAGAACCGGAAGAAGAGGATCCAAGGTCGGAACTGGTAAAACAACTTCTCGAGTATCAAGCCTTTAAAGAGGCGGCGTTAAATCTTGGCGCCATGCGAATGCTCAATAGAGATGTATTTGCCCGGACTGCGGTCTCCGATGAAGAGCTTGGCGACATTGAACGTCCCATCAGGGAAATAGGCATCTTTGAACTTGTTGAAGTCTTTCAGAAAATTCTTGCGGATGCGGGAGAGGACTATCGTATCGAGATAGACATGGAAAAAATATCCCTTTCGCAGCGAATTAACGAGATTATGGATGAACTGAGCCGGAAGAAGGTCTTGACCTTTGAAGAACTGCTGGGCGTCGCGCGCAGTCGAAGGGGGATTGTTTACACCTTTCTCGCCCTGCTGGAACTGATGAAGCTGAGATTGGCCAAGGCCTTCCAGACAGATCCCAACGGGCCCATCCGTGTGTACCTTGCCGTTGAGGAGGGGGAAATCGATGAATGAGGTAAAGGCGGTTCTCGAGGCGCTGATTTTTGTTTCCGATGCGCCGGTATCGGTAAAGAAATTGAAGGAACTCCTTGAAGATGCTGCAGAGGGGCAGGTGGAAATAATGCTCGATGAACTGGTCTGTGAGTATCACGCACGGGGAGGAGGGATCGTTCTTCAGAAAGTTGCAGGGGGCTATCAGTTCAGGACGCCCGAGACTGTGGGCCCGTGGATCAAGAAACTGAAAGGGGGAAAGCCCCTGGCCCTCAGCCAAGCGGCTATGGAAACATTAGCCGTAATCGCCTATCGGCAGCCGGTAATGAAAGCTGAAATAGAAACAGTGCGCGGGGTCGATGCAAGTGCTGCCTTGAGGGGGTTGCTGGAGAAAAATCTTGTACGGATTGTGGGGAGAAAGGATGTGCCGGGAAGACCCATCATGTACGGTACGACAAAACGATTTTTAGAGGTATTCACTCTGAACGATCTTTCCGAATTGCCCACTCTGCGGGAAATCAGAGAACTGGAGGAATAACCTTATGGGGGCAGAGCGGCTCCAGAAAATACTTGCCCGTGCCGGTATTGCCTCTCGGCGGAAAGCGGAAGAGTTGATTCAAAGGGGCAAGGTAAGCGTGAACGGCGAAATAGTGACGGAACTGGGACGAAAGGCAGATGCCGCCTTGGATATGATCCGGGTGGGGGATGCGCTCATTACCACAGATACCGTAACAGTATACCTCATGGTGCACAAGCCGGCGGGCGTCCTCACCTCGATGAAGGATCCAAGGGAACGGAAAGTGGTGGCCCAGTTGGTTCAGGATGTGCCTGAAAGGGTGTTTCCCGTAGGACGGCTCGATTATCATTCCGAAGGCCTGCTCCTCATGACCAATGACGGGGAATTCGCATATCGCGTTACCCACCCGAAATTCAGAATTGCCAAAACCTATAGGGTGAAAATAAAGGGCGCCATTCCCCCAGGAGGACTCAAGGCGATTAACAATGGGATAAGCCTGAGCGACGGTTTTTTTAAACCGGCAAAGGTTGCCGTCGAGCGGGCGAATCCGAAAAGCACGTGGTTGAAATTCACTATTTTCGAAGGGAAAAACAGAATTATTCGAAGATTCTTACAGGCCTTCGGCTACACTGTTCTGCGACTGGTGCGAACGGCGATTGCCGATATTGAACTGGGCGACCTCAAACCGGGAGGCTATCGCTATCTTACCAGGAAGGAGGTGCAGAGGCTTCTTGGATTTGCACAGAAAGAAGCCGGCGAAAATTAACTTGACATTATAATCAAAATAAATAATACCTAGACCCTAAATAATCGCATCAAATCAAGATCATTGATTAATTTGTCTGGTCTTGACGGCACATTCAATATCTTCAGCAAAGGGGGCTATATGAACAAGTCGGAACTGATCGCTGCATTGAGTAAAAAGGAAGGCCTCACGGAAAAACAGGCTGCCGATACGGTCAATCTTATTTTCAAGAATTTCAATGAGGAGCTCAAAAAGGGAAATCGTATTGAAATAAGGGGGTTTGGAAGTTTCGTAGTCAGGGATTACGGCGCCTATACCGGACGAAATCCCAAAACAGGAGGGGTTATAGAGGTATCTCCCAAAAAACTGCCCTTTTTCAAAGTGGGGAAGGAGCTTAAGGAAAGAGTTAACTCAGGTAAGTAACATCGTTCTTCCCGGGTTTCACCGCGAGCGGCAATACGTCAAAGGGGTGAGGGACTCGGCGGAAAGTGTGGTTGCCAAAGGGGGCATAGCCCCCTTTTTTGTCGTGTACGATTTTCTACTGCGGGGGAATCATTTCATAATTTGTAGATCTCGATTGGCCGGGACACATAATCATCACTCATTCATTTTCACGGGTACATGCCACGCCTATGCTCGATGTTTAATAGACCATTTTAAGAAGGTGCTCCCCTGATATGGAATGCCGGCGCCTGTATGTCACATATTCCCGTGGTGTTCTCCATGCCGGGAATGCAACGGGGGGGCGATCACGATAGACAGGAATTTATATTTTTGTTGGGTGCGCACATATTGTTTTTCTTGATTTTCAGTGTGATGTCCATGCTAAGATGAGCTGCAGCAGGGGGACGGGTATGAAAAAACAGAACAGGGGAAAGAGCCAATTGGAAGAGTCGGTATCCATAGAACAAAAAAAAATGCGAGAAAAGTCCGCCGGCGCCG
This sequence comes from Syntrophales bacterium, assembly GCA_963666365.2. GTDB lineage: Bacteria > Desulfobacterota > Syntrophia > Syntrophales > UBA2210 > JALNXD01. Next base: position 289,823 of record CAXXNF010000002.1, read on the forward strand.
GCGATAACAATGATCTTTACGATGCGCTGGCAAAAAGTTCACAGACCGGCGTGTATATTGTCCAGGACGGAGCATTCCAGTTTGTCAATCCATATATTTTGAATTACACCGGTTACACTGAGAAGGAGTGGCTGGGGAAACACTGCCTTACCTTTCTGTGTCCTGAAGATAAAGAAAAAACAAGGAAAAATGCCATTGCAATGTTGCGGGGAGAACGGAACGCTCCCTATGAGTATCGTGTCAAGACGAAAAAGGGCGAGGTGCGCTGGATTCTGGAAAACATTATTGCGGTACAATACCGGGGCAGAAGAGCGGTGCTGGGCAACACCATGAATATCACCGAGGAGAAACTCGCCAAGGCAAAACTCGCAGAAGCGGAAAAGCTGTACCGTGATTTCGCAAATAACACACAAACGGGCGTATTTGTTGCACAGAAAGGAAGAGTGAAGTTTGCCAATCCTCATTTATTGACATATTCCAGATATGATACGATGGAAGAGCTGCTCGATACCGAACTGATCAGTTTTGTCCACCCCGACGATAGGGAGAAAACAAAAAAGAATGCCAAAGAGATGCTGCGTGGCGCACGGACCTATCCATACGAATACCGAATGATTGCCCGCGACGGATCAATCCGGTGGATTCTGGAAACGGTGACGCACATAGACTATTTCGGTGAGCCGGCCGTATTGGGAAGTTCCGTCGATATCACCCAGCTTGTGGAAACGACGGAACACCTCGTTGCCGCGCAGGCGCTGGAATCATCCATTCTTTCCGCAATGCCTCATGCCGTAATCGGGTTGGAAAACAGGAAAATAATATTTGCCAACGATTCCGTGGAGGCCGTATTCGGATGGAAACCGCATGAATTGATTGGTCAGAGGACCCGGCTTCTTTATAGAAACAAGGCCGATTACGAGGCCATTGCAAAACGGTTTTATCCGATTCTCGAACATGAAAAGACCTACAGCGAAGAGTTCCCCTGCAGAACAAAAGACGGGACCGACATCGTCTGTATGGTAAATACGGCCAGGGTGGGAGATGTCCTCAGAAACAAGAAAGTAGTCGTCATTTATGAAGACATCACAGAGCGAAAAAAGGCGGAACAGGCCCTGCGCGAAAGCGAAGAGAAATATGCCGCTGTTGTTGAACAGGCCATGGACGGTATTATCATTGTGCAGAACGATATCTATCGTTTTGCCAACAGAGCCATGGCCGATATGTCGGGATATGCCGTAGAGGAGTTGGTCGGAATGCCCGTTGCCGACATATTTGCCTCTGAGGATCGAGATCCTGCCTATCAGCGTTATAAGAAGAGAGTGGCGGGAGAGGAAGTGCTGCCCGCCTACGAAGCGAAGCTTCTCTGCAAGGACGGCGCCGTCAAGGATGTGGAAATCGTCTTCGGAATTATTAAAATCGACGGTAAACGGGCCGATATGGGCTATGTCCGGGATATCACATTCAGGAAAAAGGCGCAGGAGGAGATTAAAAGAACCGTTGAACGTCTCAAAAAGCGTCTTGAAGAAACCGTGAATGCCCTTGCCTCGATTGCGGAAAAGAGAGATCCCTATACGGCGGGACACCAGCAGCGTGTGGCGCAGCTTGCGGGGGCAATTGCCCGTGAAATGAATCTTCCCGAGGATCGTGTCGAAAGTGTCGTTGTGGCTGCAACGCTCCACGACATCGGCAAGATCTACGAGCCCTCTGAAATCTTGAGCAAACCGGATATTCTGACCGATATAGAGTTTCTCATGATGAAGGTGCATCCCGAAATCGGGTATGATATTTTAAAAAATATCGATTTTCCCTGGCCCGTGGCCCGGATCGTCCGACAACACCACGAACGCATTGACGGGTCGGGCTATCCCGATAATCTTACCGACAAGGAGATACTCCTGGAGGCCAAGATTCTGGCTGTTGCAGACGTGGTTGAGGCCATGGCCTCCCATCGGCCGTACCGGTCAGCGCTCGGTGTTGAAACGGCGCTCAAGGAGATATCCAAAAACAGAGGTATCATTTATGACCGCGAGGTGGTGAACGTATGCCTGCGGTTGTTCAGAAAAAAGGGCTTTGCCTTCAAGCTCCGGGGTGCTCCGGACGTGCGCATTACGCGGGGATTGTAAGCAGTCAGTGTGAAAGAACGAGATGAAGGATTGTCTGTGCGTGACGAACGGAGAACAGTATAACTCTTTTTATATCCATACCTTCGGGTGTCAAATGAATGTGAGTGATTCGGAGAAGGTGGCCTTTCTGCTTGAACGCAGAGGCTACCGTCGGATCGAGGATATGGAAAAAGCGGACATCGTGATTGTCAATACCTGCAGTGTCAGGGACAAGGCGGAGCAGAAAGCGCATAGTCTGCTGGGGCGATTGCGGCAGATCAAAAAAACCAGGCCGCACCTCATGGTGGGCGTTGTTGGATGTCTGGCACAACAGTGGGGAAAAAAATATTTTAAAAAAATGCCCCAGCTTGATTTTGTCTGCGGGACCCACAACATAGATAAAATTCCTTCCATGATCGAGGCGGTCATTGAAGGAGAACGCAGGATTGAAGAAACACGTTTTTACGCCCATGTGCCCTCACTGGATCTATGTGTGCCCTCAACCAATGGACACATCGGCGCCTTTGTCACCATAATGCAGGGATGCAATAATTTCTGTGCCTATTGTATTGTCCCCTATGTGCGGGGTAGGGAGGAAAGCAGGCCGTCCGGCGATATCCTTCGCGAGATAAGGGCATTGGCCCGACAGGGCGTAAAGGAAGTAACGCTTCTTGGACAGAATGTAAATTCATACGGAAGTACTCTTGCGGAAGCTGTTGACTTTCCCACGCTTCTGAGGATGATCGGCGCCATCGAGGGGATAGAAAGAATCCGCTTCACTACCTCTCATCCCAAGGATTTTTCCGAGGCTCTGATCAATTCCTTTGTGAGCATTGAAAAGGTATGCGAGCACATACATCTTCCCGTGCAGTCCGGTTCCAACGAGGTGCTGAAAAGGATGGGACGCGGATATACCATAGAGGACTATATCGGCAAGCTGGAACGTCTGAAATCAGTATGCCCATCAATAAGTATTACCACGGATATTATTGTGGGATTCCCCGGTGAAAGCGATAAATATTTTCAAAAAACTATTGACCTTATGAAGAAAGTGCGGTTTGATAATATTTTTTCTTTTAAATACTCCGACAGGTTGGGTGTCGCCGCCTCCGGCTATGACGGCAAAGTGCCTGAAGAAGTGAAAACGGAACGTTTACAGATACTTCAGGCCTTTCAGTCGTCTATTGCCGTGGACAAGAACAGAGCGCAAGAGGGGAAGATCGAGCCTGTACTGGTGGAGGGGACAAGTAAGGGGTCTCCTGCCGATGTAACGGGCCGGACACGGGGCAACAGAATCGTAAACTTCACCGGCAGCAGCTCCCTTGTAGGAACTACCGTTCCGGTGAGAATTGTACGAGGGTATGCCCATTCGCTGAGAGGTCGGACACTTTCAGGGGAAGAGAGGTAAACATGTTGGTCGAGATGAAAGTTTTCGGATTGGCTATTGATCCGATAACAAGTACCCCCATTGTGATTTTAAAAGATCTTCAGGAAAAAAAGGTCGTTCCTATATGGATTGGATTGTTTGAAGCGAGTGCGATTGCGACACAGCTCGAGAAGATAGATCTTTCAAGGCCCATGACCCACGATCTGATGAATGACATACTGAATGCCCTGGAGGTGAAGGTAAGCAGAATTGTGATTACCGATTTGAAAAATAATACCTTTTTTGCCCTTATTGACATGGTAAAAAACGGAGACGATCTTATGATTGATTCCCGTCCGAGCGATGCGATCGCACTTGCCTTAAGGGCCGGTGCGCCTATATTTGTGGATGAAACGGTAATCGAGAAGTCGACGGATATCAATTTTGGAAACAGGACAGGCGATCTGAATAATTATACAAAGGAGCAGTTAAGGGAGTTTTTGGAAAATCTTACCCCTGAGGATTTTGGAAAATACAAGATGTAGCTTCAGTTATTTTGACGCACTGTTACTATGAAGGAAGAAATTCGAAGATTGTATCTCAAGGCAGGTGATCAAGTGGTTCATCTCCGGTTTCCAGAATGGGGGTTCGGGGTTGTCGTGGAGGAGCGTAACTCGGGAGTAGTGGGCGGCATGTCCTATGTGAAGGTAACCTTCAGAGATGGTCGCACCAGGATATTTGACAACAACTTTGACAACGCCTGCTGCTGCTATTATGCCGGTATACGCAGATGCACCGATTGACGGTGGTGGTAAAGGAAAGATCGATGGAACAGGCCGTCGTGAACTTTGAACGACACATTGCAGTTGAAAAAAATCTCTCCGCCCATACCGTCAGAAACTATATCGCGGATATCAGGCAGTTTGGAGCATTTCTAAAAGGGCGGAGCAAAGAGACCGTTACCGAAATAGATCAGGATGACATACGGTCCTACCTGGCCCGGCTCTACCGAAGCAAGGTCAAAAAGGCGACAATTTCGCGAAAACTTGCAAGTGTGAGAGCATTTTTCAAATTTCTTCTCCGTGAAGGGAAAATCCGTGAGAACCCCGCCGAGACGCTGCAGGGCCCTAAGTCGGAAAAATACCTTCCCGCTTTCCTGTCGGTTGACGAAGCCTTCGGGCTCCTGGGAGTGACATTTGCCCCCGACATAATGGGATCGCGCGACAAAGCCATGCTTGAAATGCTCTATTCGACCGGTATGCGTGTGGGAGAACTTGCCGGGATGAATGTGAGCGAGGTAGATTTTTCAACATCTTTGGCAAGAGTCCGGGGCAAGGGAAGAAAGGAGCGGATGGTGCCCATTGGCGAACCGGCCCTGCGGGCTCTTGAAGCATATCTGGAGAGGAGATGGGGCGCCTTTCCTGACAGTCGCACCAACGATGGGATGCAGGCGCCGCTATTTCTGAACAGGCGAGGAACGAGGCTTTCCTCGAGAAGCATGGCGCGCATTCTTGACAAATATGCACGGGCCAGCGGTATGGGAAAGAGGATCAGCCCTCACGTGATGCGGCATACCTTTGCAACGCACCTGTTAGATGCAGGCGCGGACTTGCGGGCGATTCAGGAACTGTTAGGTCACAAAAGCCTTTCGACGACGCAGAAATACACTTCGCTGAGCCTGTCGAAATTATTGGAAGTATACGATAAAAGCCATCCGATGGCGCACAAGGGATAATGACGGAAATGACGATACGAAGTACTACTATTTTGGCAGTCAAACATCGCGGCAAGGTTGTGGTTGCCGGGGACGGGCAGGTGACCCTGGATATCACCGTACTCAAACACGGGGCACGAAAGGTGCGGAGGCTCTATCACAACAGGGTGATCGTCGGTTTCGCCGGCGCAACCGCCGATGCCTTCACCCTTTTCGACCGTTTTGATCAAAAATTGGAGCAATACGGCGGCAATCTTCTCAGAGCCGCAGTCGAGCTTACAAAGGACTGGAGAACCGATCGCGTTCTGCGTCATCTCGAGGCCCTCATGATTGCGGTAAGCGCCGAAGATTCTCTTATAATCTCGGGAAACGGGGATGTAATCGAGTCGGATGATGATATCCTGGCAATTGGATCGGGAGGGCCCTACGCATTGGCGGCCGCTCGCGCGCTGGTCGCTCACAGTGAACTCGATACGGTGGAAATTGTAAAAGAGGCAATGAAAATAGCGGCGGATATTTGCATTTATACAAACCACTCTCTCACTATTGAAGAGTTGGATGTGCCGGAGGAATGATCAGGAAGTGACGCAAAGGCATCATACATGAGAACCGGTCATGTACCGTCGCATGAGGCAAAACCCCCGTAACGGCCTGAGGCCATGGGGGTTTAATGCTTGTGCCTTGTGCCTACAATGGAATGAAAAGGAGAACAAAACAGACATATGGCTTCAAATAATCTCACCCCGCGAGAAATTGTATCGGAACTTGACAAGTATATCATCGGGCAGGACAATGCAAAGAGGGCCGTTGCCATTGCGCTTCGGAATCGATGGAGACGCCGTAATGTGCCCGACGAACTGAAGGACGAAATTGCGCCAAAGAATATCGTGATGATCGGGCCCACCGGGGTGGGTAAGACTGAGATCGCCCGAAGGCTCGCCAAATTGGATAATTCGCCCTTTTTAAAAATCGAGGCATCGAAGTTTACCGAGGTGGGATATGTGGGCAGGGATGTCGAATCGATGATCAGGGATCTCGTGGAGCTCGCCGTCAATATGGTGAAATCGGAAGAACAGGAAAATGTAAAGACAAAGGCCATGGAGATGGCCGAGGAACGAATACTGGACATTCTCCTCCCGATTAAACGAAAGATGGCGCCACCTGAAACGCCGGCTGCTGATATGGAACTTCTTCCCTCGGAGACAGGGGCCCACACCGATGGAACGCGCGAGAAGCTGCGCGCCCTGCTGAGGAGCGGCAAACTGGATGACCGTATTGTGGAAGTAGAGGTGCGGGAAACGAGAAGCGGCCCCATGATAGAGGTGTTTTCCGCATCGGGCGTTGAAGATATGGGGCTGAACATCAAGGAGATGTTCGGGAACCTCTTTCCCCAGAAGAGCAAGACCCGAAAGGCAACCGTTACCGAGGCCGTACAGATTCTTGCCGACGAAGAGGCCCAAAAACTGGTGGATATGGATACGGTGATAAAGACGGCCATTGAGCGTGTGGAACAATCGGGAATAATTTTTCTCGATGAAATTGACAAGATCGTCGGCAGCGACTCGCCTCACGGCCCTGATGTTTCGAGGGAAGGCGTGCAGAGAGATCTGCTTCCCATTGTTGAAGGTTCCCAGGTCAATACAAAGTACGGCATGGTAAAGACCGATCATATCCTCTTTATCGCCGCCGGCGCCTTCAGTATTTCGAAACCTTCCGACCTGATTCCGGAATTGCAGGGCCGCTTTCCGATTCGAGTGGAGCTTGATTCACTCTGTAAGGAGGATTTCATCAGGATACTCACGGAACCGCATAACGCCCTTGTCAAACAGTATAAAGAGATGCTTGCCACGGAAGGCATTGAGATCATCTACGAGGATGAGGCAATTGCGGAAATCGCGGAAGTTGCGGCCCTGGTGAACGAACGAACGGAAAACATCGGCGCGCGAAGGCTCTATACGATAATGGAATCGCTTCTCGACGAAATATCATTCGACGCTCCCGATATGACGGAAAAGCAGGTCACCATCAGCGCCGAATACGTCGAGGAAAAAATGACCGATATTGTAGAGGACGAGGATCTGAGCAGATATGTCCTGTAACGGCAGACGGGTATGAATGCTTCCGGTTGTTGCAGAAGAGCGCCGGCGCCGGGATGAATGTAAACACTAAGGAGAAAGGTGTGGAAAGAGAACACTGGATAAGCCCCACAGAAAAGGCAGATATACTCTTGGAGGTGCTTCCCTACATCCGAAGGTTTTACGGCAAGATCGTCGTTATCAAGTACGGCGGTCATGCAATGGTGGATGAAGATCTGAAAAATAAATTTGCCATGGATGTCCTCCTGTTGAAGTATATAGGCGTGAATCCTGTCGTGGTGCATGGCGGCGGTCCGCAGATAGGGGACTATCTGAAAAAAATGGGCAAGGATTCGAAATTCATACGAGGCATGAGGGTCACCGACAGGGAAACCATGGATATTGTCGAGATGGTGCTGGCCGGCAAGGTGAATAAAGAGATCGTGGGGCTCATCAATCATCATGGAGGAAAGGCCGTTGGCTTGAGCGGCAAGGACGGAAATCTCATCCGTGCCGAAAAATACTATTTAAGCGAAGAGAAAGCGAAAGACTCGCCTCCGGAGATTATCGATATCGGATTGGTGGGAAAGGTCAAGGAGTTGAATGCCGATTTGATTCTTTCTCTTGCCGCAAGCGGCTTCATTCCCGTAATCGCTCCCACCGGCGTGGGAGACCAAGGGGAGACCTATAATATCAACGCCGACATCGTGGCCGGTGAGATAGCCGCCGCACTGAGGGCCGAGAAGCTTGTACTTCTGACGGACGTGGCCGGTGTCCTCGACAAGGGAGGAACGCTGATTCCTTCTATAAAGGGTGATGCAGTGGCCGATCTGATCGATGACGGGACAATCGGAGGGGGCATGTATCCGAAAATAAAATGCTGCCTCAAGGCACTCAAGGGGGGGGTGGAGAAGGCCCATATCGTCGACGGGCGGTCGAGTCACACGATTCTTCTCGAAATATTTACTGATAAGGGAATAGGGACGGAGGTTGTCGGGGGGTGATAAGAGACGGCTTAAATACTGAGGGAAGACCAAATATGACAACAGATGAATTCATTGGCTCCTTTAACACATACGTTATGGGAACCTACAACCGTGTGCCCGTGGTTCTGGTAAAAGGAGAGGGGGCGCTGCTCTGGGACAGCGAAGGGAAGGAGTATCTCGATTTTCTGGCGGGCATTGCCGTGTGTGCCCTGGGACACGCTCATCCGAAGGTGGTGAAGGCGATTCAGGAACAGGCGGCGCGATTGATGCACGTTTCGAATATATTCTACATAGAACCGCAGGAAAAACTGGCCCGGCTTCTGGTGGAGCACTCTTTCGCTGAAAAAGTGTTTTTCTGCAACAGCGGCGCCGAGGCCAACGAAGCGGCGATCAAGCTTGCCCGCAGATACGCCCATGCCCGTTCTTACGGGCGGCGTTATGAAATCATCACCATGCGGGATTCTTTTCACGGCCGTACACTGACCACGGTAACCGCCACGGGGCAGGAAAAATTCCAGGTAGGACTCGATCCGCTCCCGCAGGGATTTCGCTATGTGCCGTACAATGACATCGCTGCGTTGGAAAAGGCGATCACTGGGCAAACCTGTGCGATAATGGTGGAACCGATACAGGGAGAAGGAGGAATTCGTATCCCTGATGAGAAATATCTGCAAAACCTGCGGCAACTCTGCGATGACCGGGATCTCTTATTGATACTGGATGAGGTCCAGGTGGGCATGGGAAGGACGGGGACGCTTTTCGCCTACGAACAGAGCGGCGTGGAACCTGACATCATGACCCTGGCCAAGGCGATGGGAAACGGATTCCCTCTGGGGGCAATGCTCACCAGGGATCACGTTGCCGAGGCCTTCGAGCCGGGAAGCCATGCATCCACATTCGGCGGAAATCCGCTGGCAATGGCGGCGGGAATCGCGACATTGGAGGCGATCCTCAATGAGGGTCTTCTCGAAAATGCAGCGAAACAGGGAAATTATTTTCAGTCGCGTCTTCGGGAGCTTGCCGAAAGGCATACAATTATAAAAGACGTAAGAGGTCGGGGTCTGATGATAGGCCTCGAACTTTTCGCCGATGGAGCTCCTTACGTACGCAAGAGTCTTGAACGGGGGCTTCTCTGTAACTGTACCGCCGGATCGGTTCTGCGCTTTGTTCCACCCCTTATCATTGCTGAAGATGATGTGGACAGGGCCGTGGGAATTCTTGACGATGTGATGGGGGATGTATGAAAAAAGATTTTGTGACGCTCTATGGTCTTGAAAAGGCCGTCATGGATGAAATTATGGATCGGGCCGCGCGGCTGAAGGCATTCAACAAAAAGGGGATCAGCTATCAGCCCCTGAAGGGGAAGACCCTGGGTATGATCTTTGACAAGTCGTCAACGCGCACGAGACTTTCCTTCGAAGTGGGTATGTATCAGCTGGGAGGGATCGCAACGTTTCTGAGTCGACGGGATATTCAACTGGGCCGTGGAGAGACTGTGCCCGATACGGCCCGTATTATGTCCTGCTATCTCGATTGTGTGATGATACGGACATTCGAACAGAGTCTTGTCGATGAATTTGCGCGCTGCGCCTCGATTCCGGTGATCAACGGTCTTACCGATCTGCTTCATCCCTGTCAGATTGCGGCAGATCTCTTTACCATAAAGGAAAAGAAGCATGCCTGCGAAGGGCTTACCATCGCCTATATAGGGGACGGGAACAATATGGCGAACTCCTGGATCAATGCGGCGACAGTGCTCCCCTTCAGACTGACGCTGGCCTGTCCCGAAGGGTACGACCCCGACACGACAATTCTCGATCGGGGCATAAAGGAGGCAAAAAGGGGTGTCGAACTCTTTCGATCTCCCGAAGATGCTGTTCGGAACGCCGATGTGATCTACACCGATGTGTGGGCAAGCATGGGGCAGGAAAGCGAGCACGAAGCGCGCTTGAAGATTTTTAAAGGGTACCAGGTCAATGACAGGCTGCTGGGCGGTGCGAAACCCGATGCGATTGTGATGCATTGCCTGCCGGCGCATAGAGGCGAAGAGATAACGGCGGAGGTGCTCGAAGGCCCCCGCTCCGTAGTAATAGATGAAGCGGAAAACAGACTTCACGTGCAAAAAGCAATAATGGAGATGCTTTTGGAAGGAGGAAAAACAAGTGAGTGAACAGGTTAAAAAAGTAGTTCTTGCCTATTCGGGGGGGTTGGATACGTCGGTGATCGTCAAATGGCTTCTTGATGTGTTCAATTGTGAGGTCATCGCCTTTGCCGCCGATGTGGGGCAGAAAGAGGAATTGGCCGGTCTTGATAAAAAGGCGATACAGACGGGGGCAAGTAAAATATATATTGAAGACCTGCGGGAAGAATTTGTGCAGGATTTCGTGTTTCCGGCACTGCGGGCAAACGCCGTCTATGAGGGAACCTATCTTCTGGGAACATCCCTTGCCCGTCCCCTCATTGCAAAGCGACAGATCGAAATCGCAAGGGCTGAGGGCGCCGATGCCGTATGTCACGGCGCAACGGGTAAAGGAAACGACCAGGTCCGGTTCGAAATGACCTATATGGCCCTGAATCCTTCCATACGGATCATTTCGCCCTGGAAGGACGACCGCTGGACCCTCCGGTCCCGCGACGCCATGATCGATTATGCGGAGCAACACAACATTCCTGTCACCATCACAAAGAAGAAACCCTACAGTGAGGACAGGAATCTTCTGCACATATCCCATGAAGGCGGCATCCTGGAGGACCTGTGGTCGGAGCCGCCGGAAGATATGTTTGTGTTGACCCAGTCGCCGGAGAAAGCCCCCGAAAGGCCCACCTACATGGAGCTTGATTTCGAACGGGGAAACCCCGTGGCCGTTGACGGAAAGGCCATGAGTCCGGCTTCGCTGCTGGACTATGTCAACGAAGCGGCAGGCGTCAACGGTATCGGACGGCTCGATATGGTGGAAAACCGGTTCGTGGGCATGAAATCGCGCGGCGTCTATGAAACTCCCGGCGGCACGCTTCTGTGGAGAGCGCACCGCGCCATGGAGACGATTACGATGGACAGGGAAGTCATGCTGCTGAGGGATTCCCTCATTCCCAAGTACGCACAGCTTGCCTATAACGGTTTCTGGTACGCGCCCGAGATGGTGTTGCTGCAGAAACTGATAGACGAGTCCCAGGCGACGGTGAACGGCACGGTCCGTATGAAGCTTTACAAGGGGAATTGCACCCCGGTGGGATTGAAATCTCCTGATTCATTATACCGTGAAGATTTTGCCACCTTTGACCAGGACGCCGTCTACGACCATAAAGATGCAACCGGGTTTATCCGGCTCAACGCCCTGAGGATGAAAATCAGGGCGCTGAAAGAGGCTGAAAAGTAGATGTTATGACGAACAAAAAACCCTGGGGCGGTCGATTCAAGGAAACCACCGACAGCCGCGTGGAAGCGTTTACCGCCTCTATTCACTATGATCGGCGTCTCTTTCGCCACGACATCGCCGGGAGCATTGCCCACGCAAGGATGCTGGCGAAGGTGGGCATTATCACCGAGGCGGAAGCCGACCGGATCGTGTCCGCTCTTGAGGGCATTTGCGATGACATGGAAAAAGGCGCCTTCACCTTCAGGCAGGATCTGGAAGACATTCACATGACGGTGGAGAGCGCCCTGACCGAGCGAATCGGCGAGACAGGAGGGAAACTCCATACAGCCCGAAGCAGAAACGATCAGGTGGCCCTGGACATGCGGCTCTACCTCAGGGAGGAGATAGTGCATGTCATCGGACTGATCGGGCAGTTGAAAAAAACCCTGGTCGAGAGGGCAAAGGAAGAGATCGACACCGTCATGCCAGGGTATACCCACCTGCAGAAGGCCCAGCCGGTGCTGCTCTCCCATCACCTTCTGGCCTATTGGGAAATGTTCCATCGAGACGAACTGCGTCTGCACTCATGTCATGAGCGGGTCAATGTGATGCCCCTGGGATCGGCGGCCCTTGCCGGCACAAGCATTCCCATTGATCGGGCCTATGTGGCGGAGCTTCTCGAGTTCCCGAGTATTTCAGGGAACAGTATGGACGCCGTTTCGGACCGGGATTTTGTGGCGGAATTCATTTTTGATGCGTCGCTTGTCATGATGCACCTTTCCCGTTTCTGCGAAGATCTCATCCTCTGGTCCACCGACCGGTTCGACTTTGTGGAAATGGCCGATTCCTTCACTACGGGAAGCAGCATAATGCCGCAGAAGAAAAATCCTGATGTGGCGGAACTGATACGGGGAAAAACAGGGCGCGTATACGGCAGTCTGATGTCCATTCTGACCGTGATGAAGGGACTTCCCATGACCTATGATCGCGACCTTCAGGAGGATAAAGAGCCCTTGTTCGATACGGTGGATACGGTGAAGGCAAGTCTCGAAGTCTTTGAGGCGCTGGTGGGGGCTCTCGCATTCAATAAAGAGAGGATGGAGGAAGAGGCCCTGGAGGGATTTGCGGCGGCGACCGATGTGGCCGAATACCTCGTAACCAAAGGGATGCCCTTTCGGAAGGCCCATCATATTGTGGGGCAACTGGTCGGGTATTGTCTCGATCAAAAAAAGGACTTTGCCGCGTTAAGGCTTGACGAAATCAGGAATTTCTATGACGGGGCGACGGAGGAGATATTTCAGTATTTCGATATTCATAAATCGGTTGAACGACGATCGGCTGTCGGGGGGACGGCACGCGACGCGGTGCTTCGAAGAATCAGGGAAATTGAAGAGACCTATGGATCAGTATAGCCGAAAGGCACTATACGCCGGTATCGCCTTGTTGCTCTCTCTTATTGTTGCCGCAGCTGGATGCGGTAAAAAGGGGGACCCCCGGTTCACCGGCATAGGAAGGGGAATTCCGGCGCCCGTCCAGGATCTCAGAGTGCATCTGGAAGGCGGAGCGCCCCTTTTACAGTGGAGCGGGAGCTGGGAAGATGCGGCTGAGCTCAGGTTTAGGATTCTGCGAAGCGCTCTTCGACGGGGTGACTGCATTGAATGCCCCCATGAGTTTTCCGAACTTGCAGAGCAGGACGGGAGCGAGCTTGTGCGCGAAAAAGAGGGGGGTGCGGCATGGCGTTATCGGGACAGCTCCGCGGGCACAGGGAAAGGGTATATCTACAGGGTCGTCGTCTGTGATCGCTTCGGCAACTGCAGCGATCCTTCAAATGCTGTAACAGTCGGCCGATAAGGGGCGGCGAAGATTTTTTCAAAAACAGTGGCATAAAGCCCTTGAGATTGAGCGGGGAGAATTTTCCCTTTCTGAAGACGGAGAAAAGGAACTACAAGAATGAAGGGGAACGCCGGATAGATGAATTATTTTCATTATGTCGACAATGAACTTTTTTGCGAGGATGTGCCGGTAGCGCGGATTGCCGAACGTGAAGGCACGCCCTTTTATCTATACAGTCTGAAAACACTGAAGAGGCACTACCGGGTGTTTGATCAGGCCTTCACCGAAGTGCCGCACCTGATATGCTTTTCCGCAAAGGCCAATTCCAATATTGCAATCCTGAAGGCCCTTGTCAACGATGGGGGAGGCGTGGATATCGTGTCCGGAGGAGAACTGTACCGGGCGTGCAAGGCCGGTGCGGATCCCCAGAAGATTGTCTATTCCGGTGTGGGGAAGCGCATCGATGAAATAGAATATGCGCTTGCCACGGGAATATTGATGTTTAACATCGAATCGTCGCAGGAGCTGGAAGCAATCAACAGCGTTGCGAGAAAAGTGGGCAAAAGAGCGCCCATCGCACTGCGCGTCAATCCCGATGTGAATCCCATGACCCATCCCCATATATCCACGGGAATGAAGGAAAACAAGTTCGGTATCGACATAGAAGGATCACTTGAAGCCTACCGGTGGGCCCGCACGCTCGACCATATAGACATTATCGGAATGGACTGCCATATCGGATCGCAGATTACCGAAATTACACCCTTTCTTGATGCCCTTGATCGTCTGAAGCGGCTCATTGTTACTCTCCATCATGAGGGAATTGTAATTCGCTATCTCGATATGGGCGGTGGACTGGGCATTACCTACGACAGGGAGGAGCCGCCCCATCCGAAGGAATATGCCCGCGCGATACTGCAAAAGACCGGTGACATGGACTGTACCTTTATCTTCGAGCCCGGAAGGGTCATTGCTGGAAACACGGGAATTCTCGTCACCAAAGTGCTTTATACGAAGAAGAGGGAAGATAAAAATTTTATTATTGTTGATGCCGGCATGAACGACCTTATCCGTCCCAGCCTTTACGGTTCCTATCACCAGATCCAGCCGGTGAAGCGGAAGGAAGGAGCGTTGATTGTTGCGGATGTGGTGGGACCCATTTGCGAATCGGGCGACTTCATTGTAAAGGCGAGAGAAATGCCGCCATTTGAGCGTGACGATCTCATTGCGGTGATGAGTGCGGGTGCATACGGATTTACCATGTCGTCAAACTATAATTCGAGACCGCGCGTTGCCGAGATACTGGTACAGGGGGATCGTGTGGATGTGATACGGGAACGGGAAGGCTATGCAGATCTTACGGACAATGAGAGGATTCCCGATTATCTGCTCTAGGATCTGCAAACGCCCTTACAAGGGTGAGAATTACATTAAAAAAAGCGATGAGCAAGTAACGGTCTACAAGGAGGATAGATATGTTCGGAGGAGCAATCGTAGCAATTGTGACACCTTTCAAAAACGGGGAAGTCGACGAAGCAAGGCTGAGAGAGCTGATCGAGTTCCAGATTGAAAACGGAACGGACGGCATTGTCCCCTGCGGCACTACAGGGGAGTCAACGACTCTTTCTCATGAAGAGCATGACCGGGTGATTGAAATTACGATTGATGCCGTGAAAAAAAGGGTTCCCGTCATCGCTGGCACGGGATCGAACAGCACCGCCGAAGCAATCAGGCTTACCAGGCATGCCTATGAGGCCGGCGCCGATGGGGTGCTCATGGTATCACCTTATTACAACAAACCCAGCCAGGAAGGACTCTATCAGCATTTCAAGGCGGTTGCTGACGCGGTGCCCGTTCCCATTATCCTCTACAATGTGCCGGGAAGAACGAGCAGCAATGTGCTGCCCGAAACGGTGGCCCGGCTGTCAAAAATCAGCAACATTGTAGGAATCAAAGAGGCAACCGGCGATCTGCGTCAGATAAGTTCCGTGGCGGCCTTATCTGAAAAGGATTTTTACATCCTCTCCGGTGATGACTTTACCGTCCTGCCCATTATGGCGATAGGGGGGAAGGGCGTCATCTCGGTAGTCGCGAATGTGATACCGGCGGATATGGCCGCGATGGTCGACGCCTATAATGCCGGCAATACTGATGAGGCCCGGAGACTTCATTTTAAGATGTGGCCCTTCATGGAAGCCTGTTTTTATGAAACAAACCCGATTCCGGTAAAAGCGGCACTTGCCATTACAGGAAAGATCGAGTACGAATACCGGCTCCCGCTGTGTCCTCTGTCCAATGCGAATTATGAAAAGCTGAGAAAGGTGATGGTCGACTACGGACTGATAGACCGTTAAGGGGACCTGTGTTCCGCCTGGAACAAGAGCACTGTCGAAAGAACGCACGGAAAGAAGGAGCGATGCCATGGTAAAAGCAATTGTCATGGGGGCAGGCGGCAAGATGGGGGGAAGGATTGCAACCCTCATTGCCGCCGCCGACGGGATTGAAGTTGCCGGCGCCGTTGAGGTGGCCGGCCACTCTCTCATAGGCGCTGACATCGGCGACGCGCTTGCCCTGGGGCGGACGGGCGTCGTGGTGAGCGACACACTCGACGCCTGTATCGAACACGGTGACGTGGTGATAGATTTCACTCATCACGACGCAGCGGTACACAATGTCAGGATTGCGGCGGATCATGGAAAGGCCATCGTCATCGGCACCACCGGTCTGACCTCGGAAGAGACGGCGGAGCTGGAAAGCCTTGCGAGGAAAACCCGTTGCGTGCTGGCGCCGAATATGAGCGTGGGCGTTAATGTGATGCTGAAAGTGCTCGATTCGGTGGCGCGCATCCTCGGCGACGACTATGATGTGGAGATCGTGGAGGCCCATCATAATCTGAAGAAAGATGCACCGAGCGGCACCGCGATGAAAATGGCCCAGTGCATAGCCGAAGCACTGGGAAGAAACCTCGAAGAGGTTGGAAACTACGGTCGTAAGGGCATGATTGGTGCGCGGCCGAAGCCGGAGATCGGCATACAGACGGTCCGCGCCGGTGATATCGTGGGCGAGCACACGGTGATATTCGGCGGCATGGGAGAACGGCTGGAGTTTATTCACCGGGCCCACAGCAGGGATAATTTTGCCCGGGGCGCCGTCAGGGCTGCCCTGTGGATCATGGGACAGCCCAATGGTCTCTATGATATGCAGGACGTGCTCGGCCTGAAGGATTGAGTGCAGGCATGGATGTGCAGTGAGACGCGACGGGTTTGATATCGTCTCTTTTCTTGGAGTCGGTTCCAACATGGGGGATGCCCCTGCGAACTGTCGAAACGCCTTTGCACGGATCGGCGCCTGTGAAGGGATCAGCCTCCTTCGAACATCGTCGCTCTACCTGACGGAACCGGTGGGAGACATGCAGCAGAACTGGTTCGTGAATGCCGTCTGCGAAATCAGGACGACGCTTTTACCTGAGAGTCTTCTTTCAAAAACCCGGGAGATAGAGCAGGTGATGGGCCGTCTTGAAAAGGGAACCGGTGGTCCCCGTACAATCGACATAGACATCCTGCTGTACGGCCAGGAGGTCATAGCATCACGGAATCTGGCAATCCCTCATGCCGCGCTTCACAGGAGAGGCTTTGTCCTTGTTCCTTTAAATGAACTGGCGCCCTATGCGGTACACCCGCTCTATGGCATTTCCATGCGGGGGCTTCTGGAGCGGCTGGAGGATGACAAGAGGGTTGAGAGATTAGAAGAAGGCGACGGGCGTTTCCGTCACTGACTTCAGTGGTGACGGGAATGAGAGGTTTCTCGGGGTTCCGGCGGTGTCGGGGTAACATGTCATGATTATTCGTTTAATAGTTGCCATTGTGATTGTATATCTGCTATACCGTATCGGCAAGATAGTCTTTCTTCCCCGACAGGAGAGGCGAAGTGCCTTTCCTGGACGGCGTTCGGAGATCGGAAACGAAGATCTGGTGAAAGATCCTCAGTGCGGTGTCTATGTGCCCATTGGCAGCGCAGTTCGGACAACTATTCGGGGGGAGACGCTCTATTTCTGCAGCAAAGAATGTCGTGACGCCTACCTGGCGCACCACAGAGAATAAACTCGACAGCATTCGAGTAAATGGGCGAGACCTTTGCATAATTCCCTTTTCTGTCATTCCGGGCTTGACCCGGAATACAGAAAGTGCTTGAAAAAACTGAATACCGACCTTCACCGGTATGACGAAATTGACCATTTTATGAGGTTCTGCAAAGCGTCTCCGGGCGGCAACGCGGCCGCGTAAAAAAATATTACTTGTTCCGTGCAGGCAATCCTGTGTACATCGTATACTTCACAAGTGTGACATGATTATTACGGAGGATGATGAGTATGAAATTTTTTCTCGATACGGGGAACATCGAAGAAATCAAAGAGGGGCTTTCCATGGGGATGGTGGACGGGGTAACCACTAACCCGAGCCTCGTTTCTAAAGAAAAAAAAGATTTTGATACGGTTGTGCGTGAGATACTTGCGGTGGTGAAAGGTCCCGTGAGTCTCGAAGTGATAAGCGAGCACTCGTCCGGCATGATTGAAGAGGGAAGACAGCTTGCAGCGCGGGCCTCAAATGTGGTGGTGAAAATCCCCATGACAGTGGAAGGATTGAAAGCCACCAAGGCATTGAAGGATGAGGGAATTGCCGTAAATCAGACGCTTGTGTTTTCTCCCCTTCAGGCCCTTCTTGCCGCAAAGGCGGGCGCCGCCTATGTGAGCCCCTTCATCGGAAGACTCGATGACATATCCCATTACGGCATGGATCTGGTGGAACAGATAATTACTATTTTCAGCAACTATGCCTTCGAATGCCAGGTGCTCGTGGCCAGTGTGCGCAATCCGGTCCATGTGCTTGACGCGGCCATGATGGGCGCCGATGTGGCAACCATCCCTTTCAGCGTCATGAAGCAGCTGGCAAACCACCCATTAACCGATGCGGGGCTTAAAAAGTTTCTGGCGGACTGGGAGAAAGTGCCCGGAAAATAAGGCAAATGATTGACACCTTAAAAAGATACTTCGACCGATTGCCCATTCCTCATGAGAAAAGGGAGATTTTCAATCTACCCAACTGTATTACCATGCTCAGAATCGGGGTGATTCCCATTCTGTTCCTGTTGATTCTTTCACCGGGGAGGATGTTGAGCCTGATCATCGCGATTTTATTTATTATCGCCGCCCTGACGGATCTGCTTGACGGGTACATTGCCCGGAAATACAACATTGTGACCACCATGGGGAAACTGCTGGACCCTATTGCCGACAAGCTCATCGTCAGCACCGCCATGATCATGATGATTCCCATCGGACGCATACCGGCCTGGGTCGTGGCGATCATTATCATGCGCGATGTGATTGTCGACGGCATACGGAGCATCGCGTCATCCGACGGCATCATCATGCAGGCGAGCGCCCTGGGCAAACGAAAAACCCTCTGCCAGATCATCGCAGTTTCGGCGTTGTTGATCCACTATCCCCTCTTCGGACTTGACGCCCATGTGGTGGGAAGCGTGGTGCTTTATGTGGCCCTTGTCCTCACCCTGTGGTCGGGAGTGGATTACGCAATGAAGTTTCACAAGGCGGCCTTTAAAAAATAATGAAACGTGGACACCGATCACAAAAGTTTTTGTTGACAGGACGAACGTATTTTATTATTACTAGCCCACATTGAGCGGGCGTAACTCAGTGGTAGAGTGCCACCTTGCCAAGGTGGACGTCGTGGGTTCAAATCCCATCGCCCGCTCCATTTTATTAGGGCGGCATAGCCAAGTGGCCAAGGCAGCGGTCTGCAAAACCGTTATTCCCCGGTTCGAATCCGGGTGCCGCCTCCAGCGATTGCAAGGGGTTGTGATTTGATAGAAATCCAACCCCTTTTCAATCTTCAGTCCTTTCACCCTGCGGAATACTGTTCCACACCTCGTACGCGTCAAGGGCTTTGAAAACATTTTCATCATTGACTTCATCAAAATGATTGGTTTATAACCCTACACGGGGTATCTGTGTATCCCGCAATTCGTGTCTCATGTCGCCTGTCCGGTGGGGGAGTAAAAAAGGCGCGTCACTTGATCAACGGCATCTCTGTACGCGCCGGTCATAGTCAACTTTTTTCTGCAGTGTAAATATAACGGAATCGTAACATCGAAAGGGGGGACTTTCTATGATCGGAATTACGTCCTATGGGGGGTATATTCCTCGATTGCGGCTCAGCAGAATGAAAATCGTAGAACACATGGCCTGGTATTTTCCGGTGATCATGGCAGTGGCGGGGGGAGAAAAGGCGGTGGCACACTGGGATGAAGATGCCTTGACCATGGCGGTGGCCGCCGCCTATGACTGTCTTTCGGGGAGGGAAAGAAACGCGCTCGATGGCATCTATCTCGCCTCTACGACTCTTCCCTTTGCCGATATGCTCAATTCATCCATTCTTGCCACGGCGGTAAATGCAGGCGAAAAGGGGTTGGACTGTGCCGATATGACCGGTTCGCTCAGAGCGGGGACCATTGCCATGTGCAGGGCCCTGGACGCCGTCGCGTCGGGGACGAAGGAGAATGTCCTTGTGGTTGCCTCGGATCAGAGGAGAACGAAAATGGCAACCATGTACGAGATGTTTCTCGGTGACGGCGCCGCGGCTCTTCAATTCGGGAAGGAGCATGTGATTGCCCGTTACCTGGGCGGCTATTCCTATACCAGCTGCTTTGCCGACCATTACCGTGGATGGGACAAGGCGTTCGATTATGCTTGGGAGGAACGGTGGGTGCGGGATGAGGGCTTCGCGAAGATCATTCCCGAGGCAATTTCGGAATTCTGTGACACGATGCATATGTCGCCGGGTGATTTTGACAGGATCGTCTATCCCTGTTATTTTTCCGGTACGCACCGATCCATAGCGAAGTCGCTTGGGGTGGATTACGGACGAGTTCAGGACAATCTCCATTCCCTTACAGGTGATACCGGCACAGCCCATCCGCTGATCATGTGTGCGGCGGCACTGGAGGCGGCACAGCCGGGGGATCGGCTTCTCGTCGCGGGATTCGGTCAAGGGTGCGACGTGCTTGCCTTTGAAGTGACGGAAGAGTTTGCCGGTTTCGAAAGATCCCGAGGGATAGCCCGGTCGCTTGCTCGAAAGGCCGAACTGACGAATTACCTGAAGTATGCGAAGTTCAGAGACCTGATCATGGCGGACCTCGGGATTCGGGGAGAGGCGAATCCGAATACTTCCCTTACCGATTTATGGAGAAAACGGAAGATGATCACGGGTCTAGTGGGAGCGAAATGCCGGGTCTGCGGCACGCCGCAATATGCAACCACATCGGTCTGCGTGAATCCGGAGTGCAATGCCGTTGACAATTTTGAGGAGTACCGTTTTGCCGACAAAGAGGGAAAGGTGCTCATGTATACGGGGGATCTCCTGGCGCCTTCGGTGGACCCTCCCGCCGTGTACGGAATGGTGGAATTCAACGGAGGAGGGCGCATCTTTCTTGATTTTACCGATTGCACACTGGAGGAATTGTCGGTGGGGATGCCCGTGTCGCTTTCTTTCAGGATAAAATCGCGGGATCGCATGCGAGGATTTACCCGCTATTTCTGGAAAGCAGTGTCGCAGGTACAGGAAGGGAAGGGGGTGTAAGCGATGGCCAGAGGTATTAAAGACACGGTTGCGATTATCGGCATGGGCTGCACCGCCTTTGGCGAACGGTGGGATATGGGGTCGGAAGACCTTATTGTGGAAGCATTTCAGGAATGTCTCGCCGATGCGGGAATCGAGAAGCGCGAAATTGAGGCGGCCTGGTTCGGTTCCTGCTTTGATGAGATAAATGTGGGGAAAAGCGGAATTCCCCTTTCCGTCTCGCTGCGTCTGCCCAACATTTCCGTTACCCGTGTGGAAAATTACTGTGCCACCGGCACCGAGGCCTTTCGCGGCGCCTGTTATGCCGTCGCCGCGGGCGCCTATGATATCGTGCTGGCACTGGGGTGTGAAAAGTTGAAGGACATAGGATACGGCGGACTGCCCGAATTCAGTTCCGCCATGGGAGTGACCACGCAGATGATGTTTCCCAATGTGACCGCCCCCGGCGGGTTTGCCATGCTTGCCACGGCCTATGCCGCACAATACGGTCTTGACATGAACGATGTCAAAAGGGCGATGGCCCATGTCTCAGCAAAGAGCCATGCCAATGGTGCGCTCAATCCCAAGGCGCACTTGAGAAAACCGGTGACGGAAGAACAGATTCTGGGCGCCCCCATGATTGCCTATCCGCTGGGCCTTTTCGATTGCTGCGGTGTCAGCGACGGCGCCGCCTGCGCGATTATCACGACGACGGATATGGCGAAAAAACTGGGGAAGAGGGATTTCGTCACTGTCAAGGCCCTGCAGCTTTCGCTGAGCAACGGCGAGGAAATGCAGTACAGCAACTGGAACGGTGCCCATTTTGTCACGGCATCGAAGGCGAGCGCCGAAGCCTACAGGGAGGCCGGCATCGCACATCCGAGAGAAGAGATCAGCATGATGGAAGTGCACGACTGTTTCTCAATTACCGAGCTCGTCACCATGGAGGATCTCCACATATCGGAGCGAGGGAAGGCTTCCATCGATGTGATGGACGGCTTTTTTGATCGTGACGGCACACTTCCCTGTCAGATCGACGGGGGACTCAAATGTTTTGGTCATCCCATCGGGGCATCGGGACTTCGCATGCTCTATGAGATGTATCTGCAGCTTCAGGGGAGGGCGGGCGAAAGGCAGCTTCCGGACCCCCGATACGGTCTTACGCATAATCTGGGGGGATTTCCCTTTATGAACGTCTGCAGCGTCGCCATCGTCGGAAGGTATGGTGCATGAAGATGGAGATCATACACTACAGTGAAGCCCATCGAATATTCAGAGAGACCTTGAGAAAATACCTGGAAAGGGAAGTGATTCCCTTTGTAGATGCCTGGGAAGAGGAGGGCATCGTTCCCCGCAATGTCTGGAAAAAGCTTGGAGCGCAGGGCTATCTCTGTATGGATGTGCCCGAGGAATACGGAGGGGCGGGGGCCGATTTTCTCTATTCTGTCATATTGACGGAAGAAATAACGAAGACCAATCAATCGGGGCTGTGTACGACCCTTCACAATGACATCGTGGTACCTTATATTACAGCATTCGCTTCGGAGGAACTTAAACGGAAATACCTGCCCGGCTGTATATCGGGTGACATCATCACGGCAATTGCCATGACGGAGCCCGATGCGGGGAGCGATCTTGCCGCAATGCGGACTACTGCCCGTGAGGAGGGTGATGATATCGTAATAAACGGCCAAAAAACCTTTATCAGTAACGGCATCAACTGCGGAATCGTAATTGTGGCGACAAAGGATCCGAAAATAAAAGATCCCTACAGGGCAGTAGATCTTTACATCGTCGAAGAAGGGACCCCGGGTTTTGACAAGGGGAAAAAGATCAAAAAGGTAGGCTGGCACAGCCAGGATACGGCGGAGCTTTATTTTACGGACTGCAGAATTCCCAAAGCGAATCGCCTCGGCGACAAGGGATCGGGTTTTTTGTATCTCATGCAGAAACTGCAGCAGGAACGACTCGTCTGCGCCATAGGCGCCCAGGCGGCGGCGGAATACATGCTCGAGATTACCACAGAGTACTGCAAGAAAAGAACCGCTTTCGGCAGGGCCATTTCAAAATTTCAACACGTCCAGTTCGAACTTGTCGAAATGGCGACGGAAGTAAAACTCGGAAGGACGTTTCTGGACAAACTCGTCTGTGAGCATATGGAAAAGAACGACATTGTGGTTGACGTATCAATGGCAAAGTATTGGATTACGGAGATGGCAAATCGGGTGGCCGATCGGTGCGTGCAGCTTCACGGTGGGTACGGCTACTGCGAGGAGTACCCCATTGCCCGTGCATGGCGCGATATCAGGGTCACACGCATATTTGCAGGCGCCAATGAAATCATGAAAGGAATTGCCGCCAAGTGTATGGGCTTGTGAGTGTTGCTTTATCGATGTGAGACAATTGTTTGAAAACTTATTGGCGGAGTACCGTGAAGTCTTTCGTTTCCATAGTGCCCCTCCCGGGAAGAGACCATAAGGTTTTTAAAGGACCTGCTAATCAATATACCCTCTGAATTTCCTGCGCTTCGACATTCCTTGTCGAAGCGCAGGACTTCCGCTTCCTTTCTTTTTTCTTAACCGTACAATCTTTTTACATAATCTTTATAGCGAAAATAGACCCGCCAGTGCAGGTGTTCTTTCCATAAAAGAAAGGTGTTGGTCCGAAAGGTTTTCAGAATTTGCGAACTCATAAATCCGGATTCTGCCTATTGTGAAAAGTTATAAGATTTTTTAAATAATACCAACAATTTAAGATGCACCTGCGAATTGGAGGATATAATGGAAGATAAATCAGACGATATGAAACGCCTCTTCGAACCGAAATCGGTTCTCGTTGTCGGAGCATCCCGTGAAGAGACAAAAATCGGATATAAGGTTATTCGGAATATGGTGTATGCAGGATACAATGGGTTGGTATTCCCCGTTAATCCGAAGGGAGGTGAGGTTCTCGGATACCCTATCTACACGAGTATTGATGAGATAGAGGTAGGGGACGAGGGCATCGACATGGGGATCATAATTGTTCCGGCAAAGTTTGTCTACCAAGCCATTGAAAGTTGTGCACGAAAGAAAGTAAAACACAATCTTATAATTTCTTCGGGGTTTTCCGAAATAGGCAACAATAAGGAAGAAACAAGGATTGTACGCTTTGCCCGTGAAAACGGAATGCGTGTACTTGGACCGAATATGTTCGGTATCTACTCAAGAAACGCTCCTATCAACTGTACTTTCGGTGTCAAGGATGTGAATCCGGGAGAGGTTGCCATTATTACGCAAAGCGGCGCAATCGGCTTGTCAATGATGGGAAGAACCGTGGTAGAGAACATAGGCCTATCGGCAATAGCGGCCGTTGGAAACAAGGCCGACCTCGATGAAGCGGATCTATTACAATATCTGATGTATGATGATAATACGAGAGTCGTTCTCATGTACATCGAGGGAATCAAAAACGGTGATCGTTTTGTCGAAGCACTTGAAGGGACGACAAAAGTAAAACCGGTTATTATTATAAAGTCGGGTCGTTCCAAGAGAGGTGCCATGGCAGCCGCTTCGCATACAGGGTCTCTTGCGGGAGAAGATAATGTATTTGACGATATTATGCGTCAATGCGGTGTGTTGAGAGCGGACACAATCAACGAGGCGTTGAGTTGGTGTAAGTTCATATCTCACAACCCGCTGCCACGGGGAGAAAATTCGGTCATTGTGACAAATGGGGGAGGGGTTGGCGTTCTCTGCACCGATGCGTGCGAAAAGTATAACATACAACTTTACGATGATGCCCAAACATTGCGGGAGGTCTTTACTCCGGTAACCCCGGAACTCGGTTCCGTGAAAAATCCCATCGATATCACCGGGCAGGCCATGTCCGGAGCGTACAGCGAAGCGCTTGATGCTGCGCTCTCGTGCGATGGTATCGATACTGTTTTTGCCCTCTATTGCGAAAAAGAAGGATTCTCCGAACAAGAATTTTCGAAAATGATAAAGGACAACTATGATAAGTTTCAAAAGACAGACAAGGTCATTTCATTTTCCATATTTGGCGGCGAAGTCGTTGATCACTGTTTGAAAGGCTTGGGAAAAATGAAAATCCCGGTGTACGGCGATGTCTACGACGCCGTATCGCCCGTTGGCGCCGTCTACTCCTATTATAGGTATTTGAAGAATTGTGGCGGCGTGAAGGTCGATATCGATCTGAATTTTGATTCAATTGACAAGATAGTTGCTGATGTAAAGAAACAGGACCGTTTTTTCCTGCTTGCCCATGAAGCACAGAAAATTATGAATATCGCCGGTATCAAAATCCCTGAGACCCGAATTGCGTCCTCCCTCAAGGATGCGGTGCAGTCGGCCGAAGAGATAGGCTATCCTGTGGTTATGAAAGTTGTTTCGAAGGATATCATTCATAAAAGCGATGCCGGAGGCATTGCTCTCGATCTCATAAACGAAAGTGAAGTGGCCGACGCCTACGAAGCAATCATGAAAAACTGTCGTGCCAAAGTTCCAAACGCGCTTATTGAAGGGGTAGAAGTTGCTGAAATGGTGCAAGAAGGAACTGAATTTATTGTAGGGGCAAAAATCGACAAGTCCTTCGGACCTATCGTAATGGTAGGTCTCGGGGGCATCTATGTGGAGGTTATGAAGGACGTTGCATTTAGAGCTTTTCCCCTTAAGCAAAAAGACGTAGTGTCAATGATACAACAAATCAGATCGTATCCGCTTCTTTTGGGTGTTCGGGGCGAGGAACGCAAGGATATTGAAGCGCTCGTTGATTCGATCATCAAACTCGGATCGATCATATATAGATGCCACGGAATAAGCGATATAGAAGTTAACCCCGTTCTTGTTTATGAGCAGGGAATGGGAGTCAAAGCGTTAGATGTAAGGATTTTACTTTCAAGAGACTAGAGAGGTGACAAGGATGGATACAACAATTATTGCATCGACTCGCAAGAATGCCGGCAAAACCAGTCTTATCGTCGGTATTGCGAAATATTTGGATAAGGACTTTAAATATCTGAAACCTTACGGCGATAAGCTTTATTACCGGAAGAAACTGCTCTGGGATTACGATGCGGCGTTGATGACCAACATATTTGACATGGGCGAGAATCCCGAGCGTATGAGTATCGGCTTCGAGCATTCAAAGATCAGGTATAGATACACGGAAGAGACGCTCATTGCAAAGCTGAAGGAAATGGTTGCCGATGTCGAGCGGGACTGCAAATGTCTTTTCATAGAGGCGGCAGAAACGCTTTCCTATGGGGCCTATGCGCACCTCGACGCCCTTTCTCTTGCCCGCCATACCAAAGGAAAACTTGTCGTTGTGGTGAGTGGCGATGACCAAGCCATAATGGATGATATCCTTTTTCTGAAAAGATACATTAACTTGGAGGACGTTGATTTTGAGGGAATAATCATAAACAAGGTGCTCGACATGGCCGATTTTAAGGACAAAAACATTGAGGAAATCGAGAAACTGGGAGTCAAAGTAATAGGTCTTGTTCCTCATCAGGAGGAACTGATGCATTTAACCGTTAATAATCTCATCGATCGTCTCTTTCCCAAGATTGTTGCGGGAAGCAATGGCAGCGAAAGGGTAATTAAAACCATTTTCATCGGAGCCATGAGTGGTTCATCAGCGCTTCAAAACCTTAATTTTATACAGGGCGCCAAGAAATTGGTGATAACCAGTGGCGACAGAAGCGATATGATTCTTGCAGCATTGGAAAGCGATACCTCTTGTATTGTCCTGACAAATGACGTGCTGCCGGATCCGACTATCATTTCGAAGGCATCGGAGCTGAGTATACCGCTTTTGCTTGTAGCTGAAGATACCTATGCAATTGCAAAGCAAATCGAAAAAATGGAAGCGGTCCTTACGAGAGGGGATCTTGGAAAGATCGATATGCTCAAATCGACTGTCGGCGAGTATGTCAATATAAAAATGTTTTAACCATAGGTAATAAAAGTCCGTAACGTTCCGGAAATGAAGGAGACGCTCCGTTCACAGCGTGGAGCGCCTCGCACCGGGTGGCAGGTAGTGTTGTTTTTTTCACGTGACGATATGCAAGGGATAATTGATGTTGATAGGTATCAAGTTCATCGTAAATAAGGGGACCGGAAGGTTATGAGCAACGGATGGCATCAGATATACGCCAGCCGACTTACCACGGCAAAGAAGGCTTTGGGGCGGATCAAAAAAGGCGGAAGAGTGCTGATCGGTTCCGCCTGTGGTGAACCGCAGCTTCTGGTGAAGACGCTTATCGAGATAGCTCCCGATATTGCCGACACGGAAATTATTCATTTTCTCGATTTCGGTCTGGCCTCCTATACGGAGAAACGGTATACAAACCGGTTCCGTCACAATGCGCTCTTTATGGGAGAGAGGATCAGAGAAGTGATAAAGGAGGGAAGGGCCGATTATACCCCCATATTCCTCTCGGAGATCCCGCAGTTGATCCTTTCCGGTAGAATGCATCTCGATGTGGCCCTGATTCAGGTATCGCCCCCCGACGATCACGGATATGTAAGCTTGGGCATTTCCGTGGACATTACCAAGACCGCTGCTGAAGCGGCCGATTACGTGGTTGCGGAAGTGAATCCTCATATGCCGAGAACCATGGGAGATACTTTTCTCCATGTCATTGATATCGATGCCTTTGTGGAAAGCGCCGAACCGCTCCTTGAATTTCAATCCCGGTCGCCCAGCGACATTGCGCAGAGGATCGGAGAACATATCGCACATATCATTGAAAACGAGTCTACGATTCAGACGGGTGTGGGCCGTATACCGAACTCCATATTTCCCTTTCTGAAGGATAAGAAACATCTGGGTATTCATACGGAAACGTTTACGGACGGTGTGATAGATCTCATTGAAAGCGGCGTTGTGACATGCCGCAAGAAGACGCTTCACCCGAATAAAATAATTGCCAGTTTCTGCATTGGGTCGAAAGAATTATACGAGTATGTAAACGATAACCCCTTGTTCGAGTTTCACCCCTCCCGCTATGTAAACAACCCCTATGTGATCGCACAGAACGAAAAGATGGTATCCATCAATGCTGCCTTGACCGTCGATCTTACCGGGCAGGTCAGTTCGGATTCGCTGGGATTCAGTTTTTACAGCGGTATCGGCGGGCAGGTTGATTTTGTAAGGGGCGCCGCCATGTCGAAGCGGGGAAGATCGATTATTACGCTTCCCTCTACCACCGACGACGGAGAGAAATCACGCATTGTACCTTTTCTTAGTGAAGGAAGCGGTGTGGTAGTAACTCGTGGCGACGTGCACTACGTGGTGACGGAATACGGGGCCGCCTATATTCATGGAAAATCCATACGGGATCGGGCCATGGCACTCATCAATATCGCCCATCCGAAATTTAGAGAAGAGTTGCTTGAGTCGGCGAAGATGCAGGGATACGTCTTTCGTGACCAGGTGCTTCCGGTCGCGATATACCCCAAGGAACTGGAAACCTACTTTACCGACAAGAAGGGGGGCGAGATATTTTTCAGGCCTGTAAGATCTACCGATGAACGAGGCATTCAGGAAATGATCTACTCGCTTCCCGAACAGGATGTCTATACCCGTTTTTTTCACAATCTCAAATCATTTTCACACAAGATCGCCATGCCCCTTGCCGCAATCAACTACAAGGACGAGATGGCGATTGCCGGGGTCATCGGACGGGAAGAACCGGAAAGTAAGGA
This sequence comes from Syntrophales bacterium, assembly GCA_963666365.2. Lineage (GTDB taxonomy): Bacteria > Desulfobacterota > Syntrophia > Syntrophales > UBA2210 > JALNXD01. The sequence continues at coordinate 318,601 of CAXXNF010000002.1, forward strand.
GGAGATAATTGCCGTGGGACGGTACATGAGAGATCCCATGACCAACTTGGCGGAAGTGGCCTTTACCGTACGTGATGAATGGCAGAACCGGGGTGTTGGCACCTTTTTGCTTCAGTATCTCGTCAGAATCGCGAAAGAGAGGAATGTGGAAGGGTTTACCGCGAATGTACTGGCGAGAAATGATGCCATGATGGCAGTTTTTCACAAGGTGGGAAAACCCCTTCAGAGCCGTATGGAATACGGTACGTACGAGTTGAAATTCAACTTCGTCAATAATAATCAGGAAACACCAGCATAAATTATCATAGGCATTGCCGCCGCGTCTATTTGGGCATGACCCATGTCTTGGCAAAAAGTCATGCCAACATGGAGGCTGCGCCGGGTTGCGTCAAAACTCGCGATGCTTCAACTTCCGGTATCCCAGGACAAGAGGGAGGATACCCACTGCCCCGGTAGCGGCGACGGTCGTGATCCAGGCGAGTGCGATCAGGACATGGAATGTTCCTGCCGAGATGGAACGGCGTATTTCGTAACTGAAGGTGGGGGCGGCGAAGATAATGATAATGATAAAGATGTAGACGAGGGCAACCACAAAATTGAGTGTTCCCCCGAATCCCGAGACGATGCGTGACGGATTGTCTTCCCTGAAGTTCGGATAGATCGATCCCAGACCGATGGAAAGTCCCACCAGGCCGATGCTGACCAGCCCGGCGAGCACACAGGATGTATAAAAAAGCATCGGCGACGTGTCGAGCATCACGTTGGTCGATATCATGAGGAATTCGGATACGCAGAGGACCACGGCGAGGTTGATGATAAATTTTTGAAATATCAGTCCGCGAAAGGTAATGGGCGCGAGCCCCAGTATCCAGATCTTGGTTCCTTCAAGGCTGATCAGAGGATAGAGAAACCGGACGGTAAACCCGGCAAGCACAAGGGCCGTCGCTGAGAGATTGAGAAACGTCACGATCAGCGTCCAGTAGGGATTTCCCTGTGACATGGGGATGCTTCGCAGGTTGAAGATATAGACGCCCAGAATTGCGACATATATCATAAACTGCGACCACTGGGCAAAGTCACGGACAAAGACCTTAATGTCCTTTATGACAAGCGCTGCTGTCGGCCGGGGAAGAATTGCAAAGACACGCAGCAGTCTATTCAAAACGCCACGATCGGGGGGATAATTGTGTGTGCCGGTTCCGCTTTTTGATGACAGCCACCCCTGGTAGTAGACGTTTTCTGCCATGAACCAGTTTATTTGAAGCGCGACCAGCGTTGTGGCGATAAAGCTGCCGTAGTAAAAGAATGCCTGCGAAGGATCTCCGGCGCCGGCGCCTATCACGGATTTTGCCATCCAATATCCGGGGAAGAGGGGGTGCTTCAACAGGCGTAAGTGCGACAGAAAGGTGTCAAGAAAATAGGTGATATCCACACGGGGCAGCACGGTCGCGGAAAGATGGGTTTTGTAATACCAGTATGCGGCCAGGGACGCGATCAATGCGGCGGAAAGAAGGACATGTTTGATCTTTCCGTATCGGATGTATCGGACCGCGGTGAGTATCAGCAATGACGCCAGTGCGGTGGGAAAGAGGATGAAGGCGATAAAATAGAAAGGAAGGGTAAAGTAAAACCAGACCGGTGCGCCCTTGATGCCGGCGTAGGCGATAAAAAAGGGGACCCCGAGAAAAAGAAAGGCCCAGGAACTGAAAAGAACCGCCTGGATGAGACGGTAAAAAAAGATTGCCCGATGATCGATGGGCTTTGAAAAGAGAAAATCCACCTCTGAAGAGTTGTAAAATGTCGTGTAGCACACGACGATACCGCTGAGGGTGAGCATTATAAAAAGAACGGCGAAAAAAATAAAAATCGTCTCGTCCACAAGTGCAGGACCCACAATGGGGAATTGGTTGAAAAATGAGAGCCCGCGATGAAACAGAGCAAGTGAGGCGAACCAGAACGCGATAATCGCGACGGAAATAAAAATTGTCTTGAGTTTTGGTTCAGCCCGCAGTTGCCCGATCCCGTTTTTCAGTATCCTCATCTGGCACGCCGCTAGGGCCAGGGCGCCATCCATATATTTCAGGCCTCCGCCGTCATTTTGAGAAAAATGTCCTCAAGCCGGTCATTCGTCTCCGCCTTTTCTTTAATTTCATCGACGGCGCCTGAGGCAATCAGTCTGCCGCGATGGATGATCCCCACTCGATCGGATATCTCTTCGGCCAGGGCGAGCGTGTGTGTCGACATGAATATTGTAGCGCCTTCGGCGGCGCGGGACCGGAAAAGATCCTTCACGAGGCGAATGCTCTTCGGATCAAGGCCGACCATCGGTTCATCGATAATAATAAGGCGCGGCGAGGGAAGCAGGGCCGATGAAATGACGATCTTTTGTCTCATGCCGTGTGAGTATCCTTCCATAAGATGGTCGCCGTCATCCTGCATGGAAAAAAGTGAGAGCAAGCGGTCCGCCTCTTGGCGGTAATAGTGTCTGTCAAGTTCGTATAGTTCACCGATAAAGTAGAGAAACTCCCGTCCTGTCAGCTTTTCATACACGTAGGGGATATCGGGGATGAAGCACATGAGGCGTTTTGCTTCGGCCGCCTTCTGTGCCATGTCGAAGCCGCCCACGCGCACCTTGCCCGACGTGGGATTGAGAAGACCCGCAACAATCTTGAGCGTTGTAGTTTTTCCCGCACCGTTTGGTCCGAGTATGGTAAAAAACTCTCCCGCAGCGATCCGGAGAGAGAGATTGTCCACGGCGAGCGTGCGTCCAAAGCGCTTAGTCAATCCATTAATTTCGATCATGGCAACACCAACGATACTTCGCCCTGTTTTTTAATCTTCCCGCTTTTACTACTTCTCTTACTTATTATCAGAAGACCCTTTCCTGTCAACGTCAAAGATCACAGGGCATGCACATATATGTGTATCAAAGGGCTATGTTCGTGATAAAATGTGCACCTGTGAAGAAGGAGCAGTTATGAAAAGGCATATGTGGTTTGAAGACGATATGGGACGGCGGGAGTTTATAAGGCGCGGCATTGTCGCCGGAGCGGCCTTCGCCGTTCCTTCTCTGCTCAATACAAAAACAATATCGGCCTTGACGCCGCCGCCCGATTTGTTGGTTGTCCAAGGTGCGCCGCCGTCGGAACTGGTGAAGACGGCTATTCTCGGCTTGGGAGGTATAGGTCGCTTTGTGTCGCGCGGTGCAGTTGTGGTCGTGAAGCCGAACATCGGCTGGGATCGCCGACCGGAATATGCGGCCACTACCAATCCCGAAGTAGTGGCCTCTGTGGTGAGGCTCTGCTATGAAGCAGGCGCCCGCAGTGTGAAGGTCTTTGATCGCACCTGTAATGATGCGAGGCGATGTTACGCCCAGAGCGGCATAGGCGAGGCGGCGGCACAGGAAGGCGCCGATGTGTCGTTCATGGATGAGCGGAAATTCAAGGATTTCAAGATCGGGGGAATGGTCCTGAAAAAGTGGTCCCTCTATACGGAAATTTTTGAAGCCGACAGTATCATCAACATTCCTGTTGCGAAAACTCATGGTCTTGCCGATTTGACAATGGCAATGAAAAACTGGATGGGGGTCATGGGAGGATGGCGGGGACGCATTCATCAGCGCCTTGATGAAAGCCTTGTTGACCTGGCGCGGGTGATCAAACCCACCCTTACCATCCTCGATGCCGTGCGGATTCTCACTGCGAATGGGCCTCAGGGCGGCAGCCTCAAGGATGTAAAAACACTGAACACGATCATCGCCGGCGTCGATCAGGTGACCGTCGATTCATACGGCGCCACACTCTTCGGCATGGAGGGATCATCTCTGGGATACCTTCGGCTTGCCCAGGCGGAGGGTCTGGGCAATGCGGATCTCTCAAGGGCGAAGATAACAAGAATAAAAATTTAACAGGAAATGCGCATTTATAGAAGAATAACTCAGTCGATATTCCTGCTTTTATTTCTGTGTCTCTTCTTTATGACGGAAGCAACCGGTGAAAACGAGCTGGGGTACCCTGTCAGAATATTCCTTGATTTTGATCCGCTTTTAGCACTTTCATCCCTGCTGTCCTCGCACACTCTTACGAAGGGCTTTCTGTACGCGCTTTTTCTGATGGCGATCACCCTGGTGATGGGGCGTGTATTCTGCGGCTGGATCTGTCCGCTGGGCGCGCTTCATGACGCGGTCGGCGCCATTGCGGGCGCCCGACGAAGCGGGGCGGTGAAGCCGCGGTGGTTTCGATGTAAGTATTATCTGCTCTTCTTTATCCTTGCATCGTCCCTTGTCACCGTTCAGTGCGCCGGGTATCTGGACCCTCTGTCGCTCCTGATTCGATCTCTGGCCCTATCGATCTGGCCGGCCTGTGAATATGCGATACGCGCCATTTTCGACGGAATCTACTTTCTCCACATTCCCTGTCTGACCACGGTATCGGAAAGCCTGTACGGAATCATGAAAAAGACGCTGCTCTCCTTTACTCAGCCCTTCTTTTTTCAGGGGCTTGCAATCGGCGCGCTCTTTGTGGGAATACTTGCGCTGAATCTGTGGGAGCGTCGCTTCTGGTGCCGCTATATATGCCCGCTGGGCGCGCTTCTTGGGATTGTATCCCGATGGTCGGTAGTGCGACGGCGGGTAAGCGAGGGGTGTACCGCCTGCGGAACCTGCCGTTCCCTATGTCCCTCCGGCGCGATTGTCGACGAGGAGGGAAGGGGACTTCCATCGGAATGTCTTGTGTGCCTGGAATGTGACGATCGTTGTCCCGCTGAGGCAATTTCATTCGGATGGAATCGGAAAAGCTCTGCAGTCCCCATAGATATCGAACGAAGAGCGGCAATGGCGGTGGTTGCGGGAGGCCTGGCGACCGCTCCATTGCTTCGCATCACCCCACTTATGAAGGAGGCGGCGTCCAATCCGTTTCTCATCAGGCCCCCGGGCGCCCGTGCAGAACCGGATTTTCTTGCAGCCTGCGTACGCTGCGGCGAGTGCATGAAGGTGTGTATTACCAATGGGCTGCAACCGGCGCTTCTGCAAGCCGGGGTTGAGGGCATCTGGACGCCTGTACTGGTCCCCCGCATCGGGCACTGTGAGTATCGATGCACTCTTTGTGGTCAAGTGTGTCCCACCGGCGCACTGACGGAGCTTACCGTGCAGAAAAAGGCCAAGATAAAGATCGGCATGGCCGTTATCGACAGAGGTCGCTGTCTTCCCCACGCCAATGGTATCGCATGCATTGTCTGCGAAGAGGTGTGCCCCACCACCCCGAAAGCGATCCGGTTCAACGAAGCATCGGTGCGCACGGGCGAAACAGGGGTAAAGATCTTGAAACAGCCCTATGTGAATCTGGAGCAGTGTGTCGGGTGCGGTGTCTGTGAAGCCGACTGCCCGGTAGCGGGAAAGCCCGCCATATATGTCATCAGCACCGGGGAAAGCCGTTCGGAGGCAAACAGAGTGCTGTTGTAAATTAGGAAAAGTAGGAAATGTGGAAAGCACACAAGGTGGGAGCTGAATGTTTGGCCTTTTCTACCTCTTCTTACTTTTCCTGCTTTCCTTCTTTCACCGATATTCAAGCACATCGATCCTTATTTTACCCATGGCCAGGGCGATTTTCGACTGGGAGGAGAAGTTGCCCGAAACGAGTTCTATGTGGGTTGCATCGGCCACGGACTGCCCGAAGGTAGGATCGAGATGAACCCACTTCCCCACAAATACCGCGGGCCAGGCGTGGTAATAAAAGGCATCATTCACCCAGGCAAGGCCGCCGATCATTTTGGAGGGAATGCCGGCCGCCCGGGCGAGTGCCACAAAGAGCGACGTGTGTTCATTGCAATCACCCCGCATGGTCTGCAATACCGATGTGGCAATGGGAAGATCGGAAGTGAACTTCTTTTCAAGATTCAAATATATCCACTCATTGATGCGCAAGGCAGCCTTCCATGGATTTGTTTCATCGCCCACGATGGTCTTAGATCTGGCCGCTATTTCCGGATCGGCACTGTCAATCCAGGGAGAAGGGTTCAGATAGTTGCGGTATTCATCATTCCGTTGAAGGGGCGCAGTCAGTGCTTTCATGTCGAAAGGCTCGGCCGTAATCGTCACAAGCCCTTCGATCGAATCGATGATGTGCTGACGGGTCCCATCGGAAGGGATATCGGCAAGATCATAGCCGGTAATTCTGATTTTCATGTATGTTACCGAGCGGGGCTCCGTGATGGTGCGACCGGGAACGACGGACACCTGCCGGAGAATGTCGACGGCTTCCCTGCGCGATCGCGCCAGGTGTTCTTTTATGGCTGCCTCCGATTCCGCCTTTATGACCCATCCATTCGGTGTTTCTTCGCGCACCACCATTCCATTTTCGTCAATCCACGAACGGGATGAAAGACCGCAAAACGGGTTTCCATTACGGTAAGATTTTGCTCCTTGCCGGTTACACGGACGGTGACGTCTTCCGCCTTCAGCGAAAGGGGATTCAGTATACGGAGACTGTAGGAGTCGTGTATCTTGAGATCACGTCCTCTATAGACTTGAAGAAGACTTTGATCAAGAAGAAGGTCGTCGGCGGCGTCAAAGGTATGCTGGAATGATGTGGCCCCGTAGGAGACTTCGGTTATCATCAGATTGCCCACTCGACGCCCCTTGATTTCAATCCCCGCAATTCCGGAGATGCGCACCTCAAAACCGGAAAGACGGCGGTCACGGTCCAGGTCCTGAGTGCCCACAATAGTGATATCCTTGATCTCGTTGAGCATTTTAAACCTGAGATAGGACGAGGAGACAACGCGATAGCCACTTATTGAAGGTCCGAAGAGGGTATGGTTGTAGCCGATCCACCGATCGTCCACGTAGATTCCCTTCCAGCTGTCAACTTCCATGCTTTCGGGAATAAGTTCACTGAAAAGAATGCGATCCGGCTTTGTGGTGAGAAGACCTTCTTTTCCCAAAAGGAAAAACATCAAGATTCCCCAGATGATGAGAATTGCCACATTGATCGTTACCTTCAAGAAGCGTAATCGCGACATACCCCTTCCTACTCTTCCTACTCTTCTTACTTTTCCTACCTCATTCCGTATTCCTTTGCAAAACAATCTTGATCCCCTGATTTTTCGGTTGCACAAGAGGTGAGGACCCAGTAAATTACTGGAGTTAGACGCTGAAACCATCAATGAAAGGAGAGTCGGCATGGCCGAGAGCCAATTCAAAGCAACCAAAGTCAGCGAACATGTATATTGGGTGGGTGCAATTGATTGGAATATAAGGGATTTTCATGGGTATGCCACCAAACGGGGAAGCACGTACAATGCATACCTGATAATGGCGGATACGGTTACCCTGGTTGATACGGTACGGGCGCCCTTCAAAAATGAGATGCTTGCGCGGATTTCGAGCATAGTGGACCCCCGCGAGATTTCGTGCATCGTGTCAAACCATGCGGAAATGGATCACAGCGGTGCACTTCCCGAAATAATCGATGCCGTAAATCCTGAAAAAATCTACGCATCACCGGTGGGAGCACGGGTCTTGAAGGAGCATTTTCCGATAGATCGGGATATTTCGCCGGTGAAAGACGGTGAAACAATTTCGCTGGGCAACATGGCGCTTACCTGTCTCGAAGCACGGATGCTGCACTGGCCCGACAGCATGCTTTCCTATCTTACGGAAGATAAAGTTCTTTTTTCGCAGGATGCCTTCGGCATGCACCTGGCCTCGTCGGAGCGCTTCGACGACGAGGTGGATTCCGCCGTACTGGCCTATGAGGCGGCCACCTATTATGCCAATATTTTGCTCCCCTATTCTCCTCAAGTACTGAAACTCCTTGAGCGTGTATCTTCGCTGGGGCTTGAATTCCATATTGTCGCACCCGATCATGGCCCTCTGTGGAGAAGGGGATTCGAGGGAATAAAGGACTCATATCACCGATGGGCGCTGCAAAAGCCGGTAAAAAAAGCGGTTGTGGTTTATGCAACGATGTGGCACAGTACGGAGCTGATGGCTCGGGCGCTTTCGGAGGGATTGATCGAAAGTGGTGTAACCGTGAAGGTTATGTCTCTGGACGGCAATCATCGAAGTGATGTGGCATACGAGGTACTCGATGCCGGTGCACTTCTAGTGGGATCACCCACGCTCAATAATTCCATGTTTCCAGCCATGGCTGATGTGCTTACCTATCTCAGAGGGTTGCGGCCACAGAATTTAATCGGCGCCGCCTTCGGCTCCTATGGATGGAGCGGTGAAGCCGCAAAACATATGGAAGCCTATCTGGCCGATATGAAGGTCGAACTTGTGGGAGAATCGATACGTATAAAACATGTGCCCGACGAGGATGCACTTGCTTCCTGCTATGCGCGCGGATTGGAGATGGGAAAAGAACTTATACACAGGGCATAAAAAACAGGAGGAGGTTGTACGATGCAGAAATATGTATGTGGGGTATGTGGATATGTATATGATCCTGAAGAGGGGGATGCCGAAGGGGGCGTCCCGGCGGGTACTCCTTTTGAGAAACTTCCCGAAGACTGGACCTGTCCGGTATGCGGCGCCGACAAGAGTGAGTTTTCTCCGGAGTAAAGAAAGCCCGGTGACAGTGGTGGTGGGTGAGTGAAAGAGACAGGCAGGAGGCGTGTGTATGGATGAAAAAATCAGAAGAGCTCTTCATCAGGCCTACGAGGGGGAGGCAAAGGCTGCCCTGCGGTTAAAGGTCTATGCCGATCAGGCCGATAAAGAAGGCTATCCCCAGATTGCAAAGCTTTTCAGGGTGATGGGCTTGTCCGAAGAAATACACGGGATACGGGCCCTTCGTACATTGCGCGATATCGGCTCTACGGAGGAGAATCTTTCCGCCAGTTTCGAATCGGAACAGCAGGTTGCCCATGTCGCTTATGATCACTTTATAAAAGAAGCCCTTGAGGCGGGAGACAAGGCGGCGGCGCTTCATTTTACCCAGAGTCGCGATGTGGAAGAAACCCACGCAAAACTCTACAAGGCGGCCCTTAACGACATGGCTTCCGACCAGGAGAGCACCTACTATGTGTGCACCATCTGCGGCTACATAGCAGACGGTGCCCTGCCCGATGCCTGTCCGGTGTGCGGTGCGAAGAAAGAGCGTTTTATACAGTACGGATGAGATGGCGCGGTTCAGGAAAAGATGAGTCTGTGAAACAATTTAAATGGCTGAATAAAATTTCGATGGGGAATAAGAGCGTTTATTACCAGCTCAATATTATTTTCGGCTTATTTTTTCTTATTCCTGTGTTCGGATTTCTCTATTTTGCCGTCAAATATGATGTCCTCGGCGACGTCTATGTGTCTATATTTTTTGTTATTTTGCTGACTTTTTCTTTTTTTGGATTTGCACTTCTGCGTAACATTTTTGATCGTGTTGTAGGGATATCTCAAAGTATCTCTGAACGATTCAAAGTTGATACCTCTGAAACAGCGGATAAGTCTGACGAGCTTTCGAACTTAGTGAATTCGGTGAGCGCAATTGAACATCGTTTTACCACTACCTTCGGACAGTTGGAGCGGAAAATTTCAGAGATATCCATTCTGAAGGAACTTTCCGACCTATGCTATGTGACCTTCGACACCGAGGAACTTCTCTATATCACATTGGAGCGTGCCTTACAGATGGTGCGTGCAGACATCGGTTCCGTCATGATTCTGGAAAAGCCGGCACGGGAACGATTCATCGTTAAGTCATCAATCGGTCTTGGCGAGCAGATCAAGGTGGGTGATCGAATTGATGTTGCCACAAGCATTGCAAAATACGCCGTAATCAACAAATCCCCCCTTATTATTGAAAACATAGAAGAGGACAGTCGCTTCGGGAGAGCCAACCGATCACACTACAGCACGAAGTCCTTTATCTGCATGCCTATTAAAACGATAAAAGATATCATCGGGGTTCTTACCCTGTCACGTCGCACAAGTGATGTCCCTTTGACACGTGAAGACGCGGAAGTCATAACTCCTCTTTTGAGCAATGCCGCCTTTACCTATGACAACCTGCGGCTGATCGAGGAACGGGATGTGGAAATCCGTTATGCCGGGATGATGGAGCGTCTCATCGGGATTATAAACTCCAGCTTCAGGGACAGCGAGCTGGTTCAGGCAATACTGGGAGAGATCAGGCAGCAGGTGCCATTTCAGGAGGCGGTGATTCTGACGATGGAGGAAACACAGCCCGAAAATCTTCGTGTGTACGATCTCTATGCGGTGGGGCAGACTGAACTTGTAGTCGGAAGACAGTATCCCTACCGTTATTCAATTTTCGAAAAAGTGCTCAGGCAGGGAAACTCACTCGTTGTTGAGGATACGCCTCATCTGTCATCGTCCGTAGAAAGGGAGATTCTATCAGGCAGGGGAAATACCAGTGCCTTGTTGGCCCCGTTGAAAGTGGAAGGAACCGCGGTCGGTCTTCTAGTGTTGAAGAGTGGAGAAGTCGAAGAATTCCACAATGCGCAAAGGATCATCGATCACATCGTTCAGGGTATGGCACTTGCCATTGAACGAAGCACCTTGCTGGATGCCGTGGCAAAAAGAAACAACGAACTGGATACCCTCAAACAAATCGGGGGTACCCTCGCCACCTCAACCTTTGACACGGAACAGGTGCTTTCCTACACAATGGATATGATACGAAGCAGCATGGATGTGGAGGCGGGATCACTAATGCTTGTCAGAGGAAGAGAACTCGAATTTGCCGTTGCCTTTGACATAGACGTAAAACTGCTTCAGGAAATTCGCCTTAAAATGGGACAGGGCATTGCGGGTTATGTTGCCGCGAGAGGCGAGGCAGTCATTGTAAATGACGTGCGGAAATCGACACTGTTCTATCCCAATGTTGACGAGAGCACACAATTCCGGACAAGGTCGGTCCTTTGCGTACCTCTGATTTCCCAGGGGCGGGTAATTGGGGTACTCGAAGTGCTCAATAAACGGGCTGGTGATTTTAATAAAAGCGATCAACAACTGCTCCAGTCGATTGCGTCTTCCGTGGGGATTGCTCTGGAAAATGCCCGTCTCTACAAAGAAACGGTATCCATGGCCGATAATGAGCGGGAGATCAGGCAGATGTTCCAGAAATTCGTTCCGGCGGAAATCGTCGAGAAAATCATACATGGCAACGAACCTGAGAAGCGGTTGCGTGAAGAGTTTAAAACAGTCACACTCATGAATATAGACATAAGGGGATTCTCCGGAATGGCAAAGCATATGGGGCCCCAAAAGACCGTGGCCGTGTTGAACTACTTCTTTTCCGTTATGGGGGGTATTGTGTTTAAGCATGAAGGAATCGTTGATAAATACCTGGGCGATGGTTTTTTGGCATTGTTCGGCGCCATCGGTTATAGCGCGTCTGATGCCGATAATGCCGTTATGGCTGCACTCGAAATGAAAAAGGCCCTGGTAATGCTCAAAGACTATTTTGAAAGTGAGGCTGAAAGCACGCTTTCGGTCGGTATAAGCATCCATACCGGCGAGGTGGTTATCGGCAACATTGGTTTTGAAAAGAAGATGGATTACACGGTAATCGGTGATTCGGTGAACGCCGTATTCAGGCTTCAAAATTTAACAAAAACCAATCCGAACAGCATCCTGATAAGCGAAATGACAAGGCGCTCGACGCAATCACACCTAAACGTGCGCGAGGTCGGAGAGAGCGACATCGATTTGACACGAGGGCAATTGAAAATCTATGAAGTCCTTGGCATATACGGCAATTTTATTGACCTAAAAGAAAAGAAAGAAAAAGATACCACTACGATTACATAGAGTTGATACGCACGGAGGCAAGGAGGATAGTATGGCGGTAAAGGAGTTTTGGAGACGGGGACTGCTGTCTGTTCTGGCAATTCTGATAGTATCTCCCTGGGTCAGTGCCCAGGAAGAACCCCTTCAGCTGACGCTGAAGAAAAGCATTGACCTTGCATTGACGCGCAGTCTTGCTATCAGTTCGGCCCGGGAAGGGGTCAGGGGGGCTGAATCGGCGCGAAAGGAGGCGAGGACCTCTTTTCTCCCCAGGCTGAATACAAACTACAGCTATACGCGACTGAATGAAACGCCGGAGACGTCAGTCTTTGATCCGCTTATTCCCGGGTATAGAAGAATTCAAGCGGGGACGCGAGATAATTATGTCTGGGGTTTTGAAGTGACGCAACCGCTCTTTGCCGGCGGCGCCATTGCCAATGCCTATAAAATAGCAAAGCTCGGCGTGGATGTATCACGGGCGCTGCAGAGCGCAACCGCGCAGGATATCGTTTTGCAGGTGAAGGACGGGTATTTTAATATTCTCAAAGCGGAGCGCGTTCTTGAGGTAGCCAGACAATCGGTGGCGCAGCTCCGGGCGCATCGAGATATCGCGCAGAGCTTTTTCGATGTGGGGATCATTCCCAAGAACGATCTTCTCTATGCGGAAGTGGAACTGGCAGGCGGCATGCAGAACCTTGTGGCCGCCGAAAATGCCTTGGAACTTGCCAAGGCCCGTTTTAACACCACGCTTAGGCGAAGCATCAATGCGCCCGTGCAAGTGGAAGATATTCTGTCCTACCAGGCGTTCGAAAAAGAACTTGATGAATGCTTGAAGATTGCCTTCGAACGCCGTCCGGAGATTTCCCTCTACGAGCTTCAGGTGCAACAGTCGGACCGCACCGTCGATCTGGCGCGCAGCGGCTATTATCCAAAGGTGAGTCTCGTGGGGAACTATTCACGCTATGGCGATGACCCGGGTGTCAGCGGAGGACCCTATCTGGAGGAAGAGGACTGGTACGTGATGGCCGTGGCTGATTGGAACTTCTGGGAGTGGGGAAAAACGAAGCACAGTGTCGACGCATCAAAAAGCAAGTCCATCCAAGCACAAAATGACCTGGCGAACGTAAGGGAATTAATCGCCCTGGAAGTCAAAAATGCGTACCTTGCCCTTCACGATGCGGAAAAAAGGATATTTGTGGCGGAAAAGGCGATTGTACAGGCTGAAGAAAACTTCAGAATCAATGAAGAACGCTATCGGGAACAGGTGGGAACCACCACTGACGTAATCGACGCGCAGACCCTGCTGACGAAGACCAAGTCGGACTATTACAACGCACTCAGCAACTACAACATTGCCTGGGGACGGCTGGAGCGATCAATGGGCATTGTCTATGAAGAACCGAAAGTGACGGATAATGAGTAAAGGCGGAACGGCGGCGGGGAAGACGCCCCTGTGGCGGTATGCGGCAGCGGGGGCGTTGATGGTCCTGTTCGCCCTGTCTTCCGGGTGTGATGATGACAACTGGAGGTCGGAAAAAATTCAGCCCCCTGAGGCGGGGTCACGGGTCAGGATTCAGGTGGAGGTCGTTGAGGTGCGGCATGGAGATGTCTATTCCCCCATTCGGGCGACGGGCACGGTCGTTGCCGATATAGAAGCGAAGGTGAGCGCAAAGGTATCGGGGCGCATAGAAGTCGTTGCCGTGGATGAGGGAGATCGAATGAGTGAAGGGGGGCTTATTGCACGCCTGGAACAGAGGGATTTTGAACTCACCTACAAAAGCGCCCTGGCGCAGCGTGATATGGTGAAGGCCTCTGCACGGGAAGCCACGCTGAACCTGACCAATGTAACGCGTGAAAAATTGCGGATAGAGAATCTTTATCAGCGTAAGGTGGTATCTCAGCAGTCCTATGACGATGCCGTCACTGCCTATCGCATGGCCCTGGCCCGTGTCGATGTGCTGGAGGCGCAGTCTAAAGCGGCGATTGCCGACCTTGAACTGGCCAGGCGCCGCCTCGAAGATTCCCGCGTAACCGCCCCCTTTTCAGGGTATGTGACCGAAAAATACGTCAATGAAGGGGAATTTATTTCTCCCGGTATGCCGATTGTGACGATCATGAACATCGATCAGGTGAAGGCTGAGGTGAAAGTTCCCGAGATGGAACTGACGAGAGTCGCCCTGGGGATTCCCGTGGATTTGGAAATCGACGCCCTTGAAGATCATCGATTCGAAGGGCAGATATCAGCAATAAATGCGCGCGTCGATCCGATCAACAGAAACTTTACCGTAAAAATTAAGATCCCGAATCCAAAACACCTTATAAAGTCAGGGATGTTTGCCCGTATTACCATAAAAACCGATATCATACGAGACGTGCCGGTTGTGCCCGAAAGGGCCCTCGTTGCCGATGCGCAGGGAGGGAATGCGGTATTCATGCTGGAGAACGGAAAGGCACGGTGCAGGTCCGTGATAGTCGGGGCACGAGGAGAAGGCATTGTACAAATAAAAGAAGGACTTGCGCGCGGAGAAACAATCCTAGTTTCAGGGAACTACGGCCTGACCGACGGAAGTGAGGTGGACGCGAGGGAAGTAAGGTACTGACAGCCCCGAGGTTTTCTATGACCATTCCTGAGTTTTCAGTCAAACGCAAGATTACCGTACTCATGATGATTATGATCGTGATGCTTTTCGGTGTGCTGGCGTTTTCTCGACTGGGCCTCGACATGATGCCGGAACTCGAATATCCGGTGGTGTCGGTTATCACCACCTATGAAGGAGTTTCGTCGGAAGATATCGAAAATCTGATCACCAGGCAGGTAGAGGAAGTGGTCAGCTCCGTGAAGAACGTCAAAGAGGTCAGCTCCCTTTCTCAGGAGGGAATTTCTGCGGTAATCGTCGAATTCGAATGGGGGGTCAATCTTGATTTCGCTGCCCAGGATGTCCGGGAAAAACTGTCCTGGCTGACCGATTATCTGCCCGAGGATGCAGATTCGCCCCTGGTAGTCAAGTTCAATACGTCCGATTACCCGATTCTCTATTACGGGGTTACGGGGATGGAGAATACGCAGGTATTGCGGGAATACCTGGACGATAATGTGAAGCCCCGGATAGAGAGGATCGAGGGGGTGGCATCCATCTTTATTCTGGGCGGGCTTGAAAGAGAAATAAACGTGTTTGTAGACAGGCAAAAACTCAAGGCCTTCAATCTCTCCATAGAACAAATGATTGCCAAACTCGCTCAGGAAAATGTCAACGTCTCAGGGGGGCACCTCACAAAGGGAAGCACTGAATATCTCATCAGGACGATGGGCGAGTACAAGGATATGGAATCCATTCGTAACACCATTGTGACCATGCACGGTGGAACGCCGGTGTACGTGAACGATGTGGCCACGGTAAAGGATACCTACAAGGAGATTCGGAATCGGGCACGCACAAATCGTCGACCCTCGGTGATTATGATGGTGATGAAACAGGCGGGGAAGAACTCCGTTACCGTAACGAACCGCATCAACAAAACCCTGGACGAGTTCAGGGCGCGCATGCCCAAGGATGTCGCCTTTTATGCCGTAATGGACCAGGCGCGCATTATAAAAACGGTGACACGAAATACGGGACAGAATGCGATCATAGGTGCTGTTCTGGCCATTGTCATGGTATTTCTCTTTCTGTGGAACTGGCGGCCGACGCTGACGATCGCAGTTGCCGTGCCGCTCTCGGGCATTACAACGGCTCTCGGGCTCTATGCCTTCGACTATACCCTGAACATTATGACGCTCGGCGGTATGGCGCTGGGTGTGGGTATGCTTGTTGACAACGCCGTGGTGGTGATTGAAAATATTTTTCGCCATCGAGAAGAGGGGGAAAGTCCAGATGTAGCAGCAGCCGAAGGCGCCCGGGAAGTAGGCATGGCTATCACCGCATCCACGCTGACCACCATATCTGTCTTTATCCCCATGACGCTGTCCAGTGGGGTGGCAGGCCGTCTTTCCCGTCCGCTGGCCGTAACGGTAGCCCTTGCGCTTTTGGCCTCGCTTTTTGTGGCGCTTACCATCGTGCCGATGCTCTCGTCAGTACTGGCTGAAGGCGCCGGGCAACGAAAAAAAGCCGAGGGCAAGGCGCACGGCATGTTTTCAACTGTACGAAAGCGTTATGAACGACTTTTGCGCTGGGGGCTTTCCTGGAGAAAGACAGTGACGGCAGCGGCGCTTGCGGTGTTTCTTTTGAGTCTCGCAATGATACCCCTGCTCGGTACGGAATTCATGCCGAAAGAAGACTTTCCCATTCTGGCCTTGCGGGCGACCCTTCCTGTAGGGACATCACTGGAAGAATCAAACAGGGTGATCCGCTCCATCGAAGAGGTCATACTGCATCAGCCGGAAACGCTCTTCTGCACTTCCTTTGTGGGATTGTCAAGGGAATCGAAGGTTGACGCCGCCTGGGGAACCGGACCGGCTGACGTGAGTGAAGCGGTGATCTATACGCGTCTTGCCGACAAAGAAGATCGGGTCCGTTCATCAGAAGAAATCCTTGATGACGTAAGGCGGCAGATTCCTGTTATTGAGGGGGCAAAATTCGATTTTTTCGATATACAGCAGGTATTTCTGGGAAGTACGGGGGGAAACTCGCCGGTAGCCGTCAAGGTCTTCGGAAAGGATTTGGAAACACTGAAAGACATCACCGATCGTCTGGTCCGGGAGAGCGCCTCCATTAAGGGGCTTCGCGATATCGACACGACGCTTAAAATGGGCAAACCCGAACTGCAGGTTATGGTAGACCGTGAAAAGGCCTCTCAGGTAGGGCTGACGGTGGGCCAGATTGCCCGCGCCGTCAAGGCAGGATTTCTGGGAATCGTGTCCACACGGTATCGGATCGGCGGCGACGAATACGACATCAGAATACGGTATCGCGACCGGGACCGTCAAACTGAGGACGATGTGAAAAATATATGCCTGGTGACGCAGAGAGGAGATCAGATTCCACTGTACCAGATCGCGCGCATTGAAGAGAAAATGGGACCGGTAAAGATATTGCGGGAAGATCAGGAACGCAAAGTTACCATGACGGCCAACACCTATCAGCGTGATATCGGGAGTATCGTTGCAGACATCAAGAAAGCGGAATCTCGGATAGATATTCCGGAAGGATATTTTGTTGAATACGGCGGCGCTTACCAGGATATGGAGGAGGCATTCTCGTCGCTGTTAATGGCCCTGGGTATTGCCGTGATTCTGATATATATGATCATGGCGGCCCAGTTCGAATCGCTGCGACACCCCCTGGTTATCATGATGACGGTGCCGCTGTCATTCATAGGGGTGGTATTCGGATTGTATCTTTTTGGAAAAACTCTTTCAGTTCCTGCGTTTATGGGAATTCTCATACTTTCCGGTGTAGTGGTGAACAACGGCATTGTGATGATCGACTATATCAATCAGCTTCGTCGGCGTGGCATGGATGCCTATGGGGCAATCATCGAGGGGGCTGCAATGCGACTCCGCCCCATATTGATAACGACCTTTACCACCGTATTCGGCATGTTGCCCATGGCCCTGAGCCGGACCCAGGGATCGGAACTCCGCTCGCCGATGGCGATTGCCGTGGGATGCGGGCTTCTTTTTTCCATGTTTCTGACGCTGCTGGTTATTCCTGTTGTGTACAGCATCTTTGACAGAGTCAAAAAATAGGGACACTTCCCTATTTATGGGCTGTAAGTGCCTATAAAACAAGTGGATATTTGAGATAACTTTTGTAAGCCACAGGGAGAAAATAGGGAAGTGTCCCCGTTTTGAGGTTGAAACAGAGATGAAGAGCGGCTACACTCTTTATTTATGTACCGCAATCAATAGGTAAGGAGGTTTGGCGGATGGCTGATTTTATCAAGAAGAGCATGCTTATGGGGTTTGGTCTCGTTTCGTTGACCCGGGAGAAGGCGGAAACCTTTATCGATGACTTGATCAAACGGGGTGAGCTTTCGGAAAAAGAGGGCAGAGACGCCGTAGATGAGCTGGTGGAAAAGTCAAAAGAGCTGAAAAAGGATTTATCCCACAAAGTGGAAAGTATTGTGTCTGACACGATAAAAAAGATGAATATTCCGACGCGAAGCGAGATTGACGAGCTGAAAAAGAAAATAGCGGAGCTTGAGGTAAAAAGTATCGGCGAGGAATAATCGATGCTCATTCGACAGCTCGGCATCGTTTCCAGGACCTACCGGCACGTCAACAGGTACCGTCAGATTCTGGGCGTGCTGTTTACGTACGGCTACGGTGATTTGGTGGACCGGCTCAATGTCGATCAGTATATTGAGATCGGAATGCAGCTTATCACTCGAAAGCGCTCGGGAAAGGCAGCGAAACTCAGCAGGGCCGAGCGCATCAGAATCGCGCTGGAAGATCTGGGGCCGACTTTCGTTAAGCTGGGGCAGATCCTTTCGACACGCCCCGATATTATTCCCCCCGATGTTATCAGGGAGCTCGAAAAACTTCAGGACAATGTTCCCCCCTTTCCTTTTTCCGAGGCAAAAGAAACGATAGAGAGGGAGTTGGGGAAACCGGTCGAAGAGCTCTTTGTCTCTATCGATGAAAAACCGCTGGCAGCCGCTTCGATAGGGCAGGTTCACCGCGCCCGTTTGAAAAACGGTGAAGAGATCATCGTCAAGGTCCGTCGTCCGGGCATAGGCGCTGAAATAGAAGTGGATCTGGAAATTCTTCTGCATCTGGCAACGTTGGCGGAGAGCCATATCGATGAGATGGCCATATACAAACCGACAAAGATCGTGGAAGAGTTTTCCCGCACAATGGAAAACGAAATCGACTATACCGTCGAAGCATTGTATGCGGAAAGATTTGGAAGACAGTTCCTCCATAATCCCGCCATTTATGTGCCCTCTGTGATGAGTGACCTCTCCACTGCGCGTGTGCTGATAATGGAATATGTGGAGGGGATCAAGGCATCGGAGATCGATGTTCTTGATGAAAAGGGATATGATCGCAGGATCATTGCCGAAAAGGGCGCCGATCTCCTCTTGCAACAGGTCTTTGATTACGGATTCTTTCATGCCGATCCTCATCCGGGCAATCTCTGTATTCTACCCGGCAACGTGGTCTGCTTCATGGATTTTGGAATGATGGGAACTGTGGACCGGCGGTCGCGCGAGGACCTTGCCGACATGGTCTATGCCATTGTGAAGCGGGATGAAGAAAAGGCGACGGATGCATTGCTTGCAATTGTGGAAATTGATGGAGAACCGGACCGGCGTGTTCTTGAAGCCGATGTGGCAACCCTCATGGAGATGTATGCCTACAAACCCCTGAAGGAGATACGGATCGAAAAGGTTCTGCGGCAAATGCTTGATATTATTTCCCGGCACAGGCTGCGCCTTCCCTTTGACAAATTCCTTATGATGAAGGCCCTTGCCACGATGGAGGGGCTTGGTCTCGTGCTCGATCCCGATTTCGACATGACCCTGCGGGCGGCGCCGTTCATAGAGCGCATAAAGCTTGAACGGTTGAGTCCAAGGCGTATCGTCGATGAGATGATAACGATGGGTGCTGATGTCATTCGACTGGCTCGTGCCACCCCCGATGAAGTGCTGGATATCATGAAACAGATCAAGCAGGGAAAGATAAGGCTGGAGCTCGATCATCACGGACTTGATATGCTCAAGGCGGCCCTGGATAGTACGGGGTACCGAATCTCGCTTGCCCTTGTGGCCGGCGCCCTCATTATCGGTTCATCCCTCATCATAAGCGCGGGAAAGGGGATCAGTCTTTTCGGTTTTCCCGTGCTCGGACTGGCGGGATTAATGATTGCGGCGCTGCTGGCCCTCTTGATGATCGTCAAGCGGTAGCGTGGGGAAGGTAAGAAAGGTAAGAAAAGTAGGAAGAGTAGGAAGAGTGGGAAGAGGAAGAAAGGCAGTGGGCGCTATTTCTTCCTCATTTTTTTTACGAATACATCTACGTCATGTTCGCTGGTCAGTGTGTAGACGGGGAGGCGCCCGAAGGGCTCTCTGTCGACGCAGGCGGTGGCGCATCCCGCCACGATGAGGAATGCCTCGGCATCCTCATCGTGATGCGGGACGAAATCTATGTGGGTGAGCTGTTCTTTCAAGCGGGCTACCGCCGCCACACGGTCGTATCCGGGGTTGCAGCCCCCGCAGTACTTGATTCCGATTTTCAGCTTAGATGATCCCCTTTCTCAATTCCGCACAGTTCCCTGGCCAGGCGCTGTTTCTCTTTCATGTTTACCATACGCGTAATCATGATGCGCTGGGCCTGGGGCGAACCGGCGCCGTGCATCGATTCGGTCAGATAGCCCACAGCGGCTGTGCCGAGTGTCAGGTTTTCGATCAGGCGAAGGACGCGCATCCTGTGTTCAGTAGGAACGTCGGCCTTTGTTTTGTAGTATTTGTCCAGCCACTTACCCACTTCGGGAGAGCGGAAGTCGGCATCAGAGGGAAGCGTAACCATCAGGCCGCCGGCGATGTCCTGGGCGATGCGGCTGATCTCATAGGGGAAGCGGGTCACGTTGTGCTTGTGAATATTGGCCAGAAGCACATTGACCAGATAGGTGCCGCTCGGCTCCCTGTGTCCCTCGGAGGCGCAGGCGATGCAGCCGCAGTAGAGCGTCTCGTTCAGGTGATTCATTTCCACGATTTTGTCTTTGACATGGGATGCCCGCTCGGCGCCGTTCATCTCGGCGATCGTCTGGGTGGCGCCGATAAGCACATCGCCCACGCCCACCTTGCAGGCGTAGCTCTGGCGATGGTAGGAGGCAAAGTTTTCCACCAGGGCAGTGGAAAAATCGTATTCCTTGTACATAAAGACCCGATCCCAGGGGACGAAAACGTGATCGAAGACGACGAGCGCCTCGTGACCGCCGTAATACATGTTGCCCCGGTCCATGGTCATGCCTTCCAGCTTGCGGGTGTCGCAGGACTGGCGGCCCATGATGTAGGTGATGCCTTCAGAATCGCTGGGGATGGCGAAGGAAACGGCGTAGTCTCTGTCCTCCTCCCTCATAGTGATGGTGGGCATGATAATGATCTCCTGAGAATTCAGCGCGCCGGTCTGATGGGCCTTGGCGCCGCAGACCACGATGCCGTCTGCTTTCTCTTCCACCACGTGGAGAAACATATCCGGATCGGGCTGCTTGTGAGGCGGCAGGGACCGGTCGCCTTTCGTGTCGGTCATGGCGCCGTCGCAGGTAAGATCGTTTTTCTGGACGTACTTGAGAAATTCGATAAACCGCTTGCTGTATTCCGTGCCATACTTGGCATCGATATCATAGGTGACAATGGAAAGCGCATTCATGGCGTCCATGCCCACGCACCGCTGGAAACAGCACCCCGTCTTTCCGCCTAACAACCGACCCATCTTACTTTTTTTAACAAGATCGTCTACACTCTGGTGAATGTGGGTGAAACGGTTGACCCGCTCGCCTGTCAGGTGCGACGTTGCCACCATCAGATCTTCGTATTCCGGCCTGTGAGCCAGTTCGTAGGTGGCGGCGACGGCATTCATAGAGGGGCGGATGATGGGATCGTCAACTACGTTTTCTATCTTCTTGCCGAACATATACACATTAAGGTTTAATTTCCTTAGACTTTCCTCATATTGCGCGGCATTCATCAAGGCCATAGATTAAAAACCTCCTTTTCAAATTAATTGAGAACGACAAAGTATACACTGTACAGGTCTGGATGACAAGATCATAAGGGAAAAGAATTTCAGTTCTTATAATTGGGGTTGTTGCGTGTACATGCGCAGCGCCCAACTGATCGGTTGCGTTGCGGGATTTCACATTATTCTTGCCATGTGATTGGTCATGATGGTATAGCCGGACCATGACAGAGTCAATGGGTTTCAACATTATTGTTGTTGCGATGGGAGTCCTTTTCTGGCTGACGGCGGGGAAAATTTACGACTCACATCGCAATACGCAAGAGAACTTTCCCCTCATATTTAAATTAACGGGCCTGAACGTTCGCTATATCGATAACAAGGATCTGTGGATGAGATGTTTCAGACGCCAGGTAATCCTGGTAGTGATCCTCTTTGTTGCCGTTATGGTGATGAACAGTGTTGTGTAACGGTCCGTCTGGTCTATTTGGTCTGTCTGGTCTGTTTGGTCTGTCTGGTCTGTTTGGTCTGTCTGGTCTATTTGGTTGGCTTGCCGTGTATCACATGGTTCCGGAAAGCGGTACGGTTCTTGTGGATTAAGCCTTCAGGAACTTCCTCGACGAGGAAGAAAAAACTGTCCTTCCAATCCAATTATGATATAAGAGGCAAATTTAATACGATAATTGAGTACATAATCGAAAAGACGATTATGAAATAGCTCTATTAGCGTTAGCATTACCCAGCGGGAAGAACAATGAATCAAAAAAATAACATTAGGGCATTGAGCCGTCGCGGCTTTTTGAAAACATACAGCGTGATGGCCGGTGCCTTTTTCTTCGGAGGAAGCGCACTGTTTCCGGGAAAGGTACTGGCAGGCATTAAGGATGAAATATCGGGGCTGATTTACAGAAGACAGCGGCCGCTCCCCGAGTTCAGATTCGGAGAGTGGGAAGAAGGAAAGAGGAGGATGCTTGTTGCCTATGCCAGT
Organism: Syntrophales bacterium; assembly: GCA_963666365.2. Classification (GTDB taxonomy): domain Bacteria; phylum Desulfobacterota; class Syntrophia; order Syntrophales; family UBA2210; genus JALNXD01. The sequence continues at coordinate 340,951 of CAXXNF010000002.1, forward strand.
AAATATGAGTCTACCGCCGAGGTTTCAAAAGCCATAGGTGAAGAGTTGCATACATCGGGCGCAGCCGTTGATGTAATTCCGATTGTGCGAATAAAGTCGCTGGACGGGTACGACGGAGTGATCGTCGGAAGCCCGATTTATTATGAACGATGGCGCGAAGAGGCTATTGAATTTGTGCAAAGGCATCGCGAGGCGCTGCAATCGCGTCCGGTGGCCTACTTCATGCTCTGCATGACCATGCGAATTCCCTCTGAGGAGAATAAGGCGCAGGCGCGGGGGTATATCAATGAAGTGGTAAAGGGTATCCCGGAAATCACGCCCGTTGATATCGGTCTGTTTGCAGGGTACATCGATCGCAGGAAGACAGTGTGGCTGCTCAGGAATTACCTCAGAACGCGTAAACTGCACACCGGTGATTACAGGGACTGGAATGCAATTCGTACCTGGGGAAGCGCACTGTATGCAAAACTCGCATTAAAATAAGCTCACCTTACACAACATTTTCTTCAGCAAATTCCTGGCCGCATATTCAGGATAAAGCGCATATAATTCCTGCCTGTAATCGGATATATGCACCGTAGACGCAGGAGTATCTCTCTGTGGCCTGTGTACACAAGATGATATCCGCCTTCTTTGCCAATCCAGTGGCGGTGCAGCTTGTGTTTCAAAATTTCAAGAGAAAAATGGCGGCGCAGAAAGGAACGCAGGAAAAGTGAAAGGGAAGGGGAAGCACGAAGATCAGGAGAATCTGAAAATTCGAAAAGAGGGAGGACGAGCATGAAATCCCTGTCAGAAGAAGAGAAGCAGTTGTTCGGCGTCATTAACAAGGAAAGTGTCGATTTTCTTCGCAACCGTTACAATCGCGTCAATCGATGGGTCATTGCAGACATGCTCCAGAGAAGCAGCTATCATTATCCGGATAAACCGGCGCTCATTTACCGCAACCACACACTTTCCTACCGCATGCTCGAAGCGGAATGCAACCGGGTCGCCAATGGTCTTATCGAACTGGGAGTGCGCAAATACGACCGTGTAGCCATACTTGCCCACAACACCAGGCATCACGTGCTGACATGGTTCGGATGCTGCAAGATCGGCGCCGTATATCTCTCCATCAACTATCTTCTCAAGGGGCACGACATTGCCTACTGCATCAATCACTCTGAAAGCAAGGTGTTTATCGTTGAGGACGAACTCTATCCACTGGTCCGGGATGTGCTCGATGTCATGCCCTCGGTAAAGACGTTGATCTGGTCCGATGAGGGGATAGCTGTTCCGCCTCCCGATCACCGTTTTCTGGAATTCGATGCCTGGTACTCGAAATATTCCGACAGTTCACCCGAAAGGACGCTCAATATCGAGGACCCCTGTCAGATGACCTACACCAGCGGCACAGAGGCGCTTCCGAAAGGCGTCGTTATAGGGAATCAGTCCCTTATGGCACAGTATATGGGATGTATCGTGGACGGCGGCTATGCCACGGACGACATCAATGTGAACGCGCTTCCTCTTTACCACTGTGCGCAGCGCGACGTGTTGATGAACCCTGTGTTTTGGGTGGGGGGCACCAATATACTGATTCGGCCTGATATAGAAGAGATTCTGCACAACCTTTCCACCTACAAGGCAACAATGTTCTTTGCCCCCCCCACGGTGTGGATCGGCATGCTGCGGCATCCCAACTTCGAGACTTATGATCTTTCTCGTCTTCGAAAGTGTTACTACGGCGCCTCGATCATGCCGGTGGCGATTCTGCAGGAGATTATGGAGCGATTTCCGAAGGCAAAGATATACAACTACTACGGTCAGACGGAACTGGCGCCGTACCATACGATCCTCAAGGCGGATGACGCACTTGCCAAGCTTGGGTCCGCGGGGATGGCGGGTATCAATATGGAGACGCGAATTGAAGATGACGAGGGAACCCCCATTGATGAGCCGGATGTGCCCGGCGAGATTTGCGGCAGAGGTCCCCATGCCATGCTCATGTACTTTAAAGAACCGGAAAAGACCGATGCCGTGATGAAGGGTGGCTGGTTTCATTCCGGCGATATAGGGATTCTTGACAAGGATCGGTATATTGAAGTGGTGGACCGCAAGAAGGACATGATAAAGACGGGCGGGGAGAACGTGCCCTCAAGCGAGGTGGAAGAGGCAATTTACCGGGATCAGCGGATCCAGGAAGTGGCCGTAATTGGCATTCCCGATCCGAAGTGGGTTGAGGGGATTACCGCGGTGATTGTCTGCCGTAACGGTGCACAACTTACCGAACGCGATGTCATTCAGCACTGCCGCAACGAACTGGCGACCTTCAAGTGCCCGAAACACGTGCTCTTTGTCGAAGAACTGCCGAAAACGCCAAGCGGCAAGATCCTGAAACGGGATCTGCGGGAGATGTGCCAGAGCATACTTTTAGAAAAATAGGAATTAAGGGGACACGAATTAAGGGGACAGTATACTTAATTGAACAATTAAGTATACTGTCCCCTTAATTTAATTAGTTCACTGTCCCCTTAATTAGTTCAAGGCAGCAATTCGCATTTCGATGGCCTTTTTGTGGTTAACGGTTTCCGAAACAATTTCCTTCATCAGGGTCTGGTATTCCACATCATTCGTCTGTACAATCTCTCCGTAGGATTTCTCGACCAGGGATGCTTCAATATCTCGGGCCACGTTCAGCATTTTTTCGCGGGAGAACCGTCCTTCCTGCATGAGTTCCAGATGTCCTTTCAGTCCCTTTTTTATCGTTTTGAGGGCTGTTTGATTAAAAGGGCGTCCCACTTCAAAACGTTCAGGCTTGGCTGTGATAATCTTGATCATCTTTTTTATATGCGCCGCATGCTTTTCTTCTTCGGCAACCGTTTCAAGCCAGAATTCCCGATCCTCTTTCCAGGTATCGGCACAGGTTCTGTATAGCTCGGCAATGAGCAGTTCGATTTCGGCCATCGTGTGCATGATCTCGGTGAGAGTTTGTAACGCTACAGGTGGTATCACTATGCGATCCTCCTTATGTAAATATACATTTCCTATAGTATAGTGCCTTCACGGGTCTTTCCCGCCAGAATAATGCTTCACGATAGCAAACTCATCTAAAATAACAAGGATTAATTGAAAATTAAGGGGACAGTATACTTAATTCCTGCGGTATCTTGTAAAGATGTTCCCGATCCGCCTCCAGAAACGTTCGCGTTGTGTGCTGATAATCGGCGGCGCAGATCACGCAATTCTGCGATTGTTTTTGTATGTCGGCAAGCCATTGTACACCCTCCCACGAGCGAAGCAGGTGATGATCGATAATCAGCGTGGGCGCTGCTTTTGCAAGTGTAAGGGCATTGTTCCATGCTGCATTCCGTGCCTTTGAGGAGAGTTTTTGCAGATAAAGCGGCGGCCCTGAAACAAAGATCACATCGGGGCGGTGATTGATGATCCATTGTATTGGATCCGGTTCTATAAGTTGTATGTCCGATGCATGAACGAAGACGAGGCCATCGTCTTTTATGCGTGTCATCATTACTGTATTCGATTCGGAACCGTAGCATCCATGAGGCATTGCCCCGGAAAATTCCATCTCGCCGTCCAGGCGCCCCTCTGCTGCTTCAATTGGTGCACCCACGGCCTTTTCAATGTTATCTGCCCGCGTCTGCATGGTCGGACTCGCGCGACGCGGGTTTATTCCCCAGATTCTTGTAGTTTCAAGAGATTCCGACAGGTGTGCAAGGGGAAGCTGGTAGGGATTGGGGTGTGCGAGCGGAATATGGTCGCCGTGGTAATGGCTGAAAACGATATCCGTCGCCCGCATGCAGGCATAGATGATGCGCTGGCGAAGTTCATTCCCCCGTCGTATCTGAATGGGGTGAGGGGGCAAACCATGCCGCCACAGGCCAAGAGCGATTCCGGGATCGATTAAAATCCGACGATTCGACAATTCGACCATGGTGCACATGCTGCGAACGCCCAGCGACTCGGTGGCAATGATTTCAATATTCATTACGGCCTCCGCAGGAATGAACACTTCTTTCTACTTCCTACGGGACCGCCAAGGGTAAATCAAGTAGCAATTTCACATTTTCCACCGTCAGCCGTATTAAAAATTTGATTTATTGTGAAAAATATATATAGTCGGACCTTACAACCTCCATAAAAAGCAGATGATTTACCATCCTTCACCGTTTTGTGGGGAAGGGGGAGCTCGTCAATTCTTTGATCCGGGGGAAAGATGGAATCTCAGGATAAAACGGAAAAAGAATTAATCGAAGAGAATGAGGAATTGAAACGTCGGATTCGTGAACTGGAAGGGAATCTTGACCTTTCCGGGAACAGTGAACGGCAGGATATTCCCGCGCGATACCTCGGTTTAATGCTGGACAACGCCCAGGAAGCGATAGTGGTGCATCAGGATCAGATGCACAGGTATGTAAACAGGAAGGCCGCGGAGATTTATCGTTACACCGTCGACGAAATGAAGTCCAAGACGATCCGTGAGGTGATCCACCCGGACGATTATGAAAAGGTGATTGCGAATTATAAACGCAGGGTGAAGGGCGAGCAGGTCGAAAAGTACCGTTACCGGGGCATCGACAAATACGGCGGCGTCAAGTGGCTGGAAATAGTGGGCACGTCGATTATCTGGGAAGGACGACCGGGTTCGATTGTCTTCGTCACCGACGTGACGGCGCAGGTGGAGGCGGAGGAGGAGATCAAGAGATCGGGGCGGATACTGAACGACATAATCAATTTTCTTCCCGACGCGACCTACGCGACGGATTGCGACGGGAGGGTGATTGCCTGGAATCGGGAGATGGAGAAACTGTCGGGGATCAAAGCCGCCGACATGATCGGCAAGGGTGATTTCGAGTATTCCATGCCCTTTTACGGGGAACGGCGTCCCACACTGATAGACCTGATGAAACAGCCCGACAGTTCAGTGGAGCGCACCTATCCCTACTTTGCGCGTGAGGGGAGATTTTTATATGCGGAGAACTGTTTCACCATACGGGGAGAGCCCCGGTGGTTCTGGTTCAAGGTGAGCCGTATTTACGACCACAACAACGAGGTCGTGGGGTTCATAGAGACGGTGCGTGAGGTGACGGGCATAAAGACCGCCGAGTCGGAGCTGAAGATGAAGTCGCGCAACCTTGAGGAGGCCAACATTGCCCTGAAGGTGTTGTTGAAGCACAGGGAAGACGACAAGAGCGAGATAGAGGACGCCATTATCGACAACATCAAGCAGCTGATAGTCCCCTACATGGAGAAATTGAGGATGTCGGGATTGAACTCGCGTCAGAGCACCTATATGGAAATCCTGGAGACGCACATAGAGGAGATTGTTTCGCCCTTTTTGAATAAAATGACCGGTCGTCATGCCAACCTTACCCCCCGGGAGGTTCAGATTGCCGGACTTGTGAAAGATGGGAAAACATCGAAGGAAATTGCCGAGATATTGGGTATTGCGGAGAACACCGTGACGAACTACCGGAAGCGCCTGCGAAAGAAATTTGCATTGAGAAGCAAGGACAAAAATCTGCGCACCCACCTTTTGTCCTTTCAATAATGGTCAAATTGTATAGCCATTATTAGATCTAATTTTGAACCTTGTGCGATCCGATCGCTTATGTTTTGCTAGGGCAAAAGGCAAGAAGAAAGTAAGCGAATGGATCCGAAATCCTGGCACAGGCACTACGACTATTGTGTCCCTCCCACAATTAATTATCCGCGCATCACAATTCCCGATCTGCTTCAGATCCCGGCCAATGCCTATCCGGACAGACCGGCGCTCGTCTTTTCCGACAGAGAGATTACCTTCTGGGAACTTCGCCGGCTGGCATTGAGAATGGCGCACGCCCTGGGCGCCCTCGACATCACAAAGGGGGATCGTGTAGGCCTGCATCTTCCCACCTGTCCCCAGTATCTCATTGCCTATTATGCAGTGCTCTCGCTGGGGGCTATTGTGGTCAATCTCAATCCTCTCTATACGGTGGAAGAATTGAAGGGCACGGCCCATGCGACGGGCATGTCGTCGCTCATTACCTCGGATATGTCTCTGGGGACAGCGCGTCTGCTTGCGGAGGCCGCAGGAATAGAAAGGGTGATTATTTCCAGAGTCGATGATTTTGCCAAGGGCGGTTCCCGGTCCCCCGCCGCCTCACTCGATCTGCCGCGGGGCTGGCACTCATTCATGGATGTTCTGGAGAGCGCCCGTGACACCAAAAAACCACGTGTTGCGCTGTCCCCCGATGATGTAGCGGTAATCCAGTTTACCGGCGGCACCACGGGTATTCCCAAGGGCGCCATGCTTACCCATCGAAACCTTATTGCCGGCGCATTACAGTATGCCCTCTGGATGACGCCCATAACACAGCATATTTCGCAGGAACGGCGGTCGGTGTTGCTCGTACTTCCCCTGTATCACGTATACGGAAACCTGGTGATGAACTGGTCCATTTTCACCTGCACAATGCAGATTCTGGTTCCCCGGTTTCAGATAGACGAGCTGATGGAACTTATGGCGGGCTTTGATGAAATTACCTACTTTCCTACCGTTCCCACAGGGGTAAGCGCGTTGCTCAATCATCCGCGCATCGGTGAAATCAATCTTGGGAAAAAACTGACCTATCTGAACTCAGGCGGCGGTCCCACGGCATTGAATCTGATAGAACAGATCGAGGATATGGGCCTTTACTATGGCCAGGGATGGGGTATGAGTGAAACAGCTGCTGTGGGGACTAATAACCCCGTCCTTGGCCCCAGGAAGGTAAACAGTATAGGAATTCCCTATCCCGACACTGACCTGAGGCTGGTGGATCTGGAAAACGGCGTCGACGACGTGCCGCGAGGAACGCCCGGTGAGATTATTATTAAGGGCGCCACAGTGATGCGGGGATACTGGAACAATCCGGAAGGCACCGCTGAACAGATGAAGGATGGATGGCTTTCCACAGGCGACATCGCCATCCAGGATGAGGATGATTTCCTCTACATTGTAGACCGTAAAAAGGACATGATCATCTCCGGTGGATTCAACATTTATCCGCGTGAGGTGGATGAGGTGCTCTTTCAGCATCCGAAGGTCGAACTGGCAGTTTCGGTGGGTATTCCCGACGAGTACCGTGGAGAGACATTAAAGGCATTCGTCGTGCTGAAGAAGGGCATGACGGCCACGGAAAAAGACGTAATCGCCTTCTGCCGGGAAAAGCTGGCGCCCTATAAGGTGCCCCGGCTTGTAGAGTTTCGTCAATCACTGCCGCAATCGACGGTGGGCAAAGTGCTCCGCAAAGAACTGCGAGCTGAAGAAGAAGCAAAACGAATGAAGTAAAAAAATATACACCTCCTTCTCCTACCAGTGTCCTGCCCGAGACTTTCCCTCTGCCAACAACGGGCAGGACACCCTTCCTAATATTATTTGCGAAGTAATGTAATGAATATGTATTCGATGATGGCTTCAGGCATGCTGAAGCCGGGGGAATCATGGCAGCTCAAACAAAAACAAAAGAAGCACTGATCGAAGAAAATGAGGAATTGAAACGTCGGATTCGTGAACTGGAAGGGAATCTTGACCTTTCCGGGAACAGTGAACGGCAGGATATTCCCGCGCGATACCTCGGTTTAATGCTGGACAACGCCCAGGAAGCGATAGTGGTAAATCAGGATGAGACCTACAAGTACGCAAACAAGAAAGCCGCTGAGATGCACCGTTGCACCGTCGAGGAGATGAAGTCGAAGCTTATCAGAGAGATGATCCACCCGGACGATTATGCGACGGTGATTACGAATTACGAACGCAGGGTGAAGGGCGAGCAGGTTGAAAAGTATCGCTACCGGGCCATCGACAAATACGGCGGCGTCAAGTGGCTGGAAATAGTGGGCACGTCGATTATCTGGGAAGGACGACCGGGTTCGATTGTCTTCGTCACTGACGTGACGGCGCAGGTGGAGGCGGAGGAGGAGATCAAGAGATCGGGGCGGATACTGAACGACATAATCAATTTTCTTCCCGACGCGACCTACGCGACGGATTGCGACGGGAGGGTGATTGCCTGGAATCGGGAGATGGAGAAACTGTCGGGGATCAAAGCCGCCGACATGATCGGCAAGGGTGATTTCGAGTATTCCATGCCCTTTTACGGGGAACGGCGTCCCACACTGATAGACCTGATGAAACAGCCCGACAGTTCAGTGGAGCGCACCTATCCCTACTTTGCGCGTGAGGGGAGATTTTTATATGCGGAGAACTGTTTCACCATACGGGGAGAGCCCCGGTGGTTCTGGTTCAAGGTGAGCCGTATTTACGACCACAACAACGAGGTCGTGGGGTTCATAGAGACGGTGCGTGAGGTGACGGGCATAAAGACCGCCGAGTCGGAGCTGAAGATGAAGTCGCGCAACCTTGAGGAGGCCAACATTGCCCTGAAGGTGTTGTTGAAGCACAGGGAAGACGACAAGAGCGAGATAGAGGACGCCATTATCGACAACATCAAGCAACTGATAGTTCCCTACATGGAGAAATTGAGGATGTCGGGATTGAACTCGCGTCAGAGCACCTATATGGAAATCCTGGAGACGCACATAGAGGAGATTGTTTCGCCCTTTTTGAATAAAATGACCGGTCGTCATGCCAACCTTACCCCCCGGGAGGTTCAGATTGCCGGACTTGTGAAAGATGGGAAAACATCGAAGGAAATTGCCGAGATATTGGGTATTGCGGAGAACACCGTGACGAACTACCGGAAGCGCCTGCGAAAGAAATTTGCATTGAGAAGCAAGGACAAAAATCTGCGCACCCATCTTTTGTCCTTTCAATAATGGTCAAATTGTATAGCCATTATTAGATCTAATTTTGAACCTTGTTTCATCCGTTCACTTATGATTCTCTAAAACAAAAAGGAGGGCAGCAAATGAAACACATTAAGGTAACACTGGCACTTTTATTTTCTTTCATGCTGGTTATCGGAGGAATTGCTTCGACTGCCACGGCGGCCGTACCCGGATTCGATCTGAGCAAGATGTCCGACATGTCGGACTTTAATCCCAATAACGAAATCGAGCCGACGGGTGATGTGGTAAAGATCGGATATGTAAACCACTTTTCCGGTCCCGGTGCGGGAAACGGCGAGGTGCACATTATCCAGCTCAATTGGGTTGCCCACGATCTCAACAAGCGGGGCGGCATCATGGTGGACGGCAAGAAGAAACTGATACGAGTCCTCAAAGGGGATGTCAAGGGGCAGCCGTCCGTGGCGAAAAAAGCGGCCGAAAAACTCTGTCTCGAAGATAATGTCGATATCCTGAGCGGCGTCTCCGGCAGCCACCTTGCGCTGGTGGTGTCGACGGTCGCAAAAAAGTACAAAAGAATAATGCATCTCGAGTGCGCCGTTGCCGATTCGTTGCTCGATGCAAAGAACTTTCATCGCTACGCCTTCAGAACCTGCATCACCACCTCAATGTTCGGGAAGGCCATGGCCTACTACTATGCCCAGAGGCCGGAAAAGAAATTCTACATTCTGTGCCAGGATTATATGTACGGCCACGATATCGCCAACGCCTTTAAGGATGGGCTGAAGGCCTACAAGAAGGATTACGAGATCGTCGGTGAAGAGTATCACCCCCTCTTCCTCAAGGATTTTGCTCCCTATCTGACCAAGGTGCAGGGTGCAGGGGCGGAAGTGATCTATACGGGCGACTGGCTGCCCGACGGCATGAATATGGTAGTGCAAGCCAATAGCCTTGGTATAAAGCTGCCCATTGCCAATCTCTATGCCGATACCTATGAGGGATTGAAGGCGATCGGAGGCGAGGCAGGCAGGACGATGGTAAACGGAAACGCCCACATGATCACCGTCGACACCCCCGAAAACAAGGCTTTCAACGTGATGTGGAACGACCTGTGGAAAAAATGGGGCAAGCCCTACGATTCACCCATGTACAAATGGCCGTTCTCCATTCTGGGCGAATGCGTGAACGGATTCTACTGGCTCTTCGATGTGGTCGAACGTGCCGGCAGCACCGATCCCGAGAAAATTATTGCCACCTGGGAAGGCGACGAGTACAAATCGATCACCGGCATGGTGAAGATGCGCGCCTGTGACCACCAGATTATCAGGGATTGTTTCGTATCCCAGTTCGAGTATCCCAATCCCTGGTTCGACGACGCGGCAAGCTACGGGAAACCCTTCATCGTGCCGGCCAAGTATTGCGAACAGCCGCTGCCCGAAGGGCTCGATAGATGTAACAAATAACAGTTCTGACACACCACCGCACGTTCCTTTCTCCCCAAATCCCTCCTTTCTTCTTCTCCCTGCAAGGGGAGAGGAAGGAAGGGGGGACACTTCCCTTATTTCAGAACCACCGATAGGTGATCAGCATCCTGTACATCCTGTCAAAGATCTTTCCGTATGGTGGATAGATCAGTGAAGTGCTCAGGGGCATGGACGACTGAATGAACACCGGCCGGAGCTTGGAAAATTCCAGAAATCCTTCGTATCCATGGTACTGACCCATGCCGCTCATTCCCACGCCGCCGAAGGGCAGATCATGCTGTGCCACATGCATGGTGCAGTCGTTTACGCAGACGCCGCCCGACAGGGTTTGCATGATCACTTTACGCTGAAGCGTCCGGTCTTTCGTGAAAAGATAGAGCGCCAGCGGACGTGCATGGGCATTGACGTATTCGATGCATTCGTCAATTCGGGTGTAGGTTTTGATGGGAAGAACGGGGCCGAAGATCTCCCGCTGCATCAGCTCCATATCTTCCGTCACATTCAGCGCGAGCATGGGTTGAAGCTTCCTGAGATTCTCTATGGCCTGTCGATCGGATACAAGATGCACCAGGACGGCGCCTTTTGAACGGGCGTCGTTCAAGGTTGCCCTGAGACGATCGAAGCTCTTTGCATCCACGATCGACGTATAATCTTCCGATAAAATCGCCGGGAAACGCTGTTTCATCACCTCTTTGGACGCTTCGACGAAGTCAGCCACCCTCGTTTCGGGCAGGAACAGGTAGTCCGGGGCAATACAGGTCTGTCCCGCATTGATAAACTTGCCATAGAGGATGCGTTCCGCCGCCTGCTTGATATCGAAGTCTTCGCATATGATGGTGGGAGATTTTCCACCCAGCTCGAGTGTCACCGGCGTCAGATTTTCTGCAGCCGTCTTCATTACGGTTTTTCCCGAGTCGGGCGAACCCGTAAAAATCAGGTGGTCGAAGGGAAGGGGGGTAAATTCGCCGGCCGATACCCCCGGGAGAACCGCTACCAGTTCTTGCTCAAATACAGAAGAAAACAGTTCATGGAGCACAGTGCAGAGTGTCTGCGAATTCGCAGCCATCTTGATCATGCAGCGATTGCCTGCAGCCAGCGCCCCTGTCAGCGGGCTCAGGACCAGAAAAAGAGGATAATTCCAGGGCGCAATGATCCCGACAACGCCCTTGGGCTGAGGGATGGCTCGGTTGCGGGCGCCCAGGAACGTGACTGCCGCATGCCTCCGCTGCACCTTCATCCACTTCTTGAGCTTTCGCCGGGTATAGCGCAGGCCCGAAACGGCGGGGTAAATCTCGAGGATTTTAGTCTCATGGGCCGAGCGATGGCCGAAATCCTTTGATATGGCATCGGCGATGCTCTCTTGATTCTCCACCAGCACGCGCTCGAGCTTCTTGAGCACATACAGGCGATCTTCCAGTGATGGATAGGGTTTTTTCAGACAGGCCGCCTTCTGACGGTCGAAGATCTCACGGGCGGAACCATTATCATGAGAAAATTTTTCAGCTCTTTGGTTCATGGGAAGCCTTCCTTTTCCCGGCAAAAAAACACCTGCCGGAATGTGAAATAAAAAAACCCTCGTCAGCCGGAGAGCGCCAGGCCGGAGAAACCGCCTTTCGAAGAGTAGTACTGTGCACTATAAGAAATTATATCGGCAAGATCAATGAAAACCTTGTTTTCCTTTGTTTTTCCTTGACTTTCCTTTTGCACAAAAGTAATTTTTACAACCGTCGAAGGAAACCTGACTCCGAAAAACCGACACAGATCTCCCAAATGTTTGAAAAGAAAGGCCGGACATGAAAAAAGTCTGCACAGAAGACCCCGATTTCTGAAGAAGAGACGGGGTTTTGTTGTATGGATTGCCGCTGTCTGTATCGGAAGAAAGAAGGCTTTGATAGAGAATGAACAACGCACCTCAATCTGTCTTGGATCTGGTCGAAAAGTTATGATGAAATTGCCATTGTAGAGAACAAAAGATGAGTTAGAGATCCTCTAAATGCTTAAAGTATAGAATAAGTAAAAGTTGTTAAATTATTATAATTTAATGGGAATAAAACTATGGAAGAGGCGGATTTTTTCGCCTATCTTTCCCAATTATGGGCCATGATGATCTGGGGAAATAAGCACATTACACTAAAGAAGACGGTTAATGGATGCGAGATGAGTTACACATCAAAAGCCAAGATCTTTGCGCGCTTGAAATAAGTCATAAAAGCGGGAGTGAATCCTTTGTGTCACAAGGTAAATCTATCGGTTCGACTTTGCTGGACTTCTGGCAATGGTTCACCTCGGATTTGCTTAATAACACCACGCGAGGGAAATTAGCCGAGTTCATTGCGGCGAACGCGTTGGGTATCGCCGGTACAATCGGGCAGAATTGGGATTCTTATGATCAGGTAACATCGGCCGGCACAACCATCGAAGTCAAAGCGGTGGCCTTCATCCAGAGCTGGGGACAAAAGAAGTGGTCGAAGATACATTTTGTGCAGAAGATTCCTTATGATAAATTCACTCATTTTTATTAATTTTCAGTCTGTTGGAAATACAGGGAAGAAATAAAGAGCGTAAATGAACCCCACGGTGATCACTATAAAATGGAAAATATCGTAAAAACGGAAATAATAAGGTTTGTAAGCAGAACCGAATATGCGAGCGTCAAGTCCAGGCTTTTTGAGGATTCGCGGTATGCGGCGATCGGACGGATAATCACCGCATACGATGACAACGCCTCCACGATCACCTACAAAACGGAAGAGATAGTTCCCCGGGCCGTCGATCCGCATCGAACGAAGGTGCTTCTCCTTTTCAAAAATCCCCATCCCGGTTCGGTTGAAACAGGCCTTTATCTTTCGGCGGCAAATTCGAAGACCTTCTGGGAACGTTTTTTTGAAGTATCATGCAACTCTTCTCTATTGCCTCTTATTTACAGGGATTCGTGGGTGCGGGATATCGCCGGTACGATGGTATCCGGCGATTACGACAGTCAATTTATCTATTATTTTAAATGCCTTTATCACTTTCCCTCGCGGCAGTTCACTGAACTGAAAAGTCTTTTTTCATCGGCGCCCGTTACCTACAGAAAGGAAATAGTTGAACGGTCGATCGCCGATTTTTGGACCTTTCTTCGCAGGCACGGCATTGCCGACGTAATCGTCTTTTTCATCGACGGGATGCGGATTCTGGCAGGCATATCGGTCACTCCATCCAGGGACGTCATCGGCGGGATAAAAAGAGGGGTGGAAGAGTATGTCGCCAATGGAAACACGGCGAGTTTCCGGCGGGCCTATGATGGGCTGAAGGTGAAAACGCCTGAAGGCGTTATCTTTTACTACAACATGAATACCAGAACAAAAAATCACGGCTCGCAGCTTCCCAAGCGTTATTTTACCTACAATCTGGAATTCATCCTTCATGACATATTGAAGGGATGCAACAAATAAAGGAGGGCAATCTAATGAAACTGCAGAAAATCAATGGAATAGGACCCGCGAAGGCCGCGTTAATTGCAGCCCCCTTTGAATTCTTCCGCCGGAAGAATTCAAGATTTCCTTTCCGCCCGATGTTTTGCCATTGATTCAGCACTATGGCGACCGCACACAGGAACATTTTTTATGCATTTCCCTGGACCAGCATTTCCTTGCATTAACGATAAAATTCATTTAATAACATTGGGGTTTTATTCCCCGCCCCTTGGGGCGTTCAATGCTTTTAAAGATACCCCGCTGCTTGCGGCGGGGTAGTTCATTTGCTGAAACCCTGCTAAAAAATTTCATCCATATTTTTTAGGCAGCAAACAACAACGACAAGCAAAAAGAAGGGGTGCCTATTATGACGGAAAAGAAAAAACAGCAGTTGCCGAAGCCGACAATGGGAAATACTAAAAAGGAAATGCTCGATGCCTATAATGAGTTGCTGAAAGAGTTGCAGGAGCTGCGGCAGGAGGAGCTGAAACCGGAGAAGAAGATGGAGGAAAAGAAGACCAGGGAAATTCTTGAAGTCGCCGACTCCCTTTCTGTGGAGAAGGTGGTAAAAGGAATCGGCAGTCTCAAGTTCGATATGAGTAAAATGTTGACGGAAATTTCGGATAAACTTGAAAGCGAGGTACAGAAACTCCAGGGTATTCAAAAAGCGATCGTCATCAAGGAAGAGGAATTGCAGGAACTTTACGAGATTGAGAAGTCGGCAGCCACTTTGGCCGCGCTTATAGAGGTCCAGAACCGGAAGCGGCAGGAGTATGAATTCGAGATGGCCTCGAAGCGAGAAGATCTGGTAGGAGAAATTGAAAGCACCAGAGAGGAATGGAAGAAAGAAAAAAGAGAATATGAACAAGAGGTGAAGGAGCAACGCCTCGCCGAAGAGAAGAAACATGAACGGGAGAAGGAAGAATTTCTCTATAATCTCAAGCGGGAACAGCAGCTTTTAAAAGATGAATTTGAAGATGAAAAAGCCGGACTTGAAAAGGAAATTCAACTGAAACGAGAGCAAATGGAAAAAGAGCTGGCGGAAAGAGAAAGGGCCCTACGCGAAAACGAGAAGGAACTGAATGAACTGCGTAAAAACGCGGTTGCATTTCCCAAAGAGTTGGATGCCGCCGTCGCTAGGGCAGTGAAAGATGTCAGCGACAAAATAAAGGCGGATGCCGTAAACAAAGAGCAATTGATAAGCAAGGAGTTCGAGGGAGAGAAAAAAGTATTTATTACCAGAATCGAATCACTTGAAAAAACAGTAGAGGCACAGGCAGAGCAGATTTCACGGCTCTCGGGACAGCTCGAAAAATCCTACCAGAAAGTGGAGGATATCGCGGTCAAGGCGATAGAAGGTTCGTCGAATCTTAAATCTTTTTCCTATGCACCGCAGCACATGACGGCCGAGCAGTCAAAAAACAGGAATGAGGTGTAATCGGGTTATTTTTTGTGACAACGATCCAGTTACTGCACAGGAATCTTTTCCAACATGTCGATAGCGGAGTGAACGATATAAATAATACTCGAGTAGATCTGGTTGCCCCCGGCAAAAGAAGCATGGCGTCTAAATGGATGATTCTGGGAGCAGTAATGATGGGCGTGATCATGGGGCCTATCGACGGCAGTATTGTCAACGTGGTTCTGCCGACCATCGCAGCACATTTTCAGAGCGATTATTCCCTGGCCCAGTGGGTGCCTACGATTTATCTGCTGGCAATCTGTTCCTTTCTTTTGATCTATGGCCGCCTGGGGGATATGCTGGGGTACAAAACAATATTTCTCACGGGGCTTGCCTGTTTTGCCGGCGCGTCTCTTTTATGCGGTCTTTCACAGAACATATGGATGCTGATCGCCTTCAGAGCGCTGCAGGGGCTCATGGTGGCGATGCAGATGGCCCTGGGCATGGCCATTGTTACTGACGCCTTTCTACCGAAAGAACGGGGCAAGGCCATCGGTATCTATGCAACCGCCATAGCCCTCGGATTGATGGTGGGGCCCGTGCTGGGGGGAATAATTGCGCAATATCTGGATTGGCGCTTTGTGTTCTTCATCAATATTCCCATTGCCTTGATTGCCTGGCTCTGGGGGTACAAGGTGATCCCGTCGGGGCACAGGAAGCCCGGACAACAGCTCGATGTATCAGGCGCTGTACTCGCCTTTGCAGCTCTTTTCAGCATCGTCCTCTATGCGAACCGAGGCCAGAGCCTGGGCTGGTTTTCAGTACGGGGTGTGGCGTTGCTGCTGTGCGCTGCAATATTCGGATGGCTGTTTTTACGTAGAGAGCGCACGTCGGCGCACCCGATGATCGATCTTTCGATTTTTTCAAATCGCCGCTTCAGTTTTGCCTGCCTGAGTTCATTGCTCAACTTCATGGCCCTTTACACCGTCGTGTTCCTGACGCCCTGGTATCTTACCGATGCCCTGCACCGCAGTGTCCTTACGGTTGGTATGGTAATGACGGCCTTTCCACTTCTGACCTTTTTTGTGGGGCCCTTGAGCGGGAGCCTTTCCGATCGCATCGGGTCGCGCGGGCTGGCCTTTTTCGGTATGTGCATTCACGCCGTGGGATTAGTGCTTCTCAGCCGTTTGGACGGGACGGCCGGCAATTCGGATGTTGCATGGCGTCTGGCTGTCTGCGGTCTGGGGGCGGGTATGTTTCAGAGCCCCATCAACAGTGCCGTTATGGGAAGTGCACCTGTGCGGTTCCGGGGCATTGCTTCCAGCGTTCTGGCCGTGACGCGCAACATCGGCATGGCATTCGGCATTGCCGTGGCCGGCGCTGTCGTCTACCATATGGCGCCCTTTACCACCAGCGGGCATGTAGGTCATTTTAACGAATGTCAGATGGATGCCTACCTCAACGGGTTGCACTGGGCCTATTTAGTCGGCGCTCTATTGTCGTTATGTGCCGCGTTCACCGCGTTGCTCGCCAAGGTTAAAGTGGACAAATGAAGGGAACCACTATGGCGGTGATGGGTAATCGGATGATGGTTCATGATGCCGGCGATGTCCGATGGAAGGTTGAAATCTCGCAGGGCGTGCTTTTTCACGATCTTTTACTGCACCCTCGTTGCACTCAGTAGATCTTCCGGCGGGCCAGGTTGGAGCCGATTACGGAGAAGGTATTTTCGGCAATGAAAAGAGCCTTGGGATCGACGGTGAAGACGATTTCTTCGAGTCGCTTGAGCTGAATGTTATTGATAACCGTAAGAACTACCTGTTTCGGTGTTCCGGAAAAGCCGCCGACACCGTTCAGAAGGGTTGACCCCATTCTGAATTTCTTGTTGACCATATCGGATATTTTCATGGGGTGATCTGAGATAATCAATACCATTTTTCTCTGGCTGAACATGGAAAGCGCATATTCCATTGCAAGGGAAGTGCAG
Source organism: Syntrophales bacterium (assembly GCA_963666365.2). Classification (GTDB taxonomy): domain Bacteria; phylum Desulfobacterota; class Syntrophia; order Syntrophales; family UBA2210; genus JALNXD01. Next base: position 358,051 of record CAXXNF010000002.1, read on the forward strand.
AACAGCATGATCATGGAGGCGACAACAAGGTCGTTGTCAAAATAAATGAAGCAAAGCCCGTACAGAACGGCATTAAAGAAAAAATAAAATTTGCCGAGACCGATATTGAATTTCTGATAAAATAGGATGGCCATTACGTCCAAGCCACCGTTTGAACCGAGCGACCGCAATACAATGCCGGCGCCCATTCCTGATATAACGCCGCAGATGACTGCCGCATACAATTGGTTGTCTATTTGAAAATTGACGTCTATAAATGCGTAGATTCCTGTAAACGCAATCATTGCATACAGTGAATACCACAGAAAGCGTTTGCCGATGAACCTCCAGGCAATAATGAAAAGAGGTATATTGAATAAGAGATACCAAAGGCTTATCTTGCCTGTGTTCCCGGCAAAATAGACCAGAGAGGCCACACCGAAAATTCCTCCCGGAATAAAGCCGTGGGCGAAGGCGATGCCTTTTAAGGCAAGGGCAATAATGACCGAACCGGCAGTAATCAAAAAGAGGTTCCAGGGAATCGAATATGTGATCCGGGTATCGAGCATCTGTCTTTAGCTTCCGAACCTTTCCTTCGACGCGGTCATCGGGCAAAAGTCTTGTCCGGAGGGTTAATAAAAGTATTTATAAATATTTAACTATTTTCAATCAATTCGCGATGCAGGGCGCAGACGCTTTTTTCATAATCATCTTCTTCGACTACGAATTGAATATCGATGTCACGCATACACTTGTGAACCGCCAGCACCTTAATGCCTTTGTGAGCCAGTGCATTGACGGCTCTGAGTAACACCTCGGAATCGGTCATATTGCTGCCTATGGCGGAGACAAGTGCAACTTTTTTAAGCATTATGTCTGCAGAGGGAAACGATTCCTGGATGCAATCAGAGAGTTTTTTTATCATCGCGAGAGGCTCGGCCACATAATGGGTCAAGGTATTGGCATTGGTATCCTTTGCGAGATAGCGTATTTTGAATTTAGCGAAATGCTTCAGCATTTCCTGATCGTGGGTGTACCGGCCCACCATGTCCTGATCGAAACATTCTATGGCCGTTACTTTTTTCCGGCCTGCGATAATTTCGACTTTCGGCGACTCACTTCTATACTCAGTCTGAATCAGCGTGCCGGGGTGCTCCGGTTCAAAGGCATTTTTTATGCGCAGCGGGATGCCGTTTTTACGCATTCCTCTGGCTGCCTGGGGATGAATTGCTTCCATGCCCAAATCGGACAGCTGATCGGCAACATCATAATTGGTGTTTCCTATGATTTGTACGTTATCCGTGCCGACAAGTTTCGGATCCCCGCTGCTGAGATGAAATTCTTTATGGATAATTCCTTCCCCTACCTGTGTGAGCACCGCAATTTTACTGAATGTGATCTCACTGTATCCCCTGTCGAAAGTGCCCATAATGCCTTCTTTGCAACGGGTGTATCCGGTAACCACCGGCAGTTCGTTGCTAAGATCAATATCCCTGAAATGACGAAGTATTTTTTCGTCAAAGGGAAGGGTTTCCGTTTCCATCCATCCACTCAGATCCACAAACCGGGTGTTTACTCCCATCTTTGACAGGATCTGAAAGGTGTTGTGGGCACTGTGCGCTTCCCCCAGAGCACTGAGCATTTCACGGACGGTCATAAGATGTTCGTCAAGCTGGAAATGTCCATATGAACAGAGGCGGGTCAGATCCAGCAGGCAGCTTCGCACCCCCTCTATTCGCTCTTTCACAAATCGGTCCGCAATAGACAGGTCCAGGCCCAGCGGTTCGAGTTCCGCATTAATTTCGCACATCCTGTCACCGACCCGGGTTATGGCATCTCCCCACGCCCAGGATGAGTCGCTGTCCGAAAAAAGCGCATACACTCCCGCCTCCTGGGACTTTTTGTGTTCAAGCAGCATATCCGTCAGTCCGCCATAGGCGGATACCACAATTATTCGATTATACAGATCTTCTTCTTTTCTATCTCCGACTAATATCGTATTCAGCACGTCCGAAAACTTACTCATCGATGTGCCGCCGATTTTTTCTACTCTATGGTTTCCCATTGTACCCTCTCTTTGATGCAGTGTTGATCAAATGACTTTTATTTGTGAGGCTTTTTCGTTTGAATATCCGGTATTGCTAAGGCGATCATTTGAATCGATCGTTTTGATTTATGGGCAATATTTGGTAATTACTATCATTTTTGCGTCCACGAGTCAAGGGTGAAAAGGGAAACGCTTAAAATGAGGCGTTATTTTGACACAGCACATCACGGAAGAGGGGGAATGTTTGCTTTTACAAAAGCCGATTATATGCTAATGTCACGATCTCGCAAAGTGACGTGCACACTACAAGAGCAGACGTTGAAGGAGGAAAGAACGTGTATGAAAAGACTATTTTTTTTAACCGCCGTGGTTGTAATGTGTGTGCTGATAAGTGGATATGCCTATGCAGATTGTCCGGACTCGACCTACCATTGCTATCAAAATGAAGGAGAAGGAAGCCTGGTGGGGAACATACTGATGGGGAACTGCTGGAACTGGTTTCCTCCCGGGTGCCGTATTTGTGGAGGCAGCTATGCAGCGGCCACACAGAAATGCAACAGCACCTATCCCCAATGCAACGGGAACTGTTGGGCCTGTGTGCATTATGTCGACACGGGTAGTATGGCCTATTGTTATGATAAAGACGGTAACTGCAAGGGCTATGGTTGCGGGTGGTAGCGTTTGAAAATTGCTGGGCCTGCGTTACTTATATGGATACCGGAGGGGTTGCGCACTGTTACGATTTGAATGGCACACTCCATTATCCAGGTGAAAAATAGAATTTATTGTGGGAGGGTGCATATTTGCAGGCTGTGAAGATGCGCACAGTTACATGACCGCCTTCATGATATGCGCTTCGATCAGGTTTCTGAATTCTTCTCGGGAATGTTTTTTCAGGTTCCAACTTCGTAAGGGGTATATGGATAATTCATAGACGATCATGTTGGCGGTAAATGAAGCGTCTTCAAAGTTGAACACTTCCTTTTCCTTTCCCCTTTTTAATATTTCTTCCACCTGTTTGACAAAATTGCTTTCTCTTTCCAGGATAATCTTGCGTAGTTTTTGGGGAAGAACTTTTGATTCCCGGTAGAGAAGAAGAATTTCGTTTCGGTATTTCGAGCCGAAGTTCAGCAGCTCGTTGATTACGATCCGCAGCTGCTTTCTGGGATCCTCGATGCTCATTATGCACTGGTTGTCGAAAAGTTTGATTTCCGGTTCGTGAATCATCTCAAAGACTCGGAAGAGAATGTCCTCCTTGCTGTCGATGAAATAATAGAGATTGCTGATATCGATTCCCGTTGCCTTGGAGATTTCCCGCATTGACGTCTGGGCGTAACCTTTCTTCGTGAAGAGTTTGGCCGCTTTTCTGACAATCTGAAGTTGTCGTTTATGAAAGAGGGGACTGTTTTTTCCTGAGGCACACCTCTCATTGGGCCCCTTCATTTTCGTCATTATAAAGCTAATTCCTTTATGCAAAATAAGTGAACATTTATAAAAATGAAACCGGACTGTCAACGCAAATGGTAAATTATTCTTGACAGCGCACTGTTATCATAATACAACGCCCGATGTAAACTTTAAATGTTGTGCACACAGGCAATCAGGAGATTATATGAAAACACTAGAACATTTGTCGGCCCCGATTCACATTAAGTCGCTTACTATTCCCAACCGGCTGGTTATGCCGCCAATGGGAACTGCATTGGGCAACACAGACAGCACCGTAAGCGAAGCGAATCTGGCTTATATAAAACGCCGGGCGCAGAGCGGGGCAGGTCTGATTATCACGGAGATCACGGAAGTTCATCCGCTGGGTCTTGCGTCACCGCGGTGCATAGGCGTATGGGATGATAAATTTATTCCCGGGCTTCGCATGCTTGCCGATACGGTGCACGGTCAGGGCGGAAAGATTGCCATGCAGCTGCATCATACGGGACGTGAAAATTATATTTTATTGAGGAAGAAGAAGGCCGTCGGACCATCGGCCATTCCCAGTCTTGTATTCGGATTTCTCGGTCCGCCCCGCGAGATGACCCTTGAGGATATTCATGAGACCATTGCTGCCTTTGGTTCGGCCGCCAGGCGAGCGCGGGAAGCGGGATTCGATGCCGTGGAACTCCACGGCGCCCACGGCTATCTTCTCATGCAGTTTCTTTCCGCCCATTCCAACCAGAGGACTGATGCATACGGAGGGGATTTCAAGGGACGGTCGCGTTTCATGATCGACTGCCTGAGGGAAGCGCGGAAACAGGTTGGGAACGACTTCCCCATCTCGATCCGAATCTCCGGCGAGGAGTGCATCAAGGACGGATATACCATTGCCGACATGCAGACGATCATTCCTGACCTGGTCGAAGCAGGCGCCGACATCATCAATGTCTCTTTTGGCACGCACGGCAGCCCGGAAATGAATAACGATACGCCGAACCCGAGCGCACCCGTTGAATATCAGTCGGGCTTCAAGGCACATCTGGCCCGCAAGGTCAAGGAGGTGACCACGGCGCCGGTCATTTCAGTGGGTCGTTACACGGATCCCTTCATAATGGATGAAGTGATTGCGCGGGGAGATGCCGATATGATTGCCGTGGCCCGTCAGCATCTGGCCGACCCCGATTTTTTCAAAAATGCCCGGGAAGGTCATCCCGAAGATACGCTGGAATGTCTGGCCTGCAACCAGGGCTGTATCGAGCGCTTGGCGCTGGAGCAGATGCCCATTCGTTGCGCCATCAATCCGCAGACCGGGCAGGAGCTCATCTATCCTGAAGGTCCCGCAGCGGTCAGCCGAAAAGTCTGGGTGGTGGGCGCCGGTCCCGGAGGACTTACCGCTGCATTCGAGGCGGCGCGTCTCGGGCATAGTGTCACGCTGTTCGAAAAGGAAGGCGAAACAGGAGGACAACTGCGCTACGCAGAAAGAGCGCCCCATAAAGCCGTCTACGGCCGCTACATACGCACATTAACCGGCAAGTGCGCAAAAGCGGGTGTGGACATCAGGACAAACGCGGAAGTGACGGAAGCAATGATCGAGGCGGAAAAGCCCGATGTCGTCATTGTGGCAATCGGAGCGGACAAATCAACACTGCCCGTGAAGGGAATCAACGCTCCTCATGTCTGTGATGCCTGGCAGATCCTGGAAGGGTCCGTTGCGCCTGGAGAACATGTCGTTGTCATAGGCGGAGGGCTTGTGGGGATGGAAACGGCCGATTATCTCCGCGAAAAAGGGGTGAAAGACATTACACTGGTAGAGATGCTGGAGGCCTCTCCGGTCCTGGCTATTTCCGCACACGGCTACATGCTTCATACGCGCCTGCGGGACGAGGGCGTGAATCTGCTCTTCGGCGCCACGGTGAGAGAGATCGCAGAAAAGGGCGTGATCCTCAGCAAGGGGGGTGAAGAGATGCGGTGTGAGCCGGTCGATCAAGTGGTTGTCGCCGTCGGGGTGACCTCGCGGGACAGCTTGAAGGCAATGCTTAAGGAAAAAGGCTTGCGGCATTTTATTATCGGTGATGCCGATGTTCCCCGAAGAATCATAGAAGCAACGACGGAAGGCGCCCAGGCCGCCTGGGATATCTGAATATAATGCGCGTACCTCCCTATGCCTGCCGCATAGTGGAATTCTTTTTCCCTATGCGGCAGGACCTCCAATCAGGGAGAGAAAAAGATTCCACGATATAAGGAGCGAATATGAAGATTAAGGATAAAGTGGTGGTAGTTACGGGTGGCGCATCCGGCATCGGTCGGGGGTTCTGTTATCGCTTTGCCGCCGAGGGGCCAAAAGGCATAGTGGTATCCGATTATAACGGTGAAGGAGCGGCGAAAGTTGCCGCCGATATCGGCGGACTTGCCGTAACCGCAGACGTGGGGAAGGAAGCGGACATCAAGAAATTGGTAGAAATAACTACCGAACATTACGGTCCGATCGACCTGTTCTGCTCCAATGCAGGCATACCGGCACTCGGCGGTCCGGAGACGCCCGATGAAGAATGGCAGTGTGCATGGGATATCCATGTTATGGCGCATGTATATGCGGCCCGGGCGGTGCTGCCGTCGATGATCGAACGGGGCGGTGGCTACCTCCTTCAGACAGGTTCGGCCGGAGGGCTTCTCACCACCCTCGGCGCAGCGCCCTACACGGCCAGTAAACATGCTGCGGTCGGCTTCGCGGAATGGCTCTCCATTACCTATGCGAGCAAGGGAATCAAGGTCAGCTGCTTCTGTCCCCTGGGGGTAATAAGCGGTATGCTGAATGAAGAAACGGAAGGTGTGGGTTCATGGATCATGGAAACCGCCTTTACACCGGAAGAGGCTGCCGAATATGTCGTCCAGGGCCTGGATAGAGAAGAGTTTTTAATTCTGTCCCATCCACAAGTCGGCGAATATTTCCGGAACAAGGCCAACAACCATGAGCGCTGGCTCCGACACATGCGGGGTGTGCAGGCGGAGTATGTTGAGAAATAATCAGAGAGAAAGGAAACTACAATGAAAGCAGCAGTAATGCATGGAGCGATGGATGTCAGAACGGACATCGTGCCTGATCCGGTACTGGAACCGCATGGAGTGATTATCAAGGTGAAGGCCTGCGGCATATGCGGATCTGACCTGCACGTGTATAAGCGAGACGAAAAAGGAAACATCTTCGGACACGAATTCAGTGGTGATGTGGTGGAAGTAGGCGCCCAGGTCAAGGATATTACGCCCGGCATGCGCGTAACAGCCGTGGGTTTCAAACCCTGCGGCGAATGCTTCTGGTGTATGCAGGGTAAAGGTCACCGCTGCTCGAACATGGCCCTTCTCGGGTATCATTTTCCCGGCGCCATGGCGGAATATGTGCATGTTCCTTTTGCCGCCATTGGAAGGACCGTATTTCCGCTTCCTGACGAATTATCCTATGAGGATGCAGCCTCGGTTGAACCTCTTTCCATTTCATATTTCTCCGTCAATCGGGCCCAGCCCAGGGAAAATGAATCCATCGCCGTCATCGGTCTGGGGGTAATCGGGCTCTATGCCGTGCAGGTGCTGAAAACCATGGGTGTAGAAAAAATAGTGGCCAGTGGACGCCGACCGTCGCGCCTGGAAGCGGCAAAGATATGCGGCGCCGATGTGGTGATTGATGCGGCAAAAGAGGATATTGTTCCTGTAGCCATGGATGCTACGGCCAAGATGGGCGTCAATACGGTTATTGAATGCGCCGGCAAGCAGGAGACCTTCGACCAGGCAGTCGCCATTGCCCGCGGGGGAGGGAAGGTGATGCTGGTCGGCGTCTATGAAGAACCGCTCACCTGGGAGCCGGCGCCCGTCATAGCCAAAAATCTTTTACTTATCGGATGCCTGGGTGGCAATTTCCCGGCATCGATAGAGCTTCTCCGGAGTGGAAAGGTTGATGCCAAGCCGCTCATCACCCACAGGTTTTCCCTGGATCAGGCAGCCGAGGCTTTTAAGACGCAGCTTAGTGATCCGGACGCCATAAAGGTGATGTTTATCCCGTGAGACCCCTGTCCAAAACGCCTCGCTCCGTCCTGAAAGAGGGAGAACGGGTTTAGAAAGAGGAACGGTTACGGTGACGTGACATGGGCGGCGACAGGAAGGTCGATGTCGCCGCTCAATGCAATTACGCGTCTGTATGCAGTAAACTCACTAGTGCAATCGGGCGGTGTAATGTGTGCGGTCAGTTCTTCTGCGCCAATGGGCAGGTGCAGGAAAAGGCGTTTTTCCAGGAGATAGGTATTTTTAAACATTTGAAGGATTAATTCGCGACGCTGTGGTTCCGTTCCATACCTTTCGATAATGTAGTCGCACCGTTCCTCGAGTGTGCAGATAGAATCGTGAGTGACCCGCTTGTCCGCATAGTTGACGACTTCCGCTTCTTCCGGGACGGGGGAATTAAAATATTTATTAAGGCGTACATGCTGGCCGATAATTCCCCCTGTTTCAGGATAGCCGAGATCTGAAATCAGTTTTGCTCCCGTAAAGGCGTGATTTTCACCGGTGGCAAAACTTATGATTTTTGTAATGTCGTGAAGTAATGCAGCGGCTCGAATCAGGTCGCGGTTCAGAGAGATGCCTTCACCGGAGAGAAGATCGGAAATGCAGGCGGCAACGCGGCACACCTGGATTGAATGAGCCACTATGTGATCGGGCATCTCCATCCGATGCATGATGCGATAGCATTCGTCGATTGAGGGGATCTTCATGACAGTGCCCTTTCCTTGCCATCACTTACTACCAGAGTGCACATCCAATTGCCAGCAGTTTGATATTTTTTCAGCGATTGCGTCAATTCCTGCTTGAAACAGCGGCATGGTCTTTTTATAATGCTCATATCATGTCAATTGTCGGCGATATACACATGACCCCTATCGGATATGTCCGCACAGAAGAGAAGGAAATCCCTAAGTATTGGACCATATCCGATGTGGAGGGGAGACTCGTGATTGATGATACATACCGTGAAGGGCTTCAAAGTATCAAAAAAAATCAGCGCATCGACGTAGTCTTTTATTTTCATGAAAGCACATCCTTTGATCCCCCTCGACACCTTGCCCAACACCCACGGGGGAATGCGCGGAGTGAGAAACGGGGGGTATTCAGCACACGATCACCTATACGTCCCAATCCCATTGGGGTATCGACGGTAACCGTGACCGGCGTTGAGGGTGCTGTGGTGCATGTGAAGGGCCTTGATATGGTGGATGGAACCCCGATACTTGATATAAAACCATGCAAAGGGGATAGATGTGCATAAAAAAGGGGGGGGATTTTATTTTTTGAATAAAATATTATTTGACTTCACAAAACAATTAATTTAGTATCGACTCCAGTTATGGACCTTCCTGGGGATCCAGAGGAAGCAGAGATAGAAAGTTGGGTTACGACATTTTGAAGGTAAGACGCAAGCCACCATACTCATGTGAGTCATGGTGGTTTTTTTTCTTTCTTTCAATTTGGTTCGGCTTAATAAAATTCTAGGGAAAGGAGGGCGCGATAATGGCGGAAGGAACCGTAAAATGGTTCAATGAGAAAAAGGGCTTCGGGTTCATTCAGAAGGATGAAGGCGGCGATGTATTTGTTCACTACAGTGCGATCCAAAGCCAGGGATTCAAGACTCTGACCGAGAATCAGCGGGTAAGCTTTGATATCGAGCAGGGTCCCAAAGGGCCGGCGGCTGCGAATGTAAAAGTCCTGTAAAGGATTGTGAAATAGTGAAGGGCGTTCAGAAATAACCTATCCGGTTACTGGACGCCCTTTTTTCGTAGATTGCTACTTTACGAGAGACGCCAATACTCTCCGAATTTCCCCGAGGAGGGGTTTTTTAAGGTGTATCTTTAAATAGAGATCGCCCGGCGCCCCGCCGGCCGTTCCTTCCTCTCCCATGCCGTTCAGCCGCAGCTGCTGACCATCTCCTACGCCGGTGGGAATCTTGATCATCAGCCGTTTGTTGCGCTTTTTCACGTGATACTCCATGGATGCCCCGTTCCGTGCCTGTTGAGGTGTGACATGGATAGTGTCGATAATATCTTTGCCCCCCTGTGGCAGTGTAATGCCGCTTATTTTTTCAAAGAGAAACCTGCCTACCTTTTCCACGCCTCCAAGGTGCGGGGGCTCGGAGGCGCGTGGCGTCGTCGCATTCCATTTTCCCGTGAATATGTATCCCCTGCCTGAAAATTGGGAATTGCCGAATGCAAAGGTCTGAAAACCCTGTGTCGATGAGTCTTTGAAAAGATCTTCAAACCCCCGTATTCCAAAAGACTTGGCGAGTTCGTCGAAAATGCTGAAAATATCGGAACCGGTGTAGATGTCCTGTTCGGTATAGGATTGTCTGAAATGGTTATAGGCGGAAGAGCCGAAGCTGCGCCTCATTGAGTCGTAGTCGCTCCGTTTTCTTGTATCGGACAATACGGCATAGGCTTCGTTGACGGCCTTCATCATTTCCGCTGCAGAGGGATTGCCTCCGTTCCGGTCGGGGTGATACTTCAAGGCCAGTTTACGATATGCCGATTTTATCTGCTCGGCTGTCGCCTCCTGGGTTACACCGAGTGTGTGATAATAATCATTCTGTTCCATGGGTTCCGCTTCTGAATGCAGATAAGGGGGTAGCATGCCACTGATGCACTATCCATGACGCCACCCCCTCATTCCTGATATATCAACAACTGCAACTGCCGCCGCATCCGCCGGTCGATTGCAGATTTGAAGAAATCGAGTATCCCGAACCTCTCGGGGTATCAATAAAATCGACTGTAACCGGGCTTATATCGCTAAGAAGTGAATTGTCGATGACAAACATCAATCCCTGCATGTTCAATACGTTATCGTTGTCCTGCGGCTCATCCAGAGCCAGTGCCAGTGATGGACCGCCTCAACCCCCGGCATTGAGGTAGACGCGAACACAATGCTCTCCTTCTTTGTCCTTGAAATACTCAGACAGTGCGCCCAGCGCTTTTTCCGTGACTGTGAACATATACATTCTCCTGTGATGTTTTACGCAGTACCTTTATGCGTTCGTGCCACTATAATAATAACGATCAGCAATATGTCAAACACGAAAGAATGGCACTTTTTGCCCATAGATGGTATACAGGCCAAGAATTCCACAGGAATTGGGCAGTGGGAACCGCCGGCTCCCATCGAATGGGCATGTTGAGGTATGGGTGGCGGTCCTGCCGTCCGAGGGGCCTAAGAGACAATAAATTTGATGAAGATGAGCGATAAGGAAACGAGTGCAAATTCACTCCCCCTCGTTTCCGCAGTTCCTTGACAGTCTGAGAGCGGCCTTTATGATTTTTTTGCTCCTATGTTTTTTCGATATCTATGCATCACTGACGCGAGGAAAAGTACCTGGCGGCGAGGTTTGGCGATAGTAGTAATGATGAATTTACATGAATGGGGCGCCCCGCAGTCGCCCGTATTCGGGGGTGAGCGCCCGGAGTATGTGGGGAGTCGCCATTTTAGTTCGGTATGTTAATGGTTTGATAACTCCGGGCGCCCCTTCGGAGTGATGAGTATTAGCCGCAGCGTACCAGATAGAACTTCAAACGCAATATCTGATTATTACCTACAAAATATCGCTAAAAACCAGTAGCACACAGTATAACCGGGAAAATTTCATCGCTGTCCAGGTTCTGTGGCCCCTGTTGCAGTCCCCGCGCAACAAAAAGGTGGATCCGTTCGTTGGAATATCCGGGGCCGGCGATGATTTTCCCAGGCGATGCCACTCGTTAGCAGCAAGGCCGGCTTCAGAGATGCTGGAGCTGTGCAGCATCTATTGAGCGTTGTAGGGCCTCTATTCTTTTTGCGCCGGCAACACGTGTAAGATTTTTCACAAAGTCGCTCATAATTCGGGCCTCATCTCTCATCTGTCCCGCTGCCGCAGCAGATTCTGCGGCCTCTAAACTGTTTTCGTTCACCCCATGGCTTATTTGAATCATCGCTTGGTTGATTTCCTCTACGTACCGAGCTTGTTCTAGGGATGAAGATTCGATTGAATCGATCAGTGTGCCGATCTCTTTTGAGATTTCCATGTTGTCTTTGTAGCTGGCCCGTGTTTTTTCAGTGAGCTCTTCGCCACGCTCTATTGTGCGAAAGGTCTGTTCAATGAGGGCGTTCGTGTTCCGTGCCGCTTCCGCCGCTCTCATTGCGAGAGCCCGCACCTCCTCGGCAACCACCGAAAAGCCCATCCCGGCATCACCGGCACTGGCCGCCTCTACTGCCGCGTTCAAAGCGAGAAGATTTGTCTGAAAGGCAATTTCATCGATGGTCCTTATTATATGTCCTGTCTCCTTGCTCAGGGCGGTTATCTCTTTTATTGACGACGCCATATCATTCATGTGCACATCGACGTCCTTTCCTATTCTTTGGGCCTTATCGGATATCATCTTTGCCCGGCAGGAATTTTCTACGCTGTTTCGAGTCATTATCTTTAATTGCTCGGTGGAAGAGGCGGTGTGCGCAATTTTTTTAAGGTGTCCCTGTGTACGGTCCGAAAGCATTTGACTGGCCTGAAGGATCTGCTGTGAAGCACTCGATACCTGAAAGCCGCTGTCGATAAGTGAATGAATGCCCTGATCAAGAGGCTTGATGAATCGGTTTGAAAGCACAATGTATGACATGGTAACAAGAAGATAGGCAGCGAAAAGACAGATGCCGACCACAATGTAATTATGTGTTCCGTAGTGTCCAATAAAGAAAAAGAGTACCGGGAGGAAGAAAAACACCGGAATAAGTATCTGAAACCGTGTGGAAGGACGGTTTTTCCCGTATATGATTGTCAGAGTTCCCATAATCAACGCCACCATTATTACTTCAATGATAAGCAGCCTTAATAGCTCATGCATCATCTGTGAAAACTCCTCCTGTAAGTGTTCTTGATATTCTCGCATGGCGAGCGGCATAATAACGCGTTGTGCATTCTATCGGTTTTTATTTTATATACTTTAGGTTAAAATAGCACGACCTATGAAGAATCATTGATGACACAGCAAAAATGTAAAGAGGAGTATCGATGAAGACAAAACGGGATCACTTGAATATGTTGTGTGACGTCAGTGAGTTGTCGTCCCTTCTTGCCGGGAGTGAGAATATCGAACATTTTCTTCAGCGGACGGCACTCATGGTTGCGACCCATCTCGATGCCCATGTGTGCTCGATATATCTTTACGAGGAGGCATCAGAGGAACTTGTCCTCACGGCTACCATGGGGCTTAATCAGGACGCCGTCGGCCGGGTGCGCATGAAGCGCGGTGAGGGACTGGTTGGCACAGTCATGGATATACTTAAACCCATACTTGAAAAATCAGGGGAAAACAATCCTAATTTCAAATATTTTAAAGAGGCAAATGAAGACAGCTACACATCTTTTCTCGCGGTGCCGATTCAGAGAGGAAAAGAAAGAATCGGTGTTCTCGCCGTTCAGCATGAGCAAGTTGATTACTTTAACGAGATCGATATGACGGCGCTCCAGGGTATCGCCGCACAATTAGCCGGCGCCATTGAAAATGTGCGGCTCTTGATGAATATGGACAGAAGGCCGCATCGAAACTCTTCCTCGGAGTTACTTCAGCGACTTCGATTCGTAAAAGTAAAGAGTGCCTCGGAAGGGTGTGCCTTTGGTCTGTCCGTACCGTTTGTAAAAGGGGGATATTCAAGTCTGTACGTCAACAGTGATGACGACAAGGACCTTACAATCGAAGATTTTCATCGCGCCGTCAAAGTTACGGGCGATCAGTTATGCGATCTTCAGAAACGGATTTCGGAGCATCTTCCTGAAGCGGCCTCGCTTATCTTTGAGTCTCATCAGATGATACTTAAGGATGAAGGGTTTATAAGGCGGGTCGGCGATACAATGTGTGAGGGTATAGGAGTCACCGAGGCGGTGCGCCGTGCGGCCAAGTACTACATTCAAATTTTTTCGTCGAGTGCTCACTCTTATATGACTGAAAAAACAGAAGATATAGAAGATCTTGCCAAGCGAATTATCGGGAATCTAAGGCCCGATCTTACGGAAGTACATTCGCCGATGGCCGGACGCATCGTAATTGCGCAGGATCTTTATCCGTCCGATATTTTGCGGCTTGCTGTGGAAGATGTAAGGGCGGTGATTCTGGTGAGCGGCGGAATGACGTCTCACATTGCAATTCTGTCCCGGTCGCTCCAAATTCCTTTAGTAATCGCGGAACAAGCGGAATTGCTCCATCTGCCCAAGGGCATTCCCATTCTTGTCGATGCGGATATCGGCAATGTCTATATAGATCCCTCTGTGGATATTATCGAGACGTTCGAAAAAAAGAAGAAAGTACAGCAGAGAGTGACGCATTTGGCACAATCAATAAGTGCCAGGACTGAAACCAGAGATGGAACGCCCATACAGTTGATGGCGAATATAAATATTCTCGGCGAACTTGCGATTGCTCAGGCACTTCAGGTAGATGGAATAGGTTTGTATCGAACGGAATTTCCCTTTCTCGTGCGATCGAATTTTCCTTCGGAGGAAGAGCAATTCCTCGTATACCGGCGTGTGTTCTCCGCTATGCCAGGACGCAGGACAGTGATTCGCACCCTTGATCTTGCCGGCGATAAAATAATTCCCTTTCTCGATAAGCCCCGGGAGTCGAACCCTCAACTCGGGCTCAGGTCGACAAGGTTCATGCTGGCGCATAAAGATATTTTTCAGCAACAGCTTCGTGCGATTTTAAGGGCAGCCGCGGGGCATGAAATCTGTGGAATTATGTTCCCTCTTATTTCGTCTCTGGATGAATTTCTTCAGGCCCGAAAGTGTCTGGACGAATGCATGGATGAGTTGGCATCGCAGGGTCTTTCCTACCACGAAACTCCGCAGGTTGGCATGATGGTTGAGCTGCCGGCGATTGTGGAAATAGCCGACGATGTTGCGGAAGAAGCCGATTTTTCCTCAATCGGAACCAACGATTTCGTGCAGTATATGTTGGCGGCTGACAGGAACAACGAACAGGTCGAGAGCTACTACCAGCCCTATCATCCGTCGGTCCTGCGGGCGCTCAAACGTGTTGTTGATGCCCATGTGTGCAGAGGCAAAGACATTTCGGTCTGTGGGGAAACGGCACATGAATTTGACTACCTGCGTTTTCTTGTCGGAATTGGAGTGAAAAGTCTGAGCGTCGACCCGCGTTTCATTCCATCAATAAGGCGATCTCTTGCCGATTTCGATATGGAGGAGGCCTGTTGTTACGCCGAGGCGCTGCTTAGTAAAAAGACGATTTCAGGAGTGTTCGAAGAGATTGATGAATATCATGTTTTGAGCTATCCTCCCGAACATTCACACGGTTCCTGTCACGCATCCCGGTATCGCGACCGGTGAAAAGAATCACCGAGGTGCGATGTGCCTTGTTTTTTTAACTACGGAAAGGATAGGCATGCATAAGGGTGGACTTACCATCAGGGATCTGCCTTCCCAATGGATGGATTTGATGGATATTGCGCTGGAAAAGGAGAAGGAGAGAAAAATATTGAAGGGATTGGATTACGGTGCTGCCGTAACGGATGCAAGGAGGGCGCAAAAATTGTTTTCAGCAGTGAAGGAGGCCACCCATGTCGTTTTGCACATACGTGAAGGAAATGAAGAACAAAATCCCCATCTTGAGGTTTCCCGACGGATGGAACGCCTGCCCCGGGAAACTCTACGTCTTTATGGAGTATTCCTCCCGCTGACCATAATTCTTCTTTCGATGACGTTTCTGCTGCCCGCAGGTGGCATCGAAGTGTGGGGCATGCGAGCCTGTATCCTCTTCTTTCTTGTATTTCCCATTATTTATAGACAACGTCTTCGACTCAATATTGCTCATGACTGTTCATACCGAAGGGAGACTGACGGGATGTCGGTTATTGAAATTGACCAACTTCCCGAGAAACAGTTCATCTCATATGTGGCTCATGAATATGCGCACCATGTATTCTATAGTAAATATGGGGACTTGAATGATTCGTGGGTAAAGAAAGGTTGGTGCAGGCTCGTCCAGTGGGCTGTGGTCAATTATTTCTATGGTCGCGAGGGCAATCCCGCCTATCTGGGCCATGTGCTCGAGCAGATTGCCGGTGAGCTGAAATGTGCCTGTGAAATGGTTGCAATGTCGCTGAGAATGGGTCTTCCTGGGCCGTTGAGGAGAATCAGGACCCCCTATAGTACAAATTCTCTCGCAGCGTTTCTTACAGGGAAGCCCCTGTTCGATGTGCGCCGTCATGCAGTGCACAGTGTGGGAACCGCCCGTTTTTTTCTTGCCGCGAAGAAATGGGGAATTGATGAAGCTCTGAAAAATCCGCGCCGCGTCGTTGAGGAAGCATTACATGCCAGTTGAGCGCCGCTAGCGTGGCAATGTGTTCAGGGTAATAAAACTCTTGGTTTACGCAGCCTGTTCTGGTAAATGTCACAGAAAGGCTGGTTGTGGTACGCTGTTGAAACAATGGACACATGTGACATTGAGAGGTCCGATTATGAAATCTTCCGAATCGTCATTGAATTTCCTGCCTTTTAAAAACCTTGACGCAGTTCTGGAAGAGAAGTGCATGAAACCGACCTCACCCGCAACCCGAACAAAGGAATCAATTGACACTCATGAGGGCGATGACCCATGGAGAGAGAGCATTCTCTTTGAAAAAGCCATGGAGGATGTGGTTCCCCTCAGACAAAACCATGTGATAGACAGGAGGATGTCTGTTACCGCCTCTCATTGCGCCGATTCCAGCGAGGAACGCGAGGCGCTTGACAATCTGAAGAGTCTCGTCGACAGCGGGAAAGGATTCGTGGTCGCGCACACCCCTGAATATGTTGAAGGCAGCTCCTACGGTGGGCATCCGGAAATGGCGCAGCGCCTTCATCGCGGAGATTTCTCAATTCAAGCCCATATCGATCTTCACGGTTTCACCGTTACGGCTGCACGGCCTGCACTCGATGCCTTCATTGCCGAGTCAGTCAGAACAGGCAAAAGGGCGGTGATGGTTATCCATGGGAGGGGGCGTTCGTCTCCGGTAAAACCGGTGTTAAAGAAAAAAGTAATCCAGTGGCTCTGTGAAAGTCCCCTGCAAAAGTGGGTGATTGCCTTCTCAAGCGCTCCGTTGTTCGATGGAGGCGCAGGAGCGACCTATGTGCTGTTAAGACGGCGTCCCGCCACTAAGGGAATGAGGAAGCGCATTAGGGGGCGCGCCCATGGTCGGAATTGACGAACGATTTCTTAAGGACTGATTGGATGGTGCATGATGGTATATTGTATTAAAGCCGGATATGCCAACACGTACGTGATCGAAGAGCCGGAGGGGACAGTTGCCGTCGATGTGGGAACCCGATATGCGGCGGAAAAAGTATTTCAGTTGGTGTCTTCAAAAAATGGTTCTCAACAGGGCGGGCTTCGTCTGATCACGGCGACTCATTTTCATATCGATCATATCGGTGGGATCAATAGACTGCATGAACTCTGTCCGGAGGCGTCCATTCATTTTCACCTTTTTGTCGGGGCCTACCTCAGCGGTAAAGAAACGTTGTCCGTGCCTCCTCTGCGTCGCTGGATTTTCGGACTCGTTCCCACGCTGTTCAAACTCGGGAACCCCCTCGCAAATGCCTATCGTGCCGCCGTGAGCGAGAAGAAAGGGATTCCTCTTCCCCTGACGGGGTCGAGGAACAGGGTTGCCTATAATGGCCTATGCGACTTGAAGGATTCGGTGACGCTTTCTCCAGGTTCGGGGTGGGTGGTTCTGGAGACGCCGGGTCATACCCCCGACAGCATTTCTTTTTACTGCGAAGAAGAAAAAGCGCTGATCTGCGGTGATACCATTTTAAATATGGAGGGAAGGGGCGAATTGAATCGCTTTTGTGCGAGTTGGGACAGCATTCACCGTTCCTTTGAGAAACTTTGCTCCTTCGAGGTGGAAACGATGTACCCCGGTCACGGTACGCCCATTGAAGAGGTGAAAGGGCTTCTCTCCGGAGTGCGCAGCACGCCACTTAATATAGCGCCTTAGGCCGAAAACTGAAAAAGGATTTAAAAAACTCCTTCAGCACTCAGCCTCAACGCTTCGAAGGGTCAAGAAAAAATGAGCTGTGCGGCCATGCGCATTCAACCTTTATGGTTCATCTCTCGGGAAGATGGATTTTTCGTTTTTCCGGATCGCTTTGATATCGAAAAATAATCGCCACATGCCCCGTCATTCCGACGAATTCACATGCTGCCTTCTGTGCGAGTTCTTCAATCATCAGGTTCTTCAGGCTTCTTTCGGACACATCGGTAAACTTGATCTTGATCAATTCGTGTAGGGCGAGCGCTTCGTCAATGGCGTTCACTATCTCTGTGGTGATCCCCTTCTGCCCGATAAGGACAACGGGCTTCAGCGCATGTGCCATCGCCCGAAGGCGTCGTTTCTGATATCCTTGCAGTGAACTCATGGGGTGATTCCTTTCATATCCGTGTCCGCCGTGCTCATGGGCGTTGGTGTTCCCTGTGTCGACTCCCTAGTATATAGGCGTCGATTATCGAAAACAGCCAGATTGCAATGAGGAAGGCAAAACAAAACGACACAGCGGCAGACGACGAGGACGACACCGCCCGCGATGCCTCCTGTGTGATTGTTTGTACATCGATGGCGCCGTTTTGATGCTGCAGTGTTTCAAGCACCGCGAGCGCCTGGACCACAGCAATGCCCACAATGATTCCTATAGTGCCTAAGGTGAGCATCACTATTGCAATTCCCCTGCCGTATCTTCCGAGGTGAATCTGGCCTACTCCCGGGAAGGCAAGCGCGGAGAGAAGTGCCGCTTTTGTGTGAATTTTCATCGTTGTCCCTTCTTTATGGTGCAATTGCATTGTAGTCCTTTCGAGAGACAAATACAAGCCGATGGCGGCTACAGGGTGTGCATTTTTCTGCGTTCTTCCTTGAGACAGAGGGGAGCGAATTATGATTTGCCCTTTGAATTCCTATCTGCTAAAAGCTCAAAATGCACAGCATCACACGGGCATATTATGATGAAAGGTGAAATGATATATGGCTATCGCAAAGAAAATCGAATCGTTTATGGCTCAATCCTCATGGATTCGCCGGATGTTTGAGGACGGGCTCAGATTGAAGAAGGAATATGGGGAAGAGAACGTATTCGATTTCAGCCTGGGAAATCCTAACCTGAACCCTCCCGAAAAATTCAAAAAGTTCCTCAGGGAGGTTGCCGCAGAGGAAAGAGAAGGCATCCACGGATACATGCCAAATGCCGGTTATCCTGAGACCAGAGAGGCCATTGCTTCATTCCTCAGCGCTACACAGGAGGTAGAACTTGGGGGGCAGCACATAATTATGGCCTGCGGCGCCGGCGGGGCATTGAATGTAGCCCTTAAAACGTTGCTCGATCCGGGTGACGAGGTGATCATTCCTACACCTTTTTTTGTTGAATACCGTTTTTATGTCGACAATTACAACGGGATTCCACGACTTGTACCGACAAAAAAAGATTTCTCCCTTGATCTGCCGGCGATTGAAGCGGCAATTACCGAAAAAACGAAAGTTGTCCTCATCAATTCTCCGCACAACCCAACGGGCAAGGTCTATAATCAGGACTCCATCGACCAGCTGGCATCGATGCTCGCGCGAAAGGGGCGTGAATCGGGACGAGAGATATATCTCATCTCGGACGAACCCTACCGTGAAATTGTCTACGACGGAAGCGAGGTTCCGAGTCTCTTAAAGGCGTACCGTCACAGTATTGTTGCCACGTCATATTCGAAAAGCATCTCCATCCCCGGAGAGAGAATCGGATTCCTGGCGGTAAATCCGGCATCGGCGGATTGCGAAAACTTGATAAACGGTATGTCGCTGTGTACGAGAATACTTGGATTTGTAAACGCCCCTGCCATGATGCAGCGGGTGATTGCACTCCTTCAAGGTGTGCAGGTCAATGTAAATGAATATAAACGAAAGCGAGATCTGCTCTGTGACGGTCTTTCGCGGATAGGCTACGAGGTGATGAAACCGGAAGGCGCCTTTTATCTCTTTTTGAAGAGTCCTGTTGACGACGACGTTGCCTTTGTTAAGGCACTGCAGAGAAAACAGATCCTGACGGTTCCGGGAAGCGGTTTTGAGGGACCGGGATACATACGAATCGCCTATTGTGTCGACGATGCCGTCATCACAAATTCGATGAAAGGTTTTGGAGAGGTCTATCGAGAATTGACTGCGCAAGGGGAGAAGAGCTGAGCATGCATGAGGAAATTCGACCTTGGGGACGCTATCGTGTGTTGTTGGATGAAGCGGATCACAAGGTGAAGATGATCGTCATTTTTCAAGGCAAGCGCTTGAGCCTCCAGAGGCATCGAAAACGGAGTGAACACTGGTACATTGTCCGCGGAAACGCCCTGGTGACACTGAACGACCGCATCATGCAGGTGGCGCCGGGTCAATCCGTCGATATTCCGCAGTCGAGTCTCCACCGTATCGAAAACACGGGCGCCGGGGAGGTGGTGCTTATTGAGGTGCAAACAGGCGTCTATTTCGGTGAAGACGACATTGAACGTTTTGAGGACGATTATGGACGTCTGTAACCGTTAAAATCTCATTAAAATAATCGACACGACGGTAAGTATCACAGCGAGACAGCGAGAGAAGTCGATCTTTTCTTTATAAAACAAAACAGAAAGAGCGATGACCACCACAAAATACATCCCCGTGACGGGCATGATGATGGACAGGGGTCCCCTCTCAAGGGCGTGGAGAAGCGAATAAAAGCCGGCAAAATTGAAAATGCCCATGGAGAATCCCAGAAGAAGCGCTTTCCCTTGGTTCGCCTTTACTCCCGGACCGCGAAGAAACCCATGCAGGGCAAGAGAGAGGAACATGCTTAAAAAATATGATAATGCGATAAAGGCCAGTTTATTGACATGTAGTGCGGCATACTTGCTTGAGAGCGCCGCAATCGATCCTGAGACGAGGGCGATTAATGCCATGACGAAGCCCCGTGCGGCCATATTTTTTGGATCACTGTTCACTGCCGAATGATGGGCAAGCATGATAATGACCCCGATGGCAATACAGATTCCTGCAATTTGAAAGCCTGAAAGCCGATCATGAAATAAAATGACCGACAAAATTACCACAACGCCCGTGTTGAGGCGAATAAGCGGCATTGCCCTGCTTGTGGGAATATATTTAAGGGCTTCTATGGTCATGATTGTGCTCGTAAGAAAGGACAGACCGTTTATCAGAGAAAGGGCAATTAAAAGAGGAGGGTAGGAGATTGCGTTGTTTCCGAAGAAAAAGAAAACCGCACCGATGAATGCCACGGTTCCCATAAAGGAAAAGGTTGTCCACGCGGTATTGCATTTTTCCGCCGCCGATACCTTGTAAAGAAATCGTTGTATGCCGAAAAGAAAAAGGGAAATAATAGCAAGGACATACCAGGTTTTCATAGCAGTACTTCGAAGGGTGTGACATCGAAAGCTTTCCCGAGAATCACTTTGAAAGCAGCCAGGGGCAGCGACTGACCACCTCTGAAGGCATATCGAGAGTGGATTCGGGTGATACCGATTATGACTCCAAAAGAGACCTGAGGAGCCTACGAGGGACGCTGCATCTTAGGCTGGTTTTTTCTTTGGGGGACTCATCATTGCCTCGCCGTCGACAATAAGTGTACCGTCCTGATTGACACAGGTGGTCCTCAAGATGACTCTGTTCTTTTCATTTAGCACATCAGTTACTTCAGCACGGGCGGTAATCGTATCGCCGATGCGAGCAGGAGCAAGAAATCGCAGACTCTGGCTTATGTACACAGATCCCGGGCCGGGAAGCAGGGTTCCCAGAATGGCGGAGATGAATCCGCCCAGCAACATGCCATGGGCAATACGCCCTTTAAAGAATGTCTGCGCGGCATACTCCTCGTTAATATGGGCGGGATTCATGTCTCCCGTGATGCCGGCATAGAGATACACATCAGACTCTGAGAGTTTTTGAAAATTCCTCCTTATCGCCTTTACGAATTTCATCTATGGACTTCGATGCCATGGACAGGGGTTCTCCTTTCCTTTATTGGATTTTGCTATATCACGTAATGACAGGCGCGGCAAGGGGATTGAGGGGGCGTCTTATTTCTATAAGACAACTAATTAGGATAGCCATTAATTCCCCATATTATCACTATTGCATATGGCGCGATCATGTGTAGTATACATGACATTTGAAGGTGGTTCAGTATGTAACAATGCAGGCATCCACGTAAGGGAATGCGAAAGGGCAGCCTATTTGAATTCATCAATACAGTGAGCGTTTGTGTGATTTTTTTTCTTGACAGCATCAATAAAGCAATATACCAAATCTACCGTTAAGGGGTTCGGACAAAAATATATGTGCCGTAAAACATCATGGTGAATGCGTGAAGAGTGACGGCGTATAAAATCAACATACTAAGGCTTTAAAATGAAAAGGAGGCGCCTATGTTAAGAACCAAGGAGCAGTACATTGAAGCACTGGGTAAGATGAAGAGGAACATTTACTTCGACGGCGAGAAGATCGACCGCGATGACGAACTGCAGATGCCGTGCATCGACGTTATCGGTACCACCTACGATGAGGCACAGAGTTCCGATCCGAAGGTGCAGGAGTTGATGCTGGCGAAGTCCCATCTGACGGGAGAAACGATCAACCGCTTCACCCACATTCATCAGAACCCGGAAGATCTGCACAAGAAACAGGACATGACCCGGTATCTGAGCCGGCAGGTAGGTGGATGCATCCAGCGGTGCATGGGCATCGACGGAACGAACGCCATCTATAACGTGAGCTACGAGGCGGACAAGCAGAACAACGGCGCCACGGAATATCACGCCAATTTCAAGAAGTGGCTGGAGCGGTTCCAGACGGAAGACCTGATCGGCTGCTGCGCCCAGACCGACGTGAAGGGCGATCGTATGAAACGGCCCCACGAGCAGGTCGATCCCGACATGTACGTGCGGATCAAGGAAAAGAGGAGCGACGGCATCGTCGTATCGGGTTGTAAGGTGCACATTTCCGAAGCCTCGGTAGCCGACGAGGTGCTGGTGGTGCCCACCCGCGCCCTGGGTCCCAAGGACAAGGACTACGCCGTATCCTTCGCCATTCCCGGCGACTGGGAAGGCTTGAAGCAGGTGGTGACCATCCACAACCTGCGCGAGCGGAAGCATTTCCCCCGCGGCTTCATGCCCGGCGCCACCGATTCCTACATGATTTTCGATGACTGCTTTGTACCCTGGGAGCGGGTGTTCCTCTGTGGCGAATACATGCACGGCGGCGCCCTGGCGCTTCTCTTTGCGCTCTTCCATCGTCACAGCTACTCGGGCTGCAAGCCGGCCATCGGCGACGTGCTTCTGGGGACGGCGGCGCTGGCAGCGGAGATGAACGGCATCGAGAAGGCCGGTCATGTGCGTGAGAAACTGGCGGAGATCATTCTGGTAACGGAACTGGGCTATGCGGCGGGCTACACCGCCTCCGATCTTGGCAAGCCCGAGATCTACATGCCCGGCGTGGGTTTCATTCCCTACGGTCCGGGAAGCTTCATTCCCAATTCCATCTACTGCAACGTGGGCCGCTGTCTGACGGGCGAGGCCGTGTACCGAGAGCAGGAGATTCTCTGCGACATCTCCGGCGGCGTCACCGCCACCTTCCCCCACGAGAAGGACTTCGTCAATCCCGAGACAAAGGAGCTCCTCGAGAAGTACGTCATGAGAAATCCCAAAATATCGGCGGAGAACATTGCCCAGTTCTGGCGTTACCTGGGCGACGGTCTCTGCTCAGCCACGGGTGGAATCATGAATGTAGGCAACTATCACGGCGGCGGATCGCCGGTTATGGAGCAGATCGCCATTACCACGCAGTACGACATCGAAGAGAGAAAAGATCTGGTCCGAAGAATCGCCGGTATGACGAAGGACTAAACGCATAGACGCAGGCGGATATCGCCAACTGGAGCGTATCGGTGCGGATTTTGAGGGCAGTGCTGTGCAGGCTGCCCTCTTTTCTTGTCAACGGGAAAGAAATGGTTTATTGTTCCTCTCACATTGAGAGTGGCTGAAACGATCAAACACCAAGAAGGGAGATAATAAGAATGGCAGATCTATCACGTTTTTCTCTTGAAGGAAAAGTAGCTGTTGTAACCGGTGGAAGCCGGGGAATCGGTCGGGCGATTGCCCTTGGAATGGCACAGGCAGGCGCCGATGTGGTCGTGACAAGCAGAAAGTTGCCTGACCTTGAGGCGGTAGCGGAAGAGGTAAGAAAACTGGGGAAAAAGGCCATGCCGATTGCCGCCCATATCGGCAAAATGGACAGTATTCAAATGCTTGTCGATGCGGTGATGAAAGAGTTCGGAAGGATTGACATTCTGGTCAACAATGCCGGCTGCACGCCCGCCATGGGCTCGATATTCACGAATGAGGAGCGTCTCTGGGATACGATAATGAATCTCAATCTCAAGGGACTGTATTTTCTGAGCCAGGCTGCGGCCAGAGTCATGAAGGAACAGGGCGGCGGCGCCATAGTCAATGTGGCCTCAATGGACGGATATAAGCCGGAGCCCTACGTGGGGATATATTCGATTTCGAAGGCGGCGGTAATCATGGCAACGAAATCCATGGCGCTGGAGCTTGCGCCCTACAACATACGGGCAAACGCCATTGCACCGGGCGCGGTGAGCACGAAAATGCTCGATTCTCACTGGTTTCACCTGCCGGAAGAGCAGGCGAAGGCCGAAAAGGAGGCAGTGGCAAAGATAGTGCCAATCGGAAGGATTGCCGATCCCGACGAAATGGTGGGAGCGGTCATTTATCTGGCCTCAGACGCGGCGAGTTATACCACGGGAGAGACAATTCTTCTCGACGGCGGCGCGACGCTCGCATCGCAGGAAATTATAAGCGAAAGATAAAGGCCTATCAATTCACTAGGAACCCCGCCGATAAAAAAGGCGGGGTTTTTTATGGTACGATGGTACCGTACCCTTTAATTGGTTTATTAGTAACGTATAGTAAATGATGAAAAATCCCCTACGAAAGGTTCTTCGTTGACGTCGACGCAGGAGACGGAAGAGAAAGGAGGACCCTCTTTACACCACTCGATCATACGTTCAATAGAATCGGAAGAACCCTCAAAGACGGCTTCCACACGTCCGTCACGAAGGTTCCTCACCCACCCGAAGAGCCGAAGTTGATCGGCTGCTTCCTTTGTACGTGCGCGGAAAAAAACCCCCTGCACCCTTCCTGTTATAAAAAGATGCACCCTTTGCATGTCATATACCTTTTATTTTCTGCCAATCATTTTCAGAAAATCCGACTCGGTGAGGATGGCAATCCCCAGCTTTTTCGCCTTTTCCAGCTTTGATCCGGGTGAATCGCCTGCAACGACATACCCTGTTGCCTTCGAAACGGACGACGAGACGGATCCCCCCTTCGCTTCTACTATATCTTTTGCTTCGTTTCTGCTGAAGTGCGCCAGCCCTCCCGTAAACACGAATGACATCCCCGCAAGGGGGGCGGAAAATCCCGTTCTTTCAGACTGAGGACGAATGCCGGCATCCATGAGGCGTCTCAGTATTAGTTGGTTTGAAGCCTGAGAAAAGAAGGCGACGATGCTTTCCGCGACGATTTCTCCTATCCCCTTGACAATGAGCAGCGCTTCACGGGATGCGGTCATTAATGATTCCATGTCACTGAAATGCTGTGCGAGAAGACGTGACGTATCTTCACCCACATGGCGGATTCCCAGGGCGTAGATAAATTTGGAAAGAGGCGGCGTTTTTGACGAATCAATGGCGGTGACGATGTTAGCAGCTGATTTTTCCGCAAACCGCTCCAGTGTGAGGAGGTCGTCCTGTGTGAGATAGTAGAGATCGGCCGGATTTCTGATAATCTGCCTTTCCAGCATCTGCATGATCGCTTTTTCTCCGAGGCCGTCAATATCCATGGCGCCCCGCGATACGAAATGCTTAATCGTTTCTTTGATCTGGGCGGGACAGTCCATATTGATGCAGCGGTGGGCTGCTTCATCAAGCTTGACGACAACGGCGCCGCAGGATGGGCAGGTTGCGGGCATGACAAATTCCTTTTCCGATCCGTTGCGTTTTGATGCAACCGCCTTTACCACCTGTGGTATCACATCACCCGCCCTCTGTACGATGACGGTATCGCCTATTCGAAGATCCTTCTTTTCGATTTCATCCTGGTTATGAAGCGTGGCATGACTGATCATGACACCCCCTGCCTGGACGGGCCGCAGGTTGGCGACGGGTGTCAGCACTCCCGTGCGGCCCACTTGCACATCGATGGACTCTATCACCGTTGTTACCTGTGAAGGCGCAAATTTACAGGCGATCGCCCAGCGAGGACTGCGGGCAACCGCACCCAGCCTGTTCTGAAGCGCCCTGGAATCGACTTTAATGACCATCCCGTCAATTTCATAGGGCAAGTCCTTTCTGCGCGCTTCCAGTTCATGATAATAGCGAATACATTCATCGATGGTGGAAGCCCTTCGTACCAGCGGATTGACTCTGAATCCCCAACGCTGCAATGACTGCAGCACCGCCCATTGCGTTGAGAATCCCTCTCCATCGACGCCGGCCGCTGCATAACAGTATATGTCAAGTGGGCGACGGGCCGTTATCGACGAGTCAAGCTGGCGCAGAGAGCCCGCCGCGGCATTGCGAGGATTGGCGAAGGGCGGCATCCCTTCAGATATCCGCTGTTTATTCAGAATTTTGAAGGCGTCGGTACCGAGATATACCTCCCCTCTGATTTCCAGGGTATCGGGCAAAGCGATGCCGGAAAAATGATCTATTTTGAAAGGGATGGAATGCAGTGTTCTCAGGTTCCGTGTGACGTCTTCGCCGGCCGAACCGTCTCCCCTTGTCAGCCCCGTCTCAAAACGACCGTTCTCATATATGAGATTGACGGCGATGCCGTCAAGCTTCGGCTCCATCACAAATGATACTTCATCGTTGGATGCAAGAAAGCGGGAAATTCTATGCCTGAATTCGATTATTTCTTCGTCGGAGAAGGCATTGGCAAGGCTTAACATAGGAGTGTGATGGTACTTTGTTTCGAATTTATCGAGTGGTTCCGAACCCACGCGTTGAGTCGGTGAATCGGATATATCTATCTGCCCGGCGTATCTCTTTTCCAACCCCAGCAGTTCGTTCATCAGCCTATCGTATTCCGCATCGGAAATTTCAGGATCATCGAGCTGATAATACCGTCGGTTGTGGTAGGCGATCAGCGTTCTCAATTCGTCTATGCGCAGTAAGTCCTGTTCCATAATGGTTATTTGATGCGTTTCAGGTAGGGGATATCCCGCGCAGGCTTCTTGGGGGTAGTCTTTTTGTCTGTGAATGACTGGCTGATGTGTTCATTGAAGATTTTGTTTTTTACACGCACTGCATTAATAATAAAAAAAATAATTACCGCCTTTTCCCATTCTTTACTGGTATCGAATTGCTCCATCCGTTCTTTGTAGTGTTCCCAAAGACTGTTTAATGAAGCTTCATCGAGGGCAAGAATCCGTTCAGCAATGCGATCGAGAGATTTTTCGAACATTCCCACGCTCCTGGTCAATCCATTTCGGGTGCATACCCAATGATCAGTACCCTAACCAGAGAGGCACCAAATGTCAAATCAAATAATATCGCACAAATAAACCTTGTGTTTTTCACTCTTCACGCTATAATTACTCGCCTGTGAGCCGGTAAAACAGCGATTATTGGTGATACTCTTGTATTCAACCCGGGATCTGCCACAGACCGACGCTTCAGCACGTGTACTTCCATAGGATTTCTCGAAAAAAAGGCTTGAACCACACTTCACGAAACGCGGGTATGTAATGAAAACAATTATATCGCCAGGAAGAATCAAATATATCAGAGAAGAGAAACAGGCGGCGGGCTGCGTGTTATGTACGGAATCCGCAAGAGATGCCGATCTTGTGTTGTACGAAGGTACGACATGCTATGCCATCATGAATAAATATCCCTACACATCAGGGCATATTATGATCGTTCCCTACCGTCACCTGGGCGAGTTTGCCGGTTTATCTCAGGACGAAAAGCTCGAACTGATGGATCTTGCAGATAAAGCGGTAGAGGCCCTGCAAAAGGCATTCACCCCGGAAGGGTTCAATATAGGAATGAACCTTGGAAAGGCGGCAGGCGCCGGCCTGGATCAACACCTTCATCTTCATGTAGTGCCGCGGTGGGCAGGTGATACTAATTATATTACGGTGTTGGGTGATGCACGCATTATTCCGGAAGAGATAGAAAAAACGAGAGACATATTACTGAAATATTTTTGAGAGAGGGGAAAGTGCCATGAAGCTTCTGTCTACAATCATAATCACGTTGGTTTTGTTGTTTGTGATTTCCTTTTCGCTGTCAAACACGGAGTTGGTTCACCTGACCTATTATGACCTGATTGATGTGAGTTCGCCATCCTACCTCCTTATTTTTGTCTGTTTCGGAGTAGGGGTGATATTTGCGGGTCTCTTCGGCATTGTGGAGCGATGGAGACTGGCACGGAAGGTGGCGAAACTCGAAAAACATATAGGGGATCTGAAAAAGAAAATTTCCGAAAATGAGGAAGATGAATCCCCGATTTCCGTTGTGGCGCCACTTCCGGAAGATGCAATCAATGAAGTTTCTGACCGATCGTAATCTCGGAAAACTTGCAAAATGGTTGAGAATACTGGGGTACGACACTGTGTGCCACCAGGGAGATATCGACAGGACGTTTTTGGAGAGAGGGCGCGCAGAAGGCAGAGTAGTGCTCTCCAGGCGTCGCGATCTTGTAAAAAGAAATTACCGGGGGCGGATGGCAATTATCTATGCCGACACTGTCGCAGATCAGATTGATGAAATTATCGACACACTTGGAGTGCACCCCGACCCGACGCTCTATTTTACTCGATGCCTCAGATGCAACGCGAAGCTCTCTGAAGTTCCGAAAGCAGAGATTGAATGTTCCGTTCCCCCCTATATACATGATACGCAGGAGCGGTTTTTCCTCTGCCCGGAGTGTAAGGCGGTGTTCTGGGCGGGAACCCACAGGGACAATATGCTCAAAACCCTCACTGAGCACAATCTGACGGATCCCCTTTAACCTTTTCAACGGCGTGCACAAGAGCGGGCAGCAGGATTGCCAGATTTTCCCTTGCGCCTCGCGGACTTCCCGGCAGATTGATGATAATCGATTCTTTCCTGATCCCGACAACCGCCCTGGAAATCATTGCGTGCGGTGTTTTTTTCTGGCTTTCCCTTCGCATGACCTCGGCCATGCCTGGTATTTCCTTGTCAAGAACCTCAATCGTCGCATCAGGTGTCACGTCGCGGGGGCTGACTCCTGTTCCGCCGGTGGTAATTACGAGGTCAAGCCTCTTTACATCAACAAATTCGATAATGGCCGCAGTGATATCCCGCTTTTCATCGGGAACAATGCAATAGGCATGGACTTTGGCAGGAAGTGCAGAAAGAACGGCAGTCACTTCTTTACCGCTGATATCTTCTCTTTCCCCCCTGGCGCCGCGATCACTCACCGTAATCACGCCGGCAGAAATCACCGTTAGGAGTCCTCCTTTTCTTTCTTTGCCTCGGCAATCACCTTTTCCTGAATGTGGGCGGGAACTTCTTCATAATGGGAAAATGCATAGGAGAATGAACCTCGACCGCTTGTGATTGAGGTGAGATCGGGGGCATAGGTCAGAATCTCCGCAAGGGGAACCTGACCCTTTACCACCTGGTTGGGGCCATTTTTATCCATTCCAAGCACCCGGCCGCGACGACTGTTTAAATCTCCGATCACATCGCCCATATATTCGTCCGGTATCTCTATGTCGATATCCATGATCGGTTCGAGGAGTGTCGGCTGGCATTGATCGAACCCTTTTTTAAATCCCATAGAGCCTGCGATCTTGAAGGCCATTTCCGAAGAGTCAACAGTGTGATAGGACCCGTCCACAAGGCGCACCCGCACATCGACCACGGGATAGCCTGCCAGGATTCCGTCAACCATTGCCTCAACGATGCCCTTTTCGACGGCGGGTATATAGGTCTTGGGGATAACGCCGCCCACGATTGCATCCACGAATTCAAAGCCTTCACCGCGGGGAAGCGGTTCAATCTCAAGCCACGAATCGCCGTACTGGCCGCGGCCGCCGGACTGCTTTTTATATTTGCCCTGAACGCGTGTTTTCCCCTTGATGGTTTCCTTATAGGGGACCTTGGGCTGTTTCAATGAAACGTCAACGCCGAATTTTCTCTTCAATTTTTCAAGAGTCACATCGATATGCACCTGGCCCATGCCCGAAAGAATCATTTCTCTTGTCTCGTCGTTTCGGCGCAGTGTAAGCGTGGCGTCTTCTTCGATCAACCGGTTGAGTGAAGAGAATATTTTTTCTTCATCCCCTTTTGACTTGGGGAAGACGGCGAAGGAGGTTACCGGATTGACTGTCGACACCTTTTCATAAATTATGGGTGCCTTTTCATCGCAAATAGTATCGCCGGTCGATGTTTCTTTCAGTTTGGCCAGCGCCGCAATATCGCCAGGCACAAGTGATTCCGCAGGTTTTTGGTTTTTCCCTTCCAGATATGAAATGGCGCCGCATTTTTCCGAGAGCTGCTGTGAACTGTTGTAAAAGGTGAAATCGGCCTTTAATGTCCCTGAATAGACTCTGAAGAGAGTCAGTTTTCCTGCATAGGGATCAGCAATCGTTTTGAACACCATTGCCGAGAAAGGTTCCGATTCTTCGGGGTTGCGGATCTCTTCTTCTCCCGTTTTGGGGTTTATGCCTTTCACGGGACCCCGGTCGACCGGTGAGGGGAGATAACCGGTAATCATATTCATCACGGTGGTGGGACCGATGTTTTTTAGGGCGGAACCGCAGGTGGCGGGAATCAAGTCGCCTGCCATAACCCCCTTGCGCAGACCCGATTTCAGATCCTCCGCCGAGAGCTCTCCTTCTTCAAGATAACGTTCCATCAACATTTCGTCGCATTCAGCGATGTCTTCCATCATCGCTTCACGATATTCCGACGCTATTTCCGCTATATCGGCGGGGATCTCTTCACGTCTGACTTTGCCCTTCGGATCTTCAAAAAGCAATGCTTTCATTTCAATGAGATCGACCAGGCCTTTAAAAGCATCTTCCTGACCGATGGGAATATACAAGGGCGTTACTTTTTTGCCGAGACGCGCTTTAATGCTTTCGAGTGCAGCCAGGTAATTTGAACGCTCTCTGTCTATCTTATTGACATAAATGAATCTGGGCAGTTCAAGATCTTCCGCATAGGACCATACCTTTTCGGTTTGAAATTCGACGCCACCTACGGAATCGACAACTATAATCGCGGCATCAACGACTCGAAGACAGTTTTTTGTATCCATGGCAAAGTTGCCGTCACCGGGCGTATCAATGAAATTCACTCTGTGTTTGTTCCATTCGAAATTGCTGACAGCGGAACTGATCGATATATGCCGCTTGTGCTCCTCGGGCTCAAAATCGAGACTTGATGATCCCTCATCGACTCTCCCTATTTTGTCGGTCTTGCCGCTGATAAAAAGAAAAGATTCACAAAGGGTGGTCTTGCCTGTGCCACCATGACCGACAATCGCGATATTCCTTAAAGAGTGTGAGTCGTGTTTTGCCATGAGAGTTCCTTTCTTTCTTGAACGATACTGATGTGAGTGTGGTTGTTTAGCGTATTTGATCTTTCAAAGTCAAGATAAATTTATGTTTTAAGGGAACTATTTGACTATCCTAAAGAAATGTGATATATGACATTGTCCTTTTAAAAACGCATGAGGTGTGACAGGAAGATGTTTAAAATTGGAGATATGGCTGTCTATCCGGCGCAAGGCGTCGGGATTATAGAGGCCATTGAAACACGAGAGATCATGGGCAATGAGCAGTCCTTCTACGTGATAAAGATACTCGGCAACAACGCAAAGATAATGATTCCAAAAACCGGCGCTCAATCGGTCGGTCTGCGCGAGGTGATTTCTGAAGAAGAGATTCCACGTGTCTACGAGATCCTGAGAGAAAGAAGAGCCATCGTAGATAAGCAGACATGGAATAAGCGGTATAAGGAATATTGGGAGAAAATCAAAACGGGATCAGTATATGAAATTGCGGAAGTGCTGAGGGATCTTTTGATGTTAAAGGTGGACAAGGATTTGTCCTTTGGCGAAAGAAAAATGATGGATATTGCAAAAAATCTTCTGGTTATGGAGATATCCATTGCCAGGGACTGCAACGAGGAAATGGTCGAAAAAGATCTGAATCAAATATTTGCAATGTAGTCCGCCGACAAGTTCAGCAATGCAGTTCTTTGACATATGGGAGTGCTGATTGTTTCGCAACAACTTTCCGAGAAGTACTGCCGGCTGAATATGATTTGTGGGAGTCCTCTCCATTACTTGATCAGGCGCGAAATATATCCTTGATTATCATATAAATTATACGATGCGCCGCTTCTGATGGATCATATTTTGCCGCTTTATGCGAAACCGCTGATCAATCACTACATAAAGAGGGGGGAAGATGTCAAAATTCTTCATCAGATGTATCCTCGTGTGCGCCTGTTCTATTATTGGTTATTTCATCGTTTCGAGATATTATACATTCCCGATTTCATTGATAGGATTACTTTCCGGGTTCCTCATTTCACTTATTGTGTTGAGGACGGAGCAGATCGCGAGAAATCTTTCTCTTCCTGTGATACTGGGGGGAGGTCTCGGAACGGTAATCGGTCTTGTACTTGCCTATCTCGCCACCCTCGGCCTGCGATATATGCCTGGTCTGGAAGATCAAACGATCGTTCCGTGGCCCTATCTATTTGGGCTGCTTGCATTTATTCTAGGATACCTGGGCCTTCAACTAGGGGGGAAAAAGGGGGGAGAAACAACCTATGTCGGTGTTACCGCATCTCAAATAGACGGCGAGGGAGAGGGCGGTAAAATATTGGATACGAGTGTCATCATTGACGGCAGAATGGCGGATATCTGTGATACCGGTTTTATAGAGGGAACCCTGACCGTGCCGCGATTCGTGCTTGAAGAGCTTCAACTGATAGCCGATTCATCGGATTCAATGAAACGGTCTCGGGGGAGAAGGGGGCTGGATATCCTTAATAGAATGCAAAAAAGCAACGGCATCAGGATCGACATAACCGACATGGACTTTCCAAAGTTAAAGGGGGTGGATGCGAAACTCGTTGCCCTGGCGAAAAAGCGGGGCGGCAAAATCATTACCAATGATTACAACCTCAATAAAGTGGCGGAGTTGCAGGGAATAAAAATTCTCAATGTCAATGAACTTGCCAATGCCTTGAAACCCTTGGTATTGCCGGGGGAAACGATGGTGGTGAAGGCAATTAAGGAGGGAAAGGAACCGGGACAGGGAGTGGCCTATCTTGATGACGGCACAATGGTCATAGTGGACAATGGTAACCGGTATCTGAGGCAGAATGTGGAAGTCGTTGTGACAAGCGTGTTGCAGACAACTGCAGGAAGAATGATTTTTTCCACGGTGAAAGAGAGTAATCACAACAACAAAAAGGGCGAGTAATTCCAATCATAACAGAGCCATACAAGCCTGGAATATGCACTGTTATGACAAGTTTTATCTGTATGGGGAGACCATGGCGGATGTAGTTGCGGTCGTTGTCGCCGGCGGCAGCGGAAAAAGAATGAAGGGAGACGTGGCGAAGCAGTTCCTTTCACTGGGGGATATGCCGATTCTGGCGAGGACGCTCCTGGCATTTGAAAAAAACACATCTGTAGATGCAATAATCATCACAGCGCCCGCTGGGGACAGGGAACGCGTACAAAGGGATATTGTCGATAAATACGCCATTTCGAAGGTGCGCCATGTGACTCCCGGCGGGCCGATGAGGCAGGATTCGGTAAGGAACGGGCTTGTGGCAGTTGATGAGAAAACCGACATAGTCATTGTGCATGATGGGGTAAGGCCCTTTGTTTCGGACGTCCTGATAGCAGAAACCGTTGATGCGGCGCGCGTCTACGGCGCGGCCCTGGCCGCGGTTCCCGTAACCGATACCATAAAGCGGAGAGACGGCGAAGGATTCGTGGCGGAGACTTTGCACAGAGAGGAGCTTCTGGCGGTGCAGACCCCTCAGGCATTCCAATGGCCCATACTGAAAAAGGCTTATGAAAGGGCCTATGATGATGCATTTTACGGGACCGACGATGCTATGCTGGTTGAGCGGCTGGGCGTGAAGATAAAGATCGTCGGAGGCTTCTACGACAACATAAAAATAACGACAAGAGAGGATCTCCGGCGCGGCGAGCTGATATTGAGTCGCAGACACGGCTAGTCGCAAAGGATGGAAGACAGGCGCACATGGAGTCTTCAGGATTACTGCGGGTGGGGTTCGGGTACGACAGTCACAGGTTTGTCGAAGGGAGAAAATTATTTCTGGGGGGGGTTGAAATTCCCCATGAGAAGGGACTCCTGGGACATTCCGATGCGGATGTGGTGCTGCACGCGATAGGGGACGCACTGCTCGGCGCCGCCAGCGCAGGCGACCTGGGGGTGCATTTCCCCGACAATGACCCGCTGTATAAAGACATCTCAAGCAGGATGCTGGTTTTAAAAATAATGGAGCTCTTTGCGGCAGGCAACTACAGGGTCAACAATGTCGATGCGACGATTGTCTGTGAGCGTCCCCGTTTGCGTGAATACATCGACGCCATGGAAGAGGCCATAGCGGGCATGCTTGGGGTAGGCAAGGATCGAATCAACGTCAAAGCAACGACAAATGAAGGCATGGGATCGATCGGTCGAGGTGAAGGTGTTGCCGCGTACGCCGTTGCGACAATAGTGATCCTTCGATAAAGGCCACTTATGGCTTGACCGAAAGACGAAGCTCATATATAGGTCGAAGGCACAGTGCTCATGCACTAGAAAAAGAGGTGCAGAAGATGAAGTTCATTGATGATATCGATATCAAAAACAAGAAATTGCTCTGTCGGTTCGATTACAATGTTCCCATGGATGAAAACCTTAATATTGTCGATGACAGAAGGATCAGGGCCTCGCTTCCGACGATCAATTACGCGCTGGATGAAGGGGCAAAAGTAATTGTGATATCCCATCTGGGGAGGCCGAAGGGTAATATGGTGCCGGGTTTAAGCCTTGCTCCTGTTGCAAAACGCCTTACACGACTTCTCGGAAAGGACGTGCCGCTGCTGAATGATTGCGTAGGCGAAGAAGTGGAAAAGGCCGTAAACGCGATGGAATCCGGCTGTATTCTCATGCTTGAAAATCTCAGGTTTCACATAGAAGAAACAAAAAACGACGCCTCTTTCGCGCAGCAGCTTGGAAGTATTGCCGATGTGTATATTGACGACGCCTTTGGAAATGCTCACAGAAGCCATGCCTCAAACGTGGGAATCACGGAATACGTCAAAGAATGCGGCATGGGTTATTTGATGAAACGGGAGCTGAACTATTTTAAAGGGGCGCTGGAGAACCCTGTACGACCTTTTGTGGCCATAATCGGGGGTTCTAAAGTGTCGGATAAGCTGGAAGCGTTGGGGAATCTTATCGGACGGGTTGATAAAATGATTATCGGCGGCGGCATGGCGTTTACCTTCCTCAAGGCTCAGGGATACGAGATCGGTAAATCAATTGTGGAGGAAGACCTCCTCGGCGTGGCGAGAAGAGGTATTGAGAGAGCCCGTGAATTGGGTGTGAAATTATATTTTCCCGTTGATTGTGTAATAGCTGAAAGCATGGATGCCAAGGCGGTGACGAAGATCGTTCCGATACAGGAGATATATCCGGATTGGATGGGCCTGGATATAGGTCCCGCGACGATTGCACTTTTCAGAGAAGTCCTCAATGATGCAAAGACGGTTATATGGAATGGTCCCATGGGAGTGTTCGAACTTGATGCGTTCTCACGGGGAACCTACGCCATGGTCCACGCGATTGCCGCCTCTCATGCATTAACGATCGTCGGGGGGGGCGATACGGATGTGGCAGTTCACCGAACCGGTGAGAGCGACAGCATTACCTATATATCAACGGGAGGCGGCGCATCGCTCGAACTTTTGGAAGGCAAGACGCTGCCGGCTATCCGCGCACTCGAGGAGTGCGAGAAGCGGTTGAACAAGTGATCGAACTCGATTGCAATAAGAACAAGGGTTAG
Organism: Syntrophales bacterium; assembly: GCA_963666365.2. Taxonomy (GTDB): domain Bacteria; phylum Desulfobacterota; class Syntrophia; order Syntrophales; family UBA2210; genus JALNXD01. The sequence goes on from CAXXNF010000002.1 coordinate 393,741, forward strand.
CCGACGCCGGTTAACCCTTTTTTATGGGTGCGGTGCTCCTGATGAGAAACATTCGAATAATCGTCGAATACGACGGTACTTGTTACCACGGGTGGCAAAGGCAGCCAAACGGGATAACCATACAGCAGGTTCTTGAAGAGGCGGCGGGCAGGATTGTGAACAGGCCGGTAAAGATTGTCGGCTCCGGACGAACGGACGCCGGCGTTCATGCACTGAATCAGGTTGCACATTTTCAAACGGAATCGACACTCCCGGCGTGCAATCTTCTGAGAGGGATAAACAGTCTCATGCCTGCCGATATTGTCATCAAAGACCTGGCCGATGCGGAGGAGGGCTTTCACGCCCGTTATGACGCCAGGTCTAAAATTTATCTCTATTACCTACATAATGAATTGATTCGATCACCGCTCTTTGACCGATATTCATGGCATGTGTCAGGGCGTCTTGATGTCGATCGCATGCGCAAAGCGGCTGAATACCTGCGGGGAACGCATGATTTTTCTTCCTTTTGCGCTGCCGGGGGAGATGTGATTGATCACGTGAGAAAGGTTTTCGGAATATCCCTGTGCCGTCGCGCCCATGGTCTGATCAGTTTTTTAATAGAAGCAGACGGGTTTTTGAGATATATGGTGAGGAATATTGTGGGAACGCTGGTCGATGCAGGCAGCGGTAAGATCAATCCGGAGGATGTGAGGGATATACTGGCATCTCAAAACCGCACAGCGGCAGGAATAACGGCGCCGCCGAGGGGCCTGTTCCTTAAGGAAGTGAAGTATTGATGAAAATTCTTGTCGTGGGACACAGAGGGATGCTGGGAAGTGAACTGATGAAGGCCTTCGGGGCGCACCACGAGGTTGAAGGCAGGGATGTGGACAGGCTCGATATTACCTCGCTGCCGCAGTGCCTTGATGCCGTAGCCGACAGCGCACCTCAGGCAGTAATTAATGCGGCCGCCTATACCGATGTAGAGGGGAGCGAGCATAATTATGCGCAATGTAGTGCAATCAACGGGGACGGTGTACGAAACCTGGCCGTCGCCTGCAGCAAATTCAACCGTACGATGATGGTTCACTTTTCAACGGACTATGTATTCGATGGTACAAAGGGAGCTCCCTACGAAGAAGAGGATACATGCACACCGATCAATGCCTATGGAAGATCGAAACTGGAGGGAGAATGCAACCTCAGGGAAGAGCTTCCCGGCAGACACATACTGATCAGAACGTCCTGGCTGTTTGGCAAAAACGGAAAAAATTTTGTAAGGTCAATTATTGAAAAGGCGGAATCGCAGCGGGAATTATCCGTGGTGAATGACCAGATTGGGTCGCCCACCTATGCAAAGGATCTTGCCCATGCGGTGAATATCTTGGTCGAGGGAGGTCACAGAGGGACATTTCACATAACGAACAGGGGGCGCTGCAGCTGGTACGAATATGCCTGTAAGATTGTCGAGTATGCCTGTATGAAGGGAATCGTCGTGACTCCCGTTTCATCGGCCGATTACAGGACGGAGGCTGCGCGTCCCGCATATTCAGTGCTGAGTTCAAGGAAATTCATGAAAGTGACTCATAAAACCATGCGGTTTTGGCAGGTTGCCCTTTCCGAGTTTATCGAAAAAATGAATTATTGATTTCTGTCTGCCTCGCTTTCCCCCGATCTATTGCGGGAAACCCTGCGTAATTTCATTCAGAAGGTTCTACAGAGAGGTGTACTGTGAAAGGCAAAATTGTGGTGATGGCCGAAGATCTTGCACACAAGATCGCCGCCGGGGAAGTGGTGGAGCGACCTGCATCAATTGTAAAGGAGTTGCTTGAAAATTCCATCGATGCCGGCGCCACGGATATTACCGTTGAAATTGAAGGTGGGGGCAATGCCTTGATACAGGTCCGGGACAACGGAGAGGGAATTGAAGCATCCGATGTGCCGCTGGTTTTTCAGCGACACGCGACAAGCAAGATCTATTCTTTTGATGATCTCTATCACATCAATTCTCTGGGATTTCGAGGGGAGGCAATGAGCAGCATCGCCGCAGTGTCCCGTGTGGAAATGGTCACGAAGACGAAAGATGCCGTTGCCGGGACAAAAATTCTCGTGGATGGCGGGACGGTCAGGGAGATTGTCGATGTGGGGTGTCCGGAGGGAACATTGATCAGGGTGAGCGACATCTTTTACAATACGCCGGTTCGCAGAAAATTCATGAAAAAGGCATCGACGGAACAGTCACATTGCCTTGAGGTGATTTCCAGGCTTGCACTTGCGAGGCCTCGCATAAAATTCCGAGTAATAAGTGGAACGAAAACGCTTCTTAACGTGCAAAAAACGGCTGATCTGGAAGAGAGGATTGCACTGGTTCTCGGAGGCGATTTCCGGAACCATGCACTGTCGGTCGACGGCATGCGGGGCGCCATGCGTCTGAGGGGCCTTGCCGCCGGACCTTCCTTCACACGATCAAACGGAAACAACATTATTATTTACGTAAACAATCGTGTGGTCCGTGACGGTCTTCTCAATCAGGCGGTTTTGGCCGCCTACCGTCCCGCGATAGAGGCAAGGAAATACCCGGCGGCGGTACTGTTTCTCGATATCCCGCCGGAAGAAGTGGATGTCAATGTGCATCCTGCAAAACGAGAGGTCAGATTCAGGGAGCCGGGCACGATATTCGGGTTTATTTCATCGGTGCTTGCGGAAAGGCTGGCGAAAATAGATATTGCCCAGGGCGCCGCAGTGTATGAAAAAAAACCATTGACCTCCGGTGCGGCGTCGGATGGACGAAAGGGCGTAGCCGAGGCATTGAGGCGGTATACGCTCTCTTCAGGGACAAAGTCGCTGTTCCCCGCGGCAGAAGTCCATGCCTCTGCCTCCCGCTCCCCGGAAAAGATGGTCTTCCCTTCGTCGTCGGAACCGTACGACAAGAACGCCGGCGATCTCACATTCTCGTCCCTGCAGTTTATGGGACAGATTGGCGGCACCTACCTTGTGTTTTCCTCAGGAGATCGGCTGGTACTCATAGACCAGCATGCCGCCCATGAAAGAATACTCTTCGAGAGATTAAAGAGATCAGAGGCGAAAAGCCAAAGTCAACGGTTGTTGCTTCCTGAAATTGTGGAATTCACACCGGCGGATCATGCGCGTTTCATAGAACAGAGCCAGTTCTTCACCGATGCTGGGTTTGAGATCGAGCCTCTCGGTGCGCACACCATCTCAGTGAAGGCCGTGCCTGCACTACTTTCAGGCGAGGACATTTCCCTTCTTATTCAGGATGCAATAGATGAAATTGAGAAAACGGGAAAGAATGACACCCTTGAAATTATGAAAGAAAGGCTGTTTGCCTTCATTGCCTGCCGGGCAGCGGTAAAGGCTCACCATCGAATGAGCGAAGAAGAGGCAGACCGTCTGTGTAAAGATCTTGATGCGACCCCTTACGGCGCCGCCTGTCCCCACGGCAGGCCGACATTCGTGATAATAGACGCCGCCGCGTTGGAAAGAATGTTTAAAAGGAGATAGTGCATATATGATCATCGCGGCAGCCGAAAAGCCGAGAGTAGTGATAATCCTTGGTCCCACGGCCGCAGGGAAGACGAGAGCGGCCATTGAGATGGCTCCACGGTTTTCGGGAGAGATTATCAGTGCCGACTCAATGCAGGTGTATCGGTACCTGAACATCGGCACAGCAAAACCAAAGGCGGAAGAACAACGAAGTGTGAGACACCACCTCATTGATGTGGTCGACCCGGATGAGGAGTACAGCGCCGCCCGCTTTGCCGAAGAGGCCGGTCTGTGTATTGAGAAAATCATTGCACAGGGTAAGGTTCCCTTTATTGTAGGTGGAACCGGATTGTATATCGACTCGCTTCTTGGAGGGCTTATTGAAGGTCCGCCGGCCGATCCGGAACTGAGGGCGTATTATAAAAGACACGCTGTACAGCACGGCAGTTCAGACCTTCATCAACTACTTCACAGACGCGATGCGGCGGCGGCCGCGAGAATTCATCCTCACGATACGGTCAGAATAATCCGGGCGCTTGAGGTGTGGGAATACACCGGCCGGTCGATCGTATCCCGTCAGAGAGACCATGGGTTCAAGGAAGAGAGGTATTATTGTATAAAGATAGGATTGAATGCGGAAAGGTCCCATCTTTTCGAAAGAATCAGCGAAAGGGCAACCCGAATGATTCAGGACGGATTGATTCAGGAAGTGGAGGATCTGCTTTCCAGGGGGTACCCTGACAGGTGTCTCCCCTTGCAGTCATTTTCATATCGATCAGTCATGGAATTTCTTAAGGGTAAACTTTCCATTGAGGAGATGCATAGCATTATAGCACGGGACACACGGCATTATGCAAAGCGCCAGCTGACCTGGTTTAAGCGGGACAATCACATTGTGTGGTTTAAGCCCCGGGAATCCGATCGTATCGAGGAAACGGTACGACAGTTTCTGGAATCTCCGGATACCAGGCCAGTCGATTGAAAAATTATCGCTGCGGCTGAGATATGTTTTTTCAACTCTGCAGAGAACGCCGGAAAACTACTTGACTTCCCCATGGTATGAATATAACTATTCAACCGATATTTATCGGTGACTTACTGAGGACGCACATGAATCTCGGTTCAACGGAAAATCGAATCATCGTCGGGAAGAAATACGCCAGGATTCTGCTGGGGATCCTTTATTGTGTTGTTGCCATCTCCTGCACGGTTTCCGAGCGAAAACCCCTGAGCATTCTTGATACGTCGCATCATCATACCTATACGGGCATTGTTATGATGAAGCAGGGAAAGTACAGGGACGCAAGGCGTGAGTTCGATCTTTCACTGGAACTCAATAATAAAGAAGCGAAGAGCTATGCTGGAATAGCCCTTATTAACGCATACGAGGGTGAATACAAAAGCGCTTTCGAATATATGGCGAAAGCGGAACAGTACGCCCAAAAAAAGGAAGAAAAACTTTTTGTGTACATTGGAAAATTGAGACTCTACACGATGAGCCGGGAGGGAGAAGACTGGATATCGAAGGCCCGCAGTCAATTCGAAAGTGCCTGTGCAATTAATTCACGCGCATCGGTTGCATACTATTTCATGGGACTTGCGTTCAAAATGAACTTTGAATTCAGCAATGCGGGCGCCATGTTTGTCAAGGTGCTTGATCTCAATGATGAATACGTGGAAGAGGCAAACAGGGAATGGAAACTCATAAAGAAAATATTGAGCGTACAGCCTTTAACCCTGACCGGGAAAAAGATTGCTATCGCAGATACGGTGACGAGAGCGGAAGTTGCCGCGCTGCTTATAGAAGAATTACAACTCGATGAACTTTACAGGAGGCTGGGAATACAAAATTCGGAAACCCTTGCCGCGCAAATTCAATCGAAGGCAGCGCCATACCCGTATCAGGGGGATGTGGAGAAAATCCTTCAAATCGGGGTGAAAGGACTGGAATTGTATCCCGATGGTGAGTTTCATCCTCACGATTTGGTCACAAGGGTAATATTGGCCGTTATAATTGTCGATGTAATGAAAAAAATCACAAAAGATGTCTCCCTCGTGCAGTCCTATGAGGCCATGGCGTCGCCCTACAAGAACCTGAGTCAGGATTTGCCCTATTACGGAGAGATCATGACCGTTCTGTCAATAGGGATAATGGACGCGGGGACATTGACATCAAGCAGGCTGGCGCCCTACGAGCCGCTGTCAGGGATCGATGCGCTTGTCGCACTGCAAGAGCTGAAGGACGTGCTCATTAATTTATGATGAATGCCGCTGTCGATGCGCCATATGTTTCTGGGGCGATAAAAAACTGATTCACAGGGAAGTATATACTATGACGAAGGAAGAATTGAACAAATCGTACGAGCCTCGTGAAGTTGAGGCGAAATGGTATCAGGAATGGCTGGAAAAATCGTTTTTCAGGGCTGAGGACAAAAGTGATAAACAACCCTTTGCAATAGTGATTCCACCACCAAATGTCACGGGAATGCTCCATATGGGTCATGCCCTGAACAATACCCTCCAGGACATCGTGATCCGTCGAAAAAGAATGCAGGGCTGCAATGCGCTTTGGATGCCCGGCACTGATCATGCGGGTATTGCCACACAGAATGTGGTGGAACAGGAGCTGGCCAAAGAGGGGATAAGCAGGCATGACATAGGGCGAGAAGCATTCATCGAACGGGTTTGGGAATGGCGTGAAAAATACGGCGGCATAATATTGAACCAGTTGAGAAAGCTGGGATGTTCCTGTGACTGGTCGCGTGAGCGGTTTACCATGGATGAGGGGCTTTCAAGAGCAGTGCGAGAGGTGTTTGTGCGCCTCTATAAAGACGGCATGATCTATCAGGATGATTACATTGTCAACTGGTGCCCTCGATGCCATACGGCGATATCGGATCTGGAAGTCGAATACGAAACGGAGGCAACCCATCTGTGGCACATCCGGTATCCCTATGCGGATGGCGCCGGTGAAATAGTCGTTGCCACCACGCGTCCTGAAACAATGCTTGGTGATACCGCCGTAGCGGTAAATCCCGATGATGAGCGGTACAAAGACATAATCGGAAAGACGGTGATTCTCCCGCTGATGAACAAGGAAATACCTGTAATAGCGGACGACTACGTGTCGAAAGAATTCGGCACGGGTGCGGTGAAGATTACTCCGTCCGCCGATCCGAACGACTTCGCCATGGCGCAACGGCACAACCTGGACATCGTCATCATTATGGACGGCCATGCAATCATCAATGAAAATGGCGGTTCCTATCAGGGTCAGGACTGTTATACCTGCAGAAAGAATGTGGTGGAAGACCTCAAGACCCAGGGATACTTTATCAAAGAGGAACCTTACACGCACAATGTAGGGCGCTGCTACCGGTGCAAGACCGTGGTTGAACCCATGGTTTCGAAACAGTGGTTCGTCAGGGTCAAGGAACTTTCCCGGGCCGCAACTGCAGCAGTGGTAAAGGGTGAAACGAAAATTGTGCCACCTATGTGGGAGGGCACCTATTTTGATTGGCTTGAAAATATCCGAGACTGGTGTATATCACGACAGATATGGTGGGGACATAGAATCCCTGTGTGGTATTGTGACGAGTGCGGAAAAATTATCGTGGCGACGGAGGCGCCGAAAGAATGTCCCGAATGCGCCAATAGTTCGCTCAGACAGGATGAGGACGTACTGGACACGTGGTTCAGTTCCGGTCTCTGGCCTTTCTCTACGCTCGGATGGCCCGACGATACCGAAGCCCTTGCCACGTTTTACCCCACATCGCTTCTGATTACGGGATTCGATATCATATTCTTCTGGGTGGCCAGAATGATGATGATGGGGCTTTACGTCATGAAGGATGTCCCCTTCCGCACCGTCTATCTCCATGCCCTTGTCCGCGACGAAAAGGGCGATAAAATGAGCAAGTCCAAGGGAAACATCATTGATCCGCTCAAAATGATTGATAAATACGGTGCCGATGCCTTTCGGTTTACCCTGGCTGCCTTTACCGCACAGGGACGGGACGTCAAAATGTCGGAGGCGAGGATCGAAGGGTACCGACATTTTGTCAACAAGCTCTGGAATGCCTCCAGATTTTGCATGATGAATCTGGAAGACGACAATGAAGAGGGTGGTGTGAAAAGTGAAGACTATTCGCTGGCAGATCGCTGGATCAAAGCAAGGTTAAATCAGACGATCATCGACGTAAACGGGGCGCTTGAGGAGTACCGATTTAATGATGCAACGGGAAAGCTCTATCAATTCGTATGGCATGAGTTCTGCGACTGGTATCTCGAGATGATAAAGCCTGTCCTTTATGGGACCGATTCGCAGGGCGCAAAGCGGGCTGCCCGGGAAACATTGCGTATCGTGCTGAGGGATGCCATAAAACTCCTTCATCCCTTCATTCCTTTTGTGACGGAAGAAATATGGCAGCACATTGCCGACAACGGCAAATCGATTATGATAAGCGAGTATCCGGAACCACGGGAAGAACTGATCGACCGCGAAGCGGATGCCAGGGTTGCATTTTTGAAGGACATTATCACATCGATACGCAATATCAGAGGAGTCATGCATGTCCCTCCGTCCAAGAAAATGAAAGCGATAGTGGCCTGTCCCGAGGAATCGCTGCGGCACGTTGCAGTGGAAGGCAAGGATTATATCATCGATCTTGCCGGCCTCAGCGAATGTGCCGTTGTTGACGAGGCCATTGAGCCGGAAGGCGCCGCCGTCGGGGTGGTCGGTTCAGTGAAGGTGTACGTATTTCTTGGCGGGATGATCGATATTGCAAAAGAGCGGGCACGGCTTGAAAAGGAACGGGCAAAAATCACGAAGGACATGGAAGTCGTATCGAAAAAACTGGCAAATCCTCACTTTATGGAAAAGGCCTCGGAAGAGATAGTCCGGAAAGAAGAGGATAAATACGCCGCGCTGAAGGAAAAAGACGGCATCCTTCAGGACGCATTGATGAATCTTTCAACCATCAGGGTATAGTATGGACGTCACAGGCAGCATACATGATCTGGTGTTGCGGGCTCTTGATGAAGATATAGGATCGGGGGATGTAACCGCCTCTGCCCTGCTCGGAGAGTGTGAAAAGGGAGAGGCCAGAGCAATTGCGAAAAGCCCTCTTGTGGTTGCAGGTCTCGATGTGTTCAGGGAAGTGTTTATGGCGGTGGACAGTGCCGTTGAACTGCAAGGCGATCACCAGGATGGTGACCGCCTTGAGACAGGCGAAGAGATTGCCCGAGTTACCGGCCTGTGTAAGGGCATTCTTATGGCTGAGCGGGTGGCCCTGAATTTTCTCCAGCGTATGAGCGGCATTGCCACATTGACCAGCGCCTTCGTAAAAGAAGTTGCCGGTACGGGGGTGCGCATACTCGATACGAGAAAAACGACGCCGGGAATGAGAATTCTGGAAAAGTACGCAGTACGGGTTGGCGGAGGCCTGAATCACCGCTTCGGTCTTTACGGCGGAGCGATGATAAAGGAAAATCATATTGCCGCAGCCGGCGGGATAGCCGAAGCGGTCGAAAAGGTGAGAAGGAGCATACCGCCGACGCTGAAGGTGGAACTGGAAGTAAAAAATATTTCGGAAGTGAAAGAGGCCTTGAACGCGAAGGTTGATATCATCATGCTTGATAACATGGCCTCCGGCGACATGCGCGACGCCGTAACGCTGATAGCGAAAAGGGCGCTCGTTGAAGCCTCCGGCAATGTCACCCTTTCCAATGTACGGGAAATTGCACAGACCGGTGTGGATTTTATATCAATCGGTGTACTGACTCATTCTGCTCCTGCGGCAGACATATCTCTTCTTGTTGACAACTTGCGACGGCAATGAATTCCATAGACATTGATGAAGTAAAGAAAGGCCTTGCGGGCTCTGTGATAGGATGCAGGGTTCATTTTCTCGAGGAAATCGATTCCACCAACACCTATGCAATGCGCCTGGCCGGTTTGGGTGCTGAAGAAGGAGAAGTGGTAATCGCCGAAAGCCAGAGCGGTGGACGGGGACGTCTGAGAGGCAGATCGTGGCAATCTCCTGCAGGAGTCAATCTCTATTGCTCCGTTATTCTCAGGCCATCCATCGATCCGGCCGTTGCTGCCTCAATGACGCTTATGGCGGGCGTCGCCGTTGCCGATGTGCTCTCCGAATACTGTCCGGGAAGGGTACATCTGAAATGGCCAAATGATGTGCTGATCGGAGAAAAAAAAATCTGCGGCATTCTTACGGAGATGAAGACAAAAGAAGGCAGAATCGAGTATGTCATCGTCGGAATCGGTATCAATCTTAATATTGAGAAAAAGAATTTCGGTGAGGAGTTCAGGGCCCGATCGACATCGCTCCGGGAAGAATTATCGCATGTGGTTCCTAGAAGTGAGATAGCCGCGAAAGTGTTCAAAGCGCTGGACCTGTGGTATCACGCATTCCTTGTCGATGGATTTGCCCCGGTAAGGGCAAAATGGCTCGACTACACCGGACTGCTGGGGAAAAGGGTCGAGGTGCAGGGCACAGGCGCCGTAGAGAGGGGAGTGGTGCTCGGAATAGACGAAGAAGGGGCCCTCGTTCTTGAAGATGACAGGTCAGAAATGCTTAAAATTATATCGGGCGACGTTTTTTTTAAAGAGGGGGAATAAATTATGCTGTTAGTAATCGACGTGGGAAACACAAATACGGTGATCGGTCTTTACGACGGCGACGAGATGTCCCAATGGTGGCGTATCAGGACCGTTTCAGATCATACAATTGACGAATACGGTATGCTCATTCTGCAACTCTACAATACGGTGAAGATAGAGACAAAGCGCATAGATGCAATCATAATTTCCTGCGTCGTTCCTCCCATGTTAAACATTCTGGAGCCGCTCTGCGAAAAGTATTTTCACGTGAAGCCTCTGATTATCGGTCCCGGTATCAAGACCGGTATGCCCATATATTACGACAATCCGAAGGAAGTGGGCGCCGACAGGATTGTCAATGCCGTTGCTGCGCACGAGAAATACGAGGGCAACCTGATTATTGTCGATTTCGGCACCGCCACCACCTTTGATTATGTAACGAAGAAAGGTGAATATATGGGTGGCTGTATTGCGCCCGGCATCGCCATCTCAAGCGAGGCGCTTTTCGAGCGGGCCTCGAAACTGCCGAGGGTTGAGTTCGGCATACCAAAATCGATCATTGCAAAGGACACGGTCAGCAGCATGCAGGCAGGCATCATGTTTGGGTATGCGGGACTGATAGACGGCATTGTAGAGCGCATGAAACGGGAGGCAAAGAGCGAAGCGACGGTAATTGCGACAGGGGGGCTTGCCGTGGTGATCGCTCCTGAAACGAAAAGCATCGACAAGGTCGATGAAATGCTGACCCTTGACGGATTGAGACTGATTTACATGAGGAACCGTAAAGATTGATGGTGGATGAGAGGCTGAAGGAGCAAGGGAGCTCACCGGTTTCGGCCTTCAGTCCATTGCCTCCCTTTTCCATGCCGTAAGATCGGCACAGGCCCGCTCCGCATAGCGTGACCCTCGTTCCTTTTTTCGAAACCGCTTCTCGAGAGGGGGAAAGAGGCCGAAATTCACATTCATCGGCTGAAAGGTTCTTTCGCTGCTTTCAGTAATATGACTGACAAGCGCACCAATGGCGGTCGTGCGAGGAGGGGGGATTGAAGGCATTCCGGAAAGATACCGGTACACTGATATCCCCGACCAAAGTCCCATGGCGCTCGACTCCAGATACCCTTCTACGCCGGTAATCTGACCCGCGAAAAAGAGAGAGGTCCTTTTTTTCAATTGCAACGATTTGCTGAGAAGCGCCGGCGCATTGAGAAAGGTGTTTCGATGAATGCTGCCGAAACGAGCAAATTCTGCCTTTTCGAGGCCGGGAATCATTCGGAAAATTCTTTGCTGTTCAGGGCGGGCAAGCTTGGTCTGAAATCCTACCATGTTATAGAGGGTGGCCTCGAGATTCTCCTGCCGCAGTTGAATCACCGCATGGGGCTGGGCGCCGGTTTTCGGGTCAATCAATCCGACCGGTTTCATGGGGCCGAAACGGAGTGTGTCGATGCCCCGCCTCGCCATTACCTCGACAGGCAGACATCCTTCGAAGCATTTTTTATCTTCAAAATCTCTGAGAAGAATTTCCCTTCCATTTAAAATTTCCTCCCGGAATTGCTCGTACTGTTCCTTCGTGAGAGGGCAGTTCAAATAGTCTCCTTCGCCCTCCTGATATCGTGAGGCGCGGAACGCCACAGTACCATCTATGGAGGAGGTTTCAACGACCGGTGAAATTGCATCGTAAAAATAGAGATGTTCTCCACCGGTAATGCCCGAGATTGATTCTGCAAGGGCTTCCGATGTGAGAGGGCCCGTCGCGATTATGCAGATAGGATCATCGGGAATGTGCGATACTTCACCCTGTAAAAGTCGAAAATTTCGTTGCGACAAGAGCCGCTTTTCGATGTAAAGAGAAAAGAGCGAACGATCCACGGCAAGGGCCTTGCCTGCGGGGACTCGCGTGGCGGCGGCGGCCTCCATTATAAGCGAGTCCAGCAATTTCATTTCGTGCTTAAGCAGACCGACGGCGCTTTCGGGGCTTTCCGACCGAAAGGAATTACTGCAGACCAATTCAGCCAGATGGGGCGAACGGTGGGCCGGTGAAAAGAACGCAGGCTTCATCTCCATAAGCTTAACGAAAAATCCCCTTCGAAGCAGTTGCCATGCCGCCTCGCAACCGGCCAGACCGCCACCGATAATGGTAACCTCAGGAAATTTCATTTTCCGGTTTTATTCTTTGGCATTTTTTTTATTGTTTTGCATTCAGGGTAGCCGGTGCAGGCCAGGAAGGGTCCGAATCGGCCTCGCTTGACGGCCATCGGTTTTCCACATTTTTCGCACACTTCATCCGTGACGATTGATTCCTGGGCCGCCGCCGTCACTTTGCCGTCTTTGCCGAGCTTTTTAATGTTTTTGCATTCAGGGTAGCCGGTACACCCCAGAAAAGATCCGTAACGGCCGCGCTTGACCGCCATGGGTTTTCCGCATACCTCACAGGTTACATCTGTTGACGGCGCCTCCTGCGGGACGAGATCCCCTTTTTCATTCCTGGCAGCATTCATGGTGTTTTTGCATTCAGGATAGCCTGAGCAGGCCAGAAAGGGTCCGAAACGCCCTTCCTTCACCACCATGGTTCTGCCGCATTTGTTGCACTGAATGTCTGTGGTTTTAGCTTCCACGTGTTTTACCTTTCCGTTTTCGTCATGGGTGAAATTCATGGTGTTCTTGCATTCGGGATATTGGGAGCAGGCGAGAAACCTTCCATTTTTACCCCATTTTATTACCATGGTACTGCCGCACTTCTCACAGAGTATATCAGTGGGTACCTCTTCCCGCTTAATGTTGCGCATCGATGTTTTGGCCTTGGTGAGCTCCGACTCGAAGGGTCCGTAAAAATCGCGCAGCGTATCCGATCTGGTGATCGATCCATCTTCGATGTGATCCAGTTTGTCTTCCATGGATGCGGTGAACTTGATATCAAGTATGTTTGGAAAATTCTCCACGAGGAGATCGGTGACCAGTGTGCCCAGCTCGGTGGGATGAAATCGTCTTTCTTTCAAGTCGACATAGTCGCGGTCCTGAATGGTACTGAGTATTGACGCGTACGTACTTGGTCTTCCGATTCCTTTTTCTTCAAGCTCCCTGACAAGCGATGCCTCGGTGAAGCGCGGCGGAGGCTGGGTAAAATTCTGCTGAGAGTCAAGGGACTGCAATGACAGGGCATCCTTTTCTTTGACATTCGGCAGTGTAAGTCCTATTGCATCTTCATCGGCGCCGTTGTCTTCCTTGGTGTCCATATAGAGCACGGTAAAACCTGCTGATTTCATTACGGATCCCTGTGCCCGAAGAAGATAGCGACCCGCGGCGATATCGATGGTGGTTCGGTCAAAAACGGCTGGATTCATTTGTGAGGCGATAAACCGATTCCAGATGAGCTGATATAAACGAAATTCATCTCTCGAAAGAAATTGTTCGATCTGTTTCGGCGGATAGTGGAGCGAGGCGGGCCGTATGGCTTCATGTGCATCCTGAGCCCGGCGCCCGCTTTTAAAAATGCGCGCCTTCGGAGGGAGAAAGTCCGCGCCATAGCCATCTTTGATAAAGGATCTGGCCTCTTCGATCGCCTCCTTTGCAACGCGCACGGAGTCGGTGCGCATGTAGGTAATCAGTCCCACCGATCCTTCCGTTCCAAGTTCAGCGCCTTCGTACAGTTTCTGCGCGAGCCGCATGGTCTTTTTTGCGGGAAAACGGAATCTACGCGACGCTTCCTGCTGAAGCTTGCTTGTAGTGAAAGGCGGCGAAGGATGACGCTTTACTTCCTTTTTTTCTACGGTATCGACGACGTAGTCACTTTTTTCGAGATCGGCAATGATCGCGCCGGCTTCTTCTTTTGATCCTACTGTCTGTTTTTTCCCGCTTATTTTGAAAAGTTTCGCCTCAAAGGGAGGGGGGCTGTCGCCTTCCAGCCGGGCGGCTATGTTCCAGTATTCCAACGGTACGAAGGCGGCGATTTCACGTTCCCTGTCGCATATGATTCGGACCGCTACGGACTGCACTCTTCCCGCGCTCAATCCCCGCTTTACTTTATCCCACAGGATCGGACTGATCTGATATCCCACCAGTCTGTCGAGAATTCGTCGCGTCTGTTGGGCCTCGTACTTTTGTTCGTCAAGGGGGAGAGGATTTTCGAGGGCAGAAAGGACGGTGTTTTTTGTCAGGTCATTAAAAAGAACGCGTCGGATTTTCTTGTTTTTCCCCCCAATCTCTTCAGCAATGTGCCAGGCGATGGCTTCACCCTCCCTGTCGGGGTCAGGGGCAAGAAATATCTCATCGACCTTTCTGGCGGCCGCGACCAAATCCGCCATCGTTTTTTTACGATCGGCGATTACGTGGTACGTGGGGCTGAAATCGTGTTCGATATCAATTCCCAGCGTACTTTTAGGAAGATCTTTTATGTGGCCGACCGTGGCCTTCACGTCAAAATCCGATCCGAGATATTTTTTTATCGTTTTAACCTTTGTGGGGGATTCAACCACAATGAGAGCAGAGGGCATAGTAAATCTCACTCCTTTATCACAAAATATTTTCCCGGTAATTGCGTGATGTGTCCCTGAACCTCCAGCGACAACAGTATAGTAAGTGCTTCATGTACGGCAATTCCCGATTTTTCGATCACGCTGTCGATATGAATCGGTGTCGTGCTCATATGCCGAATTACTTTTTCTTCCGAAGGATCAAGTTTCGGGATAGCGGGAGTATCGGTATTGTCGCTTTTCCCCGGCATGGCAGCGCCACGATCAGCGAACTCCACCTGCGGCATAATCTCGTTGAGAATATCATCGACGTCCTGAACAAGCTTTGCTCCCTCCTTGATAAGTTTATTGGCCCCCCGCGAACCGCTGGAATCGATACTGCCGGGAACGGCAAAGACCTCGCGACCCTGTTCCAGTGCCATGCGCGCCGTAATGAGAGAGCCGCTTTTTTCCGTTGCTTCAACGACGACAACTCCCAGGGAAAGTCCACTGATGATACGGTTCCGACGGGGAAAATGATGTCCCTGCGGAGCGGTGGCAAAGGGATATTCAGAGATCACCGCGCCGCTGGAAGCTATTTTATCGAACAATTTCTTGTTTTCCGGCGGATAGATGACATCAATGCCGGACCCCAGTACGGCGATCGTTCTTCCCCTGGCGGCAAGCGCACCGGTGTGAGCCGCTGAATCTATGCCGCGGGCCATTCCACTGACCACAGTAAGCCCTTTCATTACAAGTGCCCGGGCGATTCTGTCGGTAATAAATATCCCATGGGGCGAGGCGTTCCGCGATCCCACAATGCCGATATTTATGTCGGTACGGCATATTTCCCCTTTTATGTATATAAGAGGGGGGGCATCATATATATGACGGAGAAGCCGCGGGTAGCGCTCATCCCACTTTGCAACAAGTGAGACGTTCATCTTCCGGGCCTGTGCAATTTCTTTTTCAACTCGTGACCACTGACCAAATGTGGCAATCTGCGCTGCGATTCGTCGAGATACGCCGGCGACGCCAACAAGTTCATCCCCTGAAGCCCGAAATACTGAAGAGGGCGAACCGAAGGCATCTACAAGTCCCATTGCGGTGACGGGACCGATGTTGTCGATCATCGTCAGTGCGATGAGATGTGTCAGTTCTTCATATTCCATCCATTTCCCTCACTGAGCCGGTGCCGGTACATTTTTACGAGTGACAGTTCGCAGGATGGAACCGCCCATACAATGGCGCTCCTAGTCGATTTAAAAACGGAGTATGCAGGGAATACCGTTCAGTCAAGGGACTATATATGGTAGGGTAAAACAGTGTCAAGCTATTTTGCCGGTACCGGTTCTTGACAAGCGCAATGCCCTGTATTACGCTGCGGATAAGGAAAAATCGAGGGTGAAAGATGCATATACAAAGAGGACGTAGGCGCCTCATAAAAGGAATATGTGCGTTGTTTGTTTTTTTTCTGGTGTTTTCCTTGTGGGGACTCAGACTGGCGCACTGCGATGACAAAAAGAACCCGTTGAGGGTAATGCCCCGGAGTATTGATTTAGAAATCGCCAGCGATCACAAAACGTTACCGGCGAGTCCGGTGCGGGTCGAGGAAGAGAAGGGGCCGCTTCTCAAGGTGTCATGGCAGGACTCTACACTGGGACGTCTGGAAGAACATACATTAAAAAATATTATTGTAAAAATAACTGCCCGAGGATCGGGAACGCTTTCATGGACTGTCGAATGCACCGAGCCATGGCTTCACCTGAATAAAGAGGACTTTCAGGAAAAATCCGATCATCATGCCTTATCTGTCTCCACGGAGGGAAGGGACGGGGCAGAAGAGACGAGTCCGCACAATTCCGAAGAGGTGTTTCTGATGCCTTCTGCACGAAATGGGGCTTTTTTCACTGGCCAGGGAGACCGTACCTTCACGGTCACTGTAGATACCCATGGATTGTCCCCGGGAGAGTACAAGGGTTATGTGTATATTCGATCGCAGAGGGGAGACGAAAATATTCCGATTTCATTTACAGTAGCGCGTCTTGAATCAATAGCCCTTTCCCCTCAATTAATTACTGTTCCCCTGGGAAGAAAACGACTTTTTAACCCAGTCGGTATTTGGTCTGACGGGGTAAGAAGAGATGTTTCGGGGTCATCGGAAGGAGTATGGCGACTCTCAAACCCGGCGGTGGGGTCGTTTTTGCGGCATAAGCCCCTCTTTATTGCCACGTCGCCCGGGGTTACGGAAATAGTACGTATTTTCAGAGACATTGAAAGCGAACCGGCCTATGTTGAGGTACGCATGGTCAATGACGAACCACTGTTGCGCATTATGCCCCAGGAAATCAATTTCGGTAAAATCGGTCCCGGTGAGACATCAAGCAATCAATTTATTCTTGAGAATGTCGGATCAGGAAGCTTGAATTGGATCACGGGAATGCTTGAAGGATGGGAACAATTGGATGAAACATATCTTTCGGGTATCATCAAAGATGCGCCCTGTCCACTGGAGGTGTCAGTCCGGTCACTGCCCAATGAAGAGGCTGGAAAGAAGAATGGAAGCACAGAGAGCCTGTACCCGATTGAGATTGCAATAACGCAGGGTGATAAAACAGCGGTCTTTAGAAATCACTTGCGAGAGGGCGCATACCGGGAATCAATCAAACTCTACGCGCACTCCGCCCATCGCACGATATTTCTATCATATGAAATTGTCAATGAAGGGTCCAGGGCGTCATTGGATGTGGCCCCTCACGGGTTTAGTCTGGGGACAGGAGAAGCGGGAAGTCGGTATTTCAGAAAAATACGAGTGCGAAACAGCGGCAAGTCCCTGCTGCGCTGGACTGTGGCTCGTCAGAAGAATCGGCGCATTTTTTACGGCATATTGCTGCCTGAAGGGCGGTATGTATCCTTTGTGAATCCTGCGGTGAGGGACAATGAACCCTATCGCATTCCGGAAGCAATGACTGCATCGCTCAATGTGCGGGGCGGGTGGTATGGCAATAACGGATATCCCTACAGTTCGGAAGAAGGGGATGTGCTGAAATACATTTTCAACGGCACAGGGATCGCGATATTCTTATGGAGGCACAGGGATGGCGGGTCAATCAAGGCGTTCATAGATGATAGATTTGTCGCGGATATCGACTGCGGAGGAACGTCGAAGGAGCGGTCAGAGCACCTGGTGGCGGAGGGCCTTGAAAAGGGGCCGCATGTACTCACGCTTGCTACGGTGAAAGAAGGGGCGGTTGTGGTGGAGGGCGCCCGTGTGCACGGGGCAGGGTGTAGAAATGCTGGGGGTAATTGGATCACTCTTTTACCGGACAGGGGGACCACTGCGGGAGAAACGGACTATGTGAATGTGGCGGTGGATCTTCGCGGCCTGAACCCCGGCTGCTACAAGGAGTATCTGCTCTTCGACTCCAATGGGGGAAGAGATGTGGTCGAAATATCAGTTGATGTAGAGGCGAAAACGCAGTCCGAACTGATAGCCATTCACCGATACTCAAAAGGAAATGATTGCCTGCTGCTGGCAGGGAAGGGAAAAAGAGACAGTGACCGGATGCTGGGATACCAGGACGAGGGTTTTGCATTTGCACTGTTCAGTCAATCCCTTCCCGGTACTGCCGAGTTCTATGCCTGGTACAGTCCGGTGCTTCAGGGCCATTATTATTCAAGTGACAGGACTGGGGACGGAAAGAATCTTGAGGGGTATATCTTTGAAGGATCGATAGGAAACATCGCTGTGGTGCCGTTGCCCGACACAAGGGAACTCTACCGATTCTACAACCCGGAGACAAAACACTACGCCTACACCACAGAACTGAAGGGCGGAGAATACCGCACCAGAGGATACCGCTACGACGGCATTGCCGGTTATGTGCGATGATGCCGTACAAGGTGTTTTACTATCTATTTTACTTGACAATTACAGACAAAGCGGTTAGTCATAACGGCCTGATTACCACATGTGCGCCAGTAGCTCAGCTGGATAGAGCAACGGACTTCTAATCCGTAGGTCCCGGGTTCGAATCCCTGCTGGCGTACCAAAAAATCAAGGCCTTACGTCACTTAACGATGTAAGGCCTTTTTGATTTGGGCTTCATGTAGCCACCATGTAGCCATTTCGGAAAAAAATAACAGGATTTATCCTGCATTCATAAATGGGAATTCATGATAATGAATCAAGCGGTGCTATGTTTTTACATGCGTGTAATCTACGGAATAAGGATGGCAAGAAGGATGCCTAGAATTGGCACTCCCACAAAAAACCATATTACCCACGCATTAACGCCTCCCTTATGCCGTAGCTTTGCAAGTAAATTATTTTCATCATGTATGTTTTTTTTGCCTTGTTAATTTCCCGTTTTATGCTTTTGTGGTAGAGATTGTCATAATCTGTACCATGCTTTCCTGTACACCTAACGCATAGCTAAGAGTCTCGGCGGCTTTTTGCCGCATCCCTCTTTAGCGATTTGTTCAAGCACTCTTATAGGTGTTCCGCACAATGCTGAATACTTGCTGACCAAGGATTCTCGAGCAGGTCAACGACCTCATATTCTGGCATTCTGGAAATCACGTCCAAGGCTGCCTGGATTACAGCGGCATTCGTCCCCTTCTGTACTAGGTCGGGTGCCAAGTCTGACATGCAGAAACGTTCAGTGGAATCCCTGTTTTCCATCACATCGATAATGCGGCGGCATATTTCATTCACGACTTCAGACTCATCCGATATTCCGTTCTCCTTTGAGTTCGTTGAGGAGCCCGAATGCTACACATTCTCATAAAAGCTCCAGTAGAGCGGATTCGCGTGATGAACCCAGTCATCGTGCTTCTGTCTGAACTGCTCCGCCCGCGCATCAATGTGCTGCTTGTGCTCTCCCGAAGTTATTTGTCCTTCTGCCAGTTCACGGTGAATATATTTCATGTCCAACACTTCCCGGGATGGAGACCCTTTCGTCGCTGGAGGCGGGAAGAGAAGGGCTTCAAGACGACTGTCGTCGAGACCGGCTGCCTGCGGCCAGGCAAGACCGGCGTTTTCGGCGCGAGCCACATACTCCCTGACGGTGCTGCGGGCAATGTTGCAACTTTGAGCAATCTGTTTGTTGGAGAACTTTTTTTCCCATTTCAATCGCAATACTTCCTTTATGGTACGCATGGATAACCTTTCCGCCGCCACAACTTCCTCCCGTTTTTGTCGGAGGTTCTAACGGCTTTTGTGAAGTTTATCCAGCGTCGCTCATGTCGAACTCAGGGGGTAGCGGAATGATCATATTTGGGTGGCGGAATGCGTCGGAATCAGGTGGCGGAATGAATCATATTCGGGTGGCGCGTTCCATCATATTTGGGTGGCGGAATGCGTCGGAATATCCAATATCCCGAAGTATTGGTTTCCCCTAGGGACCTTTCGTGTTGTATTGCCCAATTTTTGTACAAACAACTATCAAATAAAAAAGCCCTACCTCTCACTTTGAGAAACAGGGCTTTTGACAGTCAAACCATAATCCCCCCTTGGGTTACAGCTGCTTCAAAGTAAACAAATGCATTCAAGATCGGCAAGTTATGTTAATCAGTAACTCTGTTAATGACGTTTTGTCAAGGGATATTGGCCTTTTAATTCAGCCGATACAATCCAACCCACTTCTATCGCGACAAAATCCCACAATGTGAGAATTTGCAATCAGCATATCAGCAGATAGAACCCCTCGAAGCCCAAGATATGAGACAATCTCTACCTTACCCCTCGGAGTTCGGTTTCTTTCCGTGGTACCCGCCAAAACACCCCCTACAGAGCAAAAGAAGGGGAGTATGTGAGATGGCGTTACCGTTTCCTGTACGGCATGTACGGGTACAAGGGACAGTCAGGGATTTGGCACTCAACCCGTCCGTCGATGAAGTAGCCCATACACTCATTACATTCGCAAGAATGTTTTCTGTTTCGACATTTGGTTGTGAGTCACTTCTTCAACCCAACCATCTTTTGCGCCTTTTGTAATGCTTTACTTCCCTATAGCTCCTCCTTTCATTGATTCGGCTGAGCCCAAGATAGAACTCCTTAACATCTTCATTATTCTTTAGTTTTTCCATTGTGCCATCTAAAACAATTCTGCCGTTCTCCATAACAAATCCATATTCAGCAATTGAAAGAGCAGCGTTGGCATTTTGTTCGACCAAGAGGATTGTTGCTTTTTCTTCCTGATTTATTTTTTTCACGATGGCAAATATTTCCTTTACAAGGATTGGACTTAACCCTAAAGATGGCTCATCTAGTAAAAGTATTCTGGGGGATGCCATTACACAAGAACCTATGACCAGCATCTGCATTTCTCCGCCCGATAAATAGCCGCTTTCGAGATTTTTTACATCTTTTAAGCGAGGAAAGTAATTGTAAATCTTATCAAGATTCTTTTTAATCCCAATCCGTTTTGTCCCCCTATTAGCTACAACCCTCAAATTTTCCTCTACTGTTAGATGCTCAAAAACCTTGCGACCTTCCAATGCTTGCAAAATACCCATCTGCGATATTTCTTCTGGTTTCATTCGATCTATCTTTTTCCCGTTGAACTCTATGCTACCATGAGTTACTTCACCGTCCTCAGTATGAAGCAAACCAGAAATAGCCTTAAGAGTCGTTGTCTTTCCCGCTCCATTGGCACCGATTATAGTAACAATTTTCCCTTCTGTAAGACTGAAAGAAACTCCTTTCAATACTAAAATGGCATTTTGATATTTCACCTCGATATTGTTTACGTTCAGTAACATCTGCATTTACCGTTCCTTTGTCATATCGAAAAATCTCTAAATCAAGCTCAAAATACGATGGAGCCTTAAATTGACTCAAAGATATGAATGCCATCGGAAAGACCGGTGGTAATTCACATCGCGAAACAATAGATCTATGCAAACAATTACTGTCCCTTAGCGCTTTGGCACTTCAAATAATGGGCCCTTCGTCCAATAGGTTTTCGGGCTGAGGTTTGGGAGGGGCTCCCAATCAACCATCGTAACATCAATTCCGTTTTCGTCATATGTATACATCTGTGCCCACAATAGAGATGGCCGGTTTTTGGTGTAGGATGTTCTGAAGCCTAACTCTGTCATAGGATCATATTCAAGAGAAAGAAAAGCATTTCTTATGGCCTCACCGTTAATATTTTTCCAACCAACCTCCTTCACTACCTTCGAATATACCTTTCTGATTGTCAGTGCAATTTGCCAAGTATTAAGCGTACCCATCTGACCGGGATAGTCAGGGGGATGGATCTTGTAGTGAGCGCTACGCATCAGTTTTACTCCTTCACGATCTTTATCACCCCATGCCTGGGTACTTCCCACGGCTACCCACCCTGATTTGTAAGCAAGCTTTGGTCCGATAATTTTCACCGTGTCTCTCCCGCAACTCCAAGGACCCCCCGCGAAATGCAATTTGCCAAGCAAACCTAAAGTCTCGGCGCTCTTTATCAGTGCCGCTGGCCCGGCACCCAGAGTATTGTTGTAAATCCAGGTACCCGTTCCGCCTTTTGAGTAAATTCTGGTTAACTGAGTACTTGCATCAACCGTCGTTGGTGGATAAAATTCTTCAGCGACAAGTTCAATACCCTTCTTTTTTAAATAATCCTTTGCTTCCTTCGACCAAAATCCTCGGCCAAATTCCGTATCCCAAGTGCAAATAGCAATTTTGTGGGGTGCGGGTTTCGTTTTTACTAGCCAATCACAAAACAAGCCAAACTGATCCGGATAGCTTGCCGTAGTACCAAAGACATAGCCTGGCGGATAAATAGACATAAATGTCGGTGAATTTGTATAAACACATATTTTATCTCGATCACATCGAGGCTTTAAGGCTTCTATTTGAGCTGAATGACTATAGTGCATAAAAAAAGGAACTTTTGCCTCCTTCCATTCCACATAATAGGAAAGTGCAGCCTCCAGTTTCCCCAAATCTTCATGGTCTACCCGCCTCATTGGCACTCCGTTACACCCTCCGGAAGAATTAATATATTTCATAGCAGCATCAAAGGATTCGGCCGACTCGGCGTTGACCGAGGCGTAGGGACCAGCCATGTCAGCCATCCGATACCAAACAATCTCTTTTGGCGCATCTTTTTCTGCCGCCGTTGCAAAAGTGTTGCATGAAATCACCATTGCAATCGACAATAGGAAAATAACAAAAAAATTAATATTATGTTTTCCTTTCATTTTACACCTCCCATGTCATTGTTATTCTGGTTTAGTGCTCTTCTTATGCCATCAAACAGTACTGGGCATTTATCATTATTTATTTAACTACTCACAAGATCCTCCTTTTTAATATGAGAAAGGACGCAATCGGTATCTAGTTTTCACTATTTCCCATAGATGGGCTAGGCCCCTTGGCTCAAATATCAAAAATACGATGATTACAAGGCCAAAGACCACAGGTGAAAGAGCAGTGGAGCGGACAACTCCGAGGCCCATGGCTGCAAATGCCGGTATCAAATACAACCGAACCACATTGTCAAGAAGGAGGATAAATATTGAGCCGAATACCGCACCAGTAATACTGCCCATACCCCCGACGATAAGCATTCCCAAGAACCAAATTGATCGCATCAAATCGAAATGCTCGTAATTTATTGCTCCTGCCCAATGTGCCCAGAGCCCGCCTGCAATTCCAGCATAAAAAGAGCAAATAAAGAACGAAAGAAGCTTATATCGAAATATATTAATGCCCATAACTTCCGCAGCTAAATCATTGTCTCGTATGGCGATAAATGCCCGCCCAATGCCAGTCCTAACAATATTTTTGGCAAAATAAATCATTACTATGGCGACGGGCATAATAATGAATAAGATGTCTCTTTGACTCTCGAAGTACTTACCTAATAATTGAATTGGAGGTACCAGCAACGCTCTGACTCCCCCTGTGAGGTCAGGAAAACCATTAATGATTAAGGCTATTACGATAAACTGGGCAGCAAGTGTAGTAATGGCAAGATAGAAACCTTTTAAATTTAATGATGGCAGGCCAAAAACGAGCCCAACTAAGCCCGCGGATATACCTCCACACAAAAGGTTAATCAAAAAAGGAAACTTAAGATGGATTGCAAAAAGTGCGCAGGTGTAAGCACCTACTGCCATAAAAGCAGCCTGTCCAACGTTTATCTGGCCAGTATATCCAGTTAGAATATTGAGCCCTTGAACAGCAATAACTAAGATCCCGATCATATTTACCAGATAAATCCAACGCACTGGCAGATAAAGTGGCAATGTGAAGATGAAAACTAAACCTAGGATTAAAATTACCCAATGTACCCAAGTTCTAAAAATCATCATATCCTGAGAATATTTCTGGTCATAGATGCCACAACGTAAGCCGCCCATATCAAATCCTTTCTATTCTTTCCATGCCAAATAATCCATGGGGCCTAAAGAACATAAATATGACTAAAATAGCGTAGGGACTTACTTCCATCCAGCATGGATTGATATAGCCTCCTACTAGTTGTTCTAACACTCCAATGATCAATCCAGCAACAATGGCTCCCCGGATAGAATCGAGTCCCCCTAAGATGACAACAGGAAACGCCTTAAGTCCATAGTTGGCCATTTCAGGCCCTACGCCAATTCGAACCCCGAGCAGAATGGCGCAAACCATAGAAATTAAGCCCGCTAGCATCCAGGTAACTGTAAAAATACGGTTTATACTTAAACCTTTCGCCGTGGCCAACTGATGGCTTTCAGCTGTAGCTCTCATTTCCAGACCAATCCTGCTATGTTGGTAAAGGAGAGAAAAAAGAGCTATTAGAAAGATTGATATAAGAAATGCCAAAAAAAGATCTGCAGAAATGTGTATGTCTCCTAACTTCCATCCTCCACTGGGAAAGAGGCCAGGGAAGCCGCAAGGCATATTCTTCCAGAGCAGACCATCTAGCCCCTTGAACACAGATACGAGGGCAAGTGTGACCATAACAGATGCTAAAATGGGTTGTCCAATTAACGGACGCAATACAACTCTCTGAATGGCCATTCCCAGAGCCATCGCACAGAGTGAAGCCAGAATAAAGGAACCGAAGATATTTATTTTAAACAAAATATAAAAGCTCCAGAAAAACATACCTCCCAACATCATCATTTCGCCTATTGCGAAATTGAAGACGGCGGTGGCTTTGAAAATTAGGACAACGCTCAGAGCAATTAATGCATAAATGGCCCCCACTAATAAACCTGTCACTATAAACTGCCCCAAAGTACCCATAGCCATATTTTCCTTATCACACTGTGTTGATCTTAATGTCTGTTTTTATTTTACCCCGCCTTCCATCCTGATATAGGATTTCAGATTCTGTGGTAAATGCTTCTTTATTCTCAAACATTGCTTTTCTTAGCTCATTGTAACCAGCTTCAACAAAACTCCTGCGCAGCTTCCTGCTTCTCGTCAGTTCTGCCTCGTCAGGGTCGAAATCCTTATGCAAAGTGACAAACTTTCGTATTTTGTTCCATTCATCAAGCAAGATGTTAACTTTTTGGATTTCCCCTCTAATTAATTCTATCACCTCTGGCTTTTGTGAAAGGTCGCTCATTGTAGTGTACGGGATACGATGTGTTTCTGCCCAACGTCCAACGTTTTCAAAGTCAATATTTATCACGGAAACGATATCTGTTTGATCTTCTTCCCCCATAACCAGTGCATTTCTTATGTAAGGACTAAATCTTAGTCTTATCTCTAGATATTGCGGTGAAAAGCTATGTCCTCCTGCTATTTCCCTCACATCTTTCATACGGTCCATTACAATGATATGGCCGTCGTCTCTAATGGTCCCAAAGTCACCGGTATGAAACCACCCTTGTTCATCCACTACGGCTTTGGATTCCATCTTATAATAGCCTGAAAACAAGTGTTCACCTCTTACCAAGATTTCTCCCTTTTTGCTTAGCCGGACTTCCATGCCTTTAACAACCACTCCCGAGGTTTCTGGGTAGCAGTCCCCCCCTCTATGCATGGCGATTATGGGGCATTCAGAGGAACCATACATTTGCTTAAGATTTACGCCAATGCCCATAAAGAATTTTAGCAGATCAGGACTCAGTGCGGCACCACCAGTATAACAAGCTTTAATTTTCGAGAGTCCGAGCTTGTCAAGCAGTTCACGATATAGAAAAAAATGCCCGATAAATTGTAGAGTCTTCCACAACCAGCGGTTTTTCCGTCTACCGATTTCGGAGTCGGCGGCACGATAGGCCACAGCTGAGAATACCTTGAAAAGAAAACGGTCTAGAAAAATTGAATCAGGGATCTTTGCCTGCACCATTCTCATAAGGTTTTCCCATAAGCTTGGGGCAAAAAACAGAAATGACGGCCCAATTTCGCGGATATCTTCCCTGACCGTTTCTGGTGATTCAGGAAAGTTCAGAGTCATCCCGGTAAGCATTGAATTTGTAATACTTAAGCCCTGGTCTGTAACCCAAGCTGGTGATAGAAAGCAAACATAGTTGTCCTTCTCACTAAATTGCTCAGTTTCTCTAATCCGACGTATACCCGAGATTAATTGTCTATGCGACAACATTACCCCCTTGGGATTGCCTGTTGTGCCCGAAGTATAGCTAAAAATAGCGATGTCATCTGCTTTACCTTCTTCAATACTTCGTTCAAAGTAATCATAATCCGTCTCTTCATATTTCTTTCCCAGACCCAGTATTTCCTCGAAACTTGCAAGGATTGGATCGTTGTAGTTCCACAGTCCTTTCATTTCCCAATAGATTATCTTTTTTAGAAGCGGAAGGTCATCTTTGATTTGCAGACCTTTATCAACTTGTTCCTGATCTCCTGCAATCAAAATCACTGAATCTGAATTTTCCAGATAAAATTTCACTTCTTCAGGCATGCAGTCGGTAAAAACGCCAATTGGGGTGCCTCCGGCAGCTTGAGTGGCCAGTTCAGCCCAGACCCACTCCGGCCTGTTATCACCTAAAATGCATAGCTTATCTCCCCGTTTAAACCCTAAAGCCACTAGACCCAAAGAAAAATACTTTATTTTTTCATAAGAATCCTTCCATGTAAAAGGTTGCCAGATACCATAATCCTTTTCACGCATTGCTATCTGCTTATCTCCGTACTTTTCATAATTTCTTTTTAGGAGTTTAGGGAGAGTCTCTTCCAGTATTATATCGACCTTCTGATTGGAAATGTTCATTACTCCTCTCCAAGATAAGCTTTTATTACCTTCTGATCCCTTTTGATTTCATCTGGCAAGCCTTCGGCTAGTTTAAACCCGAAATCTAAAACACATATTCTTTCCGCAATATCCATCACTACTTCCATGTCATGTTCTACCAGGATAATGGGAATTTTCCATAACTCATATACATCTATAATGAATCTCGCCATATCTTCTTTTTCATTGGCACTCATCCCTGCCATAGGTTCATCTAATAGAAGAATTTTGGGATCAACAGCCAAAGCTCGCCCCAAGTCCACTCTTTTTCGCCAGCCATAGGAAAGTGTTCCCACAACTTTTTTTCTGACAGATTCCAACTCCAATAAATCAATAATACCCTCCACAAACTCACGGTGCTTGATCTCTTTTCGCCGCTCTGGCCCAAAAAACAGGGCACCCCATAGAACGGAAGGTTTTAGATGGCAGTGCCTTGCTGCCATCAGGTTATCAAGGGTGTTTAAGCCGGTATATAGTTGTATGTTTTGGAATGTTCGCGAAATCCCCAATGCACCAATTTTGTGAGCTGGCCAACGAGTAATATCAAGCCCGTTAAAATGCACAGAACCTTTAATAGGCCTGTAAAACCCATTAATACAATTAAATATAGATGTTTTCCCCGCCCCATTGGGTCCAATAATAGCTACTAACTCAGGCTTATTTATTTCCAAGCTCACCCCTGAAAGAACCATATTGTTTGCAAACTTGAGCCAAAGATCATTTAACTTTAAAGATACATCCTCAGCTACGTTTCGCATTTTAATACACTTGGCCACTCACAACGACCTCCTTTAGATTTAGAATCCAACGCCTCAAAACATTTACCAGAAGCTTCTATAAAACCAGAATCATTTAATGTTGTTGTGGGCTCGCGTTATGCAGCATTATAGATTTTGTAGATATGGTTTATTAGCCAAAAAAAGCGACAACCCTTTAATGGGAGGTCTCTATATACCGATACCTCGTACTCTAAAAAAGGAAGAATGCAATGAGCTTGGAGCACTGACACACCAGGAAAAGAGCCAGAAAGGTTTCCGATGTATTAGCAGTAGGGTGAGAGGTTGATCAATTGAGCATTTAAAGAAATGATTTTGGGGTAATGAACCGGAGGTAGTACTGGAGAGCAAGCCGCGGTACAAACCGCAACGAGAGACCAAGTTCAATGAGGCTTTTGAAGGTAAGTCTATAGCATTAACCTGACCATAAGTTCCGCAGGAATACCACTGATGGTGGACGGTCAGACTGCTGGCTGATATGGCTGTTGAGTTGCAATATGCCAAATCGCCGTTGTGAATGTCAATACAAAAGTTTTGAAAAAAAATGAACTCAAGCCTTGCTACAATAAATGCTAGGAAATTCCTCCAGAATGCAGCATGGAGTTTGTAGCAAATATGGCTGCATGGCAAAGATAATGAAACAGAAATTCGAGGAGGATGATCTATCAACTTAAACCTCCCACAGCAGTGGTCTGGTAGATGCGATCATATCCAAATCCGCAGTTTTAATTGTAACCTGGGACCAGCTTCCCTCTTTTCAGCGGGGCTTCAGATTCCCCCCACCCCCAAAGAATAACTGAAATTAATTTGCTTTACGTTTCTATATTTTGACTCTAAGATTAGCTTCTTCCGAAAATATTTTATCCCTATACGCACTCAACTGAGAACAATTCACACCCCTACACTTCCACTCTTTTAGTTTTTTCGATTTCCTTCTGAATAAGACTCCGGCTCGATAATTCTTATTTTTCTCATACTGCTCCTGGCCTGTACACTTGACTGACATATCTTTTGCAAGCAACAAGGTTACATCCCCATTAACATCACCACAGTAAATAGTGGTCGATGTTACTTCCCAGTCTATCATCTTGCTTCTCTACCTATCCTTTTATGTGTTAAATATTTAATTCAAGGCAATTGGAACTAATACGACACTAAATTACCAATTAATGATCGAAAAATGAAAAGGAGAACCTATCTCCTACGGTATTGGAAGTAACTCTATTTAGTGTCCCCCTCGGGGATGTTTGAAATCCTTACCTACAGGTGAAGAGAGATTTGGCGAAGCCCTTAAGGGACAATAAATCCCACATTATTCAATAAGATAGTCCTTTAACCCCACGGCTTATAGCCAATTGTAGGTTCAGTAAGGAGTTCATAAAATGTAAAAATCGCCCTTGTAATCTGGATACTATTCAACTTTCGACTTGTTGTCAAGTACAAATGTCAGGAGCGTCAGGAGTGTGAATAGCTTTCGGTGTCCCTACTGCGCTCCGGGTAAAAAGGCGGTGTCTCGTCGGAATATGACAAGGGGTATTTATCGGATCGGCTGAAGTCTTTAAGGGGTCGGTTTCAGAAGCGGTATAAGAAGGTCGTATAAGTTCGGGCGCGGCCAATTTGTCGTTGTTCGGGTTTGTTGAGTGAAGGTAATATATCGCCTATGATTCGTGAATGTCAAAAAGAAAATGACAGCGGCTGATAGGCCAAACGCCCTTTTCAAAGCTATAATTGCGGCTGCTTCTTTATTCGCCTTCATTGCTGTCTCCTTTGCTGATGGCATAACGCTCCGCATAACCGGCTGGCAGTGGAGCGCAGCGGAATTGGCGTCCGTGTGAGTGGCACTGTTGGCATTTCATGTTAATGCATTGCGGATGTCGTTGCTCATTCCTGTTTCCCTAGCGATACCAGTTCAATCGTTTCGGCATACGATCGCTTGAGAATCTCGTCACCTGCCATGGCGAGCTCGGTCCAACCTTTGTCCGCAATTCTGCCCATGTGTTCAAGCCGCAGTTGGGAGCGGTCGAAGAGCCAGTACTTCAGTGACGGCAAGAGGTAGCGGACCAATGACAACCATTCCGCATAGTTGATGGCAAGGGGGTTCCCTTTACACAAGGCCACCTTGCCTGCGTTTCCGGCACAAGCAACAGCATGTGCGGAAAGAAGCATAGACCTGTATTTCGGGTTCTTGGCCAGTAGAAAAGGTACTTCACCGTTCTTTGCGTAGTGCCGGATCATGAGGTAGCCCCCCAGAATGATCTCGATGACTGCCGGCGTGATACCCATCACAAGGAAATGCCGGAAATCGTAACCATTCGTATACATCCATCTGGCCACTTGTCCTACCGTCCGTCCTCCTTTCCCAAGATTACCTGCGTTGATGCCCTGAAAAAGGGTGAAGAATGGAGGAGGAATGCCCGGAGGCGTCGCTACATCAGAAATCAGATGGCCCATTTGCTTGAGGATCGCCGTAATCAGGCCCACTGGCTCAAGGTTGGTCCAGACCTGGCCCTGTACGAGTTCGTGAACGCCAGAGAGCTTGTCGTACGAGAACCCCGTAATCGTACCTTTCATGATGTCAAGTACCCCGAAGATGAAGCCAAGGACGGGATCATGGCCCAAAGTCTGGAACCTGTGGGTTGTTCCCCCCGCACCCATCAGGCTTTCCAGCTTTCCACTTTTCTCGAAGACCGTTCCGTCGTATGGAACTCTGCATTTCGACTCCAGACTGCGCGCCCATCTAGCGAACCAATCCTGTCGTCCGTCCTGCTTCCGGGAATCGTACTTCTTCAGCCATTCCGTAATAGGGCTCGCCTGCTGCCCCGAATACTGTCCCGTGTTGAAGCTGCGAGGGATCTTCACCAAAAGGAAATCAGTCAGACTCGCTATCACCCCGGCTGCGCCCACAAAAGCGTAATCCCACTTGTCCCATCGGTACTGTGCCCCGTAATCCTCCTGCTTCAGGCGCTCAAGATCGTCATTGCTCAAGAACGCTTCCCAAGGCAGGGAACAGTCCAAATCATACTCTGCGCAATATGCTACACTGTCACGGACGAACTGGTCCCAATCGACAAAGGCTAGGACAGAGGTCTCCCGCGCGACAGCCTCCCGCCGGCGCTGATAGATGCTCTCGATTTCCCCTGGGTCCCAATCCGCCATGTCGGCGGCGCAAAGGAGCCCGCTCTTCTGCTCGATCTCGTCCATGAGGCATGACAACGCTTGAAGCTGGTCAGCCTGTCCGTTCGCTTCTCCGAGCGCCGGAGCCAAAGCGTCCAGCCGTCCGCTCGCTTGCTCCAGCACATGCCGCTGAGCTTGGAGTACGGCCCGTAACGAATGGAGTTCCGACGCGGTCGTCATGCAACAGCCCTCGCTTCCCTTTGGCGAAGCACCTGTTTCAGGGAGGTGAGTCGCTCCGTCAGAATTGCGATCGCCTCCCGGTTGGCTTGGGATTCCGCCGCGTTTGCTTCCAGCGACTCAATCCTGTTGATTATTTGAGTAATGGCATCCTGAAGGTTCTTGATGACTAGTTGCGCCTTCCGTTCCTGCTCTGCGCGAAGCTTCTCTTCCTTGACCTTTCTACTGTCCCCGAGAAGCCACTTTGTGCCCAGAAACACGGCTGTTCCAAGCACTATCGCGACTCCGATACCAGGCACCATGCCAAACCCCAACCCAAGCGCGGCAAGACCCCCGGTAATACCCGCTGCGCTCAGACCGATGATCGTACCGCTGAAGTACACTGCGGCAATGGGCACTCCCACCGCACCGAGCCCTGCTGCAGCGGCCTTGATGGCCTTCTCCGCAGCATTGTTGTCAAGGCCCTCGCGAGCAACGCGGCGAGCCTCCTTCACGAAATTGATGATGGCCTTCCGCTGGTCTTCGGTGACCCGTAATCGTGTGCACACGGATGAGAGGAACTCCTTCTCCTCTTCTTCCATAATGTCGTCAGCCAATATGGTCTCCACCACGGCTACGATCACCGCATATCGCAGTTCGTCACGTGCGTTAACCAGTTGGTCCAGACAAGAATCGAGATTAGGTGGAGTCAAGACGAACCCTTGAACCTGCTTGCGATTGTC
Organism: Syntrophales bacterium; assembly: GCA_963666365.2. GTDB lineage: Bacteria > Desulfobacterota > Syntrophia > Syntrophales > UBA2210 > JALNXD01. The sequence continues at coordinate 425,337 of CAXXNF010000002.1, forward strand.
TTGGTCCAGTGCATCGAGGTCGAGCGATCCGAAAATTGCCAACATCTCTTCCTTAGAGGCATGCCCATCGGCGGCGGATGCAGCGAAACTCAAGCCGTAGAAGGCTACCAACTGGTCCTGCGGGATTGTTTTCATGTCGAACTTGGCCATTGCTGTTTTCCTTTCTCATTGGTTGATTCGGTGATCTAGTCTGATGTCAACGCCGCAAATCACGGGCCGGGCGGCGAATCACGAAAACGGCCAGTAAACGAAAGAGGTCGAAAAAAGAAAGCCATCAATCACTGCACGCTCCTCGCCCGGTCCCAGTGAATTTGCTTGTTATGCGCAAAAATATTTTTAATTTCAATTAGTTAAATCTATTCCTTACTTTCTTTTATTTTGACAATAGTAGGTTCGAATATTCGGCATACAATAAAAAGAACAACACCAATTAATAGGAGAAGAAACCCCATAACAAATCCATGTTGGCCACCAGCAAACCAAGCAATACCGATAATTGAGATAACGACAGAAAGCAATTTTAAAATTTTCCAGATCATGACAGAATATTTTCCTCTTTTGTTTAAGGTTGCATACGGAGTTAGTCATAATTCCGCATACAATCCTGTTGGACTACGCCGCAATTCAGCGCTCCCTTATGGGGATTCAATAATGTGGCTTTGTCCTATGTTTCCATCAAAAATATCGATATGGTCCTTGATTGAATAGCGTATTTACGAAAAAGTGGGGCAAAAAAAGGCTCCTTTATGAGGCTACCCGCAGCGTTATATCGCTACTCTCTCATTCCCGACAGAAGCTGGAGGTGGTAGATAATCTCAAGAATGCCAATTTTACCATCAGCATCGACATCCCATTCCGCTACGGCATCGATTAACGCCTGATCCAACTGTTCCTGGGTAAACATGGAAGCGATGATCTCATCCTTGGCAGCCTCTACTTCGGCAACAGCCCCCTCAACGGTCTGATTCAGCTGCTCTTCAGTAAACATGGAAGCAATGATCCCATCCTTCGCTGCTTCGGCATCAGCAACAGCCTGATCCAACTGCGCCTGGGTAAACATGGAGGCTATGACCTGCTCCTTCTCAGCGATGATGAGATCCTTTGCGGCATTCGCATCGGATACTGCTTGATCCAGTTGTTCTTGTGTAAACATGGCTTGAAAATTCATCGCCGGCAAAACGCCTAAATCGAGTGATATGTTCTCTTCTAAGGTTACATTTTGTGTAATGGTAGTCAGACCGGACGATGTAACAGTTAAGACATAATTTCCGCCTGGAATTCCCGCCAGAATAAACCACCCGTTATCTCCAGTTACAGTCGAGTATGCATCTGAAGGACCATTAGATGTAAGATCTACATGCGCCCCAGGGACCGGAAAGTTTGGGTAACCTTCCTGTGAAAGAACCACCTTGCCGGAAAGAATCGGCATTGCAAACGTTGCCTGAACCGCAATGTCTGCAATTACATTAGTGTCTGTCCTCGGATTCTCCAATTTGCCGTCGCTCCACTTAACGAAATGATATTTGGGATCAGGCACAGCTTCGACAGCAGTACCATCAGCCCCATGTTCAACTACCTGAATTGCCGTTCCTGAGATAGAACCGCCTTCACTTGCAATGTAGCTTATCGTGTACTCATTGATGGCAAATACAGCGGTTACAGCAGTGTTGGATGTAACCTTTTCGCTAGTGCGCGGATTGTCGGTTACCCCGTCGCTCCATTGCACAAAGTGGTATCCTTCATTCGGTACTGCAATGGCAGCTCCTCCTGACTCGCCATAATTTACTATTTTGGATTCCGGGCCATATACGAATCCATTATCCTCGGTTGCATAACTAACTGTATACTGATTAATAGCGAAATTTGCCATAACGGTCATATCGCCAGTAATATTCGTGTCCCTTCGTGTTGCGGATGTTACCCCATCGCTCCATGCTACAAAATGATACCCGACATCAGGAGTAGCAGTGACTTCGGTTCCGTCTCTTCCTTGATCGATTAGTTGTAAAACAGATCCTGTAATAGTGCCGTTGTTACCCGCTATATATGTCAGAGTGTACTGATCAATCGCTTCGATAATAGTAATGGTTCCACTTTTTATTGTGTCAGCACCTTTTACTGCCTGTACTTTGAAGGTTCCTGCCTTGAGCAAATTAACGGTTACGGAATTGCCGGTGGTTGTTCCTGAGATTTCAGCCACGCCATCCTCCGATGCATCGACGATGGACCAGATATAGTCGGTAGCCTCGGTACCTTGCAGTATAAATACCTGGGTGCCATCATTCAGATCGATGGTGGCCGTATCGGGATTGATACTGATAGGTGCGAGCAGGGTCACCGTGGCCGTGGCGGGGGCTTTGGAGATGTTTCCCACGCTGTCCTCGAACCAGGCGTAGATGGTTTTGCTTCCCGGGGCGGTATTGGCCAATTCGTATACCACCCCATTGGCATAGGTGACGCCCGTAAGCGGCCGCGTCGAGGTCTCGCTCAGATACATCTTCACAGGTGCGATTGCAGCCAAAAGCTTGAGATTCAGAGCGGTGTTCTTTGTCGAGGTGATGACGATTCCCTCGGAGTCGGTGATCTGGACGGTACCCGTGGGGGCCACGTTGTCAATGTTGATAGGTCCGATTTTCACGTCGCTGCTCCAGGAAACATCACCCCCCGCGCTTATGTCGAGATATTTCGTTTTTACATGGAGGTAGCGCAAGGTGGTGGAATCGTCATTAGCAAAGAACGCCGCCGCCTTGGTGACTATGGGGGGGTCGAGGCTGGGATCAACGGTACCATCCGGGCTTATGCCATCCCAGGCCAGGGCGCTGGTGTTCCATTTATAGTCGAAGCCCATAAGCGTGTCACCGGCACCGCTCAAATCGGGTTTTTCCCACTGGATTTCCACGTTGCCGGTCCATGCGACGATCGTGCCATCGGTGGGTACACCATTCGTCTGTACGTCGGATGTAGATATCTCGTGCTCGGCCTGGGCGGACGCCGCAAAGACCAGAAGAAGGGCCACCACACAGCAAAGCAATCCCCCGGTCATAAGGTTCTTCAGGTATCGCTTCATAGATGTCTCCCTTTCTATTGATCGGATCTTTTCAATAAAAAAGCCCTATCTCTCATTTTGAGAAACAGGGCTTGATAATCAGACCATAATCCCTCCCAGGTTATAGCTGTTCGCAATCATACACATAAATTCAAGATCATGGTATCTCAGTAACTCCGTCCTTAACGTTTTGTCAAGGGATATTGCCCTTTTAATTCATCCGATACAATCTAACCCACTTCTATCGCGACAAAATCCCACAATGTGGGAATTTGCAATCAGCATATCAACAGATAAAACCCCTCGAAGTCCAAGATATGAGTCAACCCCTACCCTTACCCGGAAACCGGGATAAATGTCCCAGTTTATACGCTGTTACCTGAATATCGTAGGCTATGAGCCGCATAGTGCCATCGCACTAGGCCGCGTTATCGAATCGGTACTGTATGCTCCAACAAAGCGGTAGGCTTCTGACAAATCGGCATTTTTTGCCGTTTTGTTTTGATGCCTGTGCTTCGAGGGTTTCAATCTGCTTGTAGGCGGCTTGCAAATCATCCAAAATGGATAATTTGTTTTGATACTCGTATAACTTATACAAATATATGTGTTCCCGTCCGGGACACTTATCGGCCTGACTTACTCCCACCTGTGAGTAAGTTAAATTCCTTGAAGGTGGAAGATTGCTTGCGGGTTAGGCCAACGTCGGAAAGGGTTTTTTTAACCCTGTTCCCCTCGGTAACAAGGTTTGCTTGATTTTCTGATTGCCTCGCTATTTCCCCCCGTTCCTGCCCTTCACGAATGAGCTTGCCTATTTCTCGGCTTTTGCCCAGACTTCGATTGCTTTCACTAATCTTGGTGGGGGGACAAGCGGCTCGCAAATCCGCAATTTTTACGGTTTTGTGGCGATAGGCGTCTTGCAAATCGGACAAAATGGCCGTTTTGGTGCGGTAGGCGGTTTGCAAATCCGAATTTAATTCGGTTTATATGCTGTCTGTAAATTGGGAATAATTCCCGTTTTGTCACGGTAGGCGGTTTGCAAATCCGACAGAATGGCGGTTTTGTCACGGTAAGAATAGAGCCGGGAGCTTTGTGCCAACTGGCACAGACCACATCCCGACCTAGTACCATGTAACATAATATATTTCGTATTTATGGAAAATATGATATACTGGCGGCAATCCAACAAAGGAGGTTGCTATGTCGCCAAGATATCGAGTAACCCTTACCAAAGAAGAGCGTAGAGAGCTTGAGGCAATGACACACAAAGGAAAGACCCATGCCAGAAAATTCATCCATGCTCGTGCGTTGCTGTTGTGCGACGCCGGCGCTGACGGTTCTGCATGGAACGTTTCCGATGTCGCAGAGGCGCTTGGGGTGTCGAGCCGTTCGATTGAACATCTCAAGAAGCGGTTTGTGGAAGAAGGGCTTGAAGCCGCACTCGCACGCAGAGCACGGGAAAAACCTCCGCGCGACATCATCTTTGACGGCGCCTTTGAGGCGCGACTGGTTGCACTTGCCTGCTCGGATGCCCCGGAAGGGCGTCGGCGCTGGACGGTCAGATTGCTTGCCGACAAAGCCGTTGAGCTTGGCATTGCCGAATCCGTATCGCATATGACGGTGCAGCGGGTGTTAAAAAAAACGAATTTAAGCCTCACATCAGAAAGTACTGGAAAATCCCTCCCGAAGGGAACGCAGCCTTTGTAGCGTGCATGGAAGATGTGCTGGAGATATATCATATGCCTTATGATCCCGCGTATCCGGTAGTATGCATGGATGAATCCTGCAAGCAGCTTGTCGGCGAAGTGCGAGAGCCCATGCCGTGCGTGCCGGGAAGACCGGCGCGCACAGATGACGAGTATGTCAGAAACGGGGTAGTGGAAATATTTATGGAAGTAGAGCCTCTCGCTGGCAGACGACATGTGGCAATCACGGAACATCGCACCGGAAAGGATTGGGCGATGCAGATCAAGCAGATGCTCGATGAACGCTATTCCGGCGCTGTCAAGGTGCGCTTGGTCATGGATAATCTGAATACCCATAGGATTGCCTCACTCTACGAAACATTCGAACCCGGTGAAGCCCGGCGTTTGGCGGAACGGCTAGAAATCCATTACACGCCCAAACATGGCAGTTGGCTCAATATGGCAGAGATCGAATTCAGCGCCCTGAAAGGACAATGCCTTGATCGCCGGATTCCTGATATAACAACCATGCGGGCTGAAGTAGCCGCATGGGAAAAAGACCGAAACAACAGTGCGAAGAACATTGTATGGCAATTTACTACCCCAGACGCTCGGATTAAATTGAAGCGTCTTTATCCGAAGGTATAAAGGTTACATGGTACTAGTGCCATGTGGCACGAGGTATCGAAGCTTGTGCTTCAACGAAATTATCAAAACGGAATTAATTGCCGATTTGCAAACGGCCTACCCGCAAGTAGACACCCTCGAAGCAAAGGAAATATGGGTCTCTTTGAAGAACTATACCATTCCTCCCACCGGCATTGACAGACGGATGTCGCACTAGGCTCAAGATGTGGCGAGTGTTTACGGGAAAGACGTGGAATCACATGGCGAAATCACAGTAATACACCTACGGACGCAGATAACTTTTTAATAGGACTGCTGGACTCCATTAATATAGGAGCTAGTGATTGTGTAAGTATCACTTCCTACGACTTGTTTCACAGACCCAATACCCTTGTAGAACCAGTAATATACTGTATTCCCAGGTACAGCTTGACCCGTTTCAATCACATACTGATCATAACGGACGGAAACCTTAATGCAATCTAATAATGTTTGACTGCCTATTACAAGATCTTCTAATTCAAGAATAGTCACTGTTGAGGTGATATTAACATGGTACGCAGAACCAGAATAGATGAATGAATAAGTTGAATTAGAAACCTGGGTTGTACCAATTTGAGTGTTGTTCGGCATTAACAACAGTGGCGTGCTAAAGTAAATATCGCCCATTAAATATGGCGATATTACATATTGTCCATAAATTTTTACACCATTTACATCGGAGGTATAATAATCCTTTTGTCCGTCCCAATAGATCCTTTCCTTTGTAGGAACATCACCAATATATCTTGGTCCTGTTGTATAAGACCGCTGAATTAACCCTGTGGAAGAACACTTGAAATCCTGCCAGTCCCCAATATTCAGCGGAAAATAGTCAGAGGCAACAAAAGAAAGGATTTTGTTATTAACCGTGATGGTAACCGTTTCAGAATCAAAAGCGCCTAATGAATTAGTCACTATGAAGGTAACGTCATATGTTCCAGCCTGAGAATAAGTGGGTGTCCAAGAAAAGGTTCTATTAGCGGTGTCAAAAATGGCCCCATTAGGCAGATTGAAAGCAAGGTAAGTCATGGGGGAATGATCTGCAGTAGACGCCACTAAAGTGAAAGATAATTCTGATTTTTCATCAATTGATTTGTTCCCAATTGGATCTAACGCAGGGGAGTGGCTACGCAGACCTGATATTATTTGAAGGGCATAAATTGCTTCTACAACGTCTATCCTCCCATTTCTATTTATGTCCGATTCTTTATGGACTTCTGATTTTGGAGTAACCCCTGCATGAAGTTGAAGTGCAGCAATTCCATCTTCTATGCTAATTACGCCATCATTATCAATATCGCCGGTCAAAGAATTTCGCCCGGTATGTTGCAGATTTTTGTGAAACATGGGCCAAGAAGATTGAGCCAAGCCCAATGAACTGCCATTGATAGCATATAGCTTATCATCATATGACCCGACGTAAATAGTACCATCAGAGCTTATGGCTGGAAATGAGGATACATGACCTCCGGTCTGAAAAGCCCATTTTTGCGATCCATCTGGATTTATAGCATATAGATTATAATCGTCTGATCCCACATAGATCGTACCATCAGATCCTATTGCTGGCGAAGAAAATACATCACCTCCAGTTAGAAACGCCCATTTCAAGGCACCTTCTTCTGAAAATGATACAATTGGAAACAAAATAATTATCAGCAATAAAAGCGTCATCCAAAATAATAATTGAAATCTTGTTTTTTTCATCTTAGCACTTTTTAGGGTCAGAATCCCTTTACTTTCGATTGACCATGTTTTCAAAGATTTTCCTCTGGTCTTTTATCTGATTCAATCTTCAAAACCATCCCAGGATTATCGAACCTTTTCCCCTATAGCCCGCGGCTTCTTTAACCATGGATTAGTTCCGAACTCTCGTTCCTCGACTCGGGACTAATCCTTTATTTGTTAGGCTCATTCTTTTCCTTCTTCTTTGTTTCTTTCTTTAGAAGATTCTCATAATAGATCTGCATAAGAAATCTATCTTTTGAAGAAACAGCGGACTTGCACTCGCCGGTTTCCAAGTTTAACACCTCGACATAATCATGTTGAGGCGTGCCGTCTTTGCCCTCTTCGTAGATTGTATATGAATACCTCAAAGTCTCCCCAGTTTCCTTGTTAAATCTGTAAACCGCAAATACATTAGACCACTTTTCCTTGCCAGCATAATGAAACATGTATGGCTCAGATTTCTTATTTTCATCCAATCTGGCGCTTGCTTGATTTTTTGCCGATATATGCTCTTTGGTGAAGTAATGATGTTGAAAGACGGCTACGTTCATAGCGATTGAAATAAGTAATACTGAGATTAAAAGGGTCGTTCTCATATCTTCTTATCTCCTTCGATCCTATCTGGATATTCCGACGCATTCCGCCACCCAAATATGATCATTCCGCCACCCCTGAAAGGGTGCGCTCTTCGATCCACAAGATTTGACAATATCTCCTCGTTCCTCGACTCGGGACTAATCCTGTATTTGTTTCTTTTGCTGATCGGCTTTCTTTTTAGGCATAATTTCGATATCTGCCTTAGGATAAAATTCATGTTCATAAACAGAATTTATATTGAGATCAAATTCATATCCGTTATAAGCTGCCTTGATAATTCTAAGAACAGGCTCCTGTGCACGTAATTCACCGATTCTTTCTTTGACATGATTTAAGAGATCAACACGCAACTGATTTGGATAACGCAAATAAAAATTCTTGCTTTTTATATCAAGGAATATTTTGTCGTCTTTAGCCAACTTATAAGATTTCTTTATATCGAATCTTGCCTTTATTGATGTTTTTGGTGCATATTTTTTTTGAAATTCTGCGAAAAGCTTCTCTATTTTTCTTTCTTTTAAGGCTGCTTTTTTCTTCTTTTCAGCTTCTTTCACTTGTAACATTCGTTCTTTCATTTCAGCCTTAGAAATTAGCCTACAATCGATTTTGCATCCACCCTCATAAATGCTAACAATTTTGGCATCACACCCCGGAGCATTGCGTATAGTTTTAAAAAGTTCGTCAGGGCAAACGCCGATCTTACCTTCACCAAAATCAGTCCCTTGTCTATAAATGAATATTTCCCGTGTTCCTTCTGCGACCCAAAGGTTGACATCATCACCTTCTTTGCAATTTGAAAGCTCGAATAAGTTGAGCTCGTTGACGATAAACTCTATATGATTCGGCTGATTGTCGGAAACTGAATCGCTCTGCACAATATTCATTTCTGGCTTACTATCGGGAAGAGTCAAGTCCAAATCAAGCCATACACCATAACTTCCTTCTTTAAATGCTCCCCTATCCCATACAATTTTTGCTGGACAGATTACTACTCCCGTATGTTTATCAGATATCATTTTGCTGCGCCATATCCGGGCGTTTTTCCTACTGAGATGGCCAACAAGTTTTTGTTCAATTTCAACACTAACGGCGTAGGCGTCACTAGAATTCCCATCGTCGGGAATTACGTTTGCTTGTGTAAGTAAAGCTATTCCCTCCTCTCGTCTGTTACAAAAAATCTCCTCTAATGTCTCTTGGTAAAAGGATACTCCAACAACGATAACCTCGAACTTATCATGACTAGAGGGTGTCACCTTGTCATTCTGCAATAAATTTTCATCAATTTCAAAAAGTTGTTTATATTGGGCTGTTGTGAATGGTTTGTATTCAGTTGTTAAGCGTAGAGGTTTAAAATCGGCTTGATAGTCTTTATTAGGATTACCCTTGGGTTTCTTGTCTAAAAAATTCAATATTTTTTTCAACAAAGCCATCTGCCACCACTATAAAGAATTTACATAGAATCGATTTTATGGAAAACCAAAATACTCACATCCATTCCCAACGCCCGGCATTAGCGGGCGCACGCTTTTTGCGATCCGCTGAATGCCGATTTGTTAGAGACATTGTTCCTATCTTGGCTTTCGCTTCTTTGCGTCTTCCTCAAGCAGTTCTTTGGTTTGGTGAAGCATATCAAGAACACCCTTAGTTGCCTCATCAAATTTATGGCCTGGACCAGTAAAGAATGGCAACAGTGGTCTCTTTTCCTGAATGGCAGCATTGACCTGGCCAACGATATTCACAAAGTAATTCTTGGCGTGAATGCGTATTTGACTTGGAGGGAACCCCCTGTTCTGGATTCCTTCTGAAATGGTTATTATGCGCAGAAGAACATTATCGCTAATCGTCTCCATCCCGGTCCATGTATTCGATGGCAATAGGTGTTGGATTGTACCATGTTTCTTTGCCTCAAGTAGAAGTTTGTATCCGTTGGACACCTCTTCTATCAGTGCCTCGACGACAGCTACAGCGTAACCGTACGACCAACTCATCTTTCGCTTGAACGCACATTGGATTATAGCTTCCCGTCATGAACACATTTCATGATTGGAGGATGCCCTATGACACAACAAGAACGCACCGCCCACTGGTCGGCCATCGTAGAGCGGCAGATCGCAAGCGGGATGAGCGGTCTGGCCTGGTGCCAGATGCATCAGATCAATACGGCAAGTTTCTACTCCTGGCGCCGGAAACTCACTGAACCGCAAGGACAACAGGGATTTATCGAACTTGCATCCTCGACGGCCGACTATGCCGGCATTCGCATTTGCATGGGGCCGCTTCTTTCCATCGAAGTGGAACGCGGCTTCGATCCCGTTACCCTGCGCACCGTTATTGAAACGCTTCATAATGGTTCCCCATGTTCGGCCTGACAGCATCGGCACGCATCTATCTTTATCGCAGCCCCTGCGACATGCGCAAGTCCTTCGACGGCCTGTGCGGCATTGTCCGCGCCGAACTTAGCGCCGATCCCCTTTCGGGATCACTCTTCGTCTTCGTCAACCGGCGGCGGAACATGGTGAAGCTCCTGTACTGGGACAGCGACGGCATGGCCATCTGGCTGAAACGTCTGGAGCAGGGGTCCTTCGTGCTGCCTTCCCGGCAGTCCCGCGACGGTCATATCGAGCGCCGGGATCTGGCCATGCTCCTTGAGGGAATCGTGCCGAAAAAAGTGGGAAAACGGTACAAAATATGTGCATAAAAAATAATATAAACACTTGACATTATTATAGTTATGTGCTATACGCCCGCTCATGATATTGACGGAAGCACAAGAGATTATCGACCGAAAAGATGCTGCCTGGATTCTGGAATTTGCCGCCCAAAAGGATGCCCAGATCGAAGCGCTTACCCAGAAGCTCGAATCCGCCCAGCGCCAGTTGACCACCCTGCAGCATCAGATGGAACAGCTGCTGAAACGGCTCTACGGCCGCAAGTCCGAAAAGATCAACCCCGGTCAGCTGATGTTCGACGACATGGTGCTTCAATCATTAGAGCAGAATGCGGCGGTGAAAGCACAGTTCGAAGACGCTTCTGCCACAGAGACTGTCAAGAAGCCCCGCAAGGCCTCCCGGCATCACGGCCGGGTTCCCATTCCGGAGCATCTCGAACGGGTGGAGATTCTGCTGGACGTGCCCGAGGATGAAAAGATCGATGCGGACACGGGCGCACCCCTGAAGGTCATTTCCGTGGAAGTCTCGGAGAAGCTGGAATACCGGCCGGGGAGACTGATCGTCAACGTCTACAAGCGGCCCCAGTATGCGCTGCCGGAGGCATCGGAATCTACCGCCGGCGTCATCGCCGCCTCGCTGCCCGATCACCCCATCGCCAAGTGCAAAGCCGACGTGGGGCTGCTTTCTCATCTGATCGTCAGCAAGTACGCCGATCATCTGCCTCTCTACCGACAGAACAGCATTCTGGAGCGGGAAGGAGTGGACATTCCCCGGGCCACCCAAACCAGCTGGCTCATGCAGGTCTATGAGAGCATTCGTCCCTTGGAAACAGTGCTTCAAAAGGCCGTCCTTGAGAGGGACGTGCTCTTTACCGACGATACGCCCGTTCCTCTGCAGGTCAAGGGAAACGGCAAGGTAAAGAAGGCCCGTCTCTGGGTCTATCTGCGGGGCGGTCCGGGACCGCCGCTGACGGCCTATGACTTCTCCATTGATCGGAGCAAGACGCGCCCACTGGAGTATCTCAATGATTACCAGGGGTACGTCCATGCCGACGCCTACGGCGGCTACGACGAACTTTTCAAAAAAGAAGAGATTATCGAAGTGGGTTGCTGGGCCCATACCAGACGGAAGTTCGACGAGGCGGTTTCATCGCGTCCTCAAGAGGCCACGGACATCCTTGCCCGCATCGCCCGGCTCTATCACGAGGTGGAGACCCCCTGTGCCGAGATGACGCCCGAGGAGCGGCGCCGTTTCCGGCAGGCGCATGCAACGCCGCTGCTTGAGGGAATCTTTGCAAAGATTGAGGAACTGAGGCCCCGGACGACGCCCTCGGAGCCGTTGCGGACGGCCATCAACTACGCCCTGAATCAGCGGGAGGCGCTCTGCCGCTATCTGAAAGACGGACGGTTAAGACCCGACAACAACCTGGCGGAAAACGCCATTCGGCCCATAGCGGTAGGTCGAAAAAACTGGCTCTTCGTGGGCAGCGAACGGGGCGGCCGGGCGGCGGCCCTTTATATGGGTCTCGTTCAATCTTGCAAAAACTGCGACGTCAACCCCTGGGAGTACTTTGACGACATGCTTCGGCGGATCATGAGCCATCCCGTAAACCGCCTGCGGGAACTGCTTCCCGATCAGTGGAAGCCTGTGCCCAGGGATGAACGGGGCCTGATCATCCAGGGAAAACAATAATCAGTGCACCGTATTCCGGCGGTTGAATCCCGTAATCATATTATCAAAGAGCACCGGCTGTACCGGTTTTAGGTACAGCGTACTTCATGTAAAATTCTTTTGCTATATGAGTTGGTCGTACGCTTACGCTACAGCAAGTTTTGAATCTTTCCGCTTCGTTCGATTGTCGTTTCTTAGCTCTTTCCATTGTGATAACAGAAATCCAACTGCCACGCCTGCTAGAGGTGCAAATACCTTGGAATTCACAATGTCCAGTGACCACTGGAGGATGATCTTCAACAATTCCATTTTCTCCCGGTCCTTATGTCGCTAACGACGCGGTTAAGTGGGCGGCAAAGGAGCGAAGCGGATTTGCTGATCCATCTTCAACCGCTTGTTCGGAATTACTTAGCTTCCATTTCAGCAATTGCCTTCTTGTAAGCTTCCACCATTAATGTTTGAAGATGTGGCATGGCATCTGCCATGTATTGTCCGAATTTGGTCATGGCTGATTTACCTATGGAGGAACCATAGAAATTAGCCAGCGCATTCAGCTCGGCAGCGGTAAAATGCCTGACCAAAACATCCTTAATTATATCGGTGAGTTTCTCCAAATCGAGGTGTTTCGTCATCAAGCGTATGAATGGTCTTCGTTGTTCTTCGGGAAGCCGCACAGACATTCTTGTTACCATATCAGTGATCATGTCCTTTGGCGGCATTACGGTTAGATAACGGTCGGCCTCCGATAGTCTGTTCTGTAAAGTGTCTTCGATTGCCTTGGTTTGAGCAAAGGCAATAGAGGACAGGACTATCACGGCTATAATAGAAAAAACGAGTTTTCTCATGACTTCCCTTTCCATTTTTCCGAACATTTAAGGTTGTATGCGGAGTTAGCCATAATTCCGCATACAATCCTGTTGGACTAAGCCGCAACTCGGTGTTTCCCTATGGGGATTCAATAACGCGGCTTCGTCCTATTTTTCCATTAAAATATCGATATGGTCATTGATTGAATAGCGTTTTTACGAAAAAGCCCGGCAAAAAATGCTCCTTTGTTGCTGTGAGCGCTGTTGATGCTGCCTTCGGTGGCGTGGATGTTGAGACATATCTCCGAAAAGGGCGCACAGATCCGACGCAATCTTTTGGTGTTCCGATATTCGACTGCAATCATTGATCAACATCCCTTTCTATGGAGGCCACCTACCGGTTTGTGACAGAAGAACCTCCTTCCGCACCATGATTCCCTTGCCGCAATGGGGGCATATCCGAAGATCAACGCCGGTCACCCGGAGGAATGTCTCTTCCCAGGGTTCTTTGGGGGAATCATTTTTCTCTGCCTGTTCCGGTATGCCGAGGAGCTTTTTGCACTGAGCAAGCTTTCTCTTTCGGTTCCGGTTGCTCAGCAGTCCGTAATAGCGGATCTTCATGAACTGATCGGGGAGAATGTGCAGGAGAAAGCGGCGGATGAACTCGAAGGCGTCGAGGGTCATGAGCTTGGTCTTGCCTTCCTTTGACGGATCGCGCACTCGGAAGGTAACATCGCGGGGGCCTATCCTAACAATTCTGTCGTTCGAGATGGCCACACGGTGGGTGTAGCGACCGAGATACTCGATGACATGTTTTGCGCTTCTGAAGGGTTCCTTGCAGTAGACAACCCACTCTTTGCGATAAAGATCGGCAACGAACTGTCGAAAGGTCGCCCGTTCCTTTAGGGCCTCGATCTTGCCGGGGAATCTCAGATCGGCTGCTTCGTAGGCTTTTTTGAGATAGTGAAGAAACTTACCCCGAAAGAGCCGGGAAAGAACCTTGACCGGCAGGAAGTAGTCCTCCTTCGCCGGAATCCATCGCTCCCCGTCAAGGGAAAGTCCGCCGCCTGTCACGATGCAGTGAACATGGGGATGATCGATCAGGCTCTGCGACCAGGTGTGCAGGATGGCAATGCAGCCGATCTCAGCACCCAGATGACGATGATCGCGGGAAAGATCCATGATGGTCTCGGAGGCGGCCTTGAAAAGTATGTGGTAGAGGGTCTTCTGGTTCCGCAGGGCCAGCGGTCGAAGTTCCTGGGGAATCGTGAAAACGATATGCACGTAGGAAATGGGCAGCAAGTCCTTTTTTCTTGCCTCCAGCCACAGCTCTCGCTTCAGTCCCTGGCATTTGGGGCAGTGGCGATTCCGGCAGGAGTTGTAGGAGATCCGAACGGCACCGCAATGGTCGCATTCATCCACATGTCCGCCAAGCGCGGCGGTCCGGCATAGTTCAATGGCTCGCATCGCCCGGTGGTGTCGTCCGGCCATTCTGCCGCCATGGATATCTCGATAGGCCTCCCCAAATTCACGGAAGACCTGGGCCACTTCCGTGGTTCCACGCATGAAACGGCGACCCGCTAAAGAACGCTGTCCCGCGAGGCGGCGATCACGTCGAGGGGATTGGCGATCCGTTCAAAGTCCTTTCGAGAGAGGTGGAGGTAAACGGCCGTAGTCTTGGGGCTGGCGTGCCCCAGAAGCCGCTGTATGTGGTACAGGTCCGCCCCGTTCTCCAAGAGATGGGTGGCAAAGCTGTGGCGCAGGGTATGGACGCTCCCCGCTTTCCTAACGCCCGCTCTGAGCAGCGCATCTTTAAAGGCTTTCTGGACGCTTGACACTGAAAGAGGCGACCACTTGTCTTTGCCGAAGAAGAGCCAGTTCACGGGATGGCACTGCGACCAGTAAAACCGCAGTTCTTCCAGGGTCCGTTTGGCCAGCAGGGTGTAGCGGTCTTTGTTTCCCTTCCCCTGGCGTATGCGAATCACCATGCGTTCGCTGTCGATGTCGGACACTCTCAGATGCACGGCTTCATTGAGCCGCAATCCTCCCGAGTAGATCGTCATGAGAATGGCCCGATGCTTCAGATTGCCGACGACCGAAAGAACGGCCCGCACCTCCTCCGGCGAAAAAACCGCAGGTAGGCTCTTTTGTTTCTTCGCACGAGGTATCCGGTAGGAGATCCAGTCGCGCTTCAATGTCGTCTCATAGAAAAACTTCAGGGCGCTGTAAGTCTGACTCACCGTTGACTGAGAAGCCTTCTTCTCTTCGATGAGATAGTGAAGATAGGTCTTGATCTCTTCTTCTCCCAACGTCTCCGGCGACGCCCCAAAGTGACGCACAAATCTGCGCATGTGCTCCAGATAGCATTCCCGCGTCCTCCGGCTGAGGTGGCGCAGCTCCATATCGCGTTTCATCTGATCGCGCAGTCTTCCCATATCTTTTCTCCTTTCTTGCATGAATGATGAATCATCCTTACAAAAAGAAGAACGATCAGGACAGCAACAATGTACGCTATTCAATTGTCAAAGAACGACCATTTTTACTTAAAATACCGCCGCGTAGCGGCTTAGTTCAACTATTGTTTATACAGTTTCTGTGTAAATCCTTTACATAGCTGATTCAGCTATGTAATACATATTTTAATTGCGTTAAAAATCTTTATAAGTTGCTGCAATAAATAGGATATTGTGAAATTCGTCATTTATTTGAGTGTTTTATACAGAAACTGCGTAATACACCTTTCCGGTATGACTATCGCAATATTGATCTGAGCTGACCACCAAAAACAAAAGCCCTCTCTCATTTTGAGAAACACGGCTTCGATGATCAGACCATAATCCCCCCTTGGGTTATAGCTGTTTCAATTCAAGATCGGCAAGGTATGTTAATCAGTAACTCTGTTAATGACGTTTTGTCAAGGGATATTGCCCTTTTAATTCATCCGATACAATCTAACCCACTTCTATCGCGACACAATCCCACAATGTGGGAATTTGCAATCAGCATGTCAACAGATAGAACCCCTCGAAGCCCAAGATATGAGTCAACCCCTACCTTACCCCTCAGAGTTTGGTTTCTTTCCTGGCACCCCCCTAAAACACCCACGCCAGAGCAAAGGAAAGGGTATATGAGATATGGCGCTACGGTTTGCGGTAGGGCATGTGAAGATAAAGGGGGCAGTCCGGTATGTCGCAATCAACACGCCCGTCGATATAGTAGCCCGAGCACTCGCAGCATTTTGCAAGGATCGCCTGTTTAAAACTGAGTCGCTGTCCCGCGTGATGCTTCAAAAGCTCGCGTTTTCCCTTAGCTCTGGGCGCTTTTTCAACGTTTTCGATGTGCTTCATTTCGCCCCACCTTCAGCAAGTTTGCGAAGGAGCTCTTTTTGATTTCGATAATCGGCCGAGAGAATTTCAAGAGTTATGTCATCGTGCCGCCACTTTCGCCCGTCTTTTCTGGGGAAGCGTTCGTCGAAATCCTCGCACAGGATATCGTATAGCTCGGCGTCCGACATCTGTTCCACCGGATTTGCCCCTGGAGGCTTTAGCTTCTCTTCGAGTTTCGCGAGTCTGTTTTTATTGTCTTTCATTCTCCCTCGCCTCTCTTTCATTCAGCCGTTTTTCAAGTGTGGTTATTCTGTCCTCTATTTCCGAATCTGCGAGGATTTTATGAAGTATTGACACGAGATAGCCGAGTTTACCGGCTGTCGCAGCATCCACTTCGCCACTGTCTAGCCGGTTAACCAGCCCCGAAAGATATCGCCGCACATCGTTCAGATTGTTTAATCGCTTCATTGTCACCGCCTTTTTACTCTTTTTTGTATGCTAAAGTGACTCTAAGGCCATGTTTTTGTTGTAAAAGGTGAGCTGTACCCCCTCTCTCTTTTACGCGAATGCTTCCACAACTTCAGGTCAAGCAAGCTCATAACACCGCCCGGATGCTCGAATATCGTTTTGGAAATTCAGTAATCGTTTCGCGCTCCGAAAAAACCCACTCAATTACTTCCGGATCTACCCCTAACGCTGCAACATCCATTGCAAACTTCATGGGGTTCGCGTCATATATCTTGAATAACTTACCCCAACCCAGGCAAAAGCGATTGAACTCATCAAATTTAGGAAGATCGGCCTTGATTTCGTTTAGCGCCCGCCCAAGATTGCGTTCCGCACGTATCAATTTTATCGCCGCCTCATTTTGCAGTTCTTTTAGGCGATCAACGATTTGCTTGACAATTCTGATTTGCTCATCTCTGGGAAGGGTATCATCTAGGTCATCTAGCTCTTTCCTCAGCGCCTCAATCTCTGACCGCACATCATCATAATGCGCCGATTTTTCACCCTCATCGTGGCTAAGTAGCTTATAGGCGCTTGTCAAATCGGAAACTGTTTCCGTTTTCAGCCTGTCACGCTCTCGATAAAGCCGCATATAACTACGCGCCGTCCGTGGCGTAAAAGGCAAATTGCCTTCAATCCACTTTTCAAATTCTCCGTGCTGAAGTTCAGACTTTGCAGACAGAAGCAGCTCTCCGATCCTGATTGCATCGGCAAGGGCATTTTTCATATATCCGCCGACTTGTTCATGAAGATGAATAATGGCGGCAACTCTTTCTTTCTGGCTCAGCTCACTGTCAAGGTTCGCCGCCTGCATAGCTTCTTTCGTGCCGCCTCTGTCATACACTTCCTGAATCTTGTTTGCTCTGCTCTGCTCATCCATTGTTCTGCTCTCCTTTGGGTCTGCTCTGGTGTCCTAGCTTTAGGGTTTTGGATAGGAAAGAAAGTCTATAATGAGACTTTCTTCCTATTCCCCAAAAACCCCCTATGCGGTTTAGGACATAGGCCGAATAGGACAGAAATTTCCGTCTATGGGAACCAGTCCCCGATCGGCCGCATTTCGGCGCCTCCAATCAATTTGTAATGCCTTTTCAGGCCTCGAGGGTTCCGTGAATTCCGCCATGCTTTGCAATCAATGATCTTTATACGGTTTGCCCTCGTTTCTGGTTCCCAGTCTAAGGCAATATACAGGCGCGCCTTTTCACGTGAGAAATCAGCGCCCCTTCCAACGTCCTTTCCGTCGGCCTTTTGCAACCCCAGGAATGCTATTCCTTTCCTCAATTTGTCATGAATAGCACCAATCGTTAAGGCAATTTTAGAGAAGTCCTCTGCGATTTCGAGGAAGTCAACGATCCATATTGCATCTGAGCCATCAATGAAGTCCGCTGGCATCTGACTTGATTTCAGGTTGTACACCCTCATGTGACTTGCCCACTCTTCAAGTTGTGTATCTTTGAAGGCCTGCAGACGCTTTCGCATCTCATTTGCGCCCATTTCGGAATTCAGGTAAACTACTCGGCGACGCCCCAGGTTCAAATGAGCCAAGTTTAGAAGGAATGCAGTCTTTCCCGCCTCCTTGCTTCCGGCAACAACGGCAATGTTTCCGGGGTATAGAATCCCCTGCTCTGCAAGGCCCAGTGGCAAAGCAATGTCGTATTCCTTCCCGTCGGCGCTGAGAAAGTCCATTTCTTCAAAATCCTTGTCAACGCGCCGGTAAACACCCGCCTGCTTTCCATACTTTTCGATGAGCCCCTCTTCCTTGAGCCGGTGAAAGATAACCCTGATCTGCCGTTTCTCTTCCGGTGAAACGCTTTGAAACTCTCTGTGACACTCTGAAACGTTTATGAAACCCTCTTGAAACGTCAGCCAGTCACGAACCTGCTCAACAAGATTTCCATCACGCCGCTTTGCACGCTTCAATGCACTGTCAATTTTTGCATTTACTTCGCTTATCGGGAACGGTGGATTGCATGAAAAAGCAAGTCGTTGCAATATGTTAGTGGTTAGCTCTGTTTGACATCCGCCTTTGACGAGGCAGCTCGCAATGTGAAAAAGGGTGTCATCCCGCCGCCCTTCCATGAAACGCTCTGAAACGTCTGAAACGCTTTGAAACGTAGGTGTTTCATGCCCCTTATATTTTAATTTATTTAATAAGGCATCGGGGCACGGTGCAGGTGCAGTCTCGTGAATGCTCAGTCCTTCAAGCCACTGGTACGCCTTGCCTGTCCCATTCACAGAAGGCGGTGCGATCACGTAGCCCCCGTCCCCACGCACATCAACACCAGGGATAATGCCCGTCGCATTGCCGATGCTCTGGCCCGGAGGCATGGCGAGGTAAATGTGGTACCCCCTGGGCGTTTTTGCAATAGCGGTGATAAACGCATCGGGCAACAGCTCCTGAATGCGCTGGTATGCTTCCTCGTTATCGCAATCGACGACGAACACCCCTGATATTGCGCCGGTCACAACCCCGATCATCGCATTGGGCCATCGCGTCCACCAATCTTGCAGCTCCTCTGCTGTCGCTTGTCTGCTCTGGTACTGTTCCCATTTGATGAACGGGCTCTTGTCGGGCCGCACAGGGATCACGGAAAATCCCCTTCCGTTGTATTGCAAGGCTGAATCGATCATATTCATATTGCACCACCTTTTCGCAACTCGGATCGTAGCACTTTCTCTACCTTCTCGGGCGTTTCGGAATCGTTGCAGCATCGCTGGCATAGGCAGTAGCGAATTAGTCGCGTTTTATCCTCAACCCCGCCGTACGCTGCGGGTTCGTCAGGCAGAAAGACGCCGATCACCGCCGCGGCACCGCCGCAAATGAGACATGAATCGCCATCCCGCGGGTGCTTCATCAGTTCGAGGGCCTCATTCGTCGTCATGATCTTCCGCGTCTCCTTTGCTAAAGGCTGTGAACATTCGGTCGCTTATCGCTTGCAGGCGAGCAGCCTCGACGTCGCTCGCCGCTTCTATATAAATCTGTTCGGGCGTCATCTGCTCGTCGAAACTGAATAATATCATACGTTTATCCATTGTTTTCGCCCTCCAAGATTTTCTTGATGTCGGCGAGCGGCCAGAGCAGCCGGCGGTTTGGTAATTTCACGGGTTTAATTTTTAAATAATGTCCATTGATGCAGAGTCCCCTCCGCATGGTTTCATCTTCGACGCCCAGCATCGGCGCAGCTTCCCTTGTCGTAATGTGTGTTATCCGATTTCGTTCCATCCCAGCACCCCCTTTTTCAGTTGATTTGACAACTATGTCTGAATTTGGACGGAAGAAATCTTCCGTGCGACGGAAGAAACGGGGAAGAAGTTAATTAAATCGGGATGTTAAAAAAAATAAAGCCGATGAAAAAAAAGTCCACCGGCTTCAAAGAAAGGAAAAATCAGGATATGATGAGCCATGCAATTGAGGCAGTATATCTTAAGCCATAGCCGCCGTCAGCAACGATGTGTTTATTAAAATGTTCGGAGAGTTCGGGTAGTCCAGCTTTTATGTTTTTAAAACTTGCAGTAAGGGCTTTTTTTACGTTTGACTGTGCTTTCTTGGCATTTGGGTCGATCTTTTTTTCTGGCAACCCCTTCAGTTTTCGCATCATTACGTCAATTTCTTCATCAAATTCGCGCCGCTCAAAGTCGGAATCGACTTTCTCTTTCTCGGCGATGAGCTGCCGCAATTGCCTCCCCAATGCGTCGCGGCTTTCGTCGGTAAGTTCTTCAGATATACCACCAGATTTATGCAACCCTTCTGCAAGCGCCTGTGAGTCAGAGATTGCGTCGTTTTGATTAGGGTTATATAATCGATAGAGTTCCAGGCACGAGACAGATTGGCCAATCCGGTTTGGTTCCAAAAGATAAGAGATATACCGAATCCCAGCCAAATCTTTAACAGTTGTTAGCTTGCCATCGAAGCTGATTTCCCAGTATTGACCGCATCGCTTTAGGTAGTTCCCGCTGATGTTAACCTCAACGCTCTCATCTCTTTTTTTCTCTAGGTCCCCGGGGGGTTCCGCCCCGTACAGGATTATGTGCGGTTCGTCAAGCATTACGCCCCGGTTTCCCTCGGCCAAACGTCTTGTGAAAAATATCCATTCTTTTTTATAATCGGCTCCCGGAGGGTTAAGGTAAATATCTGCGAATCTGGCGTCCATAAGTGCGAGGTACGAATCTCTATTTTTGATCGTTTCGGAGCATTCCAGAAAATCGTAAATCGTGGTTTTCTGTGATTTCAACTGCGCGATATGCTCATTTGCGCCCTCGTACAACTGTGCCTGAAGCGGGTGAAGTTCGCTGGTTTTCCCGTAGAGCTTTTTTTGAATCATGCGCAACTCGGCGTCGGTGCCCCCCCGTTCGACGGCTTCCTGTAAAGGGTATTCAAACGGTTTTTCCTCACCGATATCGAAGACAACGCAATATTTTACCGGGTGCTGCAAATGCCTTACCTCTGCGTAGGGGCTTGAATAGTTGTGAAGTGTAATGCTCTCAACAGTAGCAAAGTCATTGCACTTCTCGGCCCACCTCCGTGCGTACATTTCAAGCAGTTCTATCTTGAAGGGAAATTGATTCTTGTTGTCCATTGCGTATCCCCCCGCAATTATCCCAGGTTGTGAAGGGGCAGCCGGTGGGATATGTCCGGTCTTCGGGTAGCTTGCCCTATCCCCTTCAGTCTTATTGTTTTGACTGCTACAAAAACACCTTGTAGCTGATGTTCAGTGCCTTCCCTAGGCGCTTTGCCATTTCTTTCCCTATGGGACGTTTCCCGTTTTCCATTTCGCTGATATGCCGCTGCGGAATGCCGGTCAGTTCAGAGAGCTGAACCTGCGTCAATCCTTCCCGGTAACGTGCGCCAGCAAGCGCCTTACCGGTAAGCTCTTGTTTGGAACACTCCGGGTAAGCGTCTCGCCAAGGTGCTGCGTTCCCTGAATCATCTGATGTATCCCGACGAGACAACGTAGCTTCCACCTTTTCGGGAGGTGACCCTGGGTAATACTCGGTCTCCCACACCGGTTGAGGAACTCTCAGACCTTCTTCCGTTTTCGGATATGTTACCGATCGCTGTTTCTTCATATGGGCGAATGCCTTTCGAAAGTAGGCGTTGTCTTCTTTCTTCTCTTGCCTTAGCTGCTCGATTTCGGAGGGTGTCAGCGTCTCGGAAACCGATGATGTATCCAGCTTCCGCCGCAGTGAGGGTGCCTGGTTCGAATGCGGAACTTCCTTTGATTTCATGTCCAATCCTCCTTTTTAGCCTCCTGCTACTTCCTCAAACCGAATCACCTTCTTTTCTTCCTCGCCGCTGGTGATTTTCTTTAAATACCGCTCCCACTTCACCAGAGCGGCCCTTTTCTCTTTTGTGTATTCGTGCCGGTCATAATGAACGGCCTGTACTCCACTGATACCGTGACTTAAAAGCTGCGCTCGTATATCGCGGTTTATACCCATGCCGGCCAGCATGGTTTCACAGGTGCGCCGGATATCGAGAAGGTTGAAGGCCTCGCCGCCCATAGCGGTGGATATTTCTGTTACTCGCTTTCCCGGGTAACTGAGATTGATTACAGTGTTCACCGCTGAGGGAAAAAGCAGGGTTACGCCCTTGGCTTCAGAACGCTTCACAAGTCCGTCAACAATGCCAGCGGCAATTGGCGCAAGAGGCAACAGATGTTCTCGTGGGCTTTTTCTCTTGCCTTTGGGGTCAGTGAGTCTGAGGGTTTTTGTTTCTTCGTTCCAGTCGGTAACCTCTACTCGTAACAGTTGAGCCATTCTTTGGCCGCCTGCATAAAGGGTGATCCTTAACGTTTGGTCGATAAGATCATCGTTCAGGGATTCAATGTACTTCTTCAGTTCTTCCCTTGTGAGCGTTCGATTCCTCGCTTTAACCGGAATAGTGGGCACTACTGTGACGGGATTTGATTCAACATCGAAGGGAATGAAAGAAGAGGGCAAGGCAGCCGATACGGGGGCTTTCATCGCGCAGTTGTACGCTGCTGCCAGATACGACCTGAATGAACCCGCCGTTCGTTCTTTCCCCGCTTCCATGACGCGCCTCACCAACTTAGCGGCTTGCTTCGGTGTAATATCTCTCGCCGGTGTACCTGCAAGGTCCGGATCGGCTTCCGTTAAGTGGCACTTTGTAGCTGAACGAACAGCCCCCGCGTAAATGATTTTTCCCTGCGCATCGCAATATTTTGCGTATTCTTCCATCAAAGCCTTGAGGGTGTATTTTTTGCTTGCTTCGGCTTCCTTCTTGGCGGCCTCATCCGCTGCTTTTTTCACAGCTCTTGCTTTTTCCTGCTTCTTTTCCACTTCTCGGGGGTCAATGCCTTTATCCAACAAGGCTTGAAGGTGCCGCGCCTCTTTCCGTGCATCTTCAATGGTCCAGTCACCGCACTTTCCAATTGTCCTACGAATCGTTGTACGGTTTAACTTACCCTCAAAGACAAAGGATTTTACTCCCGCTGCTGTTACTCTTACAGCTAAGCGCGTAGCGTCAGCGTCCCAAGTAAACGATTGTTGCTTGTCGGCCGGGCATTGAATAGCTTTGATTCGATCAAGGGTGAGTCTGATTCGTTTCATGACCACCTCCTAAAGTTTGGCTGCGTGGTATAACGATTGCCCCTTGGCTTTGTCATGTAGCCACTGTGTAGCCATATTCTTACAATTCATTTCAATGAAAGTCAATATGTATTTTATTATTATTACTTGATAAGAATGGTTTTGATGGTGGATATGCAATCCGTTTCAATGATATTAAATGGGGTAATATTCAGACTTCTAATCCGTAGGTCCCGGGTTCGAATCCCTGCTGGCGTACCAAAATCAAGGGCTCCCGCAAGGGAGCCCTTTTTAGCTTTGTCCACATTTGTCCACATCTGGATGAATTGTTTTTCCTCTAGGAACTCAGCGAATAGAGGAAATTCACTCCGCCTTCGAAGGGTGGGATTATTTCGCTCCATGCGCCCCATGCTTCGCTCTCGATGTCATGCAAATCCGGGGACAGTATACGTAATTCAGCCTGTTCCTTTTGGTCAGGCTTCTGTTTGCGAATCACAGGGTCAATGCCGTTCTTTTCTTTCATGCTTCCCCCCTGCTGTTAGTAATTAAATATATTCCGTCCCCGTCCCGGCATTACAGGAGACAAAAAATCCCCCCTTTTCCATCAAAAGGGGGGATTATATATACCCGGGTTTTATCGACGAGGCAACCGGCGCCGCCGGCAGGGATCATCCCTTTCCCCGTCTTACCCAGACTTCCCAGTAGAGGCGACCCACGCAGAGGAATACCCCGAGAAAGAAGAGTCCCAGCATGAAGGTCGGCGCGGAACCGAACTGCTGGTCAAGCCAGTACCCCGCATAGAGAAAGAGGAAGGACGAAATGGCGATCACAAATCCCCACACGCTTATCATGAAGACCGATGTGTAGTTCGCTCTGTCCTCCATATGATGCCTATGATGCAGATGATGTCGCAGTACTGTCATTGTTCCTGTCCTCCTTTCCGAGGATGCCCGCCTTTAAGGCAGGATGAATCCGTATCTTCTTTTCCTAGCTGACCAGGGCCTTCAGCGCATCCACCACCGGGGCCGTGAAGAGCGCCACCAGCACCGCGTAGAGCGCGAAGGAACCGACGGCTTCGCTCATGTAGATCTTGGAGTATTTGTGCTTCAGCGAGGTGATGATCAGACCGCCCACCACCAGGCAGCCCAGCTGGAAGTAGGGGAAATTCCCCGCCGTCGATGCCACATACTCGGCAAAGCTGAAGGATGCCGTAATCAGAACCACGAAGACCGCCATGATCAGTGTCTGAAGTGTCCGTTTCATATCCTTTTCCTCCTTTTGGTGTG
Organism: Syntrophales bacterium; assembly: GCA_963666365.2. Taxonomy (GTDB): domain Bacteria; phylum Desulfobacterota; class Syntrophia; order Syntrophales; family UBA2210; genus JALNXD01. The sequence continues at coordinate 449,870 of CAXXNF010000002.1, forward strand.
TTCGTTTGTCTTTGCCTTATGATGTAGGAAGAACCGTGCCAAAGCGGGCATCCGTTCATAATATTTTTTATATGCTCGTTATTATTGATGATATTTGATTAAACCGGAACGGGGACGGACGCAAACTCGGGAGCGTTGCACACCCCCATTCGATGAAATGTGAAACACCGTTGAACGAAATGTCCAGAGGAAGGCGGATTTCATCGCTCACAGGTTACTTCCTATTGTAATGCCGATAGTTCGGCATAGCGGAGCTTCTAAGCAACGTATTCATTTTATCCCGCAAGACGCCGAGTTCGCAGAGAAAAACTATTTTTATTGGTTTGTCCTCAGCGCCCCTGCGCCTCTGCGAGAAATGTTGTTATTTTATTCCCGGTACGCTGCTCAAACAACTGTGTTACTTTGCAGTATAATGCCAATGCCGACCGGACACATCCCTGGTATTTCGAAATCTTGAACCTGAACAAGGGCAGGACTCACATCACCGCGAACACCTCCGGCGCCGACAATAAAAGAGGCTTGACTTTTGTATCCCGGGATCTTATTGATTAGTGATGTTCTTCTGAAAAGGTGGGGAGCAGTCGTGTCTATTGTAATGTTGGCTTCTTCTCACGTACCTGCTGCTTTTCTTGTGTTATACTGCCGATGCAACACTGAGGCTTATACATGCCCCCAAAAAGAGAAACAGACAACAGGCTTGAGAAAACAAACGAAAAGGTGAGTCTGTCGGAATCCAATTTAAAGGAAACCATAGCGAGACAGGAAGAAGAGCTCAAGGCGAATGAGAGAAAATATCGCTCACTGTTCACTTATTCGATGGATGCAATCCTCCTGACCACGCCGGACGGCGGCATTCTCGATGCAAACCTGGCGGCGTGCGACATGTTTGGCTGTTCTCTGGAAGAAATCAAACGCCTGGGACGTCAGGGCCTGGTGGATGAGACCGACCTCCGTCTGGACATCGCGCTGAACGAACGAACCGTCAAAGGCCGATCACGGGCCGAGATCACCATGATCCGCGCCAACGGCGAAAAATTTCCTGTGGAAATCACATCGAAAATTTTTATCGATGCCGATGGTCGGCAGAAGACCAGCATGATCATACGGGATATCACCAACCGCAGGCAGTCTGAGGATGCACTGAGGGAGAAAGAGGAGACGCTTCAGGCCTTTTTCGATGCGACGCACGAAAGCATGGTACTCATTGATACCGAGGGTACTATAGTCCTGTCCAATAAAACAGGTGCCCAGAGATTGGGTAAAACAATGGCTCAATTTGTTGCAACCTGCCTTTACGACCATTTTCCACCCGATGTGGCACAGTTCAGAAAAAAACATTACGACCAGGTGGTTGCCACGGGCGAGCCGGTGAATTTCATCGATTCACGCGCGGGAAGGATGTACGAACAGCATTGCTATCCGGCATTTGACAAGGCGGGGAAGGTGAGCGGAGTTGCCATCTTCGCACAGGACATCACTGACCGCAGACGGGCCGAGCTGGAACGGGAAAAAGCCCTTGAGGCGCTTCGCGAAAGTGAAAAAAAGTACCGTCTTGTCGTCGAAAATGCCAACGACATTGTGTGGACCTTCGATCTGAATTCCATGAAATACAGTTTTGTTTCCCCCTCGGTGAAGCGCCTGTTGGGGTTTTCCGTCGAAGAGGCTACGAAAATATCGTTAAGGGACAGTTTCCCCCCGGATACCTTTAAGTATGTGGAAAGGTCTTTTGCGGCGCTTATTGCAGGAAGAATTAAAGATAACATATTGATTATAGAAGCAGAACATTATCATTGCAATGGCGCCTTAGTATGGTTGGAAATAAGCGCTCGACCGATGCGCGACGCAAAGGGGGCGGTAACGGGATTTTCCGGTGTCAGTCGCGATATCAGCGCGCGCAAGCAGGCGGAAATCGAGAGGGAGGCGACGCTCGAAGCGCTGAACCGTTCCCAGGGCACGCTGTCAAGCATCATTGAATTTCTTCCCGACGCCACAGTGGTTATCGATAGAGAAGGGAAAGTGATTGCCTGGAACAGAGCCATGGAGGATCTTACCGGCGTTCGAGCCGATGATATGCTGGGCAAAGGAAATTACGAGTACGGGCTGGTCTTATATGAAAAGCGACTGCCTATGCTCATTGATGCGGCCCTTCATCCCGAACTTGAGAGTCAGGTGGGACAAAACCATATAGAATACTGTGAGAATGCGCTGTATACGGAAGTGATGATACATAATCGACAGGGAAAAGATTTATATCTCACTGCAACGGCGTCGGTGCTTCGGGATGCCGCCGGCGCCGTTGTCGGGGCCGTCGAGTCTTTACGGAACGAAATGGAACGCAAACATCTCGAAAAAAGACTTCAGCAGTCTGAGAAGCTGACCGCCCTGAGCCGCATATCGGCCGGCGTCGCCCATGAGATCCTGAATCCCCTCGGCATCATTTCTCTGGAATTGCAGCTTCTACAGGCCGAGGACGACATTCCCTCGACGGTGCACGAAGAACTGGACATCTGCATGAAGCAGGTGGAAAGAATCGTCGCTATTGCAGACGACCTGAAGCAGCTTTCACGTGTTTCCAGCGATGTGATGATTCCCGACAATGTAAATGACGTAATTGCACAGGTGCTTCGCATGTTCAGATCACAGCTGAAACTTGAGGGTGTGGCCATCGAGGTGTGTTACGGGGAGGGACTTCCGAAGACGCTGTTGAATCGTCAGAAAATCGAACAGGTGCTGGTCAACCTCATTACGAACGCTCTTGCGGCCATGGAGGGCAAAAAAGAGCAAGTGCTTACCATAGAGACGGGGATCCATGAAAGAGATGACGGACGGTATATAAGAACAGTGATTGCCGATACGGGCAGGGGCATTAAAGGTCATGATCTTTCCAGGATATTTGAACCGTTTTATACGACTAAGCAGCTGGACAGGGGAATGGGGATGGGTCTTTCGATATCACACGGCATTATACAACAGCACGGCGGACGAATATGGGCTGAAAACAATGAAAGGGGCGGCGCATCTTTTTTTATTGAGATTCCGGTAAGGGTTGCCGAAAAGGAAAGTGAGTGACAGGCATGGATGAAAGGGTCGAAGATAAGATACTGATTGCAGATGACGAAAGTGAGATTGTCAGGCTTTTGAAGCGATTTATGCAGTCTGCGGGGTTTAAGGTGTATTCGGCGATGGACGCGCAGGAGGCTGTCGCAAAAACGAGAGACCTTCGGCCGGATGCTGTGCTTCTTGACATTGTCATGCCAGGTGGCGGGGGTATTGAAGCACTGAAGGAAATAAAGAGAATCCAGCCGACAACAGCAGTCATTATGATAACCGCCGTTGTCGGCGACGAAATGATGCACATTTCACTGCAAGCGGGTGCAGACGGATACATACGCAAGCCCTGTGCGCTTTCCGAGTTGGAAGAGACCGTGAGAGATGCGATAAAGAAATATAGGCAATAGATTAAAATAATAAGGAAAAGGGTATGTCCGTACTGTCAAGAATGAGAGGGACCTCAAAAAAAGCAGGCTTGCCTCCGGGCACACTGGTGCATGTGGGGGAACGCAAAGCGGAAAAAGTCAGGATGCGAGTGATCGATTACAATGCGGATATACTTCACGAGAGCGAATTGGAAAATAGTGCGGAGCGCTATCCCTTTACAGACACCAAATCGGTGACCTGGCTGAATATCGACGGGCTCCATGAACCGGGAGTAATAGAAAAGATCGGTCATTACTTCAATCTTCACCCCCTGGTGCAGGAGGATATCCTGCACACGAATCAGCGGCCGAAGATGGAGGACCATGAAGAGTACATCTTGCTTGTGGTACGGATGCTCTATTACGATCAGGAAACCGACGCAGTCAAGTCCGAACAGGTGAGCATTATTCTCGGTGCACACTGCGTAATTTCTTTCCAGGAGTTGGAAGGGGATGTGTTCGACCCCCTCAGAGAACGTATTCGTCAGGGTAAAGGGAAAATACGAAAACTGGGCGCCGATTATCTCGCCTATGCACTTATCGATATGGTGGTGGATCATTATTTTGTCCTGCTGGAGAAACTAGGCGAACGCATAGCGGTCCTTGAAGATGAGCTGACATTCAATCCCCGTCAGCATACGATACAGGCCATTCATTCGTTAAAGCAGGAAATCGTGTTTTTGAGAAAATCCCTGTGGCCGATGCGGGAAGTAATAAATTCATTGAGTCGAAGCGAATCCCCTCTCATCAGCCAGGAACTCTCACTCTATACGAGAGACCTTTACGATCACACAATTCAGGTGATTGATGCAGTGGAGACATACCAGGATCTTCTCTCAGGGATGCTGGATTTATATCTTTCAAGTATGAGCAACAAGATGAACGAGGTCATGAAGGTGCTGACCATTTTTGCCTCGATATTTATTCCATTGACCTTTCTTGCCGGTATCTATGGAATGAATTTTGAGTTTATGCCCGAGTTGAAATGGCGTTGGTCCTATCCGGTGCTTCTGTGCTGTATGTGTGCAGCCGGCGTGGGGATGCTGGCGTTTTTCAAAAGAAAAAAATGGCTCTGACGGGGCCTCTGAAACATATTGATTCGAATCATCAGAAGGTATAGCCGATCGAAAAATGGAATCTTCCGCTGCGTTCATTCTCCCGAGGATCAAGTTTGACGCCGTAGAGAAATCCGATGGGCCCTATGGGGGTGAGGTACCGAAGTCCTGCGCCTACTGAAGAGCGAAATCCGTCGGACCCGTAATTTCCCATGGTGCGTGAGACACTTCCCGTATCGAAAAAAGTGGTCAGTTCCACATTTCCTCCCAGATCGATTCGCGCTTCCATACTCCCCGACAGGGAAAGGCGCCCCCCGGCGGGATTTTCTGAGCTGTCGTACCGGAGCATGTTTTCGGAAAAGCCCCGCACATCGGAAATGCCCCCCAGATAGAAAAGCTGGTCCCGGGGCACCGTTCCGGAATCGCCGTACAACTGGATGAGCCCCGCTCTGGCAACGAAGGCGAAGGTGAGGCGTGGAAGCGGAGAAATGTAGTATCTCCCGTCAAATCGATATTTCAGAAAATCGTCAAAGGAATTTCTGATTCCCTTTGAAACATCAAATGAAAACGTGAAGAACATTCCCTTTCTGGGGCGGATGAAGGAATCGCGACTGTCGAAGCTGATTGCCGGGGTCGTCACAAGGATGCTGCGGGCGTTTCCAATGTCTGCTGCAGTGCTCGTACAGGAACCGTCGTCACTGCAGAAGAGTTCTTTCTGCTCAAAGCGGAATCCCAGTTCCGCGGCAAAACCGCAGGGCCATGTTCTTGCGAACTGAAGCGATGATCCATAGGTTTCTACACCGAAATCCTGGTTGAATTCCTCCTTTTTTTCCTGGAATAGTGCGAGCGTTGCCGACAGGCTGGCGCCGAGAAACCGTGGTTCAGTGACGCCGAGGTCGGTACGGTACCCTATTTCGCTTATGGTGCTGCTCATCCACAGGTTTTTTCGGGCGCCCAAAAAATTCCGGTCACCGGTCTTCGCCTTTGCGTAAAGACCGCTTTGCGATTCATACCCGATCCCTGCCTGCACAAAATAGGGCTTTTTTTCCTTCACATCCACAATCAGATGAATAAGGCCGGTCTTTTCCGCAAGACCGATTGCCTTGAACCTGACAGAGCTGAATATGTCCATATTTCTTACATTACGCTGTCCCTGAAGCAGTCTGACCGGGGAAAACAGGTCGCCTGTCTGTATTCCCATTTCATCCTCAATGAGCGTCCTCCTTGTTCTGAAATTGCCTGTTATGAAAATTTGCCCCACCTCTGCCCGGAGACCTTCATCAATGATATACTCCACATATGCCTGTGATTGGTCGGTGCTTATGGATGCGGCATGTTCCACGGCGACATAGGGATGTCCCTTTTCAGCAATAAGAGATGATAGGATGTGCTTCTCGTTTTCAAGCATGTAGGGCCGAAAAGGTTCTCCCGCCTTCAAATTCAGGGCGTCAATGGCCTCTGCCTCGGAGATGACGGTAAGCCCTTTAATTGTTACGGCCGTGAGAATCGTGCGGGTTCCCTCTTCGATGAAAAATGTGATGACTGCAGAACGGCCTTTTGCGTCGGTTTCACCCCAGGCGACCTCTGTGCGAATCATTGCATTGATAAACCCATGCCGGTTATAGAGAACTTTTATGGCCGCAGCATCTCTGTCGACATCTTCCCTGATGTAGGGGGTGTCTTTTTTTAAGATCGTGCCCTCTGTGACGAGTTCTTTTCTTATTTCGTCGTCGGGTACCATGGCATTGCCTGAAATTCTGATTTCTTCAATTCGAGAAAAAACCCCTTCGTTCACGGTAAATGTGACCGTGCGGATGGATGTTTTTTCCTCAACAGCATCGTCGACGTCACAGGATACCGCAACGTCAGGAAATCCCGCGTTTCGGTAGCGTTCTTTGATCTTCTTTATGCTTTTTCTGTAGATCCTGTCGCGTGTAATGCCCTCATGCAGAAACACCGCGTCTTCTTTCAGTTTCGAATCAGAAAACGCATGATTGCCGGTAAACCGGACACGGTATAGGGGACCTTCCGCAACGGTAAGATCGATGGTCACCTGCGCCTTCGGGGCATTTCTTAGCACTGATGCGTCGATAGCGCATGCCGCAAAGCCGAGGCTTCTGTAGTGTTCCGTAAGTCTTTCAATATCGTTGTGTACCTGGGCCTCGATGAATCGACCGGTGGTTCCCGGCAGATAACGGGTGCGCCATACCTTCATCTTTGACTTTAGGGTTGAATATTTAACACTCTGTTTATCTTTGATGTTGATACGATCCAGCTTCCAGTAGCGACCTTTCTCGACGGCAATGTGGAGCGTCACATTACCGCTCTCTGGATCGGCATCCGCCGTGATGCCTGCGCGGGGGTCCATGAATCCCTCGCGTTTAAAAAACTCCTCTATCAATAGTGCTTGTCTCTGTTGTGTTTCGGCGGTGAAGATGTCACCGACAGAGACAGTCATGACTTTCAGGATATCCTTTTCAAAGAATGGATAGATCCCATCGATTTCAATATCCCTTATTAAGACAGCCGGCTGAAGATCGAAGAAGAGGGCGATTGCTCCGTCTTCATCCTTTGAGTCAACATGAATGGCCGAGAATTGTTTGCTCAGGCTGAGCGCTCTGATTGATGCGTCGAGCAGCGAAGCGGAAAATTCATGCCCCTCTTTTAAAAAAATGAGTGTCCATGCAAGCTCGATGAGCTTCTGATCGAACCCGGGACCTTTATGAATATGAAGAGAAATGTGCGATACCAACGCTTCGGGTCTTTGATCGGCTGTCTTTTCCGTCTCCTGACTGATGGAACCGGCATGGATGAAGGGGGAGGGGGCCATACAGATGCAGAGACACAGCAATCCTGACAGGAGGCAGTGTATGTGGAATAGAGTGCGGTGCATGCCTTTCTTAGCGAAATTCAATCCGATAGTGAATTTCGCCTCCAAAAACCCCCTTATTGTCCTGGAATCCGCTAAGCAGGATGTTTTCCAGAAATTTATATTCTGCAATGGCCCGTTGCGTCATTTCTCCCTCTTCCGTTTCAACGGAGTATTTCACCGCCATTCTTCGCGAAAGCTCCTTTCCGATAGTGACCTTGACGCGTTCATCGGCCTGACCGGGTTCATCGGGCGTCGTTTCAACTTCAAAAGTGTCCAATCCGGTGGCTTTCTTAACATTCTCTCCCAGTGTGGCATTGACGATGTGAGCAACAATTGCTTCCATCGATGGGGCAGTGCGCCCTCCCTCGCCGCTCATCAGCTCTTTCGTTGTTTTGCCGAGAACAAGAAGTGAAATGATGTCGCCATGTTCTTCCGGGGGATCGGAGATCAGCCTGAAGGCGAGCCTGTCCGGCGTGCCCGATATCTTCAGCGTAATCACCCAGTCTCTCAGAGAAGTTTCACCGGTGATATCGATTGTTGGTTCTGTCTTGTAAGGATTGAGGAAATCAACGACCCCTCGCGTGACGTTAAAGGCCCGCTTCTGATAGGTGACAGTCCCCGATTCCACGGAGGTGCGGCCTTGCAGAACCGGACTGGTCACCGTACCCGAAATCCTCAAGTCCGGATGCACCTCAAGGTAGGCGATGTTATTGTCAACCACGAAGGGATTCTTGGCCGTCACGGCGATATCTACAGCGACAGCGCTGAGAAATGACCGTTCACGGGGACCTCCCTCCTGCGGCGGCAGGGCCTTTTTTTGAAAGATCGCGTCTGCCACGTCGTGGATATTCACGTCGCGAAAATAATGTCCTTCTACAAGAACGAGTTCTCCCTTCAACAGAGCTTTTTCCGGCGTTCCTTCGAGGGAAAGTGTCGTATTCGCCACCATGCGCATCCTTTCCGGAACCTCAAAGGGAAGCTGATATCCCTTCAGCGCGATGCGAAACGATGCGGGTCGAAAATCGTCCATCCCGATGGACCCCTCCAGTCCGAATGTGCCGGAGTCTAACGCCCCCTCCAGCCCGGCAATTATAATGGTTTGTTTCCGCCACTCGATCCGCCCTTTCAGACTGTGTACCCTTTGAGATAATGCCGATATGGTACATCCGGCCTTATGAATTTGTACGTCGGCGGCGATCGCCGGTTGCGATATCGTGCCGTTGATTTTTGCTGAAACCGTCAGGCTTCCGCCAATGTCCGTCACGGCATCCGTAAAGGATTCGAGAACCTTAAGGGGGATTGCTCCTTGAATGCCGGCGTTAAGAGAGCCATCGAGCAGGCCGTCGGCCGTGATGACCGCCTCGCCTTCATTGAGCAGGCGGAGTGTTGATTCGGCAAGAACGAACCGCCTGTCTGAAAGGGAAATGCTGATGTCCCGACCCTCTATTAACCGGGAAATTTCGGGTGACGAAACCACGATCTGTGCAATATCCGCCGATGCATGAATAGACTTCGGCCGTGAAATATTTCCCTTTGCCTCTATGTCAGCCGTCAGAAAACCGGACAGATTCGATTGACCGGCAATTAAGAAATAGGGTGCAAGATTCATGCGGTCGCCGGACAGGGAAAGAGAGAAGTCCCTTGTATCCAGATGGTATGAACCGTTCAATGCATAATCCGAAAGGCCCGATAGGGATAATGCGCGATCTTCAAGTGAGATGTTGAGATCAAGGTCATGAAACCTGTGCCCCTTATACTGCAGTCCCTTGAAGAGGGCAGAGCCCTTTACGCGAGGATCGGCCAGAGAACCTTTTCCCTCGATAGAAAATGAAAGGCGACCGTCCACCGGTGCGTCTTTGGCGATGATATCGAGTTTTCGAAGTGAGATGCCTTTCGATGCAAGAGACAGGTCGAACGTCCTGTCCCGGGATATCCATCCGTGACCTGTGAGCGCCTCTCCCGGGGCTACCTCTACACTGAATGAATCCGCTCGGAGTATGGCGCCGTGGATGGACCCGCGAAGATCAATGCGTGTAACTTTTTGAAGGGGCGTCGAGATATCATGGGCTCGAAACTGCATTTCTCCCTCGGCCGCCGCGACGGTCCCTGTTATACGCGCCTTGAGTGATGCCTCGCCGCCGATATCCTCTTTGAAATCATTCAAATCAGGGGAATGGGCGTGAATGTCAAGATCGAACCAGGGGTCGTCGCTCAGATGGAAACCGCCCTTTTGAAACGGTCGAATCGATCCCGAAAGCGTTATTGACGAGTTGCCCTTCGTGATTGCGAGATCATTGATTCCCATCGTTCCGGCCGCATCAAGATCGGCGATAACAGTCATGTCACCGACCATCTGTGTCCCGAAGTAAATGGATTTTCCCCATCCGCTGCAGTGCAGGGTGGGATGCGACAGGTTGCCTCCGATGATCGATGTGAAGCCGGCGCGTCCCTTTATCCCTGAACCGCCGGCGAATTCGAGAAGATTTGCCACTTCCGGCGTCTCTGCCTCAATGTGTGCCTTCACCGCGCCGTCGGCGATCCTCAGAGTGCCTGCTCCCGACAGAGATGCGGTGTCCGACAGCACCGAAAGCTTTGAAAGGGTCACAATGCCCTTTTCGACGAAACATGCTGCCTGTGCTGAAATGTCATGATGCGCCTCGGAAGCAGCGGTCCTGAGGCGGCCTGTTGAAAGATTTACGGATGCCCGGGCGGACAGTTTTTGGGGCGCAATCCCCGTACCCTCAAGTGAAAGGGATGACTGCAATGCACCTCCCCGCACATTGAGTCCGGGGAAAAGCTTCGTAAGTTCCATCCCTTTCCCTTCACCGGCAAGGGTGTAGGCAAGGGCGTCCCAGTTGGGCGCAGTGCCGAGAAATCCTTGAGGGAACACGGGCTTAAAGTCCAGTGTTCCTTTTGCGTCAAACACGCCGGAGGCGGCATGAACAATGAGTGATGATATGGATAGTGAGCGGTCGTTCATAACGGCATTCATGTTGAGACGATCAACAGACAGGGAAGAGAGCCTGCCCCCCCTGTAGGCAAGATCCACGGACACAGAGGGATTATCCGCGACTCCGCTGATTTTCAGCTGCACTTTCGCTTCTCCCGTCAAGGGAACATTCAGCGCTGTCCATCTCGCTATTTCGGGCAAAGAAAGGGATGAGGCGCAATTGAGATCTAGTTCGGGTCTGTGGGCGACATTGCTCACTCTGCCGCGAAGAATGACGGAAGAAGACGCTGTTTCCGCACGTGCCAGCAAAGGATCAAGCGTCCCATTTTTGAAGACGGCCCTGATTTCAAAATCACTGAGATCAATCTTCCGTAAAGAATCTTGAAAAGTTGCTGTATGCACGCGACAGACGCCCCGTGCCGATTGTTCATGGAGGTTTCCCGAGGCCGTAACGGCAAAGCCTTCTATCTGTAAACGCCCCTTGTGCTGGCCGAGATCAAAAAGCAAGGAACCGTCGGATATTTTGGCTGTCTTCACAACGAGGTTAAAGGGTAAAGACCCTGGCCCATCTTCAGGCCCTGCGTCTGATGAGGAGGCAAGGGCCCTGATGATGTTGAGTTCCCCCTGGGCGTTTTTCTCAATTGCCGCCCAGGGTTCCTTGAGGAACACCAGGGGAACGGCGATGACGCCGTGCAAAAGATCTCTCCATTTTATGGAGGCGTATAATGTTTTAAATCCGGCGATGCGGTGCTTCTGCGGATCTGTAAGTGTGCCGCCCTGGATTTCAACGGACCCTTTTAACAGGGAAATATCAAGCTGTGTCCACTCAATTGTGCCTGGTATTCGAGAATTGATGGATGCACGAATATGTTGCCGGCCCTGTTCCGATCCAAGAAACAGGGAGGTTCCTCCAATAATCAACGCTGCGACGGTAAACAGAAGCGTTATGCAAAAAAGGAAAAGTCGTACTGCCTTTTGCATGGGTTTCATATAAAATGGGTGTGACGCGTTCCATAGTACACTTTACTGGTTTTTCACCTGACTGTTCTATAATCTACCGCGTGCACACCTATTTGTCCGGCCTCTGTGCGGGCAGTTGAGACTGTTCCTGCTCCGGAACGTCTTTCTTGCGCCCCTCAGGCACATTACTTTCTTTTGCAGGCGCCGGCTGGAGTGCCGATACTTCTTTCTTAAGTTTTTTCAACTCCTTGCGAATTGTTCTCATTTTATTCCACAGGGCGATTCTCTGGGTGACTCCTACGACCATGCCGATAAGTGCACCGATGACGAATGCGATATAGATGACGGCGTAAAGGGGGCATTCAAATTTAAAAATTTTTAAGTAATAGTCAAGATGTACCGGAACGTTGTGTTTCGCCGCAAAGGTCGTCACAAACATTATAAGCGCCAACATAAGCAACGCTTTGAAATATTTACTCATGGGTTCACCTGTTTTCGCCTTTCCTTCGATTCCCTGTCATTAGTAATATGTGTACCACAACAATCCCAATCTAGAAACTCATTATATATGATTATTTCTTTTTCGCACATCTTTTGTATCGGGCAACCACCTTCCGGGAACATACAAAAAAGATGTCGTGGGAGCAAGACTTTATGTAATAAAAAGATTGTTCAATGGGGTGTACCCATACTGCAGGGGGGTAAGCGAGTTTAAAGATTGCATTAATTCATTTTCTGAGTATAATTGCCGCGATTCGCTGTCCGGGAGGTTTCATGGGATAGCGTAGGAACGCCAAATAGGGGGCTTTCCCTTCAACAAGAACGGTACTATGAATATAAGAAAACAAAAATATGTCCGCACTGATCACAAGGCATCCTCGCTCAAGGAGTGCCGGAAGCTTCAATATCTTGACGGAAGACAGTTTAAGGAGTCGATCATCGCATCGGCCCTGCGTATCAGTGAAATGGAACATTACCTGAATAAAATTAACGTGTATCCCGTACCTGACGGAGATACGGGAACCAACATGGCCGCGACTATGGACAGCATCGTCGAAGGGGCCAGGCGATGCGAGCAGGGCTCTTTCGGAGAAATAAGCGGAGTTATCGCGGATTCCGCATTTATGGGTGCGCAGGGAAACTCCGGAGTAATTCTGGCCCAGTTTTTTCAAGGACTTGCTGAATCAACGAAAGGGAAAATTCAACTTTCCACCAGGGCCTTCGCCGCAGCGGCCATTGATGCGGTGAATCAGGCCAGACGATCTATTTCTGCACCGCGGGAAGGGACCATAATCACGGTGATGAAAGACTGGGCCGATTATCTCAGTGAATGCGCGCATCAAACCCAGGATTTCGTTGAGCTCCTGAGGGAGTCTCTTAAAAGAGCGAAGGATTCTCTTGCCGATACCCCGAACCTGTTAGTGGAGTTAAAAAAAGCGGGTGTAGTGGACGCGGGCGGTCAAGGTTTTGTCAATCTTCTGGAAGGGATGGTTGATTTTATAGAATCGGGACGCGTAAAGGCATTTAAAATCGGTACGCAAGTGGCAAGAAAAGTGCGGGAAGCTGCATCCGGGTCAGTACATGCGGACATTACATTTCGCTATTGCACACAATGTCTTATCGAGGGGGACGCTATCAATCGCGATGAGGTTCGCCGCGCCATCGAAGACATGGGCAACTCATTGATCGTTGTAGGTTCGAAAAGCAAGGTTCGCATTCATATACACACCAATGAACCTGACAGGGTGTTTGCCGCTGTTGCCTCCTACGGGGCGGTGTCGAAAAAGAACGTGGACGATATGCAGGCGCAGCATGAAACAGTGGTTGCATCCACATCCGCAAAAGTTGCCCTCGTGACCGATTCAACCTGTGACCTTCCCCCGGAAATATTCCAGGCCTGCGATATCCATGTGGTGCCTCTGACGCTTCAGATCGGGAAGAATAGCTATCTCGACCGTGTGGAAATAGGAACCACCGAATTTTATGCGGCACTCAAAAGCACCAAAGAAAAACTTTCCACATCCCAGCCTTCACCACGACAGTTTATCCAGGTGTATGAAAAGCTGGCGCCGGTCTACGAGTCGATAGTATCTATTCACATTTCTGAAAAACTGAGCGGAACCATCGGGGGCGCCCGTTCTGCAAGCCGAGTGAATGGTTTACAAGACAAGGTTCATGTAATCGACAGCAAGACAAGTTCCGCGGCAATGGGGTTGATTGCCCACGAGGCCTGCCGGTTGATAAAAAGCGGACTGGATGTGAAAGAGATTGTGCGCCGCATTGAAGGATTGGTGAATAATACAAAAATATTCATCAATTTGCCTACGCTGAAGTATGCCATGCGAAGCGGACGGGTGACAAAAACAAAAGGGATTATCGGCACGCTTCTTAATATACGACCCGTGCTCACGGTCGATGCGGAAGGGCGGGTGGTTGAGATTAAAAAAGTGCTGGGACGCAGGAAGGTAATTCGAAAGACCCTGGAGCTTGCCGTTCAATATGCACGGACCTGCTGTAACCCGCGATTCGGTGTGGTGCATGTGCTTGAGCCGCGCCTGGCGGCGTGGTATAAAAATGAATTGAAATCAATGTTTATGACGGAGGATATTTTAGTGATGGATGCATCGCCGGTGCTCGGACTGCATGTCGGCATAGGAAGCACGGCGATCGCGGTACTGGGAAGATAAAAGAACCGGCGGTATAATCCCATGCGGGAGAATGGACGGATTATGGAGCGCCTGAACGTGACTGCTGTAATCAATCTGTTATGGAGACAGTAATGAATGATCTCATTCATGGAGAACCTGCGCCACAGAAAGAAGAAGACCTCTATCGTCTGCTGGTAGAAAATGCAAATGAGGCCATATATGTGACGCAAAACGGAAGACTGCTCTACACAAACCCGAAATCATTTGAAATATCAGGTTATTCAGAGGAAGAGCTCACCGAGAGATCGTTTGTCGATCTCATCCATCCGGAAGACAGGCAGCTGGTGTATGAACGGCACATACGTCGAATGCGTGGAGAAAAATTCGTCAATGTTTACAGTCACCGTATTATTGACAAGCAGGGGAATGTCAGGTGGTTGGAAATCAATGTCGTCCGCATCATGTGGAACAATGAACCGGCAATACTTAACTTTGCGAGTGACATCACGGACAGGAAACAGGCGGAAGACGCCTTGAGCGAAAGCGAAGAGCGCTACAGATTTCTTTTTCACTCCGCACCAGCCGGAGTATTTTACTATGACACTGCGCTAAAGATTATGGAAGCAAACGACACCTTCGTTTCCATTCTTGGAGCGAAAAAAAGCGCACTTTTTGGTCTGGATCTGAATAAATCGCGCGACAAAACAATCATTCCCTGTCTCATGATGCCGCTGAAAGGCAAAGAGTGCAGCTACGAGGGATGGTTAAGGCCATATATGAACTCGCATGAAATGTGGGTCTTGGTGCGTGCAGCCCCGCTTTACGGGAAAGGTCGAAAAATCACCGGCGGGATTGGCATTATCCAGGATATGACCTACAGCAAAAAGGCGGAAGAGGAGTTAAAAAATCATGAACAGGAGATAAAAATAAAATCCCGTCATCTCGAGGAGGCGAATGCGGCCCTGCGGGTGCTTCTGCGGCACCGGGATGAAGATCGCCTGGATCTCCAGCGCAACGTGATTTCAAATATTCGTGAACTGGTAATGCCCTATGTCGACAAATTAAAATACAGACTTTCGGATACGGAAAATAGAGCACTCGTTGATATCCTGGAAACGAATTTACGCGATGTTTCGTCTCCTTTCCTGAGAAACATGACCCTGAGTCAATACCACCTCACTCCCAAGGAAATACAGGTTGCGAATCTGATTCGGGAAGGAAAGTCGACGAAGGATATCGCGCGAATGATGCACTTGTCGACACGATCCGTCGAATACCATCGAGATAAGATACGGAACAGAATTGGATTGAAAAATCAAAAAGTCAACCTTCGATCCTATCTATTAACACTCTCATAATACTGGTTTTAAGTGATATTTATACCGTATTCATTCAGTATTGCCATTTCTGTTTTTTATACTAAAATCTGCTTGACTCTGCGTGACATGACAGGGGCTGCTCGCCGGGGCGAGAGCGACTGGAACCTGCGATGCGCAGGGTAGACGCACGTATAGACCACAGGCAGGAATCACGAGACGAGCTACTAAAAAAAGGAGACGAGACGCAATGGTCCAGTTAATCAAATCTATGGCGGAGGCGTTGGTTGGCAATCCTGGTGATGTGCAGGTACTGGAAACACGGGGAGGGCAGACGGCGGTATATGAATTGTCCGTGGCAAAGGAAGATCTTGGAAGAATCATAGGCAAACGTGGGCAAACGGTGAAATCCATGCGCACCATTCTCAACGCTGTTTCTTCGAAGAGCAATAAAAAGGTGCTGTTGGAAATTGTAGAATAAGGGCGCCGGATCATTCTATTTACCCCACTGTCTGATTTGCACGCCTGCGGTGCGAGGATGATCCCTCATTTTACATTTGCCTGAAATTCAGTTATGTGTGCAGATGATGGAAGGCGTAAAAAGGGGGGTGCTCCATGATTGAAGCTGCAGGGAATGACCATTCACTGGAATGGGCGTTGTCAAGAGAGTGGATTGAAACGAATGGGCTTGGCGGATATGCCTCAAGCACGATTGCACACTGTCATACCAGAAAGTATCACGGACTGTTTGTAGCCAATCTTCACGGTCAAGGGGGGAGACATGTGCTTCTTTCAAAGGTTGAAGATTCTGTGTGCACTGAAGAGGGGGAATTTCACCTTTCCATTCATAAATATCCAATGGTGTATTTCCCCAGTCCCGAACAGGAGCTGCCGCATTTTACCTACCTGTTATATCCACGATTTATCTACAGAACCGGATCAGCCAGCGTAACAAAGGAACTCATGCTTGTTGAAGGAGAAGACACCCTTCTCCTGCGGTATTCCTTTGAAAATTATGAAACCCCGGTCAGATTAAGAATTAGACCGCTCTGTGCGTTCCGTCGAATACATGCACTGACCCATGAAAACGATTATCTGGATCCGGGCACTGCAAAAACCGGGGAAGGCTTCTCAATTGAACCCTACCGAGGAATGCCGCGTCTGTTTTTCAGGTGTAACAAAGCGATAAGATTGCTGAACGATTTCGATTGGTACAGGAATTTCGAGTATCTTGCCGAAAAAGAACGAGGATATGATTATCGGGAAGACCTCTTTATGCCGGGAACCATCGAATGTACGCTCGATGCGGGGGATGAGCTGCTGTTGTGCCTGTCGCTCGATGAAAAGGGAGACATAGAAGGATTGTGGAAGGGAGAAGCGCAACGGCGCCGGAAGCGATTTCGCAAAACCGAGGGGGGCGCCTTGGAGAAAACCCGCTTCTTCGTTCAGACCGTATCAAATTCCGCACAGGCATTTATCATTCGCAACGCCCGCAAAACGCCGGCTATTGTTGCAGGGTACCACTGGTTTTATGTGTGGGGAAGGGATACTCTGATCAGTCTTCCCGGGTTGACTCTTTACAGGGGCAGGCGGAGAGAGGCGGTAGAGATATTGAAGAATATCGGCGCGCTCAGAAAAAACGGGCTTATCCCGAATTTTGTAGCCGAAGAGGGAGAGGCGCGAGCCTATAATTCAGTCGACGCGTCGCTGTGGTATTTTTGGTGCGTTCAGGAATTGTTAAAGCACACTGGTGATTTCAATCTGATCGTCCGACACTTCCTCCCCGTGATGAGGGATATTGCAGAGTGCTATCTGCGTGGCATTCCCGGGGCGGTCGTTCACCATGAGAGCGGATTGATATGCGCGGGAGATGCCTCGACACAACTTACCTGGATGGATGCATCCGTCAGGGGCGTACCCGTGACGCCCCGCTCTGGATGTCCCGTTGAAGTAAATGCGCTTTGGTTTAACGCGCTTTCCTTTCTCGGAGAACTGTCCCGCGAAATCAACCTGACTGTGCAGTTCGATCTGGATCGAGAAATTGAAAGAACAAAAAAATCCTTTAACGAGCTATTTTGGAGTGAACGTACACAATGCCTTGCCGATGTCTGGATGCCCCGGACGGACTCGCGTGATGAATCTGTGCGGCCCAACCAGGTATTTGCAGTATCATTGCCTCATTCACCTCTGGATCTTGAAAGAGCCCGGCTGGTCATGAAAAAAGTCACCGGCGAACTGTTCACCCCTTACGGGTTGCGCACACTCTCTCCCCGTGATTCCCGATATCGAGGCGCCTGTGAGGGATCGGCGGAATCGAGGGATGCAGCCTATCACCAGGGGACAGTCTGGCCGTGGCTTCTGGGGCACTATAGCGAGGGGGTGCTGAAAACATCCGAGCACAGAGAAGACGCGAGAAATGAATTACTGAAAATAATTTCCGCCCTGGAGGCGCACCTGTACGATGGCGGTATGGGACATATTTCCGAAATATTCGACGGCGACTACCCTCATTGCCCGAGGGGATGCATCGCCCAGGCCTGGAGCAGTGCGGAGTTGCTGCGACTGTGCGCACTTCTGGAAGTCTGATGCGCCGGCGGTGTGGTACGGATCGCACCGATGACGTCTATTGATCGAACGGACCTTGCGTCGCCCCTTTCAGGCGGGAAACGGGGGTTCCGTAATGGAATGCTTTTGGAGGATGAAAAGATGGGCGATGCCCCAGAAAAGCTGTCGGGAATGCCGGATGAGATATCCATGATGCTGCATCAACTCCTTGAGTTCATCGGGTGAAGAAAAACCCAGAACGGAGTCGCATAAATATCGGTATGCCTTGTTGTTGCCGGACATATGACCGCCGATAAGGGGAAGCAGTTGCGTGAAATATGCCATATAAAGCCGACGGAGAAGAGAATTGGAGGGCAGGGAAAATTCAAGGACCGCCACTCGGCCCTCCTCGGCAAGCACACGAAACACCTCGTCGAGAAAGTCTTCCACCCGGATCATGTTGCGGATGCCAAAGGCCACCATTGCGCGATCGAAGACGCCGTCCCTGAAGGGTAATCTGAGGGCGTCTCCCCTGATAAAAAGGGCCCGGTCGGCAAATCCCCCTCGATCCATCTTGGGTGCGGCGATTGAAAGCATTTCGCCCGATAGATCCACTCCCGCGACAGTGCAACGCGCCTTCGAGAGCGCGAGCAGCGCCAGGTCGCCCGTTCCCGTGGCAATATCAAGTACCCGATGGCCGTCCTTCACGTCAAGAAATCGAATGGCGCTTCGTCTCCACACCTGGTCCGTAGAGAGGGATAAAATTCTGTTCAATCTGTCATAGGTGGCTGCAATTCCGTCGAACATGCCGCCTATTGTCGAAGGTTCTTTGTCGAGCATTCTGTGATGAAAGTACCCTTGGCCGGGGTGAATGTCCGAGCCGGTGTACTCCTGAATATTTTTGCCCCTCTATAAATCTATGGGCAGTTCCGGTCAACCTTTTTTTGCTGATCGACCCTCTCTGCCAGAGAGGGTCGATCAGGAAGGAGGCACATCAAAAAAATGCGAGACACGCTCAAGATGAGCTTGACAAATATTTTTCAGTAATATACTTTCTCGCACACTATAGTCATAGAAAAGTAGTTGCTGGAGAGTATAGAGAGCAGCAGATGGATACAGGAATGATGATTCTCGGCTTTCTCATGTCAGGGCCGAAAACAGGATACAAAATACGTCGTATTACCGGCAAGTTAATGATGGCCTATAACCTGAGCCTGAATCAGATTTATCCGGCGTTGAGAAAACTCGAATCCACGGGTCTGGTAAAAAAGGAGGTGGTTTTTCAAACGGGGAAACCGAACAAGCACGTCTACACCATAACGCCGGAAGGGCGAGATGCCTTTGAGAAAAAACTGAAAGGACCCCCGATTCCTGTGGACTATGAGCTTGACTTTCTTACGCGAATGTTTTTTTTCCGATTCCTTGATAAGGATGAGATCGTGCGGCAGTTCGAGCAGGAAATCAGCTCTCTCGATGAGCAGCTTGAGGATCTTGACCAGATCAAACCTGAATCAGAGCGTGAAGGGGACGAGAACGGGCGGTTTATTTTCTCGACCATTGTGAGCATGATAGAAATGCTGAAGGACAGATACGCGGCTGAACTTGAAAGACGGAAGAAAAAAATGACGATGCACACGTAGACACTCAGATGTCCTACGGTTGCAGAACGATCTACCAGTACCAGTGGGAGGGATGTATGGAAAGGTTTTTCAGTCCTCGATCCGTTGCGGTTATCGGCGCTTCAAACAAGGCGTTCAACCTCGCTGCAACAATCTGCGGCGTTCTGAAATCCATAGACTACGAGGGATCAGTCTATGCCGTCAATAAAAAAGCCGAATCCGTGCACGGGTATCCCGGCTATGCGTCCGTGCTGGATGTGCCCGGCGATGTCGATCTTGCAGTGATTTTAATTGCCGCGTCCTACGTGCCTCAGGTGGCGCGAGAGTGCGGTGAAAAAGGGATCAAGAATCTTATTGTGGAAAGTGCGGGGTTTGCTGAAGGAGGGGCCGAAGGGGGCAAGCTTCAGCACGAGTTGAATGAACTTGCAAAGAGCTATGGCATTCGCTACATGGGGCCAAACTGTCTTGGGGTGATGAGCACCCATGATCGGTTCTGCTGCTTTTTTGGAATGACGTCGGGTATGGATCATCAGAGTGTGATGCGACAGGGGGGTATTTCCTACGTGATTCAAAGCGGCGGCGTCGGCGGCCTCGTCATGGAGTCGCTTGATTCGGACGTGGTGGGACTTAACAAGGTGGTCTGCATCGGGAACAAGGCCGATGTGGATGAAGCCGATCTTGTCGATTATTTCGGAAGCGACAGGACCGAAGTAATCTGTATGTACCTTGAAAATGTCGCCAAGGGGCGTAAATTTTTCGAATCTGCACGAAAATCGACAAAACCGATTCTTGTCTATAAGGTAGGGAGAACGAGGGAAGGCGCCCGTGCCGCTACCTCTCATACGGCCGGAATGGCAAATAACGATGTCATATTTGACAGAGCATGCAGACAATCGGGAATTATTCGTCTGAAATCAATATCCGAACTTTACTCGCTCCCCAAAATGTTTGTTTCGATGCCGCTCCTGAAGGGCAGGAGGATTGCGATATTTACCAACTCGGGTGCCTTTGGAGGGATCACGGCCGACTTTATCGTTGACGCAGGGTTGCAGATGGCACGACTCGGGGCCGGAACAAAAGAAAAACTTCAAAAGGCGGGTCAGCTTTTCAACGCCTCAAATCCTGTCGACCTTGGACCGGGACTTTCGAAGCAGAGCTATCTTGATATTTATGAAATTCTTTTATCCGCCCCGGAGGTGGACGGACTGATGCCCATCCCCAGTGTCTGGCAGGACTTCATCATCGATTCCATGGCGGATCTTATGGAAATATGTAAGAAGCATCAAAAACCGGCGGCGATTTATGTTCCCAACGCGCTGAAGAGGATTATCTCGATACGAAGCGAACGGCAGATTCCCATTTTTGAATCACCGGAGGAGGCAGTGCGCGCACTGTCGGTCTCGTATCAGTATTATCGCGCCCACTCACGGCATGCTGTAAGAAACATCGATGAAGCGTCCCATGAGGGACAAGGGGGTTCTCACTACTTATTACAGGAAAAGGAAGCCAAGGTGGCGTGAGCATGCAGTTGTTTGAAGAGTGCCTGCATGCGATGACACATCGGAGGGAGCGATGAAAATAAGCCGTGTCGAAGAAATGAGGGAATTGGACAGAGGCGCCGTCTCGATATACGGAATCGACGAAATCCTGTTGATGGAAAATGCCGGCGAATCCACCTATTTTGTCATTGCAAACGAGATGGGCGGCGTGTGCGGAAAAAAGTATGTGGTGCTGTGCGGGGCGGGCAACAATGGCGGTGACGGCTGTGTGGTTGCACGCAAGCTTCACTCCGGCGGCGGGCGCGTGAAGGTAATTCTGCTTGCCGATCCCGCGAAATTCAGCGGTATTGCGAGAAAGAATCTTGAAATAGTCGAAAAGCTGTCCATCGAAATCATTACACACAGTGCTGCTGCGGAGGTGGCGCGCCATATTGCCGAATCCGATGCAGTGGTCGATGCAATCTTCGGAACGGGATTAACGCGTGAAGTAGGAGGCATCTACGCCGATGTGGTGCGACTTGTCAATGCCGGCAATGCACCCGTCTTCTGTGTGGATATTCCTTCGGGCATAGCGGGTGATACGGGAAAAATTATGGGGGTGGCGATAAAGGGAACCTGCACCGTCACCTATGGTCTTCCCAAAATCGGTGCTATGCTCTATCCCGGATATGAATACTGTGGAAAGCTCTTCGTAAGTCACATATCTTTTCCCCCCTGTCATTATGACGGCGATCATATCAAATGCGCCGTGAACGACCCTCCCGCACTCCCGCAGAGGGTGGCAAGCGGACATAAAGGAGATTTCGGAAAGGCGCTTTTTATTGCCGGCGCTGCTGCCTATTACGGTGCACCCTATCTGTCGTCATTGGCATTTCTTCGCGCAGGAGGGGGATATGCACGATTGGCAACCCCGAAATCCCTTGCACCCTGCATTGCGGGCAGGGGTTATGAGATTGTATTCCTCCCGCAGGAAGAAACGGCGGCGGGAAGCATCGCCCGCGGTAATGCCGATGCACTTCTTGAGCAGGCGGATCAGTCGGATTTTGTGGTAATAGGACCTGGGTTGTCGCTTGCGGAAGATACACAGAAGCTGGTGCGGGAACTCGTACCGCTCATCAACACGCCACTGCTCCTGGACGGAGACGGCATTACCGCTGTTTGTAGAGATCTTGAAATCATAAAAAAACGAAAAGCGCCTACCATCTTAACACCGCACCTCGGCGAAATGTCGCGAATAACGGGAATCCCGGCGAAAGAAATCGACGAGCGCAAGGTTGACGTGCTGCAGCAGTCGACTGACGCATTGCAGTCGATAATTGTTCTGAAGGGCGCCCACTCTCTGATAGGCATGCCTGACGGGCGTGTATATGTGAACCTGAGCGGGAATTCAGGGATGGCGACCGCAGGTTCGGGCGACGTCTTGACAGGCGCCATCGCCGCGATGTTCGGTCTCGGATTGAATGTGGAAGATGCCGCGAAAAAGGGCGTATTCATCCATGGCTGTGCCGGCGATCTTGCAGCGACGGTTTTGGGGCAAGATGGCATGACGGCACAGGACATACTCGACTATCTGCCCCGGGCGGTCAAAGGGGACAGGGAAGGTTTTGATGAGACGCAGTGCCGGCGGTACAAGGGGCCGATTGTGGTATGACAGGGTGTCGGCACGTTCTTATCACAGAGGGGATGTCTTCAGAGTGTACTGGATAATCACGTATGCCATATACAGCGCGAG
The DNA here is from genome assembly GCA_963666365.2 of Syntrophales bacterium. Lineage (GTDB taxonomy): Bacteria > Desulfobacterota > Syntrophia > Syntrophales > UBA2210 > JALNXD01. Next base: position 472,541 of record CAXXNF010000002.1, read on the forward strand.
AAGCCACGCTCCCTGCCATCGTTTAAAGGAGCCGTCGCGATTCATAAAAATAAATACTCGAAAAGAATAAAGAATAAGCAGCATTGCAGGAAAGTGAAAAAAATAAAAATTGCCGGGGACGGCAAGAGGTCGTACCACTGCTGATGCGCCGATTACAAAGAGACAGTTAAGAACGTCGGCGCCGACAATATTGCCGACAGTTATTTCGGGATGCCCTTTTCGTATCGCCGTAATGGCGGTAATCAATTCGGGAAGTGACGTGCCGAGGGCGACCATCGTGGCCGCGATGACATCGTTGGGCACTCCCAGTCGCAATGCCGTTTCGGCAGCGCAGGGGATCAGCCCCCTGGCGCCGACGATCACAAAGGTAAGGCCGCCGATGATGTAGATCCAGCACTTCGGCAGGGGCCAGGGAGCGTGAGTCGGAAGAGTGTCTTCCAGAGGGGTGAGTATCAGTGATTCACGGGCCCAGCGCATCGTAACGACGATGTAAAGCACAAGAAGGGTCAGGAACAAAATTCCCACCCACCGGGATAAAAAGGGGGCTTCCGGCGCCATGACGAGGGATATGACGGCAATGAGGACGAGCAGCGTTGCCGATCCCACCTGCACCCACCCTGTCCGATTCAGGATATATCGGTTCGCCGGTGTTGCGGCGATGAGACAGGTAAGGCCGAATATCAATCCTGTATCGGCAATGATAGAGCCGACCCCGTTCCCCAGGGCGAGGCCGGGATTTCCCATCCAGGCGGCGAGCACCGACACGAAAGCCTCGGGGGTCGTTGTTCCCAATGATACGATGGTGGCGCCGATGGCGATTTGGGATATGCCCGTTCGTGTTGCTATTGCCACGGCCCCGTCAACCATCCAATCGGCGCCTTTCGAGAGAATGGCGATACAGACGATGATCACGGTCAAGAGGAGCATTAGGGGAAGACCCGCGAACAGGTCGGCGAGCAGCGTTTCGTCCAAAAGCACCCGAAATAAATACATGCGTAAATTCTTCTTCCTTTCCCTGAGAGCGTTCATTCCCTTGGCGACATCCGGGATATGTTCCCGAGTATGCCACAGCGAATGATTCTCTTCAAGAAGAGTAATATATTATTGATTATTTACATAAAATATGTCATTCATTACCGGCTTTCGTCTTCACTGTACAGCGAAGCAGGCAGAAATGCTGAAAGTTCCTGAAATTAAAGCAGTATATTATCAAACTAGGGAGGACTCCATTCCATGACACTCACAAAAGCGGATTTGGTCAAGGCCGTACAGTACCAGATTGATGTTCCGAACAACAAGGCGGCGGAGATATGCGAATCTGTCTTTGAAATTATCAAAGAATCTCTGGAACATGGTGAGGACGTGATGATTTCCGGTTTCGGAAAATTCTCGGTGCGTGAAAAAAGTGCGCGCAGGGGAAGAAATCCGCAGACCGGGGAAAGCATGACGATAGAGGCCCGAAAAGTGGTGACCTTTAAAAACTCAGGAAAAATGAAGGAAAGGCTCTATAACGAGTAAAGAACATCAGTCAATCTTCTTTCCGGAAGGCAGAGGAACGGGGATTCCCCGGTATTGTACCGTGAAACATATCGGATTGGTTAGTGATGCATTCAAGGGTACATTTCTATTCTTGCCGCGTCTTAAAAGTATTCCATGTAATCCTGGTGGTTTTTTTCGCGATGTCTGTGCACTGTGCCGCGCACTCTCAGGTATCTCGTCCGGTGAAAGTCGGCATATATCAGAATGAACCAAAGGTATACATCGATTCGGAGGGCAGACCGGCCGGTTTTTTCCCGAAGATCTTGCGCTATATTGCAGAAAAAGAGGGATGGGAACTCCACTATATCCCCTGTACGTGGAACGAGTGTCTGAATAAAGCCGAAAGCGGTCAGCTCGATCTCATAATGGATGTTGCCTATTCAGAAGCGCGTGCGAAAAGGTTTAAATTCAACCAGGAAGTGGTGATGATCAACTGGTCCCGGGTATATACGAGGGATGGCAGCACGATTCGCACCATTATAGATCTGGATGGCAAAAAAGTTGCCCTTGTCGAAGGCTCCATTCAGGTCCGAAAGCTGCGTCAAGCTGCCCGGGAATACAACATTCAGCCGGAGTTCATCGAGACGAAAAGTTTTGCAGCCGTATTTGATCTGGTTGAAAGAGGCGTCGCCGACGCCGGTGTCGTCAACAGGCTTTTCGGCGCGCAGCAGAGGGGTAATTTCGGTATCCGTGCGACGGATATCCTGCTTAATCCTTCACGACTGATGTTTGCCGGTTCAGATAAAATGGGTGATGCACTGCTTGACCGCATTGATCTTCATCTGAAAGAACTGAAACAGGATCCACAGTCACTTTATTACTCCGCCCTTGAAGAAGCGCTGGCGCCCGCAAAAAAGCCTATCGCGGAGATTCTTTCCCTGAGCAGGGAAGAGTCGGCCTGGCTGAACGCGCATGGGGAAATAAAGGTCGCCGTCAACAATGCATGGCCTCCAATGGACTATGTGAATGCAAAGGGCGTCCCCCGTGGGATAGGGGTCGCCTTTATACAGGCATTGAACAGTCGCCTGGGTGGCAGATTGAAGATCGTGCCTCTCAGCTGGATGGAGATGCTGGAGGACATACGAAAAAAACGCGTTGATGCAGTGATGGACATTACGCCGAGACCGGATAGAGAGTCCTTTGTACACTTTACGAAGCCCTACTGCACGGTTCCCCATGTCATTGTTGCGCGTAAAGACGGTCCCTATTATGGAGATCTTGCACAGCTTGAAGGTAAGACGGCAGGTGTGGAACGGGGGTTTTTTCTCGAAAGTGTGTTCAAGGAACGCTACCCTGCCATTGAAGTCACACTGTTCGAAAGCACCAGCGATGCCCTGGATGCGGTTTCAAAAGGGAGAATCGATGCCTATGTAGGGAATCGCGCCGTCGTCCTCTATATTATGGAACAGGAACTAATTGCGAATCTGGTTGTCCACGGCAAGATAGAGGAAACGGCGTCCGTCAATGCGATTGGTGTACGCAAGGATTGGCCCGAGCTTCGGGATATTCTGCAAAAGGCACTGGATAGTCTTGACAAGAATGAAGAGAGTGCCATCTTCAGAACCGAGATCAACTTCTATGAAGAGTACAGAGGGAGAATTACACTTACCCCGCAGGAGAAGGCATGGATAACCACACATCCTGTACTCAGTCTCGGCTATGACGCTGACTGGCCGCCCATCGAATACGTCAATAAAGAAGGGCGCTATGCGGGGATGTCGTCGGAATTTATGAAACTGTTTGCCACGATTACCGGCATTGCCTTCAATCCGGTTGCACCGGGAAACTGGCAGGCTGCCATGGACGGCATCAAAAGGGGGAACATAGATATCCTGTTGACGGTGGCCCCTACGCCTCAGCGAGAAAAATTCCTTCTCTTCAGTACACCCTATCTCAGTTTTCCCATGGTGATCGTAACCGACCGGGAAGCCCCCTATATCAGCGATATGCAGGCGCTGAAGGGGAAAAAGGTTGTCGTCGTCGGCGCCCATGCCAGTCATGATATTTTGGAGGAGCGACATCCGGAGCTCGATTTGGTGGCGGCTGCCACGGTAAAGGAGGGTCTGAATGCGGTGAAGCGTAGAAAGGCCTACGCATTCATCGGCAGCCTTGCAACCGTAAGCCACATGATCGCAAAGGAAGGTATGCTTACACTCAAGGTTGCCGGAGAAGTTCCCTACAAGTACGATCTCGCCGTCGGTGTGCACAAGAACCAGCCGGTACTGGCGGGCATTATGCAGAAGGCCGTTGATGCAATTACCGCGGAGGACCGGAATGAGATCTATCAACGATGGATTGCGGTCACCTATGAACAGCATATGGATTACGCCCTGTTGGTGAAGATCGTCCTTGGGGCGCTTTTGTGCATCACAGCGGTGCTTTACTGGAACCGTCGCATGGCCCGCGAGATCGGCCTTCGGAAAAAGGCCGAAGGGGAACTCATGATCGCAAAGGACGTTGCCGAATCCGCCAACAGGGTAAAAAGCGCCTTTCTGGCCAGCATGTCGCATGAACTGCGCACCCCGCTCAACTCTATCATCGGATTTACCGGCATCATACTCAACGAGATTGCCGGACCGCTCAACCTCGAGCAGAAGAAGCAGTTGAAAATGGTGAAGGGGAGCGCCGGCCATCTCCTGAATCTCATCAATGATGTTCTGGATATATCAAAGATAGAGGCGGGGGAACTGAAGCTATCCTGTGAGGAATTCAATATGCGCGATGTCGTCGCGGAGGTTGCGGCATCGCTGGCGCCGATTGCCGGGCAGAAAGGATTGTCTTTTACTGTTGATATCGCACCGGATGTAGGCACGATGTTAAGCGATGAACGCCGTCTGCGGCAGGTGCTTATCAATCTTGTCAACAATGCGATCAAATTTACCGAAAAGGGATCGGTGCACGTTACCTGCGCGAGGCGCGAGTCCATGATGGATATCACCGTACGAGACAGTGGAATAGGAATCAAAGAGAAGGATATGGACAAGCTGTTTCATCCTTTTCAGCAACTCGACTCAGGAATATCTCGCAGGTACGAGGGCACGGGCTTGGGATTGTCCGTGAGCAAGCACATTATTGAGATGCTGGGCGGCGCTGTTCATGTGGAAAGCCGATTCGGTGAGGGAAGCATTTTTACATTTACTGTACCGTTGGAGCCGAGAGGAGACGATGGAGAAAAAAAGAATTCTGATTATTGAAGACAATGAGCAGAACATGTATTTAACGACCTATCTGCTGGAAAAACAAGGGTATGAAGTACTCCAGGCGCGTGACGGCAGGCACGGGCTGGAAGCAGCCGTGGAGGATCAGCCCGATCTTATCATCCTGGACATCCAGCTTCCCGTGATGAACGGATATGAAGTGGCCGCCCGATTGAAACAGGACGAAAGAACACAATCCATTCCCGTGGTCGCGGTGACTTCCTATGCGATGGCCGGCGATCGCGAAGCGATTCTGGCAGCGGGATGCGAAGGGTACGTAGAAAAGCCGATAGACCCGGACGGGTTTGTCGCGCTGGTGAAGGGATTTTTGAACCAGCAACAAAAGGAAGGGGCCCGATGAGCACGATACTTGTCGTCGATGACAATCAGGATAATTGTTACCTGCTTCAACAATGGCTTGAGGCGGGAGGGCATCAGGTAACCTGCGCGGAGGAAGGGAATCAGGCCTTGCACTGCGCCCGTCGCGAGACTCCGGAACTTATTATTTCGGACATAATGATGCCGGTAATGAACGGATTCAGGCTCTGTCACGAAATTAAAAAAGATCCCGCCTTGCGCCACATTCCTCTTATCTTTCTTACCGCCACCTTCGATGACAGTTCGGACCGGGCCCTTGCAATGAGCCTCGGCGCCTCCCGGTTTGTCATCAAGCCCATCGAAGAAACGGTGCTTCTGAAACTGATCGATGAGGTGATTGACGAGCAACAACAGGGGATGTTGCCGGTCCGAGACGCGCCGGCGGATACCGATCACCGGCTCCTCGAAATGTACGATAACAGTGTCGCGAGAAAACTGGAAAAAACCCTGGAGTCGCTGAAGACCGAGCAGGAGGCGCTGATCGAATCCGAAAAACGGCTGAAGGAAGCCCAGGAACTCGCCCACATGGGTCACTGGGAGGTCGATGTAAAAAGCAATCTCTATGAATGGTCCGATGAAGTGTTTCGTATCCTCGGATTGGCGCCGAGGGGGGGCAGGGCATCGTACAAAACATACATTACAAGGGTCCATCCGGAAGACAGGAGCTATGTCACGATTATTCACCGGGATGCACTGGTGAAAAAAACGCAACAGGACTTCGAGTACCGTTTGCTGTGTGAGGATGGGACAATCAAATATGTACATGAACGTCTGCAAACCATATATGATGATGAAGGACGCCCGCTCTATTTGATGGGTATACTGCAGGACATCACGGAACGCAAAAAAGCGGAGGAAGAGAGAGATACGCTGCAGGCGCAGCTGTTCCAGTCCCAGAAGATGGAGGCAATAGGCGTGCTGGCAGGGGGCGTGGCCCACGATTTCAATAATCTGCTCACGACGATTATTGGGAATGCACAGCTCATTATAAGCGAGTTGTCGGAAAATCAGCCCCTCTACGGTGATCTGAAAGAGATCATAGATGCGGGAGAGCGGGGTGCAGTGCTCACCAAAAGACTGTTGACCTTCAGCCGCAGGGAGATGTATCAACCGGAGATTCTGGATCTTAATAAAGTGGTGCGCGGCATAGAGAAGCTCCTCCGGCGGCTGATCAAAGCGAATGTAAAACTGCACACGGACCTGACGCCGGAACTGTGGAAGGTCAAGGCGGACATGGGACAGATTGATCAAGTCATCATGAATCTGGGGATAAACGCCAGCGATGCCATGCCCGATGGGGGGGTGCTTGCTATTAAAACGGCGAACATCGAGTTCGGCGATGCCCCGCTGGGAAGCCCCGATGAGGGACCCTCGCCGGGATCCTATGTGATGCTTTCAGTTTCCGATACGGGCGCCGGCATGGATAGTGAAACCATGGCGCGGATGTTCGAGCCCTTTTTTACCACCAAGCCCAGAGGGAGCGGCACAGGGCTTGGACTGTCCACCGTTTACGGTATCATACATCAGAGCAAAGGCTATATCCGGCCCTTCAGCGTACCCGGCAAGGGGACAACCGTAAACGTCTATCTTCCAAGGGTGCACGATGGCGAAGCAAAGGAAAAGGAGGAAGGGGCGAACGAAGAGGAGAGACGGAGCGGGGGAGTGGTTCTTGTTGTTGACGATGAGGAGTCGCTCCGCCGGGTGATAGTGAAAGCGCTTCATAAGGAAGGCTACAGAGTCCTGGAGGCGGCCAATGGCGAGGACGCCCTCAGGATCTGCACGGCCTGCGGGAATAAGATTGATGCGCTGCTTACGGACGTAGTGATGCCGGGAATTGGCGGCACTGAACTCGCGGAGGAGCTAAAGTCCCGCCATCGGAACATCAAGGTGCTGTACATGTCCGGCTATTCAGAAAAGATACTTGTTCAAAAAGGGGTGAAGGTAACGGACGCGAATTTCATACTCAAACCGTTTACACCCGATTCGCTCTGCAAAAAGCTGCGAGAGGCTACGAAATAATAATCCCAAAACGTTCAGCAAAAAGAAACGCAGCGCACCGCAATGGTGCCGTTTTTCCGTGCCACGCATTATTTCATTGACAGTGCACGTCTCTTTGTATAATTCCGCGTTGGAGTTGATTGCAGCACAGATACATCGACGTAAATAAAATATTATATTGAGGAGGATTAAGAACATGAGACTAAAAGATAAAGTGGCGATTGTAACAGGTTCGGGACGAGGAATCGGCGAAGGAATCGTGATGCGCTTTGTCGAAGAAGGCGCAAAAGTTGTGGTGAATGATGTCAATGAGGCCGATGCGAATGCCGTCGTTGAAAAGGTAAAGGCTGCAGGCGGCCAGGCGATCGCTGTCCTGGGGAGCGTTGCCTCCCGTGAAGTGGTGCAGACTATGGTGGATAGGGCCATCGAGGAATTCGGCACGCTCGATATCATGGTGAACAATGCCGGTATTACCCGCGACGCCATGCTGCACAAGATGACCGACGAGCAGTGGGATCAGGTGATCGCCGTGAACCTGACGGGCGTATTCTATGGTATCCAGTGTGCGGCACTGTACATGCGAGAGAAGGGCTATGGGAAGATTATCAATATATCTTCCACCAGTGCTCTGGGCAACCCCGGTCAGCTTAATTATGCCGCCACAAAGGCGGGTGTCATCGGAATGACCAAAACGGCTGCGAAGGAACTGGGTCCCAAAAATGTCAATGTCAATGCCATTGCTCCCGGCATGATCTGGACCGATATGATGAAAAACATGCCCCAGGCTGCCAAAGACAGAATCGATCAGATGCTTCCCACGATTGTTCCTCTGAACAGAAAGGGCTCGCCTCTGGATATCGCCAACCTGGCCCTGTTCCTTGCCTCGGAGGAGAGCCAGTTCATTACCGGTCAGGTCATCTTCTGCGAAGGCGGCATGAAAGCGTAAGGTGAATATCACCCAGGCATCCTTGGAACGCGATGAAAAAGGACAGCAGCTCGTGCTGTCCTTTTTTTATTCACGCGAATCCTTTGCAACATCATTTGACAAAGTTCGGGTACAGTTTCCTCGCACACTCAGGGCAGATGCCGTGAGTAAAGTCTGCATCGGAGTGATTTTTGATGTAGAGTTCCAGTTGTTCCCAGTATCCTTCATCATTGCGTATTTTTTTGCAGGAGGCACAGATAGGCAGCAGGCCGCTCAATGTTTTGATGCGGGAGAGCGCCTCTGTAAGTTGCTTGATAAGCTGTTCCCTCTCCGCCTCGATCTTCTTCCGATTTGTGATGTCGCGGGCAATAAAAAGGACGCCGGAGGGTGTGCCTTCCTCTGTCAGGAGAGAGGAGCGTACCTCTGTCATGATTTCTTTCCCGGTAGCGGGCGAAATTGCTCGCCATTCATACAGAAGGTGATCCGTAAAACCCCGGCGGCGTTTTTCAATCATATCCCTTTGGCGTTCCACAAGGTCGGCAGGGACAAAATCTTTGATATTCAAACCCACAGGATCGAATCCGCCGAGGAACGAACGGGTTGCCTCATTGACGAATGTGGCCGTTCCATCCAGATCGACGGTGATGATCATGTCCCCGGCAGCTTCGGCCAGGTTCCGGTACCGCTCTTCCGATTGACGCAGGGCCTTCTCAACTGCCTTATGATCTTCAATATTCCGCACGGCGCCGATATGAAACAAGACGGCGCCGGCGGTGTCGCGGACAATAGTTCCTACATCGCTGAACCATCGAAAGACAGCGTCTGCGCAGAAAAACCGGTACTCGATTTCATAGGCGCCGGTGTGAGTTGCATAGCCGGTAAATGTGTGTTGAAACTTCGATCGTTCGTCCGGATGCACAAGGGAAAAAATACGTTCTTTACTCCACGCGGCAACTTCATTCGCTTTATACCCCGTCATAAGTTCGATGACAGGACTGAGATAATCGTAGCGTTCAGTAAGGACATTCCATCGGTAGGACGCGACCTGGGAGTTTTCCAGCACATGGCGGAAACGTTCTTCGCTCTCTCGAATGACATCCTGAGACCGCCTGCGCTCGGTTATGTCGCGCACATACAGAACACCGCAAAGATCAGGGGCCTCTTTGTTTATAATGGGTATGAAACGGACGGACAGCCAGCGATCCTCTCTCGTCGTTTCAAATCGCAGATGGGTCGATGTTTGTATCGCGTTCTTTAATTGGCTGTATTCAGACAATTCCCAGTGCGCCGGAAGTAGACTCAAAAAATTTTTTCCTATTACTTCGTGCAGTGCGATACCCAAACCATCCGCGCAGGAACGGTTTATGGCCAGCACGGTCCCCCCCACACCAAGTAAAAGAATACCATCGGGCGTGGCATTGAAAAGCGCCTCCATGGCGGTTTCAAGCTGCCTTGTCGATTCAGGGCTCACAGGATTGCCCCCTTGAATGCGCGCTTATACGCGTCATACTGCGTTGTCGTATGCGATTGTTGCTGAGACAGGGCGTGCAGGTAGCGCTATCCCCCCCTTTTTCTGCATGCGATAAAGTATAGAGGGTGCAGTTCTCTGTGTCAAAGAAATTTTGGTACAAAGGGGTGTGAAAAAAATACCATATGGAGTATAGAACTATACACGGTCGTGCCGAGATTTCGGATTCCAGGGCCTGTAGTAAAAAATGCATTGCAGTTGATAAAGGAGAGAGTGATGGAGGTTTTTGAGCTTTATATCCAGACACACTTTTCCGCAGCCCACGCGTTAAAGGGGTATGAGGGGGAATGCGCAAAAGTGCATGGCCATAACTGGATCATAGAGGTATTCGTTCGATGTGAACGCTTGAACGACATTGGCATCGGTATGGATTTCAGGGTTATAAAGCAGGCTGTCAAAGAGGTGATACAGCACGAAGATGAAGCCCTGCGCCTGGATCACGCGAATTTAAGCGAGCATCCGGCCTTTGTCAATGTGAATCCAACCTCAGAGCACATTGCCCGTTATATCTATAGGGAACTGAGCAAAAAAATACACGGCGACGGCATACGAATTTCAAAAATCAAGGTGTCGGAAACACCCGGTGCCGGTGCGTATTACTGGGAGGAGTAAATGCCTCTCCTGGTCAATGAGATGTTTTTCAGCATTCAGGGCGAATCCTCCTATGCCGGGCAGCCCTGCGCATTTGTAAGGCTCACAGGATGCAATCTGCGCTGTTCTTACTGTGATACCCGCTACGCCTATGAGGCGGGCAACCGGATGACAATCAAAGAGATTGTCGGCCGGGTTGCCCTGTATCGGTGTCCTCTGGTGGAGATTACGGGAGGGGAACCCCTGCTTCAGAAAGAAACTCCTGCGCTGGTTCACGAATTGCTCAGAAAGAACTTTCACGTATTGCTTGAAACAAATGGAAGCAGGGATATAGGGGTAATCGATGAACAGTGCGTGAGAATTGTAGACATCAAATGTCCCTCCAGCGGAGAGCATGAAAAAAACCGTTGGGAAAATCTTAAACTACTAACAGTGAAAGACGAGATTAAATTTGTAATGGCAACCCGGGAAGATTACGAATTCGCAAAAGCGGCGGTGGTACGTATGCGAGAGACTCCCGTAAAGACAGACATTATTCACTTTTCTCCGGTCTTCGGGCAATTAAATCCTCCCATGTTGGCAGCCTGGATTCTGGAGGACCGTTTGCCTGTGCGGCTTCACCTGCAGCTGCACAAGATCCTCTGGGATCCCGACAGGCGGGGAGTATAGGAGCAACCCATGAATAAAAAAAAGGCCGTAGTCCTTTCCAGCGGTGGTATCGATTCCACAACGGTGATGGCAATTGCCCAATCGGAGGGCTTTTTACTCTATAGCCTCAGTTTCAGCTATGGACAGCGCCATGCGGTCGAGCTTAAAGCAGCCGAACTTATCGCATGCGCATATGAGGTGCTAGAGCACCTTGTCGTCGATATCGACTTGGGAAAGATCGGCGGTTCGGCCCTTACTGCTGATATTAACGTACCGAAAGACAGGTCTGAAAATGAGATGCCATCAGAGATTCCGGTTACCTATGTGCCTGCCCGCAATACCATATTTCTTTCCTATGCCCTCGCCTGGGCGGAGGTGTTGGGTGCATCGGACATATTCATCGGGGTGAATGCCGTTGATTACAGCGGCTATCCCGATTGTCGTCCCGAATATATAAAGGCCTTTGAACAAATGGCGAATCTGGCCACAAAAGCTGCCGTGGAAGGGACGATGAAAATAAAAGTACGCACACCGATCATTCACATGACCAAGGCGGAGATCATCAGGAAAGGCAAAGAACTTGGTGTCGATTATGGCATGACCCACAGCTGCTATGACCCTTCTCCCGATGGAAACGCCTGCGGCCTTTGTGACAGCTGCCGGTTGAGGAAACGGGGATTCAAGGAGGCGGGAATCCCCGATCCTACCATTTATGTGAAGAATTAATCACAATGTTCTCGTAAGAAGCTCCTCATGCCGACACGTCGGCATAGGAGCTTCTTACGAAGTCGGCAATCATGAACAATCCGCTCGATTACTTATAATCGGCAATCGCCTGTCTCTATTGAGAACAGGGGATTGCGGGGTTGTTGTCCTTTGTGTCAGGCGCAGCCGTTCTTGTCTTTGGCGGTGGAATCTGCGCCTTCTGTTTTTGCACTTTTTCGTTTGGCTGCGAAAACAACCAAAATAATCACAACGGCAAGTACGATAAGGGTAACTAGTTTGCCTGTACTCACGTCAATAAAGTTCATAACAAACTCACATGTAAAAGGGACCAGTCCGCGCAGGGGACTCGGTCCTTATTTATGGGTTCTTAGGATGTAATGAGTGTTTAAGGATAGAGAACTCAATAATGAAAAAAATTCCGGAAAGCGGATTGCCTCATCAGCTGTTACCAGCAATCGATGTTAGGCCGTTTTTTTCCGCTCCGCGGCACGGGTGTCGGCTGGGAGCGCAGGCCGCACATGATCCAGTTCCTCGTCTGGGCGGGATCGATAACATCGTCTATTTCAAGACAGGCCGCCATATTGATTGCCTTGCCGAGTTCGTAGTGCTGTGCCAAAAGTTCTTCAAACCGCTGCTCGCGCTTTTCCGGGTCTTCGATCGCATCGAGTTCTTTCTTGAACCCGAGGCGCACTGCACCTTCAAGTCCCATGCCGCCGAATTCACCCGTCGGCCAGGATACGATAAAATTGGATACGTGAAAACTGCCGCCAGCCATGGCCATGGAACCAAGGCCGTACCCTTTTCGCAGCACCACGCTGAAAATCGGTATGGTGGCATTGACGGCATTTGTAAATATGCGGCAGAAATGGCGTGCCTGAGCCGTTTTTTCCGCCTCCGGGCCAACCATGAACCCCGGGCTGTCGATGAGGACGATCATGGGAATATCGAAGGCGTCGCAAAGCTGAATAAAGCGGGAGAATTTATCGGCGCCGTCGGCGTCTATCGCACCACCGAGATGAAAGACATTATTTGCTGCCAATCCGAAAGGCTGTCCTTCAATTCTCACAAGGGCGGTGACTATCCCCACGCCGAAATCGCGGCGCAATTCCAGGACCGATTCCTTGTCGGCCAGTATATCAATGACCTTTCTTACATCGTAGGCCCTGCGCCGTCGCTCCGGAACCACTTGCCGCAGCAGGAGCTGGTTTTCGCACTCCCATTCCGACAAGCTTCCCTGGAAATAGGAGAGGTATTGTTTTGCCGCCTGCACCGCCGCGGCATCGTCTTCTACGAGAATATCGACCACGCCGTTTGGTGACTGTATTGACATGGGGCCCACTTCCTCCGGCCTGAACACCCCCAAGCCGCCCCCCTCAATCATCGCCGGGCCGGCCATGCCGATATTGGAGTTTTTCGTGGCGATAATCACGTCGCTTTGAGCGACAAGCGCTGTATTGCCGGCAAAGCAGAATCCGCTCACGATACCGACAACCGGTACCAAGCCGCTCAGTTTTGCATAGTGTGCAAATGTCATTAAGTCAAGTCCTGCCACCACCGTGTCCATCATATCCACGTCTCCGGGCCGTCCGCCCCCTCCTTCGGCGAAAAGCACCGTCGGCAGTTTCTGTTTATAGGCGACGGTGAGCAGACGGTCTTTCTTTTTGTGATTCATGAAGCCCTGGGTGCCGGCAAGGACGCTGTAATCGTATCCCATTACCATGCAGCGGGTGCGCGATCGATCAAAAAGGTGTCCGTTTATGGATCCAATCTTTGCGACAAGGCCGTCGGCCGGGGTTCTTTTGATTAGTTCGTCCATAGATTTACGGCGCCGCTGCGCGGCCATTGTCAGCGCGCCATATTCAATCGAATCACCCGGGTCCATAAGATCGTCAATGTTTTCTCGGATCGTGCGCTGTCCTTTTTTGTGGCGCCGTTCCACCATGTCGGGACGGGCCTCGTCCAGGGTAAAATTGTGACGGGTAATCGATTCCGCCAGGTCGGCTCTGATTTCATTCGGATCTGTATTCTTTTTGTCGCTCACATGCGCCCCCTTTTTTTTATAATTACATGTCCGCTTTATAGATGTAAAGGGGGCCAATGTCAAGAAAGGAGGAATAACAGCGCAAAAGAACATAATCAGTGATGGAACATTTTCTGCGAAGATGATATCGTATCGCCTATGTGAAAGTGGTGATGCACGCTGATGGGAAGCAACGAAACATCATCGGAAGGTGAAAGCCGGCATGTGACGGCCTGCACCTGTGACAGTGTCCTCAATGAGCGCATAGCCTTAAGAAAGGGGGTGTCCATGAAAATTCTTGCTTTAGGTGGCGCCGGCGATATGGGGCGGGCTGCTGTGACAACGCTTCTCGGCATGTTCGGCATATCATCGGTTACCGTAGCAGATGCAAATTACGAACTGGCTGAGCGATTCGTCAGACTTATCGCTGCGGGGAATCTCTCTGCGGCGCCCATAGACGTGCGCGATAGAAGTGCGCTTCATTCCCTCATAGAAAAACACGATCTTGTCGTTTCTACAGTAGGGCCCTACTACAAATACGGAAAGACCGTGGTCGAGGCCTGTATCTCCGCCGGGAGATCAGGTATCGATATCAATGATGATTGGGAGCCGACGCTGGATATACTCGCCCTTCATGAAAAGGCTAAAAACGCGGGGATTACCTATATTACCGGCATGGGATCGAGTCCCGGGCTGTTAAATCTTATGGCGCTTCAGGCCTCAAGGGCTTTGGAACAGGTTGAAAGCATTATGACTGCCTGGTCTCTGAACGGTGGGTGGCAATCCGGTCCGAAGCAGCCGTTCCATGTTGCGAGACGGCTTCTTGGACTGGGGGACGCGGAGCGTCCAAATGCCGCAATCGAGCATCTCTTTCATGAATGTTCCAGCACCGTTCCCACATACAGAGATGGGAATCTTGTAGGAGTTGATTCAATGACGTCGGCAGGAAGTCTGCAATTTCCCGGATATGCCGACAGGCAGGTATTTCATGTGGGGCATCCCGAGCCGATCACGCTTCCCAAAACCAGCAATGCAAAGTCCGTGTCGAATGTGATGTTTGGTGACAAGGAAATTTTTGACCTGATTCGGAGGATTGCGGACAGTATTAAGCGAGGGCGACTTTCGGTGGAGGACGGGGCACATTCTTTTGAGGACGAGGCAAAAAACCTGGCTCCGGTTTCTTCAAATATAGATGACCCCCCAGGTCTGTGCTCCGTTGTGACGGGATGGACAGGGGAAAAAAGAAAAAAAATTGCATGGGGACTCATACGCGGACCCTATGGACTTATGGCAGGTGTTACCGCGGTTCCTCTTGCAATTGCGGCCCGCATGATCGCCGACGGTCGTATTGCGAAACGGGGGGTCTTTCCACCGGAATCTTCAGTGGATCCTGAACGGCTCTTTGCCGAGTTTGCACCCTATTGCGGGGAAAATCTTGGTTCCGACGATATCATAATCCGACGGGAAGAAGCACTAGACTCCGTATAAATATGGCTACTGTACCGGTGGAGCGAAAGCGATTCTACGAATGGATGACTCTCGCAGGCGTGATGCTTACCTACGCCGGCATGTGCGGAGATCTTACCTACGCCTACGGCCTGTTCCTGCCCTCCATGGCCGAGGCCTACCACTGGAGCCGTTCGGTCCTTTCCGGTCCCTATGCCGTCTTTGTTATTATCGGTGGATTGCTGGGACCCGTCGCCGGTATGACTGTCGCCAGATTCGGCGCCCGGCGGAATATAGTCATCTGTAACATCATTGCGGCGCTCGGGTTGCTGAGCATGTCCCGTGCCGATTCTATATGGCATGTGTATTTCTTTTTCGGTATTCTGGGGGGCATCGGCATTGCCTTTGCGGAATTTATTCCCCTTACCACAATAATAAATCACTGGTTCGTCAAAAAAAGATCACTTGCTATGGGGATGCTTTTCGCGTCCGGCGGGGTCGGCGGCCTCATCATGCCGCCGGTTATCAGCTGGTTCATACTCGAAATAGGCTGGCGCCACGCCTGGCTGTATCTTGGCGGTATCCACGTTGTGCTTGCCGTGGTGATGAGTGGTGTCCTCATCCGGAACAAACCGGAAGATCTGGGGTGGATACCGGAACAATACGGGGTGTCAGCGGCAGGGACGAGTTCCCCGGGACTGAAACGGAGGGAGGTCTATCAGACAATCACCGACTGGACGTTGCGGGACGCGCTGCATACCCCGTCACTGTGGTACATTGTGGCCCTTTTTGCGATTGTCCTTTTTGTCCTGAACCTGCTGACGACTCATCAGGTTGCCTATCTTCAGGATCTCAATTTTTCTCCCATGGCCTCTTCGACGGCCCTTGGCATCATGCTGGGCATGAGTATAATCGGCAGAGTGCTCTGCGGCGCCCTCGGCATGCGGTACGAGGGGCGGCATCTCGCCATTTTTTTTATGGCCGCAATGGCCATGGGGGTTATGGCCCTCATGAACGCCGTCAATGTATATTTTATTTATATGTATTCGATATTGGCAGGAATCGGCTTTGGCGGCATGATCGTTCTTATTCCCAATCTTATGGGCGCCTATTTCGGTCGTCTCCATTATTCGAAGATCATTGGATGGACCGCTCCCATCATCACACTTGTTTCCGCAGTGAGCCCCGTACTGGCAGGCTACCTTTACGACGTCACGGGCGCCTATTTCATCTCCTTCATCCTTACGGCGGCGCTGCTCTTTGGCGGCATCATCATCGCCTATCTCGCCCGCCCTCCGCGGATTGTCGAGGTACGGAAACCAAATGTTCAAGTGTGATTGCGCGGACGGGCTTGGCGAATGCCCGTTTAAACGACAGCGAAGTGATAAAAAAAGGAGCTTCTTGTAAAAAGTGCGCATTTCCGAACTCCCTCTGAAAACTGTCATCAATGAATTTAATGTCGACGGAAGTTTCGACCATGGAGCCCCCTATGGCGCCGGTCATATCCACGATACCTATCGCGTGGTGTGCCGCGGCAATGACGGACAGTCATCGTATCTGTTGCAGAAAATCAATAACAGGGTTTTTGCTCGGATACCGGTTATGATGGACAACATCCGAAAGGTGACGAAGATTCTCCGTGAAAGGGTGTATTCATGCCATGGAGATGAACTATCGCGCCGTGTCCTTACGTTGGTGCCGACACGGTCCGGTGACTGCTTCTGGGAGGACGGAAGCGGCGGTTTCTGGCGCGTGTACCATTTTATTGAAGATGCCTACAGTCTCGAGTACGCACGAAACTGCAACCAGATCGAAGAGGCGGCCGGGGCCTATGGCAGGTTTCTGGGGGCCTTGGCACACATGCCGGCCACTTTGCTTCGGGAAACAATCCCTCATTTTCACGACGGCGCCCGCCGTTATGCCATGCTTGTCGCCGCCACGCAGCAGGACCTGTGCGGCAGAGCGGCAGAGGCGCTGCATGAAATTGCCTTCATTGAGAACTATCGGCTCGTGCTCGATCAACCACGAATCCTTGCAGCACGGGGGAGTGTGCCCCTCCGTGTGACCCATAACGACACCAAACTGAGCAACGTGCTCCTGGACGCCCACACCGGGGAGGGACTGTGCGTGATTGATCTGGATACGGTCATGCCGGGCCTGGCCTTGTTCGATTTTGGAGACATGGTGCGTACAATGGTAGGTGACGTCCGGGAAGATGCTCCTCATCCACGCCGGCTGCATATCGACATGCGCCGTTTTGAAGCCCTGACTCGCGGCTTTATGGCCGGGGCAGGAGATGCGCTGAACTCGGAGGAGATCGATTCACTGGTCATGGGAGCGGTGTACATGCCCCTTATCATCGGTACCCGTTTTTTAACGGACTTTCTTACGGGTGATAAATATTTCAAGACCTCTCACCGTCGTCACAATCTGGAACGCTGCCGCGTGCAATTTGCGCTGGCAGAACAATTGTCGGCTCAAGAAGAAGATCTTCATGACTGTATAAGGAGAATGTGCCGATGACGACAATGGCCTCTGTGGATTGGATGATTCTCATTTCATATTTTGTGGTGTCGCTGATGGTGGGGCTGATAGTCTCGAAGAAAGCGGGGAAAAATTCCACCGAGTACTTTCTTGGAGGTCGTGCCATGCCCTGGTGGCTGTTGGGCATTTCGATGGTGGCCACGACCTTTTCCACCGACACCCCCAATCTGGTGACGGATATTGTACGAACAAGCGGCGTGGCGGGCAATTGGGCATGGTGGGCCTTTCTTCTAAGCGGAATGCTTACTGTGTTTGTCTATGCCAGGTTATGGCGCAGGTCCGGTGTCATGACGGATGTGGAATTCTATGAAATCCGTTACAGCGGCAAACCCGCGGCCTTCCTCCGCGGCTTTCGAGCGCTTTATCTGGGCGTGTTTTTTAATATTATGATTATGGCCACGGTTTCACTGGCGGCGATAAAGATAGGCGGCATACTGCTGGGGCTGTCGCCGGTGCACACCATCCTTATTGCACTGGCAGTGACGGTGGTCTATTCAACCTTGGGGGGACTGCGAGCCGTCCTGATAACAGATTTTATTCTTTTTGCCTTTGCCATGTTCGGCGCAGTGACAGCCGCCATAGTGGCATGCAGACATCCCGATGTGGGAGGATTGAGCGGGTTGTTTCAGCATCCCAATGTAGCGGATAAGCTTTCTCTGATCCCGGCCCTGAGGGGAGAATCCTGGGAGGCCGACTTTGTCCCGTTGTTTCTGATCCCTATTGCGGTGCAGTGGTGGAGTGTCTGGTATCCGGGTTCCGAACCGGGCGGCGGCGGCTATCAGGCCCAGCGGATGCTCAGTGCCCGAAACGAGGAACAGGCCCTCAGTGCAACCCTGTTATTCAATCTATGCCACTATGCCCTGCGTCCCTGGCCCTGGATTCTGGTAGCATTGGCATCTCTGGTGGTGTTTCCGGATCTGGCGGCAATCCAGGATCGATTCCCGGGGGTGGATCCGGGCATTATCAAGCATGACATAGCCTATCCGGCCATGCTGACCTTTCTGCCGGCCGGGCTTATGGGATTGGTGGTGGCCTCATTGCTTGCGGCCTACATGTCCACCATGAGCACTCACTTGAACTGGGGGGCATCCTATGTGGTAAACGATTTTTACAAACGATTTCTGAAACAGCAGGCGACGGAAAAAGAACTCGTGTGCACGGGGCGCATCGCTACGGTCCTGCTGATGGCAATGGCGGGAGGCGGGGCCCTGATGCTCTCCAATGCACTGCAGGCCTTTCATATTTTGCTGCAGATCGGCGCCGGCACCGGCTTGATCTTCATCCTGCGGTGGTTCTGGTGGCGTATCAATGCCTGGACTGAAATCGCAGGCATGACGATTTCATTTGTTGTGGCCCTCTATTTCGAAGTTATCCACGGATATCTGGGCCTGGAACCGTGGCCGACCCACCTGCGACTTGTGATGGGCGTTGGGATCACCACCGTCGGATGGGTGCTTGTCACTTTTCTGACCCGTCCCGTCGATATGGATACCCTGCAACGGTTTTACCGGCGTGTCATGCCGGGAGGCAGAGGGTGGAATCCTGTCCTTGAAGCGGCCCGGCACATGGGCGATCCCATCAGTGAAACCGCCCTGGCCGGGGAATTGCCGCGCGGCATTGTCTGTATGGTCATGGGTTCTTTTGCTGTCTACGGCACTATTTTTGCGGTCGGATATGTGCTCTATGGTCGCTGGATACCGTCCGTCATCGCTACTGCCTGTGCAATTGCGGGTTTTGGAATCCTTTGTGCGGTATGGCGGGGAAGAGGAAGAGGAAGAGGAAGAGGAAGAGTTCATTGACTCATTACAACTCCATGAAACCTGTCATGTGGTAAAAATAATTAAAAAACCAACTGAAAGGTGATAATAAGAGGTCGTTATATATCGCCGTGACTTTATAAAAATGATGCTGCTGGATGAACAATGCCTTTGCGCAGAAGAAAGGAAGGAAAAACCATGCAGGAAACAGGTATAACATTTGACCATATACACCTTATCAGTGAGAATCCTCATGCGGCCGCATCGTGGTACGCCGACATGCTGGGGGGGACCATTGCCGCCAGCCACGAAGTACGGGGGGCGCCGCAGTGTGTGGTCAGTTTCGGAGGCGTCACCGTTATTATCCGCGGGAGAAGGCCCGGAGAGGAAGTGGGTGTGCGCAAGGGGCTGCAGTGGGGCACGGATCACTTTGGGTTTCATGTGACAGGCAATTTCGATGGTTTTTGCGAAAAGATCAGAAGAAAAGGGGCCGTTTTTACCGTGGGACCGACGGATTTCAATTCAACCCTTCGACTGGCCTTCATTGAAGGACCCGATCGTGTTATTATAGAGCTTCTGCAGCGAAAAGGATGAGAAGAGATATTATTTGATGGAGGGGACATGAAGCGGTATGTATTCCTCAGTATAATTGTGACACTCCTGATTCTTGTCGGCGGCACCGCTATGGCTGTGGCACCCCCGGCTTTCCAATCCGCCAGGCCCGTTGCCTCTTTCGAAGGGGGAAGTCTCTATTTGTCGGGCAGGGTGCCCATAGTGAATCTTCATGGCGCCTATAGAGAGATGGGACGGCAGTACGGGCATCTTGTTAAGGATCAACTCAAAGAACTCTACAGGATTGCCATTGATGAATACTGCATCGGAGAGAAAGGGTTGTCCCTGGAGACGCTCAAAAGCACGGCCATGGGGCTTTTCGCGTATTATCCACAACGGTTCAAGGATATTGTATACGGTATGGCGGAGACCTCGGGATTGTCCGTTGAGCAGCATATCGTGCTTAACGGGATAGAGTTATACGGGTCACTTCAAGGATGTTCGGCTATCGCGGCATGGGGCGATTATGCGGAGGGAGGTACGCTCGTCTTCGGCAGAAACTATGACTGGTACAAGCGATATGAAGATTTTGCAAAATACCTTACAGTGACAGTATTTAATGCCGAAGGCAGTATCCCAACCGCAATTGTTACCTTTGCGGGAGTGATCTATGCGACCACGGGAATGAATGCGCAGGGGCTCTTCCTTGAGCTGAATAACGGATTTCCTTCGGGGGGAGGGCTGTATCATTCAAACAGGGTGCACGCTATCGCAAACCTGCTGGCATTTTTATTCGATTGTTCTACCATGGACCATCTGGATGCCTCCTTCAACTCGACTCGGTCGAATTTTGCCTTCATTATCAATGTTGCCGATAGCCATGGCGCCTGGTCTTACGAGTGGCCACCTTTTGACATCAGGAAAAGGACCGGCGAGGATAAAGGGTTGCTCGTATCAACAAACCATTTTGTCGATACCGCATGGGGCATAGTGCTTCAGCAGAATAGGGGGTTCAAATCCGTTCTTAGAAGGGAAAACCTTCTTTCATTAGGCAAAACATATAAGGAAAGAATAAGCTGTACTGCAATGATGGAAGTTCTGGACATTCCCATCGATAAGGGCGGTGCGACCTGGCCTGCGGAGGATGCAATTCAGACCGTGTACCAGGTGATTGCTGTTCCGCAGGATTTAAAGCTTTGGGTAAAAGTTCCCGGGTTTCAGAACTGGACCGGCATAGATCTCTCGACCCTGTTTAAGAAAACAAAGAATGGTTTTATGAATTAAGAGAGTTGTGACGCATGTAGAGGGAAATGTCCCTTTCTTCTCTGTGCGGTCACTACCAGATTATTCGGTATTGAAACCGCCGGCGTCAACCTGGAGAAGATTCGTTAAAAAATCGGGAAGTGTCCCCATGATGAAAAATCGGTTTTGCGTTGCGCCTGTCATCGCAGCAGCAGTCATTGCCCTCGCTGCGCTGACACCGGTTTCATGCAGTGATCCTGTCGATCATGGCGGCGTGTGGAAACGCATTGAGCGCGCAGTCGAGATTACCATGGCAGAGAGCGGCATACCCGGTGCAATCGTGGGGGTATGGAGTCCCCTCCAGGGTGATCGAATTATCATAAAAGGAAAAGCCGATATTGCAACAGGGAGGGACATGGCACAGGGTGACCGGGTGCGAATCGCCAGCATTACTAAGAGCTTCGTAGTGACGATCATTCTGGAGCTGGCCGATGAAGGGTATCTCGATTTAGGACAGACCATCGATACATGGTTCTCTGAAACGGAAATTCCCAATGCACATGCTATTACTGTTCGTGAACTCTGCAATATGACAAGTGGCATTTTCAACTATTCCGATGATGAGACCTTCAGAAAAATCTATACGGAAGACCCGAACAAAGTCTGGGTGCCCTGTGAACTGGTGAAACTGGCAGTCGCCCACCCCTCCTACTTCCCGCCCGGGACGGGATGGCACTATTCCAATACCAACACCATAATCATCGGCATGATAATTGAGAAGATCACCGGCAAGACTGTAGAGGAGGAGATAAAGACGCGCGTTATCGACAGATTGAATCTTACGAACACCTATTATCCCCAGTGCACAAATATAGAAGGGGTTCACAGCCGCGGGTATGTCGGCGGTGAGGCCGAAGGAGAGGTCATTGACGTGGCGGAAATGTTCAACCCTTCAGGCATGGGCGCTTCCGGTGCATTGATTTCAAATCTTGAGGATCTTAAAATGTGGATCATCGCCTGTGCAGAGGGCCACTTATTGAGTCCATCGATGCAGAAAGAGAGGACCTTGTATGCAGACGGGGAGTACGAGTACGCGGGCGAGAGGATACGCTACGGACTGGGGATCATGTGTGCTCAAGGATTTCTCGGTCACCCGGGAGACGGAATCGGCAACACAAATGCGGCGTTTCACTCACCTGAGAACGGAACCACTGTTGTAATTCTGTTGAACAAGGCCCCAAATCCACAGGATGTGACGGCGCTGACGCTTTTTATGGACATCGCACAGATCATGTTTCCTCTGGAAGAATGAAAGAACTCTGCGCATTATAACGAATTTCAATTGAGCACCGTATCCTTTTAGAAGAAAACCAAAAGGTTGACATGGGGAACTGAATTTGTAAAACTATCCGCATATAATCATATCTGATGTGAAATAGGTTCAACAATAAATATCCTGTAATGCCGACTCGATGAACCATGAAGGGCAGGTGAAGGATGAAGAAAAGAAGCATCTTTGTTTTTTTTGATGTGATGGTATGCCTAGCGTTGTGCACACTGATGATAGACAGGTCTTCTGTATATGCGGTAAGTGCCCCGTCGGTGATCTATTGCGGCAAAGGTATCGTCGATCTCTATATTGGAGACTGCGGCGAAGGAAAGCGGTGCGAACTTTACCGCGACGGGAGCAAGATCGCGTCCCAGGAAAACCTCCTTTTGGGAGGCTTCTATTTCAGCGACAAGGTGTCTTCAAATACAAAGTATGGGTATAAGGTAGTGCAATATACCTATAACGCGCAAACAGAAAGTTGGGATGGTCCTTTAGAGTCTTCCGAAAAGGAAGTTGATACCTTTTACGTGTCGGGCACCATACATAACGGGCAGGAATGGCTCGCAAAACTTGATCGGCTCCCCATAATGTGGAGTTCTGCAGGAAACCCCCATTACTGCAAGGGAATTACCGTAGAAGACGGCGACCTTTACATCGCTCCGAAAACGGAGATTGTGTTCTGTACGCGTACGAGCGGTCTCTATGATCTGAAGGGGAAACTGGATGCAGAGGAGGTGACATTCACAAGATGGGACGACGCAGTGTCCCCTGAAGTGATCGCAAGCGGCGGTACTCTTAAAGATTGTGTGTTTCCGGAGTATGTGAAACTGAGTATCGAAGGCGAAGGAGGACATTACGCAGGGAACGAGTTCGACAACCATCACCTCTGGATTAAAGGGCAGAATCATCTCTTCGAGAACAACAGTGCCGTGAATTATACCTTTGTGTATCTCTCTTATGCTTCGGGCTGCACCGTAGATAAAAATGCAGTGCATCATATACAGGTTGGCGGGAGTGCAAATATAATACGGAACAATACCTGTACTTCCGTATATGTAGATTGGGGCGATGCAAACGAAGTGAGGGGCAACAGGCTGCTTGATGGTGGAGTGCTTCTGGATGAAGATGTAACCAATACCCTGATCCAGGAGAATACAATGATATGCGAAGAAGGCATTGGCGGCCACGGAGTGAGGCTCCAGGGGAGGGGAAATACGGTCAGAGACAATGTGATTCGCGACAGATCGGTCGGAATTTACAGCCAAGGCAGCGGCACTTACGGTAATGTCATAGAAAACAACAGGATAATGGACTGCAGCCAGTATGGCATACAGATAAAATTCGGGCCTTACGAAAACGTTATACAGAAAAACTATATTGCCCGAAGCGGGTACTGCGGAATCTATATGCTAGGAGCATCGGCCAATCAGATAGTAAATAATGCCTTTGACAGTAACGGAGGAAACTGCGGTGACAAGTACTGGCTTGGGAACGGAGGAATACAGCTTAGCGATTCATCCGGCAATTATCTCTATAATGACGAAGCGGGGAGCATTCAGAATATCATAGCCTACAATTATATATGGGGAAGTATCACAGGTACGGGTATTGCCGTTCTGAATGAGTATTGCAAGGGTACGGGCATTCATGACAATAGTATCGAAGACAACGCCCTCGGCGTCAACCTGGAAGGATCCGGCGGTAGTGTGTACAACAACATTTTCAGGAGAAACGTACAGCATGCGCGGGGGGCCGCGACTCCCGAAGGCGGAATTGACAACCGGTGGAATCACGAGAGGGTCGCAGTGAACCAGAACATTCTTGGCGGTCCCTATCTCGGGGGAAATTACTGGAGCGATTATACCGGTGCGGATGCCGACAGCGATGAGATAGGAGACACCCCCTATACTATTTATGATAAGGACGGCAATGCCGTTGCGGAGGATGACCTTCCGTTGAAACCCGGCTCGCATTATGCTGATATCGCCGTAAATCCTTCAAGCTGCCGATTCGGGGCCGTAGAGCTCGGTTACAGCTCTGATCCCACGACCGTACTCGTTTCAAACGAGGGAACCGCAGGACTGACAGTGAATCCGTCCATTACAGGCGCCAATGCCGCCGAATTTGCCATTGTCGAAGATCCCTGTTCCGGGTCCACCTTGGCGTCTTCAGGAAGCTGTTTATTGGCTGTCGTGTTTACCCCGGTCACAGAAGGTCAAAAGGAAGCAACGTTAAGACTTTCGTCGAATGATCTCGACGAAAGTCCTTTAAACATTTTACTCTACGGCGGTGGTGTGACCCCGCAGCCGGGCGACCTGAATCTCGACTGGAAAATCGACCTTGCCGATGCACTTATCGCTCTGCAGGTTATGGTTTCGCGACATCCCGAACTGAGCCTCAAGGGTGACGTGAGCAATGACGACAGAATAAATATGGTCGATGTCCTTTATATCATACAGGTCCTGGCGGATCTGCGGGAAGAATGAGCTTCGAAGAGACTATCACACTATCAGCGCATATCACCAGAAATGAGGGAGAAGACACATGTACGTGCAGGGTAAGATGCGGTATTTGACAGTGCTTGTGTGTATTTTTTCCATTTTTATTTTTGCCGGCACTTCCATGGCGCTGTCCGACCTTCACGGTCGGATCACTGACTCGAAAACGGGGTACGGCATAGAGGGCGCCCTGGTGGGCGTCGACGCCGATCCGGCGGACGGCGTCGACGAAAATGCCGTTTATACCGATATCTTCGGTTTTTACACACTGACCCAGGTGGAGAGCGGGACCTACGAATTGACTGCCTCCCATCCGGCTTACGAAAGTGGGCTCGTCCCCGATCTCGCATTAGCTGACGCAGGCAGAGTGGAACAGTCCCTGGCCCTTACGCCGAAATATGTTGAGCCCACGTTTGATGTGTACCTGCAGGTCAACTGTGTGGTGACCAGTCTTGCGCTGAAGGATGTGCCGGTGGAAATGACCGTCACGCCGCTTAAACCCGGAATTTTCGGCGCACAGGTGACCCGAAGCGGAAAGACCGACAGCAATGGATTTCTGCATTTCAAGGGACTTCCGGCCGGTTTTTTCTCCTTTACGGTGAATAAGGGAACAGGCGCGATACCGGGATGGGGAGAATATCAGGGCAGTCCGATGGCTTCTTTGTCGGGTCCTCATACAGCAAATGTCGGACTGATGCCGGTGCTGGACTACATCGATGTACAGGTCTACGGGTTCGATCCGGTGACCGAAGAAGAAGGGGTGCTACTGGAAGGTATGTATGTTGAGGCCACCGGTGTGGACCCGAATCGGATCGATCATGATCTGCTGCCCACGCGCACGGGCGTTTCCGCCATCACCAAGGAAAATCCGGAAGGAACGCCTACTGAAAAAATCTGGAACAACAGCCGCAAAGGGAAGGTCCGGTTCACCGGGCTTCCCCCCATAGACTGGATGATCGACTGCAAGCGCCTCGGCTATGAACCAAAGAACCGCCACATCCGCACGGACGACCAGGCCCGGTTTTTCTATGATGATGCGGCCAAAAAGAGTATCCGCGTCGATATGGTCATGCTCGACACCCGTCTGAGCGTGGTCGTGGACTCCGATTACCGGGACCGGAAGATGCTGGGTGGAAAAATTACCGTCAAGATCCAGGGTCTCAAAGACACCAACACGGCCGGCATCGAACGGGAGGGTACGGTGACCTATGACGCCGCGAAGGACCGTGCCGAGGTCGAATTTGATCGGATTCTCCCCGGGACCTACCGGCTGACCGCCGAAGGTACAACGCAAAAGAAAATTGAAATCAGGGCCGGCAATTCCGAAACGGGAGAACGGATAGAGAGCAAGTATTTTGACATTCGTTTTACCGCCGAGACCTATGTGGATGCGTTGCCTGATATTGACAGAGAAATCGACGTGCACCTGGATCCCTGTCCCATGACCTTCCGGGGACAGCTGGTGCGCGTGGACGAAGAGGCGCAGAGTCTCTCCAGTTCGGACTATATTCATGTGCCGACTCAGGCGTCGGGCATTACCTTCCGGGTTTCGGAATATATGGCCGACATGATTCCTCAGGTCCACCGGGTGATCACTGTCGACTCGGACGAGAAGGGGGAATTCACCGTCAATCTGCTGCCCGGTCTGTACGGTATTGTGGTGCCGGGAATGGACGACTACTGGGGTGAGGCGGTGGAAACAGTGCCGGCCGACGGCGGTATGCGCGAATACGAAGGATGGCCCTACTACCAGATATGGCCCTTCAGTGCGGCGGCGGCACGGGATAATTTCCATTACAATGCGGGGGGGATCGCCGTCGGTTCCGACCAGGAACTGCGGGGCATGCTGTTCATCCGCAAAGATTGGGTTAATGTGGACTGCAATATCGTCATCGGCGACGACCCGACGGCAAATCAGGTGGTGGCCATCGACAAGTCCGACGGACCCGGCAAGTATGTAAAGCAACTGATAAACTACTATGATGTGCTGGAAGACAACCCTTCACTGAGCCTCATCGGTCCCAGCGGTCAGACCTTTCCCGTGACGATGCGTCACGGGTCGCCCCATGTGCGTTTTGAGAAAGTGCTGCCCGGCAGCTATCGTGTGACGCTTACCCATCCGCGCTATGGGGTGAGCAGCCCGGTTTCTTTCGATTATTTTGATTTCAATGCACCGGGAGAACTGCCGGCCACGGCGCCACCCGCCTACACCATGGACAGCCCTCATCCCATGCTCCCCTTCGATCTGGAAGTTCCCATAGCGTATACAAGCCCCGGCAGCACCGAAATCAAAATCAACCAGTGGGTGCCGGAACAAACCGATCCCTACGTGCCCGGTCACTACGTAGTCGTCAGTAGTGACGCCATGCCGTCATACCTGAAAGCAGGGTATGCCGGTGAACGCATATTCAATTATGGGGGGAAGGTGCCCGCCAGCGCCTACACGGTCTGGCTCGACCTGAACCACTATTTTGACAGCGGCGAAAACCACTGGTACAAACTGGAAAGCGGCGGCGGCGACCTGGAAACCGAAATCTTTATCCCGAGCCCGGATGGGATTCCCGGCCCAGATCCAACCGCCACGGCGGCGCCTCTGGATGTCGCCTACAGTCTGACCGTCGAAGCCCGGAATGTCAATGATCCCGACGGTCCTGCCATTACCGGCGTTACTGTGCCCTTTGACGACGGAATCGTTCGTACATCGGGCAGTACCTATTCGGGCCTCACCGGTTCGATGGGCTATGATAGAAATACCATTACCCATCCAAACTGGTCCTACGGGTATCTTGATACCCTTTCGGTGAGCACGGTGTCGGCCAACGCGCCAGCCGTTACCATTACCATCTACATGAAAGAGGGCATGGCCATCCGCGGCGCCATCACCAATATAAATACGACAAGCGCCATTCCTGAGGCAAGCATCACTGTGACGAAACGCCACGGAGGCGGCGCCATTTTCGGTCCTCCTTCCGGTGCGGACGGGAAATTTGAGTTTCCCTTTACCTGGGAAGGGAATCAAATCTACTATATCGAGGTCAACGCCAAGGGATATCAGACCTATCGAAGGCGGCTGAACCCCGACGATGCAACGCAGGATCAAAGTGATCCACGAACAAAGGAACATAATCTGGACATCACACTGATTCCGCTTGTGGGGCCGGAGATTGCCGACAGCGACGTACGCTTTGACCGCTGCGGGTCCTTTCTTCCCTCAGTAAGCCGGGCCGGGAATCAGAGCGCCTTCAACGCCCTCAGAGCTGACGAGCAGTTGACCCTTACATGGAATCTGGCCGCCACCCGAAAGCAGCACACCTACACACTGCCTCAATTCGACGATCCGGAAGGGAATACCCGCGGGGATGTTACCCTCGATCCCTGGGATGACATTGCCGAGGTGTGGCTGGTGGATCTACGCAGTTTTGCAAACAACGCCTATGACGATGATGCGCAGGCTCTCACCGTGCCGTCGGCGAACGACCCCCACCTGATTCACGCCTGGCTGGCCAGGATCAGCAACGGTGATGAAACAGCGCCCAACGTGTTTCATCAGAAGATACTGCGTTTCAGCGCCGGCGCCGACGAGAATCAGAAGAGAGCGCAGGGAAAGGTGAAGTTGTGGAGACTTCCTCCCGATAAATTTGCGCCCACCTTTGTGGCCGTATCGCGCATGGGCGCGGTTACCGTCTACCCCTTTCACGAAAAGGAGGCTTACATAGGCAAGGAACTGACGGGGATGCGTCTGCCTCCATGGATGGGATTCCTGGCAAATGTCCTCGGCACAGTGGCCGGCACACAGGCGACGATTGCCCAGGTGGAACAGTTCATGCCAGAAGGAAGGTTTAAGGCATTACCCGCGTTTACCGCCAATATCGAACTGGTCGACGACTTCTATCTGGATTACCAGTACGCCATCGATGTAAACCTCAAGGAGGGCATGGACGGACCGGCCCAGAAGCTGGTGGGTCTGGCGCCCGGCATTATCGGACTTGATCTCACGGCAAAACTGGAGGCCGGCATGAACGGTCAGGAACGCAAATTCCATATTGCCGTGGAGGGCGGTATTTCGCGCAATGAAGTCAATCGTGACGGATTTAAACCATCCTTCTTCAGGCATGTCGGTGTGGGCGTGGATCTCCACCCGGCGCCCTACGGTTCAATCGGCACCAAGGCGTCCCAAAGTCTCAGCGCAGAAAATATGCCCAACGATTTTCAGATTACCCATGAAGTGAGCGGTACCGTGGGGGCCAAGGTTTCAGTCAGTATCCTCAAGATCCTTCAGAAGATCCCCTATGTGGGGCCGGTGCTTCTGCTGGCGGAAAAGGCCCAGGCCATCAACAAGGCCGATGCCTATGTGCGGGGACTGATCGGTCTGACCTCGACCACCAACTGGCGTACAGTCTTTCCCCACGAGATCGAACACTACAGTGTCGTTAGCGCCGAGAAACGCCAGCTTCGGCGACATTTTCTCGGCGGCAACGAAAAAGGGGAAAACGAACCGGAAACAGAAAATCTAAAAACAAAATTTGACATCTGTTTCGGCTTCGGCGTGGGGCTTGAAGCCGCGGCCATCGGCAACCGCGTCGGCGCAAGCGGGGAAATCGCCCTGGCCGGTGAAAATTGCGGAAAGACCAAAGAACCGGCTCTGACCATAGAGACGAATCCCCTCGGCGACTGGCCCCCCATCCGCCGCATATCAGGCGACGTGAGGGCCACGCTCAACGCCTATCTCGATGCCTGGATCACCACGATCGAGAAGGAGTATGTGTGGACGGCCATCACGTTCGATATCCCCATGGGTGAAAAAGAAGAGGCGGCCGCGCAGGGCGCACGGGCGCCCATGGCCCTTGAATACCCGAAAACCACCTTTACACTGACACCTATGCAGATCAAGGTGACCGAGGTGTGGCGGAACGAGTACCCGCCGGTCGATTTTGAGGGAGAACGGCCCCAGGTGATTCGAGACTTTGTCCCCATGGGAGATTATGCTCTGTCATCGGGCGACGGTCAGATCATGCTTTATACTGATATGATCGCAGGGGATACTATGCTGTTAAAAGCTGCAGCGCGAAACGGCGGCGCCTGGGGGGATGTGCGCACGCTTACGCAGACCGAAGGCGCTATTGTTGATGCGGCGGCAGCCGCTGCAGGTGACGCCTGCATGGCCGTGTGGAGCGAAATTTCTTCAGGTGATGTCAACAATATCTACGCGCCGTCTACTATTCGCTATATTCTTCGAAACGCTTCAGGCGAATGGTCCGAGGCGGGCACCGTGGCTGCCCTGGACGGCCTCGGCATCGAATTGCGTCTTATTCCCCTGGGAAACACTATGGCACTGGTATATCTGGAAACGGACGAGGGGCCCGGCGCGGACACCTTTGCGATTCAGGGAACGGTATGGGACGGGAGCGCCTGGAGTGCGCCGGTGGAAATTGCTTCCTACAGGGATATGATCGATTTCGATGCCGCCGGGTCGACGGATCTGTCGACTCAACCCGCCTGTATCGTCTATGCAGACCTTGAAGGAGTCCTGCATGCAATCGACTGGCATGGTGCGGAAACCGCAACCGTGCCCTACGAACCGCTCTCCGAAGCGTCGGTTACGGCCGAGGATATCAGCCTGATTTTCGGAGGCGACAACTATCATTATCTGGCCTATGCAGACAAAAACGGCGGCATCGGCCTTGCAACACGTTCACCGGGCACCGCATGGGCCGATCGGGGTATATGTTTTGCCGATATCGATCCGGGGGATTTGAAGATCGCCTTCCTCGAGGAATCGACGGCGCCGATGCTTTTCTATGTCTGGACCGAAGGCGGCGGGGTGAGTTCGCTGCAGTACGGGTATTCCGATACGGACGGAACACTGCTTGTTCCTGCATCGGATCTTACCGGAAACACCGCAGGGAGCTATTTCGATATCGCACTTCTGCCGGAACGGGAGCAGCAGACTATAGTAATGGCACGATTCCGGAATAATGCGGTGGAAGAACTCCGTTCCTTTACAGTGTCCTATCCCGGCGGTCCGGTGTTCAGCGATATCGACAAGGACGGTATGGAGGACCGCATGGAGTTGCTGGTGATTGACGCGGACACAGAGGACGACATCCATACGATTTACGATGTGGCTCCCGGAGACGATTTTGACGGTGACGGATACGGCAACGCGGAAGAGATCCGCGCCGGCACCGATCCTTCATGGGCCGGTGATCACCCCTGGTACGGGGACATACGACGTGACGGCGTGCTCGATCTGGCTGATGTGATAGTAGGACTCCAGCTACTGACGAGTACGCACGGGGCATACACGGACACTGTTGCCGACGTCAACCTGGACGGCTGTATCGGACATTACGAAATACTCTATGTGCTCCGCGCACTTTCAAAAGCACAATGATTGAATGTGCTATTGATACACTACAGTCAGCCACGCAATGGGAATGTCGGAAACTTTTTCGACAGTGTGGCCGAGAAGGTCGTTCTGATAGATGATGTAGTACGCCTCCGACCTCGAGGTGTCGCGTGAGTAATAGGAGTAGGGACCTCCCCCGTATATGCCTGCATTCGCATACACGAAAAACTCCAGGTAAAGCGATCCTTCTGAGGCATTAATCCAGGGTGTTGCGATTTCCACGAGATCCGAGGCAGTCAGATTGTCGTGGTAAGTCATTGCAATAAGATTGCCGCCGGTATCCAGCAAACGAAGGGAAACCTTTCCCGTGTCCGTGGTAACCGGAATGTGCACGACGGTCGTAGAGCCCGAGATGACCGGATCAGGATCAAAATAAGGCTGTCCGGTGGCGTAGGGAACGCCGGGCAGTGGATTGTCTGGATTGACCGTTCCTTTGCAGATTCCACCCGTGCACAGATCGTTTTCCGTTACCGGGTCCCCGTCGTCACAGGGGGTGCCGTTTGCTACCGGAGAGCTTTGACATTGGCCTGTATCCGGATTGCAGGAATCCTCTGTACAGGGGTTGCCGTCGTTGCATACTTTGGGTGTGCCCGTACACCTTCCGCTTGAGCATTTGTCGTTTATGGTACATGGGTTTCCATCATCACACGTTGCCCCCCATGCCTTGGGTCTGTGTACGCACTGATGACTTTTCAGGTCATAGGCATCCCAGGTGCAGGAATTGCCGTCTTCGCAATCGGGAATTGAATAGTCGGCATCGGAAAGGATAAAAAAATCCGAACCTCTTTCAGTTTCTATGTCCCCGAGCATGGAATCAAAGGCGATATCCAGGGCGCTGCAATCTCTTGTTACAGAGCCTGCTTTCATGATAACGCCTGTTTCGACCGAGACTATTCTCCAGGAAAACTCGCATTTGCAGGAGCAGTCACGGGGATCGCAGTAACTGTAAAAGCTTAAGAACAGCAGGTAATGGGCGCCACGGAAGTACCCTTCCG
The DNA here is from genome assembly GCA_963666365.2 of Syntrophales bacterium. Classification (GTDB taxonomy): domain Bacteria; phylum Desulfobacterota; class Syntrophia; order Syntrophales; family UBA2210; genus JALNXD01. The sequence goes on from CAXXNF010000002.1 coordinate 504,864, forward strand.
GTTCTACCAGCCGAAAATCGCTGTTTTGTATTCGCTGCCCGAGTTTCTGGTAACTTTCCAACACTTCAAGATCGCTTCCAAGACGGATGGTCGCTTTAACGTAGTTGCCGCATGGGGAGGGTTGCGGGGAGTCCTTTATCTCTAAATGATCGGCGGTGAAGTTTACTCCCTGTGTGGCAAATGAAGCCTGCAATTCTGAAAGGATATCGACATCCGGGCAGGTGCAGCTTCCTGTATGGACAGGCACTGCCTGCATTTCGTTCGCTATGCTCTGAAGAGTGCTTTCTGCCGGTGTTCGAACGCCGGCGCCGTCAGAGGTGAAAATTTTTACCGCATTGTTTTCACCGACAACAAAATCGGAGCCGGCTTCCGTGGTAACGTGAAGTAATATTCCCTTAGAAGGGTCCACATCGGCAAGTCCCTTTACCGCTCCATCGGAAATCCTTTTTATTCCATCTATGTACAGGGAATAGGTCGCTGAAAAATTATCGCCGTGGGGCGTGCCGGCGAGAAACGACGTCAGTGTGTTGTGCTGTATGCCATAGCCCCACGCACTGTCCTGGGTATCAAACAAGAGTACCCGCACCGTATCTACAGGTTCCGGATTTCCTTCCGGTGGGGTATATGATCCTATAGCTACGCGCACATCGAATCCTTCGCTGTTAAAGTCAATGGCAGGCATTTTCAATGCCGGTCCCTCGTCTCCGTTGCGATAAAAGGTAAGATCCAGCTCCGGGAACGCGCTGTCGGCAAAAGCCGTTTCCGTTACGATACGTTCCAGATAGGCATCGATGTAAGGTTGGAGGGTTGCATGTAGCAGGGCAATCGTCGTAAGCATGCAGAGGGCATCACTGGTGCTGACGACACCGTCGCCGTCGACATCGCCGACAGGCGCGACGGGCCCCCTATCGATGCCGGTCACAAGGCTGAGAACGAAAATGACATCGCTGAGGGTCAGCTTTTGATCCGCATTTATATCTCCCAGTATTTGCGCATTTTCCGACTGCACAGTTCTGGCGGTGGACATATCGTATTTGTTAAAAAGGGCCTCCGCGCCGGCCGTGGCAGGCAATGCAAGCAGCCACAAGGTTGCAAGTACAATGATAATGGTTCTCTTCATCATCGCTGTCACCTCCTTTAGCAGGGATATTTCCCTGTGTGTGAAAAACCTTGAGAGCGTTGAAAACGTTTTGATAGAGAGAATTCAAAAGTTTATAACGATCCTGTCACTTAGATAGGGAAGTGTTCCTATCGCATGGACCGTGCAACTTCTTCCTGCAGCGCGATCAACGAATTCGAGATGAAGACAGGGTAGGGGGGCGTCGTGTCCAGTGCCCGAAGATGTTCCGGTAGAGCGTGTAGCTGTGATCGAACGTACGCTCGTAGTTCCTCCAGCTTTCGGGGGGAAGCTGTGCGGCGGCCGCCGCTCATGACCTTGAAAATAAGCGGTGTTCCCCGGGACGTTTCGTTTTCCCGCGTCAGCAAGTCTTGTACCATGATTCCGTCGGCAATTTCCCGGAATATCTGTTTTCGACCCGGAATGGTGGCTTTCCCCGACGATTTTTTCATGCGCGGTGTTCCCGCATATTCCATCATTTTATAGGCGCACTCAAGATAGGGTGCGTCTTCCGACGTGTCGAGCTTGGTGCCAACACCAAAACCATTGATCGGCGCTCCTCGGGACAAAAGATCTCTGATGCCATATTCATCGAGATTGCCACTGACAAAAATTTTAACATCGGCACACCCGTTTTGATCAAGGATATGACGCACTTCCCTGGATTGAGCGCAGAGGTCTCCGCTGTCGATGCGGACGGCATTCACTGCAATGCCCTTCTCTGCCAGTATTCTCGACGCTTTCACGGCGGTTGCAGCGCCCCTGGCTACGTCATAGGTGTCGATCAGAAGCGTGGTGTTGGTGGGATTGGCCTCTGAAAAATTGAGAAAGGCGTCGAGTTCGCTGTCGTGCGCTTCAATATAGGAATGGGCCATGGTGCCGACGATGGGAATGCCGAATGCGGGTTCTGCGAGAACTGTTGCCGTGCCTCCAAATCCCGCTATATAGCTGGCCCGCGCTGCCAGAAGTCCCGCTTCGGCGCCGTGCGCCCGTCTCAGCCCGAAATCGACCAACACGGGCCTGTCGGCAGCGGCAAGTACGGCGCGGGCCGCTTTGCTTGCAATAATGGTTTCAAAGTGCAGGATATTGATCAGTCGGCTTTCGATCAGTTGTGCTTCAGGGAGGGGGGCAACCACGCGCAGCACCGGCTCGTTTTCAAAAAAGACCGTTCCCTCGTCCAGGGCATGGATGTCGCCGCTGAAACGGAAATGCGCCAGATAGTCGAGAAGCTTTTTCGAAAATCTTCCTGTTCCTGCAAGGTAGCGCAATTCCTCTTCCGTGAAGTGCAATTGGTCCAGAAAAGAAAGAAGCGTTTCAAGACCGGCGGCAAGAAGAAATCCGCGGTGTGGAGGAAGACTGCGCACATAAAACTCAAAGACCGCCGTTTCATGCATGTCCCGTGAGATGTATCCTTCCAGCATTGTCAACTGGTAAAGGTCGGTCAGAAGGGGGCTCAGTAAAGGGTTCATGATGAAGCACTCAGTCTTTCGGAGGTAATTAACAGCGCGCCCAATCGCACCATCTCCTCAAGCGCCTGCGCGCCGTCGCCGGGGTTGACATTGACGGCCCTGATTGCATCGGTCATGACATAGACTTCGTAGCCGGCTTTCCGCGCATCCTTCACCGAGTTCAATACGCAGTATTCGGTGGCCAGGCCGCAGATGAACAGTCGTGAAGTCCCTAAAGATTTCAAGAGTTCGTCTTCCGTCTGTCCGGAAGGATCGCGCCCCTGCAGGGTTGAATATTGATCGTGCGCCGGATCGTTCCCCTTGGATATGATGACGGCCTTTTCCGGTACCATGAGGTTGGCGGCAAATTCGGCGCCTTTTGTATATTGCACGCAATGCGGGGGCCATGGTCCGTTTTTTTCTATAAAGGAGCTGTGATGGGCGGGATGCCAGTCTCGGGTAATAAATATAGGGAGTCCTTCACTTCTGAACAGTTCTATAACGCGATTGGTTAAAGGGATCACCTCGTCTCCGCCGGAGACGCCGAGCGCTCCTCCCGGCAGAAAGTCGTTCTGCATATCCGTGACCGACAGGGCATCCCCCTTCCGCACAAGGATTGTACTTTGAATTGTCGCCGTCATGAGATTTCCTCCCGAGTATGATCGCTATATGTACCAATATTCGACTATAAATACAATGGCTGATGAAAGTGAAAAGGGCCTGCCGTAACGATGTGAGGTTGCGGTCAAGCCCTTCAACTGATGTTTCTCTGCAGGAGTTTTACGGGTCGCTATTGGGGAAACTCGTCCTCCCCCATTAACGAAAGAATCCGATCGTATCTTTTTATGGCGTCGATCTTCCCATAGACGAGAGGAAGCAGCGAACCGATGTAGAATTTGGCGGTGTTGATTTTGGCGGTATAGAAGGGAGACGTTCCACTCTTCGCCTGTGCATCACTGGCCTTCTTCGCCTGCCAGATAAACATCCAGGCCAGCACGACATCCCCGAATATTTCAAGATAGGGAGTTGCCCAGGATTGCGCAAGATAGGGGTCGTCTCCCGAAGCCTGTTCCAGGAGGAACCGGGTAATTTCCTCCAGCGCGGTGATCGATTTTTCGACTTCACCCGCGTAGGACGTCAGCTCATCCACGTTCATCGCCGCCTCGACGGCAGTTTTCATTTCCGAAAGCACGGCCTTCAATGCCGCCTGATCCTTCATTCTGATCTTTCTGCCGAAGAGATCGATGGACTGAATTCCGTTGGTACCCTCATAAATGGAGGTGATCTTGCAGTCACGTGCGAACTGTTCGACCTTGTATTCTTTGCAATAGCCGTAGCCGCCATGGACCTGAATGGCCCGTGTACAGACCTCGAAGGCTCTGTCCGTGGAATAGGCCTTGCTGATGGGGGTCATAAGCTCCACAAGATTCTGCCATTTCGCCTTTTCGGTATCATCGGTGCTTGCCGCCTCGCGGTCCATGCAGTAAGCCGTGTAAAGAATGGCGGCCCTCAGTCCCTCGGTGTAGGCCCTCATCCACAGAAGGTTTCTTTTTACGTCGGGGTGGGTAATGATGGGAACCTGCTCGAAGCTTTTAGAGCCGAACCTGCCTCCCTGCTTTCGTTCACGGGCGAAATCCAGTGCGTGCAGATAGGCGGCGCTTCCCTGAGAAAGACCCTGCAATCCAACGAGAAGCCGCTGCTCGTTCATCATGTGGAACATAACCACGATGCCCTTTTGCTCCGGTCCCAGAAGCTCGCCCCTGCAGGCGCCGTTGTCGCCGAAGTTCAGGACGGCGGTGGCGGAACCCCGCAGCCCCATTTTGTGCTCGACGCCGGAGCAGACAAGATCATTGGCTTCACCCAGCGTTCCGTCGTCATTGACGCGGTATTTGGGGACAATGAAACAGGAGAGGCCCCGGGTGCCTTCGGGGGCGCCTTCTATCCTCGCCAGTACGATATGTACGATATTGTCCGTGAAATTATGATCCCCCCCGGTGATGAATATCTTTCCACCGGTAATTGAATAGGAGCCGTCGGGATTTTTTACGGCCTTTGTGCGCGCGGCGCCGACGTCGCTGCCTGCCATGGTTTCCGTCAGATCCATGGTGCCGCCGTAGGTTCCTTCATAGAGGGGTTGCATGTATGTGCGTTTCTGCTCCTCCGTGCCGTAGAGTTCGATTACCTTGGCGGCGCTGTGGGTAAGTCCCATATAGGCCGTGAGCGCCATGTTCGCCCCGAAAAAGAGCTCGTGCGATGCAAAGCTTACACAGACCGGGGCGTTCTGCCCCCCTACCTCATAGTCGTCGGGGAGGCTCATCCAGCCGCCTTCACAATATTTCTGAAAGGGGGTCTTAAAAATTCCCGGTGCCTTTACGATGCCGTCTTCTATGCGGCATCCGATTTCATCTCCCTCGCTGTTGGCGGGAGCGAATTCGTTCAAGGCAAGCTTTTCCGCAGTGTCTACAATCATTTCGAAGGTTTCCCTCGAGTGATCCTGGAACTTTTCCGTCGTGCACAGATCTTCGATGCCCAACTGCTCGTAGAGGACAAATCGCATGTCACGAACATCAACTGTTTTGTTTTCCATTAGCCTTCTCTCTCCTTCACTAAAAATTCAGGAGAGAACTATATACAATTATTTATAAAAATAAAACCTCTATTCAAACACCTTTTTTAAATCATTTTTAAGGATTTTACCGGTGGGATTGCGGGGAAACTCCGTCATGAATTCGACGAACTCCGGCACCTTGTATTTGGCAAGCCGTTCTTTCAGATACTCCTTGACCTCGTCGGCGGTCATGGAGCCCGGCTCCTTCAGGATGATACAGGCGCGTACCCGTTCTCCGAGTGCGGGATCGGGGGCGCCGATCACCGCGACATCGGCGATCTTCGGGTGACCTTCGAGAGGAATTTCAATTTCCCGGGGATAGATGTTTTCGCCGCCCCGATTGATCATTTCTTTCTTGCGGCCCGATATGTACAGATATCCCCGTTCATCCATGTAGCCCATGTCGCCGGTATGCAGCCATCCATCCCTGACGGCTTCGGCAGTGGCTTCGGGTTTGTTCAGGTAGCCGATCATTACCGCATCGCCCCTGATGCATATCTCGCCCTTGTCGCCGTAAGGAAGAATGGTGTTGTCGTCGTCCATGATTTCCACTTCAAGGCTGGGGTAGGGGACGCCGATTGATGCCCTGTTTTCCGGAGTGTTGATGCTGGAGCTGGTGACGCCCGTCGCCTCGGTAAGACCGTAGCCGTCCACCACTTCCACATTGAATTTTTCCTTGAACCCGTCGATCAATTCAGGCGGCATCGGTGCGGCGCCCGAGAAGGCGTAGCGGAGTTTCAGTCTGCCGTAATCGATGGTTGCAGGGTCGGCGGCATTGTAAATATAGGCGTACATAGCGGGAACGCCCTGCACGATAGTTACTCCGTACTTGACAATGGACGGCCAGAAATCGGAGGGCGAGAAGGTGCGTCTGATGCACAGGGTCAACCCCATATAGAGAACCGGATAGGTGTAGACACACAGCGGGTTTGTATGAAACATGGGCAGGATAATCAGAAAGATGTCGCCGGGTCTGCTGACGCCCATTCTTCCTCTGTCCTTGCAGATGGTAAGCTGATTTTTATTGGAAAGCAATATCCCCTTGGGCATGCCGGTCGTTCCCGACGAATAGAGCAGAAGAAAGGGATCTTCCGGTAACTGAGGGACGAGGCACTCATCGGCGGGGTACCCTGCGAGTATTTTCTTGAGCGTGCCCGAGGCGATGTCGGCGTCGTGCGCCACCTCGGTAACCACCTCGATTACAAGTGGTTTATGGGATGAGAGGTGCCATCCCCTTGCGAACTCGGTCATGTACTCACTGCCGACGAAGGCGACCTTCGGTTTCGAATCTTCGAGAACGTAGGCGATCTCCGGTCCTTTCAGCATGTAATTGATGGCGCCGGCAACGGCGCCGAGTTTCTGCGCCCCGAACATGGTGTAATAGATGTCGGGCGAGTTTAACACCATCACCGAGACGAAATCCCCCTTGGCAACCCCCTTTTCCTTGAGAAAGTTGGCCACCCTGTTCGCACGTTCATTCACCTGGGCGTAGGTGACAACCTCGTCGTAGTACAGTACATAGGTTTCTTCGGGGATCTCCTGCGCCCTGCACGTCAGCATCTCCGCGATGCTGGCGAATTCAAGGCGCTTTCCCTTCAGGACCTCCATTTCAGTCAGTTCAACGATTTTACGCACGTAACGCCTGCTCTTGTCTATCATATCTCTCCCTCCGCATATTCGGGTTGCCGCTGCAACTACCCTGCACTACACGCCCTGTATCACAGTATGGATTCTTTGGAAATAGGGGGAAATAACGGGTAAAAATGCAGTTGCTTCCCCATAGTGACTTCAGAGAACCCCGGAATTGAGGCGGAAACGTTTTTTTCAGAGAGACCGGTGGGAAACACAGTGTCTGCTGTGCCCGCCGTTACGGGAGTGCAATGAATTGTTATGACGTTGAGTGGGCGGCGGCACAGGTCTGAATTCGTTGCAGTGCTTCCTCAAGGAGAGTGCGTCTGCAGCCGAAGTTCAGTCTGACAAAGCCTTCGCCGTCGAAGGGTGTTCCGTCGAAGAGCCCGACGCCTGCATTTTCAAAGGTCGCGGCAGGGGTGGCGATGCCTGATTCCCTTGTATCTATCCACGCAAGGTAGGTGGCTTCCACGTGATTCGTGGAAAGTCCCGGGATGGTTTCGATGGCACGTTCCACGAGATCCCTGTTTGTCCTGAGATAGGTAAGAAGCGCCGAATGCCATGCGCTGCAGTCGCGGTATGCGGCAAGGGCAGCCGTCAATCCCAGTGCGTTTACATGCGGCACGATGCCGTTCATTTCACGGCTGAAGTTCCGTCGAAGTGCGGTGTCGGGGATAATGGCGAAGGAACAGCCCAGACCGGGGAGATTAAAAGTCTTGCTTGGCGCCATCAGGGTAATGGTGCGCATGGCTGTCCGGGGATCAAGGGTTGCCGTGGGGATGTGGCGTTTATCCCTGTCGAGGAGAAGTTCGCAGTGGATTTCATCAGAGCATATCACCAGGTCGTACCGTTCGCAGATGTCAGCCAGTGTGGAAAGTTCTTCTTTCCCGAAGATCCTTCCCGTCGGGTTATGCGGGTTGCATAGGAGGAGGAGTCGAGTTCCGGACGTGATGGCATGTTCCAGGCGATCGAAGTCAATCACCCAGGTTCCTTCTTTCTTGTCGAGAGGAACCGTGATGCATTCCCTCGATGCGTTTCGCGGCGCCGTCAAAAATGGGGGATAGACCGGCACCATGGTCAATACCGCATCGCCGGCGCTTCCCACTGCTCGGCAGGCCACATTGAGGCCTGCGACAAGACCGGGGAGCCATACAATCCATTCCGGCTCAATCTTCCATGCATACCGGCGTGCCATTCTTTCGATTACGACTTCGGTCAGTGCAGGAGGTACCAGCGAGTACCCGAAAACTCCGTGGTCCACCTGTGTGCGCAGGGCATTGGCGATCGGCGGTGCGACGGGGAAATCCATGTCGGCGACCCAGAGAGGGATAACATCTCTTCCCTGGTAAATATCCCACTTCAAGCTGTGAGTGCCCCGCCTTTCGACGGGGCGGTCAAAATCAAATTGTATTTCATTAATGGTGCTCTTTGTCAAAAATTGTTCCTCCTCTGCGAATTCTCAATCTAACGCAGGAAAAGTGGTAGTGCAAGCAGCATTTCGGCCGCAAAAGGGTTCTAAGCATTGGACAAATAACCTGTTTTTATTTTTATTCCAATATGTGATAATAAGAACCGGCCTTCAAAAGGGCGGGTTCAGTGCCGGAGATGCGTTTTTTTGTCCTGCGCACATGATAGGCGATACTACGATTGAGAAGGAAAAGGGAGTGTTAGATGAGTCTTAAAAAAAAATACCTGACAACAAGAAACACCTGTAAGGTTACCTTTCGATTGGCGAAGGAAGCGGCGGAAAAGGCGGAGACGGTAAATCTTGTCGGCGATTTCAATGATTGGGATCAGAAAGCCCATTCAATGAAGCGATTGAAAAGCGGCGATTTTACTATTACCATCGATCTCGATTCGGGAAGGGCGTACGAATTCCGCTATCTGATTAATGGGGAAAGGTGGGAAAATGACTGGTCGGCCGACAGGTACAACCCCAGCCAGTATTCCTACTGCGATAACTCGGTAGTGGAAACCTGAGCGCATGATGACAGGAACGCCGAACGGGTGAAATGGCACCAAAATGTAGTGACCTTTTGCAATTTCTACAGTTATGTAGCAATCAAAAAATGTACATCTGTTCCCTGTGGCTGCGTACACATGTGCCTACGCAGTGTAATATTAAGAAATAACGTACAATTTAGCGTGTTGATCCTACGGACCGTGATAAAAAATATTTTCGGCACGCTAATTGCTGTCTCGACTTTTAAACGAGAACCGTTGACATACGCACCAACAGGAAGGAAAAGGAGGCAGGAATATTATGGACGGTAATAAAGCACGATTACAGGCGGTGACAGCTCTCGCCGAACCCTGTAAGCTTGAAAGAAAATTCGACTTTATCGGCGATTCAGCCCAGGAGCTTTTCGGATCGAATGTCTTCAGTTTGAGAGTTATGAAGACCTGTCTTCCAAAAGCCGTATTTAAATCGCTCAAGGAAACCATTGAAACAGGCAGGCCGCTCGACGAAAGCATCGCCGATGTAGTGGCGGCCGCAATGAAGGATTGGGCAATTTCCAAAGGCGCCACTCATTTTACCCATGTGTTCTATCCGTTGACCGGTTTGACCGCGGAAAAACATGATTCCTTTCTCATTCCGGACGGTGAGGGGGGGGCGATTACCGAGTTTACGGGAAAATCCCTTATCCAGGGGGAGCCGGATGCCTCCAGTTTTCCCTCGGGAGGCATTCGCACCACCTTTGAGGCCCGTGGCTACACTGCCTGGGATGTGACAAGTCCCGCCTACATTATGGAAAATTACAATGGATCGACCCTCTGTATCCCCACCGCCTTCATTTCATGGACCGGCGAGGCCCTTGATAAAAAGACGCCCCTGCTGCGCTCCATGCAGGCACTGGACAAAGAGGCGAGAAGGGTATTGAAGCTTTTCGGACACGAAAGTATCTCAAAGGTCACTACCTATGCAGGGTGCGAGCAGGAATATTTTCTGATTGATCGAAAGTTTTATAATGCCCGCCCCGACGTGATGCTTGCCGGGCGCACGCTCTTCGGGGCGCCGTCGCCGAAGGGTCAGGAGTTTGACGATCACTATTTCGGGGCCATAAATGAACGTGTGCAAGGCTTTATGATGGAGGTGGACCGGGAGCTTTTTAAACTGGGCATTCCTTCACGGACACGACATAACGAGGTGGCGCCGGGGCAGTTTGAAATTGCGCCTCTTCACGAACCGGCAAACCTGGCGGCGGACCATCAGCAGATGACGATGACCATTCTGAAAAAGGTGGCCGAGAGAAACGGCCTTGCCTGTTTGCTCCATGAGAAACCCTTTGCCGGCATCAACGGTTCCGGAAAACATCTTAATTTTTCAATCGGAAATACAACGCAGGGGAATCTCTTCGATCCCGGAACCACGCCGCATGAGAATGCGCAGTTTCTTGTATTCTGCGCGGCGGTCATTAGGGCGGTACATCTGAACGCACCACTCCTTCGGGCCGTGGTGGCTTCAGCGGGAAATGACCACAGGCTGGGCGCCAATGAAGCGCCGCCGGCGATCATGTCCATCTTTCTGGGTGACGAGTTGGCAGGCATATTCGAGCAGATTCTTAAAAATGAAAAAAAATCATCCAGGGCAAACGGCGTCATCAATGTCGGTGTTGACACGCTGCCGGCTATTCCCCGCGATGCCGGTGACAGAAACCGCACGAGTCCCTTTGCCTTTACAGGCAATCGTTTCGAGTTTCGTGCCGTCGGTTCGAACCAATCGGTGAATGGACCTCTGGTTGCTTTGAACACGATACTGGCCGATTCACTGGACTACATCGCCACGTCACTGGAAAATACGATAAAGGGCGATCCGAAGAAATTCAACGATGCAGTGCAGGCGATCGTCAAGGAAATTATGCAAAAGCACAGTGCGGTCATTTTCAACGGAGACGGCTATACAGAAGAATGGCAAAAGGAAGCGGCAACCCGCGGTTTGCCCAACATGAAAACGACCGTTGACGCGCTTCCGGCAATCACCGCCCGCGATGTTGTCGCTATGTTCGAAAAGCATAAGGTGCTTTCATCGGTGGAACTGGAAAGCCGGGAAGAAGTGTACTTCGAGCAGTATTGCCTTTCCGTGAAGGTAGAGGCAAACCTGACTGCAAAGATCGCCAAAACCATTATATTTCCTGCAGCGATCAGGTATCAAAGCGAGCTTGCCAAAACCTGTGCCGATCTGAAGGCTGTGGGGTATAGCTTTGATACGAATACGCTCGACAGGGTAACCGGTCTGGTGAAGAAGCTTCAGGACGGCATTGCCGCGCTGGAAGACGCGCTTGCCAGAAGAGGTGGAAAATCAATCAGTGCACAGGCTAAATACTACAGAGACAAAGTGATTCCGGCCATGAACGAAGTGAGAAGAGCCGCCGATATTATGGAAGGGGTTGTGGCCGACGACCTCTGGGCGTTGCCCATGTACTTTGAGATGTTGTTTATCAGGTAGGAACAATGTGAGCAATTGTCTGGTTGCAGAGAATAGTCACATTCAAAGTGAAAAAACTTGACATAAATCTGAGATTTGAAGTATAGAGATGCACATATCTGAAGGGAAGAGAAATGCGGGACGTGAAGTACACTCTCTATCGCAAATTGAATAGGCAACTCTGGTGGTGGACCAACATAGCAGTGTCTGCCGGCGCACCTTCCCACTTTTAGTAATTGCAGTACCATACATAATAATAAAGGGACCGTAGGCAGCACCATTGCCCTCGGTCCTTTTTTCGTAGAAAAAGGGGCCTGGAGAAATCCATGCCCCCTTTTTTTTTACTGCGGTTGAAAATATCAGGCAGTATGTAATGCTCGCATGTGAAGGTTTGAGTCGTGCGTGCGAGACAACATGGAGGATGACATATGCAAAAACCGTCAACAAGTAACGATACACCGAAGATGACGTCCATGCCCGACGAAAGCGGTCATTTCGGTCCTCATGGCGGGCGCTACGTGGCGGAAACGCTTATGACGGCGCTCCTGGAGCTGGAAGGCGCCTACAGAAGGATCTCTCCCGAGCGCATGTTTCAAGAGGAACTGGAGGTACTGCTGGCCGACTATGCCGGCCGTCCCACTCCCCTCTACTATGCCCGTCGGTTAAGTGAACATCTTGGCGGCGCCCAAATCTACCTCAAGCGGGAAGATCTGACCCACACGGGCGCTCACAAGATCAATAACACGCTGGGGCAGGCGCTGCTTGCCCGGTGGATGGGAAAAAAGAAGGTTATCGCTGAAACCGGCGCCGGTCAGCACGGGGTTGCCACCGCAACGGCGGCGGCGCTCTTCGGCATGGAGTGCATAATATTCATGGGCGTGGAGGATATTCGGCGACAAGCCCCCAATGTGCTTCGTATGAAACTGCTTGGCGCGGAGGTGATACCCGTTGAGTCCGGCGCCGGAACCCTGAAGGATGCCATGAACGAGGCCATGCGATACTGGGTGGGCGCAGTGGAAGACACCCACTATGTAATTGGTTCGGTTGCCGGGCCTCATCCCTATCCCATGATGGTACGGGATTTTCAAAAAATCATCGGGGAAGAAGTAAAAGACCAGATGCGGAATTCCCACGGCCGGTTTCCTGACGTGCTTGTGGCCTGCGTGGGCGGAGGGAGCAATGCAATGGGGCTGTTCCATCCCTTTCTGGAAACGTCGGCAACGCTGGTGGGGGTGGAGGCGGCGGGAAAGGGCATCGCCTCGGGCAAACACGCGGCGACTCTCGGCGAGGGTTCCCTGGGGGTGCTCCACGGCTCAAAGTCCTATGTGCTTCAGGACGAAAGCGGGCAAATCAAGGAAGCTCACTCTATTTCCGCGGGACTTGATTACCCCGGTGTCGGTCCTGAGCACTCGTTCTTGAAAGACGCCGGCAGAGCACACTATGTCTCGGTGGATGATGACGAGGCGATGGAGGCCTTTCATATGCTGTGCCGTCTGGAGGGAATCATTCCGGCATTGGAGAGTTCCCATGCCGTTGCCTATTGTCTCAAGAATGCACCGCACATGTCAAAGGATACGGTGGTGGTGGTGAATCTGTCCGGAAGGGGCGATAAAGACCTGGGCATTGTATCGGAGTATGAACGAAGGAAAGGGGAGGTGAGCCGATGAGCAGACTGGATCTCCGATTTGCCGATCTGAAAAAACGAAGTGAAAAGGCGCTTGTGGGATTTGTTGCGACAGGAGATCCCACATTGCCTGTTTCACTTGAACTTATCACGGCCATGTGCCATGCCGGTCTCGATGTGCTGGAACTGGGCGTTCCCTTTTCCGATCCCACAGCCGATGGTCCCGTGATACAGCGTGCCGCGGCGCGGGCCCTGAGGGCAGGTGCGAGCCTTGCAAAAGCGATTGAAATGACAAAAACCTTGCGGGGAAGAACCGATATACCCATTATCCTTTTCAGCTATTACAATCCCATCTTTGCCTACGGACATGAATCATTTTACCGTGATGCCCGCAATGCCGGGGCCGATGGCGTACTTGTCGTGGATCTGCCCCACGAAGAGTCGAGGGAACTGACGAAATGCTGGGAGAGAAACGACGATTTTGCATTGATCCGGCTTGTGGCGCCTACCACGCCGGATGAAAGAATGAAAACGATCACGGAGAATGCATCGGGATTTCTCTACCTGGTTTCGAAGACAGGGGTGACCGGAGGCGCCGGTGTGGATAGGGACAGCGTGAGGACCAAGGTAACGACGCTGCGCGCCCTTACGGACCTGCCCATATGTGTGGGATTCGGCATCTCCGGTCCCGAAGATGCAAGAATGCTGGCCCCCCACGCCGACGGAATCGTGGTGGGTAGTGCCTTCGAAAGGGCCATAGAGGATAATATGGATGATCCGGAGCTTGTCGCAGGGCTGGAGAGACAGGTGAACGAATTGAAGCAGGCGCTGAAACCGCTTGGCGAACATAACAATAATAAAAAGGAGGAAACCCCATGATTACAGCACTGGTGCTTTTTAAGGCGGAAAAGGGAAAAATCCAGAAGCTGGCCATGCAACTGGGTGCCATCGAAGAGGTGGTGGAAGTACTGTCCATTACCGGAGAATATGATCTGATGGCAAAGATTCAGGTGCGGGAATATGAGCATCTGTCCGACATTGTGACGGATAAGATGCAGAATACGGAAGGCGTTACGGGGACAAGGACGATGATGGCCTTCAAGACGTACAAGTTTCATGAACTGGGTGAAGGCGCGCCCGCGGCAATGATGGTTTCATCAGCCGAAGAGGAAGCGGTCGCACTGCTGGAGAACGGGAAGAGCACGATCAAGCCGGTCCTTTCAAAGCTGACCGAAAACTTTGATCTGGAGAAGAGCGAAATCTACAGCGTCATCGATGCGATTCACGAAGGACAGCTGTCGGAGGTGCAGATTGCCGGGTTTCTGGTGGGACTTCTCAGCAAGGGTCCGAGCATCAAGGAGGTGGCCTATATCGCTCAGGCAATGCGAAAAAACTGCATTCCCATGCATGTCTCCGTAGGGTCGGAACTCACTGATACATGCGGTACCGGCGGTGGGTTAACCACCTTCAATGTCAGTACGGCAAACGCAATCCTGACCGCATCGGCCGGTGTGCCCGTGGCCAAACACGGCAGCAGATCCATATCATCCCCATCGGGGAGCGCCGATGTTCTTGAAGCGCTGGGCGTCAAAATTGATCTGCAGCCCGAAGAGGCATCCCGGCTGATCGAGGACATAGGAATCAGCTTCATCTATGCGCCGAACTTTCATCCTGTCATGCTCAAGGTGTTCGGTCCGGAGAATCAGCTGGGCATAAAAACGATATTTTTTACCATCATCGGGCCTCTCATCAATCCGACAGGCGCCCGCAACCATATGATCGGCGTGTACAAGCCCGAACTGGTCAACATGATGGCAAGCGTAGTGGCAGAGATGGATTTTAATCATGTCATTGTTGCCCACGGGCTTGACGGGCTGGATGAAATATCATTGATCGGAAAGACCTCGCTTGCGGAAATCAGGGGCAGGGAAATCAAATACTTCGAAGTCGCCCCGGAGGATTTCGGTTTCACACGCTGTACCCTGAAAGATATCGCAGGAGGAACTCCCGATTTCAACGCGAAGGTTATCAGGGATATCTTCTCCGGTCGAGAGCAGGGTCCACGGAGGGATTTCCTGCTCCTTAACAATGCAGCCACGCTCTATGTAAGCGGCAAGGCATCGAGCATCCAGGATGGAGTGGCGCTTTCCCGGTCTCTCATCGATTCCGGGGCGGGCGCCCGCAAACTGGAAGAACTTGTGGAAAAATCGAATGCCCTTTGATAGTGTGCTGTCATGAATAGCAATGCAAACACCGCGCAAGGGGAAAAAAAATCAACGCTTGCCTCGTTCATACGCACTCGGCAGCGAGAGGGTCTGTTCCCCGTAATATCTGAAGTGAAGGTGCGTTCCGAAAAGGAGGGCGATCTTCTGCGCGGGCGCGATCCGGTCGCGCTCGCCTGTGAAATGGGCCGGTCAACCATCGCGGGAATAAGCGTCGTGACGGAACCGGATCATTTCGGCGGAGACTTGAACCTTTTGCGCGAGATCGCCGCGGCGGTAGATTTGCCCGTGCTGCATAAAGATTTCATTACGTCGGAGCGTCAAATCGAGGAATCAGCCGCAGCAGGCGCCTCGGCCATACTACTGATCACCGCCATGGTCGATGCAACCCAAATGGCGCGTCTGATTGCATATGCCCGACAGTGCGGGCTTGAAACCCTTGTGGAAGCACACAACATGGAAGAGGTGAAAATGATAACGTCTCTTCCTTTTGACCTTATGGGAATCAACAACCGCGATATTACCGTTTTCGAAGTGGACGACAACGACGTGGGAAGGACGGAGGCGCTCGCCCGTTTCTGTAAAAGCAGTCGGCCGCTGATCAGCGAAAGCTCGATCAGTTCTCACAGTGACGTACGGCGCGCGGGCAGAAGCGGCGCCGATGCCGTGCTGGTCGGCACGGCGGTGCTGAAAGCGCCCTCAATTTCAGGGTTTTTACGGGAACTGATATCGGTGGGATGGCCGCCATGACGCGGATTAAAGTATGCGGGATTACCACAGAAGAAGACATCTGCCTCTGCGTTGCGGCGGGTGTCGATGCCCTGGGCTTTGTGGTGGAGTACCCGATTGACGTGCCATGGAATCTGGACAGACAACAGGCCAGAATACTGATGCAACAGGTGCCTCCATTTGTGTCGAGGGTAATCGTGGTCGGCGACGATCCACAGACCATCATTACACTGGCGGACCTGTTGAGGCCTCACGCTGTCCAATTGCATGGTAAGGAATCACTCTCCCTCACGGCGAAACTTGTGACCGCGCTTCATGCGCGTCGCATTTCGGTGGTAAAGGCACTGCGTATTTCCATCGAGACGGGGAAATGCACAAACGCAGGAGAAAATCCCCTCGATGCCGCAGGGCTTATTGAAGATGCCGGTGTCGATGCTTTGCTTCTGGACTCGGTGACTGAAGGACGCCCGGCGGGAACAGGCCGTACTATAGATTGGGGTATTGCACGTTATATCAGAAAAATGGTGAAGCTTCCCCTTATACTTGCGGGCGGCTTGCAGGCAGAAAACGTCGGCGAAGCCATTGCAACCGTCCATCCCTTCGCTGTCGATGTGATCAGTGGCGTCGAAAATCCTGTGGGAAGAAAAGATTCCGAAAAGATACAGGCGTTTATCACCGCAGTAACCACAGCTACGAGCCAGAGGTAGAATCAGTGGCACCCGGGGGGGGGGTAATGAATGTTTCATGATTTCGGAATATGAACATTCTTGTTTTTTCTCGTCTCTCCCTTTGACGATTTGTTCAATGCATTGTTGACTTACCATGTTTGTTTTACCATACTCATATGTTCAAGTATGCTTCATGGAGATTTATTCAAAATCTTACCATTAAGTATGTAATTAAAAGTGGAGGATATCGAATGCCGATAGCAACAGACAGACTGCGGATGTTACTCATCAACACATTTATATTTCTCATAGCGTTTGTGTGGGCTGATGAACTGATCGATATGCCCCGTGTTACTTCCGGCGGTCAGCCAACACCCATAAATTGGGTTGAAGCACTAATCGAGACGGTGGTGATTGCAGCGGTGGGCTTTCTTACGGTAACACGATTTTTTTCAAAGCAAGAAGCAAAGAGCCCGCGCGGATTAGCGAGGGAAGAACGGTATACCTGGATCACGGTGTCATGTTCGTTTCTGGGGTTGTGTTGTATGGTATGGCTAAATGAAATTATAGACGTGCCCTATCTTCTACTGCAGGGCGAAAAAACTCCCCTCAACTGGTCGGAAGCCGCTGTTGAAACATTTCTTATTATTATCGTCGGTGGCATAGCACTCTCGATTCTGATGCGCAAGATACGTGAACGAGACAAAGCACAGAATCTTTTTTTCAAAAGCTTTTACTTCAATCCTGTCGGGGCAGCAATTACATCACTAAACAATAACACAATAATTCATGTAAACGAGGCATTTTCTGCCACGACCGGTTACAGGCCGCAACAGATTGTCGGAAAATCTATGGAAGAGCTTAACATGTGGGCTTTTCAGGAAGAACGCAATGAGGTGATTACTGCGCTTCATAAAGAAGGCTCTGTGCGCAATGTGGAAGTAAGCATCCGAGATATCGAAGGAAATTACAAGACCGTTTTGTATTCGGCAGACATCATTGATTATGTAGGTGAACAGCATGTGCTTTCCGCGGCCATTGACATAACAGACCGAAAACGTACACAGGATCTGCTCATAAAAACCGAGACCAAATACAGGGATATGTTTATGCACTCGATACAGGGCATTGCGGTTTATAGTGAAACAGAGGACGGCGACGATTTTGTTATAATGGACATCAACAAAGCGGGCGAACGAATAGATAGAATCAAGAAGGCAGACGTCATGGGAAAGACAGTTTCTGAAATATTTCCAGGTATTCGTGAATTCGGCCTGCTTGACGGGTTGAAGCGAGTATGGAAATCTGGTGAAGCTGAGCACCTGCCCACATCGTATTATAACGATGGAAGGATCGAGGGTTGGCGGGATAATTATTTATATAAGCTCGCTTCAGGCGAGATTGTGGCACTCTACAGCGACGAAACGGCGCGTAAAAATGCCGAAAAGGAACTTTCCAAGCGTCAACGGGAACTTCTGATAAGCGAGGAAAAGTTTTCCAAGGCCTTTCACGCAAGCTCTGATCTTATCACAATTTCGACACTAAAGAACGGAGTCTTTATAGATGTCAACGATATGTTTCTGAAAACTCTCAGCTATTCGCTGAAAGAGGTTATCGGACACTCCGCGATAGATCTTGGCATGTGGGGAAACAGAGAAAAGCGGGATCTGATGACCGATATTGTGCTTAAACAGGGGAAAATACGTAATTACGAAGTAAATCTTCACACCAAAGACGGGAATGAGCGGACAATGCTGGTGTCCGCCGACAGGTTTGTGTTTCAGGGCGAAGACTGCATGCTTATGATAAGCCGTGACATCACCGATCGAAAACGTATGGAGGAGCAGATTAGGCTCTCCGAAAAACAACTTCGTGATCTATACAAAAACCTTCAGGAAACAAGAGAAACTGAGCGAACTCGTATTTCCCGTGAAATTCATGACGACCTCGGTCAAGAGCTTACCGTACTGAAACTGGAAATGCAACAATTGGCGCATACATTACCCGAGGGTGATGATGTTTTTAAGAAAAAGACCGCGGTAATTATAGATCACATAGACTTGGCCATAGACTCCATGAGAAGAATTTCAATGGACCTGAGGCCCGCCCTGCTGGATCAGCTTGGCCTGATTGCGGCAATTGAATGGCAAGCCGAAGATTTTCAGAAGAGGGCGGGTGTTCCCTGTCTCCTGACTATTGATCCCGGGATTACGATAATCAACACAAAACTATCTACCACCCTGTTTCGTATTTTTCAGGAAACGTTAACGAATATAACCCGTTATGCTTCGGCTTCGAAGGTGAATGCTGCATTGCGAAAGCTGCCGGATGCGCTCGAGCTGACCGTTTCAGATGATGGAAAGGGGATTACAGAGGCAGAGATTGAAAATCCTAAGTCCTTCGGCATAATCGGCATGAAAGAACGAGTATCAGACTGGGGTGGAACAATCGAGATATCGGGAAAAAGAGGGAGGGGTACCACGGTACGGGTGTCGATTCCTTTCTCCGCCAATGATATAAGGGAGACTGATTAAACGCACCACATCAAATCATTACATATATAATGCGTCAATAAAGTACAACAGGCTCACAGCGATGAAAGAACTCTGAAAAGTTACAATGGAAATAACCACGGACATCATTCTCTTAATCGTCGCAGCGTTTTTCAGCGGTCTTCTGATGCAGAAGCTCGGCCAGCCCTTGATACTCGGATATATGCTGGTGGGGTTTATTCTCGGTCCCCATACAGGGGGGGTCACGGTTTCAAGCATCCATGAAATAGAACTGCTGGCGGAAATCGGCGTTGCCCTGCTTTTATTCGCCCTGGGGCTCGAATTTTCCTTCAAGGATTTAAAAGAAGTCAAAAAGATCGCCCTGATCGGAACCCCTATTCAGATACTGCTGACTATAGGGCTTGGTCTGGGAATCGGACATTTCCTGGGCTGGGAATTGAGACAATCTCTCTGGTTCGGCGCGTTGATTTCTCTTTCCAGTACCATGGTAATTCTGAAAACACTGATGAACCAGGGCTGGATCGGCACACTGTCGAGCAAGGTGATGGTGGGGATGCTGATTGTGCAGGATCTGGCGGTGGTTCCCATGATGATTATCCTCCCCCAGATACACACTGCTGAGATTGGTCTGTCCGCACTCGGGTATGCCGCGGTGAAGGCGGCGTTCTTTATCGCGGTAATGGTGCTCCTGGGTACAAAGCTTTTGCCTCGACTGATGACCCATATAGCCAAACTGGGCTCGCGGGAACTGTTTCTGCTTGCGATTACCGCCATCGGGCTCGGGATAGGCTATGTAACCTATCTGTTCGGTCTTTCCTTTGCCTTTGGCGCCTTTGTGGCGGGTATGGTGTTGAGTGAATCGGACTACGGCCACCAGGCCTTGAGCGATATTATTCCGGTCCGGGATCTTTTTGCATTGCTCTTTTTCGCCTCCGTAGGCATGTTGCTGGAACCGGCCTTTCTCCTGCAGCATTGGAGTGAGGTGATCCTGCTTGTTGTTCTGGTAAGTGTGGGGAAGGGATGCATCTTTGCGGCACTCTCACGGCTCTTTGGCTACGGTAACGTGGTTCCTTTTGCCGTTGGGCTGGGACTGTTTCAAATCGGGGAATTTTCCTTTGTCCTTGCACAGGTGGGCCTGGTGACAGGCTCAATCAGTCACGACCTCTATTATTTTGTGCTCACCACCGCAGTGGTTACGATGGTGCTTACCCCGCTTGTCTCAGGCCGGACGGCACAGTTATATGCACTGAAAAAGCGCTGGTTCAAACACGAACCTCTTGAAACGAAAAATATTCCTGAAAAGGGTCTTCAAAATCACGTGGTCATTGCCGGCGGCGGCCGCGTGGGCTATCAGATCGCAGAGGTTCTCACGCGACTGGGACTCCAAAGCGTGATCGTCGAGATCGACCAGCGCAGATTGGAAAAGGCAAAAATAGGGGGAATACCTGTTGTCTATGGAGATGCAGGCCATGAGATTGTGCTTGAAGCGGCTGAAATTGCAGGCGCAAGTCTCCTTGTGGTGACCATGCCTTCGATTGTTGTGGCCCGATCGATTATCAAACACGCAAAGCGCTGCAACAGCAGAATCGAGGTGGTCGCAAGGACATCGGATGCCGAATTTTTGCCTGTTTTTGCAGAGCTGAATGTGAGGGGCGTGGTCCTTCCTGAATTTGAAACCGGATTGGAGATGATTCGACAGGTGCTTCTGGATCTCGGCATACCGGCCCCGGAGATTCAGCAGTGCACGGAGACGATGCGACAGGAGCTTTTCGGGCCCATGTTCAAACCGGTCAGCGGTTACCGTACATTGGGACAGTTCAGAACGGCGGAACAGCAATTCGATCTGCAGTGGGTATTGATTGAAGACGCCAGTCCGCTCATTGGGAAATCAATCGGGGAAACCGAGATCAGAAAAACTACGGGGGCTTCAGTTGTTGGAGTGATCAGGCATGAGGTGCTTGAGCCGAATCCGGCGACTCATTTCAGTTTTGGCGCGGATGATCTAGTTGCAATCATCGGTACCGACGAGGCGCGGGCAGCCTTTCGGCAGATGGCGGAGGTTCATGAATGAAATATGGGCCGACTATGAAGACAACAGAGGGACACGGGGCGGCGCGGCAAATGTGTTACACTTCATGAAAGTATTGGAAGGAGAGCAGTTATGGGAATTGCGGTGATATTCTTTCTGGCGCTGGGCGTTATTTTTGCGATCTCACTGCTTTATTTACTGGTTGTGGCGCTTGTTCCCGGAATCAAGGCTCCGGCGGTGTCAGTGAAAAAAGAAAAAGGTACAGGGGGAGGGGAAAACGATTTGTCACAGATCAGCAGCAAAGCGCATGTATCCTTTGCCGTCAAAGACACAAAAATACATGGATGGCTTTTTCTTCCCCGGGATATGGCCGAGCCGGTTGCCTGCATTGTAATGGCCCACGGATTCGGCGGGACCAAGGATATGGGGCTGGAATCCTACGCGATCCGGTTTCAGGAGGCCGGTTTTGCGGCACTTGTGTTCGATTATCGGTATTTCGGCGAAAGCGAGGGGGGCCCGCGTCAATTGTTGTGGATACCCTTTCAGCTGGAGGATTGGTCTGCGGCGATTGAGTATGCGCGAAACCTCGAAGGAATCGATCCGAAGCGGATTGCCCTCTGGGGGACTTCATTGAGCGGCGGACATGTAATCGTAAAAGCGGCACGGAACAGGGGGATTGCCTGTGTTGCCGCCCAGTGCCCCGGTATGGATGGTCGTGCATCGGCTGAACATATTTATAAAAATCAGGGAATTGTAAAATCTCTGTGCCTGATACTGCACGGGCAGCGTGATATGGTGCGGTCATGGCTGCACCTTTCGCCCCATACCATACCGATTGTGGGAAAGAAAGGCGATATCGCCTGCTTAACGACACCGGGCGCCTATGAGGGGTTCGGAAAACTGGCGCCGGACAACTTTATAAACGAAGTCTGCGCCCGCATTGTGCTGCGGGCGGATAAATATCGTCCGGTTGCGGAAGCGCACAACGTGCGCTGTCCAGTGTTGTTGCAGATATGCGACCGCGACGAGATTACCCCGCAAAGTGCTGCAGAACAGACAGTCGAACAGCTGGGGTCATGCGCCGATGTCAGACACTATCCGATTGGTCATTTTGATATCTATGAGGGGGAGCATTTTGAGATAAGCCTCAGCGATCAACTGGCGTTTTTCCGGCGGCATCTGGGCAAGATCTGATTTATCGGACGGGATATCAGATGAGCGATATCCCCTATCGTACCGGTTTTTGCCACTCCTTTGCAAAGACTTCTCCTATTTGTGCTGTCTGGCTCTGATCTATCTTCAAGGCCTTTGCGATCTCCGCATAGAGCTTTTTCCTGTCGCTGTTTTCGGCCTCAATATTGGCACGCAAAGACCTTTTGCTTTTCAGATCGAGCCCCGCTTCGCTTTTTATAGAAACGAAGCCGTCCGATTCTTCTTTAAGGACACCTTTTAGGTAGTAAGGTTTAAGGGTTGAGTACCTGTTTTTCATGCTTTGCTTTAAAGATCTGATTGTCGGATTCGACACGTCCGTAACCTCGTCGGCATATGCGGCAGGAACGGAAACAACAAAAATGGTCTTTTGAAAGAGAAAACTTTGATCCTTCTCAACATTATTTTCTGCCGGCGCCTTTTTTTCTTGCCCGCGAATCTCGTTGACTATTTCTCCTGCCACTGACTCCACCTTTTCGGCGGGGAAGTATATGTTAATGGTCACACAGGCGAGTACTAACAGTGAAGTTAACGCACCCGTCAGCACAAAGCGCTTTCTCCTCGTGTTCATGATTTCCTCCTTGTTACGGTTGTTCAGGGCTTCCTGTCGGCAGCTTCGATCTATGGATGTCGCACAGGTTACTCTATGAGCGGTGAGGCGCTTTCTTTTGTAACCCTTTGTATCCTCTTTACCATGTCTTTGAAGCTGATTCGATTGTCAGGATTTTGATTTACTATATTTACACCTGAAAAACCACCCCTTTTGATTATATATTCTGTTTCACCTTCCTTTATGGTTCCGTTTATTTTGAATACATCATTTTGCAGAGACGCCCGGACTCCAATTTTTTCATAGTGGAATTCCTTGAAAAAAGATGAGATTACACCTGCGAGTCCGACAAATGGGCTTTGGCCCCCTCCTATTTTGGCGATATTTTCGACGGCCTTTACACTTATTTTCTGCTCAACTCCCTTGCGGGGGGTTGTTTCAAGAAGAAGATCAAATTTCTGAGGCTGTCCATAGGCGATTTCGAAACCCCTTACATACCCTTGAAGTATGCCTTCAATTTTACCGAAGGAGGTGTTTGTCGTCATTTCGGCCAGGTCCAGGCCGTCTATCCGTGCGTCAAATGAAAGAAGCGGTCCGCTGAAAAAGGAAGAT
Source organism: Syntrophales bacterium (assembly GCA_963666365.2). Lineage (GTDB taxonomy): Bacteria > Desulfobacterota > Syntrophia > Syntrophales > UBA2210 > JALNXD01. The sequence goes on from CAXXNF010000002.1 coordinate 528,248, forward strand.
GCCCTGATATGCGAAACGACTGCCGTTCCTCCAAAGACATCGGCCACGATTTCACCTTCGGTTGTGATCATATCTTTCGTAATTTTTACGGGATCCAGTCTGCCGTCCAGTGTGCCCTCGATATGGGGAAACACAGCTTCAGGAATAAAGGGTCCTATATCGAGGGCTTCTATCAAGATATCTGATTGTATGGATGGATGCGGACCGGCTATTTCCAGGAAAGAGATGGGACCGACGCGCAGGGGACCGCCGGGTGTTGCCACTTCCGTTGAAGAATCAATGGTGAGCGCGTTTGGTGCAGCTCTTAGAGGAAGAGAGAAAGTCTGGGTCGGAAGAAAGGGCATTCGAAGCGATTCTATGTCGAGTTTTCCCGTCAGGGGATTGCCCGCATGCCTCTTTGCCCCTGTGTGAATCCAGAGAGGAAGATCGAGAGACAGACCGGTAAGGCGAATCTTTGCATTGTCGTATGACAACACTCCATCTTTCCAATGGAGATATCCCAGGATATCAGCGCCTGTGCGGTCTTTGTCAACTTGGAAGGAGGCGGAGATAGTTCCACCTGTAGCAATTGATTCCAATGCCGGATGCTCAGCTTTAAACGGTTCTCGTACAAAGGTCTCAAATAATGGAGAAACAGAAGCTTCATGCATTTTTATGAGAATATTCCCTTCAGGAGCATAGGGATATACGGTCCATTGTCCTTTGAAATCCAAGTCAAACCTGTCATAGAGCGCAAAATTCATTTCTCGAAGTACTATGATCTTTTTCGTAGTTTCGTAATTTCCCTTAAAATCCGACAACACCGCGTGTTTCCCCAAATCCAGATAAAATGTGTCGAAGAGCACCTCGCCATTCGTTACACGAACCGAACCGTCAAACGATGAGAATCTGTCTGTCGGGTCGTAGAGGCAATTGACCGAGACTGCGGCATCAATACCCTCACCGATGCAGAGGGCAGCGCCGTCTTCAAAGTTGCACGTATCTACACGCAGATCGGTTTTTAAACGCCATGACTTTCCTTTTTCCCTCTCTGCGGATAGTCGGATTGTGTCCGAGCCGCTTACTTTCCAGCCTTCGGGAAGGAAGCCCTGTGCCTGTGCACACTCCAGCAGGCCCGTATTGACTCCCGTAAGATTGATCCGGCAGAGTTCACCTTTTCCCTCTCCCTGCAATTCAATGCGGTGCAATTCCTCAGAATCAATTGACAGGAGTGGCAATCCGAAGGCCTTTGTCAAAAAATCAAAATAGCACTTTTCTGAGGATAGGCGAATATCTTTGATATCAAGGGATGTTTCTCCTGCGACAAGGCGCATCTTTGGTATGGTCAACGCCATAGTGCCCATAGTAAAACGGGGGAATCGGCCGTCAATGTTTACGCGTCCGCTGCAGGGCGAAAGGCTGCACAGGGGTGAGTCCACGGTGCAGCCGGAGGCGGTGATATCAGCGCTGATAGTTGGATTTACCGCCTCTCCTCTGACTGAAATATCTCCGGTAATGCCGCCTTTAATACTGACGTCCTCCATAGAAAAGAAGACGGGATTGTGGTGAAAAAAAGTTTTCAGGTCGCAGTGATAGTTCCAGGCGTCGTTGCTCTTGAGGCCTTTCAGGGCGCCCCGGATCTGAACGGAACCGCCCAGATGGGCCGTTCCCATCGCTTTTTTTGTCGTCTCTGGCAGAAACGCTTTGAGCTGGGAGGGGACAAATGATCCCTCGAAGATGTCAAGAATTATGCGCCCCCCCTTTCTAACGCTGGCCTTGAGTGCGCCTTGAAGAGAAAACAGATCCTGTGCGTTGAGACTGAACTGTTTTGCATGAATATCGGCACTGTGTAAGTCAAAGGCGCCGTCCATTTTTCCCTCTATCTCGCAGGGAAATGCGGCCACCCCCTTTCCGAATGTTCCCTTTCCCATGAATTCAAAGGCATTCCATGTCAAGAGAGCTTTCTCTTGTTCGTATCCGATGCAGGAATTGAGATTCACATTGTCCAGGCTGCCCCAGGGTGTTGTGATGGATGCATGAGATATCGATACCTTGGCGCTGATATCGAGCCTGGCCGGAGAGAAGGAACTCTTTGTGGCTGCATGAATATCGGGAAGGAGTATGGTGATGTCAGGTTCAGTTACAACTGTTCGTGACTCACAGGTAATCTCGATGTGGTTCTCTGCATTCATGCGAGCGTTGATGTTCGACAGGGCAACGGCGCCCATATCGGAAATAAAGGCAAGATCGCCGTTGTCGATTTCAATGCTTCTGAATTCGATTTCCTTGAAAAGAAAGAGCCCTGTAATGCCCTTGAGGATTGTTGACGCTATCGATGATGATCTCGATCCAGGGGATGGCGCCGGCAGGCTGCTTTTCTGGTGCAGTCGCAGCGAGGGGTTGTTGAGGCGGATCGAATCAACGATGAGCGTCTTGCGACCGAAAGGTCCCTCCCGGTGAAGATCAACCGCCACCTCAGAGACAAAGGCCCCTGTCTGATGATCGCCTTCGACCTGTTTCAACGTTACCTGCTGCAACAAGAAGTGAATCGGTGAGACGGTATACTCTATGCGCTTGACGGCAACCTGCACACCGCTCACATCTTCGACGGTTTTTTCTATGAGTGCTTTGGTTCTTTCCGGGCTGGCAAGGTAATAGGCGAGTATCCCCGCGACAGTCAGCAGAGCTGATAAAGAAATGATTGCCACCAGCAAGATGATCTTTTTCTTTCTGCTCATGATGACGGTTGTCTGGTTTTCCGATGCGTCGCGGCCGCTCCAAATCACGCTGCATCATTGAGAAGTTTTAAATATCTGTCTGATTCTCATTATTTTTCGCGGCGCCCTCTGAGCGCACTGATTGCTGTCCCATAGAGATCTGCCGCATCGTAAGAACTTCTGACAAAGGGTCCGCTTGCCACGGCGGAAAATCCTAGTGCCAGGGCCCTGCTCCTCCAGTCATCGAACTCTTCCGGGGGAATGAACCTCTCTACGGGAAGGTGTCTGCCCGTGGGCTGAAGATATTGACCCAATGTAAGTATGCTGCACCCTGCCGCGAGCAGATCTTCCATGATCTTCAAAAGTTCCTGCGACGTTTCGCCAAGACCAAGCATAATGCCCGATTTTACCGGAATCTCAGAAGCACTGCTTCCCGTTGCCTTCATAATATTCAGTGAACGTCGGTAATCGGCGCCGGGTCGCACCACATGATACAGTCGCGGCGCCGTTTCTATGTTGTGATTGAGAACGGTGGGGCCTGTGTTGAGCACGGTTGCCAGGGCGTCAACGTCTCCCTGAAAATCCGGAATCAATACCTCGACTTTTACATTCGGAACAGTTGTTTTGATGGCTTCTATCGTTTCGGCAAAGCAGGACGCGCCGCCGTCGGGAAGGTCGTCCCTTGTCACAGAGGTGATTACTACGTACTGTAATCCCATGGCCGCAACGGTTTCCGCCACGCGGGCCGGTTCGTCCCGGTCCGGAGGTTTCGTGGGGCCATGGTCGACGGCACAGAAGCGGCATGAACGGGTGCAGCGATTTCCCATAATCAGAAATGTGGCTGTTTTCTTTGAAAAGCAGTGCCACAGGTTCGGACATCGCGCTTCCTGGCAGACCGTATGAAGCCCCTTATCCTTGATCATGGATCGTATGGTTTCATACCCCGGACCGGCTTCCAGTCTTTGTTTCAGCCATCGTGGCTTGCGTACCGGTTTTTGAACAGTGGATGTAATGAATTCGTCCATGGATTCCTTATGCATCGGGGGTTACCCTATTGAAACTGCGACGAAGTCAAACGCCTTGCAGCCATTTGGTGATCAATATTTCTCTTTCTGTGGTTCAATGACGTCTTTTACCGGATGATATCATAAAATTGCCCAGTGTACACGAATTGATGCCGGAGCGATCATTGCGAAGAGCCTTTCTGATGTGAAAGAAAGAGGATGCACAAAAATGCCGCCGCATAGGAAATTAAGAATACAAGAAACAGGTGCCGGTAGGCTTCCATCGTGTAAGAGCCGGGGGTAAGTCCCGTAAAGTCATTGAGAAGATACCCGGAGAAGGGCTGGTAGAGTGCTGCGCCGAAAAAAGCCGACGGATTCATGAGTCCCACCGCGGTTCCCATAAGCCAGGGGGGGAAAAGATCTCTGGTAATGGTAAAGCAGATGGGAAGGGTTCCTCCTGCGGAAAGGCCGAAAATAAGAAATAAAGGACAGGCAAGAACAATGTGAACGCGTCCGTGAAAAAAAAGAAGCACCATCCATCCGAGGACACTAAGCCCGATCGCCCACAAAAGCACTGATTTACGGTTCAAATTGAGTCGATCGGTAAAAAAACCGAGTGCAGGTCCGCCGACAGCAAATCCCAGGGGAAGAATCATAAGCAGCCATCCAGCATGCACGCGACTGAGATGGAATACATCCATCAGACAGGGAACTGCCCAAAGTCCCTGAAAGGTGAGAAACACCCCTCCCGTAAAGAACATGGAAAGAGTGATCATCCAAAAATCTAAAGAACGCAGAATCATCTTGAGACGTTTCAGCAGGGTTGGCTGATGTAAGGGCGTCTGTTCTTGCTTTTCCTTCGCTGTCCCTTCTGTGAGAGACAGCGAAGGCCAACCCTTTGCGGCGGGAGTGTCGCGGACTATGGCCCAGCAGATAATGGCAAGGACAAGTGAAATCAGCCCCAGGCTTACGAACGAACCCCTCCATCCGAGCAGAAGGACCAGGCAGGTCAGCGGGAGTGCCGCCGCAAGAGCGCCGATGCCGCCGATTGCAATCATAATTCCTGTAAGACTGGCAAATTCATTGACTCTATACCACTGCGAAAACAGTTTCAGGCTTGGGATAAAGACGCCGCCTACGCCTGCGCCGACAATTGATCTGCCCAGTGCTGCTACCGTTGCATTGGGTGCGGCGCCGAATATAAGCGCGCCGATAGCGGCAAGTACGGAAAAATAAGTAATTACTTTTCGAGGACCTATCGTATCGGACAAATAGCCCACAACCGGTTGAACCGCTGAATAGAGGTAAAAATACGAAGACGCAATAATACCGAGGACTACTGCATCGGCATTAAAGGAGACGGCCAGATCACGGGCGATGACAGTAGGAGAGACCCTATGGAGGCACACCAGGAAGTAGAGCGAACCCACAATAGCGAATTGGGTCCAACGATAGTAATTGAAAGCTCTCATTGCGCGGTATCCTCACCTACTCCTTGAGATAATGACAGTGATAACCGGCTCCGGCTGGGGAGCAGTCGGAGAATATGATCAGCCTGCAAGACAGGGGTGACGAGCCGCCTCAGTTTCATCGAGCCTGGATGTTCTGCAATTGCGGGGCGCCTCTTTCAGAAGATCGGGGTTCTCTTTTGCCTCCTCGGCAATTGTCTTGAAGGATTCAATAAACTGGTCGATGGACTCCTTTGTTTCCGTCTCCGTTGGTTCTATCATAATTGAACCATGAACGACCAGAGGGAAATACACCGTAGGCGGATGGTGTCCGAAATCTATGAGGCGCTTTGCCATATCAAGGGCGCTGATCTTATGTTCCTGTTGCCGGAGGTCGGAAAATACACACTCGTGCATACAGGGACGGTCATAGGGGAGATGCAGGGTCCCTTTGAGGTTTTCCTTTATATAATTTGCATTCAGTACGGCAAGTTGACTTGCCCTCTTGAGATTCGGACCCATGCTGAGAATATAGCTCAAGGCCTTTATCATGACGCCGAAATTGCCGTAGAAGGCGTGTACCCGTCCGATAGACAGGGGGAACTCTTCTGAAAGACGATAGGCGCCGTTTTCCTCTATAATGCGGGGCAGGGGGAGGAAGGGGGCCAGATCTTTCGTGACGCATAAAGGACCTGAACCGGGTCCGCCGCCGCCATGGGGAGTCGAAAAGGTCTTGTGGAGATTCAGGTGAAGAATGTCGATGCCGAGTGAGGCGATATCGACGATTCCCATCATTGCGTTCATGTTGGCGCCGTCGCCGTAAACAAGCCCTCCTTTGTCATGGACTATGTGGGCGATTTCTTTGATGTGCGCCTCGAAGAGGCCCAGCGTGTTGGGGTTGGTGACCATTATCCCGGCGGTATCTTCATCCATGACCCGGGCGATGCTTTGCGCATCGAGGATTCCATCCTCACCGGATGCAACCGGAACGGGGGTAAACCCGCAGAGGGCGGCGCTTGCCGGATTGGTCCCGTGGGCGGTGTCTGGAACGATTATCTTCGAACGAATCGATCCGCGGGATTTGAGGCAGGCATACATAATGAGCATTCCCGTCAGTTCTCCATGAGCGCCTGCCGCCGGCTGAAGTGAAACGGCGTCCATGCCGGTAATTTCCCCGAGGAATTTCTCAAGTTCGGCCATTGCTCGCAGCGCGCCCTGCGAAAGTTCAGCCGGAAGAAGCGGATGGGCGCCGGCAAAGCCACGCAGCCCGGCCTGTTTTTCGTTTGTTTTCGGGTTATACTTCATTGTGCAGGATCCGAGCGGGTACATGCCTGTATCGATGCCGAAATTCCATGTTGAGAGTCGCGTGTAGTGGCGGACCACCTCCAGTTCGCTCAGGTCGGGAAAATCCGGACCGTCTCCCAAAAGCGCCTCTTCAATGAAGGCTTCCTCCACATCACGCCTCGGCAGGGAGAAGCCTGATCTTCCCCTGTTGCCGCGTTCCCATAGGAGGGGTTCATTCAGTATAAGCCCCGTTGTCGCCGGTGCAGTTTTCATTTCGACATCTCCTTGAGCAACCTGTCCATGTCCTCCATGGAAACAGTTTCCGTGACACAGAACAGATAGTGCTCGGTAAGTTTCGGATAAAACGACGAGAGGGGGAGTCCCGCAACAATCTTTTTCGCCGCAAGTTCATCGTATCGATCTTTGAAGCCTTCGGGACACTGAAGTACAAATTCATTGAATGTGGGGGCGGTGAAGGGGATGGTAAACCCGAATTCGGCAAGTCCCTTTTTGAGATATTTCGTCTTGTCATAATTGAGCCTGGCGAGGGTTCTGAAACCTGTACCTCCGAGAGAGGCCATATACATTGCCGCCGCAAGTGCACAAAGATTGTTGTTTGTGCAGATGTTCGACGTCGCCCGTTCCCGGCGGATGTGCTGCTCTCTTGTGGCGAGAGTGAGCACAAACCCCTGTCTGCCCGCGAGATCCCGCGTTTTCCCCACCAGACGACCCGGCATGGCACGGACATATTTGCTCCGTGTCGCGAATATGCCGAGCCCGGGGCCTCCAAAAGAACGCGGTATTCCCAGACTCTGCCCTTCACCGCAGACTATGTCGGCGCCCTGCAATCCCGGCGATTTGAAGAGACCGTAGGCGAGGGGTTCTGTAAAAGAAACGATCAGAAGCGCATTCCCTTTGCGGCATGCCTGTTCCGCTTCAGCAGGATCTTCAATACACCCTAAAAAATTGGGAGACTGAATGGCCACAGCGGCAAAGGAATCTTCCGATGCAGGCAATGATGTATCGGTCCTTCCTGACGGAAGGAGAGGGAGTTCCACGATTTCGCACTGTGCCGGTTCAAGATAGGTGCGCACCACCTGGCGGTAGGAAGGGTGAATGAGCGCCGACAGGGCAATGCGCCTCTTTTTTGTGATCCGCACCGCCATGAGGCAGGCCTCCGCCAGTGCCGATGCACCGTCATAAAGGGATGCATTGGCGATATCCATTCCTGTAAGCCGGGCAATCAGCGTCTGGTATTCGTACAGGGCCTGCAGTGTCCCCTGGCTTGCTTCCGGTTGATAGGGGGTATAGGCAGTGGAGAATTCAGAGCGGCCCAGAAGATACCGCACCGATTCGGGAATATAATGTTCGTAACTGCCGGCGCCCACAAAGAGCGCATATTCCGGAGACCCTGCATTCCGCTCAGCCATCTTCTCCATGTAGGCATCCAATTCCCACTCGGTAAGTGCGTCGGGAAGATTCAGCGGTCTGCTGCGGCGGCATTCACCGGGAATTGCGGCAAAGAGCTCCTCCAGGGACTCGGCGCCGACCGTGTCGAGCATGGCGGCGATATCCTCATCGGTATGCGGCAAATAGCGCATGTTATTCAGATCCTTTCAGCATGGCAATGTAGGCTGCTTTGTCCATAAGCAGGTCAAGTTCGTGTGTGTCGGCGGGTGTTATCTTGATTATCCAGCCCTCTTCATAGGGAGATTTATTAATACGCTCGGGCGAATCTTCGAGATTCTCATTTACTTCTATGATTTCTCCTCCGATAGGCATATACAATTCGGAAACCGCCTTTACCGATTCCAGAGAACCGAATTCTTCACCTTTCTCGAAGGTGTCGCCGACGGCCGGCAATTCGACGTACACGATGTCCCCCAATTGATCCTGGGCGTAATCGTTGACGCCTATCTTCACTGTCCCCCCTTCGCTTCGCGCCCATTCGTGATCTTTCGCGTATTTTACATCGTCAGGCAAGATCAAGTCATTAATTTCTTTCATGTTCCATCTCCTTGTTCCTATAGTATGATAGCATCTGTACCATCGGTTTGCGGGCGGTGCGGTCGGGACGAATATCTTGCACGATTTCGGCCTTCAGTGTGCGCCTGCCGTGTGTGATTTCTATTACCGATCCATAGGCGAGCGGCGCCGTTACTTTAATGAATCCGCAGCAAAGCCCCTTCGGTGTGAAACCTTCGGGCGCATCGGGGCTTGCAATGCTGTATATGGTTCCTTCGTGCCGATCAATGGCCACATCGGTAACGCAAGTCAATACTGTGCCGATTTCGTCACCTTCGCCGTTAATCACCGCGGACGAAGCGCCCGGTGCGACCTTGCGCAGGTCGAACCCTGCAAAGGGATAGACGTATACAGTGTGATCGCAGTGTCTCAGCGCATCATTGCCGAGGAACGGTTTGGTAAAACGAGTTCCCGTTTCATCGTAGGGGAGGGCATACTGCCAGGGATGATTGATGAAGGGCCAGGGACCGATGTCCTGGTGCGAAAGGGGGAGCACCGCTCCCGCTCTCAGGGAATCTCGTGCAGCAAGTCCACAGGGTGTAAGCCCCGCATCGCGGCCTGCGCGTACGAGATTGTCCCAGACCTGAATCAAATGCTTTGTGTCCATGAAAAGTTCAAAGCCAAACTCCCCCGTATAGCCTGTGCGGGAAAGCAGGACCGGTGTACCGTCGGTCAGCCGGACCTCGTCGGAAAGGGGTGAGCGGTCGTCGTAATGTCCCTTGAAACTGAAATAGGGCATCCGCTCGAATACCTGTCGAGGGTCGGCGAGATGCGACTCAAGTAAACGGGCGGCACAGGGGCCCTGGATGTCTATTTTCCCCACTCTGTCGGTAAGATCTATAACGGAAACCGATGAGGGGGCGTGCGCCTGTTTGTTCAAGTGAGCGACGACAGGTCCACCCATTCCGGCGTTGACCACCACGCAGTAGCTGTCCTCTGCGAACTGCGATACGATTGCATCGTCAAGAACGGCGCCGTCTTCATACAGAAAGGCGCCATAGGCTGAGCGACCTCGCACAAGCGGGGTTTTGTTTTTTCCCAAGCAGCGGTCTAGATCTTTCGTAAAACAGAACTGCAGAAGGTTACGCGCTTCTTGGCCGGAAACCGTAATGAGGGACATATGGCTCGTGTCGAAAATACCTGCATCCGTAAGAACGGCAAGGTGCTCATTTCGCGCGCCCGTGGGGTACCAGAGAGGCATTTCATAACCGCCGAATACGGCCATATGCGCCCCCTCGGCACGGTGCCGACTGTTGAGGGGGGTCTTCTTTTCCATTTCGCTCCTTTTTTGTGAATCCTTTATTTTTCTATGTATCCTCGATGCTTCTGTCAATATATTTTTTTAATAATCGATGCTTCGTTCACATACGATGCTGCTCTCAACGGGAGGTTCAAGGGCGCCGTTCGCGCAGACCTGTAAAAAATATCATTAAAGTCCAGACAGGTCAAATAATCACTGCTATAATAATAACTGGTCAATATAATTATACGGTGGTCGTATAGGTGCAGTATGAAACGACAGCAGGCACAGATGCTGTGAAACAATGGAAAATGGGCAAAACTGCAGCTCCACGGACACAGTAACGGCAAGGGGAGTTAAGTCATCAAAGATATCGTAATTTCGTGATAAATCAATCGTGCTTGTGTGTGCTTATCGGTTATTCCTGGATTCCTTCATCAGTGCCTTGGTGGTGACTGTGTCATGAGGAGGGCGACGTTCATCCCGCTCGGGATAATCAATGTTGTAATGGAGCCCTCGACTCTCTTTTCGCAAACAGGAACACTCGATGATCAACCGCGCCACCATGGCGATATTGCGGAGTTCCAAAAGTTCTGAGGTGATTTTGAAGTTCCAGTAGTATTCGTTAATTTCCTGAAGGATGATATCGATCCTTCTTTTGGCCCTTTCCAGGCGTTTGTCGGATCTGACGATCCCCACGTAGTTCCACATGCACATCCGTATTTCATCCCAGTTGTGGGAAACCACGATTGACTCATCGCTTTCCGTGGCGCCCTTCGGATCCCAGGGAGGAATTGCAATCGAGTCTTCTTCCGTAGAGTTATAGATTTCTGAAATTCTCGTAAATATCCGGTGGGCGAACACCACCGCTTCAAGGAGTGAATTGCTTGCGAGGCGGTTGGCGCCGTGAAGACCGGTACAGGCGACCTCTCCGCAGGCATAGAGACGGTCTATGTTTGTTTCCCCGCGAATGCCCACTTTGACGCCGCCGCATTGATAATGTGCAGCCGGTACCACGGGAATGGATTCCGTGGCCATATCGATTCCCAGTTCCATGCATTTTCTGTAGATGTGTGGAAAGCGGCTTCTGAGAAAATCTCGATCGTGGTGGGTAATGTCCAGATACACGCACTCATCGCCGGATTTTTTAATTTCCCTGTCGATCGCCTTTGCCACTACGTCCCTCGGCGCCAGACTTTTCATGGGATGGTATTTTTCCATGAACGTGGCGCCGCTTTTCAGTCTCAGTGTTCCTCCTTCGCCGCGCACGGCTTCACTGATCAAAAATGAACGGGCTTCGGGATGATAGAGACAGGTTGGATGAAACTGGATGAATTCCATGTTGGCAATTTCCGCACCGGCCCTGAAGGCCATTGCCACGCCGTCTCCCGTGGCGATATCAGGGTTGGTGGTGATGAGGTAGACCTTTCCCGATCCTCCGGTTGCCAGAACAATGAAACGGGCCCTGAAAGTATGGATGCAATCGTTGTCAACGTCGAATACATAGGCGCCGACGATGCGGTCCGGAAATTGAGGAATGCCGGTCAGTTTTGAACGCGTAATCAGGTTGACGGCGAAGTGATTTTCGTAGATGTCGATATGGGGGTTGCGCTCGGCTTCTTCAATAAGCGCTCGCTCGATTTCACGACCCGTAAGGTCTTTCGCATGAAGGACCCTCCGATGTCGATGGCCGCCTTCTCTGCCCAGGTCATAGGAAGATTCCACGCTACCCTCCATCCGGGTGAATTCGACGCCCCAATTTATGAGTTCGGCAATGCGTGCGGGACCTTCGGTAACTACAAAACGGACCACCTCTTTGTTGCACAATCCCGCCCCGGCCTCCAGCGTATCCTCAATGTGGGAGTCAAAGCTGTCGGTCTTATCCGTAACGGAGGCAATCCCGCCTTGTGCGTAATTTGTGTTCGATTCAACAGTGCCCTTTTTCGTCACGATGGACACAGTGCCCAGACCAGCTGCTTTTATGGCAAAACAAAGACCGGCAATACCGCTTCCCAGAATAAGAAAATCGCTTTGTATTTCCATTTTAGATCCTAGTTATGTATTTACAAACGAGAGGCTTTCTTATATACCTTTCCCCGCTGTTTGTGGAGTACTATTTTCACAAGGGAAAAACGTACTCTGAACGGCATTCATAGAACAGGACGGAATGCAAATAATGATGGTACTGGGCATTGAATCATCCTGCGATGAGACGGCGGCTGCCGTTGTGTCGAACGGCAAGACAATCCTTTCGAATGTCGTTGCCTCGCAGGTGGATATTCATCGGCGTTACGGCGGAGTCGTGCCTGAAATCGCTTCGCGTCATCATATAGAGGCGATTGTCCCCGTTATCGAGCAGGCCCTTGGCGAGGCCGAAATATCGCTCGATGATATAGACGGAATTGCAGTCACACGGGGACCGGGGCTGATCGGATCACTTCTTGTGGGGCTTTCCGTTGCAAAATCGATAGCCTTTGCCCGCGGAATTCCCTTTGTGGGAGTCAATCATATCGCCGGTCATATCGGCGCACTCTATCTCAGCGAAAATGTACCGCCCTTTCCTTTTGTGGCCCTTGTGGTCTCGGGTGGACATACCAACATATACCGCGTCGAGGCCCATGACAGTTTTATTCTGCTGGGTCAGACTAGAGATGATGCCGCCGGAGAAGCCTTTGATAAGGCGGCAAAGATGCTCGATTTAGGTTATCCGGGGGGTGTAGTAATCGACAGGATTGCTCAACAGGGAGATCCCACAGCTATTCATTTTCCGAGGGCCATGAAAATGAGCCTGGATTTTAGTTTCAGTGGATTAAAGACAGCGCTTCTGAATTATATAAAACAGCAGGAGTCACCCATACAAACGGAGTGTATTCCCCATATCGCGGCCTCATTTCAGGATGCAATTGTCGATGTTTTGGTTGAAAAAACATTGCGGGCCGCAGAAGAATCATCAATATCACGGGTGGCGATATCGGGAGGAGTGGCGGCAAACCGCAGGCTGCGGCACTGTTTTCTCGAGAGGGCGAGACCAAAAGGGATCGATGTAGCTATTCCGCCGCCGATTCTCTGTACCGACAATGCGGCCATGATTGCCGCCGTGGGTGCGCAAATTCTAAAGGCAGGCGGATCGGATTCCTTCGATTTGAATGCGGTATCGCGATGGCCCCTGAGCGCAGGTACGTCAAGAGAGGCGAAGTGACCACGCCAAAAGAAATACTGGCAAAATATAATATACGGCCGTTAAAACGCTTCGGACAATCATTTCTCATTGATCCCAATATCATTGAAAGGATTGTGACAAGCGCCGGTGTCGTTCCTGAGGATACCGTGGTGGAGATCGGCGCCGGCGCGGGTATTATGACGGGTATGCTCTGTGAGCGCGCCAGAAAAGTGTTCGCGCTGGAAGTTGACGAAAGAATGATCGAAGTGCTGAGAGAAGAACTGAGTACGCGATCAAATGCGACGGTTATTCATCAGGATGTGCTGAAGTATGACTTTTCACAGGCGTTCAGGGCATCGGAGGGGCGTCCCTTGGTGGTGATAGGGAATATCCCCTACAATATTTCGTCGCAGATCCTGCTTCGCCTGATCCAGTATCGAAGCATCCTGTCGACTGTGGTGCTGATGTGCCAAAAAGAGGTGGCCGAAAGAATCATCGCCTCTCCGGGCGCCAAACAATACGGAATTCTTTCAGTACTGACACTGCTGTACTTCGACTGCAAGAAAATAGCAATGGCCTCTCCGGGCTGCTTTTATCCAAGACCGCGTATCGATTCAATGGTCCTGAAAATGACGTTGCGCGCCCGTCCTCTGGCAGGGGTAAAAGATCCGGAGCTTTTTCAGGCGTTAGTGAGAGCCGCTTTTTCGAAGAGAAGGAAAACGCTTGCCAACAGCCTGAAAAATAATCCTTTCCTCCTGTTTGATGATGCTGAAATATTGGAAATAATGCATCACGCCGGCATCGATCCGAAAAGAAGGGGAGAAACCCTGACCATAGAAGAATTTGCGCGAATGTCGAATGTAATCTATGCGATGCCTTCTACCGGACGATCGGCCGAAAATGCCCTGCCCGGTCAGGGGGAAACGCTCCACGGACTTGACGACAGGTGACGGTGCTGGTATGCAGTACCACATAATAAGAGCCGATTGAACAGAGAAGATGGTGTAATTTGAAATCGGGACTACAGTCGGAGCGGAGGACGAACATATGACGACCTATGTGGTGATTGTGGGCGTTTTGATTTATCTCGGTCTTTACTTCACCTATGGAAAAATGATCGAGAAAAAAGTGGTGGTGGCGTCGAATGGAAGGGAAACGCCTGCGAGACGCCTTTATGACGGAATGGATTACATACCGGCGCGGAGATCCGTTCTTTTCGGACATCACTTTGCCTCCATTGCCGGCGCCGCCCCCATCATCGGTCCCGCCTTGGCCATATGCTGGGGCTGGCTGCCGGGATTGCTCTGGGTCTGGTTCGGGAATATTTTCATCGGCGCCGTCCACGATTATCTGGCGCTTATGGCATCAGTGCGATATGACGGCAAGTCGATACAGTTTGTTGCCGCCGATCTTTTCGGCAGGCGAACGGGCAGGGCTTTCTACTGGTTGGTGTTTTTCATGCTTGTGCTGCTCGTCGGCGCATTCGGCCGTGAAATTGGCACGATGTTCGTCGCCACGCCTGCAATTGCCTCGGCCTTTGTATGGCTGATCGTCGCGGCAATAATTCTCGGCATTTTGATCTACAGAGCGAAAATGAATTTTACGGGCGCCACGGTTATCGGTATCGTTATGGTGTCTCTGTCCATATGGCTTGGCGTCGCCTTTCCCATGAAAGCGACCTACGCAACCTGGATGTGGGTCTTTTTTTTCTATATCATCATTGCAGCTTCCATCCCCGTGAACGTACTGCTGCAGCCCAGGGACTATCTGAATTCCTGGCTTCTGTATGTGGGCCTCGCCGTGGGACTCCTGGCGGCGGTTTCGGCCTTCAAATCATTTGATGTGCCCGCATTTTCGAGTTTTTCTCCCATTCTATCCGGTCATAAGCCCACGCCCTTCTGGCCGGCGATCCCCCTCATCATTGCCTGTGGATCACTTTCCGGTTTCCATTCCATAGTTGCGTCTGGCACCACCTCGAAACAGCTGGAAAGGGAGAGTGACGGCCTTCTCATAGGGTACGGGGCCATGTTTACGGAGGGACTTTTGTCGACTATCGTCATAATTGCAATAGCGGGCTTCGGTTATACGGCCATCAAAAATGCCGGTGCGGCGCTGGATATTACCGTAACACTCGATCCGCACAATTGGGGGGCGATGTTTACCAAGACAACGGCTGAGTTAAAACTTGCCGGTGCAAATCTTTTCATTCAATCCTATGCCGACATGGTAAGCGCCACATGGCTCAGTATACTGCCGGCGAAATACATAAAAATTATCGCAGGTATGTGGGTGGCCGCCTTTGCGATGACGACGCTTGATACCACGAACCGCGTCGCTCGGTACTGTGTGACTGAAATGGCCGCTCCGTTGAAGGCGCGTGCCACAGGACTGCACGCCTTTCTCACAAACCGCTGGATCGCCTCGATGATTCCCGCAGCGATAGGCATATACCTTGCTGCAAGCGGTACCTCAACCATTCTCTGGCCGTCCTTTGGCGCCGCCAATCAGATCATCGCTTCCATCGCTCTCATGACCGGCGCCTGTTACGTAAAGTCGAAACTGAATTCACGGTTCTGCAGCGTCGCCGTAATTCCGGCCTGGATTCTCTGGATCACCGTGACGGCAGCGTTGGTATGGTTTATGGTGGTGGTGCTGCCGGGGTCAATTATTTCGAATCCGCTGACAGGGTGGACGGTATTGGGAATCTGCGTCATTATGGGCATAATGAACATAGTATTCATTTTTGAATTTATCAGGAACTACTATGGCGCTCGTAAAGAGTGACGACAGGAGGATTCGACGCTGTACAACGATACAGCGCGGTCGTGTGTGCCATGGCCATGATTGATGTCTGAAAAGCACCGCGAAAAAATAACGACAAAAATAGCTTGACACAGCAGCGCCTCTTTGTTAGAAAGCGCGCGAAAACGAAAACCGCTTGGATCCTTCAGGAGGACTGGGACGGGAGTTTCGACGCCGGAGAAATGAGTGCAATCGAGCCTTCCGTCCATATAGACGGCAAGGCTTTTTTTATTTTTGAGAACACGATGATATGAAACTATTTGAAAGTGCCCAATTGATGCAGCGCCACAGCGAATCGCTCAGAGTGCAGGGCAGGCGCATCTCCTTTGTCCCCACCATGGGCTATCTCCACGAGGGACATCTGAATCTGATGAGGGAGGGGAAAAGACGGGGAGATTATCTTGTGGTAAGCATATTTGTCAACCCGACGCAGTTCGGTCCTCAGGAAGACCTTGAAAAATATCCGCGTGATTTTGAAGGGGATGAGAGACGCGCCGCATCGGTAGGGGTCGATGCGATTTTTTATCCTGCCAATGAAGAGATGTATCCCCCGAACTATCAGACATACGTCACCGTTGAAGAAGTTACCAAAAATCTCTGCGGTCAGTCGAGACCGATTCACTTTCGAGGAGTCGCCACGGTCTGCGCGAAACTGTTTAACATTGTGAAACCCCATGTGGCCGTTTTCGGAAAGAAGGATTTTCAGCAGCTGGTCACAATACAGCGAATGGTGCGGGATCTGAACATGGATCTCGAAATTGTGGGGCTTGACACCACGAGAGAACAGGACGGCCTTGCCATGAGTTCCCGCAATGCCTATTTGAAGGAAGCTGAAAGAGAATCGGCCCTCAGCCTGAGCCGATCCCTTGTGCGGGCAAAAAAACTTTACGATACGGGCGAGCGGAGTTCGGGAAAAATCATCCGCGCAGTGCAGGAGTTTATTACATCTTATGGTGGAACCAGGATCGATTATGTGAAGATCTGCGATACCGAAACCATGGAAGATGTGGAGCATATAGAACGGGAGTCCGTTCTGGCATTAGCCGTATGGGTGGGTTCAACACGACTGATAGACAATTATGTCTTTGGCCAACCCCTCAATATTACATAAAAGGTGGGTACGAATATGCAACGGAGCATGCTAAAATCCAAGTTACATCGAGCAACCGTTACGGATGCGCAACTGCACTATGAAGGAAGTGTAACTATCGACGTGGATCTTATGGAAGCAGCCGACATTCTTCCCTATGAGCAGGTTGATATCTATAATGTCACAAACGGGGAACGTTTTTCAACATACGTGATCAAGGGTAAGGCAGGATCGGGAGTCATTTGTCTCAATGGCGCCGCGGCGCGAAAGGCATCGAAGGGCGATCTTGTCATCATCGCAAGTTACGTCATGGTTGACGATGCCGAGGCAAGAGACTGGACCGTGAAGTGCTATCTGCTTGACGAGCGGAACAAGATAAAAAAGAAAGCCTAACCGGGTAAGACAACGGAAATTATGTATCCGTAAAGAGGGGGTGAGCAGCTATGTGCACCCCCCTTCTTTTCATTTGTTGAAAAAGCAATGGAGTTCTGATATGAAGGCGTCCTGATTCCGTAAGCGATACAAGGACCTTTGATACAGGGAATGAAGAACACAATAAAGAAGATATTTTTAACGGGCATCGCGGCCCTTATTCCCATTGGCGTCACAGTATATGTGCTCTTCTTTATTATAAAGATGATGGGCAATCTGATGAACATCATCCCGCCCCGGTATCAGCCGGATCAACTACTCTCATTCCATATTCCCGGGCTTGATATCGTAATCACCATCGTGCTTATATTCATCATTGGTCTCATTACGAAAAGCTACATTGGAAACAAGGTCGTAGGGTGGGGCGAGTTCATACTCGGTAAAATTCCCATCGTGCGGACCATTTACAACGGGGTTAAGATACTTGTCGAAGCCATATTCGGCGAGAAAAGCGAAAGCTTCAAGCGTGTTGTGCTTATCGAATATCCAAGAAAAGGCCTCTACTCGATCGCCTTTGTAACGGGAATCGCCAGGGGGGAAGTACAGGAAAAGACGGCGCAACGGTGTATTAACATATTTCTTCCGACCACACCGAATCCGACCTCCGGTTTTTATCTGATGGTGCCGGAAACGGATGCCATCAATCTTGATATGACAGTGGACGAGGCATTTACCTTAATCATATCAGGGGGGGTGTTTACACCTCGCCAAGTAGTGAACGAGAAAATAGCAAAGGAGATGATTCATGCTGATAACATCTGAAGCAGTAAAGGTAGGACATCCGGATGTCGTTGCCGATACGATCGCGGCGCATATAATTGCGAAAATTCTGGATGAGGAACACAAGATTGGAATGGATGTGAACGCCATGCCGCATTGCGGACTGGAGGTGTTTCTTGGGAAAGGTTTCTGTATTGTAGGAGGAGAAGTATCCACAAGAATTTACATAGATATAGAAAAATCGTTGCGGCAAAGCGTTCTTTCAATGGGCTACAATGATGCCGCCGTTGGCCTAAATGGTCATTCCATGGGTGTGTTCAACGCAATAATCCCCCAGTCGCCAAACATTAACATCGGAACGCGGGCGGATCTGGGTAAATACAAAGAAATCGGCGCCGGCGATCAGGGAATCATGTACGGGTTTGCCATTGATGAAACGCCCGAGCTGTTGCCGCTTCCATTCGTACTTGCAAACCGCATGATGCGGGCCTTTGAAAACTGTAACGATCCGATATTTGCTCCTGACGGTAAGGGGCAGGTTACCGTGGAGTACGATGATGACGGTGTTCCGAAACGTGTGGCAAAGGTACTTATGTCAAATGCCATTGATTATCGCCATGTAGCGGAAAGTGAAGAGATAGAAGCGTCTGCGAAAAAAATCGCCTTTGAGTGCCTCGCCGATTGGGTGGATGGGAAAACGGAATTTCTCTTTAATCCAACGGGCGAGTGGCAGTCGGTTCATTCCTGCAGTGCCGCCGATTCCGGCGTGACGGGCCGAAAGCTTGTCTGTCAGCTTTACGGCGCCTATCCGGGCGCACAGTTGGGTGGCGGCGCCATAGTCAACAAGTCGCCGGAAAAGGTTGACTGTTCTGCCGTGTTCGGTTCCCGTTACGCGGCAAAAAATGTTGTCGCCGCCGGTCTGGCAAAAAAATGCTCGATACAGCTTGCATACGCAATCGGTGTTGCGAAGCCCATGTCGGTGTATGTCAATACCTTTGGCACAGGGACAATGGCGGATTCCCGACTTTCCGATATCATAGAAGAGGTTTTTGATTTTACCCCGCGAGGAATGATTGAAAAATTCGATCTGCTCAATGGCGAGGTGTATCATAAAATAGCGCGGAATCTCTTTCTCGACGAGGACTATGCATGGGAAAAAACCGACATGGTCGACACATTGAAAAAGAAAGCGGGTAAAGAATGAACTACGATATCAAGGATATAGGTCTTGCAGAACAGGGAAAATCGAGTGTCGACTGGGCAAACAAAAGCATGCCCGTATTAAACAGCATTAAGGAACGATTTAAAAAGGAAAAACCCCTGCAGGGGGTGAGACTGGGCGCCTGTCTGCATGTCACTACGGAGACGGCCAGTTTGATGGAAACGCTGAAAGCGGGCGGCGCCGAGATCGCGCTGTGCGCATCAAATCCTTTAAGTACCCAGGATTACGTAGCGTCCTATCTGGTCAAATACCATGAAATACCGGTATTCGCGATTCGCGGCGAGGACAGGGATACTTATTACAGTCACATCAATTCGGTTCTTTCAATTAAGCCGAATATCACTATGGATGACGGGGCGGATCTGGTTTCGACAATTCACGCCGAACGACAGGATCTCATAGAAACCATTCTGGGCGGCACCGAAGAAACGACAACGGGCGTCATCCGGCTCAAGGCGATGGCTGCGGACGGTGTTCTCCGTTTTCCCCTTGTAGCGGTCAACGATGCCGATACGAAACACCTCTTTGATAATCGCTATGGAACAGGTCAGAGCACAATTGACGGTATCATACGCGCTACCAATCGTCTGATTGCGGGATCGGTGTTTGTTGTCTGCGGTTACGGATGGTGCTCGCGAGGCCTGGCCATGCGGGCGAACGGTATGGGCGCGAATGTGATCGTGACTGAAGTCAATCCTCTGCGCGCTCTCGAAGCGGTCATGGACGGATTTCGGGTC
This sequence comes from Syntrophales bacterium, assembly GCA_963666365.2. GTDB lineage: Bacteria > Desulfobacterota > Syntrophia > Syntrophales > UBA2210 > JALNXD01. The sequence continues at coordinate 548,108 of CAXXNF010000002.1, forward strand.
ATGCCGATTGCAGAGGCCTCAAAAATCGGCGATTTCTTCTGCACATTGACGGGAGATATCAATGTCATCCGAAAAGAGCATTTTCTTGTCATGAAGGATGGAGCCATCGTCTGCAACTCGGGACATTTTAATGTAGAGCTTGACATTGACGGTCTCGCGGCAATATCGGAATACGAGGGGCGCATTAGGGAGGATATCGATGCCTATCAGCTTCCGAACGGACGAAATGTCTACGTCCTGGGCGAGGGGAGGCTGATCAATCTGGCCGCGGCGGAAGGCCATCCTTCAAGCGTTATGGATATGAGCTTTGCAAATCAGGCCCTTTCCGCTGAGTATATTGTGAAACGGAGCAAAGAGCTGGAAAATACCGTCTACAGCGTTCCGGAAGACATCGACAGGGAAATTGCCCGTTTGAAACTTGCATCGCTGGGCGTCGCCATTGACAGGCTTACTCCGGAGCAGGAAAAATATCTGAGTTCCTGGGAGATGGGCACCTAGACATTAGGCTGACACATCACAAAGACCAATCGGGGGGATTTCGATTTCCCCCCCCCCGCAGGTTTTTTTTCATGTGGTCGGAAGGGCTTTCCGGTTCAGCCTCAACTTTGACCTCACGTTCGTATCCGAAGGAACATGAATAGCGCGAGAAACCCGAGGAGTGCATTTGCGGACCAGGCGGCAAGAAGAGGAGGCATTGCACCTGATCGCCCAAGAGAGATGGTAAAGGCAAATACGATCCAGTAGGAAAGTCCAAGCACAATGCCGATTCCCATGCTCTGGACCACACCGCCGCTCCGTTCCGCTCTCGAAGAGAAGCATATTCCCAGAATTCCAAGGATCACGCTGACCACCGGAAAAGCAATCTTTCCATACAGGTCCGCCCGGTAGCGGGTGGTGTCGTAGCCTTCCCTCTGAAGCTTCTGGATATAGCCCTTCAGTTCGCCATAGCCCATTTCATCGGTATCTTTCTGAACAATCATGAAATCGGATGGTTTCTCAGGGAGATCGACCGGGGACGACCCCTTTTTTTCGACAACGGGAAAGCCATCCTGAGGAAATGTGGTGATAAGTACATCATAAAAAATCCAGGCGTCGTTAATCCAGACCGCTTCTTTCGCATCAATTCTCTTTATTATGCGCATGTGTGCATCGAGGTAATTTATTCGAATACCCCGCACTATCCCTTTGACGGGGTCAAACACGTCAAAATTGTAGATTCCGTCCTTTGCCCGATACCATATCTGATTCTGTGTAAAAGTGCCGCTCTGCTGTCGTTTCTGTATTTCGACATGTTTTACATGTTTGACCTGCTGATTGGCGTGGGGTGTGATATATTCGTTCAGGAAGAATGAAAAAAGCGCAATGACTGCGGCAATAGCGATAATGGGTGCTCCGGCGCGATAGATGCTTATCCCGGTTGCCTTCATCGCAGTAAGTTCACTGTGCTTCGAGAAAAGACCGAAAGTAATGAGCGATGATAGAAGCACGCCTACGGGAAGCATCTGTGACAGGATCATGGGAATGCTGAATACGAAATAGGCACAGATCTGCGACGGTGTGGCTCTGTTGCTCGCGAACATTCGAATCCGCTCGAAGAAATCAACGATAAGGTAGATCGCTGCAAGCGAGACAACGACTAAGCAGAATGTTTTTGCAAATTCCTTCAGTATGTAGCGGTCAATAGTGGTCATCACGGTAATTAATCTTTAATGTTCTATAAATTTAAGCGCTCCAGGGACTTAATCTTCTTCCTTTATCCGCTGTTTTGCTGATGGAGTCTTTCGTAGAAATTTTTTGCCGAATGTAGTCCCCAGTACGGATCTTCCCTGGCCGCTGCAATCAGCGCATATGCCCCAACGGGGCCGAGTAAGAACAGGGGCACCCACATCCCCATAAAGGGCGGAATCTTGCCCGTTTCAGCCATGGCCTGTCCCCACAACTGCATTACATAGTAGAGTACCACGATTGCCAATCCCAGCACAAAACCCCGTGACTTGGCCGTTCTTTGCCGCACAAGAGACAGGGGAAGCGCAAGCAGGCCAAAGACAATGCATGAAAGTGGAAGCGTTATTTTTTTGTGCAGTTCGATACGATATTCTCTCTTTTGCCCGCCACCGGTTTCCGAAGCGCTTATACCGCGGAATAGTTCCGAAAGAGTCATTTCCTTGCTGTCTTTTCGTGTAGTGTGCGCTGTTCCCGGAAGCGTTTGAGAGAGGTTGAGGGAAATATCGTAGGAAGAAAAATCCATCTTCTTGTAGGTTTTAAGTGTGGCTCCTGCAGTATGAGTGCTTCCCTTCTCAAGGTGCAAGAACAGTTGCGACGATTCAGGATTCGTGATGAGATGTCCGCGCTCCGCCACTATGGTGATCGGATCCGATGCAATGCGGTGGTCTGAAATAAAAATTCCTTCCATGTGTCTTCCGTCCATCGGTATGGAATTGGCGTACAGTACAATGCCGGGGAAGGTATCGTTAAACACCTTTTCTTTGATGCCGATGCCGGCCTTCTGCTTTGCGATGTCAAAGAGAAGAAGGCGGACGGCACTGTTTCCGAGGGGGCTGAAAAAGATGCCCATCAATGCAGTAATCACAAGGGTGACAATCGATAGGGCGGCAACGGGGGGCATTAGCTGGTAGACCCCGATGCCGGCGGACTTCATCGCCGTAATTTCACTGTCGCGGGACAATCGGCCCATGCCTGTCAGAATCGCGATAAGAAGGGATATGGGGATAGTGATCGTGAAAAAAGAGGGCATCAGGAACAGGATGAGATGTGCGATGGTAATAAGCCCGATGCCTTTGTTGATCATAAGATCCATCATCTGTAGAATTCTTCCCATAAGCAGCACAAAGGTGAGGATGACGAGCATCAACAGAAAGGGGAACAATATTTCTTTGAACATGTAGAGTGTCAGAGTTCGGGTTTTCATTGCCGTGACCAAAATTTTTATAGGAATGACAGTATATAGCAGTAAATCGGCGTCGGTTCAATCTTTCTTGGATTGACCTTTTTATATAAATTTGTTACAGCCTGTTTTTCTAGAGGTTTGAGGAGGTTCAGCGGTGATAGATTTTCACACCCACTCGTTGATGAGCGATGGAGAACTGCTCCCTTCGGAACTTGTCCGAAGGGCCGTTGCCATTGCCTATCGGGCTATTGCAATTACAGATCATGCCGACCACTCGAACTATGATTTTGTCATCCCCAGAATCATTGATGTCTGCGAACGGTTATCCGCTGCCTATCCGATCCGGGTGCTTCCGGGGATTGAAATTACCCATGTGCACCCGGGGGATATTGCCGATCTCGCAAAGGAGGCCAGATCGCTGGGGGCGCGAATTATTGTCGTCCACGGGGAAACAATTGTTGAACCGGTTGCCCCGGGAACGAATCATGCCGCCCTCCATGCCGACATTGATATTCTTGCCCACCCCGGGTTGATTGCACAGGAGGACGCCTTTCTTGCAGCGGAAAAGGGGATATTCCTTGAACTGACGGCTCGAAAAGGACACAGTCTTACCAATGGCCATGTTGTGTCGGTTGCCCGCCGCTGCGGCGCAGGATTATTGTTGAACACGGACAGTCATTCCCCGGGCGATTTGATTACGAAGGAACAGGCACGAAGAATTGCCGAAGGTGCGGGCATGAGCGGCGAGGAAATCGACAGGATGATTCGAAGCGCTGAAATGCTCAGCGGTGTGATTGGCGGATCATGAGGGCTGTGTTTTTGTCAGACGCCCATCTTCGTCGTGAGAGCGATGGCGGTTATGAACGCCTTATTCGTTTCCTTGAGCGGCATAAATTCACAATTACTCATTTGTTTATTGTAGGCGATTTTTTCGATTTTTGGTTTTGCGACAGGGAGCATATCTATCCCGAGTTTGAACGTATGATAGCCGAATTAGTGGACATTAAAAAAGCTGGTGTTGAAATTTTGCTCTTTGAGGGGAATCATGACTTTTTTTTGGCGCCTTTTTTTGAAAAATGCGGCATGAAAGTTTTCGAAAACGATGCGATCATCGATTTGGACGGGAAACGGCTGTTTGTGTCTCACGGCGACAAGGTTGATACTTCAAATAAGGGATATTTGTGTTTACGGCGTATATTGCGAAGCGGATTGTTTTACAAACTCCAAAAGATGCTGCCATCATCTCTGTTGTGGCGCATTGCCGCGCTGAGTTCCAAGACCAGCAAAAACTATCTTGCGAAACGACCCGATGGACTTGCGCAGAAAATGCGAACCTTTGCGCTGGGCAAATTTGGTGAAGGTATTGACGCGGTCATACTCGGGCACAGCCATCAAGCGCTTCTCGAAGAATACAGGGTGGGTGAAAAGACTCGAATATTCTCACTGTTGGGGGACTGGATCAGCCACTATACCTATTTGACATATTGTGATGGCAGATTTTATTTTTCATGGTATAAGGAGGAAACATCAATTTAATGAGGAACCGGACGAGATTGACCTTGCAGTACCGGGTAAGCGGTATCTGTGGTGAATGAATGCTATGAATTTTGGTGGAATAGACGCAGTCGAATACACATCCTTTGAAGATGCCCTCTTTGCAGTCCTTCCCGTTCCCTATGATCTGACCTCCACCTATCAAGCGGGGTCCAGAAAAGGGCCTGCCGCTATCGTGGAAGCGTCGTCGAATATGGAGCTCTATGACGAAGAATTGAGAAAGGAAACCTATCGGTCGGGAATCTATACGCTGGAACCACTTGAAATAGACGCCAGAGGCCCCCGACACATGATCGACCGGATTCGGAATGAAACGGCACAAATTCTGAAAAGCGGCAAAATTCCCGTTATCCTCGGCGGAGAACACAGTATCAGTATTGGTGCCGTTGAAGCGATGAAGGAGCAGTACCCGAATATTTCGGTACTTCATTTCGATGCACATGCCGATATGAGGGATTCCTATCAGGGGACGCCCTACAGTCATGCCTGCGTGGCACGGAGAATAAGTGAAATCTGTCCGGTCGTCCAGGTAGGAATACGAAGCATGAGCAGTGAAGAAGCCCTTTTCATCGAACGCACCAACAGAGAGATTATAAATCCCACAGAACTCAATTCGCCTGACAGTATCGAGCGAATCTGCGGGAAGCTCACGAAGGATATATACATCACAGTTGATCTCGATGTCCTCGACCCCTCGGTAATGCCGGCGACGGGTACGCCTGAACCGGGGGGCATACTCTGGAAGGATCTGATTCGCCTGGTATGTGAGGTCTCACATAACGGAATGATACGTGGATTCGACGTGGTGGAACTGTGCCCCATACCCGGTTTGATTGCTCCCGATTTTACGGCTGCAAAGCTTGTGTACCGTATTATGGGGTATATCGATAGAAAAAATACTATGTGTTAAGGAGAACCGCAATTGAATCCATTTGTCCCTAAAAAAATATTTTTAACAAAGGGGGTGGGGTTCCATAGAGAAGAACTCCATTCTTTCGAGCTCGCTCTGAGAAGCGCCGGCATCGAAAAATGCAATTTGGTCAATGTTTCGAGCATTTTTCCTCCGGGCTGCAAAATGGTGTCGCCTCAAAAAGGGTTGAAAGAGCTACAGACGGGCGGCATTACTTTTTGCGTGATGAGCAGATGCTCAAGCAACGAACCCAGAAGACTTATTGCTGCATCCATCGGGTTGGCGATTCCGACGGACCGAAAGGCCTATGGATATATCAGTGAGCACCATGCCTTCGGGCAGACCCAGAAACAGGCGGGAGACTATGCGGAAGACCTCGCAGCGGCAATGCTCGCCTCAACGCTCGGCATAGATTTTGATATAGACGCGAGCTGGGACGAAAAGGAAGAAATCTTCAAAATAAGCGGTAAGATAGTTAAAACCACAGAGGCCACCCAGTCGGCGATTGCAAAAACCGGAGGTTATACATCGGTCGTTGCGGCGGCGGTGTTTCTCTTTTAACAACTACGATATGCAGTACTGCAACGGGGTACTGTGCCGTTTTAACTTGTAACACCTTTGTCACATTAAGGAAAGGAATCGGCCCTAACACCGAGACCGAAACCCTCAGCGCACATACCGCTTCCGATTTTCCTCATTCATCATTGATGGCCGGAACAATAATAAGACGACGGCGAGGAAAAAGAGAGGAGGTATGTGTGTGCATGTGACAATCAGTAATGCTCTGTATCTTATTCCCCCCTTGTTCGGCTTTATGGTGTTTGCCTTACTTTCCACCCTTGCAATGATGCGAGGAGGGAAAAGTCAAAAGGGACGATTATTTGCCGGAATCTGTGTCATGGGCGGATTGATCAATCTGGATATGGCACTGGTGACTGCCATTCCGGATGAAGCGCTGGCACTCAGAATTGACCGCCTTATCTACGTGCTGTTTGTTTTCAGTATTCCTCTCTATATCCGTTTCGTGCATGCGTACCTTGCAATTACTCGCCTGAAATGGCTTGAGTGGATCGCCTATGGTCTAAGCGTGTTTTTTCTTCTCTTTACTCAGACTGATTATTTCTTAAAGGGCATTTACTATTATCCCTGGGGGAGGATTGCCAAGGCGGGTCCCTGTTATTATCTTTTTGCCCTTGCGGCAACCTTTACCGTTATTTACTGTCTGATTTCACTTGCAATATCCTTCCACCGCACACAAAGCAGTCAATCGAAAAACAGAATTAAATACATTATTGCGGGATTGAGCATGAGCACCTTTCTAATCCTCCTGAATGTTCTTCCAGTGAGTGGGGTATCTTTTTATCCCCTGGGGAATTTCAGTTTCATCCCTGCAATAGTGCTGGCCTTCGGTGTGTTGAAATACGATCTTCTCGATCTGGACTCGGTAGTGTGGAAGAGTGCGATCTATGGTACATTAACAATAATTATGTCATTAATATATGTAGTTGTAATATATTTATTCAACCTATACTTTATAAATATTGGTGCGGGGAAATCCCTCTTGCTCCCCCTTGTGCTTTCCCTTTTTATTGTCTTTCTTTTTGATCCGCTGAAAAATGGCATTCAAAGGCTTTTCGACAGAATATTTTTCAGGGGGAAGTATGATTACCGCTCTACCTTGCGTCATATGAGCAGTGTCCTGACCTCCCTTCTGCGAAGAGACGAGATTGTCGAGTTCCTTCTTGAGACAATATATGTACATCTGAAAGTGAGTCGTGCATCTCTCCTATTTATCGATAAGAGTAAAGAGGATATCGGGCGTATCAGATCTAAGGGTACGGTCCTCCCTGCGGTATTGCTCGATTCGATAGACGATTGGAAAGAAATTATTTCATATTTTGAAAGTGCTGCCGCCGAGGTGGTAACGCCGTCCAGTGTCCACAAGAGAGAGATGCACGCCTCTGCGCGGCGTGAAATTGCCAACCTCTGGGAGACGACAAAAACCGCACTTATTGTTCCCGTTGCATTTCAAGGAACGCTGAAGGGTCTGATATTATTAAGTGAGAAACGATCAGGCGAACTCTTCGTACATGAAGATGTTGAACTGTTGTCAACCATAGCAAATCAGGTGGCCATAGCACTGGCAAATGCTGAAAGTTATGAGAAAATCGAGTCTATTAATTTGGAATTGGAAAGAAAGGTAGAAGAGCGGACGGCTGCGCTGAAGCACGCATTACAGGAAAAGGAAACAACACAGAAACAGCTTATTGTATCGGAAAGTCTTGCAGCCATCGGTCAACTTGTTGCGGGAACGGCCCATGAACTGAACAATCCACTGTCCAGCGCGTCAAGCCTTGTTGAAACGAGCATTGGCACGGCTGAGTCCATAGAGCTTAATGACGAACGGTATGAGGAGATGATCGACGATCTTAGATTTTCCTTGAAAGAGCTCCATCGGGCCGCCCACATTGTAAAGAGTCTTCTCAGTCTCTCGCGACAGACACAGACCTACACGGAGCCGGTTAACATGAATAACGTGATCGACGATGCACTGCGCGTGCTTAGCAATCGGTACAAGAGTCTGGACGTGACTATCGTTCGCCACTACGACGAAATGTTGCCGCACATCGAAGGTAATTTCGCCAATCTGGGGCAGGTATGCATCAACATTATAAAAAACTCCCTTCAGGCATTGCCGGTAAAGGGGGGAATAATAGAATTGACGACACACTTCATGGAGAAGAACAACAGCGTACACATAGAATGCCGTGATAACGGTGCGGGCATAGAAGATCGTTATCAATCAAAAATATTTGAACCTTTTTTTACCACGAAAGGAGTCGGAGAGGGTACGGGATTGGGACTCTATATCTCTCATGAAATTGTCAAACGTCATGGTGGTGCGATTACGGCAGGAAGCGAACGGGGTCAAGGAACGGTTGTCACCATAACATTGCCCACAAAAAGGAGGACATCATGGTAGGTCTTTTGGTTGTCGATGATGAAGAGGGGGTAAGACGATCATTAAAGAAAGTGCTGGAAAAAGAAGGGTATGCGATATACCTCGCGGAAAGCGGTCAACGGGCGCTTGACATTGTCCGTGACGATCCGCTTGCAGTCGAAACAGTGATTTCAGATTATCGGATGCCCGGGATTGACGGGCTGGAAACACTTATCGAAGTGGGGAAGCTTAATCCTGAAATCACCCGGATCATGTTGACGGGCTATGCGACGATGGAAAGCGCCATTGAATCGGTAAATGCCGGAATCGATGGATTTTTAACAAAGCCCTTTTCAAATGTCGAGCTGAAGGCCAAGATAAAGGAATATATACTTAAAAAAAGGCTTAAACAGTTTGTGTCCGAACAGGTATTGCAGGAAATGCAGCGGGGAGATGAAAAGATATCTCTTGTGCGAAAGAAGGTGAGTATACTTTTCTGCGATATACGAGGATTTACGGAACTTGCGGAAAAACTTTCTACTGAAAGGCTTTCCCATACGCTCAATGTCCATTATTTTACGCCCCTCGACGATGTCATCTGTGATCACGGAGGAATGCTCGACAAGCACATCGGCGACGGCATAATGGCGATTTTCGGCGCCCCTGTATCATGCGAAAATCCGGCAGAAAAAGCGGTAACCTGCGCCCTGAAAATACTGGAGACACTGGCGGAGACAAACAAAATATTAACATGCGCAGGGGAATCTGAAATCGAAGTCGGCATTGGCATCAGCACCGGCGAAGTGATGGCGGGACTCTTCGGCTCATGCCGCAAAAAGGAATATACCGTGTTTGGCAGGACCGTGAATATTGCGGCACGACTTGAAACGCTGGCAAGGGCAGGGCAGATACTTCTTTGCGATGATACCTTTCAGACTATGGGAGGAACAGTCAAAACAGAAAAAATCGGACCTGTCCATCTCAAGGGAATTAATAGGAATATCTGCATTCATGAAATTCGGGGAGCATTTTCCCCGAAAACCCCTTGACAATATCCGGTGATTGATTTATGTTCTCACACTCTGGAACACACACATGACGCGGGGTGGAGCAGTCAGGTAGCTCGTTGGGCTCATAACCCAAAGGTCGGTGGTTCGAATCCGCCCCCCGCTACCAAATAAAAACAAGGGGTTAGGCAATCAGCTTAACCCCTTAAATTTTAGTCTCTGCTAACACCCTGCTACCAGAAAGCCTTAAACCGTACGGAAAAGATATCGTCCACTTTTTTTGATAGCGTGCTACCGGAATGGTAGCAGGGAATAATCCCGCCCATGCTTTGAATTGAAAGCTTATACCCCCATCTTTGTCTGTCCCAGTGCTTACCACCTATTAGTTTTATCAATCGGCCTTTGCCGGTATTACCTGAACGCCCAGCGCCTCGCCGACTTTTACCGGCCCCATGCCTTCGGACATTTTAGATAATGTGAGAAAAAAATTTGATTAATTTGCCAAGTACACCTACGAATGCTCAAACTTATACCAAGAGAAAATCGATTATTACCGTTTGAAAGACTCAACCTAATATCCCTTGACAAGGTATCTTAATGGAGCTAGTAATATACCACATTTATCGATCTCGAATGAATAGGCTCACTTTTGAAGAGCTGTAACCCAAGGGGGGATTATGGTCGGATAATCTAAAGCCCTGTTTCTCACTATGAGAGATAGGGCTTTTTTATTTAAGAATCGCGTTGAACGAAAAGTGGAACAAAACAACAATAACAGCTTCTGTGGGAAGCCGATACTTAGGAGTGTTATATAGTTTCTGTATAACACCCCTAAATAAATGAGTCGTTTTATAACATTTAAGGTTGTATGCGGAATTATGGCTAACTCCGCATACAACCTTAAATGTTCGCAACATAGATATGAGGAATAGTATATGACTTACGAAGAGATTCTGAAATTCCACGGACATGAGTGCCCCGGCATTGCCATCGGCTATCGGATGGCAGAAGCAGCAATGGTGGAGTTGGCATTACTGCGAGCCGCCGATGAGGAACTGGTGGCAATTGTCGAGAACGATGCTTGTGGAGTCGATGCTGTGCAATGCCTGACTGGTTGCACGTTCGGGAAAGGTAATCTTATCTTCAGGGACTATGGCAAGCACGTGTACACACTATACTCGCGCAAGTTTCATGTTGGTGTTCGCGTTTCATTCAACAGCACAAAAGTCCCGCCTGATGTTCACGAACGGCGAGATGAGTTCACCCGCTGGATACTAGCGACTCCATCTGAGCAGATGCTCACGATAGACAAAGTGCACATCAGCGAACCTGAACCCGCGAAGATACAGAAGAGCATAGCTTGTTCATTCTGCGGTGAGGAAGTCATGGAGACCCGCTTGAAGCAATTGCGCGGTGAACCCGTGTGTATACCTTGTCTCTTGAAATACAACGAGTGCGAACAATCGTATGCAGGAGCGACTCTGAAATCCGCCGCCTTTCAGGCAGCGGATTTCAGAGCGTCTGATGCGTAGCGTTCATCCCGACCGCAAGCGGTCGGGATGAACGGGGCCGCGACTGTCGCCACGTGCCGCCGCCTGCGGCGGACGAACACGCGGCTTGATCTGCCGGTCCTCAGAAAATTACAATTTTCTTCGGACCGCAGCTCAGCCGCGGCCCCGTTAGCCAAACCAATAAGCCAGTCATATGCCGGAAAAATTTGCCTATTAAGAATTGAAGGGGATTAAAATGAATTCAAAGACAAAGACTGGAATAATTATTTGCGATCGCTATCGCCGCTGTGCGGGCGGTAAATGTTTCCGAGCGATGAAAAATAAGGAAGGTGCTTTCAGTATATACAGGGACACCGAAGTTGAGTTGGTTGGTTTTACGACATGCGATGGTTGCCCTGGAGGCAACATCGAATATGCGGGCGAAGAAATGGTCAAAAATGGTGCAGAGGTTATCCATTTAGCTACCGGCCTTGTGGTTGGTTATCCCCCCTGTCCCTACATCGATACATTCAAAGCCTTTCTTGAAAAACGCTATAAGGTAAATGTCGTTGTGGGTACGCACCCGATTCCGAAAAAATATCTTGATATGCATACTCATCTTGGGACATGGAAGAACCCCGCTTGGAAGCCTCTTATTGCGCCGACCATGAGTGATGAAGCGACCCGCGCAAGTTACGACTAATTATGGCCTTTGCAAATCTGATGGGAAATCTTGATGAATTCCCAAGGCTTGCTTTGGCAGCCATAGTGTACGAATTCATCGCCTGCCGGTTGGCTAACCAAGCTAATGTAGCCGACGCAAAAAAACGCGCGGCTAATTAGCTCGTTATTATTATCAAATCTGCCGTTGGTTCTTGCCCCAAATTTTACTGACAGCAAGAGTCAACGGGAAATTTGCCCCCATAAGATAATGGCTTTGTAGATGATGGTCGGTTTGACTGGTAGGCCGACAGCGAACTATTTCATAACCAAGGTAAAAGGAGTTATGTCATGCTCGGAGTCATATTTTTAGGAAACAAGAAAATGGAGTTGGGGGAGATTCCCGATCCAAACGTAAGAGAAGGGGATGTGTTGATACGAGTAAAAGCCAGCGCTATATGTGGAAGCGAAATGGAGACCTTTGTTCCCCCAAGAGGCCTTCCCTGGAAAGGGAACCCGGGGCATGAGGTAATGGGCATAATCGAGGATCCCAACGGCTCAAAACGCTTTCGAAAGGGAGATCGAATCGGCGTTTCAACGCTCCAGGGTTGCGAAAACTGTTTTTGGTGCTTACAGGGAAAACAGATTTTCTGTAAGCAGGTCAGAGGAATCAGAAACGCCCACAGCGAGTACGTGGTCTCCAAAGAGATCTGGCTGCACCCCCTGGATGACGATATAACCGATGGTGTGGCAGTGCTTCTTTCCGGCGACGGGATGGGGGTACCTTATGGCGCCAGTATCAAAAGCGGGGTGGCTCCGGGTGACATTACCTGCGTGTTCGGGACGGGCCCCGTCGGCTTGGGGATGACATTGTTTCAAACCTATTTGGGGGCTAAGGTCATAGCGGTTGATATAAACCCGCTCGCGCTTGAGCGGGCGAAACAACTGGGCGCATGGAAGACCATAAATCCTAAAGAGACGACAGACCTGAAGACCGCAATCTATGACCTGACCTTTGGCCTGGGACCCAACAAAAGTTTCGATGCTATCTCCATGGGCAACCAGGACCTGTTTCACACCATGTTGGACGTCACCATGCCGGGAGGCACGGTGGTGACCGTCGCACATGGCGATCATGGGATAGACCATGTCCGGGAGCGGCTTTCCTTCCACCTGAACCCGGCCCAAAGGGAGATTTGGGGCAGGAACCTCACCGTGATGGGTAACTGGATGTGCAATTTCAGTGACTGGTCAGACATGGTGGCCCTGGTCAGAGACGGCTTTCAGATAGACCGCATCATCACCAACCATTTTCCCATTGAAGCGGCGGATGAGGCATATCGCCGGGTTTCTGAGGGCCTGGAAGGCAAGGTGATACTGACGCATTAATCATGATGATGTAAGCCTCCTATGGGGACATCAGAAGATCCGCACCCGTTGCGGATCTCTTATCCGAAAAAGAAAGGAGACATTATGGCAGTCTTTGATCATATGCCGATGGGTGAAGAAGGACTCAAAGAAATCTATGCCTGGATCGATGATTATGTAAAACGGAACCTTACCATTGCGGAAAAAATCGTTCTGGGCAGGTCCGAAGACGGCAAATGGGACGTGCCGGCGGTGATCGTTACCAATCGTTCCGTCGCCGAGGATGAAAAACAGAATGCCATCGTTACCCTGGCCCGACATGGCCAGGAAAGAGGTGCCAGGGTTGTGGGTCCCGAGATCTTGGAATACCTGGCAAGTGATGCCGCCGGTGAGACGCGAGATAAGCAAACCGTCGTGGTCGTTCCGGTGGTCAATCCCGCAGGTGTTGTTCGCGATGAATTTCATTCCTCTCTGCATGGGATTACCGACCATGAAAAGAAAATATTTGGCGTTCTGTGTTCTCGTTTCGTGCCCGACATGATGATCGACTACCACAGCCTGGGCAAAAGTGATGCGACGAAATACGATCGCGGGGATATGGAGGTCATCATCCCGGCAAACACCACGCGGTGGGGCATGGATGAACAGATTTATAGCCATGTGTCGGGCAAGATGGTCGAGACCTGCGCGGCGGCAGGATGGCCCTATGAGATACACCCCCTGGAGGACCTGAATTACTATTACTTCGGAGACGCCAGGACGGGGCGGCGGCCCCACAAGTATATGCAGGAAAAGGTATTCCTGCTTCATATCCAGAATTTTTCGGAGCACTACGATTTGCCCGAGGAACCGCCACGCTATACGAATTACACCAACGGTCCCGCATACCTCAAATGGCACACCATGATCTTCGGTGTCGAGACGAATCACTGGAGCATCAGTCCCACGGAGGGTTTGGGTGAAAGCGGCTTGCTGCCCTGTAAGGCGCTCCTCGATATGGGTAACAGCCGGTTTCCCTGGGAGCACTATAGCGGCTACCCCACCAACCTCGTGGACGGGGACTTCAGGATATCCATACGGGCAACCGGCAGGACCCCGGGGGAACGACGGGTGAACCGCGAGAAGATTTGGAAAGAAAGGGTCAACTTTGAGATTCTCAAGCGAGTCATGCTGGACAACCCCGAAGAAACGCTGGTGGACGTCGGTTACCTGGGAAACGATTTCCCGTTGGATTTTGAGCTGAGTCTTCGTATGAGACAAAATACCATCAAGACGGTCACCGTCGATGATCGTCCCGTGGACTTCGATACCGTGAAAGACAATTGCTCAACCTATGTTTTCATTCCCCTATCACTCATGAAAGCGGGGCTGTTACACATTACGGTTACCCATGAACCATTCCGAAAAAAGGATTAAAGAAATAGGTCCGTTTGCTGCCAAATGTGCAATGGAAAAAATTACCAATATTGTTGAAAATAGGTTTGAGCTCTTAGAACCTAAATTCCCGGCTTAATGTAACGAGGTTGGCGGGGCGATCCCCATTGCCTCATAAAGTTCGATTTGTTTCTTTGTCACTTCACCTACGCGAAGTTCATACCCCGGGTACTCAAAGCATTCAATGATGTCCAGTTCATCCAGAAGCTCATGCATCGTATATTTTTTGAAAAGATTTCCATCTTGCATCTTCTTTTTGAGATAAGAAAGAAAAATAAGCGCGATAAATTCCACAAACAGCTTGCCGTCCAGACTTTGATCGGAGGACACCGCCATGCGGTTGAAATTCAGTCGCTCTTTCAGATTTCCGAAGGCCTTTTCCACAAGATCCTTGTTCCGGTATATTTCCAGGGCTGCGATAGGTTCCCTGACCTCGTTGCTGAGTAACACAAAAAATCCATAATTCTTTCGTGCATCAAGAAGAGCATCCTCTCTGGCAATAACCTTTGTCCCTCTTACCGGGGTGGTGGTGACATCAAAATATTTGGCGTACAGCCTGTCGTGTTCCGGAAGGGTTGCGCCGCCTTCCAATTCCTCCTGCAGACGACAAAGCAGGGCGTTGAAGTTCTTTTCATCCTCCAATGCCCGTTCACTGTTAAAATAGAGGTGCATATACATCCGGCGTTTTCCCTTAAGAATATCGCCCTTGTAAGGACGCTCCTGAGAATAGTCCCATTCTATCTTCGTGGTGCAGGCATAAAGATCATGTTTCTGATTATAGTGTGTCCAGGTACGGAGTGAATCGCGCACATTATCCAGTTCGGTCTTTACGAATTTCAACGACTTCTTTGCGGCAATCAGGAATTTCAAATGATTCCGGTACAGGTCGTTGATATTGTCCTCGCTGTAGAATCCCCTGTCCATAACCAGCTTGATCTTGTCGTACCCAAAGAAATCGATGTCAGCCAGAAGGTTCTTCACTGTCTTCACATCGGGAATGTTGCCTGCAAGTTTTCGGTAGTAAAAAGGAAGATTGGATTCCTCCCCGAACAATAACGCGAGATTGATCTGCGGAAGCGGCTCATGATCCTTGTTCATCCCGTATCTGACCTGGCTTAAGCATCTGGAATAGCTCGATATGGAGGTCGTATCATAGGCCCAGTACTCTTTCTCGACTCGCCGTCTTCCCTGCAGCCGGAAAAACCGATTCTTGTCGTCTTCGGTAATAGATGCGAACAACTCACTGCTCCTCTGAGAAGGGATGTTTCTGCCGTAAGGATGCCTATGCGTGGCTGCCCATTTCGGAAAACGGCTCAAGGGGTTCCTGTCCTCCATGATGAGGTAGTATGCCGTGGACAAAATCTGTTTGTATGTGCCGGGAAAGCATTTTTTCAAATCCGCGGCAATCCCGAGCTTCTCGCCGATGGCGTCAAAAAGGTATGTTGCCCCGTAAAAACTGCGGGATACATTCTCGATAGGGACCGGACCTCTTTTATGGACTTTGTCATGATTGCCGGGATCAGTGGCAACCACCCTTTTTCTGGTCGGGATGATCTCCTTTGTCTCGGGATCAACCCGTCCGATGCATCTACGTGTGGCACGAGACTGCTTTTTCTCTTTATCCCAGTAGGATAGCGATTCATAGGCATAGGTAATTCCCGTCTGCTTGCTGGTCTGATACACAATCGCCGCCATTGAGCACCCCCCCCTTTTTTATCATCGTTACATTATGCTTAACATGTAACGAGACTCAAATCAAGGAAAAATGCTCCGATCTATTAATGTTTATTCGGCTTTTATGCCTTTCATCGTTACATTATACCGGGAAGGCAGGTTAGAAAGAGAATTGCAGAAATAGAAGTAAGGCTCATAACAAGACGCTTTCAGACGGACGCGCAAAAAGCCGCGCACTGCTGAAGCGCACGTTATATTTGAGAAAATCATCAGGAGTATAGATGGACGATTTATCTAAGCAAATTGCAGAAAAGGTTGTTGATACAAAGTATTTTACTGCCGTAATAGGTTTTCTCGGTGTCATCATTGGAGCGGCTATAAGTATCTTGGGAAACATAATCCTTCACAAACTTTCCGCAAAAAAGGAAAGGCAACATGAGATTCTAAAAAAAGAATTAGCCAGACTCTACTGGCCGGAGGAGATAGTTGGGGAAATGGCTGAATTGGCGGGGAGCTATCAATTGGATGATCATTTGAGAAATGAGTTTAAAAAAAGGGTTCAAAAACCCATTATTGCGGCGGGAACTTTCCGAAAACATCCAAGGCTCAAACAAACAATTAGAGATTTGAACCAATACGCTATGATGCTTTTCTTTCAGAACTGAAAATAGTGCTTGATGGCATCAAAATATAACAAGGCATTTGAGCCAATTCACATTCAACGCATCTAGCTCAATTCTATGTTAACGATTTCCAAATGTAATCTTATATTTTTTCTTCACGCCTTGTTTTACTTCTTTCAGGAAGGCATCATCAAATCATTGCAGTCACCAATCCTAGAAAGCGGGCGGGGTTGAGATGATGATTACCGATTCAAAGAGAGACATTTACCGAAGATAAAACTGACTGCCACCTTTTCTAGCTACCTGTAGGAAGCGATCTTACCTTTTTCGGCTGGATTGATATTTTCAAGTACCCATCTTTACCCCCTGCCAGACCTTGGGCGCATGTCGGCACTGATCCCAGGGTTGACTCAATGTATGTACCTGACGGCACGAACATAGTATTCATCAAAGGTCTTCGGTTCGAGGCCGGTGGCTCCAGAAGGAGCCACGAGCCAGGCAAGCTCAGGAGGTTCGGTGGTATCCGACCAATATCCGTAGCTGATCACGTAAAGCTAATTCATCACTGCTCGGCAGCCGCCAGTCTGAATGACCGCCTAAAGAAAGACTGGAAGCATAACTCATGGCAGTATGCCAGTCCATCGGACCAGCCGTTGCCTTCTGCCACATCAGACCAGCACCCTTGTCCGTCACGGTCCCGTCTCCGTTATCCACGCACTGCTGGGCAAGGACCGTCCCGGACATGACCAGTCCGGTCAGACAGAGCATGAATGCCAGGGCCACTGTTGTGAAAATCTTTCTCCACATTTTCCGCATGTCGATACTCCTTGATGATATTGAATGATCTTCACAAGCTGAATGCCTTCAGCCTTCTGATTTGGCTGGATGAGTCTGTCTTCAGCGACAACCCTATCTAATAAAAGGGCCAAATCACCGAAGAATCAAATCAACGATCACTGTCCGGAACGAACCGCCCGCACATAGTAGCTAAGCGACTTATCGCCGTAGTAGGCGCTGCCGGGGCCGAAATGGACGAGCCACGCGCCGCTCGGAAGGGTGGGGTGGGTATCAGACGACCAGTAGTTGGAAAACACCACTTCCATTATAGATTTACAGGGTGAACGGTAAAGTCTCTCTAATTCAATCCTGCTCGGCAGCCGCCAGTCTGAATGACCGCCTAAAGAAAGACTGGAAGCATAAATCATGGCATCATACCAGTTCATCGAACCAGCCGTTGCCTTCTGCCACATCAGACCAGCACCATTGTCCGTCACGGTCCCGTCTCCGTTATCCACACACGTCATCTGGGCAAGGACCGTCCCGGACATGGCCAGTCCGGTCAGACAGAGCATGAATGCCAGGGCCACTGTTGTGAAAATCTTTTTCCACATTTTCATGACGTTCCTCCTTTTCGTGTGGTTGAGGGGTGTGAGCTTACTCGTGGCGTTCCGAACAGAATCCCGTCCTTGTCAAACCGGGCTGCGGACCGCCCTCCTTCATCATCATTGATGAAAACCGAGGCGTGATGCGCATAGTTTCAAGCAAGATAATTACCCTAACGGAGCGGCTATGTCACACCTTTTTTGCTCTTTGGGCACGAATTATGGTTTGAAACATTGTGTTTCTGCGGCGGTCGGCACTTATTGACTACAGGAAGGAATCGGTCAAAACGCCAGAGTATGAATTTCGAAAACTCAGCTGATGGCAAAAAAAAAGAGTTACACCTACGAGTC
The DNA here is from genome assembly GCA_963666365.2 of Syntrophales bacterium. Lineage (GTDB taxonomy): Bacteria > Desulfobacterota > Syntrophia > Syntrophales > UBA2210 > JALNXD01. The sequence continues at coordinate 566,410 of CAXXNF010000002.1, forward strand.
CTTTAATCATTGACAGGATGCAATCAATAATTACCGATTGAAATATGGGATATGCTTAAAACTTATTGACAAAACCACTTAAAGGGTTTAATCATTCGCCAGTTGTCTTATATTTTCCTTATTCACTACCATGCTTTAACCGATTATAATGAAGGAGTAAGGATGGTTTGATCTACCAGCGCTGTTTCTCAAACAGCGCATCCAATGTTCCCTTATGAGCCGCTGTTCAATTCAGGAAACAACGAAATGAAGGTGGTTATGAAAAAAGTCTTTATGAAGCTCATGGTTCCAGTGCTTCTCTTTTGCTTGATTGGTCCGGTCCGGATACCAACGGAAAATGCCTACACGTACGCCTTTCCCTTCCTTCCCCAATACCAACCGGGTTCGCAGGAAGAGCTTATTCGCGAGGTAGGATGGGACCGGATCTTTTTCGACTATCAGTCAGTATCCATTCGCCCCGACCAGAGATACACGGTAGATAAATTGGTCACGTGGCTCCATAATCACCCCAATGTGTACATGTGGTTGGAAGGACATGCCTCCGAAAACGAAGGCAGCAGAGATGAATGTCTGCCCTTGGGTGAAAGAAGGGCTGAGAGTGTTAAGGAATACCTCGTTGAGAGAGGCGTCAGTTCTTCAAGACTGTCCACCATTTCCTACGGTAGGGGAAGGCCTGCGGTGGTGGGCGACAATGAGAATTATTGGGTGCAAAACAGACGAGTAATGTTCGTTGTGCGCTAAAAGCGACCGGCGGATCGTGCAATCTATCTCGAGTTTGCGGCCGGCGGTGCTCCATTTCGTGCTCACGTGCTCAGCCACAACAGAAATTCATTAGATCCATGTGATTAAAACGAATATCTAAAGCTGTGGGCGGGATCGGGCCATGATGATATGTTTTATGCAGTTCCATTTAGCTTTCCCCACATAGTACATTCCGGGGACAGTACACTTAATTCAGATTTTTCCTTTAACCCCTGGGAATACATCACAGACTTGCTTCGTCAAATCATGAGCCATCCTTTCAATCCCTGCGAGAAAATAATGTAAACGGTTCACAGAATTGTCTTCTAAAATCAATATCTCCCTTTGTCCACATATTTACAGAAGGAGGCGTGCGGCGCCTTTCAAGAATTTCAAATAGCGGTCAGTTTTCCATTGACATGGCGCCGCTTTTCCCTATACATCTCTCAAGGCACGTCAGTTCCACTGTATAATTGAGTAATATCAAGGTATTTTGGTGAACAATTCGATATTTTTCTTAACATGATTCATGATGGAGGAGGGACTCTCATGGGTTTTGTGCACCGGAGAAGACAATGCGAACGGGACGATATGTCTTGCCCTGACACCTATGGATTACAGCCGATGTATTGTAAGATTCCGTTTCAGATTTTCATTGTCGCCATATTTCTGCTTTTTTCTGCCCTATCCTCATATGCGGACATCGCTTCGCTGGAGGCCGAAATCGCCGATATCGACAATCAGATCAGCGCTCTGAACAGGCAGGTCTCGGCTCTGGATGCCGAAATCGACGAACTCACTGCCGGCATGGAAGAGGCGCGGGATTACATGATTGATTTCGGCACGCGCAATGACTGGCTCTTGAGTGAATACAAACAGCACCGGCGACTGTTGCGGCTCTACCAGGGCCGCGAGATTCAACTCGACATGTCCTATATGGATTTTTTTGAAGCCAAGAACACATGGGAGGAAAGCAGCGATCCGGCGGTGCGCAGGGAGCAGGTCATTATCATGTTCCGATTCCTCTACGGGTACGACAGAGAACCGGGCCAGTGGGAACTGAATCCCAACACACAGCAGGATTTTGTGGACATGGCCGATCTGATCGTGCGCAAAAAGGCCGTGGCGAGGATCGGTGAGGCACTGGTGCTTCTGGGAGGGCTTACGGACGAACTGGTGGACGCCGTCACGGGCGTCCCTCAGAACATGAAGGAGGCTGTGTACGAGGCCATTGAATTTACGGCTACTGCCACACTGAGGATTCTTCCCGAGGAAACGGTCAATGCCTTGAACGATACCTGTATTCAATACGCCCCCTGGCTGGAATCCCAGCAGGCGCGTGCGGAAAGTCTGAAAAGCGAGCTGAACGCAATCCGGGACAGGGACGAATACGGCGGTGAAGACGGACGTCTCGAAGCCCTGGAAAAGACCAGGGACCTGATCGCGCTGGAACAAGAGGTGCTGGATAAACTGAAACCAGAGATGGAGGCCTACCGATCCCGCAAGGCGACAGTGGAGGCCAATTTTGCCGCTGTACAGAAGGAAAAAAACGAAAAGACAGGGGAGCGTGACGGTCTTCGCAAAAGCATACGCCAGCTCACACAGGAGAGGATCGACAAACAGTTTCAGATCAGACGACTTCAGGAACAGCAGGCCATCGCTGAGAACGGTGGGCCGGTTAACTACGTGGAGAACCTCTCGATAGGCATAACCAGCGATATCATAGCACTCGATGCCGTCTCGTCAGCCCTGCTGGACCTTCCCCTTTACACCACACTGTCCGCCATGGCGGACTATGTTACCACGGCGGCTGCAGTGTGCAGCTATCCCATTGGCGAAGGTCTGGTTGATTACGAAACATACTACATAAAAAAAACCTTTTCCGCGCCGGTGGCCGAGCCCTCGTGGAAAAAATCTGAAGCATCAGGCGATGTCGCCATCACCGATAACCAGGCCCGTGGCGCCGAGGCCGGTTCTGTTCTCCTCCAGGCGGTGCTTTCGCCGATGTTTGAGGGTTATACTTTGGCACCCTGCGAGCACTGTACCGACACTTTCAGCTATGAACCCTACGGCAGCGGGGAAAAAGTTTCCGGTGCGGTGTCGATCAAGGTGCGAAAGGTTGAGGACACCCTGTTTTTGCCGTCCTACTATTACACAAAGGAAAACCAGTCAGGCAAGACGGAAGAAGAGATCTTCGCCTCCATGAAAAGCGCCGCCGCGACATACGGAACAGGCATCGATCTCTTTGTAGACGGCGAAGTCCAGAAGACCGGCAGGGCATATCTTTTTTACACAGTAGTCAATGACGACGGCGTCGTGGATATGAACACCCTGTGGGAAGTTGAGATAGCGCCCGTCGGCGATCAGGATTCATTCGAGATCGAAAACCAGATGAAGGTCCTGGGGCAGGGGACCCTTACGCTGGCGCCGGTGCTGTTGGACAAGGACGGGGTGCAGGTGCCGGTCGGGAGCGTCAATGGTCTTACGGTTACGGGAAACGAGGTCGAACCCACTCTCAACACCAACGGTTCCTCGGATCTGACCCCCGCGGAAGATGCTCTCATTGTCATCAACGAACCCGCCCGGTTTTCCATCTCGGTAAAGGGACCGGCAAACATGACCCGGTATGAGGTGAAATGGCGGTATTTCAGCCGGGAGGATGAAGATGATTCCGATGGTTGGGCGGTCTTCGACCGCCATGACGGCGCAGCCGTAACGGACTATTCGGGTGATTCCGGCAGCTGGGTGTCCGTCAACCCCGTGACCCTTACGGACCCCGCCGATTACAACCGTGACTACAAGGTCGAATTCGAAATCTGCCGGAAATATGATGGAGTGACAGTCTATTCGGGCGCATTCGAGAATCTGAGAAGTATTGTCAAGGGGAAACGGTTTTTCCTGGCGGACAGGTCGACAGGCCAGGTATTCCCGGGCAGAAATTTCTTTTTCAACAGCTCTACCGGCTGGGCAAACCCCTTCTCACGCCAGAATCTGGAACTGCGTCTTGATCTGGGTGGTGATCAGAACGTTTTGGTTCCCCTCACGGACCTCATGCAGGGACTCCTGTACGGCGTCAATTCGGCAGAAGAGCTGGATCTGGGCGTGATCGAGATCAAAGAGAATGCCACCACAGGGGAGCGGTATATGTATACCTCACTCTCCAGCGACGGCGCCAGTGGCCGCGTCGAGCTCGGTCTTTACAGGATCAGGGATGCCGATGCCGACAGTCTCTTGAGCGAGCTTGGTGTGGTGGTTGAAAGAACCGCGATCACGGCCATGACCATCATCGACGTGAATCACTTCAAGATCAGTTACCGGGAGACGGACCTGGGCACTCAGTATGTGGCCAAGGTATACGCGCCTCTATCCCTGGAAGACTTCACGGCCCGCTGGACTTTTTTTGACGGAACCGTTGAAGAAACATCCTTTGCCGGTGCGGGACTGATCCAGGAAAGCCTTACTCCCATGACCAGAGGGCTGAAACTGTTCGAACTGGTCAACCCGGCGGGCGTTGTCGTCGGTCGGTTGGGGTTTCTGAGCGGCAGCACCACCTCTTATACCAACAGGGTCTATCAGGAAGTCAGAACGACCTTCAGAATCACCACGGAATACCGCTGGGATGATGAATCACAGACGCATGCAGGTCAGCTCATTTCACTGGATAAGCATGAAGTGTATAACCAGTTTGAGCTTGATTTTGAGTTCCCCGCCGGCTTCCCGGAGGTGGCGGTGAAGACGGTTGGCGAGCTCGAAGATACCTCACTGCCGGTGGTAAAAAATGTAACGGTGTCCGGAGAGGGCCTTCTTTTTGACGTCATTATGCCCTCTGCCGGTTTTTACACCACACTGACCGTACTCGAAGCCCCGGCCTCGGGGACCGCGGCTATCGACGGCATCCACGCAGCATACACCCCCGTAACCGGGTTCAACGGGACCGACCGTTTTGTAATACGGGTGGACGGTACGGAATGCTCCGCCAGCTCCGACGCGCATTACTACAATCTTGAGGTGGAAACAGACTATTCCGACGCCCGTCCCGTGGTCCGTTTCACACAGATCTTCACCCCCACCGGCGGGGGTTCCGGCATCGAAGTGATCTTCATGAACGCCGAAGGTCAGGCTCCGGCCGTGAGCCTCGTGACCCCGCCCGAGGCCTCCGATCAACTTACCGTCAAGAATATGACCGATGAGGATGAGGCCGAGGTGGAGGGGGGAGTGGACATAAGTACCCATTCAATCGAGGTTGACTCACGACATACCTTCACCCTGGGGTTCAGCATGCCCGGAGGTTCATCGGGAAACGCGGTGGTAACCCTGTGGTACTACGCCCCCTATCCAGAGTTTTTTGCATACAAAAACCAGGATTACAGTATCCCGCCCCGGATGATCCTGTACCGGTTTTTCGAGCGATATGAAAAGGGCGCCCAGTTGATCCGCGATATCCAGGCAAGTTCCGGGAGCGGCAGCCTGTATCTCAATGGCGTCCTTCTGGGCGGTGAGAACCAGATCCCCAAAGGCGATCTCCGGAACCTGATCTTCAGGCCCGCCGCGGATTACACCGGACCCGTGACTCTGACCTTCTACGGCTCCGAGGACGGGGAAACATGGTCCTATCAGCAGAGTCTCGGGGGGCTTGTCCTGGACCGGGATGGAATGACGGAACTCGATGAAGTGATATGGGTGCTGCAGGTCCTCACCGGTCTTTCCGTTTCTCCTCCGGAAGGATCAACAGCCGCCTGTCGCAGCGACGACGGGAAACCCGGTGTTGCCGAGGCAATTTACTTTCTCCAGAGGGCCGCAGGTCTACGGTAATCACCCGGCAGCTGATGTCCTGCCGCACAGACAGGAACAGAATTTTAGAGGGATGAAGCAATGAAAAAAACATTTTTGGGGATTCTAAGCCTGGTGGCTCTTGTGACGGTAGCCTGCACGTCCGGCAACGATACCCTGACCGCCGGCTAGAACCTTTACCTGGCCGCAGTAGGCAAGGAAGCATCCGGCGACTATGTGTCGGCCGTCAACCTTTATCAGCAGGCCCTTCCCCTTGTCCGACAGGATGGCCATGATGCTCTCGCCAGAGAGTGCCTGATCGGCTTGAAACAAACCTTTCCCGTTGTTGCGGATTTCTCGGCAACCGAGCAGGACATCCGCGACAGTCTCTCCCAGACATTTACCATTACCGAAGAGCAGATTAATGATCTGATTCCCAAAATCGCGTACCAGGACATGGGAGGCATACGATACTACTACAGCGACTTTGTGGATACGGTCATTCACCTGGACCTTGCACTGATGCAGCAGCTGCCCGCGGTGATGGACCGCAATCGGCTGGGGTACACGGCGGTAGAGCGCTTCATCACTATTCCCGGTCCTGTATCAGGTTCACCCTACATCAATCCGATTCGCTACGAAGCAATTGCGACCTATCATGTTCCCCGGGATCTGTTGCCTGCAACCGGCTTGTTGAAAATATGGCAGCCAGTGGCCATTACAACCGATTGCCAGACCGACGTGACGGTGATCTCGGTTACGCCCGAAGACTACGTGGTCCATCCTGCAACACTGGACGGCAATTTAGGCGACATTTACCTGGAAGTCCCGCTGGCTGATCTTTCCGACGATTTGCACGTTGAGATTCGGTTCGAATTTACGCACTATGAACAAAGATTCACCATGATTGATCCCGACGGCGTGGGTGAGTACGACAGATCAAGCGCCCTGTACCGCGAGTACACCGCTTCGGGGAAAAACATTTTCATCACCCCGGAAATCGCCGAAAAAGCAAAAGAGATTGTCGGCTCAGAACAAAATCCCTATCGCGCCGCGCGTCTCATTTACGACTATATCGTGGAGCATCTGACCTATAGTCACATGCCGTATTTGGCGATTGAATCGCTGCACATCCCTGCAGCCGTGTACGTTCATGAACAGGGCTATGGAGATTGCGGCGCCCAAAGTGCGTATTTTGCTTCATTGTGCCGAGCTTTGGGCATTCCCGCACGCACAACCGGGGGGTACCAGTTATTCCCTGGTATGGAAGGCGGTCATTTCTGGGCTGAGTTTTATCTGCCCCATTATGGGTGGGTTCCTGTGGACACCTCCGTGGCGCAAATCGCCAACTACCTGCCTGAACTGACACTGGAAGAGAAACAGGCCTACAGAGATTATTTATTCGGCAGCATGGATCCTTACCGCTGGGTGGTACAAAAAGATGTGGATCTGCCATTTTCTCCACCGGCTGCGGAGCGAACGCTGATGACTCTCGCCCTTCAACTGCCGGCGGCGCTCTGCGATGAAATCGACGATTTTCCTGAAGAAGTTCTCTGGTCTCATTACGAGATTCATTTTATTCCCATATCTTAATGCCTGTTTGTTACGGCCAGATTCCAGGTGAGGGCGTCATCGGAACGAACACCGCCAATGGCACAGACCCTTATGTCGTCGCCCTTGTTGGTCGCTTCGGAAATGTCGTATATATACGTCGCGATATCCTCTGGAGTTTCCGCCGTTAATCGGATCACCGGCAAGGTTGCTCTGCTCTCGAAGGCCTCTGGATTCTCAAGATCGCCGTTATATGTTGATATGCCCGTCATTGTGCCGGGTGCAGGTTTCAGTTCATAGGTTCTTGCCGGGGGAGCGTCTGTTATTATCCCGAGGATGTACACTGGTCTGTCTGTGGCGGCGGAATTCATGATCAGACCGGCAATTCTGGGCGTATGAAGGTTGTCCGGTTCGTATCCTGCGCCGGTCATGATCATTTCCATATAATCTCCCACGGGCCTGGATCCGGTATGATGCAACAACCGGTATGTCTCGAAGATTGCTTCCGTCTGAATGCCGTTACTTACTGCCGCAAGTCCAATGCTGTTATCATACCTGATTGCAGTATAGTGTCTCAGCCAGTCATATGGGTCGTTTCCGATCGGCCCCATTATTACGCCGTTTTCCGTCAAAGTGCCTTTTCTCTCTCTGCTCGCCGGGCTACGGCCGGTAACCAGATAAGCAAAAGCCGGTCTTCCCTTAGTCGTCATGCCGAGAAACAGCTGCCTCCCGGGATACGGTCCATTCGGATTTGTCATAGATTCCTCTCTTGTGATGAATGTATCGGACGGCACGATTTGAACCTGGGACATCCGGTTCCCCTCATTCGCGACCCATCGGCTTATACCATCATCGCTGTTTAAATACAACAGGCATATCCACCCGCCGGCGCCGCTGCTTAAAACGGTGTCATCGCACTTTATCGTGAAAGCCTCTACTTCAAGAAGGGATATCTGATAGTGCTAATCGCCCTGTGGCAGATCCCCGGATCTTCGGTGTGTTCCAGGTAGATTTGAAACGATTCTTCATGGATTTTCGATGTTCTGCACGCAGAATGTCGGTAAAAAGAACGGATAAGGAGAAACTTTTGTCCTGGGACGGGCGAGCGGTTTCTTTCTTGATCGGTTATTCCTGAGATGATATAGAAAAACCTGCCCTTGCAATGGTAAAGAATTTCACAGTTCCCATAGCGATGACAGGCTTTTGCAGTATAAAACGGATATGTAAAGGAGAAAAAAAAGATGCCGCACATGGATCTCAACACCCTGTTTTCATTGAACGGCAAGGTTGCGATAGTCACCGGCGGATCTCGGGGGATAGGTAAGATGATTGCACAGGGTCTGCTCCAGGCAGGTGCGAAGGTGTATATCACGGCAAGGAAAAAAGGCGCCTGCGAGGAAACAGCGGCGGAACTTTCTGAATTCGGCCCCTGCCTGGCAATTCCGGCGGATGTGGGTACGCCTGAAGGCCGGGCAGAACTGATGAATGCCTTCTGTGAAAAGGAAGACAGTCTCCACATACTGATTAACAATGCCGGAACGAACTGGGGCGAGGTGTTTGAAAAATATCCCGATGATGCCTTTGAAAAGGTGTTGCATTTAAACGTCAGCGCCCTCTTTTCCATGACCCGTGATTTTGTTCATCTGCTCGAAAAGGCGGCGACAAAGGAAGATCCGGCACGGGTGGTAAATATCGGTTCCATGGACGGCCTCCACATTCCGACGGTATCGCGCACCGGCACCTACGCCTACACATCAAGTAAGGCGGCGGTCCATCATCTTACCCGGAATCTGGCGGTAGCGCTCGGTCCGCGTTATATAACCGTCAACGCAATTGCCCCGGGGTTTTTCCCGAGCCGCATGACCGATTTTATATTCGACAAATACCTTCCGGATATAGAGGAAAACAGCCTTATGAAGCGCGTGGGAAGGCCGGAGGAAATGGCGGCGGTGGCTGTATATCTCTGTTCCAAGGGAGGCGCCTATACTGACGGCGTCGTGATACCCGTTGACGGTGGCACATCCATCAACCATCAACATGTAAAATTTTAGCTGCAAAACAAAGAAGAGGGGGCGACCGCCTCCAGTGAAAAGAAGTTGGGAGACTATAGAATGAGTGATTTGAAAAAGGCCTACAAAACAATCATGGACGATCATTTCCCCGACACGATGACCATCACCTTCGGGAACCAGACGCTCGCGTACCGGAAAAGAGCCTGGAAGCTTGAAGACGGCGGCACACTGGTCGAAAAAGGACTTCGCTATGGTGAAAATCCGGGTCAGGAAGCGGCCATGTATGAACTCGTCAACGGCAACCTCACACTGGGCGATTGCAGATTTATTGAACCGGGCAATGCCCTGGTCAGTGCAGTCGATGAAACGATGATGCTGCAGCCGGGCAAACACCCCGGTAAAATAAACCTGACGGATATTGACAACGCGCTCAACGTGCTGAAGTATCTGATGGACAAACCTTCGGCGGTGATCGTGAAGCACAATAATCCCTGCGGCGTTGCCCATGGTACGACATTGGCGGAGGCATACACCCGGGCATTCCGGACGGATCGCATCGCGGCATTTGGCGGCTGCGCGGCGCTGAACAGGCCCATCGACAGGGAAACGGCTGAGTTGATGAGCAAAATGTATCTGGAAGTAGTGGCTGCTCCCGATTATGTAGAGGGCGCCTTCGAAATTTTGAAGCAGCGAAAAAATCTGCGTATTATTCAAATCAAAAGAATCGACCAGCTCGAAAAATACAAAACCCTGCGCTTTGTCGATTTTAAGTCCATGATGGACGGCGGCATCATCGTCCAGCAGTCTCCACTGAACATGATACACACAAAGGAAGATCTGCAACCCGCCGCCTGCGAGTATAAGGGGCAGGCGTACACGATCGACCGGCTGCCGACGGATAAGGAATACGAAGACCTGCTCTTCGGGTGGTTTGTGGAACAGGGCGTCAGTTCGAATTCAGTGCTCTACGTAAAAGACGGCTGCACAGTCGGTATCGGAACAGGTGAACAGGATCGTGTCGGCGTCGCTGAGATAGCGGCTTACAAGGCCTATACAAAATATGCTGATCTGCTCTGCTTTGACCGGCACGGGATCTCCTATAAGGAATTCGAGCTTGCAGTTGAAAAGGGCGAACGCAAGAAAAACGATCTTATTGCCATTGACGAGGAAACCAAAGCGGCCAAGGGTGGAATAGCCGGTGCGGCCATGATCTCCGATGCCTTCTTCCCCTTCAGAGACGGGGCGGATATGGGAATCAAAAACGGGGTGACGAGCATTGTACAACCCGGCGGTTCAGAGCGAGATTTCGAAACCATCGTGGCATGCAACGATGCCGATCCAAAGGTGGCCATGGTATACACCGGCCAGAGGGCGTTCAAGCATTAGCAACAGAGAAAGGGACATCATGCGATGTCCCTTTCCTGTACAATCATATCTCCAGATATTTCTCCCGTATGTCCGGCCGGGCATCCAGTTCTTCAACGGTTCCGGTAAAGGCAAGTGATGCCTTTCCCATGATATAGATGCGATGTGCCAGTGACATGGCCACTTTCAGGTTGTGCTCCACAAGAAGAACGGTAACGCCGGTTTTCCTTATCTCTTCCAGCATATCCCGAACCTCTTTCACCAGGAGGGGGGCCAGGCCTTCCGTAGGTTCATCCACCATGAGGAGGCTGGGATTTCCCATGAGAGCCCGTCCGATGGCCAGCATCTGCTGCTCTCCGCCGGAGAGGTGGGCGCCTTTACTGTTGGAACGCATCTTGAGGGGAGGGAAGTGTGCAAAAATCCTTTCCTCAGTCCAGGCATCCGGGTTTCCCCGATCTGCCTTTCCCCGCCTGATCCCCATGGATAAATTATCCAGCACTGATAGTGTGGGAAATATCCGCCGTTCTTCCGGTACATATCCGACTCCGATGCCGGCCATCTTATAGGGCGGAAACCCTGTGACATCTTCACCTTTATACACAACGCTTCCCGACCTTGGTTTGACCAGACCAATTATACTTTTGAGCGTCGTACTTTTCCCCATGCCGTTTCGACCGAGAAGCGCCACGCATTCCCCTTCGTCGACATTCAAAGACATATCCTGAAGGACGTGGCTGTCGCCGTAGTATGTATTGATATTATTGACTTCGAGAAGCATCATTCTCCTCCATATCTCCTAAATAGGCATCTTTAACCGCTTGATTTTCCCTGATTTCGCTTGGGGGACCGGAAGCGAGAACGGCGCCCATATGGAGCACGGTGATTCGATCCGCCAGGGAAAAGACCACATCCATATCATGTTCAATGATCACCGCTGTTTTTCCCTCGGTAAGCCGTCGAATCAGTTCAACCGCATAATGGGTTTCATCCTTGGACATGCCTGCCGTGGGCTCGTCGAGCATCACCAGATCGGGATCCGTGGCGAGGGCCATACTGATCTCCAGGGAACGGTGTTTGCCGTAGGACAGTGTATTTGCGGGAAAGTTCCGCTCGTTATATAAGTTGATCCGTTTGAGAATTTCATCCGTTTCCCTTGTGACGTCCTCCATTTTGTCAACTTTTTGAAACATATTGAAACGAATGCCCTTTCTCGAGAGAATGCCCATGCGGATATTCTGAAAGGCCGTGAGTCTGCCAAAGGTACTGGTGATTTGAAATGATCGCCCCATCCCGAGACGCACCATCGCCTGGGAGTCGGCATTGGTGACATTTTTCCCTTTAAAATACACGCTCCCTCGACTCGGCTCGTAGGTGCCGGTAATGACATTAAAGAGGGTGGTCTTTCCGGCGCCATTGGGGCCTATAATGGCGTGCCGCTCACCTGCGTCAACTTTAAGATTTACATCAAATAATACTTCCAAACCCTTGAAATCATGATAGAGTCCCTTCGTTTCCAGAATATTCATGATCTTCCCTCCGCCGCCGCTGCAGCAAGCTGCCTCTCAAGTATTTTTCGCCTGATCAGTCCGATCATACCCATAAATCCATAGGGAAAGTACATGATCACCACTATGAGAATTATGCCGTTTACCAGCTCGACGCGCTCTGTATAGCGCACGGTTATTTCTTCTATGACTGCAAAGATTGCAGAACCGAAGATGGGTCCCAGAAAGGTGCCCACGCCCCCCACCATTGTCATCAGGATGGGGGCAAAAGAGTAGGCTATGTGGAGACAATCGGCGGAGACAAGGTCGTTGAAGAGTGCGTAAATCGATCCGGCTATCCCGGCAAAACAGGCGGAAAGAGCATAGGCAACCGCCTTGCTGTGAGTAACCTTGAAGCCCATATAGCCGACACGCATAGTGTTTTCTCTGATACTGACCATGACCTGCCCGAAGGGTGTTTTTGTAATAAACCATGCGACCCACAAGCTGATGCCAATAACGATCATGGCAAAGTAATAGAATGTCGTGAAATCAGTCATATCGAGAGAAAACACACCGGGTATGCCGAGAGAGGGGATAGGAAATCCTCCGATCCCATCCTCTCCGCCGGTGATGTTTCTTAATTTGAGGGCCAATACGTACAGGAGCATACAGAACGCGAGGTGAATCATTGCAAAGGCTGAATGGGAAAGTCTCGCCACTATGGGGATCAAGAGCAGGGCGAGAGCGAGCGAACCCAAAATACCGATCAGTAACGATAGAAGCAAGGGGCATCCGTCAATATGAGCCAGGGCGAGAGCGGTGGCATAGGCGCCGGCCCCGAAATACATGGCGTGTCCGAAGCTGAAGAGACCGACGAACCCCAGCAGCATGTTGTAACTGACGGCAAAAAGGGCAAATATGGCGAAGGTTACCACCACGTTGGTAAAATACATGCCGCAGATCATCGGGCAGAAAACCAGGGACGCCACTATCGCTATCCACACAATCCACTTTAGATATTTCTTCATCATTCTCTCTCCCCGAAAAATCCAACCGGCTTAATTATGAGGACAACGGCCATGAAGATAAACATCAGCACCGGTGCAAGCTGGGAGATAAACTGTACACCATAGGAAGATAAGAAGCCGGATATGAGAGAAACCAGCAAGGCGCCCCCCAGGCTTCCGAACCCTCCCACAATCACCACGATAAATGCGTCCATTCCCATCTGATCCGCAAGTCCCGGAAACACTGTCAGAATAGGGGCTATCGCAACCCCTGCAAGCCCGGCAAGCCATGTGCCGACACCGAATACACCCATGAAGAGAAAAGGGACGTTGATCCCCAGCACGTTGACCATATCCGCGTCGGATACGGCGGCACGCACCACCATTCCCAATCGGGTCTTGAAGAGGATAAAGGCCAGAAAAACCAGCACTACGAAGGACATGGCAATTATAAAGAGACGATAAATGGAATATTCCAGACCTGCGACATTGATAAGACCCTGCAAAAGCGGTGGAACTGTTACGGTCAAATTCTCGGTTCCCCAAAAGACCTTGACAAGTTCCATGATTACGAACATAACGCCTATCGTAAGCGTCAATTCGGACAGAAGTCCCGCGGCGTGAACTTTTCTTAGAAAATATCTTTCTACGATTATACCGACAAGGGCGGTGGCGATGGGTGCAAACAGCAGCGCCAGCCAGAAACTGCCTGTCATAGCTACCACCTGGTAACAAAAATAGGCCGACAGCATAAAGAACGCGGTATGGGCAATATTCAATATCCCCATCATACCGAAGATCAGTGTGAGTCCGGACGCCACCAGAAAGAGCATCATTCCGTACGCGAGTCCGTGTATTCCCTGAGCAACATACATGGCCGTAGTCGGATCCATAATTTCCTCCTATCTTTTCGCCGGTTAATGAACACTATTACACAGTGTTGACCGTGAAACAGGCGTTCCTGTAAGATTTTGAATGCATGCACGTTTCTGTCCCTCAGCCCCTCGTGGTCCGCCGCCGGTGAAACCGGCGGTGAACCATGGAAGGGGAGGGAGTCATATCCGCAGACTCAATGACGCATCAAGGGTGCGGATCATGAATGGCGCTTATTTACACAATTCGGGATCCGCCTTGGGAAGTACCTTTTCGGCCGGTATTTCGTAAGAAGGGCCGGTAACGCAGGTCCCTTTATACCAGTAGTAAGGCGGTATGTTCATGCTTTGCTTCTGTTCCGCGGGCGGCACGTATATTTCCACGTGAATATCCTGGATCGCCTTGTGGTCGCAGGCTCTCATCTTCATCAGCTTGCCGTTTGGATATATGTAGGTATCACCTTCAAATACTTTGATGATCTTTTCCGGATCAGTGGTTCCGGTTCTTTCCATCACGCTCAAAAACCAGTAAGTCTGTGCCTTGTAGGAGCCGATATTTCCCGTTCCGTGCTTATACAGCAGGGTATCGTAGGGCGGCGCCCATTTGCCGGCCTCCCACAGATCGTTCCAGGCCTTGTAGTATTTAATCTGTTCGGGGGTTTTAAATGCGCCGCCGGCGACTCCATATTGGCTCACGTGGACCAGTCCATGGGTTCCCTCAATTCCTACCGCGTGGAGGAAATTGGGCTCATCGAGAAATATGTTGATAAAGGGGAGCGTAATTCCGGCCTGCCGCGCCTGTTTGAGCAGATTGGCCGCATCGGGAATCCAGTCGCCCGTATATATGGCCTCGGCGCCGGAGGCCTTGATTTTTTCCAGATAAGGGGCAAAGTCGGTAAGGAACAGTCTATGAAAGTCCTCGCCCACGAGCTGACCTTGGGGGTAGTATTCTTTCAGGCCCACTTTAAATCCATCGGCCATGGAGTGCCCGAAGGTGTAATCCTGGCAGAGGATATAGAATTTTTTCTCAGGATTCTTTTTAATATTACCATAGTAGTAGGCTGCGGCACGGCCGATCTGTTCGCAGGAAATGGATGTCATGAAAGAATAGCGGGTGAAGTTATCGGCGTCCATAAGCTCATCGGACAATGCTGCGGTATTCAGGGCAATGACTTTGTGTTTGTCCGCCACTTGATTGATCACCTTCATAAGATGGCTTCCATTGGTTCCCCAGAGAACATGCACTTTATCCTGCAGAATCATCCTCTCGCACACCTTTTTGCAGACGGGAACTTTTGATTGGTGATCGGCCTTGATCATTTCGACCAGTTTCTTCTTGCCGTCGACCATGATGCCGCCCCGCTTGTTGATATCATGCGCTACCCACAGGGCTGAGATCCAGTATATCTGCCCGACTACGGCTGCGGGACCGGAATGAGAGGCCACTATTGCCATTTTTATGGTATCACCGGTGGGAATTACGGGGTTGTTTGGATCAAAGTCGGACATATCCGGCATATTCTTTCCGTCATACTGAGCATTGGCTGCCATGGCGTGAGGCACCCATATAAAACAGAGAACGCACAGAACCACCATTAGAAACAGCACTTTTCCATTAATTTTCATCATTCCCTCCTTGAAAATTCAGATTGTGCGCCGGACGATGAAAGAAGCATACACGTGGAATGCCTGAAAAGGCATTTACCCATCGAGCTTTTTCATCTGTTTTCTTGCTCCCCCCTATGGTGCAAGATAACGTAGCTCGGCGTAGCATACTGTAAAAAATACGATTGTTCCCGTATCACCCCCTTTTCAGACATTATGTTGCGATATCGGTTTATCTGCGCGGCCACAGGGTCAGCCCGTGTTGCAATCGTTGCTGAGTCTAATGGCGCCTTTACATTATGAACAGTGTAAACGTGTGATTAAAAGCTTTAACAAGAGTGTCTTGATGTTGAAGTGCCGAAAGTGTGGGTGCGGGAACTCTTGATCAGTAATGCTCACCAGAAGAGAATCTGTAAAGCA
Source organism: Syntrophales bacterium (assembly GCA_963666365.2). Lineage (GTDB taxonomy): Bacteria > Desulfobacterota > Syntrophia > Syntrophales > UBA2210 > JALNXD01. The sequence continues at coordinate 582,240 of CAXXNF010000002.1, forward strand.
GGCATTCAGCGTGTAAGGAGTATTGTACTGAAAGATATAGAATATTATTTTCGGTGTCAAGCTCTATGTTGGGTTATGTTGGGTTAGCATTATTGCTTGTGGCATTCGAACTGATCTCCGGATTGATGACACTCCACAATGCTGTTGATCGGCAGATTGCCGACCGTTCTGCCGCTTGTCCAACTGGTGCTTGTGGAATCCAATTTTATTACCGCCTTGTAAAGCCAGTTACCCTGCATGGTGCCGTTGCAGACATCTAAGGCCTTTTCATCACCCTGGCTCAGGTAGTCTATGTCCGTTCCCCTGGCAAACAGCATAACATCATCGCCATTGTTGAATACCTGAAATGTGACTTTGACGCGGTTGCCTCCCGTTTTGAAGAACTTCAGATAGATGCAGCCCGCCTGGGTGATTCCCGGCAGGAAGGCGACAAAGAACATAGAGATGAGGGCACACGCGACAAGAACTTTAATGCTTTTTGATATCATCGGGTCACCTCCCTTTGTCGCTGATTGATCACTATGAAATTTTCTCGGTGTTTATAATAAGCTACCACGGAAACTTCGGTGCTTGCAATGGTTTTATTTGCCTTGATTCTTATGCTTTCCCTAGTGTGAGTGAGGACATGCAGGGGAGGGGATTTTCACCCTCTCCTTTTTTGCAAGGAGAGGGTGCTTTTCGATGTTGTGAGGGACCGTCAAAAATGTAAGTATCCACTTTTTTTCGATCCGATCCAAATCCTGACATCACGAGAGCCGGGGCCAAAAGGGGGTTGCCTGTAGATTAGTGCTCTGCCGCAGCCTTTTTTTCACCGTAGACCTCGAGTTTGCCCCTTTCTTCCATTTCCCTCAACCACTTGGGACACTGTTTCTCACACCATGCCCTTGTCACATATCCGTTCATAATCGCGGAAAATGATCCGGGCACACCAACGGTCCCCAGGTAGAGATGAATGAAGAAGAAGGGAAAAATCACGAAAAATCCCAGTGCATGGAGGAAAAACATGAAACGGACCGTCGCCGCACTGAATCCCAGGGGGAACCACATGATCAATCCGCTTATGATCATGATAATCCCAAAGACCGCGACGGCAATGAAAAACGCCTTTTGTCCGGGATTGTACTTTCCCGTTTCGGGAGGATTGTCCACGTGCCAGAGGTAGCCCCCTGCACACTTGATCCACTCCAGGTCATCAGGAAAATCGAAGATAGCCGCTTCTTTCCACCATACCAGAATCCCGAAAAACAGGGAGGGGATAAAGACAATACCGGCAAAATTATGCACCAGCTTTAAATTCTTCAGCCCTCCCACGGGGATCGCCAGAAAGTTGAAGGAATGGAACATCATTCCCAATCCGGAAAGCATGAGAATAATACAGGAAAGTGCCAGGCACCAGTGGACTATTCTCTCAAACGCATCCGATACTTTAATCATTCCTTTTTTCGGTATCATTTTATTCACCTCCACCCTTATGTGCCTGACCGCTGTCACCGCTCGTATCCTTCGGTCCGTGAATGATATAGTGGAAGAGCGAACCGGCCAGCACGCCGCCGGCAGCAATCAAACTGAGCGGTTTCAACCAGTCCTTCCAGGCAATGATCGTCAAAGGAACGGCCGGATGCGCAGGAAGATTTTCATAAACCTCCGGTTTTTCTCCCAATATGTACATCACGTGGGTTCCGCCGACGAATTTATCGCCGTAGACATTCGCGTCGCCTCCTAATTCCTTTACCCGTTCATAGGCCTTTTGTATCATTTCGTCTTTTTTGCCGATCGAAAGCGCGCCGGTGGGGCATGATTTAACACAGGCGGGAAGTTCGCCCCCTTTCAAACGATCGTAGCAAAGATCACACTTGAGAATTTTGTCCGTGTGCGGGTTGTACTTCGGAACGTCAAAGGGACAGGCGGCAATGCACTCTTTGCACCCGATACAAAGCGAGGAATTTAAACCGATCGTTCCAAGTTCAGTACGGTACAGGGCATTGCTCGGGCAGACCTTCACGCAAGCCGCGTCGGTGCAGTGCATGCACCCTTCTTTTCTGAACAACCACTTTAATGTTCCCTTGGTGTCGACATACTCCTGAAAACGGATCAGTGTCCAAGTGTTCCAGCCCAATTCCGGGGGGTTCTGATAGCTGCCCCAGTTTTTTGTTCTCAGACCTGGCATTTCGTTCCACTGTTTACAGGCAACCTGACAACCCCGACAGGCCGTGCACTTTGTCGTATCAATAAGTTTTATGAGTTCATTTTTATTCATCATCAAGCCTCCTAAATCTTCGACACGTTAACCATGAACGCCTTGTACTCGGGACAGAACGTGTTCGCGTCACCGATAGAAGGTGTCAGGATATTGGCGCTATCCCCGCCGTCTTCGGGGAACAGCCACCCATAGTTGAAGGGCAGACCGACTTGATGCACCGTTTTGCCTTCGACCTGGAACGGACGAAACCGTTTGGTAACCATAGCTACACAGTGAAGGAATCCTCGGGCTGAGGATACCTTTACCCGTTCACCGTTCCTGATTCCCTTTTCTTGCGCAAGTACGTCGCCGATTTCGACATAAGCTTCAGGCTGCATCTCCAGGAGCCATGCCTGCCATCGCGTCAGCGCGCCCGAACACCAATGTTCCGTGCAGGAGTAAGTAGTACAGACATAGGGAAACTGATCACTTGCACTGGCCGTTTTGTCCATGTCGGTGTCGAAGACATGAAGCGCTGGATTATTTAACTGGCTTGAAAGGGGATTTTTGCTCAGAGGACTTTCATAGGGTTCATAGTGCTCTGAGAAAGGTCCTTCCGCCATGCCTGGACCGAAAAGTGATCCTACGCCGTCAGGTTTCATGATAAAGGGGTATTTCCCATTTTTTTGATCGGCCATAGGTGCCCAGCCGCCGTCGGGCACATCGCCCACCCATCGTTCGCCTGTCCATTCCAGCAGTTTTCTCTTTGGATTGTAAGGTTTGCCATATATGTCACAGGATGCGCGATTATACAAGATGCGCCTGTTGACGGGCCATGCCCATGCCCATTCGGGGTAAAGGCCGAGACCTGTCGGATCGTCTTTCCCGCGCTTGATCATCTTATTTTCGCCGTCGGCTGTGAAACTTCCCGCCATAAGCCAGTTTCCGCTGCATGTCGAACCATCGTCCTGCAGCATGCCGAAAGTGGGAACCTGCTGCCCCTTCCTGAAGACTTTCCCGTCGATGACTGTGTCCCTGAGGAAAAAGCCGTTGATCTGTTTCGCTGCCTTTAACGCTGAGAAGGAACCGTTCCTGTGAGTATAATCGGACTTGAATTTGAGGATGGGTTCGGGGTTTACGCCGCCTTCCCTGGCATAAAGCGCTTTAACGGCATCGATGATTTTAATGAACATCTCGCCTACGGGAATTGCATCACCCGGGGCTGCAGCAGCTTGATATTTCCACTGAACCCATCTGCCGCTGTTCGTCTGACTGCCTTCCTTTTCCATTGTGGCGGACGCAGGAAGGAGGAAACACTCCGTTTTGACTTTTTGGGGATCAACACCGGGTCCCTTCCAGAAAGAACAGGTTTCATTGTCGAAAATATTGGCGCTTACCAGCCAGTCCAGTTTTTCCAATGCCTTTCTCACTTTGCCTGCATTGGGTGAACTGACGGCAGGGTCCGTGCCTACTGAGAACAGTCCCTTTACCGAGCCTTTGTACATTGCATCGAAAAGGTGCATGAGGGAATAGGGTATTCCATCGTCAAGTTTCGGCATCCAGGAATAACCGAATTCGTTCTCCGGCGTTGCCTTGTCGTCGAAGAGCGACTTGAGGAAGCTCACGTAAAACTTGGGATAGTTTCGGTAGTAATTCGGTGATTGCGGATCATTCGTTACCGGGGTGTACTTCGTGAGATACTTCTCGAGCGTATCGAGGGATGCCACAGGCATTTTCAGATAGCCCGGCAGATTGCCGTACAGGATGCAGTGGTCGGTCGAGCCCTGAACGTTCGGTTCGCCGCGAAGAGCATTAACCCCGCCGCCGCAGATACCGATATTGCCGAGCAGCAGTTGAATCATGGCCATGGTGCGTATATTCTGCGTACCCGTGGAATGATGTGTCCAGCCCAGAGCGTAGCAGATCGTGCCTGCCCTGTCGCCGACACCGGTGCTTGTGTAGTCCGTATAGACTTTCATCAGGTCTTCTTTGGAAACACCGGTGATGCTGGATGCTTTATCCAGTGTATAACGGGAATAATGTTTTTTCAAAAGCTGGAACACGCATCGCGGATGGGTCAAAGAGGAATCCTTCTTGGGAATGCCGCTGAAGTCCTTTTCGAATGTCCAGGTTTCCTTGTTGTACTTTTTCTTTTCCTTGTCGTATCCGGAAAAGAGACCGTCGTTGAAGCCGAATCCTTCCGACACGATAAAAGAAGCGTTGGTGTAGTTAAGGACATAATCCCTAAAGTATTTTTCATTGCTCAGAATGTAATTGATCATCCCTCCCAGGAAGGCGATATCCGTTCCTGAGCGCAGGGGAACATGATAATCGCAGCGCGCCGATGTTCTGGTAAACCGGGGGTCCACATGGATAAGTCTTGTTCCGTTTTTTTCCTTTCCCCGGAGCATCCATTTAAAGGCGATGGGGTGATGTTCCGCCGCATTGCTGCCCATGATTAATATGCAATCGCTGTGCTGAAGATCAATCCAGTGGTTCGTCATGGAACCGCGTCCGAACGACTCTGCCAGAGCCGCTACAGTCGGACTGTGTCAGACCCTGGCCTGGTGATCGACATAGACAAGTCCCATGGCACGCGAAATGATGCTCATCAGCCAGCATTCTTCGCTGTCAACGTTGGAACTTCCCAGATGACCGATCGCTTCAGTTCTGTTGACGATCTGGCCTTTGCTGTTAGTGGTGATGAAATTCTTATCCCGCGTGTCTTTCACAAGGCGGGCAATGCGGGAAAGCGCCCAGTCCCACTCTTTCTCTTCCCACCGGTCACTCATCGGCGCCCGGTAGAGCACTTTTGTAAGGCGGTATTTATTGGCCTCCGTGAGATCAAAAAATCCTGCTCCCTTTGCGCAGAGCGAACCCTCATTGATGGGGTGATCGGGGTCGCCTTCGATATTGAATATCTTTCCGGTCACCTTGTCAACGCTGCAAATAAGACCACACCCCACAGCACAGTAACAGCAGACAGTGGTAACCTGCTTGGCTGCTTTTACTCGGTTCATCTTATTGAGTTCGTTTGCATAGGCTCTTGTCGGTTTTAAATTAATTCCCAGGGAGGAAAGGGCGACACCCGATCCTACTGCGCCGGAAATCCTCAAAAATCCTCTTCGCGTAACATCCATAAAATGCCTCCTCTGCCTATGTCATACTTAAATATGTCATTAGTGACATATGAGAAGTTTTGAGTAATGTCAACATGTTATTAATAACACAAGCATTTCGGACGAGAGGGAGAGTGGTGGTGTTTTCCGGAAATCGTGCCGATTTTAATGGTAAATCGGTTAGTTATGTGCGCGAGCTTGTGAATGCCCTGTTTCGAAGAGATTCCATTCCATTGGTGCCACCGGCGAGAATCCTTTTTCCTGCATGAGCGCATCGAGATGGACAAGTCCCATGGATACCACATCAAAATCATGCTCGGTGATATCACGGACCCGTTTGACGGTAATCAAATATCTGTTGCATTGATCACATACAAATGCGCATTCCTGATCGTTGCTCTCTACAAAGAAATAGGTCGATCCCCCCTCTTTTGATTCGTATTCGCAATAGGGGCATAGGATACGATTGAATCGCCATTGGTGTCCGCACTGGGAGCAATGAAGCCATCGTTCGGTAATTTTATCTTTAATGACCGCAATGCCGGGAAAGGCCCCGCACACGGGGCAATAACCCTTGTCCCAGGTAAATTCGCCCAGGAGGCTTATGGCTTTTTTCGCCTTTGCTTCCAGGACCGGCCTGAGTGTGCTCTTCAGGAACAAGTGAAGCGCTTCCGGTCTTATATCAATCACTGTCGCCCAGTTTAATGCAATCTCATCGTTAAGTTCAGGAAAGGGGGTAAAGTAGTCTTTAAGCGTCAGTGTTCCTTTCTTGATCGCCTGTTCTATTTTTTTCAGTTCACCCTTGAGAGCGGGGAAACCCTCTATAATTGCAGGAATCATGGTAAGGGCGATCTTTTTCCATTGTTCGTCGGGATACACAAGTGTCACTTGGGTGCACAGGGGCGTTCCCCCCTTCAGGTGGACCATGTCGACGGATGCTACATCCAGATTCGCGGAGATTCCGCCCTCGACAAGTCGCTTTTTTTCCCGCAGAATGCTGCGAAAGGCATGGAAAATATTTTTGTTGTGGGGATGTTTCTGGATTGCTTCCTCTATCTGTTCGTTCAGTCTTGAAACTGCTTCGCTGCCTTTTTTCATCATGTGATTCCTTTATAGAGTTCGTCAGACCTTTCGGGTCCTCGCATTCGTTCTGTCATTTATGACATAGTCACGCCTGCCCTGATACACTACTTAAAAAAGGGAAGTCAAGGGATAAAAAGGAGTTCTATGTTCTACGTTGAAAATGTTGCAATATCCAGTTCCGGATAATCAAGGACCCGGCAGAAAGAGGGGAAGACATATTGGCGGACAGATGTTAATATCGAGCCTTGAACATAGAACATAGAACATAGAGCATGTTTTACCGGTACTTACCTTCGAAGTAGTCCTTAAGGATTTCCCGGTGATCGAACATGATCGGTTCAGGAAGGCTGTCGCGGGTGAAGAGGCCGATTTCGACTGCGTCGTCGGCTGCTCGGGGAATTCCTGCCGCCTTGGCGATGAAGACGGTCGATATGGTGTGCTGCCGCGGATCGCGATCGGAGCGGGAATAGGTGTGCATCTGACCGAGAAGGGTGACGTCTAACGATGTTTCTTCTCTGGCTTCTCGGACGGCGGCTTCTTCCAGAGATTCTCCGTAATCGACAAACCCTCCCGGAATCGCCCATCCGACCGGCTCGTTTTTTCTCATGATCAGCACAACTCCCTTGTCGGCGATTTCAATGATAATGTCGACGGTAGGCGTCGGGTTTCGATAATATTCAATTTCTCCACCGCAGGCGGGGCAGATTCGCTTTCCTAAGACAGCCATGATCAATCCCTATACGATACAGAAAAAGGGGTTGTAAAGAAGGCGCCATTGAGTTAACCACCTCTTACAATTGACACACTGCATAAAAGGCACTATAGAGTGATTCACCGCACCATGTCAAGATGGGAATTGCTTGACAATTGAAAGCGAATTCATTAGCCTAGGCGATCAACATTGGCATATGGGGGAAATATGGTTGGCGTCGTAGTGATGACTCACGGAAATTTAGGAAGAGAGCTTATTCGAGCTGCCGAATTGATCAAAGGTGAGCTGAAGGGGGTTATACCCATATCCGTCGATGCCGCAAAAGGGGTTGAAGAGCTCAAAAAAGAGATCGTATCGGCCATCAAAAAAGCCGACACCGGCAGTGGCGTCCTGATCCTGACAGACCTTTTTGGAGGAACGCCGTCGAACATTTCATTATCCTTTCTTAAAAAAAATAAAGTGGAAGTAGTGACCGGCGTAAACCTCCCTATGCTGATGAAAGTTCCCGATGTGCGGGAAGATCATGATCTTGCCGAATTTGCCCAATTCATAAAGGAATATGGGGAAAAGAATATCTATCTGGCAAGCGCCATATTAAACAGAAAAGTCAGCGAATGACAGCACCTTTTAGAGAACAATAACGTGGCGGGGCGGGAACGGCCGTGGTGAGAATCGATAATAGACTGGTGCATGGTCAAATTCTTGAATCATGGGTTCCCTTTCTGAGAGCGGCAAAAATTATTGTGGTTAACGATAAGGTGGCGTCCGATCTTTTTATGGAATCGGTCATCAAAATGGCTGTTCCTCGGGGGATAGAAGTGTCCGTATACGAAGTGGAGGAGTTCGCGAAAAGCTATGCCGGTTCGACGGCGATAGACCGGGAAACGATTATTCTTTTTGCAACTGTCGACGATGTGATGAACGCCTACCGGTGGGGATTCAGGTTCGAAGCCTTGAATATCGGTAATGTGGCAAACAGCGGAAGCGACAAACGGTGCGTCATATCGCACATATTCATGAATGCCGCTGAAATAGACGAGTTAATGACGCTCGTAAATAACGGCATTGATGTCGAAATCAGAGGGGTGCCCCCTGATAAGCCCGTGCCGTTTTCATCCGCCGTAAAAGAAATGCAGGAGCGGGCCCGTTCGTTTTAGGCCAAAGCCCGTTACGAAGTGGTAAAAGAGACGGTCATGTGGATTTCTTCAGCTGAGGTAGCCCTTTTGGGTGCGTTTTTGTGTCTTGACAGGATCGCCGTTCAGGTCATGATCTCGCGGCCTATTGTGGTCGGTCCGATAATCGGCCTTATGCTGCACGACCCTGCGACGGGACTCATCACCGGGGCATTTGTGGAGCTGCTTTGGATCGATCATATTCCTCTCGGAAAATATGTGCCTCCCAATGATACCATCGCAGCAGTGTTGATCACGGCCGGTGCAATACTGGCCGGCCATGGATTAGGTGAGGTGCCGCCGGAGCTTATTGCACTGTCCATTCTGTTATTTGCCCCATTTGCGTACATTGCGAAAGAAATGAACATTCTTCTTTTCAAATCGAATGAGGCGCTTTCCGCAAGAGTGCATGAAGACGCGCAACGGGGTGATATCCGTGCCATTGCCGCAGCACAATGGCATGGAATGGCAAAAACCTTTCTGACATCGGCGGTGTGTATCTTTGCGTTTCTGGTAACGGGCGCCTATCTGCTTGCATGGGTCTATCCGCTTCTCCCCATGCGCGCTCTTCGCGCCCTTACGCTGACCTATTGTTTTATCCCGGTTCTTGGGGTGGCGATTGCACTGAACACGATTAAAATGAGAGGGGCGCTTCCTCTTTTCGCAGGTCTCTTTCTTGTTTTTATGGCAGCCGTACATATCTTGTGATTCGAACCACAGGGGTCATTACGCATGCTCAGATCCTTTGTAAGAGGTGGCAGAAAGAACAACTGTCCTATCGAAGTCCTTCGGGATATGAAAATAGATGATATCGACGGTGTGGTTGAAATCGAGGAAGTTTCTTTTCCCACTCCCTGGACCAGGGGGATGTTTCTCGATGAGATCAATGAAACTCTCTGTAGTAATCGGGTTGCCGTTATCGACGGAATAATCACGGGCTACAGCTGTTTCGCCATAGTATACGATGAAGTGCACCTTAGAAACATTGCCGTAAGGGAGAGCTTTCGTCGAAAAGGAGTGGCCTCACGCCTCCTTGACGATATGATTGCCATCGCGGTGGACGAGGGGGCCTTTCTTGCCACCCTCGAGGTCAGGAGATCGAGTATTCATGCACAGCACCTTTATGAACGGTTCGGATTTCATCAGGCCGGTGTGCGCCCGAAATATTATTCCGATACAAAAGAAGATGCCCTGATCATGTGGGCGGATCTGCGAAATAGATGGAACACTCTGAAAGTTGAATGACGGGAACAGATGAAAAGAAAGCGTACATTTGAAAGGGGCGTTATTCTGGAAAACAAACGGATTGCCCCGGACCACCATATGATGGAACTGGCACTTCCCGCTGCATTCGAAAGAGCGCAGCCGGGTCAGTTTGTGATGATAAAAATAGGGTGGGGTGAGAACCCGCTTCTGGCAAGGCCTTTCAGCGTCTATGGCAGGCATTCCTGTAACGGGGTGGAACGCATACAAGTGCTGTATCGCATTGCCGGAAAGGGAACCGCGCTCCTCGCAAAGCTGAAGGAAGGTGCGACGCTGGGTGTGCTCGGGCCCCTCGGGCATGGCTTTCAATTTCAGCAGACATACCGTAAGGCAGCCCTCATAGCCGGAGGCGTAGGAATCGCGCCTCTGAACTTCCTGGGTCGGTATATCCGCGAAAATCGGGCCCGCGGTGACTGCGAGGTGACGGGCTATCTCGGTGCGAGAACGGAGTCCCTGCTGGTAGGGCGCCGAGCGATGGAAGAGGTCTGTGATACTCTTCGGATTGCAACGGACGATGGAAGCCTGGGATATCACGGCGTGGTGACGGACCTCGTCGAGAATGATCTGCGCCTGTACGAGGGAACTGACGCCGTCATGTACGCCTGCGGTCCCTATCCTATGTTGCGGGCCATCGCGAAATTGACGGAAGATCCTGTCCGGCACTGTCAGGTTTCCATGGAAGAACGCATGGCCTGCGGCCTTGGGGCCTGTCTGGGCTGTGCCGTAAAGGTGAAATTAGGTGGGACATCGCCTCAATACGTGCGGGCCTGTACAGAGGGCCCCGTTTTTGACATGCAGGAAATAGACTGGAATGACTGACAGGGTACCGAAATTGGCCGTTAATGTCGGCGGCCTGACAATAAAAAATCCCGTGATGACAGCCTCAGGCACCTTCGGGTACGGCAGGGAGTACGCCGATTCCGTCGATCTGAATAGTCTGGGCGCCCTCATTGTGAAGGGCCTTTCGCTTGAGCGGAAGATAGGGAACAAACCTCCAAGAATCATGGAAACGGCCTCAGGCATGCTCAACGCCATCGGGCTGGAAAATGTGGGTGTCAATGCTTTTCGGCAGGACAAGATGCCCTTTCTGAGAACCCTGGATACGGCCGTGATTGCCAACATTTTCGGTGAAACACCCGAGCAGTACTCGAAAGTCGCCGAAATCCTCGACGGCGAGAAAGGTATTGCCGCCATCGAGGTAAACATCTCCTGTCCCAATGTGAAAAAAGGCGGCGTCAATTTCGGTACGGATCCGGAACTCGCCCACGAAGTGACCAGTGCGGTGAGGGAAAAGACGGGACTTCCTATTATCGTGAAACTGACCCCCAATGTTACCGACATCAGGGTTATTGCACGACGCGTCGAGGCGGCGGGCGCCGATGCGCTTTCGCTGATCAACACCCTTATGGGCATGGCTGTGGATGTGGACACGAGGCGTCCCCGCCTCGGCAATATTACGGGGGGGCTTTCCGGGCCCGCGATTAAACCGGTGGCATTGCGCATGGTGTGGGAGACGGTGCAGACAGTGGCAATTCCCGTAATCGGGATCGGCGGAATCCTATGCGCCGCCGATGCATTGGAATTTCTCATCGTCGGCGCCAGGGCCATCCAGGTGGGGACGGCCAATTTCATCAATCCCGCGGCGACCATGGAAATTATCGACGGCATTATCACCTATCTGCACGAACGAGGCATCGATGATATCGGCGACCTCATCGGCACGCTGCGCATTTAGGAGGAGCGGTACATGCCTGACTGGGAAGAAATATACGATGGCATCTATTGTATCGGGGGACCGAACATTTCACAGGCTGAAGACGCCACCGTCTTTCTCGTCGATTGCGCTGATGAGTTGATTATGATCGATTCCGGCGCCGGCCGGTCGGCGGAACGTATGGAGCACACCGTACGAGCACTGGGGTTCGATCCCCACACCATATCGACGCTGATCCTGACGCACTGCCATATCGATCATATAGGCGGCGCCCCCTATTTTACGGCACGGTTCGGCTGTCGTCTCATCGCCCATGAGCTTGACGCCGCCGCCATAGAAGCGGGCGATCCCGTGGAGACGGCGGCCCGTATGTACGGAACCGCATTTCCGCCCACTCCTGTCGACAGGCGCATAAAAGGGGAAGAAGAAATAATCGCTTTCGGCAATCAGGACGTACGTTTCATCCATACGCCGGGCCACACGCCCGGTTCCCTCGCAGTGGTAATCGATCGAAAGGGGAAGCGCATCCTCTTCGGCCAGGATATTCACGGTCCCTTTTTGAAAGCGTTCCGTTCAAACATCGACGATTGGAAGCAGTCGATGCAAAAACTCCTGGATCTCGATGCCGATGTCCTCTGCGAAGGGCACTTCGGGATCTTTACGTCGAAAGAAGGGGTGCGGAAGTATATCCAGGGATATTTAAAACAGTATTGAAAACTGAATCAGAGGTTTTTCATGGGAACCGACAATCTTATTTTTCTCGAAATGATGGAGTGGTTCGACGAGACGGGCCTGGAGCTTGTACAACGGCTTCCCGAGAAAGGGTCGGGGGAGATCAAGTGGGGGGCGCAGCTTATCGTACGTGAAAGTCAGGCGGCCCTGCTTTTCTACAAGGGGAAGTCCTACGAGGCCTTCGGCCCGGGACGGCACACCCTCACGACAGCGAATATTCCCGTTCTGACGAAGATTCTTTCCATACCATGGGCCATGCAAAGTCCCTTGAGGGCCGAGGTATATTTCGTCAATATGAAGGTGTTCCCCGATCTCCGCTGGGGAACCAGGGATCCCGTCGCGTTCAGGGATTCGGAACTGGGCCTTGTCAGGCTCAGGGCCTACGGCGTGTACAACATTCAGGTCGTGCAGCCGTTGCTATTCATCAACAGCCTTGTCGGCACCATGGGCCGCTATTCTACCCGGGAAATCGAGGATTATCTGAAACAGGTGATTGTTTCCCGCTTTAACGATCATCTGGGAGAGAATTTGCAGAGTATTTTGGATCTACCCGGGTGCTACGAGGAACTATCTGCGGGTCTTCAAGAGCGACTCAGGAATGATTTCGGTCGATTCGGGCTGGCCCTGCGCGAACTCTATATCGGTTCTATCTCGCCGCCTCAGGAGGTGCAGCAGGCAATTGACGACAAAAGCCGACTGGGCGTCATTCAGGATCTGGACCGGTTGGTAAAAATGAAAGCCGCTATGGCCATGGAAAAGGCAGCCTCTGCCACGGGCGAAGCCGCTGGAGGCATGGGACTCGGCATGGGACTTATGATTCCGGCCATGTTCGCCGATATGTTCCGCCAGGGGCAGGGGGCGAATCAGCCCCGGGAAATCGAAGAGGGGCCTCGCTGCCCCGACTGCGGCCATTCCATTCCTCAGAAGGCGAAGTTCTGTCCCCACTGCGGGCATCAGCAGCTGGTCTTTAATCAGTGTGCCGGCTGCGGGAAAAACCTGCCGCCCAATGCGCGGTTTTGCCCCCGTTGCGGAAGCCCCGTCGACGCAAAACCGCAGCCGAAAATCTGCCCGCGGTGCAAGGCGGAAAATCTGCCGGATTCCTACTTTTGCAATGCCTGTGGAGACAAACTCGGGTAAATGAACTGTCGGGTAAAGGAACAATGTCCCCAGTGCGGAGCGCCGGTCGAGTTCGAAGAGACTGCCCGCGTGCTGCAATGTCCCTACTGCGGGATACGGAACATCCTTTACGCCGATGATTGGTTTCATTTCGTTCTTGAGCACGAGCCAAGGGAAGGAGAACTCTTCCTCGTTCCCTATCTTCGCTTCAGAGGTTCCGTATATGTCTGCCATACGCAAGGAATCAGCCACCGTATCGCGGATCTTGCTCACCTTGCCGTGGAGGATCACAGGCTCCCCCCGTCCCTGGGGTTCAGGCCCCAAACTCTGACAATGAATTTTTTCTCCTCGCAATCGTATAAGGGAAAACGTCTGAAATCCTCTTTCGGAATTTCGGAAGTTCTTAATAGGGCAGGGCGGCAGGGGATGGGCGCCCAATTGCGATCGCTTCTTTACCGTACCTATATCGGAGAGACTCTCAGCTGCATTTATCTTCCCCTCTACCTCAGGGACGGGCGCCTCTTCGACGGTGTGACCGGAGATCCTCTACCCGATTCGGGGGATGTTTCGATTCTTGGCCATGCCCCGGAAGATACAAATCCTTGGCACATATCCTTTCTGCCCGCGCTGTGTCCGCGTTGCGGGTGGAATCTTGAAGGCGAACAGGAAAGCGTGATCCTGACCTGCAGCAATTGTGACTCTGCCTGGGAGACCAGCGGCGGTACACTGCATCGGATACCCTTTGAAACGGCGACGATTGAGGGCAAGGCGGTCTATCTTCCCTTCTGGAAGATAAAAACGTTTTCACCGATGGCAGGGATTTATTCCTACGCCGATTTTATACGGGTGACGAACCAGCCCAGGGTGGAGAGAGAGGAATGGAAATCGCAGGATTTCTATTCCTGGATTCCCGCCTTCAAAATACGGCCGGGGATGTTTCTGAAGCTGGCGCGTCGGTTTACGGTGGAACAGGCGATACAGGGGACGAAAGCAGTGATGCCGTCCCAGGGAGGACACTCCGTGACGCTTCCCCTAAGCGAGGCCATGCAAAGTGTCAGGGTGGTCTTTGCCGAAGCGATGCGGGCGAAAAGGGCACTCGAAGAAATTCTGCCCAAAGCCGACTTCTGCATGGGTCCATCGACGCTGGTATACCTGCCCTTTCACGAGACGCCCCATGAACTGATACGGGAAGATCTGGGGATCAGCATACAGAAGACGACGGTAGCGTTGGGCTCACGCCTTTAATAAAACCGAGAGAATGCGATTTCCCGGGTGTTTTTTCCCCTGTTCCGGCAGTATTAGTAAGTACCCGTTCCGTTCCGCTATTCTTTGTGCGTTAATACCGTATCGTAAAATGCCGCCAGGTCTCTCTTGAGTTTTGCATGGGCCGATGGGTATGTGTACATCATATGCCCGCCCTCATACGTGTGTACATGGATATTATGTAAACGCTCCGGCGGTACATCAAGATGATTGAGGGCATAAACGGTGGCATCGTGGATGCAGGCCATGTCGAACATCCCGATAGCCACGAATATCCGGAGGAGTGTGTTGTTCCGAATTGCACGGGCGAGTCTCGTGGCCGTTTCCGGATATCCCATTTTTGTGTCTTCCGCACCGCCGCTTCTTGCGCCGGAGAGCCAATCCCATGAAGGTGCGGCATTTTCGTTGATGGTGTTGTAGGGGACTAGTGTCTTGAATTGCAGTTCTCTGCCGAGATATGCGCTAAAGGCGGTAACCACCGGTCCCTCGATGTGGTTCATCTGACTGTCGTCGGCAAAGTAGCTGCCGATACAGGGACCGGCTATCCGGCTGTCATAGTAACTGAGGCACCGGCGGGTATCGCCGAGCAGATGCGAGAGAAAGATCCGCATCGGTACCCTGAGGTTGTGTGACAGAATCAGATCGGCAGGCAACCCGATATAGCGGGAAATGCGCTTTGCGATCTCTTTGCGGTTATACTCGGAGAGGGTGTTTCCCTTCCAGAGGGCCTCTGCATATTCGGTTTCACTCCACTCACGCACTTCCGCCAACATCATATCCATGGATAGGGCCCGCAATTTCGGATCGATCTTCTGATGATACCATGCGGCCGTTGCCATTTCCGGGAGACTGAGGATATGGGGCACATCGAGTCCCAACTGGTACATGAGCGTCGCATAGGTCAGGGCAGGAGAAATAAAAATCAGCCCCCGGGGATAGATGCCCGTTTCCTGCAGCCAGTGGGCAAGACCGGCTGTCCGAATTCCTCCGTAACTTTCACCGGCGATAAAAACGGGAGAACTCCACCGTCCGTTGTCGCTCAGATACATTCGTATGAACTGCCCTACCGATTGTATATCCTCCGCCACACCCCAGAATTTATTCGCGTCATCGGGAGGGAGCGAGTAGCTGAACCCCGTGCCCACGGGATCTATAAACACAAGGTCGGTACGGTCGAGAAGGGTGTGGCCATTGTCCTTTGCTTTGTAGGGGGGCGTGGGGATGTGAAGGCCGTCGCCGAAGGATACCGTTTTTGGACCGAAGGCGCCCATATGAAGCCAGATGGAAGATGAGCCGGGGCCGCCGTTATAGCAGAAGGTAAGCGGACGCTGTACCGGGTCCGAGACGTCTTTTTTTGTATAGGCCACATAGAAAAAGCGCGCTTTTTCAACACCTTTGTCGTCGTAGAAGGGCATGAATCCCGCCGTTGCGCTATAGGATATTTCCTTGTCATCAAGACATATTTGATGGGACGTTATTACGGGGTTTGGCGGAAAGAGCGTGCCGAGCATATTCTTTTGACCCGATGCCGTCTCCGAAGATGCGGTGGAGGGGCACTCCGATTTATCACAAAAAGCGGGAGCACCGATCACAAGGCAACATACACATATAAGTGCCGGTATAACTACAAACTTGCCGTTTGTTTTTGATTTCATGCTGAGCCCCCTCTTCTCTTCTACAAATGAATCGCCCGGTTTTCTCCCGCCCGCGCCGTTTCCATCAGCATTTCGGAGAGGGTAGGGTGACCGTGCAGCATCTGTGCCATGTCCCTTAACTTCAGCCCTCCTGTTTTTGCCAGGAGCGCTTCATGGACCAGTTCCGTCGCCTCGGCGCCGACAATGTGTGTGCCGAGGATTTCTTTCGTTTCTTTGTGGAAGATGAGTTTTACCATTCCTTCAACATTGTCGAGGGCAACGGCTTTTCCTGAAGATCTGTAGGGGAACACTGCCTTTCCGTAGGGTATGCTCTGTTCCGCTGCGTCCTTCTCTGTCATGCCGAATCCCCCTACCTGGGGCTCGCAGTATATTCCGTAGGGGATTTCATCATGTTTGATTCGCGCTTCCGGCTGATGCCCGGCAATGTATTCAACGGCGGTTTCGCCTTCCTTTGATGCAACATGGGCGAGAAGGGGGGTATTAATCACGTCGCCGACGGCAAACACGGTGTCGACAGTGGTTTTGTAATAATCCCCCGTTTTTATGAACCCCTTTTCACATTCAACACCCAGGCGTTCAATGCCGATGTCTTCAATGTTGGGCGATCGTCCTACCGCGACGAGAATTTTTTCTGCGCTTAAGCGAGACAGGTTCCCCTTTCTCTCAAGGGTCACTTCACAGTGTCCGTTTTTGAATTGATAATCCACCATCTGTGCACTGACATAGGTTTCGATGTTGTGCTTCTTGAACACCCTTTGCAAAACCTTTGTTATTTCGGCATCACCCTGCGGAAAAAGACTGTCGAGCATTTCGACGATTGTCACATTGACCCCGAAAGAGTTTAAGATGTAAGCGCACTCAAGACCAATTGCTCCTGCACCCAGAATAATAATGCTTGTGGGGAGCGTTGTTAATTTGAGTATGCCCGTGGACGACAAAACACGCTCTTCGTCTATGGTGAGTCCCGGCAGGTCTTTCGGTCGTGATCCCGTGGCGATTATGATATTTTTTGCGGTGATTTCATCGGTATCGTCAATGATAATTTTGTTTGTTCCGCTAATTGTTGCCTTTCCCTGAATAAAATTTACCCTGTTCTTCTTCAGAAGAAACGACACGCCCTTCGAAAGCCTCTCTGCGGCCGTCCTCGATTTCTGATGCACCATCTCGTAATTGAACCCGGAGGTATCGGCCCTTACCCCCATGTGCTCAAGACCGGGCAACGAATTGTAAATTTGTGCCTGATTGATAAGCGCCTTAGTGGGGATGCACCCCCAGTTCAGGCACACGCCGCCCAGTTCGCTCTTTTCTATCACCGCTGCCGTGAGCCCGAGCTGGCGCGCCCTGATGGCGGCGACATATCCGCCGGGTCCCGATCCGATGATTGCGATGTCGTAGTGATATTCCATTGACATTCCTCTTCTTGCAATGATGTGCTGTAACAGTAGCGCATTTTTTATCCGCTCAGTCTTTGAGGAGTGATTGCCTAAATCCTCTTCTCTTTTACAAGCCGCGCGAAATGCTCAAAAGACCGGTCATAGGTCGCCTCGGCCTCCTCCGAAAAGCAGCACCCGGGCAGCTGCCGCATCTTCAGATGATAGCGGATACAATCGCAGCAGACCCCTTTTCGGGAACAGGGTTCGTAGGAACAATTGCAGAAATCCAGATTTGCTTCCTTTTTACAGTCCATACTATTCTCCTTATGACGAAGGTACATAACAAGAATGCAGGACAGGGTCAAGGCCGGGGGTAATTCCAGGGACAGTATACTTAATTATTTGGAATTAAGTATACTGTCCCCGGAATTGTGAATTACAGGAATATGACCGCCCACAGAATGAGAACGGCCAGCAGCAGGCCGACGATGAGGCTCGCCAGTCCGAATGCGGAGGCGGCAAGTTTTGTTGCTATTCCAGGATGTTCCCGCTTCAGATCGGCCAGTTTGCCTTCGGATAGAAGCCTCTCGTAGTGTTCCCGCTTATCTTCGTACAGTTCGTGAAGGGTGATTCTTCCCGTGAAGATGGTTCTGTCCATGGGGAATTTTTTCGGAATCAGGTGGGTATTGAAAAAATGCACCGTAAATATGAACAGCGCCGCCAGCAGCGCTTCCTCTGAATGCAGAAGGGCGGCCACATTCAGAACCCAGCCGGGGAACAGGTAGGAGGTCCATTCCGGGACCATGAGAAATATTCCTGACCCTCCTATGACCACCATGCCCCAGAAGACGGCGAGAAAGTCGAATTTCTCCCAGTAGGTCCATCGGTCAAATTTCGGCTGGTCCCCCCGGTTGAAAAACCATTTGAACATCCCCTTCATATCCTGCCAGTCTTTTAGATTGAAAAAGAGAGATTCCCTGCTGAACAGGCGTGTCAACCACCCGCTCCTTCCTTTACCGTTCTTTCTGAACAGGTAGCGGACAGAGCGCACCAGAATGTAGAAAAAGAGGGCAAAGAGGAGTAGCGCGGCAACTCGATGAAAGATGCCCGCCATATGCACGCCGCCCCATATGTCAATGAGAATTCTCGCCCAGGGAGCCTCGTGGTATTTCAGGGGAAATCCCGTCGCTACAAGGGTCAAGAAGGATATCACCAGGATAATGTGGACAACAATGTCTTTTGTGGAAAAACGTTCAATTGATTGCAGACTTTCACTGTCGGACATGGGAAGGTGCGGTGTAATTCCCATTTTTTCCATATAGTGTTTGTCCCAGTAGGTTTTGCGCCACCAGAGGAAGGCGTGTATCCAGAAAAAGAGGAATGTTGCCGCCAGAAGTCCGATCATGAAGACATTTGTCCAGTATAACGAGGGATAGCGCTTCCGGTTGCTGAAATCGGGGTGTGCCTGGTAGGCAACAAAGCGGGGATGGAAGCCGCTGTGGCACTTCCCGCAGTTTTCCACCAGGTTGCCGGGGTGAATCGATGATTCCGGGTTGTCTTTCGGAAGAATGTTGTGCGATGTGTGGCAGTCGGCACATCCTGCAACCCGTGTCGGATTTCCGATGTCCTGGACTTTGCCGTGATACGTCCTTTTATAGGCGGCAACCGTCAAAGTGGAAAGATCGTTCCGAATCATCATTTCCGGGTCGTTGTGGCAGCGAATGCATGTCCGGGTGTAAAATTCCCGTGCCTCGGCGGGATATTCCTGCTGGGACGTATGATACACATGGGTGCTGTGAAGTCCATGACAATCGGAGCAGGTTGCCGCATCTTCGTTTCCCTTCGCGACGGCCATGCCATGACCTGAATGGGCGTATTCATCGTTGGAATGACACTCGGTGCATTGGTGGAGCGTTGCCGATTTAATGGATGCCTTTCGGGGCTGCACGGCGTGGATATTGCGATGACAGTCATAGCACTGAAAATCCTGATGCAGATAGTGATAATTGTGTAGGTATTCTTTCGCAATTTCGTTATGGCAGCTTCCGCAGGCCACAAGGGTGGATCGCGTCGTACCCGTCATGTGTCTCTCGATATCGGTGATATCGCTATGACAACTGACACATCCCTGGGCGCCGTGCACCGAGGCGGGGTAGGCGGTTCGATACAGGTAATCATCATGACAGGAGAGGCAATTGACGGAAGTCGTCGCACCGGGATTGGTGTCACTGCGCTGTGTCTTCACTGAAGCAGAGGCCTGAGTGAAAATGCAGACCAGGATGACTGCCACTGCAGTGATGAGGGAATAACGCATCGGTCCTCCGATCGTCAAGGTTCCGCCGTTCATCTATTTTATCCTTTTCTTGAAGGATCGCCAGTCGCTCATTCCACCAAACAGGCGCTGTATGTCCACCAGACCCCGTTCATAAAGGTAGCATGCGGCAAGAAAAGACCGGTGCCCCTGTTCATCCACCACAATTATTTTCTTGTCCATGGGCAGTTTCCGGTAGGTGGCTTCGAGTTCATCGAGAGGACGGTTGATTGCGCCGGGGATGTGGTCTTTTTCGAAAAGATCCCTGGACCGGATGTCAAGGATCAGGATGTCCTTCTTTTCGTTGATCCAGCGGTTCATCACTTTCGGTTTTATCGATTCGATTCCCACCCGGGGAATACGCGTTTCGGATTCAACGCCATACCCGCCTTCCTTCCAAGCGGGCAGGCCGCCGTCTAGGATATACACGTTTTGATAGCCAAGCTCACGGGCCTTACGGGCTGCGTGCATACTTCGATGACACCCGATACTTGCACAGTAGATAATGAGCGGTTGGTCCTGATTTTGTATCATCTCGGGCGCCCTTTTTTCGAATTCCGGGCAGGGAATACAAAGAGAACCTGGTATGCGGTGATCCCCGCATTCAATGGCACTCATGGTGTTGATGAAAAGGAGATCGTCTGTTGCCTGCATCATCCGGTGCGCTTCAATCGCCGTGATCAGCGGAGGTGTCTCCTCCGCGGCGATTGAAATGCCGGTTGCGGCGAACATGAAACACCACAGCGCCATAACCGCCCGCACGAGCACCCACTTATTTTTTACCGTCGGTGATTTCATCGGGTATGGGCACCTCTCTAAAGCCCCACTGGTACATCTGCGGTTTCGCATTCGGTTCCCTGGGGGTCGGGTAGTCTTCGACCAGGAAACGCCCGGGATTTGTAACCAGCATCTTCGTGAAAAAGGTGGATGTATCGGAATGACAGTCGTAACATCCTTCCGGTTTCCCCTTCGATCCGTAAGTCTTTCCTATATCGATGGGCACAATATTATGATGAACGGGAAAATTATGCGGATGAGCTGCGAGATGATCCTCATAGGTTGCCACGGCGCCGTCCTTCAGTTCGTAGATTTTGTCGGATACGAAGACCACGTTGCGGAACCCCATCTTTGTCAGCGCTTCGATCATCGTCTTGATCGTGTCATCCGTTGCGATGGTGGGGCGTGTGACCGCCTTGCCGGTGATATCCTTTACCTTCGCAAGAGTGGCGGTATTGAGACTCTCGTAAGCCTTTTTTACGTACTTGAGGATGATCGGCCGGATTGCCATATTGTCCATCTTTTCACCGAACCACTGGGCAACTTTCGGAACAACGGGGATGTACTGTTCTCCGAGGCCGTTTCGCGCATCGTATCGGGTAATCCATGGTGCCCAGGGCTCCGGTGTAAGAATACCGAAATCGTCGCTCCAGGTGATGGTTTCCAGGGTACCCGCCGTGTACCAGACCTGCTTTCCCATCGACATGTCAAGCAGATATCCCGACATGGCCGGTTGTCTCGTAGAATGGCAGTTGGCACAGCTGATCAGATCGAAATGGAACATGGCGTCGGGGAATTTTTCTTTGTGAGTCTTCGTTGGATTTTTCGCCTCTTCCGGCATGTCCGGCCGCGTCGCCTGATATTTTCCTTCCAGATGGCACGCCGCACAGGTTTTCATCCCCACGCCGTCGAGATCATCACGCACGCTGCCCATCGGATGCCAGCCCTTTGCTATCTGATGTTCCAGGCGCTCTTTCTCGGTTGTTCCCACCAGGCTGTGACAGTCGGTGCATTGGAGCCCCGCCTTGTAATGGGCGTCATATTCCGGTTTGTGGACCCATCCGACTTTCTTCGCATCAGGTCCTTTGTGACATTGCAGACAACTTTTCGTTTCAACCGCCTTCGATATCACAGTGCCACGGAATCGGCCTTCCCTGGTAAAGATATTCCGATCATCCCAGTTGTAGGTGACGGTCGGCCGTTCCGAAAAATTCCAGGTGCCCCTGAGAAAATCCTTTGATCCCGGGCCGGCGTCATTATCGGCATACGTGAAAATTGCGCCTTTGATTTTTCCGAGAACGGCGCCTGCCGTGGCGGCCCACCGGTAATTTCTCTTGTTGAGCTGCTGATTGCGGGCCCCGAAGCTGTACTCTTTCATGTGGCAGAGGAGGCAATCGGCTTCTACGACGCCGCTCTCCTTGAAATGACTCCTGCCGTCAGGGGTGAGATTTGACGTATAGTCTCCGTCAAGAGGATTTACGTTACGGCGCTCACCTTCGATGAGATTCATGGAATAATCGGGGGCGCCGTCCCATTTTCTGCCGTATTCCATGGATGCGCCTCCGGGATGACACCATCCGCAGGAGGTTGATTTTATTTTTTTTGCAGGATTTAATTTCCCGTAGCCACCGATCCAATCGTAGGCGGACAGGTCAATTTGCTTCGGATCATCGTTGTTTTTGCGGGCAACACGGCCTGACCTGGTTGCAGGGGGTCACCACTTGCCGTACATGCCCGGCGATAACAGCCAGGGCTGCCTCGGGTTATACGTGTCGCTCATCTCCATGAAGCCCTGCTGGAAATGAAACCCCGAGGAAATAGTTGAGTAGGGATGACATCCGCCGCATGTCCTGCGAGGACTGTAGGGATCACCCTGATTCCTGTCCTGCGTGATCTGTTCTCCCCGCTCGTTTTTCAATTTTACATCACGGTGAATTTCGGTTTTTGCGGATACTGAAGAATAGATAAAAACAATGGAAAAAACTGCGGCAGCTACTACAGACACCAACTTAGGTTTCATGAAGGCCTCCTGTCGGCACATTCAAGTTTAATCATTGGAGTAAGTAACCACATGCATCGGTAAGGCATTGTCAGTAGCCTCCAGTATACTGATTTCATGAGTTAGGTCAACGAAAATGAAATAGAAAAAGGGAAAGGGAAAGGGAAAGGGAAAGGCTGAAGCCCATCCCTGGACACACTATCGCATCCCTCACAATGAGTTAGCGCGGGGCGCCCCCGGAATCCGCAATGTGCCTGCTGATGCCTCGTACTGTCTCCATGGCTGCAGTGATGTCGATGGTGCGAATAGTGCGATCTTTCATGATCACTTTCCCGTCGATGATTACCGTGGAGACATCCGATCCCGATGCCGCATAGACGACCTGCGAATAGGGGTTGTAGAGGGGCGTTAGATGGGGCTGATTCAGGTCGAGAAGGATGATGTCGGCCTTCTTCCCCGTTTCGATTGATCCGACGATGGGCTCAAGACCAAGCACCTTCGCTCCTCCTACGGTGGCCATTTCCACGACGGTTTGTGCATCCATCACCGTGGGATCAAGGGCTGCCACCTTGTGAAGCCTAGCCGCGGCGCCCATCTCCCGTATAAGATCGAGATCGTTGTTGCTTGCACATCCATCGGTGCCCAGCCCCACCGTGATGCCCTGTGTAAGCATTTCAGGAATTGCTGCAATGCCGGCAGCAAGCTTCATTGAGCTTTCCGGATTGTGAGAGACTTTTGTGTCATGATCGGCCATAATGGACACTTCTTCCTCGTCAAGCCAGTTGCAATGTACGGCCACCGTGTGTTCGTCCAGAACGCCCAGTGTATAAAGGTGGCGAAGCGGCGTGTTTCCGTAGCGTTCCTTAATATCGCTCACTTCTTCCTGCGTTTCCGAAAGGTGGGTCATAAAGAGCGTATTGGACCGGCGTGCGACTTCCTTGATGTCCTGATATGTGGCAGGTGAACAGGTATAGGGCGCGTGGCAAAAGAGGGCAGGGGTGATAAGGGGCGATGCTGCCCGCCAGCGGTCGATAAAGGCTTGAGCGACCTCCATATTTTTACTCGGATCAGGATTCCCCGGCGCCGGAAAATCGGTAAATCCCGCGCAGACCACACCGCGCATTCCCGATTCGACGGCTGCGTGAGCGATGCTTCCGGGGTAGAAATAGGCGTCGCAAAACGTTGTTGTTCCCGAAAGGATCATTTCGGCGATGGCAAGCCGGGCGCCGGCACGGCAGAAATCCCTGTTCACAAATGCGGCCTCGGCGGGGAAAATATGATTTGTAAGCCACTCGGTGAGGGGCAGATCATCAGCAAGTCCCCGAAAGCAGATCATTGGAAGATGCGTGTGGGTGTTGACAAGACCCGGCATCACAAGCGATCCGCGGGCGTCGATCGTCTCCTTGGCTGTGGCAGCGGTGCGGTGGGCGTTGGCGCCGCCCACAAAGACAATCCTGCCGTCTCGAATGCCGACATCGCCGTTTTCTATGATGTCTCTGTCATTTGAAATTGTGAGAATCAGGCCTCCGTGGATCAGAATGTCAAGTGCAGTTTCCTCCATGCCGGCCCATTACTCCATGTTTTTTTTGATCCGGTCCGCGATCTTTCTGACACGGCTCATGCAGAGCGTTTCGTCGATGGTGAGAAGCGCCCGCTTTTCCATCACAAGTGTTCCGTTAATGATGACGGTGTCGACATCGCTTCCGTTCACGGCGTAGACCAGATGAGAATATTCATTATACATGGGGGTGAGGTGTGGTTTATTGCAGTCGATTATAATCACATCAGCCTTTTTGCCGGTCTCCAGAGATCCCACGAGGTTCTCCATACCAAGCACCTTGGCCCCGTTGCAGGTGGCCATGCGGGTGACTGTTGCGGCGGACATGACAGTAGGATCGAAGCGCACCACTTTTTCAAGCTTGGCCGCTGTATCCATTTCCTGAAACATGTCGAGGTTGTTGTTGCTGGCGCAGCCGTCGGTACCCAGTCCCACGCAAATGCCGTGATCCAGCATACTCGAGATCGGTGCAACACCGGAGGCAAGCTTCATGTTACTTTCCGGGTTGTGAACTACTTTGCACCCGTGATCTGCAAATATGCGGATATCTTCCTCATCCATGGTCACGCAGTGAAACGCAAAAAACCGCTCATCGAGAAGCCCGAGTTCTTCGAGAAATCGCGTGGCCCGTTTCCCCAGCTTCTCGTTGAGCTGCAGCAGTTCCCCCTTGTTTTCCAGGAGATGCGTCGCCAGAGGCGCCTGATACTCGTCAGCCAGGATTTTTGATTTTTTCAAGAGATCACTGGAGCAGGTATAGAGCGCATGCGGTTCAACCACGATATTCACCAGAGGATCATCGGCCCACTTTTCAAAGAGCATCCGTGTGTAACGAAGTCCCTCCTCCGGCGACTTGATGTTGGGCGAGGGAAAGTCGAAGAAGACCTCTCCCAGAAGGCAGCGCATACCGGCCTCATGGGCGGCGCGGGCCGTTTCGTCCTCAAAGATATACATGTCGCAAAAAGTGGTGGTTCCCGATTTTATCATTTCGGCGCAGGCAAGCAGGCTTCCCCAGTAGGCCAGTTCAGGATCAACGTTTTTTGATTCGGCGGGGAATATATAATTATTAAGCCAGTCCATCAGTTCCATGTCATCGGCAATTCCTCGAAAGCAGGTCATCGCAGCATGGGTGTGCGCATTGATGAGACCGGGCATGACCAGACATCCCGAGGCATCAATAATTCTTTTTGCATGACTATTGTTCAGGAGTTCGCTCGATTTTCCTAACGCGACTATTTCATCACCCTTGATGGCAAGCGCACCCTCAGGTATTCGAGTATCACTTTTGTCAACCGTGAGAATTGTTCCGTTTGTTATGAGTATATCCGCTTCGATCATTCCTTTTCCCTCAAAGAGCCTCGTTAATATGAGAAACGCTCTTTATTGTGATCGTCAACAACAGGGGCAGCGTAAGCACCATAAAACAAGCAATGATCCTTACCATACCATCCACTGCATCATCAAGAACTTATAGGGTGCAAGGTCACTTTTTCCCGTTCATTAAAAGAGCGAACGGGGGTACCATTCCCGGCGCCAAAGAATTGATGCGCGGAGCGTACGCTGTGCCGTCAACCCTTTTGCCCTTGCCATTTATGGAGGAATTCGCTATATCACGTGAAACTGTCTTCCGCAAAGACAAACGACACGTTCACTACATGCACCTGTTGTATGCCTGAAAAATAAGGAACGACAGAGTGTACCTGCGTAAAAAAGCCTGGGTGGCGGAACTGGTAGACGCAAGGGACTTAAAATCCCTCGGTCCTTGCGACTGTGAGGGTTCGATTCCCTCCCCAGGTACCATAAAATCAAGGGGTTACGGCTTTTAGGGTTGTAACCCTTTTTATTGGAATTGGCCGATTGTAACCATTTTGTAACTGTCCAGATTGTCTTTCTCTGAATTCTTGCCTCTTTCTAGCGGCTTCCTTCAGGTCGTCCTGTGAAACGATGTTGTATCGATCAAATACACTTCGAGTCTTATGACCAGAGATTTCCATCACGACACGTTCAGGTATACCCGCTCTCACCATGTTCCTGATGGAGCTTCTCCTCAAATCATGGAAAAGGAGATCCGGCATGCCAATGGTGGTGCAGGCTGTCTCCCATGCCTTACGAAAATCAACCAATTGTTTTCCCTTATGGTGGAAGACATAGAGACAATCCATGCGCCGCTTTTTATATAGTTTCTTCACCATTTCCAGCAACTCAGGTTCCATGTAGAGCGTTCGGCCTTCTGTATTTTTCGTCTCTCCCGGTTCAAGCCTTACAGTTCCTTCACGCAAGTCAACCTGACTCCACTTCAGATTGATTATTTCCCCCTTTCTCCAGCCTGTAAAGTAACCAAATGTAAGGACAGTCCTAAGATGCACAGGGAGCTCTTTCATGAGGGCCAGATATGCTTCATACTCTATAAACCCTTTCCTAACATTGTTTTCCTTTAGCATCGGGATATAGGGCACCTGTGCTACTTTGGGAGGCGTACATCGGGCAGCCAAGTTAAAAGCCCTCTTGAGAGCGGCCAATTCCCTGTTGATTGTGGCATTCGATTTTCCTTGGACCAATCTGTTCTCAATATACTTTTTGATTAATGTTGATGTGATCTCCGGTGCTCTCATGCCACCAAAATACTCTTTGAGATATCTGGTACACCGCTTCGCCTTCTCCAGTGTCCTCTTTCTATTGACTCTGTAATCGGTGAGGTAATCATCCATTATCTCATCAAAAGTTATTTTATCAAAAACGATCCCAGGCATTTTACCGGTAGAAATCTCACCTTCTCTGAGCTTTAATAAGTGTTTAGCAACTTCCTGTTTGTTACTATGACTCGATTCGGCATAGGCCTTGCCGTTCCTGTAATACTTGACCCAGTAGGTATTTCCTCGCCTGTAAATACATCCCATCTTAGTCATCTCCTTTCTCGGGATGGTTTCGCTTGACCAGCTGAAGGTCATAGCCAAGGTAATCGGCAATCTGTTCTAGCTTTTTCAGGGAGATTGATGTTTCCCCCTGGAAAAACTTTGACAATTGGCCCTGATCAATCCCTAGATCCTTCCAGAGCCTATATGCCGTGACCTTTTCCCTATTCATGATGTCTTTCAGGCGATTCCCCATCATGAAAGCATCATAATGTATGCTTGAATAATCATCAAGCATAAAATCACACATACGCTGCTTTGTGGTTGCTGATATATTTATCGAGATCCACAATATCGAAATATATCTTTCTTCCTTCTTCTTCTTTGACAACCGGAATTTTGTGAGACCATGCCAGATTTCTCATGCTCCACTCAGACCGTCCCAGGTATACCGCCGCTTCTTTCAGTGTAAAAAGCCGCTTCCTCAGGGGACTGTCTATCCCTCGTGCCTTCTGAAACGTTTTGTCTGTAAGGGTTTTCTTGGCCATGTAACTAAATTGTAACTGCAAAGTGTCATAGTTCTTTTTTTACTTGCCTTCAATTCTTCTGCATAATGCTCTCAATCGGTACGAAATGAGGATCATTAATCCTGAACGATATACTTACCATCTTGCGAAACTTTTCCAGCTCTCGTATGCCTCTATAGACCCCTGCCAGAGCAAAATAGGGGTGTCTTTTCATTCCGTTTCTACGTCACGGTACGGCATCCATGACCATAGGGGACAATCCTTGATCTGACAGCTGCATCTACCATCGGCATAATACCCCATACATTCGTAGCATTTTGCAATAATCGTTTGTCCACTTTGAAGGCTTTCACCATTCAGATGTTTCAGCAGCTCGCTTCTCCCCCGTGCCTTGAGTCCAAATTTTTTTATTTCTGTCACTCTGGATTGATCCATCTTTCTCTTCTTTCCCTTGGAGGTAACTTCATTTTATGAAACCCATAACTTCAATTTATGAAATGAATAGTCAATCTGAGTGAGTTTCATTTCACATTTTGAAGTTGTAGGGGTGTTTTTAACCCCTTTTTCATTTCACATTTTGAAGTCTATTCTATATATAGCCATATCTTCCTATTTATTTATCGATGCCACTAGGCATCTCTATTGAGTGTTTACCCCTTGTCACAAAAACTCTCCCATCTAAGGGAGAGTTTAAACCTGTTATACCCCTTTCCATGACCTCGAAGCCCGCCCCTTTCAATTATGTCTAAGAAGCCCATTTTTCTTAAGTCTCTCTGTACCTTTGAGAAGGTTGCTGGTGAGAAGCCCAGTCTCTTTGCTTCGGGGTATGAAAAAGTGAACTCAGTGGAGCATCTTTCTATATCTTTCCACGGCATCTTGACCTTCCCTATGAAATAAGGGAGCGCCTTCGCAGCAGACGGTGGTAACTGTTTGTACGCCTCACTGTTTAACAAATCCCATGTCAACGGAACAAACGGTGGAAGTTTGTTCCCGCTCTTTTTTCTCGCCATTTCCGTTCCCGATCATCGTTCTCATTTAGGCTTCCTATATTCCGGGTCTTCGTTACTTCGTCTAATCGCCTTCATAGTAAATATTTGTCCCCTTATGGACTTCAGGATTCTCACATAATCCATTATCCCAACGGTGTGGTTCTGATAAAAAGCTTCTATGTCGGCTGCAATATCACCTTCGATTTCAAAAATAATTCTTCCGGACTGATTTCTCAGGGGGGTGATAGTGTGCCCACGAAGGGCAAGATAGGCTACGATTGTAGCATCTTCGAATTCCGTTCTCTTATCCATCTGACATTCTCCCTTTCTCTAGATGGCAGAAGGATATCAAACAATGTAAAAAGGTTCTTAGGACATTTACTGCTGGGTAAAAGTCAGAAATGCTGGAGAGAGTCTACTCAGGTTTGAGCTTTTTGAGCGCTTTGGTGCTGAGGGCTGGGGGATAGACTTTGGCTTTGAGTTCTTCTAGCAATATACGCTTACTTTCCCATGTTAATTCGTCCACCATAGGCCTTATCTGATTTAGGATGCTTCGATCCTTTAAGGTTTCGAACATTTTCATAAGATCCAGCTCGACAATGTTCTTATGAATCAGTGACATTAAAAAGGCGATGTAGTAGAATTTTTGATCAGTATAGCGCCTTCCCACTGGTCCAGTTTGTCCTTGCTGTAATACATATCGTCGGAACTTATCAATTCCCTTAAATAAACTTGTAAGTGTAAGTTGCTTCCCTTTCGATTCCAATCCCTTAAAGATATTTAATTTTCGCTTGGGGTCAAACAGAAGTATCACTGCTTTGGGATGCTTTAAATTATCGTATTCAAAGGTATCCATAAATTGCTCGGTCAAACAAATGATTTGTTCTAATGCCCAATAGACAGCCTTGTCTATATCTTCTTTTACGCCTTTATGTGAATTCGGGTTTTCTCTCAGTTCACGATAAGTTCTTTGAATAGCAAAATAAAAATCAGCTCCATCCGCCGATACCTTGAACTTCTTTAAAATTGTCTCTGGTCTGAGGATAATATCTTCTACAGCTAAAAATGTTTTAATATTTTTACCTAGTACCATGTAACATAATATATTTCGTATTTATGGAAAATATGATATACTGGCGGCAATCCAACAAAGGAGGTTGCTATGTCGCCAAGATATCGAGTAACCCTTACCAAAGAAGAGCGTAGAGAGCTTGAGGCAATGACACACAAAGGAAAGACCCATGCCAGAAAATTCATCCATGCTCGTGCGTTGCTGTTGTGCGACGCCGGCGCTGACGGTTCTGCATGGAACGTTTCCGATGTCGCAGAGGCGCTTGGGGTGTCGAGCCGTTCGATTGAACATCTCAAGAAGCGGTTTGTGGAAGAAGGGCTTGAAGCCGCACTCGCACGCAGAGCACGGGAAAAACCTCCGCGCGACATCATCTTTGACGGCGCCTTTGAGGCGCGACTGGTTGCACTTGCCTGCTCGGATGCCCCGGAAGGGCGTCGGCGCTGGACGGTTAGATTGCTTGCCGACAAAGCCGTTGAGCTTGGCATTGCCGAATCCGTATCGCATATGACGGTGCAGCGGGTGTTAAAAAAAACGAATTTAAGCCTCACATCAGAAAGTACTGGAAAATCCCTCCCGAAGGGAACGCAGCCTTTGTAGCGTGCATGGAAGATGTGCTGGAGATATATCATATGCCTTATGATCCCGCGTATCCGGTAGTATGCATGGATGAATCCTGCAAGCAGCTTGTCGGCGAAGTGCGAGAGCCCATGCCGTGCGTGCCGGGAAGACCGGCGCGCACAGATGACGAGTATGTCAGAAACGGGGTAGTGGAAATATTTATGGAAGTAGAGCCTCTCGCTGGCAGACGACATGTGGCAATCACGGAACATCGCACCGGAAAGGATTGGGCGATGCAGATCAAGCAGATGCTCGATGAACGCTATTCCGGCGCTGTCAAGGTGCGCTTGGTCATGGATAATCTGAATACCCATAGGATTGCCTCACTCTACGAAACATTCGAACCCGGTGAAGCCCGGCGTTTGGCGGAACGGCTAGAAATCCATTACACGCCCAAACATGGCAGTTGGCTCAATATGGCAGAGATCGAATTCAGCGCCCTGAAAGGACAATGCCTTGATCGCCGGATTCCTGATATAACAACCATGCGGGCTGAAGTAGCCGCATGGGAAAAAGACCGAAACAACAGTGCGAAGAACATTGTATGGCAATTTACTACCCCAGACGCTCGGATTAAATTGAAGCGTCTTTATCCGAAGGTATAAAGGTTACATGGTACTAGTCCCCGGTTGCCACCTCTACCTTGTGTTTGATTAATGTTTTTTTTCCTTGGAATAGTAAATGTCTCTGATGCCTCCTGGATTTCCAAATATATCTGCTCGCTTGATTTGTCGTCAGTGTAAATGCATTGCCATAGCGGAAAATAAATAACGTCTGGATAATTTGACACGAATTCCTGAAATGCCATTTTTATATTGTTCTCTGAGGTCGGCATAGTATGCGGTTTGTTCAGTAAGCCGTCGATTAATTCAGCAAGGTCATCACTATTGGGTATGGATCTTTTTTTCATGTATTTAATCGTGATGCGTTCACAGCAGGTGTATTTAATTAATTCAAATCAAAACAGCATGTCGAAAATTCGAGTCATGGATGGTAGCACGAACGTCTTAAATTTTAGCAGCATATAGTCTGAGTGAAAAGTTATTTTTGGGGATATTGCTATGTGTGTGTAAATTTGCGAAATGCTCCCATGGCGACTTTTGTCAGCAAATCGAAAATTGTTGAATAAAAATATGTTATATTGGGCAGTATTGAATCATTTCTTGATATGCAATGATCGTCTATACCTATAGAGCCCTATTTGCATCGAACATTTTTTTAGAGGTAAGCTACTTTCCCTATATACTGTGGGTGACGCTCTCAAGTACTCCATTCAGCCTTTTATAAAGGCCCTCTACTTCTTACTAGATGCTCAACCAGAAAAGCTATTATTTTTCCTAAGCTGGTGCCATTAAGTGCATTTTCAAATCTCCCAATTTTCCCAGGCAATTAAAGTTAACCTCATTAGCGGCGAACGTGCTGAACCCCCCAAAAGATGCCAAAGACAACCAAGAAAACTCCAAATCCTAACAATAAAGCATTTACTTCCCATATTCCTACTACGTTGTCTGATTCAAAACTACTGCTTAACATACTTCGTCCTCCTGACACTATCTGGGTGATACTACTGGCGACAACAAAAGAGCCAACACCACAAAACGAAGCAGAGGTAAGAATGAAGTGTTTTTGAAATATGTTGTAAAGTTTAGATAACATAGCCTTGAATACCTCCTTTTAGTTCTTACGTGTCGATGAGTCCAATGAATTGAGTGGTTAGTTTACGTTAAACATCATTCTGATTCCTGCAATTCTTTCGGATGCCTCAAAGCACGAATACCATTGCGAAGGATCCCAACTCCTGGAGCTAACGACAGAAAAAGAAGAAAACTTCCAAGACCCATCTTACGCCATAACCAATCTCCAATACTATCACTCCCAGTCCCTTTAATACGACTTTTTGACGGATCATCCGGAAGATATTCAACTTCTATCGCGTAGGGTTGCTGAAGGTCTCGTAATTCCCTAGGCAAAGGCCCAAACCACGACCCTGAGCGTTTGGTAAATTGTCGGCCATCAGAAAAAGTGTAAGTGTATATAAAACCATGATGCCAATGTACTCGTCCATGATCGTCATTATCAACATCTTCCCAAGTTTCTGTGATGAAGCCTGGAGTGATTTGCGCATGGCGAATTAGGGCTAGTTCAGTAAGTGGATTCCCACATATCCCATGCCACAGAAATAATGCTGTGAGAATCCAACCAATGCCCCATAGAATCTTTTTAAATGCGTAACCGCGTTCATTTGTTAATTTTATGTTTTCCCCAAAATATCCACCAAAGATACATGGAAGGAGCTCAATGCAATGCACTAATATAACATGGTTAATTTCTTTGGAAAGATGCGCTCCTACCATTAATGCTCCGATGCACATGAATAGTTGTAGTGCTATTAATGTGCCACCTAGTAGCATTCCACTTTTTTTGTAAATTCGTCCAGCAACAAAACCTGAAATAAATCCCAAAAAGATTATATATATTATATTGGGAATACTAATGGGCATATGGATTCCCGTTACTTTATGTCCATATATAAAATCTATGATTGCCTCTATAGGCAAAGCTAATAAAGCGCCAAGAAAGAACCCGCCAACAAGTGCTAGAATAAATCTGATTACATCCTTAGCCATCGGAATTTATCCCCCCCTTTTTATCCCTGGAACCTGAGTTTTGAAAATCTGTTGAGAAGAATCAGCAGTTTATCCAAATCAACAGGCTTTATGATGTAATAGAAAGCCCCCGCCTCCATTGCTTCAACAGCACGTTCAATTGTTCCATAGGCAGATATAATTACTATGTTCATCTCAGGCTTGATTTTCTTTATTTCCTTGAGGACCTCCATCCCGTCCATGCCCGGCATTTTGTAATCAAGAAGGACAACATCAAAGTGTTCGCTCCTGACACACTGAATAGCTTTTATCCCGTTTTCTGCCTCGCCAACCCGGTACCCCTCACGGATAAGAAAGTCCTTGAGTAAATAACGTTGCGACTCCCAATCCTCAATGATCAGTATATCAGGTCTGTTCATTCTTACTGCCTTTTGCTATTCCGCCACATTTGAACCGACAAATTTGTCGAAGTCCTGTCAATCAAGAAAAACAACATAACAAACTTAAATCATTGTAATATTGGAGGTGATAGAGTGGGAATGGGCGACATTTATTGCCGGGGCTATTGTACGTTCAAATTCTGCAACACTTGGTTTTATCAAAGATATCGGCAATCATATGATGCGTATTCCTTTCTCCCAGTCATTACAAGCAAATAGTATGCTAATCTAGCAATTATCAACACTCACGAGTCGGCTGGAGGCGCTTGTTAGTGTCCAGAATCAACGACCAAGTCAGGATATCTTGTCAAGGAATATTGCGGTGAGACTTTCTAAGGGTAATAATCAGTTCTTTCATGAAACTATTTTGAGGACTTGTAACTGATTTTATCAATCAATATTTTTTCTGATAATATCCGACAATTCAAATCTGAGCTAATGCAAAATGCTCAGCATGCTGCACTTATAATACATTATTCTTTGCAATCGTTTGGCTCGGTCGGAATATCTATAATACCCCCAAAATGTTTTCTTGCGAGCTCCACAATGATTGGAGGTATAATATTTTCTTGCCTGTTGATTATATTAACCACAGTCTGGCTCGCCATCGGGGTATTCATGATTCCTGCGCTCTCAAGCACTTTCTGGCTTGCCTTGTAGGACAATTCCCGCCTCTTGTGATCTTTATCGGGAATGTTTTTCATCTCCTTCACAAGGCTCTTTATGTTCTCCACGGCATCGGGGACAACCTCAAGGAGATTCCGGGTTTCCTCTGCTATTAGTCTTTGAACATCCTCTTTCCGGGAAAAACGACTTATTGTGGTATGACACATACTCATACTCCTCGCGATGCTTCCCTGAGTTTCCCCTGTGGCCAAACGTTTTGCAATCTCCCGTTTGATATGAGGGGGATTAAGTTTTGATGTTCTCATAGTGCCTCCGACTCTATAAGTATAGATAATTTAGCATGTTATATACTAAGAGTAAAGAACTTATGCACAGTGCTAGAACTTGCTACTAAATTTACAGACAACCAATGATGGCCGTAGACACCCCCAATAGTGCCATTTGAGCAAGTTAAAATTCAACTTTGATATAAAGATACCAATATAAGATATTAATTCTCTGGAACGGCCTGTACGCATACTTCTAGAGGCTAAGATGGGGTTGTTTGCGATCCATCCTTACATGCCTAGCGGAAACAATTTAGGTCCTTGTGTGTTGAACGGGAATCCTACAGGTACCCCTTGCCACATGCACAATCCGCTCCCCCCCCTCCATCACAGAATTGTAACTAAAATGTAACCGTCCTATCCAAAAATAACCGAACAAAACCGAAGTTAAACAAAAATATAACTTGTAAGGTGCCGATATATAAAGAATTAAATTTGATGGAGAATCACCTATTTTCATTTATCGACTTAAAATCCCTCGGTCCTTGCGACTGTGAGGGTTCGATTCCCTCCCCACCATAAAATCAAGGGGTTCAGCCACGGTAGGCATAACCCCTTCTTTTTAATCTCATTGAAACAGCCGAATTTGTCCCGCTGTTGTCTTGCTTTTTGATTTTCTTAGCATCATGATAGCAGTGATTAAAATTGATGTCCTGCAGTATTGATTGCTTAAAGTAAGCCTTGTATGTTCCTTTCCATTCTGTTTTACTGCTCTTAGGAAGAAACCGGTATCTACGCAAATAGAATATAAGGTTTATACTTCACAATCCGTTAGAAAGGAGGTGGTTAATATAATAATATTTTGATGGCACGCAGAGGAATGAATGGGGGGGGGTATTTATCAATCAGAAAAGCTATTGGATCTAGTACATGCTATTTCAAAAAGGAGGAACAGATGAAAAAATCGATTCTGCAGAGTTTCACAAAATGGTCACTCATATTATTGTGCGGCTTTTTTCTTTTCCTGGGAGGATTATCTGCTTCGATTGCAGCAATGCCCGGATTTGACGCATCCAAAATATCTGACATGTCCGACTTTGATCCCAACCATGCAGTGATTCCTACTGGTGATACCATTAAGATTGGCCTTCTGGAACCATTTTCTGGGCCCAGCGCTGTAGTCGGAGATATCTATTGGTGCACTGTGGGGTGGGTTACTCACGATATCAATAAACGGGGCGGTATTCTGGTCGATGGAAAAAAGAAATTGGTAGAACTTATTAAGGGCGATAGCCAGGCAAAACCGGCTGCGACAAAAAAGGTAGCGGAACGACTCTGCCTCGAGGATAAAGTTGATGTCATATGGGGGGTCTCGGGCAGTCATCTTACCTTGATTGCTCAAAATGTTGTAAAAAAATATCAAGTTATCATGATGAACTGCGAATCTTTGTCAGACGGACTCATGGCTGGAGAAAACTTTAATCGCTATGTCTTTCGAACCTGTCTCAATACAACAATGTTTGGGGATTCGATTGCCTATTTTTATGCAAAGCGACCCGAAACAAAATTTTACATTTTATGTCAGGATTATTTGTTTGGTCATGCAATTGCCGACGCATTTAAAAATGGCTTGAAAAAATATAAACCCGATGCCCAAATCGTCGGTGAGGCATACCATCCACTCTTTCTGAAAGACTTTGCTCCCTATATAACTAAAATACAGGGATCTGGCGCCGAGGTGATCTATACCGGTGATTGGGACCCCGATGCATCCAATCTTATAAAACAAACACGGGAACTTGGCGCTAACCTTCCCATCGCTAATGTGTATGCGGACAACGCAAATACCATGCAGTCCATCGGTGGACCTGCCGGTGTTGGAATGGTAAACGGGGATGACTACTTAATTTCAGTTGATACGCCACAGAACAGAGCGTTTGTGGATATCTGGCATAAACAGGCCGTAAAATGGGAAAAACCCTATGATACCATCATGTGGCAATACCCTATGGGCGTCGGAGGCAGAACGGTGTCAATGACCTATTGGCTCTTGGACGTTATTGAAAGGGCTGGTACTACCGACCCCGAAAAGATTATCGAAACTTGGGAAGATGATGAATACAATTCGATAACCGGTGTTGTCAAGATGAGGGCTTGTGATCATCAGGCAATCAAGGAGATGTTTGTTTCCGAGTTTGTGTATCCCAACAAATGGATTCCCAATGCTGCTCATTGTGGTGAAGCATTTGTCATACCACCGGAATTCTGCATGCCCCCCATTCCTGAGAATCTTGAAAGATGTAAAAAGTGAAGTAGTTCAATTGATTCACCAATGAAAAGCCATGCTCTAATGTTAAATTAAAACATTTAGGCGTGGCTTTTTATTAATGCAGTATGGGGGACGCAGGTAAAATTATAAATTCTATCGGTCTGTTTTTGAAAAGCGGATATCAATATGATTCTCACTGGAAATTTCTCTGTCATTGAAAAGAGAGAAGGCCCGTTCAACAAATGAGACCCAAAATTGAAGTCAACACACGGGAGCATTTCAGTATATTAGGAATTCAGCAGCGCCCTTTCGTTGTCGACAATCCATGGTTTTAGGGCAGACCAGCTCGGCCGTTTGCGGTATCTCCTCGCCGGAACAGGAATTCCCTTCGATATGTGCGTGGGAAAGACGCCCGAGCGGGAAGCGGACGTTGCAGGTAACCGCATGCCGGTTGGTGCATCATTGCTGATTTTGAGAAAACTCTTGCCGATGTGCGCCGGGAAAAACGGGGCGAGACCGTATATCCCCCCTTAAAATCTGTCGGATCCAGATCTTAAAGGAAGTGACGCTTTCCTCACGGAAATCGATCGGCCTCGAACCGTGGGTGAGAATGAAGGTGGATTATAAAGACCTTAAACCCGAATTAATAACACAATGGTTCCGGCGATGCAGCGAGTGCGCTTCGGAAGAGACTGGTTCGTTCTTGCCAGTTTTCATTGACATAAAATCATGGTACGCCTATAGTCCTAAGATATATACGGTGCTTTCCACACACTGGACAAGGCACTGCGTCACAATAAATCTTTGGAGAAAGGAAGAGGAATCATGTCTCAAATGAAATGCATGAAGCAGTCGACAGTAATTTATTCCATCGTAGGCATCGTTTCAGTCTTCTTGATGATGTGGGTTATTATCGCTGAAGTCGGCGCCCACGCTCCTAAAACAGTCTCGCTATCCTACGATCTGGAAGCCAAGGTTCTCACCGTTTCTGTAACACACACCCGGTTCTCCGCCGGCCATTACATAGACAAGATCGAAATCAAGAAAAACGGTACACTGGTTGCCTCCCATAGCTATAAAGAACAGGTTTCCGAAACCTTCACTCATACGTACGCACTTGATGCCGTCCGGGGTGATGTCATAGAAGTAAAAGCAACATGCAATAAATTCGGAGCCGTTTCAGAAACGATACGTGTTGATTAAAACCGGCCTGATCCTTTTATTTAACGATACGAGGCTCACGCGAGAGAAGGGTGAATGTATCCTTTTTACATTCATGTAGCAGCGATGGGCACCGGCGTGATCCTGCTGGCCGCAGGGATCTTCGCAGCCAGGTTTTTTCGAAAAACGCGCTGGTGGCTGAAATTTCATCGTCCCGCAGGAATAACGGGTGTGGTGTGTCTTACTGTCGGCGGGGTAGCGGCAGTTGTCATGGTTTCACTGGGAGGCGACGGTCACCTCCAGGTTCTTCATGCGTGGTTGGGACTGGCCGCGATTCTGTTCGCCATCAGTGCCCCCGTGCTGGGCACACTGCAGTTCAGACTCCGCTCACACGCAGGGCAAATCAGGCGCTGGCACCGAATGATAGGCTATGTAGCCATTATTCTTTGCATTATTGCAGTCTTTGCCGGGGTGAAGGCAGTAGGATAGAGTGCCTCCGGCAAATTGTAATCTCATTGTTAAGGCGAAAGGATGCAATGCAATCTTTTTGGAAAGATAAGGGAGAAAAACTTCAAACAAGGAATATAACGGTCACCTCATACGAATATGATGATCAAAGAATCATCGTGGAAGGGTTTCTCAAGGATGATCGTTTTCAGGAATCGGGCGTGATTACCGGAGAAACGTTCCCCCGTGGTGTTATTCATCACATGGCAGTTCGGCTGCTCATTAACTGCTCCGGTCTGGTGATTGAAGATGTAGCGTGTGAGTTTTTTTCTGTGCCGCGGGAGTTCTGCAGAGAGACGATAGAGTGCCTTGCACCCATTAAGGGAATGACCATCACAAAGGGTTTTACGGCGAGGGTAAAAAATCTTGTCGGAGGGAACAAAGGCTGTGCCCATTTGGTGGAGCTTTTATTGGCCATGGCGCCGGCCGCCATTCAGGGATACGCTTCATATCAGTCAAAACGACCGGTAACGCATAGTCCCGAGCATTCAAAAATGATTTTGCATTTTCTTGTCGATACCTGTCATGCGTGGCGCGAGAATGGTCCGTTGGTGGAACTTTTAAGAAAGAAGTTAAACGTTACATAGATCTGTGTCGATACGTATCCGTGGCGGGCAAAAAGAAATTAGAAGGATGCATGAAGTCACATCAAAATAAGGGCATAGTATATTCCACAGAGTTTGGGAAGGTCTGTCCCGAATGCGGAAATCCCATCAAGAAATGTAGTTGCGGCAAAGATGGAGTGGGGGCATCCAATGAAGGTGTTGTGCGAATAGGTCGAGAAACCAAAGGTCGTAAAGGCTCAGGTGTATCCGTTATTACCGGTGTCCCTCTTGATAATAAAGATTTAAAAATACTAGCTACGCAACTCAAACAAAAATGTGGAACAGGCGGTACCGTAAAATCAGGGACTATTGAGATACAGGGTGATCATCGGGATTTACTGAAACAAGAGTTATTGAACCGTGGATATACAGTTACACTATCGGGCGGTTAGAAAATGAATATTGCCAGAACGCCGGAAGCAGTTATGCGACTTTATCTGGAAGAGGTCGCATACAAGGGAAGGCTGGAACTCATCGATGAGATAACGAAACCTGACATGGTAGATGAGGCCAATCAGATCTTTGGAGGGCCGGCAGGTCGCGCCGGTCTCGTGGCTCATATCGCGGGTTTCAGAAAGAACATCTCGGACTACAGCCTGAGTATTCATCATATTGTCGGCAATAACTCACAGGCGATGGCCTGGTGGTCATTTACCGGTCGGCACGTCGGACCCTGGCTTGGCGTCCCGGCGACAGGTGCTCGGGTGGAAAGTACGGTATTCAGCTTCTTCGTCTTTGAAGAAGGTCTGATCAGCCGCTACCGGCTATACCTCAGTGCGATTATTGGAGACAAAACGGTTCTTTTTGATACCTCCAAGCCCGGCGGTGGCCTGCGTTGACAGGACGGAAGGACTGCTTCCTTTATTGTCTACATCAGGTTTTTCTTATTATCGATACCTTTTGCATTATCGATGCGGCAATCTCTTCGATGGACATGTTGGTGATGTTCAGGTAGGGGATTCCAGCGTGTCGAAATATGTTTTCTGCGGTTCTCAGCTCTTTTCGGACCCGTTCCATGGCGGCATAGGCACTGTTGGGACGGCGTTCCTGCCGTATTTGGTAGAGCCGTTCCGGTGAGATGGTGAGGCCGAACAGTTTTGAGTGTTCCCTTTTAAGTGAATCGGGCAGCATAGCTGTGCCGAAATTTTCTTCGGTAAGGGGATAATTGGCTGCCTTGATTCCGAAGTGGAGCGCCAGATAAAGGCAGGTTGGCGTTTTTCCTGTACGTGATATGCCGGTGAGAATAAGGTCGGCTTGAGAATAATCCCGTGGGGCCGAACCGTCATCATGCTGGAGTGTATACTGTACGGCGTCGATTCTGTCTGAATATGTGCTCGGATTTCCTATACCGTGAGATTGTCCCGTCACAGGTACGGATTTCACGCCCAGAATATGCTCGATAGGTGCCATGAAGGTGGCAAAAAAATCTATAACTTCACCCTGACACGCGGAGAGACGTTCCCGAAGTGTTGGATTTGTAAGTGTTGAAAATATAAGAGGCAACGGGCCTTCGCTGCGAGCGATTCTATTAATCCTTTCGATTGCCTGGCCGACTTTTTCCTCTGTATTGACGAATGGAAATCTGATGGCCTTAAATGAAACATTGGGAAACTGAGTAAGTAATGTGTTGCCCAGTGCTTCAGCGGTTATTCCTGTACCATCCGATATAAAAAAAATCGTTCGCATCGTATCGCACTCCTTTTTCAGGCACTCTGATTCATTCTTTCGTATCCGGGCAGAAAAAGCTCTCCTATATGGGAGAGGGTAGTGCCTTTTGTAATTCAAGTCAACAGGGAGCTTTTAAATTTGCCGGTTACATGTTGTCTGTTGTATAAAGCGGTTGACGTCGGTATTCCAATTTCCATCGATTGGACCACTGCGAGGCGGTGTAACTCTGGCTATGCTTCAGCTGCGGTATGACATCAAGGGGGAAACATATGTTTATATACTGTATAATTAATATATTATACAGTATATAATAAAATGGTTACCTCATGTAATGTAATAGTTAATACTGTATATAGTAACATAATACATTAGGTTTGGAGCCTCAGCGCGACTCACAGAAAGGACGCACAAGAAATGAATGCAATCGAAGCAATAAAAGGGAGAAGAAGTATCCGGGCATTTTTATCAAAGACGGTGGAAAAAGAAATTTTGGAAGAAGTGCTTTCCCATGCCCGGTGGACTCCTTCCTGGGGAAATACGCAGCCTTGGGAAATAATTGTGATCACAGGCACACGACTTACAGAATTCAAAGAAAAGAACAAGGAAGCCACATTAAAAGGGATGCCGCCGAATCCGGACATTGCCATGCCCCAGGACTGGCCGGAGATCAACAAATCGAGATATCGTGAAATCGGGAAGAGAACGCTCGAATCACTCTCCATTGCACGAAATGATGCGGAAGGGCGGTTAAATTTTTACGGCGATATGATGGAACTTTTCAAAGCGCCGGTATTGTTGCTGATCACAACCGACAGGGGTGTTGCACTGGAATATTCCATGCTGGATGTAGGCCTTTTTGTCCAAACATTGTGTCTATTGGCCCACGAGAGGGGCTTGGGAACATGTATTATGGCCGCATCCGTTCAATATCCTAATATTATAAGAGAAATAGTTTCAATACCTGAAACGAAGCGTATTGTGGTCGGTGTGGCGCTGGGCTGGCCCGATTGGAATAATCCAGTAAATGCATTCGAAAGGTCACGGAGCGAGCTGAACGAGTGCGTGCAGTGGGTTGAGTAAGGAGTCGAGTCGCCTGTGCCGCGGCACGGGCAGTAAATGCTTTCCTGGCGGCAGGAATTCAAGAACCAGGCATATCCATTAACGTCTGATAAGATATGTTATGTTAACTAATGCCATGGTTAACGTTTATTCCAATTCTACATTGCCCCAGAGTCCCATTTGGTCCTTGACGATAATCACGATTCCCTCTACCCCGTTAATTATTTTTCCCACATCGAGGGCGTTTTGTATGTCAGACGGGTGTTGAATTAAATTGCCCAGTGCCGTTGCTGCAGCGTCGGCAAGCGTTGCTGATTTTGATATCACTGAAACTGCATCGGCTTTACCAAAGCTCAGTGACCCGCCAACGGTTCCGGAGGACGTGCATATACCCAAAGGTGTGTCGGTACCTCGAATCTTGAGTGAAATTTTGTTGCTAAGCCGAGACTCTCCTGCAAAAACAGCAACGTGTATAAGCGTTCCTTCCTCTGCACGGATAAAAATATCCCCGCCATTTTCAATGATAATGTTTTTGCTTTTCTCACGCAGATCATTTCCGACCCACTGGGCAATTGCACCTGCAACAGACGCCATTGGACCTACCCCGGTTGCGCGTGAAGCGAAAAGCATATCGCGTACTATGGAGGGAGCAAAGCGATCATCGGGCAGCGGGACAAGTGACGAACGAAAATGTGAATTTTGAGAAAGGTACGCTTCTATATAGCCTCGATATTTAAAAACGCATTCAGTAACGGTGTGCTTAAGATCTCCGTCCGCTCTTATAAAAAGATCGGTTTCTTTAATCTTCACATTAAATGAAATAAGACGCTTCGACGCAACAAGGCGGCGATATCTTCTTTCGTGATACAGGACCATGATATATCAATGAAAACAGGTTGTTCCGTTGCCAAGAAGTGAGTCGACGTCTTCTTTTGTTGCTTCTGAAATATTAATTTTATAATTGTCGCCGATATAGATTACTGTATCGGATGTGTCGCCTGATATTAAATGTATATAGCCAGGATAATTACCTTTATGGCGTTTTACGAGATTTTTAAATGACGAAAGATCGATATCTGTGCCGTTTGTTACGTCAATCATGAAGTGTACAGAAGTAAAAGGCGTGTTAAGTGCTTCTTCAATCGGCACAATCTGCTCTGCAATAATTTTGGCCCCTTCTTCGCCTGCATCAAGAGTTCCTTTAATAAAAAGCGGTTCGTCACCTCTTAAATGATCGTACATGGTTCTGTAGAGTTCGGGAAATATAATCACCGTAAAGAGCCCTTTCATGTCATCGAAGGTAACATAGGCCATAGTCTCTTTTTTACGAGTGGATACTTCCCGAATGTTGCTTATGACGCCGCACAGAGAAACCTGAGCGCCGTCATTTTTTTCGGCCAGTGTTTCCGACGTTGCCGTTGCAAGAATATTCAGGGAATCAGAGTACTTCAGCAGGGGGTGTCCGGAAACATAAAAACCGAGCATTTCCTTTTCATAGAGAAGCATTTCGTCACGATCCCATTC
Organism: Syntrophales bacterium; assembly: GCA_963666365.2. Lineage (GTDB taxonomy): Bacteria > Desulfobacterota > Syntrophia > Syntrophales > UBA2210 > JALNXD01. Next base: position 625,053 of record CAXXNF010000002.1, read on the forward strand.
AGGGATATCGGGAAGTTTTGGCTCCATTTCATTGACTACTTCGGGTGTGTCAAAAAGACTGGTCTGACCGCTCAACCTGTCCCTCTGGCGTTTCTGGGCAAGATCAACAATATATTCGTACCCTGCCATCAGTCGATTTCGATTCGACTCAATGGAATCAAAGGCGCCGCATTTGATAAGACTTTCAAGCACTTTCTTGTTTACCTTCCTGAAATCAAGCCTGCTGCATACTTCAAAGAAAGAGGTAAATTTTTCTTTCCTCGATTCAATGATCGAGTCGACGGCACCTTCACCTACATTTTTTACTGCAGCAAGCCCAAAGCGTATGTTTCCGTCCCGGGTAACACTGAAGTCTTTGAACGATTCGTTGATGTCGGGAGGCAGCACACTTATGCCCATGTCTCGGCATTCGCTGATATATTTAATAATATTATCTCTGTTATTCTTTTCACTTGTGAGTAGCGATGCCATGAATTCAACGGGATAATGGGCTTTGAGATAGGCGGTCTGAAAGGAGATCATTGCGTAGGCGGTGCTGTGGGACTTGTTGAATCCGTACTCGGCAAAGGTAGCCATCTGTTCCCAGATTGTTTTAGATTTGGCTTCAGGTATTTTGTTTTTCTTTGAGCCTTCAAGAAACTTAGGCTTCTCTCTTTCCATGTCGGATACTTTCTTCTTGCTCATGACACGGCGAAGATTGTCGGCCTCGGCCATACTGTAATTGCCTATCACACTGGCAATTTGCATCACCTGTTCTTGATAGAGGATTACCCCGTAGGTTTCTTTCAGAATGCTTTCAAGTTCCTTTGTTTCATAGGCAATTTCCTGTTTTCCCTGTTTTCGTGCGATAAAATCCGGCACCATGCCCATGGGACCTGGTCGATACAGTGCAATAAGTGCGATGAGATCCTCGATACAATCGGGCTTCATGTTGACAAGAATGTCCTTCATGCCGGAACTTTCAAGCTGAAAGACCCCGTCGGTATGTCCCTTGATAAGAAGCTGATATGTTTCGGCATCGTCGAGAGGTATGTGATGAATATCTATTGCAATTCCCCTGCCCTCTTCAATAAAGCGGAGCGTGTTGTTGATGACCGTCAATGTTTTCAGTCCAAGAAAATCAAATTTTGTAAGCCCCACGGACTGAAGATCGTTCATCGAGTATTGCGTTACAACATCATCAGTTCTTGTTCCCTTAAAAAGAGGGACGCGCTCGACAAGAGGCACATCGGAGATCACCACGCCTGCCGCATGAGTCGAGGCATGGCGGTTAAGACCTTCGAGAGACTTTGACAGAGTAATAAGTTTATGTACGGTCGGATTTTTTTTGATTTCTTCGTCAAGCCTGGATTCGCGTTTTATCGCGTCCTCCAGTGTGATGTTAAGTGCATTGGGAATCATTTTGGCAATTCTGTCCACTTCGCCATAAGGAATATTCAGGGCTCTTCCCACATCTCTTACCACGCCCTTTGCCTGCATCTTTCCAAACGTGATGATTTGACTTACTTTATCTGCGCCATATTTGTCCGTTACATACTTGATAATTTCATCACGCCCTTCGATGCAGAAATCAGTGTCGATATCGGGCATGCTCATTCTGTCCGGATTTAGAAAACGCTCGAAGAAAAGACCGTAGCGAATTGGATCGATTGAGGTTATGCCGAGTGCGCAGGCGACGAGACTCCCGGCTGCCGAACCTCTTCCGGGCCCCACGGGAATGTTATTTCTCTTTGCATAATTGATAAAATCCTGCACGATGAGAAAATATCCGGGGAACCCCATCGATTTGATGATTTCGAGTTCCGATTCGAGGCGCTCTTTGTATGTCTTGCTTACTTTTTCATCGTCACCGCCGGGAATTGATGAAAGCATGTGTTCAAGTCCCTCTCGGGCAAGCTTTTTGAGGTACTCGTCGGCGGTTACCCCATTTTCAAGTTCAAAATGGGGTAAAAAGACTTGATTAAAGTCAAGGGAAAGATTACATCGCTCAGCAATATACAGCGTATTTTCTATCGCTTCCGGGCAATAGCTGAAGCTATGCATCATCTCTTCAGGGGATTTGAAATAAAATTCGTCACTTTGAAAACGCATTCTCGCAGAATCGTCGATGGTTTTGCCGGTCTGAATGCACAACAATATTTCATGAGCCTCCGCATCCTCGCGATTAAGGTAGTGGCAGTCATTGGTCGCCACAAGGGGAATGGAAAGCTTTTTTCCCAGATCTATAAGTTTTTCGTTAACCTCTTTTTGTTCGGAAAGCCCGTTTTCCATGATTTCGAGATAAAAATTATCGGCGCCGAACAGTTCTCTGTATTCCTCGGCAACCCGCTGGGCTTGCGTTGTATTTTGTGCGAGAAGGAGATTGGCTATTTCGCCGTTGAGACAGGCGCTCGAAGCGATAAGTCCTTTGCTGTGTTCGGCCAGCAATGCCTTATCAATGCGGGGCTTGTAGTAAAATCCCTCAAGATACCCCGCTGATGTCAGTTTCATGAGGTTTTTGTAGCCATCCGTATCTTTTGCAAGAACGAGAAGGTGACGAAAATTCTCCCCCGATTCACCTCCTTTTTCAAAACGGTCCCTGGGGGCAACGTAAAGCTCACAGCCAATAATAGGTTTTATACCGCTTTTATAGGCCTTTTGATAAAAGTCCACCGCCCCGAACATGTTGCCGTGATCGGTCATGGCGACTGCAGGCATCTGGTAATGAACGGCTTTTTTGAAGAGATCGTCAAGACGAATCGCGCCGTCAAGTAAACTATACTGTGTGTGAACGTGAAGATGAACGAAATTGCTGTGCTTCATAATGTATTAATCGATCCAGTAATTGGGAGCTTCCTTTGTAATGATCACGTCGTGAACGTGACTTTCGCGAAGACCTGCGCTGGTAATACGCACAAACTTCGTTTTTGTTCTCATTTCATCTATGCTTTTGCATCCTACGTATCCCATGCCGGCGCGAAGTCCGCCCAGCATTTGATGGATGCTTGCCGATAACGTTCCTCTGAACGGGACCCGTCCCTCGATTCCCTCGGGAACGAGCTTCATCATACTGCTTTCAATCTCATCATCCTGATAATAGCGGTCCTTGCTGCCGGCTTTCATTGCTTCCAGAGAACCCATGCCGCGGTACACCTTGTAACTTCTTCCCTGATAAAGAATTGTCTCGCCGGGACTTTCTTCAGTTCCCGCAAAAAGACTTCCAATCATTACTGTATGAGCGCCGGCGCCCAGAGCCTTTACTACGTCGCCGGAATATTTAATGCCGCCGTCGGCGATGAGGGGGATGCCGAATTCTCGAGAAGCCTTGGCACAGTCCATCACTGCAGTCATCTGTGGCACGCCGACGCCTGCAATAATACGCGTGGTGCATATGGAACCGGGACCGACGCCTACCTTGATGGCATCCACACCGGCTTTGATCAACGCCACCGCCCCTTCATAAGTGGCGACATTGCCCGCAATCAATTCACATTTGGGAAAGTTGGCCTTCGTATCCCTCACGGCCTCGAGAACTGTTTCGGTATGACCATGAGACGTATCAATACAAATGACATCGGCACCCGCATCGAGGAGCGCCTGCACACGGGCCTCGCGATCGATAATGCCTACCGCAGCACCTACTCTCAGGCGTCCCAGCAAATCCTTGCAGGCAATGGGGTATTTCTTTATTTTTTCAATATCTTTTATCGTAATCAACCCTTTCAGATGAAATTTTTCATCAACAACGAGCAGCTTTTCAATCCGGTGCTTATGCAAAAGCTTTTTCGATTCTTCAAGGGTTATGTCAGCAGACACGGTCACCAGGGTGTCTTTTGTCATTACTGCCGACACTGGCTGTTCCACATCGGTTTCGAAACGAAGGTCCCTGTTTGTTAAAATTCCCACCAGCTTCTGGTTCTTCACCACAGGGACGCCGGAAATCCTGTATTTACTCATCAGGCGCAATGCATCGTATACCTTTTGTTCCGGTTCTATGGTGATCGGATCGACAATCATTCCGCTTTCAGATTTTTTTACCCTGTCCACTTCAACTGCCTGCCGCTCAATGCTCATATTGCGGTGAATGATGCCGATGCCGCCTTCTTGAGCCATGCAAATGGCCACCTTGGATTCGGTTACCGTATCCATTGCCGCGCTGACGAGAGGAATGCTCAGTTTGATATTGTTTGTGAGAATTGTCGAGGTCGTAACCTCCTTGGGCATGACATCGGAATGTGACGGTACAAGCAGCAAATCATCAAACGTAAGGCCTTCCAGAACTTTTTCACACAACATTACTTATAACCTCCATGGAACGCATCTATCTGTCTTTAGTATTTTCTAAGGGATATTCGCAGCCATTTAAATTGATCGTATAACTATCTGAGATTTCGTCATAGTCGATGTGTTCAGCAATCTGATAGTACGCAGCTCTGGAAAAACGCGCATCGAACGTTCCCTTCTTTACATTGCAATACAGCACATTGTCCTGCCCTATGTGCAGCGTCGAAATATCCAGTGTTTCTGTATTTCCATCCGTCAGCAGAATTTCAATGGTGTCGTCGTTATCCTCTGTGGCGCCGGTACACTTATGGACTGTTTTTACTACATAGGGCGTATCTTCTACGGTGATGTAGTGCTTTTCACCGGACATGCGCACAAAATAGTTTCCCTCTTCATCTTTATCAAGAGATTCGAAAAAAAGGCTCAGGATATCTTTTCTGAACATCTCCGCCCCTCTGTAATACCATGTTCCTTCTCTATCTATTGTAATGGGGAAGCGTTTTGGATCTTTATCAACATCATTATTCATGGCGCCTATACCCTGTTCTACTTTCTTTTGGTATCAAGAATCATGGTGACCGGCCCATGATTTATCGATTCGACTTTCATCATCGCCTGAAACCGTCCCGTTGAAACCCGGTGCACTTTTTTTCGGAGCAATTCCACAAAATACTCGTAAAGCACGGTTGCGCTCTCCGGTTCGCAGGCATCCACAAATGACGGTCTCCTCCCCCTGCTGCAATCAGCAAGGAGGGTAAATTGAGAAATTAGCAATATATCACCAGATACGTCTAAAAGCGAGTGATTCATCTTTCCTGCTGAATCCTCAAATATGCGGAGGTGTATGACCTTGTCGGAAAAAACACGCGCGTCCGCTTCCGTATCCCCCTTGGCAACGCCAAGAAAAACAAGAAGTCCGGTGCCCGTTTCACCGACAACACTATCATCTACTGATACAGAAGCGCGATCAACACGTTGAACAACCGCTCTCATCTTTCATGAAATCCTTAGGTGGAATGGGAGGCATGTTAACAGCACTGATTATTTTTTCAACCCTTTTCTGATAATGAGGGAGAATGAAGTCCGGAAATTAGTGTACGAATAGATCGCACTTCTGCGTGGTTTTTTTTGAGATGCTCGATGAGCGCACACAGTGCGTCATCGCAGAGCGCCTCAATATCGCGTTTAAAGAGTGCTAACATCGCGACAACCTTTTTGTCACGCTTGTTCCTGAAACCTGCGTAACATCGGTATCCCACCAAAAGGCTCACTATCATTAAACTACCCAGAGCGGCAAGTCCTTTGGGACTGAAGATTGTGAAGAGTGCCGTGACAAGGAAATTCATTGTACCGGAGATACTCGGATTATGAAAAATGTAGTTCCATGATTCCTTTCCGGCCATTGCGAATATGAAGAGCAATCCAACAATTGAATAAAGTCCGTATTGGGTGATTTTAAAAAGGCGAAAAGTCTGCGGCGGAACAAGATCAAGGGGTGACTGAAAGAGGTGTTCCACCTGGTGAATGAAGTCGCGGACGATTTGATCGGGATTAATCATATTCAGTATCTGGTCGGGAAGAGGATAGGTGAAGCCCTTTTTGTAGAGTGCCGAAATGAACGTCTCTTTTCTGTGGGTGTACTGAGCGATCAACCTATCGACAATCGCCCGGGAGGCCTTTTCCACTTGCTGCTGCCGTTTTTCTGAGCTGCCCGGGACAAGATTCCATCGGTATGCAGCGATGTGAGCGACCAGTCGCCCCGGACCGACAAGAGCTGATGATGCATTCGATATTTTCTCCGTAAACAAGGGTCGTACCGTAGTATCAAGCCATTCATCCGCCGCCTGTGTTATGCTTTCGATCCACAGGGCTTTTTCACCTTCTATCTCATCGACAGTATCACGTAATACCGATTCGAGCGCCGTGAATCGCTGCACTTCCTTTTCAAGAATTGCACGTATCTCTGACAATTGCCGGTCAACGTTTGATGTTTTAATTTCCTTTAATTCTTTGTAATTTCGCTGGTGAAAAATTTCCTGTCGCAGATGCGCCATCTGATTCCAGAAGGAAAGCTGTGTTTGCGTGAAGGCTTCGGTTGCCGATATGTGATAAAGAACAGGGGCGCCAACTCCGGCATCTCTCAAGTAGTGCTGCAGCGTTTCCATCACCGATGCAAGTTCCCGGTGCGCTTCGTCGGCAGGTCTGTTAGAAAAAAAAAGATCGCTCTTGTTGAGCACGAAATAAAAATTTTCCCGTGCCTTGGGTACCTGTTTCAATAGCTCGAAAAACTGACCATCGGCATATTTCTCCGGTGAGAGAACCCACACAAGTATGTCCAGGGTATCGAGGAAAAGAAGAACTGATTCACGATGTGCCTTCAGTATGCTGTCATAATCGGGCAGATCGCAGAGTACGATCTGTCTGATTGCATCGGCGCTGTGTGTATGTTCAATCCAGTGCACAGCCGATTCGTGCAAGGCTGCAGGCATGACGCCGTCGGAATGGCGGTATACGATCACTGCATCGGTATGGGGTCTTCGATGGCTTGTAGAGGATATCTCCTTTTGTGCGAGGGCGTTCATAAGGGTCGATTTGCCTACACCCGTTCCACCGATGATTCCCACTGTCAAGGCATTCTGATGTATATTTTCAATTTTACTTTCTATATCGTCAATATGAGCATGCATCCCCTCTATCGCGTCTGACGATAGGGTAAGAAGCTCCCTTCCCTCCTGTAGAAATCGGCGGATTCCTCCAAGGTCATCCTGCAGGGGGATAGTATTGTGACTCATTGAAGCTCCTCCAGTCGCTTTTTTGCGGCGTTGAGTGATGCCATTGTTTCGTCGGAAACAGTTACTTCTTCGAAACAGGCAATATACCGATTTTTCTGATCTTCAATAATTGTCCAGAGACCACTTTCGTACCGGGCGTTGAGCTGACCGGTTATCTTTTTTAATTCTCCGTAGGCAAAGAGTTCAACGGATCCCTTGGTAAGGAAGGGAGCAAAAACAGAATCAAAGGCAGCCTCGATAAGAGAAATCCCACCCCCCAGGACGGCTTCGAAAGAAATAATGGTGATTCCCCATAAGATGGAAGCTGAATAAATACCTATTTTTTTATGCGGGGAAATTCCGGCAGCCAATTCACGAAAGGTGTCGGCCAGCCAGTGGGCAAGCAACTCCTGTTCCTGAGCAATTCGTGCACTGATTTCTTCTTCGTTACACATCACTCGGGGTTTCCGAAGCGCTTCAAAAAGGGGCGCATCGGCATCGCGGGGAGACAGCAGCTCGAAGATCTGACGATTCAAGCTCCCCACTGCTGCAAGCACGGGTTCGTTATCTATTCTGGACCGCCTGCGGAGAAGATCTTCGTCGTTCGCTTCTTCAGATAGGTTCCCTTTTTTCAATCCCAAAAGCCGCAGAGGGAACGATACTATTTCAGTAATATAGCGCCTGGGCTTAGCCAGAACATCGTATTTGTCAAATATAATACGCAATTCCTGTTTTATTGCAGATTTGTGCCTTCGCTCAAAGCGCAACCTCATTTCCTCAATGAGGTTGCGCCACACAACGTCAACGATTTGATCCAGCTCCCTAATCCAATCTCTGCGGGCCCTTTGTTCCTCTTCAAGCAGCAACAGCAGGCGATTAAGTGCTTCCCTTATCTCATCAAGACTTCTCCGACGCTCCTTTTCCCTGATTTCGGGTAGATGCACCGGTGCGAGGATGGTAAAAAATGTATCAACGAATTGTCGAAACTCTGAATGACCGGCGATAGCCCCGTTCGCTGATGGCAGGAAAGGAATCATCCAGAGTCGATCCTCTTGAAGGGTAAAATTGCGAAAGCGATAAAAATCAACAATTTCCTTCTTGGTCTGGTGTGCGTCTGCCTTGTTGAAAAGGATGAAATAGCACTTATTCTCCTTTTGAAGGCGAGACAAGAATCTTGACGGAATATCATCGGCGTATTTTTCCTGGCTTGTGACGAACAGGACGACATCGGACAAAAGATACACCGTTTCTGCGATAGAGCGGTTTTTGCCGTCTAGTGAATCCACATCGGGTGCATCAATGATGTTGATGTGGGCGAGATCGTCTCTTTCGTGTACAACAAATGAAAGGGCATTCTCTTCCCCCTTGGTGGAGGCATCGGGCGTATCGATTCGCATTACCCTGATGCCGTCGAAGAGAACATCCGATTCTGGAATGTCGCGCGCGTGCACATAGGCCACCGGGCCTTCCGTTTTTGGCCGTTCAACGCCGGTTGCGCTTATTTTTTTTTGACAGAGATTATTGAAGAGGGTCGATTTTCCGGTCCCCGTTCCTCCGATAAATGATACCCACAGGACGTCCTGTGTTTCCTTGTAATGGCAAAGGGCGAGCTTTTTTCGAAGCGCTTCTGCACGCGCTTCGATCTCGCGATGCGCGCCGGTGAGGCCTGAACTGCGAATTAAGGTCCATGGTATGTCCGGAAATAGTTCCGCGTTTTTTCTGGGGGGCGGCACTCCCTGTGGATGAGATACAATCATAATAGAAACCTGTGCCGATTCATCTTAATCCTTTGGTTTTTAGTCATTTGCGCTTTGTGTGTATCTATCAGATGGAGTATAAAACATCAACGGGTAATGAGAGTAGCTTGATTTAAAACACGTTTATATTTATAACACACATCCCATGAAGCACAGTACCGACATTCTTCTTGTTAATCCCTGGATTCACGATTTTGCGGCCTATGATTACTGGGCGAAGCCACTTGGTCTGCTGTCGATTGCTTCCTTGCTGCAAAGGCAGGGAGTGCAGGTACACCTTATCGATTGTCTCAATTCCGTTCATCCGGATCTTGTGCATGAATCGCATGCCAGTATGCCGAAAAGGACACTCTGGGGAAGCGGCAACTATCGCAAAGAGGAAATTGAAAAACCGGAGATTTTGCGCCATGTCGCACGGAAATACAGCAGGTACGGAATTTCTCCCTCTATATTCGAAAGGGAACTTCGTGCGGTACCCCGTCCCGACGCTGTCTTTGTGACTTCCATGATGACCTATTGGTATCCGGGCGTATGCGAAACGATCGATCATATCCGGCGTGTGTTTACCGGAATGCCTATCGTTCTCGGTGGAAACTACGCCACCTTGTGTTACGAACATGCAACAGTTCATTCCGGTGCCGATATTGTGTTTGCAGGCGAAGCGGAGTGTCGTCTTTCAGACCTTTTGCATGAAATATTGGGGCAGAGATTTGATGGTGGGAGCGATATTGAGCAGGCTGAATCATTCCCCTACCCCGCCTACGATCTACTTTCTTCTCCGGAACAAGTGGCGATCATGACATCGCGGGGATGTCCCTTTAATTGTAATTACTGCGCTTCATCCTATCTAAATCCTACATTCTGTGAACGCGACCCTATCGCCGTAGTTGATGAAATAGAATATTGGCGCCGTACATACGGGATTCGCAATTTCTCTTTTTACGACGATGCCCTTCTTGTCAATCCTGAAAAGCGTATTATTCCAATACTCGAGGACATTCTCCGCCGGGAACTCGATTGCAAGTTTCACTGCCCAAATGGCCTGCATATACGCGAAATTAAAGAAGACATTGCCTTTCTGATGTGTCGGACGGGTTTTCAAACGGTGCGTTTCGGCTTTGAAACCTCCGACAGGGCACGGCAAGTTCGCTCGGGAGGAAAAATAAGCAATGAGGAGACGAAACAAGCGATAGGGCATTTAAAAAAGGCTGGATATGCAGCATCTGACATCGGGATGTACATTCTATGCGGTCTTCCCGGCCAGGAGGCATGTGAAGTGGAAGAAAGCATCAGGTTTATACAATCCTGCGGCGCCCGTCCGATTATCGCAGAGTATTCGCCAATCCCCCATACCGATCTTTGGGGCGATGCCATCGAATCATCACCCTATGATATCGAGAATGAGCCGCTTTTTCATAATAATACCCTTCTTCCCTGTGGCGGCAAGACGATGTGTTACCACGAGTATCAGCGCCTTAAAAATATGGCTCGAGGAGGAGCCATTCTCCCTTGATTAAGCGGTATAGAGTGATTAGATTGTTAAGTGTGAAAGGTGAAATATGAAGCTATTTTTTTGGTGGGTCGCACAGATCGCAATTGGGTCTCTGTCAGTGTTTTTTCTTCTCGTCGGTATCAACGTGCTTGTCGGATCCTATGGTCTTGAGAACCCCCTTGAATTTATAATGTATTTTTTTTCTTCGAGCATGTTGATTCTTGTCAGTGCCACCTTTCTTATCTTCCCCGTGGTGCGAATATATGGCCGATTCGTAAAAAAAAGACCAACAGTGGGTTCCATCAGTGAGGACGGTGAATGAAACTACTATTCAATCGCAGTACTTTATTAAAAATATCTATTAGTTATATACACATGAGTCTTCTGTGTCTCGCCGTTGCTGGAACGTCATTCGGATACAATCTCGACAGCAGAGTCCAGAAATTCACATTGAAAAACGGTATCAGAATTCTTGTGCTTGAACGAGACATAAGCCCGACTGCTTCGTTCTACATACGGCATAAAGTGGGCGCTGTTGATGATGGATGCAGTCAGACGGGAATGGCACACTTTCTTGAGCATATGCGATTCAAGGGAACAACATCACTGGGAACGAACGATTACAAGAAGGAATCGGAGATCCTCAAGGCGATTGATCACACCATTCAGTTTCTGGATGTTGAAAATGCAAAAGAAAGCCCTGATGCTGAACGTATAGGTCAATTAGAAGAGGAACTAAAGAAGCTCAGCCGGGAACAGGAGCAATACGTGATCGCAAATGAAATCGATCGCCTTTACACAGAAAACGGCGCCGTTAATATGAATGCATCCACAGGATACGATTTGACCACATATCATGTCAGTCTGCCCTCAAACAAGATGGAATTATGGGCTAGGATCGAGTCCGACCGGTTACTGAACCCCGTATTCAGGGGATTCATGTCCGAACGCAAGGTAATCATAGAAGAGCGGGAACAAACAGTGGAATCCAATCCGGAGAGGAAACTGATGGAGCTTTTTCTTGCTACGGCCTTTACTGTGCATCCCTATAGACGGCCCATTCTCGGTTGGAAATCCGATATGCCCCATCTGAACAAAAACTACATGAAGGAATTTTTCAGCACCTATTACGTTGCCGAAAATACGGTAATTGCCGTTGTGGGGAATGTAGTCGCCTCTGATGTGGTGGAGGTGATTGACCGGTATTTCGGCGGCATGCCTGCAAAGCCGCTTCCTCGCGTGAGAATAACGGATGAACCGCCACAAGCGGGTGAACGAAGGATTGCGCTTATCGCCGAGGCGGAGCCCAGGCTGATTATTGGATATCAGAAGCCGACCATGCCGTCGAATGATGATTATATCTTTGATGTTATCGATGTCATCCTTTCGGGAGGGCGGTCATCACGTCTTTATAAGCGCCTGGTCAAGGAGAAGGGCATCGCCTCGGAAGTGGAAACTGCCAATGGATTTCCCGGCGCGCGATATTCAAATCTTTTTACTGTCTTTGCGTCGCCAAAGGCCCCCTACAAAAACAGTGATCTTGAAAACGCCCTTTATGAGGAGATCGAAGCGCTTAAAAACACCGCTGTAGGTCCAGATGAGATGGAAAAAGCAAAGAATCAAATCAAAGCCGATTTTGTGCGCAGCCTCTCCTCCAACAGCGGGCTTGCAGGGATGCTTTCCTATTTCGAGGCTCTTACAGGGGATTATCGCTATATAACGAAATACCTCGACAGGATTGAGAAAGTCAGTCCAGAGGAAATAAAGAAAGTGGCTGCAACATATTTAACCTCCAAAAACAGAACCGTCGCACTGCTTCAAAAGGATTGATCTCGTGAAAAAAATCATTTCTGCTAGAGGGTTACTTGCCTTCGTTTTTGCACTGTTTCTCATATGGCCGGCCATGTCGTATCCGCGGGAAATGAAGAGTCCCGCGGAAATCGTATATGCTCCCCTCACCTTTTCCCCTCCCAAAGCGGAGCGGGTCCAACTCGAAAACGGGATTGTACTCTACCTCATAGAAGATCACGAATTGCCTCTCATCCAGATATCCTTGGTGTTGAGAACGGGATCGGTCTATGATCCCCCGGGATTGGAAGGACTGGCGGAAATTACGGGAGAGGTGATGCGCACGGGGGGAACGGAGAGCATGAGCGGTGACGAAATCGATGAACTATTGGATTTGATTGCCGCCGATGTAGATGTTTCTATCGAACGTGAAACCGGATCAGCAACATATTCCAGCTTAAAAGATGATCTGGACCGGGGACTTTCTATCTTTTCACGTATTCTTATGAAGCCGAAATTCATGGAAAAAAAGGTTGCCCGTGCAAAAGAACTCAAAATTGATGAACTAAAACGCATCAACGATAGCCCGCAAAAACTTGCATTTCGTGAATTTGCAAAAGTGCTTTTCAAGGGTGACAAAAGGGGTCAACAGGCATCAATTGAATCCGTCAATCGTATTGCCCGACAAGATCTCATTGACTTTCATGAAAGATATTTTTTTCCTTCAAATATTATGATGGCCGTGGCGGGTGACTTTTCAAAAGATGAACTGTGTAAAAAAATAGACCGTTACTTCGGATCATGGCGGTCTTCTGCATCAATCAATCGTATAGCTTCCCCGGACAGACTGCGTAAAGGAGGCCTATACTATTTGTATAAAGACAGTCCCCAGTCCGTGTTCATTACCGGACAGATAGGCCCGGGACAACGGGACCGCAACTATTATGCAATGGAAGTGCTTGATTTTATAGTGGGAAGCGGTGGTTTTAAGTCCCGTATTTTCAGTGAAGTGCGAAATAAACGGGGACTTGCCTACAGTGCCGGCAGTTTTTATTCCCCTCGGGACGAGTACGGCATTTTCGGCGCCTACGCCATGACACGGCCGAATGCAACGGCAGAAGTCACATCGGTTATACTTTCAATTCTTGAAGAAATTAAGACTTCGCCTGTTGACGGTTCAGTGCTGAGATGGGCAAAGGATTCCATTACCAATCGATTCGTATTTTCCTTTACCTCCGCGGCTCAGATTGCACGACAGCAAATGATGATCGAATTTGACGGTCTGGAGCAGAGTTTCATGGAGACCTTTTGCCGGATGATCGAAGAAGTTACGGCTGACGACGTAAAACACGCAGCAGCCACCTACTTCAACGAAGAGACGAGGACAATATTTGTACTGGGTAACAGCGCTCATTTCGATAAGCCCCTTTCCACCTTTGGTGAAGTGATAAAGATCGAAAAGAAAGAGGGCGAGTGAAGTCGGCTTTAAATAATAGCTGACAAGTGTCAGGACATAGGTAACCCAGTCTTAAAAGTAAAAAGTGTCAGGACATAGGTTACCCACGGCCACATTGCGTGCCTAATCTTTAGGCATTCGATAATCCAAAACATGAACACATTCATCGCCCAAATATACCTGGATGCGATGAATCGCCGTTACAATAGCTGCTCTCACGTATGAGTACACAAGCTCTTTGGAAAGCTCAAATTTTTCACCAAAGATGTCGAGCATCCGGTCACTACGGATAAACCTGACGATGTGAATCGTCCCGTCAGGAATCCCATTGATCTTCGGCAGTTTGGTATTGGCTCCCAAGGTCACGGGTACAAAATTTTCGTCTGATATCATCTCTTCGGGCGTCTTTCCTTTGAGACAACTGTATCGGTGATGCTTGTTGTGAAAGCGCTGAAAATGTTTGCTCTGCTCTTTCAATGCGCCGTAACTGGCAAACCATTGTCTGCGAAAGAACTTTTTGTTGTAGGTGTCGTTAAAATTTTCTACGACGCCATTGCGCCACGGTTCGCCGATCGGAATAAACACCGGCTGTACTCCGTAGTGTAAACACAGTTTCAGCACAATTCCCAATGAGCGAGGATAGCGGTTGCTCCCACGGAAACTGAGCGCATTATCAAACTGTAGAAAATCCGGCAGTCCAAGCGTCTTCCAGACCCTCATCAGGTTGGACGCCACCTGGCCGTCCTCTTTCGTTCTTTGAGATTCTATACGTACCTTGTGACTGTAAATGTCGATCACGTTCATGGAGTAAAATTTGCCGTCTCCTTTGATATAGCGCGGTCCGACAAGATCCATCTGGTGTATGTTGTTGCAGCAGAGCGCCTCCCGGAAGTACGGATATTCGACACCTTTGGGAACGTAGGCAGTTTTTTTTAACGAGACCTTCTTGCGTGATTATTCGGGTAATTGTTCTATCAGATGGAAATTCTACCCCCAGTTTCGTCATCTCCCATTTGATCGCCGATACGCCAATCTGAGCGTAACGTTCGGATTCCAAACGTTTTCTGATGGATACAATAAGCTCTCGTTCTTCTTCCCTCGTCTTGGTCGGCGTGGTAAGCGGAGACTTGGATCTGTCTTTGTACCAATCCTTGTCTCCAGAGTGATACCGCTTCAACCATTTGAAAAACCACTTTTTTGAGCGCTTGATCTCTTGGTAAATTGCCTTCGGCTCTTCTCCTCCTGTGACGTGACGAAGTATCGCTTGTTTTCTGAGCTCTTCCTCCATCATTCAGTTCCATCTCCTTTCTTGTTTTTAAAAGGAGAGACAGTATATAAAAAATAATCGTTCAGGGTAACCTATGTCCTGACACCAAAATCGGCTTTAAAAGTAACCCATGTCATGACACTTTTGGGTAACCCATGTTATGACCTTTGACAAATAGCTAAAGGAGAAATTTCTTCATGATCCACGATGAACAGTTTCGTCGTATATGCGATAAAATCGACTCTTACCAGGATGACATGGTCGATTTGCAATTCGGACTTACGGCAATTCCGGCGCTGGCCCCGGAAAGCGGTGGCGACGGGGAACAGGAAAAGGCGGCCTTTTTGTCGAAGTATCTGAGGAAGGCGGGATTTGGAGAACTCACCTCCTACAATGCTCCAGATCCGAGAACATCATCGGGAATACGTCCAAATCTTGTTACGATAATTCCCGGTCGACGCACCGAAAGAACGATATGGATTATTACCCATTTGGATATAGTGCCTCCCGGCGAGCTTTCATTTTGGACTACAAATCCCTATGAAGGCGTCCGGGAAGGAAACAAGGTCTTTGGAAGGGGAACTGAAGACAATCAACAGGATATGGTAGCCTCTATCTTTACGGCGAAGGCGTTCATCGATGAAGGGATTACCCCTGAATCGAACATTGGGCTGGCCTTTGTTGCCGATGAAGAAACGGGAAGTCAAAAGGGATTAGGCTTTCTTCTCGAAAACAAAGCCGACCTATTTAAAAAAAGCGACAGTGTCGTTGTTCCCGACTTTGGAAACGAGGAAGGTTCGGCCATCGAGATTGCAGAAAAAAGTATCCTCTGGCTGCGCATCAAGACAAGAGGTAAACAGTGTCACGCCAGCGTGCCGTCATTGGGAATAAATGCCTTTGCCGCAGCATCGCACCTTGTGGTGCGGCTGAGAGAGCTTTACCGACGTTTCAGTGCTGTTGATGTCCTTTATGACCCGCCGATCAGCACGTTCGAACCGACGAAAAAAGAAGCAAATGTTCCCAATGTAAACACAATCCCCGGTGAAGATGTATTCTATTTGGACTGCCGTGTGCTTCCTCGATACCCGCTTGCTGACATTATTTCAGCAATTAAAGAAATAAGGTGCGACGTTGAGACACAATTGAACGTTTCCATTGAAATATCCACTGTTCAGGAAGTGCAGGCGCCTCCTCCTACACCTGAGGATGCACCGGTGATCATCTCGCTTCGTGAAGCGATACACGCGGTCCGTCATATTGAGGCGATGCCTTTCGGCATAGGTGGCGGCACCGTAGCGGCACTTTTTCGTCAAAGGGGGATTCCTGCCGCTGTCTGGTCAAAAGTGAATCACATGGCTCATCAGCCGAATGAGTACTGCCTCATTGAAGACATGATAATGAATGCCAAAGTATTCGCGCACTTATGTCTGCAGAAGCCTCCTGCATAGCGAAAGTGAAAAGAGTTGCAATCGGGTACGTGAAGTGGTAGCATTCTTTACCCTGCGAAAATACATGAACACCTGTTTGCTGGTATGAGGTATGTCGCGGGTATGTTTTTATGCGCCGTAAGATAAGGTAGAACTTATATTTTGAAGACGCAGCCGATAGACAATAGTTCAATCAAAAAAATAGAATTTCCTGACAATTCCGCCATTAAAATGCTGCTGGGCGAGCATGGGAAAAATGTCAAACTTTTAGAAGAGCGGGAGCAGGTAAAAATAGCTACACGCGGCAATGTAATCTCTGTGTCAGGAGAAGCAAGGCGGGTTGATTTTGTAAGTAATTTGCTCAACCAGCTTTATGCCTTAGCGGAAAAGGGATACGCCATTTATGCCAGTGACATTGATCATGCGCAGAGGATACTGGCAGGCAATCATTCCGCAGAAATAGAGCAGATCTTTCTCGACAAGGTGTTTATTTCATCGAAAAAGAAGGTGATAACTCCCAAAAGCATCAACCAGAAACACTATATTGATGCAATCCGGTCATATGACATTGTGTTTGGAATCGGACCGGCAGGTACGGGTAAAACCTACCTTGCCATGGCGATGGCGGTGGCCGCGCTTTTTGAAAAAAAAGTGAATCGCATCGTACTGACACGACCGGCAGTGGAGGCGGGGGAACGCCTTGGATTTCTTCCTGGCGATCTGGCGGAAAAAGTCAATCCCTATCTCAGGCCTGTCTATGATGCACTTTATGACATGATGGATTTCGAACGTGCTTCTGCAATGATTGCAAAAGGTATTATTGAAGTAGCGCCCCTGGCATTTATGAGGGGCAGGACACTGAACGATTCTTTTGTTATCCTCGACGAGGCGCAGAATACCACGCCCGAGCAGATGAAAATGTTTCTCACGAGGCTTGGATTTGATTCTAAGGCAGTTATTACCGGAGATGTTACTCAGACAGATCTTCCTCCCGACAAGATGTCAGGCTTGATACATGCAGCACAGATTCTCAGTGAGACGAAGGGTATTAAATTCGTTAATTTTTCCGATATTGATGTAGTACGCCATCCGTTGGTGCAAGATATTATTCGCGCCTACAACAATCTGAATCATACCGAAACACGAGATGAATGACACCGGAAGGTATTGCCATGTATAAGCGCACGGGAAAATCTAGAAGGGGGAAAAGCGTTGTTGTCGCAGCATCCAAACTCATCCCTCCCCTCTTCAAAAATCTGATGTTTCAGCGATGGATCACTGCTGTGGGACTTTGTCTTGCGCTGACTTTTTTTCTCTCGCCGCAGCTCGATTTTGGTGTTCCTGAATATAAGGTGGGATCAATAGCTATCAACGACGTGAAGGCGGATCGTGATTTTCTGGTGGAAGACAGGGCATCTACGGAACAGAAAAAAACCGATGCCCTTAAAGAGGTTCCCCCGATTTACGATTATGACAGAAAGATGCCGGCAAAAATCGGTATAAGCCTTTCCAGTATCTTTTTGAAGGCTGAAAAAGATCTGCATGAAAAAAAGGGCGTTGAAGAAATTCAGCAGGAAGTTGTGGCGCGCTTCGAAAATGATTTGCGAGTATCGATTGCAGACAGCGAACTCAAAGACCTTACCGATCGGAAATTTACATTTCAGATATGTCACAATATTGTTAAGCTCATATACTCTGCCTACGAACAACGCTTGATCGGAGATGAATCTCTTTCCGGAAGCCCCAAAAGCACTCACATTATTGTGCACGACATTGACACAGAAAAGGAAATTCACCTCAAGGATCTTTCAAGCATTGTCTCAATGGAGGATATTTCTTCCCTTTTGAGAACCCGAGCGAACGCGCTGTTAGCGGATGAAGATAAAAAAGTCAGAAAACTGTCGTTGAGTATAGCTGAAAAACTCATTCGACCGAACATTACTTTTGCAAAATATGCGACCGAACAAAGAAAAAATGAAACGCTCGCTACGGTTAAGCCGGTATTTTACAAGGTCCTGAAAAATGAGATGATTGTGCGAGAAGGACAAAAAATGGCGGCAGTGGACTTGGAAAAACTGAACACGCTGTCGAAAAATGAACACGAAAGCTGCTTCATTCACACTTCCTTGCTCGTGGGCATGTTTATAATTTTTATGATTCTTTCCACTCTTCTTTTCAATATTTCCAAAAACTGGAGTGCGTCACTGAAGCGATCGAATATCGATCTTCTTTTTATGGCACTCATCGCATTGTTACAAATCATACTTGTGAAAGCCGGTATTTTCATCGCCGAGGCAACGGACAGTTCTTTACAATATTTTCCACTGGATGCGTATTTCTATGCAATTCCCTTTACTGCAGGCGCAATGCTTGTCGCAGTAATGCTGGGCAGTAAAGAGATGGGCCTTATATTCTCTGTCTTCACTTCTTTTCTCATAACATTTCTTTTTCAAGATAAGGCAGGAATGTTCATATACTCGCTCGGAGGCTCGATAGTCGCTTCCTACTACATAATTCACTGTAAACAACGGTCCGCATTCTTTAAAGCCGGCCTCATTGTCGGTCTTGTGAACTGTCTTATCATGACTGCTCTCGCCCTTCTTACGGGAAAAATTCTGACTATGGAACTTGTATTCAAGCTTCCCATGGCTATTATCGGTGGAATAGGCTCCGGAATTATCGTCTCAGGAACAGTTCCTCTTTTTGAAACGATCTTCGGGTATAAAACGGACATTAAATTGCTGGAGCTGGCAAATTTAAATCAGCCGATTTTTCAGGAAATGATCATTTCCGCACCCGGCACGTACCATCACTCTATTATTGTCGCATCAATGGTCGAAGCGGCAGCGGAAGAGATATCCGCGAATCCCCTTCTGGCAAAGGTCAGCGCCTACTATCACGATATAGGAAAGATGAAAAAGCCTCTTTATTTCGTAGAAAACCAGCAAACCTGGGAGAACAAACATGACAAGCTGACGCCGTCGATGAGCAGTCGCGTCATCATTTCACATGTGAAGGATGGCTGCGAAATGGCAAGAAAGCTGAAACTGGGGAGCCAGATCGAAGACATTATACGCCAGCACCATGGCACCCGTCTGGCGGTGTATTTTTACGAAAAAGCAAAAAAAGAACAGGACCGTTCCCGACATGTAATTCTGGAAAGCGACTTTCGATATCCCGGACCAAAACCACAGTCGAAAGAGGCAGGGCTGGTCCTTATTGCCGACAGTGTGGAGGCTTCATCGAGAACCCTGAAAGATCCGACGCTTACAAGAATACGAGCACTTGTTGATGCGCGTATAAGGGAAATTGTCGAAGATAGTCAATTGGCTGAATCGGAACTGACCTTTAGCGATCTGCACAAAATTGCCGGAAGCTTCACAAGAATCCTCAACGGTATTTTTCATCATCGCATAGAGTATATCGATACGGATAAGGTATATAAAAATGGAGAAAAGAACGGACAATTTCGTAAAAAACCAACAATCAAAGATATCCGTAAATCCCTGCGAGTCACAACAGGCACTCATACGCATTATGGCACTACTTGAATGTGACGATAATGAAGTGTCTGTGGTGTTTCTCGACGACGACGGCATACAGAAAATAAATCAACAGTACTTAAAGAGAAACAGGCCGACAAACGTTATAGCCTTTTCCATGCAAGAGGGTGAATTTGGGGGTGTAAATCCCTCAATTCTGGGGGATATCATCATATCGGTAGAAACGGCGCAAAGAGACGCCCTTGAAGGCGACATGCCGCTGGAACATATGATTGACTATCTTATGATCCATGGAATTCTTCATCTTATAGGTTACGATCATGAGGGAGATATAACCGAAGCGAAGAAAATGAAAGAAAAAGAAATAGAACTTTTTAATCGCATGCACGGCTATTCCATCGAAGAGAGAGAATAAATCCTCGTATTCAAGTAGTTACCATTCAAAAATTATTCAACCAACAGCTTTTGCCCGGGATAAATGACATCGTTTTTGGAAAGATCATTAAGGGTAAGCAGCCTGTCGAGATCCATGTTGTTCGCTCGTGCAATTATGTATGGATTATCACCCTTTCTCACAACGTAGGTCTTCAGTGTGTCTTTCGTCCCCAACTGGGAAGGGGCGGCGGCATCAGATAATTTTACAATTTTCAGCCGCTGTCCGATACTCAGGCCGTTGCTGGAAAGATTGTTACTGCTGCGAATCTCCGATACTGTTGTACCAAACCTTTTTGCCAGACCCCACAGAGAGTCACCTTTCATTACATGATAGGTGATTGCTGCCCCCGGGGCGCTACTGCCTGAGGATTTTGAGGGCGTCCTGTGCAACACATAGCCGCGAACCGGAATTTTCAACCATTTTCCGGCGCGAATGCTGTGTTTATTGCGCAATCCGTTTGCTTGAACGATGACAGAAATCGAGCTTCCATATTTTGACGCAATGCTGGAGAGAGATTCCCCTTTTCGTATTTTGTGACGAACCCACTCTCCGCCTCCCGGTTTTTTTGCACCGGGTATCGCATCGATTGCGGAGATCAGCATGCCGCTTTTTCCTTGTGGAATCTTGAGCGTGTATTCACTGTCAGGGGTAATTTTATACCGCAATTCGGAGTTGAGCTGTGCCAAGACTTCCGTCGGTTCACCAATACGGGAAGCTATGTCCTCAAGCTTCATACTTTTCGATATGATAACGGTTTCGTAAGGAACAGCCTTTTCGCATATCTCCCTTTCAAGATCAAATCCATATTTTCCAGGTTCTTTGATGATGTTAAGAGTGGCGATGAAACGCGGGACGTATCGTGCCGTCTCCAGTGGCAGCTGAACGTAGAGATCCCAGAAATTATCGAGATAGTTCATATGCTGCCGTGAAATAACGCGAAGAACCCTTCCTTCACCACAGTTATAGGCGGCTAGGACGGTGAGCCAATCCCCAAAGATTGAATGAAGCTCTTTAAGATAGGCGATCGCAGCCTCTGTCGATTTTTCGACGTCCATGCGTTCATCAACCCAGAGATCACGCTTCAGCCCGAATTTATAGCCCGTTGATGGTATAAATTGCCATAATCCAAGTGCGCGGGCCTGGGAAAGTGCCTTTATTTTAAAACCGCTTTCTACAAGTGGAAGCCATTTAAGTTCTTCAGGGAGACCTGCTTTCTTGATGTGTGCGGCGATTATTGGAATATAGTTGCCCGCCCGTCGATATGAGTGAAGAAAAAAATTTCTTTCTTCTTTTTGAAAGCGCTTTATCTCCCGCTCCACCTGGCTGTTGACAGTGAGCGGAATTTCTCCCTGATGCCCCGCGGCCACATTGCTTCGCGATGCATATATTTCAACAATTCTTTTCGCAATGAGCAAACGCAAATCATCCTTTTGCCAGGAAAGATCAGGATCTCCATTGACATTCATTACAAACGAATAGGCTTCGTCAAGGAGGCTCAGTGCATTATCGAGTTCTCCTCGTTCCCAAAGTCTTTGCGATTGACTGAGAAGAGCAAGAGCATCATCGACAGCTTCCTGCTCACTGTTTTTGCTCTGGCTGCTGTTTTGTGCTTTCTCTTTCGTTCCAGTAAATACTGCTGCAGCGTTATCGTCATCAATGCTTTTTTCTTCATCACTGTCTGATTCCTTCTTTACCCCGGTTTTTTCGGCAGTCCTTTTTATACATCCATCTTCCCCGGAACCGGGAGCGTCCTCATTTTTTAGACTCCCATTCTGGCGGTCTGCTCTATCTCTATCAGAAATTACCCTGTTGTCGTTAAGCCGTCTTTCTTGTGTTTTACTATTCTGCACTTGCTGAATGGGAAAATGGGTGCAGGAGAAAGAAAACAAAGCACACAAAAGAAGAGTAAAAAGTGTCCATATAACGTGCCGCATAGCAACATTCCTTCACGGGTAGAGTTCCCGCATAACTGTTTTTAACTGAATTCCCTACTAAACCGTTTCATCTACAATTGCAATGACTAATTTACTTTGCTGTTATCAGCCGCAAAGCTCACAAGATATGTTTCTATGAAACCGTCGATATCACCATCGAGCACTCTGTCCACATTTCCCGTCTCCATATTTGTTCTGTGGTCCTTGATCATTTTGTAGGGATGCAGCACATAGGATCGAATCTGGCTGCCCCAGGCGATATCCTTTTTTGTTTTATTGATTTCATTAATTTTCTCATTTTTTTCTTCCAGATGCATTTCATAGAGCCTTGATTTTAATACCTTCATAGCCGTTGCACGATTTTTGTGTTGTGAACGCTCGTTCTGACACTGCACCACGATGCCTGTGGGCAAATGGGTAATTCTGACTGCAGAGTCGGTTTTGTTGACGTGCTGCCCACCAGCGCCGCTTGACCGGTAGGTGTCGATTCTTAAATCGGTTTCGTCGATTTCAATTGCAATATCGTCGTCGATTTCAGGATAGACAAACACTGAGGCGAAGGATGTGTGTCTCCTCTTCCCCGTATCAAAGGGGGATATGCGTACGAGACGGTGTATTCCAATTTCCGCTTTGGCATAGCCGTAGGCGTATTCGCCTTCCATCGTTATTGTTACGCTCTTGATTCCAGCTTCATCTCCCGGCTGATAATCAATTATATCGGTTGCAAACCCTCGGCGTTCGGCCCACCGCAGGTACATGCGAAGCAGCATTTCCGCCCAATCCTGAGCTTCCGTACCTCCCGCGCCTGCGTGGATGGACATAATGGCGCTTTTGGGATCTTCCTCACTTCCCAACATTAATTTAAATTCTTCTTTTTTAAGATATGCCTCCAGATGATAAAGTTCTTCCTTTATGTCCTTAAGAGTATGAATGTCGTTTTCCTCCCGGGCAAGATCAAAGAGCGCCGTTATATCTTCAAGGGCGGATTTTTTTTCTTTCCACAGGCGGATGGGCTCTTCTAACCGGCTTTTTTCCTTGAGTACCCCCCGCGCATGTTCGGGATCATTCCAGAAATCAGTCTTGAGAGATTTCTTCTCGAGTTCTGCAATACGTTCCGTCGCGTTTTCTATGTCAAAGACAGCCTCTGAGGTTTTCGATTCTGCCCTTTATTTCTTTCAAGCTTTCCGCAATGTGTTCAATCATGGTCTTCTCCTCTTTAACGATATTCCCAGCATTATTATGGTTACAATAATGCAGATCCTGGCAAATAAATCCCCATAGCGCGTGTATACTGTAACAATGTCAGCGAACCGGACATTTCCCTGTATCACTTCGCGGGTAAACAAGCGCGACTTCGTGACCACTTCCCCAACCGGGGTTACGATTGCACTGATGCCTGTATTTGCCGCTCGAACCAGGTAGGTGCGATTTTCGATTGCGCGGAATACAGCCATACTCATGTGCTGGTAGGGCGCTGACGTTGTACCGTACCAGGCGTCATTCGTTATATTCACAAGCAAGTCGGCGCCGCGTTTTTTATATTCCCTGCTGATATCCGGAAAAATTCCTTCATAACAGATAAGAACGCCGACGGCAATGCCGTCAATTGACAGGGGGACCAACTCACTCCCGGCCATAAAATCACCCACACCCGCCACCATTTTGTCGATAAAAAAAAGAAGTCCCCTCAACGGCACATATTCTCCGAAGGGCACCAGGTGTGTCTTGTCATATTTGCCGGTCACTTCGCCTTCCTTCGATATCAGGTAGGCACTGTTCATGAGAGATCGCCCCCTTTGTTCGACGCGGTAACTTGGCGCGCCGAACAAAAGGTATCCCTTCGCCTCCCTGGCAATTGCAACAATGGTTCTGTGCAGATCAGTAATATCCTGAAAAAAAAGAGGCGCCGCCGTCTCCGGCCAGACAATCAATTGGGGAGAAGTGTTTTCTGTGGCTGTTCCCAGGGATAATTCCCTGTACACAGCTATGGATTCCTTTTGATACTCGGGATTCCATTTCACCGCCTGATCAATGTTGCCCTGAATAAGAGACACGCGAACAATCTCATCTGCATCTGCAAATGCCTTTTCAATCGTTGCCGTACGATAGCTGCCGTAGAACAGGACAAGCCCTATCAAAAAGATTCCTGCTGCGACTTCAAAAAATACTCGTCTTTTGGAAGTGAGAGTCGCTATATCATAGATTAAGCAATTTATAAATATGATCAGGAAACTGAGCCCGTGCACTCCCGTCACGTCAACTATCTGTATGAGCCACGAAACGTCGTGTTGAGAATATCCCATATTCTCCCATGGAAAGCCGCTCAGCAGGTTCGATTTTCCATATTCGAGCGCGGTCCATAAAAACGGCGCCGTAAGCAGATACGGCAAATTTCTCTTTTCAAAAAAGGAAATAAACAGTGCAAAAATACCGCAATAGAGGCTGAGATAGCAGGCAAATAAAACCATCACGGCGACAGCAAGGTAGACGGGAAGATTGCCGTAATGAACGGTGACAAATATTACCCAATAAATGATGCCTATGTGAAAAGTGATGCCGGCAATCACTCCCAGACTGAAGGATTCACGGAGAGTTTTTCCTTGTATCGCAAAAAAAAGCGGAGTGAATGCTATCCAGGCGAGATACCAGAGATCACATTTCGGAAATGAAAGAAAGAGCAGTAATCCTGACAGTATCGCAAGAAAAATACCTTTCCAGTCCATTTTCATTTGAAAGATATGTCCTTTTGAGTGCTCTGACGCTTGCGTCCCCTATTGATCTTTTGGTCCGACTCCTGCCCTGTTTTTCGAATTTTCACCTTCTTGATGCTTCGTTCGTCAGCAGATTCAATGGTCAATTCGAGGTCACCGTAATGAATCAACTCTCCGGTTATGGGTATCTTTTTTATCAGATGAAATATGAATCCTCCCAGCGTTTCAAATTGCCCATCCGGCACTTCGAGATCAAAATACTTCTCAAATTCTTCTATTTCAGCTCTCCCGTCGACCATTACATCCCCGTTCGAAAGTCTTACGAAGGCCTCTTCTTCCACATCATGTTCATCGTGAATTTCGCCCACAATTTCCTCGATGAGGTCTTCAAGCGTCACAAGACCGGAAGTTCCTCCATATTCGTCAATTACTATGGCCATGTGAGATTTCATTTCCTTCAGTTCATGAAGAAGAAAGTGAATACTTTTTGTTTCCGGAATAAAATAAACCTTTCTCAATATCGACACGATATCCTTTACTGCTATTGATTTTGACCAGAAACGGAGGAGGTCTTTTACATTCAGCACCCCGACTATATTGTCGATATTGTCAGTATATACGGGCATTCTTGTATGGCCGTGCTTCATGACCATGTCCAGTATTTCATCGATCGTGGAATCGCTGCTTATCGCAACCATTTCGGTGCGGGGGACCATTACCTCACGGGCAACTGTTTCGCTTAGTTCGAGGATGCTCTGAATCATCTCAACGGACTGCTGATCGATCAAACCTTCATCCCCGCCGATGTCGACCAACGACCTGATTTCTTCTTCAAGAAAGGATTGTCCTCGTTTTTTTTCACCTTTGAGAAAAAGGACTGTGATCAGTAATTTAAATTTCTTTAAAAAAATACCATACTCCTTTGCAGTGTCGGTTTTTGATCAGGGTATGTGGAACGCTCAAAGCCCCCTGAGAAATTCAGGGCGCAGCACCTTTTTGTTCTGAGACTCAATTACATTGTAAATAAGATCAATTGCTTCTTCTTTTTGTTCGGGAAGATTGATTCGCAAGGGCAGGTAGTTTGATGCATGATTCGACGTAAAAAAACAATTTGAAAAATTTGACCGGGCAATCATTATGCCCAGTTCCTCTAAAAATCCAAAGGTATCGGGAAGCACGAAACGACCCTCACGATACTCATGGTGCAGCGGTGTCCCGGGCACAATCATAACGGTCAGGGCGCCCGCGTAATCCGGATCAATGTCGGTTAATATGCGCGCGGTGTCCAGGGCATGTTCCTTACTTTTTTCTATCCCGCCGATTCCTAAAAGG
The DNA here is from genome assembly GCA_963666365.2 of Syntrophales bacterium. GTDB lineage: Bacteria > Desulfobacterota > Syntrophia > Syntrophales > UBA2210 > JALNXD01. The sequence goes on from CAXXNF010000002.1 coordinate 651,190, forward strand.
ACCGTCACGGATAAAAGAATGCCGGCATCTTTAATCATTCGGCCCGCCTTGACCATCTGATTGTAGGCGGCGCCCTTATTTATTTTCCGGAGTAGTTCCTCATTTCCCGTCTCTACACCCAGATAGACGATCCCCAGGCCTAATTCTTTAAGTCGGGCCAGCTCTTCCGGAGTTTTTCGCAATATGCTTTTTGTGTTTGCATACGTGCCGATCCTCTTCACTCCCCTGATATGGCTGTTGATTGACTCCATAATAGGAATCAGCTTTCTCTGGGGAATAATAAGCGCATCGCCATCGCAGAGAAAAACCTTTTCAATAGGGCTGTAGGTACGTGCCTCAAGAATATCTTCTTCTATCTCTTCGAAGGACTTGATACGGAATTTTTCTCCGCTGTAGGTGCCGCAGAAAGTGCATTTATTATGGGAACAACCCACCGTTACTTGAAGCAGCAAACTTCTCGCCTCACTTGGGGGTCGAATAATCATCCCTTCATATTTCATTGTTTCTGAATTGTTCCTTTTCGCCTTACTGAATTTTTTTGTCTTCTGTTTCTTTTCATAAAAGTCGCGCATACTTTATATCAGGACCTTAAAAAAGGCAAGATACAATGCAATGGCCTATCATTACTTTTTCCTTGACGTCTCGACACAGGGTGTATAACAGAATAGTTGTTTCGCCTGCGTAGTAACAGCGTGTGGTGAAAATGGTTTTATTTCTTTAAAGGAGAGGAACTGCATGGGAGACAGTCGAGAACTGACATTTTTAGATGCGACAGCTCAGGCCGAATTGATACAAAAGAAGGAAATCAAACCAATCGAACTAATCGATGCAGCGATCGAACGAATTGAGTCACTCAACCCCCGGCTGAACGCCGTAATTACACCAATCTTTGAGGAAGCACGGAATTGTGTCTCGAAGGGACCTTTGAGTGGGCCTTTCGCCGGCGTTCCCTTTCTGCTCAAAGACCTTATTGCATCATACAAAGGGGTGCGGATGGCCTTTGGAACAAAGATCATGGAACCCTTCGTGGCGGATCATGACAGTGAACTCGTATCGCGATACAAACGTGCGGGGCTGATCATACTTGGAAAGACCAATACTCCCGAACTGGGGCTCATGCCCACTACCGAGCCGCAGCTTTTCGGGGCCAGCAGGAATCCCTGGGATATCACAAAAACAACGGGGGGGTCGAGCGGCGGGTCCGCGGCTGCCGTTGCATCGGGAATGGTTGCCGTTGCACATGGTAATGATGGAGGGGGATCACTACGTATCCCGGCATCCTGCTGCGGTCTTTTCGGACTAAAACCAACCCGCGGAAGAAATCCACTTGGTCCCGATTTCGGAGATTTGTTGAGCGGTTTTGTAGCCGAGCATGTCCTCACCCGATCCGTCAGAGACAGTGCGGCCCTTCTCGATGCGACAAAGGGTTATGAAGTGGGAGATCCCTATTGCGCCCCCTGTCCGGAGCATGAATATTTGAAAGAAACTATGATACCCCCGGGCAGATTGCGCATTGCCGTTCTTGCCGACGCCGGCGACGGCGCTACAATTTCTCAGGATTGTCTCGCTGCGGTGAATGAATCGGCGAAACTGCTTGCCGAAATTGGGCATGACGTGATTGAGGCTTCACCCTCCTTCAATAAAGATCTTCTCACATGGGCTTTTACCGTAATATGGGCATCCGGATGTGCCTCGACTATACAGGGTCTCTCTCATCTCACCGGAAGAAAGCCTTCACCTGAAGACTACGAACCGGTGACGTGGGGACTCTTTGAAATGGGTAACGGGTTTAAAGCCTCCGACTACCTTCTTGCAGTGCAAATAATTCAGCGTATCTCACGAGATATCAGCAGATTTTTTCTGGACTTCGATGTACTCATGACGCCGGTTCTTGCCGAAGCCCCGGTTCCTCTCGGAACCTTTGATTCGCCTTCTGATGATCCTCTCAGAGGCTGGAGAAGGGCCGCGCGTTTCGTGCCCTTTACTCCTTTGTGCAATGCAACGGGACAGCCGGCTATGTCCGTACCGCTCTACTGGAATAAAGATGGCCTTCCGATCGGCACGCATTTTGTGGGACGATTCGGCGATGAGGCGACCCTCTTTCGTCTTGCCTCACAGCTTGAGAAAGCGCGCCCATGGAGCGACAGGAAACCCCCGATATCGTAATACACTATTTTTCGGGATTGACAGGGGCGCCGTCTCGGGGACGGCGCCCCCTTCTATTCACAGTCACATGATAAAATTCGGTTGCATAATCGTGAACAGTGATTACATTAAAAACGTATTTTAACATATGTTTTTCTCGCTGTACATTTACTTCTTATGGAGGTAGTTTGCAAAATCCTACTATCTACGTGCATATATAATAACTTGAAATAAGGCCGTTAAAGCTTCACAGGAAGAAGGAACATTGTGGTTATATCTCTCAATGATTTAAAGTCTCAGGAAATCGGTGTTGTTGCACAAATTGAAGGCGGGAGAGAACTCGTCAATCGCCTTGAGGCGCTTGGCATACGACCTGGAAAAAAAATTAAGAAAATCAGTTCAATGTTTATGAAGGGACCCGTCACCGTTCAGGTGGATAGAACTCAGGTTGCCATCGGTTTTGGAATGGCCCGTAAGATACTGATTGATACGGAACGGAAATAAGCAATGAATGTTTTGCTGATGGGGAACCCCAATGTCGGTAAAAGCGTTATATTTTCTCGACTTACCGGTGTGCGCGTCATCTCCTCAAACTACCCCGGAACGACGGTCAGCTTCACAAGCGGCTTTATGAAAGTCGGCGATACAATGGCAAAAGTCATTGACGTGCCCGGCACATATACACTTGAACCCACCTGCGAAGCAGAAGAAATCGCCGCCAGGATGCTCGAAAACGGGGATGTGGTTATCAATGTAGTGAACGCCACCAACCTCGAAAGAAATCTCTACTTAACGCTTCAGCTGATAGAAAAAAAGGTGCCGCTTATAGTGGCACTCAATATGTGGGATGACACCAAACATCGAGGCATTGAAATCGATGTGGAAAAGCTCGAAGCACTTTTGAAGGTTCCCGTGATACCGACATCGGGATTGAGCGGTCAAGGCATTAAAGATCTTGTGAGAGCAATTCCGAGCGCCACCTCCCCAGCCCCGGTTAATCGTGACAGAAGTGAACGCTGGGCGCTGGTGGGCAACATAGTAGAGCAAGTCCAGCAAATCACCCATCGTCACCATCGGTGGTTCGAACGACTTGAAGATGCGAGCGTGAAACCGGTGACGGGTTCTCTGATGGCTGTTCTTGTGCTGGCTACGGCATTCTATGTGATACGTTTTATTGGAGAATCTCTCATACAGTATATTCTCGATCCTCTATTTGAACGACTGTGGCTGCCTGTTCTCAGTTCCTTGAGCGTATGGATGGGAAAGGGAGGGTTTTTTCACAATATCATCGTGGGAAAGCTCATGGAGGGAACAATCAGCTTTACGGAATCCTTCGGATTATTGAGCAGCGGATTGTATGTGCCGCTGGCCATGGTGCTGCCCTATATCATTGCCTTCTACCTTATTCTGGGAATTCTTGAAGACACGGGATATCTGCCTCGACTGGCCATACTGCTTGACACCTCAATGCACAAGCTTGGGCTGCATGGGTTTGCCATCATACCCACTCTTCTTGGTCTGGGGTGCAATGTTCCTGCAGTCATGGCAACACGCGTTCTCGAAAGTGAGCGAGAACGCTTTATTGCGGCAACGCTTGTTGCGATCGCGATACCCTGCGCATCGGCACAGGCGATGATATTCGGCCTCGTGGGAAAACACGGGGCTCAATATGTGGCACTCGTGTATGTATCGCTTTTCATGGTCTGGGTGATTCTCGGGGTTATTCTCAACAAGATTTTGCGAGGATTAAGCCCCGAATTGTTGATTGAAGTTCCTCCCTATCGCATCCCCCCCTGGAACACAATACTTCAAAAGCTGATGATGCGCGTAAAGGGGTTTCTGATAGAGGCGATCCCCATCATTCTCGGGGCTGTGCTGGTAATAAATATTCTTTTCTTTTTCGGCATATTCGATTTCATTGCAACTTTTACCGAACCTCTGATTACGGGTGTACTCGGACTTCCGAAAGAATCAGTAACCGCAATAGTTATCGGTTTTTTAAGAAAAGACGCCGCCCTGGGAATGTTGTCTCTTTCTGCAATGACGGCGAAGCAAATGGTCATAGGCAGCGTCGTTCTGACGATGTTTTTCCCCTGTATCGCTACCTTTGTGGTGCTTCTCAGGGAATTGGGAATATACAATTTTTGTAAATCGGCATGTATAATGCTTACAGCAGCCATTGCGGCAGGGGGAATTTTAAATTTGATTCTCTGAGAGTATTCAAAAATAGAGGGGTGCAGGAAGGCAGGAAAATCTGAAGACACCCTGGACCCGTTGCACCCCCGTTTATTTATGTCGTAAATGATGTTGCCTCAATATAGGGAGGATCCTCTTTTTCCAGAATGTCAATCATTTCTTTGTGAAGCCTTTTTTTCATTTCACCAAAGATCACCCTGCCTTTATTAAAGGATCCGGCTAAGGTCATCGCTTCTTCCCAAAGAGCCTCTTCATTCTTGCAGGCCTTGTAAATAATGTGATGTGTTTCCAGATCTGTTGCGTTATAGCGTGTTCCCGTGAAAATCATTTCCTCCAGTTTATATGGAGGAACGGCCTTGCGCATGAATGCAAGCATCCCCGGGAGAAAGGGAATGTTAATGTCAATTTCGGGAAAAAAGAAAAATCCCCTGTCCGACCGCATGAGTCGAAAATCACATGCAAGTGACAGTATGGCCCCATTCGCCACTGCATGACCGTTAATTGCGGCAATCACGGGTACGGGATAGAGAAGAATCCTCTTGAAGATATCGTTCATGCCATAGATGAAGGCCTTCACCGACTCTAAATCTTTTGCTTGAAGACATTCAAACATCCACGGAAGGTCAATTCCCTGTGACCAGTTTTTCTGATCGCTCGATGTAACCACCAGAGCAGTTACTTCCTTGTCCGTCTCGATTTCATCAAGGATCGACTGCATTGTGCGGGCAAAGGTAAGATTGTGACGGTTTTCGCCGTTATTCAAGGTCATGATGGCGACCGTTCCGTCCTTTTTCCACTCGATTATTGCCATATCCCATCTCCTTTACTTTTGGCAGTTATAGTGAATCCGTTGTATCCTCAGCACCATTCCCATCGGACGCTGCCACTGCAACGTCCCCGTGCTGTCGTTTTATGTCTTCTATCTTTCGCAATTGCCGTTCCAGTTGGTATCGTCGCGTCGATGTCAGATTATTATATTCTCTCTGTGTTTCTTCGATCCTTTTTCCCAGTTTATCAAAGGAGGAGACGAACGCAATCCATTGTTTTTTAAAGCTCTCCAAAAGTGTCATTATCTCTGACGCCTTTTGCTCGAGGTTGAAATTTTCAGTCGCCTGCCTGATAACGGCAAGAATAGCATAGAGCGTAATGGGAGAAGAAAGGATTACCTTCTGCTTCAGCGCATCGTCGATCAATGATGCGTCCTGTTCACACAAAAAGGTATAGACATGTTCATTCGGAATAAACACGATTACATAATCGACCGTATGTTCTTCCGGGTTGATATATTCCCTGGAGGTAACCTCCCGGATACGATTGCGGGCATCTTTCAAAAATTGATGTTTCCTTCTCTCTCTTTCCATATCATTCTGGGCCTCAAGAATACGCAGATAATTATCCAGGGGAAACTTTACATCCATGTTGATGCGGAGACGCTGAGGAAGCAGGAATGTGTAGTCAGGCCGGCTTCCGTCGGAATCCAGTCGTTTCTGCTTGACATAATTGATCCCCTCAATAAACCCCGCTATTCTCAGCACGTCCTCCGCCATGCGTTCTCCCCACTGACCGCGAATCTTTGTATTCGAGAGCGCCTGCTGCAATTTGAACGTTACATCCTGCAATCGAGCGGTTCCTTCAGTTGCCGTTTTCAACTGCTGGGCAAGCTCAGCAAATTTCTGTTCTCTATCCTTTTCAAGGGTGTGCACCATATCGTGAACCCTGTTCAAATCGCCTCGCATTACCTGAAGTGTATGATCTATGAGATGTTTCCTTTCATCAAGATCTCTTTGTCCCGATTGCGTTTGCTTTTGCAGTAGTTCATTCGCAATTTTAAGAAATTCACCACTGTTCCGCGCAAGCGCCCTATAGGATAATTCCCCGAAAGAATCCTTTACCGCATTCATGAAAAGTTCCAAGTTCCGGTTTTTCTCGTAGTCACTCTGAAAGAGCAGGTTTTTAAGAACGGTGTCTGCATCCTTTTGCTTCAGTCGGGTTATGAGAAGGGTCAAAAGAATTCCGAAGGCGATGCCGGCTGCAAATTGATAAAGCGGTTCCATCATAGAGTTGAGTTCTCCTCGTTTTCAGCCGCCACGCGGTGCGCGTCTATTCGCCTTCCTTTACACCGCCTGATAGTTCAGCAGTAGTTCCTAATAGAGGCATTCTTTTCATGTCGCACAGAATCTTTTCTTTCCTTGAAAAGACCCAGTCGTTCAAATCCACTGGAGACCAGCGGTAAGGACTTGGGAGGATTGCCGCCAGTGCGGCCGATTCTTCAGCAGAAAGGAATTTGGCCTGGGTGCGAAAATATTTTTTTGCCGCTGCTTCGGCCCCAATTACCCCACTGCCCCAGTCAACGGTATTCAGGTACACTTCAAGAATTCGCTCTTTGTCCCAAAACAGTTCAATAAGAATAGTGTAATAGGCCTCTAATAGTTTTCGCAGAAGCGTTCTCTCAGACCAGAGAAAGAGCGATCGCGCTGCCTGCATGGAAATGGTGCTGGCTCCCCGAATCCTTTTTGTTTCCATGAGATTCTTTATCGCCTCTCTGAATTCAATCAAATCAAACCCGCGATGACGTAAAAACCGCTGATCTTCTCCGGCAAGCACTGCTTGACGAAGATGGGGGGAAATATCATCGAGATCACGCCATTGATATGAAGGAGAGCGATAGTATCGTGTGCCCGTTTTTTGATGTACCCAGCCCCTTAACATGCTGAAGGTGAAGGGCGGATTGACGTATTTGACAAGTACTACTTCACCTACTGAAACAAAAAATATCACTACAAAGAAAAGGGAAAGAACTGTCAGCACTCCCCCTATTATCCGCCTTCCCCTTTTGTTTCGTGAGGTACTGGCCATATTCAGCCTTTACTTATTATAAAAAAGCACGCTGATCATTATGGGATGTCGGCTATGCAGTCCCTGCGGTCTACTTTTTCGACAACTTGCTTTTGAGGATGTCACCCAGTGTGCCCATCGAAGTCGTGGTGTTGTCCCTATAGGTACTGAACTGTTCTTTTAATTCCTCTTCAGTCGTAGTTGTCGTATGCTGATCGGAAAAGCGCAACGATATCCGCTTATGTTCCCTATCGACCCGTTCCACCACAACGGAAACAGCCTGTTTTAATTCAAGGACATCCGACGGGTGTTTAATTTTTTTCCCCTTCCCTATCTGAGATATGTGCACGAGACCATCAATTCCCGGTTCCAGCGTTACAAAGGCGCCAAATTTTGTTAATCTGACTATCTCTCCTGAATGCACTGAACCTTCAGGATATTTTTTCTCAACCTCTTCCCACGGATCGGGCATGGTTGCTTTCAGACTTAACGATATTCTCTCACGTTCCCAGTCGATGGCAATAATTTTGACGGCAATTTGTTCACCGACAGAGAGAATTTCATTGATGTCATCTACCCTCCCCCAGCCTATTTCGGACACAGGAAGTAATCCCTGCAGTGCCCCTAAATCGATAAAGGCGCCGAAATTTCTGATGGACGCCACATTCCCCTTTACCATCATATCCTCGTAAAGAATCTCTTTCAGGGCTTCCTTTTCCTTCTTTTTTTCTGCTTCAATGATCGGACGCCTGGACAGAACGACGTTGCGTCCTTTATCGCCAAATTCTATTATCGCAAACTGGAGACGTCGTCCCACATAGTCAGCCCCGGTTTCGTTTTTGTCAATACAGGTCTGTGAATAGGGGCAAAATGCGCGGAAAGAACCGGCAATCTTCACTTCAAAACCACCCTTGACTTCTTTCTCAATGGTACCCTCGACGGGGATTTCATTTTTGAATGCCTCTTCAAGATGATCACCTGCCATGGGTGTATTGCCCAATTTTGTAGTAAAAAGCTTTTCACTATTTTTCGACGACAGGAAGTAGACCGTAATGGTGTCCCCTTCCATCACGGAGAGGTTTCCCTCTTCATCGGTTAATTCAGTTCTATCGATATATCCCTCGCTTTTTTCGGAGAGATCTATGAAGATCCATTCATCCGTTATTTTAACTATCTTCGCGTCGATCTTCTCGCCCGGTCTCAACCGTCGTGCATCAAATTCGTAGGCATCCATCATTTCCTGAAAGGTAATACCGTCTTCTTCTACATCACCCCTGTAGTTCTTATCCGTCATAGTTACCCCGCAAATTATTCAATGTTTCCTTGAACAGGTGGGCTCTATTTACCGTCTTCAAGGAATAAGCACAAGCACAATTATTTTACTTTCTTCTTCCCCGTCCATATTTATAATGCATAAAAGAGTGAATCTCGTTATAATGCCTGGAGAAAATAAGCAAATGGTTCAAAGGGGAGGCATTGAGTGAATTCGTTTCAATGTTCTGCATCAGCCTTCTCCCCACATATGCCCTCAGCCTGAATATTTTTGCAAAGGAACCTACATGTCCGACCGGGAAACACTGTATTCGAAAATCGTCATGTTTTTTACACATGGAATATGGCATATCCGTCTGGACGAACTTTCTCTCAGTAAATCCTTTTTGATCAGAACTTTGCGAATATTATTTCTCACGGTTAAGGGTTTCGATGAAAATAGTTGTTTTTTAAGGGCTTCGGCACTCACTTTTTTTACTTTAATATCGATTGTGCCTCTTGCTGCCATGTTTTTCGGTATCGCCAAAGGGTTTGGTCTTGAGAAAATTCTTCAAGAACGACTCATGGAGCAGTTTACGGCACATGAAAATGTAGTGATTGCAGTTATAAATTTTTCCGATTCGCTTCTCAAGAACACTCGTGGAGGAATACTTGCCGGAATAGGCGTGATTGTTCTCTTCTGGGCTGCGCTTAAAGTGTTGGGCCACATTGAACAATCCTTTAACGCTGTATGGGGAATCAAAAACTCACGGACGCTTGCGAGAAAACTCAGCGACTATCTCTCGATTATGGTCCTCTGCCCGATTCTTATCATTCTTTCCAGCAGCCTCAATGTATTTTTAACGGCTCAAGTCGCGGTAATTGCGGAAAAGATAGCGCTGGTTTCTCTTGTCAGTCCCATCCTGCTCTCTTTACTGAAACTCTTTCCCTATTTTATCATCTGGATTCTTTTTACGTTTGTGTACATGTTCGCCCCTAATACGAAGGTTAATTTTGTTTCTGCGCTTACCGCAGGAATCATCGGGGGCACAATGTATCAATTCGCCCAGCTGGCATTCATTGCCTTTCAAATAGGTACGGCAAATTACAATGCAATTTATGGAAGTTTCGCGGCGCTTCCGCTTTTTCTGACGTGGATGCAGTTGAGTTGGATCATTGTTCTTTTCGGCGCCGAGCTGTCATTCGCGCATCAAAATGTCCATACTTACGAATTCGAGGCGGAAGCAGCAGGTATTAGTGATGAATTAAAAAAAATAATTTCACTGCGAGTATGTCAATATATTATCAAGCGTTTTGCAGAGGGAGAACAGCCGGCAACAGCCCCCATTGTGTCTAACGATCTGGAGATCCCCTCCCGTCTGGTCCAGACTGTCCTATATGACTTAGTGGAAAGTTCCGTTCTTTCAAAGGTATACACAAACTCCGACAACGAACCGGCGTATCAGCCGGCAAGGGACCTCAATCAGATAACCGTGCAATTTGTGATGGATGCATTGGATCGAAAAGGCGCCGACAACATCCACATCGTAAAAACGGAAGAACTGGAGCACATTTTTGCGTCAGTAAGAAAGCTCAAAGAAGCGGCTGCGCAATCTCCTGCAAATGAACGCCTTGTGGACATATGAAGGTAAAGATTTATGGCGCAACCGAAGAGCCCACGATGATACTATTTTACTTACATCTCTTTCAATTCGCCTATCAGTTTGTCAAACTCATCCACATTTACAACCGGCGATGTGGTAAAATTGATGCCCGTTAATTGGTGAAGGGCAACAGAAACTTTCATTGCACTTTGTACATCAGGCAAATCTACTATAAAAATAAGGTCATGTTCGCCAAGCAGCGAATACATCGACTTTATTTCTCCCCCATACTTTTCAATAATTTTGACAGCTTTTTTTGTTCTCTCCTTGCTTATTTCCCTTGCCGATTCTTTTGTATACTTTCCAAACATAAAAAATACTGACATGACTGACCGCCTCCTTTCTGCCCTATGCACCCTTCAACCGGATCCGGAGACCAGCAAGTGCCATTCGGAATCGGGGTCGCGAATTTCCGCATTTATATATTTTCTTTTTTCCCAGATGTGATTCGCTATTTCTATGCCGGATTTTATTTCCGCATCGTCAAGGCCGGGGATTAATGAGTTGATCGAGCATATATTGGATCGGTTGTTGCAGGTGATGGTGTTGAAACTGCCTTCCATGCCACCCACAAGGGGGACAAAATAATAAAATACTTTTTCCGACTTTTTTATTCTGGATGCAAGAAAGCGGGCATCTCTTTTTGTCCTTATTTGAAATAATTTATGTTTGCCTTTCATTGCAGCCCCCCTTTATGCGCTGATGGCGCCTTCTATCACTGCACGTTTCGGCTCAGGCGTGTTAAATACTTTTAGCGTCTCACGACTTATATGGGCGACGCCGGTAAAAGACGGCATCTATTGATTGTAGACATTTTCTGGAATCCGCTTCACACCCCCAGACAGAAAGGAAAATACCGCAGGTCCTGGCTGTGCTTTGCCATGCCGCCGATATGAGCAGGGTCCGAATCAACTATTGTAGGGATGAGAGCTGTTTTTTATGTATTCAACTAATAACGCAGCCCAAACACGCATTCATCGAGAACAGAATGATGTTGTTTTGAGATTTGAAGTATGACAGCATAAAATCGAACCGTCAAGAACTTTTGTTTAACGGCTTCATGAAAGCATGCATCATCTTTTTCAGTGCCTGATATTCATAATAAAGAACGGTACCCGCACACTCCACGGGTACCGCTCTTGTCTGACAGTTTGTAATGTATGCTTCTCTCTTACTTTTTACACCGCTCAAGATCAGCCGGAGGCGCCGGAATGGCATATTCGGCCGGAATCACGACAGGCTTCCCGGGAGCTGCACCATCCTCATAATATTTGTTGGGAAATACATATTCCGCAACATAGACATCGCGAACCATCTGATGGTCGCAGGCACGCATATGGACCATGCCGTTCAGTGCCTTATAGGTGTCCCCTTCCCAGGTCTGGATAATCTTTTCCGGATCAGTGCTGCCGGCGCGCTCCAACACATCCCACATCCAGTAACCCATCACCAGTGTTTTGGCACCGGCCCCGATAGGCCATGCCCACATAATGGTGTCGTAGGGCGCTTTCCAGTTTTTCCAGGTGTTGTGCCAAATCTCAATGAACTTTTCCATCTCCGGTGTGCCGATAGTGGCATGATGATCATTGAGGTTGACCATCCCCTTCGAACCTTCACCTCCGACCGCACAAAGGGTGGCCGGCGCGTCCATGTAAATATTGGCGAAGGGAAGTTTGCAACCCATCTGCCGAGACTGTATCAGCAGATTCTGCGCATCGGGCGACCAGTCTCCCGTGAAGATCACTTCAGCACCGGAAGCCTGGATTTTCGTGATGTAGGGAGCGAAATCCTTGATGAAGAGAGGGTGAAAATCCTCTCCCACAAGCTCAGCTCCCGGCTTATATTTTTTCAATGCCTCTCTGAAGGCATCGGCCATGATGTGACCATAGGAATAATCCTGATTCAGAATATAAAATTTATTTTCCGGCCGCTTTGAATAATAATAGGCCATGCCCATGCCGATAGATTTTGTAGTGATGGTGGTTCTGAAAACGTAGCGATTGAAATTTTTCGCATCCATCAATGCATCGGAAAGCGACATGGGGTTCATGAAAATTGTTTTATATTTTTCCGCCACCTGCTGCACAATCAATGTCAGGTGACTTCCCGCAGTGCCGAAGAGAAGATCCACTTTGTCCTCGAGACAGAGCTTCTCCGTAATTTTCTTACAGACTGCCGGTTTGGCCTGGCTGTCGCCTTTTATAACGGCGATCAGTTTCTTCTTGCCGTCCACCATGATGCCGCCCCGCTTATTGTAATCATAGGCGAGCCAGGCATTGACCAACCAGTAAATCTGTCCATTGAATGCCCCGGGGCCTGAAAACGCTTCAACGACTCCTATTTTGATGACATCGCCTTTGGGATTCTCAAAGGTGGTAGGATCATACCCCGACATGTTGGACATTTTATTTATGTCAAACGCCGGCATGGCCGCATATGCGCTCTGCATTCCGATGAGGGCCACACAGATGGCGCACGCACAGATCAAACTAACTACCTTGACACTTCCTTTCAACAACACACCCATTCCTTTCTCCTTTCACGCAATTTGGATTTATAGTACTGCAATTTTTTTTAAATTGCAAAATACTCGTTTCGGCATATGTCACTCAATTCACATAATACTTCTCATTCCTAAGTAAAATCCTCTCCGTCAATGAGAATGAAACTGATATTGCCATCCATCAGCGTACAAGTGTATGAGGGAATTTTTGTAGAATGATAATAGGGCAAAAGCGTATTTTGATGATTCGAAAAACCCTAGGACGTCTAAGTAATATATGAGAACGGCTAAAGTGTAGCGCTGACGATGTAGGTCAGCCCAAATGCACGCCCTTTTTTGAGTTGTGTGTACCTGCTGTGTGTTGTATACATGATTTCCAGGCACATATGATTGGGAGGAATAATGTCAGATAAGGTAGAATTAGGGAAAAGCGGATACCGCGATTTTCAGAGCGCCCTGGACTCAGTTGGCGCCGATGCGATGGAACAGGCCATAGACACGGCATTTAAACAGCTTATGGCAGAAGGAGGAGAAGAATCCTCGGGCACGAAGCCTGAAGCAGAGGAGAGTATTTCTTCGATTCCCGGCAGTATGCTGAAGCAACTATCAATAGAAGCGATGGAACAGGTCGTTGCCGAAGCTTTCAGCGGTGCAACCGGCGAGTGTTATCGTTGCGCAATAAAAGGCATCTATTTTGATGCAGCGGAGAACGTACAGTTCAATCTCACACTTACCGTCGCCAGTAAGCAATAGATATGCCATAAACGGGGTCACTGTGGAAAGGGGCACATCAGCTCATGAATAAGCGCTGATTCTTACCTACATGAGCTGATGTGCACACAGACAGATGGGATTCATTGTGGAGATGACTATTCAAACCTTCTGTCGCAATTGCAATAATACACCATAAAAAGCATGATATGATCGATCTATTGTCTATCCGAGCTGGGCCATTTTTTTAGTAATATTCGCAATGGTGAGTTCGAACATCAATTGTTTTCCCACGGATTCCGTTGGAGCGAACCGGCGAACGAAATCAATTTCCTCATCCGATGGATGCTCGGTTTCTTCCAGATCCGATGCTACCTTGAGTTCCCAGGGAATATCTTTCTTCACCGCCTCTACAGACACGCCGGGGTGAATTTTTGCCAGGTACATCTCTTTTGTTTCAGGATCGAACTCAAAAATGCCTTTTGTGCTGATTAATTTGCTTGGTCCCGATCCCTGGGGAAAATGACCGCTTTTGTCCCGGGCATCTCCACCTTCCAGATAGCCTGGCGAGGTCCTGTAGAGCAATGTATCGACAAACTGCCCTCCCCTCATCGTAAGCACCGTTTTTTTTGCATAGGATATAAAATCGGCGGCGCCTCCCGAACCGGGCAGGCGGAGTTGAGGCTTATAATAATCGCCAATCACCGTGGTGTTCAGGTTGCCGAATTTATCAACCTGAGCAACGCCGAGAAAGCACACGTCTACATAGCCCTTGTAGGTCATGGTAAAAGCCGAAAACAGATCGGTGGAACAGGAAAATCCTCGGCAGGACAAACAATCCGCAATATGGTTCAAAGGAACCGTCGGTTCGAAATCAATGATCCCCGATTCCATCATTAGATTTGCGTGTGGTGCATAGAGGGCCTTGGCCAGGGCGCCGGATGTCATAGGAAGCCCCACACCTAAAATAATATTTTCAAAATCATGTATTTCCTTCGCAATCGTAATGATCAGCAGTTCATTGAGCGTATAGGGCTTACTCATAAAGCACCCCCTTCTCTTTCATTATTGTTTCCATTTCTTCCAATGTTACACCCATGGTGCGTTCCCGTCCACGCTCATCCCATGCTGATGTAAAGGCCGCGCCGTAATTGGCCGGTGCTGAATAAAAAGCGCGCGCCTTAATGGAATTCAAGGGATCGAGGCCAAATTTATCGATGTAATGTCTGATGTACGCGTTATGATCCTTGCACCCGTACACCCATTCATCCATCCATGCTTTGGTGCCTGCATCAGTTTTCAGGGCTGTCATGAATACGGCAAGCATCAGGCGGTCCCAGTTATAATATCCGACTACATCTGAAGGATGGGCCCCCCAGGGCATTTCCACCACGGCATCGACCCTGTAGGCCGGAATAATTGTAAAGTGCGGCGATGCCTGAATTACGTCGTGTTCCACAATTTCTTCACAGGAAACGACAATACGTTTGCTGCAAAGCGCTGCCGCCTGAACACTGCCCATGGCGCCCCAGTATTGGGCATTGCCGTATTTATCGGCGCGCGGGACATGAATGACGCACACATCCGGGTTCGCTGCCGGCACAAGCACAATATCCTTGCCTGTGAAAGGGCATTCGATCACCTTGTACTTGTTTTCACCCATAAAACCTCGTTTTTCAAAGAGATCAGTATGCATGATACCCTCGAATACGGGCATAAAGGTGAATCCGTGCATCCCCGCCATAAGGCGGGCATTGTAATTGTAGTTTGTGTAATCTTCAAGTTCCAACGTCCCGTTTTTCCAGGCACGCCCCACGGCGGAACCGCCCTCATCACCTCCGGCATTGAGGACATAGGCGGTGACCAGGCGATCTACACAGCCTCCGGCGACCAGAACCTCATCAATCAGATGACCCGATTGTGAGTTGTGAGTGAGCCCCTTTTTCTTCTGCCGCACAATCTCATTCATGAGACCGCAGGCCATGCAGAGCGTATAGTTGCCGATTATCAGCTCATCACCATCATGCACAAACTCGCTGATGGCTTCCTGAGCATTCATTCTCTTGTCCACTCGTTTTTCCATCTGTAGTATCTCCTTCGAATTGACACCCTTTATAGCGTTTAACGAGTACGTATACTTAATAATTCATATTCGGGCAATCAGTTTCTTTCTTATTTTTGACGTCTAAAAAACTGATTTTCACTAGACTTCCAGATATTTTTTCTGTATGTCTTTGTTCTCCAATACTTCCTGACTTGATCCCGAGTATACCACCTCGCCTTTTGTCATGATATAGGCACGATGACAAATGGGAAGCACGAATTTCAGGTTTTGTTCGACAACCAGGACTGAGACGCCGCTTTCATTTATTTGGCGCAGGGTATCCGCAACGGTCCTGCGAATCAACGGCGCCAGTCCTTCCGTTGGTTCATCGACAAGAATAAGCTCCGGATTGCCCATGAGCGTTCGTGCCATTGTCAGCATTTGCTGCTCGCCTCCCGACAACTGGGATCCTTTATTTCCTTCCCGCGCTTTCAGTGATGGGAATGTTTCATAGACTCGATCAAGAGTCCACCCTCCATCAGCTGAGGTTTTAACTCCACGTCCATGTTTTATTCCCATAAGAAGATTCTGTCGCACAGTAAGGCTGTTGAATATTGCCCGCTCTTCCGGCACATATCCTATTCCATGTTTTACAATGGTATGTGTAGGTTGACCGGCAAGTTCGGTTCCTTTAAACGTGATTGATCCTTCAGACGGTTTCACCAGCCCTACAACACTCTTCAGAGTTGTTGATTTGCCTACGCCGTTCCTGCCGAGCAGGGCCACCATTTCACCTTCGTTTATCTCAATATTGACTCCGTGAAGGATGTGACTCTTTCCATAATATCCGTGAATGTTTGCCATCGAAAAAAACACGTTTATACCTCCTCGTCTTCGCCAAGATATGCTTCTCGGACCTTCGAGTTATTCCGCACTTCCGATGGGACATCGGAACAGATGACCTCGCCGTATTGAAGCACCGTAATGCGATCGGCCAGATCGAAAATTACATCCATATCGTGTTCAATGATAACCATTGAAATCCCTTCCGTAAGTGACCGTATGAGTCTTACGGCATGATGGGTTTCCTCTTTCGACATACCTGCCGTCGGTTCATCAAGCAGAATCAAATCCGGTTTCATTGACACGGTCAACCCTATTTCAAGCGCCCGTTGCTGGCCGTATGAAAGAAGGCCTGCAGGAGTATCGGCTTCTCCCGACAGATTAAGAAGTCCAAGTGTTCCGGTAACTTCCTCTTCTACGTCGACCATGCCCGATATCCATTTCCAGAAGTTAAACCGTCTGTGAAGTCGTGAAAGAATGGCGCTCTGAATGTTTTCACGCACAGTCAGATTCCAGAATATATTGGTAATCTGGAAAGACCTGGCCATACCGTCCCTTGCATTTTGAAAAGGATGCTTTCCCACTACGTTGCTTCCCTTATAGATAACCTTACCTTTTCGGGGATGAAGTTCTCCCGTGATGCAGTTAAAGACCGTGGTCTTTCCTGCACCGTTGGGTCCTATGAGGGCATGACGTTCACCATCAAGCACATGGAAATTAACACCGAAGAGTACCTTCAGCCCTGAAAAGTCATGTTCAACACCATCTAGTTTTAGTATTTCACTCATATTAATTCTCCTCGGCCTCTTTGAGTTGATTCTTACCTAAAATACGAAGCCTTAGCGATGTAACAATCCCCATAATCCCTCCCCGGTACCACATGACGAGGGCAATGAAGAGGAGTCCGACAAATAATTGCCAGCGCTCGGTAATATCGGAGAGCCAGTCGGCCAGGAATATATAGACCACTGCACCTAGAATCGGACCTACAAAAGTTCCCACTCCCCCGATGACCGTCATGAGAATCGCATCAGTGGAGCGGAAGATATCGATGGCGCCTGTGGATACGAATTCCTGGAATATTGCAAAGAGTCCTCCGGCAACACCGGCAACCAGGGACGTATACATAAAGAGAAAGAATTTCGTCATTGAATTCTGATAGCCGAGAAACCCTGCCCGTGACATGCTTTCTCTCAAGAGAATAATCGATCTTCCCATGGGGGTTTTCATCAGATACCAGGTGACGAAAAGCATAATCAACACAACAGCAAGAACGAACCAATACACGTTTGCCGTCTCGAGCATGTCAATTTTTCCTATCAAAGGAATGTACAGATCAGGAATCTCATAGCCGCCCAAACCGTCATCACCGCCGGTCATACTTCGCCACTTCAGCGCAATAGAAAAACATATTTGCATGAAAGCCATGGTCAGCATGGCAAAGGCCGTTCCGCTTACACGATTCAGAAAAATTGAAAAGAACACACCAGCAACCAGAGCTGCCAGGCTTCCCAAAATGAGCGCGCTCAAAAGACTAATACCTTCAATATGGAGAAGCGCAAGTGCCGTTGCGTAGGCGCCCACACCAAAATAGGCGCTATGGCCGAAACTGAGCATCCCGCCATAACCGAGCAACACATTGAGACTCACGGCAAACAGCGCCATGTAACACATTTCCGTAAGCAGGCGCAGCGGCACATCATTGAGAAAGAAGGGCGCCGCAATCAATATGCCCAGTATAACAATCGCTACGATCAGATTAATTATTTTATGTTTCATCATTCTCTATCTCCAAATAAACCTTGTGGCCGAATACTGAGAACAACAGCCATCACGATAAACATCAGCACGAGACAGAAGCGCGGGAAAAACATGACGCCGAAGGCCTGCAATTCCCCGATTAAAAGGGATGCAACCACGGCGCCTAGGAGACTTCCCAATCCGCCGGTCACCACAACCACAAAGGCATCAAATCCCACCGCATCGGCCATGCCCGGAGAGATTCCAAGCAATGGACCCGCAATAACGCCTGCCACAGCCGCCAAGGCGGTACCGAGGGCAAACACGCCGGCGAAAACCAAGGGTGTATTGATGCCGAGCGCGCTGACCATGTTGGGATTATCAACGGCGGCCCGCACCACCATTCCCAGTCTTGTTTTGAACATCACCCAGGCCAGTGCCACCATCAGAGCCACACTGAACAGCAGAATAAAAATTCGGTATAGAGGATAGGGTGCACCCAGTATGCTGATCGAACCTTCCAGAATAGATGGGGGCGGCGCCGTCAGCGGTTCTGTCCCCCAATACCATTTCACACCCTCGAGAATCACCAGTTGCAACCCAACGGTGAGCAGCAATTCGTAAATATGCCCGAAGGGGTGAAGATACCGCAGCATGTACCGCTCCACCAGGGCGCCGAGCACTCCGGTTACAATTGGTGCGAGAATAAGGGCGAGCCAGAAGCTTCCCGTATGCTGAAAAAAGGAATATCCGATATAGGCGCCCAGCATGTAAAAGAAGGCATGGGCCAGGTTTAACACCCCCATCATTCCGAAGACGAGTGTCAACCCGGACGCAACCAGATAAAGAAGCATGGCATAGACCAGGCCATGAAATATTGTAATCAGTATAGTCACAAAAGATATTTCCATAGATACAACCTCTTTCCTTAGTTACGTTTTTGATACTGCTATAGTTCATTTGATCGAAGCCCACCATAGAGGAATCATTCGATTTTTTTGGTGTAAATATCTTATATGTCTGTCAGAGAATAGGTCGTCAAGAAGGTACAATTACCTCATGGATCCACCGTTATTGGACCACAGTCTGCTTCTTTGAGATACATGCACTCCAGCTATAAAGGGGGTCCGCCTCCTTGCGAAGTTCAGACCCCCTGTCTCTGTTGTGAAATTGCGCACAATTACCAATGTGTACATGCGAGGGAGAAAATCAGACTAGAATTAGAATTCTCCCGCTTTCCTTGTACATCCTGTCTTGTCAAGCGGAATCGTGGTTTCCTCAATAGGAATGGTCCTAAGGAGCGTGCCGCCGGGACAAATGTCGTTGAACAGCGGATTTTCTTTCACGATCTGCATTACCGGAATGGGCATGAGGAGCTGATGATCTTCCGGTCTCATCAGTACGGTACCGTAAAATCCTTCATACTCCATCCCCTCCAGCGTCGTTATTATTTCTTTCACGTCCCACTTGCCGACCTTCTGGATGGCAGTGAAAAGCATATTCAGATAGGTACTTTGCTGCGTTCCCGTTCCGGGATATTGCCAGATTTCATCGGCGTCTTTGCCACAATACTTTTTATAGCGCGATTTCCACAACGTATTATAATTTTTTTGTTTTTCAGAAGGATACCAGACACTGTTACAATCCGCCCAGATATGTCCGATAGCGGCATCCTGCACATCCCGAAGCATGAACAAATCTTCGAGATAATAACCTGCCACTTGGCCCGTAAGGCCAAGTCCCTTCCCCTGCTTGAGAAGCAGTGACAGATCGGAACCCCAGTTTGCAGTAAAAATTGCCTGAGCGCCGGAAGCATTTAATTTGGTAATATAGGGAGCAAAGTCTTTTGTCATGAGAGGATGATAGACTTCCACCGCGATTTCCGCATCCGGTCTGAATTCTTTCAAGGCCTTTTTGAACCCCTCAGCGGCTTCGTACCCAAAATTGTAATCCTGGCAGATGATACCGAATTTTTTGAATTCCGGCTTATCCTTATAATATGAGGCAATTGCCCGTGAATGCATCGCCGTATTTAACGCAACACGGAAATGATAGGCATCAGCTTCCTCTCCGGTCAGACTTTCCGCTTCAACTGATCCCATAATATAAATAACCTTATGTTTTTTCGCAACTCTCGCCAAGGCTTTTGCTATATGAGACCCTGTTCCCTGCCACAATACATTACAACCATCTTCCAGAATCGCTTTTGTTGCCATCTTTACGGCCACATCCGGTTTCATCTGGTCGTCATACACCTTGACCTCGATCTTTTTCCCCAACAATCCTCCGTTCTTTTCATTCCAGAGATCCGTGACGAACTGCACTCCCCACACCTTTGAATCTCCCACATATTTAAATGTGCCCGATATCGGTTCAAGAACGCCGATTCGAATTACATCACTCTGTTTTTTTGCAAAACAGGTACCCGCGACGCCACTGACGATAAAAACAACAGCAAGCGCCATTACCAACCATCTTAATCCCGTGGTCCTCATAATACTCACAACCTCCTCAGTTATTGCGATCATCAATTATTCCGTGCATCGCAATTGCTATCTATCAAAGGAACGCATCCCCGGCCATCGGATCATGTATGAAATAAATGCCCATAAAACCCCAGGTGATCATACGTTAAAAGATGATGTGTCCAATCTTTCATGTGCGGTGACTCATGCTTTTTACGTAGACGGCGCATTGCTGTGCAGCGATTTTCCTGACTTTGGGAATGGGGGTAGAAATCTTCTTGAATGGAAATATTTACTTTATAATATCAACTCTTCAACAAATGATATCAACTGATTGAGACTGCGGCACGGTCGCAGCTCATGGCAGAGAGGTCTGTAGGAGAACATTTCACTGTCGCCGCTGTACCACAATGCTTCAGGTTCAGGATTCAACCAGATCACCCTTCGGCATTTATCCCTCATTTCCCCGAGGATTCTATCCTCGGGATTGTAATAATTGGTCCTTCCATCGCCGATTATGATCAGTGTCGTTTTTTTGTTCAGCACATCCATGTGTTCTGCTTTAAACTGCCGGAAGGTCTCGCCATAATCCGTGGAGGCATGGTACTCTATGTCGGCTTCACGCAACACCCTTTCAATCGCATCGTTGATTTCATGATTGTCAAATATATCGGTTACTTCTGACAGACCGGCGACGAACACAAAACTGTTCACCCGCGTAAAACACTCCTGAAGTGAGTAGAGCACGTTCAGCATAAACCTTGCTGCGGACCACACGGAACTTGAAACATCGCACAGCGTGACGATCTTGCCTTTTCGAGGAGGCTTTTTCCTGAAGAAAAGCTCAACGGGAATCCCCTGATAGCGCTGGGCACGGCGAATCGTTTTTTTCACGTCAAGCATACCACGATTATGGGAGGCATAGCGTCGAGCATGGATATCTTTCAACTTTCTTACCAGCTGTTCGATGATCTCCCGCACTTCTTCCAGTTCTTGCTGTGAAAGAAGCGAAAAAGGATGCTCTTTAAGATGATCAAGCCGCTTTTCATAGACCCTTTTCGGTTCGGGACCGTCTTCGTAGCCTCTCGGCTCGCGCAGGATCAATGTCTGCGCACTCTCGAGCCGTTCATCGAAATGTCTTCGCAGTTCCTCCCGCAATCCCTCTCCATACCTGAATGAACCATTAGCGAGAATTGCGGCGATGGCATTTCTTGTGGCATTAATCTGAATCATAATCTGCAGCCGCGCGGCAAGCGGCGCCAGGTTCATCTTCAATCCCCAGGGTTGATTTTCCACCTCCGTTTGTAACCGCTTTATTTCAGAAAGAAGGTCGAGAGGATTGCCGGAGAGAAAGGAAAGAAGGGCTTTTTCCAGCGCATCTTCCCCTGCCTGCACTTCGAGTTCGCCAAGTATGCGGTCTATCGGCTCTGAAAGTCGCGATGACTGTGAAATATCCGCTTCCTGTCTGAGTTCATGAAAAACAGGTGGTACAGTTGGTCGAACTTACCCTGCTCCCGCCTGCTCTTTGCGAAATTACTGCGCAAAACAGCCTTGAACTGCGATTCGTCGACTATGTCGACAATTTGCAGTTGCGCCATGCAATCAAGTATCTCAGAAGTGGAAATACGCTGGCCCGCTGCACGGCAACAGGAAACAAATTTCATGACCGGATCAAACATGATAAGGGTTGCTGAATATTTTGTGTACCTTCGATCTGACCGCATCCGTATCCGCACGGTATTTACAGATCATGTTCATGGTATCCAACACTATTTCCGGAGTGAGATGCTCGATTTGCAGTGCCATAAGTGAGCGCGCCCAATCAAGCGTTTCTGAAATACAGGGCTTTTTCTTGAGATCCATTTCTCTGATTCTTCGAATCGCATCAACCACTTGACACACAAGCTGCTCCCGAATTCCTTCTATTTTGAGCCTGAGTATACGCATCTCCAATTCCCGGTCCGGGTAGTCTATATAGGCAAAAATGCAACGGCGCTTCAGGGCATCGCTCATGTCCCTGTAGTTGTTTGAGGTAAGTACTACAAAGGGTATATTGGACGCCTTTCGTGTGCCGATTTCGGGGATGGACACTTGAAAATCGCTGAGCAGTTCCAAAAGAAAGGCCTCAAATTCCGGATCAGATTTGTCTACTTCGTCTATCAGGAGCACTACGGGCTCTTCCGAACTAATTGCCTGAAGCAATGGTCGAGGTTGTATAAACCTTTCCGAAAAGAATGCGTCATCCTGAGAAGCTATTCTTTCGACCGCTTCTTTAAGAGTGCCGGCGCCGGAAATTGTATCGCCTATTTTTTCTCGCACCATCTGCGTGTAAAGTAGTTGCTTCGCATATTCCCATTCGTAAAGTGCTTTTGCCTCGTCGAGCCCTTCGTAACACTGCAGACGAATGAGCTGTCTTTCAAGACTCCGCGCCACCGCCTTTGCCAGCTCCGTCTTTCCCACGCCGGCGGGTCCCTCTACAAGTACGGGCTTATGGGTGGCCTCGGCCAGAAAAACCACGGTTGCGAGTTCTTTTGAGGAAATATAATCGGCAGATTCGAGTTTTTTCTGCACATCTTCGACATTACTAAAATTCATGTGTCTATTCTTTACGTAGTTTCATCTGCCAGGGATGCGATGAATTTATTCGCTTCGTCAATGGATGCTTCCATTTCTTTGATCAAGTGTCCAATGTCAGTTTGTACCGAAGCGACCTCCCCCTGAATTGATGCAACGGCTTTTGCATTGAGGTTGTGCTTCAAAAACAGCACCTGGTCTTTAAACGCGGCAAGGACGGGATCGATGCTTGCCGCCGCTTTCTTCATTACGCCGATCATTTTACTGTAGCGCCGTTTTGTATCTGCAAGCTTCCGCTTGCTTGCCTGGCGCAGCCGCTCGTTATTATATTGTGCAAGCTCCGCTT
The DNA here is from genome assembly GCA_963666365.2 of Syntrophales bacterium. Classification (GTDB taxonomy): domain Bacteria; phylum Desulfobacterota; class Syntrophia; order Syntrophales; family UBA2210; genus JALNXD01. The sequence goes on from CAXXNF010000002.1 coordinate 674,507, forward strand.
CCCATTCGTCAAAGAGCGCCTCCGCCACGTCTTCCACATCGGCCACCCGGGTATGTACCGCCTCTGCCTTTGATTCGCTTCGCTTCAATTCTGCGCTCAGATCGTCATAGACCTCTTGAATTTTGCCGCCCTGAAAGTTCAGGACGCTGCTGAATTTTTCAAGGGCGGAACTGAACTGTTCCTTTGCCTCTTCCTGCGCATTACGGGCATTTTCCACGCGATTTACCATGATATCCCGTTTCTGGAATCCTATTTTCTCCATGGTGGTGTAATAGAGTGTTTGACAGCCCGACAGGCTGAATGCGCACAGCAGGGAGCTGCAACATACTAAACGGAAAAGAGTGCCATACTTCATGTCAATCCCTCGCATATACTACAGAGACAGGTATTGCCCCTCGAATGGACACCGGAGGCAATTGTTTTCGCGGACAAAAAAGCCGTGCTTCCTCGTCCTGCTACAGTTCAATCACGGCTTTGGAAGAAACCAATCAGAGCCAGTATGATGATGAGAAAGCCGAATCCAAAATAAATGAAGGCGTTTTTTAAATCCACATCATTAATTCCGTTAATAATATTGATATGTTCACTGAGTATATAGCCCCAGAACAGCGCGAAAATATAATTAATCATTAGCGCGAGCTTTATTCTTCGAAAGAGAAGCGCCAGTGTACTGAGAATCAGAAGCATTGCAATTTGAATGAGTGGCACCGATACGTTGAGCGATAAGAAAAATTTCATGTTTCCCTCCTTCTCCGATTCATGGCACGTGCCCGCTGTGGCGCTCTTTTCTTGCGGGAATATTTTCCACCACGCAGCGGCAGGTTGCATTCGGTTTTTCTTTGTAAATGATAACTATGGTTTGAGTCAAGAGATTATGAGGTATGTCTTCACTAAGGAGCTTTTTACAAATACGACATCTTTTGCTCAATATTTGCTTAAATAACTTGACAAATCCAAATCAGAGTCATAAGCACAACATGACGCCAGCATGAATTCCATTGTGTGGTGATCTTGTACCGTTCGTCATAGATGAAGGTGCAGTTTCACGCATTGAAGGCAAAGGAGCTTGAGCACACAATGCCCAAAAAAACACGCCGGGGACATATAGTGATCGACAGAGATCTGTGCAAGGGATGCTGTCTCTGCATATCGGTGTGCCCCCATCATATGATTAAGATATCGGATACGTTGAACGAAAAAGGATATTACCCCGCCGAGTTTACCGGTGCGGTAACCGAATCCGATGATTCCAGATGCACCGGTTGCGCGACCTGTGCCCTAATATGTCCGGATGTGGCGATTGAGGTCTATCGTGAATGACAAGGTATTGATGAGAGGAACACACATTATCGGCGAAGCGGCGGTTCGTGCAGGATGCCGTTTCTATGCCGGGTACCCCATCACCCCCCAGAACGAATTGACGGAATACATGTCAAGCGCAATGGACCAGCTTGAAGACGGCACGTTTATTCAAGCTGAAAGCGAAATTGCTGCAGTCAACATGGTAATCGGCGCCGCCATGACCGGCGCCAGGGCTATGACAAGTTCATCAAGTCCGGGAATAAGCTTGAAACAGGAGGGCATTTCGTTTCTCGCCGCTCAGGAGCTTCCCGCGGTAATCGTAAACTCAATGCGCGGCGGCCCCGGTCTGGGAAATATTGCACCAACGCAGGGAGACTATTTTCAAGCGACCAGAGGAGGCGGCCATGGCGATTATCGATCAATTGTACTGGCGCCGGCCTATGGACAGGAACTGGGCGATATAACCGGCCGCGCCTTCGAATATGCCGATCGTTACCGCTCGCCTGTAATGATTCTTATAGACGGAATGATGGGACAGATGATGGAACCGGTCGTGTTCCCCGAGCCGATCATTCCATCCGAGCTGCCTTCCAAATCCTGGGTGCTTGATGGGGCCAGAGGGCGCCCCAGCAGAATAATCAAATCACTCATTCTGGATGCAACGAAAGAAGAAGAGCACAATTGGAAACTTTACAGAAAATACGAAAACATTAAGAAGGAAATTCAAACCGCTGAAACATATCTTACGGAAGATGCGAAACTGGTGGTTATCGCCTATGGTACGGCAGCCAGGATTGCCAAAGGGGCAATCAAACGCGTGCGGGGCATAGGTCTGAAAGTAGGCCTTCTCCGCCCTATTACACTGTGGCCGTTTCCTGTAAGAGCGTTGGATGAAACAAGCCGCTTCGTCAAGGAATTTTTGGTCTATGAAATGAATACCGGACAGATGGTAGAAGATGTCGAACTTGCACTGAAACGAAGCAGTGAAGTTCACTTCTACGGCCGACCTGGCGGGATAATCTCCACACCCGATGAAATTGCCAAGGTAATTACCAGTCTCTATTACCGGCGCCATCTTGAAGAGGACTAACATGACAGATACATTGGTGTTTAAGCGCCCCCGCTATCTCAAACAGGCAGTCTATCATTACTGCCCCGGTTGCGGACACAGTATTATTCACCGGCTGATTGCAGAAGTGCTTGAGGAACTTGAAATCGGCGATATCGCCATCGGCGTGCCTCCGGCAGGCTGCGCGGTTCTTGCCTATGATTACTTTGATGTTGATATGGGCGAGGCGCCACATGGAAGAGGACCGGCGGTTGCCACCGGCATCAAGCGGATGCTTCCCGATCGAATAGTCTTTTCCTATCAGGGTGACGGGGATATCGCGGCAATCGGCACTGCGGAAACGATCCATGCAGCAAACCGGGGCGAAAACATCACCGTTGTGTTTGTCAACAACAGCTGTTACGGCATGACCGGGGGGCAGATGGCGCCGACGACCATTCTCGGTCAGGAAGCAACAACCACGCCTGGTGGGCGGGACTCGAAACGAGACGGCGCGCCGATAGATTTGAGTGAAATGCTGGCGCTCACACGAGGAAGTGTGTACATTGAGCGCACGGCGGTAAATTCAATCAAGAACATTGTAAAAACAAAACGGGCGCTTACCAAGGCCTTTAAAATTCAAATGGCCGGTCTTGGATTCTCTTTGGTGGAGGTACTTTCCCCCTGCCCTACAAATTGGAAGCTTTCTCCCGTCGATGCCTGTAAGTGGATTGATGAGACTATCATTCAAACCTATCCACTCAAGGTAATCAAAGACGAAAGGGGAACAAACGATGTGTAAGGACTTCGCGCTACTATGAAAAAAACTGTGTTTGCAGGATTTGGCGGTCAGGGCGTTCTCATGATGGGCTATGTGCTGGCCGTGGCAGCGATGAGAGACGGCAAGGAAGTCACCTACCTTCCTTCTTATGGCGCCGAAATGCGAGGTGGAACCGCAAACTGCACTGTCGCCATCTCGGATGAAGAAATTTTTTCGCCCGTTGCATCATCGCCCGATTTTGCGGTTATTATGAATAAACCCTCTCTCACGAAATACGAAAATCTGATCAAAAGCGGAGGCACGATATTTCTGAACTCAAGTTTCATCGAGTATCGCTTTACGAGAGACGACATAACGGTTCAAGAAATTCCCGCAAATGATATTGCGAAACAACTGGGCAGCGAAAGAGCCATAAATATGATTATGCTGGGGGGCTTTGTGGCAAAGACAAAGCTTACTTCGCTGGAATCAATCATGAACGGACTTCAGGAAATTGTAAAAGGGAAGAAAGCCAGCGTTATGAAACTCAACCGGCAGGGTCTCGATTTGGGGGCTGAGTTTGTATTGAAAGGAGCTTCATTGTGAAAACAATTAAAGAGATCAGCCATTCTTTAAAAAACGAACCGGGCGCACTTTCCGAGGTAAGCGACATTCTCGGTGCAAACGGTATTAACATATTGGCACTGTATTTTACCGCACAGGGAAAAGAAGGCAGACTTCAGTTTGTCTGTAACGATCCGGACCGGGCCTTCAAAGTTATGAAATCCATTGGCTATGATATCGATACCCGTGAAGTAATCGCCTGCGTGGTGCCGAATCACCCCGGGGGACTCAACGCCGTGCTTAAGCCTCTGAAAGCCGGAGACATCAATGTTGACTATATATATTCCTGTCTCGGGACAGGCGATATCACCGTCGTCATTCTCGGCGTCGATGCAGTTGACAAGGCATGTAAAATCCTTTCTGCCAATTGGATACGGCTCATGGGAGACGAGCTGTACCATCTATGAAAGGTAAGAGATCAGATTGCATGCGTGCCGACTACCTCGGTTACGGGAAGCGCTGCGATGTCCATCAGCTTCGAATATTTCGGATCTGAAGCATTTACCAGGTCTATAACGCGAGAATAAGTATTTTCCACAAACACCTCCCTGTCCTTCATCATCTTACGCACTCCGATGCGAAAGCGCTTTCGTTCATCCTCTTTCAATTTTCCGATGAGATGTTTCGTCGTAAATATTGCCCCACATCTTGCCAGATCCGATATACGGGCAGCATAGTTTATTGTTTCACCCAGCGCGGTAAATTCGATACTCGTCGACGCGTGAATTGCGCTGAAATATTCCTCCCCCTGGTTGAGACCGATGTTTAGGTATAACTCATTGAACCATTTCTTCCTCATCTTCCACTCCGCTGAGAAATGTTCCATTTTCTCTTTGATTTCCAGTGCGCAGGAAAGGGCGTTCTCAATATAATTTGAATCACGCTCCTTGAGAAAATAATAGACCATGCCATCCCCCACATGCTTTCCGTACAGTCCATAGTATTTTTTAAAGCACTCCTCAAGGGTATTCCACATTTGGTTAATGAGTTCAAAGTATTCTTCAGGTGGCAGTTCTGCACATATTCTGCAGGATTCCTGAAGATCGGCAACCATGACACAGAAAGGGATCAACGTCGGCATTCTCCGCTGCAGGAGGTCGTTTATTACCTTCCCCCTGTTCTGCAGCAGTTCCGATATTCCCTGAATCATGGTATCTCGCGGTTCCAAAATGAATAAAATGCCTTCTCTGAAAAATGACGTATAGACACGATAGGTATCTTTGTTGCCATCCGCTTTTATCATGGTGATCGAATTTTGGTTGATCAAGTGGCTTTGCGACACTTCAGCGTCGTCGTAAAGCCCCTGCAAAAATTCGATTTCTCCTTGGGATATGCCTTCATAGAGTTCCGGAATGGCCTGTCTTTTATTTTTTTCTTTAAAAAAGGCCATGTGAAGCATTGCCATTTCCACCCAATTTTTAAAATGGTTCTGAAATTCCCAGTTAAAAAACAGCCTGAAAATATTTCGTGCATCTGCGTGACTGATGTCGCTGATCGCTTTTTTTAAAATCACTTCCTCTGCCGCGCTATTGATCCAGTCTATTTCGAACTTATAATTTATCAAATAGGCAGGGGCTGTAATACCGTCAATATCGAGTCGTATATCCTTGTTTGCAGTAAGCGCATCGATTTTTTGCCGACTATCCGGATGTTCGCCCTCATGCGCGTCCACCGAACAAGAACTGTGATCCTGCCTTTCCTCGTTAGTGCGCACAGCGTTTGCATCAGGTGTTGACTCTTCACGCTTCATTATGTCCAGAATCTCGGCCATGGTGAAACCCTCTTTTTTTAAACTGTGCACCTCGTTGATACGCGTGAGCGATGATTCAGGGAAATACCCTACCCTTTTGGTGCCGCCCATGTCGGCAAAAGGTTTTTTAACTACAGGTCTCGGGATAATCCCCATTTTTATGTAATTATTAAGCGTTGCCCTTGATATATTTGTTATTTTCATTAGTTCCTTGCTGCTGATAAACAGGGAATCTTCACTTTGCCTCATAAAAATGCCCCCCTTTCACCGCGGCAGCAGTCTGATGTTACGTGTAGTATACCGCTCGCACCTACCACATATACTGTATAATACTATTTGTCAAGAATAATTATACAGTATATGGGCTGCCGTTTTTTGCTGTGCATGAACACACATAATTAGTCGAACAAACCGCATAATTATACAGCATCATCGTCCGTGTTTATACACTATGTGCCCGTTTCAGGCGCCGTCATGGATGCCGTTCGCTTTCTATACTGAGCTCACTGAAAAATCTTTTTCCCCATTAAGAAAAAACTTGCGAGAAACGGGCACAGAGGCGACACTGTTGACGACCGAAATTACACCGAGGAGCGTCGCACGTGATGGATCCTTTTTTCTCTAAAACAGTGCTGGTAACCGGGGGCGGATCGGGCATCGGCAGGGCGCTTGGCGAAGAGCTTGCTAAACGAGGCGCCCTTCTCGTACTTACAGATATCAACCAAAAAAGGCTTGACGAGGTGTCAAGATCGATAGCGCACTGCGGAGGCAATGTGACGGCATTGCAACTTGATGTCTCTGACGGAATCGCCGTCACAGCCCTCATTAATGATCTTGTTCGAGAAATGGGCCGACTTGATTATCTCTTCAATAATGCCGGAATTGCCGTCGGCGGCGAAGCATGTGATTGTTCCCTGGCAGATTGGACATCGGTAGTGGGTGTCAACCTATACGGGGTCATACACGGCGTGTCGGCTGCCTACCCTCTTATGGTGAGGCAGGGTTTCGGACATATTATAAACACCGCTTCTATCGAGGGACTTGTGCCGTTTCCCTGTACCGTCGGCTATGTGACAAGCAAGTATGCTGTGGTAGGTCTCTCTAACGCTCTTCGCATAGAAGGCAAAGATCTCGGAGTAAAGGTCAGTGTCGTGTGTCCGGGATTCGTCGATACCTCCATTTTTCATGATTCAAAAATGATCAATATCGATCGCCGAAAGGTAATTGAATCCCTCTCTTCTTTTGGGGGATTGACACCACAGCAATGTGCATCGGTGATTCTCCGGGGCGTTCTGAAAAACAAGGCCATCATCACCGTCACCTTTCACGCAAGACTGCTGTGGATGCTGCACCGCCTCAGCCCGAGTCTGACAATGCGCCTGCAGGAAAGAAGAATGAAGAAATTCCGTGAAGAATTTCGAACACTCTCATGTTGACAGCGCTTATTTGTCGGGGCGTTGACGTCCTGAATACTCGACGATCGACACGATTATGGTGATCAAAAATGCCTGACCCACAAGAAGTATTGCATCTGAAGGGCGTGCATACCGCAGCACGATAGCGCTGATCCCGAGCGTCGCGCATAGAAAATAGATAAAGAGCACCGCTTTTCTCTTATCGCCGAGGAGTGCATACAGCCGATGATGAATATGATCCGTTCCCACATAATCGATCCATTCCTTTATTGATTTCACTTTGCCTGTGGCGATTCGCTCAACGGTGATATAGGCCATATCGAATATCAATATCCAGAAAATCAACACAGGCGCAGAGAACGACACAATTCTGCTGTTATCCGCCCAATACCCCTGAAGCGCCAGCGTCGCGAGAGTGAACCCTATAAACGTACTGCCAGTATCACCGAGATATATCGACGCCGGTCTGGTAATGCAGAAATTAAAGGGTAAAAACCCGAGACAGCTTCCCATCAGTGCCAGAGCAATCCATCCCATTAAGGGCTGATTGGTCTGATATGCCACAATTGCCAGAAAGGCGGACATTATTGCACCGACGCCGGCGGCCAGCCCATCCATTCCGTCTATGAAATTCATGGCGTTAGTGATTCCTATGATCCATAGTATGGTAAAAATACCATTCAATACCTGTCCCCACCAGCGGTGTTCAGGAAAGAGATTGACAATGATGCCGCAGTACATCAATAGAAGGACCACCCCTAACTGCACCATTAACTTTATCCACGCAGGCACCTCCTTCCAGTCATCGACAAGGCTGACGGAGGCGACCACAATGCCTCCGAGCAGTGATGCAGTCATGGAGCGATCCAGTATCATGTTAGAGAGCAGGGCGCCTGCAAATGATGCAACGATCGCAATCCCCCCCAAAAGAGGAGTGCGTTCGATATGTATCTTCCTCCCGCCCGGATTGTCCACTACATCAAATTTGAGTGCAATAAGGCGCATTATAGGTGTCAAAACGGCCGACAGAGAAAAAGAAAAAAGTAGTATGTAACCCCACCGCATACCGCAGTTACAAAAGAACTCCCTGACGAAAGGAATGAGAAGAAAGCAGAAAATAACCACAGCGCTGTACCATATGTAGCGCCGCAATTCGGTGGCATGAGATATGTCGAGTATACTCTTCATTCAAAAAACCTTCAGGGCGAAAGAAAAATGCCGCATTTAAAAATTACGTGGGCAATTCTCAATAAAACGGCAGAGTAATTAATCAGGCAATGCATCTTCAAGAGCCATGGCGATTCTTTCAACATCTTCATCATCAAGCGATGGATACAGGGGAATGGATACGGCACGTGAAAACACGTCATCAGTGACCGGACAGGCAGGAAATCCAAGCTGAGCATGCAGCGGTTTGTACACGGGGCGTCTGCATTCTATGTGATGCGATTTCATCTTGTCGGTGAAATCCCGGTTGTCATCCAGTGTAATGACGTATCTGTAGTATATATGGCGCCGCTCTTCAGGAACCGCCGGAGGAGCTATGCCTCGATTGCGCAGAATCTTTTCATATATATGCGCAATGTCGCTTCTCCTGTCGAGTGCCCCGGGAAGCTTATTCAACTGACTGATGCCGAGGGCCGCCTGTATATCGGTCATTTTATAATTGTACCGCACTTCATAGAAATCCCGCTCGTCATAGTCGCGTAAGTTTTTTATTCTGTTGCGCAGTTCTTCGTTATCTGAAGCCACCATCCCCCCTTCCCCGGTGGCAATCACTTTGGTCGCATAAAAAGAAAAGACAGAGCAGATACCGAAAGACCCTGTCATTCGTCCCCTGAAACGGGCGCCGAGCGATTGGGCGCAATCCTCGATGACCGGAATTCCCAAATCGCAAATGGCTTCAATTTCCGCCGGCAATCCGAACATGTGGGGCACTATAATCGCTTTTGTCTTGTCTGTAATGTGGCCCTTGATGGACACCACATCGACGTTGAATGTGTCGTTTTCTATATCGACAATAACGGCACGGGCCTTTACATAACATACGGCATTGAGGAGGGCCGTGCATACATAACTTGGTAGAATCACTTCATCGCCCTCGTCAACACCGAGGGCGCGCAGCGCAAGATGAAGTCCTGCGGTACCGGAACTCACGGCAACAGCGCCCTTCACCCCAAGGAATGACGACAGTTGATCCTCGAACCTGATCACCTGCGGTCCCTGGGCCAGCCATCCTGATTTCAATACCCCGGCGACGGCAGCGTAATCGTCGTCGCCAATCATCGTCCCTGAATGGGATATAACCACCTTACGAGACATGCCTTTTCTCCAAAACTACCTGCCTGCCCGACCTAAGCCTTTAGGAAGAGTCTAAGCGGCACGAATCCTTCCGCCAGTTCCACCCGTCCCTGTATGCCCCTGAAGACGGCGGCGGCCTTTGCAATATCGACTATGGACAGTCCCTCGATGTTTGTTTTCTCCGCCTGCGATGTATGCGCCAGAAGGGCCTCGATCTTCCCGCTCATCGTGTTTTTGATGTTCATAAATACCGACGGTGAAAAGTTCTGTGTTGTGGGCACTTCATAAAACAGTACGTTTTTTGTGTAGCGCGATGCAGACACTGCAGCCCTGTTCAACGCCCTGTGATCCTGATGGCTGTCGTCGTAATAATTGACGAAGCAGATATCAGGGGATATTCCTTTGAGAACCGCTTCGATGTCATGGATCATCGAAGTCATCCTATTATTTAATTCTGTGTCTTTGTAGGTTCCCCAGATCACATCGCGACACCCGAGAATTTCTGCAGACTCGTTCTGTTCATGTCTTCGCGTGTCTGCCCTCCCTCCCCCCTCGCCTTGCGTCATTACCATCAGGTACAGATCATGCCCTTCATTTTTATAATTCAAGAGGCTTCCGGCACACCCGATTTCAATGTCATCGGGGTGGGCACCTATGGCGAGAATATTCATGTGTTCCTCCGTAGAATTCGAAGACTTTCTCTTCCGCAATTAAAAAGTAAATCAATTGTCGACATAAAGGGTTCAAACTCCCCAAAAAGCTGCGTATAGACAGGATGGGCGTACTCTTGAAATATTACCTTAATGCCACTGTGTTTATACGCATCCATCTGCATGTAATTTCTGCCTCCACTTCCCGCAAGATAGGTGTCACCGCCGAAATGGCGCACAAGTGAAATCAGCCTGTCGTCAGGATCATCGGGAAAATCGCCGAGTTCCGACGCAACATAGAGAGGCGTGGCAATGCCGAGAATTTCCGCGAGCTTCCTCACTGTATAACTGTTTAACTTCGCAAGAGAATCCCATTCCTCTGCAAACAATTCTTCGAAAGACTCCTCCATACGCTTCCAATAGGGCGCCTTGCGATAATTTGTCAGTAACGCCTGTTTGTGCCTCCGCTGCCATCCGTTATTTTTAATGCACACATCCCTGATAAGTTCAGGAAACCGGTAGGTTACTGGTACGGTGATCCATTGCCACCCTGCAGCCGTTTTGATTTTGTTCCTGTTTTGCCACTCGTTTTTTTTATACTGTACCGTATCGAGCAGTACGAAGACATCCGACCGGTCTATCTTGTCAAAATATCCAAGCCAGGGGAGATACTGTGGTTGATGGGCGGAAACAATCACTGGGTGCCTTTCTCACATCAGTGTGCGCTTATGAATCGGTGGTTTTTCCTGTATCAACGAATATGGGATTCGAAACAAGCGTTCCCTCACCTATCATGTCAAATCTGTAGTAACTTCTATTATTGCGATCGACTGCCGTGTCTTCATATTCAACAGACAAGGGCAACGCGCTCTCAAATGTCGCAATTACCTCTCCCCGGCGTATCAGTCTGACTTTTACCTGGCTGCTTCTGCCTTTCTCGTTATTACTTTTCAGGTCAATTTTTATCCTTGGGTGCCCTTCCAATTGAATACATTCACCGGAGTATCCTTTGGCAGCAGCGTTGAGGGAAGAACCGACGGAAAATTCCTCCATTACCACCGATTGAGGATACCGGCCTTGATAGGCATAACATCTGCCCTGTTTCAACGCATTCATTACCTCAGCGTGCGTGCGTTTTTTTACAAGCAATACGGTGGCGTAATTGCCCAGTGTTTCCGCTGAGCCGCCCTCTTCATGAAAATCCGCTGTGGCGATTCCCCATACAGGGCGTGTTCGCAATCCCGCGCAATACTCTCCCAGCACCTTGTCCCACAGGTTCCCCGGTTCCGTAATGGTAATTCTATCTCCGTAAAGAGCGGCAAAGCCTGTATAATTGCGGGATTCTTCCAGCACTTGAGGATAGGGGGGAGTATCGACATAAATATAACCAAGTTTTCGCACCCCCGTCTGTGTTTCCGGATAATTCCAGTAGGTAAGTCCTCCACTTTTCTCGACATAATCAATGAACAGCTGGTAGGGGGCGATGCCCTGATCTCCTTGATACTGGTCAAAGGGAGAGCTTTTCAATTGACTTCTGTCAGCGATGGAAAGCACCACCCAAAGGATGATCAGTATTCCGGCAACTCGACACAATCCCTTCCATCGCACCAGTATGATACTTACTATGAAAAGAATCGCCATGAGAATGATCTCGGGAAAAGCGATCCTGAGATATTTTTTAGCATATTTGTTATGAATGACGGGAAGTTGTTCATAAGTCTCAGGCTGTTCCATTCCCATGGTCAATATGCGGCGTTCGTGATTGTGAGCGGTCAGATTCTTTTTCAGGGGTGATCCCGTCCAGTAGTAAAAAGGGACCGATTCTGTCCCTGGAATTATGATCATATCAGGATATTTTTCCCTTGCGGCCCTGATTGCCTGTAAATAGTCGCGGATACCGCTGACATGAATTGAGGGTAATGAAACTCTTTTTTTTATCAGGTTTCTAAAAGGGGGGGGGGCATATTCCATAGCCAGTATATCATGATCGTTGATGACCACTGCTCCATATCCCCTATCACGGGCAGTGGAAACAAGCGATTCAATCGTATGGGCGCCATCGCTCATCGTTGATCGTAGATCAATAAGTCCCCTCACCTGCCTATATTCGCCTTCGTTTCCAATCGAAGGGGACGGCAGGCATATCATCAGCGTGATGAGAAAAATGATTCCCGCCCGGATTTTATCCATTACCCGTTCCTCTCAGTCTCATATGTCACGATGCCAATTCCTTTGCTGAAGGTGTCTCTGGTACAACTGATCGATTTTTTCCACCATGGACGCTGCACTGTAGCGAGATGCCAAAGTCTTTCCACATTTTCCCATTTGCAGCCTTTTTGGTTCATCGGCAAGCAGTTCAATGATTTTTTCCGCCAATAGAGGTGCGTTGCCGGGAGGAACACGATAGCCATTCACACCGTTTACAACGAGATCGGGAATGCCCCCCACATCGCTTGCCACGACCGGCTTTTCCATAACCATGGCCTCAACAAGCACCCGTCCCATGCCTTCATTGAGAGAAGGGAGTACGAACACATCGAAGGCAGACATTATCTCGGCCACATCATTTCTCCATCCCAGAAATATGATGTGATCAGCAAGGCCCCTTTCATTCGCCATCGCCTGAAGAAATGGCCGGTCATCCCCATCGCCAAGAATCACAAAAGTGCACGTCGGAAAGTGTTCCCTTACCTTCGCGGCGGCTTTTACAAAATATTCCTGTCCTTTAATTGCAGTACAACGGCCCACTGTTCCCACAACAGGGATGTTTTTCTTGATCTTCAATAGCTTTTTCCTGTGTGATGACTTTTTTGGACCATCCTGAAAGCGTTTTACATCAATTCCGCTGTGTATCACATCATATTTATCCGGTGGCGCAATGTGATATGCGATGTGATCATTCTTTTCTCTGTCTGTAAGCATTACCAGCGAGTCCGTGATACGCGCAGTTATCCTCTCCACAACAATAAATACTCCAGTTTTTAATTTCCCGAAGTATCCCCAGAACACATGACCATGGGGCGTATGAATGATGATGGGAACCCGGCAGAGAAAGGCGGCCCAGCGCCCCAGAATCCCGGCCTTGGATGTGTGGGTATGCACAATATGGGGCCGCGTTTTTCTAAAAAGCGCGACCATTGACACAAATGCCCGCAGATCAGAAACGGGCTTCAGGGCGCGCACAAGTGCCGGTATCTCCACAATCTTCACCCCCGCATGTGTGAGTTCTGAAAAATTGCAGGCAACAGATTTCTGCTCTTCAATGCCCATTTGCGATTCCGTGGCAAGACCCGTGACAAGAGATATATCATAGCCAAGCTGCGCAAGTCCTCTTGAAGACAGAAAGGTATTCTCGGCCGAACCGCCCTTGTCAAATCGCGTGATAATATGGACTACTTTGAACATTCCTTGAACTCGCAATTTAATATGCTTCTGCTGTTTCAGTCAGTACATGGAGATCCCTCAAGGTGTCAGATCAGCTATTGCAGCAATAGCGTTCGTACCAGTATTGAAATACTATCAGGTTCCACATATGCCATGAAAGGTCAGTAGTGCCGTCCATAAATGAACGTTTCAGCGATGAAACCACTTCCGGTTGAAACAGGCCTTGTGAGGCAAGGCGCCCTTCATCGAGATACTCGTCAACCAGATGCCGCAATTCCCTTTTCAGCCATTGTCCGATGGGAACCTCGAATCCCCATTTGGGACGATGATAAAGAGACTTCGGGATTATATCCCGAAAGGTCTCGATTAATATGTATTTACCCTGGCCATGGCGCAATTTTAGCGCACCTTCAAGTGAGAACGCAAGTTCACAGAACCGATGGTCGAGCATGGGAACGCGTGCTTCGAGAGAATGGGACATGGACGTTGCATCCACTTTTCTCAACATATCTCCCGGAAGAGATACCTTGAAATCCGCATAGAGCATGCGATTCACCTTGTCGAAGTTCTTTTCTTTAAGAGCATCAGCAAAAATATTTTCTGCTGAATCATGGTCATCAACTTGATGCTCCAGAAGACTCATTCTAATATCTCGTGAAAATATTTCGTTCCAGGCAAAAAATCTCTCCTCGAAATTATCCTTCCCCGCGCCTTGCAAAAACTTCTTCACTCTCCGCAGATATTCCAGGTATAACCTGTACCGGGAGTCGGGAAGCATCCGGCCTAAGGGCTCTAAAATATTTTTTCTTATCACTAAGGGAATTTTCCTGTACCGTTCATAGATTGATTCACCCTGATACATCCGGTAGCCGGCAAATAGTTCGTCGCCGCCGTCTCCCGTCAATGCGACCTTGACATTCCTCGCTGTTTCCCGTGACACAATAAAAGCTGGAATTACTGAAGAATCAGCAAAAGGCTCATCAAGCACATCAAGTATGTCAGGTATTGAATTGATCATACTCTGTGCACTCAGTTTGATCTCATGATGATCGGTACGGTTAAAAACCGCAACATCCCTCGCGTAGTGTGTCTCATCAAACAGGGGCATGTCGGTGTATCCTATAGAATATGTTTTAACAGGTTTCGCCGAGTTCCTCGCCATAAGTCCCACAATTATGCTTGAATCAATGCCTCCACTTAAAAATGCTCCAACGGGCACATCGGCAACCATGCGTATCTTCACCGCTTCTTCCAATGTGGAATAGAGACGGGTTTTGATTTCGGGAACGTACTGGCTATTCACGTTATTTTCCAGGGTTATCCCTTCTTCAAGGTTCCAGTAGCGATAGGTTTCGGTTTTCCCGTTGCAGTAGGTGAGTGTATGACCGGGTTCGAGTTTTTTAAGCCCCTTAAAGATAGTATGGGGGTGCGGAATATAGTTGAGTGAAAAATACAGATCGACTGAATTCCAGTCTATAACTTTGGTGAAATCAGGATCTTGTAAAATACTTTTTATCTCAGATGAAAAAATCAGAGAAGAAGAATCCTCAAAGTAGAGGATTGGTTTTATACCCACGCGATCTCTGCAAAGCACCAGTAGTGACTTTCTTTCGTCCCAGATCGCAAAGGCATACATGCCGATGAGATTTCTGAAACCGTCGACACCTTCCTCTTCATAGAGATGAATGACCGTTTCGCAATCGGTATTTGAAAAAAACCGATGTCCCCGGGATTCCAATTCCGATCTCAGGTTCTGAAAATTGAAAATTTCGCCGTTGAACACCATGCATATGGTGTGATCCTCATTCCATAAAGGCTGACGACCCCGTTTCGAAAGATCGATGATACGCAATCTTCTGTGTCCCAAGCCGACGTGTGCATAAGATGCATTATTCACGTATATGCCTTCATCATCCGGTCCCCGATGACGGAGGGCGGCAGTCATTCGCGTGATGATCTTTCTGTTGATCGGCACATTGCCCTGAGTTATCTTTCCGCAGATTCCGCACATATTTTCAAAAAAGGGCCTCCAGGCGCTCAATGTTGAGATCCCATGAGTAGTGATCTTCTACGAATTTCCTGCACAGAGGGGATATTTCCGTCCATTCTTCCGGTTTTTCCCGAATTAAACGGCAGTAATGAATAATGAGATCTGCCATCGCTTCAGGGCTTGTATCATGGAAGAGATATTTTGAATCAAATCGATTCAATATTTCAAGCGTGCCTCCTATGGGTGTTCCCAGTACTGGAATTCCTGATGCAAGTGCTTCAAGGGTAATGAGGCCGAACCCTTCAAGCTCAATTGTCGGCAGAATAAAAAAATCAGATGCCCCATAATAACAGGGAAGTTGTGCTTCAGGGATAAAACCGGCAAATATGACGTCTCTTGAAATATGAAGATCTTCAGAAAGAATTTTCAGCTTCCCTAGAAGCGATCCCTGCCCGCCTATCACAAGACATACCCTGGGCTCTGAATCTCGTACGTTCTTGAATGCCCTCAAAAGATTTTCCAGTCCCATTCGGGGAACAAGATTCCTTACTGTCAAGAGAAGGATTCTATCCTGCGGAAGCCCCAGACATTTCCTGTCTGCGTTTTTATCCGTGGTCGGTCGAAATTTATCGAGATCAACGCCTCCCGGAATAACACGTATCATTTCAGGAGAAAGGCTATGGGTTTCAATCAATTTCTTTCGTGTGTAGTCACTTAAAACGGTTACTGTATCTGAAACCTGCAGTGCTCTTCGCTCAATATATTTTCTTATTGTCACATTCAGCCAGTGTGAAAGATATTGCCTCACACCGACGGGCTTGCCCCGCCTTGATATGAATTCTTCAAAAGAAAGAGAATGACATGTATACATCTTCTTTACGGGCAGGCATAATTCAGATCGTGATATCGCATAGGCGGAAAATGGCTGGTGAAAGTTGATTACATCAAATGAATGCGTCAGGTGAAGTGTTTCAAAGAGCCGCCGACACCCCTGTAGCGTTTGTCGAATAAATTGAAACTGACGCGCCGGACAGGCCTCATATCTCCACTCAATTACACCATCTGCTTCCCCGCGGCATGATTGATGGACAGGCATCTTTCTGGTAATGATATGGACGTTGTGACCCTTGGCCGCCAGCCTTTTGGTCTGTTCATAAAGTACCCGTTCCGCACCGCCGATCACATTACTGATCGACACATCGGCGACAAAAAGAATATTTCTCCCTTTTCGCATGGGCACACACTAGCATAAATATAATCATCAGTTCAGTAAAAAGATAAAAGAAACAAAATATTCTCTTTTACTCAAGTAATTTGCGGTTAGAAAATTGCATATGCAGTACGGTGTACACTATGGAGTGGTCCGATTATCAGTGCAGTTCTATAATTTCCATGCGGTTGTTGGCATCAGGATGTCTAGATGAAGGTCCTTCGGTAAGGATCGCGATGTCCCCTTTTTCGCCGTTATTGAAAAGCCATTCGCGGGCGAATGCTTTCCAGTCCGCAGGGTATTCATGAGCGTAAACAGGCTGAACCCCGTATGAGAACTGAAGGCTCTGACAGGTGGAAACAGAGGAACTTACCGCCGTTACCCACATTGGGAGTCTGAAACGGGCGATGCTCCTCGCGGTAGCGCCGCTTTGTGTGGGAACGATCACCACTGTCGGCGAGGCGTGACGGGCAGTGGTCTCAACACTCAAGGCAATAAGGTCACGCAGGTGCGTATCAGCATTCCTTCTTGCAGAGTACAGCGCATCCCGCACGGGTTGAGCAGAATTAAGGGGCTCGATAGCGGCGGCGATTCCGGCCAGCATTGACACCGCATCCACAGGGTAATTACCAATGGCGGATTCTCCTGAAAGCATGACGCAATCTGTGCCATCCAATATTGCATTGGCCACATCGGTTGCTTCGGCGCGCGTAGGGCGGCGGTTCCTGATCATCGACTCGAGCATCTGTGTTGCCGTAATCACCGGTTTCCCCGCAAGATTCGCCTTTTTCATCAATTCTTTTTGAATCACCGGCAAATCCACAATAGGCATTTCCACACCCAGATCCCCCCTGGCGATCATGATCCCATCGGAGGCCTCAAGAATTTCATCTATATGCCGCATTACTCCCGCACGTTCTATTTTGGCGATGATGAAAGGGTGATGACCTATAGTTTCTGCGGCTTCACGGACCTCATGAACGTCAGCCGCCTTCTCTACAAATGACTGGCTTATTGCATCCACTCCGTTCTGCAGGGCAAATTCGAGGCACCGGCGATCATTACCGGTAAACGCTCCTATTCCCAAGTCGATGCCTGGCAAGTTCACGCCCTGTCGGGACCGAAGTTCACCCCCCACCACCACTCTGCAGACCACTTCCTTATCTTCAATCCTGCACACCTCAAGCTGAATGTATCCATCATTTAAAAAAATCAGGTTTCCCCGACTCACTACCTGGGGCAATCGGGAAAAACTTAATGAAAGCCTTTCGGCGTCCCCGACGAAGTCATCTGTACTCAGAACAATTTTCTCCTCTGCCTTCAACACGACAGGAGAGTGAACGAGGTCTCCAATCCGTATTTTAGGCCCCGAGAGATCAGCCAAAATTGCCACCGGCCTGCCCACGGATTGGGCCGCTTCTCTCAGATTTCGGATTATTGTTTTGTGACTCGAAAAGCTGCCGTGGGAAAAATTCAGACGAGCAACGTTCATGCCTTTTATGATCATTTCCTTCATGATATCGGGAGCTTCACTGGCAGGCCCGATTGTACATATGATCTTTGTCTTATTTGGGAAAAGGGTCATTGATTATACCGTCTAACCCGGCGATAGCGGCTTCAGCCAGATTACCGCATAGGGTCCGATTCCCAGCGTCAATGTGCCTGAGTCAAGGTGATGTTTGCGATCGGTAAAGAGATCAAGCCAGATCCTCCCCCCCCTTCCAACAGCGAGGCGGCGATATCCACCGTCAGTGTTTCCGCCCTGACCGTAGGTAATCAGAATGATGTGCTCGTTGGAAAAACGCTCTAGGGGATCGTAATATTTCTCTTTTTCGATCATTTCAGGCGGTTTGTGGGCATGATGAGCTGCAAGTATACGTTCCCGTTCAGCTATCCATAGGACGCCTTTTCCCCCGTAAAGATAATGAAGACGCTCCTGCATCCGGACCTTCCTGTGAGAGGGAATTTTAAGGACAGGCCGACTGTAGTCCGGGTATGCGTGGTAATAGGTTCGATGACGGTCGTAGCTCTCACTGATATTCATTTCCATTGGAAAATCTGTTTAAGCCTGCTCATCTCGCTGATTTTTCCGACATATGCGATAGTTTCGCTTTTTTGTTCTTCCCCGACAATGCCAGTTTCAGCACATCTGACATTTCATCGACAAGGTGAAACACGATGTCATTTGTGACCTTCTCCGGTATATCCTCAAGATCTTTGTCATTCCATTTGGGCAGAATAATGGTTTTGATGCCCGCTCTATGGGCCGCAAGAACTTTTTCTTTGATGCCCCCCACAGGAAGCACTGCCCCGCGAAGGGTAATTTCGCCGGTCATGGCCAGGTCTTCTTTGATGTTTCGGTTGGTAAGAAGCGATGCAAGAGCTGTAAGTATAGTTACACCTGCCGAGGGGCCGTCTTTTTGGATGGCGCCTGCGGGAATATGAATATGGATGTCTCTATTGTCGAAAAAATCATTAGGAATTCCTAGTGCTTCCGCATTCGATCGTATGAAGCTGAGTGCCGCCGATGCCGATTCCTTCATAATTTCACCGAGCTGACCCGTGAGCATCAGTCCTTTGTTCCCTTTCATGGCGGTGGCTTCGATATAGAGAATTTCCCCTCCCACGGGGGTCCAGGCAAGACCTACGGCCACTCCCGGTTTGGATATCCTGGTTTTCCCCTCCGGGGTTACTTTCAGGGGTCCGATATATTTGTGCAGATCACTAATCTTGACAGTGGCTGATTTAATTTCCTCTTGCGCGATCTCGCTCGCTACTCCCCGGCAGATGTTCGCTATTTCTCTCTCAAGATTCCTTACACCCGCTTCACGGGTATACCCGGAAATAATTTGTTTTTTTGCCGCTGCGGTGAAATTGATCTGTTTCGACGTAAGTCCGTTGGCCTCTATCTGACGGGGAATCAGGTATCGTTCCGCAATTTTGATCTTCTCATCAAGGGTATAGCCGAGAAGCTCGATCACCTCAAGTCTGTCTCTCAGTGCCGGCGGTATTGTTTCCAGAATGTTGGCGGTTGTAATGAACATGACATGAGAAAGGTCAAAGGCAACGTCGAGATAGTGATCGACAAAGGAGTAATTCTGTTCAGGATCAAGCACTTCCAGCAGAGCCGATGAGGGATCTCCTCTGAAGTCGCTTCCAAGCTTGTCGATTTCATCGAGCATAAACACGGGGTTGTTTGACTCCGACCTTCTAATGCCTTGAATAATTCTCCCCGGCAGCGCCCCCACGTAGGTACGCCGGTGTCCTCGAATCTCCGCTTCATCGTGTACTCCACCCAGGGAAATCCTGACAAACTTCCGCTCAAGCGCCCTCGCAATGGATGTGCCGAGCGATGTCTTCCCCGTTCCGGGAGGGCCAGCGAAGCAGAGAATAGGACCCTTCGTATCCGGTTTGAGCTTTCTCACCGCCAAGTACTCGATAATGCGCTTTTTGGCCTTTTCCAGCCCGTAGTGATCTTCATCGAGTATTTTCCGCGCCTTTTTGATGTCAAGGTTGTCCTCCGTGCGCTCATGCCATGGAAGGGCGGTGATCCAATCAAGATAGGTCGATGCCACCGTGTATTCCGCCGATGATGGATGCATGCGGGCAAGCCTTGTCAGTTCACGTTCCGCTTCTCCTTTGGCTTCTTCGGGAAGGTTTTTCTCTTCAACCTTCTTTCGATACTCTTCTACCTCAACCTTTGATTCATCATCGGCCTCGCCCAACTCCTCCCTGATGGCTTTCAGTTGTTGGCGAAGATAATACTCTCTCTGGCTCTTATCCATATCGGTTTTGACCTGCGTCTGGATCTTGTTGCCCAGTTCCAGGATTTCGAGCTGGTGGTTGACAAGGCGAGTGACCATTTCAAGACGTTTTTTCACATCCGCTGTTTCAAGAACTTTTTGCTTCTCCCCCGCTTCTGCGTTGATAATCGAGGCGATCATATCCGCAAGCTGTCCCGGTTCCCTTATTGACTTTGCCAACACTCCGAACTCCTGGGGAAGAAAAGGGGATAGCTTTACAATGCGATCAAAGAGACCGGTGAGATTGGCCATAAGCGCTTCTATTTTTATCCCTTTGGCCTCCGTATCTTCCATCAGCTCAACGGTAGCCTGAAGATAGGACTTTCCCTCCAAGAAATCCTTGATGACGAAGCGCCCAATCCCCTGCATAAGGAGTTGGGCCTTCTCTTCACCAGACTTTGCCATTTTCAGTATCGCCACGACCGTCCCGGTGTGGTGTATATCGTCCGGTTTCGGAAGCTCTTCGGTAAAGGGTTGTCGCGCCATGACAAGTCCGATCAGACGATCTCCCGCCATCGCTTCATCGACAAGATTGATCGCCCGTTCTCCCATCACTTCCATCGGAAAGGTCATGTGGGGAAACACTACGGTATTGTAAAGCGAAAGTACGGGAAGCACGTCCGGCACTTTCACGTTTTTGAGATCTCCAGGAAGTTGCTGATCAATCATATGACCCTCCGCAAAAACATGTCATCCCGCATAGCAAGTGGGTAAAGGTAAGAGTCTCCAATGTGTGTCACTGTATCATCCCTGCATTATGGAAATTCCTGACGATTCTGGATCGGAATTTTTCGAATCCGCTTTTCCAGAGGAAGTTTGGGTATGCGTATTTCCAGCAATCCGTCTGCATGACGGGCCGTCACACCCTCTGTGTCGATGGTGGCGCCAAGCGACAGCGTTCGTTCAAAATACCCATAGGGTATCTCTGCCAGGTGGTAGCGTGATCGTTCACCGTGCACCCGCTCCGCTCGTTTCCCCGATATCTTGACTGTCTGCCTGCTGATTTCAAGATAAATATCGTCACGGTTTACGCCGGCCAGCTCCGCCGTAATCACGATTTCGGCGGCAGTTTCGTAGATATCAACCAGGGGATGCCACACACGAGTATAAAGCGTCAATGCCGGATCAAAGAGACGGAGAGCGCCTCCGATCATGCCTTGCAATCCCGTATCGACCATGCCACGGTCGTCCTCAAATCTTATTTTGATAAAGTCCATCTTCATCTCCTGTGGATTGAGACTTATTAGCGGAATGCTCCGGTTCGCATTTTTATCTTTAACATCGCACTCGTCCACAATGCAACCACTTTTAACCATTCTTTTGACTTGATTACACGAAAGATCACGGGTAGAGTAGAGCTCTTCCGGTTCACTAAGGGGTCACATGAACATTCACACAGACAGTCGCCTCATTCTGACTGCGACAGAACGGCTTGCCCGCAGTCTTCACCGTCATGCGCGCATTCATGCAATCGTATCGGGAATGAAAGGATGGGAGCGACCGGACATCACCAGTCTCAATAGCTGGATGGATCGTCTCTGGAGCGAGTCCTTTCAGGAACAGCTTCCTGCATCGAAGCTTGCGCGAACACGACTATGGAAAGAGCTCGTCGAAACATCAACGGCCCCCCTCCCTCTCGCCGCAGGCTTTTCTCTTTACGCACTTCTCGACGAAACCTATGAAATTTTGGTGAGGCATAAGGTTGACCCGGAGGCAGGTCCTCCATCGACACCGCTTGTCCAGTGGCGAAGAGATCTTACACGATCATTTCGACGCCGTCTCGAGTGCGAAGGCCTTTTTCATCCGGGCGAATGGCCGGTCTATCTGATGAACGGGTTGAAAGAGCGGCGCATATCCTTGCCACGAAAGGTCTTGCTGCAGGGCTTCGAATTTCCCGCACCCCTTGAAAGGGATTTATTTCGACTTATGGAGACGATCACTGAAGTGGAATACGACGTGAACCGCCGGGCGGAGGGGGGGGTCATTCATGCTCTGGCACTGCCCTCGCCCGAACAGGAACTCACCTATCTGGGCCGCAGTCTCATAGAAGATGCGGGCGTCATGCCTCTTCACCGGATCGGCGTCATCGCTCCCGATCTCACGCGCTATGCACAAGCTTTTGCCAGGACTCTGACTGATCTGATGGGGCATACACCCGCAGGAGATGCCCACTGGTTTAATATTACCCTTGGCAGCTCCTTGTCGAAACTTCCCCTGTTCGCCTCGGCACTGTTGCCCTTTCGTTTTATTCAGGAAGGAGAACGTCGAGAACTTCTTCTGGCCCTTATCCTTTCCCCCTATTACGGGCTCTGGCAGGGGAAGCGCCACAGGATCGCCCGAGCCGATCATATATGGAGATCCAAAGGCATTATATCGGGGCTTGATTCTTTGAAAAGCGCCCTCATGGGGGCCGACGAAGAAACCCATTCACTCATATTCAATGAGCGGACGAAACCGGTGTTCGCTCCAACGCCACCGAAGATGAACTGCACACAACGGATGAAGGCCTGGATTGAAACACTTTCACATATGTGGGAGGCGCTGGATTTCCCCTTAATTTCAGGAGAGGAGGATCGACTTGCCTGGAGACATGTCAAGGAGATACTGAATGGCTTTTCCACGCATCTGGCCGATATTTCGATCACAGGATATGAATTCGTCAGCTGGTTCATCCATGAAGCCGACAGAAAAACAACACAGAGAGAGGCCGCAGAAGATGCGGGAGTGCAGATTATGGGGCTTATTGAATCGCGGGGGCTTGACTTCGATAAAATCTATCTTCTGGACGTAAACGACCGCTCGCTGCCTCAGCCGGCACGTCCCCTCCCCCTGCTGGACAGAGAAGAGCGGCGCCGCATCCAGGGAGGAACACCCCAAAGTCAATACGATTTTGCCCGAGTGGTGTTCGAGCGCATTGTGCACTCTGCTCCCCGTATCGTTCTTTTACGTGCCGAGCAGGAAGATTCAAAGCCGTTGACCCCTTCTCCCTTCTGGCCGGACGAGTCAGTGCAGGAATCACTTGATATCTGGACGGATCCCGATCCAGCCTGGTTGAGGGCGTCCTGGTTGCGATCCGCCTATGAAGGTAGGGGGATTTCAAAAACCGACACACCTATTTGCTCCATAGGAATTGACCCCGCGTCAATTGCCCCTTTGCCGATGCTCTCATCCATGAGCCTTTCTCCCCACCTACTCAAGATCGCACTCACCTGCCCTTTCAGATTCCTCATGGAGATTCTCCTGAAAGTCACCCCTCTCGAAGCGGTAGCAGCGGCCCCTTCGCCGCGTGACAGAGGCACGCTGCTCCACCGTATTTTTGCCGCTTTTACGGAACAAATGCGAGGGAGGGGAATGGGAGAAGATGTGGCGCCCGATGAGGAGGAACGCTGTCTTGTTAAAATCGTTGATGACGCGTTCTCCCCTTTCGCAGGCAATCCCCGCTGGCAAGTAGAAAAGATTCGTCTCATCGGCTCTCCACGCTCCTCTGTTCCCGGTGTTCTGAACCTTTGGCTTCAGAGGGAACGGCAGCGTCGTCAAGAGGGATGGAGTTGTATCGCCGAAGAAAGAACATATTCAGGACTCAGCATTAAGGGGTGTCCGATGCCCCTTTCCGGTAGAATCGACCGCATCGATTTCAGCGCCGTCGACGGACTTGCCTGTTACGACTATAAGACGGGAAAAGTTCCCGCCATCTCCGATATCCTTAATCGTTTTACT
Organism: Syntrophales bacterium; assembly: GCA_963666365.2. Classification (GTDB taxonomy): domain Bacteria; phylum Desulfobacterota; class Syntrophia; order Syntrophales; family UBA2210; genus JALNXD01. The sequence goes on from CAXXNF010000002.1 coordinate 698,461, forward strand.
GAACCACAGCTACCCGTGTATCTTCTGGCACTTCGCGCAGGAAAAATTCCCGGCCTGAAGGGTCACGTGCCTACTGCGGAGATGATTTCCACCGCAGGCTATCTGCAGATTAAATCGGTAAATGCCCTGCGCGACATTCCGATCCGGGGGATTGAGACCTCCCTGGAAAAATGGTGTTCCGTAATCGCCGACATAGCTGTACGCATTGCCGGTGGGAACTTCGAGCCTTCGCCTTACCCGGCGTCGTTCGTGGAAAACAGGAATAAAGTGTGTCAAGATTGTGCGTTTCGCACGTTGTGCAGACGCGGTCTCTTTCCTGAATGGTCTATTGAGGAGGAAGAGTACGACGATGCCGATTGACCTTGCCGACAATCGGGCGCGAGAGGCGGCGCTCGACACTCGCTGCTCCCATCACGTGGAATCACCGGCCGGCGCCGGTAAAACCATGCTTTTGACCATGCGTTTTGTCAAGCTTCTAAGTAGCGTGAATCACCCAGCAGAAATTCTTGCCCTGACCTTTACCGAAAAAGCGGCCCAGGAAATGCAGGCGCGTATCATTGATTCACTGAAAAGGGCGGAAAGGAAAGAACACCCGAAACACCCTTCCGATAAAATATTGCTCAGACATGCCGAAGATGCATTAATGAGGCACAAAAAACACATGCACCTGATATCGTCCGGCGGCCTCAATATAATGACCTTTCACGGGTTCTGCTACCATCTGGCAGCGAGGGCGCCCCTCGAGGCAGGAGTAAGTCCCGATTTCGCGATTATGGAAGAGAGAGAGGCACCACTCCTCATCCGAGAGTCGGTTGCCGCTACGATTGAACGGCTTCTGGCTGCGCCCACGGAGGATTCAAGGCGCCGGGCCCTGGAACGTCGAGCGCTTTTCCACGATAACAACTGGGGGAGTCTGACGGCAGAGCTCATCGAAATGATAAAAAACAGAAGCCGCTTTGCCGATCTTGTGGGTGTAATACGCAGTGCCGGCGGTAAGAAATTGTCCCGTCTCGAGGGCGTGTTTAAAGAAAGACTGCGGCCTTTTGTAGAAAAAAAACTGACTGCACTGGAAAGGCAGTTCGTTGAATCATCGCTGGGAGACCGATGGAACGAATTCTTAAACCATCTTCAGGAAAAGAAAACAGACGCTGCCCTGGTATTGCCCCTGGCGATTCCGTCATCGCAATGGGAAGATCTTCCATGCTGGCGAAAAATAGCCGATTGTCTCCTCACCAAGACGGGAACTCCGCGAAAAATGATGGGGGCGAAAAGCGGATTTTATGCGGGCTTTCAGAAAAGCGAATGGGGCGCGCTTATGGGCGAAATTCCCACTCTTCTGGCAAAGGGACTTCACGAGGCGCGTGAATATGCTGCACCAGACCAACCCGTCGCCGACATGGAGGTACTTTCCGATCTGATCATCGTGGCCTCGGAAATACTCAGCGATTATGAAACCGCCTGCAGCAGACGGAATATGCTGGATTTCGACGGTCTCGAACAGTGCGCCCTCAAGGTACTCGACACAACGGCCCCTACCGATCTCCAGCTTTTTCTTGATCATCATGTAGGACACATTCTGATCGATGAATTTCAGGACACCAACAGGACGCAATGGGAGTTGCTGCGCCGCCTTGTCAACGGCTGGCTACCCGATGATGGAAAAACAGTGTTTATTGTAGGAGACCCGAAGCAATCGATTTATGCCTTCCGTAATGCAGAGGTGAGCCTCTTTTTGGATGCCGCGAAGGGAATACCCCAGGATGGCGGCGCTGCTCTGCCACTCAGATCTCACCGGCTGTCGACAAACTTTCGATCCTGTGGCGACCTGATTGCCTGGGTAAATGAGCTTTTCGGCGAAACCATCATGGCCTCTCCTGACCGTGAAGCCGACGAAGTCCCTTACAGCCCTTCATCTCCCTTCGAGGAGCGGGACGTTTCCGGTGTCATTTCCCTCAATCTTTTTGCCGATGAGGATGGGGAAAAGGCAAAAGACAAAGAAGCACTGTGGCTTGCCGCTGCCGTGAAGGATCAGGTGGATCGTACTGAAGGCCGCCAATCCATCGCCGTGCTGCTCTTTACACGAAACAGAATCGCTCGATACCTAAAGGCCTTTCAAGACATCTCTCTTTCCATTCAAGTCAAAGAAGGCCTTCGACTTGTCGATCGCCCCGAAGCGGCCCATCTGCTGCAAACAGCCCGCCTGCTTGTGTATCCCCATGACGATCTTGCCTGGGCGTCGCTTTTCCGCGCCCCCTGGTCGTGGTGCAGCCTTGACGTTCTCTGCGAAACGGCATTGCAGGAACCGCCGAGCTGGTATGATAAGCTTCGTCTCACTGCGTCTCAGCGCGTCGATCTGGAGAAGCTGCTCAGGACGGTGGATCGCGGCCTTGCACGAATAGGAAGAGATCCCCTGGGAACCGTGGTGAGAACGTTCTGGGAAGATATGGATGGCCCGCGCATCACGGCATCCCTTTACGGCATGAGAGGTGTGGCAAATTGTATGCGTTTTTGTGAAATGCTTGACGGCATCGACCGGGGCATTCCACAAGAAACCCTCGAAAGATTCGAATCGCTGAAAGAGGATCTGTACGAACCGACCGATCCTTCCGCATCCCGCTCCCCCGTTGAGATGATGACCATACACCGCGCCAAGGGGCTCGAATTCGATATCGTCTATATCCCTTTCATGGACTGGAATCCCCTTTCGAGCAGTTACAGGAACGCTCTTCCCTATCTTCTTGAACGCATTCCGGGAACGGAAGGCGAATACCTGATTGCGACGGGGAAAGACAGGCGTGAAGAAACCACTTCCCCCCTCTATCGCATGCTGTTGAAACTTAACAGAGAAAAACGCCTGGGCGAGTCGAAACGCTGGTTTTATGTGGCCGCCACACGAGCGAAAGGGGAGCTGCACATGAGCGGCATCGCCACTGTCAACGGGGGTGGAGTACATGTGCCCCCGCGGACTCCGCTGTTCTGGATCATGGAACATGAAGGTCTGAACGGTATCTCATTGGGCGCCGTTACAGAACAACCCACTGAAGATCGCCTCTCCCTTGCCATCAACCCGACTGTGGAGTCCGGTTCACGATACGTTGCCGAGAGTGGCGCCCCTTATAGGCATATGCCTAAAATTCTTGACATTGTTCCCGAGAAGTCCGGTTTTTCAGTAATCACGCCTTCATCTCTCTCCAGTGTGCACAAGACACCCTCCACCGATCTGCCGCTGCCGGAAGACGCCATCGGGTCCGACTCCATAGATCGCATTCGAGGTGTCATCATCCACAGGGCATTGAACGTAACGATAGGGCAGAACCACCTTCCTTCGACGCGCTCGATTACAGGGGCCCTTCATCGAGAAGGGCTTTCGCCGGACAAGGCAGCCGAAACGGCAGTGGAAATAGAAAGGGAAGTGACGGCAACGCTGGCTGACCCCTTTTTTAAAAGACTGCTGTGTTCGGATCGTAATCTCATAAAAACCGAGTGGGCCCTTGAAGACAGAATTTCAGAAGAAAAAATTCGATCAGGAAGAATCGATTTTGCCTGCTTCGACGGCAATGCCTGGTGGATCGTAGACTTTAAAACATCACGTCCCGTCAATGGTCAGATACAGGAAGATTTTATCTCGGAAGAACGCAGGCGATACCAGCCACAGATCATGCACTACAAGTCGATGGTATCAAAGTTGGATGTCGGTGCGGGAAAGCCGATTCATGCCGGCATTTTTCTTACCGCACTGGGAGTGTGGATCGAAATATAAAGGAGTTATTTTATTGCGAATAAACATGCGTGAGCAAATATTATATTTGACAATGATATATTGTCTATTATATTAATCAAAAGTTTAAGTACGCATGTTAATCGTCGTCACCGAAAGGCCCTTCCCGCTGAGGGACCCGTCACTGCGACTGAACATCAAAGGAAAGGATACCCACTCCGTGACCACTTTATACCGTTGTAAAAAAACATCCCTTTTTATTACAGAGCCCTGTGATGACAAAACATGCGAATGGTGGCTGAAAAGCGACACATTCTGCAACTGCACCTGGGTCGCGTGCAATTATGGTCCCTTTACCCTTGAAGAAGTGGGAGAAATGATGGGCGTAACCCGGGAGCGCATACGCCAGATAGAAGCGAAGGCCCTGAAAAAACTTCAGCACAAAAAACGTAAAGACCAGCTGCTTGATTTTGCAAACCACTATTACGAAGAGAAATAGTCTAGCGCTCCTTCTCTTTTCGCGATCTCAATTCATTAAGAAAAGTCTCCATATATTCCCTTCTCTCGCTCCGTGAGAAGAGGATCGACGTCACTTCAAATTCATATTCCAGCGCGGTATTCTTGTCGAGACGCGGAACAATATCGGAGAGTCTCTTCACGGCTTCCACCGTTCGGGCCGGCCTGAGCGACAATTCCCGGGCAAAGGATTTCGCCTCATCCATAAAGGCATCGGGAGGCAGCACCTTGTTGACAAGTCCGATGCGCAACGCTTCCTTTGCCCCGATCGGCTCACCGAGCATGGTGATTTCTTTTGCCTTTGCCGTCCCTACAATGCGCCGAAGCGGATCAAAAAGAGGATTTAACCCGAATTTCAATTCGGGATGACCGAAAATGGCCGTTTCAGAGGCAACAATGAGATCGCACACAACGGCAAGATTAAAACCTCCTCCCAGGGCTATTCCACCCACGGCGGCAACAACCGGTTTCTTGAACGTATAAATCTTCTGGAGATATTTGATCATCGAAGTGATGTAGTCGTCCAATAGACTGCCTGAAAGATTTGCCAGTTCCTTCAGATCGATGCCTGCCGAAAATACGTATTCTCCCCCGGTCAGCACCACCGCACGGATGTCGTCGTCATCCTCCATCGCATTGAAACAATCAATAAGTTCTCTTTGCATGTCCATGCAAAGAGCGTTCATTTCTTTCGGCCTGTTCAGCGTGACTACGCAGAAATTATTTTCCCTTTCGACCTGCAGCATTGTATAGGTGTGTTGCATCGTATGAGTTATCCACCATCTTCTTTATGTTTTTGCATTACTGAAACTTCTTTTTCATGATTACAGTCTGTCTCCCATCCCAACGGGATAGAGATACTGTATCCCCGTATCGTGGTTCAACAGGGTCTCTGAAATCTCCGACAGGCTTTCACTGATAAGATAACGCAGGAGGCTTATTCTCTTCTTCGGGTATACCACTACGGGTTTCCCTGTGATGCCGGCAATACGCGCCGCCACTTCAATTGAGTCATCAAAACTGCCCAGTTCATCTACAAGACCATAATCAAGAGCCTGTCGGCCGGTAAAAATCCTGGCATCCGCAAGGGCACTGACCTTTTCTGCGGGTATTCTGCGACTCGTTGCTATCGCGTCGACGAATTGAGCGTGAATGTCGTCGGTAACTGACTGTATAATCTTTTTTTCTTCATCCGTCATGTCCCTGAATGGGGATCCGACATCCTTGTATTTTCCGCTTTTGATCACCGTTGCCTTCAGCCCGATTTTTTCAAGAAGTTGATCAATCTGCGAGAACTGAATGATGACGCCGATACTCCCCGTGATGGTTCCGGGGTTGGCTACAATTCTGTCCGCGGCAACTGCAATATAATACCCTCCCGACGCCGCCAGGGAACCCATCGATGCAACGACTATTTTCCGCTCTTTTACCTTCAATAGTTTGTCATAGATTTCTTGCGAGGGAACAACAGCGCCGCCGGGTGAATTTACCCTGACAACGATTGCCCGAATGTCATCATCGTCTTCATAGACTTGGAGTTGCTCAATGACATATGCGGCATCGGAAATTACGCCTTCTACGGACACTACGCCGATCTTATCGCCGCCAGCAAGAGAGGCGCCTCCACGGATGTAGGACACAATGCCGTGAGTGAGAAGAAAAAAAACAGAGCCTACTGCTGCAAGCAGCAGCAGGCCATATATTATAGGATGTTTTTTCATTTCCCGATGAAATGACACCGCCCGTACTTCACGAAAAGAAACCGTTGTTACAGTTTTATACCGGACAACAGGTCTCCAAGATTTGAAACAACTTTTTCGTTATTGTTCACGTATTGGTTTTGTGAAGACTGATCTGTTGATATTTCGAAATCTTTTATGCTGAGTCCTACCTTCTGGTTTGCCACATCGATATTCTTGATGATGGCTGACACGGAATCCCCTACCTTAAACACATCCTTCGTGGACTTTACACGATTTCTGCTCAGCTCGGATATGTGAACCAATCCCTCAATTCCCTCTTCAATTTCGACAAAGATTCCGAAATCAGTTACGTTGGTCACCGTTCCCGATACCACGGCGCCCGTTCCCACCTTCACACTGAGCTCTTCCCAGGGGTTCATCTCCAGTTGCTTGATGCCGAGTGAAAACTTCCCGTTCTCCGCATCAATACTCAACACAACCGCTTCAATTTCCTGGCCCTTTTTATACAGTTCCGAGGGATGCTTTACCCGTTTTCGCCATGACAGGTCGGACACGTGGACCAAACCGTCGATTTCATCATCAATGCCCACAAATATTCCGAAATCGGCGATATTTTTGATCTTGCCTTTGATGACCTGTCCTTCCGGATATTTTTCCTTAAGCTCTTCCCAGGGATTTGACATGGTTTGTTTGAGTCCCAAAGAAATCCTTTTGTTGTCGGGATCAACTTCCAGTACCTGAACACTTACGGTATCTCCCACGGACACGACCTTGGAGGGGTGTTTGATTTTCTTTGTCCAGAACATTTCGGATACATGCACCAGTCCTTCAACACCCGGCTCTACTTCCACAAAGACCCCGTAATCCATGATGCTGACTATCGTTCCTTCAACTGTGGCGCCGACAGGATAGGCCTCAGTAATGGTGTCCCAGGGATTCTTGGTCAACTGCTTCAATCCCAGAGAGACCCTCCCCTTTTCCGGGTCAAAGCTCAGCACCTTGACGGTAATGGAATCACCTTTTGAAAAACTTTCCGAAGGATGGCGGATGCGCCCCCATGACATGTCGGTAATATGCAGGAGGCCGTCTATGCCGCCGAGATCGACAAAAAGTCCGTAATCGGTGATGTTTTTGACAATACCCTCAATCACCATGCCCTCTTCCATGTTTTCGAGGACTTTGTGGCGCTGTTCTTCCAGTTCCTTTTCGAGGATCGTTTTTCTTGACAACACAACGTTGTTTCGTTTGCGGTCATATTTCAGAATTTCGAACTCCATGGTTTCGCCGATATATTTGTCAAGATCCCTTACGGGGCGCACATCAACCTGTGAACCGGGCAGAAAGGCATAACACCCGATATCAACGGTGAGGCCGCCTTTTACCTTCTTGATAATCGTTCCGGAGACCAGGGTTCCCGCTTCATGAGCTTCTACAATATCATCCCAGACGCGTGTTCTGACCGCTTTGTCCCTTGATAAAATCAAGTCCTCTTCGGTTTTCCGATCCACCACCACTTCTATTTCATCACCGACGGCACAGGTAATTTCTCCTGCATCATCTTTGAATTCGTTTACATTGATTCTTCCTTCGGTCTTGTATCCCACATCGACCATTACGAAATCATCATTGATTTCAACAACTCTTCCCGTCACCATCTTGCCGGTTGATATTTCTTGCAGACTCTGTTCGAAGAGTTCGTCGAAGGTCAATGCTTCACTATGATCCGGCGCAGCGGCAACTCCCCCCCCTTCCTCTTCTTTTTTTTCTTTTTCTTTTTCTTTTACTTCCGGTTCAGATATTATGTTGTCTTCGTTAACCATTAACTATTACCCCCTGACTGTAATATAAAACATAAAACACTTACTTTAATCCGCGAAAAGTATCACACTGAAAATGAAATATCAAGCAAATTGAGATTTTATTCCCTTCCCGACATGATATCAAAGGGATCGTCATTTTTCCGTTGATCCACAATTAGCCTTATCTTTTCAACGACATCATCGATGCCCAGAGCGGTAGTGTCCACAATAATTGCATCGCCTGCAGGCTTAAGCGGCGCGATCGCTCTCGTGGTATCCTGCTCATCACGGGCCGCAATATCTTTTTTTATCTCCTCATAGGCGACGTTTTCTCCCCGTTCCATCAACTCATGATACCTGCGGCGGGATCGTTCTGCAGGATCGGCATCGAGAAATATTTTTATATCTGCGTCGGGAAACACTACAGTCCCCATATCACGGCCCTCCGCAATGACCTCGCCCTCTTTACCTGCCTCTCTTTGAATTTCAAGCAAGCCGGCCCGAACAAGGGGAATTGCCGAAATCCGGGATGCCATCATGCCGACAGCTTCACCCCGAATCTTCTCCGTAACGTCAGCGCCGTCCACGATAACGCGCATACTATTGGAATCTTTTATAATCCCGATCTTTGTTTTCTTCAAAAGCAGCGAGAGCCGCGCTTCATCTTCACCGGTCAGGTTTAATTGGATCATCCGGTAGGCGACGGCCCGATAGAGGGCGCCCGTATCGAGATATGTATAGCCTGCCCTCTTCGCAAACAGCTTGCATACGGTGCTTTTTCCCGTTCCTGCGGGACCGTCAACCGCAATCACTATTTTTTTTCCCATGGCGTTACAATGTTTCTCCCTTATGAAATTTACACTCCAGATTGACCCAATTGCGTACACTGCTCCTTACTGCATCAAATCCCCGCCACCTCTGCGGGCGCCTAGCCGCAGGCGCGCCTGCCTTTGAATGTGCGATAGGAAATGACCGCCAGAATAACTCCTAAGGCATCGAAAAGGACATCGGCGACTGACGACATGCGACCGGGAACAAAGAACTGATGTAATTCATCGCTGATTCCATACAGTATACCTATTGATGGGGCCAGAACAGCAGCATATCTGACCATCGCAGGCCACGGCGCATGGATGCACATTCTCATCAGAAGCAATCCGAGCAGATAATACACCATGCAGTGCATAATCTTGTCAAACCCCCAGAATGAGGGAAGCGATTCCGGATAATGGGAGAGTGATGACAGAAAAAAAATAAGCCCGCAATAGAAGAGTGCGGGAAGGAGATACTGAAGAGTCCATTTACTTGTATGCTGGGGAACACGCATTTGCAACACCTGCTCAAACGATGTGAAGAGTGGTCTATCTATCACAAAAGTCCGGAAGCAGTCGAGCACTTTGATGGAATAGGGTATACAATAACTTGATCATGACAAGAAAAGAGGCTAAAATTCCCCATATACTTGAGGAGACGATACAAGGAACCTATGGACATGCTGGTTCTGTCACGAAAAAAAAAGGTCATCATTACTTTTTGTACAGTTATCATGCTGTATTTTGTGCTGGTGGGAACATCATGCGCTTCTTTCACTCTCGAAGATGAAAAGCGGCTGGGGAGGGAATTTTACGAGAAGATTCGTGAAAGGGGGATGCTTCTTGAGGATCAGAATCTTGTCAAATATATTGATACAATCGGCCGTCGCATTCTTGCGCAGGGAGATGAATATCCCCTCGATTTCACCTTTTCCGTCATTGAAAATGCGGGCATCAACGCCTTCGCCACCCCGGGAGGGTATGTGTATGTCTATGCCGGTCTTATCGGACTTGCCGAAAATGAAGATCAAATTGCCGGGGTTCTCGCCCATGAAATCGCCCACGTAAAGGCACGACACATCGCCCGCGCCATCGAAAAATCAAAAAAGATGAATATCGCCACCATTGCCGCAATCCTTGCAGGCGCGTTTTTGGGAGGCGGTGAAGGTGCAGCGGCTCTTTCAGGACTTGCCATGGCGGCGACTACTACCATGAATCTGAAGTACAGCAGAGATCATGAAGAGGAAGCAGACAGGCTGGGAATGTCGTACATAGTAGGCGCCCGGTACGATGAAAAGGGAATGCTGGACTTTCTCAAGCGCATGAGACAATACGAATACTACTCGAATAAAATTCCCTCATACTTTCTCACCCACCCGGGTACCGGCGACCGGATTGCCTACCTTACGGTGCTCATTCAAAGTCGCTACGCCCATACAGAAATGACAGACGCAGTGGGCGGGTTTCAACGCATCAAGACACGCCTGATGCTCGATACGCAGGATTGCGGATCAAATATGAAGTATTTTGCGGAGAAATTACGTGAAAACCCCGACGACATCGAAGCACTCTACGGTCTCGCCGTTACTGAAAGTAAAATAGGAAAAATCGAAGAATCTCACGCCCATTTTGCACGTGCGATCACGCGGGCGCCCGGCGATTACGAAATTATCAGGGACTTCGGCATCAGCTATTATGAAGCGGGAGATACCGCCAAGGCCATTGAGTTTTTAAAAAAATCCTACGCCGTAAAAAGCGACGACCCGGAAACGCTGCGCTACCTCGGGCGTTCCTACGAGTCCACGGGGAACCTGACCACGGCTCTCGATTTATACAAAAAACTCTACGATCTGACCCCTTCTGACAGCGACATCTATTACCACCTAGCTATGACCTACGGGAAACTTGACAATATGGGGGAATCACACTTCTATTTCGGCAAATACTTCAAGGAACAAGAGAAAAAATCAAGTGCGCTGTTCCACTTCAAAGCCGCGCTTGAGCAGGCACAACCGGAAAGCGCACGGGCGGCAGAAATCAAAGAAGAGATCGCATCTTTTGAACCGGGCCACCAGGGAAAACAAAAAAAAGCGCAATCAACCGAACATTGACGGGTTTCTAAAAAGAGTGCCTTTTCTCTTACTCAAACCTGTGTTATGAGTGGCAGGGAGGAATATATGAAAATAGTCGTACGAAAAGAAAAAACCATCGCCCACAAAACGGACGCGCTGGTCCTTTTTTATTTTGAAGGCGCCGGTCTTCACAGCGCAGCGGAAGAATTGGACGGACAGTGTGATGGAATGCTGTCCCGCATGATCAAGGCGGGGGATGTGAAGGGAACGCTCTATGAGACAGCGGTGGCCTACACAGGGGGCGCAATCGGCGCCGGGAGACTTATTCCCGTCGGTCTGGGGAAAAAGGAAGATTTTACTCGAGAGAGACTGAGGGGCGCCTCTGCTGTCGGTGCACGAAAAGTGCGGGAACTTCACATAACGGAATATACCCTCTTGCCTTCCGGTGCACAGAGCGTACTTTCACTTAAAGACACAGTCGAGGCTGTGATAGAGGGCACCTTGCTCGGACTCTATCGCTTTACCCCCTACAAAACAAAAAAAGACGAATCTAAAGCGATTGAACGTGTGACGCTGATTACAGACAACAGCGCAGACCTTGCCGTAATGAAAGATGCGGCCCGCGCATCCGAAACGATATGCAGCGCCGTATATCTTGTCCGCGATCTTGTATCGACTCCATCAAATGAAATGACGCCGACCATTCTGGCGGAACGGGCGCGCCGTCTGACCAATACCGCCGGTTTCACCCTCAAAATAGTGGAAGAATCCGCAATGAGGCGGATGAAAATGAATGCACTGCTCGGAGTCAGCCGTGGCAGTGCCGAACCGCCGAAACTGATTGTTATGACCTACAAGGGCGCCCCGAAGGCTTTACCACCGATTGTGCTGGTAGGCAAGGGTATCACCTTTGACAGTGGGGGCATCAGTCTCAAACCTTCCGACAGAATGGATGAAATGAAAGATGATATGGGGGGCGGCGCGGTGGTTATAGCCGTGCTGAAAGCGGCAGCCGATTTAGAACTGCCGGTCAACCTGGTGGGCATTGTGCCTGCCGCGGAAAACCTCCCCAGCGGATCCGCCCTTAAACCGGGCGATGTGCTGCGCTCTCTTTCCGGTCAGACGATCGAGATAAAAAACACCGACGCCGAGGGGCGGCTCATCCTGGCCGACGCCCTTACCTATGCCCAGCGTTTCAAGCCCGAAGCGATCATAGATATCGCCACCCTTACCGGCGCCTGCGTCGTTGCACTGGGAGACCAGATTGCCGGTATGCTCGGCACGGACGATACGGTAAAGGACATGCTGCGTCGGGCATCGGAAACCACGGGCGAGGCCCTCTGGGAACTCCCACTTCGGCAGGAGTATGAAGAGCTGCTGAAAAGCGATGTGGCCGACATGAAAAATACGGGAACCCGATACGGCGGTACTATCACGGCAGCCCTCTTCCTGAAAAAATTTGTCGGCGATTACCCCTGGGTGCATCTTGATATTGCGGGTCCCGTATTTATCACTCAGGACAGGCCCTATATACCGAAGGGAGCGACAGGGATCGGGGTGCGGCTTCTGGTCCAATTCCTGAAATACTGGATTGAGAGACGTAATGGTTCGGCTTCTTGAAATAGAAAATCTGAAAACCTTTTTCCACACGAGAAACGGAACGGTCAAGGCCGTCGACGGCGTCGATCTTGCGCTGAACCGGGGCGACACCCTGGGGATCGTAGGAGAATCCGGCAGTGGGAAGACGGTGCTCGCCCTTTCCATTATGCGTTTGATACCGCAACCGCCCGGACACATCGCCGGGGGACGGATTTTCTTTGAAGGTACGGATCTTCTGAAACTGAGCGAACAGGAAATGAGAAACCATCGGGGGAAAGACATCGCGATGATTTTTCAGGAACCCATGAATTCACTCAACCCCGTCATCAGGATCGGCAATCAGATTGCCGAGGTGCTCAGGCGCCATGAACATACCTCAAAACAGGAAGCCATGGATCGGGCACTGGATATGCTTCGCCGTGTGGGAATGCCCTCGGCTGAGGAACGCCTCAGGCAGTATCCTCACCAGATGAGCGGGGGGATGCGTCAGCGGGTGATGATCGCCATGGCACTGGCCTGCAATCCCCGTCTGATGCTAGCGGATGAGCCTACCACTGCCCTCGATGTGACTATTCAGGCCCAGATACTCGATCTTATCACCACACTCAAGAAGGAATTTGACTCTTCCATTGTCATGATCACCCATGATTTGGGTGTCATTGCAGAGGCGGCGCAGTTTTCAGCAGTCATGTACGCGGGCAAGGTCGTCGAGTACTGCAGTGTTGACGATCTCTTCGACGCCCCGCTTCACCCTTATACGGAGGGGCTGATGGCATCGAGCCCGCGCCTGGATGCCGGCGCGAAACGTCGTGACTATCTGCCTGTGATCCCCGGCATGGTGCCCAGTCTGTACGATCTGCCGCGGGGATGCAGCTTTCAGGATCGCTGCCCCTACGCAATGGCGATCTGCCGGGAACGGGAACCGGAACTGATCACGTATCGGCCTGACCACCAGACACGGTGCTGGAAATATCAGTAAATTACCTTTGGGATTCATGCCCACAGCCAAGCGAGCCGACATTATGAACACCGTTCTTGTCGATATAAGGAATCTTAAAAAATATTTCAGAATCAGCGGCGGATTTGTCTCGGGCAATCACGGCACAGTCAAGGCTGTTAATGACGTAACCCTTCAGATTTTAAAAGGAGAGACGCTGGGGCTTGTGGGTGAAAGCGGTTGCGGCAAGACAACGCTGGGACGAATGATCGCCCGGCTCGAAGCACCGACGGAAGGAGCAATTGCCTTCAAGGGAGAAGATATCCTTCACCATCGAGGCAAGGCTTTGAAAAACTTCAGAAAACAGGTTCAGTTTATCTTTCAGGATCCCTATTCGTCGCTCAATCCCAGGATGAGCGCCGGTGCGATAATCGGCGAACCTTTCGGCATTCATCATCTGTCACGCGGAAAGAGCAGAACTGAGGCGGTTGCCGCTCTGATGGAACGGGTGGGACTGACAAAGGAACAGATGGAGCGCTATCCCCATGAATTCAGCGGAGGTCAGCGACAGCGAATCGGAATTGCCCGGGCGCTTTCGGTCAACCCCGATCTTGTGATCGCCGACGAACCGGTGTCCGCACTGGATGTCTCGATTCAGGCGCAGATTCTCAATCTTCTGAAGGACCTTCAGGAGGATTTCGGACTTACCTACCTCTTCATCAGTCATGACCTGGGCGTGGTTGGCCATATCAGCGATCGAATCGCGGTAATGTACCTGGGCAAATTAGTGGAACTGGCCGATACGGAAACGCTGCTGACTCAGCCGTTCCATCCCTACACGAGGGCGCTTCTTGCGGCGGTGCCGGTCCCCAATCCTCATCACAGACGTCAGAATCAGACCCTTTCGGACGACATCCCCAGCCCTATCAACCCGCCTTCGGGATGTTCCTTCCATCCACGATGCCCTTACAAAATGGAAATCTGTGACAGGATGCCCCCTGCACTCACCCTGAAAAACGCGGGGCGCTTCGCCGCCTGCCATCTTGAAGCATAAAGGTCGGACACAAATAGTAAAAAAATACTTGACGAACGAGACGCAAAAGACTAAATAGGGAACCCTGTTTTTGAGGTATGTGACAGTCTCTTGTGCAGTAATGGCGCTTCCTTGACCAGGGAAGAGCTCTGTGAGAATAAAAAGCAGATATGCGCCCGTAGCTCAGCTGGATAGAGTGGCAGACTTCGAATCTGTTGGTCGAAGGTTCGAATCCTTCCGGGCGTACCAGATATCACGCTGTATTTACACTATACCGGGCTGCTAGCTCAGTTGGTAGAGCAGTTGACTCTTAATCAATTGGTCCGGGGTTCGAGTCCCCGGCAGCCCACCAAAAAAAACAAGGGGTTAGGCGATTAAAGCTTAACCCCTTTTTCTACTTGCGAATATTCACCAAACCACACTCCTCCGCCATGCGGTAATACGTTCCCCTTGACAAATACGACTTCACACACATATAATCGGAACCGTTTACAAAAGTTTATTATCACTCCTGCACTTATCATTTTCTCCGCTTCTTGGGGACTTTTTCATTATCAGGGAATTTCTACGTATGACGATGAGCGAATCGGTCCACATTCATTGCGTGATTTTGGCCTTGGAGATCGGATATGAAAGAAGAAGGCAATAAATCGTTGACACTAAGGATGAGGACGCAGAGAATTTGCTTGGCGAACGCTGTGAACATGGTGAGAAAAATAGCGTTCCTGACGGTCTGTGCGTTTATAGCCGCAGGCTGTGCAACTCCAAATATAAAGCCTGCTGATCCTCAACTCCTCTTCACATCCGGCCTGCTTAACTTCCTGCAGGATGGCACAACAACACGCGAGGAAGTTGTCTTGAAACTCGGAGTGCCTTCTGCGCAGATAGAGGGGGACAGAATTCTGATGTATCAACTAAAGACCGATAAGCTCGGGAATTGGGGCCTGATCGCACCGCAATGGAATGCCGCTGCCGGTATGAGGACCTGGAGCGGAGGAACAGGCAGTCTGGTACTTATTTTCGATGAAAATGGATTTTTACATAAACACAGTCTCGTAATTGCCCAATGAATTCAAAAGGACCTTTGTGGAAATCTATGGTGTTCGCGTCCTACGAGTATGTTTGCAATAAAAGGAGATTATTAAAATCATTAGGATCTTCCCTTCATCGCTGTCTTCCGCTGTTGATCTTCCTCATTTGTGGTGTCTTTTCAGGGTGCCTGATCATCCCCACGCCTGAGCATGCACTACTGGAAGGTCGGGGAGAAATAGAAGAATCAGACACAGAGCTTCTTAGGAACGCTGAAACCACCCGTGAAGAGGTACTGTTAAGATTCGGCGAACCTGACTTAATCCTGGATAACGGCCGCATTCTGGTCTACCACTGGGCGGTGAGTCATGGGTACTGGTTTATTGGCGCGTATTATGCCGCAGCAGGAGGCCCCATTCCCAAGGAGTACCTCTTCATACTTGAGTTTGACGACGAGGGATTTCTTAAAGGCTTCGAAAAAACGGGAAGTATCTGGAAATCAACCCAGGCCCGGATTGAAAAGTGGGCCCGGCCAGGCGCCGATAAACCGCCTGTGCAGGGACGAGACATTTTCATTATCGATCCAGTTCCCCAAGCCTATATCACGGTGGACAGAGCCAGCCATCCTCTCATCCCGGTTCGTTTTCGAATGGGTGAATTCCGTCATATTGGGACTGACTCCCCTTCGGATACCCTTATTGGCCACAAAAAAGCGGCCTTCGGGATAATCACAGCCGATGTACACGCTTGCCGTTCCGTCACTGATATCGTGCGAACAGCAATTACGGCCCAATTGGAAGCCGCAGGACACAAGCGCGATGATCGAGACGCCGATATTATCGTAGAGGGGGATCTCACTGAGTTCGCGGCAGCCACGTCAATCAGCCTTTGGTCATGGGACGCTATCGGTTCAATTGATATAACGGTAAGGATTTTTGCATCCTCGACTTCTCATGGTATTTTTATACGTCATTACAAAACAAAACAGGTTACAAAGACATTTCTCGGTCCCTCAAGGGAAGACTTCGAGCGTGTTATCCGTCGATGTCTGGAAGACATACAAAAACAGATTGCCCTGGATGTTGAGTTGGCTGAAATACTCTACGGCAAAAGACGGAATTCTTTATTCGATAGGCCTCCATCTCCACCATTTATTAAATATCATGTTGCCGCCCTGTGTCACACCGGTGTATGCCTCTTCAAGTGCAATAAGAGATCCGTCAACCGCACGAAAAAAAGTAAACTTGGCGCTGACATCAATCGACTGGCCAGAAGGGTTCTCCTCAGGCGGCGGTGGAAAACTGCCGACGATTTCCAGTCCACCTTTTTTGCATTCGTATGTGTGACTCCTGTACATCCATTTGCCTTGCACTTCCTTTTTGATCTTATGTCTCAGAAGTATCATGTCATGCAATCCAGCGCGAATCTCGATGACATTGTTGATAAGTTGCGTTACTTCGACCCAGCCGGACTCACACGCTGGTCTTGTAGTAGCGGTCTCGGTCTCGAGAGTTTTTATGTACAGAGTCAGTGCGTTCCACACCGCGTGGTCGCTGTCTTTGAAAGCGCCTGCAAGGTGCCAGGGAAGAATTCGCCGGCCCAGTGGTGGCAGTGGTATCGCCGCTCCATAGGGTATGAAGAAAAACATCTCTCTGGGATGGCGGCCGGGCGGATACACCAGCGGTGCAGCCTCATCGCTCAGTGCCCGATACTTTCCTGAAAGATCGGGACACACACAGGCGGCATTCAGTGTCGGCCAATGAGCGGGGTAAATCGGGCGGCCGGAGACCCACGTACCAGCACAGCCAGATAGGCTTGCAATGAGCGTGAGCCCAAGAAAAACAGAATAGCGCATGCACCTGCAGCCTTCACCATGCCCCCTCCCTGAATAGAAATAACGCAAAAATTGACAATCTCGCAAAAAGTCCATATGCTGCGCTCCGCTTCACGAGTATTCACTCAAGGAGCAATCCCATCGTGTTGAATACTTTCAGGGCGGTATTTGCCATGAATGTATGCTGGGCTGCGTAGGAAGCACTCCAATTGCTTACGTCCCATATATTCATCAAAATCACATAGGCGATATCGATTTCCGGATTGTAGAACATAAGAGTTGTATAGCCTTCGTGGTCCCCGCCGTGCCCGTAGCCGAAGTTCGGAGTATATTTAATTCCCAGACCATAGGTACTGGATCCCCCCGAAGGAAGGCCAGATTTCATCAGTTCTATGGAATTCATGCTCAATGTCGTCCGGCCGGTCAGCAGAGCTTTCGCCCAGGTGGCAAGATCAAGAAGGGTCGTCACCATATTGCCGTTGCCTACAAAGGCGGACATATTGTCAACAGTGACATCGATACGCGTACTCCCATCCCACATATAGCCGTTTACAAAAGGAGCAGGCAAGGTCCGTTCTGTTCCTTGCCAGGGAAGACTGGTGTCCGAAAGGCCGTTTGGTATCAGGAATTCGTCGCGCACAAAGGACTCGTATGTTGCTCCGGAAACCCTCTCAATAATATACGCCAGCACGGTATAGCCCGTGTCCGAATATGAATATTTTGAACCGGGCGGTTCAAATCCAACCTGTTCATTTTTTTCAATGACGCTGAAAAGCTCGTCGAAGGTAAATTGATGCTCTTCGTCAGGCGGCTTCATGGTTTCTTCTATATAATTTTTGCCGACATAGGGCTCGTTATGAGACGCCGCATTATCCACAATATCGGTATTCGTGAGATCAAAAATACCCGCCCGATGCATGAGAATCATCCTGATGGTAATTTCATCCCTGTGAGGGATGTTATGCGGAAGATAGGGGATGGCCGTACCGGGAATGTTGTCTGAGAGTGTGTGGTTTATATTGAGCTGCCCCCGTTCATGAAGCAGCATAATGGATGCAGCCGTGAAAGTCTTTGTAACGCTGGCGCAACGGAATCGATGAAAATAATCCATATCGTTTCCCATGCCGGATGACATGAAATAATCACCCCATGGCGAGATGATGTACATGGCAATTCCACCTTTAAAGTTAATTTTATCGGATGTATAGGCCTGCCATTCCTGGTCCAGGACATGCTGGAGATTCGCCTGGGTACAACAGGGAGATAAAGAAGATTCCGACGTGCATGCGCTCATCAGAAACAACAGCAGCAACACAATCTTTCTCATAGTTTCCTTCCCAGTCCTTCATCAAGTTATAGAAGTTTTTGTAGCCATATTCGATCATTCGGTCAATATAAAGTATTACTCATCCTTCGAATTCCGTAGAAAAGAATTGACAAACTTTTACCGCTTCACTATTTTTAACACTACATGCTTTGAGTTCTCACCATTTTTTCGAATCTATAAACAAAGGAGGGACACCATGCCTGAAAGTGCGTACAAGATTATAGAGTTGGTAGGTACGAGTGCCTCGTCATGGGAGGATGCAGCAAGAAATGCCGTGGAGAAAGCCGGCAGCACCCTTCACGATCTGAGGATTGCCGAAGTGGGCAAACTGGATATGACTATCGAAGATGGAATGGTAAAATACTACAGAGCGCGGGTTAAGGTTTCGTTTCGACTTGAAGATTAGCCCTTTTGAAAGGGGCTTGGGGTGAAAGTCACGGAACGTTCCATTGGGTTAGCGGTTGCCTGATTATCCCGTTTCATTGGAGGCAGGCTCGCGCTTTTCGCAGATTTCGTGAAGCCCAGAAGTCACCCTGCATTTTCGGAGAGAGGGGTTGCGTGTGGCGTCGGTGGTGCGATAGGACTCTCGCAAATGAAAGAGAGCATAGCCACAAAGATCCTCCGTCACTTTTTGTGCGGCTATTCCTTCGGAAGCGGAATAATGTAGACGGGTTTCTCTGATCGTCTCAGGACCCGTTTCGCAACATTCCCCAGATAGGCGTGGGTCCACATGCCCGCCCCGTGATTCCCCATGATGATCACATCACAGTCCTCCTCTTTCGCGACTCTAAGGATCACTTCGACAGGGTTCCCTTCTTCAACCTTGACCTTCTTGATCATCTTCATACACTCCGGCCTGTCCCTGAGTTCATTTTCACAAAACTCGTCAAGGCGCCGACTCAACTCCCCGAGTGTTTCCCTTTTCATCGGCGCCACATCTCTTTTGACACCATAGATGCGAAGGCGTGGAGGCATCTCATCAATCACATGCAGAACGATCATTTCGGCATCATGTTTTTCCACGGTGTTCACGGCATATCGAAAAGCAAACATTGCGTTTTTTGAGAGATCTGTCGCGTAAAGAACCCTTTTGATCCGAGGTATCATGATGTTTCCCCCTTTTTGAGATATTTCGTGTGATATCGATGTGTATTATGGCCCGATTCAGTCCCGTAACGCAATAATAATCGTCACTCGTCAAAGGGGCGGCATCATTTTTAATTGTCACTATTCGTGTGTTTCTTTCACCGGGATAACCAGAGAGTGCCCGTTATGACGGTATATTTCCACGGCAACGTCATATACCGCTCCGACCGTTTCAGCTGAAAGCTCCTCGGGGCGGCCCACATCAAAAATCCGTCCTTCTTTTAAAAATATATATTTATCAGCGAAGCGCAAGGCCATGTTCAAATTATGCATTGTCATCACCGCGGCAAGACCGTGATCCCGGACAGCATGGCGCAGTAATCGAAGAATTTCCAGCTGATTTTTCAGATCAAGATTGCTCGTCGGTTCGTCCAGAAGCAACAGCTTTGGTTCCTGCACCATGGCACGGCCGATTGCCACCTTTTGAAGTTCACCACCACTCATCTGATCGATATATCGCATGGCCAGCTCCTGAAGACCGAGGCTCTTGATAGCACCATCCACTATTCGAAGATCCTCATCGGAAATTCTCCACTGGACATGAGGCTTTCGCCCCATGAGAATAGCATCAAAGGCGGTGAGTCTCCCCGCCGACTGCTGTTGCGGCACGTATCCCACACGTCGGGCTATCTGTTGCGGCGTCAGTCCCACCACATCATGGCCATCCACCCATACCGTACCCTTATGAGGCTTGAGAATGCTATTAATACACCGCAGCAGCGTCGTCTTTCCCACACCATTCGGACCGAGAATAACCATCAGCTCTCCTGGATTCGCTGAAAATCGGATATCATTAAGCACTGTACGGCTTCCATACCCGAAGCCTACGTTGTTTACCTGCAGAATCATCTTCGGTATCCTCGTATAAGCAGATACAAAAAAGCCGGCGCACCCATGAAGGCCGTAAGTATCGACACGGGAAGCAGATGGGGAGCCAGAATCAGTCGCGCAACGGTATCGGAAATCAACAGCAGGCATCCGCCGACAATGACGGTAGCCGGCAGCAGGAAGCGGTGGTCTCCCCCGATAAGCCGTCGCACCATGTGGGGACAGACAAGGCCGATAAACCCGATAATTCCCAAAAAGGACACAATTGTCGCCGTAATCAGTGAAGCGACCAGCATTCCCAAAAGACGGACCCGTTCTACCCTCACCCCAAGCCCCTGGGCAGCTTCGTCTCCCGCATCGACCGCATTATAGTTCCAGCTGTTGATAAAAAAGTACACCACCGACAGGACCGTCACACCGCTGAACAACGCCAGCTCCGACCAGTTGGCCCGACCGACGTCGCCGAACGTCCAGAAAACCATGGCGGCAAGCTGCACATCATCGGCAAAGAACTGCAAAAACATCGTGCCGGCGGTAAATAAGGCGCCCAGTGCTACACCCGTCAAAATCATGGTTTCCGGAGAGGCGCCTCGCATTCTGGAAATTGCAATGATCACCGCCGCCGCCGCCAGGCAACACACAAAAGCCGTTGCCGTCGTAAGAATGGGCTGTGATATGGTAACCGCTCCCACCTGGGTACTGGCCATAACCCCTGTATTGAAGACCATCACTGCCAGTGCGGCCCCGAAGGCGGCAGCCTGGGAAATTCCCAGCGTGAAGGGGGAGCCGAGAGGATTGCGTAAAATAGACTGCATGACCGCTCCGGATATCGCCAGCCCGGCACCGGCGGCCACCGCAGACAGCGCCTGGGGAAGTCGAATGTTCCAGATAATAATATCATACCGCCTGTCCCCACCGATGCCGAGCAGGGATCGGACCACGTCTTTCAAGGGAATATTGGCGGCGCCCAGAGCGATACTCACCAGAACAGCGGCACCGAGAATAAAAAGACATATCACGATAAAGGCGTATTTACGTCCGATATACCGGGTATAGTGAAGGGGGATTTCTCCTTGGGCGAAATGCACGTTGTTCACCTTACCTGATCGGAATCCGGCGGAAGGCCAGATTGGCGAAAGAACGATTCATATCGGTAAATATCGGCTTACCCACAAGGAATGTATAGATCTCGTCGGCGGTCCTGTCGGGATCGATATCGGTAAAGGATTCCGGATAGAGCTTTTTTCCGATAAAATAGGCATTGGCCAGAATGGATCCGAAATTCCGAGTGTACCAGTTGTAGGGAAGCAGTCCGTAAACCTCACCGCTGCGAACTGCGCTCAGCGTCCGGTAGGCCGGATCGGTGTTCAGTTCAAAGAGCCCGCCCGCAGCGTTTCCCATCTGCAGCGTCGAAAGATCAAGAAAAAGAATTTTCGGATCCCATTGTATAATTTTTTCCTTGGCCACGTTGCTCTGCCGGATCGTCTTGCCGGCAGGCAGATCTCCGGCGGCTAGGTTTTTCGCGCCCACAAAGACAAAGGGCGGATAGCCGGGCTCGGTTGATTGGAACCCGTGAGGTCCCTTGAAGGCGATTCCCCCCACAAAGCAGCTCGGCCGTTTTTCAAAAGGGATAGGATCGGTCCTACGCTGAAGATCGGCGATCCTCTCCTCGAAAAACGAAATGACTTCCTCGGCCCGATGCCGTCTATTGACAATATCACCGATGAGACGCAATGAATTATACAGCACCGTCCTGTTGCGGGCCAGTTCGCCGTAGTGAATAACAACTACCGGTATCCCAGTCTTGTCCTGCAGTTCCACCGGGTCATGCCCCATACCCGGATACGTTTTCAGAATGATCTGGGGCAGCGGGTTGAGGGCAAGAATCAACTCCGGGTTATCATACCCTCTGAATTCACCGAAGATCGGATAATTTTTGAACTGCGGATTCGCCAGGGCATAGGGTCGGGCATCGAAGAGCGGCCTCTGTTTCTCCATGTCATCAACTGCAACGATCATCTCCTCTGCCTGAAGGTAGGTTAAAAGCCTCAGGGAACCGGGACCCGAACAGATCACGCGCGTGACTGCCTCGGGTATCGATACACTTCTCCCGGCGCCGTCGGTAATAGTGCGGTCGACGGCAGCCACACTTGTTGCGAACGCCAGAATCAAAAATCCGCTCATTAAATACCGCATCGAAAACAAAATCTTCATTTCCCCTCTCCAATTCTTATATGTGCCCATATCTTTAAAAACCCGAAGGCAATGCCGAGACAACCTATAGCACAGTTTCTACAATCGTGCTACCTGTCAGCAAAAAATAATAGTACATTCAGTTGATGCGGACGTGAACACCTCTCAGCCCGGCACCACCTCATGCCCCTGAATCGGAAACCACATGGCTGTGCATCACCTGCTTAAAAGGCTTGACATACCACCATCATGGGGGGTAGCTGAAAAGTATGCGTCAAGAGAAGTTAACAGCGTGTGCGCAAATCGCTTCGAGCACACACCATCCATATCAGTTTCAAGGAGACAACGGCATGGGTATCGCTGAAGAGATTGAAAAACTTAATAGCCTCAGGAAAAATGGGGTGATTGCCGAGCATGAGTATGAAGAAGCAAAGGCATCCCTTCTGGCCAAAAATCGGTCGGCGGGACAGAGATTCAAGCAGTCGCTAGATGGCTTTGCGGACACGAACATGTGGGGAATGTTTATACATTTATCTCAATTCTGCGGATATCTTATTCCTTTTGCGGGACTGATCGTCCCGGTTCTGTTGTGGCAAATCAAGAAAAACGATGACGACATTATCGATCAGCATGGTCGTATTGTCGTCAACTGGATTATCACCGCGTTTATATTGGGTCTGATTTTCGCACTGCTATGCTTTGTTTTGATCGGATTTCCCCTCCTCTTCGCCCTTGCCGCAGTTGCCGTTATTTTCCCCATAATTGGAGGGATAAAGGCAAACAACGGCGAAGTCTGGAGATATCCCTGCTCCATAAACTTTCTAAAAATAGAGCGACACTGAGGGCGAACCGCTCTCACGCGCAAAGAGGCATGAGACAGTCCTTCAAGAGTGGGGAATAAAACTCTTGAGTCATTTACGTGAGTACAGAACCGTGCCCAATCCCTGAAATCATCGATTTTATAAATCAGGATTCCCCTGTGTGCTCAGGATTTGCTTTTCCATAATCCATGCACGTTACAGTAGGCACGCACCTTTATCGGCGTATCGGCAACAGGAAACTCCGCTTCCGGTTTCTGTCCCGGTTTCAACCCTTTGACAAAAAGATAGTCTCCTGCAATTACCTCGATCCACTGGATATAGTGGTTCTCTTCCATTGGATGAGCCTTTGATCCAACACTTACGCGGATCCCTTTGCCTGTTTTTTCGATAACCGGCACATGCTTTTCCTTTGCGGCATCTTCTGATTTTTCAGTTTGCAGCACCATCTGCTGCCCACAGCAAGCAAGCTCGCCGCCCGACGGGCTTACAACCATCGTGATATTTCCACATTTCTCACACCTATACACCTCAAGCATCTTCGTCATGTAACATCCCCTCCTTTTTTTTATATGCTACTATGGCGCCTGTCAATCAACAGCTTTATTACAGACATGTTTAGGAAACGATGATCCTCAATGGTCATAATGCAGTAGAATTCGTTGCTGGCCGTTTTTTTCGGAGACATCGATCCTGTCCACGTCTCTGCATATCAGGCAAAGAGAAAGCCCTATGGTGGAAATTGATTCCTCCATGATCTGGGGTTTTTCGTACACTTCCATGGCGTCTATCGGACTTCCCTCATAGTAGAGGACCAGATCAAGGTTGAATTCATCGAAGGTCATATCCAAACGGACCGGCTTTTCCGTCAACCCCTCGGCAGTGATCATTTCCATGGATTCGTTTAAGGCCGAAATTGCCCGGTTCACTATATCCTGGCGCGCCCCCCACTGGGCGCCCTGCTGTTCTATCATATCCCTGATTTGTTCGTAGGTTGTCTTCCCTGTCTCCAGAAACCGGCTGCTTGTTTTCTTCAAACCGATTTGAAATATCAGCGTCAGTCCGATGGCAAGAACTGTGGCAATGTAGAGAGGCGAGGTAACTATGGGACGAACCCAGGGATTCTCGATTTGAGTGTAGATCTGTAACAGCGCCGAAACGCTCAAACCGAAGATCATAGAAATACCGAGGATGAAAATCTTTCGCGGGTCCATCATGCGGGACATCATAATCTGAAAACCGGTGAAAATAATAAAACACACGGCAAAAAGCGGTGTGGCGCCCATCACCGGTTGGGGCATAACCACAAACACCTCTGCGAAGCGGGGTAAAAATGCCAGGATAATAAGGATGGCGCCCGTGGTAAATGCGATGCTTCGGCTTGTTGCCCCCGTCCCCAGCGAGAGACCGATATTACTCGATGCCGTCGATTGCCCCATCGCTCCCACCAAACCGCTGATGCTCATGCCCATTCCTTCTGCAAAAAGTCCCTTTCTGATGCTGTCCATATCCGGCCGCTTCCAGTCCGCATCATTGATTTTCTGACATGTCGTCAGATTTCCTATTGTTTTGACCGACGCACAGAGACTGGCAATGGCAAAGGGCAGTATCAATGATGAGTCAAACGACCAGTGGAGAAGGCCGACATCAGGCAGAGCTATAAGGGGTTTACTGAAAATCTGCTCGATTCTTGCGGGCGGTAGAAGTCCGGTCAGAATAGAGATGGTATATCCCGTCACCATCCCTATAATGACGGAAAAAAGGCGTAATCTTCCTTTGCTCCAGACCGTTATGGCCGCCATAATCCCCAGCGTAATTATAGATATGATAAGCACATGGGGGTTGATGGCGGAGTGGTGTTCCGTGATACCAAGAAAATTCCGCACCGCAACCGGAATGACCGATATACCGACCATTGCCACCACAAGTCCCATCACTTCCGGCGTAAAGATCTTCCGCATGCGGTGTACAATCCGGGAAATAATCATTTCCAGGACGCCGCTTAAGGCAGTCATCCCGAGAACTAGGGGAAGACCGCCGAGTCTTGCTGCCAGTAAAGAAGCGGAAATATACGCAGGTTCGCATACGGATGGGGCAAAATATCCCGACCCGACACCTTTTTTGTTGAGTGCCTGCAGCAGGGTGGAAATTCCTCCCGCCAGGAGGGACATACTGACAAAGAAACCCGCCACACTCTGCGACGCTCCCATCCCCTGCACGACGATCATGGCGAAGATCAACGCAGTTGTCACATGGAAGCTGTGCTGAAGGCCCAGCAATATACATGTAGGCAACGGGACAGGATCATCCACACCATAGATCAGGCTGGAGGGTTTACGTCTTTTCATGGTCGGGGGTACTCATTACGATAGTGCGCCTCGCTATCTTTTTTTACGAAGCAATCATAGATAGTCTAAATAATTTTCTTTTGTAATGCAATCCAGGATGTGAGAAATATCAGCGCATGTTCACCGTATTTTTGCCCTGCATTGTGGACACTATTTTATTGACACGCAATCAGCCCTACCCCTATAGTTATACGTCATGTAGGTACTATTTGATGGAACAGTAACCGGTTAGAAAACGAACGATGAGATCATTATTAGGATTGACTTCCCAAAACGGATGCATTTTTAAAAAAGGAGACACCTATGCGGGGAGTTTCAAAGTTGATTGTAATGAGTTTAATTGTTCATGCCTTCCTCGTTACGTTTACCACAGCAGCACATTCCTGGACGGCATACGTTACAAATACTACACCTTGTACCATTAAAGTCCGGGTTGAATATGGTGCTTTGGGCGCCAAAGTACAAGAGGCTTACATTGAACCATATGGGTCAAAATCATTTAATACCGGAAGCGATTGCGGACTTAACCTTTGCGTATTTCACCAGGGACGAGATTTAAAGGGTGAATGTAACGGTTCCTACACCATCAATGCAGAACGCTGCTTCGTAAAAAATTACTCCTTTAATACCTGTATGCATGGCTGCTGGGATACCACATGGACTATAGTGGGCACAAGGCCCGAGGATATTAAGCGCAGTCCATGACATTCTTCCCAGGTTCCACAGTCCATATACGGTCTCAAATGACATGATAAGGCTTTGTAAGTATGTTCTTGCTTGAGATGGATATGCCGTTTGATTCTTGCATTATTGCGTGATTGAAAGGAGACAACAGATGAAGTTTAGAAAGCAGAGGCGGTTCTGGGTATGTGTCATGCTGACAGTACTCGCTATGATAGGTTCTTATGCATCGGCATCGGCTGCAACAGGAGATCCTGCGCTTTTAAAAGCGCTCTCCAGGGTAAAAATATTCGCGAGCCTGACCGATGGTGAGCTGCATGCGCTGCAATCGGCAGCCACGCTGTGCCATATGAAGGCCGGAGAGTATCTGACACGATCGGACATGACTATTGATACCATGTTCATCGTTCTCGACGGTAAGGCAGAAGTGTTTCGAAAGGGCACGCTCGTTGCCACCTTGTCAGGTCAGTTTTTCATTGGCGAAACGGAGTTTCTTGTCAAGCTTCCCACCTTCGTGGATGTTATTATCGCCAAAGAAACCGATGTCATAGAGGTGCGCAATGCCGCGCTCAATGATCTGATGGAACGATATCCACGCATCGGATTCGTAATAATGAGCGAACTTGCCAAAATTGAAGCCCAGAGACTCCGGGCTACCACCATCGCAGAAACTGCAGGCGCCGCAAATAAAGATACTGCTGCCATCGACAAGGTTCGCGTGGACTTTAATGAAGCCTATAACAGAGGCAACGCTCAGGCACTGGCCGCACTTCTGGATCATCACGCCGTCTGGCTGCCTCCCGGTGAATCCCCTGTCGTCGGCCGGGAAACAATTGAAGCACGTTACGCAAACTTTTTCACCAAGATTCACTCAACCTTCGAACTTCACGCCGGCGACATTCAAGTGTGCGGCGATTACGCATTCCTGAACAGCATCTGGAGTCGAACAGACAAGTCCAGGGCGGGAGGAGAAATCAGAAAGGTGTCGGGCCATTTTCTGTGGATTTTAAAGAAACAGCATGACGGTGCCTGGAAGGTTGTTCGCGACATATGGAACGAACTCAAACCATAGAATATCCAGGTTAATTCTCGGGTGATCCAGGGAAAAATGAGGTTCCGATGAAGCGATGCGTATTCGAGAAAATCATTGCAGTATGTCTGAGCGTGCTCTGTCTTTTGCTGGGATGCTCGGACGATAGGACCGTTATAATTGCAACGCCCCCGTCAACCGGGAGCATCAGCGGAACGGTATATGCGTCGGGAGGGCAGGCGGGCACGGTCTTCGTGACGGCAATCAGGACAAACAATGCAAACCTTCAGCACGATATCAGAGTGATGGAAACGGAACCCAAGGCCTATCTGTCGGATAAGGTTTCTGGGTATAACCGGCTTTCTTCGCCCGGAACTTACTGCATTTCGAATCTGCCGGAAGGGGAATACGCGCTCTTTGCATGGATCGACGTCAACGAAGACGGAAGCGTCGACCATCTTGATTATGCAGAACCCACCGGGTGGCATCAAAATCGAACCCACCTGGCTCCCATTTTATTGACAGTGGCCGCGGGGTGTTCCGTTGAAGGTATCGACATTGAAGTGATTGCGCCGACCCCCTACTCCTCTCAGGATCTCACCATAACGTTCGGTCAGGGGGGAGGCAGCCTGAAAACGGTCAAAAGTCATAAAGTATTACACCTGTGGGGAACGGATCTGGAAAAAGCCTATTGCCGGGGATATATGCTGGCGCCCCAGATTCTGGATTGGATCAACTACTTGCTTGTCGAGCACTACGCCAAGTCCGTTGACAACTACGAAAATAACTACTTGCCGGTGATAGTCGACCGCACGGGAGGGATGGATCCCTATCAAGGTGAAATAAATACATTGCTTCAGGGGATGCGTGATCGACTTCCCGATCTCAGGCTCCCCTGGCTGGAACGTGATATCACCGCCGATGACATCCGCGGGTTGAACAACCTCTATATGTCGGCGCTGCTGCCAATGAGGAACAGATGGCCTTTGGAGAAAAATCCCGCACCCCTTGCCGTTGATGCACTCTTTTTCTGCACCAATGCATCCTTTTGGGGAACCTGGACAGATAACGCGGAAGTAAACGGCGGGCTTATTGTCGGCAAAAACATGGATGGCGAAAATGATTTAAGAAAAATTACGGTCAATACACTGCTGGTGGTGGCCGTCGAGCCAGAACCGGGGAGCGGACGCAAAAAATACATCGGCATCGATTGGCCCGGTTTTATCGGCACACAAAACGGCATGAATGAAGACGGGTTGATCCTGACGCCTCAGGCAGCGGCGACTATGCCGAACTGGGATGCATTCGATTTTCTGGATTATTCCATTCTCTACCGGGAGACACTGGAACGATGCACCACCATTTCCGATGCTGAAAATTACTGGCTGAACAGGGTGCATACCAAAATATCGGGATTCAATACGGCCCTGTCCGCCCCCTATACTTCAGGACAACTTTCCTGTCCTTCGGTTACGTTCGAAACGGACTCCTTCGGCGGCGCTATTCGCGAACCCCTCGATTTTACGCCCTGTGATCCTGATGCCATCCTTACGACGAATACGTTCTTTAAATACTCAGGCGTGTATCCCGAAGCTGTTGCGATTACAGGAAGCTACCAATCCGAGCTACACCGCACCAACTACCGCTACCTGGCCATGCTGGAACTGATGGACCACTACCGGAAGCAATCGAAAACAGTGGGCACACCGGAAATAATAGAAATCCTTCAGTCAGCTTCCATTACCGAACAGTATCAGGACATTACGGAATGGAGTTTTATCGGATACCCCAACAAAAAAATGTTCGCTCTGGCAAAGGAGGATTTACACAACAAATTGCTCAATGCTTCCTACGGAAGTTTTTCCACCTTTACCTTTGATGAGGTTTTTCAATAAGGGAAAAACTCAGGACAGCATCTTGAATATCGATCTTTTCGTTGACATATACCCCCGTCGTGCCTATACTCCCCCACAATAGTTTATTCTTCGTTACAATTCACGCACAATAATCGGATACAGCGAATGCAGTGAAAGGAGAAAGATCATTGCTGGCCAATCAGGTATGGCAGCCGCTGCCGGGAACCCGCCAGGCTGAGATATATCCCTATTTCCGCAATCCCGACCTTATTTCGTCGAATTCCTGTCTGATCCGCACACCGGAGCAGGTCATTCTCATCGACCCCGGCGCACTTTCCACACAGACCGCCGATCTCGGCCGTATCATGGAGGAATGTCAGCAAGAGCGTTCCCGGCCTGTAATAATCTATCTCACCCATTGTCACTATGATCATTCTCTGCATTTGGGCGCCTACCGGCAGACATTGAAAACAACTTCGGTCTGGATCGCTGTGAAAGATGAAGGGGCCGATTATTTGATCGAGGGGGATCGGAAAGTAACTGCCGCCGAACTGTATGGAATGCCCTATCCCTGCGTACAGCCCGATATACGTCTGCTGACGGGACAGGATAGAAAGAGAGGGGCTCCCCGCTACATCCGTCTCTCCCAGGAAGTGATGCTGACACTGCGCACAGAAGAAGTCCTCGCGGATTTCAGAAAACCGTTAATTCGTCAAGTAGTCTCCATAGGCGGCGGCGATTTTTTCGAGATCTATCCAACACCGGGGCACAGTCCGGACAGTATCTGCATTCGCGCCGGTGAGATTCTTTTTATCGGCGATCTCTTGGCTGCGGCAAGACCGATGATTGCAGGAATGTCCGGATGGGACAGAGAGGACCTCATCGATACGCTTGAACAGGTGCAATGGATTCTTTCCAACACAGTGGTGCGCTTTTGCTATCCCGGGCATGGCGGGCTCATCCCCGCCGATAAAGTAAGCGATATGTTACAGGCGATGCACCACCAGGTGCATCGCCTGTCCGATGTCTCTGAAATGAACGAAGATCGCCTCTTTGAGATAACGGGTTATGCGCAGGAACTTATCGATGAGGCGGAGGAGGTTTTTTCATCCATCGCAGGTCGGATCCTGTACGTGGCATATCAGCTTGAACGGTTGGAGGAAGAAGAAGCGGCACAACGCTGTCGCGATTCAATGCACATGGACCGGATCGACGACTGCCTGATGGAATTCAGGAATCTCTGCCATTCCTTCGATGCCGGAAAAATGTTTCGGGTGGAATTTGCCTTTGATGCATTGCGTTTAGTGACAAAACTGAAAACTCTCTTTGACACCCGTCCCTTGAGCGCTATTCTGCCTCAGCCGCTTCTCAACAGAGGGACCAGGCTGCTTCTTGATTTTATTGGAATTGCCCATGGTCATCGCAATCCAGAGGAATTCATTCCCACCGACTTCAATGCGCTGATTGAAGGAATAGTGCAGGCATGGCAGAGCAATCCTCATCTGGATGAATCTATCGTTGACCTTGTGGACGATTATGAAAAATATCTGGCTTCCCTTGTCCTCCGTATCGGTCATGAGCCTGTGTCCGCTCAGACGAAGTTGTATGTTTCCCCTGCGGAGAACCTGCCTTTGGCAACAGTTGCCGCCGCTCGTCTTTTTGACATGGTGATGGACTTGCTCCAATGGATTAAACGTTCGAGCCCCGCGTCCATCACCATTGCTGCGGACATTGACCGCGGCTGTCCCCTGATCAGAATAACGACCGAAAACCGTGATGTACCATCGCTCACGCCACGGGATGAGAAAAAAATCCGTTCCTTTACGCGCCGCTTTCTCATGTGCGGGCTTAACCTGAAAACGGAACAAAACGATTTCCGGTTGACCTTGATCAACGAGGCGCATTAGGGCATTGAAATATTCTGGCCTTCTTGCCGCCAGGCCCTGCAATATCGAGTTTTTATGCGATACCCCGTTTATTCGGATCGTCAGGCTTTTTCAGTTGCGTCCAGACCGCCGGCAAGCAGAACCCCTCCATCTACAACGATTTCTGCGCCGGTGGTGTAATTGGAGGCGGCCGTCGCAAAATAGAGCGCTGCTCCCACTATTTCATCGGGTTCGCCGATTCGCCCCATGGGAGTGATGCGCGCCATTTCCTCTTTCCCCTTTTTCTGCTCTTCCTCGGGGAGATGGAACCAGTGCGAATCAAGCATCTTTGTGCTGATCGGTCCCGGTGCAATCGTATTGACCTGAATGTTGTAAGGCGCCAGTTCCATAGCAAAGGCCTTGGTAATCATGCGGACGCCAGCTTTTGAAATGCTGTATACGCTTACCCCCGGCTCCGGCTTGAATCCGTCGACTGATGCAATATTTATTATTTTTCCACCCCCCTGCTTCTGCATGATCCTGGCTGCCGCCTGGCTCGTAAAATAAAGCCCTCTGAGATTCAGATTCATAATGGTTTCCCAAAGCCGTTCGTCCGATTCCAGCACGCTGCCCATGGCCGGGCTGGCGCCGGCGTTGTTGACCAAAACATCGATTCTGCCATATTTCTCCATCACGGTGTCGATCAGCTTTTCTATTTCTTCCGTCTTGCCAAGATGTGACTGTAGGGCAACAGCCTCGCCGCCGAATGCCTTGATTTCAGAAACATTTGCTTCAAGATCGGCTATTTTGCGGCTCGTGAGCACTACCTTTGCACCCGCCCCGGCAAACCCCAAGGCAATCGCTTTTCCAATTCCCCTGCTGCTTCCCGTTACAATCGCTACTTTTTCCTCCAAAGAAAATCTGGATACATCGAACATGGTGTATAACCTCCTTTGAGTTGATTAATGGAACGCTCATTTTTCAAAGCGCTGTAACTGACTGAATAATGGATCGTTATTTCCTTTTTGTACCTTCAGTTCGGTTTTTTAATTCCCAATTTTTTCATCCTGAATGCCAATGTATTGGGATGTATGGCCAGCAATTCAGCGGCTCCCCCGGGTCCGTATATTTTCCCCCGTGTTTTTTCGAGTGCCCATTTAATATGGCGGCACTCGTTCTCTTTCAGGGTGACGGCGGAACGTTCATCCAGGGATGATATTTTATAATCCCTGTTTAAACAATAACGTACATTGACAGAGTCAGATGCGACATAGCGTTCAACAAAATTTTTAAGCTCTCTCACGTTGCCCGGCCAGGCATATTGAATAAGTTCCGTCATACCATCGGCTGAAATGCTTCGTGCCAGTTTTTCGGTTTTGAGGGCCTGAACATTTAAAAAATGGTTAATCAGCAGGGGGATGTCATCTCTGCGATCTCTCAGCGAGGGAATGAATATTGGGTATACATTAATTCTGTAGAATAAATCGGAGCGGAACGCATTGCCTGCGATGCACTGTTCCAGATTTCTGTTTGTGGCGGTAATGAGCCGAAAATCCGATCGTATGGTTTCTTTTCCACCCACACGTTCAAATTCTTTTGTTTCGAGAACGCGAAGAAGCCGCACCTGCATGCCCAACGGGAGGTCGCCGATTTCATCCAAAAAGAGCGTACCTTCATGTGCCTTTTCGAAACGGCCTATGTGCCGCTGATCCGCACCGGTAAAGGATCCCTTCTCATGGCCGAAGAGTTCACTGTAAATCAATTCCTCTGAAAGGGCGCTGCAGTTAAGAGTGATAAAGGGTTTGTTCTTCCTGTGTGAGTGATTGACAATAGCCTTTGCAATTAATTCCTTGCCTACCCCCGTTTCACCTGAAATGAGGACAGTGGTATCGCTTTGTGCAATTTCTTCAACCTGCGACAGTACCTGCCTGATCTGGAGGCTTTTTCCGATGATGTTTTCAAAATGAGCCGGCGCATGCTGCTGACTTTGTTTTTCGTAGTGTGCTTTTATTTCTTTTATGTGGACCGACAATTCCTGGTGTTCCCTTTGCAGGACTTCATTATTAAGAAACAGTGCCGCATAGCTTGCCAGTGTTGAGAGCCTGTCCAATTGAGAAATGCTGAAGGCATTGCTCAATAGGCGATTATCATGATACAAGACCCCCATTATATTATTTTTTACAATAATGGGGACGCAGGCAGCGGATAGAATAGGCGTTCCATCGGGGTTTTCGAGGGTTTCCCCTATCCTCAAATCCTGTAACTTTCCCTCTCCGCAGGCCGCAACTTCTTCCATTAACCTGAGAGAAGCAGCAAATTCCGGAAGATTAATCTGTTGATTCGTCAAATTTTTCGATGCCCGAAGGGTGAATAGTCTTGATTCGCTGGTTGGGTTACATAAAAACAACCCTCCCCTTTCCGCCCCGGTTATCCGGTTAGCGCTTGAAATGATATGCTGAATTGCTTCCTTCGCAGTGCTCATCGAAGACAGATCTTTTATAATAGAAGCAAGTTTCTTCAATTGACCGTCATGCACAGTTGAGGTTTTGATAATAGGTTTTATGTCGTCCGGTATCAAGGATTCATTGAGTGAGGAGAGTATGCGGCTGATCGATTCGGCCGATTTTAGCGCCTGGCTTTGATTTCCTTTCTTCAGATAGGCCCTGGAAAGTTCAACCAGCGATTTTGCCAATTCAATTGCGTGGCCTGAGATCTCTAGAAATTTAATTGACTGTTCTATTGTCGCAATGATTGCATCAGTGGATGCTCCCTCTTTTTTTGCGAGAAGGGCTTTGAATCTGTAGGCGACGCCTTTCAGGAAGACATTTTCAGTGTTTACCATGTCTTCAATCTCTTTCCTGATCGAAATGTCCGGCAACGCGGGGAGGAGGCCCTCTTCGGCAGCCCAGCAAAGTTCCATGAGATAAGGCCACGGTCTTACCGACACATCTACCTGCCTGCTGAGCTTGCAGAATTGGCGAATATGGCGCAGGCATCTATCATTTTCGCCTTTACGGTAAAAAGCGAATGCCAGCATCAACTCCCCCTGGATTGCAGTCCATTCCGGCTGTATTTTTCTTGCTTCCTTAACCGCGGGCACAAGATGCTGCAGTGCATCGTCGATATGCCCGATATCAAGCATAATCGCCCCTATGCATATACTTGAGTGGGCTGCAAGCCCGATGTCGCCTTTTTCCACACATTGTCGGCGGATAGAGTCAATCATTCCGATTCCCTGGGTGATTTGTCCCACTTGCCCGTAACATGTTCCAATGGTCATCGCGGCAAGCAGGGGAAATCTGCCGAGAGGAAATTTTTCCACATCGCTTAACGATTGTTCATAGTCATGCACCGCATCTTTGAACAATCCCTGCCAGTAGAGAAGAAATGTCTTGAAGTTGGATATGGAACGAATCGTTTTCTCGTCATCCAGTTCTTCAGCCACGGCACAGGCGTTTTCAAAATGGTTCAGGGCATTTTTATAGTGAGACTGCAGCCATCTGTTTTTTGATATATTCATATCGATCATTGCCTGATATTTGAGATCATTCAGATTTTTCGCTCTGAACATCGCATCATCCAAAATCGATAGTACTTTCTTTACGTCATGTCTCGCGGTGTTGAGCTTTCCGTATTCGATGGCTGCGTCACAGAAGATGCGATCGGCGTCTTCACCACATATGCCTGAAAGGTCGTCCAGTATTTTCACATAACACTTCAGCGCTTTTTCGATTCGGTATCCTGTCCTGTAATAATTCGCTGCTTTAATCAGCCACTTGTATTCATTAATATCGTTGATTTTATTTAAAAGATAGGGTGCGATTACCGCAGCTTTTGAAGAAGAATCCGGAAGCTCCCTTATGAGCATTTCAGCAATGAGCTGATGGTAGAGGACTTTCTCTTCCGCTCTCAAATTCATCTGAAACATGCGGAGTGTTTTTGTGTCGGGGAAAACGTATAATCCAATGCCTTCTCTTTGAAGGTAGCCCAGCGCTATGGCCTTTTCGAAGGTGAGGAGAATTTGCGATGCCTTTTTTTTCGTGAGTTCCTGGACCCAGTCTATCGAAAAGGCGCCGTTAAAAAGCGAGGCTATCGTGAGAACGTGCCTGTCTTCATCAGTGACGTGGTCAAGGTTGATGCCGGTGTTGCCCATAATTACATGGTTCTGTTTCTCCCCGGGCAATGCGTCCCATGTCCAGGGAAAAATAAGACTGCACTCCTTTGAGTTCACGTGATTTCCTTTTTGTCAATAGTGGATGCCTGAATAATTGTCAATTTAAAACACCGGCTGCAGCAGCGAATAAAAGCATGCACTGCTTTTCGAAGGGCCTGACGATGCCTGCCATGAGCAGTCATGGCGCCGTAACGACATGCCGTTAATATTCACAGTATATTGTGATTGCAGATGTGAGGACAGGCCGCTGTGAAGCCCTGTGTGGCGATATTGCAAGGTATTGTATGATAGGTCTCAGGGGCATGAATTTTGCTCATTGACAGCAGCGGGTGTCCGAATGCAACTAAAATTACCAGTGAGGAGTGAGAAGATGGAACTGCAGACATTGAAACCGGAAACGCTGAGAAAGAAAGTCGTCAGCAGGGCAATACGCAATATAAAGCGTGGCAATGAAGACGATGATTCTAAAAGGGGGATGTTCCGACCGGAGATAAAACTGGATCTCCAGCGTTCCCGCCTGATGACCCAGTCATACAAAGAGACCGAGGGGCAGCCCATGGTTTTGCGTCGAGCGAAAGCGTTGGCGAATGTTCTGAATCATATGGGCATATTTATCAGGGATTATGAAAGAATTGTGGGGTATCAGACAGCGGACCCCAACGGTATTTTTCATCCCATTGACCAGAACTGGAAGTCACCGCTGAGGCTTGCCAACAGTGAAGCAGGAAAGACGCTGCTTGATGATGCAGGGCGAAAGGAATTGAATGAACTGTGTGAATATTGGAAAGGGAAATCGCAGAGCGATCGACATCAGGCGGCATTGCCTGAGGACCTGAAAAAATACTGGACCTATGAAGGCACGTTCCTCTGGTCTCAGTTGTCTGAACTTGGAATCCCCAACTATAAAAAGCTGTTCCGGCTGGGACTTAAAGGTCTGATAAAGGAAATTGCCGGGAGGATGGAGGCATTAGACCAGGAGATTCCTCCCGATTATGTTGAGCAGAAAAACTTTTTGCAGGCGGCGGTAATTTCCCTGGAAGCGGTGATAAATTTTGCCAGGCGCTACGCTGAACTGGCGAGACGCTCATCGGCAGAAGAAAAAAATACAGCCCGGAAAAAAATCCTCAAGGAAATTGCCCGGACTTGCGCAAGGGTGCCGGAAAATCCGCCTCGTACATTCATCGA
Organism: Syntrophales bacterium; assembly: GCA_963666365.2. Taxonomy (GTDB): domain Bacteria; phylum Desulfobacterota; class Syntrophia; order Syntrophales; family UBA2210; genus JALNXD01. Next base: position 734,964 of record CAXXNF010000002.1, read on the forward strand.
GGCCATACAGTTCTTCTATTTTATTCACCTGGTGCGGTACCTCGAATATTCAACGTTGGGTATCGGCGTACGAGTTGATCACCTGTTTGGCTCCTATTATGAAAAGGATTTGAAAGAGGGCACAATTACGGAGGAGGAGACGCTCGGCATTCTTCAGCTTCTCTGGATCAAGCTCAACGAATTGGGATTAGTATATTCCCCCACGGTAAGCTCTGTCTATGGAGGTGTTGCCTCATTGCAGGCAGTCACCATTGGAGGCACCGATGAAAACGGAAATGATGTGACGAACGATCTGACCTATATGGTGCTGGAGGCGGCAAAAACGCTGAAACTGATTGAGCCGAGCATTGCCCTGAGATTACATGAAGGTACACCGGCCGAGGTATACGAAAAGGCCGTCGAAGTGATTAAAACAGGCATCGGCTATCCGTCGCTTTTCAACGATGATGCGTTGATTCCCCTCTATGAACGCTGGGGCGTACCTGTTGAAGATGCAAAAAAGTATGCCGTTTCCGGGTGTGTCTATATAGAGATCCCTGGAAAAAATATTGTGCGCCGGTCGGTGGGGTATCCGGTGCTGGCGAAAATGCTCTGGTGGGCATTGCATCAGGGCGTGAACCCGAAAACGGGCGAGCAGCACGGCGCCCGGACGGCCGATCCGGCGACATTTACAAGCTGGAAAGATGTGCTGGATGCCTATTGCGAGCAGGTAAAATTCTTTTTCACCAAAATCGAACATTTGGAGCGGATTAATAATGAAATTTTAGCTGAATATAACCCACGTCCGTTCTATTCGGCTCTGCTGGATGGCTGCATTGAAAAGGGGAAAGACTGCAGAAAATGGGTCTATCCATCCATGATCCACCATTTCGCTCAGGTGATTGGTGGGGTTAATGTCGCCGATTCCATCACGGCCGTTCAAAAGGTGGTGTTTGACGACAAACTGGTTAGCCTTCCGGAACTGATAAAAATTATGAATAAAAATTGGAAAGGCCGAGAAGATGTTCGTCAGGCCTGTCTGAACGCCCCCAAATTCGGCAATGATGACGATTATGCCGACCGGATAGCACGGGAAGTAATGGCCAGGGGCGAAGCCGCTGTCGAAGAAGTAAAAGACGGCTTCGGCTTGTCGCACCGGGGTGATGGAAGCGCCGTATCCGCAACCTACGGCCTTGCCATCGACACTCCGGCCACCCCGGACGGGCGCATGGACGGGGAGCCTTTCTCCGATTCAACGCTGGCGCCGGCGCCGGGGCGGGACAAAAGAGGACCGACGGCCGTTCTTAAATCGGTATCCAAGATCAGCACGGTTGACACTTACAACCATCTGTTGAATCAGAAGTTCCTTCCCAAGTTTCTGGAAGAAGATTTGAAGCCTGCCTTTCTCGGTTATCTCAAGACATGGAAGGAGCTTGGCGTCCCTCATATCCAGTTTAACATTGTGGACAAGCAGACGTTGATGAATGCAAAGGCCCAGCCGGAGAAGTACAGCGATCTCATTGTACGGGTTGCCGGTTTCAGCGCCTATTTTGTCGATTTGTCGGGAGGACTGCAGGATCATATTATTGCAAGAACAGAGCAGAGCTTGATCTAGGCTGATGGAAAAGGGTTTAATTTTCAACATCCAGAAATTCAGTGTTCACGATGGTCCCGGTATCCGAACGACGGTTTTCATGAAGGGTTGCCCACTGGATTGTCTGTGGTGCTCCAATCCTGAATCAAAATCCTTCACGCCTGTTCTTCTGGTAAGAGACATAAATTGCAGGGGTTGTGGGGCCTGCGTTGCGGCATGCCCGCGCCAGGCCATCACCATTACGAGAGAATCGGGCAGAAGGATAGACTGGGACAAGTGCAATCAATGTGTCTGCTGCGTCAGTCATTGCCTCTATGGGTCATTGGTGCAATGCGGCACGTATATGACCGTACGGGAGGTGTTCGATCAGGTCATGCAGGACGAGATCTTTTACAAAAATTCCGGTGGAGGGGTCACGGTTTCCGGTGGAGAAGCCCTGTCACAGAGCGGTTTTGTATCTTCCCTGTTGGCTGAATGCAAGAAGGCCGGTCTGCACACCGTTCTCGATACCGCGGGATATGCACCTTGGAAGAATATGGCGGCCCTATTGAAATTTGTAGATTTAATCTTGTTTGATATCAAGCATCTCGATTCCGCCTTACACCGGCACTATATCGGTGTCGGGAATGAACTAATTATTAAAAACCTCAAAAAGGCGGCGGGGATGAAAGAAATATGGCTGCGCATTCCGCTCATAAAAGGAGTTAACGATTCGATTGAACATATCACCAGAGTAGCCACGCTGGGCAGGGATATCGGTGCACGGAAAATCTCTCTCCTGCCGTACCATGAAGGGGGACTTTCAAAATCGGAACAGTTGGGAATTGCCTATCGTTATTCAGAAGGTGAAGCGCCTGCCGATGAGTACGTGCTGGAACTCAAAGATCTCATCGAAGAAGTGGGGGTACGCGCGACAATCAACGTATAGGTATGCCAAAATATCGTTACTGTCATGGGAACTGACGTGCAGTTTCCCGGGCAGCCTACAAAAAAAGAACAGATTCTCGCGCAGAGACGCAGGAACGTTGAGGACAAAGGAAATGAAAACAATGTGGTTCTCTGCATCCCGCGTCTTGCGGGAGAAAATGAATCAGTTGAGTAGAAATGCCAAAATCGCCTTCTCCCATGAAAGAAGTGGGTTATGGCGTGCTTCTTTTGAGTTCCTCTTCAAGAAGCACTCTTCTCAATACCTTGCCGGCGCCGCTCATGGGCAGGTCGTCTCTGAATTCTACAGTTTTGGGCACCTTGTAAGGCGAGATGCCCTGTTTTGCCCATGCTATTATTCCGTCGGCCGTGACGGTATCCTTGAACGGGGCTTTCGGTACGATAAAGGCCTTGATGACTTGCTGTCCGGCAGGCCGATGACGGCAGCTCTGTCCACGGCTTCATGGCGGCAGAGAAAGAGTTCCACTTCTTCGGGGAATACACTGAACCCCGATGTATTTATCATTTCCTTCTCCCTGCCAAGAAAATAGAGGTAGCCTTCTTCATCGAATTTACCCATATCCCCTGTATAGACCCATCCGTCGATAAGCGAGTCGTTCGTTTCCTCCGGTTTGTTCCAGTAGCCTTTGAACACGGCAGGATGATTAAGCGCGATCTCGCCCATTTCTCCTACCAGAACTTCCCAGGTTCTGTCCTCGAACGATACCATTTTGATGCCGGCGCCGGGATTGGGAATGCCCTGCCAGCCTTGTCCGTACTTGTGCTTGTCAAGGAGGATGAAGGTAGCGAAGGTGTCGGTTTTGGAAGGACCGTAGGCGGTTTCCACCAGAATACATCCGCCGGTGTCATCCTTCCAACGCTTTGCAATTTTTTCGGTAATCTGAACCCCGAAGCTGGTGGTCAGGCAGAGCTTAAGGGTTGATATGTCATAATTCTTCCTGTCCGGATGATCCATTATGCCGATATTCATGGGAACAGTAGCCTGAAAATAGTTGATATTATAGCGTTCGAGTGCCTGCATGGCAGCTACGGGATCGAACATGACCATGAGGACCTGTGTGCTTCCCAGTGCGATCTGCCTGTCCACGCTCGATAGCATGCCGGCAATATGAAAGGTCGGAAGAATCGAGAGGCAGGAGATCGAATACCCACGGTATCTGGCAAATTCAAAACCAGCCTTGATTATGGTTATCATGTTGGCTATTTTAAAAAGTTTCGCGCCGTGAGTGAGGATGGCGCCCTTGGGAAGACCGGTAGTACCGCCCGTATACTGAAACTGGACTATGTCGTCGAGATCAACGTCGATCTGCACGGGTTCCGCCGGGAACTGCGACATGATATCCATGAATTCGATGGGCCCCTCATGGGTCATTTAGGAAACTCCATCATGGGGATCAGATTCATGGTTGTTGTGTCCGGGAGAAAATCATGCATACTGGTGACAACAACCTTTCCCAGATTTCATTCCTTACCGGCGACCGCAGCAACGGGATACAGAAGATCGAGAGAGACAACCGCCTTTGCGCCTGAATCCTGGAGTTCATAGGCCAGTTCCCATTCTTTGAAGACAGGACTGCAGGGAACTATTACTCCGCCCATCTTGTTGATGCCGTAGTGGGCAATATGATACTGGGGCAACTGGGAAGAAAGAGTGCAATGCGATCAACTTTTTTCAATCCTGAATCGACAAGAAAACGGGCGAATCGTTCGGACATGTCGTTCAGTTCGCCGTAGGTGACCTTTCTGCCGTAAAAGATCAAAGCAGTCCTGTCAGGATACTCCTTTGCATTATCGCGTAAATATTCAAAAATGGGTTTTTTATCTTTTGTGTATAGAGTTTCCTTGGGAAGAAAGTCAGGCCAACTTTTCATCCATATCTTGTCCATATGAGCCTCCTCTTCCAATTCCCTGACATTGCCGGGCCATTCAAAAAAAAGCAGTTTTTCCGTTTCCTGATGGTTGATATTCTCCAGTGGTTTGTTGAATTTCTGGGCATAGAGGGTAAGAAAATAGTGGACCAGGAATGGAATATCCTCTTTTCTTTCACTGAGGCTCGGCACATTGATGGGAAAAACGTTGAGCTGGTAGTACAGATCCTGGCGAAACCGGCCGATTTCGACCTCCTTCGCAAGATCACGGTTGGTTGCTGCCAACAGGCGAAAGTCGGATCTCAACGTTTCGTGCCCTCCCACACGTTCGAACTCTCCGCTCTGAAGCACCCGCAGCAGTCTGACCTGAGTCTCCATAGAAATATCGCCGATTTCATCGAGAAATATCGTTCCACCGTTAGCCAGCTCGAATCTTCCCATGTGCCGTGTCGTTGCACCCGTGAATGCGCCATTTTCATGGCCGAAGAGTTCGCTGGAGATAAGGCTTTCAGACAAGGCGCTGCAATGGACTCGTATGAAAGGTTTTCCGTTGCGGGGACTATGACGGTGAATCGATCGAGCCACCATTTCCTTGCCGACGCCGGTTTCTCCAAGAATCAAAACGGTGGCATCGGTCTCAGCCACCTGATCTCTCTGGCTGAATACCTTCATGATGGCCGGGCTTTTTCCTATAAAGTCTTTAAAATGAATTGTCTCGATATATTCCTTTTCGTAATATTGCTTTTCTATCGCCTGTTTTTCGTACAAGTCATTCAAGGCCTTCCAGGCGTCGGCATTATCTATTGCAATGGCAGCCTGTGCTGCAAAAATAATTCAGAATGTCCAGATCCGACTCTCTGAAGGCGCTGCAAAACAGCCTGTTGTCGTGGGATAACACGCCCACGGTTTTATTACGAATGGTCATGGGAACGCATATGCACGAACGAATTGAGTCGACGCCTGCGGAACCAGGTTCATTTCGAATATCCAATTCTCTGATTCGACCCTTGCCCGATTTTATTGTCTCATCAATCAGTCTCATTGACATCACGAATCCCGGATTGCGGATGTCTTCTCCGGTAAGGTTTTTTGCGGCCCTTAGAACAATATTTTTCCTGGCATCGTTTTCCACAAGAAATATCGCACCCTGTTCCGTCCACGTAATTCTATTTATCGTCGAAATAACAGGTCGAGACAGATCCCTGTAATTGCGAATCGTAGTTAATTCCTGGCTTAATCGCAAAATTTCCTCGAGAAGATTTTTACCGTACCGAAGGTCCTTTACAAGGGTCGAATATCATCGGGCACCAGCGCATCATTGAACGAATAGAGACCCCGCGCTGCCGTTTCTACCCACTCCATGGCCTTCTTCCGCTTGCCGAACAGAAGATATTCCCTGGCCAGTTCTACCTTTGATTTTGCCAGCTCTATCTGATGGCCGCAGCTTTCAAGATAGGAAACGGATCGTTTGAGAGCATGTATGACATGTGTGGTCTCTGCACCTTCCTTCCTTTGTTGCAGTGTGCTGTAGCGATAGGCAACGCCCTTCATCAGCAAATTGCCGCTTTCAATGGAATAGTGAATATCCTCTTACAGGGACATACCATCAACATGGGAAAATGTTCCCTCCTCCATCGCCCAAAAGATTAACATCCACAGGGCGCTGAACTTGACCGTCATGCAGACCTTTCCACTGAGGTCGAAATATTTCTGCAGGGCTGAAAGCGCCCGCTTGTGATCATTGAGCAGATGCGAGGCATAGCATAGCAATGCCAATCCTCCAAGATGCGTATAGGTGTTGCGGCTTTTTATTGAATCTTCCAGAGACTCTTCAATGTAATGCAGGGCTTCCCCGGGTCGGTGAAGCTCAAGAAGCAAATAGCCTATCTATGTTCCCGCCAGCCCTATAACGGAAAAATTGCCGATATTGCGGCCATGCTCCCGAATGGCATGGAGCATACCCAGCGCCTGAGAATACAGTCCCGTATGGCCCACACAGACTCCTGCGGTTAAGGCGGCTGAAAGAGGCAGGCTGTCTTTGGGAGAGGTGTCTTTCACATCTGGGACGAGGGTCTCGTAATTCTGAACGACCTCTCGATAATGTCCCGACCAGTAATTGAAAAACATGCCGAAAATTGTTGCCGATCGTTGAATGGTAGGATCGTCTATTTCCCGGGCCAATGCCCACACTTGCTTGAAATGGTGCAGCGTCGGGCGGTAAAGGGAACGAAGCCACTCGCTTTTGCCCAGATGCATCTCAAGAAAGCCCAAAGAGTTTTTTTGCCCACAAGCTTTTGCGCGGCCCATGGCCTCTCGTATGACTGAGATTACCCGAGTCGGGTCTGTGTTATCGGCGGAAACTTTGGCATATTGGAGCGCCGCTTCAATAAAAAGCTGATCGGCTTCATGCCCTCGGATTATTTTGAGGTCATCAATCACCTTATCATAATAGAATGGTACTGGCTGACTTCTTCCTTGGATGCGATCTTCTTTTGACTCATGGGTGCCTCGTCAGAGGATCTTCCCCTACCCCAAGTTCAAGGGATGACGGTACCCCGGTTTCCGGGTTTTCTCCGCTTACATACGCATTCATATTCGTTCATAGGGTTTGTGCAACGGGATACATCTTGTACACTTTCCCAATGTGAATGTCAACGTATGCGACCCTAAGCTCGATGAAAATCTGGAGAAAAAGACATTGCTCTTTGGGTAGTAAAAAAGGATTACAGGCGGGAGTTTACTTTCGAATGTTTTGTGTGCTTGTGTGTTACTAGGTATGGAAGCTGGAGGGACGGAAAAAATCCCCCCCTCCAGCTGTCGGAAACGAAGGGGCGGCAGGTTTATACTTAAAACTTAGTGGGCCAGTTGGCGAGTTTATGTTCGCTTATTCCCCTTGTTTTGGAGAAGTCCTGCGATTGTTGCAGCACCCTTATGATATGGTTCCGTGTATCACGGGGATCGATTATATCATGGATAAAGTGCAGGCCGGCGGCGCCGTAAGGGTCAGTTCCCTCGGCCATCTTTGCTACCCGCTCCTCCTGTTCCTCCGGTGTCTTCGCCGGCGTGCCCCCGAAGACCACGTTTGCCGCAATTACCGGATCGACGAAGCTCATTTCCGCCGTAGGCCATGCGACAATTGAATCGGCGCCGCTGCCGGAGCCGCACATGTTCCAAAACGCCATGCCGTAGGCCTTTCTCACAATTACGGTAATCTTGGGTACCGTCAGAAGTCCCAGGGCGTTCATGAAATTCATGACGTGGGCACCTACCCGCTTACGCTCCGCCTCTCTTCCTACAAGAAATCCCGGAATGTCTTCCATGAAGACAAGGGGAATGTTGAAGGAATCACACAGGCAGAGAAAACTCATGACTTTTTCGATGCCGTCCGTATCCATGGCGCCTGAGTTAAACCGGGGCTGATTCGCCACGATGCCGATCACCCTGCCGTCGATGCGGGCAAGCGTGGTGATGACCGTCTGCCCGAAGAGGGGCTTGATAGGAAAGAGGCTGTTCGTGTCGACAATGCACTTCAAAAGCTGGTTCATGTCGTAGGTGCGGTTTCTTTTTTCCGGCAGCAAATCCAGAATGTGGGGCATGTTGGTACCGGAGTCTTCCGGCACGGGCGCCCTGGGGGGGAGTTCCTCGTTATGCGCGGGCATATAACTTAGATAATCACGAATAATTTGCATGCACTCGTCTTCGCTTTCGGCCGCGCGATCGGCCATGCCCGTCACCCGGGAATGCAGCTGCCAGCCCCCCAGTTCCTCGTCGGTGATGTTCTCACCCAGGGCGATTGAAAGAATGCGGGGACCAGATACACCCATAGCAGTACCTTTTACCATGACGACAAAATCCGAAAGACAGGCCATCCAGGTCGGTTCACCGTAACATTTGCCCAGCACAGCCGTAACCAGCGGCGTTTCACGAACCCGGCTCATCATCTGAAGAAAGGTAGTGCGACCGCCGCCGCCGTAGGAGGCGAGTCCCCCCGATCCCATGATATCGGGCATCCGTGCCCCGCCTGCCTCGCCAAGGTAGATAACAGGAAATCCGTGTCGAATTGCTGTTTCTCTCACATCGTGTTCTTTTCGTCCGGCAATGCGGCTCGACGTTGCGCCCAGGACGGTAAAGTCTGCGGCAAGTACGGCGACGGGCCGGCCGTTAATCATTCCATAGCCGCCGACTTTGCTGTCGGCAGGGCTCTTATCTTCCATTCCCGGCATGTCTGAGTGATTCAACATGCCGACTTCAGCAAATGAACCATCATCGACAAGTCTATCGATGCGCTCACGAGCGGTGTATTTACCCTCAGCATGCTGTTTGGCAATCTTTTTTTCCCCGCCCATCATAAGGGCCTTTTTCTTACGGCGGCTCAATTCCTCCATCTGCTGTTCAAAGGGCATGGTAGAAGCTTCCTCCTTCTTTGGTGTAGTGTAGGTAATGATACAAAAATAATTATGGGGAAAATCCCCATTGTGCGATATCAAAGTATGAGGGTACACTTTCCATAGATCAGGTCCCCACCGGGGTCAATTGGGTGGTGTGTCCTATCCCAGGATTCCGATAAAGACGCCGCCTGCGATGGCGGCGCCGATGGCGCCGGCCACGTTGGGTCCCATGGCGTGCATCAGGAGGAAGTTCTGCTTGTTTTCCTTCTGTCCCATCACCTGAACGACCCGTGCCGACATGGGGACGGCAGAGACGCCCGCCCCGCCGATCATGGGATTGATTTTCTCTTTCAGGAAGAGATTCATGATCTTTGCCAGAATCACGCCGGCGGCGGCGGCGCTGGCAAAGGAAACCACGCCGAGAACCAGTATGAGGAGCGTGTCCACCCGAAGGAAGTTTTCCGCCGACATGGTGCCGCCGATGGCAAGGGTCAGAAAGATGGTCAGCATGTCGATGAACACCGTCTGCGCCGTCTTGCTGAGCCGTTCAACCACCCCGCTCTCGCGAAAGAGATTGCCCACCATGAAACAGCCGATCAGGGGCGCCGAGTCGGGCACGAAGAGGATCACCACGATGGCGGTCACGATGGGGAAGAGGATCTTTTCCAGCTTCGACACCTTGCGAAGCTGGGGTTTCATGTAAATGGACCGCTCCTTCTTGGTCGTCAAAAGTTTGATAACCGGGGGAAGGATCAGCGGCACCAGGGCCATGTAGGAATAGCAGGCCACGGCGGTGGCGCCGATAATATGGGGCGCGAGCCGGGCCGTCACATAGATCGTGGTGGGGCCCTCGGCCCCGCCGATTATGCCGATGGAACTTGCCTCAGGAAGGGTGAACCCACAGAAAATTGCCAGAAAAAAGGCGAAATACACGCCGAACTGCGCCGCCGCACCCAGGAGCAGCGTCTTGGGATTGGCCAGCATGGGGCCGAAATCGGTCAGCGCCCCCAGACAGAGAAATATCAGCGGGGGAAGAATCTGCCACATGATGCCGAAGGCGAAAAAGCGAGAAAGAAGCCCCACGGGCCGGGTGGGAATCTTCTCCTGATCCGTCTGCTGTGTCGTCACGATGACCGCCACCACATCGCCCGCATCGACTCTCTGGTTCTCCGTCACCCTGAACTTCGCGACCCGCCCGTAGACGGGGGAAGTGATCTCCCCGGCATCGGTCGCGACAATGGCCGCGCCGCACTCGAAGCTGTCCCCCCGCTCCACGGAGAGCCGGCTGACCATTCCCGGACTCGGGGCCCTGAGCGTGTATTCGTAGTCCATGAGCCCCCCCATGGGAAGATTGACCAGCATGATGCCGAAGCCGATGGGCAGCAGCAGAAGGGGCTCCATCTTTTTGCCGATGGCAAGATATATGAGGACGCAGCCGATGATGATCATCAGGACGTTGCCCCAGGTAATATACTGAAAACCGCTTTCTAATAAACCGAACACGTGTGTACCTCCCGGAATCCGCGTTACTCGCTTCTCGATTTTGATATCTTTTCAGTGACGACCTTTGTCACCCATACCGTAAATGACAAGAGGATGAGGAGAATAAATACCAGGCCGAAACCGCCGACGGCTATCTTGAGCGCCAATCCCATATCCACCATTATTTTAGTATCCTTTCCCGGGGAACTCACAATATGGAAGCACCTGAATTAGTGTTGTCCCGATACATCTCGATGGGGGTTCCGGCACCTAATTCCTGGTGGTTTCATATGCATTTAAAAAATAATTGTCCTTATGGTACGTGCCAAATAGCGAAAACAGAAATTATCTCTATAATTCAATATGATATGACTATACAATTTGTCTCGCACGAGAATGATAAAACGACAATTTATGAACACACTATATTTCGTGATATTCTCAATATTTCCCTCCGTGATCGATTTTGACCTGCGCTCTGTCTGTTTCTCCCTCAGTCGTTCGGGGAAGTCTCTCTACAAACAGAACATATTTCGGTTTTTTGTAGCGGGCGATTTTTGTCGTTACATAATCGATCAATTCCTGAGGACTCAAATCGGCGCCGGCTTTGGGTACGCACACTGCCTTTATCGCTTCCCCCCAGGTCTCGTCGGGAACACCAATGACACAGACATCTTCGATGCCGTCATGGCTGAGAATCGCCTTTTCAACTTCTGCAGGGTACACGTTTTCTCCGCCCGGTTTGATCAGCTCTTTTTGCGCCTTGCGCTTGACATACCAGAGATATCCCTCTTCATCAAAACGGCCTATGTCTCCCGTATGGTGCCATCCGTTTCTGAAGGTATAGGCCGTTGCCTCTTCCATGTTCCAATATCCCTGAAATACTGAAGGTGACTGTACGCAGATTTCACCAGGTTCTCCCAGGGGTACTTCGTTGTCATAGTCGTCGAAAAGTGAAACCCGGGCAAGAAGTGCGGGCTTTCCGGCGCTGCCCGGCCTGTCAGCGGCATTGCCACCCGTTACCGGAATTGCCTCGGTCTGCGCGTAGCCGCTGTAAAATACCGCATGCGGCGCGAGTGTGAGGATGGTGCGCACGCTCTCCGGATCCTCAAGGCCGCCGATACTTCGAAGACTGGAAAGATCACAGGGTGTTTCTTTATGGGCATCGATGAGCATTTTCAATATGGGTGCAAATGATCCGAAGGTGGTCACTCTTTCGGCTTCAATGAGTTTCAGGGCCAGAGCGGGGTCGAAACGATCGACGATGACGTTTTTCGCTCCCCCATGAAGAATTGCCATAGAGGTTGAAAGCGCGGCGATGTGAAAGAGGGGAAGGATGCAAAGGTGACACGCATCTTCGCCCATGCGCTCCTGCGCGAGAATCTGCATGTTGGTGGCGATTACATTCCCCTGACTCAGGAGGGCGCCTCGGGGCGTCCCTTCAACGGCCGCAGTATGGATAATTACATATCCCGCTTCGGCGGGAATGTCATATGTCGTGTCGGCGCCTTTTTTTCTGTAAAGCGTTTCAAAGGGTTGAAAGGAGGGAAGATCCGATTGTGCTGACATCGCATACCACATTTCTATTGATGCGACGTTTTCCGCTGCTTCGGCGGCTGCGTTCAGATACTCCGATCCCGCAAAAAGGGCCTTGGGTGTGCAGTCCTTCAGGATATGGGAGATTTCGTTACACTGAAAGCGCCAGTTTACGGGAACGACTATTGCGCCTATCTTTGCCGCGGCCCCGTAGAGAATCATGAAGTAATCCGAATTGTGAGCGACTACGGCAATTCGATCCCCCAGTTGAATTCCCTGCTCGACAAGCCCCGCAGCACAGTGATCACATTTCATCTTGTAATCGCGGAACGTCATGCGCAGGTCTCCATAGACCAGTGCATCCCGATCTGCATGAAGCACGGCATTTCTGGATATCACGTCGTAAACAGTAAAGTCGCGAAGTCCCATTATCTCCTCCTTTGCTTATATAACAGACAATGTGTGATATATTGATTTTCAGTTCCATTTCAAGTAATAGGAACAAAAACATATGCATTTTTTTGAAAGGATCATCCTTTAACCCCTGTCAAGGGCGCTGCAGGCGCCGATACGTGTGAACAGATACGCGCAAGCGAAGGCGATGCGAGAACACTTTCTTAAAAAATATTATGATCTGCTGGAATGGATACTGCGCCCGTTGATAGGCAGATCAATTTCAGCAAATGCTGTTTCGTGCCTTTCGGTCATGTTCTCCTTTATCGCATTTTTCATATATGCGAAAGGACTCTTTTTAGCAGGCGGGATAGTGCTTCTCCTATCGGGGTTCGTCGACACGCTGGATGGAACCATTGCCCGTCTTTCCGGCACCTCCTCCAAATTCGGTGCGCTGCTCGATTCCAGTTTGGACCGTTGGTCCGACTTTTTTATCTACGCAGGATTGCTTATATACTACCGCCAGAGCCCGGTCATCTATGCGGTACTCCTCTGTATAATCGGCTCCTTCATGGTGAGTTATGTAAAGGCGAGGGCCGAATCACTCGGAAGAGTCCGCGTCGTAGGTTTCATGCAGAGGCCTGAGCGCGTGGTGTTGCTTGCAGTGGCCTCGTTCAGTGTACCCGTTATGTCATGCTTTGCGCCTTCCAATAGAGAGGCGATGCTGATAGTCGTGCTCTACCTTATGGCGATTCTTACCAATATCACATTTTTGCACAGGCTCTTCGCAGCGAAAAAAGACTTGGGCCAAGAAAAGTGAATTCCGGGTGTTGCTGCAGGCTGCTGCCAATGAGGACGATTCCATTCTCTTGGAGGAAAGGAAGGCGAGGGAATCCTGACTCATAGAGATTCCCTCGCTTCTAAGTTATTTCCAGCTGTATTTCGTTAAATCGGGACAGGGATATTCGCCGATAACATTCTGACGATTATCGTTCAGTCTGATCAGAACTGCCGTATCCTGCCCGAATCGTTTCTTTTCGTTAAATGTTACAGGCGGTCGAAGGCCCATCATGTCATAACCTTTGATCGTTTGTATAGCATCATAGACAGCTTTGCCATCAACATTGCCAGGTCCTACTTTATGCGCCGCTATACGTATTGCCTCGCAGGCGATAAGGGCCATCCCCGCGGTCATTGCATGTCCTTCTGGTGGAAATCCCATTTTATCACGCCCATTTTTCTTAAATATTTCCAGAACCTTCGGGCATCGATTCGGCCACTCAGCTACAGGCCAGATATTGGAAACTATATAGGTGTTTCTCGCCAGAGGGCCGACCATATCTAAAAGGACGCCCGGCACTATGGCATAGCAAAGACCGATATCTATCTGGTCGATCATGCCTAATTTTTCCATTTCCTTAAGTACGACCGCAAAGGCATTTTGATACATGCCGCCAAAGGTGAAATCAACACCCTTTTCCTTCAATCTCAATAATTGAGCACTCACATCGGTAGGTACATAGGGAATAAACTCTTCACCGATTATTTCTACACCCTTCGATTCAATGTAGGCCCTTGCTTTAGGTGTTATGGATGCACGGCCATAGGCGACTTCCCATGTGAGCCAGGCAAAGCGCGGTTTTCTGTTAAGTCCTTTTTTTGGCCAGATATTTGCGAGATACCAATCGACCCATAATCCCAATTCATTCACGTAGGGGGATGTCGGTGAAAATGTCCATGAAGGAAGTTTTGTCAGTTCATCATCGCTGCCCCCCTCAACATTGATTATTTCTTTTTTGATATTCCATTTTTTCAGCGCCAGAGCAACGCCGGTGGACTGGCCTACCATAGCGACCACTTTGTCCTTTCCCTCGGACATTTGTTTGAAAGCGGTCATTGATTTTGCTGCATCGGATCCTCCATCTTTCCAGATGGGAACAATTTCGACTCCATTCAGGTCCATGTACTTGTTTGCAAGTTCGACACCATCGAGAAATCCCGGGTTATTGGCAACCTGTGTTCCACCATAGGGTCCGGTTATATGAACCAGATGGCCGAGATAGACCTTTGTCTTGTCGGCTTGGGCCATACCCGTGATACCTGCAATAAGGAACAAAGAGAAAAAAGTAAAAAACATTTTATTCAATACCCATTTATTCATGATTCCCTCCTTTTGTTGCGGATTTATTTTAGGCTTGTTCCAGATAATTCAGAAAGTCTAGCCAAGCCACCTCTTGCGCCTTTTATAATGCTTCACGTCGCGATAGCTCTTCTTTTTTCCCACACCGGACAATCCGAGATAAAATTCGCGCACATCTTCGTTCTCTTTGATTTTATCGGCAGGTCCGTCAAGGACGATGCGCCCGTTTTCCATGACATAGGCATAATCAGATACGGTAAGTGCGATATTGGCATTCTGTTCTACCAGTAGAATGGGAAGCTTCTCCTCCTGATTGATTGTTTTGACTATCTGAAAGATCTCTTTCACGATTAAAGGGGCCAGCCCCAAAGATGGCTCGTCAAGCATGATTAATCGAGGACGCGCCATAAGACTCCGGCCTATCACGAGCATCTGCTGCTCCCCGCCGGAAAGATATCCGCTCACTGCCTTCTTTAAATCAAAAAGGCGGGGAAAGTACTCATATACCTGGCGTAACCTTTTCTTTACATCCTGCCTGCTTCTATTCAGATACGCACCCAGAAGAAGATTTTCTTCAACATTCAGATGCGCATACAGACGCCTTCCCTCAATTACCTGCCTTATACCGTAAGAGGCAATTTCTTCTGGACCCAGTTTCTCGATCCGGTGTCCGGTATAATCGATGCTTCCATGGGTGACTTCACCCAGTTCAACGCCTAATATCCCCGATATTGCTTTGAGCGTGGTGCTTTTCCCGGCGCCGTTTGCCCCGAGGAGGGAAACAATCTGACCTTCTTTTACGGAGAGACTTACTCCCCGCAGGACGAGAATCACTTTCGAATAGACGACTTCAATATTATTAACTTCCAGCATGGTATCCCTCCCGACGAATTCTTTTTACCTCAGTATGGAAACGGCCACAGGCGGAATGTCGAAAGTGTTATCTGCCATCGATGAAACAGCCCTCGCGGCTCAAATACAAGAAAGAGAAGAATTACGGCGCCAAAAAAAATCTGAACAAATCCAGCGACAGCCGATCCTTCAAGGGCCGGAAAAACACTGCCGAGCCAAGGAGCAAGGAAGAGAACAAGCTGGTGGAGTAACTTGAGAAAGAATACCCCCATAATTGCGCCTGTGATTGTGGCTCCTCCAATAATAAGCATTCCCAACATCCAGATGGAATCCATAAGCGTGAATTGCTCGACGGTAATTATTCCCTGGTAATGGGCAAGCAGTGATCCTGCTATACCGGCATACAAGGACGATAGAAAAAAGGCGAGCACTTTGGTTTTAAATACATTAATTCCCATAAATGCTGCTGCCAGATCATTGTCCCTAACGGCTATAAAGGATCGCCCTGTCTTTGTTCTCATCATATTGTTCGTGAGAAACACAATGACAACGACAAAAGTCATTGCAAGATAATAAAATCTGAGTTCACTGTCGAAGACAAAACCGAAGAAAGAGACTTCTTCGGCGGGCAGACCCGATATCCCCTGAGTTATATTGCCTCCGTGAAGGATAATCCACATGATGATGAAGTGAGCTGCCAGTGTGGTCACGGCAATGTAAAATCCCCTGATTTTCAGCGCCGGCATTGCGACGATTATGCCAAGAATTCCACTTCCCAAAGCTGCGCATGGAAGAGTGAGCCAGAAAGGCAATCCGACGTGAGTGGAAAGTGCTGCGCTCACATAGGCGCCCACAGCCATGAAGGCAGCATGCCCCATGCTTATCTGTCCGGTAAATCCAACAATAATCTGCAGCCCCAGAACGGCAATAACAAATATTCCCATATTTATCGCGACATCAAGAAGATAATTACCTGCGATCAGCGGAAACAGGCCGAAGAGGAAAACAAGAAGCAGTATCAGCATAATCCAGCGAAATCCGGTTCGTACCAGAGCGCTATCCTGCTCATATGTTTCATCAAATGTTCCGCAGGGTTTTTTCAGCATTTTTATACCCTTTCTATTCTTTCATAGCCAAAAAGCCCGTATGGCCTCAGCACCAGAGCAATGAGCAATACCACGTAGGGTGCGACCTCGGAAAAGCCTCCACCTACATAGGGATCAAGATAACCGCTGCCTAGGGCCTCTGATAATCCAATAATGATTCCGCCAATCAACGCACCCACTACTGATTCCATGCCGCCTAGTATCACGACTGCAAGAGCCTTCATTCCCAGTCCGTTTAAAGAGGTAAAGCTTACCCCGTAGAGAGAGCTCATCAAGATTCCACCGACTGCCGCAACGAGAATAGCCACAAACCAGGATACGACAAAAATAGAACTTACCCGTATTCCTTCGCTTTGAGCCAAAGTGTGATCCTCTGCGGTACCTCTCATTGCCAGCCCGATTTTGGTTTTCTGGAAGAAAAGGACAAAAATTAAAAAACAAAGGGCACAGACTATAAAATTTAGAAGCGACTCTGAAGAAAGGACGACTGTGCCGAGATGAATCCGGGCCGATGAAACTATTTCCGGCAACAGTCTCCCCGGTCCCGGCCAGAAGAGGACAACGGCACCGCTGAAAAGCTCACCCATGGCGATTGTTGCCATTACCGCCGCCATCAGGGGTTGCCCGGTCAAAGGCTGCAGTATAAGTCGCTGGATGATAAATGCGAGCAAAGCGATGCAGAAAATGAGTATCGGCAAGGCAAGCCATGGAGGCATATTCCATTTAACAAGAAGCTGCCATAACATGAAAGCTGAAAATGCCACTAATGGTCCGTGAGCGAAATTAAAAATAGAAGAGGATTTGTAAATTATTACGATGGCAAGTGCCATCAGGGCGTACACACCGCCTGTCAGAATGCCGTTCACGAATATCTGAGAAAAAAAATCCATTTTCAATCTCCTGCCAGTGTTGTTTTGATTTTGAGATCCGTTTTCATTGTTCCAGTGCGTCCATCCCGATACTTGACATCAGCCTTAATGGATATGTGTTCTTTATTCTCAAAGGCGGCATTGATTAGATTACTGTATTTACTTTCCAAAAATTCGCGGCGCAATTTTCTTGTTTTGGTCAATTCTCCCTCGTCGGCATCGAACTCCTTGTGCAGGAGTGTATAACGAGACACCTTTGCATTTTCGGGAAGAGTCGTATTTACCTGAACCACGTCTTTTTCAATAAGGTCATACACTTCTTTCTTCTGGCTGAGATCGACAAATGTAGTGTAGGAAATATGATTCTTTTCCGCCCATTTCCCTACATTATCGAAGTCAATTGTAATAAGAGCGAAAATGAAGGGGCGCTCCTTGCCGCCTATGACCAGAACCTCCTTGATGTAGGGGCTGAATTTAAGGCGATTCTGGATGTAGGTAGGGGAATATCGAGTTCCATCTTTCAAAGACAGCATCTCTTTCATGCGATCATAGACGATGAGATGGCCATCTTTATCAATAATGCCGGCATCACCGGTCTTGACCCAACCGTTTTCCAGCATGGCTGCGGTTTCATCCGGCTTTTTGTAATAACCTGAAAACTTGGCATCTGCCTTCAGATATATCTCGCCCTGATTCGTTATTTTGACTTCCACACCAGGCACAGGTATCCCGCTGGTTCCGGGCTTGATTAATTCCCTATGAGTTACAGCAGGATTGAGCTCGGTTAATCCGTAGGCGTCTCTGATTCTCACACCAATAGCCTTATACCAGCGTATCACGTCCGGCCCCAGGGCGGAGCCGCCCGTCAATGCGTAGCGGAGTTTGCTTAACCCAAGGTAATCCCGGATATGATAGAGACAAAGGCCATTAGCGAGCCAGAAGAGAGCACGAAGATAAAGGGGGGGCTTCGTGCCATGTGTTCTTTCATATTCTGAATATCGATACCCTATAGGGAGGGAGACGTTATACAGAAATCGTCTGATCGGCCCTGTATCGAATATCTTCATTTGTACCTGCGAAAGTATTCCCTGCCACTGCATTGGACTCAACAGGCATGTACGGGCGCCAATCTCACGTAGGTTTTGCATGACCGTTTCCGGTTCTTCCGGGAAATTCACTTGAGTCCGGAAGGCGACCCAGCCTGCGATCATCAATTGTTCGGAGATCCAGGCAGGCGGCACGTAGGAGAGGTAATTGTCCTTTGGAGCCGGTGGGGCGACGGCCCCCCAGCGTATAGCTCCTTTAATCAGATATTCGTGACTCAACATGGCGCCTTTAGGAAGTCCGGTTGTGCCGGACGTATAGCAAATCACCGCAATGTCTTCATCGTTTCCTTCTTCCACCGATTGTTCGAAAAAGTCAGGATTCTCCTTTTCAAAAGATTTTCCCTGTTCGATAAGATCCTTGTTCTCCAGGAGCCAGGGATCATCCTTATGGCGCACCATTCCCCGGTTATCCCAGTAAATGATTTTCTTTATCTTTGGGATCTCCTTTTTTATTTCTAGAAATTTATCTGTTTGCTCCTGATCCTTTGAAAAAACAAGGACGCTGTCGGAGTCGTTTACAAGATACTGCAGATCCGAAGGCATTGCATCTATATAAAGTCCTACAACGGAAGCCCCCATTGATTGCACGGCTATTTCCGCCCAGTACCATTCAGGATCATTATCTCCAATTATGCATACCTTATCCCCCCTGTTGATCCCCAGGCTTTTCAATCCAAGTGCCATATATTTAATATTTTCGTAAACCTGTGCATTGGTAAAACTATTCCAAATTCCGAGATCTTTCTTTCGCATGCAGATTTCATCGGGATATTCAGTGCATGTATCTTTGATGATCTTGGGGAGTGTATCACGGATGCCTTCGACGCACCTTCGGTAATAATCCGAATTAAATCCAGAATCCTTCAATGCCGGCATACACTGTTCCAGAAGTGCTTGGGTATCAATCATGACAGACACACCCCCTGCTCTTCTTCCGCTTCACCAAGATATGCGGCAAGAACGGCTGGATTTTTGCTGATTTCCGAAGGCGTGCCGTCGGCAATTTTTTTACCGAAATCCAAAACTATTATATGGTCGGCAATATCCATTACCACCCCCATGTCATGCTCAACCAAAATCATGGTGGTGTTACGTTCATCGGAGACATCAAGGATAAAACGTGCCATATCTTCCTTTTCTTCGAGATTCATGCCCGCCATAGGTTCATCAAGCAGAAGTAGATCTGGCTCCATGGCTAATGCACGGCCAAAATCAACTCTTTTCCTTAGACCGTATGATAATTCCCCTACATAGGACTTCCTTATGTGCTCGATTTCCAGAAAATCTATTATCTCCTCGACCTTACGCCGATTTGCCAGTTCCTCTTTTTTGGCCTTTGACCAGAAATAGAAATAGGATGCGAATGCGCTGTGAGTAAAACGTAGATGCATTCCCGTCATCAAGTTATCGAGGGTCGTCATTCCCGCATATGTCTGTATACCCTGAAAAACACGACCGATTCCCAGCTTTGCAATATTATGCGTTTTCATTCCCAGAAGTTCCTGACCTTTATACTGCAAAGACCCCCCGGGCTCGGCATGGTAAAAACCGTTGATACAGTTGAGCAGACAGGTCTTTCCAGCACCATTCGGTCCTATGATTGCCATGATTTCTCCAGGGATTACATCAAAATCAACATTAGTAAGTGCTTTAACCCCGCCGAATCTAAGGCTTATATTAGATGCGGCAAGTATCGCCTTTCTCCCGTCAGTCGCCATAGAGAGACACTCCTTCATCAGTAATTTTGTGTGCCAGAAAGACTCAGCAATTAAGACTTCTTTATTTCAGGGTACTCTTGGGGGGTACGGCTTATTACTAGTCATCCAAAGCCCTACACACTTCTAAGGCAATAAGAAAGATATGTCAAATGGAAAAACAAAGCCTTTACTCGACGCCCGCTTTATTCTGACGATTGAATTTCATTTTAAAAAGGACATTTCTTAATAATATGAAGATGTTTTTTCTTGATTGTTGTTTTTCTTTGTGCTAGTTATCTGGAAACCTTTGACAGAGCGCTTTTGCGGCTTACACTGATTTTGCAGCTGCGACAGCACTGCATTTAATGTTCCCATGTATGATATTCCCGGTGAAACCGGGATGTTAAGCATAACACAGGCATCTGAAGTACCAACTTTATTATGCAAAGGAAAGGGGGACGTAAGGTATGACAAAGGCTGAATTAATCGCGGCCATGGCAAAGGATGCGGATGTAACAAAGGCGGTAGCTGGAAAGGTTTTGGAATCATATATCAAAAACGTTCAGGGGGAGCTCAAAAAAAACGGAAAGATCGGTTTGGTCGGTTTTGGCACTTTTTCTGTTGTGAAGAGGAAGGCCAGAACAGGGCGGAATCCGCAGACAGGTAAAGAGATAAAGATCAAAGCAAAAAAGGTGGTAAAATTTAAACCGGGCAAGCAGCTCCAGGAAAAAGTAAAATAGGTTGCTTCCTTGAAAAGGCAAACGGCCTCCACGTGAAAACGACGGGGGTCGTTTTTTTTTAAGACGCAGAAATGCGGATTTCTTGGCCGCTGCATAGTGTAATGTGTTGTCGAGCTTACTTCAGGTGGATCGTCGAACTTTCGGTACAGAGATAAAAGTCGGGAAGGACCGAAATGCACTGGAAGGAACTGTATAAGACCAAGCAGACGACGCCCGAGGAAGTGGTAAAGCACATCAAGTCAGGCGACAGGGTTGTCGTAGGTCATGCGGCGGGTTCGCCGGAACTCCTGTTGAAGGCGCTCGTCGATAACAGAGAATCATATCCCAATGTCGAAATTGTGCATATGGTGGCGATGGGGTCTTCAGAGTATTGTTTGCCCGAATATGTCCCCTATTTTGTACACAACTCTCTCTTTGCTGGGGAAACGACGCGTTCCGCAATCAACGAAGGACGGGCCACATTTACTGCGTGCCATTTCAGCCAGATACCGCGTCTTTTCAGAAAAGGCATATTGCCGGTGGATGTAACGTTGTGTATGGTGTCACCACCGGATGAACACGGTTATTGCTCTTTTGGTATTTCGGTAGACTACACAAAGCCGGCAGCTGAGAGTTCAAAGCTTGTCATTGCGGAAGTGACGCCTCATATGCCGCGTACACTTGGAGATTCCTTCATACACGTATCAAAAATCGATTACATCGTGGAATGCGATTCTCAACCATTAGTTCTGAGCCCGCAAAAAATTACCGCCACTGACGAAGCGATCGGCGGATTCTGCGCCGATCTGGTGAATGACGGCGATTGTCTTCAGCTTGGCATCGGCGGCGTTCCCGATTCGATGCTTACTTTTTTGAAAGATAAAAAGGATTTAGGCATTCATACGGAGATGTTTTCCGACGGCGTTGTCGATCTGGTTGAATCGGGAGCGATCACCTGTGAACGAAAAAATTTTCACCTCGGTAAAATGGTGGCGACTTTCTTCATGGGAACGGAAAAACTTTACAGATTTGTACACAACAACCCGATGGTTGAGATGCATACCGTTGATTATACAAATAACCCTTCGATAATTGCCAGAAATCACAATGTCGTCTCGATTAACTCATCCATTCAGATCGATCTTCTCGGCCAGGCGGCATCGGACACCATAGGCTACAAGCAATTCAGCGGATCGGGAGGTCAGGCTGATTTTGTGCGAGGCGCATCCTGGTCGAAAGGGGGGCGATCGATACTGGCATTACATTCGACGGCATCGGGCGGAAAGCTGTCAAGGATAGTCCCTCACCTGGATGAGGGCGCTGTGGTAACGACGACCCGCACCGACATACACTATGTCGTAACTGAATTCGGTATTGCCGACCTCTGGGGCAAGACCACGCCACAGCGGGCAAAAGCGCTGATTGCCTTAGCCCATCCCGATTTTCGAGAGGGACTCAAGCGGGATTTCGACAAGATATATCATCCGAACACCCGACTTTACCACCAAGTGCCGCCTGGGTTCAGATCTGCGAAGGCAGAAGAGTAGGATCAATCATAAGTTAAATAAAAAAGGGGTTAGCTTTTTGAGCTAACCCCTCGATTTTCTGGCGGGGTCGATGGGACTCGAACCCACGGCCTCCGGCGTGACAGGCCGGCGTTATAACCGACTTAACTACGACCCCGCATATCTATATTTGGTAGGCGGAACAGGACTTGAACCTGTGACATCCACGGTGTAAACGTGGCGCTCTCCCAGCTGAGCTACCCGCCCTCCTTTCACAAGCAAGAGCTATGGCTTACTAGACAAAAACAGCGCTCTTGTCAAGCACAATTTACGTGCTGCTTCGCATTAACTCGGATCTCGTCTCCCCTTTCCCTAAATGTCACACCTGCGCCGACCTCCACTTCTTCTACAAATTTTTGAGGCGCTCCATCATCTGCCGGAAGAAGTGCTCTCTCCAGGACCTGGTCCATGTTGTCAGCCAGTACAATTTCGATTTCTCGCAGCACATTGGCCGGGATATCTTCTTCGAGATTCTTTTTGTTCTCCCTTGGAATAATTACCGTTTTGATGTTCCCCCGGTGAGCCGCCAGAAGCTTTTCCTTCAACCCGCCAATGGGCAGTACCCGCCCCTGAAGGGTAATTTCTCCCGTCATCGCCACCTCGCTTCGCACTTTCCTGTTTAAAATAGACGATGCAATCGATGTGACCATGGCAATTCCCGCTGAAGGACCGTCTTTCGGGATGGCGCCTTCTGGCACATGAATGTGCACATCGAGCTTCCGGTAGAAGTTCTCATCGAGACCGAGCTGATGCGCCCTGGATCTTACATAGGTGAGCGCCGCCTGGGCGGATTCTTGCATTACGTCGCCCAGTTTGCCCGTCATGGTAAGTCTTCCCGTACCGCGCACCACAGTTGACTCTATATTCAGAAGTTCTCCACCAACCTCAGTCCAGGCAAGCCCTATGGTCAAGCCGACCTTGTCCTCGCCCTCTTTTTCTCCGTATCGATATCGTTCCACTCCAAGATACTTTTCAATAGATTTTGAGGTGACTTTCACAGGACCCTGAGCTCCATCAGTCACAATCTTTCTCGCCACCTTCCTGCATATGGATGCGATTTCCCGCTGCAGTCCTCGAACGCCGGCTTCACGGGTATAATTTCTGATCAATTTCAAAAGCGCGCCCTCGGAAAAGCTTATAGTTTCTTCAGTGAGCCCGTTCGCTTCCATCTCCTTGGAAACCAGGTACTTCTTCGCGATATTCAGTTTTTCCGGTTCGGTATAGCCCGCAAGCCGAATCACCTCCGTACGATCTTGAAGAGGCGCCGGTATGGTTTGCAGCACATTCGCCGTCGTAATAAACATGATATCGGACAAATCGTAATCGACCTCAAGATAGTTGTCGTTAAAGGCATGATTCTGTTCAGGATCCAGCACCTCAAGCAGCGCCGACGCCGGGTCTCCCCTGAAATCGGAACTCAGCTTGTCGATTTCATCAAGACAGAATACGGGATTGTTCGCACCGGCCTTCTTGAGAAGCTGAATGATCTTTCCGGGAAGAGCCCCTATATAAGTTCTCCTGTGCCCCCGTATCTCCGCTTCGTCACGCAACCCACCGAGAGACAATCTTACAAACTTCCGGTTCGTCGCGCGGGCGATCGATTTCGCAATCGAGGTTTTCCCCACCCCCGGAGGACCCACAAGGCAAAGAATCGACCCCTTCTTTTTCTTTACGAGGATCTGTACCGCCAGGTATTCGAGGATCCGCTCCTTTACCTTCTTAAGTCCGTAGTGATCCTCTTCAAGGATCGCCTCCGATTCTTTCAGATTGTCCTGATCCTCCGTCTTCTCCATCCAGGGTAGTGCAAGTATCCAGTCTATGTAATTGCGCACCACCGTCGCTTCAGCGGACATCGGGGCCATCATTTTCAGTTTTTTTATTTCATGCTCTACTTTCTTCTTGGCCTCTTCGGTCATTTCCTTATCAGACAGCTTCTTTTCGAGTTCTTTTATCTCGTTTTTGAAGCTGTCGTCTTCGCCCATTTCTTTCTGAATTGCCCGCATCTGCTCATTCAGGTAATAATCCTTCTGGGTCTTCTCCATCTGCTTCTTTACCCGCTTCTTGATGCGACCCTCAACTTCCAGAATCTCTATCTCCGACATCATGAGCGAATAAATTTTTTCCAGTCGTTCCGCCACATTTCTTGTTTCAAGCACTTTCTGCTTTTCTTCAAGCCGTATGTGAAGATGTGACGCCGCAACATCCGCCAGCTTTGAGGGATCCTCCGTTGATGCAATGGTGCTTACCATTTCAGCAGGGACCTTTTTACTCATTTTTGCATACCGTTCAAAAGATTCGGAAATGCTTCTCATGAGAGCCTCTACTTTGACTTTCTCATCAAGCTCGTACGAATCGTCGATTTCCTGGATATTGACAAGGAAGAAATCATTGTTCGGCACATATTCCACGATACGCCCGCGCTGCTTTCCTTCCACAAGCGCCTTCACGGTTCCATCCGGCAATCTCAGCAGTTGGATTATTGACCCCACCGTTCCAACGGAATAAATGTCCTCTTCTGCAGGATGGTCGTTCTCTGCGTTTTTCTGGGCCACCAGAAATATCTCCTTCTCATATTTCATGGCGGATTCAAGCGCGCTGATGGAGCGTTCACGACCCACAAAAAGCGGCACGATCATATGAGGAAAGACCACGACATCCCGCAATGGAAGCAATGGAATTATCATTCCCGGATCTTTCTTTTCATAACTTTTGCTTAAACTAAACATTCCCATTTTTATCCTATCTCTTTTTGCCTGTTGGTTTCGGCAGTCTCTGTTTGAGTTTCAAACAACAGAATCGGTTTTTCATTATTGATGATTACATCTTCGCTTATTAAACACTCCTTCACGTCACGCCTCGATGGAATATCATACATAATATCGAGCATAATGCTTTCCATAATCGACTGCAATCCCCGCGCGCCCGATTTTCTTGCCACCGATAATCGCGCAATGGCCCTGAGTGCGCCCTCTGTAAAGGACAGTTTGACATTTTCTATTTCGAACATCTTCTTGTACTGTTTCAAAATGGAATTTTTAGGTTCAACAAGAATTTTTACAAGATCGCTGTCCGAAAGGTCATTCAACGTGGCAATAACCGGCAATCGGCCGATAAATTCAGGGATCAATCCATATTTCAAAAGATCTTCAGGCTGCACTTCAACAAGAGTATCGCCGATATTTTTTTTCACCCTGCTTCGAATTTCAGCACCGAACCCTACGGAATTTACGCCGGTTCGCTTCTCAATTATATCTTCCAACCCGTTAAAGGCCCCTCCGCAAATAAAAAGAATATTTGTGGTATCCACCTGTATAAATTCCTGTTGAGGATGTTTCCTTCCGCCTTTGGGGGGCACATTTGCCAATGTTCCCTCAATTATTTTCAGAAGGGCCTGCTGCACCCCCTCTCCCGATACGTCTCTGGTAATCGAAGGGTTCCCCGATTTTCTTGATATTTTGTCTATTTCATCGATATAGACGATGCCGCGCGATGCTTTCTGCACATCATAGTCGGCATTTTGGAGCAGACTGAGAATAATATTTTCGACATCCTCACCCACATATCCCGCCTCCGTCAGCGTTGTGGCATCTGCAATAGTAAAAGGAACATTCAGCATCCGCGCCAGTGTCCTCGCCAATAGCGTTTTTCCCGAACCCGTGGGTCCTATAAGCAGGATGTTGCTTTTCTGAAGTTCCACTCCATCTCTTTCATAGTCCGCAAAGAGTCTTTTATAATGATTGTAGACGGCAACGGAGAGCACCTTTTTTGTTCTTTCCTGACCTATTACATACTGATCAAGAAACTTCTTGATATCCTTTGGCTCGGGAATATCTTCATTAGTGTCCCGAATATCATGCACTCCACCGTCTTCCTCTACAATGCAGCGGCATAGATCGATACATTCATCGCAAATGTATGCGGCAGGACCGGCGACCAGTTTTCTCACTTCATTCTGGGTTTTTCCGCAAAACGAGCAAAAAAGCGTCCCCTGCTCGCCATTATCGTCTTTCCGCCTTTTACCCATATGAACTGACTCCCTTCTACTTTGACAGAGATGATCTTTTTTCGATCACTTGATCGATTATACCATACTCCAGCGCTTCGCCGCTTGACATATAAAAGTCTCTGTCAGAATCTTTTTCTATTTTTTCCACCGGCTGTCCCGTGTGCATCGCCAATATATTGTTCAGATCCTGTTTAAGTCGTAATATTTCCTTTGCATGAATACCTATATCGGATGCCTGTCCCTGAAACCCTCCCAGAGGTTGATGAATCACAATTCGCGAATTGGGCAGGGCGTAACGCTTTCCATTCTCTCCGGCGGCAAGCAGGATGGCGCCCATACTGGCCGCTTGTCCCATGCAGACCGTGGAAACTGACGGCTTTATGTACTGTATCGTGTCGTATATCGCCAAACCCGCACTTACTACGCCACCCGGTGAATTCAGATAGAAGAATATATCTTTGTCGGGATTTTCCGATTCCAGGTACAGCAGCTGCGCGATGATAAGGTTGGCGACGTTGTCATCAAGGGCAGAACCGAGAAATACAATGCGCTCTCTCAGCAGTCGCGAATAGATGTCGAAGGCGCGCTCACCCCTGCCGTCCTGTTCTATGACCATGGGGATCAGATTCATGCAGTCTGCCCCTCTTTTGCGTTCACTTCTTTTTTCTTCATCGTAATGGATGCCTTTTCAATCAGGTACTCAATCGTCTTGTCTTCCTGCAGTTCTTCCCGGAGACGTTCTTTCATGTTATTCTTGTCATAGGCTTCGTTTAGCGACTCGTAATCCTGACCGTAGAGTCCCGCGATGCTCCGCATACGTTCCTCAATGTCCTTATCTTCTACTTTTATCAATTCCTTCTCTGCGATCTTCGCTAAAAGAAGCGACGACTTGACAAGCCGTTCCGCCGGCTCCCTGAATCCTTCGTGGAGATTCATACTGACTTCCATCGCCTTTTCCGGCGACATTCCGTTTGAAACCATTCGTTTCTGCGTATCGAGCATCATGTAGTAAATCTGCTGCTGCACCCATACTGAGGGGACTTCAAATTCATTGTGCGCAAGAAGCGCATCTATAATCCGTTTTTTCAGCTCCGACTCGATTTTGGCATTTGTTTCGTCTGCGAGCGATTGTTGTACCGCCGTCTTCAAATCTTCGATTGTTTCATACTGCTCGAAGTTTTTAATGAACTCGTCGTCCAGTTCGGGAAGCTTCTTCTCTCGAATATTCTTAACGACGACTCTGAATGATCCTTCCTTACCCGCCAGGTCGGCAGGCTGATAGTCTTCCGGAAATGTAATCTCGACGACCTTTTCTTCGCCCTTTTTGAGGCCCTTCAGCTTTTCTTCAAAATCGGCAACAAATTTTCCTGCTCCGATCTGAAGCGTATAGTTATCGGTCGTCAATTCCTCTCTCAGCGTTCCATCGACGGTTACCTCAAAATCGACAACCACGAAATCGTCTTCTCGCGCCGCTCTCTCATCTGCCACATCTTCGAGCGTTGCATACATTTCTCTCATCTGCTGGAGGCGGTCGTTTACTTCCTGTTCCGTCGTTTCAATTTCGTCTTTTATCACCTCGAGACCCAGGTAGTCTTTCGGCTCGAATTCAGGTCTTGTTTCAACCGTTGCAGTAAAGGAAAAAGGTTTATCCTTTTCAATTCCTTTCTGATCGATTTCAGGCTGGGCAACGGCAAAGATATCATTGGCGGTAATGGCATCGGCGTATCGTTTTGAGACGAGATTCTGAACCGCTTCATCCTCGGCATCCTTCTTGTAGTGCATTTCCAGCACATTTCGAGGAACCTTGCCCGGTCTGAACCCCCTCACCTTCACTTTTTTGCTGAACATTCCATATGTTGCATCCAGTTCTCTTTTTACTTCAGTCCATGGCACTTCGAAGGACAACTTTTTCTTCACCGGACTGAGATCTTCGATCATGACTTCCGCAGATGTTTCTCCCACAAAACGACTCCTTAAGTGTAATGGCGAATGGTGCGAGAGAGGGGAGTTGAACCCCTATCCGCATAAGCGGGCTGGATCCTAAGTCCAGTGCGTCTTCCAGTTCCGCCACTCTCGCATACGCGTAGTTTATATATAGTAACTCCCCCTTCAATTGTCAACAGCCAATACCCCGTCAGTTTTACTTTCTATATACTTGAAATTAATTGAATTAATTGTCAGGCGGATCACACTGTCACCATGACAATCCCTTAGAAATGATGTTACCGAGTACGGAAGATTGCGTTTCCTTTACAGGAATTACATTATTAAACTGTTGATAATTCATTACTATTTGCATTGCTTGGAGTGGCAGGTATAAACAATCCCGGCAGAAATTGCAAGAAAAATTCCTGATGTTTAGGGTACAGTATACTAAATTTGCTTCGCGTCTTATGAAGGTTGAAGCGGAATTTATGGAATTAAGTGTACTGTCCCTGAGATATCAAAAATTTTTCTTGACTACCCGATTAAAATATAGTTGTATCTAAATTATAGTTTCTATTTGATACTATAATATAGAAAGGAGTGGCTATGACAACAAGGTATTCGCATTTTTGCCCGGCGGCTCGGACGCTGGAAAAAATCGGCGACAAGTGGTCTTTGCTGATTGTTCGCGATCTGCTGGAAGGACCGCAGCGTTTTACCGACCTTCTCGCCTATTTGAACAATATCACCCCGAAGTGGTTGACGTTGCGCCTGCGAGAGCTCGAAGCCGCCGGTATTGTCGCACGCGATCGTCAGTTCGGCCGGCGCGAAGTCTGGTATCGGCTTACATCTGCGGGCATGGATTTACGTCCCGTGGTAGAAGCCTTGATCTCGTGGGGTGAGCGCTATGCCATGCGCCCGCCATTGCCGGGCGAAGCAGTTAATGGCGAAAGGCTGATAAAAGGATTGGCAAAATCGCTTAACAAACGGCACAAGCGATTACTCCATCAGGCCATTGTTTCGATACAATTTCCCCAAGGCGCCTATCTTCTTTCCTTCACCAACGATGAATGGACAGGTGCACCGGGGGAAGCATCCGACGCCGATATCACCATTAGCACAACACCGGAAGCCATGGCCACCTTCATCACCGTACCCCGTGCCGAACGTAAGGAAATATTTGAATCCATGCGGGTGACAGGACTAACGGAAAGGATTAAGGAGTTTACGGGGATTTTCGGTGTCCCTGAGACTGAAGGGAAAACAAATCCATAAATAAATTCGAAGGAACGGGTTACAATGAATAAACTATTCGAGAACAGCAATATCAACAACATGGTATTACCGAACCGTTTTGTGAGATCGGCGACCTGGGAAGGAATGGCCGCCGATGACGGCGCCGTGACCCCAAAATTGATTGCGACCATGGCCGATCTGGCCAAGGGCGGTGTGGGATTGATCATCAGCTCACATGCCTATATCAGCCCGGAAGGGCAAGCGGGTCCCTGGCAGTTGGGCATCTATAAAGATGAGTTGATGGATGGTTTAGGGCAAATGACCGCCGCTGTCCATGCCGCTGGCGGTAAGATCGTGGCCCAATTGTCTCATGCTGGCCAGGCGGCAGCCGCATCCCTCAGCAGACGACTCCCACTAGTGGTTTCCGATTTTGAAGGGCTCATGGATTCACCGCGGCAGGAAATGACGGTACCGGATATAGAACATATCGTAACGGCTTTTGCCGATGCGGCGCGGAGAGCAAAGTTATCGGGATTCGACGGTATTCAACTCCATGCAGCCCATGGCTACCTTCTCAATCAATTCCTTTCTCCCGCCTATAATGAGCGTCAGGACAGATACGGCGGCAGTATTGAGAATCGCGTGCGAATCATACTCGACGTGCTTCGTGCGGTCCGGGAAACCGTAGGTCGGGATTTCCCCGTCTTGATCAAACTGAACAGCCAAGATTTTATCGAAAATGGATTAACACTCGAGGATTCGATAACCGCAGCTGAACTCTTAGCCGCTGCCGGTATTGATGCCATCGAGTTGAGCGGCGGCATGGTTGGAAGCCGGAAATTGATGCCCAGCCGTACGGGTATCAATTCAGAAGAAACCGAAGCTTATTTCAGGGAAGAGGCACGGATTTTCAAGAAACAGATTTCTGTACCTCTGATCCTGGTGGGTGGCCTGCGTTCTCTGGAAGTGGCCGAGAATCTCATGGAAGAAGGTATTGCCGATTATATTTCAATGTGCCGGCCCTTCATCCGAGAACCGGGCCTGATCAACCGCTGGAACGCCGGTGACCGAAGGAAGTCGACATGTCTGTCAGATAATCAGTGCTTTAAGCCCGGGATTGAAGGCAAAGGCATATACTGTATCGTCGAGGAACGTGAAAACGCAAAGAAGGGAAAGTAAAAATGAGTGATGAAGCATACATGAGACTTTGCAAAGAGATGACCCGCCGGGGCGCACAGGTTTTATAAAATATTACAAATAAGTTGCACATGGTGCAGAAGGAAAGTTGACATTGCATGGAAATAACGTCTGCAATAAATATCACTGAAAAGATCCCCCCCACAATCGACCGACGCACCCTCGCTTTGCTGCATGGGTCGATTTTTCCCGTTTTGAGTCGCATGGCCGCACCTAATATTTTTCTCGCGTTCATGTGGGGGCTGGTCAGTTTTGCGGAAATATGGTTCGTCGGCAGGAACGGAACACCCGCTCTGGCCGGAATTGCGCTGGTCTTCCCTTTGATTATGCTGATGCAGATGTTATCGGGGGGAGCGATGGGTGGAGCGGTTTCCTCTTCGATCTCACGTGCGCTGGGCGGCGGAAACACACGGAAGGCGGAGCTCCTTGCTGTCCATGCTGTTGTGATCGCCCTCGCCTTCGGGCTGATCTTTACCATCGGGATGATCGTGGGAGGACCGGGACTCTACAGTATGCTCGGCGGCAAGGGGGAGGCGCTGTCCCAGGCGGTGGTCTATTCTCAGGTCATTTTCGGCGGTATCATCGTGATTTGGATATGCAACACCCTGGCGAGCATTATGCGAGGAACGGGTGACATGTTCGTCCCCGCGGCAACCCTGAGCGTGACCTCCCTGCTGCATATCCCGCTGTGCGGTTCACTCGTTCTGGGATGGGGCCCTTTTCCGGAAATGGGCCTCGCGGGCGCAGGGATCTCGTATATCCTCACGTTCGGTGCAGCAACTTTTTTTTTCGCGTTCTGGCTTCTAGCCGGCCATAGCGGTCTTCGAATCCATTGGCGCGAGATGAAACTAAGCACTTCCCTTTTCGGGGATATCCTTGGCGTCGGACTGCTTTCATCAGTCAATACACTACAGACTGTTGCGGCTGCCGTCATCCTGACGGGTCTGGTCGGGTCATTCGGAACCGCTGCACTGGCCGGCTACGGACTTGGAGTTCGTCTGGAAATGCTGCAAATACCGATCGTCTTTGCGCTCGGCTCCTCCCTCATCCCCATCGTCGGCGTCAGCATAGGCGCTGGAGCCATACAACGCGCAAAGAAGGTTGCCTGGATCGGAGCAGGATTTGCGGCCTTTCTGACCGGGGCGGTGGGGATCACCGTCGCGATCCGGCCCGGAATCTGGGCAGGGCTGTTCAGCAGTGATCCTGCCGTGCTTGAAGCGGCATTCAGCTACCTCCACATTGTCGGTCCATTCTATATATTCCTCGGAATCGGGATTGCCCTTTATTTTGCCTCTCAGGGTGCAAGAAGAATGTTTTTC
This sequence comes from Syntrophales bacterium, assembly GCA_963666365.2. GTDB lineage: Bacteria > Desulfobacterota > Syntrophia > Syntrophales > UBA2210 > JALNXD01. Next base: position 766,887 of record CAXXNF010000002.1, read on the forward strand.
CCTATGCTTGCCGGTACGGCCCGCTTCTTGATCGCGGTTTGCGGAGGGTTCGGGATTGTTTATTTTTTCGATGGGAAGGCCGGTTCATTATTCGTTTTCATCAGTTTGAGCATGTTGGCTCTGGGAATAGTCAATGCTGCAGCAGTCAAATGGACTGATTGGCACTGATAGTGTTTGTTGATTTTTGGCAGATCTCCCCGGGGCATGAACCATCATACAAAATAAATGGAGGAAGACATGGATTTGAAAAATGCAAACGTGACTTTGGATACGTACATAAGGCCGCAGACTTTTCCTATTGCGATTAAACTTTTCACAGCCGATGAAACGCTTCCGGACAGGGTTAGAATTCCTGTCAAGGATTTATGGATAAGCCTCCCCAGGGAGCCTCAGGTGATGCTGAAAGTAGAAATGAACCTGGCAAATACGCCTATATGGTTTCAGCACCTATCGACAGGACCGATTTCGAGCCGGATATGATCTGTGTGTACGTTAACTCTGCGCAAGCCATGCGACTGGCTCATGCGGCTGCTATGGGAGGGGGAGGTATAGCGCCAACGTTAGCGACTGGCATGGGCAGCTGCGGTGATATTGTGGCACGAACACACAAAACAGATATGACCCATTTTATCCTCCCCTCAGGTGGAACCAGAAATTTCGCGACCACTCAGGATGATGAACTCATCTTCACCATTCCGAAAAGTAAAATCGACCTTATGATGAAAGCACTGGCTGATACACATGTGGCCGGCTTCCGCTACCCCGTCCTGATGGATGTGCGTCACCGTCCAAACCTTCCGCCCTTTCTCGAAATTCCGAAAGATGTTTAACTGTGGAAGGAAACATATGTTTTTGGAAGAAAACGACTTGGAATAGAATTCAGAATCCATGGCATCGAAGTGAATTAAAGCTGAATGAAGTATTGTTTCATAGAACCCATTGAGTAAGTGAAGGAGGAATAATAATGAAAGTCGTCGGTTTTGTGGGAAGTCCGAGAAAGAAAGGAAATACAACCAGCATCGTGAATGAGGTTTTACGTGGTGCGGCCGAGGCCGGTGCGGAGACGAAAATATTCAATATTAACGAGCTGGGCATCCGGGGATGCCAGGCCTGTTACAAATGCCAGACGCCGGAAGGGAAATGTGTGCAGACCGATGGCATGGCGTCGCTTTATGACGAAATCTTCAGCGCCGATGCTGTTGTTTTCGGGACGCCGGTTTTCATGTTCCAGATAACCGGTCAGATGAAGACGTTTATCGATCGGCTTTTCGCCTTGTTGTATCTGAAGGACGGCCAACCGGGCGCGTTCAGAAACAAAATACGTGGGAAAAAGGCCATAACCGTGTATTCCCAGGGTCAACCTGAAACCGCCGCCTTTGCATCGTCCTTCGATTTGAACGAAGGTGTCCTTGGTTTCCTGGGCTTCAAGGTCGAGGGGCGCATTGTTGCCGGAGGGATGTCCAGTCTGAATTCGGCCAAAGGCAACCAATCTGTTATGGAAAAGGCCTATGCCAAAGGGGTTGAATTGGCGAAGGAAAACACAATGTGAAGCAATCGCATGTATGATGGAGGAGAAGACAAACATGGAAAAGGTAACCTACGAGCAGAGCGGAGCGCTGGGCATCATCACGTTTGCAGATACACCTCTGAACCTGTTGGGCGATGAACTCGGACAGGGACTCTATAGTGCTATTGATCGGGCGAAGCAGGGCAATCTCCGAGGATTGATCCTAAAAGTGGATGAGGGGCATTTTTCCGCCGGCGCTGATATCAACCGGTTTCTCGGCCTGACACCCGACAAGGCTCGGGACATATTCCGTGATTTTCAGGCGGCGCTTCATGCCGTCGAGACGTTCCCTTTTCCGACAATGGCTGCCGTTCGTGGATTATGCCTTGGCGGCGGTCTGGAAATCGCCCTTGCCTTCGATCTCATCTGGGCGGCTGAAAACGCTTCCTTCGGCCAGGTCGAAGTCACCATCGGCGCCCTGCCTTTCGGTGGCGGCGGACAGCGGCTTGCCGCCAGAGCCGGGGCCGGCCGGGCCAAAGAGCTGGTCTTCAGCGGCCGCATCTTTCCGGCCGTGGATTTCGAAAGATGGAATATCATCAACAGGGTGCTTCCGGAAACGGAACTGAACGGAAAAGCAATTGCCTATATGCAGAAGCTGGCGAACGACGGCCCAACGGTTGCCCTCGGATGCTCGAAGCAGATTATCAATGTTTACATGGAAAAGGGACTGGCCGAAGCTGATCGTGTAACTCTTGAATTGTCATCCGGCATGTTTGACACAGAGGATCTTACGCTTGGCGTGAAATCATTCCTGAAAAACGGTCCCGGTAAGGCCAAATTTATCGGGAAATAAGGAGAAACACCAAGCCATGAACGAATCTCTTAAAGAAAAAATTAGAAGCTATGTATTGGGTTTGGAGGTGGACGATGTTGGATTCGGGGCAGCATCCGATTACAAGAGCCCTCTGTCTCCCAAAATCGAGACAATCTTCCCCGGGACAAAGACGCTGATCGTCATGGCCTTCAAAGAATTGTCCAACTGTGAGAGCGACAATAAAAGCATCGCCATGGGAGGGAGGATCGATATCATGGAATTCATGAGATCATGCAGCTATAAGCTCTCGCGCTATCTGGAACGGGAGTTCAAGGCCAAGGCGATATCCACGCCTCTTTCCTATCCCATGAGCATGACACCGGAAATGAAATTTGGTCTTATCGCGGATTTCTCACAGCGCCACGCCGCCATTGCGGCCGGTATGGGAAGTTGGGGAAGACATAATCTGGTAATTCATCGCAGTCTCGGTTCACGGGTGCTGTTTACGACCGTTCTATGTGATCTGGAATTGCTGCCGGACCCGCCTTTTACCCAGGATCTTTGCATTCAGTGCAACATCTGTGTTGAAAATTGCCCCGGTGGGGCGCTGGATGAAGAGGGAAGAACGCATCAGGTGAAATGCATGAAATACTCGCAGCCTTTCGGATTGATGAAAAATATCGGATTTTGGAACAAGTTCATCGATCATGACCCCAATGAACAGAAAAAAATGATGAGCAGTCCTGAATATATGGCATTGTACCAGGCGGCTTTCATCGGCTTCCAGTATCACTGCTTTAACTGCTATATGTTGTGCCCGATAAACAAATAAGGATGAACTGATGAAATCTGTCCTTCAACCAGATCTTTGGCCGTTCATCTTTGAGTAATTTTAAAAACTCTCAGGTGAAAAACAATGATTGGTCTTCATTTCAGTAAAGGAAATTATCATGGAAGAATGGAAAAAAACCACCTGCTCGATTTGCGGCATCCGCTGCAGTCTTGAAGTCAAAGTTGAGAACAACCGTGTTGTCAAGGCCCGCCCTGACAAGGACAGCCCGGTCAGCGAAGGATACATCTGCCGAAAGGGCATGAACCTTGCCTATCACCAGCACAATGCGGACCGGCTGCTGTACCCGTTAAAGAGGATGGGAAACAAATTTGAACGTATAACCTGGGATCAGGCCATCGGTGAAATCTCGGAAAAACTCAAAAAGATCCTTCAGGAGCACGGGCCGCGGTCCCTGGCCTCGATGGTCGGGGGCGGGGAATTCAACTTCTACCCGTGGCGTTTCCTGATCGGTTTCGTTGACGCCCTTGGGTCGCATTACCATTACTCGGCCGGCAACCAGGAGTTTGCCGGCCGGTATTGGGCACATGGGTTGACATTAGGAAGCCAGCTTCTGGAGCTGGTGCCCGATTATAAGCATACGGAAATGATGATGGTCGTCGGTTGGAATGGGATGATGAGCCATCAAATACCCCAGGCCCGAAGAGTATTGACCGGAATTTCCAAAGATCCTGACAAACTGCTTGTCGTGATCGACCCGAGGCGTTCGGAGACGGCGAAAATCGCTGACATTCACCTGGCCCTGCGACCGGGGACGGATGCCCTGCTGCTGAAATCGATGATTGCCATCATCCTTCGGGAGGGCATGTATAATCAGGAATACATCGACAGGCACGTCAGCGGGTTCCAGGAAATACTCCCCTGGTTTGACGGATTTGACGTGAGGGAGGCGCTGAAGGTCTGCGAACTGGACTATGACCAGGTGGTTCGTGTTTGTCGGGAATTCGTTACACGCCAGTCCTGTCTGCGTGACGACCTGGGCATCCTGATGAACCGGCACAGCGCCTACGTATCCTATCTGCTCGTGGTGCTGCTGGCGATCTGCGGACGCATCGGCGTGCCGGGGGGGAACTACCTCGTGGGAGAGAAGATCTATTCGGATCCGGATGACCCCAAGACATGGAGGACAGCGGTGACCGATATCCCGGCCATCGCGGGAACGTTCCCTCCCAATGTAATGCAGGAAGAGATCGACAGCGACCGTCCCGACAGGATCAGGTCCGTCTTTATCATGGGCGCTAATCCATTGCGGTCTTATGCGGATACGACCGCCTATGAAGAGGCATTCGGGCGGCTTGATCTGCTGGTGGTCGCCGAGATCGTCATGAGCGAGACCGCCGCACTTGCACACTACGTCCTGCCCTGCCGGTCAACCTATGAATCCTGGAGCCCGGCGGATGCGATTATCCCCTCCACAACCAACAAGGGGTTTCTGGACGTAATCAGCCGGATGCGCCGGCCTGTTGTCGAAGTTGAAGGAGAACAGAAAGAAACGGGAGAAATCTTCACCCTCTTGGCCGATGCCATGGGGTTGCTGCCCGCACTTCCCGACCCGCTCTACTCGGCTGCGGACAGCGGCGAGCCGAGAACATACCGCGATTCGCTGACGCAGTATTTCACCGAGCATCCCGAGAACATGAAGATGGCGTCCTTCATCGTGGCCAAGACGCTGGGCAATGCAACTGGTTCCGCTCAGCTGGCTAATTATTTTGCCGGCCTGTTACAGCGTTCCCGGATGAAACAAGAAGAGGCGGCAAGGGTGGGCTTCGATGCCGGGCCGGATCAGGGGCTGGCCCTTTATCAGGCCATCATCGATCACCCGGAAGGTGTGCTGGTCGGAGTGCAGGATTTAGCGAAAAACCTTGGTCGAGTGGCCACAAAGGATGGCAGGATCAGGATTCATGCAATTGAGGTGGAAGACTGGATACAGGGAATCAAGCCTGATGAAGAAGAAAAACGGCTAATACTCGATGCGAAATTCCCATTGCTCCTGATGGCCGGGCGCCATATGGACATGAATGCCAATACGGGTATGAGAGATCCTGCCTGGAACAAAGGCAGGCGGTCCTGCACTCTGGCGATGAATCCGGTGGACGCGGAGAACTACGGTTTTTCCGACGGGCAAACGGTGAAGGTTGTCACCGAGGCCGGCGAAGAAACCATCGAGGTGGAAGTGACCGAGGATGCCAGAAAAGGGCAGGTCATTATTCCGCACGGGTTTGGTCTGGTCTACGACGGGGTGAAATACGGCGCCAACATCAACCGATTGACAAAAAACACACACCGGGACTTTGTCGGAACCCCGATGCACCGTTATGTGCCTTGCCGGGTAGAGGCGCTTTAAAAGGAACACCCTACTGCCAACTGAGCGATACCTGTTAACTGACCTGAAAGGACCCATGGATTTAAGGTATCTTAACGACACATAATTTTCTTTTTAATAACGGCAAATTGCCACGTCTACTTGAAAATCAGGCGGATTCGTTACAAAAACGATTCCGCCTGCTCGCAGTATGTATTCAAGACCGTACTATTAAAAATCGAATCGTTTTTCCAGCAGCCCGTCTCCAAAGCTGGGTTCCCTGTCGCGGTCTTCCGAATCGTCGAACTCTTTTTCTATCTCCACAAGAAATCGGGCAAGTCTTTTTCTAGTATAATAGTCATATTCGATCCCCAGAGCAATAGTCTCCATTATATAAGCTTTTTCGACCACCAGGTTTTTAATAGCTCCTGTGCATAGTGTGAATTGGTTGGCCCATTTGCTATGCAACCCAAAAGTCAATGATCGAAATGAAGTGCTATGGAACAGTGTCCGTCCTCGATGCGTGTTGAAATCTGATCTACCTGCTGTCTGACCAGAAATCCTGACAATTTAATGAAGTTACGGTCATCTTCTATGAGATCCGATTGTAACGGACGGACCTCGGGAAAGGTCATGAGTTCTCCCCGATATGAAAGGACTATGTCGAGGTTGAACTCGTCGAAACTAACCCTTGCCTGAACCTTGCCGTCAACTCTACACAAAGACGATAGCGATTCCATAACCTCATTAACCGCCGAGGTGGCACGATAGATAATTTCTTGACGCATCCCCCACACGGCCCCCTGAGACTGCATGAATTTGAAGATCTTATCGGTGAAAATTTCTCCCGGGTCCAATTCCGTGGTTTCGCTTTTAGAAATTCCCATGCGAAAAAGAAAGTTCAGTACGACGGCCGATATTGTTCCGAGGGCCAAGGACGAAGTAAACATGGGCTTTATCACCGGGTGGATACCGGCATAAAGAGAGGGAAAAAGTTCGACACTGAGCCCAAAAATCATTGAAAAACCGATGATGAATGTCTTCCGGCTATCGATCATCCTGGATGCCATAATCTGTATGCCTGTCACAATCATAAAGCTTGCGACAAAGACCATGAGAGCGCCGATAACCGGCATGGGCATAATGGCGAATATTGCCGCAAGTTTGGGGACAAACGCCATAAAAAGAAGGATGCCGGCAACAGTAAATCCGATACGTCGACTTGTTGCCCCGGTTGCTATTGAGAGTCCGACACTTCCTGAGGCTGTTGATTGCCCCATTCCCCCCAGCAAGCCACCGGAGATCGCACTGAGGCCGTCAACAAGAATCCCTCCGCCTATGGATTCAAGATCAGGCCGCTTCCACTCCGCATCGTTGATCTTTTGACAGGTCGTGATGTCGCCGACACTTTTCAGGGTTGAACTCAGGGCTGCCACGAGAAAAGGAATCAGGAAGCGAGCATCAAATGACCAGCCCACATGCGTTATGTCCGGCAAGGCAATAAGGGGTTCGATTGAGAGCCGGGAAAACTGCGTGTTTGTCAAGATCCCGAAACAATAAGATAAAACATATCCTGCAACCATGGCGATGAGAACACAGAAAAGGCGTAGTTTGCCTTTGCCCCAGACGTTTAAGCTCACCATAATCGCAAGCGTAGCCAAACCCGTTGTGCATTCGCCTGCGGTGGAAATCTGGTCTGCACCGCAGACCCCAAAAAGCTGGGAGACACTTGTCGGAACCAGGGAAACGCCTACCATTGTCACAACAACGCCTACAACTTCTGTCGGAAAAAGGCTCCGTAATCTATGCATCACACGGGATATAACGACCTCAAAAACACCCGCTATTAATGTCATACCGAAAACAAGCGAAACCTGACCTGTATTCGCAGCCATTAGAGAGGCGGACAAATACGACGGACCGGGATGTTCGGGACAGAGATAACCGCAACCGAGGGAACCCCGCTTGAGAGTTTGAAGAAATGTTCCAATTGCAGCTGCGATCATGGAAAGGCTGATCATGCTTTTGGCCAAATCATGGGACCCGCCAAGAGATCTCACAATGATCACCGGAAGCACAAAGGCGGCAGCCATGGTAAAGATATGCTGGAATCCCAAGACAATCGTCACTCCGAGAGAAGGATTCTCGTTGACACCATACAAAAGATTAGCTGGTTTTTTCATATCGTTTCATTCTTCATTCAATCGCTCGTTTTCAAAGGAGGAGTCATGTTGTAACCGTCCGATCTTTTCCCTTATGGTATACTTTTTCCCTGCGCCGGCCAATGTGTTTATCAGCGGGAGCGTAGCGATCCGTTAAATATAATTTGTTATGATTTGAGTTCTTGCTCCTTTTTCGCTTTTTTGCGCCAAGTTTCTTGGCCATAAAGCTTCTCGGAACATTCCTCACAAAGACCATGACTGAATTCAACATCGGAATTTTCCGCAATATATAATTCAATCTGCTTCCAGTAACCCTTATCATCTCTGATTTTCTTGCATGATGCGCAGATTGGAATATGACTTCTCTCCTCCAATCTTTTGCATCAATATCCATACCAAGAATTGCAATTAAACCGTTTTTTTCTTGTAAATGAATTGGTACAAGACTGGTCATTAAGGTCCCCCAACGATCCGTTATGGGACCGACTGTTTTTTGCATTCCAGAATCGAATGCCTGTAAATACTCTTCCGATACTTCCTCATAGATTAGGCCTGGAGGAGCATAGCCGATTGAGTCTGCCGTTTGTGAATCCACATCGAAAAAGATGGTTCCGCCATTTCTGAGTCCCATTAGATAAAGAAAACGGCATTTACGATTAGCGAGGCGAATTTGAGTCAACTGTTCTTTTATTCGGATGTAATCTTTTGATTTCAAATCCGCTGAATTACCTTGCAAGTTCAACAGCCGCTCTTTATTAATCGATCTTGCTATACATAGCTTGCTCCATCGCTTCTTCTGACAGTCTGTTTACTGTATGGTTCCATTAAAACCATGTCGAAATCACGCTCACTGTAAGCACCGCTATTACAAAGAAGGTAGTTATAATATGTTTCACCGGAGTATCATCCTTATTTTTGAATTATGAAGACATGACATTTAATTCTTTTTTCCTCGGACCGAGTTCTGCCATTGTAGTATGCGTCCTGTCAGTTTTTCCTTCTTTTTTACAAAATCTAAATCACCTCAGGACGTCCTGATCTTTTCGATCTCACAATACCTATATCATCATTTCCAGCAATCCGCTCATCCAAATATGTTCGCCAATCCCTTACCAGACCACATAAATCCCTGCATTTCACTAGAACATCATGCTTGGTATCGCCAACGTGGCATGAAAAACATCCATTGAAATGCGGGTGTCGCACAAAGAAGGAAACATCGACCGGGGCAACGGGTATTTCATCTTTCCACATCCCAAAGAGGATCGATACAAAGAAGTCAAGCTGACAAAAGAAGATCACGCAATCATTCAATCATTCCCCTCTGCCCTTCCCGATATTCCCTTTTTTAGAAACGAAAATGGAGAACCGTTCGGAAAGAAAATGTTTCGCAAATGGCGGGAAAGAGCATGATCAAATCTCAATATCACTGGCGTTTCATTATATCCCGGTACAAGACATAGTTCGGTAAGGTAAGGGCATTAAAAGAACATTTTTCCAGAGAGCAAATAAAAAATGCTACCTGTTCAGCAACCAACAAAGCCTTTGAACGTTATTACGGTGACGATGTGTCGGAAGAAATTATGATCTATGAAAAGGCGGAAAACCGAGGTGAAGTGGTCGAGTTTAAAAAGGCACAGGATGGCAATGAAATGGCAATAAAAAACGGCCACCCCCAAATTGGTAAGCACCCGTTTTCATTTACTGAAAATGGTCGGGGCGAGAGGATTTGAACCTCCGACCCTCTGAACCCCATTCAGATACGCTACCAGACTGCGCCACGCCCCGACTCAATAATGCTGCAGTGGAATATCACCAACTTCTCTATCTGTCAAGTACCAGATAGCGTTTTATCGTTTTTAATCGCCCTTCTCCAAAACCACGGATCGATTTTATTTCATCAATGTTCTTGAATCCGCCCCGCGCTGTCCTGTAGGCAATGAGCGCCTTGGCCGAGGTCTCGCCGATTCCGGGAATCAACACCAGATCTTCGGCGGTGGCGGTGTTAATATCAATAGGCATTTCAAGCGCCAGTTTTTCAAGATTTTCTATCTGTCCTATGTGCACAGCGCCGGTGCGTCGATCCACCACTACCTTTTCACCATTTGCGAGGATTCTTCTTCTGTCGAAACCTGTCATGTTCAGAGCGTCTCCTGGCTCAACCATTTCCAGAAAATCACCACATGTCCAGGTACCCGGAAGAAAGTACAGGCCGTCGTTTTTCCCCATGCCCGTTATCTTTACTGCAATGGAACCGGGCGTCTCAATTGAATAGGGAACTATCAATGCTCTGTTGGCAGGTGGAAAAAACCGCACGATGCTTTTTGTCGAAACGATCAGCAACGCGACAACAAGGAGGATCACACTTCCCGCAAGTTGGCTTTTGGTAAGCTTCTCCACTGACCCGGTCTCCCTGATTATAACAAATTCAACCCTTTACTCGCTGGGATGGAACTCCCCTTTTCTTAGCATGTCATTGCATCAGTTCCCTATGTCAAGCCCAAAGGCGTCATGCAGAACCCGCACGGCCAGTTCCGTGTATTTCTCTTCGATGGCACAGGAAATTTTGATTTCCGACGTGCTGATCATCAGTATATTAATTCCTTCCTTGGCGAGCGTGTCAAACATCCGCGATGCGACGCCGGAGTGGCTCTTCATGCCCACGCCCACGATGGATACCTTTGAAATATTCTGATCAAAATCGATCTTTTCGGCGCCTAGTTCTTTTTCCACGGCGCGCAGAATAGACTCCACCGCTTTGATGTCCTTTTTCGATACGGTAAAGGTCAAGTCGGTGTAGCCCTCGACACTGGCGTTTTGAATGATCATGTCGACCACTATATTTTTATCTGAAAGCGGCGTAAATAGCTTTGATGCAACCCCCGGCCTGTCCGGTACGTGAATGACCGTCACCTTGGCCTGGTCCTTGTCGTATGTTACACCGGAAACAAATTCCTTCTCCATGTCTTTATCCTCCTTCGTCACAAGCGTTCCCTCGTCGTCATTGAAAGAAGAGCGCACATACAGGGGAACTTCATATATTTTTGCAAGTTCAACGGACCGCTGGTGAAGCACCTTGGCGCCGGCGCCGGCCAATCCCAGCATCTCATCATAGGATATTTTTTTGAGTTTCCGGGCTTTATTATACACATTGGGATCCGTGGTGTACACACCGTCCACATCGGTGAAGATTTCGCAGTAGTCGGCCTTGAGCGCGGCGGCGATGGCCACGGCGCTCGTATCGGACCCTCCCCTGCCGAGAGTAGTGATGCTGTTTTTTTCGCTTACGCCCTGAAAACCGGCTACGACAACAATCCTTTTTTTGTCGAGCTCTTGTTTCAAAGTCGTGGATTCAATCTTGATAATCCGTGCGGATGCATGATTGTTGTCCGTGATAATCCGGATCTGATGGCCTTGAAGCGAGATCGCATCATATCCCTTGCTGCTTAAGACGATTGCCAAGAGTGATGACGTAACCTGCTCGCCGGAAGATATGAGCGCATCGTACTCGCGCACGGGCGGCCCTCCTCCCGACGCCTCATTTGCCAGGCGTATCAGCTTGTCCGTTTCGCCCGCCATGGCGGATACAACGACAACTACCTCATTCCCTTTGTCTGCGGTCCTGATCACACGCTCTGCGACATTGGTGATCTTTGCGATATCGGCGACGGATGTACCCCCGTATTTTTGTACTATCAATGCCACTTATATATGACCTCCTTCTTCAAGTGCTCGTTTTAACCCGGCCGCAATCCCGAAATGACATGATATTTCAATCTTCCTTGTCTCATCGGAGATGCGGGTGAGATGAATGTGAAGGGCCTCCTCAGGAAGTATGCCGATAAGTTTCTCGGCCCATTCGATCACAACTACACCTCTTCCGTAAAAATACTCTTCATAGCCCATTTCTTCCAAATCACAGGCGCCGGCAAGACGATATACATCGAAATGATAGAGCGGCAGTCTTCCGGGGTATTCGTTTATCAGCGTAAATGTGGGACTGGTCACGTAGTACTCCTCAGGTACCGAAAGCCCTCTGGCAATACCCTGGGTCAGAGTGGTTTTCCCCGTCCCCAGATCGCCCATAAGTGCAATAATATCACCAGGTAGCGACTGTTGCCCCAAGATCGTTCCGACGGCGTGTGTTTCTTCACTTGCTCCCGATACAATGCTGATGACGCTTTTACCCATAAAATTGCTCTTATACTCCTATCGTTCCAAAATCACAACTGCAGACGCATAGTGAATCGTATGAGTGATACTGACGTGCACGGCTGTCGCATTTATCCGCTTCATGGCATTTTCTGCGGCACCCTGGAGCCGTAGAGAAGGCTTCCCCCGTGCATCAAGCGCTACCTCGATTTGATTGAATGGAATCCCGTCGCCTATTCCACAGCCGAGACATTTCAAAAAGGCTTCTTTCACAGCAAAACGTGCCGCGTAGTGCTGAGAGGGGTGTGATGTGCATGCACAATACAGCTGCTCATCCGTCCCGTAGATTTTTTTAGTGAAGCGATCACCCCAGCGTGCGATGATCTTCTCAATTCTTTCCACTTCCACGAGATCAATCCCGAGACCGCAGATCACATTAACTCCTCACAATTGCATCGGTCACCGCGGCCACGTTCTTCATGGCCGCCACGTCGTGCACCCGTACGATATGCGCCCCGTGAATAATGGATGCCGCAACGGTCGCCGCCGTTCCTTCCACACGTTCCCTGGGTTCACCTCCGGTAATGCGGCGGATAAAACCCTTACGGGACGTCCCGATCAAGATCGGCCGTCCCAGCGTCCTGAATTCTTCCAAGCGCTTGATAAGTCTAAAATTGTCTTCGGCTGTTTTACCGAATCCGATGCCGGGATCAATAATAATACGTTCTCTCTCAATACCGAGTAACTGCGCCGCCTCAATGCGCTCACGCAGAAAATTGATAATATCGCCGCAGAGCGAATGATAGTTCAGATCGTTCTGCTGCATTGTCTTCGGCGTTCCCCTCATGTGCATCAACACCACCGGAACTCCCGACGCAGCAACAACGTTTCCCATTGCCTCATCGTCACGAAGTGCACTGATATCATTAATCATCTCCGCCCCTTCGTCCACAGCGGCCCGCGCCACCTGCGCCTTGCGTGTATCCACGGATATGGGCACACGCACCGTGGATTTTAACGCCTTTACCAGGGGAACAACCCGTTTCAATTCATCGGATAACGGCACGGAATCTGAACCGGGCCTCGTCGACTCGCCTCCCACATCGATGATATCCGCACCCTCCTCCTCCATCTGCGATGCACGGGCAATCGCTTTTTCAAGAGAATCGTAATGACCGCCGTCGGAAAAAGAATCGGGAGTCACATTGACAATTCCCATGACAAGCGTCCGTTCTCCGATAGAAATTTCTCTTTCAGGAGTTTTTATTAAAAAAGAGTTTCGCGATGTGTTTTCTATGGAATCCTTTATTTGTTCGGCAATTGCCTTCATGCCGAAGGGTTGCCGTTCTATTTTTTTTATAAATCTCTCAATCTGTTTTACCGTTCCCATTACAACGGCATCGGTTGTTTCTATGCTGCAGTCGACGGTACCCCGTGCAACCGCCACATCTCCTCCCAGGGAAAGCATTTCCTGCTTCATGATATTTGCAACCTTGCAGGCAAGCCCTTCAAGCGCAAGGACAAAGTGCTGCATTTTCGGAAGCATTGCGGTAATTCCGTAAGGATCTACGCCTACCCTTTTAAGCTCCTCAAGGGCATCTTCTTTTGAAGTGAGGTGAAGGACACGCATTTCCCTTTTTCTTTCATCATTGCCTATGTCACGACTGTGTTTACAAAATCCCGCCGACACCCTTGGGAAGAATTGAAGGACTGATACCGCCTCTTCCCTTTCAAACTGTTGTCAACGGGACAAGATCACATTATTCAGTTCGCATAATGCAGGCACAGGACTGTGCGCCCGGCTCTCATATCAATCACGCCTGGACGTGCCGTTTCATCTGACGTCCAGAGGCGCCTCCTCTACACTGCCGTCTCCCTCTCCGGGGCTTGCTGTCGATCGGAGTCCCCTTCAGTGCTCATTCCCACAAGTGCATCAAGTTCTTCAGTGTTGAGGACCTCTTTTACGAGAAGTTCCTGTGCAAGCTTCTCGAGGATATCGATGTGATCGGAAAGGAGTTTCTTTGCCCGGGTGTAATTGTCCCGCACCACCTTCGACACTTCTGCGTCAATTTTCTGTGCCGTCTGTTCACTGTAGTCTCTGTGCGTGGCAATTTCTCTTCCCAGGAAAATTTCCTCATCTTTTTTTCCATAAGTCAGCGGGCCCATTTCTTCGCTCATGCCCCACTCGCACACCATTTTCCTGGCGAGCTCTGTGGCCCTTTCTATGTCGTTTCCGGCGCCGGTGGTAAAATCCTTCAGGATCAGCTCTTCGGCGGCCCTGCCCCCGAGAAGAATTGCGATATTATTAACAAGAAACTTCCTGGGATAGGTGTGCTTATCCTCTACGGGCAGCTGCTGCGTCAATCCAAGCGCCCTGCCGCGGGGAATGATTGTCACCTTGTGAATGGGGTCTGTTCCGGGGATCAGTTTTGCCACAAGTGCATGGCCTGCTTCATGGTAGGCGGTACCCCGCTTTTCTTCATCGCTGATTACCATGCTTCTCCGTTCGGACCCCATGAGCACTTTATCCTTGGCAAATTCAAAATCCGCCATAGTGACCTGATCATTGTTCTGTCGTGCAGCCCTCAAGGCCGCCTCGTTTATCAGGTTTTCGATATCGGCGCCGGAAAATCCGGGGGTGCCGCGTGCAATGATTCCAAGATTGACATCAGTGGCAAGAGGCACCTTTTTTGCGTGGACATGGAAAATTTTTTCTCTTCCCTTTACATCGGGCAGCGGTACTACCACCTGCCGGTCGAAGCGACCGGGCCTCAGCAGTGCGGGATCGAGCACATCGGGTCTGTTTGTCGCCGACATGATAATGACCCCCTCGTTGGACTCAAAACCGTCCATCTCCACCAGAAGCTGATTCAGGGTTTGCTCCCGCTCGTCATGTCCTCCGCCGAGACCGGCGCCGCGGTGCCGCCCCACGGCATCAAGCTCGTCGATGAATATTATGCAGGGGGCGTTTTTCTTCCCCTGCGTAAAGAGGTCGCGTACACGGGATGCCCCGACGCCGACAAACATTTCCACAAAGTCGGAACCGCTGATGCTTAAAAAGGGAACACCCGCCTCTCCGGCAATCGCCCTGCCCAGGAGCGTTTTTCCTGTGCCGGGAGGTCCTACGAGCAGTACGCCTTTCGGTATCCGTCCTCCCAGTTTTGTAAATTTCTTAGGATCACTGAGGAATTCAACTACTTCCTCCAGTTCCGCTTTCGCCTCATCGATGCCCGCCACATCATTGAAGGTGACTTTCTTTGACTTATCCGTCATCAGGCGGGCCCTGCTTTTCCCGAATGACATGGCTTTTCCGCCGCCCGACTGCATCTGGCGCATGAAAAATACCCACACACCTACAAGAAGAATAATCGGCAGCCAGGAAATGAGAATCGTCATGTACCAGGAGGTGCCCTCCGCCGGTTTCGCGGCGATGCGCACTCCTTTTTCCCTCAGGAGGGGCACAAAGGTTGAACCGGGAGGCACATACGTTTTAAAGGTCTTGCCGTCAATCATTCTTCCCGATACCGTCTCGCCCTGTATCGTCACTTCCGCAACCTGTCCTTTTTCCACAAGACTGAGCAGATCGCTGTAAACGATACCGTCATCCTTGCCCTGGGGTTGATTAAACATATGGAACAGAAATATAAACACCAGACATACCACGATCCACATGGCAATATTTTTTTGCAATTGATTCACCTGTTTTTTTGCTCCTTTTTGATTCAGGACCTTCCTTAAACAGAAATTAACTAAAATTTCAAATTATTTCTGCTTTTAATATTTTTTTCGTCGCCGACGTCACCTTGACCCTGTCGCTGAGACATACTCCCGCAACCCAGACAATCGATTTCCCGTCCTCTATGACCGGGATTCGACTGCGACGATATCGGGGAATCTTCCTATCAATGAACATCGATTTTATCTTTTTTGTTCCCTTCATGCCCAGGGGTTGCACGGTATCGCCCAATCTGACATTACGCACCCGAAGAGGAAATTCAAGTGTAGCGCAATCCATAAAAACACGTTCCGGCATTGTGAAATCAACTGCCGCCGCATCAACGATCCCGCAGACAATGGACCGTGAAATCTCCCTTATCGCCACAACAGCGGACATCTGTAAAGTATAACAGAATTGAGGCGCCGCTTCTGTTGCCGTTTTTTCAGCGCCCCTGCCCTCATTCCCTCCCCTTTCGAACACAAGGCGGTCGTATTCTCTCCGCACCCTGACGTCTCCGCCGATATGCACGACCCCCTGCGGTTTTCCGCCCTGAAGAAAGTCGATTACCGCCTTCACGTGGCGATATTCCGCGTTATGTTTTGCGTCGGATACAGTCCCGATGAGGCGGCGTATAATACGGCGCTGCAAGGCAGTATGAATACTCTTGAATTCATTGACACTTACCGCGGGGGAGAATGTGCCATTCGCCACATCCCACTCCGCCAGCAACTTCTCCACTTTCAAATTGAGATATTCTTCCTCCATCCGCAGTACATTGACCATCTGCCCGATATTTCTAAGCAACTGAGGGTTATATGATTGTACCAGCTCGGGCAGTATTTTTTTACGCACCCGGTTTCTCAGGTACCGTTCATCCTCGTTCGTTGAATCGGACACATGGCACACACACGTTTCCTGAAGAAACGCAATGACTTCCGCCCGCGTCGTTTCAATCAGGGGACGGATATAAAACCCGTCCCGCACAGGCAGCATTCCCCTCAATCCACTCAATCCGGCGCCCCGCATCACCTTCATGAGTACTGTTTCCGCCTGATCATCCAAGGTATGTCCCAGGGCAATCTTTGTCAATCCCCGGAGATATTTTATCTGATTGAAGTACTTGTAGCGCTCATTCCTTGCAAGATCTTCAATCGATCCTCTTACACTCTGCCGGATCTTGGGAATTGAAATATAGCGGCTGTCAACCACTATATCCAGCTGTTCAGCAAGACTTTTTACAAACAGTTCGTCCCGGTCCGACTCATTATCGCGAAGGCCATGATTCACATGGATAATGGAGAGGGATGCACCGTAATCGATCCCGATAGAGCGCAGCGCATGCAAGAGCGCAACAGAATCGGCGCCGCCGGAAAGGGCAATCCCGATCCGGTCGCCATTGTCGATCATTGCATGGGCCTCTACGGTTTTTTTTACTTTGCTTAGAAATCCTTCCCCCATCACCTGTTTCCCATCAATAAAACAACCTCTGCAATTCCCCGATTTCTTCGCAACAATAATCAGGCCTGAGATTGAGCAATTCTCTGCGATGCGTCAGGCCGTTGAGAAGGGCGCAGCTCAATGCTCCTGCATTTTTTGCAAACATGATGTCATGCACACCGTCTCCGATGACGGCGGTCGCTTTACCGGCAACCGAGAATCTATCCAGGTACGGCAGCAGAAGGCGTCTGTCCGGCTTCGTGTAGGGCTTTGAATCCATGCCCACTATTTCCTCAAAATATACTTCAATCCCGAGACCGCGAGCGATGTTAAGAGTCAGATATTCCATTTTGTTCGTGATTATTATTTTGGGGATTGCGCGAAAATGATTCAGAATGACTTCTACTCCGGGATACAATGTCGTGGTATCCAGGAGATGCGATTCATAATAGGAAAGAAAAATTTTTCTTGCTTTTTCAATGTCCTGTTTCCTTTCCTCTCCCAGGGATCGTTCGATCAGTTTCTTCACTCCGTCGCCGATGAACCGTTTCACTGTCTGTATATCAAGGGTGGGCGCGTTCAGCGTTCGCAAGGTATGATTGACGGCATCGGCAAGATCCTGCCCCGATTGTACCAGCGTCCCGTCAAAATCAAAGACCATAAAATCTATTTTTTCCATTATGTATTCCTGTCGGTTGTGTAATCGCATCCCTGTGGTTCAAGTACAGCTGAATATACCATCTGTCCCCTATGTGACAAGGTTAAAATGAGCGGTGAAATTTGTTGCTGTTGACATAACCCGACCATCTATGGTAGGTGCGTAGATATCGCTTGGATCCAGGAACTGGACTGAGACGAAGTGGTCAGAGTGTAGAAAATGTGCCGTTTTTATAGACCCTTCCGACTTCAGTCTGAAGGGTTTTTTTGTAAAAAAGGCCTCAGGTGATCATGAAGAGGGATGCTATCGCCATTATCGGGGCGGGTAAAGTTGGCACTGCCGTCGGGTACCTATTACGAACGGCGGGATACCGCATTGTTGCCCTTGCGGATCTTTCCGGTGATGCGCTGAAGCGCGGCGCCGAATACACGGGCGGGGACACCTTCACCGACCCGGCAAGGGCCTGCGCTATGGCAGATGCGGTGTTTATCACCACCGTCGATGACATGATTGCCCCGGTCTGTCGAGATCTGGCCTCCAGGGACGCCATCAAACCGGGACAGAAGGTTGTTCATATGAGCGGCGCCGGCGGGCTGGATCTTCTCGAATCCGCACGGGCTTCAGGTGCTCTGGTGGCAAGCATCCACCCGCTTCAGTCATTTGTTGATGTGCGTGGCGTAATCGAAAATATTCCCGGAAGTACTTTCAGCATCACCGCGCAGCAGGAAATCACCACCTGGGCGGTTCAAGTGGTAAAAGATCTTGGGGGCATTGCCTTTTTTGTCGCCGACGAGGACAAACCGCTCTACCACGCCGCCGCCTGCATTGCTTCAAACTACCTGGTTACATTGATGAACATCGTTGTCTCACTCTACGGTCGTCTGGGACTTGATCCCGAAGAGGCGGTAACAGCATTCTGGCCTCTCGTGAAAGGCACCATCAACAATATAGAGCACCGGGGACCGCAAAAAGCACTCACGGGGCCTATTTCGCGTGGAGATGTCGAAACAATTCGAAAACATCTCGATGTCCTTCACACGAAGGCCCCTTCCACTCTTTCGTTATATGCCGAACTTGGGCTGTTAACTGTGGAAATCGGATTAAAGAACAGCTCGCTTTCGAAGGATAAAGCGGAAGAAATTCTCTCACTTTTAAAAGGAGATCATATGTCATGAGTACACAGGGAGAAATGCGTACCATTACTACCGCCGTGGTAAAGGAAATGAAGAAAAAAGGCGAAAAAATAACCATGCTCACCGCCTATGATTTCAGTATGGCCGCTGTGATGGATGAAATCGGCATCGACATGATTCTGGTGGGAGATTCTCTGGGAATGGTGGTGCTGGGATACGACAGCACGCTCCCCGTCACAATGGATGATATGATTCATCACACGAAAACCGTTACCCGTGCAACGAAACGAATCATGGTCATTGCCGATATGCCATTCATGTCCTATCAGGCTTCTCTTGACGACGCCATTGTAAATGCAGGACGGCTCCTGAAGGAGGCGGGCGCCCAGGGAATCAAGCTTGAGGGTGGTGAAGAAATTGCCGAAAAGGTGCGAAGGATCAGCGCCGCCGGCATCCCCGTAATGGGCCATCTGGGTTTGACGCCCCAGTCGGTTCATCAATTCGGAGGCTACAAGGTGCAGGGAAAACAGAGCGACGCCGCCCAAAAGATGGTCAATGATGCAAAAATCCTTGAAGAATCTGGCGCCTTTTCAGTGGTGCTTGAATGCATCCCCTCAGAACTGGGCAGAAAGATCAGTGAATCACTCTCCATTCCGACTATCGGTATCGGCGCGGGTCCTCACTGCGACGGGCAGGTGCTTGTGGTACACGACATGCTCGGCATGTATGATAAATTTACCCCGAAATTTGTAAAAAAATACGCCGATCTGAACAGCAAGATGAAAAAGGCTTTCAAGGAATACATTGAGGAGGTTAAGTCGGGCGCGTTCCCGGGTCCCGAACATTCATTCAAGTAATCGTCACGGATAAGGTGCGCCTTCATGTATTTTTTCTACTGAAGGCGCGCACCGCTTCGAAGAATTCCGGCGCGAAACAGCAAATGCTCTGATTCCGGTTTTCCATCTCAATGGCCATTTCAAGCGATTGTGCGTCAATATTCTGATTGAGAACTTCTTTGGTAAAGCGCAATCCCATGGGACTTTTTTCCAGCATACGACGCGCCGTTTCCATGGCCTTTTCTATAAGATGTTCCCCATCGATAACAGTGGTTACCAGCCCGATGCGCTCCGCCTCTCTCGCCCCAACCGTGCGCCCGGTCAGTAGTATTTCCGATGACCGAGGCATTCCGACGGCCCGTGGTAAAAAATAGGAGGTTCCCATTTCACCTCCCGAAAGGCCGATATTGATGAAGGAAGGAGTAAATGTCGCCTCTTCACTGGCAACAATAACATCCGATGCCAGGGCGAGGCTCATGCCGCCTCCTGCGGCCGGACCGTTAACGGCGGCGATTATGGGCTGCGGCAAACGGCGCAATTCCAGTACACGGTCGGCATATTTTTTCTGAATGTTGACCAGATGCATTGCCGGATTTGAAAACAATGAGGGATCAACCTCATCCTTCAGATCGGCACCAGCACAGAAGCCTCTTCCCTTCCCTGTAAGAATCAGCACCCGCACGATGGTGTTGTGCTGAAGGGAGTTAAAGAGTTCTTGAAAATCATCAAGCATACCCATATTAAGCGCATTGAGCCGTTCCTGACGGTTGAGCGTTATGATTCCGATGCCCTCTTCGAGTTCTTCAAACAATATCGTATCCAGTTTCATGCTCGTCATCCCTTCTAAGTAAGTCGACGCGGCAGCGCCGCTTACTTTTAATTATATTGATTAATTAGTCATCATAAGGAGCTTCTAAGCAACTGAATCATTTTCTCCCGCAAGACGCCAAGAGGCAGAGAGATCATTTTTTATTTCCTCTTGTTCCCAGCGCCCCTGCGCCTCTGCGCGAAATTCTTTTTTCCTATACGCTGTCTGAGCGCAACGCGCGAGTTCGCCGGGACGGCTTCGCGAGACGCTGCATGGTTGAAACACCTGTCTGTGCCGGGCGCCGGATCATTCCCCTCAACGACATCAACTGAGAAAGAATGCAGCCTGGGGAACAGTGATGCCCGCCTCATGTACTTTTCACTATAATGCCGGTCCGTCGGCATGGGGAGCTTTTTATTCTTCCGAACAGCTTCGTCGATACGTGCCCCTCAGCCTCATCCGGTCATATGCCCATACACCAATTGAGCATTCCTTCCTCTGCACAACTCCGGTCCCAGGCGAAAACAATTTATATAAAGTACCTTTTCATCGGTCCTTTTGCAAAATTATGACCGAGCATGCGGCTTCCTCCAGTCCCATAACTCCGCCACCATTTTCCTGGAGCGCAAATTCGGCATTTTTAATCTGCCGCGGACCTGCCTCACCGCGCAGTTGAGTTACTAATTCGTATATCATTGAAAGTCCGGTTGCACCGATGGGATGCCCCTTTGACACAAGTCCGCCCGAAGTATTGATGGGAATCTTTCCATCCAAGGCCGTTGCACCCGATTCCACAAATTTCCCCCCTTCGCCAATGGGACAGAATCCCATCATTTCGGACTGGTAGATTTCACAAAAAGAACAGGCGTCGTGTATCTCTGCAACATCAATATCTTCCGGTCCTATGTTCGAGAGAGCATAGGCCTGATCAGCGGCAATCTTGCTCAGACTCGGTTCATCGGCATCGCGATACTTTCCCCCTGTCAACACCGTGGCGAGAACCTTAACTGCCCGATTTTGAACACTTGAAGGAAGCTCGTTCAGATACTCGCCACTACAGAGAATGACGGCTGCAGCGCCGTCTCCAATGGGGGAACACATTGAGCGGGTCAACGGATAACTGACCTCCCTGTCGGCAAGTACCTTTTCGACAGGCACTTCGAATTGATACTGAGCCTTCGGGTTCAAAGAACCGTTATAATGGTTTTTTGAGGCGCCTACTGCGATTTGTCGCTGGGTAGTCCCATATTTCTTCATGTGGTAACATGCCTGGATCGCGTAGGTATCCATAAACACTGTATGAGACCCAATCTCCGGGTCCCATTTCTTTCCGCATTTAGCCGCCGTGTCCATATAAACTTTTATCCATTGCTCCTTATCGAACTGATCAATCCCGTTTTGAAACCCCTTAAATATTAACTGGGGATCGACATCGGGATGAAATATTTTGTCAACACCGATAGCGATGGATATATCACTGAAACCGCTTTGTATATCTTTCCATGCACCGTTAAGCGCCATAGATCCCGTTGCACAGGCGCTTTCAATGTTGAAAATTGGGACTCGCTCCGGAAAAAGCCCTTCCTGCACCAATGGACTAAAGCATACTTGGCCACCGATATTGCCCTGCTGCCATGCTGCCATTGAGGTACTCCCAAACCAGACGCATTTGAATTCATTGCCACTTTCTATCCCTGCATCTTTAAGAACTTGTAAGTAGGCATCGCGTGTTAGTTGTTTGTACGTTTTATCTGGCCATTTTTTAAATTGTGTGGAACAGGAACCGATAATATACACATCTTTCATGCTGCCCCCCCCTTTTTTGAATTTAATTCACGGTACAATAAAAAAATCAGTCAAATTTATAAAGCCTTCTATTAATATGTGCAAGAGGGGATATTGAAAAAAGAGGGATCAATAATCTTTACGGTCTGCGTAACATTCCATTTGTAAACAAGGGCGCTTCTTCGCAAAAGAATATTGTGAGAGAGAATGTATTGTGGACCCTGGGGTTCGTAAATTTTAAACAATTTTTATACTTGCCATATTTTGAATAATCACTTATAAGGTTACACTCTTCTTGGAAAATTCCTCTTTGAAAGGAGTCTTATACCATGAATATTCTGATTTTCGGACCCAATGGAAGCGGCAAGGGAACCCAGGGCGCTATTGTGCAAAAGAAATTCGGTGTGCCCCACATAGAAACGGGCGTCATATTCAGACAGAATATCAAAGGCGGCACTGAACTCGGAAAAAAGGCGAAAGAGTATATCGACAAGGGTGAGTTGGTACCTGATGACATCACCATTCCCATGATCCTGAACAGGCTGAAAGAAGCGGATTGCGCACAGGGATGGCTGCTGGACGGATTCCCCAGGAATCTTGCGCAGGCAGAGGCGATGTACGAGGCGCTTCAAAAAGAGAACATTGCCCTGGATTACGTCATTGAAATCGAGCTTGACCGGGGAACCTCGAAGAATCGCATTATGGGAAGACGTCTCTGTGCAAACGACAATAACCATCCGAACAATATTTATATCGATGCAATAAAACCGGTGGAAAAAGACGGAACTTTTGTGTGTCGAGTCTGCGGCGGTGAACTCTCAACGCGGGCTGACGACCAGGACGAGGCAGCAATAGATAAACGCCATAATATTTATTACGACACCGAAACGGGAACTATGGCGGCGATCAATTATTTCAAGGAACGGGTAAAGGTCATCGGAGTAGATGGACTGCCGGGCGTCAAGGAAGTTTCAGAGGATCTTCTGAGCAAACTTGGGTAACAGCATCCTATCGGATTAATGCAGAAAAGCCTTCCTTTCCATCGGAAGGCTTTTTTTGACATCACAAACATGGTATATGAAACACATTAGAAATTTCAGCATTATCGCCCATATAGATCACGGCAAATCAACGCTTGCCGACCGCATGATTCAGCATACCGGTCTCGCCGACATGCGCACCTTCAAGGATCAGATCCTCGATACAATGGACATTGAACGGGAGCGGGGCATTACCATAAAAAGCCAGGCCATCACCCTTCCCTACAGGGCGCGGAACGGGAAGTCATACCTCCTCAATTTGATCGACACGCCCGGCCATGTCGATTTTTCCTACGAAGTATCTCGATCGCTTGCCTCATGCGAAGGGGTGCTGCTGCTCATCGATGCGGCTCAGGGAATACAGGCGCAGACACTGGCAAATCTTTACATGGCCATGGAACATGATCTGGAGGTCATACCCGTTATCAACAAGATAGACCTTCCCTCTGCTGATATCGAAATGGTCATGGAACAGATTGAAACAGAACTGGGACTTGATCCCTTTTCCAGTCTGACCTGTTCCGCCAAGGCGGGAACAGGAGTGGAGGCAATTCTTGAAGCAATAGTGGAAAAAATTCCACCGCCCAAAGGGGACGAATCCATGCCCCTGTCGGCACTCATATTCGATGCGTTTTATGACGCCTTCAGGGGAACCATAGTATCCTGTCGCATCTTTGACGGCGAGATCAGTGCAGGCCAGACGATACGGTTAATGTCGAATCACACCGCCTATCGGGTCGAGGAAGTGGGCCGCTTTTCCCTTGCCAGGGACAAAAAAGACCGGCTCACAGCCGGAGAGGTGGGATATATTATTGCCGGGATCAAGACGGTGTCGGATGTACGTGTCGGCGACACCGTCACCAATGACCGCAACCCCTGCGCCAAGCCGCTTCCCGGTTTCAAAGAGGCAAAACCGGTCGTCTTCGCATCGATCTACCCGATTGCCTCCGACGACTACGAAGAACTTGCCGTGGCGCTCGAGAAATACACGCTGAACGATGCATCCTTTGTGTACCAGAAAGACTCGTCCGTGGCCCTTGGTCAGGGATTTCGATGCGGATTCCTGGGGCTGCTGCACCTCGATATCGTGCAGGAGCGTCTCGAAAGGGAGTATGATTTATCCATCATTCTCTCTGTTCCCAGCGTTAGGTACCGCTTTACATTAAAAAACGGAGAAATCACTTTCATTGACAATCCCGCCCATTTTCCTGAACCAGCACAGATCGCCGGAACGGAAGAACCTTATATTCGTGCGTCCATGATGTTTCCCGAGCGCTATCTGGGCGCCGTGATGAAGCTCTGTATTGACAGACGGGGCGAAAATTCCACTATTACCTATCCCAGTCCCGGCCGTGCCGAACTGACCTTTGAAATGCCTCTGGCAGGGGTTATCTTTGATTTCTATGACAATCTCAAATCAATTACACAGGGATACGGATCATTCGATTACGCCATGATAGGGTACCGGGAAAGCGATCTTGTGCTTCTCGACATCCTTGTGAATGGAGAAAAAGTGGACGCGCTTTCGCAGATCGTCTATCGGGGCATCGCCCGCCCGCGGGCGCTTCAGGCCTGCGAACGTTTGAAGGAAGAAATTCCCCGTCAGATGTTTAAAATCGCCATTCAGGGCGCGATCGGCGGAGAAATTATCTCCCGTACTACCATCTCCCCATTCCGAAAGGATGTGACGGCGAAATGCTACGGCGGCGACATCACCCGCAAACGGAAGCTCCTTGAAAAGCAAAAAAAAGGGAAAAAACGTATGAAAATGGTGGGTTCCGTGGCAATACCGCAGAGCGCCTTTGTGGCTGTGTTGAAATCCGATCAAGACTAGACTGTCGCGAAACAACACGCCGGGGGGCGATGTGCAATGAAAAGCCAAGTCGACATTCCGGACCTTGTCGGTCTTTATGAAAAAGGCAGAAAAGATTCGCCCGGCCTGTATGTTCATATTCCCTTTTGTCGCACCAAGTGTCACTATTGTAATTTTTATTCCGTGACGGACAGATCCTGCAGTCGCCGTTACATAGAGGCGTTGAAGGACGAGATGGCTCTCTATGGAAACGCATCAATCGCCTATGATACGGTCTATATAGGTGGCGGCACACCTTCCGTACTTACTGCCGGACAGTTGGACGAGATTTTCAAAGCGATAACAACAGTCTTTTCTATTGCCCCGGAAAGCGAGATTACCATTGAGGCAAATCCCGGCGATATTGACGGGGACTTCGCGTCCTTTCTGGCTCAAAGCCCCGTGAATCGAATCAACGTGGGCGTACAATCATTCAATGACGACATATTGGTCTACCTCGGCCGGCGCCACTCGGTAAGGGATGCAATATCTGCACTGGAAAGGCTTGCTGCAGAAGGATTCACTAATATCGGGTTCGATCTGATATACGGTGTCCCGGGACAGCCCATTAATTCATGGAAAGATACCCTCGCGCAGGCACTTCTGTTTTCTCCCGCACATCTCTCATGCTACGAGTTGACGGTAGAACGGGACACTCCACTGGGCAGACGTCTTGCACAGGGGCAGGCATCTCCTCTTCCTTCCGAAGATATGATGTATGACTTTTTCATGACCACCGCCGACATACTGGAGCGTGCCGGGTATCTTCACTACGAAGTGTCGAACTTCGCCCGCACCGATCGTTTCATGTCGAGGCACAATGGAAAATACTGGCGTCATACGCCATATCTCGGTCTCGGTCCCGCAGCGCATTCCTTTTTCGGAAACAGACGATGGTGGAACCATCGATCCGTCTCACACTACATCACCGATGCAGCAAAGGGAAGGCCGCCCATCGAAGGCATGGAAACGCTTGACGGGGAGTCGCTCATTTTTGAAGCGCTTTTGCTGGGCCTCAGAACGTCTGAGGGTATCAACCTTGATGAATTGAAATCACGCTTTCACATGGACCTTTTTGAGCAATGCGCATCAAAAATCTTCGAGCTCAGCGAAAACGGATTCATACGAATTGAGAGCGGACGCATACGCCCGACACTTCGAGGGCTTGCGCTCGCCGATTATATTCCGACAGTTCTGTAAGTGTCGGCGTCGATTCGTCTCATAGGGATCATTTACTTCTTGAAGACACCGATAATTTTTCTTTGACATTCGTAGACGCTTGGATTAAGAAATATGCGGTATCAACTTCTTATAAGGCATGAGCAACGTTCAGAGGGCTGGAATACTACTCGGGGCGGGTTCACATAGCGCTGCTAGTGGTGAGTGTATCGAACGATCTGGAATAAGATGCGATTCCGATTCTCTACAGGGGGGTGCTGAATGGAAAAGGAACGAACGGAGCTTTCCCGCAAGGTCGTGCCGGATTGTAACGAGGCATATACCATTCATCTCTCAGCTGCCTTACATTGCTTGACAATCATTCCCATTAACACAATCTGAATGTCACAACCGATGAATAACATCACTAACCCTGATGAGGCGTACGGTATGAAAAAAGAATTTGACTGGTTTGACAAAGCGGAAAATCTGAGAAAGTTACGAATTGCAAGTTACATAATTCTTGTAGTGTCCGTTCTTACTGAATTTCTTATTCCGGGCCATGCATCCCATCTGCCTTGGGACAACATACCTGGAATATATGCGCTGTTCGGGTTTGTCACCTGTGTGCTCATGATCGTTATTTCCAAAATACTGGGACAATACTGGTTAAAGAAGAGTGAGGATTATTATGATAAGTAGTTATCTTCCCCCGGCCTTCATATTTATCATCGGAGCGCTCCTGCTGCTGGTCGCCTCGGGCAGGATCAAGCAGATATTGATATTGCTTATACCGGCAGCAGCCTTTTTTTATATTCTTAATCTGAATGTCGACGTATCATGGGTAGTCCCTTTTCTGGACTATCAGTTGAACTTCCTCCATGTGGACAAACTGAGTAAAGTATTTGGATATATCTTTTGCATTGCCGCCTTCGGGAGCTTTCTTTTTGCCTTTCATCTGAAAGGAAAGCTCGAACATTTCTCGGCGCTTATCTATGTGGGCAGCGCCATCGGTGTTGTCTTTGCGGGTGATTTTTTCTCCCTCTACCTCTTCTGGGAATTCATGGCAGTGGCCTCCGTCATGCTTATCTGGGCGAGAAGGGAAAAGAAGTCTCTCGATGCCGGGTTTAGATATGTGCTTGTACATATCGCAGGAGGGTTGATCCTTCTGGCGGGCATCCTGCTTCACGTGCATAATACCGGCTCACTTGAAGTCGGCCGAATACAGTCGCATGAACTTTCTTCCTGGCTCATACTTATCGGCTTCATGCTCAATGCGGCCGTCCCCCCTCTTTCCGCCTGGCTGTCGGATGCCTATCCTGAATCCACCGCAACGGGCGGAGTATTCTTGAGCGCCTTTACCACCAAAACCGCCGTATACACGCTTCTGCGCGTATTCCCGGGGTGGGAGATCCTTATCTGGCTCGGTGCGCTCATGACACTGTACGGCATCATATACGCCATTATGGAGAACGACAGTCGACGAATCCTCGCCTACAGCATTATCAACCAGGTTGGATTCATGGTCTGCGGCATAGGCATAGGTACGGCAATGGCCTTAAATGGCGCTGCGGCGCACGCCTTCGCACATATTATCTACAAGGGGTTGCTCTGGATGTCTGCAGGATCGGTGCTCTATATGACAGGAAAAACAAAGTGCACCGACCTTGGAGGTCTCTACAAGACCATGCCCCTCACACTGATATGCTGTTGTATTGCGGCGGCTTCAATCTCCGCCTTTCCATTGACGAGCGGATTCACCACGAAAACAATGATACTCCAGGCTGCGGTAGACAAGCATCTCATAATCATATACATCCTGCTCGAAGCAGCCTCGGCGGGCGTGTTTCTCCATGCGGGAATTAAGTTCCCCTACTTCGTCTTTTTCGCAAAGGACAAGGGGTTGCGGGTGTCGGACCCGAAGCCGAACATGCAGTACGCAATGGTCTTTTTCGCCGCTTTGTGTATTTTCATCGGCATTTATCCCCAGCCCCTCTATAAAATCCTGCCTTACCCCGTTGAGTATCATGCATACACCGGCATGCATGTGATAAGAATGCTGCAGCTTCTCTTCTTTTCCGGTCTCGCGTTTTTTGTCTTCCTGGGTCTTTTGAAAAGGACGGAAACTATTACCCTCGATACCGACTGGATTTACCGGAAGGGCGCCCAACTCGTGCTTTTTGTCGTTACGGGCATTGCTTCTGGAATAGCGAAATTTTTCGATTTTATCTTCATTCGCAGTCTGCCTGCTGCTCTTGCGAATTTTTCTAAAAGCCCGATCCGACGAATCGCGGCCATGACCGGGGGCGCCACATCCTCTGAAGACCAGGGTTCGGACCGTGCGCCCGAGTTTAGCACCCGCATTCCCTCAGGCATACCCGTACTGGTGGCTGTTGCGTTTCTTTCGGCACTGGCCTTTGTGTTCATATTGGGATAACGCCTTGGCCTCCTTCTTGCGGGCACAAAAAAAGGGTTGCGAAAACCAATCTTCACAACCCCTTGATATCATGGTGGCGGTGCAGGGACTTGAACCCCGGACACTACGGATATGAGCCGTATGCTCTAACCTGCTGAGCTACACCGCCCTCTCATTTAAGACTCGCGGTATATACGTTAAATTCATTTTCATGTCAAGTTTATTGAACGATTAAATCGTATGCAACTACCACGCTTTTCGATTGTGAAAGTGCCACGGCAAGGACAATTTCGTTTTGCCCGTCATTATCAATGTCCTTAAATTGATAATCGGCCACGTATCCCTGAATCTTTCTCGTTTTCCAGTTTTGAATCAAGCCTAGTCCATCCCACTCGAGATTATAGATTTCGCTGCTCGAAAACATTCGTACATTTTTGAACAGTCTTCCCGCAGGGGATAAATTTTTGACAATAACGACCTCCTCCTTTCCATCTCCCTTAATGTCGTAGGTCAGGATCCTCACGTTCACGTATACATTATCCTGCATGCCCTCGTCGCCGAATCCGGGTGTGATGCTCCTGTAATCGAAGCGGTTGTTTGTTCCCCCGAATACATCATCCGAAGTATAGATTATCTCATCGCCTCCGCCAACTACATGGATCTGGGAGACCGGTTTTTTTGTTTTCTTGTATATGTTGAGATGATCGTACTCGTCGAGAGCAATGACACGTTCCGTGTTTCCGCCGTCAATACTGGCCATCGTCATGCCGTATACGGACAATCCTTCCGGGATGGGCATTCGTTGCCCCTCTCGGTATCCGTCCCCCTTCCATAAAATCTCAAAAATAGGGTTCGAAAACGGCCTGTCAAGTCCCAGTTCCTGTCCCACCAGTTTGATCCCTTCGTTTGTAGGAATGACTCGCAGAAACCACGGTAAATTCTCCGCGATGCGCTCATATTTTCCGTCCTTGAATTCAACCACGAATGAGCGGAGTGTGCTCCCCTGGAAATTGGTTACAATAATCTCGTCGATTCCGTTGCCGTTGATATCGGCGACGTCAAGTGCAAGATATCGATCACTGGATTTTCCTGCAATTTTGTTGAGCAGGGTAAAGCCCGCGCCTTCTTTTCTATAGATTAGAACATTCGTGTGATCGATCAACACCACTTCGTTCTTAGTATCTCCATCCACGTCTCCGATATCCATCCCCTTAATATTTCTCGAATACCGGGGGCTCATAAAAAAGCCTTTTCGATCGAGTACACCGGTCGTCGTTATAAAGGACGGATTAATGATGGAGGTAAAGGTTCCTTCCTGCGTTTTCAGCGCATCGATCGCCTCCGCCCCCCCTGGTTTTTCCGATGCTTCCCTCTGGACGGTTGCAGTCGCCTTCGGCGGCACAGGCAAGCTGGCCGCAGGCAAAGTCTTTCCAAGTACAAATTGATTTATTTTGTTGGCAAAATCATTGATTTTGGGAATGACGTCATCCATGCCCCGGCACTGTTCGAAGATACCCACCGGCATCTTGTAGGTGGAAATATCAAGCAGCTTCCCGTCAAGGCTTATACTGTTTCCGATTTTTGTGATGCTCCCCCAGACGACATAATCGGTACCCAGTGTCTTTCCTATTTCATAGGCATCAGATGCCGTCAGTTCCTTTTTTTTCAATTTATCGACGGCAGTCGAAATGGAAAGTTTATCAAGAACCGATATTTCACCACTGGCGGACAAACGGGATATCAACATATCCCATATGCCGCTTTTTACATAATCCAGATCTTCCACGCTGTGAACTGCAAAGGGCAGTACGCCGACCGATTTTTTCTCGGAACTCCAGGCTGATGTCACCATAACAATAGACATGAGTATAGAGAAAATAATAATGTGCTTCTTCATAAATATCTCCTTATCTAACGCTTTTCATGGAAGAGTTATAAGGTAAATTTAATTTTATTTCGAGTAATTAATTTGCATATACATGTCTTACTCCGCGTGAGCATGGCATGTGTTGGCTAATCGATCCGGTTTTCAAATTTATCATCTTCACCACCCTCCACAGCCATAGCTCTGAGGAGAGATAGATTCTCTCTATCATGAGGCGTCTCAATAATCTTGGGGACGGCTTTCAATCTTTGATCCCTCATGATCCATCGGAAGGGTATGGCGCCGATCATTCCCTTTCCAATATCCTCGTGCCTGTCAACAAGGGAACCACATTCCTTTTTTGAGTCGCTCAAATGAATCACTTTTATTTTATGCAACCCTATCACAGCATCAACCTTTTCAAAAACCTCTTTATAGGCTTTTTTTGAGCGCACTTCATAGCCTGCGGCAAACATATGACAAATATCGAGGCAGAGCCCCGGTTCGAGCGGTCTGTGCACCTTGTCAATAATTTGTGCGATTTCCTCAAGAGTCCTGCCGATCGATGTCCCCTGTCCTGCCATCGTCTCAAGAACTATCGAAACATGATCGGTTCCTACTTCGTCATATAGCCGATTCAGCGCATGAACAATCCTTTGCGTTCCCACGTGTGTGCCGTCGCCACCATGGCTTCCGGGATGAATCACAAGATAATCGATCCCGAGTGTGTGGCAGCGTTTCACTTCGTTCACTAAGGCACGATAGGACTGCTCCCGTATTCTTTCTTCCTTTGATGCTAGATTTACCAGATACCCCACATGGGAAATAACCGGGTTTATGTGCAGAAGATCTCTTATTCTTTTGAAATTCGAAACCTCGGATTCAGAAAGATCGGGCTCCTGCCATCGGTTGGAGTTTTTGGTAAAAATCTGGATGGTTGCAATGTCCAGTTCCCCAGCTCTCAGCAGTGCCTTTTCCAGTCCTCCTGCAATTGACGTGTGCGCACCAAGCAGTATCCTTTCTTTCATTTACCGATCACTATTTGCGATTGCTCCGTCTCAACAATTGGGTATGCGTAAATAAATCAGGAGTGCGGGCCCTCATTTCGCCTTTGAATCTCTGCTGTTTGGACTATGTGATTATAGAAGGCATGCCAAGCAAATCTTATCGGTTTCGAATGTACAAATGTACAATTGTCGCCCGACCGAAACCACAGGGTGGTCACTCTACACACATCTCGAGTACGGAGCTGAATATGAGGCTTCGTTTATAATTGTGTTCAATACACACTGCTTGCGTGGGCTTCTCATGGGGGTGTCACAGTTTAGGCACCGCATGTTCTATAATGCTCACGATAATCGGCTGATTATATATTCCGATAAGCACCGTGATCAGGGCGATGATTATCGTGGGGATCAACATACTGGCAGGCGCCTCCGCTATGTGTGAACCTTCGGGCGCACCTGCATGAATATCGTCATGCCCGTTCTCTCCGTAATACCCGATTTCTATTATTCTGAAGAAAAGAACAACATTCACAAGACTCGAAAAGAGCAGCGCCGCCATAAAGGCCCAGTTTTCATTTACAACGGCGCCCTGTATAAGATACCACTTACTGAAAAATCCACAGGTAGGCGGTACCCCTATGACCGACAGCGCTACCGTGATCAACGCCACCATTGTAAAGGGCATTTTCTTGAAAATACCCTTAAAGTCCGAAAGGTTGTGGCTTTTCATTTTGTAAGTGACAATACCCGCTACGGCAAAGAGTCCCACGGTCATGACCACATCATTCATTATATGAAGAATCGCGCCTTTGATTGCCACTGCGTTTGCCAACCCTACGCCTCCCACAATGTAGCCTACCTCGGCTACCACGATATAGCAGAGCATCCTCTTAAAATCAACCTGGGCAAGCGCCATAACCGCACCGACGATGATTGCCGCAATCCCCGCGACCATCATAATTTTCGGAAGGGGCATCAGTTCAAGTGAAAAGTATGGCCGAAAGACGGTAAACATAATGCGAAGCATGACATAAATAGCAATTTTTGTCATAAGCGGCGCAATCAGTGCGCTCGCCACGGAAGGCGCTTTGGTATATGCATCGGGAAGCCAGACATGGAGAGGAAACAGGGCCATTTTAAGTGCGATTCCCACCATAAAAAAGGCGAAGGCCACCAGCACAACCTTGGAACCATAAAGCTCGGGGAGAATCTTTCCGAGATCGGCCATATTGAGAGATCCGGTCACCATATAGAGATATCCCACCCCGATGAGATAGAAGCAGGCGCCCACGGTGCCGAGGATGATGTAGCGGAAGCTGGCCAACGGCGCCCCCTCTTCCCCCACGGCGATCAATGCATAACCGGCAAGGGAGGCAATCTCCAGGAATACATAAAGATTGAATACATCGCCGGTAATGACGATTCCCAGAAATCCGGTAACCTGGAGAAGATATACGGTATAAAAATATACTGCTTTATCGGGCAGTTCCAGCTCTACACTGCGCCGAGAGTACAGTGCAACCAGCAATGCAGTTCCTGTAATAAGGACCAGCATCAGGGCGTTGAGATGATCGATCACATACTCAATGCCCCACGGCGGCAACCAGCTTCCGAGGTAGTAGTGAACAGGGCCCTGCGAAATAACGGTCGTCAAGACGGAGACCGCGCATATCGTGGCCAGAAAGAGTGCAAAAGATACCCAGGGATAACAGAGCTCTTTTTTCAACACACCGATCAAGGGGGTAATCAAAGCACACATGAGCGGGATTATCACTATTAGAACCGGCGCCTGTTGAGTCATCATCGTTTCGATACCTTTAGGATCTCGTCTTCTTCAAGGGTGTGATATTTGCGGTAGATCATGATTGCAACGGCAAGTGCGACTCCCAATGTTGCAACCATAACCACGATTGCCGTCAGCATGAGCACATGGGGCAGAGGATTGAGATACTGCGCCGTTTCGATGACATGGTGTCCATGCATATCGGCGTCGCTCAAAATAGGCAATGTAGCCCCCCCTCTTTTATAGGCGATAGAAATATAAAAAAGAATAATCGCCGTTTGAAAGATGTTCATGCCGATAATTTTTTTTATCAGATTGTTTTTTGCAATCATGGCATAAAACCCGATCATCATAAGGACGATGTATATCCAGAAATTGTATTTTGCCACTATAAAATCTATCATTGTCCCCCCCTGGAGAGCTGCTTCTTCCGTCTTCGAAGGAGCAAAATACATGACAGGCCGGCCGTGAAAATAACCGTTGTTTCGCCCAGAGTATCGTATCCCCGATAATCGGCCAGAATCGAGGTCACGATATTCGGTGTTGCCGTTTCTATCTCCGTTCTTTCTATGTAGCGTGGTGATACATGACTGCTTGCCGGAGAGTCGGGATCACCCCATGAGGGCATATCGATCGTGCCGTAAATGAGGAGCGCCCCTGAAATTATGGTAACGATCAATCCAAGGATTCTCAATCTTTTGACCTCCTTGTCGTTTGCATCAACGCTGCAATGAGAAGGATTGTGCCGATGCCTGCACTCACCGATGCTTCGGTGAAAGCCACATCAACAGCGCCCATCTGCGCCCACATAAGACACATGAAAAAACTGTATGCCCCCAAAATCATGACGGCGCTGAGAAGATCCTTCACCGTGATGGCGGCAATGGCGCAGATGATGATGAATATTTGCAGTATGATATCGAAATAAACCGTCATTGTTCCTCTTTCTCCTTCATCCAGGGGGTAAGCCCCGATCTCATGCCGGCTCGCGATATTGCGTGGGTGGCCGTGGGTTGGGCAATGAACATAAACACGGCGATTATTGCAATCTTGAGCCCCGTCAGGGAAAATCCCTCATAAAACGCCAAACCGAGAAGCGAAAGAAACACGGCCAGCGTGTCCCCCTTTCCCGTTGCATGAAGTCGTGTGAAAAAATCAGGGAACCGGAGTAGCCCGATGGTAGCCGTCGCAAAGAAAAAGAGGCCTCCCAGCAAACAGATGATGGACAACAGTATCATGAGCGTCATATCATTCACTCCTGCGATTCGAGATACTTGGCCGCTGCAATGCACCCGATGAAATTCAAAAGCGCATAGACCATGCTGATGTCGATAAACATGTCCACTCGTTGATACAGAAGACCAAATATGAGTAGCAATACAAGGGTTTTCGTTCCGATTGCCGAAATGGCGGCCACACGATTGAACACGCCTGGACCAAATATCACTCGATAGAGTGCAAGAAACACCAAAAAACAGAGGCATAATCCAACTGCGGTAAAAAAATAATTCATTGAAATCTCCAACGCTGCGTTACGAATCGGTTATTATCGCAATGAGTTGCCGACTTCATTCCGGCGATACTCGTAATCTAGAGGCGATCGTCCTTATCTTCAGGTGAATACCCACCCGTTGAGATGTCGAAAAATATGGAAAACATGACCGCCATTACCGCAAAACCAACGCCTATTTCAACGCCAAGAATGCCCAATGACCGGGCATGGGCCGCATCAACGTGAAGAATCAGTGCCAAGCGGCTGTAATCGAGATAATTTCCGAGGAGAATCAGACAGAGGAGTCCTATTCCCGCATAGATGAGCACACCCACACTGCTTAAAAGAAGCGCCACTTTTTCAGTCATGCGCTCTTTCGATTCCTCGTAGCCATGGGTCAGAAAAAGCAGCACCATGCTCGCACCGAGAATTACCCCTCCCTGAAAACCTCCACCGGGACTGTAATGGCCGTGCATGATTACATAGAGTGCAAAGATCTGTATGAAAGGTATAAGAATCCGTGCGATGGTTCTGATGATGATATCTTCGCTTTGTATAATCATTGTCCTGCATCCTCTGCGTTATTTGAGCGCGGCAAAAATACGCGCCACGTCAAGAACATCCTGGATATAGATATGATCTGCTTCCATGAAAATGTGAGCGATGCGGTCTTCCATCTCTCCTGCATTGAGGTCTTCGGCCACCTTGGCGGAAAGCGCATGAACGACAAATTCATTGCCGGTAATGTCAACAGTAACGGTGCCGGGCGTCAACGTGATGGAGTTTGCGAAGGCAACCCAGGAAATATCGCTCTCCAGCTTTGTCCGGTATCGTATGATCTGCGGATCAATGGGCATTTTGGGGGAAAGCGCCAAATAGGCGACGTGAAAATTGGACACGATGATCTGATAAACATGCCAGGGAACATAGGCCAGGAACCGCTGGACGATGACCCTGATATCGCCTATTCTGATATTTGCAAAGAGCAGATCATGACTCAGGAAGGCGATGATAAGCGAACACAGCACGCCAAGGGTAAGGTGAAAGGAGTCGAATTTGCCGGACAGCAGGGCCCAGAACACCATCAATATGGCAAAGGTGACAAGGAAGTTGAGAAAACTCGACTGCGCCTCATGGGCGCCCTTTAGAATTGCCTTTAGTTTGCGCTCCTGTATCTCTCGTGTTTCCGATGTTAATCGCGTGGCTGTATCAAGGATTCCAACGGCCTGCATTTTCGCCTTCTCCATCACTTGAAAGGCGTCATCGGTAGCCTGAATCAAAAGAGTAACTTCCATCTGTTTTCGATCCTCACTGTCCCTGATTCTTTGAAGGTACTATGGCAACCGGGATGGTTGAGTTCAGTATCACGTCATAGGGAACACTTTTTTTGAAAAGGCGCTGCATAAAGGGCCGCTTCTGTCGTGCAGCGATAACAATGGCGGTCGCCTTATAGTCTCGCGAGGCGGTAACAATCTCTTCATCCACCTCACCGGCATAGATATGCGCCTCGGCATCGATTCCCGCTTCAAGGCAGCGTTCGCGTGTGTTCTGGAGCCGTTCCTTCAACTGGCGCATATCTTTTACGGTGAGTTTCTGATTGATAACATGAATAATTTCCAGCTCTCGGATGCCTGTTCCCAACTGGATAATGAACCTCAGCGCCTCTTCGGAAGGAGCACTCCAGTCCGTTGCGAAGACCACATGATCCGTCAATGGCAGGGTTAAGGGTTCGCCCTTCGTCACCACGATCGGTACGGGTGTTTTCTTTAAGAGTGCAGGTATAATGGCTTCATAGCGATGATCGGCAACATGAAGGGCAATTAACGACGCCTTCTTTTGGATGGCGCAATCGATGATAATATCAGCCGTAAGGATTTCGCATATCTCATGACCCGTTTTAATGGATGGGTCACCCATTCTTTGCACGGGCACTTTAGCGGCGGCCGGGGATATACAGACAACCTCCCCCTGTGCGTTGCCCCACAAAGAAGTCATGTGCTCCAGTATCGCGCATGTAGTATCGAGATCGGATGAATCCGTCGCATACAATAATAGATTCTTTCCCATGTACCCCCCTGGAAGATCACGTGCAGATTCAGTTTGACACGCTTTCGTCAGCAGGAATCAGCAGTATTGGAAGCGCAGTAAATTTCACCAGTTTCGTTGCAACGCCGCCCAGAAGGCGCTCCTTGAGAGAATTCACTCCTGTCGTACCCGCAACGATCATTGTTGCTTCCCGTTCTCTTGCCGCTTTTTCTAATTGCTCGCTCGTATCGCCAATATAGAGATGGGATTCCGTCTGAATGCCCTGTTGCTCAAATGTGTCGCAGATTTTCTCCATTTTCTGCTTGTTTTCTTTCCTCACCGACTGAATTTCCATCGAGGATGAACCCTTGAATTCTTTTTCGCTCGCCACATGCACCACTACCACGCTTTTAATAATCTCTTTATATTGCAGAAGATGCTGTGCGGATCGTTCGCTTGCAGGCGACCAGTCCATAGCCAAGAGCGGTCGCTCAAAGGGTCGCTCGTTGACGGCGCCCGAGGGGAGGATGTATTTGTACACAAGCACCGGCTTTGAGGTTCTCTGGAGTATGTCGAGCGTTTCGGAACCGCCGTATATTTCTTCCAGCTTTCCCTGCTTGTGGTATCCCGTCACAATGAGATCCACATCCTCTTCGGCGGCCGTGGATATGATTTTAGGGAGCGGATTGCCCACAACAATGTAGGCGCCTACTTCCATTCCTTGCTCAAAGAGACTTTCGGCCCAATCAATAAACCGTACGTTCGCTATTTCCCTGAGTTTGACCTCTTCGTCTTTCAGATATCCCTTGCCGCGGTGCATCGCCACCTTTTCCCGGGCAATCACATGAAGGAACACGGCATGATTGAATCCTGTTTTACGCAGGTCCATCAATGATTCCAAGGCATCGAACCACAGTTCTTCAAATTGGGTCACAAAGAGCAATTTTTTATTTTTCATCACATCCTCTACTCGTGCGATAGCAATTTCAGCCGATCATGTCTTTTATCGCTTCAGCCAACTCATCAGGCTCAACAGGCTTTTCTATGTACATGTCCGGTTCAGGCACCGGCAGATCGCCAAATTCAGTCAACGCTTCCTGGGAACGAAGGAACGTTCGCTTGGCAATTCCCGACAGGATAATAACGGGAATGTTTTTCAGTAAATCGTCACTCTTGAGTTCACGGTACATTTTAATACCGCTCTGCTTGGGCATCAGCACATCGAGTATTACAAGGTCGGGGTTCTCCTCCTTTGCAATGGCAAGCCCCATTTCTCCGTTTTTCGCTACAATAGGGATATAGCCGTTTTCTTCCAGCACCGTTTTTACAAATGCGCTGATATCGGGATCATCATCTACGGTGAGCACCTTCTTTGGCATGCCAGCCCTCCTTCGTTTTATAATCGCAGACACAAAGTGATTATTAGGAAACCTTTCTGTAAGGCAGACGCATTGTAAAGCTTGAACCTTTTCCCACCCTGGAAGATACTTTTATCGTGCCGCCGTGCTCCTGAATGAGTTTTTGCGTGACCAAAAGGCCGAGCCCGGTACCTCTTCCTCCTTTTGTGCTGAAAAAGGCCGTGAAAAGTTTCCCCTTCACTTCGTCGCTCATTCCCGCGCCATTGTCTTTCACTTCAAACCGGATAATATTATCTTCTTCACCTTTGGTTTTCACCACAATTCGATGTTTCTTTTTAGTCACATCGAGATCATATATACATGCATCTATTGCATTCGATACCAGGTTAAGCAGTGATCGGTGGATTGCATTGGGGTCCATTGACACTTCCCCGATGGATAAATCGAACTCCGTGAGTATCTCGACCTCGTTTTCCACCGCCTTCGTCTCCATCAACTCGCACACGTCCTGCGCAATGTCATTGGGAGAGCATTCCTGATATTCCGGTTCACGTTCTTTTGAATAGGATAGAAGATCGGCAACCAGGGACGATACGCGGGCCACGTTCTTCTGAACCATATTCCAGCCAGTTTTTAGCTTATCCCTATCATTCTTGTCAAGACCAATATTTACAATATAGGTCCCTCCTTTGAGGCCGGTGAGAATATTTTTTATGTAGTGGGCAAGTCTTGCCACGGTCTGTCCGATCGCCGCAAGCCTCTCGGAGTTGACTAATTCCTGTTGAAGTCGTTTTATTTCACGCAAGTCCTGAAAGAATCCCACGCTGCCGATAATGGCGTCTCCGTCGAAAAGGAGCGTCCCCGAAAACTGAGTCGGCACCGATGATTCGTCCTTTCCGCGGATTTCCACTTCTTTCCATCCCCACCCTTTTTTGTCGCGTCTCCTGCGAAATCCGCTTGAGTATTCTTTAGCAATATCAGGCGGGTACAGCTGCGTAAAATGCATTTTCCTTATAACTTCCAGTCGTGAGTATCCAAATATCCGCTCAGCGCCGGGATTGAAAATGATAATCATTCCGTCTTCATCGGTGGCAACAATTCCATCATTGGAACTAGTAATAAGCTTATCCTGAAATACCGATTTTCTTTTTACCTCTCCTATGGCAATTTCGCACATATTTTCAAGATCATTCGTGTAGGCATTTAACTTTTCCCGCACTGCAATCTTTTCACGGGCCCGCTGAAGAGCCACCTGGAGCGCGGCATCTCTCACCGGCTTATTTATGAAATCGGACGCACCGTATTTGAGGGCGTCTATGGCCGAATCCATGTCGCCATGACCAGTAATAACAATAACTTCCGCGTCAGGGTTTATATGCTTTACCTTTTTCAGCACCTCAATGCCGTTCATGCCCGGCATTTTCAGGTCGGTAAGCACAATCCCTGGCGCTTCCTTTTCAAAAAGATCGATTCCCTCGGTGCCGCTCTGTGCGGTAACGACTCGATATCCATCGCTCCTCAGGGATATTGAAAGCACCTGCAGTATAGCCTTTTCGTCATCGATAAATAATATTTTCTTGGGATCCATGGTTTTCATTTTCCCCGTAATGTGCGTTACGATATTGCGGGAAAGGAAAGC
This sequence comes from Syntrophales bacterium, assembly GCA_963666365.2. Classification (GTDB taxonomy): domain Bacteria; phylum Desulfobacterota; class Syntrophia; order Syntrophales; family UBA2210; genus JALNXD01. Next base: position 806,683 of record CAXXNF010000002.1, read on the forward strand.
GTGAATGTAGTTCCCTTGTCAATCATGCTATCCACTTCGATTGTTCCCCCGTAGTCGGTCACGATGCCGTAGCTTATACTCATGCCGAGCCCCGTTCCCTTGCCCACTCCTTTGGTGGTAAAAAACGGTTCGAAGATCTTGTCCTTAACCTCTTCCGACATTCCCGTTCCGTTGTCAAAAACCGTCACTACAACCCGGTCATTCTCAGCGTACGACCGTATCTTAACGCACTTCCGCCTCTCCCCTTCTAACGGCCGTCTTCTCTCGTCAAGGGCGTCCATGGCATTGGTCACAAGGTTGATAAACACCTGTTCCATTCTATTGTGGTCGGCATTTATCGGAGAAATATCATCCTCCAGATCCAGCTCCACTTCTATCTGATGGACACGTAATTGCTGTCCGAGAATCTTAAATACATCAAGAATAGGCTTGTTGATATTTATTTTATCACTGGTTACCTCCGATTGTCTTGAAAAATCTTTCATGTGCTTTATGGTGCTGGCCGCCCTCTGCACATTCTTTTCTATCTCTTCACACATCGCGTAGAGATCGTTGTCCTCTATCTTGTCGCCCCTTTTCAACGTCTTCATAAAAAAATCGGCACAGACCTGGATAACATTGAGCGGCTGGTTTATTTCATGGGCAATGCCCGATGCCATGGTTCCCAGCGTTGCCATCTTGCTTGCCTGTATTAACTGCGTTTCCTTCTGCACATTTTCGGTGACATCCGGCGTGGTTGCAATCAGGCAATCACGGCCCATGAAGCGAATGGAACTGACATGCATGTCGACGAAAAACGACGCGCCGTTCCCTTTTCGATGAAGCCGTTTCGGGAAAAACCGTGATTCATGAGATAGCATTCCACGAAGCTCATCGGCTAGTTTCTTGTCAGGCATATTCGCCAGATTTACAAAAGTCATATTGAGAAAATCCTCTCTCCTGTATCCATAGCATTTCACGGCCGTCGCATTCACATCAAGTATCTTCAGCGAAGCTTTTTCAAAAATAAATATGGGATTGGGATCTGCGTCGAACATGGAACGATATTTTTCTTCAGATAGTCGCAAATCGTGATAGGACGCTTCCAGTTCACGAGTTTTTTCTTTCACTTTAATTTCGAGACTTTTCCCGAACATTTTTGTTTCGTGGTGAAGTTGGGCGTTTTCTATCTGCAGTGACAAGTGGTTGCCTATAATTGAAAGCACATTTTTATCTTCTTCGGACAATTTGTTTGTCCGGTGACTTGATATCCGTATCACACCGAATACGCCCTTGTTTGAACTGAGCGGTATATAGGCGGCCGTTTTCAAACCTTCTTTCTGGGCATATTTTTTGTATGGAGTTTTGATGTGTTTCACATCCTCTAGAAACATCATCGTGCCCCTTCGCGCCACTTCGCCGATAATTCCGTCGGAACCAACAAAGCTTCCCGTTTTATAAAACGGGTCCCTGTATCCCATCGAGTAGGCAACGCGAAACACATCATTGTCTTCCCTCAGATACACACCGGCGCTGTCTATATCAAGATGCGTTATTATGCCGGAAAGGGCAGCCTTCAGCGTCTCATCAAGATCGAGTGTTGCGGAAAAAGCGCTGGTAATTTCCCAGAGCGACGAAAGTTGCCTGATATGTTGCTCGCGCTCATTTTTGAGAAGTTTCGAATCGGTAATATCCCAGAATGTCTCTATGGCGCCTTCTACCGCCCCATCGGCCCCCTTTATAGGTGCCGCGGTGATATACAGCCAGCGACCCTTGCTGCCCATCTGAGGAAAAAAGTTTTCCGCCTCGTAGGCTCCTTCAATAAACCGAGAAACCCGCCCTTTCTCTCCGTAATAACGCCTTATTTCATTCAACCCCGCCCTGTCGACAAGCAGATCGGCAAGGATCGGCTTTTCGCCTGTATAAAAAGCCTCCCAGTGCTTTGCCGTTCCCACTATTTCCTTGGCCTTGTACCCTGTCAACCTTTCCAGGGCCCTGTTCCAGTGAATTATGGTATGATCCTTGTTGATCACAAATGCGGGAATGCTTATTCCCTCCACAATCTCAGAGAGGGTTTTTTCACGTTTTATCAGCTCTTTCTCGGCACGCGTTCGTTCGGTGATATCTTCATAGGCGGCAACAACGGACTGATCCTTCAGCTCATCGCCGATTCGCGCACTGCGCATAACGCAGAGTATCTCGCTCCCATCTTTCCTGACACAGGGGAATTCATGGGTAAACGACCGGTATTTCTTTAAGGTCTCATAGAGCAACATGCCTATTTGACGGTATTCCTCTTCACTCCGGTACAATATCCGGGTGTTCTTTCCTATCAGCTCCGCCGGCTTCCACCCAAACACAGATTCGGCCGCATCGTTGGCGAATTCGATCCGCCGGCGCCGCAATACAAGAACCGCCGTGGGGATCGCATCAAGAATCGATTCTTCCAGTGCAACCAGGTCTTCGAGAACCTGCTTCGCCTGCCGCTCGGCGCTGACATCCCAAAGCGTTTCTATGGCGCCTTGAAGCCTTCCGTCGATCCCCCGTATGGGGGCCGCGGTAAAGTAAAGCCACTTCCCCGTTACCCCGAGGTTGGGAAAAAAATCTTCGGCCTGGTAGGCGCCTTTCAAAAGAGAAAAGGGACGCAATCGACTTCCATAATAACGTTGTATCCGATCCTTTGAAACCTTGTCGACAATAAAATCAGCTAAGCAGGGCTGATCTTCCGAATAGAACGCCTTCCATTGGTCGTTGGTACCTATCAGATCTTTGGCAGCATGTCCCGTCAGAACTTCCAGGGCCTTGTTCCAGTGAGTAATGGTGTGATTGTTATCAATGACAAAAATGGGAATGGCGCTTCCCTGAATGATCTGTGATAGAACCCGCTCTCTTCGCACCAATTTCCGCTCAACGGTCTGAAGGTGGGCTGTCCTGTCGCCTATGATGCCAGCAAGCGCTTTCGAATATCTGTCAACCCTGTCCTCTACCGATGCCAGAACATTTTCTGTCAGGCCGAAGTCCCTGGTGATCGACTTTTTGAGACTGTTCTTGACAGTCCGTTTTTTTGACTCGATCTGGAGAAAGTCCCACAGAGAAACCGCTTCAAAATGATCGATCAAGCGCACACCACGAGGTTTCTGCCGTCTTAATGACCGTAACAGATCGTTATCGCCGGTAATTTCGATGAGAAAATCCAGATGGCCACGAGTAAAAAGATTGCGATAATCAGTGGTAGTATATATTCCCCTTCTTTTCGCATAGAGAAGACCCCGGGCACATTCATTAAGATCGGCAACTCCCACAATTACCGTCCCGAGATCGGCAAAACCGGTGTCCAACACAATGCTCAGAATGTCTTTACAGACCCGCCCACCACCGACAATGGCGATTTTTGACTGTTTAAAAAGATCAACCATGGCCAACTCTCTGTGCGATTATGCGGTGTTACCCGCCGAATGCCGCTTTTGCCGCCATTTTGGCAAGTGTGAGAAATACGCCGGGAAAGACAAAGAGCACAAAAGAAACCACGGCGGTGACAACAGGCGGCAGGACCGCGAAAAAAGGCGCTTCGTTCATTTTCGTTGCTTCATTGAAACGCTCTCCCCGCGAAAAAAAGGCGTTGTAGGTTATGGGAAGAAAATAGGCGGCGTTTAAAAGCGAACTGGTAAGAATCACCACCAGTATTGGCAGTTGATGCGCATCAATGCATCCAAGTGCGAGATACCACTTGCTGAGAAAACCGCCGAATGGCGGTATCCCGATGACACTGAGAGAACCGAGAAAGAACGCGGCCATCGTGATCGGCATCATTCTGCCGATTCCTTTCATCTCACTTATTTTTTTCAACCCGGTATGAACAATAATGGCGCCGGCGCAGAAAAAGAGTGTGATCTTTCCGAAAGCGTGCATCGCAATGTGTATCACGCCGCCGGTCATACCGATTACACTCAGCAGTCCTCCTCCCATGATAATATACGACAACTGACTGACCGTCGAATAGGCAAGTCTGGCCTTGAGGTCGTCCTGACGAAGCGCAAAAAGAGAACCCACAATAATGGTCACCGATATGAGATAAAGCAAACACACATCAAGAGAAAGACTGTGCATCAAATCAATGCCATAAATATTGAAACATATCCGCAACACGGAAAAAACACCCACCTTTACCACTGCAACGGCGTGGAGCAGGGCACTGACCGGCGTGGGGGCAACCATGGCGGAAGGAAGCCATGAGTGAATTGGCATGATTGCCGCCTTGCCGATTCCGAAAATAAAGAGGAAAAACACCACGGTCAGAATCATATTCCCGCCTTTGCCGGCCATGATGCCCTGATCGGCAAAATCGAGCGTTCCGGTAAGGTAATAGGTGATGATCATTGCGGGCAGGAAGAAGGCAATCGACGTTCCCATAAGATAGGTCAGATATTTTCTTCCCGCATACCGGGCTTCTTTATCCTGATGGTGGGTCACCAGTGAATAGGTAGACAGGGACAGCATCTCGTAAAACAGGTACAGCGTGAGGAGATTGGCGGAAAAGGCCACCCCGATTGCAGATGAAAGAGCCAGGCAAAAAAAAGTAAAATATCTGGTCTGTGAGTGTTCTTTCAGAGGACGCATATATCCGATTGAATAAAGCGTCGTTACGATCCAGAGAGATGAGGCGACCAGTGCAAAGAGCATCCCCATTGCGTCTACTCGAAAGGCAATTCCCACGGACGGTATCACCTCGACAAGGGTGTAGACAATTATTTTACCCTCGAGAACAACAGGCAGCATCGACAGGATTATCCCGAATTTCACGAGAGCAATAAGAATACTTGTACATTCCCTCAAATTCGGTTTTTTCCCCGTAAGCACGATCAAAAGTGATCCAAAAAGAGAAACCGCAATCGCAAGCAGTGGCTTAATCGAGGTCAATATTTCCATAGTTCCCCCCAAAATAGTGATTTATATCATTAAAATCTTTATACCGAAGGCATTGTTTCCCCATTTTTACCAGGCTTGCATAGAGTACATCTTTTGCAAACACCAGGTCTGCATCCTGGGCCGGGCAGATATCGGAATACCCATCGCCGATGTAAATTATTTCGTCATAGTTTCTGCGAAAGCGTCTCAGGAGAGAACGCTTGCAATTGCCGCATCGGTTGCATTCGATATTTTTATGCGGAAATTCAATCGATATCGTTCCATCTTCATGGAAGCACATTTTATTTGCATAATATCTGATGTCGCGAAAAGCGTACTTCTTCAGCATCGCATCAATATAAAAATCCAGTCCGTCAGAAATAATTACAACGTCAAAGCAGTTGCCGACGGTGCACAAACGGTAAAAATCCGGGAAGAACGCATCGATGGTCCCCTGAGATTCTACATACCGCACCATTTCTTCTTTCGTCGCGCGATAGAGAGGCGCCGCCATGCGATAGGCTTCCTGTGATCCAAGAAGTCCCGCCTCATAGGCTCTGCTTATTGATTCCCACCCGTCTTCGGCCGCAAAATGCTTCAGTACCCGATACCCCATGTCCTTTGGGCTCACTGTACCGTCGAAATCACAGGCGATCAGCTTTTTCCTCATGTGATTCGCGACCCTGCCCTTCCTCATCCGCGTTCAGTGCTTTTTTGTGTTTTCTCACTTGATCCGCAATGAGGTAGGCGCCCAAAAGGATTAATAATCCTGGGAATATATAGGCAACTGCTTTTTCAAACTGATCATAAAAGTTTTTCACTACAAAGAAGAGTACCCCGACGATACCGATAAACCATCCTCCGAGATCCTGCATTTTTCTTGCGAGCGTGGCAACAGCCACGACAATCAGCAAGATGGGCCAGCTCTTGGAAAAATCATAGGTACCCGTTGTATTCAAAATGATTAAAACCCCCAATGCGATGAGGATCAACGCACCGGTTATTTTCATCTTTTTTTCATGAACTTCCACTGCTCCATTCCTCCACAGATTATTGATTTAACAACGCAATAGGGATTTAACGGTAGCTTTTCAATTCATACATTTATCGACCGCCTCAATGAAAGCAATCACGTGATGATGTGGTTCCCCTTATTCCGTACCGCCCTTACCTATCAATGATTGAAAGGGCTTGAAAAGATCAATTGGTATGGGGAAAAGCGTGGTTGAGTTGTTTTCCGCCGCCACCACAGTCAAGGTCTGAAGATATCGCAACTGCAATGCAATCGGCTGTTTCGCAATCAGGGCGCCTGCCTCTGCCAGCTTTTCCGCCGCCTGAAATTCCCCTTCGGCATTAATGACCTTTGCTCTTCGTTCCCTTTCGGCTTCAGCCTGTTTCGCCATGGCGCGCTGCATTTCTTGGGGAAGATCGATATGCTTGACCTCGACGGTGGTCACTTTAATACCCCAGGGGTCGGTGCTTCTGTCCAGTATTTCCTGCAACTGAGCGTTAATCTTTTCCCTCTCCGACAGAATTTCATCGAGCTCGACCTGTCCGCAGACACTTCGCAGTGTGGTCTGTGCCAGCTGAGATGTGGCATAAAGAAAATTTTCAACCTCTACAACAGCGGAATTGGCGGACATAACCCTGAAATAGATTACGGCGTTGACCTTGATGGACACATTATCGCGGGTGATTACATCCTGAGGAGGAACATCCATGGTGATGATTCTCATGTCTATTTTAACCATGCGGTCGACAATGGGAATCAAGATTATAAGGCCCGGTCCCTTTGTATCGATAATTCTCCCAAGTCGGAAAATCACTCCCCGTTCGTACTCGTTGAGCACGCGTATAGCCGAGGCCAGAAACAATACAACCAGCACTATAATTATAATTGCAGGATATAACATGGGCTCATTCCTCCTTTTTTAAAATTGTTCGCTTTTTTCTCTCACCCGTGATGGCGATGGAAACGACAGTCCTCCCTGCCCTGTCTGTTACAAAGGTTCGACCTCTACTTTAAGCCCTCTGACGCCTGTTACGCGGACGGAAGCTCCTTTTTCGATGGGAACAGGACTCACGGCGTTCCAATATTCCCCCTTCACGAACACTCTTCCTTCCTCGTGTACGGGAGTAAGCGCTCTGCCTGTTTGACCGATCATCCCTTCTTCTCCCGTTGCGGGACGTCTCATCTGCGCCTTGACGGCAAGTGAAATGACAGTGACAAAGAACGCGCTGATTACCACAACAGCCGGAATCATTACGCTGAATGACACGCGAAGATCGGGGATCGATGCGTCAAAAAGTAAGAGAGATCCGAGCACCAACGAAACAATACCTGCTACCGTAAGCATGCCGTGACTCACCACTTTTATCTCCAGAATAAAAAGAATCACGGCGAAAAGTATCAACAGCACTCCCGCATAGTTCACGGGCAGTGTCTGCATGGCGAAAAAGGCGAGAATAAGCGATATCCCGCCCACGACTCCCGGAAGCACCGCTCCCGGATTGGAAAACTCGAAATAAAGACCGGCAAGTCCTATCAGAAGCAGCAAATATGCTATATTCGGATTGCTCAATGTTGTCAATATTCTTTCCCGCAGTCCCATACTTTTTTCGTTGATGCGGATCTTTTTTGTGTCCAGTGTCAGGGGCCCGGAGGGAAGTATAATCGTTTTTCCGTCGATTTTTGCTAACAGATCTTCTACATTCTCGGCAACAAGATCGATCACCTTCCTTTTGGCCGCCTCCTCGGCCGTGATGGACTCGCTTTTTCGTACGGCAAGTTCCGCCCATTCGACACTCCTTTGCCGTTTTTCAGCGATGCCGACTGCGTAGGCTACCGCGTCGTTTTCCACTTTCTTCGCCATGGTCTCGTCCATCTTGCCGCCCAGACCGATTGCCACAGGATGGGCGGCGCCTATGTTGGTTCCCGGCGCCATGGCCGCAATGTGCGCGGCCATGGTGATCATGACGCCGGCAGAGGCGGCGCGCGCGCCGGAAGGATAGACGAACACGATTACCGGCACCGGCGCATTAAGAATCTTTTTTACAATGTTTCGCATTGAAGTATCGAGGCCTCCCGGGGTATCCAGAAGAATAATGATGCCTCCATCGCCAACAGGAACTTCGTCTATGCTCATTTCGATGTAGTCCGCTACCGCGGGGGTAATCGCCGCATCAATGGCAATGACATCATAAACGCCCCCTTCCGAAGCGTTGCTTTGTCGCACCGTACATCCAATCCCGCAGAGTGTCAGGAAGACGAGAAATATTACAATACGCTTTAATGTGGCATTCATTAATCCCCCACTTTCCCGATCAGTCTCGATCTTTTAAATACTTCATAATAATCTGCACATCGTCCCATACCTGTTTTTTCGCACCGGGATTCCGCAGCAGATATGCCGGATGATAGGTGGGCATGAGATTAATTCCCTGATAGAAGTGAAACTTTCCCCTCAGTAAAGTAATGGGCACTTCTTTCCTGAGCAGGGTTTTTGCCGCAAAACTGCCGAGCGCGCATATTACCTTTGGCGCCAATGCCTCCAGTTGTTTCTTAAGGAACGGCTCGCAGGCAGCTATCTCCTCAGGCCTGGGGTTTCTGTTCCCCGGCGGTCGACATTTGAGAATGTTGCAAATATACACATCCTGACGAGTAAATCCCATCGCCTCGATAATTTTTGTCAAGAGCTGTCCGGCCCTTCCTACAAAGGGTTTCCCCTGCCTGTCCTCCTGTTCTCCCGGCGCTTCTCCCACAAACACCAAATCCGCATGGGGGTTTCCTTCACCAAAGACGATATTGTTTCTTCCCTGTGAGAGGCCGCAACGCCTGCAATTTCCCAGTTCATCCTGTATTGCGGTGAGGGAAAGCGTCGAATATGCCGGACTTATCTGAGATTCACCTTCAACCGGGCGGCGCGATACAGTAATTTTCTCAGACTGAGGTGCATGATGCCTGTCCCCACCTATACAACATCCGCTCCCTTCCTCTTCTCGCAGTATCCGTTTCAGTGCCCCTGCGAGTTCGCACAGTTCCCTTTGAGGATCATTTTCATTTTGAATCATGAATCTGTCAAACCGTCATTTTTTGCAGAAGTGCGGATACTCTGTCCAGGATCGCATCGGCCACGTCACCTTTCCCCATCATGGGCAGCCTTTCCATTGCACCGCTGCGGTCGATTAATGTAACAATGTTAGTGTCATGTTTAAATCCTGAGCCGGGCTCGCTGAGATCATTCGCAACGATGAGGTCCATGCACTTTTCAGTCATTTTTTTCTTTGCGTTTTCTATAAGATCGTCCGTCTCCATGGCGAAACCGACCACAATTTTATTCCCCTTCCCCTTTCCTATTTCAGCGATGATATCAGGGTTTTTTTTCAGATCAACGCAAAGCGCGTCCTTTTCTTTTTTAATTTTTGACGGAGAAAACCGTGCCGGACGATAATCCGACACCGCAGCGGCCTTGACAACCACGTCGGCCTTGTCTAAATTTTCCATCACCGCCTGGTGCATCTGAAGGGCACTCTCTATGGGTACCACCCTGACCCCCTGCGGCGGGACCATCGATGTCGGACCGCTCACGAGCGTGACATCCCCACCGCGGCGCCTGGCCATGACTGCGATGGCATACCCCATTTTACCAGATGAATGATTCGTTATAAAACGCACCGGATCAAGCGCCTCCTGTGTGGGTCCCGCCGTTACCAGTATGCGCACCCCTTGAAGATCTTTCTTTGTGAAAATTGTCTCTACTTCCTCCAGTATATCTTCAAGCGGAGGAAGCCTCCCCGGTCCCTCGGTCTTACAGGCGAGACTGCCCGACGCAGCCTTCATGACATGATAGCCCAAGGAAGCCAACTTTTGTAAATTCGACTCAACTACGGGGTTCGTATACATGTTGGTGTTCATCGCGGGACAGAGCAGCACCGGCGATTTTACCGCAGTAACGACGGTAGTGAGAAGATCGTCGGCGATCCCTGAAGCAATTTTCCCGATCACGTTGGCCGTTGCAGGCGCGATGACCATGATATCGGCCCACACGGCAAGTGCGATATGGTCGATTTCGCTTCGTGACGTCATCTGAAAAGTGTCAATATAGACAGGATTTTCACTTACCGTCTGCAAGGTTACGGGGGTAACAAACTGGCGTGCATTGTCGGTCATGACAACCTTGACTTTTGCCCCCTCCTTTGTCATCATCCGTACCAGTTCAGGTATTTTGTAGGCGGCAATTCCACCGGTAATGCCCAAAACGATATTACTGTCGCGCAACATGGCGGTAGTGACCCCTTTCATTCACTCTTATGACTGTATCCGCACGATAACAGGTATTATGAGTGAGGTCAACGGATTATAGATTTAATTCAATCTTAAGGCCTGTGGACTTGCAAAATGGTTTAGGTTCCCTATAATGGGGGTACTTTGGAAAGGAAGGAACGGTACTATGTTCAATTATTCACGCTGGACACTCCCGCTGGCAATACTTGTCGTAATTGTTGCAGGTCTATGGATGCTGCTTACCTATTTCGAAGGAGAAAAACCGTCGATACAACTGGGCCAGGAAATTGCCTTTATCGGTATGCGCACCGATCTTACCCTCACATGCAGCGATGCGCGACAGGGGCTGCGAACCATTCAGGCGCGACTGGTGCAGCAGGGGAGGAACTATCCCGTGGCGGATGTTGCCTTTCCCAAACGGGGTGTACACAATGCAACATCAGTGATTACGATTGATCCCGGCGCGCTGAAGCTTAAAGAGGGGAAAGCGGACCTCGAAATTACCGCTATCGACTATTCTCTCAGAAAGAATCTTGCCACTCTGTCGCTCCCGGTCACAATTGACAGAACGCCCCCTCGAATATTTCCTGTGAGCTCCTCTCACTACATAAATCCCGGCGGTTCCTGTCTCACGGTCTACCGTCTTTCCGAATCCGTCGCAGAAAACGGCGTCCTGGTGAATGAAACATTTTTTCCCGCCTACAAGGTCAGCGATGATGAATCACCCCTTTTCGCCGTTCTTTTTGCCTTGCCGCCGCATCAACCGGAAAAAACCATAAAAATAGGCATCTTCGCCCGTGACTTTGCCGGAAATGAAATGTTTTCCTCAATTCCCCATCATATTCGCGTCAAAAAATTCAGGAAAGATACCATGCGCATAGGAAAATCGTTTCTGGAGAACAAGATGCCCGAATTTCGTCATCTCTGTCCCGCCTTGAAGGACGATGCGTCACTGCTGGACCTGTTTGTCTACGTAAACGAGACACTGCGTAAAAAAAACCTGGAAGAGGTCATCGGCATCTGTGCAAGGAGTCGCTCTCAACAGCTCTGGAAAGAACCGTTTCTCAGGATGAGCAATGCAGCCACCATGGCGACATTCGGCGACAAAAGAATCTATGTCTTCGAAGGCAAAAAAATCAGCAGCAGCACTCATCTCGGCATCGATCTCGCGTCCACGGTCAATGCAACAATCGAAGCGTCGAACAGCGGGATTGTCGTCTATTGCGGGAACATAGGCATATATGGCAATACGGTCATCATCGACCACGGTCTCGGACTCTTCAGTTTTTATGCCCACCTGTCGTTGGTCAGCGTTGAAAAGGGTGTGTCCGTTACCAGGGGCCAGCCCATCGGAAAATCGGGCACGTCGGGCCTTGCCGGCGGCGACCACCTCCATTTTGGTATTTTCGTCGGCAAGAGTTTCGTCAACCCTCAGGAATGGTGGGATCCCCACTGGATAGAGGACAACATCACAAAAAAGATCGACCTCGCGCCATAAATAACAATAACAGATTCATTCAACCCTTGTTCACATCGCGATGGTTTATATTGATGGCATATGATTTTCCGGAAAAAAAATGTGCCAGGTGATTCGCGATGACCACCGATCGGTGTTTTCCGCCGGTGCAGCCGATTCCGATTGTAAGATAGGCCTTCCCTTCTTTTTCGAAAAGAGGAACAAGAAAGGACATCATTTCAAATAGCACGCGGAGAAACTGCCGCGACTCTTCCCATTTCAGGACATAGGCGTCCACCGTCTCGTCATTGCCTGTATAATTTTTCAGATCCTGCACAAAATAGGGGTTTGGGAGAAACCTGACATCAAACACAATATCCGCATCCGGAGGCAGGCCGTAGCGATAACCGAAGGAAGTCACATTGATCGTCATTCTCTTCCCCTCAAGGGGGTTGAGGTAATATTTTTGCACGATCTCCTTCAGCTCATGCACATTAAAGAAGGAGGTATCGATCACGTTATTGGCCATTTCCTTTATTTTGGCCAACTGCTCCCGTTCAAGGGCGATGCTTTCCAGAACAGTCCTCTTCTCCGACAGGGGATGGGAGCGCCGTGTTTCACTAAATCGATGAAGAAGAGAATCCTCGCGCGCATCAAGAAAAAGTATCTCTATATTGTAGTTCTTTTTTTTCACCCTATTGATGATTTCGACAAATTTATCGAGAAAGTTCTTTTCTCGAAGATCCATTACCAGTGCCACCTTTGAAATCTCTCCCGCTACCTCTACCTGAATTTCCAAAAACTTCGGCAGAAGCAATATGGGCAGATTATCGACACAGAAAAAACCGATGTCTTCCAATGCGCGAAGGGCAGTGCTTTTCCCCGAACCTGAAATTCCTGTTATGATGACCACACGGACATTCTTCATCGTTCACTTCCCATACCTTTCCAATGGGGATGATCAGCTGATTCCATTTTCCCTCCGCCGGAGGCCAAGAGCTCTCTTCGCGCAACGATTTCCACAATTGTCGCCATATTGCCGCCTGTTCTCACGGGCACGCGGATACAGGGGACATCAACATCGAGAATGCGGCATGTATACTGATCCAATGCAATCCGGTTCATTTCGGCGCCATTGTCCCATCTGATCAACTCGACCACTACCCGCACCGATGTTTCACCGATGACGGCAACAACGCCGAAGAGCTCTTTCACGTTTATGATGCCGAGCCCCCGAATCTCCATTAAATGTGCAATGGATGCAGGACTGCGCCCCGTGAGCCCGCTTTCCCGATTCCCATGAAATTCCACGAGATCGTCGGCAATCAACTTATGCCCCCGCACCACAAGCTCAAGCCCGCATTCGCTCTTTCCGATTCCGCTTTCTCCCGTAATTAATACCCCTATCCCAAAGACCTCCACCAGCACGCCGTGGAGTTCCCTGACGCATTCTATTTTTTCCCTCAGGTACGCCATAAGACGGCTTTTGATATAGAAGGGGTCTCGATCGGATTGGATGAGGGGAACCGCATGGGCATCCGCGAATTCATTCAAAAGAAACGGCGTCCTCTCGGCCTGCGCCCATATGATGAGAGGACTTTCACTGGCTTTTGCTATATCGATAATTTTGAAGTATTCTTCGGAGTGCTGCGCCGCACCGCTCTCGTCTTTTGAGGACGCGACTACAAGAATTACATGTTTGGAAATTGCTGGGTCAAGGACAGCCGCCTCATCAGGATATACAAGAATCGACGCACCGGGGATGCTCCGCCCCTCCAACCCCTGCATTCCCCCCTGCACTTCAAATCCAAGGGCCCTTACGCCGTACTCGATCAGACTGCCTGTGGAGAGTGGCTTCATCTGTTTATGGCTTCATTGTGTCCTTTTTTACAATGAGATCGTATATATCTCCCGTTGACTGCGCTTTCATGAGCTCACTTCTAAAATCCACATCCTTCAGCATTCGTGAAATTTTAGCCAGGGCCTTAAGATGCTGTCCAGCAGAATTTTCAGGCGCCATAAGAAGAAAAAATATATTGACCGGCTTCCCGTCCAGGGAATCAAACTCCACCCCACTGTGACTTCGCCCGAAGGAAACAATAAGACGATCGAGACCGGCCAACTTTCCATGGGGAATGGCTATCCCCTCTCCGATTCCCGTACTTCCCAGCTTTTCCCGTTCGAGGAGCACTTCTACCATGGCATCGCTGTCAACATTGATGTTGGCGTTGGCGCGTGCGAAAACCTCGGATAACTCAACGAGCACTTCCCGCTTCGACTTGGATTTTAATTGATCTATTACAAATTTTTCTTCCAGCAGTTCGGTAATATTCATTCCTTCGCACCATGCGCGTTAACTCGCCGCTTGAATCAGCTCATAATTTCCATCATCGCGACGGTATATTACACTCACGTTTTCGGAAGTTGAATCTCTGAACACCACAAAGTGATTGTTTGATTCTTCCATTTCCATAATGGCGTCATCAACTGACATGGGATTCAGCACAACCTTCCTGATTTCAACTATTTTGTAGGGTGTCTCTTCATCCACTTCGTCGGATGCAATCGCACTCAACCCTTCCGCAATACCCCGTTCCGCGCCATCCTTGCGATTTCTTATTTTTTCTTTATGCTTTTTCAGTTGGCGTTCTATCTTGTCTATAACCGTGTCAATTGCCACAATCATTTCTTTTGCTTCTTCCTTCCCATTGATCGTGGCTCCTTTGGCCATAAGCAAATTAATTTCCGCAACATTTCGATACTTTTCAACTGAGAGCACAACCTTTGCCTCAACAGGCTTATCGATATACCTTTCAAGTTTCGATATTTTTTTGGTTACATAATCCTTAAGCCCATCTCCGGCCTCAGCGTTCCGGAACGTAAAAGATATTTGCATAGATACGCCTCCTTCTCGTAGTGCTGTTGCAATAACCTCTCGTTCACAGGTCCCCGGTGATTATACACCGTGCCGTAACGATAGGGATAAAACAAAGCATTGCTTACTATGTGAGTCGTGCAAAAATGTCAATAATATTTTTTCCTTTTATGCGAAGGAAGTATATTGAGCATTTCCCTGTACTTTGCCACAGTTCTTCGGGCAATTGAAATCCCCGAATCTTCAAGAATTTCTACTATCTGGCTGTCATTGTAAGGTTTTTGGGGATTTTCCAGGCTTACTATTTTTGTTATTTTTTCCTTCACACTTTCCGATGCAATCGCATCGCCGTCGGTCCGATTAATGCTGCTGTTAAAAAAATATTTTAATTCAAAAATGCCCCGCGGCGTATGCATATACTTATTGGTAGTGACCCTGCTGATAGTCGATTCGTGCATCGACACGTCATCGGCAATATCTCTGAGCACCATCGGTTTTAGATAATTGATTCCTTTTTCAAAAAAATCTATCTGATGCTTCAAGATGCTTTCCGACACCTTGTAAATAGTTCTCTGTCGCTGCTGTATGCTCTTAATGAGCCACGTTGCCGATTGCAGTCGTTCCTTGATGTATTCTTTGTTTTTCTCGCCTCTCGAGCTGTTCTCGCCGGACGTAAGTATTTTTTTATAGAGATTGCTGACCTTCAGCTTGGGAAGACCGTCGTCGTTAAGGACAATCCTGAATTCATTTCCAACCTTAAATACATAAACATCCGGGATGATGTAATCCGGTTTTTCTTCGCTGTATCGCCTTCCCGGCTTGGGATCGAGATTGCAGATTATGGAGGCAGCTTCTATGACCTGTTCAATAGGGACCTTCCTTTTTCTTGCAATGTTATCGTAGTTTTTCGTTTCAAGATCCTTCAAATGCTCTACCACAATCGTCGTTGCAAGAGGATCCTCTACCTGCAAGGCCTGAATCTGGAGCAGAAGGCATTCCCTCAGATCCCGTGCGGCGACTCCCGGAGGATCAAATTCCTGAACTTTTGCAAGCGTCTTTTTCACGGACTCAAGGACAATCCCCATGGATTCTGATATTTCCTCACAGGTGGCCGCAAGATATCCGTTTCCGTCCAGATTGCCGATTATCTCCCTTCCGATCATCTTTTCCTCCTCATCCATGTGAGAAAGATTGAGCTGCCATAGCAGATGATCGGAAAGAGACCCCTGGCGCGTTAAGATATTTTCCAGAGAAGGTGCCTCTGCAACCTCCCGCCCGTAATTTACCCCGACAGCGCCGTAATCTTCAAAATAGCCGTCCCAGTCAAAGTCTTCCCTGCCGTCCCCCTCTCCCGTGACTTCCCTTGTCACCAATTCGGCCGCGGGAGTATCCGACTCCGGAGGGACGCCGTTTTCCGGGTCATCATCAAATGCCTGTTCTTCAAGCATCGGATTCTGCTCCAGCTCCTGATTTATGGCACTCATCAATTCAAGCCTGGAAAGCTGAAGCAGTTTTATAGACTGCTGAAGCTGCGGCGTCATGATCAGCTGTTGCGTCAGTTTCAGATTTTGTCTCAGCTCAAAGGCCATAGTTGTTAACCCTTGCGTGCAATATCCCCGTTACGGGCTGTCGCCTGACTCCTATAAATCGAAATCGGCGCCGAGGTAGAATGTGCGTGCTACTTCGCTTGCCGCGATTGTATCGGGGTCTCCCTCCATGAGTATTTCACCTTCATTGACGATGTAGGCCCTGTCGCAAACCTTAAGCGTCTCGCGTACATTGTGATCCGATATCAATATGCCGATATCCCGTTCCTTCAATTTCCCGATAATGCCCTGAATATCGGACAGCGCGATCGGGTCTATGCCGGCAAAGGGTTCATCCAGCAACATATAATAGGGCTCCGTTACCAGCGCTCGTGTAATTTCCACTCTTCTGCGCTCACCCCCTGAAAGAGCAAAGGCCATGCTTTTTGCAATATGCGTAAGGTCCAATTCCGCCAGAAGCGCTTTCAGCCGCACTTCTCTTTCGTTTCTGCTGATATCGAGCGTTTCCAGAATAGCCATGATATTTTCTTCAACGGTAAGCTTTCTGAAGACCGACGGTTCCTGGGGAAGATAGCTTATGCCTTTCCTCGCCCTCCTGTACATCGGTGAACGGCTTATGTCATGCCCGCCGAGCAGGACGCGTCCCGAATCCGGTTTTATCAAACCGACGATCATGTAAAAGGTGGTCGTCTTGCCGGCCCCGTTCGGCCCTAAAAGGCCGACTACCTCACCTCTTCCTATCTCCAGATTGATACGGTTTACGACCCATCTGCCGCCGTAGATCTTAACCAGTTCTTTTGCCTCAAGTTTCATGTACACAGACAATCTCGACATCTATGAAAGCGCATTGCACCCCTATTGCGGTAAAACATCACGGCCCCTTTTTCGGGTAAATCGTTGCTTTTACCCTGCCTTCCTTCAATGACTCGACAATGCCTTTCCCGTCTTTGAGAAAGAAAGTGATGCTGTCGCCTTTTACGGTGTTTTCTCCTTCTTTCATCACGACATTGCCGGTCACTACGACCTTTTGTGCACTGTGGTAAAGAACCGCATGATCTCCGCTGATAATGCCGTGTTCCCCCTCAATGGATACGTTGCGGCGTGCTTCAATCTTTTCGACTTCTCCCTTTTCCACCGCACCGGCGCCTTTCCCTGGCGCCTGACTTTGCCGGTAATATATGCGTAATTCATCGCAGTGAATGGTATATCGTTCCTGCTCAGCCGCCACTTGCCCCGAAAAGACTATCACCCCGCCATGCTCAAGGGTTTCAAGCCGATCCGACGTCACCGTAATCGGCGCGCCCTTGCCGGCCGATTCGATATCCGCCGCATGCCCAGCCGTGCACAGCATCAGTAAAACCAGAATCGGCGCTATCCTGCGCCCTGCAATGCCTGAAAGAAAGATGTGATTAGGGTCTCCACGCCTTGTCATCAATAATTGCCTTTACCTGTGAAGAAAGCAGGAGTTTTACCTCATCCAGGGAATAGCTCATCCCCTTGGCCACAATCTGCATTCTCTTGTTTTTTATCAATATATCATTTTCCGTATAGATCGATCTGTCCAGCGACCTGTACTGCAATTGTTCGGTTTTGACCCATTCTCCCGCATCCGATGTCGCCACGACATGGCCGGAAAGTTCGATATTCCCGGATTCCCTGTTCCACGTCCCCTTATCGGCTGTCAAGGTAACGACCCGGCCTGCCCCGGAAAAAAACCTTGCTCTTACCTCGAACAGCTGCACCTCCTGATCAGTGCGCCTGTAATGGGCCCTGTCCGCCTGCAGTTCCCACCGCGAATCGCTGTCTCCCACTTCTGTGTAATGGAAATTCCTTATCTCGAGATCTGCTTTTCCCGGCAGGATCCGGAGTCCTGTCCCCGTAGTGTCTCTCTTGGCCAGAAAAATCCCGCCTATCACAAGCACCGCAAGCGCCACCGACGCTCCAATGAGGATTCTTCTGAATGTCACACGCTGCGACACCGCCATCGCCTTTCTTGATTTCAGGTATAACACCCCTCCCTGAATAAGTAAAGACCGAACAAGGCGGTCTTTTTTTCATCAGGAAATTGAGGAAAGCTTAATCCATTTTATACCGTGCCGCCACTGCAGCCCATTTATCCTGAACCATGAGAATTAATTCGCAGAGTTCACGCACAGCCCCTCTCCCGCCTTTCAGACGGGTCACATAATCGGCCACCGTTTTCACATGTTCCGATGCATCGGCAACGGCAACGGAAAATCCCACCAGGCGAAAGACCGGAATATCGATAACATCGTCTCCCACATAGGCAATGCACTCACCCCTGCAGTTGTTTTTCTGTATATACTCCTCCATGAAGGCGCCCTTGTTTTTGATTCCCTGATAGACCTCCGTAATTCCAAGATCCTCTGCGCGATGGGTCACCACCTCGGATCTGCGCCCAGTAAGCAGCGCTACGCCGATTCCATACCTCATGATCAACTTCAGCCCGTGGCCGTCCCGCACATCGAAATGTTTCAACTCGTTGCCCCGGTTATCCATGATAATTCTTCCATCGGTCAACACGCCATCAACATCACAGACAAGCAGGGTTATCTTCCGTATTTTTTTTATCAGTCCATCGTCCTTAATTTCATTCATCGCTCATCCATTTTGACAATAGTGTCAATGCGTTGTAAAGTTTTCAAAAGGCCGGGAAGCGTCTTGAGGAAAAGTGAATTCGGACCGTCGCAAAGCGCCCTCTCCGGATCAGGGTGAACCTCGCAAAATAGACCGTCCACACCGCAGGCAACGGCTGAGCGGGCAAGACACAGGGCCATCTCCCGGTCGCCTCCGGAGGCGCAGCCCATACCGCCCGGCAGCTGCACACTGTGTGTTGCGTCGAAGATTACCGGATAGCCTGTCTTTCTCATAATGGCAAGAGCGCGCATATCGGCGACAAGATTGTTGTAGCCGAAGCTATACCCACGCTCCGTAATCAGTATCCGCTCATTCCCCGATGCGCGGGCCTTTGCCACCACATTGTCTATGTCCTCGGGGGCGAGAAACTGTCCCTTCTTGATGTTGATGATTTTTGCCCTGGCTGCCACTTCGGTCACAAAGTCGGTCTGTCGGCACAAAAAAGCGGGCACCTGCACCACATCAAGCACCTGCGCCGCCGGTTCTATTTCCTCAAACCGGTGTACGTCGGAAAGAACGGGAACTTCCAGTGTCTCCCTGACCCTTGCAAGTATTTCCAATCCTTTGTGCAGACCCGGTCCACGAAAGGAGTCCTTCGAGGAACGATTGGCCTTGTCATAGGATGACTTGAAGATAAAAGGTATTCCCATATCTGAGGTAAGTTCTTTCAAAAACCGTGCTGTCTGCATCACGATCTCTTCGCTTTCTATCACACAGGGACCGGCGATCAGCACAAAGGGATTTCCCTTTCCAATTGTGAAATCTTTTATAGAAAATGAGGCCATGGATTCTATCCTTTATGTTTAGCTTTAAGAAGTTTGATTTTGAGTTGCGGAATCTTTTTCATGGCAGTGGTCGATTCAGGATTGATCTGATAGGCCCGCGTATATTCACGCAAGGCCTCTTTATACATACCTTTTTTTTCGTAGGCTTCAGCCAGTGCCAGGTAGACCTGATCGTCTTCCCTTTCATAGCGAAGCGACGTCATATAGTTTGCAATTGCCTCGTCGACATTCCCCTTCTGAAAATAGGCACGGCCTCTGCCCGAGTAAAATTCATGTCTCTTTTTGTCGATTTCGATGAGGCGGTTGTATGTTTCTATTGTTCTATCCCATTCCCTGTTTTTTTCATAATGGTGCGCAAGCATAAGCAGCACCTCGATGGTCGGCTTTAGTGACGCATATTTTTCGTAGGCGGCAATTGCGTCTTTGGCGTTTCCGGTCTTTTCATGGCAGACGGCAATATTATGGTATATATCCTCTTTATCTGTTGCCCCCTTGTGCAATGCTTCTTCGTAACAACGCACGGCATTTTTGTAATCTTTCATTTCCTGGTACGCATAGGCCATATTGGTGTAGACGGCTGCGTTATTGGGGAATGCCTTACTGTATCCGGTAAAATATTCGATGGCCTGTGCATATTCCTTTTTTCGCAAATAGTGCTCTGCAAGTCGGGAGAGCGCATCCGTGTCGTTGGGTTTGAACTTCAGGACCTGTCGATATTCCTTTGCGGCGTCGTCATACCGCGCGGCCTTCTCGTAGGCCAGGGCAAGATTAAAACGAATCACTGCATTGTTCGGATTGAGCTGACGCGCCTTTTCATAATTTGCGATTTCTCTGTCATTAAGACCTTTTCCGCTGTAGGCGAGCCCTATATTCGCATAGGCCGAGGCGTTTTGTGGATTTTTGCTTATGAATATCCTGTAAAGGTCGATTGCCTTGTCATAGTCCTTTGTTTTCAAATAGACGTCCGCCAGCGCAACGATTACCGCTTCGTTTCCCGGCATTTCTTTGTACACTTTTTCATACTCTTCAAGCGCTTCCTGCGTGTGTCCCATCTGCTCACAGGCCTCGGCAAGATTATACCGAACCGCTGCGTTGTCCGGCGAAAGTCTCAGCGATACCCGGTAATTGGCGGCGGCGCGGGGCCAATTGCCTATCAGCCCATAGACCTGGGCAATGCTTGCGTAGGCCGCGGCATCCTTTGAATTCATTCGGATAATCTTGCGATAGGCGAGGAGCGCCTCCTGATATTTTTTTATTTTTACATACAGTTTCGAAAGTGCAACAAGCGAAGGAAGATCATCAGGATTTTGTGCAAGCACCGCCTCGTATTCATGAATGCCTTTGTCTATATTGCCGGAATCCACATAGGAACGGGCGAGCATCTTTCGGGCATTGAGATCCTCCTTCTTCATCCCTACCGCCTGTTCCAGGTATTCAGTCTGCGCTTTTTTGTCTTCCGATTGACGGGCATGTCTGAGCCAGTCTTGCGGCAGTATCTTTATTTCGATGGGGATCGCCGCAAGGACCTTTTCATTATACCGAACCTTCAGCGAAAACTTTTTCGCGCTGTCTTTTATGGAGCGATCAACTATCTCCACACCCTTCAGCAGCGAGCCCAGATCGTTTGTTCCTCCGGCGCCTTCCACATCGACGGCAATGCCCCGGGTGGTCATAAGATCGGTCTGCACCTTTTTCACTGCGAATTCATCACGGTAGGTAATTTCAAAGACATCGCCTTCGCGCACACGGAATTCTTCGCCGTTTTTTTCGAGTTCAACCCAGTAAAAGTGCGGTCTTGCACCGAGCATATTGGTCATGACAAACCGCTTCGCCCGTATCATCGGCGCCGGCATGTCCACATCGCCTGCACTGAGAAAATGATAGAGCACTCCCCCCCCCGCGAATGCAGCGATCAGCAGAACAACCACCAACGTTACCCTGAGAGTGACTCCTTTTTTTTGTTTCGGCGTCTCATCTTTCCGGTCATTATCCTCCTGGCCGTAATAATAGTCCATTGCTATCCTCTCGGGTGATACTTTTTGTGTACTTCCTTCAGGCGGTCCCGCGTCACATGCGTATAGATCTGCGTGGTCGATATATCCGAATGTCCAAGCATTATCTGAACCGACCGCAGATCAGCGCCCCCTTCGATCAGATGGGTGGCGAAGGAGTGTCGAAAGGTATGAGGATACACCTTTTTCGCAAGCCCCGCTTTTTTGGCATATTTTTTTACAATTTTCCACAATCCCTGCCGGGAGAACCCCTCTCCCCCGCGATTGAGAAAGAGCGCCTGTTCCTCCGATCGTTTCATTAATTTCGGCCTCACTTCCTCCAAATAGCGCATAAGCGAGCGTTGTGCCCGTTCTCCTATGGGTACGATCCGCTCCTTCCCCCCTTTACCGAAGACCAGACAATAGCCGACCTGCCAGTGTATTCCCCCGGTGGTAAGAGACACCAGTTCCGAAGCACGGATTCCCGTTGCGTAGAGAAACTCAAGCATCGCCGTATCCCGAATCGCCAGAGGCGTTCCCGTGCCCGGCGCCTTCAGGAGTGTCGCCATTTCCTCCCTGCTGATGGTATCGGGAAGGCGCATCCACACCTTCGCAAGCTCAATATCGGCAACGGGATTCTCCCGAATGAGATTTCGTTCGCGCAGATAGCGATTGAACCCGCGTACCGCTGCAAGGGTGCGGTTCACTGAATTGGAACCGAGCCCATCATCCCTCAATTTTACTAAAAACGCAATGATCCCGTCAGAAGTGACGGCATTGCAGCACACTGTTCCCCTGCTTTGGAAATAATCGGCGTAACGATTGAGATCCCTGCTGTATGCCTCGAGGGTATTGAGGGCCAGACCCCGCTCAACGGCAAGGTAATTGATAAAATCGTCTATTGCGCGATACACGTTATATTCAGTCCCGCTCAAAAATAACCGATGGTTCCGAAGTCTAATGAATCGTTATGAATATTGCAAGATCATTATATTCATAATTAGGGACGTACTACTAAGCGAGCAGTGAAGATGAAAAGGCCCGCAAGAATCTTCGCAAGGCACCCACATACGGGTCGGCCTGCGGGTGGGGAAATCTTTATCAAGACAGTGGAACAACTGACAGGTCCTTTTCTGGAAAAAGGAAAAGTGGGGCGATCAAAAAAGGGGGACATAAATTAATATTATGTCCCCCTTTTTGTTGAACACGTTCTTGCCTTATGGTGTTATGTTTCCAGATGAGTCTACCGAGTATGTTGTATCACCTTTGGAATGCACCGCCGTCGCGGCAAAGCCCGTTGGCGTAGCGGTAGTAATGGTAACGGTGACACCAGAAGTTGCCGTATACCCGTTCGCCGTTAAATCAGCGGCAGCAACCGACGTGGCGCTGGGATTCGAGGCGAAGTAGGTCATCGCGGCGTTATAGGCGTTCTTAAGATCCGATTTTGCCGAAGCGTTCCAGCCTTTTGTCCGGTAGGTGTTGAACTGCGGGATCGCGATGGCCGCCAGGATGCCGATAATGGCGATAACGATCATCAGTTCGATCAGTGTAAAACCCTTCTGTCCCCTCTTTGCTCTGAGCATACTCATGGTGTTCCTCCTTGTTGTTTTTGGTTGGTGATACTGTCAATGCATTCGACAGTTACCTGCTTCTTTGCAATTCACATGCCACCTCTGGCACAAAAAGAGCGTTACCTCCATTTGTCTGATATTGTTGAATTATTGGGGAGGAATTCTCGGTGTAGGCACTCCCGATGCCCTTTTCAGTACAAAACCGGCGTTGAAGAAAGCGGTGATTTTGCCCGGTCGCCGGTGAGGTTCACGGAAAATTGACCGGTGCGACGATTCCGCAGGAATTCATTGCATTACACCGAACCTTCATTATTTATCTGATCCATTCTCAGCTTTTCGAGACGATAGCGGAGAGAATCGAAGGTAATATTAAGATATTTTGCCGCCCGCGTTTTCGATCCATCGGCCTTTTTCAGCGCCTTTTCGATAAGGCGCCGTTCATAGTGCGCCAGTTCTTCAGCAAGACAAATGCCCTCGTCCGGTATGTCGTCACCCCCCTCCCGTGAAGCACCCCATTCTCCCGCTTCTGAAATAACAAGGTTTTCCGGCAGTATGATGTTCGACGTTTCCATAGCCACGCTTCGCTCTATGATGTTTTCCAGTTCGCGCACATTTCCCGGAAAGGGGTAATTCACCAGCAGTTCGAGGGCATAGGCGGATATTTTCTTTACCTCCCTTCCCGCTTCTCTGGCATATTTTTCTATGAAATACTCCACAAGCGTCGGGATGTCCTCTTTTCGGTCTCTGAGGGGAGGAATCCGTATCGGAATGACATTGAGGCGATAGTACAGATCTTCCCTGAATTCAAGATGTTGTACCTTTTTTTCGAGATTCTGGTTTGTCGCCGATATAATGCGCACGTCAACGGTAATATCTTCGCAGCCGCCGATGCGCCTGAAGGTCTTTTCCTGCACTGCCCTTAAAAGTTTTACCTGAAGGAACGGGGATAGTTCTCCCACCTCGTCGAGGAAGAGAGTCCCTCTGTGAGCGGCCTCGAAAAGACCCGCTTTATCGGCATAGGCGCCGGTAAAGGAACCCTTCGTATACCCGAAGAGTTCGCTTTCCAAAAGCTGTTCCGGTATGCCACCGCAATTGATCACCACAAAGGGCTTCCCTTTCCGGCTGCTGTTTTCATGGATGGACCGGGCCACCAGCTCCTTGCCGGTTCCACTCTCGCCAAGGATAAGCACATTTGCCGACGTATCGGCCACCCTGCGGATCAGCGAATAGACTTTCCGCATTTTCTTGCTCTTGCCCACCATGCCGCTGTAGGAAGGTGAGTTTTCCACCTCTTTGATAAACCGGGCTTCGTCGCGACCGGCTCCCCGCTGGCTCAGGGCCTTCTCCACCAGTGACTTCAGGTCGTTGAGATCAAAATTCTTTTCCAGATAATCATAGGCGCCCTCTTTCATCGCCGCCAGCGCGGTTTCCCCCGACGCATAGGCCGTCACCACAATGACCATGGTTTCCGGTGAGACTTCCTTTACCTGCTTCAGGAGGCTTATTCCGTCCATGCGGGGCATTTTGAGATCGGTGATCACGAGATCAAACTTTTTTTTCCTGCATCGGCTGATCGCCTCGCGCCCGCCGGGCACGGCAACCACGTCATATCGCTCACGGGTAAGCATGATTTCAAGAAATTCTCGCATACCCTGATCGTCATCCACTACAAGGATGTCGGCCATTGTGCAATTCCTCCTTCGGCGCCTCGCTTATTTCACAGGGGGAATCCCATTGTGCAGCAGGTGCCTTGATCAACTTCACTCTTAATTTCAAAATATCCGTGATGACCTTCCATCACACGGCTTACAATGGCAAGCCCCAGTCCGGTGCCCATTTCCTTTGTGGTGAAAAAGGGCTCGCGCACCTTCCGCAGGGTTGTCTCTTCTATGCCGCACCCCTGATCGACAACACTAATTTCAAGAAATTTCCTCCCGCTTTTTTCATCGGTGCGCACCTGTGTTCTGATCGACAGCGTTCCCCCGTTGTGCATCGCCTGGAGCGCATTGATCACGATATTCAAGAGAGCGTGGCGTACCTCTACTCTGTTTCCCCGGATGATGTATGCATCGCACAATGCCTGCGATATGTGTACCGTCCGGTTCCAATCGCTGCCGAAATAGAGGGTTTCCAGAATATCTTCGACCACCTCTGACATGTCGATTGTATCGTCTCCGCCTTGTGCCGGACGCGTGAAGAGGAGAAAATCCCGCGCCAGATTTTCCAACTGGTCTTTTCCTCTCAACACAATATCCATCAATTTTCTGTCGCCCTCTTCCAGAGGAAGATCCCTCTTGAGCAACTGTATAGACCCCCCGATGGATGCGAGGGGATTGCGCAGCTCATGGGCCAGCACCGCCGCCATCTCCCCCATGAAGGCCATTTTCTTGTTTTTATCAATTTCACGCTCCATGGCCTTTATCGCAGTGTGATCCTGGAATATCAGTATGTTTCCGATGGGTTCCCCCTCTGGATTCATAAGAGGCGACAGAGAAAACACGAGTAGTGCCGGAGTGTACCTCTTGTACGTGAGCGCGTATTCAAAATTGCCGACGCCGTCTTCGACGCGCTCCATCGCGACGAGCATATCGGGGAATACATCCTCAATGTCCCTGTCAATGGCCTGATGCCGTATAACCCCCGTTATCTCTTCTGCGACCCGGTTGAAAGACCGTATCCTCTGCGCTCTGTCCACGGTGACAACGCCCGCATTCACGGACTCGATAATGCTCCTGTATAATAAATCGAGCCGTTTGAAGGCGTCTTCTCTTTCAATGAGCAGCCTTCGCGTCTTTCGTTCCTGCCCAACGACAAAGCTGGCCAGCAGCGCCACAATGTAAAAAGATACGATGTGTATGAAGATTCTCGAGAATACGTAACCGGCGCTGAAATCATAGACATACATCGCGCTGTAGACGGGCTCAATGAAACCGTAGTATTCCAGATCGAGAAGCAGGCCGTAGAGGATGCCGCTTGCCGAGGCGAGAAGAATCCCTCCCTTTTTCTCGAGAAACAGCACCGCATAGATAATGACCAGCGAGTACAGGTTTTGATATATGCTTCCGGCGCCGCCCGTCACGTATACAAGCGCGGTGAC
The DNA here is from genome assembly GCA_963666365.2 of Syntrophales bacterium. Classification (GTDB taxonomy): domain Bacteria; phylum Desulfobacterota; class Syntrophia; order Syntrophales; family UBA2210; genus JALNXD01. The sequence continues at coordinate 832,831 of CAXXNF010000002.1, forward strand.
AATCACCACATCGACCAGGGATTGCAGATAGACATTGCCCGCGACGCTGGTCCATTTTTTTAAGATCAGCACATATGCAATCGAAATGACATAGGTAAGACCGATGATTGCGTAGACAAGATAGAGGGATGTCTGCGTAAGGAATTCCGTGCCGACAAATTGAATAAAGGCGGCAATGCCGAGCAGGAAGGATGTAATGATGACCCGGTAAAAGGTAAGCCACCGCAACCGATTGAAGTCGCCATCACTCCTGTCTTTGTGTATCCCTCTCATCGAAGATCTGCTCCCCCAGGCCGATGGGTGATATTACACATTCCCTCGCTCCTTGTCCAGAAAAGTTGCCCTTCGGTTTCCACGAGGGACTTGACAGTTCCCGGCATGAAGAGTATTGGTGAATCTATCTTCATACGTGCCCGATGCCTATCGCAGTCAATCCTCCGTTATATTTTTCGGAGTTACGACATCGCTACCCTTCACCACCACAGAGCAGACACAATAGAAAACACAGCAAATCTTTCAAGGCAGTGCAGTCATGAAGGCACCTCTGGTTCCTCTGGTGATAGTGTTCAGTGCGGGTATTGCGGTCGGCAGCATCGCTTCCCTGCCTTTCGGGTATATTCTTCTTTTCCTTGCGGCGCTTCTGATGCTTCTGCTCATATCGATACGAAAAGGAATGTACCCGTCCATCGCCTGCGTAACGGCGGTATCGTGGTTTCTTCTGGGCATGTCATCCATTGCGATGCATACCCAGCCCGTCGCTTCGGAATCGACCGTCGCACTCTACGCCGGCAACACCCAAAAAACCATTGAAGGAACGGTTATCTCCAGCCCTCATGTGCGCGGGGGGAAAACCCGCGTAGTGGTAAGAGTCGACAGAATCAGATCAAATTCTGCGGATATACCTGTGAGGGGCGCTGTGCTGCTGACCGTAAGAAATGATCTTGCTGGCATCCACTACGGCGACTTCATCAGGGTAAAAGCCCGGCTCAGACTGCCGCGCAACTTTCAAAATCCCGGCGGTTTTGATTACGAAAGGTATCTGCGATACCAGCATATCCTTGTAACGGCATCGGTACGAAAGCCCACAAATATTATTGTCCTTCGACGAAACGGCGGCAACCCCATCATGCGAAAGATTGAAGAATGCCGTTGCGCCTTCAGGCATGTCCTTCACCATGCCGCGGACCCGCCGGAAAGAGAACTGCTGGGAGCGCTCATTCTCGGCGACAAGGAACGGGTGCCTTCCGACATCAGAGAGAAGTTCACCCGATCGGGGCTTTCACACATCCTGGCAATATCGGGCCTACATGTAGGCATCATCACCTGCATTTCATTTCTTGTCTTCAAGAGGGCGATCAAATCATGGAGCTTTTTACTTTTGAGGGGCAATCTGGTCAAGCTGTCGGCCTGTCTGGCCTGTTTTCCCATATTCGGCTATAGCCTCATTGCCGGATTCGGCATTTCCACCATACGGGCCGTGCTCATGGTAGGCGTATTTTTTCTATCTCTCCTTTTCTCGAGAAAAGGCAACCCTCTGAACTCACTTGCGCTGGCTGCCCTCGTCATACTTGTCTTTTCACCGACCTCACTTTTTGACATCTCCTTTCAGCTCTCCTTTTCGGCAGTGGGGGCCATTATCCTAATCACGCCGCCCCTGATTTCCTTTCTGCATGTGCATCCCCGTGGCACGGACACGTTCATGGGAAGAAGCCTTGCTGCGGTTGCGACATTCTGTATCGTAAGCCTGGCCGCCACCCTGGGCACGGCGCCGTTAATCATCCACTCGTTCAATCAACTATCAACCGTCACAATGCTTGCCAATCTCTTCGTCGTTCCCCTTATGGGTTTCGTGGCCCTGCCCCCGGCGTTAATAAGCATACTCACGGCCCCCTTCTCCATGCCGGCAACCATGGTGCTCCTGAAAGCGTCGGCCTTTGCCCTCAGCCTCTCCCTTTTCATTGTCGATTGGTTCGCCTCCTTTTCCCTCTCGTACATTCGTCTCTCAACACCAGATTATATCGAAATTATCTGTTATTATATGTGCCTCCTTCTCCTCTTTTCTATACGCGCACCGGGCAAGTCAAAGGCGCGCTCACTATTACTGACAGGCGCCCTGTTCCTGGTCATTGTCACGTTCATTGCAGACAGGTTGATTATCCATTTGCAGACGACAGTGCCCGGTCGTCTTTCACTTACCGTACTCGACGTCGGTCAGGGAAGCGCGAACCTTATTACCTTCCCTGATGGCACAGTCATGCTTGTGGACGGCGGCGGTTTTTACGACCGGAGTTTCGATATCGGGCAGTACGTGGTGGGACCATTCCTCTGGCATAAAAGACTCACCCGTGTAGACATTGTCGTGCTTACCCATCCGGATCAGGATCACCTGGGCGGTCTCCCCTTTATCCTGGAAAATTTTTGTATCGGTGAGGTCTGGTCGAATGGAGATCCGTCGGACAGCGATACCTACCGTGCCTTCCTGGATATAATTAAAAAAAAGAATATTTCTCACAGGATTGTTCAAAGTGACGATCCGCCGCGATCTATCGCGGGTGTTTCTTTCAAGGTGCTCCATCCCCCAGAGACGGCCGATGCTCAAAAGCCCGGAGGAACTAATAATCGCAGTATCGTAATGAAATTGACCTATGGCGCCGTCGGCTTCCTTTTGACCGCCGACATCATGGAGGCAACGGAACGTGAACTTGCCGCGTCTTCGGTGGACCTTCGGAGCAGGGTCATGCTGGTGCCCCACCATGGCGCTCCCGGTTCGAGTTCATCAGCGTTTATTGATAAAGTAAAGCCTTATATTGCAGTGGTGAGTTGCGGATATAACAACAATTTCGGCTTCCCAAATCCGCGAGTGTGCGCACGCTACCACGACCGGGGAATTCAGCTCCTCCGTACCGACCTTGACGGGGCGGTTACCATTGTGACCGACGGTCGGAAAATCGAAAGGGTCTGTCACGGCGCACTGAAGAACAATAGGGCTTCATCCCACTAATCTCACTTCCAAATTGCACGTAAATCATATTTGCCTTTACCCCTGAACTGTGATATCACATCCACCTTTGATTGACGGGAGACTGTGCATATGGCTTCAATTACATCCGTTCGGGGATTTAAAGACATTCTGCCTGAAGAAACGGCAAAATGGCGCTATGTGGAAGAAACCGCGCGCCGCGTATTCGCCTGTTTCGGCGTGAAAGAGATCAGAATTCCCCTGCTTGAAAAAACCGAACTCTTTAAAAGGGGCATCGGCGAAGCCACTGATATTGTGGAAAAGGAGATGTACACCTTTCTCGACCGCGGAGGCGACTATCTGACCCTGCGTCCCGAGGCGACGGCATCAGTCATTAGGGCCTATCTGGAGCATCATCTCTATACAAAAGAACCGCTCTCGAAACTCTACACCATGGGCCCCATGTTCAGGAGGGAACGCCCCCAGAAAGGGCGTTTTCGTCAGTTTCATCAGATAAATGTTGAATTTCTGGGGCTGGACGATCCTCGAATCGACAGCGAACTTATTTTCATGCTCATTCATTTTCTGCGTGCTGTGGGGCTTGAGGACCTGACCCTGGAAATCAATTCTCTGGGGTGTCCGCTATGCCGTCCTGCATTCAGGGACAGGCTTACCTCTTTTCTGGCGGACAAAGAAAACGCGCTTTGCGAAGATTGTCGTCGAAGGCTCGGGACAAACCCCCTTCGCATCTTCGATTGCAAACAGGAAGGATGTCGGGAAACGATTGCCGGGGCACCCCTCATCCTCGATTATATCTGCGACGACTGCGATGCGCACTTTAAAGAGGTGCAACGGCATCTCGATACGCTCGATACCCCCTACAGGGTGAATAGACGAATGGTCCGGGGACTCGATTATTACACGCGCACCGCCTTTGAGGTTACTACTTCGGCACTGGGCGCCCAGAACGCCGTCACGGGGGGGGGACGATACGACGGTCTTCCCAAACTGCTTGGAGGCCCGGATATTCCCGGAATCGGTTTTGCGATCGGCGTTGAGCGGCTGATTTCCATGCAGCCGGCGGGGGCGGAAGGCTCAAATGCGAATCCCGATCTGTTCATTGCCTCCCTCGGAGAGAAGGCCCGCGATTTCGCCTACGGGCTTTCAAACAGATTGCGCGCTTCTGGTTTGATCGCTGAAATGGAATTCTCCGACAAAGGGTTGAAGAGTCAGATGAAACGCGCCAACAAACTCGGCTGCCGTTACACCTTGATCATCGGGGAAAATGAACTGGCGACAGGGAATGCGCCCTTGCGTCAAATGGACGGAGGCGAGCAGAGAGACGTAGCGCTGTCATCACCGCGTGATCTTTCCGCCATTCTCAGAACGGGAAAGACGAATACCTAACCCCACACACAGGGATATACACTACACTATACATAGACGAGGAATAGGCTGGTGTCTGAATTTATTACAAAAGAAAAAAGGACTCATTACTGTGGCGACCTTCGCATATCTCACGTAGGTGAAACGGTTACACTCATGGGATGGACCCACCGGAGACGGGATCATGGAGGAGTTATTTTTGTCGATCTTCGAGACCGGACCGGAATTGCGCAGGTGGTCTTCAATCCGGAAAAGAGCCCCATGGCTCATACGGAGGCCCATAAAATACGAAGCGAATATGTCCTTGCTGTCAGGGGAACGGTGATCACACGCCTGGAGGGGATGGAAAACCCGTCGTTAAAGACCGGACAAATAGAGGTGATGGTTGACGAACTCGAAATTCTCAACGAGTCGAAGACACCTCCCTTCATGCTCGATGAAGAAACGGAAATCTCGGAAACCGTGCGGCTTAAATATCGCTATCTCGATCTTCGGCGCCGGCACATTCAGCGCAATCTGCTGCTTCGCGACAAGGTGGCAACCGCCACACGGAATTACCTTCATGACCAGGGATTTGTCGAAATCGAAACCCCCTTTCTTGGTAAAAGCACGCCCGAAGGCGCCCGCGACTATCTGGTGCCCAGCCGCGTCAACCCGGGCATGTTCTATGCGCTTCCTCAGTCGCCGCAACTCTTCAAGCAATTACTCATGGTATCGGGATTCGACCGCTACTATCAGATCGTAAAATGTTTCAGAGACGAGGATCTCAGGGCCGACCGCCAGCCTGAATTCACCCAGATCGACATGGAACTTTCATTTATTTCCGAAGACGATCTGATCGATATTATTGAAGGATTAATGGCACGCATCTTCAAGGAGGGAATGGGTCTGGATCTGACGCTTCCTTTCCCGCGCCTGACCTATGGGGAAGCGATTTCCCGTTACGGACGGGACAACCCCGACCGGCGCTTCGGGCTGGAGCTGAAGGACCTCACGGACGTGCTCAGCACGTCTCAACTGAAGGTCTTTGCGGAAGTGGCCTCACGAGGCGGGATGATCAAGGCCATAAAACTGGAAGACGGTAAAAGGCTTTCTCGTAAGGATCTTGACCTTTTGCCCGGGTATGTGAGCGATTTCGGCGCCAAGGGTCTGGCATGGGCGCGGGTCAATGAAGACGGCTGGACTTCGCCGATCTTCAAATTCCTCACTGCCGAAGAGGTCGCGCGTATCAATGAGCGGATGGACGCGTCTCCGGGGGATCTGATTTTCTTTGTCGCCGACACCCCCAAGGTAGTAAATGACGCCCTCGGCAACCTCCGCGTCCACATTGCCGAAAAACTGGGCCTCATTACGCCGGATACCTACGCATTCACCTGGATCACGGAATTCCCCATGTTTGAATACAGCGAAACGGAAAAACGCTTCATGGCCACCCATCATCCTTTCACGTCGCCGGTCCTTGAAGATGTCCCGCTCCTTCTTTCCGAGCCGGGGAAGGTGCGCGCACAAGCCTATGATCTGGTGCTGAATGGTTCGGAAATAGGAGGTGGAAGCATTCGAATCCACAAAAGCGCGGTACAGTCCACGGTGTTCAAGGCCCTTGCACTGAGCGATGAAGATGTGCGGGCAAAATTCGGTTTTTTTCTTGATGCGCTCGAATACGGCACTCCGCCCCACGGCGGCATCGCCTTCGGTCTCGACAGAATCATCATGATCATGGCGGGCGCCGAATCTATACGTGATGTCATCGCCTTCCCGAAAACGCAGAAAGCGACCTGCCTGCTTACCGAGGCGCCCTCGGCAGCAAGCCTGGCACAGCTCATGGAGCTGTCGCTCAAAGTAGTATAGTATAAAAAGTTTTGAGTGTTGGGTTGTGGGTTATCACCTATCACCCATGACCCATCACCTATTCCTCATCGATAAGCCACTGTTCGAAGGGTCGTTCGCTTGGCGACAGGTGTGAAGGCGCCAATTCCTGGATGAAGCGCGACGGCGCGCAGGGTTTCCCGCCGTACCCCCGATTGCCGTCCATTACGGTGTGGCACAGGTAGAGCTGATCCTTCGCCCTTGTGGCGGCCACGTAAAAGAGGCGCCGTTCCTCATCGACGCCCGACGGCTCTCTGAGCGCACGGGCCAGCGGGATCAGACCCTCGGAGCACCGAATCATGAATACCACCGACCATTCCAGCCCTTTCGCCTGGTGGATGGTGCTGAGCACAACCCTTTCCTCTTCCATGTCCCTTCGATATCCTTCGCTTTCTTCATCCATATTCGTCATCAGTGCCAGATCGCTTAAAAAATCGCCAAGGGATTGAAACTGTTTTGAAAAGAGCGCAAGTTGGCGCAAATCATCCTCCCGTGAAGCGGAATCGCCGTAGCGGGCTCTCAAAATATCCCGGTATCCCGCCGCCAACACCGATTCGAGCACCTCCCCAGGGTGATCCGATCGTGGGGTCTCATAGACGGTACCGAATATGGCCCGCACTCCGGCAATGCCCGGTTCAGCCGCCTTACCCGCCGCCCGTGCAAGCTCTTCAGAAAAAAGCGCCTGTTGCGGGTCACCAGAAGCTTCGAGGAATTTCCAGATCTTGTCGGCCCTTGCCTTCCCAATCTTCTCAAAGAGCCCCAGAAGTCGTTTCCAGGCAAGCTCATCGAAGGGATTAGCCACAATGCGCAGAAAGGCTGTCACATCCTTTATGTGAGCCTGCTCAAAAAACCTGATGCCCGACCGTATCACAAAGGGCATCCCCCTCCGCACCATTTCCATCTGAAGTTCCATTGAATGGTAATGGGCGCGATACAGCACGGCAATTTCATTGAGGGGCACTCCGGCGTCCGACAGCTCTCGTATTCTCTGCACCACAAAATGCGCCTGTTGAATCACATCTCTCATCGGCGCATAGATGGGCCGCGCCCCTCCGTCCCTCACTGCCCGGAGCTTTTTACGAAACTGTTTCGCATTATTCACGATGGACATATTGGCCAGATGAAGGATCTGCGGCGTGCTCCGGTAGTTTGTTTCGAGTTTGAAAACCCGGGCATTGCCGTATTTTTCAGGAAAGGCCAGGATATTGGTATAATCGGCGCCCCGGAAAGAATAGATGCTCTGCGAGTCATCACCGACCACCATGATATTGTTGTGCGCTGCCGCAAGAAGGTCGAGGATATCCGCCTGAATGATATTAGTGTCCTGATACTCATCGACGAGAATATGGAGAAATTGTTGCGCGTATCGTTCCCGCAGCTCTTCCTGTTCCATCAGAAGTTTTCGCCAGTGCACCAGCAGGTCGTCAAAATCCATGACATTCAATTCTTTTTTTCTTATGCGAAAGCGCAGGGCGATCTTGTGGATGTCCGTAATGTATTTGAAGATGCCGGGGTATTTTTCCGCGACAATGGTCTCAAAGGTCCTGCAGGTATTCTCTGCAAGGCTTAAAATATCTAGAATCAGGGTTGCCTTGGGGAAATTAATGCCCTTTGTCACAATGCCGAGATCGGCAATGGAGTGTGTCAGAAGCTGCCTTGCATCATCGCGGTCCAGAATTGAATAGGCACGGTCATAGCCAAGAAGCTCGGCATGGCGTCTCAGTATGCGATTGCCCAAGTGATGAAAGGTACCGCCCCATACACCTTTAGCGCCGGCGCCTATCAACGCTTCGACGCGCTGAAGCATCGATCGGGCCGCCTTGTTGGTAAAAGTGGCAAGCAGGACGCGCTCAGGGCTTACCCCCTGTTCAATGAGACGGGCGACCCGGTAGGTAAGGGCCCGTGTCTTCCCGCTGCCCGCACCGGCGATTACCAGTGCGGGGCCGTCCGGGGCCGTCACTACTTCATACTGCTCTGCATTCAGTTCATGTATATAGTCAATCATTGATTTTCCAGGCGATGTGCGAAGTAGGTTAAGGTTATGGTTTATGGGCTATTTTACCCATCGCCCATCACCAATGATCCGTCACCTGTTACTTTTTCAGACTTTTTTCGATTTCCGCTACGGTATCCTTGCTCTGGAGGGACAGGAAATTCTTGAGCAGGCCTTCACGCTCATAAAAGCCGATCAGGGGCTCGGTTTTTTCGTTGTACGTTTCCAGACGATTGGATATTGCTTCTTCCGTTTCATCATCTCTTTGTATGCATGGACTTCCGCATTTTTTACAGGTTCCCTCTGCCGAGGGAGGATTGCTTTTGATGTTGTAAATCTCCTGACAATCAGGATTCGAACAGGTGCGCCGCGTCGTCAGTCGATCGAGAATCACCTCTCGGGGAACTTCGAGATTTACCACAAAGTCAAGCGTAATGCCGAGTCGTTCCAGCAGTGCTTTCAGTTCTTCCGCCTGGGGGATCGTCCTTGGAAATCCATCCAGAATAAATCCCTTCCGGCAATCCGGTTCCTGAAGGCGAACCTCCATTATTTTCATGATCAGTGAATCGGGAACGAGATCGCCGCGATCCATGTATCCCTTTGCCTCTTTGCCCAGATCGGTTCCATCTTTCACGGCGGCTCTCAAAATGTCTCCCGTAGAAATCTGAACAGAACCGTCGAACTCCGACAACAACTTTGCCACCGTACCTTTCCCGGCACCCGGCGCACCTAATAAAATTATTCTCATCGCATGCCTCCTCGAGTAAATTTTTATACTACAGGGTGAGTCCTTATAAGAGAAAGCCGCCCCCGGGTCAAGAAAATATATATAGGGATGAGATATGCGGGGCTTGAGTTTTGTCATTCCCGCTCATCGGGCGCTAATAGGAAAAGGTTTTCCATCGGGGTGCGCGGTCATAGACATCGAGAGGCGGTGTGGTCACCACCAGACGGCCTTCTTTGTCCCGACTGATCGCGGATGTGCTGTCCTGAACCGAATACCATATGCCAACCTTTTTACCGGTGCTGTCCGTAATATCAAACCCGTAGAGCCTGAGGCCTACGCTTGATGCCTTAACCTGCATATTGCGCACGGATTCTTCCAATGTATCTCTCGTAAAGGATCGTTGTTTCCATAATCCCTGATCGAAGGGCTCGTTTTTGTCTACACCGACGATCGCCCTTGGTTCCACATCGGTTCCGCTTATGTAATAGACATAACCGCCCACATTGAAGCTTTCGAAGTGGGCCCTTACCTCATCATTGATCATCAACCGTCCGTAGGATCCATTGAAAACCGCACATCCTGCCCAGCACAAAAGAGATATGCACAAAAGAAATGTCAGAAATATTTTTTTATGGCCTCGCATCTGTTCGTTCATGACCGTCGCTCCTTTTTTGTAGTGACTGCCCATTCCCCCGCCTTACCTGACGCATGGTTTTTTCACGACAGCAGTGGATTCTGTGATGTTTCTACCACCGGCTGTACGCAAAAGATACAAGATATTTCAATCCTGAGGAGGGGAAATGGGCGGTGCAATCCGTCCAACATTTCAACTTGAATCTTTTTTTTGGCTCAGGCACAATAAAAGTGTCTTTTTTCAATCCCCTAAGGTTTTATGTTCCGGATTCAATGTAAACAGATTCGAAACGTACAGGGAACGCCGGCCGGACCGGAAAGGACACAGGACATGACCAGGTTTATAAAAATATTTTTCCTCTTCGTCCTTCTTCTCATGTGCTTTCTCATTCACCGCACTACTTCGGCGCAGGGAAACAAAGATTTCGTCCTCGTCATCAGAATGATGGGCATCCAGGATGCCTGGTTCAGGGAACATCTCATCCCCCCCTTTGAAAAGGCGCACGGCGTAAATGTCACCGTCGCCTCCTTTGATCGCTTCTGGGACCTGGAAGTGATGCTGACGCTCGACCGTCAAAGGAAGTCGCCGTCGATCGGTCTCGTAAAGACCCCTCTTGAAATGACTCGTCCCCTGAAACACTTCATGCGCCCCTTCGATGGCATCCTTAGAAAAGACGCCCTTGAGGCCCTGAAGGCAGCCTACGATCCTGCGGCGCTCGAAAAAGGCATGATGGACGGAAAGCTCTATTACCTGCCCCGCAAACTGGAAACGCGAATAATGGTCTATGCGACATCGAAAGTAACCGAAGCGGTTGCAGGGTGGCAACGATTTGAACAGGATATCTCAGATGCCCTGTCGAAAGAAAACGGATTCGGTCTCCCCTCGGACTATACCCTGGAATCGGACCCCAACCAGTGGGACTATTTCGATCTATTTGTCGCAGCCTGGTACTGGTCGCGAACACCTTACTATGGAATTACCCTGCCCCGCATGGGCCACAGGGGGAAAAAATACGGTGGAACGGTGGTCGGTCTTGTCGATCGCATCTTTCAAATGGGAGGCACAGCGGAAGATGTCCTTCAAATGGACTCGCGGCCTGTCGTCGACATGTTTCTCTGGGAAGCGCTCTTCAGGAAAAACGGTCTCTACAACCCGGGCATGTGGCAGGATCCCTGGAGCGGTGGCGGCATCTGGAATGCCATGAAGGACGGAAAAGTATACCTGGCAATGATGCACCAGATCGATTGTTTTTTCATTCACGGAGGCACTCATCCCCAGATGCAGGGATATCTCACCGATCCGGACGATATGGGCGTGGCGGTCATGCCCAGGGGCGTTTCCCTTGAGCTTGACAGTAATGGACAGCCGAGCCGCATGGGAAGCAGGAGGGCAGGAACTTCCGGATGGTGGTGGGGAATTCCCCAGACCGCACCCGATCCTCACCTTTCCGCTGCGCTGGCACAATGGATTACCGGCCATGAAAACCATCGCGACGAGTGCCGCATATTCGGCATGATGCCGATACGCAGAGACATTACCGCCAACCTGAAGGGTGTGTTTCCCAAGGCCTGGATGGCACGTGTATTCGACACCTCGGTACGCCAGTTAATGCTGAACGGTGACGCCACGGCCCCTCTGCTTCCCGAATATTCAGAAATCGGCAAAATTTATCTTGCTGCATGGTACGACATCGTCGTGAAAGAACATTACGGATCGGGGGGAAAAATAGACCGAACCTTCATTAAGAAACGACTGGAGGATCGGTACGTTCCGAAAATACGGGCGATCCTCGGTGACCGATATTCGAAGTAAAGAAGTTCTACGTTCTATGTTCTACGTTCTCTGTGAGACGTTACGGTAACAACAAACCAGACGGACCAAACAGACAAAATAGACCAAATAGACCAAATAGACCAAACAGACCAGACAGACCAGACAGACCACCATGCTACAAGGCATCAGAAAAAACGTATTTCCAATTCTCGCACTGCTTCCTGCCGTACTGTATCTGGTGGGATTTTTATTGATTATCCTCTTCACCGTCACCAAGTACGCCCTCAGCCTTCCAGGACCGGAGGGAACCGGTTTCCCCACGGCGTCAAATTTCATAACGCTTGCCGGCAATACTGAATTTACATCCGCCCTTCTCAGAACGGTCCTGTTCACGCTGGTGGGTACACCGCTTGAACTCTTTATCGGCATGGCGGCGGCTTTTCTCGTGGTTGAGAAATTCAAGGGTATAGGACTCGTCAGAAGTATTTTTGTGCTTCCCCTGGCCATTCCCGCCATCGTAACGGCGATCATTCTTTACATACTCTTCGACTTTCCCGGAGGGCACATTAACGATATTCTCACGGGAAGGTATGCTTTTTTTCCCTTCTCGCTGCTGTCATCCCCCGTCGACTGGCGCGGCTCGGGATTTTTCGCCCTCGCCGTGTCACTCTTCGGCAAGGTATGGCGCGACATGCCCATCTCCATGCTGATCATTCTTGCAGGGTTGCAGTCGATCGACAAAGATCAGCGGGAAGCAGCGGCAACACTGGGCGCATCATCTTTCCAGACATTCATGAAAATTACACTCCCTCTTCTGACACCCGCCATTGCCACGGTGCTGGTGCTGCGGTCAATCGAACTCTGGAAGGAATTCATTTTCCCCTTCATTCTGGCGGGCAGCTACCCCCTTCTCTCCACCCTGATCGAACGGGCCTATCATGAATGGCGGAACCCCCATGAAGCATCGGCAATCGCCCTCGTCCTGCTTGCACTGATTGTGTGTTCAACGATCCTTATTTACTGTATGCTGGCCTGGCTTAAAAAGCGCCTTGTGCGGGTATAAGATATGAAGCGTTTCAGAAACACAAGATTCATATGGCTGATCGGTACAGTGATGATGCTGTTTCTTGTCACGGCGCCGCTTTTTATAATGGTCAAATACTCCATCAGCGACCGTGCGAGCGTCGTCACCGGAGGGGCGGTTATCCCTCTGTGGCCCTACCATCCGACGCTGGAACAATTCAAGGGCCTTGTCACTATGGATCGGTTTGTCCGATCCGCCCTTGCCAGCCTGGAAATTGCCCTCCTGGCGGTTGCGATTTCGCTTATGATCGGCACTCCCGCCGCCTATGCCCTGGTTCGTTACCGGGTTCCCGGAATAATGGTGCTGGCAACTTTCCTTATTTCTGTTAGATTTTTTCCTGATATCGTATCTGTCGTTCCCATTACGGAAACGTTTTTAAAGGCAGGGGTTATAAACACCGCCATCGGTGTGGCGCTCGCTCATTCACTGCTTTCAATTCCCTATGTGATATTCATCGCCATGGGGGTTTTCGAAACGATACCCCGTGATCTTGATGAGCAGGCCCAGGTGCTGGGCGCCGGGAAACTCTACAGTTTCGTACATATTATCCTTCCCGTTGCCCTTCCGGGACTGGCAGCGGCAGCCATTTATGTATTCCTTCTTTCCTGGGATGAATTTATTTTTGCCTATTTTCTTCTTGTCTTCGGCGATCTTTCCACATTGCCCGTACTTCTCAGAAAAATTCTCTCCTGGACGCCACAGCACAATCTCCTGGCCGCCATTTCGGTGCTCCTGTCCCTCCCTGTAATCATATTTACCTTTGTCGTACAGAAGTATATGCGAACCGGCGCTGCCTCCGGCGCCATAAAGTGAGATACATTCCATGGCTGAGGTTATATTTTCCCGCATAGCGAAGCGTTTCGGAAAGAACGAAGTGGTGCATGATTTCACCCTTACCGTCCACAACGGCGAATTTCTTACGCTGGTCGGTCCCTCGGGATGCGGTAAGACGACCACTCTCCGCATGCTGGCAGGACTTGAAGAAATAACGGACGGCGATATCTTTATCGACGGCATACGGGCAAATCACATCCCGCCGCAAAAGAGGGACATCGCCATGGTCTTTCAAAGCTACGCCCTCTTTCCGCATATGACCGTGGCGGAAAACATCGCTTTCGGACTCAAGCTCAAAGGGACTCCCCACGGCGCAGTTGTCGAAAAAATAGCGTGGGCATTGAAACTTCTCACGCTTCAGGGGCTTGACGGACGTCTCCCCCGGGATTTAAGCGGCGGTCAGCGTCAGCGGGTTGCGCTGGCTCGGGCGCTTGTGCTGACACCCAAGGTGCTCCTTCTCGACGAACCACTCAGCAATCTCGATGCGAAGCTGCGGCTGCGCATGCGGGCCGAACTAAAGCGCATTCACCGCGATCTCCACTCGACGATTCTCTATGTCACCCACGACCAGATAGAAGCCATGAGCCTCAGCGACCGTGTCGCCGTCATGCATGAGGGATCGCTAGTCCAGGTCGGCACACCGATGGATGTCTACAGTGCGCCGGAGAACATCTTCGTTGCGGGCTTTATCGGAAGCCCCGCCATCAATCTCCTGCCTGCGCGCCTTACTACAAGGGGAACGGAGATTTTTATTGCACTTGAGTCCTGCCGTCTTGGAATTCCTGCACGATTCCACCGCGCCTGCCGACCGTACCTGGAGCACGACATTATATTCGGCATTCGGCCGGAACATATTTACGACATGCGATTCTCGCAACAGGTAACGCATGAGGCTACGGCCGAAATCACGGTCGACGTGGTGGAACCTCTTGGCGACCGCGATATTCTTGAAGTTACCATGGCAGGCATTCCACTTACCATGGTATCGGACGTCACGGGATCGGCATATTCAACGATGAAACTTACTGTTTCCTTTGATATGGAAAAGGCGCACATATTTGACAAAAAGTCGGAGAAAAATATACTCATCTAACGGAGGAGGAACTTCAATGGTCAGACAATTCAATACTACGCCAAGAATCGTGATGGGCCCGGGCGCCGTCCACTCGCTGGGACAGGAGGTGAAGAACCGCGGCGTGAAAAAAGTGCTTGTTGTCGCAGGGAAAGGTGTTATCGGCGCGGGACTGGCAGACCCTGTCGAGGCATCGCTGAAAACCGCCCGAGTCAAATATGCCCTGTTCGATCGGGTGGAACCGGATCCCCAGTACGAAATTATTGCCGACTGCGTCGATATGATCAAAAATGAAAAGGCATCACTGGTGATCGGCCTCGGGGGAGGAAGCGCCATGGATATCGCGAAGGCTTCGGCTGTCATGGCCGAAAACAGCGGCTCCATTGAGGAATATTTCGGCGTCAACCTGGTCCCCTGTCCGGGGCTTCCCACTATTATGATCCCCACGACCTCAGGATCGGGGAGCGAGGTAACCCCCATTGCCATTCTGTCCGATGAAGAGGAAAAACTTAAAAAAGGGATCGTCAGTCCCTATCTGTTCCCCTCAGCAGGGATTCTCGACCCCGAAATGACGCTGGGACTTCCGCCCCACGTTACAGCCGCCACCGGCATGGACGCACTGATTCACGCCATAGAGGCCTATACCTCGGTCAATGCAACCGGCATGACGGACATGTTCTGCGAACGTGCAATCAAGCTCATCTATCGCAATCTTCGATCCGCCTATGCGAGAGGAGACAATCTTTCCGCGCGGGAAGCAATGATGGAAGGCGCACTGCTTGCTGGAATCGGTTTTGCGAATGCCGGCGTGACGGCGGTCCACGCCTTTGCCTATCCGATCGGCGCGGAGTTTCATATCCCTCATGGTGTGGCCAATACACTGATGCTCCCCCATGTACTCCGTTTCAATGTGCAGGGTAATCTGCCGAAGTTCGCCGCGCTTGCAGGACCTTTCGGCATCCCCGCCAGCGGTCTCGACGATATAGAAACAGTGGATCGGATAATTGCGGCGATTGACCGCCTTGCCGGCGACATTCGCGTGCCCCGCAGTCTTTCCGAATTCGGGGTCACCCGTGAGCATATCCAGGTACTCGCCATGGGAGTGCTCAAGGTAACGCGCCTGCTCGCGAACAATCCCCGGACCCTCACGCTGGAAGATGCAAAGGCAATTTATGAATCGGCGTTATAGCACAAGGGTATTGATATCTCGCAAGAAAGGTGTGGCGGGACGAGCGGCAAAATTGGCTTCACCAATCCATCGCAAGGAGACCATCTTATGGACAATAAATCATTAGACAGACTTCGCGCGGATGTTCTGGCCAAATCCTTCATCGGCGGCAAACCATCATTTGTTGCCGCTGGGAAAGGTGCGACACTGACTGATGTGGAAGGAAGGAAATATATCGATTTTTCAGGCGGGATCGCCGTCATGAACGTCGGCCATTCACACCCGAAAGTCGTAGCGGCCATTAAGGATCAGGCCGAAAAATTTACCCACACCTGTTTCATGGTACTCCCCTACGAACCGGCGGTCCGGCTTGCACAACGTTTGTGCGTCCTCACTCCCGGTTCTTTTGCAAAACGGGTCTTTTTTGCGAATTGCGGCGCTGAAGCAGTGGAAAATGCCGTAAAGATCGCCAGATACTATACCAAAAAGACCGGAATCATCGTCTTTGACCATGCCTTTCACGGCAGAACGCTTTTGACCATGACCATGACAGGAAAAGCGAAACCCTACAAACTGGGATTCGGTCCCTTCGCACCGGAAGTATACCGCATGCCCTATGCCTACTGCTACCGCTGCCCATTCGGACTTTCCTACCCTGCATGCAACGTAACCTGCGCCGACTACCTCCATGAAATTTTCCTTCAAAGCGCACCGGAAACAACGGCAGCGGTGGTTGCCGAACCGGTGCTGGGTGAAGGCGGATTTGTCTGTCCCCCGCCCGAATATTTTCCCAAGCTCGTAGAGATCTGCCGTGACAATGACATACTCTTCGTGGCCGACGAGATTCAAACGGGTATGGGAAGAACGGGAGACAAAATGTTCGCCATGGCGCACTGGGGTGTTGAGCCCGACATTATGACCATCGCAAAAAGCCTTGCTGCAGGGATGCCCCTCAGCGCCGTTGTGGGGCGTGCAGAAATCATGAATTCCGTTCATCCCGGCGGTCTCGGCGGCACTTACGGCGCCAACGCCGTATCATGCGCGGCGGCACACGCCGTTCTGGACATTTTTGAAGAAGAAAAACTCCTCGAAAAGAGCGAGGCGCTGGGGAACAAACTGTGGGCCTCCTTTCAGGCCTTACAAAGCAAGTACGAAACAATCGGCGATGTACGGGGCAAGGGACCGATGATCGCCATGGAGCTGGTGAAAGACCGGCACAGGAAGCAACCCGCAGCGGATACAGCCGCAGCGGTTGTATCCTACTCCTATGAGCGGGGCCTGATACTGCTTTCGTGCGGCCCTTACGGCAATGTGATTCGTTGTCTCGCACCGCTCGTTATCACTGACAGTGAGCTTGACAAGGGACTCGCCATACTCGATGATGCCTTTGCATCGCAGGAAAAGTGGCGCTGATCATCACCCGCCTTGTTCTTATGCCCCTATTCGGCCAAACCGCTCCATCGAGCCAGAAAAAGCGCATATACTTTCGCCGTATGGAGTATGCTCTCTATATTGACACGTTCGTTGGATGCATGAATGCTCTCCGCTACCGGCCCAAAGCATGTTGCCTGACCATGGCCGAAGTGCACGAAGGTCCGCAGATCGGTGGTGCTTGTGCAAATATATTCCTCGGCATCAACATTCGTTAATAATTTATGGCATAAACTCAGCACGTCGAAGGCAGGAAGACTCCGGGGCACGCTGTGTCCGTCAGACCGAAAGGCATAAAATTCAATTTTGGGAGGATTGTCGCAAAGCCAGGGATCGGCGGCGGCCGCCTCTTCCAGCGCGCCGGTGATCGACCGGCATACGTTTTCATAGGTATCTCCCGGGAAATAAGCCATCCTTCCGTGCAGTTCCACCTCGGCAGGCACGGTAGATGGCCAGTCGCCGCCTTTAATTATTCCTATATTTAAATTCAGAGGATGGTCTATCTCGCGATAAGCATCAGGAATATCTCTCCTATTCGCCTCGGATTCGAATTTCCGCAATGCATTGATGAGAGAATAACTCTTTTCAATCGCATTGGTTCCGGCCTGCGCCGAAAGGACATGGACCGGTTTTCCCATAATCGTCACCTTGAACCAGAGCACACCTACTTGACTGGTCAGAATTGTCGGTCCGAGGGGTTCAGGAATCAGCACCGCCTCTGCATCGTAGCCTGAGTGCAGGCAGGCGAGCGCCCCGTTTCCCGTGCACTCTTCTTCAATAACCGCCTCGATCGTCACTGGTGCGTTAAACCCGAATCCCGCTTTCTTTATCGCATAGACCGCATATGTCATAGCCGCCACACCCGATTTCATATCGCCCGCCCCTCTTCCATAGAGCCAGCCATCCCGGACATAGGGATAAAAAGGATCACATTCCCATAAACTGAGCGGCTCGGGGCTCACCACATCCAAATGCCCGTTGAAGAGCGCGCTTTTACCGTCCGTCCCGGAGGCTTTCTCAACCGCCACGATATTGTACCGATCTTTGTAATCCCAAGGCACCTTCGCAAATCCCGGATGATTTTTCAATGCAGCAGGATCGATCGGGACGGTCTGAGGAGAAAATCCGAGTCTGGACAACTCCTCTTCCATCAGCGTAAGAACCGACATCTCATTGGCGAGCGTACTCGGCTCGGCTACCAAACGACCGGTAAAATCAACAATGTCATCGGCAAGCTTGTCCACTACATTCGAAATATGTCTTTCTTTCACACTTAGTTCCGTCATTATCCCCCCCCTTATATCCAATCTGTTTTGAGTTTATTGTGTTCGTCTACCCCCTGACGGCGAGATTGACGATAGCAAACGCATCGATTACATAGAGCATCCAGTGAATATCCCTTGCCTTTCCTGAAAGCAACTTCATGGCGGTATAGGCCAGAAAGCTCCATATTACCCCCTGGGTAATGCTGAATGTCAACGGTACGAGCACCAGGGCAAGAAAGGCCGGGATCGCTTCTTCGTACTCATCCCATCTTATCCGCATGAGCGGCTGCGTCATGTAAATGCCTACAAGTACCAGCACAGGCGCTGTCGCCACGGAGGGGACAAACGACAGGAGAGGGGAACAAAACATAAAGGGAATAAACAGAATCCCGGCGGTTATGGCGGTAAGTCCCGTTCTTCCTCCTTCTCTGATTCCCGCCGCCGATTCCACGAACACATTTCCCGATGAGGTGCCGAACAATCCTGAAATGACGGTAGACCCCGCATCGACCAGCAGCGCCTTATCGATATTAAGGGGGATTCCATCCTTATCGACAAGGCCGGAGACCTCGGCAACGCCTACAAACGTCCCGACAGAATCGAAAAGATCGACAAAGAAAATGGAAAAGACCGGAACAATCATCCCCAAAGAGCAGGCACCAATAATATCGAGTTTAAGGACGACCTCGAATGACGGAAGTGCGAACAGGGTATGGGGAAAGGTGACAATCGGCTTCGAAAGGATCCCGAAGGCCATTCCCGCGTGTGAGACAATCAATGCCATCAACGAAACACTTACAATCCCGATTGTCAGCGCGCCACGGATCCCTTTGATGGAAAGAACAGCCGTAAGAACAAAGCCGAACGAAAAAAGGAGCACCGTAACACTGATTCCTCCAAAGCCAAGCAGCGTATGAGATGCGGGAACAACGAAGTCAACACTACTCAAACCGATAAGCGCCAAGAAGATACCTATGCCCGCCGCAAGTCCGTAGCGCAACGGAGGTGGTATTGCCTTGACAATTTGGGTTCGTATACCGGTCAAACTGAGAATGACGAAAAAGATGCCTGAGATGAACACCGCACCCAGTGCGGTTTCCCAGGAAATCTTCATGGATAAAACAATGCCAAAGGTAAAAAACGCATTTATGCCCATACCGGGGGCGACTGCATAGGGAAGATTCGCAAAAAGTCCCATGGCAATCGAACTTATGGCACACACAAGAATTGTGGCAAAAAGGACGCCGGAGAAAGACATTCCGGCATTCGTGAGAATCTGTGGATTCACAACTACGATATAGGCCATCGTCAGGAACGTTGCCACGCCCGCCAGTAGTTCTGTCTTTACGTTCGTATTATGCTCGGTAAGATGAAAAAATCGGTTCAGCATGACGAATAAGGTCCTTTCCTCGAGACCATTGCACAACCTCATAAAATCATCAATTTCGTCATACCAGCGAATGCCGGTATCCAGTTTTTTCATGCACTTTCTGGATTTCGGGTCAAGCCCAGAATAGCAGAAAAGGGAATTATGCAGGTCTCTCTCCCGGCCGTGTCCCTCCTTTTACATCGGAAATCTTTGAAAAATCCCTTTGGACTTCCATATCGTCTTTTTTATACTCCCTTTAAAAGACTTGGGGAAGTTCAAATCCAGCATGTTTGTAATTATCTTCTTTTCAATTTAATGTGCGTGGTATAAGAATCGCTCTTATAAATTGCGTAAACAGGGATTAGTTAATGAATGCCAAAAAAGGGTTAGTGCATAAAATTGAAAGGTTTTCCCACAATGACGGTCCGGGAATCAGGACGCTGGTCATCATGAAGGGGTGTCCTTTGAGATGTCGCTGGTGCTCTTCCCCCTACACACAGCTTCCTGATCCTGAAATACTGTATGTCAGCAGCAAGTGTACAGGGTGCGGCGCCTGCATAGAGGCTTGCCCGCAAAAGGCAATATCGAGAAAAGACGATAATCCCGCTTTGGTCGCTACGGACCGAACGCTCTGCGTCGGGTGCGGCGCCTGCGTCGCTGCCTGCGTCAATCAGGCCAGGGAATTATCAGGTCTGCAGTATACCGCTGAGGAACTGTTCCGGGAAGTCGAAAAAGACGAGGCCTTCTACCGACGGAGCGGGGGCGGCGTCACTGTCGGCGGTGGAGAACCGACCATGCAGTCTGAATTCGTCGGAGAATTCCTGTTCCTCTGCCGTGAGCATTTTTTCCATAGAGCCATGGAAACCTGCGCAATGACGTCATCAGAAAAATTTGCCTCTCTGCTGGATTCACTCGACCTTGTCTATATTGATCTGAAGCATATGGATGAAGGACGCCACATCACATGGACGGGGGCGTCTAATCGTGGTATTCTCGAAAATATCCGAAGGGCGGCGCAGGGCAATCAGATAATCCTGCGTATTCCAGTGGTTCCGGGATTTAACGACTCCGAAAAGAACATTTCGGAGAGCGCACAATTTGTAAAGGAACTGGGAAGCAATGTGGTGCGTCTGGAACTTTTGCCCTACCATCAGTTCGGCTTGCACAAATATGAAGAACTGGAGAGAAAGTACCTGCTCGACTCGGTCCAGCCGCCGTCGGAGGAACAGATGACTCGCCTGCAGGAAATAGCTCGGTCCTTCGGGATTGATGTCGAAATAGGCGGGTGAATTCCGTCGCACCGAACTTATGAGAGAGAACATGGAGAAGGAGAAATCCTATGGAAGCCGTTTTTGAGACTGAGAGCGTTCGCCGTCCGTCGTTACCCGAGGTGTCTCATCTGCCGATTAAGGGGAGGATTGAACGGTTGCGGCAATATCACCTGAGCACGCACTACACCGCATCCATCGATCGTCTGCGGATCGAAACGAGGATCATGAAGGAAACCGAAGGCGACCCGATGGTGATGCGCCGGGCGAAGGTGTTCGCCGCCGTCTGCCGCGAGATGCCGATCGTGATCTGGCCCGACGAGCTGATTATCGGGCATGCGGGCGCCCGTCCCCTCTGCAGGGACGTGATCCCCGACGACTGCGCCGTCCTTCTCAAGGGACAGCGGCTGGCATCCCTCATGGTGGATACCATCGAATACGGATTGAACGATTTCGATCCCGCCGATCAAAAGGAACTGATTGAAGAAATCGCCCCCTACTGGCGCGGAAGCGGAAAGTGGGAAAAAACGCACACCGGCAGCAACCTCCAGGCCCTGCCGGAATATTTAAAGGAGCTCATCATCCTGGATGCGGGCGACTTTCCACCGAAGCAGTCCATGATCTACACCCCCTTTTTTATTTCAGGTGGTCATTACGGGCATAATTCCATCTCCTATCCGGAGATTCTGGAAAAGGGGTTTTCGGGCTTTCTGAAAGAGGCCGAAGCGAAGCTGGCGACAACGGACCCGAAGGACGGCGCTTCAAGAACATTTCTGGAAGCGGCGGTCCTCGCCCTGAAGGCTGCCGTCGGTGCAGGCGCGCGATTCGCGGATAAAGCGAGGGAGTGCGCTGAAAAGGAAAAAGATTCCCTGCGCAGGTCTGAACTGGAAGCAATCGCCGGCATCTGCGCGCGCGTTCCCGCTCATCCCGCCCGGACCTTTCACGAGGCGCTGCAGTCCATTTTCCTGGCCCAGGTATATCTGAACTGGGAATCGCCGATGATCCTTTCGCAGACCGCGGGAAGAATCGACCAGTACCTGTTCCCCTACCTCGAAGCGGATCTGCATCGGGGGCATATTACGGAAGACGAGGCGCAGGAGCTGCTGGACTGCTATCTCATCAAGCTCAACCACGTCAACCGCGGCAACCATCTTGCCGCAGGGGGCTACCGGGCCAACGGCCGCGACGGCACGAATGCACTTTCCTACATGCTGATCGAAAGCATGAAGCACATCCGTTTTGCCCATCCCTTCATAAGTGTCCTTGTCCACGCCCGGACACCCCGAAAACTGCTGATCAAGGCGGCCGAGCTCTCCGCCCTGGGAACGGGACATCCCGTGTACCTGAACGCCGATATTCTCACCCTTCTCATGCTCGCCAGGGGAACTGCCGGCGGCCCGCCGATCACCCTGGAGCTGGCCCGGACTGCCACGCCGGTCGGCTGCTACGAGCCGGTCCTCATGGGCGTCGATTCGGGATACATGTTCGGCGGCTATTTTAACCTTGCGACAGTCCTCGAACTGGTGCTTACCAACGGATACAGCCGCCATTATCGTAAAAGGATCGGAATCGAAACGGGCGATCCCCGCTGCTTCGCCACCTTTGAAGAATTCAAAGAAGCCTTTTACGGCCAGCTTTGCTATATGATGAAGAATTTCACAGCCGCCACCGATGTATTTGAGCGAGTGCTGGCGGACCTGCTGCCCACGCCTTTCGAGTCCTGTCTGATCAGGGACTGTATCGAAAGGGGGAAATCCCGGGAGGACGGCGGTGCACGGTTTAATTTCCGGACGATCATCGGCGCCGGATCGAGCGACGCCGGAGATTCACTGACCGCGATCCGAAAACTCGTGTTTGAAGAGAAAAAACTGACCATGGACGCCCTGTGCAAAGCGCTGGAAACAGATTTTAAAGGGTATGAAGAGATAAGAACGATGCTCGCCGTCGCATCGAAATTCGGCAACGACGATGACTATGCCGATGAACAGGTGGCCTGGGTCAGCCACATATTCGCGCAGGAAGTCGCTAAACAGAAGAATACACGGGGCGGCCACGCCGTGCCGATGGGCGCTCCCCTGCAGTACTACATGTTCGGCGGCTGGGTGGTGGGCGCCCTTCCCTCGGGAAGAAAGGCCTGGGAACCGCTGTCCGATGCCTGGTCCCCCTGCGCCGGATGCGATGTCAGCGGCCCAACGGCCATCCTGGGCAGCATGGGTAAGGTCAACCATGCAGAGCTTACGGCCGGCGTGACACTGAATCTGCGTTTCGACCCTTCGATTTTCAGGGAGCGTGACGGCATCCCCCGATTCGTCGATTTCATCAGGGCCTTTGCGGATCAGGGCATTTTCCAGGTCCAGCTCAATATAATCGATACGGACACGCTCCTGCAGGCCCAGCAGGAGCCCGATAAATACCGTGACCTTGTGGTCAAGGTAGCGGGATACAGCGCCTATTTCACGCAGCTGATCAAACCGCTCCAGGATGGGGTGATCGCAAGGACACAGCATAAAATTTAATCGAGCAAGGAGAAAAACATGACCGATCTTCTGGACAAATTCATCACCATAAAACCGACGGCACGCATGATGCGGCTTCGGGAATACTATGTGGAGAACACGAAGCGCACCGATCCCGTATACACGATTTACTTCGACCGGGCGATCGCCAGGGTCATGAAAGAAACCGAAGGCGAACCTATGGTCCTGCGCCGCGCAAAGGCCTTTGCCGCGGCCGTCGAGGCCTTTCCCGTCGAGATCTTCCCCGACGAGCCCTTTGTGGGCTGGATCGGTGGATCTCCCCAGGCAATGCCGGTGGGTGCGGAACAGCTCGGCGCCCGCCTGGAAATAGAACTCGACCATTACAAGTACATGAGCGATGAGGATCGGAAGATCGTCAAGGAGGAGATCATCCCCTACTGGAAGGGCGAAGGCGACTGGAAACGGCACTGGTTTTATCAGAATTATCAGACGCTCCCCCCGGAAACGCGCAATCTTCTCTATGGTGACCCCGATCCGGATCTGGAAAAAATCAATATCATCACCCGGTCGAAGCCGCCGGCAATGCCCCGTGTCGAGGTGAAAGAAGTTCCCGGCAAAACGGACGGCCTGGGGCGGGGTTTTATCAGCGACGGCATGACCCGCCACCACATCGGCCACAGCTCCTTTGGCTACGAAAAGATCCTCAAAAAGGGCTTCCTCGGCGTCAAAAAGGATGCTGAAGACCGTCTGGCCCGTCTGGACTGGAACGATACCGAAGAACAGAGGAAGGTCCCCTTCCTCAAAGGCGTTATTATTGCAATGGATGCGGCCGCCACAATAGGGAAAAAATTCGCGGCCGGCATACGCGCGGCGGCCCGAAAGGAAAAAGAGCCCTGGAGAAAGGCCGAGTTCAAAAAAATGGCCGCCATCTGCGACCGCGTTCCCGCCCACCCGGCCCGCACCTTCCATGAGGCCCTGCAGTCGGCCTGGTTCACCCAGATATTGAACTGGTCCGAAACGCCCATCACTTTTGCCGTCGGCCCCGGCAAGGTCGACCAGTATCTCTATCCCTATTATGAAAAGGACATGCGGGAAGGCCGCCTCACTAAGGAAGAGGCCCAGGAACTGGTGGACTGCTGGCTCATGCGCTTTACTCAGGGGGTATCGCCCTTCATCCCCCAGGCGGGCGCCGCCTACCATACGGATGTGGGCGGATTGAAGGCGGACGGAAGCGATGCGACCAACGATCTGTCATTGATGTTTCTTGAAGGAATGATACATACACGGATGGTGGAACCCAATTTCGGCGTGCTCGTCCACAGCAAAACGCCGGAGAATTTCCTGCTCAAGGCGTGCCAGCTCTGCGTACTGGGAACGGGACATCCCATGTTTCTGAACAACGACGTCTTCGTGGAGAATTTTCTGGCCCGCGGCACCCTGGGCGGACCGCCAGTTCCGCTTGCCCTGGCCCGCACCAGCGGCGCCATCGGCTGCAACGAGCCCCATGTGGCAAATTACGATTCGGAATTCAATGTAGGCCCCTTCCTTCTTCTGCCGCAGATGCTGGAACTGGCCCTCGCTGATGGATGGAGCCGGTATCACGAAAAATACATGGGTGTGCGCACCGGCGATCCCAGGAAATTCAAGACATTTGAGGAACTGCAGGAGGCCTACCTGAAACAGCTGGCCTATTTCGCCCATCATTGCGAGATCTCCAACAAGAATTCTGAACTCACCCTGGCCCAGCGGTATCCCACGGTGTACACGTCTGCCCTCATCGAAGACTGCATCGAAAAGGGCCGGACACGGGAAGACGGCGGCGCCCGATTCAACTTCGGCCCCTGCATCGCCACAGCCGGGGCCACCGATGTCGGCGACTCTCTGGCCGCGATAAAAAAGCTGGTCTTTGAAGAGAAAACGATCACCATGACCGAACTTCTCGATGCGCTGGAGAACAACTTCGAGGGGTACGAATCCCTGCGCGAGGAACTGCTGCAGGCACCCAAGTTCGGGAACGACGACGATTACGTTGACGAGATCGTGGCCTGGGTCATGAAGACCTACTGCGACGAAGTCGTCACTCACAAGAATACCCGTGGAGGACACCTGGTTCCTTATCAGAATCCCCTGGTCTGGTATGTGAGCACCGGAAGACTGGTGGGGGCACTCGCTTCTGGGAGAAAAGCCTGGGAACCTCTTTCCGATGGAATTTCTCCGACCAGGGGCGTCGATGTCAGCGGTCCCACGGCCGTCTTCAATTCCGTCGGCAAGCTCGACAACGCCGCCATTTTCTTCGGACAGACTCTAAACATGCGGCTTAATAAGGACATGTTCGGAACCGATGTGGGCGTCCGCAGGCTTGCACAGATGATCAGGACCTTTGTCGATCTGAAGATCCATCACTGCCAGTTCAATCTGATATCATCGGAAACTCTGCGGGAAGCGCAACGGAAGCCCGAGGAATATCAGGATCTCCTGGTGAGGGTTGCCGGCTACGTCGCCTATTTCACCAGGCTGGGAAAGGCCGTACAGGACAGCATCATTGCCCGGAACGAGCATGGGATGTAAGTGTTGTATCCGTTTTATAGCCGTTATTGTGGGCGTAAATTGCGACGTGGAGTCAAAAATTCTTGACTTGTGAGGGCCACTCGTATAGGCAGCCGTACGGGAGAAAGTTTTATGATGGCATTCACCAGCCCGTGAAGGAATTTTATTGAGAACTCTTTTGAAAAATTGCGGATGTTTTACGAGTAACGGCACAGAAAAAAAATAGTTATTGTATTTTTTACTTGCCGGGTGAGCAGCAGACTCCTACCGCATGGCGGGTATGCTCTGCCAGGCACTCAAGAAAGGCAGAGCGTGCAGCTCTGCTTTTTTTGTATGTCGTTCTGTGAAGCGTAAACCGGGATCTTCTCCCATATGAGAATGATCCCGTTAAATTCATGAAAATCCTTTCATGTACCGTGTAAGGATTTTGCAATAAAGGAGAAAGGAAAACGTAAATGGAAACAAAACCATGGCATCGACTTTACGAGCACAATGTCCCCACCACAATAAGGTACCCCAGGTACCCTGCCCAGCAGCTGCTTCACATCAGCGCAGCCATGTTCCCTCACAAGGCGGCAACGAATTTATATGGTTCAGAACTGACATTCGGCCAGCTCCGGACGCAGGTACTGCGATTGGCTAATGCACTTATCGGAATGGGCATCAAAAAAGGGGATCGCATCGGCATGGCAATGGTCAACTGCCCTCAGTTTATCGTCGCCTATTTTGCGATCCTCTCGGCCGGCGGCATTGTCGTCAATATGAATCCCATGTACACGCACGACGAGCTGAAATTCATGATGGAAAACACGGGAATGACGGGTATTTTCACTTTCGACGGCGCACTGCCGGTGATGCGACCATTGGTCAGGGAAGTGGGTCTGAAACACGTCATCGTCACAAAAGTATCGGACTATATGGATGGCGCCGCCATAAGTTCGGCCAAAAAGCTGGATCTTGAAGAAGGATGGCGCCACTTTTCGGAGTTGCTGGAAGAATCTAACGATACCCGAATTCCGCGCCTTCAGTTCAGTCCCGGCGATCCGGCCTTGATCCAGTTTACCGGGGGGACCACGGGCCTGCCGAAGGGGGCGGTCCTTACTCACGGAAACATTGTTTCCGCCGCCTTTCAGGGAAGCATCTGGGGTGAATCGATCAACCAGTTCGTACCTCACGAGAAAAGACTTGCCATTGCCGCGATCCCGTTCTTCCATGTCTACGGCAACATATGTTGCATCAACTGGTCGATGTTTAACGCCGGCACCCTGATTATCCTGCCTAAGTTCGACATTGACGAAGTGCTCGGCATCATCGCCCATACGCCGGAAATAACCTACTTCCCGGCGGTACCGACAATGGTGACGGCCGTGGTCAATCATCCCAGGGCGGAAGAGATCAGGATCGGCGAGCACATTCACTTACTCTCAAGCGGCGGCGCACCCATGCCGATGGAACTCATCAATAAGGTGAAAGACATGGGAATCTTTTTCAGCGAGGGATGGGGGATGAGCGAAACGACGTCCGGCGGCATCAGCAACCCCATCATGAACCCCAAGGTGGGATCGATCGGAATTCCGCAGATCGACTTTGACGTAAAACTGGTGGATGTGGACGACGGCGTTGATGAGGTCAAGCCGGGAGAACCGGGGGAAATTGTTATCAAGGGACCGTCTGTTATGAAGGAATACTGGAACAACCCCGAGGAAACGGCCGCGCAATTAAAGGATGGATGGCTCTATACCGGCGACATCGCCCAGACCGACGAAGACGGATACCTCTATATTGTTGACCGTAAAAAAGACATGATCATCGCCGGCGGATTCAATATTTATCCCCGTGAAGTGGATGAGGTGCTCTATCAACATCCGAAAATCGCTGAAGCCGTAGCAGTGGGCGTTCCCGACGCCTATCGCGGAGAAACAATCAAGGCCTTTATCGTGCTCAAACAGGGACAGCAGGCCACGGAAAAAGAAGTAATCGCATTCTGCAAGGAGAAGCTTGCTGCGTACAAAGTGCCGAAGCTGATCGAATTCCGTGAATCCATCCCGAAGTCGAACATCGGTAAAATCCTGAGGAAGATTCTCAGAGAAGAGGAAATCGCAAAGAGCAGCTAGTGCCGAGGAGAAGGACTCGCCGCCAACGAACATCTTTTCGGCATACCGGCTGTTCTTATCCCCAAGAGGGTCGGTTCCGCAGCAGGAACTGACCCTTTCTTTTTACAAGCCGACTATCCTTCGGCAGATACCGCCACAGTATAGTGCGCCATCACCCAGCCAAACTCCCCTGACGGCAGTCTCACAAAGAGCCAGTCCGGTGCGGTTCCATGGATTTCCAGCACCATTCCTTGGGGAACCTGAAAAACTATTTCGTGATTCATTCCGGGTCCTGACCGCACATTCAGGATAGAAGGCGTCACGGTGACCTTGCTGACTGCGGGTACCGCGGCTTGTGTATCCAGTGAAGACTCTGTCTGTGCTTCATAAGGAGGATCCACTACCTTGTATCCGCCGGGGGCTTCTGCATAATAGGCGTTTCCGAAATAATAATACTGGATGCCGTTGAAACGGAATGTGACAAATCCGGCGGGCAGTTCCGCAATCACGGCGCCGACGGGAGGAGGCACAATAACATATCGGTCCTCATCGTGCCGATAGTATAATCCTCGGTAATAGTAATAGTCCAGACCATCGACGAGCAAAAAGGTGAACCCGAGAGGAAGCAGCGGCCTGATATACGAACGGGAGTAATAGCGCACGACCGGTCGAGGTCCGTGATAGCGCACTATCGGATAAGGGGCGTAACGGCCGGTGGTCGGTCGCGGAAACCGACGTTGCACTGCCGGCGGTGAAACATGACGCGGCGGAGTGTGTCGCGGCACATTGGGGCGCACACCGGCACGGGGAGACCGTTCGTCTCTGCCGGGTCGCGAAGGCCCTTGGCGCACTGCCGACGGAGGTGCATGGCGAGGCCTGTCGGGCGGCGGCGCATTGGGGCGCACCTCGGCACGGGGAGTCTGGTCGCCCCTGCCGGGCCGTGAAGGACCCTGACGCACCGCCGGTGGAGATACATGGCGAGGCGGATCGGGCCGCGGCGCATTGGGGCGCAAGTCTACACGGGGAGACTGATCTCCCCTGCCGGGCCGTGAAGGTCCCTGCTGCACCGCCGGCGGAGACACATGACGAGGCGGGTCGGGCCGCGGCACATTGGGCGTCACGTCTGCGAGGGAAGACTGGTCGCCCCTGCCGGAATGCGAAGGCCCCTGGCGCACCTCAGATCGTGAATTTGTCGTATGCATGGTGGAATGCGAAGGGTGCTGAATGCCCATCGCTCGCGGCGACGGGTGCCTTGAAGCCGCCGAAACGGATGCAACCGGCACGAGGACACTGCACAGACACAGCACTATCGCTGCTGTTACTGAAACCATCGTTCCGCAGTCGCTGTGCTTATTTCTTTTCATTGATCAAACCCCTTTTTTCCTGTCATCAATTATACAGTCGTCTCGACGGCACAAAAGGATACAAAGAATTTTTATGAGCTGAGCACGCTGTTGTCGCAACATTATTGTCAACAAGGAGTCTGATGAGTGGAAAGCGTTTCCCCGGCACAAAAGCCCGGCATAAAACAGTTGACGACACCTAACGACGCGTATATCTTAAGGACCGGGACTGCCAATAACAAGCTGAAAGGAACTGAATGATGCCCTTCATTATGCCGACGCAGGAACAATTTAAGAAACTCATGTCCCAATCGTATACAGGTCCTATCGTGATGGTAAACCTGTTAAAGTTCAAACCGAACGGTGGCGCTGAATCATATCGAAAATATATAGAAATAACCAGCGCTCTTATGTTGGGAAAGAAGATTACGCGCATCGTATATCGAGGCGACGGGCTTATGCCGGTAATTGGCGATGAAGAATGGGACTCCATTGCCCTTTACGAATATCCCTCCATCAACGCATTTATCGAAATGAACAAAGACAAAGACTATCAGAACGCCGTCCGCTACCGCACGGAGGGCCTGGAAGATTCCCGGCTCTATTGCACCATTCCGGAATGATGACGTAACAGGAAAAATTCACAGACCAGAAATTATGGGGATTTACTCGTTTAATTCCCCATAAAAATCCGTTCCACCGGATAGAGAACTATTGCCATATAAAAGGAAGCCACATGAGCCCGATAGTGGAAAATGAAGATCAAATCAGAGAATTCGATGAAAGTTCCAACGAAAATCCCGTCGTTATGCTGAATCTCTTAAAATTCAAGCCCGACGGGGGGATCGACTCCTACGCCCAGTACTCCAAACACGTAGTGCCTTTTTTGCAGAAATATGGGGCCGAAATGATCTTTCTCGGAAAAGCCAAAGAGTTGCTCCATGGAACCGAACCATGGGATGCCGTGATGCTCGTCCGGTACCCCTCCCGCAAAGCCCTTACACAAATGGGGGATGACCTCGGATTTCAGGAAGTTCACACACACCGTGAAGCGGGCCTGGAGCGGGCTGTTCTGCTGGCCGTAGATGAAATGAGCGTGAAAGACCTGTTTTTCAACAAGAAATAGACGAAGGAATCCAATCATGGAATAAGGGGGCATGCATCTCAGCATAAACCCTTTCATTCCAGTATCCCCGCTTCTGTCAGATTCCAAGGTCGTCTATGGTCTTCCAGAGGATGACCTCGCCGCCGAAAGGATGATCCGACGATTCACCAATAGAAGGTCAGCCGTTCCGTCACGGCTGCATCGAGATCAGGCGAAAGGCTCTCCGGAAGCGTCACCACTTCCAGGAAGGATTCAACCTTGTAAGCCTGCACGGTAGGCCACCTGTCCATGTCGCCTGAATAGCTGATGGATTTCTGCGAGAAAACGCGCCTTGCGTTCGAACGTTTTTTTCGGTCAGCGAACACTCACACACATGACAGGCATTTCAGTAAAAAGATAAGGAAATAAAACTATTCCTCTTTCGCCTGAATTCATGTATGCTTCGATGCATACTGTCCCATACATTCATTTCCCCCTGGTGGGCATTGACATGTACACGTTGAATCTATGAAATCTCACAGCCACGCACCACAGGAACCACTGTCAAAAAAAGTTATCCGCGGCGGAATGTGGGTGTTCGGACTGCGGGGCATTAACCGCGTTCTTGGCCTGATAAGAACCATCATTCTCGCGAGACTGCTGGCACCGTCTGATTTCGGCCTCCTGGGTATCGCGATGCTGGCCATCGCTACGTTGGAGACCTTTTCTCAAACGGGATTTAATGCCGCTTTAATACAAAAAAAAGATAATGTTGAATCATATCTGGATACCGCCTGGACGGTATCAGCGATAAGAGGGATACTGCTTTTCCTAATCCTTTTTCTTACCGCTCCTCTGGTGGTCTCGTTCTTTAATTCACCCCAAGCCATGCTGGTAATAAAAGTTATTGCCGTATCTACGCTCCTTTCGGGATTTACAAACATCGGCATCATGTTTTTTCAGAAGGACCTGGAATTTAACAAACAATTCTTTTATGAGCTTTCGGCAACTTTAGTTGATCTGACGGTTGCCGTCGCTCTGGCATTTATCATTCGAAATGTCTGGGCACTTGTCTGGGGTGGGCTCGCAGCAAATTTCGTTCGGCTGGTCATGTCGTATATCCTTCACCCATACCGACCTCGCATCCGATTCAACAAAGTTGAATTTAAAGAGCTCTTTGGTTTCGGCAAATGGGTAATGGCATCGAGCATCCTGATCTTTCTCATCACCCAGGGAGATGATATTTTTGTCGGCAAAATGCTCGGGGTAACAGCACTGGGCCTCTACCAGATGGCCTACCTCATATCCAATATGCCGGCCACTGAAATAAGCCATATCATTTCCCAGGTGACATTTCCCGCCTACTCAAAGATGCAGGGTGATATCCCCAGATTGAAAGCTGCGTATCTCGATGTACTGAAACTCACGGCCTTTATTTCGATACCTCTGGCAGGGGGAATATTCATTCTGGCTCCGGAATTCACCCTGATATTCCTCGGGGCAAAATGGATGGCGATGGTGCCTGCAATCCAGATATTGGTTTTGGCGGGATTAGTAAGATCGATCCAGGCTACTACGGGGCCTGTATTTCTGGCTGCTAACAGACCCAGAATTGAACCCCGGTTACAGACAGTGAGATTAGGGGTGTTGGTTGTTTTGATTTACCCACTCTCCGTCGAGTGGGGGATATTGGGAACATCAGTTGCCTTATTTTTCAGCACTTTCGTATCTGCGGTGGAATTTGTGTTTATGGTCTTAAAGGTGACGAAGTGTGAATTGCGGTCATTTTTAAAAGTTATCATTCTGCCGTTGATAAATGTTTTATTTATGATATTGATAATGCTATTTATAAAATTATGCACCCCATTACCCGGCATCTGGCAATTAGCCTTATCCATCGGGATTGGAACGATAAGCTATCTTTTTGTAACATATATTTTTGATAGAGTCCTTAATTACGGAATGCAAAGATTAATAAAGGCATACTTCGTGCTACCCTGACTTTTATTTCAATATTTTTTAATTGCTTCTAAGCGGACGGTGAAAAACGGTTCAAAATGGCAGAAACAGTCTTAGAAAGAATAATAGCAAGATTTTATGAGAAGAACAGGGAACTCGAGAAACATTGGAGCAAGGAATATTTTTACCAGTATTGCTATGACGTACTATCGAAAAGAGAGAGTGTATTAGACCTCGGTTGTGGTAGCGGGAGTTTCCTAAAGCTGGGAGGCATAAATAGAATTACGGGGATTGATGCGAGCTATGAGAGTTTGAAGAAAGCCAGAAAAGTATCCGATAGAATCGTGCGAGGAAACATCCTGGAACTACCTTTTTCGGATGCTTCATTTGACGGAATCAATTGTTCTCACGTTATCGAGCATTTTAACCCTGATGATGCCTATCGGTTGTTATTGGAAATGGACAGAGTTCTGAAAATAGGCGGTATGTTGGTAATCAGTACTCCTGTATTGTGGAGAGGTTTTTTTGATGATTTTACTCATGTAAAACCTTACTATCCCGAAGCGATCATGCATTATTACGGCAGAGAAAAATTTCAAACGACGAAAAATACTATCGATTGTGTTTATGAAATCAGGGAAATCAAATGGCGATATACGAAAGCTCCGCTCAAGGCCCTCCTGCTTCCGGGAGGTGGTATCTTGAATACTTTATCGATGTTACTGACTGAATTTCTCGGCAATCGCGGGGTTGGTAAATACGTCAGAACCGGGTACACGATGATCTTAAAAAAAATACGATAAGAGTGAAATGAGAAGTGCACCTTAACATTGACAGAACCGGGAACTCTCCAATAGAATTATTCGGATAGAGAGTTTATGAAAAAAGTACTCTTTGTCTGTCCAAGCTATCCTCCTGAAGGCGGAGGCGGCACCACAAGAGTTTTGAAATTCAGCAAATATCTTATTGATTACGGTTGGCAGTCCGTCATCGTAACCATGCAATCCAACGCCTCCGGAGTGTATGCCCCTTATTTGCTGGAAGAAGTCCCCGATGTTACCGAGGTGCATCATGTTGTTCCCGTGCGTGGGAACGTTACTTCTTCCTCAAATGTTGGGTCCTTTTCAAAGCGCTTCCTGACGGCGGTATTTAACCGGTTTATCTCGCCGTTTCTTGTCCCGGACAGGTATGTGGTAAGATTGCCTAAAGTCGTGATCAGCGCCGTAAATCTGATAAGACGGAACAAGATACGAGTGTTTATCAGTTCATCTCCTTGCCATTCCATTCAGTTAGCCGGATATCTTATAAAAAAGATTACCGGGAAGGCCTGGGTGTTGGATTTCCGGGACGGATGGATTGAGAATGTATTTATGAGGCCAAAGAATAAGGCAAAGTGTAAAATAGAGTATCTTCTCGAAGAACTATGCCTGCGAACCAGCGACAAGATTATTGTTACAACCGAGGAGCACAAAGAAAAGCTTCAACTCCTTTTCGGCGGTATTCCGACGCACAAGATTATGGTTATCACCAATGGGTATGATGAGGAGGAATTCAGCGATATCTCCGAAAAGCAGAGAGACAAATTCTTAATGAGCTATATGGGGTCGATAGGATACAAGCGTATGCCAACGTTTTTCCTGGAATCTCTGATGGTGGCAATGCATGAAGATCCCCGCATTAAAAATGATCTGATCGTGAATTTCTATGGAGCGTCGTCTCACAGGGCAAAGGAGGAGGTGCTTCGATTGGGCCTGGAAGGAGTAGTACATCTGAATGATCAGGCGGAAAGAAAGAAAAGTATGAGCACGATGGTTAATTCCGACATACTGTTGGATTTTATAACGGCAGACCGGGGGGCGGATCATATAGTCTCCGGCAAGTTGTTTGAATATCTCAGGGCGGGGAAAGTGATACTTGCATTCTGTGATGAAGGTCCGGAAGCGAGATTGATACGGAAGATGAATTCAGGTGTTGTCGTTACGACAAGGAATGTGGCTTCAGCCACGAGAATAATTTTAAAGTTATATAATGAATGGAAGCTTGGGGAATTACGTGTGGGCAGTAATACATCGGTAGTCGGACAATTTGAGAGAAAGGTATTAACCAAAAAACTGGCCGGCCTGCTGGATAGCCTTTAAGATATTGAGAAAAACATGGTCGATGTTTCCGTTGTCATTGTCAGCTGGAATGTGAAGAATCTGCTCAGAAACTGTCTGATCTCTCTTTACAGGGAGACAGAACGATTGTCTCTGGAGGTTTTTGTCGTGGATAATGCCTCATCAGACGGTTCGGCCGATATGATCCGGAAAGAATTTCCCCGCGTTAAACTGCTCGAGAATAAGGAAAATGTGGGATTCAGCGGAGCAAACAATCAGGCGATGAGAATCAGTCAAGGCAGATACATCCTGTTATTGAATCCGGACACCGTTATCTTGGACGGCGCTATAGAGACATTATACTCATTTATCGAGCAAAACCAAAATGTTGTGGCTGTCGGTCCAATGCTCCTGAATAGTGACGGAGGGACGATTCAATACGAGTGTGCCAGGAAAATGCTCACGCTATGGAACGAATTCTGTCTGCAGAGCGAGTTGAATCTCCACTTTAAGAGAAGCAGATTGTTTTCCTATATCAACATGGATTATTGGGATCACAGAGATTCCAGACAGGTAGACCTGTTGAGCGGTGCCTGCATTCTGTGCCGGTACGGTGATCTCAATGAGATAGGACTGCTGGATGAAAATTACTTTTTGTATGCCGACGACGTGGATCTCTGTTACAGGATCGGACAAAGAGGGATCATATACTATTTGGCAGATGCACAGATTATTCATTATGGCGGCGAAAGTAGCAAACAGGTGAATGAAGATTTATGGCTGGTGAGGGCTGAAAGCACGCGCCTGTTTTTTATGAAGAATAAGGGACGGTTGCAAGGCGTATGCTATAAACCGCTAGTCGTGGTTGCCCAACTTGTCAGGATGGCCCTTATTCTGATCGCGTTTGTCTGGAAGCCGTCATCTCCGTTAAAGCAGAGGATTCTTCACTGCTGGAGACTGGTCCTGTGGGGGACAAGCTTAAAGAGATTGGCGGGCGTATAGGCCGGTTTCGTTCCGGAATTTCAAGATATTCAGTTATCATTTTTATGTCGTAGATGGACATGGTTGCAGACAAATGAATATATGTTGTTTTTCCCGAGTCAACTACTGGCAGGGCATGCATGGCGGCATGGATGTCCATGGAAAGCTGCTGGCGCAGGGGTTGGCCGCTCGCGACCATCGTGTCGTTTTGTTATCGACCCGTCACCCGATCGGCAAAACCCGCGAAATAATTGATGGCGTAGAGATTTTTTATCTGCAAGACACCGTATTCGGGTCACGCCGCCGTGGCTGGCCGCAGGAAAGTGTCCGCGCATTCCGGACCATACACCGGCAAACCCCTTTCGATCTGGTCTGGAGTCAGAGCTTTGACGCTTCTGGTGTGATTCCTCTTCGCCGAAGAATGGATTCTCCGCCGCTCGTTCTCACACTTCACGGAAGTGTGGTGCAGGAGTTCTGGTCGGTTCGTGAGAATATGAAAAGCCTGGTGAAAAAGCCACCAGAACTGGCAAAGGCGCTGGCGGGATTGTTGTATTCCTATGCCGTAACTCAGCGGCCGCTGTTGCACTGCTCGGATGCAATGATTGCTGCGAGTTCGGTGGTGGTCCACGACATTGTCCGGTGGTTCGGAAAAGGGTTGTCGTCCAAATTCACCGTGGTGAACAATGGGGTCGATACCGGTCGATTCAAACCTGACGAAGAATTGCGTCAAAGGATCCGTGGCACTTATGGCGTAGGGGAAAACGAATGCTTGGTGCTCAGTCTGGGGCGGATTACCGCGGCCAAGGGATATGAACTGGCGGTCGAATCCCTGCGCATACTTTTGCGAAACGGTGCGCGCGTGAGGCTGATGATAGCCGGTGACGGGCCGTTGCTCGATCAACTGAAACGATCCGTTCGTGAAAAAGGGATTGAAGACCACGTTATCTTCACCGGATTTGTTGAAAATGATCGGACCACCGGTCTTTATAATGCAGCAGATGTTTTCGTCATGCCGACACTCACCATTGAGGGTCTGCCGTTTGTCTTGCTGGAAGCCATGGCATGCGAAAAACCGGTCATCGCCTCCCGCCGGGGTGGCAACATGACGTTGATCAATGACCGTGAAAACGGGTTGTTCGTGGAACCCGGAGACATCGGTGATCTGGTTGAAAAAATTGAAATCCTTATGAAAGACAGGGAACTGGCCGCGCGGTTAGCCGCCACCGCAAGGAAATTCATTCTCCGGGATTACAGTTTGGAGCAAATGATAAACCGATCCGCCGATATAATGGAAACGATTGCCGAACAGTGTCAGGTATAACATGAACCGGGAAAAACTGAGAATACTGTATATCGCCGATTCCACAAGCATCCACACGAAGCGATGGGTGGGATATTTTCGTGATGCCGGACATGACATATCGATTATCACGCTGGGAAAGAAGAGGGAACCCATCCCGGGCATAAGGCACCTTGCCAACTTCGATGCGTTTTATTACGGGTCTCCCTCCTTCATGCCGGTACTGCTTCAGACCCGCCGTATAATCCGGCGCGAGAATCCCGATATCGTCCACGGTCATTTTGTACACCAATACGGGTGGCTTGCCGCCTTATCTGGCCGCTGCCCGCTGGTTATTACCGCTTGGGGCACGGATATTCTGAGTCTCCCGGGATCGTCACGCATTAGGATAGGCAAGTTCTTAACAAAGTACACACTCAAAAAAGCGGATCTTCTGACGGGCACCTCTCATCATTTAAAACGCGAGATGATCAGATTGGGAGCGCATGCCGATCGCACTCATGTCATTTTTTGGGGCGTCGACGTTGATCGTTTCAAGCCGGATGTCGATACCGCCGCTTTGAGGGAAAAATTGGGAATAGAACCGGATCAAGCGGTGATACTGAGCAATCGGAATCAGAGCTCACTGTACAACAACGATATCGTTGTTACAGCCATGTTTCATGTGCTGGGGAACTTTCCAAGGGCCGTCCTGGTTCTCCAGAACTCGGGGGGCGACTTGGAACCGCAACTCAAATCGCTGGTCCGTACATTAGGCATGGCGGATTCCGTCCGTTTTTTACCGCAGTTTGAGCATAGTAAACTGCCGGAGTTGTATGCCATGGCCGATATTTATGTGTCCGTGCCTTCATGGGATGCAGGGCCTGTTTCTCTCAAAGAATCAATGATATGCGGCGCGGTTCCCGTTATAAGTGATCTTCCCGGACCCCGTGAATGGGTTACCGATGAAATCAACGGCAGGGTCGTGCCTGTACGTGACACAGAAAAACTGGCGGGCGCCATAAAAGACTTGCTCTCGGACGAAATAAATCGTGCTCGCTTTTCTTCTGAAAACACTCGCCTGATAAGAGAGAACGCTTCGCATGACGATCAAATGAGAAAGATGGAATCGCTTTATCAGGAGATTGCAGAATATCGAAGGAGATAGACCTTTACTGTTCCGGGAAGCACCGTATTATGCAAAGAAAAGCCGAATCGATGCTTGCAGGTACTGACACGGGAACAACCTATGAAAGGAAACAGAATTTTCATTTTTGCCTACTGGCATGACACGAGATGGAAGAAGTTTGTCGGTGCAACGGTTAAAGCGTGGGACCTCGCACTCAATATGGCGAGGCTTCGTCAAGATGTTGTCTTATTTCTTCCCAAATACGGTTTTCCGGCCGACAATGACTCTTTTCAATTGGTCCAGGTGCCGGTACTCAATTTTCCGCTTTTGCGTTCCTTATCCTTCAATCTCTTTTTAATAATGTTTCTTGTCCGTTATTGCAGGAGATGTAAACCCGATGTCGTTTATATCCGCAGGGGCATTTCGATCGTTCCGGCTCTGTTCGCCAGGCTCAAGAAAGCAGTATTGATTTACGAGGTCAATGACGATCCCTATCCCGATAACAGGGAAAAAACAACCGGTTTCGTTTCCCGCTTTTCTTGGCGGATTGCCGTGAAGACCGACGAAATAGTCCTTTCGCTGTGCGATGCCGCCTTTATCATCACAAAAGAGATTAAAAACAAGTTGATCCGGCATTTGCCTGAAATCAATCCGGGGAAACTTCACATTCTGCCTAGCGGCACTAACACGGAACTCTATCGCCCATTGAATAAAATGGAGTGCCGTCGCGTAACTGGGCTCGATCCCGAAGCAAGATACATAGGATTTATGGGAACGCTCCTGGATCACCAGGGAGTTGATGTTCTGATCGATGCCGCACCATCCGTTATTCAATCCATCCCTTCCGCTGTTTTTGTCGTGATCGGGGAGGGTCCCATGAAGGAGCAGTGGCGGAAAAGAGTTTGTGACCTGTCTCTTCAGAACAATTTTTTGTTTACCGGTGAAGTCGACTACGAACAAACCCCCTTATGGATAAATGCCATGGATGTTTGCACGGCACCATTCCTACTTCAGGCAGGATTGCGGTCTCCCGTCAAGATTTTCGATTACCTGGCCTGCGGCAGGCCGGTTGTTGCGTCGAGAGTTCCGGGCACGACGGACATCTTCGACGGTTCCGGTGCCGTTAGGCTCGTGGAACCTGAAAACATAGAGACTTTCGTTGAAGCTGTCACCTTTTTCCTGCTGAATGGCAGGGTATCGGAGGCGGCAGGAATGGAAGGAAGAAAGCTGGTCGAAACCCATTACGACCGAAAGAACCTGGCCGGTCGAATAAAAAAAGAGGCCATTAGATTACTGAAGGCCAAAGAGCGTTGAACGTGATTTATTCCCGGGATATCGACGTTTATGAAAAAATCTTCTGAAATACGTGTGTTACACCTGATTGATTCCTCCGGCGTCGCCGGCGGAGAGCGCTATCTGTTCGACCTGATAAGGCATTCCGATCCTCTATTTGATCATCACATTATTTTATCAACTGACGGTCCATTTGTCGGGATGCTGAAGGAGCATAACTGCCGATATACGTTGATCGATATGGAACCCAAATTTTCAGTCGATTCAATCCGGAGAATCAGAAAATACATTCGTGAGAATAAAATAGAAATCGTGCATACCCATAGCTACCGTTGTAATCTCTACGGCCGGTTGGCCTGTTTGTTTATGGGGGTTGTGAATCTAGCCACGGCACACGTTTCTCTTTACGATTATCTGGATACACCTCCTTTGGTGAGGCGCATTTATCTGATTGTCGAAAGAATCACATCTCTCATGGCTTCAAAATATATCTGCATATCCGCGGCAATGAGGGATGATCTTCGAAGAATGGGCATCAGCGATGAAAAACTGGTTGTCATTCACAATGGAGTGGATCTTGATGCGTTTTACCCTCGCGCTCTCGACACAGTTCTTTTCGATGAACTGGGTATAGGCGACAATCGCCCCGTCATTGGAACAGTCGGACGAATGGTGACTGAGAAGGGACAGGTTCATCTGATTGATGCGTTACGACGTCTCGGCGCTCGATGGCCGCGTTTACGATGTCTCTTCATCGGTACGGGGCCGCTTCTGGAGGAATTAAAAAAATATGCGAAAACATCGGGGCTCGCCGAAACCTGCATTTTCCCCGGCGTCCGCGCGGATATAGCCAATATTTATTCTCTCATGGATATATTCGTCCTTCCCTCGATTCGAGAACCTTTCGGATTGGTGCTTCTGGAGGCAATGGCTTCCCGTGTGCCCATCATCGCCACGGCGTCCGGGGGTCCGCTGGAATTTATCAGGCCTTATTACAACGGTATACTTGTTTCTCCAGCAAATCCGGGAGAATTATCCTCCCAGATTGAATTTCTCCTGTCGCAACCCGTGCAATCCTCAGAAATGGCACAGCGCGGATATGAATCAGTCAAAGAAAAATACGGCATAAAGAATACCGTCAGTCAAGTATGTGACGTTTATCTTTCATTTTTTAAGTAAAAAAGTTATTCTTGGAATACCTTTTATACTATGCTAATGCTTATGCTACACTTTTTGAGAATTGAGTTTTTTTGAAATTGCTGTAGTTTTAGTCTTGTTGCACAATTATTTGAAATGTTATGTGAATTTACATAGATCTTTTCGGTGGATAATTCTTATCGAGTCTTCTCTTCAAGTAATCGTAACAAATAAGCATTGTTCGATCATGAAACAAAAGCGTAGACACAAAAAAATAAAGAGATCGAAACATCCTTTAAAAAACGAATGGAAGCAATTTCTTTTTGTTTTCGTCATATGCCTTGTAGTTGGTATTGCGTTTGCGTTTCTTACCGGCAAGATGCCGTCATTCCTTGACAGAACCATTCAAAAATACACAGATCGAATAGCGGCTGAACAAATCAAAGGATTCGAAAAAAAAGTGTTAAAAGAGGTAACAGGCGATAATCTTGATGTTGTCAAAAAGTACAAAGATGCGAAGACTGCCATTGACAACTAATTGTTTATCTTATTATTTGTATCACAGGCCTTCATATGATGCACCTTCCGTTCATCTGTCGCTATCGAAGGAATCATTATAACAACAGCAGTCAAAAACCAGAACGGTTCCATGATTCTGACGATAATGAATGTATTGGAGCCTACGGCATGAGCAAGCAAGGCTACAAATCCAGCCAAAAATCCCAGAGCAAGTCCATTAAAGAGGGGTTCCGTCGTGTTCCGGTATACGTGTAAGCCGCTTTTAAAAATGGTAATGAGCAGCCATACGAAAACAGACAAACCGATCATTCCAGTCTCCACAATAACTCTTGGAAACTGCGCATCAAGGAATCTATATCCCGTAATACCATAGCCAAAAAGGGGGTGCCTGATAAAATCATTTGTGAGTACATTCTTCCATGATCTCAGTCTGTCCGATGTTGAGGTATCGATTCGTATTCCGGCAATTTCAATCTGTTCCTTATGATATCGCTGCGTGACAGTAAAAAGCACCCTCTCTTTTACCGCCTTAGGCAAAGAAAATGGAGCGAGTAAAATTACTGCAATCAGTATCGCAACTAATGCCAGTTTTTTCTTTGAAAATAGTATAAGTGCGATCAGCATCGGAATGACCGCAATCCACGAGCTTCTTGAAAGGGTAGCCAACAGAGAAATCACAATTAGCACAGCAAGCACTGCAAGGCTTTTTTTGTAGCCTGTTGATTCCGATGTAGCCAGCAATCCCAAAACGATAGACAACATGAATACGAGATATCCACCCAGGGTGTTCGGCTCGCCCGTTCCCCCTTCAAACGGCGCGGTGACCCTCCCGCCCGCGGGGATTTGCGTAATCGCAACGAGACACACGATGCCGCATACGATCAGCATAACAGCGACGAATCGTTCGATCTGCTTTCGCTCTTTCAGGTGGTTCACCACCATAAAGTAGACGATGTAATATTCAAAATATTTAAGAACAAAGAAAAAACCCGTGGCAATTTTGACCCGCCCCATCATGAAGCCAAGCATAGTTGAAATGAGGCAGATAGAGATATACGCAGCGATCGGGACATTCAGGGGCGTTTTCAGAAACAGGCCCAGCTCTTTGTTGATGGCGGTTTTGAAAAACCAGCCGAAGCCGATGACAACCAAAAGTACGTCGTCAAAACGTATGGTAATTCCGCGGCTTGCTGTCGCACTGCCTCCCGCCAGGCTGCCGATCATGAATTCCGGGCTGAGAAGCATCGAAACGATGAGAATGTAGAGTGCAACTTCCACGTTAAGGAAGCTGACCACAGCGACCCCTATTACGGCAGTAAGTAGAAGCGAGGCCGTAATCGATGCCTTTGCGATGATGAATCCGCAAAAGGCGGCTAACAGTATAATTGAGAGTATGGGAACGGCTGTCCTGATGGTGCTGGTATTTCCCCTCATGGCACGTTATTTTTGTCGATAAAGGCACTTTCAGTAATTTGTAACACATGGCTTCCGGGATATTGCCGGTCCAATTTACCGTCGTGCAAGAAAGACAACGCCTTGTCCTTGTCACCATATGTGCCGATAAATACGGCATGCCAAAGGCCGCTGCTTTTACTGTTATAGACACTTACCCAGGCGTCAATACCCGTGGTCTTCAATGATCTGGCCAGGCGTTTCGCATTACCGGCCTCCCGAAACGAGCCGATACGGATGGTGTAGTATCCGTATTTTTTATGATCTTCACGCGTTGATTCGGTATTGCGCTCCGTCTCTATATTACTTTTTTGTTCTCCCCCTCTGTGTTCTTCCGCAATGACCGGATCTGGATCACCTTTCTTCACAGCAGCTGCAGGAAGGTCTATTTTTTTTCTCACGATCGGCTTCGCGTCAACGTCAGAAGATGCAGTCGAATTGCCGATGGCGCTGTCTTTCCACAGCGGAATCACCATTTCCGGAAGGTGTATCAGATCAAATCTGTACAGCGCGTGAGCGCCGAACAACAGCAGGATGAGGAAAAGAATCCACACTTTTACTGCAGGCAAGGCTATTTTTGAAATTTTTCGTTTGGGTGTGTTTTCGTCCTCGCCATAATATTTATAGTATTTGTAATAATCATAATCGGTGAAGTCAGGGCTTATTTCTGGATTGAGGCCATTAAGCACAACGCCGACGATGTGTGCCGTTGCCCTGTTGAGTTGCGCAACGGCCTGTTTGAGGGTGCCCCTTCCTACTTTTCCCACTCGATATACCATAGCGATGGCGTCTGAAATCGATCCCAGGATTGCGGCATCCGCGGCGGAAAGAACGGGCGGGGAATCAAGAATGATAACGTCGTACTCTTTCTGTGCTTCATCAAGAATCGCCCGGAAGGTCCCTGTGCTCATAAGTTCGGCAGGATTGGGGGGCATGGTGCCGCATGTGATTATATTTAAATGATCCAATCCCGGTGTTGTCATAATTTCATCAACAGTCATTTTTCCAACCATGAGATCCGAAACGGTGTTGACCGTATCTTTCCAAAAGTAATTCCCCAGGATGACATCGGATAATCCAGGCACTTGATTTATCCCGAACATTTTGGCGATCATCGGTTTTCTCATATCCGCGTCGATAAGGAGCACGTTTTTCCCTGTTTGTGCGAGTGCAACAGCAAGATTGGCCACAATGAATGTCTTGCCCTCTTGCGGCGAAGAGCTTGTAAGGGTTAGTGTCCTGATATTTTTACCGAGCCCGGAGAAACTGAGATTTGTGCGGAGTGTTCTGTAATTTTCCGCAAGCAGCGATTTCGGCGCGTAATGGGAAATAAGCCGCGAATATCTTTGAGCGGTTTCAGTGTCAATTTCCTCTGAACCGTCTCTTGCTATGGATGCCT
The DNA here is from genome assembly GCA_963666365.2 of Syntrophales bacterium. Taxonomy (GTDB): domain Bacteria; phylum Desulfobacterota; class Syntrophia; order Syntrophales; family UBA2210; genus JALNXD01. The sequence goes on from CAXXNF010000002.1 coordinate 876,448, forward strand.
TAATTTCGTTGACATCCACGTGCGGGATAAGTCCGATCACCTGGGTGCCGGTATATTCTTCTATTTCGGCGATATCGCCAATGGAGGTATCGAAGGTTTCAATCACGAAGGCAAGCAGGGTACCCACGATAAGTCCAATAAGAATGCCGGCAAACCCTATTGCCGCCGTTTTAGGAGGATTTATCGGGCGCCCCGGTGCAAGGGCAGGTTTCACAATTTGTATTTCCTCTATCTTCTCGGCTTCTTTAATGAGAATTTCCTGGTACTTGGTCTCAAGAAGCATGTATAATTCTTTATTTATCCGCACATCCTCTTCCAGTCGACCCAGCGCAAGGCTTCTTTCAGGAAGTGTCTTTATTTTCGAATCTATTTCATCGATCCTCTTTTGCAGCGCTGCGATATGGGCCTCGAGGATTTTATGCTGATGCTGCAGTTCCGACTCCATGCGGGCGGTAATTTCTTGTATTGCCTTGTTTATTTCTATTACCCGGGGATACTCCTCGGTATAGGTAATAAGAAGCGTATCTCGCTCCATCATTAATTTTATCAGCTGATCGTTAAGCCCTTTATAGAGAGGTGATGCATCGGGGATAAAGTAGCTCGTCTTGGCCGCAAGAGCGGTTTTTCCCGATTTATTGAGTATTGTGGCGGTGTTTTCTATTGTCTGTAATGCCTCTGTTGTCTTTTTATAGGTATCCTGCAACGACGCATATTGATTCAGAAACTGCGAAGTCTGGGAAGCAACCGCCAAAAGCTGGTGTTCCTCCCTGAATTTTCTCACGGTATCTTCCGCAATTCTCAGCTTTTCTTTCACTACCTGCAGTTGACCTTCAATAAAGGCCTTTGCATCGGAAGTCCGTTTGTTCAAGTCAATAAAATGATGTTCTTTATGGACACGTGCGATTGTATTGGCAAGATCGCGCGCAAAGGCGGGATCAGCCGACGTCACCGAGATGTTCAGAATGTTGCTGTATCCCTCCTGTTCGGTTTCGATACTGTCACGTATATTGAGTACTATCTTTTGATATTTCAAATTCCTATGTATCTCTTCCGATGAAACGTCTGCAGGAATGAGTCCCAGCTCTTTTGCCGCCAATTCAACGATATGATAGCTTTTAATGATTGTTGCCTGGGTTCCCATGTAATCCGTTGGAGACCATGAAACCGCCTGAACATAAAGGCCTGTAACGGAGCTGGTTTTTTCGATCTTGATGCTTGCAGTGGCCTGGTAGAGCGGCACAGGCTGCCACAGCATTGAAAAGAGGACGCTGAAGAAGGCGGTGCATACCACGGCGGCGATAATAATGTATTTCCTCTTCCTGACAACCCTCCAGTAATCACGAAGATTCAGATCGTATTGCGCCATTCAACGGAATCCTTTTCCCTGTCAATCCACCCTTTTAAAGCGAAGATGATCGCTGTTGAAGTAAGAATCTCTATAACTGCCCGGATACAGAAAGTAATCAAGAAGCGGCACCGTATTGGTGATGAACTCATTGATGTCGCCTATGACGGTCCTGGGCACGTACACCACATCGCCATTCAGAAGCGCAATGTTTTGTGAAATATCGCCCTGTTTGAGCACCTCGTCAAGGTTTGCGGAAATAACCAGGGGTTTCCTGTCATTTGCCACATATCCCCGAATGACCTTTATGTCGGTATCTACGGCTATCCTGGTTGTACCGCCCGCCAACGACACTGCGGCAAGAAGATCATGGGCGTCCTTGAGCCGGTAGATTCCCTGCGATGCAACTTCGCCGAACACGTAGACGCGCTCTCCGTAGACCGGCAATTCGGGAACGGTGACGATGTCTCCGCTATCGACAACAATATTTTGACTTGTGTCCCCTTTCACCATCACGTCGAGCAGGTTCACGGTGTATTTCCTGCCTTTTCTTACGACCTCCACATGACGTAAATCAGCGTTCGCGTATTCCTGGCCCGATATAGCGCCACCGGCCATTGTAATCAAATCTATTAAGGTGGTCTTACCTTTCAAATAATACGTGCCCGGTCCCGACGCCCTGTAATCCGCGCTGTTTATCTGGCCCAGAAGAAGCGCACTTTTGCTTTTATAATCTTTTATCATCACTTCGATTCTAGGTGTTTTTATGTATTTTTTTAACGCATTCGTCAGGAGATCATCGACCTCTCCTGCGGTACGACCGTCAACCATGACATCATCGATAAAAGAGTAGGAGATTTTGCCATCCGGCCGCACCACCGTTTCGTATTCCTGAACCTGGTTCCCTTCCATGCTTCGAATGAGAAGTACATCGTCGGCGCCGATTTTATATTCCGGAATTCCTCTCTTTTCGGTAAATACACTGTTTTCAGTAGCCGAACTCATCTCGGCAATCTGTTGTTTTTCGACTGCCCTCTTCTCATTGGATTGCCTGTCCTGATTTTGTACATTACTGACATATTCCCGTGCAGGTATGCCCCGTGCTTCAAAACTGCAGGCGTATACCGATAAGATGAATATTCCCATGCACATACCAATCATGACACTGCGCACGCGCAGGTATAATTTGACTTTATTTTCTGTGATCATTCGGCTCTGTTTCATTTCCATGCAACTGATTCATTTTCTCCCACAGAGACGACGAGATGCAGAGAAAAACATTTTTTCATTTTTTGCTGTCCTCAGCGCCGCTCCGTCTCTGGGCGAAAGTATGTTCTTTTTTCTGTACTCTGCCCAAGAAATTGTGAGTTATTACACGCTTTTTAATCTTGCTCGCAATTTCAAGCTCTTACAGCATTTTTTCCATTCTGTCAATGCAAGGCTATTCAAATATTGAGTGATTATAACCCATTGTAACTGCATCAACAAGGGATATAATCCTTCCCTCAATTACATTAGGCATATTATAAAAGCAGCACATCCTGGCAAATACCATATTCCGTCCAGAAGAAATACAAATTATTCTTGTCAATCCTTGTGTAAATGTGTAGTATCGCGACCTAACTTTGCATTCGATATTGTACGCAGCGGTTTAGTTGCTCTGTGGTCGTTCTTTGCTATGAGACCTGAAATCCGCTCACACACAGACCTGTAATGACCCGCTCGCCCACTGCGGTCAAAAAAATAATTTGCATTGTAATCCTTTCGGAGTGAAACTATTGTGCAGCGGTTGCCCTAAAAAAGGATATGCATGTTGAGGAATTTCGGATTCCATGCTCAAATTATATTCTGAGATACTACAATATCTTGCCGAATTCAGATCTTACGCACTCGATGATAAAGTGCTTGATATTAGGCCCGCGATAGAATTTGTCACATTCTTGACAGGAAACCATGAGCACATCGAGCAGTATTATATATCGACACTACAATCTAATCCCAATGAAGACTTTTTTCTCTCTCATCAGGCCAATGCGCTTGCCTATGCTCTCAAGATAGGTCGAGGCTTGAAATACGCTCCTGAAAAACTCCATGAACTCGGTTTGGCAGCACTGCATTATGATGTAGGGCTCCTTAAAATACCTGATTCAATAAAATATAAGGAAGGTGAACTAAGCGATCTGGAATTAAAAACGATACAGACACATGCCGAAATAGGCAGCATTATCTTGTCCGCCTATCAAGAACAGTATCCCTTTCTCTCACGGGCTGCGCTCGAGCATCATGAACGGGAAATGGGTCAAGGCTATCCTTCAGGATTAAAGGGGAATGAAATCAGTGAATATTCCAAAATAATCGGAGTGGTGGATATATACGAGGCCATGATTCATAAAAGACCCTATAGAAAAGCCTACCTTCAGCATGATTCAATCAAACGGATCCTTAATTCAAAGGGACAACTCTTTCCCCCGTACATAATAAAGGCGCACCTCGAAGAGACAGGACTGTACCCGCTTGGAAGTTATGTAAAACTGAACAATGGAGTAATCGGCCGGGTTTGCGCCGTCAACAAGTCGCACCCATTGAAGCCGGTTGTTATATTGTTGTTTGACAGCAATGGCCGCAAAATGGCAGGGGATAGTAAAATCAATCTTGGAGAACATCCTATCCTCTATATCACAGAAGCGATTGACATGGAAAATCTGCCCTATGATCGGTAAAAAATGCAGGGCGGGGATAATGAATATATTGATGTTGACATATGGGTGTTGTGGGGCTAGTTTAGTTTTAAATTCTTTTTACCTGTGGTGTATGATCACCGGAGAAGAACTGGAATTTCTATGAAAGATGATCCCATCATGGCAGAAGTCGACGGTGAAGGCATGATTATCGATGTCGACCGCGGGACCTGTTATTTCCTGAATGAAACCGCGCTGCTTATTTACAAGATGGTAAAAGACGGCAAAGGCAGCCGCGAGATCAGGGATGTGCTGACACGGGACTATGATGTCGACGAAGGAGACGCTGAGAGCGACATAACTGCTTTTTTGAAGCAGTTACAAAGCAAGGCTGCAGCATGGGAAAAAAGAGATACGTAAAACCGGAAATCAGGGAGGAATCCCAGATTCTTACCGTAAGGGCATGGGTCACCGCAACGGCCCAGGTGTTGACGCAGCCGACGACTGAAACGAGCGTTTCCCTGCAGAATGTCGCAGAATCGGTATCATCGACCAGTCAGGCATTACAGGAGAGGGTGACGAAAACCAGTGTTGCACAGCAGACCGTCATCACGAGAACCGGTGTCGCCCTGCAGAGAGTCCTTTCCCGGCAAAGATGATACCCAGGCAATGACACCCGCCTATTGAGCCATAGCTGTCAATGTTACAAACCATAGCCATAGACATAACAAACTACTGCAATTTCGATTGCATCCACTGCATCAGGGATAAAATTTCACCACGGGCCCATATGGATGCGACATTGCTGAGAGATATTCTTGAACAGATTACCTCCGTCGGCATCGGGGAAGCGTGCCTTACCGGCGGAGAACCTGCTCTTCATCCAGAACTCGGTCCCATCGTTAAGAGCTTTTGCGACTACGGCGTGCATTTCAGCCTGGTCAGCAACGGATTTCTCTTTGAGGAGTCGATCCTTCCTCTCTTTGACAGGAACGTTCAAAACTACCTGACGGGCGTCAGTTTCAGTCTCGACGGCGCGACGGCGGCGACTCATGATATGTTGAGGCGCAAGGGAAGTTTCGAACGAGTCATCAGCTCTATCAAGGCATGCACACTAAAAGGGATTTCCGTATCCGTCAAGAGTATCGTTCATAGAGAAAATATGCACGAAATCGTCGATGTCGCCGTGTTATGCGCCTCCCTTGGCGTTGAAAGTCTCGGATATGTGCTTCTCACGCCTACGCCGCGGATCATCCAACAGTGCCTTATGCCGAGCGCCGAAGAGTATGAAGCGGTTACCAGACGCATTACCGGAAGGATTGCCCCTTCCTTCGCAATGATCATTAATATGGAAGGGTACGCCGATCCTGATTTTCGCGTCCCCTTCTGTAATCCCGCCCAGGGGCTTTCGGTAGACCACGAAGGAAACCTAATATTTTGCTGCAATCTCTCTCACCCAACCGCAGGTGATAGGCCTGATACGTTCGGAGAAGAATATCTCGGCAACATCAGTGACATTGGGATTGAGGAAGGAATACTGAGGCACTACAGGAAGTTTGCCTGGTTTATGAGCAAAGTGATGAACTCGGGCCCGGCCGGACTTGAAGAAAGAAACTGCTCGGCCTGTTTTCGCCTCTTCGGCAAGCAGGATTGGATGAAATGAAAGCCCCGACGATCGATATCGTTAATTTCTGCAACTTCTCATGCCGGCACTGCCTTGTAGAAAAATCGGCGCCACCCCTCTTTATGGACAGGCATCTCTTCTCCCATCTCATGGATCAGATAGGACGTCTCGGTTTCAGATATGCCGGCATCACAGGGTCTGGAGAGGTGTCGCTGCACCCCCAGATAGAAGATATCCTGTTCAGCCTTGCAGAACACAATATCGGGTTTGAAATGCTTACCAACGGATTCTTGTTTAAGGAGCGCCTGCTTCCGTTGCTTAAAGATCCGATGATCAGGAAACGAGTCTGTTTGATCGGGTTCAGCCTTGACAGCGCACGGGAGGAGGTGCACGACAACAACAGAAAGGAAGGCAGTTTCAGGAGAATCATCGAGGCGATCGGATTGTGCCGACTGCTCGGAATACCTTTTTATATCAAGACTGCGGTGACAAACATCAACAAACACGAGCTGAGAGACATTCTTCTTTTTACCTCCGGTCTGGGCGCCTTTTCACAGTCATTCCTTTTTCTTCAGCCGACGAGGCGATTGTTGACAGAACAACTCAGTCCCGACCCCCATGAGTTGTATCGCCTGTTCACGGAACTCAGCTCCTGGCGCCGGATATATCCCAGATTAAAACTGGAGGCTTTCAATACATCGAATGATCTCTTCTCTTGCAACGCCTTTTTCAAATGCGGCGTCGATGAAGTGGGAAACTATCTTATCTGCAACAATCTCAGCAATGTGGGAACTTCAGAAGAAACCTACAAAGGCCCGGAATGTATCGGGAACATAGCAAACGAGTGTCTGGAAGACCTGATAGTGCGGCATCTCAACCTCCTGCCGGAAATTCTCAAGTGGCGGTTTGACCGTAAGGACATGATTAAGAATGCACCCCTCTCACTGTGCAACTGGTGTTTTTACCAGTTTAACAAACTGGACTGGTTAAAAAATGATTTTCCCGACTCACCATGGACACGATGCTTAACCTCAACATTTACGGATTGAAGGTTCAATTACACTTTGCGTCCTGGAGTGACGAAACCAAGGCAGCCGATCTATTCGCGCTCTTTTTGAACGACGATCACGACGAGGCGGACGTTTCTTTCGAGTTTGGGAAAAATGTGGCGAGACAGGAAATAGCCCGTCATCTTTTTCCTTTTCTTGCTGAAAGGGAGATATGGGCAATCCATTCAGGGGGGTTTCATTACCATGGCGGGCATCTGACGGTAGGACCTTCCAACTGCGGGAAATCGACCTTCAGCTACATGGCCGCAAAAAACGACCTCTTTCTCTTGAGCGATGATATTACCCTGATGAAGGATACCGCATCCGGTGTGGAAGTTCTCCCCTTTTACTCGGCACTCTATCTGAAACATAAGGTGATTTTACCGGATTCTAGTATTTTCAAGCCCACCCTGCTCAAATACCTCCTGCTGCCGCGATTCAGCAAAGGCGCGTTTTGCATCAGAAAAATTGAGCAACGCAGCGACCTGCTGCGCCAATTAGTACCCCAATTCCTCTGGTCATACAACAAAAGAGAGCAGGAAAAACAAAAGAGATTTTTAGAATTACTATGCAATTATCCGGCATTTGAAGTATATTGGAACGAAACGATGTTTGACGATCATCGGTTATTGAGGGACGTACTTGATGCAATTGTTCAAAATTGAAGGAAACTCCATGTATCCTCTGCTCAAACACAATGACATGGTCATCGTCGCTCCCCTGTCGGCCGAGCGGCTGAAAACAGGAAACATTGTCGTATTTAAGAAAGATGCACCCGAATATATTGTTCACCGCCTAGTAAAACGAACAGGAGGCGGCAAGATGCTCTTCCGGGGAGACGGCTATAATCTGCCCTTGGAATTGATAGGGACAAATGCCGTTGTGGGAAAAGTGACTGGAAGGATCAGGGCGGGGGAATTGATACGTGTCAGCCGCTCCAAGGAATGCGGCTCATGGGCCATTGCCATGATTAAGGAACGGGTTAAGCGTCTTCTGATGAAGGGCCAACGGGTGGTGCAAGAGGACAGCACATCCGTTTCCGATTATTTGTAACCTCGCGCCCGGCGAAATGGAAATGCAAGATGGAAAGACGATCGTTCATCAAGACAATACTTGTGGTTACGGCTCTCCTGCAGGGACTGCCGGCAAGGTTGGTGTGTTTCGGTGGGAACCGCGCCCTTGCCTCAAACAACCACGACTCGCACGAGACCGATTTTACAGGTTCATATTTTACGGGAACGATTGACCACAGGATCTTAATACCTGAAGAACTGCGTAGTCCATTAAAAAAAACAGGATTTTATGTTGTCGGCCTGAAAGCCCATGGTGTGCTTCTTGTTTCTGCACAGAGTCCGCTTATGGAACTCTTCGACGAAATAAAGGATTCCACGCTGTTCCGGGAAGACTTTTTACTGCTCCGAGAGGATAATCTCTTCATAGGCAATGACGGCTATCTGGTCATTCCTCCGGAAATGCGAAATTTTGCCGGCATCAAAACAGGAAAAGTCTCCATAATCGGACGGCGGAACCTGATCGAAATAATAAATTACGGCGAATAGAAAAGAATTCGAGCATGCAAATGCCGGATCACAACCCGTCAATCCGTTGAAATACCTCCGTTCATCGGCAATAATCGGCGGGCTCTGTTCAACGGACCCATGATGATGAGACATTGCGTCAATGAAGATGAGACATGAAAAGGAACGGGATGTAGTGCGCACCCTCGCACGACAGTCATTGAGCCAAGACGACGCACTCAGACTTAAAGAATCCCTGGACGATGCAATTCAATGGCCCTTCATCCTGCGTAGCGCAATTGATCAGGGGATTGCTCCGCTTTTGTTTCATCATTTCAATAATCTTGCGCTTATGGAGACACTGCCGGCCTATGTACGGCAAGTATTTTCAAGGCTTTACGGCGAAACGATGCTTCTGAACAGGCACATAACGGCGGTGCTGTCTGAGTTGGAGAAGGCATGTGAAGGAAGCGAGATTCGGGTAATCGTTTTTAAAGGTGCGGCGCTGCTTTCCACCGTGTACCGAGATATCGCCCTGCGGCCCATGGAAGACATCGATCTCATGGTCCGACCGAAACAAAAGGATACCGTACAAGCAATCCTTAGTAAACGGGGGTTTGTTCGCGACCCGCTCTATCCTATGACCTTCAGACGAGGCGTTATTACTGTGGATGTGCACGATGATTTCCTCTCCACCCACAGGATCCGGAGCCGCCGAAAAATAATGAATGTGCACATGGACGATGTCTGGGCGAGATCGATTCCCCTCAATGAAAACCTGCGCCACATTTTCCGTCTTTCTCAGTACGATAACCTTTTAGCCCTTTCATTCCATATTTTGAAACATCGATTTTCCCGACTGATCTGGTTCGCGGATATCAGGGAATCAGTCAATGCCGGCGATACAATTTTCGGCTGGACCGGATTCCTCGATTACGTCGATGACGTGGGGGCGCACAAGATCGTGCTTTACGCGTTACTGCTGGCGAAACATCTTGTGACGATGGATGTGCCGGATTATGTGCTGCAGCGCCTTGGAAAGGATGCTCTCTCGACCCTTGAACACACCATCCTGCGACTTAGATTGGCAGACGCCGATCCGAGGACTGTAATAGATTTGTTATGGATATTTCAAATACCGGGGGGGGTGAGACGGTTGCAATTTATTTTTGAAAACATATTTCCCAGACAAGAAGTCATGAACCAGATATTCCCTGGCTCATCTCTTCCGGTACACACGTTTTTGAGGCGGGCAATCATCACCGGATCACGGGTATTCATTGATGGGGCTTCAGCATTCAAATTTGTTGCGAAGGGCGGGCTTCCTCCCCTGTGACGACCGGGAATATGCATCCTTTCCGCACACTGACGGCACTCATTGTTTTTTAACGCCGCTGCTCTACAAAAGGAGATTTTCACATGAACGAAACCTGCCGACTTGTTACGCGAAGCGATTTTGACGGGCTTGTGTGCGCCGTCCTTTTGAATGAACTGCACCTTATCGACGACATTGTCTTTGCCGAACCGGGCGATTTGCAGCAGGGACTCATACCGCTGACCGATCGAGACATTACCTGCGATCTTCCCTTCATGCCCGAAGTTCACCTCGCCTTCGACCATCACGCAAGCGAACTCACACGGGTCGGACAATGTATCGACAATCACGTCATAATTGCTCAGGCGCCATCCACCGCCCGCGTCGTCTACGATTACTACGGCGGGGCAAAGGCATTCCCTCACATATCCGAATACTTGATGAAGGCTGTCGATAGAATAGATTCGGCCCGTTTAAGCCGCGAAGAGATTCTTCATCCCGCAGGCTATATATTGTTGGGATTCTTAAGCGATCCACGCACCGGTCTTGATTTATTTGAAGGTTTCGCGCTCTCCCATACCGCATTTCTCATGAAACTGATCGATACGATCGGTCGCCGGGAAATCCATGAAATTCTCGAAATTCCCATGGTCAAGGAACGGGCTTCGCTTTATTACGAGCATGCAAAGCCTTTTAACCATCTGATAAAACGTTGTGCCTCCGTTCACGGGAATGTAGTTGTTTTCGACCCTCGCGGTGAAACCGGCCTCTATATAGGCAACCGATTTGTCATCTATGCACTGTATCCCGATTGTAACGTCAGCATCACCCTCACCCAGCGGCATGACGGATTTACATCTCTCTCAGTGGGAAAATCGATTCTTGACCGCAGCTCGTCGGCGAAGATAGGCGACATACTTCTTGCCTTTAACGGGGGCGGCCACGACAATGCGGGATCCTGTCGCGTCGAAAACAACCTCGTCGATACGGTGCTTCGGGAACTCATCTCCATTTTCAAGGCGGCCTGAAGAACTAAGCCGCACTTCATGAAGTCTTTCCCCGCACTCTGCCATAGTACACCAGCGCCCACATGGCGCGGGCGCATTGCTCCGGTGCATCGTAAATGGGAATGCCGCCTTCATTGAGTATCCGCTCCATAATGTCGTGTTCCAGCCTGGTAAAACGTAAGCACACAATGGGTTTGCCGTATTTTTTGGGCAATGAGGCATACACTCCGGCACCTTCGACTGCCACTTTTGCATGGTGCGGCATCTCTTCGGAATGTATGTCTATTTTAAGAGATCGATCCCAGATTTGCGGGCTCACGGGCACATTACTGATCACGCCATCGATGTAATCAAGCGAAAGTAGTCGTTCGATAATCCCCGCCTCTTCGAGTGCCGTCCGCGCACTTCCGGCAAAATCTATAGGATTTCGCGCCGGCGGTGCATGGGCGGGAAGAAGACTCGTTATCGTATGCGAAATTTCAGGATCCAGTTCGGGGAGCTCAAGGCCCAGGGCGGAACAGGCATCGGTTCCCACCACTCCCTGACCGCCGCTTCCCAGAATTGCGACCCTGTTGCCCGACGGAAGGGGAAGCGTCGCCAAGGCTTCGGCTACTTCAAACAGATGAAAGGCCTCTTGTACTCTTATAATCCCCGCCTGCCGGCACATGCTGTCGAAAATCGCTTCGGAACCGGCAATCGATGCCGTATGTGACATGGTGGCACGGGCGCCCGCTTTCGATCGTCCTGCCTTGTAGAGTACAATCGGCTTTATTTTCACCGCCTCCTTTGCCACCTCAAAAAACCGGCGACCGTCCTTCAACCCCTCAAGATACAGAATGATCACCTTTGTTTCATCATCGCCAGCCAGGTATTCGATGTAGTCCGCCGCTTCAAGATCTGCCTGATTGCCGATACTGATAAATTTGCTGAGTCCGTAACCCTTTTGATTGGCCACATTGGCCAAAGCGACACCAAAGGTACCGCTTTGAGACACAAAGGCCATGGGTCCCGATTTAGGCGCCTGTGGAAAACACAAGCTCAGGTGACCGGCGGCACTCCATATCCCCATGCAGTTGGGGCCCACCAGCCGTATGCCGCTTTCTCGCGCGACATCGATCATCTCTTTTTCAAGTTTTCTCCCCTCTTCACCCACTTCGGCAAATCCAGCCGTGATAACCACCGCCCCTTTTATCCCCTTTTGCGCGCATTCACGCAAAAGACCGGGCACTAACGCCGTGGGTGTGGTCATAACGGCGAGATCGATATTCCCCGGCACATCGGTGACACTGGGATAGGCTTTGAGTCCCAATATTTCCCGCTTGTGCCTGTTGATCGGATAAATGACGCCCTTGAAGCCCGTGTGAAGGGGCCGTTCCACCATGAGATATCCCCATTTTCTGAAGGTGTCCGAAGCGCCGACTACCGCGATGGATCTGGGTTCGAATATATAGTCAAGTTCCTTCATTTCGTCCGCCTGCACACGAAATCCCTCCTCGCGCTTGTTTCATTGTTAACAGTTCAGTTACAATCCTTCTTCCGAAAGGGCCTTAATCAGCTGCAGTTGCTTCTTGGAAAGTTTTTGAGGGACATCGACTGCGAAACGCAGATATGCATCCCCTCTTCCAGCCCCCTTGAATCGGGGAAAACCGAACCCCTTCATTCGAATTTTTGTGTGTGCCTGCGTACCTGGCGGGACTTTGACGCGTTTGTTCTCACCATCGAGTGTGGGGACATCCACCGTGGCGCCCAATACTGCCTGCGAGAAAGTGATGGTCTTCTGGATAAAAAGGTCGTCACCCTCTCTTGTAAAGGCGTGATGGGGCAGAATGCGGATATTGATGTAGAGATCTCCCGAGAGACCGCCGTGTGTTCCCGGATGCGCCTTGTTCGGGATTCTCAGTTTCTGGCCCGTGTTGATGCCGGGAGGCACTTTGACGAGTATCTTTTCAGAACGAGTCCCTCCGGCTAGAGAAATTTTCTTTTCCGCTCCCGTGAAGGCTTCCTCTATGGTGATGTCCAGATTATACTCGACATCTTGTCCTTTTTGTGGTTGCGCCTGCTGTTCGTAACGCCTGCCGCTGAAAAGGTCATCAAAAGATTCCCCCCCCGCAGCCCCTCCGAATGTCGGACGCCTTCTCCCCTGCCCCCCGAACATTCTTCCCGCGCCGCCCCCGGCGAATCCGAATTCTTTAAGAATGTCGTTAAAATTAAAGTTCCTGAAGATGTCTTCCTGAGAGAATTGCTGGCTGAAGGATTGAGAACCAAATGTATCGTATTGCTTCCGTTTTTCAGGATCACCCAGCACGGCATAGGCTTCGTTCGCCTTCTTGAACCTGTCTTCAGCACTTCTATTTCCCGGGTTTCTATCAGGATGATACTTGAGAGCCAACTTCCGGTACGCCTTTTTTATGTCGTCGGCGGACGCACCTTTTTCGACACCGAGAATCTTGTAATAGTCTTCAGCCATGGCCTATTTATAATAATAGCTTTCTCTTTTTCAAAAAATGCGGGAGTCCTTTCATTCTTCCAACCACCAGAAATCATTGTCGGCGATCCTGTCCAAATAGCCGCTCCCCTGAACTGTGTCTACAATCGGAACCCAGGCGGTGTCGTTTCCACCACATCGCATAAGGCGATCACAGGTCATAATATATCCCACGCAAAATCCATGCTTTTGAAAGGCCTGCAATGCATAGGCAGAGCAGGTGGGAACCATGGGACATCTGTCGCCGTCTACGCGGGATATTGCCTGCAGCACAATTCGTGCAGCTTGCAAAATCACACCTTCCGTCCCTTGCCCCTCCTCGGACGCTGAATGATGCTCTGTCTGATGCAGGGCAGTCCGATTAAAAGCCCAGGGGGTGAATGAATCCTTTCCCCACAGACATGTCGGGGAAAAAACCGCACCGACACAGGAAAATAACAGTATCAGCACGCCGATTGTTTTCATAGAAATCCTGTCTTCTTAAAATTCACACTGCACTACAAGGTACCCGGCATTCGCCTTCTCATCCCTTTTGAAAGAAATTGCGCTTCGCCTCTTCAATCCCTCTATAAAGCTTTCCTGGGTTCTTACGTTATATTTATGAGCACTGCTTACGGCACTGTAGATATTGCCCCCATACCACCCAAGCTCGAAAAATGTCACGATTCCTCCTGCTACATCATCGTCATTGTCAAATAACTCAATGGCGCCCCATATGAAAGCCCCGTTAAGAATAAAGGCCACCAGCGCATCGCGGTACCGCTCCGTATAGACATGACCTGCACCGGGAATGATGGCTGCCAGTGTTCCCGCCGTGGCGGGAGATTTCTGCGGCAGTTGATCAATGCGTTCAAGTCCCTCCGAAAAGGTTGCGGCAGAGCGGGAGTACATACTCTCCCGAGGTATGCGAGCAAGCATTTCGCCGGCGGCCGTCCAGTCTTTGAGGTCGACCAATAGGAGAGCGCTTTCGAAAATAATCTTGTGTTTCAATGCCGACGGCGCCGCTGCCGCTGCGCGTTCATATGACACCAGCGCCTCCCGGTAACGTTCGAGATTATATTCCGCCTTTCCCTTCAGATACAGTGCCTCCGGAATTTTCGAGCTTTCAGTAAACCTTTGTATAAAAGCATCGAAGGCCCCGATTGCCTCCTGCCATTGTGCAGCATGCTGGTAGGCAAGTGCAATCTTGTAGACCGCCTCCTCCATATGATCTTTTTCATTGGGATAGAGGTAAATAAATCGTTTGTATTCCCCTATGGCCCGGTAAAAATCTCCTTCATTAAAGAGGGACTCTGCAAATCCGAATTGTGCGGTCCCGTCGTCTCTCTCGCCGCAGTATCCCTCCGTCGCCGCACCCACTACGACAACAAGAAGTGGAAGCAACAGGTATATAATGCATCGGATATTCATAAATCAGGCATTTCTTCCCATGTGAAAAGCCGCCAGATTTCTTTCCAGCAATTTCTTCGGGAAGGCATCATTCAACACAGCCTCCCACATACCCGAATCGACAGCCATGAATGATGAAAGCACCCCCAGCATCACCGTATTGGCCATTCTCCGGTCTCCCGCTTCAGCCGCCATGTCCGTCGCTTTCACTATCTTGACCGTTTTGAATGCCTTCTTCACCACACCTTCTATATCATCCGGATATTGTTCATCGCCCAGCGCCACGGAAGGAGGATATACCTTTTCATCATTTATCACTACGACCCCTTCGGGCTTCAGATAGTCGAGATAACGGAGCGTTTCCATTTTTTCGAATGACAGCAGAATATCCACATCCCCCTTTTTTGAAAGTGGCGAGTACACTTTTTCACCATATCTGATATCACTGCTGACGCAACCGCCCCGTTGCGCCATTCCATGGACCTCGCTTTTTTTCACATCGAAACCGGCTTCCATCAATAGGAGCGATAAAATATCACTGGCTCGTATGATGCCCTGACCGCCGACGCCGACCATAAGAATACTTGTTGTGGTACCATTATTCATGATCTATAACCTCGCTGATGGCCTGTACTTTACAGAGTTGTTCACATAGAGAGCAGCCGTTGCAGAGTGTGGCATCGATCACTGCAACCCCTTCCTGCTTCTTTGTCTTTTTTTCAATTGCGCATCCGGGCATATCTTCAAAACGTCTCCAGGAAATGGCGGGACATCCAAGGCCGAGACAGCTCTTGCAGCCTGTACAGTGGTGAGGATCGATGGCAAAGGGCGGCGATGCCTTCGTCTGTTTTGATTTTAACAGTGCACAGGGTCCTCTGGAAATTACGAGTGAAGGACCATCCTTATCGAGCGCCTTTTTCAGGACAGCTCTTACGTTTTTAAGATCGAAAGGATCGACGACTTGTACATCGTCAACACCCAGGGCAGCGGCAAGTCGTTCAAAATCGAGCGCCTTTGCCTCACGCCCCTGAAGTGTGCGTCCTGTTCCCGGGTGCTCCTGCATACCCGTCATCGCCGTTGTCCTGTTATCGCAGATCACAATCACGGCGTCACTTCTGTTGTATGCCATATTCAGCAACCCCGTGATGCCCGAGTGAATAAACGTCGAGTCTCCGATAACGCCTACCACCTTTCCCTTTCCTTTTTCCTTGAGCGCTTTGCTCATACCATGGGCCATTCCGATACTGGCGCCCATGCAGATGCAGGAGTCCAGTCCCTCCAGAGGTTTCATGAAAGAAAGCGTGTAACATCCTATATCGCCGGTCACAAAGGTCTTCAGTTTTCCCAATGCATAAAAAAGGCCCCTGTGGGGACAGCCGGGGCATAGATTGGGCGGCCGCATGGGAAGAGCGGGCAGATGCGCTATCTCTCTTTTCGCTGTACTGCCGGTGATCGATTGTTCCACTATGCCGGGATCGAATTCATTCGTATAGGGAAATATTTCTTTTCCCACAACGTTGATTCCCATCGCTTTGATCTGGTCTTCCAGGAAGGGATCCAACTCCTCTACCACGTAAATTGTTTCTACTTGGGCGGCAAATTCCCTGATCAGTTTTTCCGGAAGCGGCCAGATCATGGCCAACTTCAGGAACGAATATTCAGGAAAGGCCTCTTTCGCATAATTGTAGGCCATTCCCGCCGTAATGATGCCCTGTGTCCTGCTGCGCAATTCCACGCGATTCTCCTCGAAGGTTTCGTTGAAATCACGAAGCCTGCGGGTTCTTTCCTCGAGAACGATTCTTCTTTCACGGGCCTTTGCGGGAACCATGACATATTTGGATCGATCATGCCTGATCCCTGTATGATCCTCACAGACAACCGGTTCTTCGAGCGTGGCGACTGATTTGGAATGCGACACACGCGTGGTTGATCTCAGGAATACCGGCGTATCAAAACTAAGACTGATTTCGAAGGCTTTTTTAATAAATTTTTTGGCTTCATCGCTATCCGCCGGTTCCAGCATCGGAATTTTGGCAAACCGCGCATAATTTCGGTTATCCTGCTCATTTTGGGAACTGTGCATCGACGGATCGTCTGCCGATATTACGACCAATGCGCCGTTTGTCCCTGTATAACTGACGGTAAACAGGGGGTCGGCAGCCACGTTGACACCCACATGTTTCATCACGGCCATTGCCTTTGCGCCAGCCAGTGCGGCACCGATGGCCACCTCCAAGGCGACCTTTTCATTGGGCGCCCATTCAGCGTATACACCATCGTAGCGTGAATATTCTTCTATAATTTCAGTGCTGGGCGTACCCGGATAGGCAGCGGCAAAGGTAACACCGCACTCATAGGCGCCGCGAGCAATGGCCTCGTTTCCTGACAATAATGCTTTCATGACTGTAGCTTCAACCTTTCACTAACTGAGATTTGCGATCTTTTGTTTCATAAGGCCCTGTATAAAAGGATCGACGTCGTCACCGGCCACCTTTTTGTAATATTCAAGAGCCTTTGCAGAATTTCCCATTTTTTCGTATATACGACCGGTATTGGCATAATTAATTATTTTAAAATGCGTTCCCAGAGTGTTCTTTTCGGAATTTTCAAAACTCTTCAGCGCCTTTTCATAGTCTTTTTTTGTTTCGTAACAATACCCCAGGCCATAATAGGCCAATCCTCTTAACATACTCGATTTGTCCGATTTTTCGAGATAGGACCGATAGGCTGCAATTGATTGATCCATATCGCCTGCACTGTAATACAGATTTCCCAGATTATAGAACGCGAGGATGGCTGCCTCACTTGAGGGATATTTTTTCACCAATTCCTCATAAAGATCGATGGCCTTTTTGATTGATTCACTGTTCTGCTGACCGCTTTGCTCAATTGTATAAGAGCCGTATGCCCGGGCATACATCTCGCCTGCACGGGATTCGTAATGAAGGCCGTAGAGATACCATCCGAGGACAGCAACAATGATTGCAACGACAATCCCTGAATAAAGATACACTTCCCTGCGGTGGTGTGCCAAAAAATGAATAAAACGCCAGGACAGCGTGTGAAATTCATCAGGTTGTTTAAGATCTTTTCTGGAAATTCTGTGTGCCACGTGTCACTCTCCTTCCACATTATTGCAATGCTTCAATTTGTCCATCATCATCTTCGGAATGCGCACCACTTTACCCGTCCCGTTCGTACAGGCGTGCAGGGTGGATCCCCGCACAAGCAGTCGCCGTTTTTTTTCATCGAAAATTCGATAACCGAACTCGATGCTTGCCCGTTTGACGTCGTGTATCGTTGTCTCCACAATCAAAAGATCGTCATACCGTGCCGGCAGCAGGTAATGACAACAAATTTTCGTCAGCGGCAGATAGTAAGGAAATGATTCCCCATTTTCGCCAATCACGCCAAGTTCACGGCACAACTCCGTTCTCCCTGCTTCGAACCACCTGACATAACTTGCGTGATATACGATGCCCATCGCATCAGTGTCGGCATAAATAACCCTAATGCTCACTTCGCCGGTTTTCAATAAAATTCCCCCAGCTCTTAATGAAGTATTCCATTAGCAAATAGCCTGGAGATACTGTAATTCCAGACTTATTTGCACTTGTTTCCCCGAACGGACATCGCTGCCTCAGATTCTCCTGCTCACGGGACGAGAACACGGCAAAGGGACTCGGGTCCGCCACGTGGGTTTTCATACTTACCGGCGTTGGGTGATCGCTCAGCACCATGATTCTGAATTCACCCAGTTTCCGCAATCCCTTTAACACGGTATCAACTACATCACTATCAAAATATTCTATCGCCTGAATTTTTCTTTTGTAATCACCCTCATGTCCCATTTCGTCAGGGGCCTCCACATGGAGGAATACAAAATCCCCTTTCTCAAGGTATTGCAATGCGCGCTCTGCTTTCCCCCGGTAGTTCGTATCCAGGTATCCGGTGGCCCCTTCTACTTCAAGCGGTTCAAGGCCCGCATAGACACCAATGCCTTTCAGCAGGTCAACCGCCGATATAACGGCGCCCCGAATGTGGTAGCGATCGGTAAGGGGTGCAATGTGAGGGGCGCCGCCCTCACCCCAGAGCCAAATTGATGTTGCCGGTTTTTTCCCCTCAAGAATCCTCTGCCTGTTTACAGGGTGGTCGACCAGTACGTTTCGGGACTGCACCATAAGTTCTTTTATGTATCCGGCGCCCTCCCCCCGTGGAAGAAAGGGATCAACCTCTTGACCCACAATATCGTGGGGGGGAGTGGTATTCAGCGAAAGAGGGGCGCCGCTCCATACCATAAGGTGCCGATAGCCCACACCGGGGTAAAAGGCAATATGGGGTGCGCCCAATTCCCTGTTAAGATCGCCAATGAGTGACCTCGCTTCCTCGGAGGATATGTGACCGGCGGTAAAATCATCCATGCGATCCGAGCCGACATTGGCAGTACCGAGTGTAACCAGATTACAGCGAAAGGCGACATCGCGAGACGCCAGGGCAACCCCCATGCTGGCCGCTTCGAGCGGTCCGCGGCCGGAATGGGCTTCCAGAGGGTCATATCCCAAGACAGAGAGATTCGCCACATCGCTTCCCGGTGTAAACCCTGCGGGGATGGTATCGATACGCCCGATTGTCCCTTCTCCTGCAATGAGATCCATTGCAGGAGTACGGGCCGCTTCAATGACCGTTTTCCCGCTGAGTTCATCGATGGGATAGTCTGCCATTCCATCGCCGAGAAGAATCACATATTTCATTGCGCCCTCTCATCCTCTATTCTGATTAAGACCGTTTTATCCTGCACGATATCTAATGTATCAATTTCGCACAGCGCCTCACGCACATCTTTTTCTCTCGATTCATGGGTGGTCATTACCACGGGAACGGCCCCTTCGTCTCTTCTGCCCTTCTGAATGACCGACGCAATGCTGATGGAATATTTGCCCAGTATGCCGGATATTCTCGACAGCACGCCGGGTCTGTCGAGCGCCGAAAATCTGAAATAGTACTTCGTATGCACATCATCCATGGGAAGCAGTGCAATGTCGTCGATTTGATCCTTCTTATAGGCGCGAAGGGGCACCCTGCGCCATACCTTCTTTTCCATATCCCTTGCAATATCAATAATATCGCTCACCACCGCGCTTGCGGTGGGATTCATACCGGCCCCCTGCCCATAAAGAAGGACCGACCCCGCATAATCTCCGTCAAAATGGAAGGCGTTGAAGTTCCCGTTTACGCTTGACAGGAGATGATCGAAGGGAATCATTGTGGGATGTATCCGGGCCTCTATTTCTTCTCCCCGTTGAATTGCAATGGCAAGAAGTTTGATGCGATATCCCAATTGACCGGCAAATTCCACATCCTGCTGATCGAGATGAGCGATTCCTTCACGATAAATATCAGGAAGATTTACCCTCTTCCCATATGACAGCGCCAGAGATATCGCCAGTTTATGGGCGGTATCGATGCCTTCGACATCGTATGTCGGATCGGCCTCGGCAAATCCCAGCCTTTGCGCTTCCTTCAACACTTCTTCAAAGGGCAGCCCTTCATCGGTCATCCTGGAGAGGATATAATTGCAGGTACCGTTCATGATTCCGAAAATAGAAACGATATTGTTGGCCGCAAGGCTTTCCTTCAGTGTTTTGATTACCGGTATCGCCCCTCCCACACTTGCTTCAAATCCTATATTCACCATCTCGGCATCGGCGGTTTCATATATTTCATTCCCGCAAGTGGCAAGAAGCGCCTTGTTTGCGGTCACTACATGCTTCTTGTGCTTCATCGCTTCAATGATGAATGTCTTCGCAGGTTCCAGACCTCCCACCAGTTCGATCACGATATCGATCTCGGGATCATTCATTATTGCTTCTACGTTATCAGTAAGGACGGCATCTGCTGTGGATACTGAGCGCGGCGACATAATATCCTTATCGGCTATAGTCTTGATCACAAGCGACGCACCAAGACGCTTTTCAATCAAGGATCTGTTCTTTTGCAAGAGATCGACCACTCCCGAGCCTACGGTTCCGAACCCTATCAATCCGACTTTAATAATTTTTTTCACTCCCCACACCTTCCGATCATGCTTGTATGAGTACCATGCTTTCAGCCCGTCTTTGCCAATTCGAGACGATCCTTCCACCTTCTGAGCAACACTTCTCTGAGCAGGATATGTTCAGAGTCCTCGAGATGAGGATCTTTATTGCTCAGCCGGAAGGCTTCCTTGCGCGCTCTGTCGAGAAGTTCGCCGTCACGCAAGATGTTGGCGACGCGGAAATCGGGAAGACCCGATTGCCGAACCCCCATGAACTCGCCGGGGCCCCTGATTGCCAGGTCCTCTTCGGCGATCCGGAACCCATCGGCGGTTTGTTCCATGATGCGCAGTCGCCTGCGGGCATCTTCAGATCCCAAGTGATGTGCCACCAGAATACAGGAGGACTCGCTCGCGCCTCTTCCCACTCGTCCTCTCAACTGATGCAGTTGTGAAAGACCGAACCGTTCTGCATGCTCTATCACCATCAGCGATGCTCTCGGAATGTCGATGCCCACCTCTATGACGGTAGTCGACACGAGTATGTCAATGGCGCCGTTTCTGAAATCACCCATGATTCGGTCTTTTTCGTCCCCCTTCATCCGACCGTGCACTAAACCGACTCGGAAATCGGGGAATATGTCCTTTTGCAGGTGCGCAGCCATGGTGGTGGCATCTTTGAGATCCAGCACCTCCGATTCCTCCACAAGAGGATAGACAATAAACACCTGGTTCCCTTTTTTTATTTCCTGGTCGATACACGCATATACAAGATCTATCCTTTTTTCGAAATAGAGCTTTGTTTTGATGGGCTTCTTTGCCGGAGGCATCTGATCTATCACGGACACATCAAGGTCTCCATAGACGGTCATGGCCAATGTTCTTGGAATCGGAGTCGCCGTCATTACAAGCACATCGGGAACAACGCCCTTGTCTCTCATGACCGCACGCTGGCGCACGCCGAAACGATGTTGTTCATCTATCACGACAAAGCCAAGCCTTTTGAAAATCACCCCTTCCTGAATCAGGCTATGCGTGCCGATTATAATATCCGCTTCGCCCTTTTGAATTTGTTCGACTGCTACATACCGTTCTCTCGCCTTCATTGAGCCGGTCAGGAGCACTGCCGAGAGACCGAGCATCTTCGCCCAGCCTCCGATGTTGCGATAATGCTGCTCCGCCAGCATCTCCGTCGGCGCCATGATTGCCGATTGAAAACGGTTTTCAGACGCCACGATCATAGGAACCATCGACACAACCGTTTTGCCGCTTCCCACATCTCCCTGGAGAAGACGGTTCATCGGATATTCACGCTTCATATCTTCAAGGATTTCATCTATAACCCGCTTTTGGGCATGGGTCAACTCAAAGGGAAGGGCCTCATAAAATTTCCCAATCATGGAACCGCCCGTTACAAAAGAATTTCCTTTCTCAACAACATTGCCCCGCTTTTTCAGCGCCATGCCCAGTTCGAAGAAAAAGAACTCATCAAACACCAATCTCCGATGCGACGGTGTTTTCATACGGTTCAACATCTCCATATCTGCATTGGATTCGGGGAAATGAACCTTTTTTACGGCATCCGCCATGCCGGGAAGACGCAGGCGTGTACAAATGTCGTCGGGAATCGGGCTGATAATGTACCGGGCGTAATCGTTGACAACTCTCATCATGATCCGACGCAGGTATTTTTGATTAAGCCCTTCCGTTTCCGAGTAAATCGGAACAATTCTTTTTACATGAAGGGAATCGTCGTCTTCGGAATCCAGTCTTTCATAGTCTGGGTGGAAAATATTACGTTCGAAAAGGGATCCCCTTACCTCTCCGATCAGAAAAAACCGCTCCCCTGTTTTAAATGTGCGCTGCAGATAGCTGAAATTACCGCGAAACCACTTCGCCGTCACCGCGCCGCTTCCATCATCGAAGATCACTTCGAATACACTCTTGTATCGATAGCGTTTCACCTCTGCGCTGACAACGGTTCCCAGCATTGTTTCAACGTTTCCGATTGCAGCATCCCCGATCCGTGTAATGTGTCTGCGGTCTTCATATTGACGGGGAAGGAAATAGAGCATGTCCTCAATTGTGTGAATCCCTTTTTTTACAAGCAGTGTCGCCATTTTTGGCCCCACGCCCTTCACAAATTGAATCGGTTGAGCCAGCGTATCAAAGCATCCCTTGCTGTCGACGATCACATTGTTCCCGGTCGAACAGACCAATCGCCCTCCATCATTCATCAGGTGTTTCAGTTCGTTGAAACACTGGATGGTCGAAACAAGACAGGCCTTTTTCGCTTCACTGTCGGCGTGGTCAAACCCCTGAAAGGCCCTTTCCATGTGTTCTCTAATCACGCGAGCTCTTTCGCGGAAATGTGGCTCTCCATCCAATGCATCCTCCGCATCGCTCATTTTCGAGAAAAACCCTCTCATAGTGCCTTCGAAATCCTTGACCAGCCCGATGTTTCTGAATGAATTTCCCGCAAGAAATGAAAGAGGGGCCTCCATGAGGGCTATGATTTCCTTGTAATTATTCATTCACTTACGCCTCAAAGCACCGATATTTGGGCCATTAAGACTGCGAATTATTAGCAGAAACGCAGTACTTTGACAAGGAAAGAATTGACATTTTAAACGATTAGGGTTATCTACAGAGTATTATTTCGCTCAGAGGAAAGGACCCTGGGTTATGGAGAAAAAAGGAACATCATACAAAGAAGCGGGCGTTGATATCGATCGGGCGAATGCATTTATTGATCGAATCAAGCCGCTTGTAAATACTGCCACACGGAAAGGGGTTTTAGGAAAAATCGGAAGCTTCGGCGGTCTGTTCCATCTGGATATTGAAACATATAAAAACCCCGTATTGGTCTCAACCACAGACGGGGTGGGCACAAAACTACTTATCGCCCATCAGATGGACAAGCACGATACGGTAGGGGTCGACCTCGTGGCCATGAGCGTGAACGATCTCATTGTACAGGGTGCGGAACCGCTCTTCTTCCTCGATTACATCGCCACTGGAAAGATCGACACCGAAAAAAGCGTCGCGATTATTGAAGGTATTGCACAGGGATGCAGAGAATCCGGGTGTGCCCTTATCGGCGGCGAAACGGCTGAAATGCCGGGTTTTTACAATGATGAAGAGTACGATCTGGCCGGTTTCTGTGTCGGCGTGGTGGACTATGACAAGATTATCGACGGCTCCGATATTCGTGTGGGAGACAAAATCATCGGTCTGGCTTCAAGCGGTATTCACAGCAACGGCTATTCTCTTGTCAGAAAGGTCTTTTTCGAAAAGGCAAAACTGACGGTTCATGATCGAGTTGACGGTCTGGATGATACCCTGGGTCTTGAATTGCTTCGCCCGACAAGAATATACACAAAATCCATTTTAAATCTGATTAAAAATCTGCCCGTGAGCGGGCTTGTTCATATCACCGGGGGGGGGTTTATAGATAATATCCCCCGGATACTGCACGACCCTTGCCGGGCGATCATTGAGAGAAACAGTTGGCCCATACCTCCGATTTTTCAGATTATTCAGGATATCGGGAAAATAGAAGAATCGGAAATGTGCAGGGTGTTCAATATGGGTATAGGAATGATAGTGGTCGTCCATGATGAAGATGCCGACGACGCCCTTGAACGTTTGAATTTACTTGGCGAGAAGGCCTTTTTCATCGGCACGGTTGCACAGCGAAGCGAAACGGAACAACCGGTGGTATTCATATAGAAATGAGGAAGAAACTTACTATTGGCGTGCTTGTTTCGGGAAGCGGATCGAATCTTCAATCCATCATCGATAAGATTGAGGAGGGAACGCTCGATGCCTCCATCAGCATTGTGATCAGCAATATTTCAGACGCCTACGCGCTCGAAAGGGCCAGGCGGCATAATATCAAGTCGGTTGTTGTCGATCACCGGCAATTCAAGACCCGTGAGGAATTTGAAAAGAAACTGATTGGCCTGTTGCGAGCCCATTCGGTTGAACTGGTTATAATGGCGGGATTCATGAGAATACTCTCCTCTCTTTTTTTGCAGACCTTTCCCTCTAGAATTATGAACATTCACCCGGCGCTTCTCCCCTCTTTTCAAGGTCTTCACGGTCAAAAGCAGGCCTTTGATTACGGTGTAAAATTTTCAGGATGCACGGTTCACTTCGCCGACGACGGCGTTGAT
Organism: Syntrophales bacterium; assembly: GCA_963666365.2. Classification (GTDB taxonomy): domain Bacteria; phylum Desulfobacterota; class Syntrophia; order Syntrophales; family UBA2210; genus JALNXD01. The sequence goes on from CAXXNF010000002.1 coordinate 901,066, forward strand.
ACCGGTCCTATAATCATGCAGGCTATTGTTCCTGTTTTTGACAACGACACAGCCGACACGCTTCAACAGAGGATACTGAAGGAAGAACATCGCCTGTTTCCTCAGGCAATTCAATTTTATGCAGAAGGCCGGATTCAAATTGAGGGAAGAAAGGTTCGCATAATAGACGCAACCAACATTGAGGATCTTCCATTACATAATCCTCCAATAGAACGCTTTTAATCTGCCATGATACTTATCAGCGCCTGTCTTTTGGGAGTCTGTTGCCGTTTCGATGGAAAAAACAGTGCCCATCAGGACATTCAGATATTGCACACACAAGAGGTTCTGATTCCGGTCTGTCCCGAACAACTGGGAGGACTTCCTACTCCCCGCTCACCCGCCGAAATAAAGAAAGGCAACGGGATGGACGTACTTTTAAAGAGGGCCCGCGTGATAAATGCCGAAGGACTTGATGTGTCGACCCAATTTATAACCGGCGCTGAACAGGCCCTTTTTATTGTTCGTGCCCTTGGCGTTGACCGGGCCATACTGAAAGAACGGAGTCCTTCCTGCGGCACTCATTACATTAAAAGGGGCGGCAGAACGATTGAAGGCATTGGAGTTACCGCGGCGCTTCTGAAAAAACACGGCATACAGATAATCTCCTCGGAGGAAGTGAATTAGTGCCCATGCGCGGGTTCGAAGGAGATATTTTGACGGCGTCGGCCGCATTAAAAACAGCAACGGGGGGTTCTACCTATGTTTGAAATTGAAAACCTGGGAACATGCACAATACCAACACCGATTTCGGCGGATCATTTTATCCAGGACGGGCAACGCCTTCTCGTGGACCATTACATCACTGCGTCCTCACCTGTCCCGAAATCGGAGGCAGCCTCTCTGGAGTTGGCGGGACCAAGAGAAACTATTTACTTCGATCCTTCAAAGGTCAAAGCCGCAGTCGTCACCTGCGGAGGCTTGAGTCCCGGCCTCAACGACGTAATTCGCGCTGTGGTGATGGAGCTTTTTTATCGATACGGAGTCAGTAATATCATCGGAGTAAAATTCGGATTTCAAGGTCTCATTTCCCGCTACGGTCACCCCATTGTTGAGCTTACTCCGAATATTGTGAAAGATATTCATATGTTGGGGGGTAGCATTCTTGCATCGTCGCGGGGAAAGCAGGATATAGTCGAAATGGTCGACTCGCTTTTGAGAATGAATGTCAATCTTTTCTTCTGTATAGGCGGCGACGGCACTATGAAGGCCACCAAATTGATTTCAGAGGAAATAGGCAGGCGCAACCTGAAAATATCAGTGATTGGAATTCCGAAGACCATTGATAATGACCTTAACCTCATTGATAAAACATTCGGCTTTGATACTGCCATATCGGAAGTGGTAAAGGTTATTCAATGCGCCCATGTAGAAGCGAAAGGCGCTCCTCGGGGCATTGGTCTTGTAAAAATAATGGGACGTGAGTCGGGCCATATTGCCGTTAGTGCGACACTTGCGAATAACGATGTCAACTTTGCCCTCATTCCGGAGGTTCCCTTCGATCTCAAAGGTGAACAGGGATTTCTCGCCGTTCTTGAAGAGCGCCTTCGCCGCTCCGACCATGCACTGATACTTGTCTCGGAGGGGGCCGGCCAGAACCTCTTTTCAAGCGAAAAAGGACAGGAAACCGATGCTTCAGGCAATCTGAGGCTTTACGACATAGGGGTTTTTCTCAAAAATGAAATCGAATCTCACTTTCAATCCAGAGACATAGAAATAAATATTAAATATATCGACCCAAGCTATATCATCAGAAGCGTGCCCGCGAACGCCAGCGACAGCATATACTGCACACTGCTGGGACAGTATGCAGTACATGCAGGCATGGCAGGTAAAACCGGAATGGTCGTCGGACTTTTCAACAACGAATACGTTCATTTACCCCTTGAGTCCGTCACCTCTCGAAAAAAAGTAAATATACGGGGAAATCTCTGGATGAGAACGCTCGAGGCAACAGGTCAACCGCGCTCCATGAAAAATTAATACGGATGCGTCGTCAAAAAAGACTTGCAAAATCAACTATGATAGTTTAGAGAACTTCATTCATTCCTTAGGACATGCGGGAAGGAATGGACTAATTGATCAGAATGATGCGAAGAGGAGAAAAGAGATGTCTCGAATCTGCGACATATGCGGAAAAGGTCCCACCGTCGGCAACAATGTAAGCCATGCGAACAACAAAACGCGCAAAGTATGGTATCCAAATCTTCAAAAGATACGTGTCAGGGATGACAAAACCGGCGCCGTAAAAAGAATGAAGGTGTGCACGAGGTGCATCCGTTCGGGACATGTCACCAAAGCCGTTCAGTAGCCCTCTCTACTAGAAGCACTGCACCGGAACGGTGACGGCACAGCCGCCGTCGCCGTTTTTTCGTTTCATTGAATCACGTCCATGAAGAATAGGAGAATCCGCCATGCCAAAGGTAAAGTTGGGACCTCAGACGTTGCTCTATCCCATGCCTGCTGTACTCATCGGATCAATGGTCCGGAAACGCCCCAACTTCATGACCGCCGCCTGGTGCTCCATCGCTGCGCTCAAACCGCCGGCCGTCGCTGTTGCCGTTCATAAAACGCGGCACACCCTTGAAGGCATAGAAGAAACCGGAACTTTTTCCGTCAATGTGCCCTCGTCCGATATGGCCGAAATCGTTGACTTCTGCGGCATCTATTCCGGTCGCAGCAGTGACAAATCAACCCTGTTCCATCTTTTCTATGGAGTATTGAATTCGGCGCCCCTTGTCGATGAGTGCCCGCTCAACCTCGAGTGCACACTCATCCATACCGTCGACTTGCAGAGTCACAAATTGGTGATCGGTGAAATTGTGGAAACCTATATTCGTGAAGACTGCCTCGTGAACGGAAAACCGGCGCCTTCGAAAATCAACCCATTGATTTTCTCCGTCGGAACACTGGAATACCATGAATTAGGGGATGCAATCGGTCGCGCCTATCGCATCGGAAAGAAAGAATAAACAAAATGGAGGCAACGTCCTGTTTCTTCATGCCTTCTGAGATGCTGCAGCCTCATTAAGCCCCGTTTCAATGACGGTTCTCACTTTGTTTATGAGATCCTCTTTTGTCTCATTGGTATAGCCATCCACCGGTATCGGTTCATGCACCACGACTTCCATGGCGCCTGGAACCATCTTCAGTGTTCCTTTCGGCAGTATGGCTCTTCCTCCTCTCACGGTTACGGGAAGTATGGGAACACCGGCCGCAAGCGCGATCACAAACCCACCCTTCTTGAAAGGGAGCAGCGCCCCGTCGGTACTTCGTGTTCCCTCCGGGAAAAACATGATCGAGGCACCTGCGCGAATTTTTTCTCCGGCGGCCTGGAGACTCTGTCGTGCGTGCGTTGAATTACCCCTGTCGATGGATATGGTCCCTATCCTTTCGCAGCAGTATCCGAAAAAGGGTATTCTGCGAAGTTCGATTTTCATAACCCATCTGAACTGTACAGGCAGATACCCCATCAACGCGAGCACATCATAATGGCTCTGATGATTCGCCATTACAATATAGGGCTGATGCGTTGCGATGTGATGGAGCCCCTTTGCGGTGACACGGACGCCTGACATGAAGAGATTGCTGCGCGACCAGAACTTACCAAGGTAAAACCCCGCATTCCCCCTATGATCAACAAGAGAAGCCACGAGCGCCATAGCACCGAATATCAGTGTCTGTACGACCACGGAACCCATGAAAAACGGACGATAGACAGGAAATAATAATTGAGTGACCGACTTTTTCATATCTGCACCTGCACTACATCTTAAATATGAAGAACCGCAAAACGTTTTCGCGTGTGTAACGGGTTAGAGACCTCCGACCAGCTCATCCCGTCCTGTTGTGAATACCTCCGTTTTTCAAAGAAATCAACCCGCATAATTTGTAAAATATACATTCACAACATCTCTCACTACTGCGGGCAGGCTTGAAAAACAGACGTCTTTATGCCATACAATGTTTTTAGTGACAGTGCGGCACGCCGCCATAGGTGAGTTCATCGATGCATTCAGACACAGATAAGGTAATGCCTGTAGAGGAAGCGGTGGATCGCTTCGTAAAAAACGGCTGCCACATTTCAATCGGCGGTTTTACGATTAACCGCAATCCTATGGCAGCCGTGTATGCAATTATACGAAAGCGCCTAGAAGGGCTGCATCTTTACGTGCACTCAAACGGGACCGCCGTTGATGAGCTCATCGGCGCCGGTTGCGTATCAAAATTGGAACTCGCTTACGGAGGAAATGGACGTCTGGCGCCCACCTGCATTCGCCTGAGAAAGGCGGTCGAATCTCAAAGCATCATTTGTGAGGACTATAGCAACTATCAGATGGCGCTACGCTTTCTCGCCGGCGCCATGGGGGTTCCCTTCCTTCCCACCAGATCGTCCCTCGGTTCGGATATTGTCAATATATGGGGGTTTTCAGAACACATGAGGGCCTGCGACGACCGGATTCCCGACAAAAAACTCGTCGTTATCGAAAACCCTTTCGGCAGCTGGTGCGCTGCGAGAGAGATTGTTCTCGTCCCCGCAATATGTCCCGATGTCACAATTATTCATGTGCAGAAGGCCGACTCCCAGGGAACCTGCAGGATTCTTGGAAATACTTTTGCCGATGTCGAGCAGGCAAGGGCCGCCAGGCACGTCATCGTCACCTGTGATGAGCTTGTATCCAGCGAAGAATTACGGAAAGATCCCGACCGCAACAAGCTCTCCCTGATCGACGTTTCGGCGGTCTGTCCCATCGCCTTCGGTGCATACCCCACCGCATCATTCCGTCTCTATGACTATGACGCACGATACATGGCTGAGTATGCAAGATCTGCAGAAAGCGACGATCGCTTTCGTGCATATCAAAATGAATTTATTTTCGGGGTGAAAAACCACGAGCAATTTCTTGCCTTGATCGGTTCCGAACGACTTGCATCCCTCACTGCAGATCCCCGTAAGGGCTACTCGCTTGAGGGCAGAACGCTCTCACAGGGGAAAACCGCATGAACTTCACTTCCAACGAACAAATGACCATAATGGCGGCACGAGAAATTAAAAACGGTGATATCGTCTTTTGCGGGACCGGCATCTCAATGGTGGCGGCTATGGCGGCGAAACACATACATGCCCCGGAGAGCATCATTTTTTTCGAAACGGGCTCAATAGATTCTTCTCTCGAAGATATACCGCTTGCCGTATCCGATCCCCGGGTTATGTGTGGCGGGTCCTTAAACGGAACGCTCCTTGATGCCTTTTCCACCATGCAGAATCGCACAACAGGCAACCGAGTGATCGGCATTGTAGGCGCCGCGCAAATCGACCGATTCGCAAATTTGAATACAACCGTAATTGGTGAATATCATTCACCTCTGGTGCGTCTCGCCGGAAGCGGAGGATCCTGTGATGTCGCCTCATTTGCACCGCGATTGTGTGTGTTTATGAAACACGAAAAAAGAAGATTTGTCTCGAAACTCGACTACCTGACTAGCCCCGGATATATCGACGGCCCTCAGGGCAGGCAGCGGGCTGGGCTTCCCGAAAGAATCGCCACCACAGTGATCACCGACATGGGTATCATTAGATTCGACCCTGACAGTGCAGGCATATATCTCGACTGCTGCTATAGGGGAATTGTCCCTGAAACAATTCTTGAAAACACGGGATTTGAACTCGACATATCGCGTGCCGTACCGGCAGCGCCGCCGACACACAATGAATTGGAAATTTTACGTAAAAAATGTGATCCCGAGGGATATTTTTCCTAGCATACTCACTTCAGCAGTAGTTTCTTCAAATTTTCGAGTTTTATTCGATAGGTGCCGTAGGGCGTTCTTCCATATGCCGTGAAATTCTTTTTTGTAACCAGCGCTATTGTTTCTTTTTTCTCTTTAAGTGTTATTTCAATGGTAAGTTCCCCACCTTCGAGAAAAAAAGCGACGGCATGTATGTTCTCAAAAGGAACTGTGTATTCGCCTTTGCCCCTCTTTCCTTCAAGAAATGTCTTTCCCTCAATGCTGACCTCTGAGCATTCCGTCAGAACATCGTTTTGATCCACAAAGATCGCACTGAATTTTTTTTCAGGCCTGGGGATAGTCTCTGACGTAGTATTACCGACAAGCCCTCCCATACCAAGCACAAAGGGAATCGCAATCAGCATGAATGCAACTGCCGTGATTCGTTTCATCCTATTTCTCCATTGTCTATCGCAGTGTAGGTGATTTCATGTTTCAAGTCTGCCAGGATCCTATCGACAAGATCGAGGAAATCTGGAGCAATCAGAAGCTTTATAATTGACTTTTCGGGGTCGATGGTGGTCGCATAGGCGATTCCTTCATATCCCTCGAGCACATATCTGATATAGGAAATATCCTTCTTATGAACTCGAAGATCACGTTCAACCATGTCGCGCTTTTCGGCCATAAATCCACTACTTCCTTATTTTTCCTCAGAAAATAGCATCGGAATCACGAAATATCAAGCAAATAAATCCTGCCTTGACAGAGCGACCATGCTCGTTTATAGTTCCATTGCCGTTTTGGGTTCACCATATCGGAGTGGAGGGACTCATTTGATGACGCCATAGTCCGATACATTTCTGGATTTGCTCAAACATCGCTTACACACCTTGCTGCGGAGAGATTTGATGCCGACCATATCCCAGTGGAGACTATCCAACAACAACAGTACGGGGAAAAAACGTCTTGCTGCCGAGCTTGGCATTAATCATTTAATATCTCAGATACTTATCAACAGAAATATCGAAAGCCCCGATGAGGCGAAAAAGTTTCTTTTCCCTTCGCTGAAAGATCTTCACAACCCCTTTCTTATGAAAGATATGGAAAAAGGGGTCGATCGTGTAATAGACGCAATAATTCGCGGGCAGAAAATCACCGTGTACGGCGATTACGATGCAGACGGTATTACGTCCACCGTTATTCTGGTCAAATTTTTAAAGGAGTGTTGCGACAATGTATCCTTTTACATTCCGGACAGAATCAGAGAGGGCTATGGACTTAATATAGAGGCCGTCGATATGATAAAGAAAGACGGCTCGCAACTGATTCTGACGGTGGATTGCGGAATTTCAAATCACAAAGAAATCGATTACGCCTTAACCCTGGGGATTGACACAGTAGTGCTTGACCACCACGAAGTGCCGGAGACACTTCCCCGCGCAACAGCCGCTATAAACCCCAATCGCAGGGACAGTGCGTTCCCTTTCCGCTCTCTCGCCGGTGTGGGCGTCGTGTTTAATTTCCTTATCGCCCTGAGAGGGACCCTGCGCAACAGGGGATTCTGGAAAAACAGGCAATACCCTAACCTCAAAGCCTATCTCGATCTTGTGGCCTTGGGCACCATCGGAGATATGATGCCCCTTGTCGATGAAAACAGAATTTTTACGAAGATAGGACTTTCAATACTTGACCTTGACAGCAGAGCCGGCCTCAAGGCATTAAAACTCGTCAGTGGTCTTGAAAAGTCCGTCATTGATGCAGAATCGGCGGCGTTTAAACTTATCCCGCGAATCAACGCCGCAGGGCGGGTGGGATCTCCTTACGATGCCGTGAAGCTTCTTTTAAGCAACGATTTCAGCGAATCCCTTGTCATGGCGGAACGTCTCGATCAATATAACAGTCAGCGCCAAGAGATTGAAAGAACTATCGTCAAGGAATTACTTGAAATAATAGATGCCGAACTCGATCCTGGGGCACGTAGTTGTTTTGTTTTTTCGTCCACACGATGGCACCCCGGAGTCATCGGAATCGTTGCGTCGAAAATCGTCGAGCGCTACTATCGCCCTACGGTACTGATCAGCATTAAAGACGGAATCGGGAGAGGTTCCGCTCGAAGCATCGCGGAATATAATCTCTACGAGGGCCTTGAATCAAAATGTTCTCCCCTGCTTCTTTCATATGGCGGTCATCGCTATGCTGCAGGCATTTCGATTCGAGAGGAGGATATCCTCGATTTTTCCCGCCTCTTAAGTGAAGCGGTCGAAGTAGACATTGGAGACACACGGCCGACGCCACAGACAGTTATCGATGCTGAATGCACGCTCGGGGACATAGATTTTAATCTCCTTTCGCAGATAGAAATGCTTGCGCCCTTCGGAAATATGAATCCGGAACCGATATTCTGCGCGAAAGACATTTTCGTGGAATCCCACACGATGGTCGGCAACAACCACCTCAGGATGTCGCTCAGCGACAACACCATCGGCTATGATTCAATATGGTTTAACAGGGGAAATCTTTTCGGTTCTCTCGACGGTTCAAAAGTGGATATCGCCTTCACGCCCCAACTCAACCGATGGAAAGGCATGAGCAATATTCAACTGAAAATTAGAGATTTATCGATGAACCTTGCAAGTTAATACCAAGAAAAAATGTACCGGATAACGCGCGCATTAAAAAAAATCCTGAATATCAATCTTCAAAGCCGCCTCATCCTCGGCTTTCTCATCGCCACATGTCTTACAGGCGGCATCGCCACTATCGTAGGGATACATCTCATCAGCAACAACACCATTGATGAGGTTCAACGAAAGGTCCAGCAGGACATCAACACTGCCCGTCTGATTTACGATCACCATATGGAACGCCTTACCAGTCAAATAAACTGGATCGCAGTGCGTTCCCCGCTAGCCCGGATTGTACTCACCGGACAGTATACACAACTCGGCGACCTTTCTGATCTTATACGCCACGATCCTGCTGCGGAATATGAACCTGCTTCCATTGATATGCTGTCACTTATCGATTCAAAGGGAAAGGTGCTGTACCGGGTATCCAATCCGGAGCGTTTCGGTGACACGGCCTTGTGGGATCCCGTCATCAGAATGTGCCTCGACAAGGGGACCTTGCAGTCCTCAACGGAACTGTTTCCCATATCAAGCGCGCTGGCTGAAAATCCGGCTATTCGGGAACGCACGTCCATGCCTATCATAGAAACCCCTCAGTCAATACGGATCGGCGACACCAAACTCTCCCATGTCATGGTCATGAGAGTGGCCTGCCCTATTCGTAACAAGGCGGGCGACGTCATCGGCGTTCTTGCCGGAGGCACGCTCATTAACAAGGATTATTCAATTGTCGATGAGATTAAGAAAACCGTCTATTCCAACGAAAAATATCGCGGCCTTGACATGGGATTCGCCACAATATTTCAGGGAGGCGTACGGATATCGACCAATGTAATGACCGAGGACGGCACGCGGGCAATAGGAACTACGGTCTCAAATGAGGTTTATCGAACCGTCGTTGAGGAAGGCAAGCGCTGGATAGGAAGAGCCTTTGTAGTAAGCGACTGGTACATCAGTTCCTACATTCCCATTTACAACCTCCAGGGCGCCATCATTGGCATGCTGTATACGGGCATACTGGAAGCGAAGTATCGCGATATGAAGTTGTCGGCAATGTGGATCTTTCTCGGCATCACCACTATTGGCATTATCGTGGCTTTTTTAATATCCTATACGCTGGGCAATACCATCATAGGAAGGATTCGTCTTTTGAAGGAAGCCACCGATGTAATCGCCTCCGGCAATCTCGATTACAAGCTCAGGTGTGAACGTTTCTCAGGATTCGACATGCTGGACGAGGCATTTAACAATATGACCAGGTCACTTAAAGACCGAGACGATCGACTGAAGAAAGTGTTTCAGCAGCTGACGCGAACGGAACGACTTGCGGCTCTCGGACAGATTGCAGCCGGTGTTGCCCACGAAATCAACAATCCCCTCGGTGGCATACTCCTGTATGGCAATCTTGTGTTAGAAGAATTGGACCCGGATAAAAAAGATTTGCGCGCAAACATGGAAAAAATCATCTACCAGACCAATAGATGCAAAGAAATTGTGCAAAACCTTCTGGATTTTTCCAGAACTCCCTCGAGTGAGCTGCTTCCCTTTCAAATCAATAAGATTATTCATACTTCCCTGAATTTGCTGAAGGATCAATCGATGTTTCATGGAATCAACATCGAAACCCACCTCTCCGACACGCTTCCTGACGTGATGGGAGACCAATGGCGTCTTGAACAAGTATTTTTAAATCTCTTTGTAAATGCCGCAGATGCCATGAACGGCAATGGCACGCTTAAAATTGAAACAAAGCTCATAGAACGATACTCTCACGACGAGACAACCGACGCCATGGAAACGGAAAAGGTCTGCCTTCTGACCAGTACGCGCACGGTAAAAATAACCGTCTCGGATACGGGCAAAGGCATCGATAAAAGCTACCTTCCCCATATTTTTGAGCCCTTTTTCACCACAAAAGAACCGGGGAAGGGAACGGGTCTGGGCTTGTCCATAACGTACGGAATTATAAAAAAACATAACGGCTTTATCGACATCGAAAGTGAGGATGGCAAGGGAACAACGGTCACGATCTATCTGCCGGCGCTGGAAAGGACTCAGGCTCACCCTGAATGGACCGGCGGAGAAGAACGGTACATAGGATAGCAGAAGAAAACGTTGACTTCATTTTGCCGGCCCGGTAATATCAAAATACATATGTTCGAATTTTTGGGCTTCATGGCCGCAAGGTGTTTGTCTTCCTAAGAAATTGTGGCGGCAGTGCACATCAAAATTTCACTACATCAGGAGGTAAGTGAACATGACTTCAGAAATGGGAAAAAAGGTTCTCCTTGTTGACGACGACCAGGATTTCCTGATGGCCACCAGACTTATACTCGAAAAAGGCGGGTTCAAAGTCGTTGCGGCTGAAGATGGAAAAGCAGGAATAGAAATGGCGGAATCTGAAAAACCCGATATTGCCATTATCGATATGATGATGGAGACCTGGGGCGAAGGATTCTCGGTCATTTCAAAAATTCGCGAATTGGAATGCGGCAAAAAAATGCCCCTGATTGTATTGAGTTCAGTCGATCTTCAGGGACCATACCAATCTTTCGAACCTTCCGACGAGTTCCCTAAGGTTAACTTGGTACTGCAGAAGCCTGTCAAGGCCGAAGACCTTATTTCGTATATAAATGATTTAACAAGTTGATCACTGTGCTATGTCGGAAATCTCCAATTCTGAGTACATACTCATTATAGATGATGAAGAATCCATTCGAGACGGCTGCAGACAAGCCCTTGAAAGATTTGGATTTCGAGTGCTTGCTGCGGCTGACGGCCAGGAAGGCATTAAAATCGCAAGAGAAATAGGACCGGCAATTGTATTTGTCGACCTGAAAATGCCCACGGTTTCCGGTATGGACGTAATCGAGGTGCTTTCGAGAGATATTGACGACATCGTGCTTATCGTCATTACGGGATACGCATCAATACTTTCCGCGGTAGAATCCCTCAAAAAAGGTGCCTATGATTACATCCCCAAGCCTTTTACCCCTGATCAACTCAGAGCGGTAGCCCGCCGCGCCCTGGATCACCGTAACCTTAAAATCGAGGCGAAAAAGCTTAAAGAGGAACGCGATCAAATCGAAAAAAACTTCATTACTTTCGTGAGTCACGAAATGCGCTCACCCCTTGCCACGATTCAGCAGTACATGGAAGCCCTCAGACTTGTGAGCGGCGATTGTCTCAGCACGGAGGCAATGGATATTATTGAACGGTGCAGCAAGCGGATTCAGAATTTGGAAGCGCTGGTGGAACGCTGGCTTGACATAAGCCGAATCGAAAACGAAACCTTTGCATCCGATGTCGAGCCTGTAAAGCTCATAACCGTGGTTGACCGGGCTTCTGAAGAAATGTCCCATCTCTGTCAAATCCGCGGTCTCACCGTTGACACCGATATCCCCCCCGATCTGCCGGAAATCAAAGGCGACAAAGAAAGCCTGGTGCGGGTTCTCATAAACATCATCGGCAATGCAACCAAGTACACCGCCAGTGGAGGAACCATTTCGATTCACGCGCACCATGACGACCACTACGTCAGCCTCAGCATCACGGACACCGGCGCCGGAATCCCGCGCGAGAAACTCCCTCTCATCTTTGAGCCCTTTTACCGCGTCGGAGGCAAAGAGGAACAGCACAGAGGATCAGGACTTGGACTCACCTTCTGCAAAAAGATTATGGAGGCTCACAATGGAACTATCGGTGTGAGTTCTGAGGTGAATAAGGGAACAACGTTTACTCTCACTTTTCCTCGTTAGGGGTTACAGGCAGACGCCGCTATATGGATATTTTTGACTCAAAATGTTATGAATTTCACGAAGAGGATCTTTCAGATCAGTGCTTTATCTGTAAGCATAATTCAAAAAAATGCTTTATCATGCGACACATCGGAAGCATGAAGATGGTCCATCTCTGCGAATCCTGCATGCTGTCGCATCTTTCCGAGTATTATCTGGACAACACGCGCCCGTGGATCGGCAAAAGCGATCGTAAACAGCGGAAATAAAATCCTCTTGATCATGATGGTGTAAAATAAGTATGGCATGCCCTATTGAGTCTATCAGAGCCACCGTTTTCTCCGCTTATAGGACTTCACATCACCATAGGATTTTTTGTCACCCGTAGCGGCCATTCCAAGGTAGAACTCCTTTACGTCGGGGTTTTCTTTGAGATCGCCCGCGGAGCCTTCCATAACGATTTTACCGTTTTCCATCACGTACCCGTAATGGGCGATCTGCAGGGCGATATTGGCGTTCTGTTCCACCAGGACGATGGTTGTCTTCTGTTCTTCGTTAATTCTCTTTATGATCTTGAATATTTCGCGCACAATCAGGGGAGCAAGTCCAAGCGACGGTTCGTCGAGAAGCAGCAGTTTTGGATGGGCCATAAGCGCTCTTCCCATGACAAGCATTTGAAGTTCTCCGCCGCTGCAATAGCCCGCCATCGATTTTTTACGGGCCTTCAAAGCGGGGAAATACTCGTATATGAGATCCATATCTTTTTTGTAGGGCTTCCCCCACCTCGTTGCCGTACCGACCCTCAAATTTTCTTCAATGGTGAGATATTTGAAAGGCTGTCGCCCCTCGAGCACCTGGATGATGCCCTTGCGTGTAATCGCCTCGGGAGATGAATTCTGTATCCTCATCCCCTGATATTCGATGGTGCCGTCGGTAACCTCGCCGTTTTCCGTTTTGAGGAGTCCCGAAATCGCCTTCAGCGTTGATGTTTTTCCCGCGCCGTTGCTTCCCAGAAGTGATACGATATCCCCTTCTTGTACAGAAAGAGACACGCCCTTGAGCACTTGAATCACGTCGGAATAGACAACACTGATATTGTTCAATTGAAGCATGGGAGTGATATCCATGACTGCAGCTCCTTAGTATGAAAACGGCCATAGGCGAAAGCTTGAACGCACAATGCGCCATACCTCGGCTAATCCTCGCGGTTCGAAAATAATGAACAGCACAATGGCCCCGCCAAAAGCCAGCTCTCTGAGGGGGGCGAGTGTGAGTTCGATACCCTGCATCATTCCCGTGTTCATCAGAAAATCGGTAAACCAGCGCAGACCTTCATTCAGGAATGTAATAAAGGTGGCGCCGAATATGGCGCCTGAAACGCTTCCCAGCCCTCCAATAATCACCATGGCGATATATTCAACGGAAAGGCCCAGGGTGAAAGGTTCCGCCGATATGCTGGTCATGTAGAACGCCCACAGCCCCCCGGCGAGACCCGCATAGAACGAACTGATGCCGAAAGAAAGTATCTTGTAGCGGAATATTGGAATTCCCATACCTTCGGCGGCCCGATCATTGTCCCGTATGGCGATGAATGCGCGTCCGTATCGCGTTCTCACAATATTGACGGCCACAAGGGTCATGGCGATCAAAAAGATGTAGGATACGTAAAAGTATTTGACGTCCCCTTCCAGTGCGAAGCCGAACAGGGAGGGCATGGGCAGGACAATCCCCATGGTGCCCTTCGTCAGGCTTTCCCAGTGAATCAGCACATACTCAATTATAAACTGGCCGGCAAGTGTGGCGATGGTAAGGTAGAGTCCCTTCAGACGACCGGAGGGCAACCCGAATATCATTCCGACAAAGGCCGTCACAACACCTCCCGCAATAACGGCCGGAAGGAAGGGAAAGTGGAGATCAGTCGCCAGAATGGCGGCGGCATAGGCACCCACACCGAAAAATGCACCGTGGCCCAATGAAATCTGGCCGGTGAAACCGACAAGAATATTAAGTCCCAGGGCCGCGATCGAGGTAATCGCCACAAGATTCAACACATACATCGTATAGGGGCCGCATATCAAGGGCACTGCCGTGAAGAGAATCAAAAGTCCGATACCCACGCATATTCTGCCGAAATCGGTTTCGAATATTTTCAGTTCCTCATTATAATTTTCAAAATAATTGCCGCAGGGATGCAGCGACAGCCTTTTCAGTTTCCTCATGCCCGTTGTCCTTTATGCATGTGCTACACCCGTTCGATTTCGACGAGGCCGAAGAGACCGTAGGGTCTCACCATAAGAATGAATATCAGGAATATATAGGGAACGACATCCCGAAGAGAGGGGGAAATATATCCTCCCGTAAAGGTTTCCAGGAGGCCGATAATGAGCGCGGCGATAATAGCGCCGCCTATACTGTCAAGCCCGCCGAGAATAACGACGGGAAAGACCTTCAGCCCTACCGCGGACAGATCGTGCACATTGATTCCATTGATGATGCCGAGCACAATGCCACTCATGCCGGCAACAAGGGCGGCAATTGCCCAGGAGAGAGCGAACACCCTGCGGACGTGCACTCCCAGCGACATGGCCGCGGACTGATTATCCGCAACGGACCGCATATAAATTCCCTGCGATGAATACTTGAAGAAGAGTCCGAATATAATGAGGAACGCCAGACCGATTATGATCGCCGTTACATAGACCGGCGGCACAGTAATGTTTCCTAGATCTACTGCAAGCCATTTCGGAAGAAAATCGGGATAGATATAGAGGTTGCCTCCCCACACAAGCAGCATGAACCCCTTCAGCATGGCGGCGAGACCTACGGTGAGCATGATCACGTAAATAAGCGGCTCGCCGATCAACGGGCGCAGAAACAGCCGCTCAATCACGAACCCCAGCACGAAGCTTCCGGCCAGTGCGACAAGAAATGCAAAAAAAACAGGCAATCCCGCCCACGTTACAAGGGTAAGAAATATATAGGCGCCCAGCGCAAGCAATTCACCATGGGCAAAATTAAGGACGCTCGATGATTTAAAGATCATGACAAATCCCATAGCAGCCAATCCGTAAAGAAAACCGATGCTTATGCCGTTGATCAAAAGTTGCAGGAAAAATTCCATCTACATGCCTCCATATTGTGGAACCTTTTTTCTCAGGTATCCAGTATTCTCACCGTTGTTTCTATGGTACCGGTGCGACCGTCCCGGTAATGCACCTTCCCCTTTACCGCCACTTCTCTTTCATCACGATACATGCCCTCGATGAGCTTCAGGTAGAGCCCGTAGACAAAGCGCCTCCGCACCTTCCCCGTTCTGGTAAGTTCCTCGTCATCGGCATCGAGCAGTTTATAGAGCAGCAGGAATCTGCGAATTCTCATCGGTTCCGGCAGCCGTTCATTCACCGCCCTCAACTCCGAGAGTATAAGCTGCTCCACCGGCTCCTGCTGGGAAAGATCTGTGTAGGTGGTATAGGGAATCATTCGGTCTTCAGCCCAGTTCCCCACATTGCCCATGTCGATGTTTATAAATGCCGCAATATAAGGGCGACCCTCGCCGAATACCACCGCCTCCTTGATGTAAGGGCTGAATTTTAAACGAGTCTCAATAAAATCGGGAGAAAAGGCTCTCCCCTCTTTGTCTCGTATAATCTCTTCCTTTCTTCCGATAATCACGAGATGACCGTCATCATCTATATACCCGGCATCGCCGGTTTTCAGCCATCCTTCATCGAATGCCGCCTCGGTGGCCTCATAATCTTTATGATATCCCATGAACCGAGACGGACTTGATACAAGCACTTCGCCGTTTTCAGAAATCTTTACCCGCGTGCGAGGAAGCGGCACCCCTACTGTCTCTGCCTTTACCTCGTCATCGGGTTGAACCTGGAAGATGCCGCCCGCCTCCGTCAGCCCATAGCACTGCTTCAGATTGAGACCGATGGAACGGAAGAAACGTATCACATCGGGGCTTATGGGATGCCCCCCCGTATAGGCGCTTTCCAACCGTGCACAGCCGATACGGTCGAGAAGAGGATGGTAGACGGTAAGGGCTGCAAATTGGTGAAGCAGCTTCAGTGAAAGGGGTACGGGGCTTTTTTCGCTTCTCAGATCGAAGACCCTGCCCCCGATTCGCTCCGCCCAGGAAAAGAACAGACGTTTCACCAATCCCGCATCGGCGATCTTTACACGGATCGACGAGGCGAGATCCTCCCAGAATCTGGATGAAGTGATGATCACCTGCGGACCGAGCTCACGAAAATCTTCCGTGATTGTTTCCGGCGTTTCGGGAAAATTCATTGCCATGGCGCCCACCAATGCCACCCCCACACCCCACATCTGATCGACAATCCAGGGAGGCGGTGATATGGAAAGCCAGTTTGAATCGATTCCGATGGGGGCCGTCTCAAGCCACTTTCTTGCAATGTCAATGAAGTTTGCGTGCGACAGCATGGCGAGCTTTGCCACGCCCGTCGTCCCCGATGTCATTATCATGACCGCAATATCATTGGGTTTCCCCTTTTTAATTTCTTCTTCGATCACCCCGGGATGTGCAATTCCGTACCGTTCGCCCAGTTCAAGCAACTCTCGAAAGCTCAAAAGCCAGGGATCGTCATAGGTGCGCATGCCTGTGGGATCGACATAAATCACCTTTCGCACGGCAGGGATTTTGTCTCTCACTTCTATGAGCTTATCAACCTGCTCCTGATCCTGGGCAATCACAAAGACCGAATCCGCCCTGTTGAGTCCATGGGCAAGTTCCGCACCAATGGCCGAGGTAAAGAGGTTAAGCGTGACGCCGCCCAGAGCCTGTCCGGCCAGTTCGCTGAACAGCCATTCCTGATGGTTATCCATAATGATCGCCAGGTGCTCTCCCCGTTTGAATCCCAGCGCCTTTAAACCCAGTCCTGTTTTTTTGACATAGGACCAGTACCCTTTCCAGTCATGAGCCTGCCAGATACCATAGGCCTTTTCCCGTATCGCCGTACAGTCGGATGAAAGGGTCGCGGCATGCCGCATCAGTATCTGAGGCAGCGTAAGCCGTTCCATTTCATTCAGGCTTTCTGTGTCAATCTTCTGCATCTTCATCGATACCGGTCACGCACTCTCTCGCATTATTTATTAAATTTCCGTTTTATCGCCAAGATAGGCCATAATTACCTCAGGATCGTTTTGTATTTCTTCGGGGGTCCCTTCCGTGAGCTTTTGACCGAAATTCAAAGCCACCACCCTCTTGGATATAGTCATTACCACCGACATATCATGTTCAACCAGAATCATGGTCTGTTTCCAGGTCTTATTCAGCTCCACAAGGAACCGGACCATGTCCTCCTTTTCTTCAAGGTTCATGCCGGCGAAGGGCTCATCCAGCACGAGCAGCTTCGGTTCCAGGGCCAGCGCCCTCCCCAACTCAACACGTTTTCTCAAACCGTAGGGAAGCGAGCCGACAAGCTTCTTTCGGATCGATTGCATTTCCAGAAAATCGATTATTTCCTCCACGACCCTGCGGTGTCTGATCTCTTCCTTTCTGACGGATGGCAGAAAGAAACAGGCACTCGCAACATCATAGCGGGTATGGACATGGCGCGCCAGCAGCATATTCGACAACACGGTCATGCCCGGGAAAAGCTCAATATTCTGAAAACTGCGACCGATTCCCTTTGTCACCAGCGCATGAGTCGGAAGGCCCGTTATATTTTCTCCGTTGAAAATAATGGTCCCCTTTTGCGGCCGGTAATATCCGGTAAGACAATTGAGCAAACTTGTCTTGCCGGCGCCGTTCGGCCCAATTACCGCCAGCAACTCACCTGTTGCCACGGACATGCTGATATCGGAGAGCGCCATCAGACCGCCAAACTTCAACGATAGATCGACCACCGACAGCTCGGCCCTGCGTGATCTCTCGTCTCTTGATTCAAATATGCTCAGCTGCCCGCGAAATGTCTTCATGGGTTACCTGCTGATAACTTTTACCGGTTCTTTTCCGGGTATGAAGAAATTGGTCAGGGGAACGAATGTTCCATCTTCTTTTACCTGAACAATCCTTGCCGTGAACGATCCCTCATGATTATCCGGGGAATAGCTTACATCTGGAAGAAGGCCGCCGAAATGTTCATTTTTGAAGCTTTCCATTGCCTTGTTAATTGATTCCCTGCTGATTTTGCCCGATTGTTCCTTTGCGCGCCTCAGCGCCCGCTCCATGATCATTCCAATAGAAACGCCTTCCCAGTATGCAGCGTCAAAGGAATTCACCGTTTTATATTTCTTCCACAGCACTTCCATGATCTCCATGCCTTCGGAGTTGTCTCCGGGAAGCCCCCCGGGAAATTGAATTCTTAACCGGTCGCGAATAAGTCCTTCACCCATCTTGAAGAAGTCAGGATCAGTGGATGTCCAGGTGCCGAAGAACTGGGGGGCGTACCCGATACGGTCGGCGCTCTTGAATGTGGTGACGATCGCGGCAGGAAGCATCTGCATGAAGATATAGTCGGCGCCGTTTTTCTGAAGGCGAAGCAGTTCCGTGGTCAGATCGACTGTTTTCGGAGGAAATTCCTCGATACTGACAATTTCCACACCCAGCTTTTCCGCATACTCGCGGCTCGGATTATGGATAGATCTTCCGTAGGCATTGTTATAGGTCAGAAGTCCTACTTTCGGTTTTTCACTTTTTCCATGTATTTTCTTTATATATTCAAGGATTGCATAACAATCGAGGCGATAGCTCCCGAAGGGAAGGTACATATAGTCGACGGGCGATTCGAGAATTTCCCAGCTTGTGGAATAATTAATCGTGGGAATCTTGTATCTCTGCACGAGAGGCTTTGCGGCAAGCCCCTCGCCGGCGCCCCATGTCGCAATCATATGTGCCCGATCCCTTACTGCAAATTTCCTTACCGCTGCCACGGCCTCCTGAACTTTATACATCGTATCGACAAGAATCATATCGATTTTCTGCCCATCGATACCGTTTTTTGTTTCATTGATGTAGTTGAAATAATCCTGTTGTCCCTTTGCATGATACTGCCCCCATGTGGAAGCGGGGCCGGTCAAGTTTATGGCTGCCCCGATTTTAATCGTTTCCGCAGCGACCACCGTTCCACAGGCAAATGCTGCAATCAGCATCACCATGAAGACTATACCTACCGTTTTTTTCATCACATCGCCCTCCTTTTCGGCTTATCACTAAAAAAAGGGCCGTGTATGTGTTCCACGACCCTCAATAACTAAAAAGCCGTGGGAGACTCCTTCAGCCTGCCCACGGCTTATACACTGTTTACTCTTCTACAAGCCCGATCGGCAGACCTCCCAGGTAAAGCTAAAAAAGTCAAATGTGCATTTCCTGTGTAGAAGCATTAACCCTTTTCCTCGTACAGCTATTTTTACAACTGGCCCTTCTATTAATTGTTGTTGCCAAAAATGTCAAGCAATTTTTGTTATTTTATGTGTTTGAAAAATTTTACGTCCGGCGTCACGACCACTTTCGTCTTTTCGTTCAATGCCGTTTTGTAGGCCTCGAGACTTCTGAAATATTCAAAAAAATCCACATCCTGCTCGTAGGCCCGGGCGTAGATTTTTATTGCTTCCGCATCACCCTCGCCTTTCAAATTTTCTGATTCCTTGTAGGCCTTCGCCAGAATAATAGTCCGCTCCATGTCCGCTTTTGCCGTAATTTTCTTTGACTCTTCCTCCCCTTCCGACCGGTACTGCCGGGCCTGGCGCTCCCTCTCCGCCTTCATTCTCCCAAAGACGTGCTTTTCGTTCTGTTCGGGAAGGTCGGCACGCTTTATCCTGACATCAACAACCTGTATTCCATACTCCTTTGCTTTCAGTGCCGATGCCTCCGTCACTTTGTGCATAATATCGCCCCGCGTTGTCGATACAATATCGGATAGATCGTGCTGCCCCAGTTCCACTCTGAGCTGCGCATAGACAATATCGTCGAGGCGGGCCTGCGCCCCTGCTTCGGTCCGTACGGTTTTGTAAAACCGCAGAGGGTTTTCTATCTTCCACTTGGTATAATTGTCCACTACAAGGTTTTTTTTGTCTTTTGTGAGGATTTCCGTGGGAGTGGCATCGTAGAGTACGATTCTGTTTTCAAAATATTCCACCTGCTGAATAAAGGGTATCTTGAAATGAAGCCCCGCCATGGCCACACCATCGATGGGTTTGCCCAACTGTATAACGATTGCCTGCTTGGTCTGGTCGACCGTGAACACACAAAAAGAAATGCCTATCACGACAACCAGCACTATGACAAATATAATGGGTCCTTTTCTTTTCATCGATCCCTCCCTCACTTGTCCTTAGGTATTCCAGAAGTATTTGAGTCCAGCGACAGATGGGGAAGCAAATTGTTCCCGACAGTCCCCTCTACAATAATTTTTTCCACATTGGGCAGAATCTTTTCCATCATTTCAATGTAGAGCCGCTTCTCCGTAACCTCACGGGCGCTTTTGTATTGGGTGAGAATCTGCTCGAACCTGCTTGCATCACCCTGTGCCGAAATAATCTTGGATTCCTTGTAGGCAATCGCATCATTTACGATCTGCGATGCCTTCCCGTTGGCTTTCGGCAGTATTTCATTCCGATAGCCGTGCGCTTCATTTACCATCTTTGCTTTATCCTCTTTCGCACTGGCCACGTCCTTGAAGGCCGCCATGACCTGATCCGGAGGATGAACATCCTGAAGCTGAACCGCGACGATTTGAATGCCCGCATTATAGCCGTTCAAAATATCCTGCAGTATCGACTTTGCATCCTGCTGAACCTGGAATTTCCCCGTCGTAAGAATATCGTCAATGTTGTTATCGCCTACTACTTGTCTCATCGCTGCCTCGGCGGCATCCTTCACCGTCTTCTCCTGGTACTTGACATTGAAGAGATACTGCACGGCATCACTGATTTTATACTGCACGATAAAGGTTAAATTGACTATATTCTCTGCCCGTGTCAGCATCAGGCTTTCGCCGGGCACCGCCCGGTTTGGACCGACTTGACGGTCGCCGATGCTTCTGAACCCGATTTCAATGCGGCGCACCTGGGTTACTGCAGGTTTCAATACCGTTTCGATCGGGATTGGTAGATGATAGTGCGGCCCCGACATGGTGGTTCTCACTGCCTTCCCGAACCGTTTCACCACGCCGACTTCTTCGGGCTTTACCACATAAATACCCGAAAGAAGCCACAGCACTACTACCACGAGTACAATGATCGGCAACGCGCCGAATTTCCCGCCGAACGGTACCTTAAAGGGGAATGCTTTTTTTACTTTTTCAATCACTTCCTGCAAATCGGGTGATTGCTTACCCCCCCAGGGATCTCCGCCTTGATCCTGCCATCCCATAAATAAACCTCCCTTTGTATGTTTGCCGGTGCAGAATTCAGCGGCGCCTCATCAATAAGTGCTCAATACATGACAACCGGAATATCCACCACGCCAATCACTACGATTAGTTCGGCATGCTACCATGCGGTTACCGCACTGTCAATAGACCCGGCGCAAAAATGATACTCATTGTACCACAGGAAATCATGTGGTACTATCGTTCCCGCTATCCTTCAATCTAACAAGGAGTCACTCATAATGAATCCGGAAGTCTTCCGAGAATACGATGTGAGAGGTCTCGTAGAAAAGGACCTTACCTATGAATTTGTTCGCGACTTGGGCAAGGCGGTGGGCGCCCTCGGCGCTGGAAGAGGGGTGAAGGCAGTGACGGTGGGAAGGGACTGTCGTCTTTCTTCTGAAAATTACCGCAATGCAATTACAGAAGGTCTTGCTTCAGCGGGTATCGATGTGATTGACATCGGGCTTGCGGCAACGCCGATGGTCTATTTTTCGATTCGGCATCTCGGGGTCGGCGGCGGCGTGATGATCACGGGAAGTCACAATCCTCCCGATTTCAATGGTTTTAAAATATGCATCGGTGTTGACACCATTTACGGCGAAGAGATACAGCGCCTTCGAACCATAATGGAGCGCGGCGCCTATACCGAGGGTCGCGGAAGGATTACCGCACAATCCATCACAGATGCCTATTATGAGAGTGTTTCCAAGAATATATCCATAGGCAGTCCTCTCAAAATTGCCGTTGATGGCGGCAACGGCGTAGGCGGTTTTTTTTCACTTCCCCTCTTTGAGCGCTTCGGCTGCACCGCTATCCCCATCTACTGTGATATGGACGGGCGTTTCCCCAACCATTTTCCCGATCCTACGGTAGAGGAAAATCTCGATGATCTGATACGCATCGTGAAGGATAAACGCTGTGCTTTCGGAATCGCCTTTGACGGAGACGCCGATCGTATAGGCGTTGTGACAAAGGAAGGTCGCATTGTGCGCGGAGATGAACTGCTGCTGCTGTTTTCCCGCGCTGTTCTGAAGGAACACCCCGGAGCGACGATCATTGGTGAAGTCAAGTGTTCCCGGATCCTCTATGACGACATTGCACGGCGCGGGGGTCGCCCAATCATGTGGAAAGCGGGTCACTCGCTTATTAAGGGAAAGATGAGGGAGGAAAAGGCGCTGCTGGCGGGAGAGATGAGCGGACACCTGTTTTTCGCCGATCGTTATTTCGGATATGATGATGCCCTTTACGCCGCGATGCGTCTTCTCGAAATTGTGTCGCAATCGAATGACGCCATTGAGGAGTTTCTCTCCGATATTCCCGTCACCTACAGCACACCTGAAATCAGGATCGACTGTCCCGACCGCGCAAAGTTCGGAGTCGTCGCGGCGGTAAAAGACTTTTTTCGCGGAGCATACAGGATTAACGATATAGACGGGGTGCGGATCGAGTTCGATGAGGGATGGGGGCTTGTACGAGCCTCGAACACGCAGCCGGTGCTGGTGCTGCGCTTCGAATCCACAAGCGAAAAAGGTCTTGCAAGGATCAGGGAATTGATCGAAGGGGTCCTTCAAAAGGCAATGACCCATCTGGCATAAGCCGCACTGTCAGTGCCTGCCGTTCCGGTCGTTTGGAGGTGGAACGCGGCTTCCACTAAGCATGCAGTGCGTACCCACAGTGCATGCACAGCAGCTATCAGTTGATCACTTGGAAAGGAGACGTAAGTTATGTTTAACTTTTCACAGAAGCACACAAAGCTTACCACCCTGTACCTCCTTGGCACAAAGGCGGAGGATCTGGGCTCACAGCTGAGAAAGTACTCCAAGAGAAAAAAAACAATGCTCGTGGTGCCCACACTGGCCACTGAATTTACACTTGACGAGAATAAACCTGTGTTTTTGAACATTGCACGGCAACTGGGAAAGGTAACCTATCTCAATAAAATTATCTTCGGGCTGGATCGCGCCACCGATCAGGAAGCCCACGAGCTTGCCGGCATATTAAAAAAGGCGGGGGTAAAAAATTTTATTATCCAGCACAATGAGGGAAAAACATTCAGTGCTCTTTACGACAGCCTGAATGAAGCCGGGTTTAAACTGGACCAGCCCGGTAAAGGCCGTAACATGTTCATGTCCTTCGGTGTGGCCCAGGCGCTCGGCGCCCGTTGTATCGGGGTGCTGGATGCCGACATCAAGAGTTTTCACCGACGGCAGCTTGACAGGCTTTTCTATCCGGTACTTGCGCGAGACTACGAATTTTCCAAGGCCTTTTATGCACGTATCGGCGACGGCAGAATGTACGGAAGAGTTAAGCGTCTTCTCCTTGATCCTCTCCTTTTATCGTTGAAACGCAAATTTTCCGATTCGGGAGACGACAAGTTTCTACGCATTGTCGATTATCTCCTTGCCTACAATTACCAGCTTTCGGGCGAAGTGGCCTTCGATACGAGCCTCCTGAAACGCATGCACTTTGCCACCAACTGGGGAGTGGAAATCTTTACGCTTATAGAAGTGTATCGCAAGGGGAATAATGTTGCTCAGGTCCAGTTTTCACGGCGTCCCTTCGACCATAAGCACCAGAATGTATCGATTGAGGATAAGGAGCGTGGTCTCTATAAAATGGCCATCGATATAGTGACGACGATCCTTTCTGCGCTTGTCATCGAAGAAGGCCTTGAAATATCGGACTATTTTATTCAGGATCTGACAATAACCTACCTCAATGTGGCCGATGAGTTGATAAAAAAATACGCCGACAATTCCGCTTTCTCGGGTCTTACCTATGACCGCAGTGCCGACGAAGCCATTGTAAGAACCATCTTCAAAGATGCAATCCTCACCGCCGGCGAGTATCTGACGTCACCCTACCGCGTGACGGATCGTTTTTTGCGTTTGCTGCTGAGCGACAAACGGTTCCATAAATATCTCGATATGGGGCTCGACCGTGATTTGCTGGATTACGAGCGTGAAAATCACAGTCAGCTTTTCGAAGTGCCCCAGACCGTTTCATGGGAACGCATCATAATGAAAATCCCAAGGATTCTCTCGGACATTGACGATGCAGTGACGAAAGAACGCAAGGTATATGTCTAACGGGGCACGTATCGGCTGATCAGCATGATTCTCAGGTCCATCACATTTGTCATGGTGGGTCCCGTAATCAACAGCTCCCCGGAGTTCTCGAAAAAGGTGTAGGAGTTATTATCTTCCAGATATTCGGCGGCCTGCTTGCCTTTCTCAAGGGCATGGTTCACGGTGTCCCCGTCAACAACGGCGCCGGCCGCATCGGTGGGGCCATCGGTTCCGTCGGTTCCGCCGCTCAGTATGACCACCCCGGGAATGTCGTCTATAGCAATAGCGGCGGCAAGCGCAAACTCGGTATTCCGCCCTCCTTTACCGTTGCCCCGTAGGGTGACCGTGGTCTCCCCCCCCGAAATAATGCAGGCTGGCGGTTTGAGGGGATTTCCCGAGAGGGTGACTTCCTTTGCAATAGCCGCATGAACCTTTGCAACCTCTCGTGTTTCCCCCTCTATGCATGATGACAGGATAAGCGTTCGATATCCGAGGGAACGGGCCCTTTCTTCCGCCGCCTTCAGTGAAGTCCCGGCACTTCCGACTATGTGATTGACGGTCTTTTCAAAAAAACTGTCCCCTGATTTCGGCGTTTCCTCCTCTTCTCCCACCCCCCCCCTTTCGAGATATGCCCTTACCGCGGCGGGAACCTTATCACGCACCTTGTAGGCATCAAGTATTCTCAAACAGTCAGCAAAGGTGCTTCGATCAGCCACGGTGGGGCCGGAGGCAATCACGTCCAGATCGTCGCCGACGACATCCGAAAGAATCAGCGTGATCACCGACGCAGGATAGGCCAGCTTTGCAAGCCTCCCCCCCTTGATTCGGGATATGTGCTTACGTATCGCATTAATTTCATGAATCGTCGCCCCGCACTCCAGGAGGATTTGTGTGGTCTGCTGCTTTTCCGCCAGGGAAAGCCCTTCAGCGGGCAACGGCATCAGGGCCGAACCTCCTCCCGATATCAGGCACAGCACAAGATCCTGTGCGTTCGCCCCTTCAAGAAGAGCAACAATGTCGCCGCTTCCCTTCACCCCTTCCTCGTCAGGTACAGGATGTCCTGCTTCACGCAACGAAATGTACGCAAGGGGCCTTCCATGTCCATATTTTGTCGTCACGTGCCCGCCTTTTATTCTTTCACCCAAAATGTCTTCCAGGGCCTGAGCCATAGGAGATGCCGCTTTCCCCGCCCCTACCACCAGAATCCTTCTAAAATTCATGAGATCGTAGGTATGATCCCCCACAATAAGGCGGTTATCCTCTGTCACTCTCATACTGTGCCGCAGCGCTTCCTTCGGGTCCGCCGCCTGCAAACCGGCATCAAAAACGGCTCGGATGTCCTTACGCAGCTTATCCAGCATGACGCATCACCCCCACTTTCCACATATTTAAACATTCTCTACTTTTCATACTTTTCATACCCTACTCTTCATACTTCGACGTTACGTCTCTCTTGATCATATTCACTAGGTCAGTCATGGCGGAAAAGACATTTTCCCTGAAATCTCCGGCCACGACAACGTACATGATATCGTCTCCCGGGTAGAGCACCCCCTCCCTTACTTCAACCAGCACCTCGACAACACCCTCTCTCTCTTTCACCGCATCGACTATTTTTGAAAGCGCACTTCTGTCGGCGCGCACCGTCACTTTATCGACGGGGCGTCCCTCCCTGGAAGTAACCCGCACTACGCCGTTGTGGCATAAAATCATTCCCGCCTTGTGAATATCCGGGTGACGTTTTATACGATCAACCATTTCCTGAAGATTCATAGATAGAACCCTTTCTTTTTTTTATTTCATCATTTTCTTTCTTCTGCCACATCGCCCTTTTGGGCCTCTCTTCACTTGACTCGGCCTTGTCGTTATGAGAGAAATGCATCATGTACATGCGCAGACGATCGAAAAAAAAACACTACAGGCTGACAAGGCTCAGCGAGTTTCTGCCCAAGGTTCTGAAAAAGGAAAACCTCTCTATCTCAACCCTGGACCCGACAATTGCCGCGGCCTGGAAAACTGCCGTGGGACCGCTGATTTCAAATCAGACAGCTCCCGTCCGCTTCACGGACGGCACACTCCACGTTAAAGTGGCCACATCGGCCTGGATGCAGCAGTTGCAGTTCATGAAAAACGAGATCATTGAAAAAGTCAACGAAAGACTTGCTCAGAAAAAAATATCTTCACTGTACTTTTCAATAGGCCGCCTGACTGCTAAAGAACTGCACGGAAAAGAAGAAATGGAACTCCCGCAATTCGATCCGAATATCCTTCGTGAAAGAGACAAGCGCATTGTCGCAGAAAGCATCAGGTCAATTCCGGACGAAGAGCTCAAATCCATTGTTGAACGTGTGATGATCAAGGGAATTATCAACCGCCGTTTTCGTTCGTAACCATGGCAGAATAATAGAACAGGATTGCCGAAATTGCAACGCAGTGTGCCACGGTGTTTTTTTACACATTTTTTCTTGATTTTTCTTCTTGAATAGCAGATTAATACTAATTAACATCAAGGTCATAAAAAATCTCAAATAATGGAATATTCATACAGTTTTTCTCGTTCGAGCTTATCGAACCTGTGATTGAAAGGAGTTGCCCGTGAAACGAGGAATATCGATAGCACTGACAGGCCTTTTCGTTTTCTCCACACTGATTTTTTTCCTCCCCCCCCTGTATTGTCAGGAACCCTCGGAGATCATCAAAAAGGGAATTGCAGAATATAAGCAGGAAAATTATGAAGAGTCCGTGGCAATCCTTGAAAGAGCACGAGCCGAAGAGCCGAATTCCTCGCTCGCCGCATTCTTTCTCGGCATGGCCTACAAACAGGTGATGGATTTCGAGAAGGCCCTCGTCCATTTCAACGACGCCGTGACGCTGACGCCGCGGATCAAGGAGGCGCTCCCCGAACTGATAAGCATTCTCTACAAACAGGACAACATAGAAGAGGCAAAAAAATGGATTGCCGTGGCGGAAAAAGACTCGATAATGCCGCCACAGATCGCCTTTCTTAAGGGTCTTGTGCTGCAGAAAGAAAATAAATTCACCGACTCGGTCGTCGAATTCGAGAAGGCGACGGATCTCGATCCATCGCTGAAGCAGGCCGCGGAATTCCAGATTGCCCTCTCTTATGTCAAGGCAAGGAAACTCTCGTACGCGAAGGAGCGTTTTCAGGCTGCCGTTATCGCCAACCCTGACAGCGACCTCGCCGCGTACGCGAGACGATACCAGGATCTCGTGGAAGAGCGCATATTTGTGGAGCGGCCCCTTCGTTTCACCCTCGGTCTCTTCGGGCAGTACGATTCCAACGTGGTGCTGAGTCCGGACGATTCCGTATTTTCGGCCGGAATCACCAATGAATACAGTACGGTTCTCATGCCTTCATTCCGCGTCGATTATGTGCCCATTCTTGAGGGATCGAAGCTTTTCAGCGCCCAGTATTCATTTGTATCCAACTACCACGAACACAATTCCACAACCCATGATATGACGGCAAACACCATCAGCCTCACCCCCGGCTACAGCTTCGGACGTTCGGCGCTCAATTTTAACCTGAGCTATAGCCATTTTCTGCTGCACGGATCCCGATATATGGAAAACCTGTCCTACGGGCCCCTCTACCGCTACCTGCTCAATGATACAAACATTTTTGAAGTGTTCGCGGGGTACGGCATAAAAAACTATTTCCAGGACATCACTCCGCCCGATTTCGAAAACGACCGCGACTGCGAAGGAATCAATGCCTACCTGAGCTGGGTGTGGCTGTTCAGCCGCAACGCCTTCTTTAACTTAAAATATGAATTTATCGATGAAAACGCCGACGGGCTCCGTTACGAAAACAACGGCCACCGGTTGAGCGCAAACGCTATCATTCCCCTGTTGACCAATCTCAAGCTGCAGCTCAGCGCATCCTATTACCGGCAGCAGTACCGATACCGACTCAATTACCCCGAGTTCATTGCGGGCGCCCTTGTCAACGTACCCAAGGAACGGCGCGACAAGAACTTATCGAGCACCATCGGCCTTACCTGGGAATTAAACAGGAATATCAACGTGATTGTGCAGTATTCGAGAACACGGAACGACTCGAACGACGAAACTTCGGAATATACCCGTCATCTCTACACCGCGGGGGTTGAATTCAAGTTCTAGTGTGAATGATTTCACATGGAACACACCAATTTAATCGATGATTAGCCGCCATTGCCGGTTGAAGGCGCCGGCGTATTTTGCTAAACTGATATCATCATTTCATAAACGAACGACGCCGTGGAGGCGCCTGACAGATAACCGCCAATCGTAAAGGACTCAAAGGGTGACCGCAATGAAGATGAAAAAATATATAGTATTTTTTATTCTGATAGGCCTGATTTTCCTGCTGCCGCTTTCTGTACTCGGTGCGAGCATAGGGAAGTTCACCTTTACCCAGGGAACGGTGGATCTCACACGGCCGGGAGAAGCGGCGCAGCCGGCCACGGTCGGCGACGAGATCGCCATTGGCGACTTTATCCGCACCAAGAGTAATTCAAAGGCGGAAATTACCTTTGTAGACGGGAGCATCACCCGTCTGGCGCCCCGTTCGCGTCTTAAAATTACGGAATACTTCATCAGCGATGAAGGGCGGAAAGGCACCCTTGACCTTGTCAGAGGAAAGGTACAGAGCGTCATACAAAAGACTGAAATAACCGGAACGGACAGCCGCTTTGAAGTGCACACCCCTACCGCCGTCTGCGGCGTCAGGGGCACCATTTTCTTCACCTATTATCAGGACGGCGTATCCGGCGGCGCAACTCAGGACGGCGTGGTCTATGTATACAGCAAGAACAGGCCGAGCGAAGTAAGGACTATGTCCTCAGGCGAGGCGATGATCGTTACGAGCCCTGACCAGCCTCCAGTGGTGCGACCGGCCACGGATCCTGAAATTCAGCAACATACAGACGATACCAGTCCCGGTGACGACGGAGAGGAAGGCGATGATGACAGTGGCGACGATGACGGTGGAGGCGGCACGCAGTCTGGCGGAACCCAGGGTGATGAAGGTGGCGGCGGAGCCGGCGGCGGTGATGGTGGTGGAGGAGAGGGAGCCGACAGTGTTGATGAGGAATTAATAACCACCACGTTACTGACCGGCACGGAAGATACCTCCGGCGACAGCGGCCAAGGCCCCGGCAGTTCACTGCCCGGGCCGGACACTACCGGCCAAAATCTTGTGGACAATACCCCTGAACCGATAATTGAGCCCGAAACCCCCTCAAACGCCTTTTGCAGTACGGGTGAATACGGGTATGGAACGGTCACCCTGGCGATCACTCCCCCTGAAGGAACGCAGCAATACGGCGCCATTGATATAAGCGGCATAGTCTATGATTCTGTCTGGATGGGTTCGATTGCCGCCGCCTCTGAAGAGGGCAGCAAATTGGGCGGCTACTTTGCGGGTGTAGCCGGTTCATGGCGCGGCTATCTGAGTACGCTCTACTGTGAGACGAACGACCGTACCGAGGGAGGCCACATACTAGGCTATCTCTCTACCGATCCCTCGGGGAGCTTCGAAGCCGAAACCGGCGCTTTTGCGGGAAGCGGCACTGTCCTCATGATTCCCATGGCGGACACCACCTTTAATCCTACTGAATTTACTGCACTTCTCAATGACGAGATCTATCAAGCGGATCTCCCCTTCTCGCGCATCCCCTTCCATGCATTTACCCTGGGAGTGATCGATTTCGACGGTTCCTTCAGTGGGTCCGTGACTTCCGAAGGAGACTATAAAGGAATCGACGCCGGCGATATTCTCCTCGGCGTATGGGCCGCGAAAACTAAAGACGGATATTACTCGAATGTGAACCAGCATGATCTCGGAACAATTTATTTCGGTTATACTCCTGACCTGGATGAAGATGAAGACTGCTACATGATAGGCGGCATCGACGGGAATCAATCTCTCGGCGACGATGGCGACGGCCATATTGACCTTTACGGCTACGCCACCTATATCGACCATGAGCACCTCGGTGTGCTCGACTTTCGTCATCTCGGCGTCTACGAGGGCAACCCCGGCGCCTACAACAGCATTACCAGCGGCACGGCAACCCTTTACCCCCTCGCCTTTTCGGGGCACATCGGCGGAACAGTGAGACCGGTGGGCGCAGTCGAACAGCAACCTTCCAGCCTTTACAGAAACGAGGGGGGCATGGCCTTGATCTATGCCCACGAGGAAGGCATCGTCGGCGGCCGTACAAGCCCCTGGGGCGCCGCCGACTCCACTCTCAAGGATGTGCAGCCGGGATTCTTCCGTGCACTGGGACAATACTATGATACGGAAGAGGCGCCACTGGTCAGTGCAACCCCTTCGCACTTTCTCTGGAACACCGCTTCATACCTGTCATACCTGAACCGAAACGAAGGCGGCACGCTTGACAGAGAAGAGCGTTCCCTGTCCTTTGTGACAGGGCTCTGGAAAGACGACGGAACCATCGTCGGGGAAAGCATCGGTTTTTACGAAAGCGACGACGGGACCCTTGGCATTATCGGCGGTGATCTTACCGGCTATTATTACACGGATCTGGGCATGTGGATGATCGAAGGCACAGTAACTCCCGATGATACGATTATCGGCACATTTACCGACAGCACGCACCTCTCAATGGACGAAATCACCGGCTCTCTCTACTCCGATTTCAGCGACGGCAGCTATGTTGAGGGTGCAGCTCTCGGCAGCGCATTCAGACTCACCGACAACGAGGGAACACCCGCCCTCTTCGGCGTATTCGATATTTTGTTCGGCGGGTATTCCGAGTTCTTTTCAACCGGCGGCGGCAACACCTTTTACTGCGCCTCGGAGAATTATGCGGACATGGCGGGTCGCGAGATACTGTTCGGCTCTTTTGCCTACAATCCCTACACATATCCCGTATCATACCCCCTGAATGGCCTGGACATGGGCGGCGGCACTTATATGATGGGGTCACTGATCATCGACAGCTGGAACAACGACGGCACCATTTACGGAACCCTCACGAACGGTGAGTATTTCTATCTTTCCCTTGACTCCTTCGGTAGCTTTGAGGGCTCTTTCTACGGCCTCTATGATGAGCTGGAAGCCGGTTACGGCACCTGGATCGGCGTAAGCGCAGGCGCCTTTGTTGGTGAACCTCTCGCATACAGTGGATTATGGGGAAATTACCTGTTCGATGGATTCGATGCGGGCTGTCTTTTTACCGTCGATTCCATCGATGAGTATGGCGACCTCCTTACCATGGGCGAAGAGTACGGCCTCTTCGGCCTTGCACCCCGGGGCGACGACTACCTGTTCGTTGCCATGGGTTCCTACGACGCATGGGATGAAGGCATCGGTCCCTATCTGTGGAACACGCCCATAATGAGCGCAAGCTTCGATCCCTATGAGTATACCTTTTTCGATAATGAAGGCATCGCCGGGTATACCACGGGCATATGGAACAACGGCGCCCTCGAGGGCTATGCCCTGGCCCTGCTTTCACGGTACGACGGAGAAACGGGCCTTGTCGATCTCGGCGTCGTCGCGGGACCGCTCACCGGCACATACAATGCCGACATTGCCATGTGGATGGCGCAGGGTACGGCAACCACCAACATCCGTGAGACCGGCGTCGATCCCTTGGTGTTTGAACTGTACGGTGACTGGGGGTATTTCGATGAATCCTGTCTGGCGGGAGATTTCGAAGGAAATGGCTCTATCGAGGGATACAGCGACTGGGGAAGTACATACTTTGCAGGATATTACGATGCGGAAGAGGATCTCGACCTTTCCTATCCCTGGGGCATCTACAGCGTTACCATGGCGGGAACGTTTGAAAACCCGAATTCCGGATCTTCATGGTCGGCTGTCATCGGCGGGTTCGGTGAATTCGGCTACGACGACCGCTACTATAATTTCAACGATGAATACGGCTACCTCGAAGGCTACTGGATCGCCTCCGTCTCCGGCATATGGAATGAGGACGGTACGATACTGGGCTATCTAGGCATTGAAGAGGAAGAGAACGGCATTACCTTTTTCAGTACGAGTGTAATAAGCATCCCCGAGCCGGGTGTAAGCGACGAAGGCTTCGGACTGTTTATCACGCTCCAGGGAATCGGCTCTATCGGCGGTCCCTTCTACGGTCTTTATGACAACAACGATTATTGGATCGGCGCGAGCATAGGCACCTTTGAATTGGAGGCCGCCTTTGACATGAGCGGCTACTGGGAGCATTGGCTTCTTGCTGACGACGGGGGATCTCTTGTCGAGGTGGGCGAGGGATGGGGCATTATCGGCCTTGTCGAAAACGAAGGCATCTACGAATATTTCGGCATGGGGGAATTCTTCGCCGAAACGGGGTACGACTCCTATCTCTGGGATACTTTCACCTATGGGATCCCCGGAACGCTCTCCACCAGCGCAACTCCCTATCACATGTTCCTGGGATATGCCGGCGGCATATGGAACAACGGAACATGGAACGGATATGCATCATTTCTCTATTCCGAAGCCGATCAGGATACGGGGTTAGTCAATCTGGGATATCTTTCGGGATCGATAGACGGCGTCTACTATCCCGGCATTGAAATGTGGATAATGGGCGGCACGCTTACCCCGGAAATCAAAGTGAGCGGCCTTGATCTTTCCGAAGGCGGCTATTTCTGGGAATACGGCAGTTCTCTTACGGCGGCCCTGTCGGGAAGTTTCGGTGAATTGCAAGAAGGCGCACTCTCATCGGAGTTCAACGAGGAGGACATGCAGGGAAACACGTTCTTCTTTGTAGTAGAAACTGCCGATCAGCAAGGGCCACTTCCCTGGGGCATCTACTCGCTGAGTCTGGGGTATGACAGCGCCTATTCGCAACCCGAAGGCACAGATGCGTTCAGTGCTGTAATCGGCGGAGAAGGCGCCTTCAGCGCCTCCGATACGGGAAGCCCCGAATACGGCTACTGGATGGCTTCCGTCTCCGGCATATGGAACGAAGACGGCACAATCAGCGGCATGCTGGGCGAAACGGAGGAGCATGAAAACTCCTTCGGCTTCTATCTGAACGCCACGCACATGGGAACTCTCGGCGGACCTTTCTACGGTCTTTACAGTGAAACCGAGGCGGGCGTCGGTACCTGGGTTGCCGGAAGCGTTGGCGCCTTCGACGGGGCGCCGCTGGCGCTCGGCGGTGAAATAACCGGGAATGCTCTTTATTACGACGGTACCGCTCTTGTCACCGGAAACAGTGTCGAAGGTCTTCTCGGCGCCACGACGAACCCTCTGTTCGGTGAGGAACTTACGGAAGCAGTAATCATGGGCGCACTGAATGTGAATGACCCCGCTGCTTCAGGCCTTTACGAGCAGGAGGTGACCGGCTGGTCCGCCGACGGAGACGCCTTTACCGGATTTATGGCGAGCATCCGTACCAAAGAGCCGTTCTATGGGGGTGTCGGCTTTCTCCTCGCCTTATATATCGATTCAGAAGGCAATGCAGGAATTCTTGAAGGGGAGTTTGAAGAAGCCGGCCGTCTAAACAATAGTGTATGGCTCGACTACGGAATCCTCTCGGCCATTCCACAGGGCACGACGTCAATAACCCCGGATATGCTCTACGATTCTCTCATAACAAGCACATTCGAGGGATGCGGGGGATACAGTCAGGAAGAGGGGAACGGCCTCTGGACCGAATCCGTTTCGGGAACACTGCTCGGATTAATGGATCAGGATTGGGGAATTTTCAGGATATCTCTCGGCGGCAGCTATGAAGGCGTACTCCCCTACTCTGTCATGGCGTTCTGGGGCGCCTCCGCCACGCTGGACGAATTGCCCGGGTATGTGTTCGGGATTTCAGAAACAATGCTGCAGGAAGAAGCCTTTCCGCTTGTAGCCTTCTCATATGGCTTTGCGCTGAACGACTCTTATCTGTATATGCTTATGGGCGAACTGATCGGCACTTATCAGCCCGACGGCGCCGCCGGAGGGGAACTCGAAACAGGCACGTGGCAGGCTTCCGGCGTCGGACGGTATGAAAGGGCTGCATTGTCCGCAAGCGGCGCCTGGAACGCCGAACAGACACCCGACGTATTCTATAATTCAGAAGGCTATATGGAGTCGGCCGGCGTAATGACGGGAATTATCGGCATTGCTGATGAAGAAAGCGGGTTTTTCTCATCTCTCGTCGCCATGGGAAGTTATGAGGAATACGCCCCTGCGCAACTCTATCTGTGGAATTCACCCCTCGAAGTCGAGTGGAAAGACGGATCGGGCGGATTTTACGGTTACGGTATCGGCATCTCGGGCAGTTGGTATAATGATTACAGTGCAACCGCAGGCATGACCGTTTCCCTCGGATACATGGTAACTCTCTTTGATCAATACGATGCCGACGGCATGACATTCGATCTGGGAATCATGTCGGGGGAAATGGAAGGATTCTTCGTAAACGATTCGGGACTCTGGTTTATGATGGGAGAGTTTGACGATGCCCTGATAATGGATACGGTCCCCGATTCACTGTCGGTATCGCTCGAAAGCGGTACGCTCGACGGCGACTTTTACGGCGATTTTATAGGCTCCGGCTCCATTACGGGCAACGGTGCAATCGGAACCACGGACTTCTTTGTAATCTCCGAAGGAGAATTGTCCTATTCGCTCCCCTGGGGTATTTATAGCTTCATCCTTGCTTCGGGAAACTACTATGAAAATCCGCTTTACGAAACCGACTTTTCCGCAATTGTCGGCGGAATGGGCGTTTTCGGCTATGAGTTCGACGGTACCGACGGATATGACGAAACCGGATACTGGATAGCCACAGTAGAGGGCTATTGTGATGAAGACGGTTCAATTTTCGGCGATCTCGGTATGTTCGAAGATGATGGCACTACCTACAGCGCAGGCTATTATATAACCGATACGCACATGGGAACAATTCAGGGGCTTCTCCTTGGTATCTACGAAGCATCCGAAGACGAAGGATCCGGCACCTGGATCGGCGAAAGCCTGGGAACCTTCACGGGTGAAGAACTCGCCTATGGCGGCGCCTGGGGCGGTTATTATAATGGTGGTTACGATGCATTGAGTGCCGGCAGTCTCTTTTCCCTCGGTTCCGTGATTACCGATGAATATGACGACACCTATATCGAAGGTCCGATGGGAGAAGAATTCGGCATGTTCGGTCTTGCCCCGAGAGGAAACGACTATGCCTTTCTCGCCATCGGCGAATATGAATATTATGACGAAAGCGGCAGCGGACCTTATATCTGGAACACGCCCATCGCAAGTCCCGGCTTTGACCCCTACGATTTCCTCTTCAACTATGACGGTATTGCAGGATATACCTCCGGCATTTGGAAAGATGGCTCGATGGGTGGTTATGCCGTTGCACTTTTATCGCGATATGACGACGAAACAGGCCTCGTCGATCTCGGCTTTGTCACGGGACCGCTTGCAGGCATCTACAGTCCCGAGATCGCCATGTGGATGGCGGAAGGAATGCTGATCACCGACATAAGGGAAGTCGGTATCGACCCGGAAGAGTATGAGTTATATGGTGACTGGGGCAACTTCGATGAAATAACCTTTACTGGAAGCTTTCAGGGCAGCGGGTATCTCGAGGGATACAGTGATGGAGGCCACACCTACTTCTTCGGTGCGATCGACCAGGCAACGGAAATCGACATTTCCTATCCCTGGGGACTCTACACCTTCACTATTGCGGGCACGCATGATAATCCCGAACTGGGTTCCTCGTGGTCGGGGCGCGTGGGCGGGAACGGCGAGTTCGGATACGACAGTCGCTTCACCTCATCTTATTACGAAGGGTGCTGGTTAGCCACTGTTTCAGGCACATGGAACGATGACGGCACGATCACCGGCGTTGTGGGCGATACGGCGGGTGAGGATGACGACAGGTTCGGCATTTTCATGAGCGTCAAAGGAATGGGGAAAATAGGCGGGCCCTTCTGCGGACTCTATGACGATACCCTCGGTACCTGGATCGGCACGAGCATCGGCACCTTTAAACAGGAAATCGCCTTCGACTGCGCCGCCTATGTGGGATTTTACGGAAGCGAGCTTTTCTATGACGACGGCGGGTATCTCGCCTCGGCGGGATGGCTGGAAGGTTTGTCCGGTCTTAAATCGACGGATACGGGCTTTGACTTCCACGCCATGGGAATGTATGACGATTACGATGCCTATGGTATCTACGAGGGCCCCTATCTTTGGTATGCCGATGTTTCGCCGGGTGAATACTACTACAACTATTATGCTCTCAGCCCCATGGTCGCAGCGGGGGAAGAACACGTCAGCGGTTATGTGGGCCGCACCATCGGCATCGCGAAAGAGGGCGCCATGGGCGGATACCTTGCCGCGTTGTTCGGCCGGTTTGATTCCGAGGGCACATCGTACCAGGCAGGTCTCTTATCAGGATCTGTCGAAGGCACGCTCTTCGATGATATCGGCATGTGGCTGGCAGCAGGCACGATGGACTATACACTCCTTGTTGAAAGCGCTCCCTACTCCGAGAACCTGGACGTATACCCCGACTGGGGCGATCTGGACTACATCGCGCTTTCGGGAAGCTTTGATGGCAATGCGGGGATGATCAGCGGCGCCAACGGCTACGGCAGCACCAGCTTTATCAGCGTCTACAACATTGAAACCGACTATGAATCATCATACCCCTGGGGCATCTATGAGTTCATTATCGGTACCGGAAATGCCTATGAAAACCCGAACGCATCGACGGTCTTCTCTGCGACCATCGGCGGATACGGCGAGTTCGGATACAGCACCGATGCCGACGGTATGCACATCGGCTACTGGCTTGCCACGTTACAGGGCGACTGGAACAGTGACGGAACCATTATAGGCACCCTCGGCAAGGTGGCTGAGGATGACGGCACATTTGGCGTTTACCTTACCACCGGCCAGCGCGGCGTTATCGGTGGTCCCTTCTATGGGCTTTACACCGAGGCAGAAGAAGGCGGGTCCGGCACCTGGGTAGGCGAAAGTATAGGCACGTACCAAGGTTCAGCGCTGCACCATGTCATTCAGATTGAACCCACAGACGGATATAGAAACGCCACCTTGATCACCCAGGTCTGGGATAGTCAGTACGAATATTTGTACTACGAGGAAGACGGCTCCCTAACGGCACTTTTCGGCGGAAGCGATATAATCAGGGATGCGACGGAAGCTTCACCCGCCGACGTCCTGATGCTGGGCGAATACTATCCGGAAAGCACTCAACCGCACATGTGGTACTATGGCACCAGACCATGCGAACCTGCAAGTATCTTCACCACAGATGGCGGGGCATACAGGACTTTCTTTGTGGGCGCTGAAGCGGGCAATGCGATGGATGCGCTCCTGCTCGGTCTTTACATAGACCCGGACGGGAATCCGGGCTATCTCAAAGGCACAATGAGCGGCAATGCCTATAGTGAAATAGATATGTTCTTAATGGATGGCAGCCTGTACCCGACTATGGTGACATCCTCGGCAACCTACAACCCCGAAGACATTCAATACACCTGCAACGATGCTGTTGCAATAGTACGATCCATGCCCCTATCGCCTTTTGCCTTCGATGGAACCTACGGTTTGGAAGGTTCAATGGTGAACTATGAAGGCTGTACCGGCGCCCAGCGCCCCTCCAGTTCCTGGTGGTTTGAGGATTATGAATCGAACACGTCCGAGCACTGGGGCATATACTTCCGGAGCGTGGCAGGAACCTATCAATCGCCATTAGAGGGAGAATCGTGGACGGCAACGATGGGTGGAATGGGATTCTTCGGCTCATTTGAAAATAGTGATTGCGGGGAGCTTACACCTGCCCGTGGATACTGGCTGCTGTTCCTCGGTGGCGAGGCGCAGGATAGCATGCTGACCGGCGCCGTATGTGAAGGATACTATGTCACGACGAACACGATGGGAATCTTTTCTGAAGAAGCGGGCACAGGCATGACGGGAGATCTGCTTGGAACCTATGATTCGACTAACAATACATGGCAGGCAGGAATCCTTGGCACATGGGCCGGAACACCCACAGACTTCGGAGGGTATTGGCACCATAGCACACTCTATAATGATAATGTCTACCTGGAATGGGCCAGTGTAAACAGCTGTAGCAAGGAGAATGAGGGTACCTTTGGATTAATAGAGAATACGGAAGGTGGATATGACTTTTTCGCCATGGGACGATATTACGAGCCGCTATCACAGGGAGCAGGCTTTGTCGGACCGTACCTCTGGAACGGGTCATTGTCGTATGATGACCGTCGAATGGGCAATCGCAACTTTGAAGCCTTTGTCGGCGGCATTTGGTCGAATGGAGCAACCACCGTGGCGGCGATGGAAGGCGTAATTACGGCCCTTTACTTTACCGAAGAACTTATCGGTGAGAATTTCGTTCCCGCAGCAGGCCTTATGACGGGTGACCTGTCCGGCGTCCTGCACGAAATGGTGTATTGGACCCATGACGACATGTCCGGCATGTGGCAGGTTGAAAGCGATGAAGAGGGACTTGCCGTCATTGAAAGGCCTGTGCCGGAAGACTTCACGGCGGAAAACGCCTATGTCGACGAAGACGGCATCTCTGCCCACCTTGCGGGCGGGTTCGGCGGCGCCGGCGGAATGAGCAGTGAATATGAGGGGGGCAGTACACGGTTCATCAGTTATGATGTCTATGAATCCGAAACCTTTATGGCCACGAAGAGCCTTCCCTTCGGCATCTACAATCTGAAGCCGGCTGACGGTTATGGAAGCAGCTACTTCACCGGCAAGCCTTCGGGGACTTCTGTTGAATGGAACGCAACGATAGGCGGCGCCGGTTACTTCGGATACAGTTATACCTCTGACTACGGTTCACACTATCATCCCGGCTTCTGGCTGGCCGATATTACAGGTACATGGGATGCACGCGCTGCGGAAGAGGGACAGGGGACCATCAGCGGCACATTGGAGGGCGCCTATATGACCTATACGCATGTAGGAACCATAGGAGGTCCCTTTTACGGACTTTATACCGAATCAGGCGAGGCCGGAGACGGCGCTTGGGTCGGAGAAAGCCAGGGCGTTTTCGATGCCTCATCGACGCTCACCTTTGCCAATGAGCTGAATGCGGATATCATCAGTTGCTGCGTGGGACCCGAAGGGACTATGGCCGGTATTCTGGGCGGACCGGATTCGCTCTGGACCGGTTCAGACATTCCGGTTTATTCAATGGGAGCAGTCACCAGCGGCACTGAATGCATCTGGTATGATCACTATTTCATGAGTGCCAACTACCTGACCGGCGAAAGCGATACCTACGACGGCGGCGCCTTTTACGGAACCGTCAGCGGTATAAAGCAAGACGAGTTTCTGTCGGGCAGCCTCTTTGCCCTTTACATAGACAATGCCGGCGCCGCCGGATATCTCGCGGGAGACCTCTCGGGTACGGTCTACGAGACACTCGGCCTTTATGAAATGGACGGCACTGTGAACCGGATCGTCATGAACGAGACTCTTGACGGCGTAAGCCAGACATCGTTTCCTGGTGCCGTCACCCGTATTGACGGCATCGACTTCATGGGATCAGGCGTGTTCAGCGCAGGAGGAGACATCGTTGAACTTACATCCGAATATGACGAGGGATGCGGCTTCAGCGCCTTCATCACCGGTCAGGATTGGGGCATGTGGGCCTCCACGCTCTACGGAGCATACACCGACAACAGTGAGCTGACAAATGATACCTGGTCGCTTGAGCTGGTGGAAGCCGCTCAGGAATCACCGACGGGAATGAACCACTGGATGGAAATATCAGGGACGAAGTTCTCCAACGGTGAAATGGCGGGAAACACGGCAGGCGCCTGGGTGAACTGGGATCAGGCCATGACGGGAGTCTCCGGGGGCACGCTCAAGGGGACCTTCGATGCCGCCAACTTTGCCTGGGAGGCGGTAGCGAAAGGTGCTTCCATCGAAACCCAGAAGTTCCTCGACATGGTGGCCAACAGCCCTGAAAAACTGGCACAGTTGAATATTCCCTGTGTTCAGATCGGCACCACCGATCTTACAGGATCGAACGGAGACCTGACGGTGAATATGAACAGTGTGAACTTCTTCGCCTACTCAAACGGAACATCGCCTTCAATATGGGCCACTGATTCCGTGAGCGGCGCCTACAATCAGGAAATACCAAGCTACACGGGTACATCGCTCACCCTCAGCGGCAATGGATTCAGCAGCGTTGATTTCGGGGTGAAGAAATGGGATAATGCCCAGTGGGGCGCCGCAGTGAACGGCGCCGGCAACGTACCGGGAACCGACTTTAATGTGAACATTACAGGGGCTGCGGCGGGAACGTTCAGTGCCGGCACTCTCAGCGGCACCGGCGCCGGCGTTGCCTCCCCGGGCGGCAGCAGGTGATATATCTAAGCCTTAGTACTACAGGAGGGGCACTGTAACTGAATTACCGTGCCCCTCTTTTTTAAAAATTGAAAGGAGTTATGTTGTATGAAACGTTCCTGTGTGGTTGCTTTTTCCTTTATGCTTATCTTTTCTTTTCTCATGGTATCGACTGCCTGTGACGCAGCAACGGTAAAAATCGGCGTTATCGATACGCAGAAGATTCTGCGCGATTCGCAGGCAGCCAAGGAAGCGCAGAAGGTTTTTCGAAGGGATCTTGAAGCGAAACGGGCCGTATTGAAATCCAAGGAACAGGAAGTGATGGTCCTGGATCAGGAAATAAAAAAAGAGGGGCCCAAAATGGAAGCGACGGTGCTGAAAAACAAGCGTGAAAAGCTTGCCGATGAAATGAAAGAACTGAAACGCCTCAGGACCGATCTAAGCGACGACCTCAAGAAGAAAGATGCCGAACTGACCCAGAAGATCCTGAAGGAAATCGATGCAATCGTCAAGGATTACAGCAAGAAGAATAAATATACGATCATACTCGACAGGCGCATGGTCATAGACTTCGATGAAACTGTGGAAATCACGAATGATGTCATTAAAATTTACGACAAAAAGAAATAAACCCGGTACGTTACTATAACTGTTTTAAAGATTGTCTCGCGCAGCGGGTGGGCATGAGAGGAATTATGTGACATGTTTCCAGGTGCTCTGCTGCGCGAGACAAAGGGCGGAAAGCCCAACAACCCTGATCCACACACGCACACCTAATCCATGGTCGCGAAATCGATCTGTACCACTTCTTCCCCGAGCGCGGCTGCATCCTCTCTGCGTTTGAACTGTCTGATCTTATCCATCAACCAGAGCGCCTGCGAAGGCGTAAGCACTTCGAGCTTTTCCGCCAGAAGAACGGGATCAACGCCATAATTGACGCTGATCTTTTCGCAGCGTTCCACATCCTCCACATCCCAGGCAAAAAGCATGGGCCATTCCTGGAATCTGTCTATCCCCATATCGGTATTTTTAAATAACTCACAGAGCAGCGCTGCTTCCGCGTCCGTAAACATGTCGCGCATTTCCACCGCAGTTGCATCCACGAGCGCATAATAGGATTGTACCGCTTCCCACGCCGCATCGGGCAGATTTTCGTTTCGTTTTTCCAGTCGTTTTATGAGCGTTTCCGAAATGTGAACAGTGACCGGTACATTCATACATTTCTATCGATTTCAAAAATAAAAATGGGGTGAGTGAAGGGATTTGAACCCTCGACCTCCGGGGCCACAACCCGGCACTCTAACCAACTGAGCTACACCCACCACAGAATATTACCCCTTCGAGAGTGGCATGTCTCTGACGATGACCCAGTGTGCTGATACATCGCTGAAGGATGATGTTCATATCATACATTCTTTGAGATTGGCAATAAAAAAGACACGCCATCACACCAAGGAACGTAAAAACTGCTCTATGCCGACCGTTTGACATTATAATGGAAAGTAACGCACAGTTGTTTGAGCAGCATACCGAAAATAAAAAAAATAGATTTTCGCGCAGGGCGCAGTGGCGCTGAGAACAAGCCAATAAAAATAGTTTTTCTCTGCGAACTCGCCGTCTCTGCGGGAGAAAATGAATACGTTACTTACAAGAGCGCTGGACATGGTGCCACGCCGCCCCTCACCCGAGATCCTCGAGGTTACACATATCCGTATGCGGTCCACCCGCCATCGACCGTCACAACACAACCCGTGATATAGGCAGCTTCGTCGCCGGCCAAAAAAACTGCGGCACCGGTCACATCCTCCGCTTCGCCAATTCGGCCCTGAGGTGTTCGTCTCTTTACGGCTTCCAGATCGAGTAATCCCTGGTCAATGACACCCTGCACCAGCTCCGTTCTGATATATCCCGGGGCAATGGCATTTACTCTGATATTTTTTTTCGCCCACTCCGAAGCGAGCACTTTTGTCAGCATATTCCCCGCCGCTTTGCTGGCGCAGTAGGCGGCACGATTGGGCGCGGCAACGATGCCATAGGCCGACGTGATGGTTATGATAGAACCGCCGCCCTGGGGAATCATCTGACGTGCCGCTGACTGGCACCCGTAAAAGACACCGAAAAGATCCGTTTCCAGCGCCCGTGTCCAGTCCTCGGGGGCGATGCTCTCCGAGGGTCCTCCCATGGAGATGCCGGCGTTGTTGACAAGAATATCAAGTCTCCCATAGGTTTCCACCGTTTTATCCACTACATCCTGAATACTCTGCGCACTCCGCACATCAACGGCAAGGGCCAGGGCTTCCCCACCTGCCTGCACAATCTCTTCGGCAATCGCCGAGAGAAGATCCATCGAACGACTCGCCAGGACTACCGAGGCGCCCTCTTGCGCATAACGCTTCGCAATTGCCTTGCCGATACCCTTGCTCGCCCCTGTCACTATAGCTACTTTATTTTCAAGCTTCATCGCGCCTCCTTTTCTTCTATTGAAAAGAAAGGTGCAATCCATGAAATGCGATTGCACCTTTCGTCATTATCAGTCCGGCGGCATCACCGGATTTCAATTACTTGATGCGGGTACAACCCGTTTCTTCACAGGGCGTGGCGATATCGCCCGCGGGAATAATGGTCGCCTGACCCACGAAGGGATGTTTGAAATACTTGTTATCTTTCACGATCTTTCCGATCCAGGCGGGAATCTGTGCTTGATGATCGCAGGCACGCATTTCCCATGCGCCTGCGAGACCGTCCCATTTCAGCCCTTCCCAGGCCTTAATAACGTCTTCCACTTTTGTGCTGCCCGCCTTTTTGACGGCTTCCGCCCAGAACATGATAGAGCTGTAGGCTTTTCCTCTCAGGTAGGTGGGATAATGACCATTTGCCTTATAGAATCCCTCAACGAATTTTGCATTTTTTTCAGTGGGAATGGAA
Source organism: Syntrophales bacterium (assembly GCA_963666365.2). GTDB lineage: Bacteria > Desulfobacterota > Syntrophia > Syntrophales > UBA2210 > JALNXD01. Next base: position 944,905 of record CAXXNF010000002.1, read on the forward strand.
AGCATGTAGCACTCGGCGGTAACGGAATCCAAAACCGCCTGCTCGCTGCCCACCGCCGAAATAACATATTCGTCATTGAGGTAGTAGCAGGCGAATTTTGACTTCATGCCAAGAGATTCGGCTTGCTTGATAAGGAGAGTAAGATCGTTGCCCCAGTTCGAGGTGAACACGATTTCCGGTTTGGATGAAATTATCTGGCTGATATAGGGAGCGTAATCTTTTTCTCCTATCTTATGATAGAGTTCTACGGTAATTTCTATCTGAGGATTTAATGCTTTCACCCGTTTTATAAATGCCGCTGTGGCCTCGTGTCCGAAAGAATAATCCTGAGCGATGGTCGCTACCTTTTTATAGCCGTTTTTTGCTACCCACGCGGCAAGAGCGTAGGACTGCTGGTCCGTTGTCAAGCAGGTCCTGAAAAAGTTCTTGCTGCATTTCGGGCCGGTCAAACTGGCCGCTGCCATGCCGTAAGAAATCATTATGGCATTGTTCTTTTCCGCAAGCACCGACATGGCGCCACCGACGGAGCTTCCCGTACCGCCGCAGAAGAATTTCACATCATCCTGCATGATCAGTTTGGTCGCTTTACGCGTGGCCACATCAGGCTTCAGTTCTGTATCAACGGCGATCAATTCAACCTTTTGACCCAGAAGCCCTCCTCCGGCGTTGATCTCTTTTACGGCGTACTCGACGCCACTCAAATAACGCTCGCCAATATCTTTAAAATTACCGGAAAGAGGTTCCATCGCCGCAAGCTTGATGGTATCCGCAGCCACGGACATCGATGCAAATCCGAGAACCCCTGCTATACACATAACCGCCACACCTACTAAAAAAATCCTTCTCATCACTAGTCTCCTTTCCACCATGTTGTGTTGCAATTAAACCTCTAAATAATTTCTCCTTACATCTTCCGCCGCCATCAACGCCTTGTCATCGCCTTCGAACATAATCTGTCCCTTACTCATGACATAAAACCGATCGGCGATCTTGACGGCTGCTTTAAAATTTTGCTCTACCATAAGCACGGTGACTCCCGACTCGCGGACCCGCGACAGCATCTCCAGCACGTCCTTTACTATGAGAGGCGCGAGCCCTTCCGTCGGTTCATCAACGAGCACCAATTCCGGGTTTCCCATCAACGTGCGCACCACCGTCAGCATCTGCTGTTCACCGCCCGAAAGATGTTTCCCTTTATTGTTCTGCCGTTCCTTCAGACGAGGAAACATTTCATAGACCCGTTCCGGCGTCCAGCCCGCACCGCTCTTCCCTCTTCTTCCTTCCTGAATGCCGATAAGGAGGTTCTCATGAACGGTAAGGCTCCCGAATATGCGCCGTTCCTCCGGCACAATCCCCACGCCAATGCGGGCAATTTCATAAGGCGCCTTTCCTGCCAGTTCCTGTCCGTTAAAAAGAATGCTTCCGTCTTGGGGCGTGACAAGCCCCATGATGCTTTTCAGGGTGGTCGTTTTACCCACGCCGTTACGGCCCAGTAGACAGACCATTTCACCCTTTTTCAGTTCCATTGACACCCCGTGGAGTATATGGCTCTTTCCATAATAACTGTGAATATCCCTTACTTCTAGCAGCATTATTCTTCCTCTCCCAGATAGGCGTCTTTCACCCGTTGATCGTTTCGTATTTCTTCCGGCGCCCCCGAAGCCAGAATGGCGCCGTAATGCAAAACGGATATCCTGTCGGCCAACGAAAACACCACATCCATGTCGTGTTCTATGATGACAAGCGTTTTTCCCCTGGTAACCCGGTCTATCATGCGGATCGCCTCGGCCGTTTCTTCCCGGGTCATCCCCGCCGTGGGCTCGTCAAGCAGAATCAGTTCCGGCTCCGTGGAAAGAGTAATACCGATCTCAAGGGCGCGTTGACGACCGTAGGACAGGGCGCTGACCGGTTCATGCATTACATCGTCAAGGCCTACCAGTTTCAGTATCTGTTCAGTTTTTTCAGCAACCACCCTGTTGTGGTCCGGTCTTTTAAAAAAACTGTATCGCAATCCCTGGCGACATCGGACACCGGCTCTCACATTTTCCAGGACTGTCAGTTCCTGAAAAAGATTGGTAATCTGGAAGGATCGAGCCATTCCTCTATGGTTCAGCACATGGGGCTGTTTTCTTGAAACGTCCCGTCCCTTGAAAATAATTGCTCCTGTTGAAGGTTTATATTTGCCGGAAATAATATTGAAGAGTGTGGTCTTGCCGGCGCCGTTGGGACCGATCACGGCGTGACGCTCCTCATTTCGCACGGAAAAGGTCACGCCCGTAAGCACTTCGAGTCCCGAGAAATCCTTGTATATATCTTTAATTTCAAGAATGCCCTGTGAGGGGTCCATCAGTCATCTCCCTCCATTTCAAGTTTCCCTGTGGAATTTGCAAAACCAAATCGCTCTTTGATCGAAACAATGAGTCCCGACAAGCCTCCCGGCACATACAACACCATTACCACAAAGATAATCCCCATGATAATCGGCCACCGATCGGTAATATCGCTTAAAAAATCCTGGAGATAGGTAAAGACAAGCGCACCCAGAATAGGACCGCCGAAACTTCCCGTGCCTCCGATAAACGTCATAAGCAGTACCGTCGTTGTCATGTCGATACTGATTGCCGAAATTGAAGTGAACTGAAAAAAAAGCGCATAAAAGGCACCCGCACAACCGGCCAGGGCACCCGTGAAGGTAAAGAGAATCAAGCGGCTGATATTCGTATTATATCCGAGAAATTTCATCCTTTCCTCGTTTTCTCTCATGAGAAGAATCGTCTTCCCCATTGCCGTAGTGGTAAAATACCAGCAGAAAAGAATCACCAGGCCGACAACGATCAACGTGAAAAAATAGAACACCTTCACATTGGTCATGTTCAGGGTGGCAACGCCTAAGTTGATATCGGGGCGCCATACGCTGAGTCCGTCATCGCCGCCGGTCATGGAGTACCACTTTGTCGCGACGGCAAAGAACAGGGCGTTAAAGGCCAGTGTTAAAAGGGCAAAGTAGGACCCCTTGTGCCGGAGCAGAAGGCTGCCCACGAGGAACCCGACAATCACCGTCACCAGCGTAGCCGCCAGAATGGCCGCGAGAAGCGGAATGCCCTGAAAATGATTCAGAATCACCGCTACGGCGTAGGCGCCGGTGCCGAAAAACATGGCATGACCGAAGGATAACAACCCGGCGTAACCGAGGAGCAGGTTATAGCTGACGGCAAAAAGTGAAAAAATAACTACTTCCGTCATCAGTGCTATCTGATAACGTGGGAACAGGAGTGGAACAATTATCAGAAGCACGACAAGCAGAACAATTCCCAGATATATGCGTATGTTGAGTCCTTTCATTTACTGTTCCTCTCCAAATAGTCCCGAAGGTTTTATGATGAGCACTGCCGCCATAAGCATATAAATCAGCGCCATTGAAAGTTTGGGTATCAGGAGCGCACCAAATGACTGCAGTTCGCCGATAATAAGCGAAGCCAGAAGGGCACCCCCAAGACTTCCGAACCCGCCCACCACGATGACCACAAAGGCGTCGATGAGGATCTCAGCCGCCATGCCGGGATAGGTCGTCAGGAGCGGTCCGGCAATCACACCGGCAAACCCTGAAAGGGCGGCGCCTGCAGCAAAGACGCTCATAAAAACAAGAGGAATATTAATTCCCAGGGCATTTACCATTTCGTTATCGTTCACTGCGGCTCGAACGATAATACCGACGCGCGTTTTATAGAGTACCAGGTACATAATAAGGCCAATCGCCACGGCACAGAACATCATAAAGAGCCTATATATGGGATAGGTGATTCCGAAAATGTCCACCTGCCCTTCCAGGAAATTCCCCAGGGTCACTGCAAGGGGGTAGTTTCCCCATATCCATTTGACCGACTCTGTAATGATATAGGCAAGCCCGAAGGTCAGCAAGAGTTCATGCACATGCCCGAAGGCATGGACGCGACGCAGCAGGAATCGTTCAACCAGTATGCCGAATATAAACATCAGAAAGGGACAGATAATAATGGAAAGCCAGAAGTTGCCCGTTAACTTCAGTACGGTATAGGAGAAATAAGCTCCCATCATATAAAACGCTGCGTGTGCGAAATTAAGTACATTCATCATGCCGAAAACGAGGGTCAGCCCCGATGACACCAGAAAGAGCAGTCCGGCATAGGCAAGGCCGTGCAGAATAAATACAGGAATGTCACTCATGTCCCTTCCTTTCTATTACAATTGTTGCCGCACATCAGGTAACCTGTTTTGAAACAGCGGCATTATTAATCACATCCAGTCCCCTTATCTGCTGCCAGGGCCCGGGTTGTATATCACCATAAAACATTTAACCGCTCTCTCACCCATCGACTCTCCGAAATGGGAAACGCTTGAATCAAAGTAGACACAGTCTCCCTTTTCCACGATGTATTCTTCAGTGCCGTAGAGAAACTTCATTGTTCCCTGAAGTACGAAAAGCAGTTCCTGCCCTTCATGCCGGTAGACGGTCTTCTTTTTCTGATGAACGGGAAGAGTAAGGATAAAGGGCTCCATCATTTTGTTCTTAAAATTATGCGCTACCGCTTCATAGGCATATCCAAAGGCGGTCCCGTCCCGTGCGATCAGAGGCCGCTCTTTTCTCTTTACCACACTGATGGATGTCTGAATATTATCCTCGCCCAGCAGAAATGAAATGGAAACCCCCAATGCACGCGCTATGATGCCGAGGGTGGAAACAGGAGGCGCTTTTTCCGATTTTTCGACCTTTGACAGATAACCCTTGCTGAAGCCGGTCTGCGCCGCGAGACGTTCGAGCGTAACCCCTCTCCCGGAACGCAAGGCCCTTATTCTCGTCCCAATTTCCGCTTCTGTAATCACTTGCTGACGTTTCATCTCAGGATACAGGCCTCACAAAACAAGGGTAGTACTTATATGGGTGCTCTATAATGTATTACCCTGTCGCATATCAACGAAATGAGTGGACACACATACGCTACTAAACTTATATTACTGAGTATACTGATCATATAGTTATCAAAACCAACAGATCAAACCACCATGAGCGGCGCTGGAACTCCATGCGACGACCACAAGAAATAGCCGCAAAATAAAGTTTCATATCAGTAAACTTTTGTCAAGTAATATTTTTGCCGTCCCTGAAATTCAAAACTGTTCTGTAATCATAGTATGTTTCGCCACTTTTTTCAAAGCGAGGACAGTCATTTATTTCCATTGATATCTTACAGGGAATGCGATAGGATCACGTGTTATATTGATCTGCCGGAGAACAATCGAAGATGGCGCTTTTTCAGTCGCGGATAAAACAAGATACAGTAACAGAAAAAAGCCATATTACAGAGCTTGAGGAAAAACTTAATTTTCAAAAAAGGCTCAAAGAGATCACCAATCGGATACATGCCGCACAAAACTTGAAACAGATCCTTGTTGATCTGAGAGATGACATCCTCAGTCTCTTCGATGCCGAATCCCTTACTCTGTATGTCGCCGACAATTTAAAAAATGAAATATATTCTATGGTCCTTTCAGGGACCACACTTTCGGAGATCAGACTTCCCATAAGCAATAAGAGCATCGCCGGATATGCCGCATTCAAACGGCACTCGGTAAATATTAAAGATGCCTATGATAAGTCGGAAGTGAACACCTTTGACACCGAGCTCAATTTTGACAGCAGCTGGGACCGGAAATCCGGCATGCGGACAACCCAGGTGCTGGCCGTCCCCATTCTCTACAAAGATCAGGTGCGCGGCGTAATTCAGCTTATCAATAAAAAATCAAGCGGTTTTTTCAGCAAGGATGACCAGGATTTGGTCGAGGAAATGGCGAGCGTCCTGGGAATTGCCTTTTTCAACCAGGAACGAATTAAACAAAAGAAGAAATCTAAGTTCGATTACCTCCTGAGAAGCGGGCTGATATCAGTCGAAGACTTGGAGGGTTCATGGGAAGACGCTCGAAAGAACAGAGAAACAATTGAGCAGTATCTGATAAAGCACCATAAAATATCCAAGAGCGATATCGGGAAATCCTTAAGCGAATTTTACAACTGCACATTTGTCGAGTTCAGCGACAAGGCACCCACTCCCTACGATCTTCTAAAAAATCTGAAGGAAGAGTATCTCCGGCGCGAAATGTGGGTGCCGCTCGAGCGCAAAGACGGGAAGATAATAATCGTAATAGACGACCCAAACAACGTTTTGAAGCGCGATATGATCGAAAGCCTCTTGAAGACACGGGAAGTCGTCTACGATGTGGCACTCTATGAAGATATCATAAAGTTTATAAATCATTTCTACCAGACCGACGACAGCGCATCTTCCATATCAGACATCCTGGGCAAACTCGACAGCGACGACGACCACGAAGATGAAGAAGACGAGGGCATCACGGAATCCGACAGCATTATCATGCAACTGGTGAACCGCATTGTCAACGATGCCTACAATCGAAACGCATCTGATATTCACGTGGAACCGAATCTCACAAAAAAGAACGTTGAAGTCCGGTATCGCGTAGACGGCGCTCTTATGATCTATCAGACCGTCCCTTTCAGTTACAAAAACGCGCTGGTGTCACGAATCAAGATCATGTCGAATCTGGATATTACCGAGCGCCGAGTCCCACAGGACGGGAAAATCAAATTCAGACGCCCTCGAGGCGATGAGATCGAACTTCGGGTCGCGACAATTCCCACCCAGGGCGGTCTTGAAGACGTGGTCATGCGCATCCTCGCCAAGGGGGAAACGATGCCCCTCGAGGATATGGGGCTGTCAAAGCGCAACTTTAATGAACTTGTGGAAATTTTAAAAAAGCCCTACGGCATGTGCCTCGTTGTCGGCCCTACCGGGTCGGGAAAGACCACTACTCTGCACGCCGGTCTGCACCATATTAATAAACCGGACACTAAAATATGGACCGCCGAAGATCCCGTGGAGATTACCCAGTACGGCCTCCGTCAGGTACAGGTCAATCCCAAAATAGGGTTTGATTTCGCTGCCGCCATGCGCGCCTTTCTCCGGGCCGATCCCGATGTAATCATGGTAGGGGAAATGCGCGATTACGAAACAGCCAAGACCGGCGTCGAGGCTTCGCTGACCGGACACCTTGTGTTCAGTACGCTCCATACGAACAGTGCCCCCGAAACCATTGTCAGGCTCCTGGATATGGGAATCGACCCTCTTAATTTCGCTGATTCGCTCCTGGGGATACTGGCACAACGGTTGGTGCGCACACTGTGCAAGCAGTGCAAGGAAAAATATCATCCCACAAAAGATGAGTACGACGAATTGGCGCGAAATTACGGAGAAGAATTATTTTCACAGTTGAATATTCCCTACAACGAGGATTTCATGCTATTCCGCCCGAAGGGGTGCAGCGCCTGCGACAATACCGGCTACAAGGGTCGCATGGGCATTCATGAATTGCTCGTCTCGACTGATGAGGTCAAAGAGAAGATTCAGAAACGCGCATCGGTAGAGAATCTTCGTGATCTGGCCATTGAACAGGGAATGCGGACACTGCTGCAGGATGGCATTGAAAAGGTCATCGAAGGACGGGCCGATTTTGCCCAGGTGAGAAAGGTGTGTATAAAGTAGGACCCGGGTTCGAGGGAACGCAGGGCGGGGCGATCGTGCGAGTGCCCTTTCCTGACATATCGTTATTTTTTCAGCATTTCCTGCCACTGTGAAATTCTGTTGAGTGCCTCCAGGGGTGTCAGGTTGTTCGCATCAAGCCCTTTGAGATCGCGAATAACCCGGTCCTTCTCATCCACAAAGAGGTTGAGCTGGCCGGCGTTTTTCCGTCTGGCTGAGACCTTTCCCCCGGCAATTTTGGGAAGCCCCACATCGTCGAGTTCCCCTTTTTCAAGATTCTCCAGCACCTCACGGGCGCGCATCACCACCGTTTCGGGAACGCCTGCAAGTCGAGCTACCTGGATTCCGTAACTTCGGTTTGTCCCCCCTTTCACAATTTTTCTCAGGAAAATGATTCGTTCTCCCCATTCCTTGACGGCAATGCTGTAGTTTTTCACTCCCTCGGCAGTGCATGCCAGATCGATCAGCTCGTGATAGTGGGTCGCAAAGAGCGTCCGCGCCCCTATACGCTGACTGTCGTGAATATATTCACTTACGGCCCAGGCAATGCTCAATCCATCGAATGTGCTTGTGCCTCTGCCCACCTCGTCGAGCAGAATGAGACTCCGCCCGGTTGCGCTCTTTAAGATGGCTGCCACCTCCGTCATTTCAACCATAAAGGTGCTCTGCCCCCGAGCCAGACTGTCTCCGGCGCCGACGCGTGTGAAAATTCGATCCGCCACGCCGATCAGAGCCGACGCGGCAGGCACAAATCCCCCCATTTGCGCCATAAGCACAATCAGGGCGGTCTGCCTGATGTAGGTCGATTTTCCTGCCATATTCGGCCCGGTAATGATGAGAAAGCGATTCGATCCGCAATCGAGCATGGCGTCGTTCGGCACAAATCCATCGGCGAGGTTCATCCTTTCGACCACCGGATGGCGGCCGTCTTTTATTTCGATTCTGTCATCGTCGGTGATTTTCGGACAGCAGTAGTTATATTGTTCGGCCACCTCTGCAAGCGAAACAAGGACATCCAGATCGGCGATAGAGGACGCCGTTTTTTGTATCCTTTGTATCTCCTGTGCAATTTGGGCGCGAACTTCGACAAAGAGCTCGAATTCACGGCTCTTCCTCTTCTCTTCCGCATTGAGCACCGTCGTCTCGTAGCGCTTCAGTTCTTCGTTGATGTAACGCTCGGCGTTGACAAGGGTCTGCTTTCTGATGTAGCTTTCCGGCACGAGATGGGCATTCGCCTTTGTAACCTCGATATAATATCCGAATACGCTGTTGTAGCCCACCTTCAGGGTCGCGATGCCTGTTTCACTCCGTTCCTTCGCTTCCAGAGAGGCAATCCAGCGCTTTCCGTCCATTGACATGGACACCAGTTCGTCCAGTTCACTGTCGAACCCTTTTTTAATCAGATAGCCCTCACGAATTGTCAGCGGCGGATCGTCTACAATGGCTCTTTCCACGAGGTCGGCGATATCCTCCAGGTCATCAAGCCCCTCGGCTGTTGCATTAATCAATGAGGATTCTCCGCCTCCAATGGCGGTTCGAATTTCAGGCACGACGCAAAGTGATTTTCTGAGGGCAACCAGATCACGGCCATTGGCGACACCCATGGAAACCCGGCTGCCCAATCTCTCAAGGTCATACACTTCCGCCAGCAACCCCCTCACCTTTTCCCGCATGTGATGCGCGTCTTTCAGCTCCGCAACAGCGGCGAGCCTCTCTCGAATCCTATCGGGATTCACCAGAGGATACTTCATCCACCATCGAAGCCTTCTCCCGCCCATGGCGGTAACGGTCTGATCAAGCACGTGAAAGAGCGACCCCTCTTTCTTCATATCCTGTATCGTACCGAACAGTTCGAGATTCCTTCGGGCTGTATCATCGATGACGAGGTAATTTTCAGGATGATACCACCTGATCCGGTTGATGTGGTCAAGTTCTTGACGTTGCATCTCCCGGACATAGCGAAGCACTGCGCCGGCAGCCCTTGTCATGGCTTTGTTTGTTTCGAAATCCACACCTTCGACTGCACCGTTATGAAAGTGTTCGTGAAGCAGCGTTAAAGAATCTTCGTAGTTAAAACAGTCTCCATCCAGATAATTAACCCGACACTCCGTCATGGCACTTACGAGCATACGGGTAACCGCCGCGTCCCTGTCATCCTCGCGTACAACAGCTTCCTTGAATTCAAGACTGGCCATTTCCGCAGCGAAGTCTTCCTTCGCATCTCCTTCGGTTACGCGAAATTCCCCTGTTGAGATATCCACAAAGGCAATACCGATACGATCACCGTCGATAACCCATCCGGCCAGATAGTTATTCTTGTTCGCATCCAGGGTATCCGTATCCACCACCAATCCCGGAGATACGACCCTGACCACCTCGCGCCTGACAACTCCCTTGGCCTCTTTGGGATCTTCCATCTGCTCGCAGACGGCGACTTTAAATCCCGCACCGATCAGTTTCGACAGATAGGTCGATGCTGCGTGGTAGGGCACGCCACAGAGGGGAACACTGTCTTCCTTGCCTTTGTTTCTTGATGTCAGAGTTATGTCCAAGACCTTCGAAGCCGTCAGTGCATCTTCGAAAAACATTTCGTAAAAATCGCCCATGCGGAAGAACAGAATGCAGTCTTTATATTGTTCCTTGATAGCAAGATACTGCTGCATGGCCGGAGTCAGGTTCATTACTCCCATTTGTCTCCGTCTTTCTTCTTCAGATCAATGTAGCCTCCTCTGTCGCCTCGACGGCCTCCCCTTGCAAACCCGCCGCTTTCCCGTAATAGTATACCCAGAATCCAGTTGATTATACTTATGATCAGCGCAGCCAGTATCGCCGTCCAGAAGTCTGCAACTTGAAAGCCCGAAATGACGCCCGATGCCATCTTGATCAGTAATGCATTAATGACAAATGTGAAGAGGCCGAGACTCAGGACATTGATGGGCAGTGTAAGGACAAGCAGTATGGGCCGGAAAAAAGTGTTGAGCAGTCCCAAAACCGCTGCAGCGAAAAAGGCGGAGAAAAAATCTTCCACATACACACCCGAAAGCGTATACGAAGCGGCCATTACGGCAATTGTCAGAATAATCCATCGAATTATGATGTGTGTCATAGGCAGCTCTCCTATTGTACCGGTTCTTTTTACCTGCACTCACAGAGCAGGTCAACCCCTTGTAGAAAAAATGAACGTCTCTCATCTTTCTAGAGGATGAGCATCCATCGGTATTCCCTGATATGATCGAGAAGTTCGTAAATGATTTCCTGTGTGTCCGATCCCACCATGCGACCCACAAAGATGTTTCTCATCCGGGACGTTTTTTCTAGGCCGACTAAATCAATCAGGGCGCCGGTGACCACGCGTTTACCCCACCAGGCGGCAGTTTTGATCAAATGATCGAAGCGAATGGTATACTCGGAGTGATCTTTGAGGCAAATCTCCCTCGGAAACCCGTCGCAGGACAGACCACGGGCCAGATAGGCCATGCCCTCCGGGATAATCGGATCGCTTGAATGCTCGGAAATGAAAGCACAGGCGCCGGATTTACAGATCTCCTCCACCAGACAAACTGCCCCCATATTGAAGTGGAACAATTCTTCCCGGGGAATGGTAAGGCCATAACGCGCCACTCTCTCCTCCACGGCGTGAGGAAGACGTCGTGAATCGAGATCGGTCCATGTATCCAGATCGCCGACGACTTCATTGATTATAAAGAGATCAATTCCGGAAAGCGCCGGCACAATCCCATGGGCATCCCCGTTGATAAAGGATATTTTGTTTTTCCACTGTTTCAGCAGGCCACGCTGCCTTTGCAAGAGATTGAAGGACAGATCGATCATGCAGACATGGCGGAGGCTTTCTGCATAGCAGGACAGCAGACCCTTCATAAGATTGCCGTAGCCGCCGCCTATTTCACAGATCCGCCCGTTGCCGTTCATAAGACCCTTATCATATAAAAGGTCCCCGATAATTTCGCCGTAGGCCCGCGGGTGCTCTATGGCGATCATGTAGGGTGAATCCGCTCTGGCCAGGGATTCGCAGATGGTATGTTCAGTAAAGAGATCGACCGGCTGCATCCGGTAAAAAGCGGCCGTTGAATTCACCTGCCTCATCAGGTCATTACCTTGTTCCGATTGCATACCATTATCGTGCATCCGTGACACTGCTGTCATAACCGCCTGTCATAGAGCATTTGTTGTGTCTGCTCCTTTTTTATACAAACACCACTCCATTATATACCAGCGCTTTTTATTACAGACACCACCCCGGGTCAAGCGAAACCATCAAACTCGAAGGTGCTGTCAGTTTTTATTGAAATTTACATTTCCTTCATATATGGTAATGTGCTTTGTTTCAGGGAGATGATTGATTGATGGGCAAAACACTGGTGGAAAAGATCATTGAAGGGCGCCTTGTTTCTGGCACATTTACTCCAGGCAGGGAGATTTCAATTCGCATCGATCAGACGCTTACCCAGGATGCCACGGGCACCATGGCGTATCTTCAGTTCGAAGCCCTCAATATCCCCCGTGTAACCACGGAACTCTCCGTCAGCTATATCGACCACAATACAGTACAGATAGGCTATGAAAACGGCGACGATCACGCATATCTTGCGGACATCGCTCAAAACTACGGCATCTATCTCTCTCGGGCCGGTAACGGCATCTGCCATCAGGTGCATCTGGAACGATTCGGAATCCCGGGTAAAACGCTTCTCGGTTCCGATAGCCACACCCCCACGGGGGGGGGCATGGGCATGCTTGCCATCGGCGCCGGCGGTCTTGACGTGGCGCTTGCCATGGGAGGTGAACCCTTTTTTCTTACCTGCCCCAGGGTGGTCGGCATTACCCTGACGGGGAAACTCAGACCCTGGGTGTCGGCAAAAGATGTGGTTCTCAGGATACTTGAACTTTTCACCACAAAGGGGAATGTGGGAACCGTTTTCGAGTACCGAGGCGATGGACTTGCCACTTTGACAGTACCGGAACGAGCCACAATCGCCAACATGGGCGCCGAGTGCGGGGTGACCACCTCGATCTTTCCAAGCGACGAAATGACACGCCGTTTTCTTACGGCCCAAAGACGCAAAAGAGACTGGGTGGAACTCACCGCCGACAGTGACGCGGTCTATGATCGAATCGTTGATATCGATCTTTCGGAAATAGAACCGCTGGCCGCCGCTCCTCACAGTCCCGAGAACACAGTTTCCATAAAACACATAACCGGAACACCGGTCGATCAGGTCTGCATAGGAAGCTGTACCAACTCGTCCTATAAAGATCTTGCGACAGTCGCCGCGATGCTCAAGAGAAAACATATTCACAGACGCGTAGGCCTTGTCGTTGCGCCCGGCTCCCGACAGGTCCTTGAAAACCTTGCCCGGGACGGATTTCTTGCCGACCTTATCGCCGCCGGGGCGCGCATCGATGAGTGCGCCTGTGGATTCTGTATCGGAAACAGCAGGAGTCCCTCATCGGGCGCAGTGTCGCTCCGCACATCCAACAGAAACTTCAAGGGACGGTCGGGCACGGGAGACGCCAAAGTCTATCTCGTGAGCCCCGAAACAGCTGCCGCTGCGGCAATCAGCGGCCGAATCACCGATCCAAGAGATCTGGGAATCCCATATCCGTCAGTCGAACCACCCCTGCAATTTCACATCGACGACGGCATGATTGTCCCGCCGGATGCATCACAGAACTCAGCGGTAAAAATTCGCCGGGGTCCCAACATCGGCGACCCCCCTGCCGGCGAACCCCTCCCCGCTGACATTGCAGGTGAAGTCACGATCAAAGTAGGCGATAGAATTACCACGGACCACATCATGCCCGCCGGCGCCCGCATGAAATATCGCTCAAATATCGCTCGGTACGCCGAATTCGTCTTCGAACCGATAGACCCCTCATTTTCAGACCGCGCAGCGGCAATCAAAAAGGAAGGCCGGCACAACATCATTATTGCTGGACTTTCCTATGGTCAGGGATCATCCCGTGAGCATGCGGCCCTGTGCCCCATGCATCTGGGAGTGAAGGCGGTGCTGGCGAAATCCTTTGAACGAATCCACGAATCGAACTTGATCAATTTCGGAATCGCTCCTTTCACATTTGCCGACAGATCGGATTACGATGCAATTGACCAGGCGGATCTAATTGAGATACCGGCCATTCATGAACGTATTGCTTCGGACGATCCGATCATTGTAATCAACACAACGAAAGGCCGTTCCTTTCAGGTACGATACAGTCTTTCCCCACGGCAGAAAGACATACTGCTGGCGGGGGGGGCGCTGAATTTTTCAAAGCATGCACGATTATCGCTTTAATGAGGAAGAGATACAATGAGCAGCACAAAGAAAATCAAAGTTGTCAGCCCCATCGTTGAGATGGACGGTGACGAAATGACCCGCGTGATGTGGACCATGATAAAGGAAAAACTCCTTTACCCCTTTCTCGATATGGATATCCGTTACTACGACCTGCACATCGCCAATCGAGATATAACCAACGATCGGGTAACGGTGGAGGCGGCCGAGGCAACCATGGAATATGGCGTGGCCGTTAAGTGTGCCACCATTACCGCCAATATGGATCGGGTAAAGGAGTACAATCTGAAACAGATGTGGAAAAGCCCGAACGGAACAATCAGGGCCATGCTTGACGGAACGGTCTTCAGGGCGCCAATAATTGTCAAAAACATCAAGCCTCTTATTCCTTCCTGGCGTCACCCCATAGTGATCGGCAGACACGCTTACGGCGACGTGTATGATAATGTGGAACTCTCCGTCCCCGGTCCCGGGGCGGCTGAAATCACCTTCACCCCTTCAGACGGCTCACCGGCTGTGCGAAGCGTTATAAAGAATTTTACGGGCACCGGCATCATTCAGGGTATTCATAATACCGATATATCGATTCGAAACTTTGCACAAGCCTGTTTTATATTTGCGTACGAAAGGAAGATCGATCTCTGGTTCAGCACCAAGGATACGATTTCCAAAATCTATGACGCGCGCTTTCGGGATATTTTCGAAGAGGAATACCGGCGCCACTGGAAAGAGAAGTTTCGCGATGCCGGAATTGAGTATTTCTTTACGCTTATAGATGATGCAGTTGCGAGGGTGGTTCGCTCTCAGGGAGGAATGCTCTGGGCTTTAAAAAATTACGACGGTGATGTGATGTCCGATATGATTGCCACCACCTACGGCAGTCTTGCCATGATGACCTCCATCCTCGTCTCTCCGAAAGGATTTTACGAGTACGAAGCGGCCCACGGCACCGTACAGAAGCACTACTACCGGTACCTGGAAGGCGAGAAAACGTCGACCAATTCAATGGCCCTCATTTTTGCGTGGTCCGGCGGACTCCGCAAACGGGGAGAACTGGATGAAACAGAAGATTTAGTAGACTTTGCCGACAGGCTTGAAGCAGCGGCGATAGAAACCATCGAAGCGGGAATCATGACAGGCGACCTTCTGCTTGTGGCCGATCCCGATCCACACAACCGCAAGGTAACCACGGAAGAATTCATTGATGCCATTGCAGATCGACTCCACTCAAAAAAAGGCCGATAAGCCTGATTTGAAGGATATGACCCTGGAGGAGATGGAGGAATTCATCTCCCGGCTCGGCAAGGAACGGTACCGCGCCCGGCAGCTTATGAAGTGGATGTACCAGTCCGGCGCCACCGATTTCGATGACATGACGAACCTGTCGAAGGAATTCAGAAAAAATATAAAAGGACTGGCACGGGTCAGTGCGCTCTCTTTGGAGGAAGTGCAGAAATCGGCGGACGGCACAAAAAAGGCACTTTTTCGTCTTGACGACGGCAACTACATAGAAAGCGTGCTCATTCGAGAGATGAACCACTGGACGCTCTGCATTTCCACCCAGGTGGGGTGTCCCATGGGATGTGCATTCTGTCTGACGGGAAAGCAGGGATTTACACGGAATCTGCGTCCTTCTGAAATTGTCGGTCAGATCACGGCACTCCGCTTCGGCACTCCCGAGGGGGCAACAATTAAAAATATCGTCATGATGGGCATGGGGGAACCCCTGCTCAACTATGACAATATTCTCAAGGCCATCGAAATTATGACCCTGGATGTGGGACTGCTCATGTCCAGAAGAAGAGTCACCGTGTCAACCTGCGGCATTGTTCCCATGATCTACCGACTGGGCAAGGATATCTGCGTGAACCTTGCCGTGTCGCTCAACGCACCCGACAATGCCACACGGAACATGCTTATGCCGATAAACAAGACCTACCCCCTTGAAGCGTTGATCGAGGCATGTCGGACCTACCCCATGCCGCGCCGCCGAAGGATCACCTTCGAATACATCCTGATAGGGGGCGTCAATGATTCTCCCGTCCATGCAAAAAAAGTGGCGGCCCTGATCAGGGGGGTGCGGTGCAAATTCAATCTTATCAGATTTAATGAATATCCGGGGAGTCCCTTCAGAACATCGCGGGATGAAGATGTGGCCGCCTTTCAGGAACTGCTGGTAAAACAGGGATACACTGCCGTGATACGAAAGAGCAAAGGGCGGGACATTCTGGCGGCTTGTGGACAACTGAGCGGAAAGAAAAACAGCGGCGATCCTCAGGCGGATCCATCGGTGTAATCAAATATTATCCTTATTTATCAAAGAGTTGTAGCCCACGATGTTTCACATGAAGAAAGGTATGGCATTAAATAGCGCCCTGTGATACAACGCACTCTACACAAATGAGGAACCGAATTTCAATAAGTCTTTCACGGTTTCCTGCAAAGGATGCCCACCATATACAATGATGATGTACGCTCACAATGGACAGATGCGTTCTTCCGCAGTTCGAGGAAAACAACGCCGCATAAAGACTGCTCGTGCCTTGGCAGCAGCACTTTTCACGGGAATTGCCGTGGTGGAAAAGCTCTACCTGCTTTCGCCGTTAATCGCGGGACGCAGACTGAGGCCTGAAATATCCACATTGATGGCTCACCAGCGTTGTGCGGCAGCGCCCTGTGAAAGTGGTGTCTCATCACTTCGTGTGCTGACGCTGAACACCGCCCATGGAAGAAAGAACAACGCGCACCAGATACTCCAGAAGCGCCCCGCAACCCGCGCCAACCTCGATGATATAGCGAAAATATTAAAGAGAGAGCGCCCTGACATTGTCGCGCTTCAGGAAACCGACGGTCCCTCCGTATGGAGTGGCATGTTCGATCATGTTGAGTACCTTGCGCAAAAAGCGGACTATCCCTATTCCATCCTCGGCGAGCATGTAAAGGGAAAAAGAAATGTCTACGGTACCGCATTGCTTTCCACCGCACCGCTTCAGACGCCGGAGTCAATTAAATTTTCGCCTGCGCCGCCAACCTTCTCAAAAGGCGCCGTTATTTCTACAATTCAGTTTCCCGGCAATCATTCCATCGATATTGATGTCGTTTCGGTACATCTTGATTTTGCAAGAAAATCCGTAAGAAAGCGGCAGGCCGAGGAACTGACTGACCGCCTTCTCTCCCGGGAACGACCCCTGATCCTGATGGGTGATTTCAATTGCGAGTGGACATCGGGGGAATCAACGCTTCCCTTCCTTGCCCGCACACTCAATGTAAAGGCATACCGCCCCTACGCGCAGGATTTAACGACCTATCCGACGTCGGATCGACGTCTCGACTGGATACTCATCTCGCCGGAGCTTGAGTTCATCGATTATCACGTGTTCCACGACACCATGTCCGATCACCTGGGCGTGCTCTCAGAAATCGGTTTGGCTATCTGATGCTTCTTTCACCCGATTGCCGCCACAGGCGCCGCAAACGAAGCGAGTTGCTCACCACCGATACGGAACTGAGCGCCATGGCAACAGCCGCAAACATGGGATTTAATAATATGCCGAAAAAGGGGTAAAGGATCCCCGCGGCAATTGGAATTCCCATACTGTTGTAAAAAAACGCCCAGAAGAGATTCTGTCTGATAACCCGCATGGTCAATTCCGAAAGCGCAATAGCCTCCACAACAAGGGTAAGATCGTTTCTCATGAGGGTAATGTCGCTTGCCTCGGCGGCGATATCCGTTCCTGCGCCAATGGCAATCCCGATATCAGCCGCAGCCAGTGCAGGGGCATCATTGATGCCGTCACCCACCATGGCGACAACCCGGTTTTCCTCCTGCAGCAACCTGATCTTGTCCGCCTTTTCCCCGGGAAGCACTTCCGCCTCAACATGATCGATTCCTACAGCCCGTGCTGTCATGGTCGCTGTTTCCTTATGATCGCCGGTAATCATGGCCACGTAAAGTCCTCTTTCTTTTAATCGAGACACCGCATCGCGGGCCGATTCTTTCGGCGCATCGGCAAAGGCGAGCACTCCCGCCGGTTTTCCGTCAAGAACGACATAGGCAATGGTCTTCCCCTGGCCGATCAGTGAAGCGGCCTCTTTTTCAAGGCCTGCTGTCGAAACCCCTTCCTGTAAAAGAAGCTTTCCACTCCCCACCAGAACATGCATGCCTTTGACAATGCCCCGGGCCCCAAGACCCGAAAGCGCGATAAATTCTTCCACAGGCAGAGAGGGAAGCCCCGTCTCGCGGGCGCGTATGGAAATAGCTGCGGCAAGTGGGTGTTCGGAGACCGACTCTATGGAATGCACCATCTGCAATAGTGTATTCGAATCAATGCCGGAGACAGGAATCACGTCCGTCACCACCAGTTCTCCTTTTGTTAACGTCCCTGTTTTGTCGAAGACAACGGCATCGAGCTTGTACGCTTTTTCGAGGGTTTCGCCTCCTCTGATCAGAATGCCGCTCTCCGCGCCCAAACCCGTCCCCACCATCACCGCCGTCGGCGTTGCCAGCCCCATTGCGCAGGGGCAGGCAATGATCAGCACGGACACGAAATTGAGAAGCGCCCGGCTGAAATCGGCGCCGGGGACCACCACAAACCAGATCACAAAAGTGAGTACCGAGACGGCAAGAACCACGGGGACGAACACGGATGCTACCTTGTCCGCAAGACGTTGAATTGGCGCCTTCGATCCCTGCGCCTCCTCCACAAGACGGATAATCTGCGCCAGGGCCGTTTCTGCACCAACGGCTGTTGCCTGGAAGGAAATGCTCCCGTTTTGGTTAACGGTACCGCCGAAAACAGCATCACCTTCCTTTTTTTCGATGGGAAGGCTTTCACCGGTCAGCATGGATTCATCGACGGTAGAGCGTCCCTTCACTACCCGGCCATCAGTGGGAATCTGTTCTCCGGGGCGTACAAGAACTAAGGCGCCCCTGTGCAGGGCATCAATGGGAATATCCCTTTCTTCCCCATCGATGATCACGCGTGCCGTCTTCGGTTTCAGTGTAAAAAGGTTTTTTATTGCCTCTGAAGTGCTGCCCCTTGCCTTCGCCTCAAGAAGGCGACCGAGAAGCACCAGCGTGACAATCATGGCTGCGCCATCGAAATATACATGTGGATAGGCGCCGGCCTTCAAAAAGAAACCGGGGAACAGCGTTGCCCACACCGAAGATATATAAGCCGAAAGCGACCCGATGGTCACGAGGGTATTCATGTCGAAGGTTTTCTGGCGTAAAGCCTTCAACGCCCCGATAATAAATCTGTTTCCCACCCAGAAGATAACGGGGAAGGTCATAACCGCCAGCACATACAGCATCATCCGCCGCGGAATATGAACAAGAAAAGGGAACCAGTCCTGCATGGTCCCCATCATGATGCATAAACTCAGCACCGCACCCACGGACACCTTGCGGACCAGATCCTTTGTCTCCCCTTTCCGGGCCGCCTCAATAGCTCTGTTCGTGGTGTCGCGATCGGAACCGTCTCCTGTCGCTATAACTTCATAGCCCAGGCTCACCACCTTGTCCCTGAGTACCTCTTCATCAACCACTGCGGGATCGAAATTCACCGAAGCCGTCTCGGAGGCAAAGTTCACCGAGGCCGACTCGACCCCATCCAGCGCTCTCAACCCCTCTTCCACACGACGCACACAGGAAGCGCAGCTCATTCCCTGAATATGAAGCTTTTTCTCAGCCAAGCCTGTATCCCGCCTTTTCCAGGTGCTCCTTTATAATCTCCTTTGATACCGGCGACATTTCATCAAATGTCGCCTCCCCGTTCGCCAGATCGACCTTGACGTGTGCAATCCCCTCAATGTCCTCCAGTGCCTTTTTCACTGCCATCACACAGTGCCGGCATGACATACCCTCGATCTTGATGTTTTTCATTTTTTATCTCCCCGATAAATTTCCCGTTCATAAATAAAGGCAACCTCTTTGTTGCCTGTGATTTTACATTGATTATGCTGAGATTACCAGGACCAACGTGAGCACAGCTGCCCATGTGAATAGCTGTAAAAACCATAGGACACTGCCACGGGAGGCATCTTCAAGGGCCTCTTTCTGCTTGACCAGGCATGTTTTTTTGTATATTTATAAAAACATTGAAAAAATAGCCTATAAGGCAATTGTTGTTCCCTCGATATTTCGAAGGACGTTCCTCAAACTATTAATTTCTGGCAGATGGAGGTAGAAAGAATGGATCAGAACGATCGTTTAAACGCCCTTGAGATTGCGCTCAAAAACGAAGCCCGGGAACGGGAATTTTATCTCCTTCAGGCGGAACGGACGAGCAATCCCTTGGGCAAAGCTATGTTCAAAGAAATTGCCGATGATGAGCTTGAACATTACGAGCGACTTACAAAACTGCACGAGGCATGGGAAAAGGAGGGGCAGTGGCCCGAAACGATTCCTCTTGAAGTTAAGCGTACGAACGTCAAGGATGTGCTTAAACAATTCGTGTCGAATGCAGCCAAACTGCCGGCCGGCGATACCGACGATCTGAAGGCAGTACGCACCGCCATCGACTTTGAAGCCAAGGGAGTGGAATTTTACGGTCGTCTTCGGGATGGCGTGGCTGATCTCAGAGAAAAGAAATTCTTCGATCTCCTTGTGTCAATAGAAAATGAGCACTATCTCTCCCTAAAAGAAACGGAAGAGTTCCTGACTGATCCGGCCTCGTGGTACCGTTTGAAGGAACGCCACACTCTTGACGGAGCTTAATTGGAAAAGAGGGATTGCTGCTGGAGGAGCGCGGGCAGGACTGCAGCCCAGTAAAAGCTTGCCCATTGTTCCATCATTGTGATAACTCTACCCCGCATTTACTATCGGTGAGGTGAATCATGAAAAAGATGAGTCTCTATGCAGTAAGCATTCTGTTGCTGCTTATCGGAGCAACATCGGCCCTTGCCCAGCCGAAAACGGATTGGCTGGAGATAGGAAAGGCAGCCGAAATGGAACATCAATATGAAGCTGCGATTGTCGCCTACACGGAGGCTATCAAACTCAGTCCATCGTCTCCGAACCCATACTTCAACCGTGCGCGACTGAACTATCGTTTGAACCCTACTGAATGCGTGTCGGCGTTACACGATCTGAATAAAGCCATAAGCCTTGACCCGGGCAATGCCGAAGCCTATTACTTGAGGGGACTCGTCAACTTTTACATGCTCAACAATGACAGCGGTAGAAAAAACATGGAACTGGCGGCGGCGCTGAGACACGAAAAAGCCTATGCGTTTCTTCATCCTCAGGCTTCGGGCGCGAATAAGGGCGGCGCAGTATACGTCAGCCTGGGCGGCGCCACTTCATCGGGAAAACCGTCGATCATACAATTCGACATCAATAAAATCGACATAAAGGAACCCGACAGGCAACTCCTCGATGCAATCGGATCAAAGCTGTCACAGGAGCTCACCACTGTCACCATCTTCATTACCGGTCATACAGACAACACCGGATCTGAGGAATACAACGAATCGCTGTCACTTCGTCGGGCGGAGGCAGTACAGTCGTACCTTATGGAGCAATCGGGCATCGCACCTGATCGCATTGTAGTGAGGGCCTACGGCGAAACCCTTCCGATTGCGTCCAATAAGACAGAAGCGGGACGAGCCCTCAACCGCCGGGCAGACCTCATCGGCGTAAAGAAATAAGGAGCCAAGGAGACAATTTGCGGTGACACAGGCGAATCTTGCAGACACAATGCGTAATCCTGCATTCTATCCTCACGGGCCGGCAACGGTGGAGATGGTGCAGACACACATATCATACATCTTCATTGCCGGCGACCTGGTCTTTAAAGTGAAAAAAGGTGTGGATTTCGGTTTTTTGGACTTCACCACACTTGAAAAGCGTCGCTACTACTGTGAGCAGGAACTCCGACTCAACCAGCGTCTTGCGCCGGAAATCTACCTCTCGCTGGAGACAATCAGTCAAGCGCCTGATGGTTCGCTTGTGTGGGGCGACAACGGCAACATCGTCGACTATGCAGTAAAAATGAAAAAGCTCCCCGAAGATCGAATGCTTTACCGACTGCTGAGGGAAGGCGCCGTTACAACCTCCGTCATGGATGAAATTGCGCACCGGGTCTTTCTTTTTCATGAAAAAGCCGAAACCGGGGGGAAGATTGACCTCGGCGGTAATATCGAAACAATCCGACACAATCACAACGAAAACTTCGAACAGACGGAACCCTTTGTCAATATAACCATTTCAGAGGAACAGTTCAGCTTTATTAAACATTACGCCCTCTCGTTCATTTCCGACAATGAACCCCTTTTTAAGGCACGCGTGGATCGGCATCGAATCAGAGACTGTCACGGCGATCTTCACCTTCAACACATATGTATTGCTGACAGCATTCTCATCTTTGACTGTATTGAATTCAATGAGCGGTTTCGCTACCTCGATGTGGCGGCGGAGACAGCCTTTCTTGCAATGGATCTGGACTTCAACGGCTACGGTGATTTCAGTCGCGCCTTCCTGGATGCCTATCTGAAGTATTCGAAGGACTGGGAAATAGAACAACTCGCTAATTTCTACCAGTGCTACTTCGCCTATGTGAGAGGAAAAGTCACGGGGTTCAAAATAAATGATCCGGCGATCGGCGCCGAGGAACGGAGCGCTGCAATTGAAACCGCAGCGCGCTATTTCGACCTCGCCTTCCGCTATGCCTCAAAACCAAAGAAACCGGTCCTGATTCTCATTGCCGGTCTCATGGGAACAGGAAAGAGTGTCCTTGCTCGCTCTTTGGAAACTCCGCTGCAGGCAAAGATTATTCGCAGCGACGTGGTGCGAAAGGAACTGCTGGACATCTCTCCTCTGGACCATCATTACGATGACTTCGGGAAAGGGATCTATTCACATCACATATCAGAAATGACCTACCACAGGATGTTCGATCTGGCGAAAGCATCCCTTCACAGCGGTGAGAACACAATTATCGACGCCTCGTTCAAAGAACGTCATGCGAGAAATGGCGCCCTCGAACTGGCGCGCAGCCTGGGAATCGATTGCGTTCTTTTCGAATGTACATGCCCCGATGAGATCGTAAAAACACGGCTTGATGATCGAATGAGGGCCGCCGACGAGCCCTCGGACGGCCGATGGGAAATATTTCAGGCCCAGAAAAAGGATTTCGAACCTATTGCCGAAGAGGATCTGAAGCGCCGTCATGTCGTTATCGACACATCACAGAGCCCGACTCAATGTTGCAATAATGCACTGGAAAAGATGAAGGAGTTGCAGTGAGACAGTTCGACAGAGCCGCCTCCGATCTAGTTGTTGGCTTTTTCCTTCTCGGCTTTTTCAAGTTCCCTTTTCGTCTCGTGAAGAAAATAGCTTACCTTATAGTCAAGGCCTAAGTTTGCGTAGTGCTGCCGCACGTTTTCAAATCGAGAAAGAGCGGCGCGGTATTCACCGCGCTTGAAATAGAAATGCCCCACATAAAACTCATGGTCGCCCAGTCTTTTTTTACAATCTCTGAGCCGCTGCTCCGCCATGAATGAGAATTTACTGCTTGGGAAACGGGAAATCAGTCTTTCAAAGTCTTCTATCGCGATGCGCGTATTCGTCTGATCGCGGTCAATTTCGAGCATTTGATTGTAATTGCACATGCCAAGCTGATACATGACGTAGGGAAGATTTTCGTTCGTGGGATGGAAATCCATGAAATCCCGGTAATTGGCTTCCGCCGCCGCATACTCCTCCGCGCTGAAATATGAATCGGCAACTCCCATCTCTGCAAGGATCGCATATTTGCTGAGAGGATATTCCTCTCTCAGTCTCTGAAACTCACCAACCGCTTTCTTGTATCTTCCATCCTGGTAGTAGTCAATCCCGTTTCGATAAAGATCTGCCGGCGCGCCTCTTCCCATCGGGGATGATCCCCACCACCACGAGCATCCTGAAAGGGTACAGAGCAGGATAAGCCCTGTAATCAGCTTCAATGCACGAACCATTATTATAAAACCTTTTTCACAAATTCTTCAAAGCGGTCCTTAGGCGCAAGACCTATCAGGGTGTCTTCAAGTTTTCCATCCTTGAAGAGCATTATGGTCGGGATGCTTCTGATTCCGTAATTTGCCGCAATGTTAGGGTTTTCATCAACGTTGACTTTCGCCACTTTCAGCCGGCCTTTAAGCTCCTGGGCAAGTTCCTCGATAATGGGACCGACAGCGCGACAGGGCCCGCACCAGGGTGCCCAAAAGTCAACGACTATAGGAGTGTTTGATTTTATGACGTCCTTTTCAAAACTATCGTCAGTTACATTGACAATCACATCATCTCCAGCCATATACCTTACTCCTTTATGCATTACGTGTCTTATTGTGTATATATGTATGCATTCTTTCACAGATTGTCAATTCCTGTCAAACACTATTTGGGGCAATTGCCCTGGACCGTTTTCTTCGTCCTACAACACTTTGACAGAACCCACAGAATCTGCTAAAAAAGAAATACTGAGACAAAGGCAGGCCGGGAAATGAAAAAATTGGGCATAGTGTCTGGTACGGTTTCCCTCAATGATCACATTTTTGAATCCATGGGAACTGAAATTGTTCAAACGGCATATGGCAGCGCCACTGTTCTTTCCAACGATTTGCTCCTCTATATACCGCGCCACGGCATGGACCCGCACCACCATATTCTCCCCCACATGATTAATCACGCGGCAAACATACAGGCGCTGAAAGATTTGGGCGCTTCCGAAATAATCGGAATCAATTCTACAGGATCGCTTAAAAGTGCGCTGGCGCCGGGCACTCTTGTTGTTCCTGACGACTTCATCGCCCTCGCCCCTACGCCGACAATTTTCACTGACATCGCGGCTCATGCACTGCCCCTGCTTGATGAACAGGTCCGTGAACGGCTGGCACTGGCGGCACGGGCCTGCGGGATGGATCTTCTCACCTCGGCGGTTTATTGGCAGACCGGGGGACCGCGGTTCGAGACAAAAGCGGAGATACGGATGATGGCGCACTACTGTGATATTGTAGGAATGACCATGGCGAGCGAGGCCGTCATTTCCTGTGAACTGGAGATTCCCTATGCCGCCATCTGTTCCGTTGACAATTTTGCCCACGGGATCGGGACGAAGGCGCTTTCCACAGACGCCGTCAGGGAAGGAGCGCAAAAAAACGCACACAGAATCGCGCTTATCATAAAAGAATACGCCGGCACTTTTTAATGTAGTGATCCATAACACACCTATCTGGAGGAAGACCGTATGAATCTCAAGGGGAGCAAGACAGAAGAAAATCTTCGCCGTGCATTTTCACAGGAATTACGAGCCTATTTTGAATACCTCTATGCGGCGGAAGCGGCAACGGCCGCCGGATTCGACCTCATAGCCGATGTATTCCACCAGACGGCTCAAAACGAAGCGGAACATGCCGAACACGAATTCAATTTCCTTGGAGGGGCCGGCGACATCAAGGCAACCACACTAAGGGCAATCAAGCATGAGGAGGAATCGGTCGCCTTTTACATCGAGACGGCAAAAGTGGCGGAAGCAGAAGGATTCGCTGAAATCGCGCAATTCTTCCGCAGGATAAGCGTGGTCGAAGCAAAACACAAAGATTCCTTTGAAGAACTCCTCAAGGTAGTCGATGAAGGCACGGAAATTAAAGGAAGGACCGTCCGTCATTCCGCCCTTACCATGGCCCAGCTGATGCTGCCGAGCCAGGCGAATCCCGCGGGATTTGTCCATGGCGGAGAACTGATGAAGATGATGGACAACGCGGCCGGCGTCACTGCGGCCCGTCACTGCAACTCAAACGTGGTCACGGCGCTGGTCAATGAAATCAATTTCTTTCATCCCGTGCTGGTGGGATCACTGGTTACGATCAACACCCGCATCACCTTCGTCAGCCGCTCTTCCATGGAAGTGCAGGTGGAACTCTTTACCGAAAATCTAGAATCCGAAAAACGGTTAAAGGCACTCACGTCCCACTACACCATGGTCGCTGTCGACAACATGGGGCGACCAAAGCCTATTCCCGAACTGACGCTCTACACGGAGGAAGAGGAAAGATTATTCAACGAAGGAATGACACGCTACAGAGCACGGAAAGAAAAAACATCCAAACCGGCGTAATGCCTGCAGCAGGCGCGGCGGATCCCTTTCCTTGAACCCTGGCAACGAGGGGGCGACCCCTGCCCTCGCAGAGGCAGAAAAGAGGCGCCAGTGAGGGGAGTGTAAAAGAGGCACAGTGTGTGACGATAGCGGCGCCCATACTTGTCATAGAAGACGACCTCAAAATCGGCAGGGTCATCAAGGCCTATCTCGAAGGCGCCGGTTTTTACGTGATCCATCGCGACAATGGGAAGGCTGCCATCGAAAGCGCCCGGAAGCACTCACCTCTGCTGGTAATTCTTGACCTTATGCTTCCGGACATGCAAGGAGAGGCGGTCTTCGATGAGTTGAAGGGAATGGGTGATTTTCCAATAATTATGGTCACGGCAAAATCATCGGAGGAAGAACGAATTGCCGGATTCGCCCTCGGCGCCGACGATTATGTCGTCAAGCCCTTCAGCCCCAGGGAACTTGTCTGGAGAGTCAAATCGCTCCTCAAGCGATCCAGTAAAGAAGCATTTGCCGACACACCGCTGTTGAGCTTCAATGAAGGTACACTGACGCTGGACGGGAGATCCTATGAGACAACCGTCCGTGCGACACAGATGGATCTGACGCCCACCGAATTTAAGGTGCTCTTCACCCTCGCCTCCTCTCCCGGCAGAGTATTTACGCGGGACGAACTGGTGGATCATGCGCTGGGGTATCACTTTGAGGGATATGATCGCACAGTGGACGCGCATATCAAAAATATCCGGCAAAAAATCGAGCGAGACCCCAGGAATCCTGTCTTTATAATTACAATCTACGGGGTAGGATACCGTTTTTCAGGAAAGCCGGATGGCTAGACACCTCTGGAGCAAGATACTTGCCATACTGCTCGTCGTATCGATGGTATCGCTCGCCTCGGCCTATGCCCTGCGCACCATGATGATCGGCGACTTTCAAGAGTACCGGGAGGGAGAGATGCTCGACCGGGCACAGTGGCTGACGGCAACCATAGAAAAATCCTACGAAAAAACATCTGACTGGTCTAAAAATGACATTGCCGATAACATCGTCAACGCCCTCATGGCAGGACTCGACATTACCGTCAGGGATGCCGGAGGAAACCGGATAATGGATGCTCCAGAGGCCCTGGACAGACTCACTCCTTCGATGAAACGGCGGGTCCTTGGCACAATGGCCGCCCAGCGACTGGGATCACGGGGGCCGGCACTGACATTCCCTCTTTTTTCGGAAGGGAAAGAAATCGGCTCGGTAGACGTATCATTTCTTGAAAGACAAAAGGATTTGACTTTTATCGATCAAGCCGACAGGCTTCTTTTTGCCTCCCTTTTAGGAACCGCCTTTATCGTCATCATTCTCAGCGTGTTTCTCTCACGAAAGATAGCCCTTCCCATCAACGCACTCTCGGCAGCATCGCAGGCAATCAGCGAGGGTGAACTGACAACGCGCGTCGCTGTTGACGGAAAGGACGAAATTGCACGACTTGCCGACACGTTCAATCTCATGGCCGACAACCTGGAGCGCCAGGACACATTGAGAAAGAAGCTCATCACCGATGTAGCACATGAATTGAGAACGCCCGTCGCCGCTCTCAGGGGGGAACTTGAAGCAATGATCGACGGGATCATCCCCCTGGGCAGAACACAGCTTCAATCTCTACATGAAGAAATCGGGCGACTTGCCACGCTCATCGAGGGGATCGAGGATCTCTCACAGGCGGAAGCCCGGGTCTTTTCCGTCCATAAGGATTGGATTCAACTCCATCCCTTCATATCCCATATCATAAAGCGCTTCAGGCCTCTTTTTGATGCAAAGGGGGTGCGGATTGATTTCACATGCGATGAAAGCGAAGGGATCAGTGCCGATCCGGACGCCCTAAGTCGAATACTGATAAATCTTATTAATAATGCCCTTGCGGCCACGGTAAAAGATGATACCGTCTTCATCACGGCGACCCGTTCAGGCAGCCGCTCGATAATCGAAATCAGGGACAGCGGCAGGGGTATCCCGGCGGAGGGGCTCCCCTTCATATTCGAACGCTTTTACAGCACTGCCCCGGCCGGGTTGGGCATCGGACTGGCCATAGTAAAAGAACTGGCCGAGGCACAGGGGGGAACCATAGAGGCAACAAGTGAAGAATCGAATGGGGCGACATTCACTCTTTCGCTTCCACTTCTTCACAATAATTCATAATTTCTTCATTTTCTCTTCACAGTCGCGTGATAGTGTTGAGCAAACACAAACATGAAAAGAGAGGAGAAAATCATGGGAAAAAAGATACTAATTGTTCTGTTGGCAGCCCTGTTGGGCCTCGCAGTCGTTCACACGGTCAGTGCAGGTCCCTGGGGCGGACTCGGCAAGCACGCCTGTCCTTTCTATCAAACCGGAACAGGACCGCAGGACATGGGTTCCGCACAGGAATTGGCACTGCGAAAGGGGCTTATGGACAAGAACTGGGAATTAAGAAACGAGATTCGTAAAGAAACTCCTGATCAAACTCGAGTGGAAACACTGAAAGAGGAAATTACAGACCTGAGAGAAAAACTTGTCAAAGAAAATCCTGACAGATTTTATCATGGGAAAGGGCGCTTCGGGCAGGGCAATGGCGATTGCCCATTCGCCCGTGACGGGAACCACGGCCGCTGGAACTCCTGCAAGCGCCGTTAGATAGCGTCAAATACTATGAAAGGCCCCGTTCACCAGTTGCATGGCAATTGGTGAACGGGGATTCATTCGACCATGCACAAAGCACCACTGCTCATCATTGTCGCCTTGCTGACTGCCCTTTCCCTGCCGCCGGTGCTTCCCCCTGTCAGTGCCGAAGAATCATGGCGCCCCCGGGGATGCCGGCCCTATGGTGATTATTGTCCGCGCCGGCACGGCCGTTACGGGGCGAAACAGGCCGTCCATTCCAGAGAAGAGGCGCGCACCATCCTCGAAGACTATTTCAGGGACAGGGAGCTCACCATCGGCCCCATCGCAGAGCGTAAGTGGTTCTTTCGGGCGGAACTGCGCGACCATGAAAACAATCTCGTTGATATCATCATCATTGATAAAAGGACGGGACGGATACGGTCCATATTGTAGGTGATGGATGATGGTCTGCTGCCTATTAGCCATTCCCTGTTTCTGTTATGTACTCATCGATGAAAGGTAGCTTTGCAAATTGACCTTTTTTTTATTCAGATTCAATTTGCACCGGATGCTGTTTCTATAGATATTTACCGTACTCGTGGAGATGTTGAGAATTTCTCCTATCTCCTTTGTGGTTTTGCCGTCTTTGATAAGACTGGCGATTTCGATTTCGCGGGGCGTAAAATTATAACTGCAGGCCGTCATTTTTGAAAGAAAGGGCGACACCAGTTCTTCCAGATGCTTCTCGAGAATACTGACATACACGGCTTGATTATCGTCCAGTCTCGTATGTTTCAGCTTTTCCACGTAGGGCATTATTAATTTTCTCATATTGGCCATAAACCGGTCTTCGATCTCGCCGCGATCCTCTTCCCGGTGTCTGAGGAGCACTTTCAGAGCGGTATTTGCTTCCTCAAGGTTTAGTGTCTTCGCTTTCAGCTCCTGCTCGGTCTTTTTGAGTTCCGTGATGTCTCGAATAGATTCGATGGCGCCGATCACATTTTCGTTGTGGTCGTACATCACACTTGCCTTACACCAGAGATGCCGGATCCGGCCGTTGTGCTCAATTTTTGATTCCGCGAAGAGATACTCTCCCACTTTTCCGAATGAGGGGTAGGGTTCCATCACCTCCTCGTCCGGTCTGAGAACCAGGTCGATCAGCATGGGTCTTCTGTGCCTGTAAAAAGGCAGCGCATATGCGTAGTCGCCTTTTCCCACTATATCGCCGGCGCTGACCCCTGTTAACTGCTCAATAACGCGATTCCATGCAATGACCACTCCGTCAGTATCGACGGCAAAAGTGGCATCGGGCAAAAAATCGACTATGTCCGACAGCTGTCGCTCTGACTTTCGAAGGGCTTCTTCCACCTTCACACGTTCCGTTACATCGGTGGTAAACACCAATACCGCCGGCCGCCCTTCCCACATGATTTTTATCGCGGTGATTTCCTTCCAGGCTATTTTCCCGCGGCCGGTCAGCATGCGGTAACAATAGGGGGAAAGAACGGCGCCCTCCAGGGTCTTGCGATAATTTTCAGCAACCATCTCACGGTCGTCGGGATGCACATATGACAGTACATTGATCGGCGCCATTTTTTCCAGAGATGTGGCCCCGCCGAAAAGCGTCGAGGGATTCGCATATTTCAGCAGATAGTCCTGTACGACGTGAATCGACTCCTGGGCATTATCTATCATCATCCGGTACACGTCCTCTATCTTGTGCAATGAGCGCCCATGCTCGGCGTCGTTGCTGTCCTGTGTATCCGTATTTTTGCGGGTGACTGCCGATTTGACAAGTTCGGCTGTTATTTCATGCCTTTGCGCAAGATCAGCGACAGGTTCACTTTTTGACTTGCCCTCGTAGTTCATAATACGTCGCTCCTTCGGTTCGCAGATGTTTACTATATTGTTTTCTTTCAACGCTGTCCACCCTCAATTAAAAAATTACCTATCTCCCCTCTTAGTTGACCGAAATGTGCGATACCGCTCGCCCGAAAACATCTTGACTATTAAAGTCTTTTATTAAATACTCTGTGGTTTGAAAATACAGAGGGGCCCCAGGGTAATGAATCTTCCTGTTCTGACAGACACCATTGATTTATATATGTCCGAGATCAGTCAATTTCCGATCCTCGAGGCGGACGAAGAGTTTAAGCTTGCCGTACAATTCAAGAAATTCGGCGATATGAGCGCCGCTGAGCGTTTGGTGACCGCGAATCTCCGGTTTGTGGTAAAGATTGCCCATGAGTACAAAAACTACCGGGTGCGACTCCTGGACCTCATACAGGAAGGCAATATAGGGCTCATGCACGCCGTGAAAAAATTTGACCCTTACAAGGGGTACCGTCTCATATCCTATGCCGTATGGTGGATACGGGCCTACATGCAGAACTACATTATCAGAAACTGGAGTCTCGTAAAAATAGGAACCACCCAGGCCCAGAGAAAACTCTTTTTCAAATTAAACCAGGTAAAGAAAAAACTGGAACGGCTGTCTGTGGACAATCCGGAATTCAGAGAGGCCGCGGAGCTTCTTAATGTGCGGCAAAGCGACGTCGAAGAGATGGATCTGCGCCTCTCCAACAGAGATGTGTCCCTCGACGCATCATTCAACGACGAAGGGGAATCTCTTTTCATCGATCACCTGGTCGACGACAGTGTAAGCCAGGAAGAAGATCTGATCAAAAAACAGGAAACGGCGCTCGTCAAAAAGAATATTACCGGCGCCCTGGCAAAGCTGAACGAAAGAGAAAGCTACATTATACGAAACCGAATCATGGTGGACAATCCCCAGACACTTCAGGAAATCGGCGACAGGTTCAATATTACCCGAGAGAGGGCGCGTCAAATCGAAAAAGAGGCCTTGAAGAAAATGAGACTTGCCCTCCCCTATTTCGAGGAAACGCGGGAAGAGGAACGCTAAAATTCTTCCACATTCATGGCGGGGTTTTCAAAGCGCGTGTATTCTTTAAGAAATACCAGCTTGATTTTACCGGTAGGGCCGTTTCGCTGTTTGCCGATATCGATTTCCGCAAAGCCGCGTTCCGGATTGTCTTCCGATTTGTTGTACACCTCGTCCCGGTAGATAAACATGATTACGTCGGCATCCTGTTCGATGGCGCCCGATTCACGGAGATCCGCCAGATAGGGCCGTCGATCCGCTCGTGTTTCCACCTGGCGGTTGAGCTGCGACAGTGCAATGACCGGTACATTCAGTTCCTTTGCCAGCGACTTCAGGGACCGGCTGATATCAGATATCTCCTGTTCTCTGGGCATGGATGCATCTCGACCTCTCATCAACTGAAGATAATCGAGCACAATCAGTCCGAGGCCCATTTCCGCCTTGAGTCTTCTCGCTTTTGCCTTCATCTCCAAGGCAGATATGGCCGGTGTATCGTCGATAAAAATGGGCGCTTCCGAAAGCCTTCCTGCCGCCGTGGTGAGCTTTGGCCAATCCATCTCTCCCAGAAATCCCTTGCGCAGGCGCTGCGAGTCGACTCTCGCCTCTGATGCGAGCATTCTGAAGGCCAGTTGCTCTTTCGACATCTCGAGTGAAAAAATGGCTACCGGTATATCATGTTCGATAGCGGCGTATTGGGCAATGTTGATGGCAAAGGCTGTTTTTCCCATACTGGGACGGCCCGCGATGATAATAAGATCGGATTTCTGAAGTCCCGATGTCAGTTCGTCAAGTCTTCGATAACCTGTAGATACGCCGGTGATCAACGACTTTTTTGCGTATAATGCTTCAATTGTCACGAAGCTTTCCTTCACAATTTCCTTGATAGGGAAAAAGGAAGGTTTGATCTTATGTTCAGAGATCTCGAATACTGCGTGCTCGGCTTCATCCAGCACGCTGTCGATATCCGCGCCGGCGCCGTAACTCTTGGTGAGAATATCGGTGGCTGCACCGATCAGACCCCGGAGAATGGATTTTTCCTTGACGATTTTCGAGTAGTGAACAATATTCGCGGCCGACGGCACTCTATCAACAAGCCCGGCAAGGTACACTTCACCACCGATTTTATCCAGTTCTCCCTTGTTACGAAGCTCGTTGCTTAAGGTAATCAGATCGGCCGGTTCATTCTTCTCCCCCAGATCAAGAATGGCGCCGAATATTTTTTTGTGGGCTTCACTGTAGAAATCCCCTGTTTGCAGAACCTCGATGACACTGTTCACGGCTGCATTATCGAGGAGAATGCCGCCGAGCACCGATTGCTCTGCATCAAGATTCTGCGGCGGGATTCTGTGGAGAGACGAATCTATATCTTTCATTATTCCCCGGCTATTCTCCTCCGACTACCTGAACCTTACACTCTCCCACGACTCCTGAATAAAGTTTCACCTTTACTTTGAACTCGCCGACATGTTTTATCGGCTCTTCAATTATAATGTGTTTACGGTCCACTTCTATGCCCTGTGCGCGGAGTTCCTCTTCTATATCCCGTGTCGTGACCGAACCAAATAACTTATCCTGTTCGCCCACTTTTCTTGAAATCACCAGCGACACCTGCGAGAGACGTTCAGCCGTTGCCTGGGCTGTGCCTTTTGCCTTTTCTATCTTTCCCGCAATGATCCGCGTCTCATGTTCCATTGCTCTTATATTTCGAGTATTCGCCTCTACAGCGAGATCCTTCGGAATGAGAAAGTTTCTCGCATAGCCGTTGGAGACCTTTATGATCGCCCCCGCCTTTCCCAGGGATTCAACATCCTCTTTCAAGATGACCTTCATAACCTCTATCCTCCTTATACGCTACAATTCGGTATCCTTTTGTTCTCTGTTGAGTTTTCTAAAATCAAACCATACATCAACCAGCCCCAGGCCGGCCACTACTAAAAGCAAAAGTTGCTGTACCAGAATAATTGAGTAGCCGATTGCCCGCATCAGGAACGGAACCCGCCTGCTCTTGAAAAAAAACGAAATCACGGCAAATCCCTGGAGCATATATACAAACAGCATAATTATCAGTACATTGAACCCGACAACCTTGAATGCAAACCAGGGAACAAAGAGACAAAGGGCCGCGGCAATCGCCAGCCAGATACTCTTATCGGGGATTTTCCAACGGGCAAGGTCTCCGAAGTCAGGATACCACATCCCCCGCCGGAGGAACAATATTCTTCCCATCAGTATATTGATCCATACCACGCACAGCGCACCAGTTACGGAAAGGGAAGGCGTCATCGTATACAACATGCCGGCGATAAGCGGCTCACTTTCCCGTACCATCTCGATCTGATCCTGGGGAGCGCCGGTCCGTGCATACAACTCTATATTTTGATGGACGGCCCCGACAATATACTCCTTGACAAGAAGCACCGGCCCGTTTCCGCTGTGTAGTCCATGCCCGAGCACCACCAGCGCGGTAAGTGCCAGCAGTATGGCAGAAGCAACCGCCACGGTTTTTTCGATGGAGAAATTCCGCCTCAACGTTTCCGAAAGAACCACACCGAGGGCTCCCAGGACTAAAAACAACATCAATGGCAAGGAGGAATTCATCAATCGCAATGCAACGGCGCCGACAATAAGTGCAATCGCGAAAAGGAGGGTACCCCACAACCTTCCCAGTCTGGAGTAAAAATAAAAGACAGGAAAAGGAATAATAAATGCACCTAGGTGGCCCAGCGCCGAAGTGGTCGCTACTGCAACAAAGACAACAGAGGTAACGGCAACCGCAACAAAAAATTCCCTAATAAATACACCACCTCGCAGTTTTCGAAATGTTGTGGTATCGTTCCACTCTCCTGAAAAACGATATTATCCTTCAGCCACGACGAAGGGCAAAAGTGCTAAATTTCTCGCTCTTTTGATTGCCACGGTCAGCTCGCGCTGATGCTTTGCACAGGTTCCTGAAATTCTGCGCGGCAGTATTTTACCCCGTTCCGTAATGAAATTTCTCAGATTTTCCGGTTTTTTGTAATCGATTTTCAAGGTCGAATCCCCACAGAACCGACATACTTTGCGCTTGTGAAAAAACTTTCTCCTCGGACCTCGCGGACCCTGTTGACCGCCTCTTGATGGATATGCCATGATTTAATTCTCCTTCGTTTCAGATGCTTCTTCCACGGGTTCAGTCACGGCTTTTTGAGAGGACTCTGACGCGGCATCTTCAGCCTGCGCGACCTCCGGTTCAGCCGTCTCTTCAGTCTGCCCGGCCTCCGATTCAGTTGCTGCCTCTTCTACCTGCGCTTCCTGAACGGCCTCCGCTGCCACCGAAGCTTCTTTTGCCTGCTCCGCTTCCCCCGCTTTGGCGATCTCCCGCTCCAGCTCTTCCGGGTCAACCTTATCTGCTGTTTTGACGGAGATAAACCTTAAAATTTTGTCGTCAATCCTAAAATTTCTCTCCAGTTCGGGAACGATCTCACTTTTACCGGCGAAATCGATCAGCACATACACGCCGTCTCGACGTTTCTGTATCGGATAGGCAAGGCGCCGCTTGCCCCAGATATCGACCTTTATCACCGTACCTTCCATACCGGTTATAATGGTTTTGTATCGTTCCAGCTGAAGTTCGAATTCGTCGGTCGACAAATCGTCAAATGAAATGTAAACTACTTCATACCTTTTCAAGCTTCCAACCTCCTCTCGGCTCAATGACCCCGGATATGCATCCGGGGAAGGAGACCATATTTAATTTTCAAAGCACTTCTCTCTATACCATCACCCCCGAGAAATCAAGTGAAATTTGCACACAATCCCTCGCGCAGATTATCCTTAAAAAATTAAAATTTTTGCCCCTCAACGTTTGACAATCGCGAGTTCAAGAGGTACAATTCCGGCGCTTACGGAGACATGGCATTAATAAGCAAATAGTTTAATAAATTAGGTGTGTTCTTCTGGTTTCCTCCAATTTACCTAGAAGTGCGCTCCAAATTAAGGAGAAAAAAAGTCTATGAGCGAAAAATTTACCATTCACATCGATGGAAAGGACGTTCAGGCTTCGCCGGGACAAACCATCCTTGAAGTGGCGCGGGAAAACGGATTCTTTATTCCCACCCTGTGCTACTACAGGGGTACCACGAATGTGGGCGCCTGCAGGGTCTGCGTCGTTGACGTCGAGAACGCCCGTTCACTGGTGGCATCTTGCGCCATGCCCGTCACTCCCGGCATGAAGGTTAGAACCGACACGGAGCGCGTGAAAAACGCCCGCCGTCTCGTGGTAGAACTGTTATGGGCCTCGGGAGATCACAACTGCCTTACCTGTGAAAAAAACGGCAATTGCGAACTTCAGGATCTGGTGTACAAATTCGGCATTGACTCGCCGCGCTTCGATATCGATCCTCCCGGATACGATACCGAAGATACCAACAGCATGATCGCCCGCGATCTCAACAAATGCATCCTCTGTGGCCGTTGTGTGAGAGTGTGCAACGAAATCCAGGTAAACGAGGTGCTTGATTTTTCCATGAGAGGGTCGCACGCCAAGGTAGGACCTGCCTTCGATACCGATTATATTTCATCGAACTGCTATTTCTGTGGTGAATGCGTTGATGCCTGTCCCGTAGGAGCGATCACCTTCAAGGGCGCACGTTTCCAGGGGCGTCCCTGGGAAATTGAAAAGGTAAAAACCACCTGCACCTATTGCGGGGTGGGCTGCCAGATGGACCTGAACATTCATGACGGAAAAATCATCAAGGTAACGGGAAACCGTGAATACGGCGCACCCAACCAGGGAAGTCTCTGCGTGAAAGGTCGCTTCGGCTTGAATTTCGTCAATCACCCCGACCGCTTGAAAACACCACTGATTCGCAAGGGGGGAGAACTTCAGGAGGCCTCCTGGGAAGAAGCCTACGACTACATCGCTCATTCGCTGACCGCCATCAAACAGGCTCATGGAGCGGACAGCATCGCCGGTCTTTCCTCGGCACGCTGCACCAATGAAGAAAATTATCTCTTCCAGAAATTCATGAGGGCGGTCATCGGCACCAATAATGTCGACCACTGCGCCCGTCTCTGACACTCCGTTACGGTGGCCGGTCTGGCCGCCGCATTCGGCAGTGGTGCAATGACAAACTCCATAGAGGAAATTGAATCGGCTGATGCAATTATCGCCATCGGTACCAACACTACCGAGAACCATCCCGTCATCGGGTCCAGGGTCAAACGGGCCGTGCGGCAGCGCGGCGCACGGTTGATCGTGATCGATCCCCGCAAGATCGGCCTGGTGAACTATGCCGACATATGGCTCCGCCCCCGTGCAGGAACCAATGTGGCCGTGCTCAACGGCTTGATGCAGGCAATTATCGAGGAAGGTCTGGCGGACGACGAGTACATCCAATCGAGAACCGAGGGCTACGATGCCCTTAAAGAAACACTTTCACACTACACTCCGGAATACGTGGAGAAAATCAGCGGCGTACCTGCCGAAGACTTGAAAAAAGCAGCACGAATTTATGGAGAAGCACAGCGGGGCTCCATTTTGTATGCGATGGGAATTACACAGCATTCGCACGGCACCGATGCGGTGAAATCCTGCGCGAATCTCGCCATGATGTGTGGAAATGTGGGCATCGAAGGGGGCGGCGTCAATCCGCTTCGCGGTCAGAACAATGTTCAGGGGGCCTGCGATATGGGCGCCCTTCCCAATGTCTTTACTGGCTATCAGCAGGTGGCGAACGACGAAGCGCGGGCCAAGTTCGAAAAAGCCTGGCACGCAACCCTTTCAGGAACGCCGGGGCTCACGATTATGGAAATTATGAACGGCGCCCACGAGGGAACCATCAAGGCCCTGTACATTATGGGTGAAAACCCCATGCTGAGTGATCCCGACCTTACCCACGTGGAAGAGGCATTGAAAAATCTCGACCTTCTCATCACTCAGGACATCTTCCTGAATGAAACCGGTCAGTTTGCGCACGTGGTGCTTCCCTCGGCCTGCTTTGCCGAAAAGGACGGCACTTTCAGCAATACTGAGCGCAGGGTCCAACGGATACGCAAAGCCGTCGAGCCCCCGGGAGCAGCACGGCCGGACTGGGCAATCATCGCGGAAATCGCCACGCGCATGGGATACCCCATGAACTACGAATCCGCCGAGTCGATAATGGAAGAAATCAACGCGGTTACGCCGAGCTATGCCGGTATCACCTATGAACGCATTGAGGGGGAAGGGCTGCAGTGGCCCTGTCCGAATAGGGAGCATCCCGGCACCAGGTATCTTCATAAAGACCAGTTCAGCCGGGGAAAAGGACTTTTTACCCCCATCGATTACCGCCCCTCCGATGAGTTGCCGGATGATGAATACCCCTTCATTCTCACCACCGGCCGGGTGCTGTACCATTTTCATACGGCAACAATGAGTCGGAGAAACGAAGGGCTGATGGAGCGCTATCCCGAAAGTCTGATTGAAATAAGCCCCGAAGACGCAGCAAAACTGAACATTGACGACGGTAAATTTGTGACGGTGACTTCTCGACGGGGAAGCGTCCAGGCAAAGGTGAAAGTGACGGAAATGTCGCCTGAGGGAACCGTTTTTATGAATTTCCATTTCAGAGAGACCGCCGTAAATCTGCTGACAAACCCGGCGCTCGATCCCACGGGAAAAATTCCCGAATATAAGGTCTGTGCGGTAAAAGTCGAGGCAGCCTGACGTAAGGGGGTACTCGCCCCGTAAAAGTCGGAATCACGCCCTCTTTTTCTCTTTGAAGAAAAAGAGGGCAGCCTATATATGCTGCATTCCGGCGTTTACGAAGGCGTCAAATAGCAATTACAACAAGGAGGTAGAAGACATGGCACGGTGGAAGTACAGAACG
Organism: Syntrophales bacterium; assembly: GCA_963666365.2. GTDB lineage: Bacteria > Desulfobacterota > Syntrophia > Syntrophales > UBA2210 > JALNXD01. Next base: position 983,278 of record CAXXNF010000002.1, read on the forward strand.
AGCATCCTGGATCTTGACGCGGTCATCCCCCCTGACAAAATATCATGCGCTGAAACGGGTGTATGCATGGTGGATAACCTGCCGGGTTCGGGAATTGATGTAATGCAGGAGCTGCTTGACAAGGAAGGCGAGCAGGAATGGGAACTGGTCCAGTGCCAGCTCCACGGGGGCAAGCTTCTTTGCATATGGAAAAAAGAAATTAAAGAAGCATTTGTAAGTTAGCGGCACAGGAACAGCGAGAAACCCTCACATGCAGAAGAGGGAGTGCATGCGATTCAGGATCTCTCGCTGGGCAGTGGAAAAAATTTTCAAATAATAAAATTAACGGAGGTTTTCTTATGGCTTTCAATGCCCCGGCGAAAATGGTGGGTCTGGTAAGTAATGCTGGAGTCTACAAATCAAAGCTTTCTGTCTTTCAATTTCTTATTCGCGGGTTCATGGCCGGCGCCTATATCGCCATCGGCGGCGCCCTTTGCACGGTCTGCGTAACCGGCGCGGGTGCGCAGCTTGGGGCGGGAGTCGCCAAGCTTATCGGCGGCGCCGTCTTCCCTGTCGGACTTATTGCAATCGTCTTAACGGGAATGGAACTCTTTACCGGAGACTGTATGATCGTCCCCATGGCCGCCATGATGAAACGGATCACCTGGGGATCGGTTTTACGGAACTGGGTCTGGGTCTATATCGGGAACATCATCGGTTCCTTCTTCTATGCTTACATAATGGCGGTAGGTCCCTTTGTCACCGGACAGGCTGACGGCGCCATGGCCGTCAACGCCTTCGGCATGACCGCAATAGGCATCGCCGTGGGAAAAATCCTTCCCTACAAAGTGGTGGGGGCTGCCGGTCTCTGGTCCTGTTTTATAAAGGCCATTGGATGTAACTTTCTTGTCAATATCGCAATTCTTCTCGCGATTACCGCAGACGATGTAATCGGAAAATTTTTCGGCGTCTGGTTCCCCATCATGGCCTTCGTCGCCAGCGGGTTTGAGCACTGTGTCGCCAATATGTACTTTCTCCCCACGGGTAAATTCCTCTGCGACTGGTATCCCGCCGTAGTGGAAAAAAGCGGCGGCCTGCTTGCGGCAAACGGCGGTCTCGGATGGGGGGACGTCTGGCTCTGGAATATTTTCCCCGTTACATTAGGAAACATTGTAGGCGGCTTCCTCTTTATCGGCGTTGCCTATTTTCTTATGTTCAGAAAAGAGATTCCTCAGGATTGAGGTTTGGACGCGGGCTTGCCCGCTCCTTACGCTGCTTCGCAGGAACATTGATGTGAGGATGTTCCGCAGGCATTGCGATTACTGGGGATGCGAGGATGGAATACGTTGTCGATACCGGCCTGGGCAGTATTTATCATATGCAGTATCGCTGTTGCCTTTCATTTTGCAAAAACAGGCGACAGAACTTTTTTATTGTATGCGGCGCCTTCACTGGCGCTCCTGATAGTGATCCCCTTTGCACTCGCCTGGATGAGCCGAAGGAGCTTTGCACAGGCCAGTATCGAACAGAGTCCCCGGGCCAAAGTTGTGAAGATCGGAAAAATCGATTCACGTATGACCGGCACGGTTTTGAAGGTAAAAGGGATTGTTGAAAAGATAAGTTTCAAGTGGCTTAACAGACCCCACTTTCACCTCAAAGACGAAGGCGCCGGCATTCGCGCCGTTATGTTCACCGCGCCTTCGCAGAATATACAGGTGGGAGACCGTGTCGAGGTTCTGGGAATTGTGGTAAAACATCTGCTTACGAAACACAGGCTGATCATATCGGCCGTAAGCATTACAAAGATCGAAAACTCATAAGGAGGTCTCATAGAATGGATTCGAAAGAAGCACGCTTTGCCTTTGGATTTCTGCTTTTGGGATTGGCGCCGCTCTTTGCGACGGCCGGCGGAGCAGGTCTCGGTGTGGTCTTTTTTATTATCGGAATGCTGATTGCCATCTCACCGGCATTCGCCTGAGCAGCAAAAGAGAGGGAGCGGAATCCCCTGTTCTCCGCTCCCTCTTTTCACCCCGTCGATGCCCATGAAATGGCGCCCTCAATCGTGGCCCTCGCAATTACGCAACCTTTCCAGCCAATTTCCGTGTTTTCTTTTTGAGCTTATTGATTTTTCTTCTCAGGCGTTTGACCCCGGCCTTGTCCGCTTCGTTCCGAAGTGCTGTTTTCCGTTCTCTCAGTTCCCTGATCTTTTTCTTTACCTCCACAATTGTGTCAATGGCTTCCTGGCGTTCCTCCTTTATGGGAATTCCCCGCGCCTCCTTTATGGCGATGAGCAACGCCTCCTTTTTCATGGCGCTTACGCCCTCAAGTCCTTCAATACCGTGCGCCACATCCCGCAGTTCCTTCACAGTCATCTTCTCCAAAGGTTTCTCTTCAGCCATTGTCGCTCCTTTCTGCCAAATATTTAAAGTATTGTATAGCATATCGACTTTTATAAAATCAAATTCAATCATTACCTCTATTTTCCATTAACCTGAGGGCGGGAACATGCTATAGTCCACAAATTTTAAAGAGGCGCCTTTCGTTGTCTGAGAAACTACCGCATACCATTGCGAAACGCATTGCACAGACTTTGCGGGTGGACCGTGTTGCCTTGAAGGCAGCCTTCGGACGCATAGAGGCCCTTCGACAGAGAGGGACCGACGCAGCATCAATCGCCGCAATGACGGCTGCACTGGAAAAACGGCTTCAGCGGGCGGAACAGAAGAAGCAGGGGCGCATCGCCCATCGTCCTGCACTTACCTACCCTGAGGATCTTCCCATTACGGAGAAGCGCACCGAAATCATCGGCGCCATTCGCCGTTATCAGGTGATTGTGGTCACCGGCGAAACAGGATCGGGCAAAACCACACAGCTTCCCAAGATGTGTCTCGACGCAGGTTGCGGAATCGACGGCGTGATCGGCTGTACCCAGCCCAGGCGGATTGCCGCGCTTACCATTGCAGGACGGCTGGCGGAAGAAATGGGTGAGCCGGTAGGGCGCTCTGTGGGCTACAAGGTCCGTTTCGACGATCACACCACCCGGCAGGGGTATATCAAACTGATGACCGACGGCATTCTGCTCATGGAAGCGCAGGGGGATCAATTCCTCAGCGAATACGACACGCTGATTGTCGATGAAGCCCACGAGCGAAGCGCCAACATCGATTTTATTCTGGGGATCCTGAAGAGGCTTATAAAAAAACGCACTGACCTGAAGCTCATCATCACTTCGGCGACCATCGATCCGGAAAAATTCTCACGCGCCTTTGACCATGCACCGATTATTAAAGTATCAGGGCGCATGTATCCCGTAGAGATTCGCTACCGCCCGCCGGAGTCCGTCCTCGATCAGAACGGCGAAGCAAACCATGTAGAAGCCGCGGTGCAGGCGGTATCGGAATTAAAGAAAGAGCGCAGACGGGGCCACACGTTGATCTTCATGCCCACGGAACAGGACATCCGAGAAACCTGCGAACTTCTTGAGGGCAAACATTTCCGCAACAGTCTTGTACTGCCCCTGTTCGGGCGACTTTCTTCGGCGGATCAGCGACGCATCTTTCAATCCACGCAAGAGGAAAAACTGATTGTGGCCACGAACGTGGCCGAGACCTCGATTACTATCCCCGGCATTCGCTATGTCGTAGACACGGGCCTGGCGCGCATCGCTCACTACAATCCCGCGACAAGGACCAAAGGTCTTCCGGTAAAACCGATAGCGCAGAGCAGCGCCATCCAGAGGGCGGGCAGATGCGGCCGCATGGAAAGCGGCATCTGCCTGCGTCTGTACTCCATTGAAGACTATGAAGCGCGCCCCCTCTTTACGGCGCCTGAAATCCTTCGATCAAACCTGGCCGAAGTCATCCTGCGCATGATGGCACTGAAGATCGGCGACGTAACGGATTTTCCCTTCATCGATCCCCCCCGCCCGAGAGCCGTCAAAGACGGCTATGACATTCTCAAAGAACTCGGCGCCATTCACCGCAGGGGAAAGAACTACGCACTGACCGAACGGGGACGCCTCATGGCGCGGATGCCCCTGGACCCCCGCATCGCCCGCATGATCCTTGAGGCACAGCATCAGCACTGCGTCGAAGAAATCATTATCATCGCCGCGGCACTCTCCATCCAGGACCCCCGGGAGCGTCCCATGGAAAAAGAGGCCGCCGCCGATGAAGCCCATCGTCGCTTTGTCAACCCTTCGTCGGACTTCCTCACCTTCCTTTCCCTGTGGACGCACTTTCGAACCGTGCAACGAACTGAAAAGACGCAGAATCGGGTGCGGAAATTCTGTCGCGACCATTTTCTATCCTACCGGCGCATGAAGGAATGGTGCGACCTCTATGATCAGATCGTTCAGATTATTGAAGAAAACGGCGACAGGTCGCCGATAGCAAAGTCGCTCCTTGAGGGGGAGGCCCTCTACGAGGCGATCCACAAATCAATTATTGCGGGGTATCTCTCTCAGATCGGCCTGAAAAAAGAAAAAAACCTCTATCGGACCGCCAAAGGAAAAGAAACCATGATATTCCCCGGCTCCGGGCTTTTCAATCGGGGCGGAGGATGGATCATCGCGGCGGAAACCGTGGAAACGTCGCGCCTGTTCGCACGAACCGCAGCCGTTGTGAAAAGCGAATGGCTTGAGGAAATCGGAAAAGAATTCTGCAGGTATCGCTATGCCGAACCACGATGGGACTCCGCCCGCGGAGAGGTTGTCGCCACGGAACAGGTCATGCTGTACGGCCTTCCCCTCGTGACGGGGCGAACAGTATCGTTCGGTGCCGTCAATCCTCAGGAGGCGTCAAAAGTCTTTATTAGATCCGCCCTGGTCGAAGGCGATCCCTCTGTCACCTTCCCCTTTCTCTACTATAATCGAGCATTGATCAAGAAAATCGTCACTATGGAAAACAAGATCCGGAAGCGCAACATCCTGGTGGCGGACGACGATCTGGTCGCATTTTACGAATCGCGTCTGGGAATGATCTTTGATATCAGAACCCTGAGAAAACGTATTAAAGATGAGCGGGGCGATGGATTTCTTCGGATGAGTGAAGATGATGTGCGCACCTACATTCCCGACAGGGATCTTCTTTCCCGCTACCCCGATTCAATCAGTCTCGGCAACACACCGCTGAAGGTGACCTATCGCTTCGAGCCCGGGGCCGCCAGGGACGGCGTCACCGTGCGCATCCCGGCGGGAATTGTCGCCGACATCCCCGCCGAATCCGCCGACTGGCACATCCCGGGGCTGATGGAGGAAAAGATCACGGCGCTCATCAGGGGACTGCCCAAAGACTACCGCAGGCAGCTGATACCGATTCCCCGCACCGTGGAGATTATCGGGCAGGATATTGCGGCGGAGGCAAAAGAAGGATCGATTCTTGCGGCCCTTTCCCGATGCATTTACCGTCGATTCGGCCTGTCGATACCAGCGACGGCATGGTCCCTGGAGGGCGTTCCCGACCATCTCAAAATCCGGTACGCCCTGACCGACGGGAAAGGAAAGGAGATGAAGGCCGTCCGTGATATCGAACTGCTGAAAAACTCCTCTACAAAGGGGAAGGATGCGCCGGTCTTTGAAAATGCCCGTGCCCGGTATACGCGGGAGGGCATTACCGAGTGGAACTTCGGAGATATTCCGGAACGCATTCCCCTTACCGCAAAGGGACGAAGCACCGGGATTGCCTATCCTGCCCTGAAGGACGAAAAAACCTCCGTCACGCTTACACTCTGCGCCGGCGAGGAGGATGCTCGCAGAGAACATGCCCGAGGGGTGCGTCGGCTCTACACACTGCAATTCGGCAAGGACATGAAATATTTAAAGCAATGTCTCTCTCTACCCCGTGAAATGCGCATTGCCGCAGCCTATTTCGGCGGCGCGGCGCGAATCGAGGGCGATCTTTTCCACATGGCCCTGCCCCTGCTCGTCGACTGCGCTGTGCGAAATCAGGGCGCATTCTTTCAAGCAATGGAAAGGGCCCGACCCCGTATTTACGAAAGTGCCGGACAGTGCCTCGCCATGGTCGAACAGATTCTCCACAGCTACAGCGATCTGCGCCGGCAGCTGCAAGATCTTGAACAGGCAAATCGCACCAATAAAAAGACAGGGGAGTATATCGCACAGATACACCACGAACTGGACCACCTGCTTCCCGAAGACTTTCTTTCCCGATACGATGGAGAAGTGCTCGTGAAAATGCCCCGCTACATCCGCGCCCTGGCCATTCGGGTCGATCGCGGCACGGCCCATCTGGACAAGGATCGTCTCAAAGCGGAAAAACTTCAGACATTTACACAGGCCCTGCAGACACTGAAAAATACGCTCCCCCCCTTCTCGTCGTCGCAAAAACACCGCGCGCTGGAGGAACTTCAGTGGATGATTGAAGAATACAAAATCTCTCTTTTCGCCCCGGAATTAAAAACACTGATTCCCGTGTCGCCAAAGCGACTTCAGCAGAAGGTGGAAGAAATCGGGAACATGATCTGAATGAATGAAGGAATGAAATAATTGACAATTCCCCAGAAAGAGGAATATAAAACTCATCCATGTACCGAATGGCCGCCGCAACGCCGACAATGAAACGAATCAGTCCCTGATGGGCAAAGGATGGGCAATGACTGACTGTATAAGGATTTTTTACCGATGCATCGGGGATTGAAAAAAATTCTTTTCGTACTGAAAGACCGCATTGATCTTATCGAAGTCAAAATATTGTTGATCGGCCTGTTGTTGTGCTATCTGGGCGGTCTCTATCTGCTGTACCTCGTCTTTGCCGACCCCGGGCTTTACAGAGCATTGATTTCAACAGCAATGATCCATCTTGTGGGAGGCAGGGCGCTGGGAATCGCCACATGCCTCTCTGCCGACATTCCCCTCGGCTACACGATCCTTTACAACCTCTATCTTGAAATCGTGATTGTCCTCGTCGCCTATGGCGTGGTCGTGCTCTTTATGCGCAACATCATCCAGCCGAAGCTGTTTCGCAAGGCGGTGCGTCAAGCGGAACTGACGGCGCAGAACCAGAAGACCCGGATCAAAAAATTCGGCGCCGTCGGGCTTTTCCTCTTCGTGATGTTTCCCTTCTTCATGACCGGACCGGTGATCGGCGCCATCATCGGTTATCTTCTCAACTACAGAGCAATCAACAACTTTCTTCTCGTGTTCAGCGGCACGCTGACGTCCATTCTCATCTATGCATTCATGGGCAATAACATCGTAAAGCACATCAATCAATATGTGCACATAGATGTGGTAAAGAAGTGGGGCTCCATCATCGTCGCCCTTTTCATTGTAATATTTTTAATATATCACCTTAAAACCATTAAGAAGTACCTATCAGATGACGACAGTGAGTGAAGAAATGCCCTCCCCGGGAGAGTATCGGCGCCCTTCCAGTGCACAAGCGGCCCTCTCTTTATATGCCGTATGACCCGTCGGCCTGATGCACCTCACGTCCCACCAGGGGAGGATTGAACACACAGAGGAGGCGCATGTCGCGGTCGTGGGCACGCAGCAGGTGCTCGTCATGCTCGTTGAGCGCGTAGAGCGTACCCGGTTCGATCGGGATGATTTCTCCGGTTTTCACCAGTTCCACCTCACCGGCGCCGTCCACGCAATACACCGCTTCCAGGTGGTTTTTGTACCAGATGTGCGTTTCCGTATTGGCAAATATTATTGTTTCATTAAAGGAAAAGCCCATCCCGTCTTCCTTGAGCAGCAGCCGCCTGCTTACCCAATTCCCGTTTTCGGCGAAGACTTCACGTTCGGAATTCCGTATTTCGTCAATTTTTTTAATGATCATTGTAAATGACACCCTTCAGCATTTCCTCTTTTTTCTCGACACATGCCGCAATGGACTCGTCGATTATCTCCAGCCCTTTGCGAAGTTGCTGCTCTTCGATCACAAGGGGGGGCAAAAACTTGATGACATCGTTCTTGGCGCCGGCCCGTTCAATCACCAGCCCCCGCTCAAATGCCTCGGCCGTCACCGCGCCGCTGAAACCCTGCTGAGGAAAGTGCAGCCCATAGATCATCCCGCGCCCGCGCACACTTACTCCAAGATCCTTGTACGTCTCGGCAATTCGCTCGAGTTCTTCCTTCAGGATCGCCTCCCGATATTTGATCGCCTCGGCTAAATCCGAATTATCCCAATACGATAGAAGCTCCGTCGAAGCTATGAACGCCAGGTTGTTGCCCCTGAAGGTCCCGGTGTGTTCACCCGGTTTCCACTGATCAAGCTCCGGTTTCATAAGCACCAGGGCCAGAGGAAGCCCGCCGCCTATTGACTTGGACAGAATCACGATATCGGGATTGATCCCCGATTCTTCAAAGCTGAAGAACGTGCCCGTCCTGCCGTTTCCCACCTGAATGTCGTCAATCACGAGCAGCACATCAAAATCCCGGCAGACCTGCTCTATGTCCTTGAGCCACTGGCAGCTCGCCACATTGACGCCCCCTTCCGCCTGGACCGTTTCCAGGAAAACCGCCGCCGGAAGATCGACGCCGCTGCTGCTGTCTTCAAGAAATTTTCTCAGGTACAGCGCCGTATCGACGCCGTCTCCGAAGTACCCGTCGTAGGGCATGAAGGTAACGTTCGCCCTGTTGATGAAGGCCTCATCCCGGTAAAAGGCATTACCCGTAATTGCCATGGATCCCATAGTGAGGCCGTGAAATCCGTTGGTAAAGGATATGACGTTCGATCGCCCTTTCACCATGCGGACGATCTTCAGCGCCGTTTCAACGGCGTTGGTCCCCGTGGGACCGCAGAACTGCACCTTGTACTCAAGGTGACGGGGCTGCAATATCGTGTAGTACAGCTTTTCAAGAAACTTCTTCTTTGCCGTCGTCGCCTTGTCGAGACCATGCACGATCCCGTCGTTTTTGATGTATTCGATAAGGGCTTCGTTGACGATAGGATTGTTGTGCCCGTAGTTGATCGTCCCCGCGCCCGCAAAGAAATCTATGTATTCCTTTCCCTGTTCGTCATAAAGTGTGGACCATTTTGCACTGCTGAATACAGTGGGAAAATGACGCACATAACTTCTAACCTGTGATTCAAGCTGTTCAAATATTCTCATATCTTCTCCTTTTATAATTCGTTATTGCCGGTCGGTGTTGAGCGGACCGATACGGATACAACGTTCCTCTTCATGTGTCCTGCCGCCGAAAAGGTCCTCCGTCAAATAGGAATGCTGCTGGAATGAAGCGGCATGTTTCTCTGCAAAGACCTGATAAAACCGCAGCGATGAGCGATTCGAGGGGGTAACCGTCGTTTCGATAAAAGATGCCCAGGGTGCACCCTCTGAAAGTAGACGATCCAACATGGCGCCGGCAAGCCTTCGGCCGCGCATCTTCTCCGCGACGGCCACCTGCCATACAAAAAGCGTATCCTCCTGTCTCGGATGCCGATAGGCAGAAATAAAACCCACCACTTCCGATTGCCGCTCCGCCATTATGCATGTCTCTCTAAAATGATCACACAACAGCAGATAGCAATAGGAAGAGTTCAGATCGAGCGGCGGCGACTTCCGTATCAATTCATACACGGCCGCCCCATCCTCCAGCGTCGGCATGCGCAAGATAACAGCGCCTTCCCTCATATGTTCAGCCTCACTCATAGACAAACTTCCCTGCAGACAGGGCATACCTCGGAATCGATCGCCCTGGCCGCTTACGTGCGATTATCACACAACGGATGTACTCTGGATTACCGCCGCAACGCTTATCTCTGGAAGAACCATCATGCAGATAACCGCCGCCGCTAAAGGGGCAGGGTCACAAAAACCGGCAACATCAAACTATCAGCAGTCAGACACAGTACCAATCGCACAATCACCCCTTCAACTCTCGACCCGGCTTTTGTTTTACCTATCATTTGTTGAATTGAAACTATTTATACACTAATAGTGCGCGGCTGTCAAGGCAGCGTCCCGGAAAAACCCTGAAGACCGCCTTGACAGGACTCTTGCCCCTCCCTATAATCCATACACACAAAACAGAGGGAGGTACCCAACATGAAAGAAGTTCCGGCGTACGAGAAATATCCTGTCAGCGAAGAAGTAATGGGAAAACGTTACAAAAACTGGACAGAAGCGCTTGCCAGGCAGATGGTGACCCTTTACAGAATCGGAAAAGAGGTGGGGGGCGATAAATTTGTTGAACGTCTGAAGGAAGAATATTACGAGAGCGGCCGAAAGGGAGCGGGTATGTGGATGAACTTTACGGGCACTACGAAAAACGACTTTAAAGATTGCTCACACCTTCCCAAAATTCATGATCTTATCGACGACACATTCGCCAACTACTGGGACGGATATGTGGAGCAGACCTCCCAGGCATTTGAAAAAGAACTCTATACCTGTCCCGTGGCAAAAATATGGTCGAAGGAACCTGATCTGTGTGAAGTGCTGTTGGGAGAATCCTTGCGAGGCATGGCCACGGAACTCAATCCCAAATTCAAAACCGAAGGGTTCAGCAAACTACTGACCAAGGGCGACAGCGTCTGCCGCTTCCGTGTTGAATTGGAAGAGGAATAATCGTTGTGCTCATCGGGACGGCTGTTTCTAATCCGGCGAGACCGACATAATCGGTCATCTGTCAATTGAAAAACAGGCAATATGACGGTCCCCTAAAAAATCACACCTCATCCTCTGCCACTAGGGAAGGGGAATCTGAGCTGCGCAACAACTGATTTTTTTCTCCCGCGGAGACGCCGAGGCACAGAGAAAAACATTTTCCCCTGTCCTCAGCGTCTCTGCGCGACAATCCGCTCTTTTTTCTTCTACTCTGCCCGGGAAACAATGCGTTACCTTCCATTATAATGCCGATCTTTCGGCATAGCAGAGCTTTTCATTACATAGTGTCATTGCGGGCAACCGAAGAGAGCACTACAATCCCACCTGTGCATCGGCGCACGACCCGTGACATTCCCTCATCGCTGCACTCCCCGCATTGACACAAACACCTGTCATTGCGAGCAACCGAAGGGCGCGCGGCAATGCCACCTGCGCACCGGCAGCAATGAAGGTCCCGTAAAAAATCGCTACTCACCCTTTCGTTTTACTCATTCTCCGACATCGGATCATCCCCGCGTGTGCGGGGAACATAGCCCTATTCGTACCGTTCTATCAGAAATCATCGGTGCATCCCCGCGTGTGCGGGGAACATTTGCCTCGGCGTGATATTTTGCGTAAATCCCTCGGTGCATCCCCGCGTGTGCGGGGAACATCCATGCCCCACATAGGCTAAATGTCAATGGTCTTTTAAAAATGAGCCATTTTCGGTCGTGAAAACTGAGCCACTCGCCTCTTAACCATGGTCCATTTTTTCCTCCCCTTGCTCAGTGTTTTTCCGAAGTCTGTAACTGTTGCCCCGGATATTTATTATAATGCTGTGATGGAGCAGGCGATCCAGAAACGCCGTGACGATGACCGGATCGTGAAACAGCTCGGTCCAGTCGGAAAAGGCCTTGTTGGACGTGATCACAGTGCTGGCCTTCTCATAGCGGTTGGCAATGAATCTGAAAAAAAGGTTGCATTCCTCTCTGTCGATTGGTGTATAGCCGACCTCGTCAACGATCACCAGTGCCGATTTGTAATAGCTTCTTCCTCTGCCTTTGCGTCCTGCCTCGTGATCTTTTTTCAGTTTCCCGATTAGATCCTCCATCGTCGTAAAGTAAATGCTCATGCCCGCCTGACAGGCCTTCAATGCGAGAGAGACGGCCAGGTGGGTCTTGCCCACGCCCGGAGGCCCCAAAAAGATGACATTCCCTTTCTCACGGATAAAGGTCAGATCGAAAAGCGACATGACTTTCTGACGATCCAGCTTGGGTTGAAAGGTAAAGTCGAATTCATCAATGCTCTTGATAAAGGGGAGCCCCGATATCTTCAGCGCCGTTTCCACCCGTCGCTGTTCCTTGCAGGCGATTTCCTCTTCCAGCAGTTCGTCGAGAAAGGAAAGATAGCTTGCGCTTTTTTCCTCGGCCGTTTTGGTCGCCTGTACAAGTATGGCGCCCATTCGGGAGAGCCGAAGCCGCGTGAGACTGGACTGTATGCGATCGACAAGCAATGTCTCGTTCATAGGCCCATCTCCCCGACGAGCGAGTCATACAGCGCTGTGGGACGGATTTCAACGTCCATGGTGGCATAGGACGACTTCAAGGGACTGATGGTGCATTTGGCGCGTCCCTTACCGTGTCTGCCCCGGCCATATTTGCGCTTGTTCATCTCCCGGTCTTTTCTGAGCGCCTCGTAGAAGCGGGGATCTTGGACCAAGTTCCCCTTGCCTTCCGGAATGTCGTACGTCGCCAACAGGCAATCGTCGTGGAATATCCGCATGCATCTGTCCTTGACCCGTAAAATCAGATGCTTCCCCACCACGGTATGGGGCACTACATAACTGTTGCCTTCGAAACGGACCAGGCAGTCCTTGCTGACCTTGCGGTACACGCGGTACGACGTATCGAAAGGGCGGGAAGGCAACGCCTGTAAATGAGGAAGTTCGCGGGCGAAACGGCACGCTACGACTTCATGGGTGGTGCCGTGCACACGCTCGTCTTTCATTGCAATCCATTGCTGAAGATCTCGATTGGCCGTTGTGAGACACACATATCCGTACCCCCTCCAGAACCCTTCACGGATGAAATGGTAGGGCCGCTCGACTTTTCCCTTCACCCAGGCGGCATAGGCGGGGGCAACCGCCGGTTTGAACCCATTATGCAGCGCAAAGGCCATCAGCGTGTCGTTGAATCGATCTTTGCCGGCCAGTTTCCCGATGAACACGTTTCTCATGCGATCGTAAAGTATCTCCGCCGGGATGCCCCCGAAATGTTCGAAGGCGCGAATATGACAATCGAGAAAGGTGGGCAGGTCGCATCGCTCAATGAATTCGCCATACAGTTTTCTGGAGTATCCCAGAATCATTGAAAACAGATAGAGCTTCTTGACGCTCCCGTCGGCATTGGCAACCTGGAATTCACCAAAATCCACCTGCGCCTGAAAGCCCGGCTCCGTCTCAAACCGCATATAGGCCACGCGCTGTTGTTCCGCTTTGAGCTGATGCACCTGCCTTTTCACGATTTCATAACTTCCGGTAAATCCCATTGCACGGAGCCGATCATAGAGCAGGGTGGCCCTGTACTCGCCGTCTTCCTCCAACCATGCCGCAATATTGTCCCTATAGGGATCTACGAGACTCTTGCGCTTCGCCTTCTCTCTCGTAACTCCCTGATCCCCTTGATTCTCTATATACTTCTTCACCGTGTTCCTGCTGATCCCCAGCTTCCGTGAAATGTGCCTCTGGCTCAGTCCTCTTCTCTGTAATAACAATATGTCCAAAACGGTCTCCTTTTTTTCAAATCAGCCACCTCGATTACTCTGAGATAAATAACCATACTTTACTCATTCATCTCATTAACTCCACCTCTAAGTGGCTCACTTTTAAACGACCATTTTTGGCTCAGTTTATCACGACCATGAACACTAAAACAGTCCGGCCGGTTCATCCCCGCGTGTGCGGGGAACATTGTTGACTCGTTCAAAGATCCCCATGTGGCCGCGGTTCATCCCCGCGTGTGCGGGGAACATATTGTTAATCGAAGCTGTTCCCATTGTTTGTCCGGTTCATCCCCGCGTGTGCGGGGAACATATGATTTTCTCGTTGTCGATCGGGCCGTCCGTCGGTTCATCCCCGCGTGTGCGGGGAACATGCCATAAGCACGGAAGAAAAGCAAAATCAAATAGGTTCATCCCCGCGTGTGCGGGGAACATTAATCTCGGGTCTATTTCCAAGAAATTTCTTACGGTTTATCCCCGCGTGTGCGGGGAACATGGAACCGGCCGTCACTTGCTCTATGGCACTGTCGGTTCATCCCCGCGTGTGCGGGGAACATGAGGGTACCGTGTGGGAACTGATCGGAGGATGCGGTTCATCCCCGCGTGTGCGGGGAACATATTAGGATATGTCAATACATACAACAATAATACGGTTCATCCCCGCGTGTGCGGGGAACATCATCCGGGATTTTTGGGGAATTCGTCAAACGGCGGTTCATCCCCGCGTGTGCGGGGAACATAGATCCGCCAGCCGCTTTTTGATGGCATTGACCGGTTCATCCCCGCGTGTGCGGGGAACATTCGGCATACCCTGAAACATCGTCCCCGTAGGTCGGTTCATCCCCGCGTGTGCGGGGAACATTCGGAACGAACGTCCTGCGGGCCCGCAAATCCCGGTTCATCCCCGCGTGTGCGGGGAACATAGGCCAAGGATGGTTTTAACCTGTGCGAGCGTCGGTTCATCCCCGCGTGTGCGGGGAACATGCCCGCAATTTGCACTTCTTAATGATATGCACCGGTTCATCCCCGCGTGTGCGGGGAACATTGGAACGTGTCGGGACTGCGAAACATATCCCCCGGTTCATCCCCGCGTGTGCGGGGAACATTCCCGAGAGCGCCGGTGAAGATCGGGCTTTTCCGGTTCATCCCCGCGTGTGCGGGGAACATTCGAACACCCGCGCCCACCATTCGGACTCGCGCGGTTCATCCCCGCGTGTGCGGGGAACATGATACCTTCGATGCTGAAGCCCGGTTGCTGTACGGTTCATCCCCGCGTGTGCGGGGAACATTGCCACAATCAAATAATGATCGCCGCCAGTGTCGGTTCATCCCCGCGTGTGCGGGGAACATTCACTTTCCTCTCTCCCTTCCACTTTCAAAACCGGTTCATCCCCGCGTGTGCGGGGAACATATTTTCAAGAAGTTATCAACGCTCATTTTTTTCGGTTCATCCCCGCGTGTGCGGGGAACATTTGCAGAGGTCGCCGTTAAAGCTCCGGCATTACGGTTCATCCCCGCGTGTGCGGGGAACATATTGCCAGAAGCATCCCAATTTATGCCTCCGTCGGTTCATCCCCGCGTGTGCGGGGAACATTTCTTACTTATAGCCACCATATCTGTAGGCAACGGTTCATCCCCGCGTGTGCGGGGAACATCTGAACGTCAAAAAGAAGACCGTGGATGACACCGGTTCATCCCCGCGTGTGCGGGGAACATTATTCCTGTTTCGTTTTTCGGTATCCACAGCGCGGTTCATCCCCGCGTGTGCGGGGAACATAGGGTGTCGGGGAGAGTTATACTGAAGACCCCCGGTTCATCCCCGCGTGTGCGGGGAACATTTGTCCATACCAAAAAGCCGGACCTCGACAACCGGTTCATCCCCGCGTGTGCGGGGAACATTTTCGATGATTGACGTTGGGATCGACGGGATACGGTTCATCCCCGCGTGTGCGGGGAACATTGTCTCTCTGGTAGTCCCTCGCGTCGAATGTTCGGTTCATCCCCGCGTGTGCGGGGAACATCTGGTTCATCGCTTCCAGCAGGAACCTCCCCTCGGTTCATCCCCGCGTGTGCGGGGAACATCTCGGCATCGCAGGATTCACGGCGGGAATCATCGGTTCATCCCCGCGTGTGCGGGGAACATATCGTTGGCAGTTTCAATCAAGACAGGTCAACCGGTTCATCCCCGCGTGTGCGGGGAACATGTATTAACCTTGGCAGCCATAGCCACTATCGGCGGTTCATCCCCGCGTGTGCGGGGAACATTCTATTGTTTTACGTCTCATTTTCCCTACCTCCGGTTCATCCCCGCGTGTGCGGGGAACATCTGGTAGCCGTCGCCCACCCACACGTAATGCTCGGTTCATCCCCGCGTGTGCGGGGAACATGTGATTCCGGTATTGTAGGCGTCCACGAAATCCGGTTCATCCCCGCGTGTGCGGGGAACATTTGCGACCAACGATGGAACGCCGACAGAGATACGGTTCATCCCCGCGTGTGCGGGGAACATTAGCAGACAGTCATTGTGGTCATGTCGCCGGGCGGTTCATCCCCGCGTGTGCGGGGAACATTACACACGCATCAGCATGTGACCACCCGATAGCGGTTCATCCCCGCGTGTGCGGGGAACATCCCGGTCGCCACGACCTGGCCGGTGGAGTGGACGGTTCATCCCCGCGTGTGCGGGGAACATGGCACGCCAATCGTGGTGACGCGGGCGATCCCCGGTTCATCCCCGCGTGTGCGGGGAACATAGCTGATGCGCACGATCCGCGACGAGCAGTGGCGGTTCATCCCCGCGTGTGCGGGGAACATTATGATAGGCGATTCAAACGCTGGGTTTGGAACGGTTCATCCCCGCGTGTGCGGGGAACATGCTTCTTGTACATCTACGGTAATATTCAGTTTTCAAAGATCAACAAATCCTACCAACTTTTCAGGAACCAGTTTCATTGACTTCGTAAGATCCCGAACCATCACTTTCCGGCAAAAACGACACCAATTTTATCCCGTCCATTTCGACTGGAATCCGGCGATTTACCCCAAGTGTAAGGAAATCGAATCCCGATTCGGTATTCGTTGTCCAAGCCATGACAGCATTTCCATCATTTATCCCTACTTCAACATTCTCCCATATCATCTCACGGATACGCCGCGAAACCTTCCCCACGTAGATACCGGCCCTAACTTCAAGTAGCCATAGTGCCAGTCGTCCACGAAGGCGTGGAGGCGCATTTTCAACCACGATGACCAGCATCACCCATGCCCTCCTTGTTTGGAATCGCCATTTCTACAGACTCTTCCGACGGTTTCGGCCTTTCTATTTCACCCGCCGCTAACACCTCTTCGATAGTCGGAATAATTCGATGCAGCAGCTTTGTCTGGCGGAAAGTATCGCGGCATGCCAGCCGAACATCCCGCTCAGGATTCCCTGGCTTTTTCGCCGCAATTTTGAAGGCCACGGGCACCACTGTCTCAAATTTAAAAATATCAGCGATGTCATAGACAAATGATTGAGGCTTTCCGGTGTGGATAAATCCTACGGCTGGCGCATATCCTGCCGCGAGAATCGCCGCCTCGCAGATACCATAGAGGCACGCCGTGGCCGAACTAAGACAGCGGTTCGGTACATCGCCGCTTCCCCATTCTGTATGATCGTAGTTTCGGCTTTTCCATTGCACACGGTATTGACGCGCCAGGAGTTCATACATTTTGCGGACCCGAACGCCTTCTATACCCCGTAATTGCTGAATACTGCGTTTTGCGGGAGGTTCTTCCCTAAAACGCAAGGCATACATCTTTCTGACAACCTTCAGTCGAGCAGTATCATCCAGGGCAAGCTTCGCTTGGTACAGCAAACGATCAGAACGGGCACCGCCTGGTTGTCCCGAAGCATAGAGTCTGACACCTGCTTCACCAATCCAGACGAGGAGACACCCGACACGTGATGCCAGAGTAACCGCTGCGTGGGAAACCCTGGTCCCAGGTTGAATCATTAGACAAGCAACACCGCCAACGGGAATGTGTGTACGGACACCCGTTTTATCGACTACGACAAACGCACCGTCCAGCACATCGAGATTGCCCTTCTCCACATAGACGACGGATATGCGATCTTTGATGGGAATCGGTTTGAGAGGTGGGAGAATGGGTTCCATGGTTAAATCCTTTTTACCATCATGAGACCACAACCAAATGCCTTGGCTGAACCGATACCTTTGTAAAGCGCGTTGATAAATTGCATAGGATCTGTCACTTTGATTACTCCTTCAAAATCAGCAGAACTGAATCCGGCTGAACGTCCTTTTCGGGGGATAGGATGCCAGCGGTATCCTTCTGCCTGAAATTTTAGACGCTTTTGTTTTTGATCAGTTGCTATAACAAATCCATTCTTTTTTCCTTTATCCCTTAACCATTCTTCCAGTTTCAAATCCGAAGCAGCCTTCAGCGCCGATTCAAAAAGTTTTGCCGGAGATAATGTCTGGTCAAGAAGCTCCCGGTATCGTTCATTCACCTCCATCGTTTGCTCAAGTTTCGCCTTAATCCCAGAATCTTTCGATTCAAGCCATGATTCGAGAATCAGTTTTTTAAGATCAGATTTTTTGCCCACATTTTTCACTTCGGCAGCATGTGCCAATTCTCGCAAGCAGTGGTACTGTGCATCCATGACAACATCATGTCGCACAGAGTTTTTCCTGCCATTTTCTTTGCGCGCCACCGTCGGATTCGCCCGCAACTTAAATGACAATTGTTCACCAGCAATAAAATTGGGGTTATAAATTTTGCTTTCAACAATAAACAAAGGATGTTCATTCTTGGGTTTGTTTTGTGACACTAAATAAAAGATTGGCTCTCCTCGGGCGCCCCTGTAATGAGGGATTTGTTCTCCTGCGATTTCTTCACGAAAAAGAAATTTTCGTTCTTGATCTCCCGGGAAGAAATCCCAAAACAACTGATGAACGCTGTAACCGTCACCACGGAGGATGTTATGCAAATGCGATAACTCACGGATATCAGGTTTTACCCTAACTCTGGAGAAATACATTAGTCAACCTCCTTCATAAAAAGGTACTCTGGCCTCTGCGTGAATTGCCAACGTCTTCGAGAAAGAGGCTGATCGTGCCTCGTAAGAATCTGTTGGGGTTCAAGATCATCGGTATTCCCTTCCCAATAATAGCGTACCTGATGCCTGTCGATAGATAAAATATGCACATCATCCTGCGATAAATTCGCAAGGGAGGGTGATTCAGACAAAACACCTGTTCCTGCTTCTTTCCGGGCAACTCGAACCAAACGATCAGATATATACAAGGGACCACAGGGGTACTCATCAAGTGCCTGTCGAAAACCTTTGGCAGTACGAACCACGGGCTTAAGCGGAGCTGCCAAAGGACATGCCTTGCGGCCAAGGTACAGATGAAATTTAGGTTTCAGCAATGCATTACAAAGTTCTTCAAGGGTGTATGGCGCGTTTTCCAAGGGGCAAACTGCAATCAGTGACAACGAATCACAACGATATTCACGGCTGGATAAAATCGTGCCCGAATGTTTTGGAACGTCTGCTTGATATCTTTTTAATGCTTTCAACTCATCTTTTCTGGTCTTCACAGGATATCTAGCAACAGCGACTTGTGGTGGAACCTGAGTGGTATGATAGTCCCGCAACAGGCTACCACCACTAATTACTTTCACGGCAAAGCTATAACCTGTAACCAAAGCAAGTTGTTGATCTTCCTCATCACGCCTGATTCCAAGAGCGGCTGCCAATAATCCGAGAAGAGCTGACTTGCCCGGATATGATGCAGTATGCCTGGATTCTCCAACCGCGATTTCGCCCCAACTGGCCAACGGACCATATAGACGAAAAAGCAAATATTCCATTGCTCCCTCCTATTCCGATACAAAATCAAGCAACTGATCAAACAATGCTTTTTGGCCTTTCTCTTCGGGTTTATCAGGGCCACCATCGGGGGCAGGATAATCGCCCCCAGTACCGTTGAGAGCATTAATAAAGAACCTAGAATCCGCACAGCTCCCATATACTAAATCCATGTTGTTTAATTGCGTTGTCAATGCCGAGATCGCGTCGGTACCATAATCGATTCCGGTAATCGGCTTCAAAAATGCGACAGATAAGGAACGTGGTTGTTGATCACCTTTTTCAGCCAGGACATAACTCGCATATGCCCTGCTTCCAAAGCTGTTCTGTTTTCCTTCCGGCGAAACCTTAACAGCAGTTTCCGTTAATGCACGGATAGCTCTTTGTGCAAGTGCTGTATCTCCATTCAGATTTTCTTCCAATAATTCCCTGTTAAGGCATACGTAAGCGTAGAAAAGCCCTGCCGCAAATCCTGTTTCACCTATATGTGCGGCACCTGCATCCTCACTACCATCGTTGAGATCATCAACTGCGGTAAAATAATCATCTTCAATTACCACTGGATGAACACTGATAGAATGAGCTACCTGACAGGCAGCCTCAACATTATAGGCCGGAGCGGACGCAAGCATTCGTCCAAAAAGTGCAATATCAACTGCATGCATCTTCTTTCGTAACAGATTCAAGTCTTCTTCCTTCGGCCCTTCTTTTCTTGCTGCGATTGCATCGACAAGCACAAAGATATCTTTTTCCTCTTCCGTATCAAAGAATGCCAATTGTTCTATTTCAAGTTCAACCTTTTCTTTTTTGATACGATCTTCCTGACTTAAATCTTTCAGCCCTTCTTTTTCTTTTTTTGAAAGTTCTTTGAGTTTCCCAAAAACACCCGCGATGGGTTTAGTCCACTCGATAGCATTTTTATGTTCAACACCCTTCTCTTGCAACTTTTCGTAAATCCTTACCCCCATCTCTTTCGTGCGTGTACCGATATGTCCCGCCATCGCTTTCTCGAAAATGTCAGATGTCCGCCATGATCGCTTATGTGTTTGAGAAGAAGCTCGTAGGCGATCGACTCCTCCCATCTTTGCGGTTTTGGGGCGACCGAGGTCATCCCGATTAAGATTTGCGGGTGGATAAGATGTCAGCATGTGAAATTGTACAAAACGACCCATGTTTTTATACCTCCTTATATCAGGAATTGTTTTTCAATGCCTGTTCGTAATATTCGGTACCCCAGCGCACAGCAAGTCGCTTCTGTGGTTCCCGGTTAGTGCCGAATCTATATTCTTCCATCCAGTGCAATATACTTTCGGCTAATGAAATAATATTGAGTCTACACTCGGCCAGTCTGATGGTACGTAACAGCCGCCTGAAGAACTCCTCAGGATCACGGCTTTTTTGCAGTTGTTGAAAGCGAAGTTCACTCACGCGGGCTTTTTTGCCATTCTGCTTGGGGAATGCAAGCTGAGTGGCGAATGATTCGCCACCTTCCTGTTCCTTCACATGTGACGCCGCTGCAGCGATCATGGCCGACGAAATGAGTCTTTCGGAATCAGACCATTCGCTTGGCATTTGTTGAAGAAATCGAAAAAAAGCTGCTGTCAGCAGGACATCGTCCGGCCTTTCTGCTCTTCTCAAGCGGGCACGATCTCCTCGGTTCTTGTCAAGTGACTCCCACCAGTTCAACAATGTATGACACACTTCTGGTTCTTTCAAAAATCGATATCGCATTTTCTGTAACCCTCCTTTCGCTATATTGTGTCGATAAGTTTATTCAACTCGGCAAGAAGTCCTTTGGCAGGCCATAATTCATTAAATAAATATTTCTTGGCAGAAACAGCACGTTTGATACTTCGTTCTTCTGCTGAGAAAGAAAAAGCTTCTGATTCGAAAGTTTTTATTGAGTATCTTCTTATATCTTCAATCCATCTTTTATAAATGGGCAACGGACGATCTCGAGAATCAGCCATTTTCATCACATCTGACAGCATATGAAAAAAAGAAGGTTCTGTATCTTTCCAGAAATTCTCTTCGATAAAATGCAGTGTACTTAGATGCTGCGGTATTGATTTGCCGCTATTGTTCACGGTATCTCCTTTTTTGTTAACTACATGAGACCAGGTATCATTACCTGTTCTGCTCTTCCTGGGATTAAACCATGACCTGATAAGTGCTTGTTTAAGCACAAGAATATGGTACTTTGCCGCTTCGATCAATTCATTCACCCAAGCACGAATACTTTCTGTCCTTGCAGCATCAGTGCATAAAATGGGGAATCTTGCCTCGTACCACCTGACAACTTGGGCGCTATCGGCATCATAGGCAAAGCACCAAAGCCTTCCGCTATCCCCTATATCTCTGTTTCTTTCCGCTTGAAACACTGAGACAATTTGAGCACAAGCACATTCTTTATCATCAATATATCCATTTATTGTCAGTGATGACCAGTCTCTATAGTCAAAGGAAATTTTTGATCCAGTTACAGCTTGAGGAAAGCTTTCTTTATTGTGACGAATATAGGGTGTAAGTGGATGCTTCCAGCCATCTTTGTAAAAAACCCCATCTTTGATTCGTTTATAATATCGAACGACACGGTCTATTTTATCGCCGCATATGTCACAGATGGTTTCAACATCCTCTACAAAAAGCCGAATCCTTCTTGGCATTGGCCAGTAAACCTGAAGTGGATGACCATGCTCAGGTAACGTTGCTTTTTTATTATGGCTTTTTCTGGTTGTCGTTAACCATGGGAAAATAAACTCTTTGTTTTTTTTGTTTATATTTACAGGAACTGAAACCAATTGTTCTTCCGTTAAAACATTAAGCCAAATCTTTTTCCATATTACAGTGTGATCATTGGTCGGCATTACAATAGTGGTAACCGGTCCATTGCCGCGCATTCCAATACGATGCTGCCCCCAAGCTAGTATACCCGTTATCTGAAGATTGAAAAGAGCAATTGCTGCCCAGTAAGGTGAAATTTGTTTAATATAATCCCTCTTTATGAATAAATCCCGATTGTTATGGCGAGTATTGTCGCTTAGGGCACCTCCTATAAGATCTTCGATTGGCAGATCTTCGCCCTCGAAGTCCTCGTAGTCCTGCATGAAATTTGGTCCAACTGGATCATCGATATTGTAAGCCAATGCCATATTCATAAACTTTTCATGCAATAGTTCTTCCTTTGGTAGTTTTTTCCAGTACTCCAGCCATTCATCGTGATCAACCGGCGCGAAGCATGTTTGAAGCAATCCGATCAGGAACTGATAGAGCGCACCCTGAAAGTCGGGGCGTGGAGCATTTAGTTCGATAATAGGATCGCTTTTTTCGGCTATCTGCCAGGGTGCAACTTTTTCCAATTTGCTGCTGGCCCGGATTACCGGCAGCCATTTATCAGTAATAAGATTCATCCTTTTCCTCCTTGTGTAATCCCCATCCCATATGCGGATCGTAGTAAGGGGCAATATCATCTATCACGGGCAACAACTCTACCCATTTCAACAATTTGATTTCTTCCTTTAACTGATCAATTTTTTTAGCGTAATCAGGGGGAATTTTGTTCTCAACCTTTTTCCACTCGCTCCTTGGCAAGTCGATCATGCTCAGTTCCCATCCAAACTCTTTTACATCAGCGTATGGTTTCAACCCCTCACCATCAATGCTGACAAGTGCGACAGTAACGGTATCAATACCGAGGCGGGTCGGAATTCGTGTTTCTTTGTCCCAACCGCCGCTGTCCTCAGCGCTTGAACGGGTATATCCCTTCTCCAGCTTGAGCGCATTGAGCCGTGCCATTCCTCGCCGGCTTCCAGCCTCTCCTTCTGCATTCCAGGAAAAACCAAGCAGTGAATCGGGTATTAACTCCTGCCCCTTTTCACCATACACTCCTTCGATCAGCATCCTGGCATCACCAGGAATACTGATCTTTCCGGATTTGCAAATCTGTTGCTGGGTAAGCCATAACTGTCCCACATGTTTGTAAACGGCCTGAGTCCCCGGCAGTTTTGATTTCAGCCAATCTTCAGCAGGCGTTTTCTTTGGCATCGGTCCAAACACATGCAAACATGTTTTTCCACGCTGCTCGATATCCCCTTTTCCTTTTAGGGGATTACCAATTGAATCCCGTATATGCCTTTGTAACCGTCCGGCTCTTTGGATTAGTAAGTCTATGGGTGCCAGGTCTGTAATCATTACATCAAAATCGAGATCGAGTGACTGTTCCACAACCTGAGTGGCGATAAGTACTCGCCCGCTTCTTTTTTCTGCAGTTGAATCCTTGTCGAATAGGTTCAGCGTTTCAGCCTCTATCCTTCGTCTATCCGCCATTGCAAATCGGCTGTGAAAAAGCATTAGCTTAGTTTTATCCATCCATTCCTGGTTCATAAGCATATTATAGGCGGTACGGGCATCTTTAACCGTGTTCCGCACCCAACATGCACACTGCCCTCTTTCGATAGTTTTCCGGATAACATTCAGAATATCATTAAAATCCTCTACGAAAGTAACTCGGAATGTTCGCTCAACTTCTTGGCGTGTTGCCAATGTAGTTTCCGATTGATCAGAGACTAGAATATGGGTTGCGAGGGGGTAGCCAGGTGTTTCATCCAGTATCGGCATTTCAATATCTATACCCTCACAAAATGAGCGAACATAATTCTCACGCATATGGCGAGGCAACGTTGCGGAAAGGAGGATTACGCTGCCTCCCTGTCTTGCATGGGCTTTAATAAGTGTTTGCAACAACTGGTTCATGTAAGGATCATATGAATGGACTTCGTCAACAATAAGGATCTTATTTGCCAGTCCCAGAAACCGTAGAGACTGGTGCCTAGCAGGCAGAACAGCCAATAAGGCCTGATCTAATGTCCCAACACCGATTTCAGCCAATAACGCCTTCTTGCGGCTGTCTGCAAGCCACGCACTGCAGTATGATTCTGTGGGTTCCTCGTTATCTTCATAACGTTGCTTTGTAGGTACTTCCTCTGGTAATCCGACAGACTTGCGAAAGCCTTCATATAAATGACGTGCCCCATGTGCCAAAACCAGCGAAGGTTGAACACTATCTTTGAATAGCTTTCGATAAGCCTTTCCCAATCTCTCGTACATGGAATTTGCCGTTGCCATTGAGGGAAGGGCCATATAAATTCCATCAGCCAGACCACTTTCCATAAGACGGTGCGCAAGAACCATTGCAGCTTCGGTTTTGCCTGCGCCTGTAACATCTTCCAGTATGAATATTTGATTGCTTTGTCCAAGCTTCTGTTTTTCGGCCCAATCCTGAAGTGGCGTAAGTGATTTGATGAACGGAAACAAATTGTTTGTACCTGCAAAAGGTGACACGAGTGAATGAGAAAAATCAGCTTTCGCGATAACCTGTTCGGCAAAAGGTAACGCACGGTCGTACCAATACTCATTTAACAATATTTCATGTTGACAATACGATTCGGATTTACGTCCCGACCCAAGCCAATCTGCCAGCACTACGATACCAGCCAATATCCACGAAGTGAGCTTAAAACGGTTTTTGAGATCTTTGTCGACAAGAATTGATTTGTCAAAATCCCTGAGAAAAAGAACTGTAACATCCTTTAGAAAATTGCAGGCTGCGTGTTCGTCATCAATAGTAAAAAAATTCTGGCGACGGATTGATACTCTCTTAGGCGGTTCTCCATGATGCCCTGTGACAACCTCCACCCATGGGTCAATGTTACGACGCAACCTTGCCAAATCTGATTGTTTATCCTGCAAGTTAAACTCGTTATCCTGAAGCCAGTTATCACTCATTACATCCTGCCAGAGAACAAATCCCAAGGAGTCGTGACGCTCAGAATATGGCATTCTTGCGTTTGGTGGTACAAGAAGCCGTGACAGATCAGGAACCAAGCTTTGAAATGCCGTGGCAAACTTGCCAATATCATGAAGACAGAGACAAAAAACAAACCACTCACGAAGCCAAGAATTTGAGACTTTTAGTTGTTTTGCAATGCGTTCGCACAGCGGCTTTTCAGGTGCTAGCAACAGCCAGCCCACAGCTGCCACATCTAAGCAATGATAAGGCAATAGATGATAGAGAGAACCATCCTTTTCGACCTTTCCCCAGTATCTATAGTATAGTGCCTTTTCGCTCATCTACCATTCTCCATCGCCTGCCAGATGGCAGCCGCCATTCTTGCATCATCAAGTACCCGATGTTCTTGTATTTGTGATTCCGTTCGACTTTCGTCCCCCGAGATACCTTCGCTCATTTTGAAAAGATGGTGGTATATCGTTCCGAGCTTATGATTGGGCAAATCGGGAAAATACCGGCGGCTTAATTCCAAGGTGCAGATATACGTATTGTCAAGTACTATGCCCAATCGTCCGAATTCCATTCTCAGAAAGGCCATATCGAACGGTGCGTTGTGCGCTGCCAGTACTTTTCTCCCGATAGTATTTTTCAATTCAGGGAACACCTCTTCCGGGGCAGGCTGATTTCTCAGCTTTTCACCCGTAATGCCATGCACTTTTGAAGCAGATGCCGATATGCTTCGTGACGGGTTTACAAGGCTGTGAAAAACATCCCTAATCATTCCGTCTCTCACAATCACAGCGCCAACTTCTATTACACGATGCCCTCTCCTCGGATTCAGGCCCGTGGTCTCCAGGTCGATAAAAATAAGCTGATTTATGTCTATTTTTTCTTTCACGCGATCAAATTTACCACAACAGAGAGGACATATGATGTCCCAGTAAAGTTATTTTTTTGGCCGTGTCTCACCCCCACCCTAACCCTCCCCCATCAAGGGAGAGGGAATAATAATGGATTCCGCTTCTCTGGTAGTGATGCCCGCTTTTCCCTCTATGGTATTCGAGCGGTGCGTCCGGGCGAGCGCGCATGACTTCTGTGCCGCGCGGAGCGGTATTGCGTGGAAGCTCACAATGTGCAGCCATCTGGGAGGTATTGGGGTATCTGCCGGATCTTTTTTGCCGGTCGAACCATAGATAACGCTTGAGAATGGGGTGATGTGCCACAGCGTTCCCCCTGGAGGCTTCGCCGGCGCCCCTGTTTCTCGGTATCGGCATCCCCGGCGTGGACGACGGAGGCGGATGGGTACGGGATCGGAAACAACCACTTACTTTTTGCAGGGGTTGCGTTCTATTAATGTTGTGATGCGTGAATAGCGGTATTGTATGCTATTTTTGTCAAATCGCAATAGAAATGTTGAATTTTTTGTTCTTATCGGCACAATTCAGGCGTTTAAATCCCCTTCGGTCCCCTTTTTCAAAGGGGGAAGCTAGCGGTGCAGCCGGTTCAAAGGGAAAAGCTGGCGGGGCAATGTTATAAAAGAGGTGCCATCATGAGTGGGACACTTACTCTTCTATGCCATTGTATTCCAGTAGGTTTTTTCGGATAACGCACCCCATGAAGCTGTTTTTGCCTGGAACATCCGATAATCTTCATGAACTTTCAGCGCAAACGGATCCTTTCGGGCTTCCGCCTCGATGACGTTCTTTGACATCTGCTTTAATGTCTTTATCACGTCATCTGGGTATATAAGCACTTCCACATGATGGTCTTTCACCAATCGTTCCAGTGCCGCACCGCTTTGCGCGTCATATGCGGCAAGGGTTCTTATATTTGTATTGCCGGCTGCGATATCAAGGATTTTTTGAAACTGCATCGGCAAATCATGGTATGCTTTTTTGTTGAAAAACATATCAAGTGTGGGACCGGGTTCCTGCCACCCCGGTGCGTAGTAGTAGTGTGCAACTTTATAGAGTCCAAGCGCCGCATCATGTACCGGTCCGACAAATTCGGCTGCATCAATAACTCCGTTTTCGAGAGCCGCCAAGATCCCAGCCGGGGGGACATGCAGAGCGGTAACGCCGACTTCTGAAAGGACCTTTCCCGCCATATTGCCGACCCGCATCTTCAATCCATCGAAATCCTTGATGGAGGAGATTTTTTTCCGATACCACCCCCCCATCTGAACGCCTGAATTTCCCACAATTCGGGGAACAAGATCGAATCGATCATATAATTCGTTCATCAAAGCCTGCCCGTTGCCCTCATAAAACCAGGCATTGATGGATTGTGCATTCATGCCGAAGGGAATGGACCCGAACCAGTTAAGGGCCGTCGATTTGTCCGCCCAGAAATAGGGTGATCCCGTGCCCATCTGGATGGTCCCATTTGATACGGCATCGAACACGCCAGGAGACGGCATCAGTTCCCCGCCACCGTAGAGTGTGATTTCAAACCTGCCGTCGCTCATTTCTTTTACGTCCCGGCAGAAGTTCTCTATTGCCTCAAACATTATCGGTATCGTGCGTGTCCAGAATGACGCCGCAGTCCATTTGACGTTCGGTGATGCAATAACTGCCGGCGCGCTAACGGCAAGTGAGGCGGCAGCGGTTACGACTCCCGTCGCTGCCTGTTTTATGAAGGTCCGTCGTTTCATGATGCCTCCTTTTGTGTTACGAGATCTGCACTTATCTCGGACACAGGTATCCCCCCTTGATGCCCTGAGGGCTCAGGACTATCTGCCATACTTGTATCTGCCGGCTGCGGAAGGCGCCGGCGCAGGACAGCAGGTAGTATTTCCACATACGGTAGAATCGCTCGTCATAGTTTGTTTTCAGGTGGTCCCATGCATTGTTGAAGTTTTCGAACCAGCACATGAGGGTTGTGTCATAGTCGGCGCCGAAGTTGTGCCAGTCTTCCATGATGAAGTGATCTTCACCGGCCTCCAGGAGCTGTTTCCCTGAAGGGAGCATGGAATTGGGGAAGATGTAGCGCTCGATCCAGGGATCGACGTTTACCTTGGATTTGTTGCTGCCGATGGTGTGCAGCACGAATATGCCGTCGTCGGCAAGGTGTTCGCGGGCCACTTTAAAATACACGGGATAGTTTTTCACTCCCACGTGTTCGATCATTCCCACGGACACGATACGGTCGAATGTCCCTTTAACATCCCGATAATCCTGAAGAAGTATTTCTATCGGAAGCCCACGGCATTCTTCTTTCGCCAGCTCCGCCTGCTCCTGTGAAACCGTCACGCCGATCACCTCGACGCCGTAGCGCTCTGCTGCGTATTTTGCGGTCCCGCCCCAGCCGCATCCGATGTCCAGAAGCCGCATGCCCGGTTTGAGATCCAGTTTTTTACAGAGCAGTTCCAGCTTGTCTTCCTGCGCCTTGTGTAACGTATCAGCGTTTTTCCAGTAGCCGCAACTGTAGATCATTCTGTCGTCGAGCATACGCCTGTACAGGTCGTTGCCGATATCGTAGTGATGACGGCCGATTTCAAAAGCGCGGGCCTTGCTTCCCTGGTTGAGCAGCCTCGCCTTTACTACCTTGAGCGAGTCGTTGAAGGTCAGAACTTTGGCATCGAGTTTATGTGAAAGCACCCGGCAGAAGAACTCGTCCAGCGCCGGGCAATCCCACCAGCCGTCCATGTAGGATTCTCCCAGTCCGAGAGATCCTTTTGAAAGGACTCTATTGTAAAATTCCTCGCGGTGAACCTGAATGTCCCATGGGCGATTGCCGTCGATGGCAATATCGGCGGCGATCAGCAATTTTTGAGCAATGCTTCGATATTGATTCGGTTTCATCTCTGCTCCTCATTATTTTTCTCGTCCATAGGGCCAGGCCATGATGCCCCCTTCCATGACTTTCACATTTTTCCAGCCGGCGCCTTCGATTGCCAGTTGTGCCTCGTACCCGCGAAGCGAAATTTTGCAATAGCAGATAATCTCCTTATCTTTATCGTCGGGAAGCTCGTTAAAACGCTTACGAAGCGCACCCAGGGGGATCAGGGTTTCACCGATGCCGAGGCGCATTTCTTCAAATTCATCAGGGCCGCGCACATCGATAATAAAGGGCGCTTCTCCCCTGTCCACTCTCTGCTTGACTGCCATTGTCGAAATGCCCTTGAAACGCGTCTTCATTTTATTCTGCATGATGTGGGCAGAGGCGATAAAATGATCGATGGCAAGCGAGAAGGGAGGCGCATAGGGAAGGTCGGAATTGACAAGATCTTCCACTGTCAGATTCCCCTGGATGGCCATCGCCCACTGGGCAATCTGCTTGCTCACATTCCCCGGTCCCACGCACTGCGCTCCCAGAATGCGGCCGGTGTGTTTGTCCGCCACCACTTTTGTGACGATCAGAAGCCCCTCCATGAACCCCGGTTTATCGGGACTTGCATTGATCACGGTAATAATGTCCTCATACCCGACCTTCTTTGCCATAGTTTCCGAAAGTCCCGTCGATCCCGC
The DNA here is from genome assembly GCA_963666365.2 of Syntrophales bacterium. Lineage (GTDB taxonomy): Bacteria > Desulfobacterota > Syntrophia > Syntrophales > UBA2210 > JALNXD01. Next base: position 1,012,721 of record CAXXNF010000002.1, read on the forward strand.
CGCATAATCAAAGACCTTGCAAATTCCTGTCTGGATGGTCCCCGGAAAGGTTACGCAATTTTCCGATGCGGCATTTTCTCCGGCGATACGGCCCTGTAAATTTGCAAGATCACCGTAAGGCGCCAGCACTTTCATCTCTGTAATGCGATTGATGGTTTCAGTGCAGTCGCCGACGGCATAGATATCGGGATCGGATGTCTGCATATAGTCGTTTACTTCAATGCCTCCGCGCTCTCCGATTTTCAATCCCGCACCCCGTGCCAAGGCGGTGTTGGGAGTGACACCGATTGCCACAACGGCCAGTTCACAGGGGAGCTCCGTGCCGTTCTGGAGTTTAACGCCTGTCAACACACCGTTTTCTCCGAGAAAGGCCGCAATGCCATTACCGATAATCACATTTGCCGCCTTCTGCCTCACATGATTCTCCACCAGTTTGGCCAGTTCCCAATCGAGAAAGGTCAACAACTGCGGCAGCAGTTCAATCACGGTAATCTCAATACCGGCAAGCTGAAGGGCTTCACAGGTTTCAATGCCTATCAGGCCGCCGCCGATGACCGCGGCCTTTTTGATCGACTTGTCATCACGTATTTTTCTCAAAAAGTCAGCATCTTTCATCGAGTGAAGCGTAGAAATACCCTTAAGCCCCACTCCCGGTATGGGCGGCATTTTGGGAGTGGCGCCGACGGCGAGGATCAGCTTGTCATACTCTAAGGTACCTGTTTCGTCCGTGAGCACATTGTGATATGCCACCGTGTGATTCTCTCGGTCGATGCCGGTTACTTCGGTGTGCACCCGCGCATCGATATTTTTTGCATTCAGATAAAATTGTGGGTCTCTTGTCACACCGGTGGGTGTGCACAAGAGCATGTTCCTGTCGTCAAAATATCCCCCTACGTAATAGGGATACCCACAGGACGCCATTGAAAGGTCCGAATCTTTCTGCAAAATAATGACTTCGGCATTGTTGTCGATTCTGCGCGCCTTTGCCGCGGCTTTAGGACCGGCTGCCGATCCGCCTATCACTACAATCCTTTTTCTTTTATTCATCGATTTTTCTCCTTTTTGATTGTGCCTGTTCTCCTATTGCTGATGAATGGGCGACTCTGCATCCTATGAATAGCGCAAATTGCGCGTTATATTACCACACCTGAACACTAATGTAACCTGCTGAAATGCAGCTTCGACGATTTACCTTGCAAGGAACACCGTAATTTTGTATTATCAAAAAATGTTAAAAAAGTTCACGTTCAATTACACAATATCCCTGAGTACATCATATTCATCCACGTAATTTTTCCCCTGCCTCGAATACAGATAAGTGGGAATTATCCATTTGACGCAGCAAATGATGGGGCGCCTCGTCATCTCCCCATCAAAAATTTTACACAGGAAACAGCAATGAACATATTGATGGTATATCCCCGATATCCGGTCACCTTCTGGAGTTTTAAGTACAGTCTGAAATTTGTTTCAAGGAAAACGGCCTTCCCCCCGCTGGGGTTGCTCACGGTCGCCGCAATGCTCCCCTCCGACTGGAACATTCGCCTTGTCGATATGAACATCCGCACTTTGAAAGCTAAAGATCTCCAATGGGCCGATTATGTGATGGTCAGCGCCATGTTGATTCAAAAAGATTCCGTGGAGCATGTGCTGCAACAGTGCCGGCGGTTCGGGAAAAAGGTCATCGCCGGAGGCCCCCTCTTTACCGCGCTTCCCGACGAATATGGGAAAAAGGTCGATCACATGATTCTTCAAGAGGCGGAATGCACCCTGCCACTCTTCCTGCGGGATCTGACAGCAGGACACCCGAAAGCCATATACAGGGCAGAAGGATTCAGTGATCTGAAAGAAACACCGATTCCACGCTGGGATCTGATACGGGTGAAAGAGTATGCCACTTTGCTGGTACAGTATTCGCGGGGGTGCCCCTTCAACTGTGAATTCTGCGATGTAACGATACTCTTCGGCCACCGTCCCCGTCTGAAAACGACGGAACAGTTTTTGAAAGAACTGCAGACCATTTACGATACGGGCTGGCGGGGCAGTCTTTTCATCGTTGACGACAATTTTATCGGAAACAAACGGGCGATCAAATCGATGCTTCCGGAAGTAATCGAATGGATGCGCGATCATGATTATCCCTTTACGCTTTTTACAGAGGCATCGATCAATCTGGCCGAGGATGATGAACTGATCGACCTTATGGTGCAGGCCTGCTTTGACAGTGTCTTCGTAGGACTCGAAACTCCCAATGAGGCGAGTCTGAAAGAGTGCTCGAAGATGCAGAATGTGAACCTCGATGTGAAGGCGGCGATACAGAAGCTTCAAAAGTCGGGGATTGAGGTGCTGGGCGGCTATATCATCGGCTTCGACAGCGATGACGAAAACATCTTCTCACGGCAGATCAAGTTTATTCAGGAAACAGGGGTTGTCACCGCCATGGTGGGGCTGCTGCAGGCCCTTCCCAACACGAAGCTCTGGCAGCGGTTGAAGGAAGAGAACCGGCTTGCGGACTGCGCCACGGGGAACAATACCGATGGAAGCCTGAACTTCATACCGGCGATGGATAGAGCGACGCTGATGGAAGGATATCGAAGTCTCGTAAAAACCATATACAGTCCAAAATACTATTATCAGAGGATCAGTTGTTTTCTGGAGAACTACAATAAGCCCGCCGCGTCGAAACGACGGGTCAGAGCAAGGGATATCAAAGCATTTCTGAGATCTATTCTTTATCTCGGCGTACTCGGAAACGGCGCCAGCCAGTGGTATTACTGGAAAGCGGTAATAAAGTCCGCCGCCTTCTACCGGAGGGCGTTTCCCGAAACCATCACCCTGATGGTCTTCGGCCATCACTTTCGCAAGGTGGCCAACAAGATCTATCGCAGCAGTCTGACGAAGGAACCTGCCACGGTTTCAGAGGAACTTGCCTGATTGCCGCCGAGTGGGCCGGGATGAGAAACCACCTGAAGACCTGTGCAGAACTTCATAGAATCATCAATTTCTTCATATCGGCAGATCCCGAATCAAGTCCGGGAGGTATCCAGTTTTTTTACGCAATTTCTGGATTCCAGGTCAAGCCCGGGATGATAGAAGGGAATAAACCATGTCTCACAGTGCGCCGCATAGCTTTGCTTGACAGGTGAAGGGGTTCATAGTAAATTTTCGCTGTCGTTTCAGGTTAGTTCTGGTTTATATGCGTTTTTAACTGGAAGTAATTGTCTATTTCAGGAGGAGTGTTAAAATGAGTTCGATCAGTAAAAAATTATTCGTGGTAGTGGTGCTTTTTTTCTGTGTACTCGGAATGTCAGTGCAGTCATTTGCGGCAGAAGAAAAGGTGCTGCAGATGGCCACCACGACAAGCACGGACAATACGGGACTTCTGGACTATCTGGCTCCTCTTTTCAAGGCCGACACGGGTATAGAGCTTATATGGGTCGCCGTAGGCACGGGAAAGGCCCTCGCACTTGGGAAAAACTGTGACGTGGACGTTCTCCTCGTCCATGCACCGGCGGCAGAAAAAAAGTACATCGCGGAAGGTTCCGGCGTCGATAGACGTGAGGTCATGTTCAATGACTTCGTCTTTATCGGACCAAAAGCCGACAGTGCCGGCATTAAGGGAGCATCGGTAGAAGAGGCGCTCAAAAATATTTTCATCAAAAAAGGCGTCCTTTGCAAACCGCGGCGACAACTCGGGCACGCACAAAAAGAAACTGAGTCTTTGGAAGGACTGTGCACTGCCCATTCCCGACAAGGAACCCTGGTACATTCAGACGGGACAGGGCATGATAAACACGATAAACATAGCTGCAGAACGAGATGCCTACACGATGACCGACCGCGGCACCTTCATCAAATACGAATCTAACTGGAAGGGGAACCCTCCCTTGTCGATACTGGTGGAAGGCGATGTGCGGCTTCGCAATCAGTACAGTGTCATTTCAGTAAATCCGGATAAATGCAAAAGTGTGCGCTTTGACAATGCGCAGGTCTTTGCCTCGTGGGTTACTTCGGAAAAGGCGCAAAAACTGATCGCGGAATTTACACTGCTCGGGAAGCAGCTTTTCATTCCCAACGCACAATAAGCGCAGTATCGCATGGATTATATTTTTCAGGGCTTCCTGAAGGCGATAGAGCTTCTGATCGCCGGCGACGCCGAGACTTACTCGGCGGTGCTGGCCACGCTGAAAGTCACAACACTTTCGATTGTGGTAAGTCTTGTCATTGGAATTCCCCTGGGGTTCACTTTGGGGTATTTCAATTTCTAGGGAAAAAGGCAGACGCGGGCAGTGGTGGATACGCTGCTCGCCCTTCCCACGGTGGTGGTGGGACTGCTCGTCTATGCCTTTATTTCACGCCGGGGCCCCCTGGGCGAACTGGGACTGCTTTTTACCATCCCGGGTATTGCCGTGGCGCAGACCATACTGATCACCCCTATTGTCATTTCGCTTACCGCTACAGCAATAGAAAGCCTGGACAGGCGGCTTAAAACAACCCTGATCGCACTGGGCGCCCGTGGGCGACAAATCGTTGTGACCAGTCTGCTCGAAGCGCGCTATGCGGTGATGATCGCGGCCGTGATCGCCTATGGCAGGGCAATTTCTGAAGTGGGCGCCTCCATGATGTTCGGCGGAAACATAAAATGGCACTCCCGCACCATTACCACAGCGATCGCCCTCGAAACGGGAAAAGGAGAATTCGCAATGGGAATTGCCCTGGGCCTTGTACTTTTGGCGCTGGCCTTTTTTGTCAATTTTCTGTTGATTTTTCTGAAGCGAAGATCGTGATGAACACACCGCATCTCTACAAGATAACCGATCTTACCTACCGCTACGGCAATCATTTCACACTTGTCGTACCCGACCTTGCGATCGATACCGGTTCGTCCATCGGTTTTGCAGGACCCAACGGAGGCGGAAAGAGCACCCTGCTGAAGCTTCTCGCGTTTCTCGAAGCACCGGCAGAAGGAACAATTTTTTTTGAAGACCGTAATATCCTAAATTCCCGGCTTAATGTAACGAGGTTGGCGGGGCGATCCCCATTGCCTCATAAAGTTCGATTTGTTTCTTTGTCACTTCACCTACGCGAAGTTCATACCCCGGGTACTCAAAGCATTCAATGATGTCCAGTTCATCCAGAAGCTCATGCATCGTATATTTTTTGAAAAGATTTCCATCTTGCATCTTCTTTTTGAGATAAGAAAGAAAAATAAGCGCGATAAATTCCACAAACAGCTTGCCGTCCAGACTTTGATCGGAGGACACCGCCATGCGGTTGAAATTCAGTCGCTCTTTCAGATTTCCGAAGGCCTTTTCCATAAGATCCTTGTTCCGGTATATTTCCAGGGCTGCGATAGGTTCCCTGACCTCGTTGCTGAGTAACACAAAAAATCCATAATTCTTTCGTGCATCAAGAAGAGCATCCTCTCTGGCAATAACCTTTGTCCCTCTTACCGGGGTGGTGGTGACATCAAAATATTTGGCGTACAGCCTGTCGTGTTCCGGAAGGGTTGCGCCGCCTTCCAATTCCTCCTGCAGACGACAAAGCAGGGCGTTGAAGTTCTTTTCATCCTCCAATGCCCGTTCACTGTTAAAATAGAGGTGCATATACATCCGGCGTTTTCCCTTAAGAATATCGCCCTTGTAAGGACGCTCCTGAGAATAGTCCCATTCTATCTTCGTGGTGCAGGCATAAAGATCATGTTTCTGATTATAGTGTGTCCAGGTACGGAGTGAATCGCGCACATTATCCAGTTCGGTCTTTACGAATTTCAACGATTTCTTTGCGGCAATCAGGAATTTCAAATGATTCCTGTACAGCTCGTTGATATTGTCCTCGCTGTAGAATCCCCTGTCCATAACCAGCTTGATCTTGTCGTACCCAAAGAAATCGATGTCAGCCAGAAGGTTCTTCACTGTCTTCACATCGGGAATGTTGCCTGCAAGTTTTCGGTAGTAAAAAGGAAGATTGGATTCCTCCCCGAACAATAACGCGAGATTGATCTGCGGAAGCGGCTCATGATCCTTGTTCATCCCGTATCTGACCTGGCTTAAGCATCTGGAATAGCTCGATATGGAGGTCGTATCATAGGCCCAGTACTCTTTCTCGACTCGCCGTCTTCCCTGCAGCCGGAAAAACCGATTCTTGTCGTCTTCGGTAATAGATGCGAACAACTCACTGCTCCTCTGAGAAGGGATGTTTCTGCCGTAAGGATGCCTATGCGTGGCTGCCCATTTCGGAAAACGGCTCAAGGGGTTCCTGTCCTCCATGATGAGGTAGTATGCCGTGGACAAAATCTGTTTGTATGTGCCGGGAAAGCATTTTTTCAAATCCGCGGCAATCCCGAGCTTCTCGCCGATGGCGTCAAAAAGGTATGTTGCCCCGTAAAAACTGCGGGATACATTCTCGATAGGGACCGGACCTCTTTTATGGACTTTGTCATGATTGCCGGGATCAGTGGCAACCACCCTTTTTCTGGTCGGGATGATCTCCTTTGTCTCGGGATCAACCCGTCCGATGCATCTACGTGTGGCACGAGACTGCTTTTTCTCTTTATCCCAGTAGGATAGCGATTCATAGGCATAGGTAATTCCCGTCTGCTTGCTGGTCTGATACACAATCGCCGCCATTGAGCACCCCCCCCTTTTTTATCATCGTTACATTATGCTTAACATGTAACGAGACTCAAATCAAGGAAAAATGCTCCGATCTATTAATGTTTATTCGGCTTTTATGCCTTTCATCGTTACATTATACCGGGAAGGCAGGTAATATTTCCGACAGCAACGCGGCGGTGACGAGAGGAATCACGATTCTTCTGCAGGAACCTTACCTTTTAAAGCGAACTGTCTTCGACAATGTTGCCTATGGTCTGAAGGTGCGCAAACAACACGAAGGTGTCCGCTCTAGGGTATTTGAAGCCCTTGAACTGGTGGGACTCCCGCCTGCAATATTTTCAAAACGGCTGTGGTTCGAGCTTTCCGGCGGCGAAGCTCAGCGCGTTGCCCTGGCTTCGAGGCTTGTGCTGAACCCCCGCGTTTTGATACTCGACGAAACCACGGCCAGCGTCGATCATGAGAGCGCCTTTCTGATGAAAGAGGCAATACGAAAATTCAGGCATGAGTACGGCACCTCGCTGATTGTCGCGAGCCATGACCGCGTCTGGCTCAACAGCGTCACCGACAGTGTTCTGAAAATACGCAATGGACGGCTTGACTCATTTGAGGTGGAAAACATACTCATCGGACCCTGGACGCATGGAGATAAGGGCCTTTACACCAGGGTGCTCTCTGACGGCCAATCCATTGCATGCCTTGCGCCGCCCGATAAAAACGCGACGGGATTTCTCAAGAATTCCGACATTATGATTGCCGCGGAATACTCATCTCGACTGTCAGCACAAAATATACTTGAGGGCACGATCGTGCAGATGACTGCTGACGGTCCCGATTCAGGCATTCTCGTCGATACGGCCATTGCCGAGCTGTCGCTTTCCTCCAGATTGACACAACGGAGAGCAGAGGCACTTCAGTTAATTCCCGGGAAGAAAGTCTGGCTGGTGTTCAAGGCATCATCGATCCGCTGGCGGTAACCGACACTACGCGCTGAAGGTTACTCAGAAAAAATTGATTTTTATCTCTTCCGTCGATCCGGATTTGACCCCTGATCTGTAATTATCAGCGAGGCGTCGATTCTTGGCTCCGCAGGAATGAAAGCATCTATTTACGAAACCGTCAAGGTTGCGATTGAATTTCAAGTGTTTCCATGTATTTTTCCGCCTCATCTCTGATCATTCTCAGATAAAGAAAGAAAATAAACAGGCTCGCCACCTGCTCAGATTGGCTGCCCTTGAGCATCTTTTCCGCAGTGATGGGTCCTTTGCCGAATATGGCAGGTAAGGTCCTCTGTATGTAGGGGTCGATTAGGTGTGTACGAATAAAATCGGCTATCTTTCTCAGGTCCTCGGGATCGTGGCCCTGCCGCGGACCCAGTTCGAACTGATCAAACTCGACAATCAGCTTGCCCAGAATAATATTTTCGTTCGAATAGACAGGGACACCCTCTACTATGCGCGGTGCAATTACCCCCCACGCCTCCATCTTTGTCAGCCACTTCCCCCCTATTCCTGTAAGCTTCCTGAATTCCTCCCGCCCCTTTACCTCTCTTGGGAAAAGCCGTTCCAGCGGTGACAAGTACCTGTTTAATATTTGCATCTGCGAAAGATCTTTTGTCGATTCTCTCTTGTTGTAGCCCTTGAGAATTTTTTTGATCTCCGGAATCGGCATGTAGTAGTGATCGCGCAGGTCCCTGATCAGCAGAAGGGTTTCAACGTGATTCTCGGTATAGTTTGCAAGGTTTGTCTTTGACTTGCGGGGCTTTCTCAGAAGTCCCTCACGCAGGTAGTAGTGAATTGTCTCCTTTGCCGTATCCGTTCTTTTTGCAAGCTCGCTTATTTTCATCCCTTTTCTCTCTGATGAATAAATGTAAGACCGCACCCCGCGAGGGATGCGGTCACATTATACAACAGTACGTATATTATTTTTTACATCTGTCCAGATTTTTGGGAAGCGGGGGCATGCAGTAACGGGCAGGGATGATAAACATCCGCCCGATGCCCGAAAGCTCATCGAACCACTTGTTCGGGTAGATGTACTCGCTTGCATAACAGTCAAAGTAGGCTTGATGGTCGCAGGCGCGCATGGTCATAATCGCACCCAGGTAATCATACTCATCGCCTTCCCACACCTTGATAATTTTTTCAGGATCAGTGCTTCCCGCCCGTTCAATAACACTCAACAGCCAGTAAGTATCGGCAATGGTTTTACCGATGGTACCGCCTGCCCATTTATACAGCAGCGTATTGTAGGGTTTTTTCCACTTTTTCCACTGATTGTGCCATTTCATGCCGAATGTTTCATCATCCGGTGTCGACATGACACTCATGAACTGATTTACATGGAGGAGTCCTTTGGTTCCCTCGGGTCCCACCATCGACAGCCCGTTCGGCTCATCCATAAAGAGATTCACAAAGGGCAGCTTCATACCCAATTCCCTGGATTGTTTTAAAAGGTTTCCCGCATCGGGCAGCCAGTCGGCGGTGTAGATGCAATCTGCGTTCGATCCCATGATTTTGGTAATATAGGGGGCAAAATCCTTCAAATAAAGAGGATGGTATTCCTCTCCGACAATTTCGGCCTCGGGTTTGTATTTTTTCAATCCTTCCTTGAATCCATCCGCCATGGCATGACCGAAGGAGTAATCCTGGCACAATATATAAAATTTCTTTTCCGGACGTGACGCCATGTAATATCCTGATGCCAGGCCGTGCATTGCGGTATTCATGATCGTCCTGAAGGTGTAGTCATTGTAATTCGGCGCGTCCATAAGCTGATCGGAAAGGGCCAGACAGTTCATGAAGATTTTTTTGTATTTCTTGGCGGCGCCCTGAATAACAAGTGCCAGATGGCTTCCCGAGGTGCCCCAAAGGATATCGACGTTATCCTGAAGGCAGAGCTTTTCCACTTCCTTTTTCGTTGCCACTGGTGACATTTTTGTGTCACCCTTTAAAAGCTCGATTTTCTTCTTCTTGCCGTCAACAAGAATGCCGCCCCGCGTGTTGATGTCGCGGGCAACCCAGGTGGTCACCGCCCAGAAGAGTTCTCCGTTCCCGGCGCCTGCCCCTGAAAATAATTGCATAACAGCAATTTTTATTGTGTCGCCTTCGGGGTTCACGTAATCGTTGGGATCGAAGTCGGACATATCCGATACCTTGCTCACATCAAATTTCGCATCCACTGCCATTACCGTTGAAGGGACTAACAACGCCGCCATGATCAGAAGACAACACCATGCCATCATCCACTTGTAGCACTTCACTCCCTTGATTCTCATACACGCTCTCCTTTTTGTTATGATATGTTTTATACGATTACAAACCCCCTGAGACTCATCTTTGGAGATTCGCACATCCCTTCGCTAACCTCAGGAGCAGGCACTATAAAAATAAGTATGCACGGAATAATTATCCCCCCCAGATAGTGGCCTTATTCCTATCACAACCACGGCAAAATCGTCAACAAGTATTATTAATATTATTTTATTTTTATATTTATTCTCATATATTCAGTCATTTATGCATATACTGTTATCTATGCTCCACATATAGTCTTTTTCATGAGACACCATGCGAAGCGTGTCCGTGAGGATAATTCACTGCGATTTTACCAGGCATGCATAAAATTCAGGGCGGCGATCCTTGAAAAGATCATTGTATTCGTTGAGAGACTTCTTTTCGGCTCTTGCGATATCGATTTCAACGACCCGTGCCTCCTCGGTATCCTCTTCGGATCGCACGAGAAGATCAGCGTCCGGACCCATGACCTGGCTTTTTCCGGTATACCGAAGGCTCTTGCCTCCCCTTTCTTCCACACCTGTCCTGTTTGCCGTTATTGCATACACCCGGTTTTCGAGACATCGCGTCCTCATGGCATCCTGACAGAACGGCAGGACAAGATTAGCGGGATGACACACAATATGGGCGCCTTTTAACGATAACGTCCTCATCGACTCGGGAAATATCCAGTCAAAACAGATCATCACTCCTATTCTGCCTATGCCGATATCGTACACTTCAAATTCCCTGTCTCCGGGACAAAACCATCGTTTTTCTTCAAAAAAAAGATGAATTTTCCGGTAGGTCCCAAGATGACCTTCGGGACCGACGATCACCGCGGAATTGTAGATTTTCCGTCCCCCCCGCTCGGCAAGTCCCGCAACGATATAGCATGATTTTGTGTTTGCAATCTCACATAACGCGTGTGTGGTCTGTCCGCGGGGAATCTCTTCGGCAAGTGCTTCTATTTCTTCCTGCGACGTAATAAGATAGCCCGTATTGAAGAGTTCCGGCAAAACCAGAAGATCGGCGCTGGTACCCTCGATCAGGGCAGAGGCCTGTGCAACATTCCCCACAACGTCCCCAAATATCGGATTGAATTGAACAAATCCCACCTTCATTACAGACAGCGCTCCCTTTTGTTTTTCTAAAATTTTCTACCCTAAAAATTCTTCCCATGCAATGTGCAACTGCAGGAAAAGTAGGAAGGGTAGGAAAAGCAGTAAGGGTGGGAAGGGGTTAACGAAAGTTTGATGCGCCTGCTCCGGATTTTCTTTTTGCCGGATTTCGACGAGTATGGTACCGTATAGCCGCTTCCGTAAAAAGGGGACACTTCCCTTTTTGTTTTTCCTCTGTAATTGTGTCTGCTCCTCGTTAAAAAAAGGGGGAAGTGTCCCTCCCAATCATAAAGGAGGGAATCGAATGTACTGCTTTGAGTTATCCGAAGAAAGAACGCAATATCAGGCGCTTGCAAAAAAGTTCGCCGAGGGGGAAGTCAAACCTTTCAATGACAAGTTCGACGACGATTGGAACAGCCATGTATTCATGTCGCTGGTGTTGAAAAAAGCCGCCGAGCTGGGTTTCATGGGGCTTCCCATCGATCCGAAATACGGAGGTTCAGGTGCCGACGGCATGACGATTATGGCCGTGCTGGAAGAGCTTGCCGCGGTAAACGGCGGCGTCGCCTGCGTGATCGGCGACACCTGGTTCGCCCAGACGCCTATAGTCATTGCCGCCAATGATGCACAGCGTGAGCGTTTCCTTCGTCCGCTCGCCTCCCGCGAAGAGGCCAATCTGGGCTGCATCTGCATGACCGAACCGGCATCGGGCGCCGACATCGAAGATCCCCGCATGAAACTAAGGACCGTGAAAACCATTGTCACGGAAGACGGCGATCACTACATCATTAACGGAATTAAAATGTGGCCCAGCAATGCCGGCATTGCCTCTCACTATGTGGTGATCGCCACGACCGATCCCAAAGAAGAGGAAAAAGGCTCCTGTATCCTGGTGGTCGAAGAGGGCACGCCGGGACTCTCCTTTGGAAAAATCGAACGGAAGATGGGAATGCCCGAAGACCAGAACAGAGAAGTGATTTTTGAGAATGTGCGGGTACCGAAAGACAACCTTCTCGGTCAAATAGGCAACGGCCAGCGGATACTTCAGACCACGGTGACCTATAACCGCCTCGGCGCCGGCATGATTTCAGTCGGTATGGCGCGAGGCGCCTTCGACTACGCACTGCAATATTGCAAGACCCGTGTTGTGGGCGGCAAAGCACTGATCAAACATAGCCTGATCTCGGCCAAATTCGCCGATATGGCTACCCGGATAGACGCCGCCCGCATGCTGGTCTACCGTGCCTCCTGGGCGCTGAAAAAACGCGACCCCCGGAGGGCCCGTTATTCCGACATGGCGAAGGTGTACGCCACTAACGCGGCCATGAAAATTACCTCGGAATGCGTACAGTTCATGGGTTCGTACGGATACTCGCGGGAGTACCCCGTGGAAAAATACATGCGCGATGCGAAGATCGTCCAGATCTACCTTGGTCCCAACGAACTGGTGCAGCAGCTGATCGGGGAGAGTTTGTGAAGTTTTTAGGGACACTTCCCCCTTTTTAAAATTTTTAAAAAGGGAGGTGTCCCTAAAAAAATAAGAGGGGGATTCTTACGAATCCCCCTCTGTGGTTAAAGAAACAGAACCGATATCATCAAATGGTGAATGATTCTTCGAGCATTTCAACAGGAGTTTTGTCGGCCAGCTTGATCGATTTGCATCTCGCGTCTACTGTAGTAAGCATCGTCGTCGCAAAATATTTCGCGGATGCAAGTTTTCCCAGGTAGAAAGCAACATCAGCATTATTCTTCCCAAGTTCGCGCTGTTTTTCAGGCGTATCGGCACCTGCTTCTTTAAAGAGGGCATCCAGTTTACCACTGGCGATGGCAGCGGCATCCATCAGTCTCCAGCCGACTACCACATCGCCCATGATCATCAGGAACGGCCTTGCATTGATGAGGGGTACAAAGAATTCACCGCCCTTCATCCAGTTGGCGCACTGCATGACCATATCGCCAAGCGCTGCAAGGGAATCACCCAGATACCCGGCATGTTCCTTGAGCCCTTCGATGGCCTTGCACTGCTCCACGGTTTTACTCACTTCGCCAATGAAGTTCATCATATTCTGTCCCTTGCGCTGTCCCAGTTTTCGGAACATCAGGTCAAGGGCCTGGATGGCATTGGTTCCCTCGTAGATGGGAGCGATTTTACAATCTCGCATATACTGTTCGATGGGATATTCCTGGCAGTACCCGTAGCCGCCGTAGCAATCCATGGCGAGCGAGCAGATCTCTACACCCTTGTCAGAGCAGTATGCCTTGACGATCGGGGTGAGCAGTTCGAGGTAGCCGTTATAGGTTTCGCGAACCTCTTCCGTTTCGCCGACTTCTTCCATGTCGATACAGTACCCGATCCAGTAGCAGAGAGAGCGCATACCTTCCACATGGGACTTCATCCACAGGAGCGACCGCCGAATATCGGGGTGTCTGATAATCGGCACACCCTCGGGCGATCCAGAGGTAAGGTCACGACTCTGAATACGCTCTTTTGCATAGGCGACGGTATGTTCGTAGGCGGCGGACGCATGGTCCAGACCCTGCATACCCGTACCCAAGCGGGCTTCGTTCATCATCTGAAACATGACCTTCATTCCGGAACGCTCTTCACCGAGCAGCTCGCCGATGCATTCTCCGTTTTCACCGAAGTTCAAAGTCGCCGTCGCCGAACCTTTGATACCCATTTTGTGTTCGATATTCCCGGTAATGACGTCGTTGGACTCGCCCAGGCTTCCATCGTCATTCACACGGATCTTCGGAACGATAAAGATCGAAATACCCTTTGTCCCGGGAGGATCTCCTTCGATTCTCGCCAGCACGGGGTGAATAATATTTTCTGTCAGATCGTGATCGCCGGAGGAAATGAAGCACTTGGTCCCAGTAATGCTGTAACGGCCGTCGGGCAGTCGTTTGGCCGAGGTTCTGAGGGCGCCCACGTCACTCCCCGCCCCCGGTTCAGTCAGACACATGGTGCCGCCCCATTGGCCTGCCAGCATCTTCTGCACATATTTTTCCTTCTGCTCTTCCGTCCCATAGTTCAGTATAAGACCGGCCGCACCGAGCGTCAGACCCACATACATCATCATGGCGTAATTGGCGGATCCGAACATTTCGCTGTTGGCATTGGAAACCACCTTGGGCATTCCCTGCCCGCCATACTCGGGCGGAAACATCGGAGCAAACCAGCCCGCTTCGCAATATTTCTTAAAGGGCGCGTGGAAGCATTTCGGCGCGTGCGCCTTGCCGTCCTTGAAAACCGCAGGGTCTTCCTTATCGGCGGTTTCGTATGTTGGGACAATTTCTTCCAGGGCGAATTTTTCCGCCTCGGTGAGGATCATGTCGATCATGTCCATAGACCAGTCGGCATATTGCTCGGTCTCAAAAAGCTTCTCGATGCCGATCTGCTCGTAGAGGACAAAACGCTGATCCCTCGTGTTAACCAATAAATTGCTCATTCCTACCTCCTCACGATATGTAATTTATCCATTGTTTGCAGATGCTTTTATAAGTGCCACCCTTATCGAAAAAAAAAGGGGGGGTGCAGTGCCCCCCCCTTCACGGTTACTTCTTCACATTCTCCCACAGCGTGGCATTGGCATTGCCGAACCCGCCGCAGAGCATGGCGACGCCGTATTTGGCGTCCTTGAAATCAGTTTTCATGATACTGTTCAGCGTCACAATGATTCTCGCTCCCGACTCTCCCAGGGGATGACCGAGGGCAAGGGCACCGCCCCATACGTTGACATTTTCAAAGGGGGCATTCTGAGCGATGCCGAGTTCACGGACAACCGCCAGCGACTGGCTGCCGAAGGCTTCGTTGAGTTCCCACACACCGATGTCCTTGACCGTCATGTTGTATCGCTTAAGCAGTTTCTGTGCAGCCGGAATGGGACCGATTCCCATCATGGTGGGATCGCACCCTGCCATGGCGCCGCCCACAAATTTAATGTGGTAGTCGAGTCCCAACTCGTCGGCCTTTTCTCTGCTCATAAGCAGCAGCGCACAGGCGCCCGCGGTCAGCGGAGAGGACACCGCCGCCGTCACCACACCATTTTCCTTGAAGGGGGACTTCATAGCCGCCATCGATTCCATGGATACGTCATCGCGGATCCACTGATCCTTATCAACCATGAACTTGGTGCCGTCTTCCTTTTCGCCCTCGACGGGGACGATTTCATCGTCAAATTTGCCGGCATCCCGCGCCTCGGCGGCCTTTTTGTTGCTCCAGTAGGCCATGGTTTCCATATCTTTACGATTCACATTGTATTCTACCGCAACTTTCTCGGCGGTGGCGCCCATGGGAATTTCTTCCATTTTGTAACGTTCGAGAATTTTTGGACCGATATCCATGGCAAACATCATGGGAACTTTCTGCATATCCTCGACACCGGATGCAATGTAGATGTCGCCGTCGCCGCACATAATGGCATGGGCCGCATGTTCCACCGACGCCATACCTGAACAGCACTGCTGCTGCACGCCATTTGCCGCCACACTTTCGGGATAACCGCCGGCAAGCCATGCAATTCTTGCGATATCGTTCTGCATCCCCGCCTGGTTCGCCGTTCCGCAGAAGACCGCTTCCACGTCTTCCGGCTTGATTTTTGGATTTCGCTTGAACAGTTCCTGATATACGTTTATGAGCAAAATCTCCGGCCGTACATTTCTGAACCAGCCCTTCTCCTTGTGCGCCCGCGCATTCGCAGTTCTTATGCCATCAACAAGTACGCATTCCTTCATCTTCACTACCTCCAGTTAATTATTGATTGTTGCAATTTCATTCACTCCATGGGTCGGAAACAAGTTCCCCGCCCCCCTTAGGCTGATTTTGCACCCATCTCCTAACACACCCTTCGTGTAATTAAAATGCAAAAGATGCGTCGGCAATGTCGACGGGAAGCGTTTCGCCTTCCTTAATTATTTCGCATCGCGCCTTCACCGTGGGAAGTATCTCACAGGCAAAGAATTTCGCCGAAGCCACTTTACCCTGGTAATAGGCGACATCCGCATCATCATCGGCCAGCGCCTTCTGTTTTTCTGCCGTATCGGCACCCGCTTCTTTATACAGAACATCCAGTTTTGCAAGCGCGATGTCCGCACCCTGAAGCAGGAGCCATCCGCAGAGCATGTCTCCCATAACCGCCAGGAATGGTTCGGCATTCTGGATAGGCACCACCGGCTTGCCGGACTTGAAGAATTCTATAAACTTCAAGGGAAGTTCCGAAACGGCGCCGAAGGCTTCCTCAAGCTTCGCGGCAAAGGGCTTCAATTCTTCGACATCCTTTACCATGCCGATCGTTGCCGATATTTCTCCCAGGACCGTCATAAGATTCATGCCCTTGTTCTGCCCGAGCTTTCTGCCCACCAGGTCGAGCGCCTGGATCTGGTTTGTTCCCTCGTAAATCTGGGTGATTTTGCAATCTCTCATGTACTGCTCCACAGGGTACTCCTGACAGTAGCCGTACCCGCCGTACACATCCATGGCCCTGGAGCAAATTTCCACGCCTCTATCCGACGAGAATGCTTTACAAATCGGGGTCATGATTTCCACTATACCGCTGTATTTTTTCCGTTCTTCTTCATCAGGAGTTGCATGGGACACATCGATGCAGAAGCCGGTATAGTAGTTGATCGCCCTGATGCCCTCAAGGTAGGCCTTCATCCACATGAGCATCCGTCTGACCGGGGGGTGATTAATGATCGGAAGAGCCTGCGCGTCGGGATCCTTACCGGCAAGCACCGATTTGCTCTGAATGCGCTCTTTTGCATAGGCCACGGCATGTTCGTACGCCGCAGAAGCCGCACCCTGCCCCTGAAGACCCACGTCGAGACGGGCTTCATTCATCATCTGGAACATTATCTTCATGCCGGCGCGCTCTTCACCAAGCAGTTCGCCTATGCAGTTGCCGTTTTCACCGAAGTTCAATGTCGCCGTGGCGGAACCCTTGATACCCATTTTGTGTTCGATGTTGCCGGTAATGACGTCATTGGACTCTCCCAGACTTCCATCATCGTTCACACGGATTTTTGGAACGACGAAGATCGAGATGCCCTTGGTCCCGGCAGGATCGCCCTCGATTCTTGCCAAAACGGGGTGGACAATGTTCGGCGTCAGGTCGTGATCGCCCGACGAAATGAAACATTTGGTTCCAGTGATGCTGAAGGTGCCGTCGGGAAGCCGCTTCGCCGTGGTTCTGAGGGCGCCCACATCGCTTCCGGCGCCCGGTTCGGTCAGACACATGGTGCCGCCCCACTCGCCGGCGAACATCTTATACATATATTTGTTTTTCTGTTCTTCAGTGCCGAAGACGTTGATCAAGTTCGCCGCCCCGTGGGTCAGTCCGGGGTACATGGTGAACGACATGTTGGCGGCGGTGAACATCTCGCCGGCCGCGGTGCGAAGCATAATAGGCATGTTCTGACCGCCCACGTCGGCATCTTCCGTCGCACAGAGCCACCCGGCTTCACAATAGGTTTTAAAGGGTTCATGATAACATTTGGGGGCATAGGCTTGCCCATCTCTGAACTGGGCGCCCTCTTTGTCCCCTTCTTCAAGGGTTGGCGCTATTACTTCCACAGCCATTTTTTCCGCTTCGGTGAGCACCATGTCAACGACGTCCCTGGAATAATCGGCAAACCGTTCAAAACCAAAAAGCTTTTCGATGCCGATTTGTTCATAGAACAAAAACTTCTGATCTCTCGTATTTACCAATAAATTACTCATTGACTACCTCCTCTTTAGTGCTTGTCAATCCCTGTATTATTATTTCTATGCCCTCTTTTACGTTAGAACGAATCCGCTGCTCTCTCATGGACTCGCTGCCTACAAAAAGGTGAAGAGATATGACGCCGTTGAGAAGGCCCCAAAGGGCATTTCTCATTTTTCGCACATCACCTCTCGGAAGGTCGAGTTCTCCCGATTCAACGCCGAGCAGGAGAATTTTTTCGATGATTGAAATCGTGCGATTCATCTCCCGTATGATCTGTTTCCGAATCCTGTCCGAGAGTGTCAAATTATCGGCATTCAGCATGAAGTTCATGAGAATTCTGAACTGTTCACGCTGAGTCAAGAAGATGTCGATGTAGGCATTTGCGAAATCAAGCAGCACTTCCGATGGCCGCTGCATGGATTGAAAGATCAGAGAGATTTTTTTATGAAAGTTTTCGATATCCTGCAGCAGGATCTGCGCGTATATTTCTTCTTTACTGCTGAAATAAAGATAAATAGCCCCTTTGCTCAGTTCCGCTTTCTTTGCAATGCTGGCCACGGTAACAGACTTGAACCCGTATTCAACGAACAGCTTCTTTGCGGCTTTGAGAATCGCCTTCTTTCTCTGTTCCTTTTCCCTCCGCCTCCGTTTTTCAGGACCAACCATGCCTATTCCTTATGGATTATTATACACGCCGCCGATGCGGACTCATGATGTGAATTAAGGTCAGATTATGACCAATGGTCACACTCCTATTAAGCAAGAAGAAACACAAAGTCAAGAAAAAAAATAACAATGCTAAGATTTATTTATCACAGCATTATCAGCGGCTCTGATCGACAAAAACGTTTGACATAGACAGTACCATGTGATAGCAAGAAACGGCTTTTACCTTGTGCAAAATTACAGTAGTTTCAATGGAATCGGCACTGGCGAAAAGCGAAGAAAGAGTGAGCAAGGTCGTGTTCATAGGTTTTTGTTTCCATAACAATCGATTGCCATAAGGAGACATAAGGGTGACCCTTCGTGATATAGTTGAAATTCTCGACGCGAAAGTCCTTGTTGGTGAGAACCACTTAACTACAACGGTCAAGACAGCCTTTAGCGCCGATCTGATGAGTGATGTGCTGGCTTTCGCCAAATCGGGAAGTCTCATTATCACCGGTCTTACCACGCTCCAGGTAGTGCGAACCGCAAGTATACTGGACGCCGTAGGCCTGGTGATCGTTCGGGGCAAGATTCCCTCAAAAGAAACACTGGCGCTGGCCAAGGATCTGGACATCCCGATCATGTCCACACGTTATATTCTTTTTGAGACATCGGGACGTCTTTATGCGAACGGCATTGTCGGCTGTGTGGAAAAAATTGGTGGCATGAATTGCGGAAAGTAACTGACTACAGTTATGAGAACACCTTCACTGTTGAAGGCGGCGACTTCGAAAGTGCAGGGAAGGCTTCCATTGAGATAAAAAAAGTGCTGAAAGAACTTGCAGTGACGAATGAAACATTACGAAGAGCCGCGATTGCCGTCTACGAGTCTGAATTAAACATCATTTCCTACGCGAAGAACGGTATCATTAATCTTGCAGTCACCAACGACAAAATACTCATCTCCGTTGACGATGAAGGTCCGGGGATTGAAGATATAGAATTAGCCATGCAGGAGGGGTACTCAACCGCTACCGATCGCATTCGCGAAATGGGATTCGGCGCCGGCATGGGCCTTCACAACATAAAGAGCTGTGCCGACACGCTGGATATATCGTCTGAAGTAAACAAGGGAACTCATCTTTCGATCGTCATCAACAGGGAGGGGAGTGGAAGCAATGAATCTGGCCTTTCTGGCTAAAGAACTTGATCTGAAGGTTGTATCGTGTGAAGACCAATTGATCCGGGAGGTAAAAGGTGGGTACGTGGGCGATCTCTTAAGTGATGTGATCGCCAACAGTAAACAGGGCGACGTGTGGATAACTCGGCAATCCCATCAAAATATTATCGCCGTGTCCGCCCTTCGGGAGCATGCGGGGATTATCCTGTCGCTCGGAACAGAGCCTGGCGATGACACGCTCGGCAAGGCATGTCATGAGGGCATCCCCGTGTTTATCACGGCCCTTCCCTCTTTTGAGATTGCAGGGAAAATATACGACCTCCTGGCAACGCACTAGCAGTATATACGCCTTTGTAAAAAGGTTTTTTTATATAATGGCGGCTAGAATGCCACGCTTTTCGATACCAAGGATTTTTTGTTATGCTCAAGGAGTTCAGGTGTGACTTTCACATCCATTCATGCCTGTCCCCCTGCGCGGAACTGGAAATGTATCCTCGGGCCCTTGTAACCGAAGCACTTGCTCGCGGACTTGATGTGATCGGCATCTGCGATCACAACGCTTCGGAGAATGTTCGCTACATACTCAAGGCAGCCGCGGGAACACCGTTGACAGTGTTTCCGGGCATGGAAATCACGACCAGAGAGGAAGTTCACATTCTCGGGCTCTTTGAAAGCATAGAATCCCTGTTGCAGCTACAGGACATTGTATATCAGGCGCTTTCGGGCCTTAACAATGAAGATCTTTTCGGCTGCCAGGCAATCGTCAACGAAAACGATGAGGTGGAGGGTTTTAATGAGCGGCTGCTGATCGGGTCGACCACGCTGGACCTTCGCAGCTTAACGGAAATAATTAAAGATTTGGGGGGAATCGCTGTTGCCGCTCACATCGATCGTGAAAGTTTCGGGATATTGGGGCAATTAGGGTTTATTCCCGAAGATGTGCATTTTGACGCCCTCGAAGTTTCTTTCAGGACTGATATTTCCACAGCACGGGCCACATATTCCATACCGGATGACCAGGCGGTCATTCAATCCTCCGACGCGCATCGAATAGAGGAAATCGGCCGGGCATCAACCGCCATACGCCTCGAATCGCCGACTGTCGCCGAGTTGCAAATGGCCTTTACCGGCCGAGAGGGCAGACGGATTGTGGAATAGCCTATGGAAGAGCTTTCCATGCATATACTCGACATTGTGGAAAACTCAACCCGCGCAGGCGCGCAGCTCGTGCGAATTGCAATAAGGGAAAGCAAAATTGAAGATCGCTTGACAATCACAATCGAGGATGACGGCGCCGGCATGAGCGCGGAAATGTGCACACGGGTGCTTGATCCCTTTTTTACGACAAAAACGGTGCGACGAGTGGGGTTGGGACTTCCCCTTATCGCACAGGCGGCAAGGGCCGCGGAAGGCGATTTTGCTGTCGAATCGCAAGAGGGGAAGGGAACCAGGATTACCGCCCTGTTTCGCCTGAGCCATATCGACAGACAGCCCCTCGGCCGGATGGCGGAAACCGTTGTTGCGATGATCGTCGGCAATCCCTCGGTCGATTTTTGCTATTCTCACGAGTCCGATCAGGGTAATTATTCTCTCGACACGCGGGAGATCAGGAAGGTTATGGGTGATGTTCCCCTGCACCACAATGAAGTGCTGACGTTTATTAAAAACAGCGTAAATGAAGGATTAACTGAGATTGGTGCGGAACCATAGCGTTGTTTGCTTATAGTTATAAATGATATGAGGCAGGAGGAGGAACTGTTTTATGAAGTCTGACAATGACATGCTTTTGGAAGAGTTCATGCCGGAGCAAATCCAGCAGCTGGATGAAATCATCGATGCCTATCGGGGCAAGCCGGGGGGACTGATTCCCGTTCTTGAAAAAGCGCAGGAGCTTTTGGGATTTTTACCCGTGTCTATCCAGCAGCGAATAGGAGACGGATTGAATATTCCGCTCAGTCAGGTATACGGCGTGGTCACATTCTACTCGTTTTTTACGATGCAGCCACGAGGGAAACACACCGTGCGCGTGTGCCTCGGAACGGCCTGTTATGTGCGCGGAGGAAAGAAAATTGCTGAAAACATCGAAAAGCTGTTCGGAATAAAAGAAGGCGAAACAACTCCGGATCGCATGTTCACTTACGAAACAGTTCGCTGTCTCGGCGCCTGTGGATTAGGCCCTGTGGTTGTAGTAGACGACGATGTCCACGGACGGGTAAAACCGGACAAGCTTAAATCAATCCTTGATCAATATAATTAAGGGGTGAATCATGGCAAAATTGAAAATTGAAGATTTGAAAAAGATCAAAGAGAGGATTCATCAGGAAAACGCCCTCAGGGAAGGTGACAGGAGAGTGCGCGTAACCGTCCATATGGGTACCTGCGGCATCGCCGCCGGCGCCCGAGAGGTGATGAATTCGCTCATGAATGAAATTGAAGAAGCTGGGGTTTCCGATGTTGCAGTCACCACTTCCGGCTGCATGGGCCTTTGCAGCAGAGAGCCTGAAATTACTGTGGAAATTCTCGGAACGGACCCTATCGTGTATGAGTATGTCAATCCGAATAAGATGCGCCAGATCTTTAAACGCCACATTTTGGAAGGCGAAATTCAGACGCCCTTTGTATTGGCACGAGGGAAAGAGCAGCAGGACTGAGGAATGAGCTGCGAAGCAATTAACATACTACAGGAGGAGGTTCATATCCGATGAAGGTTTTTCGGTCTCATATACTTATCTGCGGCGGCACCGGCTGCCATGCCACAGGGAGCCTTGCGGTTAAACAGGCCCTGACGGCGGAATTGGCGACGCAGGGCCTTTCAGACGAAATTAAAATTATTGAAACGGGATGTAACGGTTTTTGCGCCATGGGCCCGGTCATGGTCGTATACCCCGACGGCATCATGTATGTGGAAGTGAAAACGGAAGACATCCCGGAACTGGTGGAAGAACATTTTCTTAAGGGAAGACCTTTAGAGAGGCTCTTCTACAAAGAGCCGACCACCGAGGAGCGAATCCCCGAAATGAGCGAAATTCCCTTCTTTGCCCATCAGAAACTTCGTGTCCTCAGAAATAAAGGCCTGATCGACCCGGAAGTGATTGACGAATACATCGCCCGCGACGGCTACGCGGGGATGGCTAAAGCCCTTACGGAAATGACGTCGGACGACATCGTGAAGGAACTGCTCGATTCCGGTCTCCGCGGCAGGGGCGGCGCGGGGTTCCCCACCGGCCTCAAATGGAAGTTTGCCTCTCAATCCAAAAGCGACATTAAATACGTGCTCTGCAACGCCGACGAGGGCGACCCCGGCGCGTTCATGGATCGAAGCGTGCTGGAAGCCGACCCTCATGCCGTGCTCGAAGGCATGATCATTGCGGCTAAGGCGATCGGTTCCAGCAAAGGGTTCATCTATTGCCGCGCCGAATATCCTCTGGCCATTCGCCGACTCACCATCGCCATTGCGCAGGCGAAAGAGTACGGTCTTTTGGGAGAAAACATTCTGGACACAGGCTTTAATTTTGATATCGAGATTTATCAGGGTGCCGGCGCCTTCGTCTGCGGCGAAGAAACAGCCCTGATGACATCGATCGAAGGCAAGCGCGGCATGCCCCGTCCCCGTCCCCCCTTCCCCGCCGTGGCAGGTCTCTGGAAAAAACCCAGCATCTTGAACAACGTAGAGACATTAGCCAATGTAGGTCAGATTATCCACAAGGGAAGTGAATGGTTTGCCTCGGTAGGCAATGACAAGAGCAAGGGAACGAAGGTCTTCGCCCTTACCGGCGACGTCAATAACGTGGGTCTCGTGGAAGTGCCCATGGGAACGCCGCTGGGAACGATCGTCTTTGACATCGGCGGCGGAATCCCCAGGGGGAAAAAGTACAAGGCGGCACAGCTGGGCGGTCCCTCGGGCGGCATGATCCCCATCCAGCACCTGAACGCACCCGTTGATTTCGAAACGGTAGCCGAACTGGGCGCCATTATGGGATCGGGCGGCATGATCGTCATGAACGAGGATATGTGTCCCGTCGATATGGCCCGCTTTTTCATGGATTTCTGCCAGGATGAATCCTGCGGAAAATGCACCCCCTGCCGCGAAGGAACAAAGCGGATGCTCGAAATTCTGACCAATATCTGCGAGGGTAGAGGCAAGGAGGGCGACATCGAACTCCTGGAAGAAATGGCACAGGTCATCAAGGACTCCGCACTCTGCGGTCTCGGACAGACGGCGCCCAATCCCGTGCTGAGCACGATTCGCTACTTCAGGGATGAATACGAGGCGCATATCAGAGAGAAACACTGTCCCGCAGGCGTCTGCTCGGCCCTCTTCAAATCGCCCTGCCAGAACGCCTGTCCCATCGGCATGGACGTGCCCTCCTATCTCGCTCTGGTCCGGGCCGGCCGCTTTGACGACGCCTACAAGGTTCTTCTGAGAACCAATCCCTTCCCCGCCGCATGCGGCAGGGTCTGTGATCACCAATGTCAATCCAAGTGTCGTCGTTCAACACTCGATGAAGCACTTGCCATCAAGTTTGTCAAACGCTTCATTACGGACAACGCCGCAAAACCGAAGGTTGAAGCCGTTCCTGTCACCAGGAGCGAAAAGATCGCCGTTATCGGCGCCGGCCCCTCGGGACTCACGGCCGCAAAGGACCTTGCGCTTCGCGGCTATGGTGTAACGGTGTACGAAGAACTTCCCGAAGCCGGCGGCATGATGCGCTACGGAATTCCTTCCTACCGGCTTCCCCGCGAAATTCTCGCCGGTGAAGTGGAGGACATCAAGGCCCTTGGCGTCGAAATCATTTGCAATACCAGAGTGGGCCGCGATATTTCCTTCGGCACAATCAATGAAGACTTCGACTATATTTACCTTGCCCCGGGTGCACACGAAAGTCAGCGGCTGGGCGTCGAGGGCGAAGAGGCCGCAGGCGTATACGGCGGCGTTGAATTCCTTCGCGACTTCAATATCAATGAAGATTCCTGGACAAAGGCTGAGAAATCTTTGGGTTCGAGGGTTGCCGTGATCGGCGGCGGAAACTCCGCAATCGACGCAGCCCGCGTGGCCGTCCGTCTGGGCGCCGATGTCACGATCCTCTACCGGCGGACCCGCGAAGACATGCCGGCTGCCGAAGAAGAAATAGTGGCCGCTGAACATGAGGGCATCAAGATCGAATACTTTGTGGCCCCCACGAAGGTACTGAGCGAGGGCGGCAGGGTAACCGGCATTGCCTGTGAACGCATGCAGCCCGGCGATTTCGACCGCAGCGGTCGACGTCGGCCCGTGCCCGTCGAGGGATCGGAATTCACCCTAAGCGTGGATGCCGTCATCTCCGCGATAGGCCAGCAGCCCGATGTCGGTTTCGTTCCCGAAGACAGCGGCGTTTCCATCAACAAGTGGTCCTGTTTTGACCTGGCCGACGGGAAAAAGGCGGAGACGACCAATGCGAAATTCTACGCCGGTGGTGATGCCGTTACCGGACCCTGGACCGTGGTAGGCGCCATTCAGGCCGGACATGATGCCGCTGCCGAAATCGATGGCGCCATTCGTGCGATAAGCGGCGAACCGGCCTGGGAAGCTCCGGCGGAACCGCACATTGAAATACCCTTTGAGATCGACGAAGAATCGGAAGAACAGCCCCAGGCGGCAATGCCGGAACTGGAAGCGGCCAAACGAAAGGTTAATTTCGTCGAAGTGGAGCTGGGGTTCTCCATTGAAACCGCAATCAAAGAGGCATCGCGATGTCTCAGGTGCGACGCCGAAATTTAACCCGATGATAGCGGCTCAATAGCATTGATCCAGATGAAAGAAGCCCCCTTCGATATCGAGGGGGGCTTTTTGGTAGCACTTTACATGACCGGCACTATTGTTAATACAGGGACAGTACTTTTGGGAAGCGCCATAGGCCTATCGGTCGGACGCTATCTTCCCGAACGCATAAAAACAACGGCAATGCAGGCCCTGGGCCTCTCGGTGCTTCTTATCGGCATGCAAATGGCCCTCTCAGGCAAGGAAGTTATCGCCGTTATTGCCTGTCTGCTTCTTGGGGCAATTGCGGGTGAAGCGTTGAGAATAGAACAGGGAATAGCTCAGTGCGGCGCCTGGTTGAAAGGGAAAACCGGGTCTCAGTCAGGAACCTTTGTGGAAGGATTCGTTACCGCATCGGTGCTGTATTGCACGGGCGCCATGATGATCGTCGGTGCCATACAGGACGGGACCACCGGCGATGCCGGTACGCTGTACATAAAATCTATTCTGGACGGCGTCGCATCTGTCGCCTTGGCGTCCACATTAGGAATTGGGGTGGCCTTCTCAGCACTCTCCGTTTTCATTACCCAGGGCGCCATAACAGTTCTTGCTTCAAAACTGCTTTTTCTCCAGGACCCCCGGGTTCTCGCCATGATCACCGCCACAGGCGGACTCATGATCCTCGGGATCGGGACCAACATCCTCGGCCTCACGAAAATAAGGATCGGCAACCTGATTCCGGGACTTATCTTCGCAATCCTCTGGGCTGTTTTGCATGGATAGGCATTTTTCGGCAATCTCTTCCGCCAGCGCTACAATATCGTCGCCAATGTCCCATGGCTGATCAACGGATGCCGCCTGAATAATATAAATTTCACCAAATCCGAGCCTTTTGAACAGCCCTTCATATCGCTCATATATGTCAGCATGCCAGTCTTTAGACCCACCTTGTGTCTGAATGAAGACCAGTGTTTTCCCGGCGGGCACTCGAGAAGGTTCGGGGTTTGTTTCATAATCCGGCTTAAGGAATGAAAACAGCCTGGATTCAAAAATGAACAGGTTCCCCGTCACATCTCCCTCATAGACCCCCGTGGAAAGAACAAGAATATCGCATGCCATGAGAGAATCGAATATTGTGGTGATATCGTCCCGGATTATGCACTTGTCGGTCGAGGTTTTGCAGGACATGCATTTTTTGCACCCGCTGATATGCATGCCTCCAAGGGTGAAGCTCTCTATCTCCGCACCAAGCCGGCCGCCTTTTTCAAGAAATCGCTTGGCAATAGCAGCGCTTGAACCATTTACCATGCTTCCGTACACATTGAGAATCTTCATCATGCACACCTCATGGATTCAAAAAACGTATACCATATTATAGTTCTTATTCGCCAATAGACTCTTCATCGGGTTCTCCCTCCCATCCAATTCCAGTAATGTGATCGTGAATAGTCCCGTCAACCTCGACAAACTTGCCGTTTATCGGAAGCTTGGTGATGTTGGAATATTTCGTGATGGGCCGTATATAGTTAAGCCAGGATTCAACGGCATATTCTTTAAGGAATTGTATGACTTGCTCCCGGCACATCCCGAGGGCAAAAAGACCGAATGAGATATTGCGCTGCTTCGCATCATCTATAAATTGCGATATCCAACCGATTCTAGTCCGCCGTATCCGTTCAGGGAAGGGATCCAGGTGCTGCCGGTCAAGGCTGATCCGGACCTCAGCATTCTTGCCGGTGAGCACTGCCAGATACTCCTGATAAAGCGGTGAACCGATGAACGTCCCGTTGCTTTCCAATACAACGTGAATCCCTTTTTGTAACGCAGGGTGAATAAAATCCTCAATCAGGTTTTCGGTGAGCGTCGGTTCCCCACCACGCAGAGAGATCATTTCATCTTTTTGTACCGTTTCGATATGCTTCCTGAACACGGCGGGATCCATGTCGTCACCGGTTTTTAAAACATAACAGGCGGGACAATTAAAATTACATTTGCCGTTCACCTGAATGATGTACTTCGCTTGATCATAGGGCATCCTGTCTGGTTTCTCTTTCGTATAGAGTACCGTCCGAACCGCGTGCTCGGGGGTGGGATACCATGACGGTGAGTAAAAGATGCTGAGGGGATAATAATCGCATGATTCCATTATTGCGTCGATGTCCAACATCCGCGCAGAATATGTTTTCACTGTTTTCATGAACTCGTTCTTCAGCTCAGGAAAACATGACGAGCTTGCTCTGATTTGTTCGGACGATAATTCAGGGTTTGATATGACGATGTAAGTGGGCGATTGTGAGGCCACCTTGCGCAGTACGGCCAGAGGATCATCAACCCACAACAGGGACAAGATCAAATACACCAGGTCAAATGACCGGTCTCCGAAATCAGCGGCTTCAATGTTTCCCTCAAGAGTCTCGATCCGATCATCATGATACTCCTCAATAAACGCCCCGAGCATCTGACTATCCGGATCAACAATCAACGCCGTTTCAATACTTTTTGGAAAACAGATATTTTTTGAAACGCGCATGCCCGCCCCGACATCAAGTATATGCTGAACTGGCAGATCCTTAAGGAGTTCTTTTACATGCCAGAGAAGGCACATGTTGTCCCGACCGAACGTATCGTAAAACATGTCACGTAAGCTACTACGTGTTGCATCAATCACCATCACGATCTCCCCTTGAGATACAAGAATTCTGCTTTGTAGTGCTCCCCCTGCTTAGGAAATTTCACTGCACAGCATATTTGAGGAAATCCAGACCCGGCACTGCCGGCGGCCATTGCCATGGTTGCCCCCCCCTGGTTATACATTCTTACCTGATATATTGCCTGTCCCTAATCACGGCAACCATAATCAGGGCGCTCAATCCGATAATGCACAGCCACGCGAAGGCGTCCCCGATTAGCGAATAAATTGTAAAAACTGATTTCACCGGCATATCGACCAACATGATCCTCTCGTGCGACGTAGCATAATCCTGTTTGGCTATAACCCTCCCGCAATGGTCAGCCGCTATTGAAAGTCCTTCACCGGTGGGCTTGAGTATGGAATAACCGTTTTCAATACCCCGGAAAACGGCCATGCGCGAATGCACGGGGGTGAGCGTTTCACCGTCGAATGCAGGGATCAGAAAAAGGCCGATACCGTGCCCCGCTGATCGTACATACCCGGGGTGATCAAAATCGAAACAGGTGACCGAGGCAATTTTTCCAACCGGGGTATCCAATACGGGAATTATTTTATCACCTTTTTTAAAGAAAGGTTTTTCTATTATCGGCACCAGATAGCTTTTTAAATATTTCCATGCAATCTCCCCAGCAGGATCAATAAGTACTATAACATTTTCGCCTTTCTCTTTTTGCATGCTATCCAATAGACCGACGTCCATGAGTAAATAGATCTTTTTATCGGCGGCAATTCTTTGCCCACTTTTGACAAATGTGTCCATGTCTTCGGTGGAGATCAAATCACCGTATTCCTTCCAGGCGATGATCTGTGCGCCGGCATCCGCTGCCTTCACAGTCTGCGATTCCAGTATCATCACTGATTTTTGCAAATGAAACGGCGATATTCCCGAAAACGCTCCCATGATTCTTGCGACGATATCCGAAGGTGTTGTCACTGCCGCCACACGGACAGATGTTTCCGAGGGTTTGATCACGATCAGCCGCGCACCGCCATAGAGTATGACGACCGCGAACACGCACAAATAAATTCCTGCGGTCTTCCCGATTTTTTTCCAGGCGAAGCCATTTTCCCAGCAGTAGTTGATGGTCGATGCGAACCAGGCTATCAAAAAGACAATCCCCCAGATGCCCGTTATGGATACAATCTGTATCAGGGGCAGATTCCCGAATTGTGAATAGGCGAGGGAGCCATAGGTTCCACTACCGGGACGAAACGACATGACATATTCCATGACCGTTACCGCTATCGGAAATATCAATGTCGACAGAAAACCGGGCAGGCGTCGGGCAATCAGCCTGTCGGCAAGGTACGGTATGGCCACGAATAAGGCCGGTATGAGATTAAACAAGACCCACATCGACAATGGCAGCGGAAACAGCCCGTACCAAATTATTGATGACGATATGGTTATCACCACGACGGTGAACAGATAACCGACCAGCGGCTTTTGACATCGGACGAAGCGAAGGAGCAGAGGCAGAGCGAGCCAGGGGGCACCGGCATAAGCCCACCGGCCACCTGAAAATATCAGAAAAACAAGAGAAAGAATCAGCCAGAGGTACGACCAGCCGCCTGCCGCGAAGCGAGACTTTGATTGTTGTTCCATAACTCAAATCTCCTTTCTCGTGACAAATTGTATCGCTCTTGTGCCGTATTGTACCCGATAGGGAGGTTAATGCTTGCCAGCCAATGCTCTTTTTGTTTCAAATCTTGCTATTCTGTTACGGGAGGGGGTGGTTCCGGAACGGAAAGAGACAGGGATTCATCCCCTGTGGAGAGTTGAGATCGGGAGGCAGATATCGATAATCCATGACCCGGACGGGTGTCTATCGGGACTGTTGTAATATATTTCATAGAGGGGACGGCGCGTGCGCGGAAAATAACTCGACATCCACCAACCGAGAGTCAGCATCCTCCATGCCTCGACAATCTCGTCCATTGTTTGAAATTTCCCATGATACACGCCGTATTCCCCGGCAGGCAGACATTGGATGCGAATGCCGCTGGCCTCATCGGCTTCCATCCCTTCAGGGACCGAGAGGGACGCGTCATAGATGATCCGCCCCTCCGGGCCGGGGATAATCCCGACGGCTCCCAGCAGCAGGGAATTCCCCGTGAAAAGCCCTTTGGGCGCAGCCCACAGGGTCAATCTGCTCATGGCCTGGAAGAGCGGCTGAGAACCGGGATAGGCCACGGCCCTCACAGAGGCGACCTTTAGAGAGGGCATATCGACGACTCCCAGTTCCTGAAATGAATCCCCTCTCCCTTTTCTTTCTTTCCATGCGGGGATCTTGATAAACACGCCGTCCGCTCTGACTTCCCTCGGCAAGAGGTATCTCCACCCGTAGTTGCCTTCCATGTTTTGCATTTTCTTCGAAAAGGCAAAGTGGGTGTCAAGGTCGGCTCCGACCCGGTTGGGGGATAGGCCAAAATGAGTCTTAAATGCACGGGTGAACGACTGTGAACTCGAAAATCCGCAGGTGTACGCCACATCCGTAATGGAAGCATACTCGCCGAATATAAGCATGCACGCAGATTGTTCCAAGCGTATGCGTCTGATGTGATCCCGCGGCGTTTCGCCGAAGGTCGCCCGGAACAGGCGGTGGAAGTGGAATTTTGAAAATCCAGCCATTGCGGCGAGTTCCGCGATGCGCATCTCTTCCGTATAATGATCCCTAACGTATGCTCGAATGTGCTCTAATCCGCTCTGATTTTGGTGGTTTGTGATTTCATGTGAAGTCGGCTGCATAGAATACGAATCTCAAGGGTTATAGTTTTATTGGCAGGCATACATCCACAATAGCCAGCTTCCGGGGGTTCATATCAGGATTGTTATAGCACTTAAAGAAAAAGGGTCTTTTGTCCCGCCGGAAACCACTGAGCGGCAGCCACTCATAGAAAAGACGGTTGCTTTCCCAAAAAAGTCGTTCCCAACTGCATTCACAACGCAGGATGGCGAACGCTCCACCAGGGAGGTGTTGTATGCGAATCTCCCCGTCGCCTTTAATGTTTACTGAAACAGGGATGCACGCATCGAAGATGCAATCATCAGGAGATGTTGTTGCAGGATCACTCCAGCCAACAGCAATGGGGATCGCGGATGGGTCGGTGGCCGCTCCTGCAGCAACGGCCCATTGCATAAGTCGGAGAAAGGCATCTCTGTTTGATTCCGACCAATAGGGGCCGACATCCCGGATGTAAGCCACGCGATAGGAGGGCAACTCCTGTATCTCAACATTGAGCGGCGCCTGGTCGGGATCCCCGTCTTTGCGGTCTTCCGCTATGCCGGTTATGTGCCGATCTGGATTATTGCGCGCCGAAGTTGGAGATACCCCAAAATGCGCTTTAAAGGCCCTGGCAAAATTCTGAGAACTGGAGAACCCGCACGTCTCTGCAATCTGTGCAATGGAGGCATTTAAATCCGTCGTGAGCAGACGGGCGGCATGTTCAAGGCGCACGCGACGTACATAGTCATGCACTGTCTCCTTAAAGTATTCGTGAAACAACCGGTGAAAATGATATTTGGAAAAATGGGCAACCGCTGCCAGTTTTTCGAGGCTTAAGTCTTCAGGGTAATGACGATTAATGTATTCCGTAACGCGATTAAGATGTGATTGACTGGCCTCTTTTGGACTAGTGTCGAAATTATCAGCCACAGAACTAATCCTTCTTGCTGCCGATTCGGAACGGGTCACAACCCAAACATGTCCCTAGCTGCCATATTTTTCCGTATACCGTTTCACCAGCTTGTATTTCTGTACTTTCCCGCTTGCCGTCATGGGGATGTCCTCGGTAATTTCCCAGTAGAGGGGGACTTTGTGGCGCGCGATACGCCCCCTTGAGTATTCAACAAGCTCTTCTGGCGTAATTTCAACATCCTTTTCAGACACAACGACGGCAAGAATCTGTTCGCCATATTTTTTGTCGGGAATGCCCACCACATACACGTCCTGTACTTTTGGATGGGTGTGAAGAAATTCTTCTATCTCCCGTGGATAGATATTTTCCCCTCCGCGAATGATCATGTCCTTGATTCTACCGCTCACGATAAAATATCCTTCGTCGTCCACCGACCCCAGATCGCCGGTGTGAAGCCACCCCTCATCATCGATGGCCTCTGTCGTTTCTTCGGGCATCTTGTAATAGCCCTTCATGACACAGGGACTCCGTGTTATTATTTCTCCCTGATGTCCGGCAGGCAGGTCCTCCCTTGTCTCCGGGTCTATTATCTTTGCCTCGACGCCATCGAAGAGCCTTCCTACCGTGGCTACCCGCTTTTCGATGGGATCATCGCGTCGCGTCATCGTCATCACGGGAGAACTCTCCGTCAAGCCATAGGCAATGACGATCTCCGGACAATGCATGTCTTTCATGACCCGTTTCATCGATTCTATGGGACAGGGCGCTCCGGCCATGATGCCCGTTCGCAGCGACAAAAGGTTGTACTTTCTGAACTCAGGATGACTCATTATGGCGATAAACATGGTAGGGACGCCATTGACAGCAGTGCACTTTTCCGCCTCTATCGCTTTCAAGGACTCCAATGGATCAAAGTATTCCATAAGCACCATGGTCGATCCGTAATAGACACAGTTGAGTGTACTCATTACACAGCCGAAACAGTGGAAAAGGGGAACCTGAATCAAAAGCCGATCCCTTTCGGACATGCCCATGACTTCGCCCACCATGCGCGCGTTATTGACGATATTGTAATGGGTCAGCATCACCCCCTTGGGAAAACCTGTCGTACCGGAGGTGTACTGCATATTAACGACGTCATGACAACTCACCGATTCTTCTCGAAGCGCCAGCGCTTCATCCGAAATCAACGTTCCCGCCTCAATCACCTCTTCAAAGCGCAGCATACCGGGAACTTTCTCTCTCTTTCCGATGTAGACGACATTATTGAGACAGGGAAGTTGCTCTACCGCAGTCGAACCCGGCTCCGATCGATCCAGATCGGGAATCACCTCTCGCACCGTTTCATAGTAATTGGTATCTCGATATTCTTCGATAAGAACGAGCGTGGTTGTATCGGATTGCCGTAAAATATACTCCAGTTCATGGGACTTGTAGTTTGTATTGACCGTCACCAACACCGCCCCGATCATGCCGAGACCGAATTGCATGTACACCCATTCGGGTACGTTGGTGGCCCAGACTGAAACCTTGTCCCCCGGTTCAACGCCCACAGCCATGAACCCCTTGGCGACCCGGACACAGGCATCATGAAATTCCTCATAGGTTTGACGGATACCGAATCCGGGACAGATAAGGGCCTCCCGGGCGGCATATTTTTGCGCAGTCTTTCGCAACAGACGACCGATAGTAAGATCCTGAAACTCTCCCATAACCCCACCCCCTGCTGTCAGTATGTAATCGGTATCGCTCCTGTGATAGTGTTTTCTTATTGTCTATGTCAAGAGAAAGTTCGCCTATTCCATGCAGGATGATGTCATGGGTTACAGACACAATATATAGTAGCATTGTTATTCACCACTACATTCTGTTGTGTTTTTTCTTTACATTACACATTTATTCTGGTAGATTCGCCAAAAGTTTGATTTTGGCAGAGCAACCTCACGGGAAATCCCTTTATGAAGCTGAAAACGATTAGTATTCTGGGTTTTAAATCATTCAGAGATAAAACGTCTCTCAGTTTTTCACCCGGAATCAGTGCCATTGTGGGTCCGAACGGATGCGGAAAAAGTAATGTCGTTGATGCGATCCGCTGGGTAATGGGGGAACAGCGAATCACTCTGCTGCGCGGGAAAAAAATGGAAGATGTGATTTTCAATGGAAGCGAAGACGCCCTGCCCGTCAGCATGGCCGAAGTCGCCATCACACTCGAAAACGACGACAAGAAAATACAAAACAAATATTCCGATTGCACGGAAGTCACCGTGGCAAGAAAAATCTTTCGCGACGGCGAAAGCGAATACACCATAAACAACGTTCCCTGCCGCCTCCTCGATGTCCGCGAATTCTTTATGGATGCAGGAGTTGGGTCCCGGACGTATTCGATTGTTGAGCAGGAAAAAGTCTCCCGTCTTATTGAAGCGAAACCTGATGAACGGCGCCAGTTTATCGAAGAGGCGGCAGGGATCATCAAATACAAATCCCGCAAAGAATCGGCCACCCGCAAGATGGAAGCCACCCGCCAGAATATGCTACGTCTTAACGACATTGCCGGCGAAGTAAAAACACAACTTAACGCCACCTCCAGACAGGCAAAAAAGGCAGAGCGATTCAAAACCCTGAAACAGGAAGTAAGGGAAGCGCAGATCTCCCTTTCTCTGCAGCTCTTCGGCGATCTCATCAGTAAACGTGAAGCCCTGGAGAAAGACAATCAGGCACTGGAATCCAGACGCATCGAAGCGGAAACTTCCGCACACACACTGGAAGCATCCATAGAAGAGCTCAAGGCAACGCTTGCTGAAAACGAAACGGCAGCGGCCGCCTTTCAGGAACGGTTTTACGCGCTGAAAAATGAAATCAGCATTAAGGAACAAAGGATAGATTTCTCAAAAAAAACGATCGCCGATCTTCAAAACAAAGAAACCAATGATGTTGCAGAAATAGCGGAACTGAAGCGACGTCGTGAAGCAATTGAAAACGAAATCGTAACGCTGGAACGTTCGCTCGCCGAGTCTGAAGGCAATATCGCCGAGGCTCGTGAAGCGATTGCCGTACAACAGGGAATCGTGGACGGACTCAAGGAGCGGGAACTTGAGACCCGTGAGGAACTTGATACCTTGAAGACGGGACATATCGCGGTAATAACGGAAAGCGGCCGTCTCAAAAATCTGCTGTCATCGATTGAAAAAGAAATCGAAAATCTCACTCGAAAGGCGGCGCGTGAAACCGAAGAAATAAATGACCACAACAAAAAAGTTGCGCTGCTGAAACAGACATTGGCTGCTCAGAAAGCCAATCTTGCATCGTCGGAACGCCGCATCGCCGAGCTCAAGGAAAGGGAAGCGACCTACAGGGAAGAACTGGCAGTCTTAAGTGAACAGTTTGACATTGTGGGCGGCACTGTCGAAGATCTCAAGGAGCAGATCGGCATGAAGGCCTCCCGTCTCGCCTCCTTGCGACAGTTACAGGAAAGCTTCGAATGGTGCACCGAAGGGACACGGTGCATACTGAAGGAATCGCGGCAATCCTCATGGACGGCGGGACAGATACACGGTCTTGTAGCCGATTACATGGAGGTGCCCAAAGAATATGAAACGGCCGTTGAAGCGGCCCTCGGCGAGAAACTCCAGTACATCGTAGTGGACAACCAGGATGACGGGATCAGGGCTATCGACTTTCTAAAACAGCGTTCCTTCGGAAGGGGAAGCTTTGTGCCTCTCAGGACCGACTGCGCCCCTTCAAAACAGGCACTCCCCCACTACCTGGAAGAAACTGTAAAGCTCACCGACGTGGTTGGCGTGCGCGGCACTGACATGAACAGGTTCGTGGATATGCTTCTCGGCGACGTGCTTTTGATCCCCGACCTTCCCACAGGCAAAGACCTGTGGAAAAGAAACGGGTTTACCGGAACTTTCGTCACTCCGGAAGGTGATATTATAAGCCACGAGGGAATCCTCACCGGAGGGAGCGCCGGCGGCAACGGCCACTCGCTGCTTCGTAACAAACGTGAGATCGCAGAGCTTGATCGAGAGATTGAAGGACTCACAAGAAATCTGGGAGAAGAGCGGAATCGCAAAGAGGAAATCGCCTTTTCCATCGAAGAACGGAGAGGCGAACTGGAAAATATCAGAAAGGGCATTCATGAAGCAGATCTCTCCATCAACGGTGCGCGGAAAGATGTAGAACGCACCGAAGGCGAAATATCATGGATAGATCAGCGCATCAGGGTGTTGAACTTCAATAAAGAGAATGTCGAACGGGAAGAACGGGATTCTAAAGGCCGGATCGATGAACTGAAGCAGTCCCTGGCCGCCAACGAGGCGACGCTCACCCGAGACAACGACACAATCGCTCACATGCAGGAACAGTGGCGGGTCATCACTGGAGAACTGGAAGAACAGGAATCCCGACTGATCGACCGGAAGATCGCTCTTACCACGCGCGAGGAAAGAACGTCCTCAAGCGTGCGTTCCCTTCAAAATCTCCGCACCACTCTTCGGGAAATGGAAGACCGCATTGCCTCAAACAGTCGCGACATCAGTGAATTCAAGACAAAAATACAGGATTTGACCGAGGAAATCATGACCACTGAGGAGGGACTTCATACTCTTTACGACAACTATGAAAATGTGGAAAAGGAGCTTGGAGAAACGCGAGAGCGGCACAATGCCCTGGAAACCCTGCGGAGGACACGCGAAGGGGAATATCAAACAGCAAAAAAGGTCTGCGACGGAATACTCAAGGACATCGGCCGGCTCGCCTTGGAAATCAAGGAAGCAACCATGCAGACCGAGGCGCTTTCAGAGGGGGTTGACGACAAGTACCAGGTTCAGTTGGCGGCCTTGCTACCCGAATTTACCCCTCTCGATGAGGAACAAAGACACGCCCTCGAAGAGCGCCTTAAAGAGGGAAAACGGCGCCTTGAAGATTTCGGAGAAGTGAATCTACTGGCCCTGAGCGAGCATGAAGAACTGAAAGAGCGGCATGAGTTTCTGACAACACAGTTGAACGATCTTGCCACCTCTCTCGAAACGCTTCAGAAAACCATTTCCCGGATCAATCAGATCACAAGAAAGCGATTTTCAGATACCTTCGAGGCGGTTAACGACAACTTCAAGAAGGTTTTCCCCAGATTGTTCCCCGGCGGCCGCGGATCGCTCCAATTGACCGATGAAACGGACATGCTGGAAACGGGCGTGGACATCGAAATTCAAATACCGGGGAAAAAGCGTCAAAATCTGTCGCTTCTTTCCGGCGGAGAAAAGGCCCTTGCGGCCGTTTCACTGATCTTTGCCATCCTGATGCACAGACCCACGCCATTCCTCATTCTTGATGAGGCTGACGCTCCCCTTGACGACACCAACGTCACGCTTTTCACTCGGCTGATTGAAGAAATCGCCCGAGAATCCCAAATTATCTATATCACCCACAACAAACGAACCATGGAGGCCGCCGACAATCTTGTCGGGGTTACCATGCAAAAGAGCGGCATTTCATCCATCGTCTCCGTCAACATGAACTGACAGAACCTCTCCCGTTTTACCGCACCGGCGTTCACAAAATCGGCATTCTGCCTATCCACTTGCGCCTTTACATATTCAGCCAAACAGGGTAGAAGACAGAAATTGTCAAACCGGCTCAGGTTATATTCGCATACACAAAGGAGCATATTACATAATCATGGCATCAGGTGAAACAAAGCAGGGTTTTTTTTCAAGGCTGAAATCGGGACTTTCCAAGTCAAGCAAATTTCTTGTCAGAAACATCGACGAAATGATATCAGGCGAAAAGATAGTCTCCCGGGACATCTTTGAGGATCTCGAAGAAATACTTATTGCCGCCGATCTGGGACCGTCCTTTACCTATAACCTCATCGAAGAAATGAGAGAACGGGCAAGGCGAAAAGAGCTGCAAAGCCCTGAAGCGCTGAAAAAAATCATGATGAACAACATGGCGGCTATCCTGAGGGAGAGCGAGGCCCCTCTTAAAATACCGAAAAACTCACTCTTTACCATCATGGTAGTAGGCGTGAACGGGACAGGAAAAACGACGACCATAGGGAAACTCGCCTCTTATTTTACACAACAGGGCCTGAACGTGATGCTTGCCGCTGCCGACACGTTCCGCGCCGCTGCAATCGAACAGCTTGAGATCTGGGGTACGCGCACCAAATCGCCCATTATCAAGCAGAGCATGGGCGCCGACCCCTCCGCCGTGGTCTTCGATGCCATCAAGGCGGCAAAGGCCAGAGGGACGAACGTGCTCATAATTGATACGGCAGGAAGACTTCACACCAAAACAAACCTCATGGACGAACTTAAAAAAATACAACGCATCATGGGACGGGAGCTGCCCGGGGCGCCCCACGAGACACTGCTCGTGCTCGATGCCACCACGGGACAGAATGCGCTGGTGCAGGCCCAGATGTTCAATGCCGAAATCGGCATCACGGGCCTTGTCCTTACAAAACTTGACGGAACGGCAAAAGGCGGCATCGTGATACGCATTGCCGACGAAATGAGGGTTCCCATCCGCTACATCGGCATAGGTGAAAAGGTGGACGATCTGCGCCCCTTCAACGGCACGGATTTTGTGAAAGCCCTCCTTGCCGAGGATTAATGCGCCAAATCGCTGATGGGGCGCGAACAGAGGATACGACCAAGGAAGAATTCGATTCCTGCAGAGATACCGCCTGCGATGAGAGAAAATGATGGACCGGATATTTGCCATCGGAGATATTCACGGCTGCATCGACAAGCTCGAAATTCTCATTCGCCGCATACCCATCGACGGTGACAGGGACACCCTTCTATTCATCGGAGATTACATCGATCGAGGCCCCGACTCGAAAAAGGTCGTAGAGTGTGTGCTTGACCTGAGGAGGCAGCTCAACAAGGTAATCTGCCTTATGGGAAATCACGAGGATATGCTCCTGAACTATG
Source organism: Syntrophales bacterium (assembly GCA_963666365.2). Classification (GTDB taxonomy): domain Bacteria; phylum Desulfobacterota; class Syntrophia; order Syntrophales; family UBA2210; genus JALNXD01. Next base: position 1,051,275 of record CAXXNF010000002.1, read on the forward strand.
TCCTGCACCATAAAGACGGCGCCATGTACCTTTCAAACGGAGGCGAGGCAACGGCCGCCTCATACGGATATCGACATACAGAGCGAGGACGAACAATTGACATTCCCTCTCACCACATGGAATTTTTTACCACCCTTCTCCCCTATTACGAAACGGAGGATTTTATTTTCGTGCATGCCGGTCTCAGACCGAAAATTCCTATAGGGGAACAAAGCGCCCATGATATGCTGTGGATACGTCACGAATTCATACTGTCGGACTGGAATTTCGGGAAAACCGTCGTCTTCGGCCATACGCCGCGAGACGTACCCATTCTGGAGCCCGACAAGATCGGAATCGACACGGGTGCGGTCTATGGAGGAAATCTCACCTGCATTGAACTGCCGGAACGAATAATCCACCAGGCATAACACACATGAAAACCATTGAATGTATACCGAATTTCAGCGAGGGGAAAAACAGGCAGGTGGTGGAAGCCATAGTCGAGGCCTGTGCAACCGTGCCGGGGGTCAAAATTCTCGATTACAGCATGGACTGCGATCACCATAGAAGCGTTCTCACATTCATCGGCTCTCCCGAAGCGGTGGAGGCAGGAGCGGCAGCGGCCTGCGACAGGGCCTTGGAGCTGATCGACATGGGCGTCCACACCGGCATTCACCCTCGCATCGGCGCCGTTGACGTAGTGCCCTTCGTGCCCTTGCGTGGTGCGACAATGGATGATGCCGTGAAAGCAGCGCACAGTTTCGGTACGGCTTTTGCCGAACGAAACAGCGTGCCCGTCTATTTTTACGGAGCGGCGGCACTCTCTCCTGAACGAAGGATACTCTCTGCCGTCAGAAAGGGACAATACGAAAAACTCGAGGAAAAAATCGCCGATCCCGCATGGCGTCCCGATGCGGGGCCGGCACGATTTAATACAAAATGCGGCGCCACTGCAGTAGGCGCCCGCAAGCCTCTGATCGCCTTCAACATCAACCTCAACTGCAACGATCTCCGCATCGCACAGGACATAGCCCGAGCGATCCGCCAGTCAGACGGCGGGCTTCCGCACGTACAGGCATTGGGACTTCGGTTACAAAGCCGCGGCATAGTCCAGGTTTCCATGAACCTGATTGATTACGAAGAAACCTCACTCTGCACGGTCTTTGATACTGTAAAGGCAAAAGCAGCCGCCGCAGGCATCGACATTCTCGAATCTGAACTGATCGGCCTCATTCCGGAAGCGGCCCTGGAAGGCGCCACCGCCAAACACCTTCAGCTCTGCGACTTTTGCGAAGCACGGATTATCGAGAATCACCTTTAAATGACACCGCTCCTGAAACACAGCGAGGGCCGCAGAGACAACCATGCCTGTCGAGAAGTCGAGATGAGGTAAGAAAATATGGATCTGAGGAAAGCGGGAAAGTCAATATTGACAGCACCTACAAATAATGATAGACAGCACCATTCCTCACCATAAATGCCCCCGTAGCTCAGTAGGATAGAGCAACGGATTCCTAATCCGTGTGCCGTGTGTTCGAATCACACCGGGGGCACCATAAAATCAAGGCCTTACGTCACTGTTCGATGTAAGGCCTTTTTGATATGGGCTTCATGTCGCCACCATGTAGCCACTACCGACGCGTATATTAAGGGGACACAACACTTAATTCTATTTTTCTTTTCTCTTCGGCCCGGGTTTTTGCCGTTGCAGTATGCGTCCTGTCAGTTTCTCTATTTTCTTCACAAAATCTAAATCACCTGCCGGACGTCCTGTTCTTGTAGATTTTCTCACTATATCTATGTCATCATTTCCATCAATACGCTCATCCAAATATTGTCGCCAATCCTCTACCAGTCCATATAAATCCCGGCATTTTACGAGAACATCGTGCGTAGTATCGCCAACGTGGTATGCGGCACTAGACCACGCATACTCCCACGCATGCACAACCATACCTGCAGCGACGGGATTATTCTCGACATAACGCACCGCAGCCAGCAAATGACGCTCATCAAGCACACAGGAAGCAAAACGCCCCTGGAATAAATATCCCTTAACATTATCGCCAAAATTCTTCATACGAGTATACCGCTTGTGGGCTTCACCGAATCCCCTGGCAAGAGAAGTTTCCCTGCGCGGCACCGCTATGAAATGAACGTGATTGGTCATCAGACACCAGGCAAGAACGTCCACCTCAAACCTCAGGTGCTCCTCTTTTATAAACCTTAAATACCGGCCCCGATCATGGTCGCTATGAAAAATATCCAAAGATCGAACACCACGCTGGGTAATATGATGTGGATGATCTACAGCAACAATTCTTGACATTCTAGGCATATAAGTTCCTTCCGCCAATAGCTTACAGAATTATGTATCATGGATGTCCCCTTTGGCAAATGATCCGTTCCGGCTCTGATCAAAGCCCGTTCTGGCTGCTTTTATCCGGGAATATTCTGTTTTGCCCCAGTATCATGGTGATGAGAAGAGCGGACGCGATACCGATCGTGCCTCCAAAAACAAAAGGTGCGGCGGAATTGATCTTCGTCCACAGCAGACCGGCAATGATCGACGATAAAAGCAGGCCGATGCCCTGGAGCATGCCGTAAATCCCGAGTACCGTCCCTTTCATCCTGGAGGGCGCATTTTCGGCGATGAACGCGCGTTCCGCTGCACTGATGAAAGCATTGTAAGCGCCGTACGCTGCAAACAGAAAAGCGATGCCCGCCTTCGCGCTCAGGAAAGCAAATCCCAGATAGACAAGCCCATAAATCAGATAGCCCGGTACCAGGATGCTGCTTCTTCCAAACCGGTCGGACAGCCTGCCTGCCGGGACGGCGAGCGCGGACGACGACAGGTTAAAAACCAGGTATAGCAGGATGACCTGGGCTGCCGAAAAGCCGCTTTCCTGCGCCTTCAGAAGCAGAAAGGCGTTGGACGAATTCCCGAGGCAAAAAAGGAAAATGACGGCAAGATAAAATTTCAGTCTGCCGTGGAGCTTCAGATCCAGGAAGGTGAGTTTTTCGCAGACCATGTTTGGGGTTTTGTCTTCCCGGATGGCTGGGATAATTGCCAGCCCGATAACCGCCGGGATAATGGCAAACAAGAATGCCTTCTGAAAACTGAAGCCGATGGCGACAAAAACAAACGCAAGCACCACACCCAGCGAGGAGCCCAACATATCCAGCATCTTGTGCAGACCGAAAGATCCACCCAGATTGCTTTCACTGCACGACTCGGCAACCAGCGCGTCGCGCGGAGCTGTCCGGATACCCTTGCCCACCCGGTCAATGACTCTTGCCGCAAGAACACCTGGCCAGGATATTGAGAAAATCAGCATGATTTTGTAAATCACCGATGCCGCGTATCCGGCAAAGGCAAGTCTTTTTTTATTCCGGCGGACATCGCCGATGTATCCGCTCAATACCCTCAACACAGAAGCAATGCTCTCGGCAATCCCTTCGATGATGCCGATGATCAGAGGCGTTGCGCCCAGCGTGGCCGTTAGAAACAGAGGCACCAGCGGATAGACCATTTCGGTGCTCATATCCACAAACAGGCTGACCAGCCCGATCAGAGCGACATTGGAGAAGACTCTTTTTTTCTTCATTTCCATTTTTGAGCTTGTTTCCGGTTCCGCGCTTCCACGTTCTTTAGCATGATCGATCGGAGCAAAGCGCTGTGCCGGATGAGTCAGGTGGAAAGACAATTTTTCCAGCCCGGAATTAAAACAACACGTTTATTTCCTTCCAGCGCCGTGAGAGACTGAGTTACAACGTCATCGGCCGTCATTCACAGGGCGGCCGGAACAACGTTTCTGTCGAAGTCTTTGAAATCACCTACTTCAGCTGACGCTGAACACTGTTAACTTATTACCTGAATCCTGCACGCCATAGTCTTAATTCCGGGGACAGCATACGTAATTCTGGCTTTCCCTTCAGCCCGGGAACAACATCCCGCGCAATGTGCATCCCTAGTTACGATGCTTATTCTTCCGCATTCCCCGTGATATCGTCAATCAATCATACTGTCCCGGGGTACTTTTTCACGATGCTCCTGTCTTCTTTTATCAGCCGGCAATCAGTCCGGCCGCGTGCCGGAGCGCTTCCACCCGGTCTGTCTTTTCCCAGGGGAAGCCGTCTCGGCCAAAGTGGCCGTAATTGCAGCTTTTGCGATAGCTCCAGCCTTGCGGCGTCGTAAGCCCTAAATCCTTGATCATCATCGCGGGACGGAAGTCAAATATCTTGTCTTCCATCAAGATGCGGGCAATTCTTTCCTCATCGATCTTCGCTGTTCCATAAGTACTGATGTTGATACTGAGTGGTTTGGCGATGCCTATTGCATAGGCAACCTGGATTTCGCATTTGTCGGCAAGTCCTGCGGCAACGATGTTTTTGGCGACATAGCGGGCATAATAGGCAGCTGAACGGTCTACTTTCGACGGGTCTTTGCCTGAAAATGCGCCGCCGCCATGTGATCCGACGCCGCCATAGGAATCAGCGATTATCTTGCGCCCGGTAACGCCGGAATCTCCGCATGGTCCGCCGATTACAAATCTGCCGGTCGGGTTGATGAGAAACTCGGTTCGTTGAGTCAATAATCCGGTTTTGTCGAGCACTTCATGGGCAACCGCCGTCAGATCTTTGCGAATTCGCTCCATCGGTACGTCGCGGGTTTGATGTGAAATCACCACTGTGGTAATTTCTATCGCCTTTCCATTCTCATGGAGCACACTCACCTGCGCTTTGGAATCGGGCCGGAGATATTCAATCACCTTCTCTTTGCGGAGACGGGTGAGTTCTTCCAGCAAGCTATGGGAAAACATGATTGGGGCAGGCATCATATGAGGAGTTGCACAGGATGCATAGCCGAACATCATCCCCTGATCGCCTGCTCCCTGGCTCTCGAAATATTCACGATCCACGCCCATCTTAATATCCCGGGACTGTCCATGAATGGCACTGATATAGTTAAACGTGTCGTAGCTGAACCCTTCAGAGGGATCGTCATATCCGATGTCCTTTACAACTTCACGCGCGATTTCCTGTGCATTTATTTTATCCCAGTTATTACAGGATATTTCGCCGAGATTGACGACAAGGTTTGGGCCGACAGCGGTCTCGCAACCAACGTGCGCCCTGGGATCCTGGGCCAGACATTCATCCAGAATTGCGTCAGAGATCTGATCGCATACTTTATCGGGGTGTCCCTCAGAAACAGATTCCGAGGAGTAAATGTGGCGTGTCGCTAATTTGCTCATGTCATTTTTCCTTTGCTGGTAGTGTGTGTAACATCAATCTTGCGTTCCCGTTTTGCGCAAAAAAAAGCCCGCGCCAAAAGGCAACGGGCTCATTATCAAAATGCCGCCGGCCTTTAGCACATTTATTAAGCGGAGCAATTAACCTTGTAAATCACCGCATATGGGGCCTATATACGAATGTAGTATAAAAAGTCAATACTTTTATTGTACAGGCAAAGAAAACGGGACCGTCTTCCCCTGCACCGTCTAAAGCGGCAAATAAAGAGTCCCTCCTTCGGAACAAAGGAGGGACTATTGTCTTGATGTACCTTGTAGGTGAAGCCGGCGCCGCCGGCAGGGTCTAGTATTTTCCCCGTCTCATCCAGACTTTCTCTCTAGCTGACCAGGGCCTTCAGCGCATCCACCACCGGGGCCGTGAAGAGCGCCACCAGCACCGCGTAGAGCGCGAAGGAACCGACGGCTTCGCTCATGTAGATCTTGGAGTATTTATGCTTCAGCGAGGTGATGATCAGACCGCCCACCACCAGGCAGCCCAGCTGGAAGTAGGGGAAGTTCCCCGCCGTCGATGCCACATACTCGGCAAAGCTGAAGGATGCCGTAATCAGAACCACGAAGACCGCCATGATCAGTGTCTGAAGTGTCCGTTTCATATCCTTTTCCTCCTTTTGGTGTGTTCGTTTGTCTTTGCCTTATGATATAGGAAGAACCGTGCCAAAGCGGGCATCCGTTCATAATATTTTTTATATGCTCGTTATTATTGATGATATTTGATTAAACCGGAACGGGGACGGACGCAAACTCGGGAGCGTTGCACACCCCCATTCGATGAAATGTGAAACACCGTTGAACGAAATGTCCAGAGGAAACCCTTCATTTTTTCACTCGCAGCATCATCGGCGACTGCCCCTACTGTGATTCCTTTCTTTTCTTCAGTTCCAGGGCGGACTTGAGCCCTTTTTGTCGTATCACTTTGATCTTCTGCCGCGTTTCATTGAGTTTGAAGAACCTCTTTCCGTATTTGCGAAGCAGCTTCTTGTTGATTTCAAATCCCAGGCCGGGTCTGGTGAACGGCGCGAGCATTGCGTTTTTATCCGGAAGAATCGGGTCGATGATCCCCTCTCGCTGTTCGGGCACCCAGGACGGCTCCTCCAGAGGGTACTCCAGTGGAAGCTGATTGCCCCGGTCGGCCAGTACCATGTTCCAGTTGATGTAAAACCCGATGCCGTTGGTCCACGTGTGGGGTGAGTATTCCCGGCCGTAGGCGTGACAGGCGTCAATCACCTTCTTCACCTGCGCGATCCCCCCGGCAAAGGTTGCATCCGGTTGATAAATGTGGAAGCAGTCCTTCTCCAGCATGATCTTTATTTCGTCCCACCCGTAGTTGAGCTCGGCGCCGGAGATCTTGACCTGCGAAAGTTTTTTCAACGCGGCGTTGCCGTCGTAGTCACGCGAATCCAGCGGTTCCTCAAGCCAGGCGATATTGTTTGCGGCGCAGACCCGGGCAAACTCACTGGCACGATTGAGATCCCATGGGGGGATTTTATCGACAATGGTCACCAGCCATCCCTGATTTGCGTCCATCCCCAGAGTGAGCGCGTCCCCCATCCCCTTTTTGATCACCTCGATATGACGAATGTCATCGGCAAGGGCCCGATTTTTCACCCGCAGCTTCGCCGTGCGGAATCCGCGCTCCTTCATTGCCAACAGTTCCTCCACTCGTTTTTCCGGCTCGTGCATCTCCCCGGTGGAGCAGTACACCTCGATGGTCTTGGCTTCACCGCCCAGGAGTTCGTACACGGGCTTGCCCTTGCTCTTGCCAATGATGTCCCAGCAGGCGGGTTCGATCCAGAAATTGCGCCATCCCAGGATGCCGGCCTGTCTGAGCAGATTCTGAACGGACTCGATATCCGTCGGATCCGCTCCCAGAAGGTACCCGCCGATCAGATCGCCCAGCCCCTCCCTCTCGAAACCGAGTGCGGTGCCCGCCGAATAGCCTTCAATCCCGTCATCAGTAACCAGCTTGATGAGTGTGAAACCGTTGTGGGTCTGAGGATAGCCGGGAATCCAGGTGGGCCAGAACGTCTGTTTTAATGGAACCTGTACGTGATAAAGTTCGATGGTTGAAATTTTCATGAGCATGCTCCTTTCATTGACGTAACTCAGCCGCGACCGGAAGCGCATGAATAACTTCGGCGATATCGACATGGCCGTCACCGTTGATATCCATTACCGATTCAATCCCGACGGAATTCAATCTTGCCGTCGCCTGCAATGCGACTATGGTTTTGGCATGTCTCTTGACTAATCATTCTATATTAGATTTTGCAGTTTTAACAGCGAGATCTCTGTCTTTAGTATACATCCACCATTGTGGTTGTGTCGTGTGCGGACCTGTCTCTTTTTTCTGCCCTCGACAATAATACCAATCGCCGAATCTCTCGACAGTAGCAAACGGGTGTTGGCCGGTGCAGATAATGCTGCATGTTCGAATCTGCTTGAAAAAAATTGTTTCTGCAGGATCTTCCTCGCTTGTCAGCTCATCGGGCACGACAATGTGTGAAACATCAATGCCTTCCGCTTCCTTATCATCCAGCCATTCTGAAATCGTCATTTATCCGTTCCCCCCTTCAGTGTTCCGCATTTTATTCCGATACCTACTATAGAACATTACAGGATAAAGTTTAAGTTTTGCTGGATTTCAGGACGATGACAGCAAAACTACACTGGACTAAGCCGAATTGGCGCCACGATCACCTCTACGAAATGTTCGCTATGATCATCCACCAGAGGAATCGTATGCTCCCTTTGCACAACCCCGTCGAGGGTCATACTCCTCTCATCTTTGCCCACCTGTCCCTGCACAATCTTTATATGGTAGATGGTTTCTCGGTATCGGTAGTGCATTGTGTAGCCCTCCCAATCGGCAGGGAGACAGGGTTCGATATGCAGTGTATCTACTTCGAGCTTCAGCCCCAGAAGTGATTCCACGATCAGCCGGTACATCCACCCGGCTGCTCCCGTGTACCACGTCCATCCGCCACGACCCATGTGGGGCGGGACTGCATAGACGTCAGCCGCAACAACGTAGGGCTCGACTTTGTACGTTCCCATACCTTTAGCTGATCCCCCATGATTCACAGGGTTTATCATGGTGAGGAGTTCCCATGACCGTCTGCTGTCACCCATGGCAGCAAAAGCCATGGCGGCCCAGATGGCCCCATGGGTGTACTGCCCGCCGTTTTCCCGAACCCCGGGAACGTACCCCTTAATATAACCGGGATCTAAATCCGACTTGTCGAAGGGCGGGTCAAGAAGCTGGATCAACTTGTAGTCCCTCCGCACGAGGTGCCTATCCACTGCGTCCATTGCCCGTTGTGAGCGCGTAAGACTCCCCGCCCCCGACAGAACAGACCAGCTTTGCGCAATAGAATCGACACGGCATTCAGGATTGACCGCTGAACCGAGGGGCGTGCCGTCATCGAAGAAGGCCCGGAGGTACCATTCACCATCCCAGCCATTTTTCTCGATGTTCCGCCTCAGGTTGCCTGCTTCTTTCTCACATCGCTCGGCGAAGGACGGATCTCCATGCATACGTGCGATCTCAATGAATCTCATGAGCACTTCATAGAGAAAAAATGCGAGCCAGACACTTTCGCCTTTGCCGTCTTTACCCACCATGTTCATGCCGTCGTTCCAGTCCCCGGAACCGATGAGCGGCAGGCCATGTTCGCCAAATCTGAGGCCCCTCAGGATAGCCCGGACACAGTGATCGTAGAGACTTGCCGTTTCTTCAGAGCTGCCCGGCAGATCGTAATAGGAGTCCTCATCTGCGTTGACCGGACGTCCCTTAATGAAGTGGACGGGTTCGTCCAGCACCCCTTTATCTCCGCTGATCAGAACGTAGCGGTATGTCGCCAAAGGCAGCCAGAGAAAATCATCCGAGCAATGGGTGCGCACGCCCCGGCCCGAAGGTGGATGCCACCAATGCTGGACATCTCCTTCAGGGAACTGGCGGGATGCACTGAGGAGGAGATGCTCCCGTACCAGGCGCGGTTCGGTATGGATGAGGGCCATCACATCCTGCAACTGGTCACGGAAGCCGAAGGCGCCTCCTGACTGGTAGTAACCGCTTCGCCCCCAAAGACGGCACGCCAGAGTTTGATATAAAAGCCAGCCATTGGCCAGGACATTAATTGACTGATCCGGCGTTGCCACCTGGACTGCGCCGAGGGTGTGATTCCAATACTCCCATACTGCCTCAAGCGCTTCGCGGGCCGCAGCAGGCCCCCGGAAGCGGTATGCCAGGTTGACGGCGTCATCTGCATCCCGGCCTGCACCCAAGGTGAAGACGATCTCGCGCTCTTCCCCTTCCGCCAGCTCAAAGGCCACCTGTAGTGCTCCGCATGGATCCAACGCGGCCCCCACCTTGCCGGAAAGCTTTGACCTCGCCATGGCAGCGGGATTGGCCAACGTTCCGTTGCGCCCGAGGAATTCCGTCCGGTCGCCGGTTATCGTCCGGGTTGCGTCGTCCACATTAAAAAAGGCCGTTCGGTTGCCGAACTCAGCGTGGTAAGGATTACGTGCAAAGAGGGCACCGCTTCGAGGGTTAATCTCGGTAATGACGTGCATGGCCGATTTGGGCCTCAAATCTCCCAGCACCCATTCCGCATATCCCGTGGCAGAGAGTTGTCGTGACCGGCCTGACTGATTACGGACTTTCAGCACCGTAAACTTGACGGCAGCGTCCAAGGCCACGTATACCCACACCTCTGTACTGATACCGCGCTCGGTGTGTTCGAAGACGCTGTAGCCGAATCCGTGACGGGTGACGTAGGGTGTGGGTCCGCGGCTTGGCAGCGGCATGGGAGACCAGTAGTGGCCGCGCTCTTCATCGCGAATATATAATGCTTCCCCGCGCGAGTCGCTGACAGGGTCGTTGTGCCAGGGAGTGAGGCGAAACTCGTGGGCATTTTCGCTCCAGGTATAGGCACAACCGCTCTCTGAGACAACGGTTCCGAAAAACCGGTTTGCAATCACATTCACCCATGGCGCCGGCGTCACCTGCCCTCGGGCGGTTGAAATGACGTACTCCCGGCCATCAGGAGTGAATCCTCCCAAGCCGTTCCCAAATATCAGATCCTTGCGAGGCTGTGCCGCTATTGCCGGGACATCGCCTCGTGTGGTCCTGGGTGGCACAGGGGCCGGCACCATTCCTTCCGTAAGGCCCTGCTGCTTAAATTGATCAGCGAGCGTTCCCCTTCGGTCCGTGATGATGACGCGAGCAACCGCCTGGAACATGACGCGGTCCTCCTTCGATATCTGGTCGGAAGTTCTTACGAAAATTCCTCCCGGGCGATCGGTCACGTTGGCTTCCGTACCTGCCGCGATGAGCCCCATGATCTGATCGTGCAGAAGTTGACGGTACCCGGCGTGGTCTTCGTTCCAGATTACCAGGTCAACCGCCAGTCCTTTGAGACGCCAGTACGCGTGAGCCTGAACGAGTTGCCGCACCAGGTTGATGTTGGCCGGATCTTCAATCTGCAGCAGCACGATAGGGAGATCGCCTGAAATCGAGTAGCCCCAGAGGCCGGATTGACCGCGACGGTTCTTGCTGAGGGTCCCCGGACCGGCACGCAGCGACGAATTCGCGTATATGATGGAGGCGGCAAGACGTCCATAAAGCTGGGCATCGGCTTCCGTGGCATTGATCTGCTGCAGCAGCACCTGGCTATGTGTCCACGCCAGATCAAAGACACGCTCGGCGATATGCCGGTCCTGGTATTTTCCGACAAGGTCCATGCAGGCATCGCGGGTTTCGGTGATACCGGTGACGACAATGATGGTTGCCGATTTTTCAGGATCGAGGGTTATGTGATATCGGATCGCTGCAATCGGATCGAGCACCGAGCCCTCACTGCCCGAGAGCCTAGTTGAACCGTTCATCGCTTCCGGATCGGCAATAGTGTTCCCTCTGCCGATGAACCGCATCCGGTCAGTCTCGTAGGTTACCTCACCGATCTTGGCCCCGTGTACAGCCATGAGATGAAGCATCCATGGTGCTTGTTCTTCAAGGGAGCGGGGGCGTCGTGTGCAGAGTATTGCACTGCGCTCGCTGATGATCTCGGTCTGGACAAAGAGATTGCTGAAGGCCGGGTGCAGAACCTCTTGAGCGAGCGGTGCAAGAACAACTTCGACGTAACTCGTCAGCTCGATCGTTCTACTCGTCTGCGCCTGGTTGGTGATAGTAATTCGGCGCAGTTCGATGTCATCCTCAGATGAAACCGCAATTTCTGTATGGGTGTCGAAGTCCTGATCCCGGCGGCGAAACTCTGCCCGTCCTTCAGAGAAAATTGCCTCGTACTGCATCGAAGCCTTGAGTGTGGGTTGGTATGCCGTTGACCAGAAAGCACCTGTTGCGGGGTCTCGGATATAACAGAATGTGCCCCAGTTATCGCATGTGCTGTCTTCCCGCCACCGCGTCACCGCCAATTCTTTCCAGTGGGAGTAACCGCCGCCTGCATGTGTGATCATCACGTGGTATCTGCCGTTCGATAACAACTGTACTTCCGGCATGGGTGTGTCGGGCCTTGCATAGACGCGTATCGGCATCTCTTCTAAGGCATTTAAGACTGTATGAACATCGGCAAGATCGGTCGTGTGCGAATAGAAGGCCGTGGCCTTTGGCACCCGCTCCTGAAGCAAAAGCATAATTGCCTGAAACGAGGGGTCAGACTCGAAGCGCCGCTGCATGGGGCGGTTGAGGAGCAAAGAAGCCAGAGCGAGGAGGCTCATGCCTTGATGATGGGCCATGAATGAACGAACCACCGCACTTGATTGACCGCGGGGCAGATGTGAAGGGGTGTAATCAATGGCTTCATAAAACCCATATTTCCCCTCAAAGCCCTGAGCGGAAAGTTCCTCGAGATTTAGACAGGCCTCTTCAGGCGCCACCATGAGCGCCAGCGTCGAGGCATAGGGGGCTACAACCAGATCCCCGGCGAGCCCCCGTTTAAGTCCCAGGCCGGGCACGCCGAAGGGGCCGTACTGGTAATTGAGGTGGCCGTCAATCGTGTTATGCCCTGATTCCGAAACGCCCCAGGGCACACCCCGCTTTTTTCCATATTCGATCTGTCGCGCCACCGCCGCCTTATAGGTCTCGTCGAGCAGCGTATGCTCATAGGTGGGCATGACGAGGAGAGGCATGAGGTATTCGAACATGGAGCCGCTCCAGGAAAGGAGAATCGGCTCTCCGGCGATGGACGTAAGGAGTCGTCCCAAGGCAAACCAGCTTTCCTGCGGCAATTGTCCCTGAGCAATGGCGACAAAACTGGAGAGTCTCGCCTCAGATGCCAGCAAATCATAGTAACTCGCGTCCCGTCGGTTTTCGCTGACACTGTAGCCGATAGCCAATAGATGGCGGGTCTCGTCATAGAGGAAGTCATACTCGCTACGGGCAAGTTCACCGGATTGCGATACAAGGTCTTCAATAACTCCGATTCTCGCCCTGGCACGGATGCGTGCCTCTGTAATGGCCCCGCGGAACTCGTCGAGCTGCCTTTGCTCCTCCGGCGACCCGTCGCGCGGCTCTGCCGCTTCAGTCAAGAACTCATTGTCAATATCGGCTAATGTGCGCAGCGTCGGCATTTCTCCTAGAATCGGGATGTTGTCCTGCGCCTTGCGAGAAAACGGACACACGGTCCAGGGCGCCAGAAAGGTCAACTCATCGAGGGCGGCCCGGCACTGGCCGACAAAGGCCCGCGCCCACCATGCGGCCTGGCTTTCGGGATCGGCGTCAACAACATAAAATCCCTGAACCATTTCCAGGGCAGACGTGGCGAGGTTGCTCAGGCTCGCCTGTGCAACCTCGAGCGTGGCCGGCTGGGAAACACACAAAGACGCCAAATCGTCCTGCAATTGAATGAGCCGGACTGGGGCAGTTTCTCCGGCAACGTCCATGAGAACCCTCAGCGTATCGAGGAGGCCGTCAAATACCTTGGACCCCATTATTTTCTCGTCGGGGAGTGAGGTGAGCCCTGCCCGCAATGTCAACAGATGTGCCGCAAGATTTCCGCTGTCCACCGTCGAAACATACATGGGCAGCAGCGGTTTCAGAGATTCCGTATCATACCAGTTATAGAAGTGTCCCTTGTGGCGCTCCATGGCGGCCATCGAACGGAAGGCGCTCGCCGTACGATCGAGAAGTTGTCCTGCTGAAATGTAGCCGAAATCCCAGGCTGATAAATTGGCAAGGAGTGCAAGCCCCATGTTGGTCGGCGACGTACGATGCCCAATTTTGGCAAGGGGATGTTCCTGAAAATTATCGGGCGGCAGCCAGTGATCCTCAGGACCGACGAAAGCCTCGAAGAAACTCCAGGTCTTTCGGGAAATCTTTCTTAGAAAGGTGATCTGGTCTGAGCTGAGCCTGGCTTCGCGACTCGTAAGCGGTTCGCTGATCCACCACGCTATTAATGGGGAGATAATCCAGAGGCAGAGAACCGGCAGTGCAACAGCCAAAGTCTCAGGCCTTGAAAGTGCCAGATCTGTCGCCGTTGCAACGGCAATGACCGGGGATATCCACATGGTCCGGCAGGTACCGGCCAGACCTTTACGCCTTGAGCGATCGGAGTCGCCCGACGGGTTCCATTCGAGAAGCCGCTTGTTCCCGACGAGCATTCGCCAGAGGGTACGGAGAATTGCGTCGGAGCTGAAAAATGCCTCATAGGGGAGACAGATGAGGGTAAATACACTCTGGCCAAGGCTCCTGCCGCTCCCCCGCAAAGCGGCACGCACATGCTGACTGGGAAGGACATTGCCCGGCTTCTGAAAAAGATCCAGGAATGAGATAATCAGGGAAGGGATCAGGAGGACCCCCATCACCGACAGGGTCCAGAACCAGGGTGTGGGCAAAACCGTCCAACCCAGAAAGAGCAGCAGGGTCAACGCCAAAGGCGAGAGGCTGCGCCGCAGGTTGTCGAAAAGCTTCCACCGGGAAAGCGGTGAGAGGGAATTCTTCTGAAATCGTGCATCCAGGCCGGGGACCCACGGAAGCACCCATCTGAGAATCTGCCAGTCCCCGCGAATCCAGCGGTGCCGTCGGCTTACGTCTGCGCTGTAGCGAGAGGGGTACTCCTCATATAGCTGCACATCGCTCAAAAAACCTGACCGTGCATAGCACCCTTCGATGAGGTCGTGACTTAAGATCCGGTTCTCAGGGAAGCGTCCCTTGAGGGCTCGCTCGAACGCATCAATCTCATAGATGCCCTTGCCGATAAAAGAACCTTCTCCGAAGAGGTCCTGGTATACATCCGAGATAACACGGGTATAGGGATCTATGCCTGCATCACTTCCCCACATGCGGGCATATCGTGACTTGTTCGTCCCCGGCAAACTGACGGCCACGCGGGGCTGAAGGATGCCGTACCCTGACGAGACACGACCCTTTTTTCCATCATAGTGCGGACAATTCAGCGGGTGTGCCATGGCTCCCACAAGCTGCCATGCCGCATCACGGGGGAGCTGTGTATCAGTGTCAAGAGTAATGACGTATTTCACCTTCTCTAATGCTTCCGTATTGCCGACTATGAGTGAGAAGGACTCTCTTCCGTCCCCACGGAGAAAAGAATTCAGCGCCGCAAGCTTTCCCCGCTTACGTTCATAACCCATCCAGACATGGTCCAGGAGATTGAAGCGGCGTGGACGATGGAAAAGGAAAAAGGGGTCGTTTTTTGAAGTTCTGTATTTTTCATTAAGCGCTTCGATTCTTCGCCGGGCCGTCAACAACAGCAGTGCATCATCGGGCAGTGTTTCCTCGCCGGCGTCCCGAAAATCAGTGATCAGGGCAAAACGAAGGTTTTCGTCTCTATTTGCGAGAAACCTGATCTCCAGCGCATCCATCAAATGCTCGATGTTTTCAGTGTCGCTGAGCATAGTAGGAACCACGACCAGAGTAAGCGATTCCGGAGGAATCCCTTTGGAAAAGTCCATTCTGGGGAGGGGGCGGGGTGTCACAAGTCGCGTTGTAAGCCAGTTCGTCAGAGCTATCGATAGCTGGCTTACACAGAGAAGCGAGAGTATGCCGATAAGCCACAGCCAGGGGCCGTGCAACCCACTGGAATGGGCCTCTGCAAGCAACCACCCGGTAAAGATTACCGTCATCATACAGATCGTGCCAAGATAGAAGGACAGAGGAAATCGGTGAATTGCCCTTTGGACCCTCTCTGTGGAAGATACATGCACGCCGGCAAGCCCTTCGAGCTGAATCAGCCCCTTGTCCAGAAGGTAGAAGCCGACATGTTTTGCCCGATTATCGTCGTCATCCATGCTGCCTGCGCTCTCCCCGGCAAGGCGGATCGCCTCGCGTGCCACTTCGTCTTCGGATAATCGGCTGCTCTTCGCTATCTTCTCCACGACGTGACGGTATTGATCACGAGTCGCAAAATCCATTTTACCGTACACATCACTGGGGTCCTCGCAGAGAGTTTTTTCGACAGCACTCATGGTTTCGACGAATTTACGCCAGTCCATGGCGCCCAGGAAACGGAGGCTGCCGATGCTGTTGCTTATGGAAAGCTGATCCGCCGCCTGTTGCTGGTTTTCCGACTGCACTAATTGTTCAATCGTCAGGCTTGACTCGGACAGTTGCTGCTCAATCCAGGTGAGCGGTAATGCGAGAGCAGAACCTCGGCCCTTCAGACGGCGCGTAAGCTCTGCAACAAAGGAACTGACCATGGGAGGCTTTGAGCGTGCCATGTCGGCGATGACCAGAATTAAATCCTTCGGGTTTTTCCCGGCGGTCTCAGTAATCCGGTCCCCCCAATAATCGGCATGGTTACGGTCGATCCTGCGGGCAGCAATCCGCGTTGCAATGCGCCGGAGATTCTCGATCAGTGCCAGGCGCAGCATGATGGGGATAGCCCATAATTCACCCAGTTGCAGCACGGTGACTGTCTGATAGGCTGCGACGAAATTGGTGAGACTCTCAGTATCCACCCAGCCATCGCCGTGAGAGATCGTCTCCAATGCAATGTCGTACACACGTGGAATCCCTTTTGAGGGATTCTTTTTCAAGCGGGGCAGCCCCCTGCTGTATCCCTTTGGCAGGTGTCTCTTGGCAGTGAGAATTTGTTCTTCCACGAGATAGAAGTTATCAAGGAGCCATTCTCCTGCAGGTGTAATCCTCCGGTTCCCTTTAACGGCCTCTTGGAGCAGGTCGCGAACTTCATGGAGGACGCCTTCATTCTCACTGAGCCGCGTCAGCAGTTGTTCGCGCGTATGGCCTGAGCTCAAAGTGTGGGCTTCGGCAAGGGCCTTGCCGTGGTGCTCCATCCGGGAGGCGCTGAACAACTCCGCTCGGAGGGGCGGCTCGTCGCCGGTGGGTATGCGCGCGGGACTCTTTCCACGGAGGCGCGCACGCAATTGGTGAAGGCCCCCGTTAATGGTTTCCAGGTTTATCATTTTCATCTGTATCAGTGGTGACGATTTGCCAATACGACTCATCCAGCCGTTATTCAGAAATTTTACTTCAATCTTCATGCCAGTTTTTTAACGCTCGTCATCATGGCTTCATTGGTCTGTTTTTTCAGGATTAATCGGCAGAACGAAACGTACGAGGAACCCATTGGCGACCCATTAAAAAGGTCATATGCACCCAGTGGTCATATATGGCCCTTTTTGCGTTTTTCTACGCGCTGGAGGCAGTGAAGATACACGCGGCTTGAAATCGGAATGAGATTTACGGTTTGTGGATATTGAGTTTGCGCATGCGGGCGCGCAAGGTGCTGCGGTCGAGGCCCAGGA
Organism: Syntrophales bacterium; assembly: GCA_963666365.2. GTDB lineage: Bacteria > Desulfobacterota > Syntrophia > Syntrophales > UBA2210 > JALNXD01. The sequence continues at coordinate 1,068,311 of CAXXNF010000002.1, forward strand.
TTTCAGCCGCACTGTTTTTACCGCTTACTTTCCAGTCGGTCTGTTCAAGCACTTGCCTGATATAGTCTCGTTCGACATTCTCCAGGGTTTGTACGGATTTTGCGAGATTCTTGTACGGCTTTTTCAGTTCATCCACCAACCGCAGCTTGGGGCCCGAGGAGTTGATCACCGCACGTTCGAGTACATTTTCCAGTTCGCGCACATTGCCGGGCCAATGGTACTGTTGCAGTGCGTCCATCACGCCCACCGGAACCGTCTTGGTGTCTTTACCCAGTCTTCGTGAAATCCGGTTAATATAAAAATTGACCAGCAACGGTATGTCGTCCAGACGATCGCGCAGGGGCGGCATGGTTATCGGAAAGATATTCAGCCGGTACCACAAATCCTCCCGGAAAACGCCTTTTTGGACATCGGCTTGCAAATCGCGGTTGGTGGCGGCAATGATGCGCACATCCACTTTTCTGGTTTCCGAACTGCCCAGGCGTTCGAACTCTCCGTCTTCTATCACCCGGAGCAGCTTGGGTTGCAGTTCCAGTGGCAATTCGCCGATTTCGTCCAAAAAAAGGGTTGCGCCGTCGGCAACTTCAAAGCGACCCAGCCGCCTGGATTGCGCTCCTGTGAAGGCGCCTTTCTCATGGCCGAAGAGTTCGCTTTCAATCAGGTTCGATGGCAGGGCGGCGCAATTTATTTTGACCAGGGCGCGATGCTTGCGCAGGCTTGTGCTATGGACGGCACGGGCAATCAATTCCTTGCCGGTTCCGGTTTCTCCGAGAATCAACACATTGTTGTCGGTGTCGGCGATTTGTTCCACCTTGAAAAACACATAATTGATGGCATCGCTCTTTCCGACGATGTTCTCGTGGTTGTAGACCAGTTTGATTTCTTCCTGAAGATAGGCTCTCTCGGCTTCGAGCTGCTCCTTGAGTGTTTTGATTTCGGCCGTTCGTTTTTCAACCAGCTCCTCAAGGTGCTTTTTGTAATATTCGCGCTCGGTCACATCCTCAATGGCCAATAGAATCAATCGGGTTTGGTTGCCTTGGTCGTAGATCCGCCGGGCATTCAGGTGCATGACTTTGCGGCCGATAGTTTCAAAGTCATGTTCCACCTCAAAATCGTGAAAATCGGTATTTTGAGGAAGGATATCTTCCAGCAGTTTTCTTAAGTCGGGGATGTCCCATTGCCGGTTGCCCAGATCGTATATCAGCGCGCCCTCGGTTTCGGCGGGCTTGACATTAAATGTCCGGTAAAAAGAAGTATTGGCCGTTACGACTTTCAAGTCCGAATCCAGAAGGATCAAGGGTTCGCGAATCGACCCAAGGATGCTGTTGTGAATATCCAGAAAGTTCTTGTTCATTTGGTGATTCCATGTGAGTTGAGGTAAGGTCTCAAACTGCTGTTACACTAACATATAATTCGGACGGCATCAATTTTTTTGGCGAAAAGGAACAGCATGGCCAGTCTTGATGTACCCCCATTCATCCCGACCGCAGACGGTCGGGATGAATGGGGCCGCGCCTATCGCCGCGTGCCGCCGCCTGTGGCGGATGAACACGCGGCCCCAATAAGCGGAGGCGCTCGAGTCAATTGATTTTTCATTGTCTTACTCCCTTGCTTTTTCGTTTCCCGCTGTTTCACGCCGGGCACGTGTTATGAAACTGCGGCCTTCCGGAAAAGGTTCATGAAAGGGAACCTCCGCTTTTCTCCGGTCGCTCGGCGCATCAGACGATAAACTTTCTGTTCTGTTGCTCGGAATAAACCCGTGCCGGGGGCATTTGTCTCCGCACGCCGGGCGTGTGGGCCTATTGTGCAATTATTTCAAAAAGAACCCGCATGTTCGCCTTTGCTTCCTTTGAGTATATGTTCTCCGGAATGGGCTCATACATGGCCGGCCGCTTCTCGCCATATCCGACTCTGGTCAGTTGTTTTGCCGGACTCAGTCCTTCATTTGCGAGGTAGTCATAGACAGCCTTTGCTCGTCTTTCGCTCAACTTCTGGTTGTATTCTTCAGTGCCTTTAGCAGAGGTATATCCGGCTATACGGATTGTGGCTTTTGGGTTGTCTTCCAGAAGCTGGATCCTCCTTTTCAGTTTCGCCTGCGCTTCTTTTGTAAGGGTGGACTTATCGAAATCAAAATGTACGTCCTCAAACGCAAGGACAACTATCTTTCTTTCAGCCGGCGACTCATCCGCAATGGTCTTTACCATCTCTTCGACCTTCGGTTCGGTCATGGGGACAAGGACTATTGCCTTTTCTTCAACTTTGGCACCAGATTTAGGTTCATACTTTATGCCCTGGGCCTTTGCTGGCTTTGCCTTGCCGCCGAACGAAAAGACGATTCCGAAGGTAGCTACAAGATTGTGGAAGGTCTCATCAAAAACCATATTATCCCTGAGATCCAGTCTTAAGCCGAAATTGTCGGTCAACCAGTATTTCGCGCCTACGCCAAAACTAACAAACGCCATGTCATGGTCGTTTATCTTCGGATCATAGTGGGCGAATCCATAACCGGCAGCAACGAAGGGGTTAAATTTTTTCTCGGGCATAAAGTGATAGAGAAGATCGAGATGATAAAAGGTAATATCAAATACAGGATTAGTCCCGAGTCGAGGAACGAGCGCTCGGAACTAATCCATGGTTCAAGAAGCCGCGGGCTATAGGGGAAAAGGTTCGATAATCCTGGGATGGTTTTGAAGATTGAATCAGGTAAAAGACCGGAAGAAGATCTTTGAAAACATGGTCAATCGAAAGTAAAGGGATTCATCGTCATGAGAAATCCTGATTAAAAGGGTTAAAAGCCTGCCTTTGGGCAGACGGGTGCTATAGAGCATTCCCTAGTATAGATCATCTCTCGTGGCCTGAAAAAAATCATTGTCTTGCAGATATATTTTCTATCCCGAAGGACCCCATCGGGGCATAGGACTTACAAAGGCAATAAACCTTAACGCCTGTCCACAGCAGGGACATTTAATCCCTTCCCCTTTATGTTCGGGTGTGTTGGGTAAGAGATCACGGATGACATCGTGGATTAATGAAATGAGTTCACGCAGCTGTTCGATTGAGAAGGAACTGTTTGAATTGAGAAAGCCGTAGTATCGTATTTTCATAAGCCCTTTCGGCAGGACATGCTGAAGAAATCTTCGGATAAACTCCACGGCATCAAGCTTCATGGTTTTCCATGTCTTCTTCCGACGATCTTTATATCGAAATGTAATGACGCCGTTTTCAATATTTTTAATGCGGTTATTAGAGATGGCGACGCGGAAGACATACCGTGAAAGGTAGCGCAGAGAGTTTTGCCCCGTTCCCACGGCCTGACTATCGACAACCCATTGTTGCGTCCAGAGGTCGGGATGAATGGTATCAAAGAGTCTGGCCTTTTTCATTGCATCCCGGAACTTGGCCCGAAAGATGATTGCCAGGGGTTGTGTGTGCACAAAGAGATCTTGTCTTGAGGATACCCATTGATCTCCTTTTTCGGATACTGCGCCGCCCGGAATAACCAGATGGAGATGAGGGTGATACTGAAGCATGTTTCCCCAGGTATGGAGCACGGCCAGATAACCGATTCGTGTTGAGCCGACAAACCGCTTGTCTTTCGCTAATTTCCTTAGCGCTGCATGAGCGCATGAGAACATGGCCGCATAAACGATCTTTTGATGGGATCTGGCAACTTCCCGAAGGCCTTGCGGCAGCGTTATGGTTAAGAGGAAATAATGGGTGGGCAAAAGCTGTTCCATCTGTTTGTGAAGCCATTGATCCCTTTTATCATGCTGACAGTTCGGACAGTGGCGATTCCCGCAGCAACAGGGAATGGAGTGTATGGCGCCACAGTCATGACAGCCATACACAATCGTTCCGAAAGAACCACTGCGGCAATCAGTGATATCCTGCATGGCTTTTTTATGAATGTGCGGCATTCGGTCGCCATGCAGCGCCAGATAGTGCGGCCCATATATCTGGAAGATTTTTTGAATAGCGCTCATGACAACACCCCCTGCATCACCTGTGAGACCCTAGTATGGGAATCGGTTTGGGCCTGAGTGGTCACATGCAGATACACCATGGTGCTTTGCAACGTTTTGTGGCCCAATATTTTTTGGACATGCCGTATGGGGATATTGGCTTCCAGCAGGTGCGTTGCATAGGCATTGCGAAAGACATGGGGATGAATATGTTTTTTAAACCCCAGACGCTTCAATGTGCGTTGCAGAACCCCTTGGACGCCGCTGTCGCTGACATGTGCATTTGCAAATTGAGCATCTTTGCCTCCGTTGTGACCCAGGGCGGGAAAGATCCATTTTGGATTGCGGTGGCTTTTATAGTACTCACGTAAAGCCAAGAGGGTGATTTTCGGTAAGGGGACTGTCCGATCCAGTGCCCCTTTCCCCGCATGGATGTGAACCAGACCCCGATCGGAGAGAATGTCCCCGACTTGCAGCGTCGTTGCTTCCCTGAGACGAAGTCCCAGGGAATATAAGGTCAGGTAAAAGGTATGACTCTGTAACGTGGGAAGGGCATAAATGATCTTTCTCACTTCCTGAAGGCTTAAGATAGTGGGAAGCGTCTGGTCACGCTTCCACTTGATTTCATTGAAAATGTTCCAGGACCGGACAAGCGTCCTGGTGAAAAAATGCTGGATTCCGGCGTAACTGATTCGTAACGATGCAGCGCTCCAGCCGAATTCACTTTGGCAACAAAGCCAATATTGACGCAGTTCCTCTTCGGTGATATCTTCTAGCGGCTTGTTGTAAAAGCGTTGCAAGCGCAATACGGAACTTACATACGACTGAATACTTCTTTTTGCATAACCGGCTAACTGGAGATCCTCCTTGAAACGTTTGATCACATGGCTCATGGTATCTTCCTTTCTTCTTTTAACCTTGTCGGGTAGAAGATACCGACCTGCAAGCCGGTATGAAGATACCATGACTTATTTGATCAAACAATGATGGTTGAAAATCATTAATCTGCCGCGTAGCGGCTTACTTGAACCACATCATCAATGGGACTTGTGAACTGCCCTTCTTTGGTCCACGGTATTGCGGTGTTATCGACACTTGTTTTGATATGTTCTCCAACGACTTCAATCCCGAGATTGCGGGTAAAATTATAGCCAAACCGTCCGCCGAATATGAAATCGTCTTCCAGATTCTGGTCGCGTTCGAAGAAATTGTATCCCGCGAACGGGCTCACCTCAAAGCTTCCTGCTCTTATCTGTGAGTGGGCAGGCAAGGGCAGGAGCAAAGTAAGGGCGAACAACACCATTGCTGTTTTTATAACAGGGATCATTAAAAAATTTTTTTTCATCTGAAATCTCCTTTTTCATAATAACTGTACCTTCACTCCTATATTGTGACCTTCCCCCGTGCTTAGCAGGGGAAGGTCGCCTTTTGAACCGCATAGTGCATTCTTTACGGCGCAGGCACGTTAATGAGGGTGTCCACCATGGTAACCGAAGCGTACAGGCCCAAGGCTCAACCGTCCAGCGTTGTTGTTCCCAGTGCGCCGGAAGTCGAGATCGTAACACCGGCGCTGGCAATGATGGTTCCCACCATGTGGCATTGATTTTCAATGCGCGCGGCGCTCCCCACGTACCATAAGACGTTCTTGGCCTGGGCGCCGTTGATCAGGGTAATTCTGCGGACGTCTCCCGGGGCGCCGATAGTGAGTGACGCCGGCGCCTGGAAGATCCAGACCGCATTCGCATCGCCCTGACCGTCGAGTGTCAGATCCGATCCCGTCAGGAGATAGTTGCCGGCCCCCGGTGCCAGGTAGATGCCCGGGGCAACCGTGAGCCCGCCCAGATTGTTGCCGATACTCGCACCTCCCGGCAGCGATCCGGGAGAGAGATTATTAAACGCAATGAGCGCATCGGCAGCGGCAGCGTCCGCAATTGTCTTTGTGACCGCATTTCCGCCCACAGCCGCGCCCCCCGGAGGCGGGGCATCCGTGTAGATCCTGCCGTTCACCATTCCGTCATTGAACGGCGTTGTCGTATAGATGTCGCCTACCGAATCCTGAAATCCGGTTACCGTAGTCGAAACACCTGTGGTCCCGAGATCCCCATTTACGATGGTAAGAATCCCCTGGTTGGTAACACCGGCCCCGCCTCCGAAACCTCCGAACGGTTGGCCCGCGCCGAGGGCTACCGGCTCGGCACATATCGTTGCGCCTGTCGTAAAGGTCCATACTTTTTTAACTGCCAGGGCACTGCCGGCCAAATCTTTTGCCCCGGTGGTGATCGTGGCGGTATAGGAGGTATTACCCGCAAGATCGAAGGTCCGGTTAAGGGTCGCAACATTCGTCACCGGATCATAGGCGACCGTCCCTACCAATACCGGACCCAACGGGGGACCGCTTGCTTGCAGCGTAAAGATGGCATTGTTGAGCGTGAACGGATCCATCGGCTCGCTGAAGGTGGCGTTGATGGTCTTGTTGATACACACACCTGCGTCAAGATTAGCAGGGTTCGTCGAAATCACTGTGGGAGGGGTGCTGTCTGGGGCCGCACCGTGTCAAAGGTCCATACATAGTTCGTTGCCAATGCATTTCCGGCCAGATCCGTTGCCCCGGTGGTGATCGTGGCGGTAAATGTGGTAAAGCCCGCAAGACCAAGAACGCTCGCAGGCGTGAAGGTCGCGGTAGCGCCGGCGTAAACCACTGTGCCTGCCACGGGCGTTATGCCGGGTCCTGTCACCGTAAAGGATGTCGTGCTGATCGTTAAGGGGTCCATCGCTTCACTGAAGGTTGCGCTGATTTTCTTGTTGGTCGCGATACCAGTGGCAGCATTCGCAGGGTCTGTGAAAGTCACCGCGGGTGCGGTGATGTCTGGGGCCGCACCGGTGGTAAAGGTCCAGACATAGTCCGTTGCCAGTGGATTGCCGTACAGGTTTTTGGCCCCGGTCGTGATCGTGGCGGTATAGGGGGTGAGGGGTGCGAGAGCGATTAGCGGTGTAAAGACCGCAGTTACGCTGGAGTAGGCCACTGTGCCTGAAACAGGCGCTGCCCCTTGATATAAGGTAAACGTTGTCGTGTTGATCGTCGCGGGGTCCATCGCCCCACTAAAGGTTGCGGTGAGTTTGTTGCCGATCGGCACACCTACGGCGCCATTAACAGGGACTGTTGAACTTACCGAGTCTACGACGGGTACGAAGGGTGTATTCCAAGTCCCTCATCCTCCGTCGCCTCCGCATCCTGTAACTAAAAAACCACCCAGAAGTAAGATAAATACAAGATACATTTTTTGAGCCTTAAGCTTTTTCATAACTGCTCCTCCCTCTATACTTCAATCTTTTGTTATTACTGCTATTGTTTTTAAAACCTAAACTAACCTTACCAAAGGTTCTTTTAAAAATCAGGGGTTCGGGTCTACGGCCGTCGCCGTAGACCATTTGTGGGGGATAACGGCACCTATTTTTTCACATTGAGATTATTCTTTACAGAATTGACGCCTCCGACGCTTCTTGCAATTTTAACCGCATTATCAACGGCCTTTTGGGAATCAACAAACCCGCTCAGCTGCACGACGCCCTTGTAAGTTTCCACCCCGATCTCGAATGACTTGAGAAAATCATCGGCGGCCAGCAGAGACTTGACCTTGGTCGTGATGACCGAATCGTCGACATATTCCCCGGTGCTCGACTGTTTGGATGTCGATGCGCAGCTCACGAAGGTGAGCAGGGCGATGATAAGAACCAAACTTCCAATAATCATATGTTTCGTTTTCATGATTTATAGTCCTTTCTTTTTTAAGATGCGTAATTTTGAATGGCTTCGTATCGGCGGATCACACCTGCCGGCGGCCTTGAATAACCTGGATCAGCACCACGATGATGGCAATCACCAGCAGGGCGTGAATGACGCCGCCCAGCGTGTAGCCGGTCATCAGTCCCAGGCCCCATAGAATCAAAAGTATCACGAATATTGTCCAAAGCATGTTGACCTCCTTTGAGACGCCTTCAATTGTTGGCGTCTTTGATTACTTATCGAAAACTTTCTCGATATCGCCGGCCTTCTCTTGAACTTTGCCGCCTGTGTTTTCATCTTTTCCTTCGGTTTCCAGTTCGGGACTATCGGTTATCTTGCCGACGACCTCCTTGATCTTTCCCTTGAATTGGTGAAGCTTGCCTTGCACTTTGTCTCTTGTGCTTGATTTCATGGCATGTCTCCTTCTGACATTAGGGTTTGTCGAATTCGGCTACCGCATTATTGTAGGCGCCGGCCAAATCCTTCATTGCGGCATCAATACCTGATTTAAATTGGTCCCATGCACTTCCACCGGAAGCACCCAGCTCCTTCATCTTTTCGGACACCGCGTCGCGTTTCTGGCGCAATGCGGCCAGTTGCTGCTCGGCCTTCACTTGAGCATCGCCGCCCAGCTTTTCAGCGCGTTCCTGCAGGTGATCAATTTTTTTGTCATACTCCCCGAGCCTGGTCTCCATGGCCTGCCGGAAGGCCTGAACCTGCTCCTGGGTGTAGGCCTTGGTGGCTTCATAGGCCTCCTTGGTCTCCTGTGTGACATCCTCCCTGGACACGCCTTCCGCCGCGCTCTGAGGCTTTTCTTTCTCACCACACCCGGTGACGGCTACCAAGGCCGCCATCAACAGAACTATCAATAATCTTTTTACACACATTTGTTTGATATCAGCCATTTTCACCTCCCACCGTGCGCTTTTTTTTGTTTTCGACATTATTCCATGAGGATTCAACGGGTGCCGCCGCCAGCATTTGTCTGAGCTCCTCGCCCTGCACACTCTCCTTTTCAGAAAGCAGATGAGCCAAATCATCGAGAACCGTACGCCGCTCCGAGAGAATTTCACACACACGCTGATGGGCTTCATCGATAAAGCGTGTGACCTCGTCATCGATTTGCGAGGCTTTGGCTTCGCTGTAATTTTTACCCTGAGAAAAATTTTCCGAAAGAAACATTGCCTGGCGCGGACGTTCATAGCTCACCAGGCCCAACAGATCGCTCATGCCGTACTCCGTGACCATGGCCCGGGCAATGTCGGAAGCCCGTTGCAGGTCGTTCTGCGCTCCGGTGGAGGTTTCATTAAACACCAGTACTTCAGCGACCCGACCACCCAAAAGGATGGCCAGGCGATCGTTCAACTCCGAACGCGTCAATAAATATCGGTCCTCCGTAGGCTGCTGTTGGGTGTATCCGAGTGCCGCAATTCCGCGGGGAATGATGGATATTTTATGAACAGGATCGGCATGCTCGACGGATTCGGCCACTATGGCATGTCCGGATTCATGAAAGGCGACAATTTCTTTTTCTCGGGCATTCATCACCCGGCTCTTCTTCTGAAGACCACCGACCACGCGGTCGATGGCCTCGTCGAAATCACCCGGCTCCACGGTATCCTTATCGTTGCGGGCCGCCAAAAGCGCGGCTTCATTGATGATGTTGGCCAGGTCCGCGCCCACGAAGCCCGGTGTGCGGCCGGCGATCCCCCGTAGATCGACTTCGGGTCCCAGCGCCACGTGACTGGAATGGATTTTCAGAATGGCTTCCCGTCCATTGATATCCGGGCGGTCCACCAGAACCTGCCGGTCCAGGCGCCCCGGGCGCAGCAAGGCCGGATCCAGGATTTCCGGGCGATTGGTGGCGGCCATGATGATGACCCCTTTATTGGTCTCAAAGCCATCCATCTCCACCAGGAGCTGGTTCAGTGTTTGCTCCCGCTCGTCATGCCCGCCCATCACGTTCATTCCCCGGGCCTTGCCCAAGGCGTCCAGTTCATCAATGAAGATAATACAGGGCGCGTGCGCCGCGGCCTGTGAGAAAAGATCACGGACGCGGGCCGCGCCGACGCCGACGAACATCTCCACGAATTCGGACCCGCTGATGGAAAAAAAAGGCACCTTTGCCTCTCCGGCTACGGCCCGGGCCAGAAGGGTTTTTCCGGTTCCCGGCGGGCCGACCAGCAGCACCCCCTTGGGTATTCTGCCCCCCAGTTTCTGAAATTTTTCCGGAGTTTTGAGAAATTCAACCACTTCCTCCAGCTCTTCTCTGGCCTCATCGATACCGGCTACATCGGCAAAAGAGACCTTGGTGTCGGTTTGCGCGAAAATCTTGGCCTTGCTCTTGGAAAACGACATGACCCCCATACCCGTTCCCATCTTTTTCATGGCAAACCACCAGATCAGAAAAAAAAGACCGAGTGGCAGAATCCAGGACAGAAGACTGCCCAGAAATCTATTTTCATGCCGTCCCGAATAGCTGATGTTGCGTGCATCCAGTTCCTTCACCAGGTCCGGATCATTCACCCGAACGGTGTCAAATGCCCTTTTGGGTGATCCTGCCAACGTGCCTTTGATGCTTTCAGGTCCGATGATCAATTCACCCGCGATTCTCTGGTCGACATACTGTTTAAACTTACTATAGGAAATCGTCTCTGTGTTTGAAGAGAACAGCAACGGCTGCAGATAAAAAATTAAAATCATGGCAAAGACTAAATACCCGATGCTGAAGCGCGTTTTAGGAGGCAACGCATCCACTTTCTTCCGGGAGTCCTTCATGCCGAAGAGGGATCGAAACTTGTCTTTTAAATTTTCTATCAGCTCTTTGCCGTTATCCGATGCCATGTTCTATCCTTTTCAACAAATTCTATCGATTTGGGTGTGCGTAAACTTAAAACACCGACTCATTTTTTGATAAGAAGCTCAAGTCCATCGCAACATGCTCGTTTCACGGCATAGTCAGCCTCCTTTTGCCCGGGCATTTTATCCCATCCCCCTTTTTCGATGAATTCAGCTCTCTTCCATGAATCTATTGCTTTGAATTCCTTGAGTTTCTCTTCATGGTTCGGCTGCCTCATAAATTGGGCGACGCAGATTGCCGCCTGACTTGCCAAAACCGCTTCTTCGGTCATCGTTTTGGTCGTGGCGGACGTTGTCCAGCCTCCCCAGGCAAAACCGATGATCATTACGATGACGGCCCCGCAAATAAGACCCCAAACCCCATACTTAACTTTTCCCGCATTTTCCGGTTTCATTGATACTACCTCCGTGAATGATGTTGTGATATTTTTACCTGTGATGACCCCGTGACCCATAAATGAGATGTGGTCATCGCCCCTGCCTGCACATTTGTTTTCTTTTTAACCATCACCGTTATTTTCCCCCGAGACCGCTTTAACGCCCTGTTTCCGCGATCCGGCCCTCTTGTTAATCTACCGCCACTGGCATCTGCGCCTGGTTTGGATTCGCGTTCTTGATGTATCGATAAAAGTCGCTGTCCGTGGTCAGGATCAACACCGAGTTCATGTTGGTCTTCTCCTTGTAGCTTTCAAGGGTGCGTAAAAAGGCATAGAATTCCGGATTTTTATTGTACGCTCGGCCGTATATGCGCGTAGCCTCGGCGTCGGCTCTACCCTGGACCTCCTGCACCTTGCGGTAAGCGGTTGAGCGGATCTGGCGCAGCTCTTTTTCCATTGTGCCCAGGATCTCTGCGCTGCGTCCCTCCCCTTCGGAGCGGAACTGCGCGGCGATGCGCTTGCGCTCGGAAATCATGCGCTCATAGACCTTTTCGCGGACGCTTTCCACGTAGTCGAGGCGCTTGATACGCACATCCACCAGTTCGATGCCGTATTGCGGAATGATCTTCTGTGCCTCAGTCAGTATCGTGCGGGTGATCTCCTCCCTGCCGCGGGCAATCTCCCTTTTAAGCTCTTCTTCGCGCTCCTTTGGGACCTCCTTCAAGGCCTCGTCCTCGGGCACTTCCCACGAGGCGCTGCGCACGAGCTCCACGAGTTCACTGCTCGACACCTGATCGCGCACCACTGAATCAAGGATATCGTTCAAGCGTGACTGAGCGCCTTCTTCGCTGGCCACGTTCTCCAGGAATTTTTTCGCGTCGGCAATTCGCCATCTGGCGGTGGTGTCCACCCAGATGAACTCGCGTCCCTTGGTGGGAACCTGATTCGGATCACCATCCCAGACCAGCAAGCGCTTTTCAAACCCGCGGACCTCCTGCACAAAGGGCAGTTTCATATGCAAGCCCGCCTCGGTTATCGGTTCCCCGACGGGACGGCCGAACTGCACGACGATCGCCTGCATTCCTTCTTCCAGAGTGTAAAGCGCGCTATTGAGCACGATAATAACCACCACCGTCAGGCCGATGATCGCTGCTTTCAAGGTAAACTTCATGGCTTCCTCCCTTCCACTGATCGCTGCGCCCCGGATTCCAGTGAGAACCAGGGGACCATGGCCTGCTGATCTTTGTCCACGATATAGAGCCCTTTTATATCCGACAACAAACCGGTCATGGCCTCCAGGTACAGCCGCCGGCGTGTGACCTGTGGCGCTTCCAGATATTGTTTTAAAATGGACTCAAACCGGGTGGCCTCCCCTTCGGCCCGGTTTACGCGCTCCAGGGCATAGCCTTCGGCCTCACTGATGCTTTGCGCCGCTACGCCCCTTGCTTTGGGAATTTCGCGGTTGGCCTGCTCCTGAGCTTTATTGATGGTACGCTCTTTGTCCTGGCGCGACTCATTGACTTCATTGAAAGCCGGCTTGACCGTGTCCGGCGGGGTGACGTCCTGAAGTTCCACGGTCACCAGACGCACGCCGGTTTCATAGGCAGTCAGAATTTTCTGGATTTCGGTTTTGGCTTCACTGGCCACCGCCACTCGCCCTGTGGTCAGCACATCGCTGCCCAGACGGTTACCGACGGCGCGGCGCATCACCGCCTCTGTGGTGTCGCGGATGGTTTTCGATGTATCGCGGACCTGAAACAGATAACGGATCGGGTCTTCTATGCGGTATTGGATAATCCACTGGACATCGATGACGTTCAGGTCTCCGGTAAGCATGAGTGACTCATCCTTGTAGCCGCCGCGCGTATCATAACGGGTTTTTTCGCCGGGGACGGCGGACACCGTTCGAAAGCCAAATTCCTCTTTGAGTACACGGGCCGTGGGCAGCAAACGGACCTTTTCGATGCCGTAGGGCAATTTAAAATGCAGCCCCGGACCGGCCGTGCGCATGACCCTGCCGAAGCGTTGCACGATACCCGTCTCCTCGGGTTGAACGGTGAACCATGCGGTCCATAAAACCACCACCGCCACCAACACCACGGCGAGAATCAGGACCGGCCCGCCTTTAAATTTTTTAAATTGCTGCCGAACTATCTCCAACACTTCTTCCAGCGTCGGCGGCGCCCCCCCCGGGGGTTGATTCCATTCAGTCATAACGTACCTCCTGATAATTTAGATCGATACTTGCGTGTTTAAAGTGAAGGTCATTCAGTCTCATTGAATTTTTACTCCCTTTGCTCAAAGAATATGCAGCTCGCATACCCTCCGGTAATGGTAGCCGTAGATAGCCAGGGTAACCGCCAGGGGAAGCATCCTGGGCCTGCGCGCCAGGGTCCATGCCAACAGCCCCCAGTAGTAGAGTCTTTCCTTGCCCAGAATGCCCAGCCGCAGGCTTGCCCGCCAGAACGCGAGGATGCGCTGCCAATCAACGGGAGTGGTCGCCGCCGGCATCTTGAGTTCCTCCAAAATACGTCTGACGCGCTGGTAGTATTGGCGCGGCGAATAGATCTGTTGCATAACGGCGCGATACCCATCGATCAGCTTGTCCATTCCCATGGCCGGGATAATATTGGTGCGGCCGTCCACGTTGTCGCCGGAAAACTCCTCCGATACGCGATGCTCTGATGCAAGGCGTTTGAACAAGCGGGTGCCCGGAGGGGCCTGAAGCATGCCCACCATGGCCGTCACGATGCCGCTTTGCTGAATGAAATCGATCTGACGCTGAAAAATCGAGGGCGGATCGCTGTCGAAGCCCACGATAAAGCCGCCCATCACCTGCAATCCGTAGCGGTGTATTTTTTTGATATCCTGGAGCAGATCCCTGTTTTTATTATGCGTCTTGCCGCATTCAGTGAGACTGTTTGCATCCGGCGTCTCGATGCCGATAAAAACGGAATCGAAGCCGGCCGCGGCCATCATGTCCATGAGTTCAGGATCATCGGCGAGGTTGATCGATGCTTCCGTAAAAAATACGCATCCTTTTTTATCCTTGCGCCAGTGGATCAGGGCCGGCAGCAAATGCTCCTTAAGGGCTCGTTTGTTGCCGATAAAATTGTCGTCCACAAAAAAGATATTGCCGTGCCAGCCTGTCTGGTACATTGCGTCCAGTTCAGCGACTATTTGCCGCGGCGTCTTGATGCGCGGCGTGCGTCCGAAAAGCGCCGTGATGTTGCAGAACTCACAATTGAAAGGACATCCTCTGGAGTACTGAATGTTCAACGAGGCATAGCGACGGGTATCGATCAAGCCCCACAACGGGATCGGGCTCTGGTGGATGTCGGGATATTCGTCGGCCTTGTACATTCTTTTGGGGCATCCCTTGGCCAAATCGGCGATAAAGTCCGGCAGCGTGGCCTCGGCTTCGTCTAAAACCAAGTGATCCACCTGCTCGAAATCATGGGGCTGCGCCGTGAAAAGCGGCCCCCCGGCCACAACTTTCAGGCCCCTGCCTTTGCACCGGTCGATGATATGAACGGCCGATGTACGCTGAACCGCCATTGCGCTGACAAAGGCCATGTCGGCCCATGCAAGATCGTCGTCGCCAAGAGTCTCCACGTTCAGGTCGACAAGGCGGATTTGAAATTGTTTCGGCAACATGGCCGCAACAGTAATCAGGCCCAGCGGCGGAAAGGCCGCTTTCTTTCCAATGAAAGGCAGCGCATGCGAAAAGGACCAAAACGTATCGGGAAACTTTGGGTACGCAAGCAGAACGTTCATTTGACAAGCCTCCATTGTTCATCGATCGGGAATAGCGTTGCGTTTTTCCCCCTGGCCACATGAATGGCATCCATTCCCTCCGAATGAGAAACCGTGTGAATCTGAATTTCCAATGGAGCTCTTAAAAGGGCCTTTGTTCCTAACAGGATGCCAAAACGATGAGATGCGATATGATGATCCAGATCTTTACGGGTTTTCCACTCCTCCAGCAGGCAAAAACGGTTTTTATCTTCGATATCGGCAAAAATGCTATAACTTATGCACCCCGTCTCCTTTGCCGTCGGCTCGATCAAGGCGATAAGTGTTTGCATCATTTCCAGGTGCTTGCCCGGAATTACGTTCATGGTGATTTTCATGGCGATCATTATGATACCCTCCCCGAAATGCCGGCATTTTCCATTAACTCACGATTGCGACCAAGGTTCGTTTCTTTTCCCTGGCCGAAAGGGCGTTCAACAGGGTCCGCAACGCACCGGCTGCTCGGCCCTGCTTACCGTTGACCTTGCCGATATCTGCTTTTATGAATGACGGTCCTTACATACAATCTATACCGAAGCCGACGCATACTGTTGGCCAGCTTCTGTGGAAATTTATTATCTCTCATGTCTAATTCTCCTTTTTCCCTGCAAACGATCGCCTGGGTGAAAGCTATCCCAGGAAAAAAATTGGGGCTTCTATATGGTACTGTTAAGATCAAACTTCATGCCAGATCTTAACTATTGGATATTTTTTGCATCATGCTGATTTATAAGGGGAACACGCAGAAAGAAGACTCACGGGCTGTTATAAACACTCATGGAAACTGTGTCACATTTAACCAATGGTCATATATGACCCTTCCCCAAAGAATTTCGAGGCGGGATAAAAAGACAACAGCATAAAAGAAACAAACGTCCACAAGCGTTCGTTTTCCCGGGTACGCGCACCTTTCATACCGTACTCAATGGTTTTGCCCAAATGGTCGTGGTGCACATTGGTTTTTGTAATTAATGAATGCGAGCCATTTACATCGAAAGGGGAGATGCTCCATGGCAGCGATTGTATATCAGACCAGGAAGCAGACGGAAATTACCTGTGCCTATGAATCGCTATCCTAAGAGTGATGCTTCATTTAGCATTGTCTCTTATAAATTTTTTTTGTTCCATGGGCGTTCCAGAATCTTCTTCATCTTCCGGAACATATTTGCCCCAGAGCGGGTCATTACCGTATTGCCGCCACCACCATCTGTCAAATTCGGTCCAGGGATCGCGCACACCGAACTCTTCTTTCATTAAAAACGTATAGGCCTTGTTTATATCCTGCATCTTGATATGGGCTTCCTGATCGGGATTGACATCGGGATGCCACATTTTTGCGAGTTCCCGATATTTAATCTTGGCATCTTCGGCTGTTGCATGCCTGGAAATGCCCAATATTTTTCTTGCCCTCTCTACTTTAAGATTCCGATTTTCCACTTTAACTCATTTCTCTCTCAATTCTTTTTTTCACCAATAGAGGAATCGGGATTTTTTGATCGTTCTTTATAAAATGCTGACTGTGGAAGGATAGATTTCATATTTTTCGTGCTCGTGCACCTACATCAGGGTTATTTTCACCAAAATCCTCCAGAAGAATAGCCACGACATTCTCCCTGGCATTGCCCTGTTCTTCCTGTGATTTAATCAATTGGTAGGCGGCAAACAGCGATGACGGTCCAATTTCAGACGCGAAATGGCCGGCGCCCTGATTCCAGACGAAAAGACTGAAGAGTTCGTCGAGTTCACGCACTGTTGTGCCTGCCGCATATGCTTTTACCAGTTCCCTCGTTGCCTGTCTGTATCGACCTCCGCCGACGGCATTGGCAAGTGAAAGAAGGTACTTCGTTTTCTGATCAATAGCCGGATTGTCGTTCCCCCAGATTAGATTCCAAAAATTACCAATAATATTTGAAAGTCGGCTGTCGGTCTTTCTAAAATTTACAAGGGCCATTGGTTTCAATGGCGGACTGTCTTCTCGTTTCATTTCGGGTGCCCTTTCTTATGCACTACCCTGCTGATTGCAGTGACAAGATCGTTCAGATTGATGCCGTAGAGCTTGGCCGCATCTTCCAGTGTGTGAAAGGATTCCGCCGGACACCCAACGCAGAGCATCCTGCGCTTGATAAAAACGCCGGTCGCCTGCGGGCGCCGTTCCAACAGCTCTTTGATTGTCATTTTTGTATCCGCGTTCATTGTGTGCACACACCACCATCTTTACAATACATTGTCTTTGCGCCGGCGCAAAGATAACGGCGGAACTTATAGATTCTCCAAAAAAATAACCAGGGCGTGGGGATCGGTGATAATAATCCGCTCACGTGTAGATTTTACCCAACCCTTTTTTTCCCAGGCGCTCAGCGTGCGGCTCACAGTATAAAGGGTAGTTGACAAGTGTCAGGACATAGGTAACCCAGTCTTAAAAGTAAAAAGTGTCATGACATAGGTTACCCACGGCCACATCGCGTGCCTAATCTTTAGGCATTTGATAATCAAAAACGTGCACACATTCATCACCCAAATATACCTGGATGCGATGAATCGCCGTTACAATAGCTGCTCTCACGTATGAGTACACAAGCTCTTTGGAAAGCTCAAATTTTTCACCAAAGATGTCGAGCATCCGGTCACTGCGGATAAACCTGACGATGTGAATCGTCCCGTCAGGAATCCCATTGATCTTCGGCAGCTTGGTATTGGCTCCCAAGGTCACGGGTACAAAATTTTCGTCTGATATCATCTCTTCGAGCGTCTTTCCTTTGAGACAACTGTATCGGTGATGCTTGTTGTGAAAGCGCTGAAAATGTTTGCTCTGCTCTTTCAATGCGCCGTAACTGGCAAACCATTGTCTGCGAAAGAACTTTTTGTTGTAGGTGTCGTTAAAATTTTCTACGACGCCATTGCGCCACGGTTCGCCGATCGGAATAAACACCGGCTGTACTCCGTAGTGTAAACACAGTTTCAGCACAATTCCCAATGAGCGAGGATAGCGGTTGCTCCCACGGAAACTGAGCGCATTATCAAACTGTAGAAAATCCGGCAGTCCAAGCGTCTTCCAGACCCTCATCAGGTTGGACGCCACCTGGCCGTCCTCTTTCGTTCTTTGAGATTCTATACGTACCTTGTGACTGTAAATGTCGATCACGTTCATGGAGTAAAATTTGCCGTCTCCTTTGATATAGCGCGGTCCGACAAGATCCATCTGGTGTATGTTGTTGCAGCAGAGCGCCTCCCGGAAGTACGGATATTCGACATCTTTGGGAACGTAGGCAGTTTTTTTTAACGAGACCTTCTTGCGTGATTATTCGGGTAATTGTTCTATCAGATGGAAATTCTACCCCCAGTTTCGTCATCTCCCATTTGATCGCCGATACGCCAATCTGAGCGTAACGTTCGGATTCCAAACGTTTTCTGATGGATACAATAAGCTCTCGTTCTTCTTCCCTCGTCTTGGTCGGCGTGGTAAGCGGAGACCTGGATCTGTCTTTGTACCAATCCTTGTCTCCAGAGTGATACCGCTTCAACCATTTGAAAAACCACTTTTTTGAGCGCTTGATCTCTCGGTAAATTGCCTTCGGCTCTTCTCCTCCTGTGACGTGACGAAGTATCGCTTGTTTTCTGAGCTCTTCCTCCATCATTCAGTTCCATCTCCTTTCTTGTTTTTAAAAGGAGATACAGTATATAAAAAATAATCGTTCAGGGTAACCTATGTCCTGACACCAAAATCGGCTTTAAAAGTAACCCATGTCATGACACTTTTGGGTAACCTATGTTATGACCTTTGACAGGTAGTGCCTGTATAATCGGCCAGTTCTTGACTAGAAATCGGAAAATCAATAAGGAGCTCATCGCCTGAACGTCTACCCGATTGTTTCATAATCCTGAGCAGGGATCGCGCAATCCTCCGCTCCACCTGCTCGGCATACAGTTCCAAATATCTGTTTTGGAGATCTTCTAAGCGATAGAGCGAGTTACGGAGCATATTGCGATGAACCTCGGGATGCTCAGCCATAAGAGCGCACATCGCCGCCTTGTCCCAGCCGACGACCCTGGTTGTGCTTACCGCTTCAGCCGTAACGGGGTATTCCCGGTCATGCAACACCGCAATCATTACCGTCAGTTCGCCGGGGCCAATATAGCGGATCAAGACCTCCTTGCCCTGTTCGTGGAGTTTCCCGAGCTTAAGCCGTCCTTCCAGCACGAAAAACAAGCGCCGTGCCTGATCGCCTTGACGGAAAAGCACCACACCGGATTTTAAATCGCGCACAGTCCCTCGATTAACGATCTGATCACCCTGCTCTCCGGAAAGGCCGCGTAAAAAATCTGCCCTGAGGCTATCCCCTGTATCGATGAAACCATTATGTTCCAAGAGTCCCTGTCCCACTGTGCTCGGCTTTTCACCGCCATTCGGATGGACATTCAATATTTTCAGCTTGATATCGCTACAATACATGAAGCATCGGAGTCTTTGCAAGCACCAATTCCGATGAATTTTGCGACAGCATTTCTTAAGATCCGTTCAGCTAATATCCAGCGGCTACACTCACCAGTTCGTCCGGTGTGAACTGGTGGTCGGGATCTGTGGCAAGGACGCAAAGCGGATAATTTCTGCCCGCATATGAGGGTGACACGCAGGGAGCCGGCATCGTGTCGTAATTGTCGACGTCATAGACCCCCGCAGTGTGAGAAAGGAGCTGCCTGATGGCAATGATGATAATGACAACCGGAAGAATGTGTAAATATTTGCTGATACGCATAGGACATCTTCTTAAACAGGATCATCGGCAGGTATTGTGGTGCGGGATCAGAACCTGCGCCTAACGCATATATCATACACCTGCTGCTTCATTCAGCATGTTCTCGTGGTAATTTTTTTTGTTTCACGGGCATTTCAGAATCTTCTTCATCTTCAGGAACATATTTGCCCCAGAGTGGGTCATTGCCAAATTGCCGCCACCACCATCTGTCAAATTCGGTCCAGGGATCGAGCACGCCGAACTCTTCTTTCATTAAAAACGCATAGGCCTTGTTTATATCCTGCATCGTAATATGGGCTTCCTGATCGGGATTGACGTCGGGATGCCATATTTTTGCGAGTTCCCGATATTTGGTCTTGGCGTCCTCGGCTGTAGCCCGTCTGGTGATACCTAATGTTTTCCTTGCCTTCTCTACTTTGAGATTCCGATTTTCCACGTTAACTCATTTCTCTCTCAAATCTTTTTTTTTACCAATAATGCTATATAAGGCCGCGTCATAAGGGTCGTTACTGGCAAAGATTTCATCACCGGTGACACCAAGCATGTAGTCCGACTGGACGGTAAAGTATTCAGCAACCGCACGTTCTATTTGTTCCAAATCCTTATGCTGCATCAAGTTCATATAGGAATCGCGATTTTTTGATCGTTCTTTATAAAATGCTGACTGGGGATTGAGCAGCATGACAATAATCTTTCCCGAAGGACGTAATGCCGCAGCCGATTTTTGTAGGGCTTGCCGGTAATCTTCTATAAATTGCAGTGACGCCACATAGATAACCGCGTCAAAGGAGGACTGCGGAAAGGACATATCCTCCGCCCGTCCAACAACGGTTCTTACTGTGTCGGGCGCGCACTTCAAGGCTTCCTGCGAAATGTCCAGCCCCGTCACATGAAATCCATTTTCGAATCGGTCGTGAAAATCTTCACTATCAGCCTTTCAAAATATTTTCTTTCATTTTTTTTGGCTACGCCTATAGCCTTCTTGCATGATACTCACCCAGGATTTCCACTGTAAAAAACCAGCAGCCCTGACATTTTTTTCGGACTTCTTTACCGTACCTTGGTTTATTTTTTCTAAGGTCCCACATATAGAAGACGGGATATCATATGTCAAGATAAAAGCGACCTTCAAGAGGGTGTTAATATATTGAATATATTTATTATTTGTCGGGTCGGCAGGATTTGCACCTGCGACATCCTGCTCCCCAAAAAGTTGTCCTTAGGGACTTTTAACTTTATATCTATCTAAATACATTAAGTATTTCCGTTCACCTGGTTTTAAGTAGCTCCTATACATAGTGTGAATAATATCATATGCTTGTGCATACCTTCGTTTGCTGAGGGGAGAAATAGGGGAGAAAATATATCCAATTGATATAATTACTTACAGATTTCAGTTTGACAAATTATTCCCTGTAGGCTATATTCCTCTCATGGCATGGAATGTTGAATACACAGATGAATTCGCAGAATGGTGGGATACTCTGGAAGAAGATGAACAAATCGATGTCGATGCCGTTGTGGGACTGTTAGAAGAAAAGGGGCCACATCTTTCATATCCTTACAGTTCCGATATCAAGGGAAGTAAATATGGTTCATTAAGAGAATTACGGATTCAGCATAAAGGAATGCCTTACAGAGTGCTATACGTCTTTGATTCTCGAAGAACGGCAATTCTTCTCATAGGAGGCAAAAAGACCGGTGATGATAGATGGTATGCCAGCTATGTTCCGATTGCAGAAAAAATCTATGAGGATCACATTCAAGCGCTTAAGAAAGAGAAAGGAAACAAATAATGGCAAAGCCATATAAGACATTAAGAGATAGGATGTCTCCCGAGGCAAGAAAAAAGGCTGCCGAAAAAACAAAGAACATGCTTGAAGTGATGCCGCTTCAGGAACTTCGCAATGCACGACACCTAAGTCAGGAACAATTGGCGAAAACATTGTCTGTCAAACAGTCTTCGGTATCGAAACTTGAACAGCGGACCGACATGTATATCAGTACGTTGAGGAACTTCATAAAAGCAATGGGTGGAGATTTGGAAATAATCGCCCGGTTCCCGGATGGAGAAATTCTGATTAATCAGTTTGAAGACATTGAAAAATAGTCCGGGAAAATGAAATGATAATCTCCCCTTGCCCCTCTTTTTCAAAGAGAGGTATTACTGCAACTTTCCCCCAGGACTCCCGCACCAAATTCGCACCACTTTTCCGAGGCAAAATATTTTTATAAGTAATTAATATTATAATATAAAACTGGTCGGGGCGGCAGGATTTGAACCTGCGACATCCTGCTCCCAAAGCAGGCGCGCTACCAGGCTGCGCTACGCCCCGACAGGGTGCATCTAGTTGATTACAGGTCGGATTGCAAGCTTTTTTTCAGTTTTTCGAAGGCTTTTCCTCGATGGCTGATCTTGTTTTTTATGCGCGGATCAAGTTCGGCCACGGTCTTATTGCACTCAGGCACCACAAAGACGGGATCGTAGCCGAAGCCCTCGGTACCTTGGGGGGTGAGATCGATATACCCTTCCAGGCTTCCCTCATATGATTTGTAATCTCCGTCGGGATTGTACAGGACGAGTACACATTTAAAGGCTGCGGTTCTCTTCTCTTTCGGAACGCCCGCAAGATCCATGAGCAGTTTTTCGATATTGCGTTCATCCGTCGCGTTCGGTCCGGAATAGCGTGCAGAATAGACCCCCGGCCGACCTTCGAGATAATCGACCGCCAGGCCGGAATCGTCGGCAATGGTCACAAAACCGGTGTATTCGGAGATAGTCCTGGCTTTTTTCAGAGCATTTTCGAAGAAACTGTCTCCGTCTTCAATGACATCGGGGGCATCAGGATAATCGTTCATCGAGAGAAGATCGATACCGGCATTCTTAAGCAGCGCCTTGACTTCTCTTATTTTTCCTTTGTTTTTAGAGGCAAAAACAATCTTCTTCAGCGTAATTCTCCCAAAATTTCCCGCTGCCTGTCGATCAGTTCTTCGATTCCCTTCATTGCCAGATCGATCATCCTGTCCAGGATCTCTCTCTCGAAAGGTGTCTGCTCGGCCGTCCCCTGAATCTCGACTATCTTGCCCTCCCCTGTGATGACAAAATTCGCGTCGACCCCGGCCTGAGAATCTTCTTTGTAATCCAGATCGAGCAATATTTGGTTCTCCACTACCCCCACACTGACGGCGGCCACAAAATCCCTGAGGGGGTTTTTTTCGAGCCGCCCTTCCCTCAACAGACTCTTGAAAAGTTCCGCCACCGCGATAAGTCCGCCTGTAATCGATGCCGTCCGCGTACCGCCGTCCGCCTGAATCACATCGCAGTCGACATAGACCGTTCGTTCTCCAAGGGCTTCAAGATCGGTCACTGCGCGCAGCGATCGTCCGATGAGTCTCTGTATCTCAAGGGTACGCCCGCCCTGCTTGCCCCGTGCCGATTCGCGTGTATTTCTCGTGGGCGTCGACATGGGAAGCATCGAATACTCCGCCGTGAGCCAGCCTTGTCCGCTTTCCGCGAGAAAAGGAGGCACGCGGTCTTCGATCGAAGCGGCGCAGAGTACCCTGGTGTTACCCATCTCGATCACTACCGATCCCGCCGTAGTAGTCAGAAAGCCGTTGGCAAGGGTCAGCGGCCTCAATTCATCGTGAGTTCTGTTATATGATCGACTCATAATGATCCCGCCGATGAAAAATATTCTTCGATGCTTTTGGAAATGGCTTTGGCGATGTCCTTTTGTGTATCTTTTTCCAACAGCATGTTGCGGTTTTTGACATTGGTGGCAAAGCCCAATTCAATCAACACTGCCGGCATTTGAATATCCTGCAGTACGGCAACGGGGGCGCCTCTCAGCCCTCGTCCCTGCCTGACAAAGACTTTTCCCAATTCCCTTTGCACAATGTTGGAAAAGCGAATGCTGTCGTTTAGACACTTGGTTTCAATCATGTCGTTCACGACATTCTTTGAGGTGTGCTTCTCCGACTTTGCCGAATCGAAACCCCTGAAATATACTTCGTATCCCAAAGATTTAGTTCCAAACCCCGCATTGACATGGAGACTGACAAAAAGGTCGGCTTTTGCCGACTGCGCCGCCTTTTTTCGGTCTTTAACGGCAACCGAACGGTCATCTGACCGGGTCAGTACCACCTTTATTGCCTTTTGGGGGGAAAGAATTTCCTCTATCCTCTTTCCGATGGAGAGAACAACCATCGCCTCGGTGACACTTTTCGATAATTCAATGCCCTGTTCCTGTCCCCCATGGCCGGGATCTATCATAACGCAATATTCGGCGGCCCATGCCGAAAAGAAACTTCCCATCCCTAAAAGCCCGATAAGAATCACGAGCCCGGTCCACAGCAATAATAGTTTTTCTCTGTTCATTGTGCCCTGTTTCATAAAAAATGGATTCAATCTCAAGGTGCGCTTAATACCGCACACACCTTCGTGCTGTCAATGTCTGCCCTGTGAAATTTTCTCTTTAATGTGCCCGCCGCCCCGCTTTTTCAAAAGGTTCCCGCAGTCTTTCAATGGAAAGAACGCTGTTGAGCTTCTTCAGCTGCGCCACAAGCCTGTTGTATTGATTCAGGTCACTTACATTTAACTGAAAGTCCAGATTTGCCCTGTTGTCAGGAAAGGTGTTTACGTCGGCATAGCTTATATTAATACCGAGCGCGGATATCACATTGCTCAATTCAGCAAGAAGCCCCTTTTTGTCCTTGCATGCTATGCGAATATTCACGGGGTAGGTCTGCCCTACTTCAACCTCCCACTTTACGTCCAGCATGCGATCGGGATCCATTCCCTTCACCTGAGGACAGCTCGCCTGATGTACGCTCACGCCCCTTCCCCGCGTGATATATCCCACAATGTCATCACCGGGGAGCGGGCTGCAGCATCTTGCAAATCGGACAAGCATGTCATCGACGCCCTTGACCGATATGCCGGCGCCGGAGGTTTTTTTAAACCTCTTCTTCAGTTTATCGAGGATGCCTGCTTCAACGTCTTCTTCATTTTCGCGCTCCTCTTCTTCGAAAACCTTATTGAGCACATAGTGCGCCGACATTTTGCCGTAGCCGATAAGGGCAAGCAGATCATCCAGCGTCGACAGTGACTGATCTTCCAGCAGGAGCTTGAATCCTTCCGATTTTACCACCTTGTTGAGCGCTATACGTCGTTTTTTCAGCTCCCGCTCGAAAATATCCCTGCCAAGTGCAACGCTGCGTTCTTTTTCTTCTGTTTTGATCCACTGCTTTATCTTTGAGATCGCCCTGGAGGTAACGGCATACTTCAGCCAGTCTTTACTGGGAAAATGACCGGGTTGCGTCATAATCTGTATGGTGTCGCCGTTTTGCAGCTGATATTTCAGGGGCACAATGGCCCTGTTTACCTTGGCGCCCACGCACCTGTTTCCCACATCTGTATGAATACTGTAGGCAAAATCGATGGGGGTCGCCCCTTTCGGAAAAGATTTGACGTCTCCCGTCGGGGTAAATACGTAGACCTCGTCGGGATAGAGGGCGAGTTTAAGGTTTCTCATAAACTCGCGGGCATCTTTATATTCCTGCTGTGCGTCCAGTAATTCCCTCAGTTGCTGTATCTGCCTGTCTTCATCCTGCGAATAAGGTTCCCCCTCTTTGTAGCGCCAGTGGGCGGCGATGCCGTTTTCCGCCCATCCGTCCATCTCTTTTGTACGTATCTGGATTTCTACGCGTTCTCCATAGGGACCGATCACCGTGGTATGAAGTGACCGGTAGTTGTTCGCCTTGGGCATGGCAATGTAATCTTTGAATCTCCCGGGCACCGGTTTCCACAGCGCGTGTACCACGCTGAGCGCCTCATAGCACCCCCTCTCCTTGTCCGTATCGAGGATGATTCGAAAGGCGCTGAGATCATAGACTTCGTCAAAATTGATGTGCTGTTCACGCATTTTTTTATAGATGCTGTAAAAATGCTTCGCCCTTCCCTTGACGGTGCCTTTCAGGCCATATTCTGACATCCTTTTTCGAATGATATCTATAACCTCTTTCGTGTAGGTTTCGCGCTCTGTCTTTTTCTTTGCGACGCGATCGATCAGATCGTTATATCCTTCAGGGTGGAGATATTTGAAAGCCAGGTCTTCCAGCTCGATCTTTATCCAGTTGATTCCAAGGCGACTTGCCAGAGGTGCATATACTTCAAGCGTTTCCCGCGAAATGTAGACCTGTTTTTCCTGTGTGTGATATTCAAGTGTGCGCATGTTGTGCATGCGGTCAGCAAGCCTTACCAGCAGAATACGTATATCGGCCGACATGGCCATAATCATTTTTCTGAAATTTTCCGCCTGCTGTTCGACTTGACTTTCAAACACAATCTTACTTAATTTTGTCAGCCCATCGACAAGGAAGGCCACCTCCTTGCCGAAAAACTCTTCGATCTGTTCCAGGGACGTCAGCGTATCTTCCACCGTGTCATGAAGGAGCCCCGTGATAATGGTGGCAACATCAAGCCTCATCTTTACCAGTGTCCAGGTGACTTCCAGCGGATGAATCAGGTAGGGCTCTCCGGACAAACGCACCTGACCCTGGTGAACCGATGCGGAAAAGATGTAGGCCTTCTCTATCATCTCCACTTCAGCCTGGGGGATGTATTTCTGGGCTTCATCGATTATGTCCGTTATTCGTATCATACACCGTCGTCCTTACGACTGCGGCGACAATAGTGCGGCTCAATCACGCTTCACATTCCTTCATCAGTCCATTCACCGCATTTACAACAAAATCCTCCGCGTCTTTAAGAGGAACGACTACCATATCTCCCGATTTTCTGAATTGTACCTCCAGCGACCCTTCCGCTAACCGTTTTGCACCGATGGTAACCCGCAGGGGTATTCCTATCAGATCGGCATCCTTGAACTTTACACCTGCCCGCTCGTCTCTGTCGTCCAGTACCACCTCCAAACCGCGATCCATCAGTTTCTTATAGAGGTCTTCAGCTGCCTGGGACAGTCTGTCGTCCCCCACGTGTACCGGCGTAATAATCACCTGGAAGGGTGCTATCGACAGGGGCCATATAATGCCGTTATCATCGTGACTCTGTTCAATGCAGGCTGCGGCGGTTCTGTTGACTCCTATGCCATAGCATCCCATGATCATTGGTTTTTCTTTGCCGTCGCTGTCGAGAAATGCCGCATTCATGGCCTTGCTGTATTTTGTCCCCAGCTTGAACACGTGTCCCACCTCAATGCCGCGGGCAAAGTTAATTCCCCCGCCACATCGGGGACAGCAGTCCGTTTCCGTGACGACCTTAAGGTCGGCATAGTCGGTAATGGTAAAATCCCTTTTGGCATTGCAGTGCTTCATGTGATAGTTCTCTTTATTGGCGCCTACCACAAAATTTTTCATGTTGATCAGCGAATAGTCCGCAACGATCCGGCACTTGATCCCTACAGGACCGGCAAATCCCCGGGGTGATCCCGTCGCTTCAAGGATTACGTCGTCCATTGCAAGCTCAAGGCTTTCGGCGCCGAGATAATTGTTGAGCTTGATCTCGTTGACTTCTTCGTCTCCTCGAATAAGAACTGCCACAGGGGTTCCGTCCGCCACGAATATCAGGGTCTTTACGACCTGGGCAGGAGTGACCTTAAAAAAAGCACACACCTCTTCGATGGTTCTCACATCGGGCGTATGCACTTCTTCGAGCAGAAGGAGATCCGCCTCGTTTACAGGATGTGTTTCCGGTTTGGCCACCTCGGCTTTTTCCAGATTCGCCGCATAGGTACAGGCGGTGCAATAGACCATCGCATCTTCTCCCGTATCGGCGGTTACCATGAATTCATGGGAAAAGCTTCCCCCTATGTTGCCGCTGTCCGCCTCTACCGCTCTAAAATGAAGCCCGCACCGCGTAAATATGCGTTCATAGGCCTTGAACATTTTCTGATAGCTGATCCCCGCACCATCTTCGTCGCAATCGAAGCTGTAGGCGTCTTTCATGCTGAATTCTCTGCTTCGCATGACACCGAAGCGAGGACGTATCTCGTCTCTGAACTTGGTCTGAATCTGATAGAGGTTTACAGGCAACTGCCGGTAGGTTTGTATCTCATTTCGCACTATTTCCGTGATCACCTCTTCATGAGTCGGTCCTATGCAGTAATCCCTGTTGTGACGATCCTTGAACCGCAGCAGTTCCTTTCCGTATTTGTTCCATCGCCCCGACTCCTGCCACAGCTCTGCAGGCTGCACTGCCGGCATGAACACCTCCTGTGCCCCGGCACGGTCCATCTCCTCGCGAATAATCTCTTCAATTTTCTTTATCGTACGATAGCCGAGGGGAAGATAGGAATAGATCCCACCGGCCAATTTCCGTATCATGCCCGCCCTCAGCATCAACTGATGACTGACAATTTCCGCATCTGCAGGCGTTTCCTTTGTCGTAGGCAAAAACATCTCCGAATAGCGCATTACTCCTCCTGTATATGCAAAAGGGCCGAGAGCTCAAGAATTCGAGGATTCGAGTAGCGGGGGGTTCACTTGAATCGCCGGACTTAAACGCCCTTTGCTCCTTTCAGCATGGCATCAATTTCGTCCATCAGGACGTGCACAAAATCTTTTTCCTCTATCTTTTTGGTAATTTTACCCTTTTTAAAAAGCACTCCCGAGTGCCGACCGCCGGCAATGCCGATATCCGCCTCCGCGGCCTCGCCGGGCCCATTGACCACACATCCCATGAGAGCGATCTTGATGTGTTCCTTCATGCCGAAAAGGCGCCGTTCCACTTCATCGACCAGTGCAGGGAGATCTATCTCACAACGGCCGCAGGTCGGACATGAAATGATATCGGGTCCCACTTTGCGCATATTCAGGGCGCCCAGAATTCCGTACGCAACGGAGACTTCATTTACGGGATCGCCGGTAATCGATACACGGATGGTATCGCCGATTCCTTCATAGAGAAGCGCTCCCAGACCAATGGAAGATTTTATGGTGGAACGCAGCAATCCGCCGGCCTCGGTCACTCCCAGATGAAGCGGATAGTCCGTTTTTTGCGAAATTTCGCGGTAGGCCTCAATCATTGTGGCAACATCGGAAGATTTAAGTGAGAGCTTGATCGCATCAAAATCCTGTTCCTCGAAAAACGCAATGTTTCGAAGCGCACTTTCCACCAACGCCGAAGCAGTGGGGCCTCCGTGCCTTTTCAGGATATCTTTTTCCAGAGAACCTGCATTGACGCCGATCCTGATGGCGGCATCCCGTTCCCGGGCTGCCTCGATGACCGATCGCAGGTGTTCCCTGGGCGTGTTTCCCGGATTAATTCTGATCGCATCCACCCCCTGCTCCAGGGCTCTCAAGGCAAGACGATGATTGAAATGGATATCCGCGATCAGTGGAATATGTATCTGTTTTTTTATCTCGGCCAAAGCTTCTGCAGCAACTATATCGGGAACAGCAAGTCGCACGACTTCGCAGCCTGCCTCTTCCAATCGAACGATCTGTGCCACCGTTGCATTGACATCCCTCGTATCGGTACAGGTCATAGATTGTACCACCACAGGGGCGTTACCACCGATTTTTACAGAACCGACTGAAATTTCTTTTGTTTTATTTCTCTTATGCGTCATACAACCTGTCACATGCGCCTTTGTATCGCTTCAGATATAGCATGAATATAAAAGACCGATCAATGATTAAATATTCAACGCTTTCGTACAGATCACCTCTCTGCCTTCAATGAGCCTTCGAAGCGACCATCCCGCAGACAGGTCAACACCTCTTTGCGATATTCTCTTGAGAAAGGCCGCGGCTCGCGCAGTATCTCGGGCACATCCGAATTCATCAGGGACAGCAGTCTATTGAGTGCGCAGTACATATCCACGGGCGGGCACACATGCCTCGTCATGTATCTGACGAGTTTAAACGTTTTGAGCGCGTCAAACCAGCTATGGATGTGCCGCAGCATCACCACATCACGTGTGCTGTTGTTTCCCAGTTTCCGCCACACCGGCGCAATGCCTTCTCTCACAAGAAAATCCGCAAGGGCAGGATGAATTTCCCTTGCCTGTTCCACTATATGTTCTTCATTACTCATTACATTGTGCCTTATGCATTGAAGCCACTGCTTCAGGATATGAAACACTTCGGGATCATAGGTCACATAGTGAACAGGACGTCCATCGCCCAGTCGCGCCATCGTCTTTCCCGTGCCGAAGGGGACGCGCATCGACACCCGCGCAGAGGGGCGCACGCGAGTATCGGTGATAATTGAAAGGGCCGTCGTTTTCTCCAGTTTATTGAGAAAGTAAAAGTCTTCTCCCGCATCCCTGACACTCATTCCCCTGACCGACAGATACCCTTCCGCCGTGCAGACGATAGTTGAGCCGATGGAGTGATAGGCGTAGGGAGACCCGGCATATTGCAGACCCAGAGTGTAATACCGTATAAATGTTTCATACCAGCATATCGCATCATCCGTCTTTTCGTCTTCTCCCTGCTGATGCGAAAAGGCAACGACAGCAGCGTTCAGTGCGCGACTCTTAAAGTGTGAGCGGATGCTTTTCAGATAGTTGGGTTCGACCAGGGCATCGGCATCAAGAGAAAAAATCAATCGCTGCCCCTGCGCATTATAATCAAACACCTTTAACGCCGCATCCATGCCGATTTTTCTCGCAAGACCCACGCCACCTCTTTTGCGCGGCAGTTCAAGGCCCGGCGACGATGCATCGATATAGGCAAGAGGAAGCCCGGCATCTATAATTTCCCTTGCTTCAGAACCGTCTTCCGGCAAGGGACGCCTGTCCATAATCCGGCGTACTGCATCGATGGTTGCGCGATTATCTGCGATATCGGCGTTCGCTGCATCTCCTTCCTCCCTGTTGTTTATCACACAGAGGGCAAGAGTTTTTTTGATCTGTGCACGATCATTTCTGGAAAGCGATGCAAGGGTTCTAAAAAGGTGCGCCGATTCCGCCAGTGCAGGAATGACGACCACACTCTCGATACCGCCGAGAACCGGTTTTGTAATGCGCCACTTCCTGTCAGCCCCGTAACACCTCAGATACTTTTGAACCTTTGGGGGAACTGCCGCCCTTTCATCGGCTGTATCATCGCAACTTTGTAATTTCTTCATACCCCTCCCATGCGCGCTTCTACCAGGGATTTGAGAGAAAAATAGTCATCGAATTCGAACCAGTGTATGCCTATTCCCTTCCGCTCCATCCGCCTGAACCAGGTTTCCTGCCTTTTTGCAAACTGCCTGATCCGTGCAGTAAGAACAGTTACCATTTCGTCATAGGTAAGTTCACCTTGAAGGTACCTGCCCACATATCGATATTCGAGACCGAAGGAGTCCAGCTTTTCCCAGCTTAGCCCCCCCAGATGAAGTTCTTTCACTTCTTCCACCATCCCCATCTTCAAACGATCCCGCAGACGCAGTTCTATGCGCTTGTGCAGCAGTGATCGTTCAATGCGTATGCCTGTTACAAGAGGGATAACGTCCGGTTTTTTAACCATTGTATCCGATGGGGCGCAGACACTCCGCTCTTCTATTTCTATGGCTCTGATCAGACGGCTTTTATCAAGAAGATCGGTGGTGTTGTGGAGCGCGGGATTGAGATCATGCAAGCGCTTCCGAAGCGTTTCCATGTCATGCCCTTCGAGTTCCTCATGCATCTGCGGATCTGGAGGAACCCGCGCCATGTCGTACCCCTCTATAACCGATTCGAGATAGAGGCCTGTGCCGCCGACAAGAATCGGGATTGCCCGACGCTGATGCACTTCCTCAAAGACACGGTAGAATTGCTGCTGATATTCGAAGAGATTGAACTCATACTCGGGATCGACAATGTCAATCAGGTGGTACGGAATCGATCGACCTTTTTTTGAAAATTCCCCGTAATCCTTTCCCGTTCCAAGATCCATGCCGCGATACACCTGCCGCGAGTCGGCAGAAATGATTTCTCCGCCTGTATCTAAGGCAAGGTCAACCGCCAGGCTGGTTTTTCCCGACGCCGTGGGGCCAAGGATGACAACAAGATTATATGGCTTTCTATGGTCTCTGCAATCGGACATGGATTAGAACGTCTCGTACCTCGGGTTCCATTCCGTATATCAGAATTTTCGAGATGCGAAAACCATATGTGTCACAATACGGCGGGAGGTGTGTTATGAAGTAATCGAGAGGGGAAATCCTTTATGTAAAGAAAATCCCCCCGCTTGTTTCGAGTTACAGTTTCACTGTGAGTACCGGACATGGAGAGTTCAGAATAACGTACTGGGCATTTGAGCCGAGCAGAAATTTTCCTACTTTCGATCTCATCTTCACTCCCACTATCACTAATTCAGCTTTTTGCTCCGCGGCAAACTCGACAATATCCTCACCGGGAGTGAGACCATGAATCAGAAGATGGGCTTCACATTCAAGGCCCTCTTTTTTCACTGCTTCTTCCGCGTATTGAAGTCCTTTTCTCGCATTGTCTATGTCGTCAACCTTCTCATTTCGACCGCCTTCGAGAGAAGTAATCACTATCACCTTTGCCCCAAGAATCTTTGCATACTTTTTTGCGAGATCCAGTGCCATCTGAGACATTCTCGACCCTTCATACCCTACAATTATTTTCATGCCTTCCTCCTTTTTCTCGAAGCCTCAAAGATTTTATTACATCCTAAAATTATGAATGAATTTTGGCAATGTTTTTTTTCATAATGAATATAGTGTCAATCCAGGCGGTGAACGAAAAGGCCGCTACGGAGTTTCGGCTCGAACCACGTGGATTTGGGAGGCATAATATGCCCCGAATCGGAAACCGCCATCAACTGGTTCATATCGGTGGGATACAACGAAATTGCCAGTTCATATTCACCGGAATCCACACGCTGTTCGAGTTCTTTTGTTCCCCGTATACCCCCTACGAAATCAATTCTTGGATCATGTCTCATGTCGGCAATGCCGAGAATAGGCGTAAGCAGGGTATTTTCGAGCAGCGATACATCAAGGGACTCCACAATCCCCATATCCGCAGGCAATGGACCTCTGAGCGAAAGTTTGTACCAGCATCCCTTCATATACATTCCGAATTCACGTGAATTCCGCGGCGCTTTTTCCTTGAAAGGACTGAAAAGGTAAAAATGTTTTTCAACAGTCGTCATGAAATGTTCCGCACTCATGCCGCCGAGATCCTTTACGATTCTGTGGTAGGGAAGAATTTTAAGCTGGTCATGGGGAAAGATAACGGCCATTATTCGATTGTACGATTCGTTGCCCCTGTGGGCCGGGTTTCTTTCACGGCGCAGCTTTGCCACCGTCGCTGCCGATGCGGCACGGTGATGACCGTCCGCGATGTACAGGGCGTCTACCGCCGCAAACTTCTCTGTGAGCGCCCCTATCAAATCATCACGGTCAATAACCCAGACCGTATGAACGATTCCATCATCGGCGGTGAAATGATACTCCGGTTCACCCTCGACAACCTTCTTTACTATAGCATCGATGGAGGTCCGGCTTTTATAGGTCATAAATACGGGGCCCGTTTGCGCCCCCACGATGTCTATGTGGCGTGTTCGGTCCATCTCCTTGTCGGCGCGGGTTAATTCGTGCCGCTTTATTGTTCCTGCCTCATATTCTTCTGTATCGACAAGTGCCACGACGCCATGCTGCACGTGATCGCCCATTTGTTGACGGTATATGTATAATCTGGGGGTTTGATCCTGCATGAAAATCCCCTCACCTATCATAGCGGCAAATGTATCCCGCGCCTTGTCATAGACGATTGCGTCATAACTATCCGTCGCATCGGGTAAGTCAATTTCCGATTTGATTACATGTAAAAAACTTTTTGAATTCCCCCGGGCAATACTTCGGGCCTCTTGACGATTCACCACATCGTAGGCGCAGGAGGCCACATCCTTTGCGTACTCTTTTTTTGGCCTGAAGGCCTTAAACGGTTCTATTACACTCATTAATCTCTACAACTCCCTTTAAATTCGTGTAGTTCTAGCATAAATGCGCTCCTAAGATCAACAGAATTACATCGCAGGTCCCTCTTTATCGGTCTGTCACTTGCAAAATTTCACGCTGAGTAGTAAGGAAAGTGGAAAAGTAGGAAGAGTGGGAAGAGGGGTTTTATTTTTCAGACGTCTCATCCCACTCCTTAATGATGCGAAGGGAAGAATCCGATGAGCGATGTAACGAGGGTGTTTATCCACGGACTCGAAAGCAGCGGGAAGGGCACGAAAGGCCTGTTTTTCAGTGAACATTACCCTGACATGATTATTGAAGATTATTATGGCCCGCTCGGCGCAAGAATGGATACGCTGCAAAAGGTCCTTGAAGGGAAGGATGCGCTCATTCTCGTGGGTTCCAGTTATGGTGGATTGATGGCGGTGTTGTTTGCCTGCGCCAACCCGGAGAGGGTGAAAAAACTGATCCTGCTGGCGCCGGCTCTCGAACTGCAGGAGTGTGCCGAGTTCAAAGACAGGCGGCTCGATATCCCTGCAATCGTCTATCACGGGCGGCATGATGACGTTGTGCCTGTAGAGCCGGTACGAAAAATTGCCGCCGACATGTTTCCAAACCTCGAGCACCACATTATTGATGACAACCATTCCATAGAAAAAAACTTCAAATTGCTGGATTGGAAACGTCTCCTGTGCTATTGACAATCAGTTGCGCTGTTGTATATTCATTCTTGACGCATCATATGCGAGTGAAGTGATAGAAGGACCGATCAAATGGAAGCATCATTTTCACAAAAAATTGTGATTCGGTATACTGCAGAGAACGTGAGTCAACCTGTGGTGTGCAGGCTCGCCCGGGATTATGACCTGGATTTCAACATCCTCCATGCCCGGGTCCTTCCCAAGCGCGAGGGGGTGCTGGCGCTCGATCTGTCAGGGACAAAGGAAAATTTCGACCGGGGCATTCGATATCTGAAAGAGGCGGGACTCAGGGTAGAACCGCTGTCGAAAAGCGTCACCCGCAATGTTGAGCGGTGTGTCCACTGTGGATCATGCACGGCGTTCTGTTCCACCGGCGCCCTTTCCATCGATCCCGTAACCATGGAGGTTATCTTCGATTCCGATCGCTGCAGCGGCTGTTCGATCTGTGTCAAGGCGTGCCCGGCGCGGGCCATGGAAATCAATCTTCTCTGAGGAATTATTTTTTATCTGCGAAGAATTCACTCCCCTTCTCGACGATTCTGTCTACTTTTTCTGTAAAGACTTTGCCTTTTTCGATCGCACCTCTGCCCTTTTCCATGATGTCGCCTGTATGAGTCCTGACGTCCTCTATGGTGGTTTGAATTTTGTCGGAAAATTCATTCGGCGCCTTGTAGTAGAGGTACCCGGCAATGCACAAAAGCACTATCCCGAGTATTAAAACCAGTTTGATGATTTTTTTCATCAGGAAGTAGAAAATTAAAAGCGCCAGAAGCGCCATCGCCATCAGAGCGACCGGGTTGGCAGACAGATACTGCAATAAATCGTCCAACGGGAATACCTCCTGCAACGGCGTTAGAGGGTGATAACCGGTCTAAACAGAGGAATGGCGACCTCTTCGGTTCTGTCATCCCAGACCACTTCAACCGGCATGTTGCACCGCACCTCATCGGGCCGGCATCCGATTATATTTGTGATGAGATGAGGCCCTTCATCAAGTTCCACTATCGCCGCCACATAGGGAACCTCTCCGGTGAATGCGGGATGAAAGGCCTTGTGATACACGACATAGCTGTACACTCGTCCCCTCCCTGACGCAACAGTCCATTCCGAGTTTCTTGAGCAGCACTTCGGGCAGAGAAACGAAGGCGGCATACGAAAGGCGCCACAGTTGCGGCACTGCTGGATTTTCAGCTGGTGTGTTCCACAGGCGTCCCAGAACGGCTTTGTATCGGCATTGATGCCCGGCAAAGGTTTAATATCGCTCATGATATTACCACCTCCTCAGTATGTAACAGGCATGGGTTTGCAATATGCCCCCATTATCGCTGCACAGAATTATTTCCGGTTCTCTTGTGTCGGTGGCGGGACCCAGTTGCCGACCGCCGCAACGACCCATGAGCTGCATGACTGCTTCCGTAAGCGGCGTCAGTCCCATATGATAGGCTTCCGAAAGCTGTCCCCCTGAGGTATTGACCGGCATGGCGCCTCCCGGTTCGATTGTTCCGCCGGCAAACCATCCCTCTCCTTCGCCGGGACCGAAAAATCCATAATCCTGAAGAGTTATTTCAACCGTGTAGGTAAAACAGTCGTAAATTTCACAGGCATCTATATCGGAAAGGGCAATTCCCGCCATATGAAGGGCGTCCGCACCCGCTCTCACGGCGCCGGTGGGGCCGGCAAGATGGAGGGCCGTCTGAAGATCAGCCGACGGGTTGTGCTGCCCCATCCCCATAATCGTGACAAGATTGTGTTTGAGGTCGCGGGCGCGTTCAACCGTTGTTACTATGCAGGCCCTTCCTCCATCATTGATCAGGCAGTTATCGGGAAGGCGGAATGGTTCGACCAGCCATTTTGAATTGAGATACTCTTCCTCGGTCATCGTGCGATCATGCATTATGGCCCGTGGATTGAGGTTCGCCCACTTTCGCTGCCCTACGGCGATGTGTTTCCATGTATCGGGACCGGTATGAAATTCATGCATCGCCCTGCGTGCGGCCATTGCATATCCCCCCGTTGCACCAAAAAGACCCCATATCGCTTCGTCACCGCTCATTTCCGTGAGCATTTTTACCATGCTGTCGCCAGAATGAGCGTACGAGAGAAGCACATAGTTACAAAGACCCGATTCAAGCGCGCCAACTGCGTGCAGTAAATGACTGCGCGATCAATTCGCGTCCTGCGCCATAAATGTGGGAGATAATCCCAGCTGCTGCGCCACAAGATAGGGCGTCACATCCCTTTCACCGGTCGGTGCAATAAAATGTCTGTAGAGAATAAGCCCGTCGATGTCCCGGGGGTTTAACCCCGCATCTTCAATCGCCTGCGCGCATGCCTCCAGATGAAAACTGAGCGTTGTTCTATCCGACACGTTCCCCTGAGGGGTATATCCTACCCCGACTATGGCATATTTGTCCTTCACACTCATAGGGCCCTCCTTTTCGACTGCAGTATTTCCGTTTATATGCACACGACTCGAATTCCCCTAGAGAGAGGCATTCAGCTCGTCCCCTGATTCATTGATTTCATTGTCCCCCGTGAGCTGTTTTTTCAGTTTTTCGATTTCCTTACGCGCCCTTACAAGATCATCCGTGGTAATTTTCAGGCGTTCGACAAGAATTTCCGAGAAAATACGATAGAGCATACAGGAAAATACAAGCTTATCTTTTCCCGCTAACTTCTCCAAAGCTGCCACATCCGTTGCAATACACACCGTCTCGCTTACCGCATAGGCGGAGGCCGAGCGGGGCGCCCCTCCCGCCGCCGCCATCTCACCGAAAATATCGCCCCTTCGCTTAATAAGCGTGACCTCTCTATTGTCTTTCACGATCCTGACAGATCCCGATAAGAGCAGATAGAGGAGAGTATCGCGGTTTCCCTCATCAATGATATATTCCCCGGCGTCATATCGATTGATTGTGCTCAACTTCAGAGCGCCTTGAAACTCTTCTTCCGAGAAGGATTTTAAAATCGGCAGCTCTCGAACTTGTGACATCAACTCCTGACTCAGCTCGACAAAGTTCGATTGAAGCATCGTTTTATTCCACCTTTCTTCTGCCGTATATAGTGAACTCTATTACACCAAAAAGGGCATCTATATCAATAAGTGAGGCGAAGCGACACTATGATCTTGCCTGTTCCCCCTTCAGTCTCATAGCTCGATGCTGTCAAAAGGGCGTAGAATTCTGATGGTCGCCTTCGGCACCGATGCCCCTATGCGCTCTATAAAGGACTTCATTTTTAAAAAAGGAAGTGAAGCTACGTACCCGTCTTTTCCAACCGGAAGGGTAAAATCATCAAAGTGGAAGGGGATGATAAGCGACGGCTTCAACATCTGCAGGAGGGATGTCGTGTATTCTGCTGCATATTCCCATCCGGGAACACACAGGCACAGCACGTCACACCATCGCCCTTCAAGTTCCGATTCGATAAAGTTCGCACTCCCCACATGAATAAAGGAAATCCCGTCGATTTCAAGATGCGGCATAAACATCCCGCCCAATCGATACTCTTTCGCCTTCAAGGGAAGACGGGCTGAGGGATCTATTTCACCGGGGTAGGGCACCTTTCCCATAAGCACCCTCCCGTGACAGGAAGGAATCATGGTCACGGCGGCGGCGCTGATTTGAATACGTTCATTACCCTTACATACGATGACGCGTTCCTCTTCACCATAGAACCCCATGAGCGTCTGAAGACTTTCGCTTCCAATGACCGGTCCTTCGCAATACTTTGCCATCAGCGGTATGTCCAGGGCATGGTCAAAATGCGTATGTCCGACAATGATCGCTGCGCAGGGCGCCGAGAGGGATTCGGCATAGGCGCCGACGCTGTCTTCGCGGGGGGTGAGGAATCCGAGAAAAATCTCTCGCTTCGACGGCCGGGAAAGATAGGGATCGATCAGCATCGTCCTTCCCTTCGCAGTGATTTCGCAGCCCGCCGTACCCAGCCATCGGAATGTCACCATTGCGCAGCTCACTCCCTTTTTAACTGGATCTCAAAAACCAGATCGTTGCCGCCGATTCGTCAAATAAGGCGGACCCATCCTCAATTGCATTGAGTGCCTCCCAACTGCGCGCAATCATTTCAGACGTTGGATACAGGGAATCGGAAGAGATTCTCAATCCCTTCCCGACCATGACCTCGGCCCTGTTGAAAGCGCCGGCCGAGGCATTAATAATCAGTCCCGTTTCACTGCATGCGTCCGATGCAAGGTAGAGCACCATGGCCGATACCATCCGCGGGTCCATCTTCTCCGCCTGCCCCTCCGGCATGACATCCGCGTTCATGCGCGTCGCCGCGAGGGGCGCAATGGTATTCACGGTGATGCCATAGGGTGTTGCCTCGCGGGAAAGCGCCCTCATAAGACCAATGAGTCCCATTTTTGCGGCGCCGTAGTTTGACTGCCCGAAATTACCGTAAAGACCTCCCACTGAAGTGGTCATAATGATTCTTCCGTATCCCTGAGCTGCCATATGCTCAAAGGCCGCCTGCGTGACATGAAAGGCGCCGTTCAGGTGCACATCGAATACGGCACGCCAGTTTTCGATGGTCATCTTTACGAAACTCTTGTCCCGTATGATTCCTGCGTTATTTATCAGAATATCGACTTTGCCGAAGGCATCGAGCGCCCTTTTTACAATCGCCCGTCCTCCCGCAACCGTCGCGACGGAATCGCACTGGGCTACAGCCGTTCCTCCGAAGGCTCGTATTTCCTGCACCACTCGCTCCGCCGCGGTTCCAGTGCCTTCTCCCGCCCCGTCTCTGGGCACCCCGTAATCATTTACCACGACAAAGGCGCCTCGCCGGGCGAGTTCCAGGGCATACACCCTGCCCAGCCCTTCTCCGGCGCCGGTGACAATTGCCACCCGGCCGTCGAAGCGGATGTCATCTTTCGGTAAGCGTTGTGTGGGTAAATTCCCGGAGGCCTCAATCGATGGTGTGGAAAAATCCACTATCTTTTCGAAAAGTTCACCGATCATGCCGTCCTGATCCCAGTAAGGGACCGCATTATCAAGTCGTGAAATTTCCGCCCATGCCTGTGCAACATCTTCCACGTCTACAGAAGCGCCATTAATTTCCGGGACATGACTTTTCCCTGTCAAAACGGCGGCCCTGGCATAGGTTCCCGCCCCGGCTGCATATATCTTTCCCGATTCGGCGCATTCTTGTGATGAAAGACAGACCGCCATGGGAGAAACATAGGCCGGATCAATATCCCGTCGGTCGTTCCCGGCATGCGGCACACCCATTGTGGAAGGTAAGATCAGCGGAATGAGAACATTGACCCCGATATTGTATTTTCTTCCCTCAAGCTTGATCACGTTCATAAGACCGACACAGGCCATGGACGCGGCACTTCGCATCGCACCCCCCGATGACCCAAACAGTATGGTCTCGGGT
Source organism: Syntrophales bacterium (assembly GCA_963666365.2). GTDB lineage: Bacteria > Desulfobacterota > Syntrophia > Syntrophales > UBA2210 > JALNXD01. The sequence continues at coordinate 1,107,864 of CAXXNF010000002.1, forward strand.
AAAACAAACACTATTCTTCCAAAATTATTTTCACGCATCGCTCTGAATGCGGGTCGGCACAGAAAAAATGCTTCTTCAATAGGTTCGATCGTGCCGGTATGCCAGGACACTGGCGTAATATCGGTGAAGGAACCGCCGGATCGGGACACATCGGGCATATGGATCAGAATTTGAAGGGTTCCGGAATGTGTGAGCGCACCGGCGATCAGGGCCTCCCCCCCCTCATTCGACGCCTCGTACAGGACGGAATCGTATGTGCCATGCATTCCTTCAGCCCTGCTGATCATCTCGCTGTCCCGGCGTTCTGATCCTTTCTTCATGCCACGCACCACATAACAGCCACGACTTTCCAGTTCCATCGCGATCCTATGGCCCAGATCCCCGCCTCCCGTGATCAGGGCCGTCTGCCCCTCAAAACGGATTGAATGGTTCATGTCGTTATTCGAAACCATTGCCTGACCTTTCTCAGTATTTATAGCTGGCAGTAAGAATAATACATTCATCCTATAAAACCAAGCGGTATATTCATCACGCTGATTTAACAGACCCTGAACTCACACCACGTGATCATCGTGAACTCTTGAAGCGAGAGAGAGCAAATTCATCTTTCAATAGCGCTTTCAATATGGCAGTATCGTGCACAAGGACATATGGGTGCTGCGCGATGTACGGCTGGTGCGGAAAAATTCTGAGGATCGACCTGACAACCAGGCATTTCTGCGCCGAAGAACCGGACGGCAAACTTCTGCATACCTGCATCGGCGGCAGAGGACTCGCGGGCCACTATCTTTCTCAGGAGACTGCCGGAAACTGGCACGATCCCTCCATGCCCCTCCTCTTATTTGCCGGACCGCTCGTCGATACGGCTTCTCCCACGTCGGGACGAATGACGATCATGGCGCGCTCGCCATTAACGGGGACAGTCGGAGACGCATCGGTAGGGGGAAATCTTGGAACGTTTATCAAAAAGGCGGGGTGGGACGGCGTAATCATCACAGGGAGGAGCGACTCTCTCTGTGGTATAGAAATCGATGATGGCACTGTATCCATTGTGGATGCCTCACATCTTGCCGGAATGAAAATCGGCGCCCTGTCACAACATCTGAAGGGAAAAGGAGCCGTTGCCGCCATCGGTCCCGCGGCGGAGAAGGGCGTACTTTTTTCGAGTGTAATTATAGACGGCCACTTTGCGGCGGGACGAAACGGCATCGGGTGCGTCTGTGCGTCAAAAAACATCAAGTACCTGCGCATAAGAGGTTCCGGCAGGACAGAGGTCTTTGATCAGAAAGAACTCATAAAGGCTCGCGAAGATATCACCCGCCTGATTGCCGCCTCCCCTGCCCTTCTCGGCGAACTTGGTCTTGGCCGTTACGGAACACCGGCGCTGTACGATTTGATGCACACACGGCGCATGATGCCCACCGATAATTTCAGAAAGACCCGTTTCGATCACGCGTCCTCCATGAATGCCTGTGCGCTGCACAGAACCTACCGCCCCCGCAGGGCTGGATGCCGTGGCTGTCACATCAATTGCAAGAAAATATCGCCTGAAGGAACGGTGATTCCGGAATTTGAATCACTTTCTCATTTCAGCGCCCTTCTGAGCAATCGGGATCTGTCGTCCGTCGTTGAAGCGAACAGGATCTGCAATGAGCTCGGCATGGACACGATTTCGGCTGCCTCGACGCTTGCCTGCTACGCCGAAATTGAAGAAAGAGCCCTTGCGCCCGAAGAGATCCTTGGTCTTTTACAGGATATCGGCCTGGGAAGAGGCATCGGCATCGCTCTGGGACAGGGATCGGCCCGCTATGCGGAATCGCAGGGCCGTCCGGAATGCTCCATGTCGGTAAAAGGACAGGAATTACCCGCCTACGATCCGAGGGGCGCCTACGGAATGGCACTTGCCTATGCCACGTCGACGCGTGGCGGATGTCACCTGCGCGCCTACCCGATCTCGCATGAGATTCTCAGAAAACCGGTGGCAACCGACCGATTCACCTTCAGCGGCAAGGCCCGCGTCATCAAAATCGCCGAGGATCTCAACGCGGCCGTCGATTCTCTTACGGCCTGCAAATTCGTATTTTTTGCGGCTTCGCTGGAAGAATATGCACGCGTCTTTTCCGCCGTGACCGGGGTTTCTACGTCCGCCCAGGATCTTCTTAAGGCAGGAGAGCGGATATGCTACCGGGAACGAATCATGAATGCCGCACAGGGTTTTTCGGCAGATGACGACGATTTGCCCGACCGGTTCTTCACTAAAGAAGGATCGAGCGGAAACAATATTTCAATACCGCCCCTTGACCGAAAGGATTTTCTGGAAGCACGATCGAATTATTATAAGATTCGAGGGCTCAGTAACAGGGGGATGCCTACGGAAGAAAAGGCAAAGGAGCTGGGGCTTTCGTGGAATCAATGATGTACAAATATGAGCAAAAGCTGAGTGAGGCGGGCCTTACCGAAGAGGGAGCGCCCCTCATGGGGGTGCTCGATGCGGAACTTCTGTGGAGCAGGCGCAATCGACACACCCCGTTTCTTGAAAGACTCTTTAAGGAACTGAATATCAGTTCTCTTCTGTTTTCCGAACCCAGAGAGCCCTATCGCACGATTATCGATCACCTCTGCCGCACTTCGGACGGAACGATCTTTCCGGAAGACTGTGAAACGCGCACATTTCTACATGATCTCCCCGTGGCCGGGACACTCAGTGCTGCAGAGATCGCGGCCTTTCTCAAACACCGCAAGTGCGTTCTGATTCCGGGACATGGCATTATCACCTTTGGGACGGTCAGTCCCGAACAGGCGTTTATCACGTACAGTTCCGTCTGTTTTGCCGTCTTTGTAAAATTTTTTTCGGACATGCTCTACAGAAAAAAGCGGGGCACGATTTCCCTTGAAGAATTAAAGATTTTCAGACGGGTGCGCACTATGCTCGATGCACCTGTTTCCAATGCTCCCCTGCTCGCCCAGTCCCCTTTCTCCGACGAAAAAGAAGTGCTGCGTGTTATTGAGGAAGCAGGGAAAGAAGTGGTGCGGTACGGTCTCGTGGATTCTTACTTCGGCAATATCTCTTACTGTTTCCAGGGTACGCTCTATATAAGTCAGACCAGCAGTTCCCTCGACGACCTTGCCGGGTGCATCGATCCCTGTCCTCTCGACGGATCATCCTGTGCAGGCATCACTGCCTCGAGCGAACTCCCGACCCACCTGGAAATCGTTAATAATTCCAACTCAAGGGCAATCCTTCACGGACACCCGAAATTTTCTGTGATTATCTCGATGGACTGCGACCGTGACGACTGCCTGGCTCGAGGTCTCTGCCATCGGCGCTGCCCCGAAAGACGGCTTCTCGACGACATTCCTATTGTACCGGGCGAGGTGGGTACGGGTCCCTTCGGCCTCTGCACCACCGTCCCCGATGCCGTCCTTGAGGCCTGCGGCGCCATCGTCTATGGCCACGGGGTTTTCACCACAAGCAAATCCGACTTCAACGAGGCCTTTTCCCGTCTGCTGAATATAGAAAACAGGTCCCGAGAAGAATACTTTCGGCGATTCGACGAATAATGATCGGATCTTTTACAGAACGATCGTCCCTTTGAGATACAGCACCGCCTCGCCTGCAATCGAAACCCGTTCTCCCTGATCGCGGCAGAACAGCTCTCCTCCTCGTTTTGACAACTGTCGTGCGTGAAGCTCTTTTTTCCCCAGCCTTTCAGACCAGTACGGAATGAGGGTGCAATGGGACGAGCCCGTCACAGGATCTTCCGGAACACCGACCCTGGGTGCAAAAAACCGCGAGACAAAGTCACAGCTCGACCCCGGCGCCGTGGCGATGATGCCGACGCATTCGAGCGCGGCAAGCCTCATAATATCGGGCTTCATAGTGTGTATCACCGCTTCCGATTCAAACACAGCCAGATAGTCTCGTGCACACCGAACTTCCAGGGGCCGTTCCCCCAAACCCTCGGTCAATGCTGCGGGGATATCGCAGGGAGATGCCGGTCTGGCGGGAAAATTCATCGCCAGACGGGCACCTGTTTTTTCTACGCTGAGCAATCCGCTTCTCGTTTCGAAATCGATCCTGTCGAGCTCAGGTTCATAAAAATTGAAAATTACAAAGGCGCTTGCCAGCGTTGCATGACCACACAGATCAATTTCAATTTCCGGCGTAAACCAGCGAAGCTCGTAGGTGGTGGTACTCTTGACCAGAAAGGCCGTTTCGGCCAGGTTGTTCTCCGCGGCAATGGCCTGCATTGTCTCGTCGGGAAGCCTTGAATCGAGCATGCAGACTCCTGCCGGATTTCCCCGGAATATGATTCCCGTAAAGGCGTCTATCTGATAAAAAGACACTTTCATGATCAGTGTTTTTCTCCTCTCACAGCTATAGGGTTGTTGCAGCAAATCGGAAAATAAGGTAATGTACTTGCTACACTTTTTTGTTTCTAGTACAGGACCGCGAATTATGACATGTTCAAAACTTTATATAATAGTTGTTGTTATCGTTCTATCTCTTTGTATCGTATCATGTGCCACCGTCCCCATTACGGGAAGACAGCAACTCAGCCTCGTTCCCGCGTCAAACATGCTGTCCATGAGCCTGCAGCAGTACGATGATTTTCTGAAAAAAAACAAAGTCAGCACCAATGCCGCACAGGTCCGGATGGTGAAACGGACGGGCGGACGGATTCAGCAGGCGGTCGAACGGTTTTTTACCGAAAGGGGAATGTCACAGGAACTTCGAAACTACGAATGGGAATTCAACCTTATTGAAAGTGACGAAGTGAACGCCTGGTGCATGCCCGGTGGAAAAGTCGCGGTCTATACAGGAATTATGCCGCTCGCACGCGATGAAAATGGACTGGCGGTGATCATGGGGCACGAGATTGCCCACGCCGTCGCCGGTCATGGCGGGGAACGCATGAGTCATCTGCTTGTCGTCCAGATGGGCGGTATCGCCCTCTCAGCAGCGCTCTCCCAAAGTCCTCAGCTCACACAGCAATTGTGGTCAACCGCCTTCGGTCTGGGCGCCCAGGTCGGGTTGATCCTTCCCTACAGCCGTCTGCAGGAACATGAAGCGGATCGTCTCGGCTTGATATTCATGGCTATGGCCGGTTATGCACCCGATGTCGCCGTACCCCTCTGGGAGCGTCTGGCTGCCCAGAAAAGCGGAAGCGCGACGCCGGCATTTCTGAGCACCCACCCCACCGACGCCTCGAGGATCGCCGAGATCAGGTCCAGCCTTCCCGAGGCGTGGCGTTATTACAGAAAACCGTGAGTCTTGCATTACCATTAAAACCTATCGTCCGAAGACCTTTTTTAATAGCTCCGTGGTCCGTTTGGCCGGGTTTTGACGGATCGCCGCTTCTTCCTTCGCCAGGTAATAAAAGATGCCGTCCATGCCCTTTTCAATCACATGTCCGGTGAGATCGGCCCTGACATCGGGCGCGAAGGGAATTGACTTATACTGGCCCACTGCCGCGTCATAGGCCGCAATCGCCCCGACATCGGAAAGACTGTCTTCCACCACGGGCCTCATCTCTGCAGCAAGCGAATCGGACATTTTTTCTTTGAAATACTGCGTGGCCGCATCATCGGGTCCTTTATAAATGCCCATGACATCATCCAGCGTCATTTCCTTTATGGAAGCAATAAAAAGCGCTTTCGCCCTGGGCGCGGCTTCTTCGGCAGCCCTGTTCAGCCGCAGTTCCAGATCGTCAAGCATCGACGACATGCCGATTTTACTCAACGCCGACTGAACCGTCCGGAAGCTCTGTGGAAGCGGTATATGAATGAAGCTGTCGGCATTGAAGCCGTCCTTTGCGCCCAGCTGCTTCACTACCCGTGATGTGCCTACTGCAAGGGCCTCTTTGAGACCGGAGGCAATGTCACTCTCTGTGAGGCTGCGTTCTTTCGGCGCTGCCCTGTTCACTTCTTCCAGCATACTCTTTGCCTTGCCGAACCAATCGATCGCCTCTGTCGCCGACACACAACAGAGCAGCACAATACTGAGGGTCAGCACGAATGCAACGGCCCATGCGCGCACGGTATCTTTCATTTTCGCTCCTTGGTTCATGGATCCCGATCGTCGATTGTTCCTAATCGGTAAATCCTTTTTTCTGCATCTCCCTCTGCTTTTTGAAAAGCGCCATGCCGGTCCGGAGTCTCCTGAATCCGAAATGTTCGTAGAATCCTTCTTTCCCCGGCGATGAATAAAGCATAATATTCTGACCGGAAATTCGTTCCAGAAGAGACTCCATGATCTGCCTCCCGATGCCTCTTCCCTGCCACTCCGGCAGAACTGCCACATCGTAGATGACCGATTGATAGGCGCCGTCCGACAGGGCACGTCCCGTTGCAATTACTCCCGAATCGTTAAGCACAAAAATGACTGCACGACTTCCCTCAAAGGCCCTTTTAAGCAGGTCGGGCGGATAGGCGGTGAGACCGGCCTTGTAAATTACCCTATGTATCCTGAGCCAGTCAATGCCCTCACAATCAAATTTCAGCGTAATATCATCCATCTGCCTGTCTGAATCCTTCGGCTGTTTGACTGCGCCATGAATTTCCCGTACAAAGAAATAGTCGTGGGCGCTTCCAAGAGGTGAAAGGTACGATCGGTTTTCCCTTGGGAGCTGAAATGTATGATACCGCAACGAAGGAAAAGAGGCAATCTTCCTTTTATGGGTGATGGGTGCATGGCTGCAGCTCATGAAAACTACAAAGCCCTTCGACGGTATCTATAATATTTTATTGACAATCACACTGCAGAGGGGTAGAAACCTTTTTCTTCCGATCCTGCTGCCGTTAAAAGGAATCCTATGGATAGAAAAAGCGTCTTAGTAGGGGTAAGCGGCGGTGTTGACAGCACCGTTGCCGCCTGTCAGCTCAAAACTGAAGGGTATCATGTGGAGGGGCTGTATATTGATAACGGATTTCCCGGCTGTGCCTCATCAGATGCAGCCGACGCATGTAATAAAATTAATATTCCTCTCCATACAGTATACGTCGCCCATGCGTTCAGGAAAGGCATCGTGGATTACTTTGTGGCGGAGTATGCAGCGGGAAGAACGCCCAACCCCTGCGCAATATGCAATAAAGTGATTAAATTCAAATACCTTATTGAGGAAGCCGACAGACGCGGACTTCCCTACATCGCCACCGGTCACTATTGCCGAATCGAACATGACGACCTGCGGGGGATATTCAGCCTGCTCTGCGGCATCGATGCGAAAAAAGATCAGTCCTATTTTCTGTTTTGCCTGGGGCAGGAGGAATTATCACGCCTTATCTTTCCCAACGGCGGCACAACAAAAGAAGCAGTAAGGGCAACGTCCATTGCAGAAGGATTCGGCAGCGCATCGCCAAGGGAAAGCCAGGAGATCTGTTTTATTCCGGACAACGATTATCGCCGGTTTATCGAATCTTTTGCGACTGATATTCCCTTCAGACAGGGGGACATCGTGACCCTTCAGGGAGATATTGTGGGACGCCACCGTGGAATTCATACGGTTACAATCGGTCAGCGCAGGGGGCTCAATATCGCGTCGGAACGGCCCTATTACGTGCTTTCGATTGACAAAGATCACAACAGAGTCATCGTCGGTCGGGATGAAGAGCAGTGGTGCAGTGGTCTTTCGGTATCAGGCGTCTCCTGGATCGACCCCGGTTTCTCGAAAAACACTCCCCAGCGCGCATTTACCCGCATCCGCTATCGTCACAGAGGCGTCCTATCGTCAATCACGCCCCTCACTGAAGATGGGCGTCGTGTAGCCGTCACCTTCGACTCGCCGCAGAAGGCGGCGGCGCCCGGTCAGGCCGCCGTCTTCTACGATGGCGACAGAGTGCTCGGCGGAGGTTGGATCGAGGAGGTAATCCCCAATGACTAGCGTTGCCGTTGCGACACTGGGCTGCAAAGTCAACTACTACGAATCGGCGGGAATTATCGAAAGGCTGGCTGAACAAGGATATACCATAGTGCCATTTTCATCGGAAGCCGACATCTATATCGTCAATACCTGCACCGTGACGGCAAAAACCGACTACCAGTCACGGCAGCTTGTGCGAAGAGCCGGGAAACGTAATCCCGAATCATCGATTATTGTTACCGGTTGTTATGCTCAGATTGCGCCGCAGGCGCTGGCGGAGCTTCCCGGCGTTGTCCTCGTGGCGGGGACGGAGGCAAAAGAACGGATTCCCGAGATTATAGGGACTCTTCGACATTCCGAGGCGGCACACAACATTATTACTAGTGATATCAGTCAGGTGCGGAGGTTTTCGGGACTTCCCGTCACGGGATTTCACGGCCGGACGCGGGCCTATCTCAAGATTCAGGACGGCTGCAATGCCTTTTGCAGTTACTGCATTATTCCCTACGCCCGCGGACCGAGTCGCAGCCTGCCGCCGGATCGGGTGATCGAAGCGGTCCATTCTTTACAGCATGCGGGCTATCGTGAAGTGATTCTTACAGGCATTCATCTCGGACTCTATGGGAATGATCTCGATCCCCGACTTACTCTTGCTTCGTTGATCCGAAGAATTGAGGGAGAAACATCGCTGGAGAGATTACGTATAAGTTCAATAGAGCCGATGGAGGTAACGAATTCTTTAATCGACACCATTGCAACTTCTTCTATTACCTGCCATCATCTTCACATCCCGCTGCAAAGCGGCGATGAACGCGTGCTCGCACGCATGAAGCGCACCTATACTGCTGAGGATTTTCGCGGGCATGTTATGAATATCATGGAACGAATGCCGGATGTGGCCGTGGGCACCGACGTGATTACTGGGTTTCCCGGAGAAAGCGAAGAAGAATTTTGCAGGACCCTGTCCTTCATCGACGCGTTGCCCCTTGCGTATCTTCACGTATTCCCCTATTCCACACGTCCCGGCACCCACGCCGCTGAAATGGCTGGGCAGATAAAGGAGTCCGTTAAAAAGAAACGGGCGAAAATCCTTCGGGAAAGAGGCATGGAAAAAAGACGAGCCTTTATTGCCCGCTTTATCGGTAATGAACTATCGGTTCTGGTGGAGGCAAAAAGCGACGGCGCCGGCGGAGGGCTGAAAGGTTTTTCCGACAACTATATTCCCACGCACATTGCCAACGGGGACAGGACACTTGTAAACCGGATCATTTCCGTAACGGCGGAACATTGTGAAGGAGAAATTCTCGTGGGAAGGATCAGGACACATGGATAAAGAACGGAACGACGAGCTCAGAGCGCTTCAGGAGCGTATAGGATATCTCTTTTCGGATGTCGCGCTCCTCGACACCGCGCTCACCCACACCTCTTTTGTGAATGAAAATCAGGGTCTTGGATATGCTGACAACGAACGACTTGAGTTTCTGGGCGATTCCGTGCTGCAGCTTTCCATAAGCGAGCTCCTCTTCGAGAGGTTCCCCGCTGCCCATGAAGGCACCCTCTCAAAGATCAGGGCATCCCTGGTCACGGAACAGTCGCTCGCCGAAGTTGCCCTTTCATTCGGCATCGGACAGTGGCTCCTTCTCGGAAAGGGTGAAGATGGGTCGGGAGGAAGAGAAAAGCCATCCATCCTTGCCAATGCCTTCGAGGCAATTATCGCGGCGATCTTTCTCGACGGCGGGTATCAAAAAGTCAGGTCTGTCATGGCGACAATATTTGGTCCTCTCGTCGAACATTCCGAGGAAGAGCGCTTCTACCGCGATGCGAAATCCCATCTTCAGGAAATCTCTCAGGCGCGCTTTAAATTGATCCCGCATTATGCACTCATTGAAGAGTACGGCCCTGATCACGACAAGACCTTTGAAATTGAAGTGACCATAGGATGCATTGCAAAAGAACGCGGTCTCGGAAAAAGCAAAAAGGAGGCCGAGCAGAAAGCGGCAACAAAGGCACTGGAATCACTTGCCGACGAAGGCTGCACAACCGGATGAAACGACTCATTGTACCCATATTCGTCATGAACAGCGGCTGCCCGAATCGATGTGTCTTTTGCAACGAGCGGATTACCGCCGGTGATTTTCCCGACATGGTTACCCGGGATGAATTGAACGCTACCGTGGAAAGGTATCTCGCCGGCGCCAGGAAGGAACGCTACGACACAGTACAAATTGCCTTTTACGGCGGCAATTTTACCGGCATGACATATTCCTCCCAGGAAAGGCTCCTCCGGTATGCCCTCCCCTACATCGAAAAGGGGATTGTCTCTTCAATCAGAATATCAACACGGCCCGACTGGATCGATGCTCGCTGTCTCAATTTTCTCAAGGCCCATCATGTACGCACCGTTGAAATCGGCGCACAGTCCCTTGACGATGAAGTCCTTGCACTATCAAAGCGGGGGCATACTGCGTCCCAGGTAAAAAGCGCGGTTGCCCTGCTCAAGTCCGGGGGATTTGAAACGGGCGTACACCTGATGGCGGGCCTTCCCGGTGACTCGAAAGACCGTTTTTACCGAACCGTTTCCGAGACAATCGCCTTTCGCCCCGACACGGTACGAATTCATCCAACCCTTGTATTAAGGGGCACCGTCCTCGCCGACCGGTATGAGCGCGGTCTCTATCGGACGCTCTCTCTCAACGAGGCAGTCGACTGGTGCAAGGATGCCCTCCGTCGCTTCAAAGCGGCGGGCATTCTCGTGATAAGAGTCGGGCTCCACCCCACCGATGAGATGGTCCGGGGTGAAAATGTCATTGCCGGTCCTTTCCACCCCGCCTTTCGATCGCTCGTCGAAAGCGCCCTTTTCCTCGATATGGCCTTACAGCTCCTTAAGCATATGACACCTCGAATCAAATCAGTGTGTTTCTCAATTTCTCCGCACGACAGCTCCTACTTTCGGGGCATCAGAAACGTGAACATAGCCGCACTGGAAACACGCCTCCCCGGCACATCCCTTACCGTCAGAGAAGACCCTCTTCAGAAGAGAGACACCATAGCGATGTCGGCAGATGGAAGACGCTATGAAACTGATTGTACGACGGCATAATGAGATTTCTCAACCACCGTCTGCAGCAGATGAAATCTCTCTTGTACACGGCGTTTCCGGTTGGGTCCGCACATGACGGGATGTCAGAAATGACTATGTAATATAATTAGTTATTATATAGATATAATATAATGCTTGACAGGCGGCACTCATCCAATTAGTAGACATAACTCACTACATTTCATCAAATCAGAAAAAGGAGAACTATCATGACTATGGAAACGCATAAAATCACTGTATCCAGAGGGACATTCAACCTCCGGGACCGGGGTAATCAGGACGGATACCCCGTCATCATGCTCCATGGATGGCCTGAGAGTTCTTATTGCTGGGAGGGTGTGACCTCCTTTCTGGATAAGTATCTGCGTGTCATCGCCCCCGATTTGCGAGGCCTGGGCGAAAGCGAGCGTACACTGGACGTCAAGGCCTATCAAAAATTGGAACTGGCCAAGGACATAATCGAAGTCATAGATTCTCTTGGGATTAGCGATTTCTACCTTGTCGGCCATGACTGGGGCGGCATCGTGGCCCAGGAGCTGGCGTTTCTTATTCCCGATCGGGTAAAGAAATTCGTCATAATGAATATTCCCATCCTGACCAATGCCAAGGGCGCCGCTGAAGTTGAAAAGGCAATGATCGCCATGCGATTCATCCCGTACTGGTATCAATATTTTCAGATGCAGCCGGGGCTTCCGGAAGCCATGATCAAAGGCAACGAACGCACGTGGATAAGTTATTTTTATGGAAAAAAAGGCAAGGAGGGCGCCATTCCGAAAGAGGCCATTGAGGAACATATCCGTTGTTACCGCATTGAAAATACACCGGCCACAGGCGCATCCTACTATAGGGCAATGTTCACCCTGGACGCTCCGCACTGGGCGACACTTGCCGGAAAGAGATTTTCGATGCCTTCGCTCTATATCTACGGGAATGAAGATTCTGTTATTATTCCTGCAAACATCACCTACCTGGAAGATTGCTTTGATTCGATCAGGGTAGAACAAGTAAAGGCGGCTCATTTTCTTCAGGAAGAAAAGCCCCGCGAGGTCGCCGAATTGATGAACGCATTTTTAAGGGAGAAATAATCATGTCCGGTATTGAGTCGAATAAAGATCAATTTAAAAAATTGGAAGCCAACCCCAACGAAGAGCCCTTTGTTATGTTAAATCTTCTGAAATTCAAGAAGGAAGGCGGCAGGGATTCTTATTTTCGGTATATCAAGGAATCCGGTCCCTATGTCGAGGGAGTCGGCGCCAAGGTGTTGTATTTCGGAAAAGCCAATGAGCTGCTTCAGGGAACGGAAGATTGGGATATCTTGATGCTTGTTCAGTATCCGTCACGCAAGGCGTTTCTTAAAATGGCCAACGATCCGGGCTACCTCAAGGTTCATGAATCCCGCGAGATCGCTTTGGAACGGGCCGTACTCTATGCGACAGACCCGGTGAAATTCAAAGCAATCTTTACTGAAAAATAATGGAAGCGCAGTTATGTTTCCGGCTGAAAATCTTTATGATAGATGATGGAAACTATTACAAGGGAGGCTAAATATGGCAGGCGAATTTGATATGAACAGCGCGTACGACAATCCTAACAATTTGGTCGATTTATTCGAGCAAAGCGTGGTCAAGTATCCAAACAACCGGCTTTTCGGAACCAAGAATCCGGCCTCCGATCAGTATGAGTGGGTAACCTTCAAACAGGTGGCCGCACGGGTCGACAACCTGAGGGGCGGCCTGAATACACTCGGGTTGGAAAAAGGCGAGAAAGTCGGCGTCATTCTCAACAACTGCACGGAATGGTTTATATGCGAGCAGGCGGTACATGGCCTGGGCGGGGTACTGGTCCCCATGTATCTGCAGGAACTACCCAAAGTCATTCAGTATATTGTTGCCGATGCTGAAGTGAAGTATTTGTTCGTCCGCGATATCGGCGTTTACGAAAAAATAAAGAATTTTAAAGGAGAAATTCCCACGCTCAAGGATATTTTCCTGGTCTGCGGCGAGGGTGAAAATTCCATGAACGCCCTGGAAGAAACGGGCAAAAACAATCCTGCGCCGTCCATCCAGCCTTCATGGTCGGATCTGGCCAACATCGTCTATACCTCGGGCACTACAGGCGATCCTAAGGGCGTGATGCTTTCTCACGGAAGTCTGACCTTATGTGCGCGATGCGGTGTTGACATGTTTGGTCTAGACGAAGCCATGCATGTCGTGGCGATTCTTCCCTGGGCGCATGTCTTTGGCCTTTCCGCCGATCTCCACGACTACATCCACTGCGGAGGCGGCATCGCCTTTGCCGAATCGGTCGACAAGCTGGTCCAGAACTTTCAGGAAGTGAAACCCACGGGACTCTCCGTCGTTCCCCGTATTGTGAATAAAATCTATGATACCGTTCAAAAGGGTGTAGCCGCCGACCCGACCAAGAAGCAGTTTTTCGACGCGGCCATAGCGGAGGCGGTAAAGAATCGGGATCTGCCTGAAAAAACAAAAGAATTCAAAGATTACGATGCATTGGTCTTTTCCCAGGTCCGCAATGTCTTCGGCGGCAATCTGAAATTCTTCGTCACCGGCAGCGCATTGATGAAACCGGAAATCGCACTCTTTTTTAAAGATATCGGTCAACCGACCTTTGACGGCTACGGGCTCACGGAAACGGGACCCACACTTGCCATGAACTCGCCCAAATACGGCAACAAATACGGCACAGTGGGAAAAGTCGTAAAGAACATGCATGTGGTGATCGACAAGTCGCGCGTGGGCGAGGACAGCATCGACGGTGAAATTATCGCCTACGGCGCGCACGTGATGATGGGCTATCACAATAAACCCGAGCAGACGGCAGAAGTCATGATGGCTGATACATGGAACGGCTTTCCCGGCATCCGCACCGGAGACAGGGGCTGGATCGACGAGGAGGGCTATCTCCATATCACCGGCCGCTTCAAGGATGAATACAAACTGGCCAACGGCAAATATGTGCATCCCGAAGGTATCGAAAACGAAGCGAAACTGCTCGGCTATATTTCGAACATCATGCTCTACGGCGACGGCAAGGATTATAATGTGGCCATCGTTGTTCCCGACTTTGCCGAACTTAAGGCGAACCCAAGCATCAAGCCTCTCCTGAAAGAGACGCTGAAAGATTCGCTCACGGAAAAGGCGCTGCAAGAGCGACTTTCCGAGGATATTATTGCCCATCTTCGCAAAACCTATGGCGGCTATGAAGTACCGCAGAAGTTCCTCTTCATTGCAGAAGATTTTACGGTGGAAAATGGCACGCTGACCCAGACAATGAAACTCAAACGGCCCCTGGTGCTGAAAAAATATGGCGAAGAGCTGGAGGCCCTGTATACATAACATGCGCTAGTACTGTCAGTTTCTGCACATTAGGCCCCCTTTTCCGGAGGCGGGCACACAAGACAACACACCCCTCCCTTTTACACAGGGCGGGGTGTATTTCTTTCCATGACGCACAAAATGATTTTTAATGATTATCCCGAATAAATCTGATACAAACTACCGTTCACATAACCTTTAAGTGCAGAACTCACAGGGAATCTGCAGGGAGAATCAGCGTGTTTAAATCAGGCTTCGTGGGCATAATCGGAAGACCCAATGTGGGGAAATCAACGCTCCTTAACACCATCATTGAAGAAAAGATCTCCATTACCGCCCATAAACCCCAAACAACGAGAAACAGAATTACGGGCATCAAAAACGTCGAAAACGGTCAATTTGTGTTTATCGATACCCCGGGCATTCATAAGGGCACGTCGTCTCTCAACCACTACATGGTGACCACAGCCATCAATACCCTCTCAGATTCGGACTTGATTCTGTTTATCGTGGAAGCGCAAAGCGAACTCGATCAGAACGACCGCTTTATCGTCGAAGTCCTTCGCGACATAGCAACACCGGTGATACTTGCGATCAACAAGATCGATCTGGTGAAAAAGGAATTGTTGCTTCCCATGATCGATCGGTTGAAGGACCTCCATGCATTTCGAGAGATCATCCCGCTTTCCGCCGTCAAGGGGTTCAATGTCGACACATTGCTCGGGCAGATATGGAAGATTCTCCCCGAGGGCCCTCCTTATTTCCCCGAAGACATGATGACCGACGTGACCGAGCGGTTTCTCGCGCAGGAAATGATCAGGGAGAAAATCACCCTTCTCTCTCATCATGAGATTCCCTATTCCACGGCGGTAACCGTGGATACGTTCAAAGAAGACGAAACAAGAAATCTGATCAAAATTCAGGCCGCCATTACGGTGGCAAAAAAGTCACAGAAAGGCATCATCATCGGAAAGCAGGGGGCCATGTTGAAACGAATCGGCACACAGGCGCGACAGGATATGGAGCGCTTTTTCGGCGCCCGAGTGTACCTGGAGCTGTTTGTAAGGGTCAGCAAGGACTGGACGGACGATGCTCGCATGCTGTCTGAATTGGGGTACAAGATAAAATGAAACCGATTGTGGCAATAGTGGGCAGGCCGAACGTGGGTAAATCCACCCTTTTCAACCGCCTCTCCGATACCAAAAAAACAATCGTCATCGATCAGCCCGGGGCCACCCGCGATCGAAATTACGGAGATGCATACTGGAACGGCAGAGATTTTATAGTTATCGATACCGGTGGTTTTGAACCGGTTTCCAAGGAACAGATGCTCGTACAGATGCGCCGTCAAACGAATCTTGCCATAGAAGAGGCCGATGCCATTATATTTCTTCTTGACGGCCGGGAAGGCCTGACACCGTCCGATACGGAAATAGCCCATCTTCTGAGAAAAACAGAGAAGCCGGTTTTTTATGCCGTGAACAAGACCGACAATGCAGCACAGGAAGCGCAGGCCTACGATTTTTACCGCCTCGGGATCGATAAGCTCTATCCTGTATCTTCACAGCATGGTCTCGGCGTCGCGGACATGATGGATGACGTGGTGGCGGCGCTTCCGGAGCGGGACGAAACGGAAGAGGAACTGCCTACAGAGGAAAGAATAAGAATCGCCGTAATTGGAAAGCCGAATGTGGGCAAATCATCGCTCATCAACAAAATCCTCGGTTATGAACGGACGGTGGTCACCCCCATCCCCGGCACCACCAGGGATACCGTGGACACTCCTTTCGAGATGGGGGACAGGAAGTTTACCCTCATTGACACGGCGGGTATCAGGAAAAAAAGTAAAATCAGTCTCAAGCTGGAACAGTACAGCGTGGTGGAAGTCATGAAGACTCTGGACCGATGCGACATCGCGCTGATAATGATCGATGCCGGGGAGGGGGTGACCGATCAGGATACAAAGATTGCCGGTCTTGCCCATGAGCGCGGCGTAGCAAGCATTCTTATTATTAATAAGTGGGACCTGATAGAAAAGGACAACACCACAATCGGCGCCTATGTACGGCATGTGAAAGACAGTCTCAAATATCTCGACTTTGCGCCGATTCTTTCCATTTCGGCACTCACGGGACAGCGGGTCCAGAAAATCTTCGACCTCGTGGAAAGGGTGTACGACCAGTACACCAAGCGAATCACCACGGCGCAGTTAAATCTCAAACTTGCCGAATTCGTGCAACGTATGCCGCCTCCCCGATACCGACAGAGGGCCAACAGCCTTGTCTATGCAACACAGGCATCAATCAAGCCGCCTACGTTCATCATTTTTGCCAAGGAACCAAAGGCAATTCATTTTTCTTACGAGCGATATCTCATGAACAGACTGCGTGAAGAATGTTCCTTTGAGTACACGCCCCTTCGAATAAAATTCAGAAAAAAAGAAGGTAAGGAAAAAGGATAAACTTATGCCGGGAAAAGTCGCTGCACTCACAGGCGCCTGTATCGCACTGCTGATTATGATCAGGGCACTGCCCTCGACAGCCGCCGAATGGCCCGATGCACTCAGGATAGGCATATACCTGCCCATGACAGGCCCTGCCTCCGACTCGGGCCGTAAGCTTTATGCAGGAATTTCCATCGCCCATGAAACAAAACCCGCCCTGGCTGAGGGTGTTTCTGTTGAGCTGGCGCTTATCGACACGGCAGGAGACGTGAAGCAATCGCTGGAAGCGGTCAGAACGCTTCTCAATGAAAATAAAGTGTGCGTAGTTATCGGCGAGGCCGGAGAAAGAACTACCAGGGCTGCAAGCATAATCACCGAACAGCGGAAAATTCCTATGATAACCCCCGCCGTCACATCATCGAATCTCACGGAATCGAGAAATTATCTGTTCCGCACCTGTGTTTCCGATGCCTTTCAGGTTCACACCATCGCGCGTTATGCCCTCGAAACGCTTGAAGCCCGCAGGGCTTCCATACTCATTGATATCACCAGCGAGGCCAGCATAAATATGGCGGAGAGCTTCAAAAATAGTTATACGGAAAAGGGCGGCGCCGTTGCTTCGCTTGCCTATTGCGCATCCGGCGATCAAGATTTCACCCTGCAGATTTCTTCTTTCATGGCTTCGAAGCCGGACTTTCTGTTCCTCCCCCTTTCTTACCCCGAAGTGATCGGATTCAACAAAAAGGCCCGGGAACTTGGTTTTACCCTGCCGACCTTTATACTTCCCGGCGCCGATCCGAGCCTGCTTGTTGCGAAAGGGGGAAATTCCCTGGAAGGCATCATGTTTTTGGCTCATTTCAGTCCCGATGCGTCCGCAAGCGAGCGGGACAAGGCCTATACGGATGAGTTCAAGAAAAAGAAGGGGTACCGCCCGGGAATACTGGAAATTCTGGGCGCCGATGCCTATTTTGTGGTGCTGGACGCCGCTGAGCGGGCACAGTCCGCGGATGGGAAGGACATAAAAAACGCCCTTGCACACACCCGCCAATTCCCCGGACTGTCCGGCCCGATTTCACTTGGAAAGGACGGGAATGCACACAAAAGCTCCTTTCTTGTTCAGATCAAAGAGGGCCAGCTTAAATACTTGAAAACAGTGGGGGCTCAATTGGCGGAGCAGGGCAATTAATCTATACTCCCAGGTAGGCTTTCCTCACTGCTTCATTTTCCAGAAGATTCTCTGCGGAATCGGAAAAAGCCACGACCCCGTTTTCAATCACGTACCCTCTGTGTGCCACCTTTAAGGCAAGATGTGCGTTCTGTTCGACGAGAAAAATCGTCGTCTTCTGTTCACTGTTTATTTTTTTAATGATATCGAATATCTGCCTTACCACGAGCGGCGCAAGCCCCAGCGACGGCTCGTCAAGCAGAAGGAGACGGGGGTTCGCCATTATAGCCCTCGAAATGGCAAGCATCTGCTGTTCACCGCCGGAAAGAGTCCCCCCCGCCTGATGTCTTCTCTGCGCCAGAATCGGGAAAAGGTGAAACACATATTCCATATCCCTCTTGACCTGTATCGCGTCCCTCCTCAGAAAGGCGCCCATATCCAGATTTTCCACTACCGACAGATGGGGAAATATATGTCGTCCTTCGGGAACCTGGCAGATGCCGCGCGACACGATCTCGTGGGGCGCCAATTCATGTATCGGCTCTCCCATAAAAATAATCTCTCCCGAACGGGGCGGCGCCACGCCGCAAATTGACATCAGTGTCGTCGATTTTCCGGCCCCGTTTGCCCCTATGAGCGTTATCATTTCCCCTTCCGGTATTTCTATAGAAACTCCCTTGAGCGCCTCGATGCCCCCATAAAAGGTATGTATGTCCCGCAACTCAAGCATCAGATCAGTTCATCTCCCAGATAGGCCTTGATGACAACGGGATTGCGCTTGATTTCCTCCGGGCTCCCTTCAGCTATTTTTCTTCCGTAATCAACTACATATATTCTTTCCGAGAGGCTCATAACCAATTTCATGTCATGCTCGATTAAAAGAATCGAAATTCCCTCCCTCCTGCGTATGTCCCTAATGAGCGCTACCAATTCTGCAGTCTCCTGCGGATTCATGCCCGCGGCAGGTTCATCAAGAAGCATCAAAAATGGTTCGGTGGCCATCGCCCGGGCTATTTCGAGACGCCTTTGAGCCCCATAGGGGAGGTTTTTGGCGAAGTCGTTCACATAGTCTGCAAGACCCATTTTCTCCAGGATAGCATAACTCGCGTCAACAATACGCCGTTCTTCTTTCCTTGTCCCTCTTCCCTTGAAAACGGCGCCGACAATGCCCGTTTTTGTTCTGCAATGTCTGCCTATCATCACATTTTCAAGGACAGTCATATTTTGAAACAATCGAATATTCTGAAAGGTTCGCGCAAGTCCCCTTTCGGTCACCTGGTTTGGTTTCAGTCCATTGACACGCCGCATCCTGCCGTCTGGACGCCCGGCAATAAAAACATCGCCATCGGTGGGCTCGTATATCCCCGCGACGCAATTGAAAAATGTCGTCTTTCCAGCGCCGTTCGGTCCGATAAGCGCAACAATTTCCCCTTCCTTCACATTAAGATCCACCTCGTCCAACGCCCGAAGGCCGCCAAAGTTCATTCCCAGATTGCATACCTGCAATATCGAGTCATGTTCGCCGCCGGAACCGGTCTTCATTGAACTTTCCCTTCATATTTATAGGTTTTCCTGACATCGCTCACGATACCGCCCGGTCTGAATACCATCATCACCACAAGCAGGGCGCCGAACATCAGCATTCTGTATTCGGAAAATGCGCGCAGATATTCAGGCAATAAAATCAGCACAAGCGCGCCGAGAATCACGCCTATTACCGAGCCCATTCCCCCCAGCACGACAATGCAGAGAATAATGATCGATTCCCATATGGTAAAACTTGCCGGATTTACAAAGGTTGTTTTTGCCGCAAACACAACGCCGCCCATTCCGGCCCAGGTAGCCCCCAGGGCAAAGGCGGTCAGTTTCGTTTTTGCCTTGTCTATGCCCATGGCCTGGCAGGCAATTTCATCTTCTCTCAGGGCAATCCATGCCCTGCCGATCCGGGAATCCTGAAGGCGTTTGACGACAAAGATCGTCAACAGGCACAGCACCACTACAATATAATACATATACACAGCCGCACCGTGAAGGGACAGCTCAATGCCAAAAAATGACGGCCGGGGTATATTTGCTATTCCGCTTGGACCAAAAGAAAATTCGTTCCAGTTTTCCAGGATGATACGTATGATTTCGCCAAAGCCGAGCGTTACAATCGCCAGATAGTCCCCGCGCAGTCGTAATACCGGAAATC
This sequence comes from Syntrophales bacterium, assembly GCA_963666365.2. Taxonomy (GTDB): domain Bacteria; phylum Desulfobacterota; class Syntrophia; order Syntrophales; family UBA2210; genus JALNXD01. The sequence continues at coordinate 1,127,963 of CAXXNF010000002.1, forward strand.
CAAGAACAATGCCGAAAAACGCTCCCAGCAACGCGCCTATGGGCAGTACCATCCAGAATGTGAACCCGAAATGATAGTTCAACAGTGCATAGGCATAGGCGCCGACGGCGTAGAACGCAACATATCCAAGATCGAGCAGTCCCGCCAAGCCAACTACTATATTAAGTCCCAGACCGAGCATCACATATATGAGTGCGGTAATGATGATATTGGTTTGATAGAGGGACACAACATGAGGAAATATGACGATAACGATGCCGGTGACAATCACAACGGGGAGGAATAGTTTTTTCTTTTCCGCCGCGAGCGATATAAAAGATGTGTGTAGTGCGTTTACTTCGAATGCACCGCTGATTCCCAGCTTTTTTCGCTCGAGAAGGTACCGCCACAAAAATGAAAGTACAAAGCTTCCCACACCGACCACGATCATGTTTTCCCAGCGCCATTCGACGAGCTTCTCAATCGGATTGACGCGGATCACCATTAGGGGAAATGTCAGAAACACGAACCACAGCGATACGTATATTGATTTTTTAATTTCAGATAATTTAAACATTTACAAAACCAGCAATAAACAACCAGTAACGAACGTTACAAGAAGTGCTTGTATACAATGTATCACCCTACTTCTCTTGCCTTGCATACTTTTCTTACGTTTTACACCTTTGTGTGCTCAGCGCGCCCGAGTATGCCGGCCGGCCTCAAAATCAAAATCAGGACAAGAATTATAAAGGCAAACACATCCTCATAATCGCTCGATACGTATCCGGTGGCAAAACTTTCCGTCCAGCCGAGAATAAAACCGCCCAGCACGGCGCCGGGAATACTGCCGATTCCGCCCAGCACGGCAGCCACAAAGGCTTTAATACCCGCAATAAACCCGATGTAGAAGTTGATCATCCCCACATGCGAGGCAATCAAAACACCCCCGATTGCCGCCGTAGCCGAACCCACTATGAAGGTAACCGAAATAACCGTATTGATATCAACTCCTAGAAGCATGGCCATAACCCGGTCTTGCGACGTGGCGCGCATCGCCTTTCCTATCCGGGTGAATTTGATCAAAAATGTCAGCAGCGCCATGACCACCGCCGTAGTGGCAAGAATCACCACATCCGTGGACCCTATAATATGGGCGTAGGGTTCCATAAACTCAAATTCCGGTATAAGATTTGGAAAGGGGAGAAAATCTGAGGTCTGGGCAAGCAGCACGTAATTTTGAAGAAAAAGTGACATTCCTATCGCGCTGATCAGTGCGGAAAGACGCGGCGCCCCGCGCAGGGGCTTGTAGGCGATTTTTTCTAAGGTAAAACCATAGGCGCTAGAGTATATTACCGCCACAAGACCCGCAATAAACAGTATTGCGATTGTGTTCATGCCCATGAGCGTGAGGACGGAAATGACGATCAATGCCGTAAAGGCGCCTATCATGTAAATTTCACCATGGGCGAAATTGATCAGTTCGATGATTCCATAGACCATTGTATAGCCGAGCGCGATGAGGGCGTAAATACTGCCGCGCGTTGACCCGCCTAAAAACAGTTCCAGGAAATATTCCATAGTCTTTCCGCGTTCCTCTCATTATATTTTCCAGCCCGGCCCGCGCACTGATGCTTGGGACTCTCTGCAACGGCGCCCTTAAAAAAAAAGGGGCCAGACCACACCCGCCTGCCCCCTGCACACACTTCTCGGCCACTCACAAAAACGGCGCCCTAAATCAGCGTGGCGTAACTTCTACATAGGCGCCGTCTTTCACCTGATACATCGTAAAACCGATTCCCACTGCGTCGCCCTTCTCATCGAATTTGATTCTTCCGAGCGGGGTGTCCACATATTCGGTTTTTAACACCTTCGCTACCGCTTCATAGTCGGGAGAACCCGCTTTTGCAATCGCATTCAAGAGCGCCTGCGTTGCCGCACAGGCATTCAGAAAAAAAGCCCCCGGTTCATCGCCGTAGGTATCTTTGTGCGCCTTAATAGCCGCCTGAGCCAGTGGGTTTCCGGTCGTATCCCGGGGGCCGGTGGCATAGACGCCCTCGGCATATTTACCTGCTACCTTGATGAATGTATCGTCCTTGACTCCGTCATCTGAAATAAAATACGTCTTCATGCGCTTTTTTCTCATCTGCATAACGATTCTCGAGGCCTCCGGGTGATACCCTCCGAATATCACCGCCTCCGCCCCTGAACGCCTGATTTTCTGCACAACGGCTGAATAATCCACGGCGCCTGGGGTAACCCCTTCAAACAACACGACCTTAGCATCGGGCTCTTTTTCAAGAAAGGCCTTTGCAAATTCGGCCAATCCCTTCCCGTAATCGCCCTTGTCGTGCAGTACTGCAATTTTTCTGACCTTCAGTACTTTAAGAGTAAAATCAACTTCCATACGCGCCTGCGCGTCGTCCGATGAAATGGTCCTGAAAAAATTGGGATATTCGCCGCTCTGGGTCAAGGGAGGATTCGTCGCCGACGGAGACATGCAAATCACGTTTTCATCCCGGTAAATGGCCAGTGCGGCCTTTGTGGAGCCGCTGCAGATATGTCCGATGACAACGTCCACATGCTGTGAAACGAGTTTCGTTGCCGTATTTGTGGCCACCTCGGGCTTACAGACATCGTCTTCGACCAGCAGTTCCACCTGTGTACCGAGAATGCCCCCCCTGGCGTTGATCTCGTTCACGACCAGTTCGGCTGCTCTGACGGAGGGCAAACCGTAGGATGCCAGATCACCGCTATGGGCGCCGGCAACCCCCACTTTGATTGTTTCCGCTGCGTGAGCAGTGCCGCCGATCGCCACAAACAGCGCTATCGCCGTCACCATCGATGAAAATATTTTGAAAGTAGTGGTTCTCATGAGTATCGATACATTTCAACCGCACCATGAATTTTTAAACAAACGCCCGTGATGTGCGTCAGCGGGCCGCTTCAGACCAGCATCTTTACGGCCTGTGCCATACGCTGCAATCCCTCTTCAATCTGCGCCATCGACGTCGCATAGGAGAGACGAATGTAACGATCGGCCCCGAAGGCGATGCCGGGAACAACTGCAATACCCGCAACATCAAGCAGATAGCTTGCGAATGAATTCGAATCCTTCACAAGGTGTTCCCCGAAAGATTTCCCATAGAGCGAAGACACATTGGGGAACACATAAAAAGCGCCCTGAGGCTCAGTACATCGCACGCCCGGCATATTGTTCAGCGCGGCCACGATATAATTTCGTCTTTTTTTGAACTCTTCCACCATGGCTTCCGTTGCGCTTTGTGCGCCGGTGAGCGCCGCTACGGCCGCCTTCTGCGATATTGACGTCGGATTAGACGTATTCTGGCTTTGTATTTTTGCCACCGCGGCAATGATTTCCTGCGGTCCGGCGGCATATCCTATCCTCCATCCGGTCATCGAATGAGACTTTGAAACACCGTTTACTACCACCGCCCGGCTCATCATCTCCTCATCTACGGTTACGACATTCGAAAACCGGTATCCATCGTAGACGATCTTCTCGTAAATATCGTCGCTTATTACCGTAATCGAGTGTTTTTTAATGACATCGGCCAGAGCCTTCAGCTCTTCATCCGTGTAAGCCGCGCCTGTCGGATTAGAAGGACTGTTCAAAATAACAGCCCTGGTCTTCCCCGTGATCGCCTGTTCCAGCGCATCGGGGGTCACCTTGAATTGATCGGTTTCTCCCGTTTCAAGAATAACCGGTGTGGCATCGGCCAGAAGCACGATATCGGGGTATGATACCCAGTAAGGCGCCGGGATAATCACCTCATCCCCCTTGTCGAAAAGAGCCTGTGCGAGATTGTAGATCGTATGCTTCGCCCCACAGGAGACCACCACCTGGGACATTTCATAGGAAAGCCCGTTGTCATTCCGCAATTTTTCAATAATGGCCTTTTTAAGTTCGTCTATACCGCCTACGGGGGTGTATTTTGTAAAACCCTCTTCAATCGCCTCTATCGCCGCGTGCTTGATGTGATCCGGGGTATCGAAATCCGGTTCACCGGCGCCGAAGCTCAGAATATCCTTTCCTTCCGCACGCAAGGCAGCTGCCTTCGCCGTAACCGCGAGCGTAGGCGATGGTTTGATTCTCCCTACACGATCCGCAAGTTTCATTTCTTTTGGCCCTCACTTTATTATGTGTTGGTGGAATGTTCTCACTTTTAACACCTGTCTTTTCTTTTCCTGGAACAGCCTTCCCTCAAAAGGGGGAATTTTTCTTTTAACAGTTGCAGCACATCATCGGGAACCAGCCCGCGCACCGAGCCTCCGAAACTTGCCGCTTCCTTGATGATGCGGGAATTACAATAAAACCACTTGGAGCCGGTCATCAGAAATACCGTTTCTACCTGGCGGTCAAGTCTCCGGTTAATCAAGGCCAGCTGAAATTCATACTCGAAATCCGACATTGCCCTCAGTCCCCTCAGGATGACCGTTGCATCAACCGTTTCAAGATAGTCGACCAGGAGACCGGTATAGCTTCCCACTTCCAGTTTCGGGTTGTCTCCTATGAGCTGCCTGATCATCTCAATACGTTCTTCCACAGTAAAGAGCGCCGATTTTGTCGGATTGTTACCGATTGCAATAATGATTTTGTCAAATATCCTCAAGCCCCGGTTGATGATGTCGACGTGCCCGTTGGTGATCGGGTCAAAAGACCCCGGATATACCGCTACTTTACCCATTGCACAACTCCTTACACAGTTGATTGGAACAGATTAGAGGCCTTACCGCGAGCCGCCTGCGAAAGGCCTGAAAAATGTGAGCGCTGTATCTCCATATCTTCGCTGCTCTGTCAATTGAAAAGTGCCTCCATGGATACATTCTTCTCTGACGGAGTGCTCTACAATAAACAGACCTTCTTCCGCAAGCAATTGATCCATGCCGGGTATATGCAGTATCTTTTCTGCATATCCCTTTTCATAGGGGGGATCGGCAAAAATAACCTCAAAACATTCCCTGCGATTTCGAAGGAGGGGAACTGCCTTTTCCACGGGTGCGACAATAATTTCGAAACCATGCTCAAATCCGCAACGCTGAATGTTGTTTCGTATGGCTTCGGCATGCCTGCGCCTTTGTTCCACAGAGACCACCGCGTCGGCGCCTCTGCTCATGGCCTCTATGCCGACATTGCCCGTTCCGGCAAAGAGGTCGAGAAAACGCACACCCTCCAAGGGACCGATAATATTAAAAAGCGATTCCTTAAGTCTGTCGGTCGTTATCCTGATGCAGTCGCTCTTCGGGGCAACAATATTCCTGCCCTTGGCCTTTCCTCCAATTATTTTCATGTATCAGGACAAGTAATCCTTTATGAGAATCTCCGCTATCTGAACGGCATTGAGGGCCGCCCCTTTTCTGATGTTGTCCGAGACAACCCACATATTGATTCCGTTGGCAATCGATTCGTCTTCTCTGATCCTCCCCACGTAGGTATCGTCTTTCCCCGCCGCATCAATGGCCAGCGGATATTCGAATTTTGCCGGATTATCAACCACGGTGACACCGGGGGCTTTTGAAAGAAGCTCTCTCACCTCGGAGGCAGTAATTTTCTGTTTTGTTTCGATATTCACCGATTCAGAATGGCTGAAAAATACGGGCACCCTCACGGTCGTGGCGGTAACGGCAATGGCGGGATCATGAAGAATCTTTCTTGTTTCATTGACCATCTTCATTTCTTCCTTGGTATAGCCGTTTTCTAGAAACACGTCGATGTGGGGAAGACAGTTAAAGGCGATTCTGTGAGGATAGACCTTCGCCTGCGGTTCCTTGAAACTCATGAGATCCCGGGTCTGCTGTTCCAGTTCCTCTATTGCCTTTTTTCCTGTACCGGAAACCGCCTGATAGGTTGAAACAACAATCCTTTTAATGCCTGCTGCATCGTATATCGGCTTCAAGGCCACGATCATCTGTATCGTGGAACAGTTGGGGTTTGCAATAATATGTTTCGCTTTGTACAGGCCGATATCCTCAGGATTTACTTCAGGTACGACAAGTGGTATTTCAGGAACCATTCTGAAAGCGCTTGTGTTGTCGATAACCACACATCCCGCCTTTGCCGCCGCGGGGGCAAACCGTTCACTGATGCTGCCGCCCGCCGAAAACAACCCTACCTGCATTCCTTCAAAGGATTCCTCCGTAAGAATTTCCACCGGCCAGGCCTTCCCCCTGAATTCCATCTCTTTTCCCAGAGATCGCTCCGACGCCAGAAACTTTACCCTGTTTACAGGAAAATTCCGTTCTTCAAGGATTTTAGTCATCTCATTTCCGACAGCGCCTGTTGCACCCACTACGGCCACATTATACTTTTTCATTGTCTACTTCTTTCACTCCCCATTCTTAGAGTTATAGGCCTCAAGACATCTTGCGGCTTTTATCGCCTCGCAGATCCGCCGGCCTTTTATCGCAACTGTTCATCCTCCTGGTCTCTGTGAACCTTTTTATTCGCCATCTTGCAGAGCGTCCATGAAGGACCTGAAATACTGTATCCGACGGCGACGGCAAAAAATACTATTTGCGGCTCAAGCACGACGAAAACAAATATGAGCACGATAAGCACAAAGGTCATAAAAGGCTTTCGCGCAAAAAAATTCAGATCTTTAAAGCTGTAGTACTTGATGTTGCTTACCATGAGTAACGATAAAAAAAACATCGCCGTGGGAATCGAGGGGTGATGAAAGGTCCCCTTGCCTCCCAGAAAATTAAAAAACAGTATGGTCGTCGCAATCACAAGCGCCGCAGCGGGAATGGGAAGCCCGTTGAATATCTTGCTGTCGACACTGGCAATTTGTATGTTGAATCTCGCCAGTCGCATGGCGCCGCAGGCAACAAAAAGAAACGCGATAAGCCATCCATACCGTCCGTAGGGCGAAAGCGCCCAGTTGTAGGCAATAATTGCAGGAGCAACGCCGAATGACACAAGGTCCGAAAGTGAGTCGTATTCCACGCCGAATCTGCTGGTCGTATTGGTGAATCGAGCAATTTTCCCGTCCAGCCCATCCAGCACACAGGCGATAATGACCAGGATTGCCGCACGATGAAAATTACCGTCGATTGAAGATATGATCGCATAAAACCCGCAGAAGAGGCTTCCTGTCGTAAAAAGATTGGGCAGGATATAAATGCCCTTTTTCATACCGTCACGCTCACCCTTTTCATGCATCCTCATGGCAGCCTCCCTATCGCTGTCGCGCCCGCCTTAACCTTGTCTCCCACGGTCACAAGGATCTCCGTATCCACCGGAGCAAACACTTCCAATCGCGATCCGAACCGTATCAGACCGAACCGCTCCCCCTTTTCAAGTCTCATTCCTTCCTTTTTCCAACATACAATGCGTCGTGCCACGAGACCGGCAATTTGTATGACAAGAATATCTCTTCCATCATCCCTTTTTATGACAACGGCGTTTCTCTCGTTTGAAAGGGACGCCTTGTCCAGGTTGGCCGAAAAAAATTTGCCCTGTCGGTAACTGATTCTCCCTACGATGCCGGCACAGGGCGACCTGTTGACATGAACGTTGAAAATATTCATAAAAATACTGATTTTTTTGAATCGGCCAGGGAACAATTCTCTTTCTCCTTCTGCCTCTTCGATTTTAAGAATGCGTCCATCGGCCGGAGACACCAGAAGATCCGCTCCGGATGGAATTTTCCTCTCGGGGTTCCGAAAAAACCACAGCACATAGAGGGCAGCCAGGGCGAAGAGAAGGCCAGCCCAGGCAAAGGAAAACAAAGTTGCCGCGACGGCAACAAGGGCAAGAGGCACAAAAAAACGCATTCCATCGAGGGCGATCGGAAATTCAGTTTTCTTCATATTATCCACCGTTTCATCTATATCGTCCCACCGGGAACAGGACACCCTCTTCTCGATGCCGCCTTTACTCGCGCTGCCCGCCTTCCGCATAGGATGATCTCAAATAGTGCGGCATTACCGTTAGTGCACTGAGCCTATCACCAGACTCGTATTTTTTCAATCCTATAACTCCCACTGCACTCGCACGGATATTATTGTCCGCAGGGCCTGCAAAATGAATCTTTTCTGCGAGTGTTTCTTTGAAATAGTCTGCGTAGGCGACGGCACCTTCACCTACAAAACACATCTTCCCGTCAATTTTATCAATGAGGGCCTGCGGGGTAATGACCATCTCTTCACCCACTCTTTGCGGTATCTCACCCGATCGCGGTTCGTAACAGGCCGCATATAGTTCGCCTCTTCGCGCGTCCAGCATCGCACAAATCGGCATATTTTCCTCACGCACATTCATCGCAAGCGCATCAAGCGACGACACCGCCACCACGGGCTTGTTATGGGCAAAGGCGAGCCCTTTCACGGATCCGATACCGACCCTGAGTCCCGTGAATGAACCGGGACCGACGGTGCATGCCAAAAGTTCTATATCGGAAAGTGCTATCTCCGTCAGTGACAGCGCCGCTTCTATGGCGGCAAGTGTCGTTTCTCCATGCTGCCGGTCCGTGGTGAGGGCAATTTCAACCAGCACCCTTTTGTAATTCAGAATCGACAGGGACATCCCCCGTGAAGCTGTGTCGAGAGCCAGGATGAGCACGGATCACTCTCCTCCTGTGAGTTTGACGATATCGTTATAGGTGACCCAAAACATTAGCACTATGAGCAGGAAAAATCCCACCTGTTGCGCTGCTTCACGCCATTTCGGCTTTATTTCCCTCCTGGTGATCAACTCGATGAGATAAAACATGATATGCCCCCCGTCGAGTACCGGAATGGGTAATAAATTGAGCACTCCCAGATTTACACTGAGAATTGCCATAAAAAAGAGAAAGGGCACAAATCCCTGACGGGCGTAATCTCCCGACATCTTCGCAATGAATATCGGGCCGCCCAATGTCTTCGGGGAGATTACCCGCTGCACTATTTTTACCATGCTTATGTAGGTAAGTTTTATAAACCACCAGGTCTGGGCGATCCCCTCGGCGACAGCTCGAACGGGATTGAGCCTTTCGATATGCGTCTCCGATGAAATGCCGATGCCGATCGCATATGATTCCGACTTTTCCCCAAAAATATTGGATCGTTCCGTGGTACGGGGCGTGACGATAACATCCAGAATCCGGTCTTCCCGCTCTATGACTATCTTGAGGCTGTTCCCCCCGCTGGCACTTATTATCTCGGAAAGTTCGGACCATTTTTTGATCTCTCTGTCATCGATCCTGAGAATCCTGTCTCCCTCCTTCAGCCCTGCTTCGTAGGCCGGACTGTTCTCCATGACAGTACCTACTTGAGAGGTTGACACGGGAACGCCGATCGAATAAATCAGAGCAAAGGCGACGAAGGCAAACAGAAAATTAAAAATCGGACCGGCCACCACGATGGCCATTCGTTTTATCACCGATTGATTGAGGAAGGACCTTTTTTCATCTTCCGGAGATAATTTCTCGCCGTCGGATTCGCCCAGAAGTTTCACATAGCCACCGAGGGGAATGATCGACAGCACATATTCAGTCTCGCCGATTTTCCTGCCTATGATTTTCGGTCCGAAGCCGAGAGAAAATTTAAGAACGCCCACCCCGATGCGCTTGGCAACAATGAAATGTCCAAACTCATGGACAAAAATAAGCACGCCAAGCAAAATAATTACCGATACGATATTAATGCCAATCAACGATTTTCCTGTATCCTTTCAATAATTTTACCCGTCTCCACCCGCGCCCGCCGGTCCGCCTCGAGAATATCTTCTATAGTGCTCGAGTTACGGGGCGTATGTCTCTGAAGGGCCTCCCCGATAATTTCAGCAATGTCAAGAAAACCTATCACGCCTGAGATAAAGGCATTGACGGCGACTTCATTCGATGCATTCAAAACCGCCGGTGCGGTTCCGCCGACACGCGCCGCCCGGCATGCAAGGTCCAAGCTCATGAATTTTTCCCTGTCCGGCGCGAAAAAGTCCAGCGTTCCCACTTCGCATATATTGAGGTTGCAATGTTCGCTGAAAAGCCGGTCCGGATAGGACAGTGCATATGCTATGGGGACTCTCATATCGGGGACGCCCAGTTGCGCAATGATGGAACCATCCACATACTCCACCATGGAGTGAATGATGCTCTGGGGGTGAATCACCACATCGATCTTGTCGACGTCAACGGAAAAAAGCCACATGGCTTCTATAATCTCCAGCCCTTTGTTCATCATCGTCGCCGAATCGATGGTGATCTTCGGTCCCATTTTCCAGTTGGGATGTTTCAGCGCTTCTTCAACTGTCACCGCTCCGAGTTCATCAACGGCCCTGTGAAGAAAGGGCCCTCCCGAAGCGGTAAGAATTATTCTGCGCAGGCTTTTTGTTGTGTGGCCTTCAAGACACTGAAAAATTGCGCTGTGTTCACTGTCCACGGGAAGCAATGCCACGTTCTTTGCCCGTGCCTTTTCCACTACGATACCGCCTGCCATAACCAGTGTTTCTTTGTTTGCCAGTGCAATATCCTTACCGGCATCGATTGCGGCAATCGTAGGCAGAAGCCCCGCGGCTCCGACCATGGCGGAAATCACCGTCCGCGTCTCGTTCAGTGTCGCCACCTCATTGTACCCTTCAGCCCCCCATAGGATCTTCGTCGGGTTCGAGGGTCCGAGCCTTTCGCGCAACCGTGCCGCTTCGTCCTCGTCAATGACCGCCGCCGCCGATGGTCCGAAGCGTTCGATTTGTTCAGCAAGCAGCGCAACATTACGATACGCCGTAAGCCCTGCCACACGAAAATGCGACGGGTTGGCTGCAATCACGTCCAGGGCGTTTCTGCCTATGGATCCTGTTGAACCGAGTATGGATATATCTTTCATGGCAACATGAACAGCTTATAATAATATACAAAGGGAGCGATAAAAAGCAGTGAATCCAGGCGGTCCAGCACTCCGCCATGGCCGGGGAAAAGGGTTCCCGAATCTTTCCTCCCCGACGCTCTCTTGATTGCCGATTCGCAGAGATCTCCCAGCTGGCCGAAAATGCTGCCCAGAAATCCAAGCATGGCGGCATGCATCCAGGGAACCTGCTGTAAAAAGAGGAATGAAAAGACGACACAGACAATCACCGCTCCGGCAATTCCTCCCAATGATCCCTCGACTGTTTTGCCTGCGCTGACCGATGGAATAAGTTTTCGCCTTCCCCAGGTCCGTCCCGCGTAGAAGGCGAAGACATCACTGGCAAAGGCAATTAGTACGAGAAAGAAAATCCATTCTCTCCCCTTCTCATCATCTCTCACCAGAATAAAATAGGACATCATCAGCGCCACATAGAACACGCCGAATATCACCTTCACGGGAGCGTCAATGTTCGCCGGATAGGTCCGTATTTTGAGCAAAAAGAGAATGAAGACACCTATCACCACAAAGGTAGAGAGTGCAATGACAAGCTCGAGACCGCCCACAAAGGCCGCCGCCATGACGAGAAATCCCGCAACGAGCGTTTCACTCTTTTCCTTTGGCATGCCTTCGGAAAAGACCATTGCGTTGTATTCACCAAGTCCGAGCAGGGCCAGTGCAGCAATAAAGAGGGCAAAAACAAGCTTGGTGCCCAGTATAACGACACAGAGAATAACGGGCAGTGCAACGGCAGCCGTTATCCATCTTTTTGCATGAGAATTCATAATGTCAGTTCCTTGACAACTGATCGCTGGTCAATCCGAACCGCCGTTCCCGTCTTTGATAGTCGACAATGGCCTCAATGAACGAATCTCTTGAAAAATCGGGCCATAGCACGTCGACAAAATAGAGTTCCGTGTAGGCAATCTGCCAGAGCAGAAAATTACTTATTCTGTATTCGCCGCTGGTCCTGATCAGAAGATCGGGATCAGGCATACCGGCCGTGTACAGATATTTCGAAAACGTCTCCTTATCAATGCGTTCGGGATTGAGTGCGCCCGTTTCGCAGTCCTTCATCATGCGCCGCACCACCTCGACGATCTCGTCTCTGCCGCCGTAGCTGAGGGCCAACGTAAGCACCATATCGCCATTATGCTTCGTTTTTTCCAGCGTATCCCTCAGCACCTCCCCTACGCGGCGCGGGAGGGCATCGATGTCGCCGATGGTCGAGAGCCGTATGCCGTTGTCCACCATTTCCTGCAGCTCCGCCTTGAGGTAGTCTTCAAGCAACGACATCAGTGCACGCACTTCATCCTTGGGACGAGACCAGTTTTCCACTGAAAAGGCATAGAGTGTGAGAAAATTAACCCCTAATTCCCTGGCGGTTCTCACCACGCTCCGCACCGCATCGGCGCCCTTTTTGTGCCCTATGAGCCTTCTCAGTGCGTTTTTTTTTGCCCACCGGCCATTTCCATCCATAATGATCGCGACATGCCGAGGGAGTCTATCCTTGTCGATTCTATGCATATAAATCCTATATCCACAAAATAATTAACAACATCGGAGTGGTGTATCATAGCACGACGCCATTTTCAATCTATCTTTGGAGGCACCGTCCACGATGTCATCCTTCCTGCACGGCCTGAGCATAAAGAAAAAGGGAACCGAGGTTCCCTTTCCTGACCTGTACACCATGACCGGCATTAAATCTCCATTATCTCGGCTTCCTTTGCGGCCATCACCTCGTCGGTTTTCTTTATGTACTCGTCGGTTATCGTTTGCACATCCTCCTGGTAATCATGAAGGTTGTCCTCTGAAATATCTCCGTCCGTTTTCAGTTTTTTCAGTTCATTGTTTGCATCGCGGCGTGAGTTTCGGACCTGGATTTTGCATTCCTCCGCCATTTTTTTGACGATTTTAACCAATTCTTTTCGTCGCTCCTCAGTTAAAGGCGGGATAGATATCCGAATAATTTTTCCGTCATTTGAAGGCACCAATCCCAGTTCCGATTTCTGTATCGCCTTTTCAATGTTTCCAAGGGCGCTCTTGTCCCATGGTGAAATGACGATCATCTGGCTTTCCGGTACGGAAAGTGTGGCCACTTGATTCAGAGGAGTCGGCGCACCGTAATAATCCACTTTTATCCCGTCAAGCAACGCGATGGAGGCGCGGCCGGTTCTTACTTTGTGCAGCGACTTTTGAAAAAATTCAACGTTGCTTTCCATGTTCTGGCGTAGTTCTTCAAAAATCAGTTCCGTCATGTCTCACTCCCGACAATTGTTCCGACATTTTTCCCACACACCACATCCCGAATATTGCCTTTTTTTTCAAGATTAAAAACGATAAGGGGAAGATTGTTGTCCCGGCACAGCGATATCGCCGTCGCATCCATTACTTTTAAATTCCGCGCCAGCGCCTCGGTATAACTGACCCGATCGAACATCACCGCATCCCGGCATGTTACAGGATCCTTGTCGTAGACCCCATCAACCTTTGTCGCCTTGAGCATCACATCGGCATTTATTTCCAGCGCCCGCAAGGACGCCGCCGTGTCGGTGGTGAAGTAGGGATTTCCCGTTCCCCCCGCAAAAATGACCACTCTTCCAGCTTTCAGGTGCTTTATAGCCCTCTCTCTCACGAAAGGTTCGGCTATGCGCATCATTTCAATTGCTGAAAGAATTCTTACGGGGATTTCTCGTCGTTCAAAGGTTTGCTGAAGGGCAATACTGTTCATTACCGTTGCCAGCATACCCATGTTATCGGCCGACGCTCTGTCAATACCATGGGAGGTCATTTCCACCCCCCGATAGATGTTGCCGCCGCCGATCACGATGCCGATCTCCACCCTCATTTCGACGAGAGCGCTTATTTCGTCGGCAATAAATTCCAGAACGGCCATGTCGATGCCAAAGGATTTTTCTCCCAGCAGCGCCTCTCCGCTCAGCTTCAGAAGAACCCTTTTGTACACCGCCTTTTTCATTGCCTGCCCGTAAGAAGCGACCGGCTGCATTGGCCGGCCCTTCATCAGAAATACCGCCGTCTAGAGTTCTTCACCCAGCTGGAATCGTGCAAAACGCCTTACGATTATATTCTCACCGGAATTGGCGATCATGCCGTTCACAAGATCGCGTACAGTTATATTCGTGTCTTTAATGAATTTCTGATCGAGAAGACATACTTCCTCATAATATTTTTTCAGTTTGCCTTCGATAATTCTGTCCATTATTTTTTCAGGCTTCCCTTCCTGAAGGGCCTGGCTCCGATATATTTCCTTTTCGCTTTCAAGTTCCTTTTCCGGGATATCTTCGGGTCGCACATATTTGGGGTTGGTCGCCGCGATCTGCATGGCGATATCCCGGGCCATTGTCTTGAAGTTATCCGTTTTTGCGACAAAATCCGTCTCGCAATTTACTTCCACCAGAATGCCTATTCTTCCCTCCATGTGCACGTAGGATGCAACCATGCCTTCCTTCGCTGCACGGGAAGAACGCTTTGTCGCTGCCGAAAGACCTTTCTTTCTCAGATACTCAACAGCTTTATCAAAATCGCCGTCAGAAGCGGTCAGCGCTTCTTTGCAATCCATCATTCCGGCGTTTGTCTTGTCACGCAATGCTTTTACCTGTGATGCTGAAATAGCCAATTTACTCTACCTCCTCCGTTATTTCCTCGACTTCTTCATGACCCCTGTCATCGGTTTCCTGATGTTCGGCATCTTTTGTCTCCACGCTTTCCGGCACATCCTGTTCTTCTTCAGAGTTGTCTTTGTCGCTTTCGGCCTGAACCCGCTCTTCAAATCGACGCTTGCCCTCTTCCACTGCATCGGCCATCTTTGAAGAAAACAGCTTTATTGCACGAATTGCGTCGTCGTTTCCTGGAATCACATAGTCAATATCATCGGGGTCGCAATTTGTATCGACTATCGCCACGATCGGAATTCCCAGCTTGCGCGCCTCCTTTACGCCGATCACTTCCCTCTTCGGATCTATCACAAAGAGCACTCCGGGCAGTTTTTCCATGTAACGAATGCCACCGAGTACTTTCTGCAGTTTCTCACGCTGCTTCTGCAGCTTCAGTATCTCTTTTTTCGGGAATGCATTGACGCTTTCATCCTCAAACATCTGATCATATGTATTCAACTGATCGATGCTTTTCTTGATTGTCACAAAGTTAGTGAGCATGCCGCCAAGCCATCGCTGGTTTACATAGGGCATCCCGCATCGTTCCGCTTCCGCCTTTATCGATTCCTGGGCCTGACGCTTTGTGCCGAGAAAGAGAACATTCTTTCCCGAAGCAACCGTACCTGTAATAAATTCATAGGCAACTTCAAATAACTGTACCGTTTGCTGCAGATCAACGATGTAGATTCCGTTACGGGCGCCAAAGATGTACGGTTTCATCTTCGGGTTCCAACGGTTTGTCTGGTGACCGAAATGGACACCGGACTCAAGTAGCATTTTCATTGAAATATGGGCCATGCGTTTCTCCTTTCGCTGTTTAAACCTCCACCCATTTTTTATTTATTCCCGTAACTTCTCACTCAAAGCAACAGCGGGAACAGATCGGGTGTGTGTTTTGTACTACGCGGTCGATCGAACTACCACATGCACTGCAAATAATCAAGGCAAAAAAATCTCTGATATTCCTCACGTAAAGGGGGAATATGCACTCAGTCATTACAGAATTTTTTTGCCGGCCTCAGATCCGCCTTCAACTATATACACGCTGGCAATCTTACACAGGATCGCCGACTTTGGATTAATCGTAGCCTTGATACTGTGCACCCACTCAACATTCTCTTTGAACACCTCATCGTCGGTATGAATAGTCACATCACCCTTGATCTGGAATCCACCCTTCTCACCCCACCAGGCAAGTGCTATCCGAGGATTCTCTTTCATATTCTTCAGCGTCTTGTCAAAAAATTGGTCCGAGATGAGCAATCTCTCGTCATCCAGGAACTTCAATGCACCAACAGGCACCACATTCGGCATACCATCCTTTGTCGCCGTTGAAAGAAACGCCAGTTTTACCGATTTCAGACTCTCTTTGATTTCTTCCGTCACTTGAACCATAAAGCTTTCCTCCCGTGAATAGGTAAGTTCATACTAATTTCTCTTATAGTACGGAATGTATTTTTGCCACCAGGTCCTCAATTACAACCGGTTTTGCGACAAATATACGTCCCCCCATGTCGCCGGTCTCATTTTCCTTTATAATGGACGTGACGAATATGATGGGAATGGCGGCGGTTGATGGATTCTCCAGCAATTCTTCCGCCACCTCGGCGCCCGACATGCCGGGCATTACGATATCGAGGAGAATGCAGTCCGGTCTTTCCTCCTTCGCCAGTTGTATCCCGGCGCGCCCGTTGTGGGCCACAAGCACCTCGAATTCATAGGATGATTGATTTCCTTCTCTTCGCAGGAGACGATCAATAAAGCTCTTGCGCGTTTCCAGGGTTTTTTTTATTCCCCGGCAGAAATCTTCTTCGTCATCGACCACCAGTATCTTTTTCACCGCCATCGCATCCTCCTTCTTGTGCAAGAAACTCGGATCATCATAATGAAGCCCTATCAAATATGCACTCCCTGTCCTCCGAACATCAGGATTCCCGGGACTCAGTCCTCCCGGCTGAATCGACGGGGAATTCGATAATAAAAGAGGCGCCCCCCCATTCGTTATTCTCCGCCCATATGCTCCCGCCATGATCTTTCACAATTCCATAGGTGATTGAAAGTCCCAACCCCGTTCCCTTCCCCTGCTCCTTGGTGCTGTAGAAGGGATCGAAGATCAGCCTCAGATCCTTTTTTTTAATCCCTGGTCCCGTATCGGCAATTGTTATGCGAAGGCAGTGTCCGGACCCCGAAGAGCAGCCTTCGGTGCGTACAAACAATTCTTTCCGCCCCCTGCCCTCCATGGCATCGAAGGCGTTTGAAAAGAGGTTAATCAGCACCTGTTCCATTTTTTTCCTGTCCAGTTCGATTGACGGCAGGTTCGGCTGGCACGCAAGATGGCAGGTGATGCCGTCCAGCCTCATCTGGGGGGAACAGAGTTTTACCACATCCTGAACAACCTCATTGATATTATCCGCCTGCACCTCCTTTTTTGAAATACGCGAAAACTCCCTCAAATTCTCGGTAATCGCCACGACACGATTTACCTGCTCCATACAGATATCCAGTTCCTCGATCACCTCGGGTGAAAGTTCTTTCATTGTCTTTAGAAGCTGCAGTTCCAGGGATATTATTCCCACAGGATTGAGAATTTCATGGGCGACTCCCGCCGAAATACGACCGAGAGAAGTAAGCTTTTCGGATTGAAGCAACTGATTTCTCGCATTTTCCAGTTCCCTGTCGACCCGTTTCCTTTCCGTAATATCCTGAAGTATGCCTACTGTGCCCACAGTAAGGCCTTTTTCATCCATCATCGGCACGACCTCGTGATAGACCTCGACAGGCGTACCATCCCGACCGATGAATGAACATTCCACACTCCTTTGTGTTCCCTCCTGCACAACCGTTTGAAGCAGTTCCGATGCGACTGACCTGTTGTCGGTAGTGAATAATTCAAGAAAATCTTCATACGTCCCCTGAAATGTCTCCTCTTCAGCGCCGACAATGCGCAGAAACTCCCGGGAACAGTATACTTCATCTGTCGCTCGTTCCCACTCCCAACTTCCGATTTTTGCAATTTTCTGTGCCTCGTCGAGGCTCTTGCGAATCTTTACAATCGACGCCTCCATTGCCTGCTGGGAAGTGACATCCAGACAATGGGCGATGTAGCCCAGGAAGTTTCCCTTGCTGTCGTAACGCGGCGTACCTTCGCTCAGAAGCCAGCGATACTCGCCGTCGTATCTGCGCAGGCGATAGGTGATGTTGAAAGATTCGCGCCTGTCGAAGGCATTTTCATACACCATAAGAAGGCGATCAAGATCTTCAGGATGGACGCTTGACATCCACCCGTCTCCCAGATCCTCATCGAGGGTATGACCGGTAAATTCCCGCCATGTCCGGTTTAAATAATCGCGCTTTTTGTCCCTGCCGGAGGTCCATATCAGGGCTCTGCCTGAATCGGCCAGGGTGCGGTAACGATACTCTGCTTCCTGCAGACGCCTTTCGACTTCTTTTTGCTCTGTAACATCGCGCACCACGCCTCTGAATCCTCTGGGGGTGCCCATCGCATCCCGGATGAGCGAAACGGACATATCCCGCGACTGCACTGTTCCGTCCTTCGTTATTACGCTGTAATTCGCCATAAGAGCGGGAATACCCGTGCGGTAGACGCTGTTATATATCACGAATACTTGCCCGGCTACTGCTTCGGTCATGTATTCGCGGTAATTCATCCTGTACAGTTCTTCCGGCGTACACTTGTGCATTCGTGCCAGTGCATCATTGATAAAAGTGTAATTTCCCTTGAGGTCGGTTTCGAAATACCCCTCCTTAATCTCGTCAAGTATGGAGCGGTATCGTTCTTCACTCGCTTCGAGTAGTTTGAGCGCATGCCGTTGAAGAGTAATATCCTCGTATATAAGCTGAAAACAGGTCTCGCCGCTCCATATAATTTCTTTTCGCCATACCTGAAGATGCCCTACCTCGCCGCTTTTTCGCACAATCTCGATTTCATACTCCGAGGGAACCTCCTCGCCGCGGGCACGCTTCTCTTTTCTGGCCAGATGTTCGAGATAACTCTCGACGGTGTAACGATCCGCAACAGTAGTCTCGCGCCAGTCTTCAATACTTTCGTATCCGAACAAACCCTGAAGTACTCTGTTCACATAGAGGGTTTCCCCTGTTTGCGATACAATGCGGACGCCCAGGGGAGATTCGTCCAGCGACAACCGGAAATTTTTCTCACTGCTTTGAAGCGCGGCAATGGCCTGTTGCTGGTCGAATTCGGCCCGTTTCCGATCGGAAATATCCCGGCTCACTCCGGAGAACCCCACCACAGCACCTTTGTCGTCCCGTATCGGCGCCGCGCTTATTTCCATCCAGACCCGGCTCCCATCACGGTGTAAATGCTCCGCCTCTATGACCATGTGATCATCTTCATGCTCACCTCTCATAAGTTTTGTAAAGGCATCGATCACATGCTGTCTGATTTCAGGCGGGTGACTGTCGTGTATCGTCCGCCCCCTTGCCTCTCTGGAAGAAAATCCCAGCAACCGCTCCACCGACGGCGATATGAAATCGTAGGTCATGGTATTCAAATCAAAGGTCCAGACAATATCACTCGCATTCTCCACCAGAAAACGGTACCGTGCCTCGCTGACACGAAGACCCTTCAACAGAGCTTCACCTGCGAGTTCCGCCCGTTTCCGGTCGTCAATATCACGCATGACGCCATGAATGCCGATGAGTATTCCCCGCTCGTCGCGCATCCCCGCTACCACCACTTCGTTCCACCGGGTAGTGCCGTTTTTGTGATAGTATTCCACATCGAGGGTGATGGTTCTGTTCGGATCGACATTGCCGGCTGCCTCCCGTTCAAGCTCATATGCCATTACCTCTCGTATATGGGATAACGATGCAGGGGTTATCTGTTCGGTCACGTCCTGGGCCTTGCGCTCTTCCGGGGTGAAGCCAAGCACCCGCTCAATGGCAGGACTTACGGAGAGGGTCCGAAGATTAAGGTCCTGGGTCCACATGACATCGTTCAACCTATCGGCGAGCAAATGATGCCATGCGTCGGCTTTCTTTAATTCCTCGATTTCCGCCTTTGATTGAGACAGCGCTGCCCGCAGCGCCGATTCCGATTGCTTCAATTCTTCTACACGAGTTTCAAGCAGAGATATTTTTCTGAGCAGCGCCTCGATGTTTCTTTCTTCCTCTTTCATTCATCCCCCCGGGAAATGCACCCTAACAACCTGTACTCGCTCACATTAATTCAATTTTTCACAATAGCGCCGCGATGTCAAGGACTACATTGCCACCATTGTCGCCTATGAACCACTTCACAGGAATGGAGCAACAAACATTCAAGGATACTGCCGCAATTGCCGATATGGATTTTATTGAGCATACGATCGATTGTATCTGTCCTTTGTGGAGTTGTAGAAATGCAAAAAGGAATCGTTGAATATATCGAAAGTTTGTATATTTTTGATGGCTTAAGGGGCAATGAACTGGCATTTACCGCAAACTTGATGGAAATTGAGTATTTTCAAAAGGATGAAATTATTTTCAAAGAAGGAGATAAAGGCGATTCGGTCTGTTTCGTTATTGAAGGTATCCTTGAAGTCATAAAAAACAACACTGCGGGAAAGAATGTAGTGATTGCTGAATTTTCAAAGGGTCACTCCATCGGTGAAATGGCCCTTATCGACAGCTACCCCAGGTCAGCCACCGTAAAGGCGCGTACAGGCGGATATCTTGTAAAGCTGACGAAACATAAATTCGAGACAATCCTGCAAGAGCGACCCGGCACGGGAATCAAGATTCTCAAGGGAATTGCGCGCCTTTTAAGTCTTAATCTTCGCCGGACATCGGGTCATCTCGCTGAAGTGCTGTCCTCCTCCTGAAAGATAGCCTACGAAAGGCCTAGTCGACGAGGCCTTTTATCGCGTTTCTCACCCCATGCATTCCTCCATCTTTGAAGGCGTGTCCATTCACCGGCAAGAATCTGCAAATCTCCTGCCGGTCAGACGATTCCCGGTCTTTCTTGCATAAAGGGATAGTCGGAGAGTTTCTCTTTTGACATTCGGCACATTACTTAGTATAGCCTTCGGCAGCAGGCTCAGGCTTCAACGATTGAAGATCCCTGAAAAATCAAATAGTGTCCCTTCCCCTAAGGGACTGAAGATACCGTGATTTTTCGAGAGTTCATCATCGATACTATTTTCAGGAGGAACTACACGATGGCTAATACCGGTGCATCCAAAGTGATGACGACCGCGGAAGCGATCAGCCGATTCGTCCACGACGGCGACAGCGTCATATGCGGCAATTATACGGAGGGGCTGCCGTTCAGCCTGATTTTTGAAATTATTCGACAGAAAAAGAGGGGGCTTACCTATTACAGTCAGTCCGGTTCGGCCGATGCGGAATTCATGGTGGCCGGCGATTGCGTTGACAGGATGTGCTCCGCCTTTATCCATAAGTGGGGGGGACGCGGCGCGGGCAGCATGGTTGAACGGTATCAGCGGTCAGGAAAAATTCAGGTAGAGGACTATTCAAATTTCACCTACAATGCCCGACTGGCGGCCGGCGCCTTCGGCTATTCCTGTATGCCAGTGCTCCCGGCAATCATGTATTCCGATGTGTTCAAAATTAGAGGATACATGGGGGACCGGAAATTCGGCACCATCTCCTGCCCCTTTACCGGCAAAACGCTTCCCGTAGTCCCCGCGGCAAATCCCGATGTATGTCTGTTGCATGTACAGAGGGCGGATAAATTCGGCAACGCCCAGCATTGGGGAGGCCTTGGATCGACCGTGCATGCCTGTATGGCCAGCAGGAAGATCATCGTCACCTGTGAAGAACTGGTGGACAGCGATATCATAAAATCCAGCCCCCATCACACGATCGTTCCCGCCTTCAGGGTCAACGCCGTAATAGAGGAACCTTACGGCTGCCATCCTTCGGAGCTGCCCGGGTACAGAAACCCCGACCGGGCAATGTACAATCTGATCAATAACACCTTCTTCTCAGAGGAGGGCCTCACATCGATGTTTGATGAATGGATCTACAATCTTCCGGACCGTCACGCCTATATTCAGCATTACATCGAGGTATTCGGATCGGAGATGCTGCATCGTTATCAGGCAAAGTCATACTACTCCGCTCCTGCGAACTACGGCATCGCCTTCGAGTCGGCCTGGGACAACAATGGGATTTCCCTTGACCTGGGTGTCGACATGCAGGGACTGGACGCACTTGTGGAGCAGAAAGGAGAGCTGGTCAATGTTAAGTAAAAAAATCACCAAGCAGGAACTGTTGATCATTACCGCAGCGCGGCAGATACATGACAGAGACGTGGTGGTCCTGGGCGTAGGACTCCCCATCCTTGCCGGCGCCATCGCCAAGCAGACCCATGCGCCTGACGCGGTGCTCCTGATGGAATCGGGAATTATCGATTTCGAACCCTGCATCCTGCCCACGAACGTAGCCGACGCCACCTGCACCAGGGGATACGGATGCGCCATGGATCTCTTCAGCGTCTTTACCACAATTACCTACGCAGGATACCTCGACAAGGCCTTCCTCGGCGTGGCACAGATCGACAAGTACGGCAACATCAACACCTCCTACCTGGGACCGCCCCCCTACTCCCAGCGAATTACCGCCGCGGGAGGCGCTCCGGAATTTTATTCCTATGCAAAGGAAAGCATCCTGACGATGAAAGGGACTGGATTTGTTGAAAAACTCCCCTATTTAACTTCGCCCGGCTATCTGGGAGGAGGCAACGAACGTGATGAATCAGGGTGCTTTACGCCGGGGTCGGGGCCGAGCGTTCTGATCACTCCCAAGGGGATGTTCAAATTCGACAAGGAAACGAAGGAGATGTATCTCGATGCGCTCTTTCCCGGGGTATCGGTAGAAGATGTCAAGCGCGACATTCCCTGGGATCTGAAGGTGGCCGACACTATCCATGGATTTCCCGTACCTCATGACGAGGAGGTTGAAATTCTGCGAAAAATATCGCCCCGCGATTCCTTCTCCAACACGACCGCTCTCGAACTGGTACAGGCGCATTACGCCCGGAAAATAGCTGCAAAAAAAGCGGCTTCATAATAACTGAACACATGGGACAGGTCGTGCAATCACACAATGCTGCATTGTACGGCCCGCCCATGGCATTGAAGTTTTCCAATTTCAAAAAGTCTGTTTCAAAAAGACTTGATAAATAATTCACATTTCTACAGAATGAAACAGCCCGTGTAAATGCATGTATCCTCACATAATTTTGATCAGGAAGGAGGGGTCTCGAATGGAACAGTCTGTTCCTTCAAAAAAGTCCGCAATGATAATCTACATTCTCTACCTTGCGGGAATTGTTTTTCCTCTCACGAGCATCGTCGGCGTCATCATGGCCTACATTTACATAAGCGATGAACAATCGTGGCTGAGGTCACACTACCATTTCCAGATCAGAACCTTCTGGATCTCAGTTCTGTTAATGGTTGCAGGGGTACTGACCTCATCGGTCTTCATCGGTTTTGTGATCCTCCTGTTCTGGTTAATCTGGATGATAGTACGGTGCGTCAAAGGTCTGAGAGCGCTTCAAAGAGGAGCGGAACATCCCAATCCGACGGGGTGGCTCTTTGACTGAGATTCGTGGCAGATGGATCGGCACATTTCAACTGTTTTGATGACTTCATCACATGAGGTTGGCTGAATCATGTTCTCATTTCTCCCGGGCACGTTACTTGGAATAACCTGTGTGGGTTTCGTGATTCTCAATACCCTGTTCTGGGCTGTTCCGGTGCATGCCCTGGCCTTGACAAAACTTATTATCCCCTGCGAGGGCTGGCAGATCAGATGCGCCCGTTACATCATGACCGTGGTCAGAGGGTGGATATGGGGCATTCTGGTATCATTGAAACTGACCCAGAAGGTGCAGTGGGACATCAACGATCTTTCGGGCATCAAGAGGGATGAATGGTATTTCCTCAACAGCAATCACCAGTCGTGGACCGATATCGTGGTGCTGCTGCGGACCTTCGGCAATGCAATCCCCTTTCCCAAATTTTTTCTCAAAAAGGAACTTGCCTGGATTCCTATTTTCGGCAGTGCCTTCTGGGCATTGGACTACCCCTACATGAAACGGTATTCAAAGAAGTTTCTTGACGCACATCCCGAAAAACGGGGCACGGATCTGGAAACGACAAAGAAAATGTGCGAGCGCTACCGTCACACGCCGGTTACAATCCTCAATTTTATCGAGGGGACGAGGTTTACACCGCAGAAACACAGCCGTCAGCACTCACCCTACCGGCGCCTCCTTCGCCCCAAGGCGGGGGGATTCGCCTTTGCCCTTAATGCGATGGACGGCAAGATCAAAAGGATGCTGGATGTCACCATTGTCTACCCGGACGGTCCCCACACGTTCTGGGATTTTCTGTGCGGCCGCGTTTCACATATTATCGTACGGGTAAAAGAGAAGATAATACCCGATCGGTTTCTTCACGGCAACTATGCGAGTGACGCCGTTTTTCGCGAGGATTTTCAGATGTGGGTTGGCGATCTCTGGCACGCAAAGGACGAACTCATAGAAATACTTCTCAGGGGATATCGCGGCAGAGACTGAAGGGCGTGTATGCGGAATACTCTATGAGCCGCTATTGCCACAGAGAGATACGCTGCAGCGCATCGTTCAGACATCCAGCTCGAACACCAGCACCGAACGGGCAGGCAGGTATACTTTCAGCATATGGAGAGGGGCTGTGCCCGGATCGGGAAGGGAATAGAAGGTCATAGTGGAATCAACCAGGTCCTGGCCGCCGAACTTTCCGGCATCCGTATTCAGGACAATCCGGTAGGTTCCTGGTTCCACGGCAAAACCGTAGTCGGTGAACGACACGGAGGGATTGAAATTGAAGGCACACACAAGGGGCCCTCGGTTGAAAACAAGCACCTGGTCTGACTGACGGGCAGCGACAAGGCGGGGTTTCGCCTCTTTGAGGATTTCATTACTCCCGAAAATGCGCAGCATCTCCCGGTCGAAAGCCCCGAGAAATTTGTATCTGAGGTCCGGATGATCGGCCAGGCGCCACTGCCTTCTCGCATAATGATAGGACCAGTTATTGCCCTCACGAGGAAAGTCGATCCATTCCGGATGCCCGAATTCATTTCCCATGAAATTCAGATAGCCTCCCCCGGCGGTGGCAATCGTCACCAGGCGGATCATTTTGTGCAAGGCCATGCCGCGATCGATAATCAGACTCGTACTTGCCAGATTCATGCGGTCATACATTTCCGGACCCATAAGACGGAAACTGATCGACTGGTCTCCCACAAGGGCCTGATCATGCGATTCAGCATAATTAATGGTCAGTTCATCATTGCGCTTCCGGGTAAGTTCGTAATACAGCTCCCCCACGTCCCAGAATTCATCGGGCCGTTCTTTTATCACCTTGATCCAGTAATCGGGCACACCCATTGCCAGGCGGCAATCAAAACCGAAGCCGCCGTCCTCGAACGGGGCCGCAACACCGGGCATCCCACTCATCTCCTCGGCGATGGACAGGCTTTGCGGATTCACCTGCTTGATTACCCTGTTTGCCAGCATCAGATAGGTAATTGCATCTTCATCCTGTCTACCGTCAAAATACATCGAATACTCAGTGAAATTCCGTGCAAGACCGTGATCCAGATAGAGCATACTGGTCACTCCATCGAATCGAAACCCGTCGAATCTGAACTCTTCGAGCCAGTAACGGCAATTCGAAAGAAGAAAATGCAGCACCTCATGTTTCGCGTAATTAAAACACAGGGAATCCCAGGCGCTGTGCAGCCGTCTCGCCCCCTCATGAAAATACTGTGAGGGGTTTCCGTCAAAACAGGCGAGGCCTTCGACTTCATTCTTCACCGCATGCGAGTGGACCAGATCCATAATCACAGCCACCCCCCGGTCATGTGCGGCATCGATCAATGCCTTCAGATCTTCGGGCGTGCCGAAGCGGGAAGAAGGCGCGAAGAAGCTTGACACGTGATAGCCGAAAGATCCGTAATAGGGATGTTCCTGAACCGCCATCAACTGGATAGTATTGTAACCCCCCTCCACGATGCGGGGGAGCACATGCCTGCGGAATTCATTGAACGTCGCAATCCGTCCCTCCTCGGAGGCCATGCCCGCATGCGCTTCGTAAATAAGCGGCGGCCTGCCCGTTGTATCGATCCATTCGTTCCTCCACTCGTAGGGTTCATCGGGCGCCCAGACCTGCGCATTGAAAATCTTGGTAGTGTCGTCCTGGACAACACGGTTCGCCCAGGCCGGTATCCGGTCCCCCTGTCCCCCCCTCCAATGAACCGAGAGCCGGTACAGATCCCCATGGTGAAGTGCCGTGATGGGCAGACTGATTTCCCAGACGCCGTCGCCTCTTTTTTGAAGCAGGAAATCCTCCTGTTCCCGCCAACCGGTGAATTCCCCGATGAGATATATGGTCTCGGCATTGGGCGCCCATTCTCTGAATACCCACGCATCATCCCTTTTGTGCATCCCGAACCACAGGTGCCTCAACGCACACTCCTGAAGGTTTGCATGAGTGCCGATCAATTCCCTTTCCTTTTGAAGCGCTCTTTCATGCCGGGCGGCAACCCAAAGGGCATAGGGCTCAAGCCATGGATCATTACGTACAATAGTGAGTTTCATAGAAATACAGTGTCTTGCGCATTCGTGTTTTTACCTGTCCCGGACAATAAAGCTCGAACAATACGATGCCTCTGTCCCTCTTCAGTCAGTTGAGGTCATCATGACAGATTACAGCTTTGTCGGCCAGCCTGCGAGGAGATGCCTGCCCATACCCTTGTTCTTCGAATCCCGTACAATCTTCAGCACCTTTATCAGGTAGTCGCGCGTCTCTTCCGGATGAATCACATCCTGAATACCATACATCCGTGCCGCCGGATAGGGGGACGAATCGGCCATCATCTTTTCGACCAGCTTGGTGCGTTCTTCTTCCGGAAGTCCCCCAAAGACCACGTCGGCACCGATCTGAGGATCCATGAAACTGATCTCGGCGGTGGGCCAGGCCACCATGAAATCGGCCCCTGCGCCGGCGGCGCACATGTTGACCAGGGCCTGCCCGTACCCCTTCCGGATCAGCACGGTAATTTTCGGCACCGTCACCTGGTAAAGCGCCTGTAGATTGTTCACGACTCTGGCGCCGACCCGTTTGATTTCCGCTTCCTTGCCGGTAAGATGGCCCGGCGTATCCACGAAGAATATCAGCGGAATGTTGAAGGAGTCGCAATGGCACATGAAGCTGGTCGCCTTTTCCAGGGCATCCGTGTCGGTGGCGCCTGCGTTGACGATGGGGTTGGTGGCAATAAATCCCACTGTTTCACCGCCGACCCGGGCGAGGCAGGTAATAAGCATTGTGCCGAAAAAGGGTTTGTACTCCAGAAATTCACCCCCATCGACAATGCATTCGATGATCTTGTGCATATCGTAGGAACGACGTCTCCGTTCCGGCATAATGTCGAGGATCTTCTGCATGCGTTCTCCCGATCCGGAAGGGACCGGTCGTCTGGGAGGAAGCTCTTTGTTGTTCGACGGCATGTAATCGAGATACGTTCTGATAATGCGAAAACAGTCCTCTTCGTCTTCGGCAACCTGATCGGCCATGCCGGTGATCCTCGAATGGACTTCCCAGCCCCCCATCTCCTCGGCGCTGTACTGCTGACCAATCGCCTTCCCCAATGCCCTGGGACCGGAGACGGCGATGGACGCACCTTTGACGATAATGGTGAAATCTGCCAGGCAGGACTGCCAGTCGGGAACTCCGTGACAATCCCCCATTGCCGCCATCACATAGGGGACCTCCCTGAAATGGCTGTAACCCCAGCGGGCCATGTCGTCGCCCACACCGTGAAACAGCATTCGCCCCGAGTCCTGCAGATCGGGAATCCGCTGCCCTCCGGCCTCGCCGAGCCAGATCATGGGGATGCCGTATTCATAGAGCTGTCGCTTCAGAATCCCCATTTTTTTATTGTTGATCATGGCGCTCGAACCCGCCAGGACCGTAAAGTCGTTGGCGAATATGCCCACCCTCCTGCCACTGATGGTTCCGTAACCGATCACCAGGCCGTCGGCGGGTGTCTTTCCCTCCATGCCTGGAATGTCGGATGCGCAGAGAGCGCCCAGCTCGAAAAAGGACCCCTCATCAAGGAGTGTGCCGACTCGCTCCCGCGCCGTCAGTTTCCCCTTGTCATGCTGTTTCCTGATCTTTTCAGGACCGCCCTGGGCACGAGCCCTCTCCTTTCTCAACTCCATATCCTGAATCAATTCTTCAAATGCCATGGTGTGTACACCTCTCCGTATATCCATTTATAAACCAAGATAGCTTTTCCTTACTATTTCATTGCCGAGCAGTTCTTCCGGGTTTCCTTCAGCCATAATCTGCCCTTGTGACAACACATAATTTCGCTTAGACAGGTCGAAGGCAAAACCGATGTCCTGTTCCGTCAATAGGACGGTAATGCCTAATTTGTGGACGTCCTTTATACGGTCGAACATGTCTTCCTTCACCTTTGGCGCCAGTCCGACCGATGGTTCATCGACCATCAATAATCGTGCCTGCGACATTAAAGAACGTCCGATGGCCAGCATGGTTCTTTCGCCTCCCGATATGGTTCCGGAGACCTGATTTTGCCGGTCCCGAAGAACAGGGAACAACTGATAGACTTTGTCGAGGTTTTCATTGATCACCCTTTTATCTCTGCAAAGATAGGCGCCGGCCAAAAGATTTTCTTTGACTGTCATTTCTCTGAAAGGTCTTCCTCTTTCAGGAGTCAGGACCAATCCTCTTTTGACAATTTCGGACGCTGGCAGGTGGTGTATTTCCTTGCCGTCGAATTTTACGCTTCCCTCGATCGTTATTTTTCCTCCGACCGTACCTCGCATGATCTCTTTTTCCCATCGGACCAATCCCGATATGGACCGGAGCAGAGTCGTTTTCCCTGCGCCGTTGGGACCTACAAGGGAAATCATTTCACCTTCATTCACATGCAGGCTTACATTATTAAGCACCATCGCTTTATCGTAGAGAACAGTTAGGTTATGTACCTCAAGAAACAAGTTCTTTTACCTCCTTCCCGATATAGGCCTCAATGACATCCCTGTTGTGAACCACCTCTTCAGGCGTTCCGGTGGCAATGATCTTCCCGAAGTTAATGACGATGACCCTGTCGACAATTCTCATCAGTTCGGACAACTTGTGCTCGACTATCAGCATCGCCGGACCCTCACTGTGGAGCCTGCCGAATCGGCCTCCTTTGTGAAGTCTCTTTAACGAGTTTGCAATCAGTTTTGTTTCTGCTGGATTAAGGCCACCAAAAGGCTCGTCCAGCAGCAGCATGTCAGGTTCGGTTGCAATTGCCCGTGCCAGTTCGAGCCGTTTGAGATCGCCATGAGACAGAATAGCGGCCTGTTCACGCGCCTGGTCTGCAATACCACAAAATTCCAAAGCATCGTTTGCACGCAATTCCACCGTTTTCACCCATTCACCTTTTCTTCTGGAGCGAGGGCAAAGACATGAGACCATCACGTTTGCAATCACAGGCAGATGGCGAAAGGGCTTTACTATCTGAAAAGTGCTTGCGATTCCCATGTTGACCGTTTTTGAAATCATCTGTCCCGTAATATCTTTCCCTCTGAAGCGAACCTTTCCCGATGAAGGTTTTAATATTCCCATCAGCATTCGAATAATCGTCGATTTACCTGCACCGTTCGGTCCAATGAGTCCCACCATTTCGTCTCGCCCGATTGAGAAACTCACTCCGTCAACGGCCCGCAGACCTCCAAAGTCCTTTGTCAGTTTTTCGACCTCCAAAAACGGTTCTCCCATTTAATCCTCCTCAGACCTGATCTCTCTGCGCGATACTTTGCCTATATCGGTTTTGGGGATTTCACCGACAAAATCAATTATTCTCGGTATCTTGTAGTGCGCAAGCTTGCCCTTGCAGTATTCGATGATATTCGCCTCCGATACATGCCCCCGGGCATCACTTTCGAGAACGATAACCGCTTTTACATTTTGACCTACCTTTTCATCGGGCACGCCCACAACTCCGACTTCCTTAATGTCGGGGTGCTCTTTCAGAACTTCTTCGACTTCCCTGGCAAACACTTTGAGACCTTTGTATTTAATGAGATCCCTCTTCCGGTCATAAATATAAAAATATCCGTCTTCTTCCATGCGTGCAAGATCACCCGTCCTCCACCACCGCCGACCGTCTATAATCGCTTCGCATTCTTTCGTTGCTTCCGGATTATTCCAGTAGCCCCTGGTGACTTGCGGCCCGTCGATAACCAGTTCTCCCGTCTCGCCGACGGGAAGATAACGGTCTTCATCAACATCAAGTATTGCCGCCAATGTGCTCGGCATGGGGATTCCGATGGAACCGTATCTCTGCTTGCCGAGTAAATTGGTATGCACTCCGTATGTTGCTTCCGTTAAACCATACCCTTCAGTGATCTTCGTTCCCGTTCGTTCTTCCCAGTCTCGTGCCGTAAATTCATGAAGCGAATCGGCGCCGCAATTGATATATTTCAGTTTCTTCCAATTCACTCTGTCGGTCTTTTCATAATCCTTCAACATTTCATACATCGTCGGTGCGCTCATGAAATAGGAGGCGCCGGACTTGACCATGGCATTCAAGATGTCATCAACATCAGGGGTGGTTATTACCGTAAGGTCATAACCGCTGAAAAGGGCAATTATCATATTTGCCTGACCGCCGACGTGATAATAGGGCATAAAGTTGACAATCCCTTCCTTTCCATCAACGAGTTCGGTCGCGACTTCGCGACACTGGTAGTAGTTCGCTATTACGTTGTAGTGGCTGATCATCACGCCCTTCGGGGGTCCCGTTGTTCCACCGGTGTAATGCAGCGAGATAACATCTTCCGGGGGATCGATCGTAACGACGGGCGGATTCGGGTTATGTGCGGCAATGAGGTCCTGAAGGCGGACGATCCCGCCCTTCTCATATATTTGAGGAGTGGGGGCGGCCATTTTCTGGTAGACCCCTCTCAATACGCTTTTCCCCATCATTTTTTTTAATTTTGGAAGCGATTCCGATATATTGGTAAGAATAACATGTTCCAGTGCAATTCCCGTCCTCTCAAAACCTTCATACAATATATCCTGGCAGATAATGCTCCTGGCGCCGCTATCGGTAAGTTGATGCTTGATTTCACTTGAAACATATACCGGGCTGATAGGCGTGACAATGATGCCAAGCTTGGCCGCCGCAAAAAAGCTTATGACAAATTCCGGGGAATTCAATAACAAAAAGGCTACTCTGTCCCCCTTTTTGAAACCGAGATCCGCAAACGCCGTTGCCAGGCGGTTTACCTTATCTCCCAGTTCTCGGTAGCTGATTTTGTTTCCGTAATATATGATGGCTGTTTTCTTATCCCATTTTTTCACCGCTGCATCAAATGCCTCACCTATCGATATGGACGGCACTTCTATGTCCTGCCGCATTCCCGGAAGATAATGATCAAGCCAAGGTCTTTCTTCATATACTGACTTCATTTTTGGGCTTCCTTTCTTGCAATCCTTCTTTTCTTTTCATTTTTTCGGGATAAAGATCGGCTCTGCATGATCTGCATCGCTTTCGCCAGAATACGTTCACTAATTTGCAGCGAGGGCACTTGACCTCGATTTTGTCTAAGACCCACACAGTAATTCCCTCGGGCATAAAGAGCAGGGTAAAAATCAAAATTATGGCAAGAACCAAAAACCGTATCTTTTCTCCCAGGTCGAAGAGGGAGAGAATCTCCGTCATGGGATAGAGAATAAACACGCCTGCAACCGCGCCATAGATGGTGCCAAGACCTCCAAATATCGACCAGAGAAGTGCGTTAAAGGAAAAGAAAAGCTCCAGTGTGGAAGGCCCGGCGATTCTCAGGTAGTGAGTATAGAGCCCACCGGCGATTCCTGCAAAAAAACCGCTTACCGCAAAGGCGAGCAGCTTGTATTTGGTGGTATTTATACCGGAAGTTCTGGCGGCAATCTCATCTTCTCTCAGTGCATGCAAAAGAATGCCTATTCGCAGGTATTTACTTCCTGCATCGGTAAACTTGTACATGACGAATATACACACGGTAAATGTGATGGCTATAATGTAATAGCTTACCACACGGGACTTTGAAAAGACCGACACGCCGAAGAGTCCCAATTCGCCCCCGGTGACATCGGAAAATACAAATACCAGCCCGACAAGAATCAGAGGAAAAGACAACGTCACGAGGGCAAGGTACATCCCCCGCAATCTGAGCGCCGGGATACCGACTATCAAACCGACGAGCACGGCGGCGACGGCCCCGATGGGAATGGTTATCCAGGGAGGCCAGTGCAGGTTAATATTTATGAATGCCGCCGCGTAGGCTGCTACACCGAAAAAAAGACCGTGGCCGAGATTCAATTGACCCGCGAATCCGGCCAGGACGTCCCAGCTGGCTGCAAATATGGCAAATATGATGGCCAGGGTGACAATTCGAAGATAGTATGGTTCCTGCGTCACTACTGGTAAAAGGAACAGGCACACAAAAAATATCAATGCAATAACCCGCCCCGGAATTGACAGCACCTCGCCTCGAAGCCACCGGTGAAACAAGTACAGATACCCTTTCATAGCCGTTCCTCCTCAAAGATCACACCGAACAGGCCTTCTGGTCGTATCAGGAGTACAAGTACCATTACAACCATTGATGCGGCGCCTCCGAGAAAGGCGCCTCCGGGTATCATAAAGACAACAATGCTTTCCGCGTAGCCCAGTATAAACGAGGCAACAACGGCGCCTCCGATGCTTCCCGCACCGCCCAATATAACGGCAGCCAGCACGATGACGAGCGGTTGCCCCCACATGAGAGGGCTAATCATATAAATGGGGCCCATGACTGCGGCTGAGACGGCAGCGAGACCCACGGAAATCGCCATTACGATCACGTAAATGCGTCGCACGTCGATGCCCATGAGATTTGCGATTTCGCTGTCCTGAGCCACGGCGCGTATCGCGTTTCCAAGCTTTGTTTTCGACAACATGATCCACAAAATGATCAAAATCAGCATACTGAGGAAAAACGCAAATATATGTTGATATGAAACGTTTGTACCTCCAATATCCAGAAATCCCTCGGCAATGTGTGGAATTGCCCTGATTGTTCCGCCGAAAATCAGAAGAAGAATTTCCTGAAACAGCGATGCAATTGCCACGGCAATAATCATCACAGCGAATTCGTGTTCCTTTATTCGATCGAAAAAGAGATAGAAGCACAGTATGCCCAATATCACAGTCACAACCACCGCCAGGAGTATCGAAGGAAAGAGGGGGAGATGAAGCATGGAGGTCCCCACGAAGATCAAGTATGCCGATACCATGTAAAAGGCAGTGTGTGCCATATTAAGAATTCTGGCGACACTGAAGATGAGCGCAAAACCGACAGCCAGCAGTGCATATATTCCGCCCACGATCAATCCGTTAATAAGAATATTTAATAACATTGATTAGATACCTCATATCAGATTGGAAGAAACTAACGGGTTCAGTAAAGCAAAACTCAGCACATATGCCCGTTCGCAAGATACAAGCCGATGGACTGTGCATGCCCTCTCTTTAGGATGCAAGAGAAGGCATACACATAAACCGTTCCATTGATTTATTTTTTACTCTTCCAGTATTCTTTTACCCAGGGAGGAACTTCATATTCAACCGCACCGTCAAGTTTTATTTTGTCCCAGCCCGACGCCATACCGGCCGCGATCACCGCGGGGTGTATTTCGTTTCCATCGGGCCATATGGAGAGAAACTTGCCGTCGCGCCATTGAGCGGCGAACATGTAGGTATAGTCGGGACCAACCATGAGATCATGCGGCCGCTCGTGATCACGCGGCGTAAAGGCGACGCGACCGATTGTACCCACGTAGTCAACTTTTTCCAGCACAGGAATCAATGCATCGCTGTCGAGAGTACCGGCCTTTTCGATGGCATCTTTCAGGTAAAAGAGCGCATCATAATTGATATTTGCCGTGTACATGGGTTCTTCTTTGTAACGTTCAACGAATTTATCCCAGAAGGGGAGAGATTTTTCGGAAAATTTGGCGCGAGGAGAGCCTGATGTTTCTTCATAATTACACATGCCTCTCGTACCGTCCCAATGTGACATTTTCCCTGCTTCAACATTGACTCCAATGAGACAGGCCGGTATTTTTAATTCTCCCCACTGTTTTCCGTAAATGTTTCCGACCGGTCCGGCGCTCACCTGGTAAATTATGTGGGCGCCCGCCGATTTGATTGCTGAGAATTCGGCGGTAAGATTTGTTGCCTGCACACTGGGGCGCCACTCTCCTATTACCTCACAGTCCATTGCAGCAAAGAGCTTCTTTGCCAACTGAGCAATTGGGTCAATCCATATGGCCTTGTCCATAAGGAGCGCGACTTTCGGCTTTTTGATCCCAAGTTCCGACTTGATTTTTCCGACAGCAGTACTGATCTGAGCGAAGTAATTTAATGCCTGTGGAGTTGAGCAGACCCAAATTCTGAACCAATATTTATATCGATCATAATCTTTTGCAATGCGCTTATTCAGCTCAGGATGCGTGCCGCCGGTCGCAAGATAGATCACCTTGTTGTCGGCCATGACTTCCTGCTGCGCCAATGTCCCCTGCGAACTGTAGCCGCCAAGAACAAAGTTGACCTTTTTGACTGATATGAGTTTTTCTATCGCACTGACCGCATCGGTCACGCTCAAAAAACAGTTGTCGTCCGCTACCACAACCTCATAATCGTATCGTTCACCTTTGATGACAACCCCTCCGGCGGCATTGATTTCATCCGCCGCCATTTCCGCTCCTTTTGCGATATGCTGCCCGACGACGAATTTCATAGGTGCGGAAACGCCTATTTTTATTGTTTTATTTGCGCTTGCATATAGATTGGATGGCTGGAAAACAACTACCATCGCCACAATAAGTAATGACAACTGAATAAGTTGACGGACCTTACACCTTCCCCTTCTGTTCATAGATTCATCCTCCTTTTTGTTATGCTACATCCATTGCATCTCCTGTAACGTCATATTTTTACTTAACATCACCTGTTTTCTCATCATGCTTCATTTGTTTCATTTCAATACGATAGAATCCCTCCAATTGTATCCCTTAGTTAAGTCTTTATATTGAAAACTGTCAACATAAATTCAATATTATCATACATAGTAATCTCTTATACCCTGAAACAAAATACAACTCTGTTGCCCGGTAACGTGAAAACAGGTAGTGTGCCTTCCTTCGCATCAAAAGCATTTCCGCTTTCAATAAACTGTGGATGCACAATCACGCTTTTATTTCTCAAGCCGGGACAATAGCGCTTTTATGGTTTCTCTTTGAGTGGCACACAGGATCGTGTGCAGGCCCTCCTCCGCCGCTCCGCGGACATACTCGGCCCTGTCATCCACAAAGAGCGACTCAGAGGGCGCGCATTCGAGCTTCTTGAGCGTCAGGCGGTAAATTCCCGCTTCGGGTTTGCATATCTTTTCCCTGCATGAAAAGGTTGCCATATCGAACATCCCGTAGTTGCACTCATAAAAATATTGAACGGCAGGCTCCTCGGTATTTGACAGAATCGCCGTCTTAAAACCGCGGGCCTTCAGTGATGCGGCCAGTGAAAACATTTCGCCCCTTGGGGAATAGGCCTGACGGAACGCCTCATTCCATAGCGAAGGGCTATTCGGTAGCGGTACGTGCAACTCACCGCATACTCTTCGCCAAAACTCCTCTTCGGAAAGAAAACCTCCCTGAAATTCGAATGAATGCCGCGCATGCGCCTCTTGAAAGCGATCGACAGTCGTTCCCAACGCGGTACTGCAATAGGACAATAGACCGGGGACGGGGTCATCGATCAGGACGCCTCCCCAGTCAAATATCACCGATTTTATTGTATCTTTCACCTCTCAACTACTGCCCTTTTTCATCAGCCTGCCATGACATGGGGAACCCCTGTCCTTGACGGTGTTTTCCCTTCAGCCCTTCCCACGGGGATCACCAGGCAGGTAATAGCCGGTGACCTTTTTGTAGGCTTCCGATGTCCTGTTCCCCGGGATTCCGTCTATCTTCACGAAAATACCCGGGAATGTGTTCAACCATCGCTGAAGGTTTTCAGCGCTCGTGCTGCTGTCCGAAAGTGCCGACTTGTTCGTCGAATATCTCACAATCAGGGGTGCTGTGTCCGCTTTCACCAACGGCTGATCTTCGAATTCCACGAATCCATGTTCCGCCATCCGTCTCAGCAGCACCGCCGCCCCGCATTGTCTGGAGACGGCGGTATCCGACCACGTGCCGTCGGATACGTATTTCCCTTGCCGGTAGTGGTTTGAAAATCCCCATAGATAGGGGGACAGCACATAGGGGTGATAGAGGCGATAGCCCCACCCGTTGTAACGTTCCAGCTGATACAGGGTACCGGCGAGCCCCCAGTCGAGATGCGAATCGAGTTTTCTCAACGACAACGCGTCAAAGGCGCTTTCCTCCCAGATGAAGGGAGGATCGCCCTTTTTCGGCCGCCCTGCAGGCACGTGAACAGTGCGGCCGGTAAGCGGGTCGCCGTTGTGCAGATGACGTGCAAAATCAAGCCCCGCTTCCATAGTGTGGACCGCCGCAACAAAACCCCAGGGAACTCCTGCCTGCTCACTTACCTTCCGATACCGCGTTTCATGTGACTTCAGCTTCGCAACCAGGCCGTCAACAATGGCCGCTTTCTCGGGCCGAATACTGCAGGTGTCAAAAAGCTGCTCATAGTGTCGGCGCAGTGTCTCTGTAAATCGCACGGTTGCCATTAATTCACTCCCTTTTTATCTCGAAGAGAGCATGCGGGGCGGACGATTCATAGATAGTATCCACTTCCAACGACCCATCCGAAGGGCTTGAAAAGAAGTACGTAGGACCGTTTAGGATGTGGTGCGGTTTCTCCCTTTTTCGAGAACAAATACTCGGTATAGCCGCCGCCGGCACCGCCAATTGCAAGAAACTTCTTGACATAACAGATGCCGTTGCTGTCCCTGTCCTCGAGGCGATTTCTCCCTTCCACATCGGTACGCCCGTAGAGTACCACGTTCACACCCTCTGTCGTGTCGGCCCAGAAATACCCTTCCGTCCCATACCTCAGATCGCGCAACAGATCGGCGCCGAGTTTTTTCGCCTCATCAAGTGTAAGTTCACCCCTCTGATGCTTTGCATAGAGCGCCTGAAGCATGCTGACCGCAGTTTCCACCTCACACTTGATCAGCAGATCCTGTGCCGATGAACTCGCCCGCTCTTCAGCCTGCGACACCAGGGGCGCCCATAAAAGGGCAATCACAAGAAAGCCCGCCGCTACCGCTGTCAATGTCTTTTTCATGTGTGCGACCTCCTATATTTACTTTTTGTATGCTCGCTCTGATTCCGTAAATGAATGAGCTGCCTGTATGTACTCGGATGGAACCGGAAATATTTTCTTCAGCAAGAGCAGGAATCCCACCATTGCACCCATTATACACACTATGAGCACTATCGCATACATCACGCGTCTCCCTTACCCGTCCCGGCACTATGTACCTCCCTGTGCAGGATGCACTGCAAAACGGCCAGCGCACAGGTGTAGGCAGCCTCAACCCCTTCATATCCCAGGCGGTTGCTCAACAAACTGGCTCTGATGTTATAGGGAGTATCCGAACTGTAGTGCAGGATCCCTATATCAAAGGCGCGCGTCGCTTCGATCCGGATCGGCTGCTGCCTGGGCGCCGGCCGGCCGTGCAAGTGCTCATAAAGAGCGGAAAGATAGGGACCTGCTTCCATTTCGATACCGGTAAAGTCCTCTTTGTGCAGGTGCTTGACGGAATCCCAATTGTGCAGAAATGTACCCCGCACTGTCACCGACTTCTGATCGTCAAACACGGCCATACTCCCGAGGTGTCCGACAAGATTCCGTACCGAAAAACAGTTTTTGAACATATAGCGATTTTGGGTGTGTTCGTCACTTATTTCCGAAGGGATCATAATATCCCCCAGGCGACCAATCATGGCAGCGGATTTTCCCATAATGTACACGCCTCGTAAATCTTTCGCCCTGTCGGCAATCTGTGACATAATATAATAGGCTGAAAAACCAAGAGGATAATCGATATTCAGAATAATAGCCCGACTTTTTTTTAAAACACTTGAATAATTCCGGTTCAAACGCGGATCAATACGGTCCGGATCTATACGGCTCACATCTATGACTTGTGCTTCCTGATCGAGAAAATGTTCATGTCCGAAACGCTGCAGACCGGCCTTCGCTTCCATTTCCCTTTGGATCTTAAACAGATAGGGGTCGCTTTCCACATATTGTTTCTGAACATAATAATAGAAATTCAGTGCTGCTTCTCTGTCCTCTCTTCGGAGCCACTCCCATTTACGGGAAAGTTCCTTATTACCGCTTTCGAGCGCATGGGTCATCAGTTCGTGACGATAGCGGTATGCAAATCCTGAAATAAGGTTGGCGAGGCTGTGCGTGTTACTGGAAACCAGGTAGAGCGGACGCTGTTCAATTCCGGCATCGCGAAAATGTTCCACAAGATTCATCCACCACCGTTTTACCGCTTTTTTGTACTCGTTGTGATCTGCGGAAAGCATTTTTATCCGAAAGTTTTTCGGGGCTGATGCAACAGCTGCAATTTTTTTATCCCACTGATCTCCCCACACCTCCATCAGCATTTCGTAATCGCCGGTCGATACCCCCAGGGCCGCTTTCAGGGCGCCGCCAATCGACGAGGCCTTTATGCGGCCATTTTTTACCTGTTCTATAAAGGTCAATCGGTTCAGGCGTACGTGCATTTTGTTCCATTCAATTTGAAAGGCGCACAGGGACGGAACTAAGTCATCTATGTCGGATATACTGGACGGACATACCGCAAGGGTATCGCGACCGTTGAACAGGGTCTTTCGTCGTCTGGCCTGCGCGGGCGCAGGTTCCCACGCATCGATGTCTTCATAACTATAGGCCCTGAACACATAATCTCCGGCCCCTATGACCACTTGATTCACCAGTTCCATACAGTCAGGCAACCGCAATGCCGAGTAAAGAAACGCCGAAACTGTTACCGCCTCCGCCGCTGCATCGCGGTGCAGGCTGGAAGAGGCGGATCGATGGAAACTTTCGAGGCAATCTACGGTAATTTCACCCGCTCCACTGAGCAACGCATGATAGGCGTTCACGTACTGTTCGATCAGCCGGTCTTCCGCAAAAGAAGAAGAGCGTGTATCCGGTTTGATTTTCTGGAGTATTCTGTTAAACATCTATCCGAAATAATGATCGAGATTGAAAAGAAGCATAAGTGCAATGGCATCAATTACAACCAGTTCAACGGATATCTGATTGGTTTTTCTGCAGGCCCACTTTACAATTGTCCAGCTCAGGCATCCCCAGATGATTCCATGGGTAATGGAATGAGTTAAGGGCATGCTGATCATTGCCATAAAAAAAGGGATGGCATCGTCAAATCGTTCCCACCGGACATATATCAACGGCTTCAGCATGAAAACCCCCGCCAGCACCAGTATGGGCGCCGTTGATAACGGTGGAATCAGGGACAGAAGCGGCGACAAAAACATGAAAGGGAGAAATAGCAGCCCTGCCACCACGGCGGTCAGCCCTGTCCGCCCGCCTTCCCGTATGCCTGTGGAGGATTCAATATAGGCGGTAGCCGGGCTGGTTCCTATCAGCGCAGACGCGGTAACGCCGATGGCGTTTACCTTCAGCGAGCGTACTACATTCCTCGGATCACCCTCCTCATCAACAAGATCGCCTGCTTCACAGACGCCCACGCAGGTGGATAAACAATCAAAAAGACAGGTAAAGAGCAGCACAAACATGACAGGCCACAGAGAGAGCTTCGCTGCCCCGATTATGTCAAGACGCATGAAGAGGCTGAAATCGGGTGCGGCATACCACCCATCCCAGTGGATCACCGTCGCATGTCCTTGAGGAATAGCCTGCGCAATTCCCCAGAAACGTCCGATGGGCCACGCCAGCAATGTGGTTGCCAGAATGCCAAGAACAAAACTCCCACGCACTTTACGCACTACCAGCGCGGCAGTAATTAAAAAACCCGAGAGAAAGGTCAGCGTAGTCGCATCGAGTGAACCATAGGTCCAGCCCCCGGTATCGGCACTCATGATAAACCCTCCCGACTCAAGCCCTATCATGGCGATAAAAAGCCCAATCCCTCCGGCCAGTCCGTAACGAAGCATAGGAGGTATGGCGGCTAGCAACCGTTTTTTCCGGTCTATAATCATGAGCACTATAAAAATGAGACCTGCATAGAACACACAACCCAGAGCCACCTCATAGGGTACGCCCTCCGAGCGCGATACGGCGTATACAAACAACTGATTTATCCCCATGCCGGGGGCCACGAGAATCGGATTGTTGGTGTATACACCCATGAGTATGCTGGTGAACGCGCTGACAATTACTGTCGCGGTCAGAACGGCGCCGTAGGGCATATCCGCCCCCCGGAGAATGGCAGGATTCACTACAATTACATACATGCCTGACAAAAACGTGGTTACTCCGGCAAGCACTTCCGTCTTCACGTCCGTGCCGTTGTGCGTCAATTCAAAATAATCAGCCATCGTATAGAGTATCACTTATATCCATTGAAGTGAGCAGCGGTTCGCCGAACCATGAGTATTCACAATCATTTATTGTATGCTTGGGGGCACCTGGGTTATGGGTGCGTTCTTCTTTATCGCCCCGCTCTGTTCCAAGGCAGCCATGATCTGCTTTAACTTGTTAAATAGATCGACGGCCGCATTGGGAGTGAGCACCAAACGGCACACCGGATACTGTCGCCCCGTCGGCGAATTGGGCGGTTTGGGCTCGTCCATCCGGATCGTGCAAAATTCGATTCGCATGGTGTGCCCGTCAAAGGTGAACGTGCGGGTGGAATCGGCAAAGGTCTCTGAA
Organism: Syntrophales bacterium; assembly: GCA_963666365.2. Classification (GTDB taxonomy): domain Bacteria; phylum Desulfobacterota; class Syntrophia; order Syntrophales; family UBA2210; genus JALNXD01. The sequence goes on from CAXXNF010000002.1 coordinate 1,168,438, forward strand.
ATTTCCGGCCTGTCTACAAATCGGATCTGCAGACTATGCGACTGTGGGGCATTCGGGCTTGACATCAGGGATATCCTCCTTTTTTTTGACTCCTTCATATACCCACCGCAGCGCGTCATTTTCAACCATTTTATTGATGATCCCGCAGAAATTGCAGGGGGAATAATTCTCGTCTTTATTGTACTTCCCCCCACAGGAGAAATTGTGTATGAAAGGGATCATGACATAATCCATCCCTTTGCAAAGCGGGAGTTAAAAATCGTGATATGGTGAATCGTCTGATCTTCCTGTTCATTCTCTTACTGTCGCCGGCAGGATTTCAGGCAACCGCCGTGGCTGACGTAGAAACGCCGTGGGCGGTCGAACTGCATGTGAAGCGTTACATCGGAAGCCACACCTCCTATGAATTCGGCAACCCCTTTCCGCCCTGTCAGGCGCCCTTGAGTCGACTGGAATTTCCCATAGACACCTGGTGGGCAGGAGGTGAAGTGACGGGGCGATTCCCCCGCATCTCTCTGGGGGTTGAAATCATGAGAAACATAAACCGTGACTCCGACGGCGCCTTTGTCGATTCCGACTGGGATGACGAAAACGCCCCACAGGTCAAGACGATTTACTCACAGTCGGAATGCCGTATGGAACCGAGTTACATGATTTGCGGCAACGTGGATCTGAAAATAGCGGACTGGATGGGGCTGCCGGCATGGTTCGATCTAAGACCGGTTGCCGGCATCCGCTGGCAGCGGTTCGAACTCATAGCCCATGATGGCGAAGAATTCTTTCCGCTGCAGGAATCAATCCCGGGCGAAGGGATTCATTTCACGCAGACCTATCGGCAGTATTTTCTCGGCTTGAAAATGGAATACAATCTGGAAAGGCATATCAAGACAGTGCCGCTCACACTGCTCTGTCAGATTGACTGGGCCTACGTCGAAGGCGACAACAGCGATCATCACTTACTCAGAGTGGGAAACCGCTGGACCTACGAGAAAACCCATGGAGAGGCGTGGCACATCTCTGTGGGAGCGAAAACCGGTCTGACCAAAAATGTGAATGTCACCGTGGAGGCGGAGTATCTCCGCATAACGACCCACGGGTCACACCGTTTGACCAACGAGATATTCGATATCGACATAGGCTTCGATCACGGGGTCAAGGTATACTCGGAGCAGAAAAACATCATGTTCAGCCTGGAGTACCTGTTTTAAGTACGGGGCACCCCCTCACCTCACCATCACAGCACGTGTGGTTCCCCTGCCTGCCCCCTATCGGTGGTGAGATGTCGTGGTGTGGCCGTGAGTGGTGGTCGTATCTTTGTCGCCCGTCGTTTCGACGACGGTAACAACAGCCGCGGCGGCAATACCTGCAGCCGCCGCAACGGTTCCCGCCGTGATCCCCGCGGCCGTGCCTATGCCTGCAGTCGCTCCGGCCGCTCCAGCAGCACTTGCTCCCGCCCCGGCAGCACCGGCGCCTGCGGCGCCCACTGCGGCTGCCGAAACAGCGATTGCCCCGCCGCTGATGACAGCGGTCTGGCCGGCAAATATCATAGTGGTTGCCAAAACGGCACCCGTTGTCGACAGCGCCGAAACAGCCATCTCACCTTCTGAACATATCACTGACACGGTTTCCTGATCATCATCATCGCTGACCACCACAAATTCAAACCCCGTGCCCCGGACGCCGGCGACGGCGGTTCGTGAAGATACCTCAAAAATGGAATCCCCACCGATAAATTTCTTTACCATTGCATTAAGCTTACCGACCGCCATGAAAAACATACCCTGGCGACTCCCGTCTTGAACAGTAAATTCCTTCACCTCGAATCTGGAATTAGGGGAAAGGATGACGGTACTTTCATCATTGAAAAGCAACGCAGTCGACGAATCCTTTTCTGTGATGATCACATCTTTCACTTCAATGGGCGAGTTAATGACAGGCCTTGTCCGCATACCCTCTCTTTGCAGGACAACATCCCCCGCAACAGCAGTAAAATGACCAACCGCTGCAGCCAGAAGCGGCGCAGGAACAAATAGTTGAAAAATCACAAGGCATGCGATGAATAAATTTATTTTTTTTAACATCATAGCGCCTCCTTCATGACCTTTTGCGCATTTGCCAAGGTTTTATTCCGTCGTAACTTCCTTTATGCATTCACCGCTGGCAAGAAAATCTATCATCTCCGGAGAATAATATTGCCAATCCCGGTGTATCGGATCAACCTGCCGAGGATCAAAATGTGTGTGTCGCGATTCGGCACATCCGTAAAGAACAAAAATCACCGCTACAAATATAAGATTTATTTTCACTGCCCTCTTCCTCGGCGCAATAACATAGGACAACATCATGCAAACCCCATATGCCCGTTCCCAAAGGTCAAATCACCAATTGCGGTTGCTCGTTAGGATACACAGCTCTCCACCACACAACATGGTTCTTACCCGTACCCCGCATGCAATTGGCCGATTGTCCAATGTCAGCACTACGTGCATCAGTGCTGCCTGTGAATGTAACCTCGATTCCTCATGATATCAAGGAGAAAAAGCGTTCCTGTCGTGCTGTCAATAATTATGCGCACTGTCCCCGACCTTAATTCCGGGGACAGTATACTTAATTCAGTGTTTCCCTTTCGGCCCCGGTTTTTGTTTCCGAACTACACGGTCAATAACCTTCTCGACGTAATCAACAAATTGACTGCTTCCCAACGGCCTGCCTGTCCTCTCGTGTAAACGTAAGCGCTGCCCATCTTTATCTTGCACATCCAGCTTCAGGAACGAATGCCAGTCAGGTACAAGAGCAATTAACGGTTCAACTTTGATTAAATTGTCATCCTCTCCCCGTATGTGAGCACGAGCACTGCTCCACTTGTAATCCGCAGGCCTCGTCACAAGGCCCGCCCGAACGGGGTTCAACTCGATATATCGAGCAGCAGCAAGGAGATGCAGCTCGTCCATTGGGAAAGAAAAAAAGCGCTCCTGCCACAAGTGCCCGCGCCACTCGTGGCTGAAATTTATCATCCGCGTATATTGCCGGTGTGCTTCGCCAATCGCAAAGCGTAAGCTGTCAGACCGTGAGGGAACCGCAATGAGATGTACATGGTTCGGCATAAGACAGTATGCCCAGATTTCAACACTGTGCTGTGTGCATGACTGCCTCATAATGTTGATATACTGCCGATAATCATTGTCAGAAAAAAAGTCTGCAGTCGCCGATTTCCCCGCTGAGTGATGTGATGGGGAACATCAGGAACAACAATCCGAGCCATTCGTCCCACTAATTCAGTGCGTCTCCTTTCAACTTCTGACTGTCAATAATTATGTATACTGTCCCCGGAATTTGGAAAGTATACTGTCCCCGGAATTAAGACGAAATTACGAGCCCCCAGAATTACGCTGAATTATCCCGGAATTACCCAGAATTATCGCCCCCAAAATTACTCTTATCTCGGGATTCACTTTCATCGGAATATTCTCTTTTTTTAAACAATTCTTTCATGCATATTTTTAACGCACCTCCACCTATATTTGCTTTTGAAATAGCAGTTATCATGATAAGCAAGAAAAAAAATATAGCAATTAATGGTATTGAAATATATTGAGGTAAGTAACTGCTTATAAAAATAATTAGTTTTCTGAATATCCAGACAATAAACCAAAAAGTAGGAAATATAAGTAGTGCAACAAATACACCCGCTACAATTTTAACTATGCTGCTCAATTTTTCTTTTTTTGTGGGCATATTATAACCTATTTACAAGGAGATGATTTATTTTCATTGATATCTTCTTCGATTTTTTGAAAATAAAATAATAAAGGATCAAATGTTGTCCTTACTAATAAATCAGTCATACCTTGCCCAAGGCTGTTTGCTTTTACTTCCAAATAATCTCTTTCAGCATCAGAATATTCGTAGTGCCAGTCATACCAATTTGGTCCATGTTTTTTCCATTGCAGCCCCTCCGGATCCACTCCGTTCACTGGATCGTTCATGCAGTATCCGTAGAGGTCGGTGCTGCCGCCGGCGAAGAGGATGGGGTCTTTGGCGGTCCAGCGGCCGGTGTCGGGATCGTAGTCGCGGTGGCCGAATCTGATGAGGCTGGTGTCGCGGTCGTGGAGCCCCCCGGCAAAGCCGAAGGGAATCGCAAGTGTCGGGTTGCTGTCTGTGATGATGGTGCCGAAACTGTCGTAGATGGTTTCTTTTACTATATTTCCGCTCTCGTCGGCAACTGTTTTGAGCGAGCCGACCTGATCATAGGCCAAATAGTAGGACCCGCCGCTTGTGGTCATGGCATAGGGCATTCTGCCGTCAGCATATTCAAAGCGCATGAGCAGGGCGTCGCTTCCATCATAGACGGCAAGCAGCCTGATCTTAATTCCGGGGACAGTATACTTAATTCAGTGTTTCCCTTTCGGCCCCGGTTTTTGTTTCCGAACTACACGGTCAATAACCTTCTCGACGTAATCAACAAATTGACTGCTTCCCAACGGCCTGCCTGTCCTCTCGTGTAAACGTAAGCGCTGCCCATCTTTATCTTGCACATCCAGCTTCAGGAACGAATGCCAGTCAGGTACAAGGTAAGCGTACGACCAACTCATATAGCAAAAGAATTTTACATGAAGTACGCTGTACCTAAAACCGGTACAGCCGGTGCTCTTTGATAATATGATTACGGGATTCAACCGCCGGAATACGGTGCACTGATTATTGTTTTCCCTGGATGATCAGGCCCCGTTCATCCCTGGGCACAGGCTTCCACTGATCGGGAAGCAGTTCCCGCAGGCGGTTTACGGGATGGCTCATGATCCGCCGAAGCATGTCGTCAAAGTACTCCCAGGGGTTGACGTCGCAGTTTTTGCAAGATTGAACGAGACCCATATAAAGGGCCGCCGCCCGGCCGCCCCGTTCGCTGCCCACGAAGAGCCAGTTTTTTCGACCTACCGCTATGGGCCGAATGGCGTTTTCCGCCAGGTTGTTGTCGGGTCTTAACCGTCCGTCTTTCAGATAGCGGCAGAGCGCCTCCCGCTGATTCAGGGCGTAGTTGATGGCCGTCCGCAACGGCTCCGAGGGCGTCGTCCGGGGCCTCAGTTCCTCAATCTTTGCAAAGATTCCCTCAAGCAGCGGCGTTGCATGCGCCTGCCGGAAACGGCGCCGCTCCTCGGGCGTCATCTCGGCACAGGGGGTCTCCACCTCGTGATAGAGCCGGGCGATGCGGGCAAGGATGTCCGTGGCCTCTTGAGGACGCGATGAAACCGCCTCGTCGAACTTCCGTCTGGTATGGGCCCAGCAACCCACTTCGATAATCTCTTCTTTTTTGAAAAGTTCGTCGTAGCCGCCGTAGGCGTCGGCATGGACGTACCCCTGGTAATCATTGAGATACTCCAGTGGGCGCGTCTTGCTCCGATCAATGGAGAAGTCATAGGCCGTCAGCGGCGGTCCCGGACCGCCCCGCAGATAGACCCAGAGACGGGCCTTCTTTACCTTGCCGTTTCCCTTGACCTGCAGAGGAACGGGCGTATCGTCGGTAAAGAGCACGTCCCTCTCAAGGACGGCCTTTTGAAGCACTGTTTCCAAGGGACGAATGCTCTCATAGACCTGCATGAGCCAGCTGGTTTGGGTGGCCCGGGGAATGTCCACTCCTTCCCGCTCCAGAATGCTGTTCTGTCGGTAGAGAGGCAGATGATCGGCGTACTTGCTGACGATCAGATGAGAAAGCAGCCCCACGTCGGCTTTGCACTTGGCGATGGGGTGATCGGGCAGCGAGGCGGCGATGACGCCGGCGGTAGATTCCGATGCCTCCGGCAGCGCATACTGGGGCCGCTTGTAGACGTTGACGATCAGTCTCCCCGGCCGGTATTCCAGCTTCTCCGAGACTTCCACGGAAATGACCTTCAGGGGTGCGCCCGTGTCCGCATCGATCTTTTCATCCTCGGGCACGTCCAGCAGAATCTCCACCCGTTCGAGATGCTCCGGAATGGGAACCCGGCCGTGATGCCGGGAGGCCTTGCGGGGCTTCTTGACAGTCTCTGTGGCAGAAGCGTCTTCGAACTGTGCTTTCACCGCCGCATTCTGCTCTAATGATTGAAGCACCATGTCGTCGAACATCAGCTGACCGGGGTTGATCTTTTCGGACTTGCGGCCGTAGAGCCGTTTCAGCAGCTGTTCCATCTGATGCTGCAGGGTGGTCAACTGGCGCTGGGCGGATTCGAGCTTCTGGGTAAGCGCTTCGATCTGGGCATCCTTTTGGGCGGCAAATTCCAGAATCCAGGCAGCATCTTTTCGGTCGATAATCTCTTGTGCTTCCGTCAATATCATGAGCGGGCGTATAGCACATAACTATAATAATGTCAAGTGTTTATATTATTTTTTATGCACATATTTTGTACCGTTTTCCCACTTTTTTCGGCACGATTCCCTCAAGGAGCATGGCCAGATCCCGGCGCTCGATATGACCGTCGCGGGACTGCCGGGAAGGCAGCACGAAGGACCCCTGCTCCAGACGTTTCAGCCAGATGGCCATGCCGTCGCTGTCCCAGTACAGGAGCTTCACCATGTTCCGCCGCCGGTTGACGAAGACGAAGAGTGATCCCGAAAGGGGATCGGCGCTAAGTTCGGCGCGGACAATGCCGCACAGGCCGTCGAAGGACTTGCGCATGTCGCAGGGGCTGCGATAAAGATAGATGCGTGCCGATGCTGTCAGGCCGAACATGGGGAACCATTATGAAGCGTTTCAATAACGGTGCGCAGGGTAACGGGATCGAAGCCGCGTTCCACTTCGATGGAAAGAAGCGGCCCCATGCAAATGCGAATGCCGGCATAGTCGGCCGTCGAGGATGCAAGTTCGATAAATCCCTGTTGTCCTTGCGGTTCAGTGAGTTTCCGGCGCCAGGAGTAGAAACTTGCCGTATTGATCTGATGCATCTGGCACCAGGCCAGACCGCTCATCCCGCTTGCGATCTGCCGCTCTACGATGGCCGACCAGTGGGCGGTGCGTTCTTGTTGTGTCATAGGGCATCCTCCAATCATGAAATGTGTTCATGACGGGAAGCTATAATCCAATGTGCGTTCAAGCGAAAGATGAGTTGGTCGTACGGTTACGGTACAAGAGCAATTAACGGTTCAACTTTGATTAAATTGTCATCCTCTCCCCGTATGTGAGCACGAGCACTGCTCCACTTGTAATCCTCAGGCCTCGTCACAAGGCCCGCTCGAACGGGGTTCAACTCGATATATCGAGCAGCAGCAAGGAGATGCAGCTCGTCCATTGGGAAAGAAAAAAAACGCTCCTGCCACAAGTGCCCGCGCCACTCGTGGCTGAAATTTATCATCCGCGTATATTGCCGGTGTGCTTCGCCAATCGCAAAGCGTAAGCTGTCAGACCGTGAGGGAACCGCAATGAGATGTACATGGTTCGGCATAAGACAGTATGCCCAGATTTCAACACTGTGCTGTGTGCATGACTGCCTCATAATGTTGATATACTGCCGATAATCATTGTCAGAAAAAAATGTCTGCAGTCGCCGATTTCCCCGCTGAGTGATGTGATGGGGAACATCAGGAACAACAACCCGAGCCATCCGTCCCACTAATTCAGTGCGTCTCCTTTCAACTTCTGACTGTCAATAATTATGTATACTGTCCCCGAAATTTGATGGCGCCGAATAATTATGTATACTGTCCCCGAAATTTCTGTCCCCGGAATTCTATTAAAACCTTTTCTTTCTGTAAAAAAATATAAAAAAAATTCTAATGGGCCAAGCCAAGAAAACCGCAATAAAAACGAAAATCGCGCTGATGTTTGGTATGGCTTTAATAAAGAATGAAGCCGCACCGTTAAGAAGAGTCAAGGTGGCCATCAAAAAGCATATAGCCGCTGCCAACCGATCCCCCATGTTTAAAATTTTTTTTTCTTTGAGATCAGGAAAGAAGAAATGGTCTATATCGAATCTATTTTTTATGATTTTTCCTTTGTTGTGCCAAATTCCTTCTATAAACATTAAACCGATCATAATCATAATAAAAGCAAGGATGGTGTTAATAGCTATAGGCGATGTCATACCACTCTCACTTTCCACACGGCGATGATGAAGTCCTTATTGGTGTTGTAAAGTTAACTGGTAAACCTAACCCCAAGCCCAAACCAACTGAAACTCCATCGATATATTTTAAGGGATCATACCATGCTTTATTAGGATCAAACTCATTCCTTAAGGTGATCTGAGCACCACCATATCTGCCTGAACCAATCGCAATCGTTGACCCAGCTTGGTTACCTGTTCCACTTAAATCTGAGACACCCGCTGAAACACCAATATCTGCCCACACACCAGCCACGGCCTCAGGTTTTGGATCTGTCGCTACTAAATGACCTGATGCATCTAAACTTGTTAGCTGTGAACCTACCGTGCCTCCAACTGCAACGGGCCAAGGGCCAGTCGGAGCATGAACACCAGCGTTATAAGAAAACATCCATCGCCCCTCCGGATCCACTCCGTTCAACGGATCGTTCATGCAGTATTCGTATAGGTCGGTGTCGCCGCCGGCGAAGAAGATGGGGTCTTTGGCGGTCCAGCGGCCGGTGTCGGGATCGTAGTCGCGGTGGCCGAATCTGATGAGGCTGGTGTCGCGGTCATGGAGCCCCCCGGCAAAGCCGAAGGGAATCGCAAGTGTCGGGTTGCTGTCTGTGATGATGGTGCCGAAGCTGTCGTAGATGGTTTCTTTTACTATATTTCCGCTCTCGTCGGCAACTGTTTTGAGCGAGCCGACCTGATCATAGGCCAAATAGTAGGACCCGCCGCTTGTGGTCATGGCATAGGGCATTCTGCCGTCAGCATATTCAAAGCGCATGAGCAGGGCGTCGCTTCCATCATAGACGGCAAGCAGCCTGGTCAATCCGAGCCAGAGGTATTTTTCGATGATGACGCCATTGACTGCTTTGGCGATCCTTCGCCCCAGCGGATCATGAACGTAATCGATGGCGGTGCCGTCGGGAAGCGTGACGCCCATAAGTTCTCCCCGGCTGGAGTAGTCGTAGGTGGTGGTGTTTCCCGAACCATCTGTTCTGGTAGTCAGAAAGCCGTCCACGCTATACTGATAGGAAGTGTCCCCGACCGTCAGAAGGTGATCCTCGTCGGAGTAGGCGTAACTCCTGCCCGCAATCCCCCTCAGACTGTTCATCTCATAGACCCTGACGCCGCTGAGATCATACTGGTATTCTTCCACCAAATTCCCGTTTTCATGCACTGTGCACAGCCGACCTGCGCAATCGTAACCATAATCGTAGGAGTTTGTTTCACCGCCGATGGTTTCCGTTTTTTCGATGATTCTCCCGTTGCTGTCCCGAACGGCGTGCCAGCCGGCTACCGGTTGGGAGGCAATGCTGCAGGTTTCCTCTTCTAATTCGCCATAGCCGTTATAGCTTCTCTCCACTGACAGATTGCCGTCAGCAACAGATTCGGGAAGACCGTTGCCGCTATTTCTGGCAATGGAGAATCGTCCCGCACCGGTAAGCAGACGATCCCTGTCATAGGAATATTCTTCCCTGTCGCCGGCATAGGCAACCCCAACAAGATTGAAGTCGCTATTGTAGGAGAAGCCGAGCGACTGCGCAATCGTACCGCTGTGATGCGCTTCGGTGACCAGTGTTCCGTCGTAGCTGTAGTCGATTGTCTCCGTGCCGCTAGGGGAATTCCGGGGACAGTATACTTAATTACTGACAGCCGGTAATTAAAAGACTGGCAGACCGTTGGGAAGCAATCAGTTTACAGATAATGTTGAAAAACTGTTTGACCGTATGGTTCGCAGACAGAAGCCTTGGCCGAAAGGAAAAAATCTGAATTAAGTATACTGTCCCCGGAATTTGAATTATGTCGCTGGTCCAGTTTTGCCGGACCGGTTCCTCTTGAACAATTGTTGCCTTTGGGCAACAGTTTTTACTTTTGATTTGGTGAATTCCAGGGGCAGTAAATAAGTATGCTGTCCCCGGAATTAGCATAAATATGATTTGATAACAAGAGATTGAAAGGGGGATAGGAAGAAGTGCGATTTCTGGTGCGGTCACTTCATTGCCTTTTTATGAGCCATTCACCTCCCCGTTTGTACAGAATGAGGGGATTGTCCGATTGGTGTGTATTACCATATACTCTTACCCATCCTTCCGAGGGACATGACCCCGCCCAGTATGTACGGATCGTATATTTACATTTTCCTTGACTCCCCTGGCTTTCCGTGGGTTTGACGCATTTGGTGCTTTTTGCCGGGACATACAGGTCGATGGGATTTCCCCACGTGCAATCGCCTATTCCGGATCCGCTTCCGCAAGGACTTCCACCGGAATCGACGCATATATATACGTGCCACCCTTTGCTCTCCGTATTTTTGATACAGATACCCGCCGATACGGTAGTAACCGACAGGAGTAAGATGATCAAAGGAATGGCCATATACCCGGTTATTATTCTTAATATTGGCGCGATCTTCATCATTGATATCCCTCCTTTATTGGAAAATTAACCTTATTCCATCTTCCCCCTTTCTGTAAGTAATGTCCTTCTGAGAAGGTAATGTCAAGATAATTTTGACTATTTTGGAATTCCGGGGACAGTATACTTATTGGAATTCCGGGGACAGTATACTTAATTCAGTGTTTCCCTTTCGGCCCCGGTTTTTGTTTCCGAACTACACGGTCAATAACCTTCTCGACGTAATCAACAAATTGACTGCTTCCCAACGGCCTGCCTGTCCTCTCGTGTAAACGTAAGCGCTGCCCATCTTTATCTTGCACATCCAGCTTCAGGAACGAATGCCAGTCAGGTACAAGAGCAATTAACGGTTCAACTTTGATTAAATTGTCATCCTCTCCCCGTATGTGAGCACGAGCACTGCTCCACTTGTAATCCGCAGGCCTCGTCACAAGGCCCGCCCGAACGGGGTTCAACTCGATATATCGAGCAGCAGCAAGGAGATGCAGCTCGTCCATTGGGAAAGAAAAAAAGCGCTCCTGCCACAAGTGCCCGCGCCACTCGTGGCTGAAATTTATCATCCGCGTATATTGCCGGTGTGCTTCGCCAATCGCAAAGCGTAAGCTGTCAGACCGTGAGGGAACCGCAATGAGATGTACATGGTTCGGCATAAGACAGTATGCCCAGATTTCAACACTGTGCTGTGTGCATGACTGCCTCATAATGTTGATATACTGCCGATAATCATTGTCAGAAAAAAATGTCTGCAGTCGCCGATTTCCCCGCTGAGTGATGTGATGGGGAACATCAGGAACAACAACCCGAGCCATCCGTCCCACTAATTCAGCGCGTCTCCTTTCAACTTCTGACTGTCAATAATTATGTATACTGTCCCCGAAATTTGATGGCGCCGAATAATTATGTATACTGTCCCCGAAATTACGCCCAGTATACTTAATTCAGTGTTTCCCTTTCGGCCCCGGTTTTTGTTTCCGAACTACACGGTCAATAACCTTCTCGACGTAATCAACAAATTGACTGCTTCCCAACGGCCTGCCTGTCCTCTCGTGTAAACGTAAGCGCTGCCCATCTTTATCTTGCACATCCAGCTTCAGGAACGAATGCCAGTCAGGTACAAGAGCAATTAACGGTTCAACTTTGATTAAATTGTCATCCTCTCCCCGTATGTGAGCACGAGCACTGCTCCACTTGTAATCCTCAGGCCTCGTCACAAGGCCCGCTCGAACGGGGTTCAACTCGATATATCGAGCAGCAGCAAGGAGATGCAGCTCGTCCATTGGGAAAGAAAAAAAACTCTCCTGCCACAAGTGCCCGCGCCACTCGTGGCTGAAATTTATCATCCGCGTATATTGCCGGTGTGCTTCGCCAATCGCAAAGCGTAAGCTGTCAGACCGTGAGGGAACCGCAATGAGATGTACATGGTTCGGCATAAGACAGTATGCCCAGATTTCAACACTGTGCTGTGTGCATGACTGCCTCATAATGTTGATATACTGCCGATAATCATTGTCAGAAAAAAATGTCTGCAGTCGCCGATTTCCCCGCTGAGTGATGTGATGGGGAACATCAGGAACAACAACCCGAGCCATCCGTCCCACTAATTCAGTGCGTCTCCTTTCAACTTCTGACTGTCAATAATTATGTATACTGTCCCCGAAATTTGATGGCGCCGAATAATTATGTATACTGTCCCCGAAATTACGCCAGGATGTTATTGGAGCCTGTTTGTTGTTTTTATTATCCCCATTTTCATCAAAATATACATAAAAACAAAAAAGGTGGGCACAAAACTGCAAAGATAATAAGATCCTAATTTTTTCATTAGGCTTATATCTTCGACAAAAAACCATATAATCTTAACTGGAAACCAAATTGCAGCAAATCCAAATAAAACAGGAAGAGCAATCCTCCATAATATGTCAAATCCATACAACCAAAAATTTCTTTGTCTTTTTTCAACAACAATATATTTTTTAAATTTATTTACATAGACGAGCAAGGCGCTAACTCCTAAAGCCACCAGTATTGCAAAAAGACATACAATGATTTTAGCTGCCATAATTATATCTCACAATCATTTAATAGTTAGCATTAGCATGAAGTGTCGTTGACACCCCTCCAGCTATAGCGCCACTGAAAAAGGCAGCATCAACAGCTACTGTTCCCCCTTTGAGCATAGCCGTGCCAGCACCTCCCCCAATAGCACCAGCTAATGCATTAATTGCAACAGAAAGTGTGTCAATATGACCGCACGGCTTTGAAATTTTTTGTCCAATTAGATCCGATGTTACTCCAACACCTGCCCCTATTGCCGCATTCACTAGAACAGATGAGCCAAACGATATTCCCGCCAAAGCTCCAACAGCGGCACCCATGAAAGCCCCTTTGATAATACTTTCTCTCTTGAAAATTGCATCGGCAGTTCCAATTGCGGCACCCACAGCGGCACCAACTCCGGCAGCGGCCAAATTTATAAACAACCCCTCCGGATCCACTCCGTTCACTGGATCGTTCATGCAGTATCCGTAGAGGTCGGTGCTGCCGCCGGCGAAGAGGATGGGGTCTTTGGCGGTCCAGCGGCCGGTGTCGGGATCGTAGTCGCGGTGGCCGAATCTGATGAGGCTGGTGTCGCGGTCGTGGAGCCCCCCGGCAAAGCCGAAGGGAATCGCAAGTGTCGGGTTGCTGTCTGTGATGATGGTGCCGAAGCTGTCGTAGATGGTTTCTTTTACTATATTTCCGCTCTCGTCGGCAACTGTTTTGAGCGAGCCGACCTGATCATAGGCCAAATAGTAGGACCCGCCGCTTGTGGTCATGGCATAGGGCATTCTGCCGTCAGCATATTCAAAGCGCATGAGCAGGGCGTCGCTTCCATCATAGACGGCAAGCAGCTTGGTCAATCCGAGCCAGAGGTATTTTTCGATGATGACGCCATTGACTGCTTTGGCGATCCTTCGCCCCAGCGGATCATGAACGTAATCGATGGCGGTGCCGTCGGGAAGCGTGACGCCCATAAGTTCTCCCCGGCTGGAGTAGTCGTAGGTGGTGGTGTTTCCCGAACCATCTGTTCTGGTAGTCAGAAAGCCGTCCACGCTATACTGATAGGAAGTGTCCCCGACCGTCAGAAGATGATCCTCGTCGGAGTAGGCGTAACTCCTGCCCGCAATCCCCCTCAGACTGTTCATCTCATAGACCCTGACGCCGCTGAGATCATACTGGTATTCTTCCACCAAATTCCCGTTTCCATGCACTGTGCACAGCCGACCTGCGCAATCGTAACCATAATCGTAGGAGTTTGTTTCACCGCCGATGGTTTCCGTTTTTTCGATGATTCTCCCGTTGCTGTCCCGAACGGCGTGCCAGCCGGCTACCGGTTGGGAGGCAATGCTGCAGGTTTCCTCTTCTAATTCGCCATAGCCGTTATAGCTTCTCTCCACTGACAGATTGCCGTCAGCAACAGATTCGGGAAGACCGTTGCCGCTATTTCTTGCAATGGAGAATCGTCCCGCACCGGTAAGCAGACGATCCCTGTCATAGGAATATTCTTCCCTGTCGCCGGCATAGGCAACCCCAACAAGATTGAAGTCGCTGTTGTAGGAGAAGCCGAGCGACTGCGCAATCGTACCGCTGTGATGCGCTTCGGTGACCAGTGTTCCGTCGTAGCTGTAGTCGATTGCCTCCGTGCCGCTGGTAACGGATGCCACCTTTGTGCCGCACAGATAGGTATAGTGTATGCTTCCTTCCGGTGTAAGAACCTGCGTGAGCCGTGCGCCATCGTAGATATGTTCAATCCGGTTTCCCGAGGGGAATGTGGTGCAGATAAGGCGCCGGTCTTTGTCATAGAGATAGCGATACGCCCCGCTGACAGGCGCCTGATAGAGCGAAAGATTGTTGACCCTGTTATAGTCGAAGATATGGCTGACGGAGGCGGGCGTCACAAGGGTTTCACGATTTCCATTTGCATCATAGCCGAAGTAAAGAACGCTATCGTCCGGCCGATAGAGGGCCGTCATCCGCCCTGCCGGGTCATAGTCATAGGTAGTGGTGAAACCCTGCGGATCGGTCCAGGAAGAGCAAAATCCTTCACCGTTGTAACTCCAGGTCATCTGCCGTGTTCCCTGTGTCAGAGATGTAAGCCTTTCTCGTCCATCGTAGCCGTAGAAGGTGTCAAAAAGACCGGGGACGCTGCTGCTTGTGATAAGAAGGGTTGCCGAGTCGTAGGCAGTGTTCGCGGTCCTTCCCTCCGGCGAGATTGCCGTCTTTTGTGACTGAATGACATCCTTTTCTAGAACCGCAGCATTGCCGTTAACATTGACGGTTTCGGTAATCAGATCGAAAATCCCGTCGCTGTCGGTGTCTGCATACGATTTGCTCCGTTCGGTCGTCCGCTCCAACCCCGAGGGAGTGCGTTCCGTCATGGTCGTTATGTAAGGGTATTTATACTGCGGGTCCGTATCGTAGGTAAAGGCAAGATTCATTCCGCAGGACAGTGTCTTCTTTACCGAAAGACCGTCGGCCGATCGATTGAACAGAGTGGCGCTCCCGGTAGGATCAGTAATAATGGACGCGTATGCCCCTGTTGAATCAGTCCTATCCAGATAGGATGTCCTATTGCCTTCCGCCGTGAGAACATTGACAAGAACGGCCCCGTTTTCAAGGAGGGCTCGTTCATAATTCCAGCATCCGCCTTCTTCATCGAGTGCATCGGTAAGTCGACCGGTTGAATCGAAGAGGTGATCGAATCTGTTTCCCGACGGTTCCGTCTCGACGAGCAAAAGCCCCTCGGGCGTGTAATCAAAGGTGTAAACGGCGCCATCGGGACCTGTAACACCGGTAAGATGGTTGTGCTCATCTATAGTCAACGTGGTAATCAGCCCGTCGGAGGAGACAATGGCCGTGGGAATGCCGTCTCCATCGCGTTGCAGTGCAACGACAGCGCCGAAACGGTCATAAATGGCAGTCAGGTTATTATTATCGTCGTATTCGAATCGGTACAGCATCACCCCAGTATCGGGATCTATTGTTTGTGTATGCAACCCCGCAGCGGACATAATATAGGCCATGCCGTCATTATCGACAAACACAAGGTCGTCGCTTTCGGTGTAATCATTGAACACGGCGGGCAGTGCCACTTTTCGCACGCGCTGGTAACATACAATAATAAGATGCCCCGCACCATCTATTGTAATTCCTGTTGGTACACACACCCCTGTTCCTGTCGCAGGCACACCCTCGTCATTGTTGTCCTGACTGCCGTTACCCGCCACGGTTGTGATATTTCCGGCAGTATCGACCTTTCGAATTTTATTGCCACTCGGATCCGTGATATAGAGATTGCCGATTTGATCGACGACAACGTCCCGGGGACCGGCAATGCCCGCCTCAACTGCAGGTCCGCCATCACCGGATGATTCCCTGCGGCCGTTTCCCGCCACTGTGCTGATAACGCCTGATGTATCTATTTTTCTCACCCGACAGTTGTAGTTGTCTGACAGATAAATATTCCCACGCATGTCAACGGTCATTCCATAAACCCGGGAACTCAGTTGCGCATTGAGGGCGTTTCCGCCATCACCGCCCCATCCTTCTTCACCGTTTCCCGCAATAGTAGTAATAATGCCCTGTGTATCCACTTTTCTGAGCCGGCGGCTTCCCAACTCCATCAGGTAGAGGTTTCCTTCGGTATCGACGGTAATCGCTTCGACATAATCAATCCCCGCATTGACGGCAGGTCCGCCATCGCCACTGGAACCCCATATGCCATTGCCCGCCACGGTGGTAATGACGCCCCGTGTATCAATTTTTCTAATACGACAGTTGCATGTGTCGGCGATATAAAGATTTCCTTCGCGATCGAGAGCAATGCCGTTCGGATAATCCAGTTGTGCGTTGACCGCAAGCCCGCCGTCACCGCAATAACCGGCTTGGCCGTTTCCCGCAATAGTAGTAATGATCCCATCAGAATCGACCTTTCTCATGCACTGATTCCCCGTATCGACAATATAGTAGTTGCCTTCCGCATCAGCAGCAACGTGTCTCGGATATCTGAATCGCGCATCAATCGCCGGTCCTCCGTCGCCGCTGTATCCGCTTTCCTGCACACCCGCGACAGTGTTGATAAGCGAAATATTATTTTCACACCGTTCGCCGTTCCCCTTCGAGATAAATGATGGATTGACAGGATCAAGTTTGTGATGCATCGACAGCGTCCATCCTTCGGCGATGGTGGCTACATGGTCTCGATGAACCATTGCATCTCTGTTCTTCCACAGGACGACTTCAGATCTGCCCAGTATGGGATATGGTTCCACGCCTGCAAAGCCAAAGGCCTGTGCAAGATCCATCCGTGCCCCAGCAAACCAGATATCGTATACGAAGCCTGTTTGAATGCGTACGGGAACAGCGCCTTCTACAGGGTTCCCCAGAAAATCCATCCCGTCCCACTCAACCTGTGTTACCTGATAGGGCAGCGGATCCAAGGTGCTCTCGAAGGTTCTCCCCGCCACCGTGACCTGAACCATAATGCGTTTCAGGCTTGCCGGCACAGTCTCGCCGCTGACAGGAACGGTAATTACCGTTTTGTAACTATGCACACGGTTGCTTGCATAGTGAAGGGTGATATCTGTTCCCGCAACATGAATATCTTCATGAAATGTGCGGCTTCGTTCCTCTACAAAAGAATTGAGGGCGGTAGTGCAAGTTTCTTCTTTCACTTTTTCCTGATCGACGAGGGGTTCCACCTCCGGATTGGGAGCTGTCGCATCAGCGGGCATTGAATAGGGCCAATTGTAATCGACAGGCGTAAAATGTGACACTGCTGCACGCCAGAACGTTTCATTCGGCGGATAGTGAAGCGGATCATTCAAGCCCTGCACTTCATCGGCAACAAGGCCATCGCCGTTCAGATCATCCGCCGTTTCGTCACCGTCGGCATCGAGGGCATCGGCAATCCCGTCGCCGTCGGTGTCGAGCAGTCTCACAACGACGCCGTTTTCGGCGGGGACCCAGACACCACGGTCTCTATTGTAGAATCCAACGGGGACAACGGCGCCGACGGGGAAGCCAAGAAAATTGTCAATCCAGGTGACTACCGGTTTTTCGAACCGCACCCGCTCGATCCCGTCTACTTCCAGCTCGACGCAGTACGTATAGGCGGAAGTGGGCGGGAGCACGGAGGGCATGGAATCTTCGGTCGTATATTCCGTGGCCCGCGCAGTGATGGTGGTAAGTTCAAGAATGTCGTTGCCGGCTTCGTCCGTCATGTAGGCGCGGTTGTCACCGGTAAAGACGATCGAGCAGGCGCGGCTGCCGAACTCGTCGATTACTACGCTGCTTTGGTGCGCTACTGCCGTTGTGGGATTTCCATCAAAGGTAAAGGTGGTGGAGCGGGGATCCCGTGCAATCATCCGGATGGGTTCAGCCGCGACGACATCGTTCCAGGGAACAAAGACCTTTCGCTGCGCACTGCAGAATTCCTCTTTATAATATGTGAGAACCACCGTTCCCCCACCCTCGACGGGAACACTGAAAAAGCCGGTATCGTCGGTATAGGCAGTTCCATATTCGGGGTGGCTATAAATTGTGACGGCAACACCCGAAAGAGGTGAATCATCATCGGCGACGACCATCCCCCGCACGATCGAAAAGCGCCGGGAATCATATCTATCCAGCGTGGCATCGGCAGGGACCAGCTCCTGATATCGTGCGCCGAAGGAACCCTCGGGGAGGACTTCCGGGGTTCCCTCGACCACGATTACGGCTCGTGCACGTGCCGAGCCGTGGGGGCCGCATGCAGTAATGCAATACGTGGTGGTATGTGCGGGGGTGACAAGACAAGAACCGGAGGTGGATACCGCGCCGATGCCGTTGTCGATAACTACGAACGCGGCGCCTTCCGCGCTCCAGGAGAGCGTGGCTGCACCGTCTTTGTGAATCACCGATGGCGTCGCTGCGATTGTCACGGTGGGAGGTGATGCTTGTGATTCCTGCGTGATAACGACCGTAAGAACGGCGCCCGGCTTGCCATCAAGTGCCACCGTAATTGTGTTGTCATCGATAAGATCAATTGTTTCTTCGATCGTGTCGGTATGGCCTTTAAAATCTCGTGGAGTAAATATCGGAATGCCATTCACATCGATACGCGCACTCGAAACGGCATGCTTTTTATTTCCATCGCCATTATAAACCGTAAGGCGTCCCGCGCCGGCCGCTGCAGAAAATGCATCCACCGCAACGGCGGGCTTCCCTTTACCCCTGGCGTAGACTTTCGGCCCAAAGACCGCGGTGACATCCGCAAAGGAAACAGTGTGTATACACATAAGAACCACCACAAATACTCCAGTCAGAACGATCCTTTTCATGATTCCCTCCTTCAAAGCAGCAATTCATTGCGTGCGGGCGGCGGGATCTTCCTTCACTTCAGCAGGCGCCATACATATGCCGGCGCCTCAGGGGTCCATGCCCCGTCGCCGTTAAATGGATTTATTGCGGTTTGTGGTGAGGATAGAGGTTGAGGATTGCTCTGATGTGGACTCTGCAATAAGGTTCGGACACTGAAAAAAAATAAACGTTTTTATAGTAGCGCCTTATAAATTCAAGCGCATACCACCGAAACCACGAATCGAAAGCAGTTAATGATGTAAGGCTGCATAGTACCTCAAAAGGCAATGAAATTTAATACTGAATTACTACGGTAAAAATTGCGCTCATTCCAGGTAGTTCAACCCCTGGGAATTCCGGGGACAGTATACTTAATTACTGACAGCCGGCAATTAAAAGGAGAAGTAATGTAATTAAAGGACTGGCAGACCGTTGGGAAGCAATCAGTTTATAGATAATGTTGAAAAACTGTTTTACCGTATGGTTCGCAGACATAAGCCTGGGCCGAAAGGAAAAAATCAGAATTAAGTATACTGTCCCCGGAATTATAGTCCCCGGAATTATACCCTGTTGCGCTAGTACTGGATGCCGCCGGAGTCACCGCTTTTCTTAACCGTCATGCCGAAATCATCGAAGAACTGATCGTTCGCGGCATTGGAATCGTAAAAGGCATGGACGCCGATTTCGGCGGGTCTCTCCGTGCCGAAACTCCCCGAGGTAAAAGTTGCATCAGCAATGACAGTGCTTTCTTTCCACACGACTGTACCGTCTACCACGGTGGCGTCTCTCGCGGTGGGCCAGGACGGAGATGATGAATTGCTTGTTCCTGATCCTATGCATACATAACAATGACCGTTCTGCGAAGCCGGGCGCACCACATCACCACCGTCATAGGCGGTGGTGCCGTGCCATGTGTAGTGAGCGCTGTAATCCGACCAGCGCACAGGATTGAAGAGGCTGTAATTCCAGCTTCGTGTTCCCCGAGGGTGTGCTCCCGTTCCCTGTACATAGACATAGATATAATTTTCACGGGTACCACTGGGACCCGAATACAGCTCATCCACCTTCACGAGAATAGTGGACCAGTCTTTCAGCGCGCCACCGTCGATTACTCCGTATGAACTCGACATCTGACGGTGATCGATAAGTGAATAGGTCCCGTTAATCTTTTTCCATAGCACGGCATGCACGTTTCCGTCGCGAAGAGAAGAAAACGTGGCAAACTCCGGAGAGGTGATCCAGGACGGCGCCTTTTTATCATAAGCTATGGACCTGAAAAAGGACACACCATAGGAACTGTCGTCGCCGGGATCCAGGTTTCCTTTCGTATTCAGACGAAAGGAAAGTCCCATCATATAGTATTCCCCCTTTTTTCCCTCGGATTCTACATTGATCTTCACCTGCATCGCGTAGCTGAGCAGCTGATCGTTATTATTCCATGAAGCCTCGAAGTCCGGTGCGTCGTCATTGCCGTCCCAGTCCATATTGAGCATTGCCTCGTTCCCCTTGAACTGAAGGGCGGTTTCGCCCCCCGAGGGACCTGTCGAAACAAGAGAGACGTCGGTACCCGTACCGGCATCCCATGTTTCATCCAGAGAGGTGTCGCCGTTTTCGTCGAATCCAATCGATGCCGGCGGATCATTGCCGGGCAGCGTGGCTGTCGCCTTCACCACATTCCAGGTTATCTTTCGTCGCGTCGATATCCAGCCCGATCCCTGAATCCCCGTAGATTCTATCAGCAGGCGGGCGTTGTCGCCGGGGTTATCGTAACTTTTCACTGCAAACCGGTCCCCGTTGCTCAGTGTGTAGGTGGTCAGGGTGTCTATCTTCGTTCCATCGGCAATAAAGAGCTGCAGCGCATAGCGCCCTCCCGATTCGGCAAGATAGTAGGCCCTGGCCTGACGATTGGCGAAAAGCTCCCCATAGGTGGCGGTGGTCGTCACATACAGCATCCCGGCGGCAAGTATTGCAATGACCGTCATCGTTACAATGAGACCGATGAGAATCAACCCTCTCGGCTTTGACAGCATTTCAGACGACTGCATCGTATTCACCTATAAATTTCGAGGACGGACACGTTTGGTAAACTCAATTACCACACCATCCGCCCCGTTTAACGCGATGGTAAATTCTATAATTCGTCGTGTCGACGTCCATGTGGTTTCGTGCGCACCGTCATGGGCATCATAATAGCCCAGTTCGAAACTGTCGACCTGATCGGTGAGAATATCGCCGTCATAGGTGATCGTGTTTCCCGCCATTGAAAGCGTGTGATCATAGAGCATCCCGGCACGATAAGAGGAAAACGAAATGGATTCGGGACCTGCCGCACTGACCGAGCTTACATTATTCAGTTCTTTCATGAGCTTTGCCATCGTCACCTGTCCTTTTTGCACAAGGGCGACATTCCCCTTCGCAAACAAGAACCCCTGCACAATCGATACGATCCCTATCCCCGCCGCAGTGGCGATTATTCCCACCATGGTAAGCACTATAATCACTTCGATGAGTGTAAATCCCTTGTTTTTCGGCATATTCTTCTCACCTTGTACCTTTCCTCTTCCCCGACGGGGGATTAAGGAAAGGGGGAGTTTTTGTCTTCGAGACCATCACTACCTGACCAGACCGCTATTGCACAAAAATAACGGTAAGTATTTCGTTCTGGTCATTTGCAATGGTCACCTTGAGTTTATTCGGCGGATCGCCCTCTGCTAATGCGGCTTCAGTCTCGTTTGTAAATTTCATGAATCTGTTTTCAATCACACTGTACTGCCCATATGAGTTGCTCTGATCGCTGCCTTCGGCGCCTATGCGTGCCTGAAGTCCGGGCAGGCTCGATGCGTAATTCTCCAGATAGTCTGCGGTAATATTTTCCATGACCTGTTGCAGTGCAAGGCTCTTCTGCAGGCGGAATATCGGCACGGCGCTCTGGGTCATGGAAGTGCCGAAATACTGATACATGACGGCGCCGAAGATCGCCACAAGGGCAAGTGTCACAATAAGCTCAATGAGGGTGAAGCCCCTCTGAATCCGCACTCGTCTCATTGGATAAATCCCGTATTCTTTGTAATCCTTATGGTATGGGACTCACCGCCTCCTGAAAGCGTGACGGACACATCCGAGATTCCGGGACTCCCCCACTCATCATAGGTCACCGTTAAACCGGACACCGAATAGCCGGAAGGCAGTTGGTGCGTAGATGAATCGTCATTAGGCAGGCTATGGGGCCATGTGGCGCCGTCTCGTAACACCGTGTAGGAATTACCGCCAAAGGTCACGCTCCAGGGCACATCATCACTGAGCGCCCGGTATTGCACAAACCGAAGATGCGACTTCAGAATATCCACTTCGGAATAGAGCGCAAAGGATGCCTGCGAGAGAATTGCCGCAACGGCAACAGCGGCAATAATGCCGAGCACCACAAGAACGGCAATCATCTCTATCAGAGTGAAGCCGCTGTTGCCTTCAGAAGCTCCTTTTGGCGTGCAGTCTGTGATACTCACGGGCTTGTCTCCGGTTAACGTTCTAAAAACGCATTGTAATCAGTATACAGACAGTGTGAAGAAAAGTCACCCGTCATTAAGTGAAATCGGTCACAACAAACCGGAGTAGGGTTACCAACGCTCTTTTTGCTCTTTAAAAAAAACCAAAAAAACAGTAGGTGAAAAGATTTTGACGCCACGGCATCTTTCATGTGGAAAATGCTTTTGATTTCCCGTCACAATACCCAGGGATTGGCTTGCAAGGGCAACTTCGAGAAATGGTTCATCATCGGGATCGGAGAGCGATTCAAACAAAGGGGACGGTGCAACAGCGCAACCTTGAGATATCATGTAGTCCAGAAAGGCAACAATTTTTTCTTCTTCAAATCCAAACTTCTCTCGTCGAAGGACTTCTTCGTATTCTGAAATAATTCTTGCATCAAAAGAAATCGTCAGTTCCCCCGATGAGAGCATACGTACGATTTCGCCGCAGGCGCCGAAGGGCGATAAAAGACCGGCCACAAGAACATTGGTGTCAACGACTACATTCATTACGCACGCTTTTCGCGAACAGATTTAATTTCGGCATTTATTTCATCAAGTGTGATCTTGTCTTTTCCCCTCTCTCTCGACCGTCGTTGGATAGAAGCGACAGCCTCGACAGATCGTAATCTACGAAATGTCGCCAGCGATTCTTCTAGATTTCCGTCATTTATTGCGGCGAGAATGGCTATGGGCCGACCATTGCTCGTAATAACCATCTCTTTTTCGACAGGCAATTCTTTCCAGATTTGTGCAGACTTGCCTCTTAAGTCCCGGACACTTAGAAATTTCATTGTTTTGTCCTCCATTCGTGGCCTCGATTATGCACACATTTGTCACCCACTGTCAACTTTTTTAGGCAGGTTCTTGAAATAGCATTATGACTTGACGGCCCCTTAAAAAGTCGCATCTCCCTCCCCTGGGAGGCTGGGTCATGATTGGCGATTAGTCGTTGCGACCAACCGTAATTCATATTTCTATTGTGACTTTTTGTGTGCTCGATTGTATATCTAGTACAGACACATGAAACTCATCATCGGACATCAGGATAGTGCCATGAAAGAATTTAAAGATATTATCGAGCAGATAGAAACCATGCCGGCCCTTTCACCGTCGAATGATTTTACGGCAGCCGTCATGAATCGGCTCCCCCATTATCAGGTCGCCGTGCAACCGCTCTGGAAAAGAATTATCGACCCACGGCAGATCCTCAAACGCAGCTTCACGAAGGATGAATGTTTATTCTTTTTCTTTATGGCAGGGGCATTTCATCTGATCATGGCCGTAATTCTTTGCATCGGGTTCAGGGGACTTTACGTTTCCCTTCCTCATACTGGGTGGCTGATCACCCAGCCGGCGCTTTCACTGCTTGCCGCCTTCGGTTTTACGTCCCTGGGCGTCCTCTTGCACAAGCAGCATGTGCACGCCCTTAAAACCATTCAGATCGGCATTGCCGCCTATATCTTACTGGTACTGTTAAATGCATTCACCCTTTACCAGAGTCTCAATATTCCCCTTATTATGATGTTGCTGCTTTCCTTCACTGTCGGCGGTGTTTTGCTGGGAATCATACTTACTGTGGTTGTGCATCAATGGGCACGGCCGCCGTTACACACTGAATGCCCGGAGCACGCAGTAAAATGAGAATACTCACTCGACATAATGCCGGATTTACCATAATCGAGATCATTGCCATACTGGTGGTAATCGGCATCATAGGGGTAACCGTCGTGGGCCGCCAGATATCCCTTGGCACGGAAGCCCGCACACAGGCAAGCATTATAAAAAATCACCTGCGCTATGCGCAGAGCCTCTCCATGAACTCCAACATGATATGGGGGATCGAGTGTGACGGCAGCAAATACTGGCTTTTTAAAAACGGTCAGGACGGCACTACGGACGACAAGGTCATGCTGCCCGGAGAAGATTCAACGGAAGTGAGTCTCTCCGACAAGGGTATCAGTATGGGTTCCTTCACAGTTGCATTTACGAGAGAAAAGGGAGAACCGGGCGAAGATGCCGACGCCTCGCCCGTGGCGAGTGCCAACATCACCATTACCGTAACCGGCGGCGGCGATTCCGAAACAATCACGGTTACAAGAAACACAGGGTATATACCATGAGACACGTATTCACAAGACGCCGCCAAAGGGGCTTCTCACTGATCGAAATCATCGTGAGTCTGATGATCGTGGGCATCATGTCGGCAGTGGTCTACTCCTACATGGGAAGCACCCTGACGAACAGTGTGTTTCCCGTGCTGTGGCTGAACGACGCCCAGAAAGTAAATGAAGTCATGGAACAGATCAAGCGCGACTACGATGAAGAATTTCCTTCTCACACAGGTTCTGCCGCTCCGTGGATAGAAACGTTTTTCGATAATGAAATTTATCCTACCTATCGCTCAGATGTCGATTCATTGACATATGTACTCGGCTCTTTTGATGGAAATCTCGTCTGGACGAACGACTCCAGCAGCAAATATCTGAAGGTAACACTCACTAAGAACCTGCAAAAGGTCATAGGGGTATTTTCGGAGTAGGCCAATGGCGGAAAAAAGCAGACAGGACACAGCACGAGGCACGCCCGGATTCACGCTTATCGAGGTAATTGTCACACTGGTCCTTGTGGGAATACTTGCCGCGACCGCGGGGATGGGCATCGTCTCCAGCGTGAGAGGCTACCTTATGGCCCAGGAAAACGCCACCATCGCCCAGAAGGCGGAGCTGGCGCTGCGCAGGATCACCATTGAACTGCGCCTGGCAAAAAATATACGAGACTGCAGCTCCGACAACTCCGACTATGTAGTCGTCGATTACGATGAAGAGGGAACCGACTCAATGTACATCAAGCTTGTAGGAAGTGACATAAAAATGCTCAGCGGCACGACAGCGCCGGGCGTGTCGACGGGTGATGTGCTGGTGAGCGGTGTCAATGGTTTTACCATGGACTTTTACAGATATGACGATTCCGGCACTCCTACATGGACTGCAGCAGATGACTTTGACCAACTGGGCATTATTTTTATAGAACTGAGCCTTGACAGAAACGACGGGGATACACAGACATTCAGGACGGCCGTACACCCGGGCGATCCGGAAACGTAGCATATAATTAAAAATAAGTATACTGTCACATTACAAGCATCAGGAGGTGCTGCTATGATACACATGCTAAAACATTTATTCATGACCGGGAAGGATGCATTGAAACACCCGCGCCGCTTCAAAAAGCAGCGCGGGGCGGTTCTCGTGGTCGTTATCGTTACCATGACGATCGCCGCCGGTCTCGGCGCCGCCATGCTTTCAATGACCTCGACAACCACCACCGAAGATACGACGGCCAACCAGGGACAAAAGGGCATGTATCTGGCCGAATCGGGCCTGCGATATGCCGCGGGCGAGTACCGGCGGGCAGGCACGGTGGAACAGCAGGATGCCATGCTGCGAGTGCTTCATGACAACACCTACCAGCTCGGCGGCGGCAATGAATTCAACCTGGATATCAGACCCTATTATTTTGAGGCTGTGGAAGTAACCGGCGGCGCTCTCAAGATGCGCCCTTTCGGAGGCATCCCCCACTGCTTTGACGGCGGCGCCGCCGACGGCGTGGCCGGCTACCTCAAGTCGGGAACCACAAAATACGACTACACCTATTCAGGCACGACCGTTGCCGCCGAAGGTGACGAAACCTTCCTCTATTTCAATTCGATCAGTGATTCGGGTTCTATTGTGGCGGGAGATATCGTCTTCCCGGTCTGTCGCGTCAATGGGGATGCCACTGTTTCAAAAAACGGAGATATATCTATCCAATCGGGTACCGGCATCGAGATTTTCCCTCCCGAAAACTGCCGGTTCAGGATCAACAATGTAGGAACGGTCTATCGCTACAAGAAGCTCAATCTTGCAGACAACCTTTTAGAAACTATCACACAGGTCGATAATCCCGGAGCCGCGTTTACGCTCACGCTGACAGATGGAAATTATATAGTCCCCGAACGGTTCATTAAACTTACCTCTTCCGGCAGCGTCGGCACCGCGGGCGCCGAGACAACCCGTGACGTGGCCTTCGACCTTGCCGTGGAACAGGTAACAGGGACACTTGCATTGTACGGCATATTCGGCAATGAAAAAGTTCTAGTAAAAAACAGCGGACAAATCACGAGCTATGATTCGACGAATTTCTCTGGATATCCGCCGGCATCGACCGCACAGGCATCGGTATGTTCAAATGAAAAAGTGCAGCTTGAAAACAGCGCCTACATTGACGGGAACGTCTATCTTGGAGACGACGGCAACGACCCGCCTGCTGAGGCCGCGTTAACTTTAAAAAATTCAGCCTCTATCTCCGGTGAGAGCATCGATGTCGACCGAGTTACTTCCGATCCTTTTGCTATCGGCGCATGCAGCGGTGCGTTTGCGGGTTACTTTGACGCAGCGGAAAGCATCAACGACAATCTGAATGCCGATTTGGCGAAGCCGATCATTGCTGACAATAAAATAAGCCTCTCTTGCAGTGGTGGCAGCGGAAGCGGCGGAAGCGGCAGCGGTGGCAGCGGTCACTCATCCATATGGGATTGGTTGGTAGGAACGGCGTGGGCAAAGAAAAGCGGTGGTAGCGGCGGTAGTGGAAGTGGCGGTAGCGGCGGTAGTGGAAGTGGCGGTAGCGGTAGCGGCGGTAGCGGCAGCGGAAGCGGAGGCTGTGGGCATAGCGGAAGCGGAGGCTGCGATTGCAATATGACCTTATACGGCAAGACCGGTGGTTCTTCCTTCTATGTGACTGAAATTACACTCAGTAATGAAGCAACACTTACCATTGATACGACAGGCGGACCGGTGAATATCTACCTGGAAGGCAATCTGGAAACTGCGAATGACACAAAAATTAAAGTATTGGGAAATTCGAAGGCAACCATCTACCTTTCAGGCAAATTAACGGCAAAAAACGACAGTGAAATCAACAAGACCGAAAGGAATCCTCCCAACCTCACCATTTATTCTTGCTCTACCGAAAATATGGTATTCGAGAATGACACCGTGTTTGCCGGCGCTGTTTTTGCGCCGAATGCGACTATCACGGTTAAGAACGATGCCAAAATCTACGGTGCGCTGTGGGGCAATAAAATACAAATCGAGAACGACGGCAAGGTATACTTCGATACATCTCTGACAAACGCGTTTTCGGCAGGAAGCGGGTATACGCTCAAGCCGTAATTTTGAAAAGGGGACATCATGATGGTTAATTTTCTGTGGTGTCCCCTCTTTTTGTGTGTTACAAACATCATGGTTCCGTAACGAGCGCCTTTAGGCCGGCTTGAGAAGCTTTGCAGAACCTCATACAATAATTAATTTCGTCTATATCATTAGATTCCGGATCAAGTTCGGCGGGGTATCCGGTTTTTTTTAATGCTTTCTGGATTCCGTTTCAAGCCCGGACAGAAGGCAAATTAAGAACAAATATGACACCACCAAAATCCAATATCTACGCAAGTGATTCGCAACCCACCACCATGGCACTCATTTCTATGGATCGTTTTGGTTTAAAAATCTTTATCTTTTGTGTACTTACCGAGGTCACACTAGTTCTTGCGGACTTATTTCTGTACTTTGGCGATCTGCCTTTTAAGCAAATCCGTAATTATTTCGACATGACACGCGAGATGAATCTCCCGACATGGTTTTCCAGCGTTCAATTGCTTACGACAGGCGTATTCGCAGGGTTGATCGCTCTAAGAATTAAAGTGAGTAAAGCACCAAAATGGAAAATAATCGGTTGGGCGGTGCTTTCATTATTTTTCACGTACATGGCTGTCGACGACGCCACCTATTTTCATGAGCGCATTGGCGATGTCTTTGATTCGATTTGTGATGGACAGGTACCGGCAGGCTCATCTTTGCTGGGTTGCATGTGCGATTATCCGAACTACTATTGGCAAATTCTCTTTGGTCCTTTCTTTTTAGGTATGGCCCTTTTTATTCTCATTTTTCTCTGGAAAGAGCTTACATCACCGGAATTAAAGTTCTATCTGATCCTTGGCATCACCTGCTATACAATCGCGGTGGGACTTGATTTCATAGATGGAAACAAATCGTGGTATCCCTGGATTATCAAAAACACTTCGTTCAATTTTAAAGAGGCGCAGCATTGCACCAGGGTTCTGGAGGAGTTTATTGAATTATACGGTACAACGCTGTTCCTTCTGGCATTTATCAGTAAATTGACACATTCCCTAAGAAATTTTGAAGTGAGGTTCATCTAACCATAGACCGCCGACTTCTTTCCCCCTCCTCTTCCATCAACTCGCCAGTCGTTCCAGACCGCGATACACACGCCAACTAAGTACATTAATTCATAAATAGGGTTACGTATAATGGGCTTGCTTTCGGAACATATTTGTGGCAACATTGCAACCAAGGAGGTTGCATATGCCAAGAAAAAGCCCATATTCCATAGTTCTGACAACGGCGGAGGAAAAAGAGTTAACCGCGCGCGCAAACAAATATACGCTACCATATTTTGCAGTTTTGCGCGCAAAGATGGTTCTCCTTGCCGCCCAAGGGTTCAGCAATGACGAAATCGCAAAACGCCTTGATACACCACGTAAAGTTGTCAGCATGTGGCGAAAACGTTTCTTTGAAGAACGCCTCCTGGGACTGGAGGAACGCCCCCGTCCCGGACGCCCCCGGATTTTTTCCCCCGGAGATCGTCATGCAAGTTAAGGCGCTTGCCTGTGAGCTGCCCTCGATCCATCAAGTGCCGATTTCTCGATGGAGTGTTGCCGATCTGGGAAGGGAAGTTCGAAGATCGGGATTTGCAGCCACAATAAGTAACAGCACCATATGGCGATGGCTTCACGACGACGCCATCCGTCCTTGGCGTTATCGTTCCTGGATATTTCCTCGTGATCCGCAATTTGCCGAGAAAGCCGGGAGAGTCCTGGATCTCTATGAAAGAGTATGGAACGGGCAACCTCTTCAGGATGATGAGTACGTCCTGTCTGCCGATGAAAAAACAAGCATCCAGGCGCGCCGCCGCCGTCATGCCACCTATCCGGCGCAGCCGAATGAAGTGATGAAAGTGGAGCATGAGTACGTCAGGTGTGGCGCTTGGGCGTATATTGCCGCTCTCGATGTTCATCGCGCGAAATTGTTTGGTCGATGCGAACGCAGAAGCGGTATCGTTTCTTTCGATCGACTCGTTGACGATGTAATGCGCCAACCGCCCTATGCCACAGCGAGGCGCGTTTTTTGGATTGTTGACAATGGATCTTCTCATCGAGGACTTCGTTCCGTGGAGAGATTGCAATCTCGCTATCCCAATCTCGTACTTGTTCATGCTCCCGTCCATGCAAGTTGGTTGAATCAGATCGAAATTTATTTCTCGATACTCCAACGCAAAGCCCTTGTGCCCAATGACTTCAAATCTCTTGAATCGCGTAAGCGTACGACCAACTCATATAGCAAAAGAATTTTACATGAAGTACGCTGTACCTAAAACCGGTACAGCCGGTGCTCTTTGATAATATGATTACGGGATTCAACCGCCGGAATACGGTGCACTGATTATTGTTTTCCCTGGATGATCAGGCCCCGTTCATCCCTGGGCACAGGCTTCCACTGATCGGGAAGCAGTTCCCGCAGGCGGTTTACGGGATGGCTCATGATCCGCCGAAGCATGTCGTCAAAGTACTCCCAGGGGTTGACGTCGCAGTTTTTGCAAGATTGAACGAGACCCATATAAAGGGCCGCCGCCCGGCCGCCCCGTTCGCTGCCCACGAAGAGCCAGTTTTTTCGACCTACCGCTATGGGCCGAATGGCGTTTTCCGCCAGGTTGTTGTCGGGTCTTAACCGTCCGTCTTTCAGATAGCGGCAGAGCGCCTCCCGCTGATTCAGGGCGTAGTTGATGGCCGTCCGCAACGGCTCCGAGGGCGTCGTCCGGGGCCTCAGTTCCTCAATCTTTGCAAAGATTCCCTCAAGCAGCGGCGTTGCATGCGCCTGCCGGAAACGGCGCCGCTCCTCGGGCGTCATCTCGGCACAGGGGGTCTCCACCTCGTGATAGAGCCGGGCGATGCGGGCAAGGATGTCCGTGGCCTCTTGAGGACGCGATGAAACCGCCTCGTCGAACTTCCGTCTGGTATGGGCCCAGCAACCCACTTCGATAATCTCTTCTTTTTTGAAAAGTTCGTCGTAGCCGCCGTAGGCGTCGGCATGGACGTACCCCTGGTAATCATTGAGATACTCCAGTGGGCGCGTCTTGCTCCGATCAATGGAGAAGTCATAGGCCGTCAGCGGCGGTCCCGGACCGCCCCGCAGATAGACCCAGAGACGGGCCTTCTTTACCTTGCCGTTTCCCTTGACCTGCAGAGGAACGGGCGTATCGTCGGTAAAGAGCACGTCCCTCTCAAGGACGGCCTTTTGAAGCACTGTTTCCAAGGGACGAATGCTCTCATAGACCTGCATGAGCCAGCTGGTTTGGGTGGCCCGGGGAATGTCCACTCCTTCCCGCTCCAGAATGCTGTTCTGTCGGTAGAGAGGCAGATGATCGGCGTACTTGCTGACGATCAGATGAGAAAGCAGCCCCACGTCGGCTTTGCACTTGGCGATGGGGTGATCGGGCAGCGAGGCGGCGATGACGCCGGCGGTAGATTCCGATGCCTCCGGCAGCGCATACTGGGGCCGCTTGTAGACGTTGACGATCAGTCTCCCCGGCCGGTATTCCAGCTTCTCCGAGACTTCCACGGAAATGACCTTCAGGGGTGCGCCCGTGTCCGCATCGATCTTTTCATCCTCGGGCACGTCCAGCAGAATCTCCACCCGTTCGAGATGCTCCGGAATGGGAACCCGGCCGTGATGCCGGGAGGCCTTGCGGGGCTTCTTGACAGTCTCTGTGGCAGAAGCGTCTTCGAACTGTGCTTTCACCGCCGCATTCTGCTCTAATGATTGAAGCACCATGTCGTCGAACATCAGCTGACCGGGGTTGATCTTTTCGGACTTGCGGCCGTAGAGCCGTTTCAGCAGCTGTTCCATCTGATGCTGCAGGGTGGTCAACTGGCGCTGGGCGGATTCGAGCTTCTGGGTAAGCGCTTCGATCTGGGCATCCTTTTGGGCGGCAAATTCCAGAATCCAGGCAGCATCTTTTCGGTCGATAATCTCTTGTGCTTCCGTCAATATCATGAGCGGGCGTATAGCACATAACTATAATAATGTCAAGTGTTTATATTATTTTTTATGCACATATTTTGTACCGTTTTCCCACTTTTTTCGGCACGATTCCCTCAAGGAGCATGGCCAGATCCCGGCGCTCGATATGACCGTCGCGGGACTGCCGGGAAGGCAGCACGAAGGACCCCTGCTCCAGACGTTTCAGCCAGATGGCCATGCCGTCGCTGTCCCAGTACAGGAGCTTCACCATGTTCCGCCGCCGGTTGACGAAGACGAAGAGTGATCCCGAAAGGGGATCGGCGCTAAGTTCGGCGCGGACAATGCCGCACAGGCCGTCGAAGGACTTGCGCATGTCGCAGGGGCTGCGATAAAGATAGATGCGTGCCGATGCTGTCAGGCCGAACATGGGGAACCATTATGAAGCGTTTCAATAACGGTGCGCAGGGTAACGGGATCGAAGCCGCGTTCCACTTCGATGGAAAGAAGCGGCCCCATGCAAATGCGAATGCCGGCATAGTCGGCCGTCGAGGATGCAAGTTCGATAAATCCCTGTTGTCCTTGCGGTTCAGTGAGTTTCCGGCGCCAGGAGTAGAAACTTGCCGTATTGATCTGATGCATCTGGCACCAGGCCAGACCGCTCATCCCGCTTGCGATCTGCCGCTCTACGATGGCCGACCAGTGGGCGGTGCGTTCTTGTTGTGTCATAGGGCATCCTCCAATCATGAAATGTGTTCATGACGGGAAGCTATAATCCAATGTGCGTTCAAGCGAAAGATGAGTTGGTCGTACGGTTACTGAATCGCTCAAAGCACGAATCCTTGGCTTTCAAAGTTATTACGAACAAATTGCTGAACCATTCAAGTGGAAATTTACTCGAAACGATCTCAATATTTTGCTCAACAAGCTCAAACTGACGCAGTCGTCTTCAGAATGTATCGCTGCGTAAATACGTAACCGAATTTATGAACCGCTGTACTAAGCATAATTGCGTAACCGGGGAACGACAAAAAGGGGTCTTGTTACAAAATCGTCAATTATTCTACATTGACAAACGGTTCGTAGGGTGTGTATAAATACACATTATGGATAGCCGACAGATTATAAAAATACTCATACAACATGGCTGGTGTGAGGTCGCTCGGGTCGGTTCCCATGTTCAATTTCGGCATCCGGATCGAAAGGGCCGTGTAACAGTGCCGCATCCTAAGAAGGACATACCAATCGGCACGTTAAAAAGCATAGAACGCCAATCGGGCATCAAATTTGATTGAGGTGACTATCGTGGCAAATTACATAGCTATTGTCCATAAAGATACAAATACTGACTTCGGCGTGTCGTTTCCCGATTTCCCCGGATGCATTACAGCGGGAAAAAGCATCGATGAAGCCAAAGACCTTGCACAGGAAGCATTGATCCTTCATATTCAAGGACTGTTTGAAGACGGACAGCAGCTTCCCCTGCCTTCAAAGCTGGAAGATATAATGGCCAATACCGATTATTCTGATGCGGCCGCCTATCTTGTAGTAGCTGTTCCCGACGCAAAGCTTAGAACGGTAAGAGTTAACATTACTGTTCCCGAAATAACACTGAAGCAAATTGATGCAGCGGCTAAAAAGCGCGGAATGTCTCGATCATCGTTCCTTGTACATGTAGCGCAACAGGCAATGCATTCGTAAAAAGGTGTTACCCCTTGTCTTCCATCAACTCTCGCAGTCTCTCCAGACCACGATACACCCGCATCTTGGCGGCGCTTTGCGAAATACCTGCAACCTCGGCAATATCGCTGAAAGAGAGCCCCTGCTGAAATCTCAATATGAGTACCTCCCTGAGGTCTTCCGAAAGCTGCAGAAGCGCCATGTGCAGCCTGTCCATATCCTGCCCGTTCATCACAGAGCGTTCCGGGTCCTTGAATTCGGCATCCCCCTGCTGTTCTCCATGAGCAGGAATCAGTGGGTCAGCGGCAACGGTTCTCCCCGCCTTCTTCAGGTGATTTCGAATCAGATTGAGGCCGATCGTATAGAGCCAGGTAAAGAAGCTGCGGTTGCGGTCGAAGTGGGAAAGCTTCTCATAGGCCCTTACAAAGGTCTCCTGGGCAAGATCTTCGGCATCGTCGTAATTGCCGGTCATACGGTAGGCGAGATTAAGCAGAGGGGTTTTGTAACGATCGACAAGCAGCGCATACTCATGGCGATGTCCCTGGCAGATGCGCTTGATGATCTGATTTTCTTCCCGATCGTTCATATCAGTGTTCGTCTGCCCTGTGTCTACAATGCTCGGGTTCCGTTGTCACATTAATTGAAGGGTGGCAGTCCCATAAAAAGCCGCCGTTGATCTCTTACGTCATTCCGGGCTTGACCCGGAATCCAGTCCTGCCACTGACCCATGGATTCCTGCCTCCGCAGGAATGACGCTATTTTTTGACTTTTTGCGAGCCCATCAAAGATTGAGAATATCTATCATCATTTCAAAATGTCTGTCGAGAAATTTTATGCATATCACGTCAAGCGATCCATCATCTCCGTGTCTTTGCCTTTTCCGTCCAGTGTTGTGATACCATGAATTGCAACCTCGCATTTTCACCTGCGAAAAATGAAATCATGGCTTCGCGGCCATGATTCTATTTATCGCTTGCCTAGGCTGATATTTTTACGCTATACAAGAACTTACAAATACAAAAAGGAACGTGTGGAGTCGGATTTGTTTAAAAGGGTGAGTTGAAAACATGGAAAAATTAATTAAGATTCATCTGGAAAAGTTGCCCGAGGGGCTATATCTGACAACCTCTGAAGATATTCAAGGGTTGGTCGCGCAGGGAAGAACAATCACTAAAACGATCGAAATCGCAAGAGACGTTGCAAGAAAGCTCTTAGAAGAGCAAGGAGAACCGGCAGTAAAACTGGAAACATTGAGCGATTCTTTTGAATATCCTCTACTTGTAGGAATATAGAAGATGGGACAGTTGTCCGGATTCAAATATCGAGACATTGTACAACGTCTCAAATTATTTGGATTTTAGTTTATTCGACACGCTTCGGGAAGCCATGAAATTTGGCACAATAAATCGACGGGACGCTATACTACAATCCCCAATCACACAGGTGATATGCCCCAAGGAACACTCAAGGCAATATTGAAACAAGCAGGTATTTCAGCCGAAGATTTTTTAAATAAAAATACTCGTAAAGGGCGACAGCAGTACCAACTAAAAAACGACCACAAGCATATGGGCATTGAATCCGTTCCGACAGATATAAGCATCATCATCCCCGCGTTCCGCGAAGAAGCAGCTCTCGGTTCTGTGGTGCAAAAAATCCAGGAAGTAATGTTCACATACGCCCGCACATACGAAATTCTCGTTATCGACGATGGCTCCGACGACAACACCGCTGCGGAAGCACGCAACGCAGGGGCGACAGTAATCGCCCACCCCTACACCATAGGAAACGGCGCCGCCGTCAAAACCGGCATCAGAAACGCCAGGGGCGCCTACCTTGTCATGCTCGACGGCGACGGCCAGCATGATCCGCAGGACATTCCCCGGCTTCTTGAAAAACTGGACGCCTATGATATGGTCGTGGGTGCACGAACAGCTCAATCGCAGCAGTCATTCCAGCGCAGACTTGCCAACAGGATCTACAACCTCTGCGCATCCTACATCTGCAAGCGAAAAATCGACGACCTGACGTCGGGGTTCAGGGCGATCAAAACAGAAATTGCACGGCGGTTCGTCTATCTCATTCCGAACACCTTTTCCTACCCGACCACCCTCACCCTTGCCATCGTGCGGGCGGGTCACAGCCTCGTCTACGTGCCGATCGACACAAAATGGCGATCCGGAAAAAGCAAAATAAAACCCGTGCAGGATGGGGCGCGCTTTTTCCTGATCATCATAAAAATCGCCACCCTCTTTTCGCCCATGCGGGTGTTCCTGCCCGTCAGCGTCATCGTATTCCTCATCGGCCTGGGGTATGGGCTCGTCAAAATATTCTTCATGGACGCCCGCTACGGACCCACCTCGGCCATGCTGATGACCATGGCCGTGGTGATCTTCATGGTGGGACTTGTCTCCGACCAGGTGGCGCAACTGAGATTCGACAGAAGCGAAGACCGGGAGTAGTGCGAACAAAGTCATGGATTGATTTAAAAAAACATTTTTGATATTTATGTATTGTTAAGTAAAAAGGAGCGGAATAAATGAACAATAATGAGTTGATTTTCTTAATAGAAGAAGATCCCGAAAGCGGATATAACGCCAGAGCACTCGGCCCGTCCATCTTTGTTCAAGGTGAAACCATTGCAGACCTTAAAAACAATATAAAAGACGCTCTTGAATGCCATTACGATTCGAAAGAAGATATTCCTCAGATTATCAGGCTGCATATAGTCCATGATGAGATCTTTGCCTATGCCTAAGGTACCAAGGGACATCTCGGGCAGGGAACTGGCAAAGCTTCTTATCGGATACAAATACAAAATCGCAAGGGAATCGGGAAGCCATATCAGATTGGTTTCAACGTATCAAGAAGCAGAACACAAAATCACCATACCGGACCATCAACCTATAAAAATAGGAACGTTAAATAACATTTTGAGCGACATCGCAGAATATCTGAAGATCTCAAAGCAGAAGCTTATTCAGAAACTTTTTGAATAAAAAGACATTCAAACATACTCAACATCTGTCCTGGAGCCACCCCCTTTATATATAAAGGACCACACCCTAATAGCTTTCCCCGTTGGAGGCTCTGTCACGATTGCCGATTCGTCATTGCGAGCGACCACAGGGAGCGCAGCAATCTCGTAGTATCAGCCTATGAGGTTGCTTCTTCGGTCGTGATACTCCCTCACGGTGACATTACGACACAGCCCTCTAACAGGCTACATATAGTTCATGATGAGATCTTTACCTATGCCTAAGGTACCAAGAGACATCTCGGGCAGGAAAAATGTCTTAATTCTTGCAGATAGAGACAGAATGATCTAAAATGCTTTCGCGTGTATATGCAGACAAACGATACGCAACTGGATTGCGATCTTTGATTCGGGGGGACTTAAATGAATAATTATATAGAAATTGATCACCAAATCTGCGGGGGTAAGCCAGTAATTCGTGGAACAAGGATTATGGTGAAAAATATATTGGGCATGGTGGCCGGCGGGTACACGATTGATCAGATTGTTGCAGCCTATCCCGAGTTAACAGCGGATATGGTCCAGGGCACATTGGAATACGCGGCACAAATTATAGATGAAGAACAGGTAATAGCCATTGCCTGAGCTCCCCTTACGTTTTCTTCGGAAAATACCATACCAAACAGCTTGATCATCATTGACAATTACAAAATCAGAATAAGAAAAATGTAGTAATTATGACATGAGAGTCTGTTATTTTCTCACTTTTTGATCCTCTTAAAATCCAAGAGATTTACGCTCGCTTATTCCAAAGACCCACGCACCAATAGCTTCTCCCTTTGAAAAAATGAACCGAGGGGAATTTCTCCCCGCAGTGCCACGAATAACGCAGCGTTACCTTCGTCATTGCGAGCGACCGCAGGGAGCGCGGCAATCTCACCTTTCGATGTGTTCAATATGCTCCGGGCATGGCGTGAAAAACAAAAGCGTCGTCCAGCCAACTGTATGACCTGTATTGTACATTTAATCACGAACAGCCCATACCCAAATTTTGAACGAAATTAAAAAGCAGATCGAGGTGCAATATGAAATTACAACTTGCATATTGCACCAATATTGGCCTACATTACTCGCTATTGCAACGGCCGAGGCGAGAATTGTTAACGACACGGGAGTGTCTCATACCACCGCCCGCTCCTGGATAACCCTGCTGGAGGCAAGCTACATTCTGTTTGTTCTGCCTCCATGGTATCGAAACATATCAAAGCGTTTGATAAAATCTCCAAAACTATATTTTTACGATGTCGGGCTGGCAAGTTACCTCCTGGGGTTGGAAAACGAACAGCATGCCAACCGACATCCCTTACGGGGAAATCTCATCGAAAATCTTGTTGTCATGGAAGCGGTCAAATATCGCTTCAATAGAGGCAAGCAGAGCAATCTCTGTTTTTATCGCGACGCAAAAGGAAATGAAGTTGACCTGATACTGGAGATCGGCCCCGACCTTTTCCCCATCGAAATCAAGGCGGGTGCAACCATTGCATCAGACTATTTCAAGGGATTGAACTATTTCAAAAAGGTTGTCCCCGATCTTCCCTGGGGAAGCGGTCTGATTTACGGAGGAGCGGATCGACAAACCCGCAGCGATACCCGCATTTATCCCTTGTCGTCCACAGAAGAAATGCTCCGCGAAATTGATAAATAACACGAAATACAGATCCTTCAAAAAAATCCCTTGACAATGCTCCCGCATCTGTTATGAGTAGAATAACTGCTCATAAAGGTGCAATGATGGACAGTCTTTTTGCGGGCATCATATCCTCGAAAACAAGAATCAAGCTCCTGGTGCGATTCTTCTTCAATCCCGGCACAAAGGCATACTTGCGGGAACTTGCAAAGGAACTCAACGTCTCATCCAACGCCGTCCGCGAAGAACTGAACCAGCTCACGGAAACCAGACTCCTCACATCAGAAAAGAACGGCCGCAACATCTACTACACCGCAAACACACAGCACCCCCTCTTCCCGGAATTGAAATCCATGGTCGGCAAGGTCCTCGGCCTCGATCAGGTCATCGAAAGCATCATCACACGCCTGGGCGATCTGGAAAGCGCCTACCTTATTGACGACTATGCCGAAGGCAAAGACACAGGCATCATCGACCTCGTGCTGGTGGGAAACATCGACCAGTACCACCTCAACGACCTGAGCAGAAAAACTGAACGATACATCAAGCGAAAAATTCGCTCCCTAGTCTTATCCAGAGAGGAATTCGAAGACTTTCTGCCCACACTGGAAAACAGACCGCATTTTCTGGTGTGGGAGGAAAAGAAAGGTTGAGCGGACAGAACATGAATAAAACAGCGCTCAAAAAAATTATACGACAAGGCGAATCGGAAACGGTTGAATTCAAATCCAGCTTTGACATTGCAGCAATTGAAACACTTGTCGCTTTTGCTAATGTGGGGGGCGGCGTTGTTCTTGTGGGTGTGGCGGATTCAGGAAAAATTGTAGGTGTTCAGCGTGCAAAACCACCCAGAAGACCACTCAGAAAAATGAAAACCCAAGATCAGATACTGGAACTTCTACGCGAAAACCCCCGCCTCACACGTAGCGAGATAGCCCAACTGCTGGGGAAAACTTCAAACACCATTAAGGAACACCTGGCCACGCTCAAGTCAGAAAACCGTCTGGAACGTATCGAAAGTGACCGCGATGGTTATTGGAAGGTAAAATAGAAAATGGAAGTTGACTACGCCGAAGGCAAAGACACAGGCACCATCGACCTCGTGCTGGTGGGAAACATCGACCAGTACCACCTTAACGACCTGAGCAGAAAAACTGAACGATACATCAAGTGAAAAATTCGCTCCCTGGTCTTATCCAGAGAGGAATTCGAAGACTTTCTGCCCACACTGGAAAACAGACCGCATTTTCTGGTGTGGGAACAGAGGGAAAGCTGAACTGAGCAGAGGAAGAGGTGATTAAGCGGGCCGTTTTGTTCCGCAGCTCCACCAATCTTCCCCCATCAAGAAGTTACAACCCTTGTGATGTAACTTACGGGGCGGAGCTGAATCCGGCGAATGTAAAAAATAATCCCATCCCACCATTTTCCATTTTAATCGTTTACTTTACTACATATCATGCTGGTGGGGCAAAAGAGAAAGTCAGTAGTGATATTTCAGTTGTGCAATGAGAATCGCATCATCCGAAACTTTATACACGAATCTATGTTCATCATTTATCCGCCTGGACCAGTATCCGGACAGGGCATGTTGCAATGGTTCAGGTTTGCCAACACCCTCAAAAGGGTTACGTGTTGTTTCCTTAATGAGGGTGTTGATACGGCAAAGAATTCTTTTATCAGTTTTTTGCCAATAGAGGTAATCGTCCCAGGCATGATCTGAGAAAATAAGCTTCACTCTAAAAGCTCCTTTTCATTTCCTTTGCCATTTTCGAGTTGGGCGATAGATTCAATCAGACGTCTTGTGTTTTTCGGTGACCGCAACAGGTAGGCTGTCTCTTCAAGGGCTTCAAAGTCCTCAAGGGACATAATAACCACAGATTCCGATGATTTACGTGTTACAATCATCGGGGCGCGGTCTCTGCAAACTTTTTCCATTGTTTTCGCAAGGTTTTGCCTTGCGGCTGTATAGGTTATGACTTCCATTTCGGCACCTCCTGTACAGCATATTGTACGTATCAAGGGGCAAATGTCAACAGCTTTCTCGCCTCATACTCGCGTTGCACAGCGAAACATGAGTTGGTCGTACGCTTACCTTCACAGAACGAGACCTGTATAATTCCCTTTTCTGTCTTGACCCGGAATCCAGAAAGTGCGTGAAACTGGATACCTCCCGGACTTGATCCGGGACCTGCCGGTATGACGAAATTGATGGTTTTATGAGGTTCTGCAAACCAGGTCTCGAAACCGGCGAACGTAAAAAATAATCCTATTCCACCATTTTCCATTTTAATCGTTGACTTTACCACATATCGTGTATTAATATGTGCCATGATAATACACAAATTGTTTTATAGTGGTTGTTAAGGGAAGATATCCGATGTTTAATCGACGGGCAATTGAAGACATCAAAACATGGTATCGACAGAGCACGCGCAAACCATTGGTTATCCGTGGAGCAAGGCAGGTGGGGAAAACAACCGCGGTTCGCCTTGCGGCAGAACAACTGTCCGTCAGAGTCATTGAAATCAACCTTGAGCGGCACAGGGAACTTGAACCTCTGTTCCGGCATTACAAGCTGGATGAACTGATGTTCAATTTTTCACTTATTTGCGGAGAGAAGATTACAAACTACGATAATATAATTCTGTTTCTCGATGAAGCACAGTCAACACCATCCGCCTATTCCTGCTTGCGATATTTTTCAGAAGACATACCTGGCCTGGCCGTCATTTTAACGGGTTCTCTGCTCGATCAAGTACTCAATGACACCCGGGCGGCAACACCCGTCGGCCGCATCGAGCCCTACTTCATGGGACCATTATCATTTGAGGAATTTCTTTGTGCAACAGGTGAGACCAAGGCATTGCAGACCATTGAAATGCTTGACGCTCGGAACATGCACCTGACGCCCGATTCCGTGCATAACGACATGATGTCGCTCGTCCGGCGTTACACGCTGACAGGTGGAATGCCCGGGTGTATCCAGCTTGCAATCGATACACATTTCAGTCATGCGGAAATTCTTAAACATCAAACGGCGTTGATTCAAACCTATAAGGATGACTTCGCCAAATACACCGGAACTGCGGATGCCCTGCGGCTCAATGCGTTCTTTAACGGAATTTTACGGCAGGTGGGTTTACAGTTTTCACATAAACAGGCCCACGAAATTGCTGTCATGACGAGCGGAGATAATCGACAGTTAAACGCGGCTATCGAGCTTTTTGTGAAGGCCCGCTTATTTTATCGCGTGCTTCACAGCAATGCGGCCAGCATCCCATTGGGCGCTGAAACCAAAATAAGAATCAGCAAATTTTTATTTATTGACATTGGATTGTTACTGGCTGCACAGGACCTGCCCCCTCAATCAATCATGAGCGCACCTCTCGAACTGGCCAACCATGGCGTATTGGCAGAACAGTTTGTAGGCCAGCAACTGCTCTATGCAAAAGAGGGCTATATTGAGCCCGAATTATACTACTGGCAACCGCCAAAGTCAGAGGGTCAGGCAGAAGTTGATTTTCTCTTTCCCTGTGCAAATCGGATATACCCCATAGAAGTTAAGTCCGGATCAGGGGGCACGATTAAATCATTACATTCGTACGTCATTAAAAAAGAAGCCGACCAGGCCGCGGTAATCAGTTCCGCCAAACCCTCAGCCGGCCAACTGGTGGCAAAAGTAAATAAAGTCGAGCGCAAATTCAGATTGCTCAACATCCCCTTTTACCTGGTGCATCGACTGGAGCAACTGTTAACGGAACATTACTGACAATGAGAAAGTCAGGCAAAAGCCTATGATTCTCGAACTTGTGTATGAAAATCCGAATCTGACGCGCAATGAGATGGCCCAATTGCCGGGAAATAGTTCAACTACCATTAAGAAACACCTGGCCACGCGCAAGTCAGAAAACCGTCTGGAACGCATCGGAAGTGACCGCGACGGCCATTGGAAGGTAAAATAGAAATGTAAGATGACGATAGCAATATTACTTAACTTTGACGGTCCCGCAAAAATTCAAAAATAGTGTAAGTCTTACGGCGATAGGAATCCACAACTACTTGACACGGTTTGATTTCATGCGATACTTGTAATCACAAAAAAGCTCAAAATCGACTTTTTACGGAACCATCTAAATTGACACTATTTCAAATTGTAGCGATAAATAAACTACGCAAAAAAATAAACACGTCAATAAAATGGTAAATATGAAATGCGTTATAAGGGAAATAAAATAAAACTATGTTACATCCTGTCTTATCGATGTCCAAATTATGTCAGAACGAGAACTCTCATTGAGGCCCTTAGGAGAATTGATAATTTGCTATTATTTCAAGCTGTAAATACTAGCGAAGGATTATTTCGTTATGTACAAACATTGATTTTACTGCTTAAAATTAGGATAAAGAAAAATCCTGATTATTACATCTTAGGATTTAGAGGATATGAAATATTTTGGATAGTTAGGTTTATTACACTTGGAAAAATATTAATTTATGATCACATGATGTCACCATATCACAGCATGGTGTACGAAAAAAACAGCATTAAACGAGGTGGCTTGATTGATAAATTAATCTTTTTTTATGAAAAACTAATATTACATAAATCTGATTCAATATTAACTGACACTGATTTACACAAATATTTTTTTTGCAATCGATTCTCAATTGAGCCTCGCAAGATCCATTCAATACCAGTTGGTGCAGATGAAGAATTATTCAAGCCCTCTCCTTCCGCCAGCAATAACATCAGCAATTCCTTGAATGTTCTTTTTTACGGTTCATTTCTTCCCCTCCATGGCGTTGATATCATGCTTACGGCTGCATATCTTCTAAAAGACATGCCTATAACTTTTACTCTTATTGGAGGAAGAGGCAAATCCTATAGAAACTTTTTTAAAAAAAAGAAATGTTTAAAACTTAACAACATAATTCACTACAAATGGGTTCCATACCAACAACTTCCGCTTTTAATACGCAGATCAGATGTATGCTTATGTGGCCCTTTTGGTGATACCACTCAGTCACATCTTGTTATCACAGGAAAGACTTTTCAATGCATGGCTATGTCTAAGCCTGTTATTATAGGTAAGATCAATGATGATTATGGTTTCCGAGATAAGGAAAACTGCCTTTTAGTTCCCCAAGGAAATGAGAAGAATCTTGCAGATGCATTAGTTTGGTGTTTTGATAATAAAGAGAAATTATCGTTAATAGGAAAAAACGGATTAATACTTTACAGGAATAAATTTTCTATTGATTTTATAAAAAATATTATTGAAGAGATTTTAGACTAATGAAATACTATACTCCTAGGTTCCTTTTTCGAAGGCATGAAGTGTTAAAAAAAATCAAAAGCGGAAATACTTTTTTAGAAATTGGTCCCGGTAGCTTAAACCTTACAGCAGATATTCTTAAATATTATAACCATGGAACACTTGTAGATTTTAATCCATTAATATATGATTTTTACGACAGTTTTGAATGGTCTACTAAAAATAAATTACATCTTATAGTTGGTAATTTTATGAATATCACATTGAAATCAAAATATGATTGTATTATTGCCTGTGAAGTCATGGAACATATCAAGTATGATGTTTTATTTTTAGAAAAAATATATACACTCCTTAGCGATCATGGTTGTATTATAATTTCGGTTCCTGCAAAAAAAGCTTTATGGGCAAGGGATGACGAAATTGTTGGACATTACAGGAGATATGAAAAAACAGAAATCATGAAAATGATTATGCAATTAAATTTTAAAAACATAGAAATCGTTTCATATGGTTTTCCATTTCTCAATCTTCTCAGATGGCTAAGAATTATTCTTGCAGGTGTGCAGATAAATAAATTAACATTAAGCATGAAAGCAAGATCCCAATATAGTGGAATTAGCCCCTTAAATAATATTTTTAAACTTACGGGATTTTTATTTAACAAATATACAGCCTATCCTTTTTGTTTATTTTCTGCTTTATTTAACAATTATGATTTATCAGACGGTTATTTAATTACTGCTAATAAATAGATATTTATTTAGTTTTTTATTTATTTTATCTATTAGAGTAAGAGATATGGCAGAAGTTAATTTAAGAAAAACAGGCGAACGCATAGTTCCTGAAAAAATTAAATCGTGTGATGAATATCTCCTCTATTTGAGACACATGTTTGCTTATAAACAGGCGTCTCATTTTTTAAATAACAATAACAATGTGCTAGAAGTTGGATGTGGTGAGGGATATGGAACTCATTATTTATCACATCGCGTTAAAAACATAATCGGCCTAGACATAGATGAAAATACCATAAAACATGCCGCGGCAAAATATAGCTCTGACAATTGTACTTTCAACTTTTTCGATGGATTAAATATTCCTTATGAAGATAATATTTTTGATGTGGTAATTTCTTTTCAAGTAATTGAACACGTATTTAATGATTTTGATTTTGTTTCAGATATATATAGAGTTATGA
Source organism: Syntrophales bacterium (assembly GCA_963666365.2). Lineage (GTDB taxonomy): Bacteria > Desulfobacterota > Syntrophia > Syntrophales > UBA2210 > JALNXD01. Next base: position 1,212,771 of record CAXXNF010000002.1, read on the forward strand.
AAAAAAATTCTAATTTTATTCTTACCACTCCGAACAGAAAATATAGACTTAAAAATAATCAGCAACCTTGGAATAGATTTCATGTAAGAGAATATTCGGCAATTGACTTAAATAATTTATTAAACCGCACATTCAACAGTGTAAATATTTGGGGCATACGTGGTAATGATGATATTCAAAAGAATGAAATAAAAAGGGTAAAACAAATTTTAAAGATACAGTCATTTGATCCACTTAATTTAAGAAGATGCATACCGGGCAGGTATCAACCTATAATCATTACGCTATTAAAAAAAATTATCAATAGAAACAATAATATAGAGGGTGATTTTCAAAACAAATATACTGTAGATAACTTCCAAATAAAAAAGTCTGATATTGATAGTAGTCTGGATTTATTAGCTATTTGTACAAAATAAATCTACTTCACCGCAAGCAGCGGGTATTTTTAAACGCATTTAACGCTCAAGGGACGGGTACCTAAAATTCAATGTGATTTCAATGTCAGTTTCCATGGTATTATTTGGGGATAACATATCGGCTATTACGTGATCTATTTTGGAACTTGCAACCATATACATATTTTGAAAAGAATCACATCATGATCGAAAATAGAACCTACTCCATAATTGTTTTATTACTTGTAGCTATAGCACTATTGGCATATTTATATTATCACCCTCAAGCACTAACATTATTAACTAATGCGAGCATCATAAATATAATATCCCTGATTATTATTCGAATATTCTTTCAGATAATAAGTGGTCTTATACTTCGTGACTTTGTTTCCATATTCGGAACAGTGCTTAAGTTCAAAGAATGGTTTGGTCTTTCTATTATTACTACAATGGGGAATTACATATCACCCTTTTCAGGTGGAATGATTGCCCGTGCAGCTTACTTGAAATATCGCTATGCTTTTTCTTATGCACAATTCACCTCTCTTCTTGCTGCCAGTTATTTAATATTCTTTTGGGCTGTAGGGTTTGTAGGCCTTATTTCTAGTTTAACTTCTGAAATAACCTCAATTCTTATGTGGCGAGTGGGTTTATTTTTTTTTATTATTTTACTATTATCGTCACTATTAATTTTACTACCACCAATAAAAATATCTTACAGAAATCCTTTGATACAATTTATAAATAAGGCAATTGATGGTTGGACCCTTATTCGGAATGACAAAACTTTACTTTTCAAATTAACATTGTATTCACTTACAAGTATTTTTCTAAATGGACTTTCTTTCTGGCTAGCTTTTATTTCACTAACAAATATTCAATTTTCTTTTAAAACAATATTTCTAATAAGCTTACTTTCAATATTTTCATTTCTTTTTAATCTTACACCCAGCAATTTGGGGATTCAAGAAGCAATAGTTAGCTTGGCTTCTGTCATATTTGGTATAGGAACCAGTATTGGCTTAATGGCCTCATTACTTATTAGAGCAACTTCTTTGATTCCAATCTTCACTCTTGGCCCAATTTTTAGCTTAATACTCACACGAGAACTTAAAGCATATAAACATAACTGAAATAAAGTTATTTATAGCCCAAAATGTCATTTTTCGATTTGAAAATTATTTCCCAGACATGCAAGTTTCCTTTATCGATAAAAAAGGAGACACCACATGAATTCCGGGAAAACCGTCTTTGCCCAGTTGATGGACTTTGTCACCACATACGAGTTTCGAAAATGCGTCGATCGATACAACGGCAATCGCAACGTTATAAGCTTTTCCTGCTGGGATCAGTTCCTCTGCATGGCCTTCGCTCAGCTCACTTACCGAGAAAGTTTGAGAGATATTCAGGTCTGCCTGCGTGCCACTCAGCCCAAGCTGTATCACTTGGGGATTCGCGGGTAGGTTTCCCGCAATACGCTCGCCCATGCAAATCAGAACCGGGATTGGAGGATTTACGCCGATTTTGCCCAGACTCTCATAGTAAAAGCCCGAAAGCTTTACGCCGGAGATTCCTTCGGCATCGAACTGGATCAGGCAGTATATATATGCCTTGGATTCGGCCACTATCGATCTTTGTCTGGCACTCTTTCCCTGGGCAGAATTCCGGAAGCGCAAGGGCGCGGTAAAACTTCATACGCTTCTGGATCTGCGCGGCAACATTTCTTCCGTGGAAATCATCACCAAAGGCAAAATTCACGACGTGAACATCCTGGACGACTTGATCTTGGAGGCTGGGGCCATCTACGAGACCTTTGAATAACGACCAGTTTCTTCAAATTCGGTTTTTGGGACCATTTTTTGAACGGAAAAGCATTTTTGCCTAGAACGACCGTTCTAGCCGCACGCGATATTTTGTTATGATGAGTCCATGTTACCTCCAGTATCAATCAATTTCGGGGCAGCTAACGCTCCCCCGGGGACATATGCGCATAGCACCCCCTTTCTTATGCCGGAACCACCTTTATTCCTCTCAGGAGATTGAAGGCCATCTGCCTGAAGAGGGCATCAATGCCATTCTTGATCAACCTGGGGAACCTGGCCCGGAAGGCATTGTGGTGAAGATGGGAAAGCCCAAAGTACTGTTCGACAATATAGCGTTTTTTCGATATCTGCTTGTTCCGTTCTATTTCATAGTCCGTCAGCTTTGCCGTGGTTGTGTCCTTTCTCATAATGCCGTCTGCAATATTGTTCATACTGAGAAAGGCCCTGTTCGGCTCGCCGAAGTACCCTTTATCGGCATACACCTTTTTGATAGGCTCGTCGGTATGACAACTGCCGGCGACGCAGAGGGGAAGATAGGGGCTGTCGTTATGGGATGCCGGCGTTATTTCGGTGGCAAGGACAAATCCGTGGTGTATGTCGACAGAGGCATGCTCTTTGAGACCAAAGTGGGGGACATCGTTTTTCACCGTCCAGTCGGAGTCAAGATCGCGAGAATATTTAAGCGGTTTTCCCATTTTGTCCACTTTACCCTCGGGAGTGTTTCGTTTATGTTTTTCTTCTTTGAGCTTTTCCGTGCTGAGGGGATGACTGGCGGATTTCACCAGGCGGGCGTCAATGGCGATGCCTTCATTTATGGTTAACCCCTTGGCATCAAATTGAGAGAGGAGTTCATGATTGATTGCACGCATGGTTTCTTTGGACAATCTTCCTCTGAACCGGGAGAAGGTGGAGTGATCGGGCGCGGGATCATCGAAAGAGAGCCCCAGGAACTTTTTGAAAGAGATGCGATCGTTGATCTGGGTTTCCAGTTCGGGATCGGAATCGATCTTGAACCACTGCTGGAGCAGGAGGCATTTCATAAGTATTATGGGATGATAGGCGTCATTTCCGGCAGCGCTTTTTCCAACGGGATAGTAGTGCATGATCAACGAGCCAATGCGGGACCAATCCACGATGTTGTTGATCTGTTCCATTCTGGCGATAGCCCGGTTCTTTTCGATGAAAGACAAAAGCGAGAGATCAGTAAAGGTAAGATTGGAATCCATTTTCTTGAAGCCCATAGTTCCTCCTGCGCGGCATTGTAATGCGGGAACTATGGCATAAAAATGGTTAATAGTAAAGTAATATTAATTGGATAGCTTTGAATAATATGGTTTTTCAGGGAGATTTTCTTGCTTCAAACTGGAAACAATGAGGGGTTTGTGCAAAGCTCTCTCTACGTCATGGATCGAGGCTATCTGGATTTTTTTCGTCTCTACAAAATCCACCGCGCATCGGTATTTTTTGTCACACGGGCAAAGAGTAATTCCGGGGACAGGTAATTCCGGGGACAGGTAATTCCGGGGACAGAGTAATTCCGGGCACAGTATACTTAATTCAAAAAAAGGATATCATCTCATATACGCACCGAATTAAGTATACTGAGACCTTTGAATAATGATCAATTTCTTCAAATTCGGTCTTTCGGACCATTTTTTTGAAGGAAAAAGTTTTGGGTTAGAACAACCGTTCTAGCCGTACCTGATATTTTGTTATGATGAGTTCATCTTGCCTCCAACAACTGTCAATTTTGGGTCAGCTAACGCTCCCCCGTGGACATATGAGTATAATAGCACCCCCTTTCTTATGCCGGTACCACCCTTGTCCCCCTCAGGAGATTGAAGGCCATTTGCCTGAAGAGGACATCAATGGCATTCTTGATCAGCCTGGGGAACCTGGCCCGGAAGGCATTGTGGTGAAGATGGGAAAGACCAAAATATTGTTCTACTATATAGCGTTTTTTCGATATTTGTTTATTTCGTTCTATTTCATAGTCCGTCAGCTTTGCCGTGGTCGTGTCCTTTCTCATGATGCCGTCTGCAATCTTGTTCATACTGAGAAAGGCCCTGTTCGGCTCGCCGAAGTACCCTTTATCGGCATACACCTTTTTGATAGGCTCTTCGGTATGACAACTGCCGGCGACGCAGAGCGGAAGATAGGGGCTGTCGTTATGGGATGCCGGCGTTATTTCGGTGGCAAGGACAAATCCGTGGTGTATGTCGACAGAGGCATGCTCTTTGAGACCAAAGTGGGGGACATCGTTTTTCACCGTCCAGTCGGAGTCAAGATCGCGAGAATATTTAAGCGGTTTTCCCATTTTGTCCACTTTACCCTCGGGAGTGTTTCGTTTATGTTTTTCTTCTTTGAGCTTTTCCGTGCTGAGGGGATGACTGGCGGATTTCACCAGGCGGGCGTCAATGGCGATGCCTTCATTTATGGTTAACCCCTTGGCATCAAATTGAGAGAGGAGTTCATGATTGATTGCACGCATGGTTTCTTTGGACAATCTTCCTCTGAACCGGGAGAAGGTGGAGTGATCGGGCGCGGGATCATCGAAAGAGAGCCCCAGGAACTTTTTGAAGGAGATACGATCATTGATCTGAGTTTCCAGTTCGGGATCGGAATCGATCTTGAACCACTGCTGGAGCAGGAGACATTTCATAAGAATTATTGGATGATAGGCGTTATTTCCGGCAGCGCTTTTTCCAACGGGATAGTAGTGCATGATCAACGAGTCAATGCGGGACCAATCCACGATGTTGTTGATCTGTTCCATTCTGGCGATAGCCCGGTTCTTTTCGATGGAAGACAAAAGCGAGAGATCAGTAAAGGTAAGATTGGAATCCATTTTCTTGAAGCCCATAGTTCCTCCTGCGCGGCATTGTGATGCGGGAACTATGGCATAAAAATGGTTAATAGTAAAGTAATATTAATTGGATAGCTTTGAATAATATGGTTTTTCAGGGAGATTATCTTACTTCAAACTGGAAACAATGAAGGGTTTGTGCAAAGCTCTCATACTGTCCCCGGAATTGATCCCGCTCGCTCCTTCCCCGTGCCTCCGGAGAATAGGCGGGGATCATCTCGATCCCCATCTGCTTCATGGCACGCCCAAACTGCGTAAGCTGTCCTTTACTGACCGCTCCCCCGGCTTTAGGGGTGTACCAGTAGTGACTGCCACGATCTGTGTAAATTGAGCTAAACAAGCCCTTTTGAAGAATCACATCTCGTACGCCCTGAAAGCTGCTGGTGGTGCCTTCCTCCTGGACAAAGAACATGCTGTAGTGCTCATTGGTCGCATCATCCATTGTCACGATCAGATCCCACTTCTTCCCCGGCACCCACTCATGGGCGCTACCGTCCTGATGAACAATCATCCCTGTCAACGGCGAGGGATCACGACGTTTCCGATGGGAGCCTTTCCTGGCCGTCTTCAAAACTAATCCCCTCGACTGAAGCGTGTTCTTCACCCAGGTGTAACTTCGCTGTCCTCCATCACGCCGATACCATGAATAAAAATGTTTCACATTCCAGCCTCGGTAATGACCTTCATACTGCCGGGAAAGCGCCATGACTTCATCCACGGGAGCTCGACGTGATGACGCCTGCGTCATCCGCTTGTCTAATAAGCCATCTAAACCCCTCTCCTCGTAACGATCAACGTAGCGCCGGAATGTCCGGTCGCATACTCCCAATATCCGCGCCGCTTCCTCTTGGGTTAATCGACCTTCTGTCCATACACCATACGCCTCTTCAAATCGCATCTTCCGGATCTCCTGTAGTATCTCCGTCCGTCTCATTCGCCACCTCCCGGTGACGCATTCTAACCGGACAGATTATGTGCTACAACTCCGGACATATTACTTGCTCCTAACACCTGCTCCTTGTAACTTGACACGCTACCGTGTGACTGTTATCATATCGGCCAATTGTGTAATCACTTTCAGGAGACATCCATGGTAAGGACACAGATACAATTGCATGAAAAACAGGTGGCTATGCTGAAAAAAATGGCAGCAGCAGACAATACATCGATGGCTGAAATTATCAGACAGTCGATTGATTTTTATGCCAGGACTAAATCTGAGGTAATCGATGAGCAGCGTCGCAGCCGGGCAATGGCCGCCGCCGGTCAATTTGGATCCGGTGTGAAAAATTTGTCAACCTCGCACGATATGTACCTCACAGAGGCGTACGACGAATGAGCGTTTTTATAGATACGTCGGGATTGCTCGCAGTTCTGGACAGAGATGATGAAAATCATGCGGCGGCGGCAGAAGCATGGCAGCATATTTTAACATCTGGTGAAACCCTTGTGATCACCAATTATATTCTCATAGAAACCTGCGCTCTTGTGCAGAACCGTTTGGGCATGGCAGCGGTAAACGTCCTTCAGGAAGATATTGTTCCCGTACTCAGGATTGAATGGATTGACAGTACGGTACATCATGCGTCAATGGGAATAATACTTTCTGCGATGAGGAAGAAATTGAGCCTTGTTGATTGCGTCAGTTTTGAAACGATGAGACTTGGGGAAATTACCACTGCCTTCACATTCGATCGACATTTCAAAGAACAGGGGTTTGTTTGCCTGCCCTGATCATCTGCAAAACACCTTTTCTTTGTACAGCGTGTGACGTTTCTGCTATAGCATTGGGAATCTCAGAATCCGGGTCACATCGGTAAGTAATTCCGGACTGTTTTCATGAAGGGGAGGTTTATTTTGTCATTTCTTGAAAACCATTTTGACAGCAAATTTGCATGGCGTATTCCTGACGAAAGAAAATATCTCTTTGTTATCCTCAGCCTTCTCATTTTCCTCTTGATAATCTACTGGTACAGCTTTCAAGGAACGTGGATATTGGATGACATGCCCAATATCGTCGAGAATCCTCATGTGCAAATCAAAACACTCGATTGGGATTCGATACAGGGAACCTTCAGGGGAATCGATGGCAGAAATATAAACCGGCCTTTCGCCTATCTGACGTTTGCATTGAACCATCTATTTCACAGGCTTGATGTCTTTGGGTATCATATCGTCAACTTTTTCATCCATTTTGCTACGTCCTTCTTTCTTTTTTGTTTCATTTACAGGATGCTGCGGCTCCCCCTGTTGGAACAGCACTTCGACGAGGGGAAGGCATACGCGGTAGCGTTGCTTTCTATGTTTTTCTGGGCCGTCAACCCAATGCAGGTAACGGCTGTGACCTATATCGTGCAGCGCATGTCGAGCATGGCGGGACTCTTCTATATCCTGTCGATGTATTTCTACCTGCGGGGACGTACGTCAAGTGAACTTAGAAACAAGGTGGCATTATTCGTTCTCTGCGTTCTCTCTGGCATTCTCGCCCTTGCCAGCAAAGAAAATGCCGTGCTCATTCCCTTTTCTATTCTCTTGTTTGACCTATTGCTGATTCAGGGCGTAACACGCGAAAGCATTACGCGGACAGCGAAATGGCTTGTCATTCCGGTAGTGCTTTTTATATGTACCATCCTGCTTTTCGCCATAGATCTTTCGTCGTTACTCAAAGGTTTTGAGGGCAGGCCCTTTACTCTTACTGAACGGCTGATGACAGAACCACGGGTGATACTTTTTTACATCACGCTTCTTCTTTACCCATTAAGTTCTCGTCTTATGCTTCTGCATGATGTGGAACTATCGACGTCCCTTCTTGCACCATGGACGACAATTCCATCGATACTAATAATTGCGGGGGTTATTTTCTATGCAATTTACATCGCTCGAAAGAATCCGCTAATCTCCTTCTGTATTCTTTTCTTTTTTCTCAATCATGCTGTTGAAGGATCTTTCCTTCCTCTTGAACTTGTCTTTGAACATCGCAATTATATTCCGTCATTCTTCTTTTTCATTCCGATTGCACTCCTCTACTTTGCATGCCTTAATTTATTCAAAGCACATAAAAGGATGTATCTATTGATATTCATAACCTTCACATTCATAGTTGCGGCAATAGCACATACGACATATATAAGAAACGAGATTTTTATGAGTCCTGTAACTTTCTGGGAAGATAATGTGCGAAAAACTCCGAAGCTTGCAAGAGCCTTGACCCATCTTGGAAAAAGTTATGCTATGGCAGGTTTGTCAGATAAGGCGGAAGCGGCATTTATGGAAGCCTATTCGAGAGAGGGGCATTTAAACTTTTTCAATCATTTTGACACTCGGCACAATCTCGCCGTCCTTAATTTATACAGACACAAAAATTACACCAAAGCAGCCGAATTGTATCGCAAGGCTCTTGCGATTTATGACAGCCATCCACCGGCATGGAAGGGTTTAGCTCTCGCCCTGCTGGGAATGGGGTCGTTGAAAGAATCAGAAGATGTTTTAAGGAGCGCCCTTGAACGATGGCCACAAAATGCTGAATTGCACAGCACGCTCGGTCTAGTGTTTCTCAAAACGGGAAAATATGAAAACGCCATAGCGGAAAGCCTGGAGGCTCTTCGAATCGACCTGAATGAAGTGAATGCGTATAAAGTTCTAGGGGCCGCGTACATGCACACAAAAGATTACGGAAAGGCACAGTCTAGCATGGAAAAATACGTATCCTCCTACTTCAAATCTACCGATCTGGAGGCTAATCTGGCGCTTGTAGAAATTTACCACGCACTTGGCCGAAACGCTGATTTGGATTATACTGTTGGAAAGTTGATGTTTTTAAAGAAAACAAAAGACTGGCATGATTTGCTTGAAACATATGTAAATAATTCACACACAAAAGCTTATGTGCCGGATCCGTCTCATATGAAAAAGATTTTTAATTCTTCCTTACAAAGACAGGAGAAACATCTAATTTTCCATTAAATTGCCTTTGCAAAGATCATGTAAACACGCATAGCCTTAAACGAAGAGGGAGCTTTTCTGCAAAAGCTCCCTCTTCGTTTAGCTGTAATCAATTTTTATGATGGGGGTGTCCAAGTTCCTGTGGCGGTATATTCTCCATCACCTCCGCGACTTTTTACTTCGATTGCAACATTTGTAGATGATGCTGTACATTCTGATACCCAGTTGTCAGGAGCTGATCCAAGTGTAAATTCAGTCCCTGACGTCCAACCTGCAGCTGTCACTACCTCAGCGGGTGTTGCATCATCATTTCCGCTCAGCAATTCCTTTGCCCATGCCGTCTGCAATGTCCCTTTTATCTCAGCAATCTGGCCCATTGCAGCCTTTGCCTTCGCATCGGCCTGGAGGTCCAGATACTTCGGCACCGCCACTGCCGCCAAAATACCCAGGATGACAAGGACCGCGATGATTTCGATCAGTGTAAAACCTTTTTCTTGATTACGTTTTTTCATTTTTCTACTCCTCCGTTTTATTTTTATAGCGTACTTTGTTTTTTAGGGTGGGAACAGCTCTTGTTCCGCAATTTGTTGTGTGCCGGTTCCTTCACCTCCTTGGGGATTTTTTATTTATTCCTGATCATTTTTATTGCATATTTGGTGCCACTATGAATGTTTTATTCTTTATTGGCGTCTGATAATCGATATATCGTCGTATCTTTTCGATATTTTGTTGTAATTGCTTTGTTTTTCAATGCATTATCTCCCCCTCTATTTCATCCCCTGAGACCTTTGCACAATCTCACAAAATCATCAATTTCGTCATACCGGCAGGTCCTGGATCAAGTCCGGGAGGTATCCAGTTTTTTCACGTACTTTCTGGATTCCGGGTCAAGCCCGGAATGACAGAAAAGGGAATTATGCAAAGGTCTCCCCCTACCACCGGGAGAGGAAATTTTTCATCAGGCGCAAGGGGCGCCTGCAGTGCGTTGGCGTTTTTCTACATATTTTGTTGTTTTTTTATTGTCTGTACATCAATTTGGTATTTTTTTGTCCGGTGCCAGAGGCTTCTCTGGTTGATGCCGAGGAGCTGTGCCGCCCTTGATTGTATGCCTCCGGTCTTTTCAAGCGCCTCTAAGATAATTCTTTTTTCAAAATCTGCAAGGAGCTCATCGAGGCTCCTGCCCTCACGTTCCGGAAGAGCTTCGTCCACGTGGGACATCGACATGTCGTGCGCCTGTTCAAGGCTGTGCGCAAGCCCGACTGTTTCGATACGCCCGTCTTCCGCCATGACGGCGGCCCTCGAAAGGATGTTTTCCAATTCGCGGACATTGCCCGGCCATTGGTAGGTCATGAGCTCCCTCATCGCCCGGGGTGTCAATGTAGATTCGGCGGATGTCTTTTTTTATAAAATGATCGGCCAGGAAAGGAATATCTTCTACCCGCTCTCTCAATGGCGGCACGATAATGGAAAACACATTTAAACGGTAAAAAAGATCTTCCCGGAATGTTCCTTCCGCCACCATGCGTTGCAGGTCCTTATTTGACGCGGCGATGAAGCGGACATTTACGTTAATCGTCTGATTCCCGCCCACACGCTGAAATTCCCGGTTCTGCAACACACGAAGGAGCTTTGCCTGCGTTTCCAGCGGCATGTCGCCGATTTCGTCAAGAAACAACGTACCTTCATGGGCCAGTTCGAACTTGCCCGGTTTTCGCGCCGTTGCCCCGGTAAAGGCGCCTTTTTCATGACCGAAGAGTTCGCTCTCCAGAAGGCCTGAAGGAATAGCCACACAGTTGAGTTTTATGAAGGGTTTACCTCTTCTTCCGCTCTCCTGATAGAGTGCGTCCGCCACAAGTTCTTTGCCGACGCCGCTTTCGCCGAGAATAAGCACCGTCGTATCGGTGGGCGCCACTTTCACGATCTGGCTAAGAACGTTCCGCAGTGCCCGGCTTTGACCGATTATAGTCGGAAATCGTTCATGGGCGTCGACTTTGCTGATAAGATTGGTCACTTCCCGAAACACATAGTCGAAGTGGCCGATATCGTCCTGTTTCCGAAGTGCCGTTTCCGCTTCCGGAGGCGCCTTGGGGAAGGCGGGGGATGCTTCCGCCGCTTTGATGAACCTGCGAATCGGTCGTAATATAATAACGGTAATAATCACGGAGAAGAAGGCGGTTATACCCGCTACTATGGCCCCCAGGAGCATGAGCTGGGTCATTGACGCCCTGCCCGTATAGTGGGCAATGATGAAGATCAGGACGGCAAGCCCGGTGAATATGAAGGGAACCAGGACAAGCAGGCTGACGTGATAGGGAGACGGTCCCGTGAGACGTTTTTTTATATATTGAATTGTGCTGCGAATGGTACTCACCCTCACCCCAACCCTCTCCCATCAAGGGAGAGGGAGATCCGTTTTGGTGCCCTCTCCCATCAAGGGAGGGGGTTTTCTTTCTGCGCTCTTACCCCCGGGAATTTTACCGTGCCATTTTTGTCAGATCCCACATGGGCAGGAATATGGCCAGGGCGAAGAATCCCACCACCCCTGCCAGGCCCACGATGAGGATCGGTCCGATCAGATCGGACAGCTGTTTGATCTGATAGGATACCTCGTCATCGTAGTGCATTGCCACCTGATGCAGCATCTCGTCAAGGGCCCCCGTTTCTTCTCCCACGGAGACCATATCCACCACCATGGGGGTAAAGTAGCGCGCGCCCCGCAGCGGATTTGAGATACCCCTCCCTTCTTCGACCAGGTCTCTGATTCTGTCGAATTCCCGGGATATGGCATCATTGCCGATTGTGCCCGAGAGAATATCCAGTGAACTGAGGACGGGGATGCCGCTTGCCTGCAGGATGGAGAATATACTGGCAAATCGGGCCATGGCCGCCTTTTGGTACAGCGGTCCCACAATGGGCACCCGCAACAGGAGCCGGTCGCGCAGGAGGCGCCCCTGCTGCGTTTTCACGTAATATCGGTATCCCATGACAACAGCGATAATTGCTATGATGAATACATACCAGTAGTTGATCAGCGCATGGGACAGCACCAGGCAGATCTTCGTGGGAAGGGGGAGTTCCAGTCCCGCTTTTTGAAATATGGTCACGAATTTGGGGACCACGAAATAGAGCAGCACCACAAAGGCAATCCCCAGGGCCAGCACGACGATTTTGGGATACTGCATGGCGGCCTTGATGTCCGACTTGACCTTATGTTCGTGTTCGAGAATGTAGGCAAGCCTGTCCAGCACGTCGGGCAGGGTGCCGCTGGTTTCTCCGGCATTGATCATGTTGACGTACAGCGACGACAGGAGTTTTTCATGCTTGCGAAAGGCATCCGTCAACGACCGCCCTTCCTTGATATCGATGGCGATGGTGGCCAGCATATTTTTAAGTCGTTCGTTCTGCGTCTGGTGCTGAAGGATCTCCAGAAGCTGGACCACCGAAAGGCCGGCGGCAAGCATCGTCTTGAACTGTTTTGTCATCAGGATGATTTCTTCAGGCTTGACGCTTGCGAACCGTGCCAGCAATCCGCCCTTCGAGGCGCTTTCACCGCCCTTTTTGACCGGTGCGACCCTTGAAGGAATAAATCCCTGGGCGCTCAACATTTTGTTTGCCATATCGAGGGATTCGGCTTCGATGACGCCCGCTACGGAAGCGCCGCTTTGATTGATGGCTTTGTAGGAAAAGCTTGGCATAGTGTCTCTCTGTGTAGTGCTGTTATTAGTTTATCACCCCCACCCCCACCCTCCCCCATCAAGGGGGAGGGAGTATGGATAGTGCAACCCGCCCCTATCAAGGGGGGAGGAGTAAGGATGGTGCAATCCGCCCCCATCAAGGGGGGAGGAGTAAGGATGATACGAGACCTTTGCAGGACCTCATAAAATCGTCAATTTCGTCATACCGGCAGGTCCCTGATCAAGTCCGGGAGGTATCCAGTTTTTTCAAGCACTTTCTGGATTCCGGGTCAAGCCCGGAATGACAGAAAAGGAAATTATGCAAAGGTCTCGGTGCGCCTCCCATCAAGAGGTTTCTTGTACAACCATCATCCGTCGAGGAAGAGGAAGTTTTTTTCTGCACCTCCCCCTCCCTTTCATCTTTTCCCCCCGGGGGAGAGGAAAATCTGGAAAGGGAAATTACTGACGAGGGCGATTTTCACTTATTCCAGATTCATGACCTTCGAGGCCGCTTCTTCCAGTGTGGTGATTCCGCGTGCGACCTTTTCGGCGGCATCATCTTTTAACATGCGAAGCTTGCCCGCACTCACGGCCGCCTTGGTAATTTCCTGCGCTGAGGCGCCCCGCAGTATCATCTCCTGTATGTCATCATCAACGCGAAGCACCTCGAAGACACCCGTCCGTCCGCGATATCCCGTGTTCATGCACTGCGGACATCCCCGTCCCCTCTGGAAGTTCGGATTTTCCACCTTATCGAGCCCCCAGGCGACAAGTGCCTTTTCCGGCGGCCGATAGGGTTCTCTGCAATAGGGACACACAGTGCGCACAAGCCGCTGCGCAAAGGATATCAGCAGCACCGACGACACAAGAAAGGGCTCGATCCCCATGTCCACAAATCGTGTGATGGCGCCGGCGGCGTCGTTGGTGTGGACCGTGCTGAACACACGGTGCCCCGTAAGAGCGGCCTGTGTGGCGATTCCCGCCGTTTCTCCGTCCCGTATTTCTCCCACCATGATCACGTCGGGGTCCTGGCGAAGAATCGACCGTAGTCCGCTCGCAAAGGTCATACCCGCTTTTCGGTTCAGCTGTACCTGACGGATATTTTCCATGCGATATTCCACGGGATCTTCCAGTGTAATAATATTCACATCAGGCGTGTTAATCTCGTTCAGAATGGCATAAAGGCTGGTGCTTTTCCCGCTGCCCGTGGGGCCGGTGCTGAGGACCATACCGTAGGGCTTGCTGACGGCCTTCGCGATTTTTTCCCGGTCTTCCTTCGACATGCCCAGCTTGTCCAGGCTGTAGACCTGGGCCCCCATGTCGAGAAGCCGCAGCACGATATTTTCGCCGAAAATCGTGGGAAGCGCCGACGCCCTCACGTTGATCTCCTTGTTGTCCATCTTGACGGTAAACCGGCCGTCTTGAGGAATGCGCGACATGGCGATGTCCATTCGCGAAAGAATTTTAATCCGGGAGATAATGGGCAGCACCATTGACTTGGGCGGCGCCGGCATTTCAACGAGTTTGCCGTCGATCCTGAATCGGAGGGACACGCTTTTCTCCTCGGGACTGATATGGACATCGCTCGCCTTGTCGTGAACGGCCTGGGCGATGATGGAGTTCACCAGACGGATAACCGGCGCCTCTTCGGCCATATTCTGCAGCGAGCTGACCTGAAGATCACCGGTTGCCTCCCCTGCTTCTTCGCTTTCCACGTCAAGCTGAACATCGCCGATGTTCTCCATCAGCCCCATCATGCCCGACTGCGTGCCATAGGTGGCACTGATAAGCTGGCCGAGCTCTCTTGAGGAACATACGACGGCGGCCACTTCCATATTGGCCTGGGCCTCCAGGGCATCGATGGCGTTGATGTCCATGGGATCGGCCATGGCCACAGTGAGCAGATTAAATTTTTTTTTGAGCGGAACCGCCTGGTATTTCTGGGCCATTTCGAAGGGAATAAACTGCGCCATCGTCGGATCGCCCGGATATTTGTCCGTGTCGTACTTGTCAATTTTCAGCTGAATGCTGATCTGATCGATGATTTGCTCTTCGGTCACCATCCCCTGCTTGATGAGATACTCGCCAAGTTTGAGCCGCGCCTTTTTCTGGCCCGTCAGGGCTTGCTTCAGCTGATCTTCGCTGAGCAAACCCGCTTCTATCAGCATCTCGCCCAGCCGTTTTCTGATTCTCATTAGAGTCCTTTGCTCACTGTCTATGCGTAAAATTCCCCCTCCCCTTCATCCCCTCCCACCAGGGGAGGGGAAAAGAGGGGGGAAACATCTTCATCTTCTGGTAAAAAGCGAGACCTTTGCAGAACCTCATAAAATCGTCAATTTCGTCATACCGGCAGGTCCCTGATCAAGTCCGGGAGGTATCCAGTCTTTTCAAGCACTTTCTGGATTCCGGGTCAAGCCCAGACAGAAAAGAAAATTATGCAAAGGTCTCAAAGCATCGTACCAACGAGGGGTGAGGCATCTTCACCTTCTGGTAAAGAACACCGTGCCCGGGGTCCATTCCGCAATAATTTTTCCTTCAGCGGCAATTTCGGAAGGCACCGCCTCAAGCGCACGTTTCGCTTCAGCTTCATCATTAAAATCATTCTTCAACAGCAGGGAAAATTGAAGCCCTCTTTCACTCCAGTGCGGCAGCATCGTCACTGGAAATACCCCTGCTTTATAGCGCCGATATGCCCGCAACGCCTTTTCAAGGTCTGTAAATCGTGCAATCTCAACATGATAGCGTTCTCCCGTCGCCTTTATTGAAGGTTGCGCCGGGATCGTGGGAACATTGACGATATCTCCTGCCACAATTTTGTCAAGATTTTTTATATGCGGGTTCACGTCAGCAACCAGGCGCATCATCCTCACATTACATCTGCCGTAAATATCTTCAATAATCGTCCACACAAAGGCATCCTGGACCACTTTTACTTGCCCGAGGAGCGCAGGATAGGATAGGCGGCTCGCCATCGCTTCCTTTTCACTCACCGGCACGGCAGTTATCTTTGCGGCTGCCTCCTGCGGCACATCGACGGCCCCAGTAGGTGTGCCGCCCGCACTGGAGGCGAGTATCTCCCCTTCGGCCGGCACAACATCTTGTGCTGCTTCGACCGGTTTTACCGGTGGGGTACTCTCCCGTGCCTCGGGTGCCGGCGCTGGTACCAGGACCTTCGGTTCTTTCGGCGGCGGCGCTGTTGCTGCCTTTTCGACGGGAGAGTGCGAGGGCGTAGCAGCTTTCACGACATCGCTTTGCCTGTCTGTCGTTTTTTGTGTTACCTGTGCATAATCGGCCCGCGTCCCCCCGGGAAAGAGCGCGTTAAGATAGCCCCGTTCGAACACAACCATGAGCAGAATCAGCACCAGTCCTGCAAGAATTGCCGTTTTGGCCCAGGGCGCTCCGGCCGGCCTGTTGTCTCCCTCTGATACCCTTCGGGCAATGGATTTGACCAGTGCCGCACCGGCCTTTGTTTTGTTCTGAATAATGAGCGTTAGAAGGATCTGGTGGCACAGCTTCACGATCTTTCGCGGATATCCACCCGTCGCCTTGTATAACTGGCGCATGGCGCCCCCGGTAAACTGAACGGGAATTTCTTTCCCCCGCTCCATGGCCTGCTCGATGCGAAAGAGAACCATGGCTTTTGTATCGTGAAAATTCAGCGGCCCCAGACTGTAACTGAGATTTATACGGTCGGCGATTCCGGAGTTCCGTGCCAGTATGTCTCGAAACTCTTCCTGCGCGAATATCACTATTTGAAGGAGCTTGTACTCGTTTGTCTCATAATTGAGAAATTCTCTGAGCGTTTCGAGACAAAAGTCGGGAATCTTCTGTCCTTCGTCGATAATCAGAACCACAATTCTTGACTTTTCAACGGCCTCGTCAAAAAGATATTTTTTTACGCGCTCCCGAAGCTGCCAGTCGGTCAGGGCCGTTTCGCTCTCTTCGATCAACCCGAACATCTCGGCTATGGAAATGATAAACTCGCGTTCGGTGCTGAAATGAGGATCCAGGAGCAGGTGCGTTGCCACCTCGTCATCGCTCGCAAATTTTCTGATAAGCTGTCGTGAAAGGGTGGTCTTTCCCGTCCCCACATCGCCGAGTACGACATTAAGCCCCCTCCGGATACGGATCGCCAGCTCGAGTTTCTGCAGACACTCCACATGGTGCGGCGACTCGTAGAAAAACTCCGGTTCCGGCGAATTCGAAAAGGGCTCCCGGGTAAGATTGAGGATTTTATAATATTCCATGGTTTACCGACCACACAGTGTATCCGTTATTTTGATGCCTGCGTACAAAAATCATATTCCTTATGCGCCGTAATGCCCTTTCAAGGGAGTGAGACCTGGGTTGCAGAACCTCATCACATCGTCAATTTCGTTATACCGGCAGATCCCGGATCAAGTCCCGGGAGGTATCCATTTTTTTCACGCACTTTCTGGATTCCGGGTCAAGCCCGGAATGACAGAACAGGGTAGTATGCAAAGGCCTCGGAGTATCTCGGCCAAGGCATTCTCATGACACATGATATCAAGAGATTGCCGCGCTCCCTCCGGTCGCTCGCAATGACAGGCTTCGCGTCTTTGCGAGGTATGCAGCAACGAAGGAATCTCGCCGCTCCCGTTGTCATTTCGAGAAGCGACGAAGTAATCGCTACCTCCGCTTTGTCTTTGCGAAGAGCGCAGCGATGAAGCAATCTCATCGCACACCAACATTGCGAGTTTGCCGCAGCCCCCTAGCCCTTCCCACTTTTTCCACTTTTCCTACTTTCCTTACTTTCCTCTACGACGCATCTTTCGCCACTCCCGTATCCAGGATGCGAGGCGTAATAAATATCAGGACTTCTTCCAGATTCATGGCCTTGTCTTCCCCCTTGAAAAGCCATCCCAGTATGGGAATGTCCATCAACAGGGGAACGCCCTTGTCCCCTTTGGATTCTCTCGTCTTGCTCAGGCCCGATATGACGATTGTCTCACCGTCTCTGACAATCAACATGGTGTCGGTACGTTTTTTTATGATAAAAGGGTTCCCCTGCACATCCCGCGATGTGTCTACTTCATCCTTATTGACGACGATTTTCATCTTCAGATTCGACCCGTCAATGACGTGGGGGGTAATCTCAAGGCGCAGCACCGCATCTTCAAAGGCCACTTCCTGATCGCCGTCTTCGTTAATGGTGACATAGGGCACCCGCTCCCCGTTTTCGGTAAAGGCAGTCTGATTGTCAAGGGTGGTAATCGAGGGACTTGAAAGGATGTTGAGCTTTCCCTGCGTCTCAAGCGCCTGAAGCTGCACATCGAGGACACTGCCGCCGACTTTCCACAAAGTAAGACCCAGTGATGCCAGGCCACCCGCAGTCTGAGCCGTGATATCTTCAACGGGGAAATTTACACCATAATTGTTCTCCGATTGCGTACCTCTCACGTTGTACAAGGTGTCATTGATCGTATTCGTATAACTCCCTCCCCACTGGATGCCCAGGCTTCTGGCGGTGTCACGGGTCGTTTCCACTATGTTCGCCTCAATGCGGATCTGGGGCGTGGGCCGGTCGATTTTCTGTATCATGGGCACGATGCGCGCCATGTCATCGTCGGTCGCCTGCACGATCAGCGAATTCGTATGCGTGTTCACCTGAATCGAACCGTAGGGCTTATCTTTTTCATCCTTTACAAGCAACGTCTCCAGGCTGGTTTTCAGCTTCTCCGCATCGGCATAATCGATGGAAAATACTTTCGTCTGAAGAGGCGACATTTTCATGCGAAGCAGCTCGCTCGCGCGCTTTTTCTCTCGAAACGTTTCCATTTTCAATTCGTCTTCCATGTCCTGCATGGTGACGACTCGTATGATATCCCCCTCCCATACATAGGTCAGCATCTGAGAACGCATGATGCTTAAAAAGGCCTCGTCCCAGGGAACCTTGTTGAAATCGACGCTGATTTTCCCTTGCAGCCCGTCCTTGATAAGTATGTTCTGGTGTGCCGACCGCGCAAGCGCCCGCAGAATTGTGCTCACTTCGGCATTGCGCATCTTGAGACTGACCACAGCCCTGGGCAGCGATTTGAGGGTGCTTTTTTGCGCCTCCTCTGTCGATGCGGCGCTCTTCACCGCGGCCTCAGCGTCCTTCTTCCCGGGCACTTCGTAGGTCCTTTCTCTCGGCGCCGGTGATGTCCCCTGTTTTTCCCGTGCCATCACACGCCACTTCTCAAAAAAGGGATCTTTTACCGCCTCTTTCTGTGCGGCGCACCCCGCCAGCGCGAACCAGGCAAAAGTCGCGCACAGACAAAGCACAGGCCATCTCTTTGCGGTGAACAATTTCAATATATTCCTCCTTGACACGGAACCTCATCTATTCTTCAACAAAGGGCACCGTAATCTTCCGCTGCCCTTCTTTGTCCTCGATAACCACCTCTGAGGGAGCAATGCCGACAAGGGTATAACCCGGCAGTTCGAGCGCCTCGCCCACCCGGTAATCGACACCGTTGATAATCGCAAGCCGCACACCCCCCTCGTGGTCTATATAGCCGGTATATTTCAGGTTCGGTCCCTCGTCTGCGGCTTTTTCTTTTTTCTCGTCCTTCGTGGAAGATCCCACATAAAAGGGATCACTCACCCACGCCTTTTGTGCATTGTTCATAATATAGGCATCCAGTGACGATTGTTTGCTTTCCTTGAGCGCAACGGCCACGGTGGTTACCAGTGTATCGAGCTGGGTCATCTCCTGTGTTCGCGAAACCGCGGGTTTCTTCGCCGGTTTCGATTTTTGTGCCGAAGGCTCCAAAAAGAGGGCATACACGGCGTACAGTATCGCGACAGCCATAATCGCCAGGATGATCTTTTCCCTCTTGCCTATTTTCTTCATTGCCCTACAATCCTTTTTATTCCACCGCCAGCCACAGTTTGATCGTGATTTCTTTTTCCTCGTCTCCGTTCTTGACCTGTATTTCTTCCACAGTCGTCAAATAGGGAATTTTGGCCACCCGGTACAGAAAATCCCGAAGGGACGGGAAGGGTCCCCTGATCACGGCGTCCGCTGAAATCAGGCCCGGATTCTCCTGCAACGCCGCCAGATCCGGTTTTACCGTTACCACCTTCAATCCCGCCGCTTCGGCGTGCGCCCTGATCACCGAAAGGATCGTATCTATCTGCGACTTCGGAAGCGTTGTCCTTGCCGAAACAATCAGCTCCTGCGGAAGCTCCGCTTTTTTCCTCGATGCAAGCTGCTGGTAAAGGGGCAGCAATTTATTCTGCTTTTCTATTTTGAACCGCAGGTCCTCGATGCGGCTTTCATAGCCATCCATCGATTTCAATGCCGGGTTAATCCATAGAAAGAAAAACGCCGCCAGCACCAGTGCGCTGAGCCCTCCAAGGATAACTATCCCGCTGCGCTCCTGAACTTTTAGTGTCGCTCCCTTTAGCATGATTCCTCAATTTAACGCTGCCGTTACCGTAAAGCGCAGCATGTCTCTTGCGCCTCTTTTCTCGGGCTTCTTTGTCTTGATGGAAGCCTTGTCGAAAAGGGGCGATGACTGTAGTTTCACTATATAGGCGGCAAGGGTCGAATCCAATGTTTCTGATGCGCCTGACACCAGGCCCTCCATAACAAGCCCCTTCGCACCCTTGTCATCCTTTCCCCCGGCCTCTCCCCAATCAGCCTTGACACTGACAAGCCTGACCGGCTCGGGAGTAATCCTGGCGATCTCTCCGAAGGCAACAACTCCCACATACCGCTTTTTGATCTCCTGCATCGCCTCCTGCTCTTTTTTGACCTCCGAAATCATTCTGAGGATCATCGCTTCGTCCACCTGGACGTTCTGAGAGAGCTTTTTTTCCAGAGCGAAAGCCGATCGCTGTTTTTCATGGACGATGCCGTCGAGGTAAAGGTAATAGCCGAACACCGCCATCATGATCACAAGAAAACCGGCCATGATGGACTTGTTCGCCCAATCCAGACGTTTTCTTTTCTCCTTGTCCTCGCTCGTATAAATAAGATTTAATGTCCGCGACATATCGGACAGCGCCACACCGAGCACAGGAACAAAAGCCGATCGTTCCGATATGTTGCTCGCCGACGTTACTCCACCCACGAACTGATGCGCTGGATCAAGCGGATCGAGCACATCACTGGCAATGGCAAGCTGCCCGCCTATGTAATCCACGATGGGCAGATACACATCCATGGCCGTCGACACATAGACGGCGTTGACGCTCTCCCTGCCCATCGTTACCGAATAATGTTCAAAGGTGCGCTCCACCTGACGCACCAGCCGTTCCAGGGCCGGGTCTATCATATCGAAGACCCCGACTTTGTCCAGCCCGAATCGATCGTAAAGATCTTCCGCCGGCGGCGCATCCGGGCTGAGGGCGGCGATAAGCTCCCGTGCCTGATCGAGATCCATGGGCGTCTCATCATCGCGGGGCACGGCAACGATTTCATTCTCCCTGTCTCCCGTCGGCACATCGAATATTGTCGACGGATTCTCGCCGAATGGGGGCATTTCTATGGTGGGCCTCTGGTTCGACCGCTGCCGACGCTTTTCTTCGTACTCATCCACCAGCGACTCCACCATGCTGTTGATCCCCGCCTTGATCCCCCGTGTCATCACAAGATTGCCCTTAGAAA
Organism: Syntrophales bacterium; assembly: GCA_963666365.2. Classification (GTDB taxonomy): domain Bacteria; phylum Desulfobacterota; class Syntrophia; order Syntrophales; family UBA2210; genus JALNXD01. Next base: position 1,234,094 of record CAXXNF010000002.1, read on the forward strand.
AGATATCGATGCGCGACCAGCTTCTTCCGATATAAAGGGCCGCCACGGTTTTCTCAAAGGCCGGAATCCAGTTCGTACGGAAGAGGTTCTGCAGGGCAAGCGGTGCGATCGTCAACCCGTCGAGCGGAAACCCTATCTTTTCAAAAAGCGCGCGCGTATCCTCGACTTCTTTTTTCGGCGTCGTGTAAAAGAGCACTCCGTACTTTTCTATCCCTTTTTCTATAACTTCGCCCTGCACCTCAAAATCGAAAACAACCTCTTCTTCATTAAAGGCACTTTCCTGCTTTGCCGTCCAGAGCACTACATTTCTCAGTTCCTTTCTTGCCACCTTTGGAACGCTTATGTTTTGCACCTCAACATTGGCCGCCGACATGAGGGCCCAGAGAGTGATACCCTTTGTCGAACCGCAGTAGTGTGACAGCTCCGCCTTAAGAAAATCTGCAAACTGCTGTGTGCCCCGTTCGATTCCCTTTTCCAGGGGAATGCGCGTGTAATCCAAAAGCATCCACCCTTTGCCAGCCGTTTCGACAATCTTGACAAGGCGAAGCTGGGTGTAGCCGATGTCTATCCCGACAGATACTCCCTTCTGCCTGCCGACGCCGCGCTTTTTCCTTTCTTTCCTTTTCGACGCCTTTTGGGGAGTTTTTATACCGGGAAACTCATCCTCCTTGCCCCCCCGTATTACGTCGAGCAGTTTCTCCGTGGAGGTAATTTCCTTTTCCGTAGCCACGTGTTACCTCATTCGCCACATATAACGCCATACTATGATCATTCAAAGAACGGGGGCTGTGTTCCCCGCCTCATTCCCATCACTTTCCGATTCATATCTGTAAGCACTACAGCGTGCGCACAGTTATCTGCCACTCGAATTCACCGAAGAGGAGTTTGAATACTCTTGAAGTTCCGCTCGCGCCTTTTTGAGATACTCGTCGGGAAAATGTTTTATGGTCCGAAGACCATAGTTGATCACAGGAGGCGTTGATATGATTCCCTTACGTATGTAATCCCGCACCGTTTTCGACGAGACACCCAGTATCCGTGCTGCGTCTATGGTGGTATTGTAGGATTTCCCATTAATGATGATCATAAGCTCTCCTCTTGTTCACAATGTTCGTAGGGTACCTATCTACCGCATGGTTCGCACCAATGTCAAGGGTTTTTTTGAACACATGATAGTTCGCGCAGAGCATGGTGGCGCACAGGGAATTTCATGACGGGAATGTTTCTGCAGTGAAGCACCCTCTCTGTCTATAAGTATCTGTTGTCAGGTCTTGTAATGCCAGCCCTTATGTGGTAGCGTTATCCTTAAGCATTTCTGTTGCAGGTTCTCTTTTTTGCTGCCAAGTGCGGATGTTTAGTTATGTGACCCATGCTGTTCTATCTCTTTACCCCGGCAATTAAACATATCCTTTGACTCAGTGGTTCACATTTAATTCAATTATATCAGATAACTATGTATCCATGGATATGCATGTGAGCGTGTGCGTTAAACTTATAACAGAGCATAGCAGATAAACTTTTCTTCGTATTGCGGCGGAGAAATTCAACCATCCCGAAAGGGATATCAGGAAGGAGTCAATAAACATGAAAAAAGAAATGATGAAACCGTTTACTTGGGGTGTGGCAGTTGGAGCGATCGTGTTGCTGATAGTTGTTTTCGCCACCGGCTTTGCGGTAACAAAAAGTTCGGCCAATGAACAGGCCGAAAATATGGTGTCAGAAGCCGTCACAGACAAGCTTGCAACGATATGTGTGGCACAGTTTCAACAGGATCCCGAAAAAGACCAAATGCTTAAGGAATTGCAAGCGGTCGACAACTGGAAAAGAGATGAATATATTCAGGAACAAGACTTTGCTAAAATAGCGGGTATTAAGGAACTTAGTTCTCGCGTGTACAATGAGTGTGCAGAGCGCATTCTCGAGGCAAGCAAGTAGCGAGTAAGGAGTAAGGAGGGACACTTCCCTATTTTACGAAGTCATCCTGTTTTGACGGATACGTCATTGGTTTTATATATGAACACCTCAATTGAGCGATATGGCACGAACATTGAGAAAACCAGAAAATAGGGAAGTGTCCCTCTCCGCAAAGGATGTTGCGGATATTCTCGACGAAATCGGCGTGATGCTTGAGATCTCCGGCGAGAATCTTTTCAAGTCACGGGCCTACTACTCGGCAGCCCGCGCACTCACCTCTCTCGATGAAGGCCTTGACACCCTGATAGAGGAGCACCGCCTTTCATCCGTCCCGGGCATCGGCACTGCCCTCACCCAAAAAATTACCGAACTGGTCACTACCGGAAAGCTGGCCTATTACGACAGATTAAAGGAGTCGATACCCCGGGGCCTTATTGAAATGCTGAAAATTCCGGGGCTGGGGCCGAAAAAAATCAATATGCTTCATAAGGCCTTGTCCATTGAAACGATCGGAGAGCTGGAATACGCCTGCAAGGAACACCGCCTTCAGGATCTGAAAGGATTCGGCAGTAAAACACAGGAAAAAGTTCTCCAGGGCATCGCACAAATCAGGCACTACCATGAACGCCGCCTCTACGCCGAGGTCATCGGAGAGGCGGAAACCATTCTTTCAAAGGTGCGCAGTCATCAAGACGTGATTGCCGCCGAAATCGCCGGTTCTCTGCGACGGTGCATGGAAACGGCAAAGGATATCGATATCCTAGCGGCCACGGAGCACCCGCACGAACTGTCTCTGTTTCTCGCCTCCCTTCACGGCATTGATCATATAATTGCCCAGGGCGACACAAAGGTCAGCGTTGCCATGGACTCCGGAATCAATGTGGATTTCAGGCTCGTCACACCCGTTGAATTCCCTTACGCCTTGCACCATTTTACGGGCAGCAAGGAACACAACATCGCCATGCGGGGCAGAGCGAAAACGAAAAATTTAAAGATGAACGAATACGGGCTGTTCAGTGGAGAGACGCTCCTGCCCTGCCACAGCGAGGAAGACATATTTGAGGCCCTGGGACTTTCGTACATCCCCCCGGAACTCCGTGAGGACAGAGGAGAAATCGAGGCCGCCGAGATGGGCACACTGCTCGGCCTGGTCGATGTATCGGATATTCGCGGGCTCCTTCACCTGCACACGCAGGCAAGCGACGGCGCCGATTCCATTGAAGCGCTGATTCATGCGGCCCGGGACATGGGAATTGACTACATCGGCATCAGTGACCACAGTAAATCGGCCGCCTACGCCGGAGGCCTGAGCGAAGATGCGATCAGAGCGCAGCATGATGAGATAGATTTTCTGAACGAGCGCTACGGCAAGCCCTACGTATTAAAAGGGATAGAATCCGATATTCTTCCCGATGGAAGCCTGGACTACGACGACGTCACTCTTGAAACCTTCGACTTCGTGATTGCCGCCGTCCACTCCCATTTCCGCATGTCCGAAGAAGAGATGACCCTTCGCATCATCCACGCCATGGATAATCCGGCAACGACTATCCTCGCCCACCCCACAGGCCGTCTGCTCCTGGCTCGGGAACCGTACCGCCTTTCCATGGAGCAGATACTTTCCCATGCCGCCGAAAGGGGAACAATCATCGAACTCAACGCCAATCCGCACCGGCTTGATCTGGACTGGCGATGGTGCCGGCATGCAAAGGATCTGGGCGTGAAAATCGCCATCAATCCCGATGCCCATACCGTCAAAGGCCTCGGCCATATCCGCTTCGGCGTCAATATCGCGCGCAAGGGATGGCTCAGCCCCTCCGACTGCATCAACTGCCTGGGACTGGCGGAAATAAAGAAGGTGTTAAAAAACAGGGACACTTCCCTATTTAAAACGCGTTAGAGCGTTTGGAGTGTTTGAAGCGTTTAGACAACAGCGATCTAAACGTTACTAACGATCTTAACAATTAAATAGGGAAGTGTCCCTATTTCCTATTGACAGAACCCCCCCGAACATACTAGCTATTACGCCTGAAGGGGTGGTCGGAGGTATCGGTGGAGTTCCGCACAAAGGGCGCATTCACTGTATCCCCGCAAATCGACAGCGCAGTATCAAAACCAAAACACGAAAGGAAAAAATCATGGAAATCAAGAAAATCTGTATTCTCGGCGCAGGTCAGATGGGAAGCGGCATTGCCCAGATATGCGCCCAGGCCGGGTATGAAGTGACAATGAGGGATATCGAACAGCGTTTCATTGACGGCGGCATCAACAACATAAAGAAAAACCTGGCGCGAAGTCTTGAAAAAGGCAAGATCACCCAGGAAGAAGCCGACGCAACCCTGTCACGCATCAGAGGCGTTCTCGACATGAAAGAAGCCGCCGGCGATGCCGACGTGGTGGTGGAAGTGGTTCTCGAAATTCTGGAACTGAAGAAAAAAATATTCAGCGAACTCGAGGAAATCGTACCCGCCCACTGTCTCTTTTTCACCAATACCTCGGGCCTCAGCATTACGGAAATGGCGGCGATGACCAAACGGCCGGAACGATTTATCGGCACGCACTTCTTCAGCCCCGTTCCAGTCATGCGTCTTCTTGAAATCATAAAGGGCTTCGAAACATCGGAAGAAACCCTCGAAATCGCAAAGGCATGGGGCAAAAAAATCGGTAAGGAAATAATAATTGTCAACGAGGCGCCCGCATTCGCCGTGAATCGGCTCCTTTGCACCATGCTCAACGAGGCATTTTATGCGCTTGCGGAAGGCGTGGCTACCGCGGAAGATCTCGATAAAGGAATGGTGCTGGGCTGCAACCACCCGATCGGCCCGCTTGCCCTTTCCGACGCGGTAGGTCTCGATACCCTGCTCCATATCATGGAGGGCCTTCAGAAAGAGCTTGGCGATAAATACAAACCGGCACCTCTTTTACGGCAGCTTGTGCGTGCGGGACGTTACGGGAAGAAATCCGGCAAGGGCGTCTACGATTACGGCAAAAAATAGTGGCGGCGGCGTAAAGACCTCATATGCGGGATCTTTTAATTGACAAAAGCCGCACATACCACCTATATGTAGCAACTGTCCTTCATTGAAATTGAGAGGAGAAAAAGCACCATGGATTATGAATTGTCAGATGAAATGAAGATGTTGCAGGATATGGCGTACAAGTTTGCCCAGGCTGAAATAGCCCCTGTATCCCATGAACATGATCACGAGGAAAAATATACGCCGGAAATAAGGAAAAAAGCAGCGGAAAACGGACTCGTCGGCGCCTGGATACCGGAGGAATACGGCGGCGCCGGCGTGGGCATACTGGGGAATACCCTCATCGTGGAGCAGATATCGCGCGTCGACATCGGCATAGGCCTGAATATCTACGCGGCATGCTTCGGCCTTGAAGCGGTCAACGAGTTTGGAAGCGAGGCGCAAAAGAAGACCTACATGCCACCGGTCTGTCAGGGTGAGCATGTCTGGGCCGGCGCCTATACGGAGCCGAACGCGGGCACCGACGTGGCAGGCTACAAAACGAGGGCCGTCAAGGATGGAAGCGATTACATCATCAACGGCCAGAAGATGTTCATCACCAATGGAACGGTATGCGATTACATGCTCTGCCAGTGCATCACCAACCCGGAAGAAAAGCGGCACCGTCAATTCAGCCAGATCATCGTGCCGTCAAACGCGCCCGGGGTCACGCGAAACAAGATAAAGGGCAAGATGGGTATCCGGGCAAACGATACCGCCGACATATCCCTGGAGGACGTCCGCGTGCCCCAGGAAAATCTGGTTGGCCAGGAAGGCAGGGGCTTTTACCAGCTCATGACTTTCTTCGACATCACCAGAATCATGGTGGCCGGACAGGCCCTCGGTCTTTCCCAGGGGTGTCTTGATGAAGCGGTTAAATACGCCAAGGAACGAACCGCCTTCGGGCAGCCCATCGGGAACTTTCAGATTTCCATGCAGAAACTGACGGAAATGGCCATCAGAATCGAGGCGCTGCGAAATCTGATATACAAGGCGGCCTGGACCGTAGACGAGGGAAAGCCGGACTACACACTGGCGGCAATGGCAAAATATTATGGAGGACAGACGGCGGTATTCTGTGCCAATGCGGCGGTTGAAATCCACGGCGGCTACGGGTATATCGACGAGTACAAGGTCCAGAAATGGTATCGCGACGCAAAAATTTTAGAGCTCTATGAAGGAACCAAGGAAGCCGAAGTCATGACCATCGGCAAGGTTCTTCAATCCTGAGGTGTAAGGACATAGGATGTCGCGGCTCCTCCCGGGCCGCGACATGATTTGCAAGGGGGCGCCCCGCTGAGAGGCATCATTGCAGACCGACCTCCCGAGAGGCGGATAAATAGTTACTTTAACATCCGGAGAGGAAACATTATGGCCCTGACAAAAGCGGATATCGTGAGAACTCTTCACGCCGATTCCAATTTCTCAAAAGAGCGGTGTACCGAGTTGGTTGAAAGTGTATTTGATCTGGTTAAGGAAGAACTTGTCTCTGGAAGCCCGGTAATGATTTCCGGTTTTGGTAAGTGGTCGATTCGAGACAAAAACCCTCGCCGTGGGCGTGACCCGCAGACGGGCATGGAACTTATGCTGAACTCTCGCAGGGTCGTCACGTTTAAATGCGCCCGCAAATTAAAGGAAAGCATCAATGCCGATTAGATGCAACTCCCCCCTGCATGGAGCAGGGCAGCACACTGAATAATTCCCGCTATTAACTTTACTGAGGGTTCACCCATCTATGGGCAAGGGGGGCGGCAGCTTTGGGTGTGAACAAAGAAGCGCTGTTGCGTGACGCATCAGGCATTGCAGAGGCGGACCGTGGAATAGCGCACCGGATTCCTGATTGGCTGTTTCATCACCAGTGCCTGATGGAGAGCATCGATACTTCGCACAGGGTGGCACAGAGCAAAGTAATCAACTCTCTCAACCATGCACACTTCACAGGCGCGCCGGCCTATGTCTATTTGAAACATCGCCTTTATGGAGACGGCATAATCGTGGCCACACGTCCTGATCCCTGTGCCGGTGAAAGAGTGACCTGCCGCTGGGTTGATCGGGAAGCGTCTTCTCTTTCACTTGATCAGTATACCTTCGAACATCTTGTGATCATCGGCGAAGGGGCGCCCGTTATTATTCCCGGGGAAGTGGAAGCATTGAACGGCACAAGTCTTACCCTGAAACTGCCAGACATAAGTTATACCATCGAACACCGCCGGACAATGCGCCATGCCTGCGGCGGCATCAAGGCCCATATCCTGCAGAGGGGGTTTTCCGCGTCGGGCGCACTGGTTGATTTCAGTGCGGCAAGCTTTCGGGTCCGCCTCGAAATGGAAGGAATGCTCCCCATCGCCTGGTTCAACAGGGATGCGCCCGCCACCGTAAGTCTGATAAAGGGAGATCGCATGCTCTTTTCCGGACCCTGCACCTGCACCAGGCAGTCAACGGACAGCATGGATCCGGAACTTGTCTTCAGTCCCGCCGAGCAGTCAATCACCCGTTTTGGGAACAAGACAATACGCAACCCGCGCCGGGAGATTGAACCGAAAGTACAGGCCGTGTTTGTACATCCCTTTTTCAAGAAGCAGTACACCCTGGGAATAGGCGATCTTTCCAATTCCGGATTTTCTGTTTTGGAGCGTGCCGCTGATTCGGTTCTCGCTGTCGGACTTATTATTCCTCGACTGTCACTCAATTTTAGCGGCGCCTTTACGATACACTGCATGGCGCAGGTCATCTACCGCCGGGAGATCGAAGAGGGGAAAATTCGATGCGGCCTTGCCATACTGGACATGGACCTGCACGACTTCAGCACGCTGAATCAGATTCTCAATTATTCCCAGGATTCAGGATCATTCGTCTCAAACACCGTCGATATGGATGCCCTCTGGGAGTTTTTTTTCGACACCGGGTTCATTTACCCACAGAAGTACCGGCATATCTTCTCAAATATCGCCGATTTCAAAGAGATATACCGGAAGCTTTATCAGGAACACCCCGAAATCGCGAGACATTTTACCTATGAAAAAGAGGGAAAAATTCATGCCCACCTTTCCATGGTGCGTGCCTTCGAACGCACCTGGCTTATGCAGCACCATGCGGCCCGCCACAGCGAAAGCCGACTCGCAGGGTTTCAGGTGTTGAAGCAGACCGTACTGTTCCTGACTGGCCTGAGCCGTCTTCCTTCAGGATATATGGACTATGTCATGTGTTATTACCGCCCGGAAAACAGATTTCCCGACCGCCTTTTCGGCGGCTTCGCCCGGGAGGCGGAATCGCCGCGTGTGTCGTCGCTGGATCTCTTCGCCTATTTTTCTATCCCTGAAGACATCGCCGCCCCTGAACTGCCCGCGGACTGCAAGCTGCACGAAATCACCCCCCTGGAGATCTGGGAATTCGAACGGTTTTACAACCACCATTCGGGTGGTTTGCTGATCGAGGTGCTCGATCTCGGCTGCAGAAGCCGCAAGAACGGCGAATCCCTTGAAGACACATCCCGTCGCTTCGGCTTCGAGAGAACCTGGACGACCTATGCACTCCTCCGCCGCGGAGCGCTTACGGCGGTATTTGTGGTAAACCGTTCGAGTTTCGGCGTCAACCTCTCTCATCTCCTGAACAGCCTTACGGTATTTGTAATGAATGAGGAATTGCCCGGCGACATCATTCACAGTGCTGCCCACACCCTTTCCAGAGCATTAAACCTTGACAACGCGCCCCTGCTTGTATATCCATCGGATTATGTGATTCATCACGATATTCCCTGTGAGAAATGCTATCAACTCTGGATTCTGGATATGAAACGTCATGCATACGATTTCATGAAATATACCCAGGACAGATTTCGTATGAGGTATCGCTGACAACGTGCACACATCATGAAACATCTTCCTCTCTACAGCACCCGAATCATCAGACACTACCTCGAGTATGTGGCGCTCCACTATCCTGAGATCGAGATCAATTCGCTCATCGAAGGTGCAGACATCACGCCCTTCCAGTTGGAAGACGACGGTCACTGGCTGACCCAGGATCAGGTGGATCGTTTTCACAAGAAACTTGCCGAGCTGACACAGGACCCCAATCTGCCCCGCGAGGCGGGGAGGACCTTTGCACCATCAAAATCTTCCGGCGTGTTGTCTCAATATGCCCTTGGCTTCATCACGCCCGGCACCGCCTATGCCATGCTGGACAAGCTTTTCAGTCGCGTGACCAGGGCGCATGAGATGACGATTAAATACCTCGCGCCAAACAGCATTAAAGTAATCGTTACCCCCAAAGTCGGGGTTGAAGAAAAGCCCTACCAATGCGAAAACCGTTTCGGAACCTTTGAGTCGATAGCCAGTCTCTTCACCGGCAAGCTGGCCCAGGTCGAACACCCGACCTGTATCCACCGCGGCGACGAGGCCTGCACCTATATCATATCCTGGGAGCAGCCCAGATCCTTTGTCTGGAAACGCATCCGCAACTACGGGTCTCTTGTGGGGGTGAGCCTTTTCCTGGCATCGCTTTTTATACTGCCTCACGGGTATGTGCTGGTCTTTCTGCTGGCGATGGCGCTCCTTATCACCGCCGTATTTCTCTACACGGAAAAACTGGAGAAACAGGAAATCAGCACCGTTCTGAAAAATCAGAGCATCCTTGCGGAGGATCTGCTCGATCAGATCAATGTCAGTTATGAAAATTCACTGCTCGTTCAGGAGATCGGTCAGGCCGCCTCTGAAATCCTCAACGGCGAAAAAATTCTCGAACATATTACCGGCATAATGTCGAAGCGCCTCAGGTTTAAACGGGGGATTATTTTTCTCGCCGACAAGGACGGAAACAACCTCGCCTATACCGCTTCCTACGGATTCAGCCCTGAATTGTTGAAGTACCTGCAGTCAATAACATTTTATTTGGGAAATCCCGCCTCGAAGGGAGAAGTCGTCCGGGCCTTTCGGGAACAAAAGCCCTTTATGGTGAACGACACCGATCAAATCAGGCAGTATCTCTCTAAACGGACAAGGGAATTCGTGGACAAACTGGGAATCAACTCATTTATCTGCGTGCCCATCATCTATGAAGGCAGGTCCCTGGGCGTCCTTGCCGTTGATGCGCCGCGATTCGGAAAATCGCCCAACCAGAGCGATGTCAATCTCATCATGGGGATTGCCACGCAGATTGGATCTAGCCTCAACAGCGTCCGGTTCTATCAGGAGATCAGAGAACGCGAGGCGCTTTTCAGAAATCTCAGTGAAAGCATCCCCGACATTATTGTGACCGTGGCCATGAACGGGGGAATCACCTACGTAAATCCCGCCGTCGCAAAGGTGCTGGGATATGCACCGAAGGATGTCATCGGCGCCAATGTGATGGACTTTGTAAAAGAGGGTTCCCGTGCGGACTACCTCCTGCTGATGAAACGCATACACGATTCGAAAGATACGGTAAAAAATTTTAAGGGAACGCTTATCAGAAAAGACGGTGCGGAGAGGCTCTTTGATATAAATTGCGTGCCCAATCTCAATAGCGACGGCGCCATAAAGGGACTGGTGGCAAACCTGAAAGACATTACAGAACAGCACTCCCTGGAAGCCCAGCTTCATCATGCATCGAAAATGGAGGCCATCGGCACGTTGACCGGGGGCATATCCCACGACTTCAACAACATACTTCAGGCACTGCGCGGCTACACCCAGCTGCTCCTCACACACAGACCGCAATCCGACCGTGACCGGCATTATCTCGTCAGTATCGATGAAATGATCGAACGGGCCACAAACCTCACCCGTCAGCTTCTTCTTTTCAGCCGTAAAGTGGAAAGCAAATTTTCGCCCTTCGACTTCAATCAGGAAATAAAAAAATGTTTCGACATTCTTTCACAAACGATCACCAGGATGATCACCATTGAATTGAAACTCTCCGACGATCTTGGCATCGTCAACGGTGACGCCACGCAGATGGGCCAGATCATCATGAATCTCGCCCTGAATGCACGGGATGCCATGCCTGAAGGTGGTCGTCTTGCCATCACTACGGAAAACGTACAGATCGATGAGACGCAGATTATTGATGATGTCACTATAGACAGAGGCAAATACGTCAGAATCACCGTCTCAGACACGGGCACGGGCATGACGCAGGAGGTCAGGGAACGCATATTCGAGCCCTTCTTTACCACCAAGGACGGAAAGGGGACCGGTTTGGGCCTTCCCGTTGTATACGGCATTGTCACAAACCATGGCGGGACCATCGCCTGCCACAGCGAACCCGACAGTGGATCGACCTTCACCGTCTATCTTCCCCGCATAGACGCCCCCCGTGATGAAAACGCGGTCATCGTAAAGGCGGCTGCACCGGCGCCTGCCCTGAACGGCAGTGAAACTGTCCTGATCGTCGATGACGAAGAAATGCTTCTCGAAACGGGAGAAGCCATCCTGGACCAATACGGATATACCACCTGCACGGCGCGCAGCGGCGAAGAAGCCCTCGAATACTTCGCGCTTCACAAAGATGCCATCGATCTTATACTGCTGGACCTGATTATGCCGGGCATGGGGGGACAGAAATGTCTCGAAGGTCTACTGAAAATCGACCCTTCCGTTCCTGTCGTCATTACAAGCGGGTACACGGCCGGCATCGACGCGCAGGAAATCCTGCAAAACGGCGCGACGGGGTTTATCAACAAGCCCTATCAGGTCACTACGCTTATTCAGGAAATCAGAACGATTCTTGACTGTTCGACAAGAAATAAAGACGCCCCTGCAAAACGTCTACAAACATCCTCTCCCTTGAGGGAAGAGGATTGAGGTGAGGAATCCTATCATGCCTGAAGAAATTACACGCTGCCGCAGGTGCATACTGCCTTCATCCTATCCCGGCATCGATTTCGACGCCGACGGCGTCTGCACCTTTTGTCGGGCGGCCCCTTCCCCCGACACAATACAGCCCGCCGCCCATCGGAAAACACAACTCAATGCAATTATTAATGCGTACAGGGGAAAGGGAGCGTATGACGTCATCGTCGGTCTGAGCGGCGGGAAAGACAGCAGTTATGTTGCCTGGTATCTTCACAATGAATACCATCTTCGCATCCTGGGGATTAATTTTGATAACGGGTACCGCTCGGAATATGCCCTGAAAAATATTGCCGTGCTGTCCGATACACTGGGGATAGACGTCGTCACCATCGGACCGAACCTGAAGTTTCTCAAAAAAATGTATGCCCATTTTCTGCGCCGAAGAGGGGAATTCTGTTCCGTCTGCAATAATATGGGCTATCTTCTTGTGGCAAGTTTCTGCCGTCGGGAACAGCGGCTGCACGGGGTGTCTCCGCTTGCCGTCGGAGGATGGTCGAAGCGCTACGAGTTTCAGCCGGGCGTGTCGGTCACCTCAATGCAGTATTTTTTCGAAACGCTCACCCCTTCCCTCTTCGAGGAACTCATGGCACAACCGTTCATCGAGGAGGCCGTGGTGGAGCGCTATCGCAGGCTTCACGATCCGCGGCAGGCACAGCTTGACACCACCGGCGGCTCGGAGAAGAACGCCGCCGCAATGGACATGATACAGCTTCCCGACTATATCCAATGGAACATGAAGGATATTCCCGATTTTCTTGAGCAGACGCTTGGATGGCGCCGTCCGCCCGACATCCATGCAAGCCACTTCGACTGCACCGTTTTCCCCATCAAAGGATTCCTGAAGTATCGAAAATTCGGCCTCAGTCAGGAAACCATAAAGAACAGCGTAATGATCCGCGAAGGCGCTATGTCCAGAGAGGAGGCGCTGGCGCGTTGCTCCCTTGACCAGAGAGATGAGCCGTCAGTATACCGGGGATTTCTCGCGGACCTGGGACTTGCGCCGGAAGACGTCAGCGACGATGCCGAGTGGTCGTCAGGACAGCGGGAACATGAAAATAGAAACCATCACCATATTTAAATGTGAACGCCCCTTTTCACGCGCATTCGCTTCATCGAAACGCAAGCGGACACGGGCTGAAGCGATCGTGCTGAAAATCGACTGCGAAAGAGGACTCTTCGGTTACGGTGAATGCACGCCCCGCCCATATGTGACGGGGGAACGCATCGAGTCGGTCTTCGCCGTCATTCGCACTATCATGGCTGAACAGCTTCTTGGTGAATCCTTTTCTTCGCTCCCGGACATCGCCATGGTTCTGGAGGGACTCTCGCGCACCTGTGAGACCCGTTATGGCCGTCCCGTCAACTCTGCACTCTGCGCCGTTGAGCTGGCGCTCATCGATGCGCTGGGAAAGCAGTGCAATGCACCGGCACAGAACCTTCTCGGTCCCGCACTGCGGGAACAGCTTCCCTACGCGCTGTCGATTCCTCTTTTATCCCTGCCCACGCTTCGAAACCTCTTGCCGCTACTGGACACCGTCCCCTTTTCATCGCTCAAGATTGTTGCCGGCATCGACAGGAACGATACGTTGAACCGTCTTCGCTTCGTCCGTGACGAATACGGATTTGGCGGAGATGTCACCCTTGAGGCCAACGGCGCCTGGACAGCCGATGAAGCACTCGTCATACTGGATCAGGCCGTTCCATTCGGCATAGCAGGGGTCGAGCAGCCCACGGAAAAGGACGATCTGAAGGGCATGCAGAGGGTAAAGTGGGAAACGGGAATCCCCCTTATCGCAGACGAGTCGATGTGCAGCCTTTCCGAAGCGCGAAGGTTGATCGAAGAGCAGGCATGCGATATCATCAACATCAAAATCTCAAAATGCGGGGGGCTTCTTCAATCGATGGCAATCGCCCGTTATGCCCATGCAGCGGGGATACCCTGTCAGATCGGCGCCCATGTGGGGGAAACGGAAATCCTCTCATCGGCGGGAAGAGCGCTGGCACGCACCGTACCCGAGATCCTCAGATATGATGGATTCTCCTCTCTGCTTTTCGATCATCACGGCGGACATGCCCGCAATACCGACTGCAACGCACCGCACAGCGGAAGGGACATGGCCGGGCTCGGCATGGACGTTCAGGACAGGTATCTTGTAAAACTCTGGTCTTCCGACGGCGCTACCAGACAAGTTCGACCCGCGCCAGCACACTTGTAAAAACGAGCGTGGCATCGCCCGTCCCCGCCACAGACGCTGGTGAAAAAGCAAGACGGTAGGCCTTCCCGTAGGAGGGCTGCACGTAGGGGTAGAAGTGCACCATGAGGGGGGACACTTCCCTTATTTCCCTCACCTCGCGCGGTTCGTGACGATTCCCCTTCCCGTCGATAAGAAAAATTTTCCATATGGAACCGTAGTGAGCAAAGGTGTTCGCCTCTCTGTCGGGAGTATAGGCATAAAAGAGAAATTCCGTCGCGTCCGAGTGAGCGGCATCTTGCCGCGCCCTGCGTTCCGACGCCGACAGATCATAAAACCGTGCATATTCCGTCCAGTAGGCATCATTGAATTCCCGGTGTTTCCATGTAGCAACTATTTTGACCCTTGTTTCAAATTCGGAATATGCAGTCTTCTCCCGCGTCCACTTGTCGAGCGCCCTGCGGTAGTCCTTTGAAAGCGTCACAGGGCGGACGATATCGACATACTCGCCGAGTGCGGCGCATCCGCACAACAGACACGCGCACAGAAGGATCAGCGCCGGCTTACACTTTCTCATCGCGTCCTCCGAATACCCGGTCAAAAACGGTATCAAGATGGGGCAAAAAGTGTTCCGTCTTGAAGGCATCCTCGATGTCGTTCTCGGTAAGACGGGACGCCACATCGGGATCTTTCAGAAGCAGATCCTTGAATTCGACTTCTTCGCTCCAGGATTTCATGGCGTTCCTCTGGACAATCGCATAGGCATCCTCGCGGGAGATTCCGCATTCGATCAGCTTCAGCAGCACCATCTGGGAAAAGACCAATCCATGGGTCATATTCAGATTTCGGATCATCCGGTCGGGATAGACCACAAGTCTGTCCACCATGCCGATACAGCGGTTCAGCATAAAATCGAGCAGAATCGTCGCATCGGGCCCGATCACTCGTTCGACGGAAGAATGACTGATATCGCGCTCATGCCACAGCGCCACATCCTCAAGCGCTGCCAGGGCATAGGCTCTCATGAGCCTCGCCAGGCCCGTCAGATTTTCCGACAACACGGGATTCCGCTTATGGGGCATTGCCGACGACCCCTTCTGGCCCGGTGAAAAATATTCTTCCGCTTCCCTCACCTCCGTTCTCTGAAGATGACGGATTTCGATGGCGAATTTCTCTATGGAAGCCGCGCAGATGGCCAATGCGGAAAAATACTCGGCATGACGGTCTCTCTGCACGATCTGCGTGGAAATGGGAGCGGGCTTCAATCCCAGTTTCTCGCAGACGTATGCCTCTACGGCAGGATCGACAAGGGAGAATGTTCCCACGGCGCCGGCAATTTTGCCGTAGCTGATGGTCTCTTGTGCGCGAAGGAGGCGCTGACGATTCCGTTCCATCTCCTGGAACCAGAGCGCCATTTTCAGACCGAAGGTCACCGGTTCCGCATGGATGCCGTGGGAACGGCCGATCATCAGGGTATCTTTATGCTGAAAGGCCTTTTCCCTGAGACTTGCGAGCAGTCGATCCACATCGGCAATGATCAGTTCGATTGCCTCTTTCAGAAGCACCGCCAGCGACGTGTCAAGCACATCGGAGGAGGTCAGCCCCATGTGGATAAACCGGGCATCTTCCCCCACCTTTTCGGATACTGAGGTCAAAAAGGCGATGACATCGTGTTTTACGGTTTTTTCGATTTCATCGATTCTTGAAATGTCAAAGGCCGCTTTCTCTTTTATATTCTGAAGCGCCGACCGGGGAATTTTCCCCTCCAACGCCAATGCTTCGCAGGCCAGGATCTCCACATCCAGCCATTTTTGGAACCTGTTTTCCGGACTCCAGATAGAGACCATTTCTTCCCGTGAATATCTTGGAATCAATTTGCGTCACCCCCTGATAGATCAACAATTACTAGTACGATGGAGCAAAGCGAGTCAAGCAAATTTTACATTGCGCCTGTGTCGTATCGCCGTTTCATCCGTTTGAAGAGCCCCATGAGATACCCCTCTGTTTTACAGGACTTATAAAGTATTTTTTCCGACCGCCAAAAATTAACTTGACTATATATAGTATCCGTACTAGCATTTTGACCCTACATATTGTGGTTTTCAATGCATGAGGGGGGGAGACCATGCGCACAAAAATAAGAAAACGGGATGGGCGGCTTGTTGCGTTTGACGCCGAAAAGATCACCCACGCCATCGCCCTTGCCGGGAGTGCAACGGGAGAATTCGACAAAAAGGTTGCAAAACGCCTGACCATACGGGTGCTTAATCTCGCCGATACACTTTTTGACGATGAAGTCATCGGCGTAGAAGAGATACAGGACATCGTCGAAGAGGTACTGCTCTCTTCCTCATACAGGAAAACGGCAAAGGCCTATATCATCTACCGTGATCAGCATGCCCGCCTCCGCGAGATCGCCAACAGGATGGAAGTGGATCTGGTGGATCAATACTTGAGGAAAATTGACTGGAAGATTAATGAAAACAGTAATATGGATTATTCACTCCAGGGTCTCAACAACTACATATCCTCTGAAGTGAGCAAGGTATACTGGCTCAATAAAATCTATACGCCTGAAATAAAAGAGGCCCACATGAGGGGGGACTTCCATATCCATGATTTAAGTCTGCTTTCCGTTTACTGTGTCGGCTGGGATCTCTACGATCTGCTCATGGAGGGTTTCAAAGGCGTATCAGGCAAAGTAGAGAGCAAACCGGCCCATCACCTTCGCAGCGCCCTGGGACAGGTGGTGAATTTTTTCTACACACTGCAGGGAGAAGCGGCAGGCGCCCAGGCCTTTTCGAGCTTCGACACGCTTCTGGCGCCCTTTATCAGGCATGACGGATTGGGGTATCCAGAGGTGCGTCAGGTACTTCAGGAATTTATTTTCAACATCAACGTTCCCACGCGGGTCGGTTTTCAGACACCCTTCACCAACGTGACCCTCGATGTCAAGGTACCCCGCTTTTACGCCGACCAGAGCGTAATTATCGGAGGGAAACCGCAGAAGGAAACCTATGGAGAATTCCAGTATGAGATGGACATCTTCAATCGCGCCTTTTTAGAAGTCATGTCGGAAGGAGACGCGAAGGGGAGAGTTTTCACCTTTCCCATACCCACCTACAACATAGGCAGGGACTTTGAGTGGGATAACGCCAATCTCGATTACCTCTGGCAGATGACGTCCAAATACGGCGTTCCTTATTTTTCCAACTTCGTCAATTCCGACATGCACCCTGAAGATGCGCGGAGCATGTGCTGTCGATTGAGAATAGACAATCGCGAGCTTGAAAAACGGGGAGGTGGTCTTTTCGGTTCGAATCCCCTTACGGGGTCCATCGGGGTCATCACCATCAATATGCCGAGAATCGGCTATCTGTCGTCAACGGAAGAAGAATTCATAAAGAGACTGGACAGTCTGATGGTAATGGCAAAGGAAAGCCTGGAAACGAAACGAAAGGTGCTGGAGGCGTACACGGACAGCAATCTTTATCCCTACACTAAGTACTATCTGAGAAAAATGAAAGAACGCTTCGGCGCCTACTGGAAAAATCACTTTTCCACTATCGGCCTGGTCGGCATGAACGAAGCGTGCCTGAACTTTCTCGGCGTCACCATCGCCGACCCGCGCGGAAGCGCCTTTGCAAAGAAGATACTCGATTTCATGCGGAATCGTCTCATCGATTTTCAGCAGGAAACGGGTGATAATTTCAATCTGGAAGCCACGCCGGCCGAAGGCACCTCATACAGTCTGGCCAGGATCGATCGGCAGCGCTACCCCGAAATGATCTTTGCAAACGGGAACGGCCATGCCTCAGGCGCCCCCGGATCGAAAATACCCGGGGAAGTGTTCTACACCAATTCGACACAATTGCCGGTCAACTTTACCGACGATATTTTCGAAGCCCTCGATCTTCAGGATGAAATTCAGTCGCGATACACCGGCGGCACGGTATTTCATATTTTTGCCGGCGAGCGCACCGACGATCCCCGCACAATCAAACAACTGGTGCGCACAATCTGCACTGCCTATCACCTGCCCTATTTCACCTTTTCCCCCACATTCAGCGTCTGTCCTCACCACGGATACCTGAGGGGCGAGCAGGATACCTGCCCGGAATGTGGGGATACATGCGAGGTGTATTCGCGCATCGTCGGATATCTGAGACCGGTCAAACAGTGGAACAAAGGGAAACAAACGGAATTCAAAATGCGAAAAACCTTCGCCCTTTAGACCAATGGCAATAGGAGGCCTGCAAAGATTTTCCCTTATTGACTATCCGGGAACAGTCTGCGCCACTCTATTCACACAGGGCTGTACCTTTCGCTGTCCCTACTGTCACAATCCGGAACTTGTCGACAAAAGGCTTTTTCAGGAACCCATTCCCCCTGCCGACGTAATCGATTTTTTGAAGACGCGACAGGGAAAACTCGGGGGGGTCTGCATTACCGGGGGCGAACCGACAATTCATGGAGACGAGCTGATCCGCCTGGCAGAAGAGATCGGACAGTTGGGATTCCGCATAAAGATCGATACGAACGGTTCCCGTCCCGCTGTCTTGAAATCACTGCTGAGGCATAATCTTCTCGACTATATTGCCATGGACATCAAGGCGCCGCTTTCAGACTACGCACGGGTTGTCGGCGCCCCCGTCGATCCCGCAGGCATAGAGGAAAGTATCGATCTGATCATGAGATCCTCTCTCGACTACGAATTCAGAACAACGGTGGTAAAATCACTCCTGAGCCCATCGGCTCTGGAGAAAATCGGGAGGCGCATCAAGGGCGCCCGACGGTATGTCCTTCAGAAATTTAATCCTCAAAAGACCCTGAACAGTGCATACAGGAGGGAAACAACCTATGGCGATGATGAATTTGATGCGATTGTGACAATGCTGCAACGCCTGCTCCCCTCGGTAATCCTCCGGTAGGGCGGTACAGGCGCCCTCATGGTCCGGCCAGTCGCCGCCAATATCTGACCTGCGCTTCAGGAAGCGGAAATCGACTTGTCAACACATGCAATATCTGATAGGTAGGGAAAATTCGCAACAGAGGTGAAGTGTTATCAGATGGATAGAGAAGAACAACGGGATGATTCAATCGCACAGGCACGGGAAGTATTGGAGATTGAAGCAGAAAGTATTCTGAATCTGATCCCCAGGATAGACAGTAATTTTTCAAAAGCCGTCGAAATTATTTCCTCATGCCGGGGAAGGGTGATTGTAAGCGGACTCGGGAAATCCGGTCTGATCGGCAAGAAAATAGTGGCAACCCTCACCAGCACGGGAACACCGGCGCTGTTTCTCCATCCCGTCGAGGGGCTCCACGGAGATCTGGGAATCGTTACAACGGACGATGTGATTCTTGCCATTTCCAACAGCGGAGAAACACAGGAGTTAAACACCCTTACCTTAAGTCTTCGTAAAATAGGGGTCCCCCTCATAGCATTTACGGGAAACCGGTCGTCGACGCTTGCACGGTCCAGCGATGCCTGCCTAGATGTAGGGGTGGTCAGAGAGGCCTGTCCTTTCGGCCTGGCGCCCACATCAAGTTCGACGGCAACATTGGCAATGGGCGATGCCCTTGCGGTCGCCCTTGTTAAAAAGAAGAAATTTACCGAGGAAGATTTTTATAAATTTCATCCCGGGGGAAATTTGGGACTCAGACTGCTCGCACAGGTCAGAGAGGCGATGATCACCGGGGGGGCTATACCAAAGGTAATTTCAGGAACACTCATCGCCGAGGCCGTACAGGTAATGGATGAAAAGAACTTCGGCTTTGTCCTCATCACCGCCAGCGACAACCTGTTACTGGGCATTCTTACCGATGGAGACCTGCGACGATCGATCAGAAAAGGCATCGACCTGAATGGAAAAAGGGTGGACGATTTCATGACCACTTCGCCCCGCACCATCTCATCATCCTCCTCGCTTGCGGAGGCCGTGGAAACAATGCAGCGGCACGAAATCACCACATTGGTCGTGATCGACGAAAAGGGCTATCTGGAAGGATATGTGCATCTTCATGATATTCTGGGACGCGGAGGCACCATACGGATGTCGCTTCCACGGGAAGTATGAAAACACCCACGCAGGCGCCGTCTCACCGGCGCCTGCGGTGTGAAGCGGGAAGGTTGCAGGGCATGAACACAAATGAGTTGATAGTGCGGTGTCTCAAGTGCGGTCAGAAAAACAGAATACCGGAAAATCATCTCAATGATTCGCCCCGTTGCGGCAGGTGCGGCGCCTCTCTGGACGAGCTGTTCATACAATGCCTCACCTGCCACAAACTGAATCGAATTCCTGAAGACCGGCTGTACGATCTTCCCCTCTGTGGAAACTGCGGGTCACAGCTTTACGATGATTATGTACTCGATGTCTCATCGGAAAGTTTCGAAGAAGATGTGCTGAAACAAAGCGGTCTCGTGCTCCTTTGCTGCTATACGCCTGACTGTGTTTTGTGCCGCAAGGCAATGCCGGTGCTGAAAAAACTGGCGCCCAGATATCTGGGCAATGTAAGGCTGGTTCGTTTGGACATCAGGAAACACGCCGAAATTGCGTCGCACTATGCGGTCGAAAGAACACCCACCTATCTGCTTTTCAGGGACGGGATCCATGTCGACACCATTGTGGGCGTCACCGCGATCGCAGAGATAGAAAAAAAACTTCGAAAGATAGCTGCAGGGGCACAGAACACATTATAAGAAAAGGGCAACAGGATTATCCAAATGAGTTATCCCCTTCTCGATGATAAAGCACGCGTCCTTGACAGGATACGTACCACGATGGGACAGGCATCGGTGAATTACCGGCACTGCCTCGACACTATCAAGGATCAAAATCTCAAGGGAACGCGATGGCGTGCGGCGGCGGTGCTCCTTCCGCTGTATTTCAAGCCTGCCGGTGAAGGCAGAAACAGAAACGATGAATTTGTGCTGCAATTGATCAAACGATCTACCGCCGTCACACAGGGAGGGGACATAAGCGCCCCCGGCGGCATGCTGAGCCCCCGTATTGACGGCTTTCTGAAATCTCTCCTTCTCCTGGGATTTCCTCCCGCACTCAGGGGAAAGGCTCGACGGCATGTGAAGAAAAAAGGGGCCCGTGAATTTTCGACCGTTGCACTTTTTTTTGCCAACGCCCTGCGGGAATCATGGGAAGAAATTCATTTAAATCCCTTCAATGTCGACTTTCTCGGCGCGCTTCCCACTCAGAACCTGATCCTTTTTACGCGCACAATTTTCCCTCTCGTCGGCGAGGTGAAGCGGCCATGGAAATTTCGCCCCAATGCGGAAGTCGACAAGGTTATCGAAATTCCCCTTCATGCGTTTTTCAATGCCGACAACTACGGCATCTATTGCATACACAGCAACACAGGAGGAGAAGAATCTTATTTCGAATCGCCCTGCTTTATCTGTCGGGATGAGGACGATGTTGAGGAAATACTGTGGGGCGCCACTCTTCGTATTATCACTCAGTTTCTCGAATATACATTCGGCTTTCGAGCGCCGGCAAAACCACCATCGCGCATGGTGAAAAAAACCCTTCATCCTGAATATATGACCGGAAATGGCGACCGATAGATAACAGGGACGTTGCCTGATCCATGTGCGCGACATCCCGCGCGCAGGGAGACCTGAGACCTGTGCACAATCTCATAAAATCATCAATTTCGTCATACCGGAAGATCCCGAATCAAGTCCGGGAGGTATCCAGTTTTTTCACGCACGTTCTGGATTCCGGGTCACGCCCGGAATGACAATAAAGGAAATTATGCAGGTCTCGACCTGTTCGGTGAAAAGAGCCCATAACCCGTCTGTGC
Organism: Syntrophales bacterium; assembly: GCA_963666365.2. GTDB lineage: Bacteria > Desulfobacterota > Syntrophia > Syntrophales > UBA2210 > JALNXD01. The sequence goes on from CAXXNF010000002.1 coordinate 1,255,871, forward strand.
TCTCTATTGCCTGATGGTTACTCTACTATGATCACATCTTTATTCAACTGCAGCACCTTCGATCCCACTCCGGGCACTTTTGTGATGTCCTCCGGAGTCTTAAAGGGGCCGTTTTCTTCTCTGTACTGCACAATGCGCTGTGCCAGCTTGGCACCCACGTGCTTAAGCGCGACGAGCTCTTCCGCTGAAGCCATATTAATATTTATTTTCGCTGCATCTGCAGCCTGTACGAAGGGAACGCACGTTGCCGCAAAAACCAGAACAGCCAGAATTGTCACTGCCTTTTTGATCGCTTGTTTCATTTGCCTCTCCTTTTTCACAACAGTATTTGATGGGTTATGGGCGCTCACTGCACAAAGACGGCAAAGGATGAGACAAATGCAGGAGTGCGGTCTACTCCGCATCCCTTCATTGCGGGCTGCTGCGTTTCATACCCCCTTAAAGGGAGGCAAAAGGGCAACGTGGCAGAATAGGGTGTTCTGATTCGGGGAAGGTTTCGGAAGCGGAGAAGTGATACTGGCTACAAATGATGGTGCCGTGATGATGCCGATTATATCGGTACAGGGTTGCGTCGCCGGCAGCAGGCCTTCTCGTCTGGCCGCCTTGCGCGACGATATTCTCTAATATACCGGTTCAAAATGCAACCCTATTTTATCGGAGGGCCAAGATACTTGACATCTTCATCTTTCTACATTACTAAGCCCTGTAAGGTGGCAAGGCGTACCGGTCATAAAATGACTGTATGTAATTCTCCCATGGAACAGCAGAACAGAAAGGATCTCATCAATGATCGACTTTACTCTGACGGAAGAACAAAGAGCGCTGCAGGAACTGGCCCGCAATTTTGCAAAAAAGGAAATCATTCCCGTGGCGCTCAAATACGACAAGGAACCCTTCGTTCCCGATGAAATTGTAAAAAGGGCACACGCCGCAGGGCTGATGAACATGACCACGCCGAGGGAATATGGCGGACACGGCATGGGCCAGCTGGAAGCATCGCTCATGAATGAGGAAATTCTTGCCGGTTGCGCGGGCATAGGCGGCATGATAGGCATAAATTCTCTGGCCTGTGGGCCTATTCTGGTAGGCGGATCGGACGAGCAGAAGCGTCGCTTTCTTGTCCCTCTCTGCGATGCCGGGGAAACGGCCTCTTTCGGCTTGACCGAGCGAGAAGCCGGCTCTGATGCGGCCGGGGTAAGAACCAAAGCGGTTCGCCAGGGAGACAGTTACCTGTTAAACGGACAGAAATGCTTTATCACTAACGCAAGCTACGCATCGCTCTACACCATATTCGCCACCGTAGATTCCTCGAAGGGAACAAAGGGAATCACCGCCTTTGTAGTTTCCCGTAAATCCCCCGGCCTTTCCATCGGCAAAGTAGAAGATAAGATGGGCATGCGGGCACTCAATGTGGCGGAAGTTAATCTTGATGACGTGGTCGTTCCTGTCGAAAATGTGCTTGGCGGAGAGGGGGACGGCTTCAAAATCGCCATGAAGACCCTTGATGAAGGCCGCGTCAACATCGCAACAACGGGACTGGGCATTGCCCGGGCCGCTTTTGAAGCCGCACTGGCCTATGCAAAAGAGCGTAAACAATTCGGCAGACCAGTCGGAACCTTTCAGGCACTCAATTTTATGCTGGCCGACATGGCTGCCGCTGTCGAGGCGTCACGGCTTCTCACATGGTACGCCGCATCGAAGGCCGACCATGAACTCCCCTTTTCAAGAGAGGCGGCGCAGGCAAAATTCTTTGCCTGTGATACCGCCATGCGCGTGACCACCGATGCGGTTCAGATTCATGGAGGCTACGGATACACAAAAGAATTCATGGTTGAAAAACTCATGCGCGATGCCAAACTTACTCAGATTTATGAAGGAACCAACCAGGTAAACCGCATAGTGGCGGGCGGCGCCCTCATGCGCTGATTCACTTCTGACTACCCCGTTCTCAGTAAGTGATGCGCAGCTCAATGCGGTTTCCGATGCAGGGGCATGAGGAGCTTCTCAGTAACAGGTTCATGTTTTCCCGCAGAGACGCCAAGAGGCAGAGAAAAGAATTTTATCTCTTCTTGTCCTCAGCGCCTCTGCGCCTCTGCGCGAGATTCTGTCTTTCCGTTACGCTGTTCGAGCGCAACGTGCGAGTTTACCGGGACAGCTTTACGAGACGCTGCGTGATCGAAACACCGGTCCGAGCCGGCCACGCCTCCATGCCCCAGAACGCCAGCAACTGAAGAAATAGTTCTTGACTGTTCCTTTTTCATGACGATATAGTAATTCTGCATTTGATGTGATGATATAGAGGGAGATGACGGCGGCCGTTCCTGACAAAGACCTTTGCAGAATCTCATAAAATCGTCAGTTTCGTCATACCAGTAGATCCCGGATCAAGTCCGGGGGCATCCAGTTTTTTCACGCACTTTCTGGATTCCGGGTCAAGCCCGGAATGACAGAAAAAGGAACTGTGCAAAGGTCTGACACCGCAGCTGTCATCATGTTATCCATCGTCTGTGGAAGCAATAAAGGATATACATACAAAAGCGTACAGGGGAACGACATGCGCCTGCGCATTTCCTGGCGGCAGGAAAGATATGCGAAGCCTGAAAGAAACGGTGCATGTAGTACATTGCATGTTACGCTGATCCACCGCTGCTGAATGAACTACATCCTCCTTTTCACGCGCCACCGATACTCTGCAGGCTCTTTCGAATATCGCCGCGATTGTTCAGGTGCTTCTGTGTCAAAACTACAAATGAAGCGCCTTTTGTGCCGGTTAAGAGAGAAGCGAACGATAGACACGCTTCCTTTCATTAACGAGCAGATATCTCGACGAGCGGGATAGGCTCAAATTTCAAAAAAAGGGGGAACCATGAAAGTGAAAAGGACTGTTCGAAACGTCGGCGTTCTTGTCGGTATCATGTGCCTGTTAACCTGCCTGGCGGCAACGCCTGCCCTTTGCGGGGAAAAAGATCCGATATTGCTGGGGCATATTCACAGCATGAGCGGCGCCATGTCCATGTACGGCATCAGCTCCGCCACGGGCGGTGAAATCGCCATTGATGAAATCAATGCCGCCGGGGGCATATTGGGACGGCCGGTAAAGCAGATTAACCGTGACGACAAGCTCAATCCCGAAACGGGGCTGCGAGAGGCGAAGGATTTAATATTAAGCCAGAAGGTCGACTTTCTATCCGGCACCATAAGCAGCGCCGTCGCCCTTGCAATTTCAAACTATTGCATGCGGGCAAAAAAAATATTCCTTATCAACATAGCTCAATCATCCTCCCTTACCGAGGAAAAATGGCATCGCTATGTATTTCGCATTGATACCAACGCCGTTCCCTATTGGGGATACGCCCCGGCATTGGCGCTGGCCCGAAGCTGGAAAGACAAAAAAATCGTCAGCCTTGGTTTCGATTACGAAACAGGACATAACACCCTGAAGGCCTTCAAGGAAAAATATCTGGAGCTCGTTCCTGATGCCAAGATCATAGATGAACTCTGGGCGCCCCTCGGCACCACGGATTTTACCGCCTATATCACAAAAATAGCCAATTCGGGCGCCGACGCCTTTTTCCTTGCCTGTATCTACGGGGGCGGTGAACTTGCCTTCACGAAGCAGGCCTATGCCTTCGGTCTTTACGACAAGATGCATGCACTTCAATCATGCGCCGGCGACGTTGAAACATGGAGCGGCGTCAAGAAGGGCGAACCCTATCCCAAGGGGGCTCTGGCAACCTGCCGTTATCCCTTCTGGGCGATCGACAATCCCAAAAGTAAGGCCTTTGTAAAAGAACATTACAAGAGGGTGGGCTACTGGCCGTCCTACGGCGCAATGAATCAGTATTTCATTGTATATGCCCTCAAGGCGGCGATCGAAAAGGTCGGCGCCGTTGACACGGAAAAAATCGTTGACGCCCTCGAAGGGATGACACTGGATACATTTGTAGGCAAAATACCGATCCGGGCCTTTGATCATCAGGCGATGATGCCCAACTGGTACGGCATTATCGATTTCACCGACGATCTGACCTTCCCCCACATTACCGATACAAAAATGATCGGGGAGGAAGGTTACCATACCATCGATCAGATAAAAAAAATAAGGGGAAAGTAAGTATCTTTTTCGTTTACTTCGGAATGCCGGGCGATGTGGCCTTTACCACCCAGTTTCGCCCGGCATTCGGCAGAAAGGAGCATCCCGGTGACTGTTGAAGCGATGGCGGGACAGGCATTGAGCGGTCTGAGCGTGGGAATGGTTCTCTTCCTCATCGCCGCGGGCTTATCCATTATTTTCGGCACACTCAAGGTATTGAATCTCGCGCACGGCACGATTTATATGGTGGGGGGATTCCTCTGTTACTGGTTGACATCCACCCTGTCCGGCGTGATGGGAAACGGCGCATTCTGGCTCGCCCTGCTTGTGGCACCTGTCTTGACGGCCTTGATAGGCGGCATTATCGAGGTGGCGCTTCTTCGGCGCATCTATGCCGAGGAAATGCTCTACCAGTACATCCTCACCTTCGGCCTTATTCTCATTTTCGGGGAACTGTGCAAGCTTATATGGGGTGTCGGCTATCATACCGTATCGGTCCCCTGGCCCTTAGACGGCAAGGTTTTCATCTTCGGCATGTCGTTCCCCCTGTACAACTTTTTCCTCATAGGCTGCGGCATCGTCGTCTTTGTCGGGCTGAGCGTTCTCATACGTTACACCGGACTGGGAAGCATTATACGCGCCGTCACCTTCAATCGTGAAATGGCCAATGCCCTGGGCATCAATGTCCCGAAGGTGTATACGGGGGTCTTTATGCTCGGCTGCTGGCTTGCCGGTCTTGCAGGCACACTCATGCCCCCCATGTCCGTGGTCGCTCTCGGCACGGATATGGCCGTCATCATCGACTGTTTCATCATTGTCGTCATCGGTGGCCTGGGAAGTCTTTCCGGGGCCTTCATAGGCGCGATAATTCTGGGTCTGCTGAACGCCTTCGGCATTTACATCATACCGCGCCTGGCCGTCGCATTCGGATTTATACTGATGATCATCATCCTTACATTTCGCCCCTGGGGTCTCATGGGCAAGCCGGAGTAGGTAAAGGATATCGTCTATGATGCACTTTTTCCAAAAATTATTTTCACGACCGCTGTGGTGGATTGTGGCATGCGTGATTCTCCTCTCTATGCTGCCCTTCATGCTGAGCGACAGCTGGACAAGCATTGCCACGGAAATTATTATCATGTCGCTTGCGGCCTGCGCCCTCAACCTTATGCTGGGGTATGCCGGCATGGTCTCCTTCGGCCCGGCGGGGCTTTACGCCGTCGGCGCGTACGGAACGGCACTGGTCATGACAAAAACTTCGGCGCCCTTTATCATATCCCTCATTGCCGGACCGGTGCTCGCCGGGGCAGTCGGATGCATAGTGGGCTGGTTTTGCGTGCGCCGATCGGCTGTGTATTTTGCACTACTGACACTCGCCTTTGCCCAGATCATCTGGACGATTATTTTTGAATGGTATGGCTTTACCGGAGGCGACAACGGCATTGTAGGACTCCCCACGCCGGACATTCTTTTCCCCATAAGAAATTCCTATTACTTCAGCCTTCTCATCGTCCTTATCGCACTGTTCGTCCTGTGGAGAATTATCAATTCCCCCTTCGGGAAAACCCTGCAGGCCATACGGGAAAATCCGAATCGGGTCGAGTTCATAGGCGCCAATGTAAAACGGTATCAACTCGCCGCCTTCGTTATCTCGAGCGTCTTTCTCGGCATTGCGGGATCACTGTACGGCGTGTTCAGCGGCAGTGTATTCCCCGACTACGCATACTGGATAAAATCCACGGATATGCTGATCGTCTGCCTTCTCGGCGGGATCTACACCTTCGTCGGACCGATTGTAGGATCGGTCATTTATATTCTTTTAAGTAAAATCATTGCCGTCCATACCATGTACTGGATGCTCTTTTTAGGAATGATCGTGGTGTTTCTGGTGCTCTTCATGAGAAACGGCATCGCGGGCTTCGTCTCAGAAAAGCTCTACTTATCACCACAGAGCGACAAGGATGCAAGAGAGGTGGCGGAATGATACTGAATGTAGAAGGAATATCGAAATCATTCGGGGGACTTTTGGCAACCGACGGGGTGAGTTTTCATGTGGAGGAAGAGGAGCTTCTCGCCATTATCGGACCCAACGGCGCAGGGAAAACCACGCTCTTCAATCTTCTTACCGGCCATATCCATCCTGACCATGGAAGAATATTTTTCAAGGGCCGCGATATCACCTACCTGCCCCCCTATGAAATCTCTCGTTCCGGCATGGGGCGCTCCTTTCAGCGGCTCAATATCTTTCCCCGGCTTACTACCTTTGAAAATGTTCAAATTGCCCTCTTTTCCACCTATCGTATCAACCATCAGCTCTTTTCATCGGCCAAAAAGCTGGTGCGAAGTGAAACGGAGGAAATCCTTGAGGATGTGGGATTGTACTCAAAAAGAACCACCAAGGGAGGGCTGCTCGCCCACGGCGATCAAAAGCGGCTGGAAATCGGCATCGCTCTTGCGACAAAACCGGATCTTCTCCTCCTGGACGAGCCGACAGCGGCAATGAGCCCCAGAGAAACCGAAGAAACGGCCGATCTTATCAAGGAACTGGTGAGCGAGCGCAAGATCGCCCTCATATTTGTCGAGCACGACATGAATGTGGTGTTCGGACTTTCCAACAAGATAAAAGTCCTGCACCAGGGAAGAATCATCTGCGAAGGAACGCCCGATGAAGTGAAGGCCGATGCAGAAGTACAAAGAATCTATCTGGGAGAGGAAGAAACTCATGTTGCTTGAGGTAAAAAATATCAACTCCTACTATGATTTGAGTCATATCCTTTTTGATGTCTCCCTGGATGTAAATGAAGGAGAAACGGTATGCATCCTCGGAAGAAACGGTGTGGGGAAGTCGACAACCCTGCGAAGCATTATGGGACTGACCCCTCCCCGCAGGGGAAGCATAAAATTTCACGGAAAAGAGATCGGAGGGAGACAGCCCTACGAAATTGCACGTCAGGGTGTGGGCTTTGTCCCTGAAGACCGTCTCATTTTCCCCGACCTGACGGTACTGGAGAATCTCAGGATCGCAATACAAAAAAGAACTTCCTCAATGACATGGACGGTTGAAAAGATATACGGGATTTTCCCCCGACTTCAGGAGCGTCAAAATCAAATGGGTGGCACCCTCTCCGGCGGGGAGCAGCAAATGCTGACCATTGCGCGCACCCTTATGGGAAATCCGGTCCTGCTGCTTCTTGATGAACCATCGGAGGGACTCTCTCCACTGATGGTAAGGGTTATAGAGGAACAACTTCTCATGCTGAAACGCGAGGGTATGACCATGCTGCTGTCGGAGCAAAACTCGAGTTTTGCGCAAAAGGTCTCGGACCGCGCCTATATTCTGGAGAAAGGCCATGTCTGCTGGAGCGGCCCCATGTCGGAATTGAAAGACAACCCCGCGATCATGAAAGAATATCTGGGAGTATAAAAACCCATGGCACAACAAGGAGGAAACGATGAATATTGCTGATTTTCTTACCACGAGCGCCGCCCGAGTCCCGGATCATCCCGCAATCCGCTTCAAAGACCGCACCATCACCTACTCCGCACTCAATCAATTGGTTGATGAGTGTGCCGCAGGTCTTCACGGTCTCGGACTGAAGGCGGGCGATTTTTGCATTCTCATGATGCCCGATACGCCGAACTGGCCTATTGCCTACTATGCCATCGCAAAGGTCGGGGCAGCCGTTGTGCCTGTAAACCCTGTCTACAGGCAGAGGGAACTTGCTCATATATTCCGGGATTCCGGCGCCACCGCCTTTGTAGGACACAGCGACTATCTTGCGGAGGCCGGGCCTGTGCTCGACACGCTTCCGGCCATAACGGTCCGCGTTGCCGACGGAAAAGAAAAATATGAAGGATTCATTGCCTTTAATGACTGTTTTATAGAGGGGGCGTCATTTGAAACCTGGTCCACCGAACCGGACGATCCCTGGATCATCATGTACACCAGTGGAACGACGGGGCTGCCCAAGGGCGCCGTCCTGACCCACCACAATCTGATGAGCGACGCCAAGGCAGTCGCCGCAGTGCGGTATACGGAACCAAAGGACGTGGTCTTCAGCGTGCTCCCTCTTTTTCATTGCTACGGACAGACACACTCCCTCAACATATCCATCTATCTCGGCCTGACCATTCGCATGTGGTCCCGATTCGATGCCGACGAGGTGTATGCCGCAATCGAGGAGGAGGACAGTTGCATCCTTTATGCCGTGCCTACCATGGTGAACCGCCTGGTGGAGCTGGCGGCGGTCAGACCGCCTCGACGATCGGGACTCCGTTTCTGCATTTCCGGCGGCGCCTCATTGCCCGTTGAAATACTCCATCGCTTTGAAAAGGCCTTCCACGCAACGATTTATGAAAGCTACGGCCTTACCGAATGTGCACCCACCTGCGTGGAAAACCCTTTCGGAAGAACGACGAAACCGGGATCGATCGGCCTGCCCATCCCTCCCTTCAGGGCCCGCATTGTCGACGAGAGCGACCGAGACCTGCCCGCAGGCGAAGTGGGAGAGCTTTTGATACAGGGTCCCGGCGTGATGAGAGAATATCTGCATCAGCCGGCAGCAACGGAGGAAACACTGCGTGGAGGATGGCTCCACACGGGAGATCTGGCCCGCATGGATGAAGAGGGCTATATCTATATCGTGGATCGCAAAAAGGAGATGATCATCAGAGGCGGCTACAATATCTACCCCCGGGAGATCGAGGAAGTGCTCTACACCCATGGCGATGTCGTGGAAGCCGCCATCATCGGCGTACCCAATATCGATCTGGGCGAAGAAGTGGCGGCCGTTGTGGCGCTTCGCTCCGGATCGACAACGACGGCCGATGAATTGCGCGCATTCGTCAGGGAGCGCGTGGCGCCCTATAAATATCCCCGCATCATCAAAATTCTTGATGAACTGCCCAAGACATCGACGGGGAAAATTCTCAAACGGGCGATCACACTGGAGGGAGAAGTCAAATAGCTGCAATATGGTGAATAGCGAACCGGCAAATAGAGTTTCACCCGTCCGACCAACGGACCCGGGCAAATTTTTTCGCGAAATGCAGCACCTATTTAACGGAGACGCACAGACCAAATAGACCAGACAGATTTACCCCGTGAAAGGCGAAGCCTATTTCACCGGACCAAACAGACCAGACAGATTTACCCCGTGAAATGCGAAGCCTATTTCACCGGGGCCAAATAGACCAGAAAGACCAAATAGACAAAATAGACCAGAAAGACTGTTACTTTCCCGAAGTCCGCACAAGAAGGCCGCTTGAGGACACGCGGATTTCGAATTCCCCCCCCTCGTGAGCGTTGACAAAGGTGGCGGAGCCGTATTCGGCGTCAAGAATCGGTTTAAGGAAAGTATAACGGCGGCGCAGGTCGAACATATTGACGGGTTTGTCTCTGGATAGCCTGTGGACTGTCCGTAGTTTCCATTTCTCATCTTCTATGCTGCGGTATCGTCCTGCAATACGATCAAGCTCATAGACGGTGTGAAGACCGAAGACGTTTGCAATGGGTTTCCACTTGAGAATATGCGCGTCGATGTAAAGTTCATCGCCGGCAAGTTCAAATGTTTCTATTCTGCCGTCAAAAAATCGCACATGGGCAATAAACCTCTTGTCTTTCAAGGGCTCGGTTTTTATCTCGGCGGCAAGTTCTTCATAGGTCAAGGCCCGGTATCCCTGAATTGCCGTGGTGGTTACCGCGAAGAAAAGCGCCAGGGAGAGCATGAGAAGCGACAGCAGCAGAGAGGCGATACTTCCCATATAGCGGTGTTTTTTGGCGGAAATAATGCCTGAGATAAGAAAAAGTATGCACAGCGCGGCGGAAAAAAAGGCTGTCAGAACAAGCGGCTGCGGCATACACACTCCCCCCTTTCATGATACATACCCGGTGCATCCAACCCGTTGTCCCCCTTCATCGTTTCATGCAACGATGAAGGGCAGGAATATCCCCGCCCCTCACCGTTACTATTCCCTTTAGGCAGGGACAAAATCGGCGGGACGCACCTCCTTGAGGGTAATGGCCTCGGTGGGACAGGTAACGGTACAGACACCACACCCGAGACATTTTTCCGAATCAATTACGGCGATATCCTCATCGTTTAAAGAGATGGCATCGAAGAAACATCGATCAAGACAGGTTTCACATCCGGTACACAAATCACCGTCCACCACAGCCTCGAAGCGACTCGGCGCAACCCATTTTTTGGGACCCTTCATGACGTCCCAGTTCAGACAGCAGTCACTGCAGCAATTGCAGATTACATGGCCCACCACCTGACGGTTATCGGCAACATGGACGAGGCCTTCTTCCTCCGAAAGCTTCAATATGGCGATGGCCTCTTCTTTATTGATGGCTCTGCCTGTTCCTCTTTCAATGTTGTATTCCGCCGCCCGGCCCACCTGCATGCACACTTCCAACGGTTTTCCGCATGCGCCGTCTATTACGCGGCAGGAACACTTGGTAACGCTCATGACATCGGCGCCTTCGATTATTTTCATCACGTCTTCATAGGCAAGTATCTGCGATTCAGGTTCGATTGCCTCGTTGACCGGTATCACTCTCATGAGCGAACCGGGGAGAAAGTCCATTATTTTCTGTCCGTACTCCGGCCATTCAGTCTTCATGTACGCCTTCCATAGATCGAGGACTTCCTGCGCTATACCGGGGGTCAGAACCGTGGAATCATGCATCTGAGGCACGCTTTTTACGCGATAATATTTCATGACATCGCCTTTTCTTTTAAAGATCAGCCCGCGATCAAAAAGCGATTGCATCATAGCCTCAATACTCTCTTCGGACAGCCCCGTTTTTTCGGCTAATTCCTTTACCTCTGTCGGCTTGGCCGCCGCAAGCATCACCCTGGCTTCGTCCTCGGTAATCAATACCTGGAATATCTTGGGCATGAGGGGAGACTCTCCCGCACCAATGCCTTCCGCCAGCTGCCTGCACAGTTCGATGTCCACCATAGTAAGCCTCCTTATTCATTTTTTTATGCACATGCGCCTATACTTTTACTACATTCAACGTGTGGTAATGTTCTTTCACTTTCGCGATATAGTTTCTCGTTTCTTCAGGCATTCCACCTGTGCTTCTCTGAAGGTTTCCCATTCCCCAGTTATAGGCGGCCAGCGCCCGATCCACGTTGCCATCATAGCGGTCTAAAAGCATTTTCAGATACTTCACGCCTCCCATCACATTATCCCTCGGATCATAGGGATCTTTGACGCCCATGTCATGTGCCGTCCCCGGCATGAGCTGCATCAAACCCATGGCGCCCTTGGAAGAGATGCTGTTCACCTGAAAATCACTCTCCGTCTTGATAACAGCCTTGACTAAATTTTCTTCCACCTCGAATTTAGTCGATGCCTCTGCGATTATACCGTCTATATCTGCCTTGGACTCTTTTGCCGCGACGGGCTCAGGTTCAATTGACGCCGCCTGTTGATTTTTTGACGAAACAGTCCCCTGCGGTGGATCGATATGTAGCGACATTTCACCTGACGACAGGGAAATCTTTCCGCAGGCCCGTCGGAAAAGATAGGAAAAATGGTCGTCAATCTGACGTTGAATAACGGCGACCATCTGCATCATTGAGGAATGGCCCAATGAACCGGCCATCTCTTTTCGCCTCGAGTGAAGGGCGCCTTCCAGTACCACACTGAATCCGCTCCCTTCTGTTTTAGCCGCCCTGACAGCCTTTCCTTCATGTCTTCCCATTATCGACATCAGCAAATCGACGCTGTTCTCTCTAGGAATTTTCATAGGAACATCCCCTTGCATGCAGTGTTCTCTCTCCATGCCCTTCAAAGATTATGCCATTATCTACGCGAAACACTGCTTCAAAAATCCTTTCTATCACCCACCGGCCCTTCATCTTCATCGGGAAACTGCGCTTCGGAAATACTTCCACCGCCCTCATAGCCACTTTCAGGCGCCCTTTCCATGCGTGGGCGGGGTTTTGCAAAGAATACAAAGGGAACGGCAAATATACCGAAGATGAATCCCATGAACATCCAGAATATTTTATTCAGACCTCTTTTTTGCGCAATAAAATAGAGGAGCACACCAAAGAAAGCTGACAATATTATTCCCAAACTATACATGATTGCTTTTTATTCCTTCCCGCATCGTTCATCAACTCTTCGGCGCCGGCACGCGCCGAGTTTTTTTACTGTACACCAGTTTAATCCGCCGATCAAGAAATGCCGCCTCTTGACTTTTGCCCGTTGACGCTACTCTTCCTGCTTTTTAACTTTTCTTACTTTTCAACCTTTCCTACTTTTCATACTTTATCACTTTCCCTACTTCGCTCTTCATACCGGGACATCGCCAAAGAGCCCCTTTGCTTTCAAAGCATCGATGGCAGCATCATCATATCCGAAAGAACGAAGAATCTCCCTGGTATCTTCACCCACGGCGCCTCCCGATTTTCGATACTGCGGCACATAGGAAGAATATTTTACCGGATGGGCGATTTGAGGAATTTTTTTCCCGTTCGGTCCGGGTACCTGCACCACGATTTCACGACTCATCGCATGATCCGTAGCAACCGCTTCCCTGAAGGTAAGCACCGGTTCTACACAGCCGTCAATACCCGAAAACATGTCGATCCACTCTTCCATAGTGCGGGTGCGGATTATTTCCCCGATGCGCTGTTTCGATTGTTGCAGACATTCGAACTGAAGCACTGAGCCTTCCACCATATCGTCAAGTCCCAGCACCGTGCAAAAAGCCTCAAAGAACTGCGGTTCCAGGCCGCCGAAGGCAATATACCGTCCGTCGGCGGTTTCATAAAAATCATAGAGCGATCCGCCATTGAGCACTTCCGTTTCGTATGAGCATTCCTGTGCATCGTACAATTCCCTCAGCGCGGCAACCGCATGGTAGGGGAACAACCCATCGACCATGGCGACATCAATATGCTGCCCTTTTCCGCTGGTCATTCGATAAATAACGGCGGCAAGTATCGCCATGACAGTGTTATTCGACCCCGAACCCACATCGGCGACCTGTATCCCCATGAGACCGGGTCCCTGCTCTTTCCTGCCGGAATAGGACATTATACCTGCAAGAGAAAGATAATTAATATCGTGTCCCACCCGTTCGGCCCATGGTCCGGACTGGCCGTAGCCGGTGAGTGAACAGTAGATGAGCGAGGGGTTGATTGAGGAAAGATGTTCGTAGGAAAGTCCCAGACGGTCCATCACACCGGGACGAAACTGCTCCAGCACGATATCGTATGTGTCTATAAGTCGCTCGATTATTTCGATGCCTTTTCTGTCCTTGAGATCCAACGCAAGGGATCGTTTATTGCGGTTCAGGTATGCATGGGAGAAAGATGTGGTTCCCTTTTCATCCACAAAGGGCGGATTGATGCGATTCAGATCGATGCGCGAAGGCGATTCGATACGCAGGACCTCGGCACCGAGATCAGCCAGGACCATGGTGGCGAAAGGACCGGGAAGAAGTGTCGAAAAATCGAGAATCTTCAGCTGAGAAAGCACGGCATCCCCCTTGCGAAATGTTCAAAGCGACGACTGCATAAAAAGCTCCCCATGATAAAGCATTTTACGGGTCCGTCAAAAGCGCCTCCGGCACATCCCCTACCTCGTGCTCCCTGATCACTGAGTTGGGGTCAGGGAATTTCGAATACCTGACCCACACCTCCCGCTCTGAAGGCTTCAGGATATCGCCGGGCTATTTCTTCCTTGTGCTGCGTACAGTGCGTGGGACAAATCAGATCGATTCCCTCGAGCAGCGTGAATTCTTCGAATCCATGAAATCCTCCTATGAGCGCCGATGTCCGGCCCACGGGGGCGACCGCTTCAAGAATCACTTTTATACCCGGGTGGGAACACCCCACAACCGTGGCAAATCCTTTTTGCGTTTTTAGAAACAGCGCCTGTTCGATGCCACATAATTCGCCCGTAAGATAGACGCCGTCGGCTGGTTCCATGGGGGCCTCTACCACTACCACCTCTCGTGCAAGAGAGGAAGAAATATCGAACGAGGGGGGCACAAACAGCCTGACATCATCGTTCCGGCTGAGAAAATCGGGCAACCCTCCCACATGATCCCAGTGGTTATGAGAAACGATCACATCGTCTATCGAATCGGGGCTGACGCCCAGCAGTTCCATGTTCGAAAGAAGAATTTCTCCCTTGGCGCCGGTATCGAAAAGGATTTGCTTGTCTTCTTTTTCAATGAGACAGGCAAATCCCCAGTCGGCGGTCAGATCATTTCTCAATGAGGTATTATCGTACAGGATTGTCAGCTTCATCACTTTACTCCTTTTCCGCCAAAAGCCACTCCACCAGTTCCTTGTCAAATATCTCCATCACATGCAGCGCTTCTTCCTGCCGCATATATTTTTTCGTTGCACCGTAGGCAGGCCCATCAAGTTTGAACAGTCTCTTTGCCGCCCTTCGGGCAGATTCAAGAACATCATCCCCATTCGGTATCAGATCGTCGACAATCCCGCATTCGAAGGCCTCACGGGGGCTGTAGGCCCGTGCGTGAAGCAGCGCCTCCTTCCAGTAACGAGGAGGGATTGATGAACGGCAAATCGCCGATATCCAGCTAGGCAAGGCCATTTTATTCGCCACCTCGTTGATCTGAATTGTATAGGGGCCGTCAAGTGCCATAAAACGATCACAGGCATAGGATAAAATAGCGCCCCCTGCGATGGCATGCCCCCCATAGGCCGCAATGGTGGGTCGGGGAAACAAATAGACCCTCAGCATTGTTTGCGCAAAGGTTCTCTGAAATTTCAACTGCTCCACGAGCGACTGTGTAGGAAGAAGCTTGAGATCGAGTCCCGCGGAAAACACACCGGGACGGCCCGTAAATATCAAGACATTAGCCTTATCGGACAATGTACGGTCCAGCGCATTATTCAGCTCTTGAAAAAACTCCCAGTTCATTACGTTCATTTTACCGTCGTCCAGGGTGATCTTTGCAATACCTTCTTCCATTACATAGTGCATTTTAGCCATCATTCAAAAACCGTCCTTCATTTTATTATTTTTTTATTCGGGTACCAAATATTCTCCCGGCATGCGGGAGCAGGCGGCGCCCGGGCGCCATGCTGCGGGCAGCCGCATTGCGTATCAGAATGAGCCGAGCTGACAGGGGGATATTTTAATGGAAAGCGCCTGGCACAGGGCAGCCACGTCCATTTTCGGGCATCCGAACCGTGCAGCAATATCCCAGCAGGCGGCGCAACTCAGGCGCCCGTTGACAAGGGATTCCTCTATCGCCTTTCTGATCGGTTCATCAATCTGCGCAGCCGGTTCGACGATTCGCTTCCGGGCGCCATAGCCGAACAGCCCCAATTGACATTTTTCAAGTTTTATTTCCAGTATATCCACCGCCATGCCCACCTCCAACGGTTCCACTTCACGGGTGCGCACAATCTTGAATGCCTGGGCACAGCTGATTTTTCCCTGAGATGCAGTTTCTTTCACCGCCTCCAGAAGCGCTTCACTCACCTTCGCCCCCTTCGGGTGCTTTGCCGCATAGTGACCGGCATCTTCGTGTGTCATGAATCTTCTCCTAATATTTCATGTAATGAAAGGGCTCTATGGCCGCCAGAGCCGCCGCGTCAAGGGTCTCGAACCGGGAATCCTTCAGCGCCTTCTGCGTCTTTTCAAGCTGATCGACTTCAATGACAAACACCGCCTTTTCCCAGCTCTCGAGTACAAATCCATAGGCATTTTCCACATTGACGCCCTCTTCCGCCAGAAGCTGAATCAGCTTATCCAATCCTCCCGGTTTATCGGGGATCACCACGGCTATGACCGGCTTAAGGCTCACCGTCAGACCGGCGGCGCCCAGCGCTTTGTGAGCTTTTTCAGGATCGTCGGCCAGAATATTGATGACGCCGAATGCTTCGGAACTTGCTATGGTGATGGCCCTGATATTGATTTTTTCCCGTGCCAGAATCGCGGTGACTTTCGCCAGCCTTCCCGGTTTATTTTCCGCAAATATAGATAGTTGATAGGCGATCATAGTTTTCAATCCTTTCTATTGTCGATAACCCGTACGGCCTTGCCTTCGCTCTTGGGAAGCGAATTCGGTTCCACAAGCTCCACCCTGGGGGTAATAAGAATATCGCTCTTCAACTCCTCTGTGATCTTCCGTCTGAGATTTTCCAGTTGCTTTAAATTACCGGAGAAGAACTCCTTTTGCACCTCCACCTTGATGATCATGTGATCGTTGTAGCCTTCACGTTCAAGTATAATCAGGAAGTTGGTCCCCACCTCGGGCACATCCATAAGTTTCTTCTCGATCTGGATCGGAAATATGTTGACTCCCTTGATAATAAGCATATCGTCGGTTCTTCCCGTGATACGCTCTATCCGGCGATGGGTTCTTCCGCATTCACAGGCGCCGGGGATAATCCGGGTAAGGTCTTTTGTACGGTACCGCAGGATCGGCATGCCTTCCCGCCGGAGCGTCGTAAGCACCAGTTCTCCCTCTTCACCCTCTGCTACCGGTTCCAGCGTCTGTGGATCTATCAACTCTACCAGGAAATTGTCTTCCCATATGTGCATCCCCTGCTGGCGGGGGCATTCGAAGGCCACACCGGGTCCGTTCATTTCGGAAAGACCGTAGGAGTTGTATGCCTTGATGCCGTAAAATTCTTCCACTTTTCCTCGCGTCTTTTCTGAGTGCGGTTCAGCCCCCAGAAAACCGATGCGGAGCTTTGTGTCTCTTCTGGGATCCACGCCAAGCTCTTGAAACACCTCGGTCAGATGAAGCGCGTAACTGGGAATGATGTGAATCGTCGTCGTTTCAAAGTCTTTTATCAACTGGATCTGACGCTTGCTGTTTCCGGCGCCCGCAGGGATAATCAGGGCACCGACTCGCTCCGCCCCGTAATGAAATCCAAGCCCTCCCGTAAAAAGTCCGTAGGTCATCATGTTCTGGAATACATCACTCTTCCTCATGCCGGTCATGTACATGGAACGGGCAACCATATCCGTCCAGGCATCCAGATCGCGGGAGGTGTGAAATATGACGGTCGCACGGCCGGTCGTACCCGATGAGGAGTGCATGCGCACCAGTTCTTCCTTCGGTACGCTCAAAAACCCATAGGGCCAATGATCTCTCAGATCATCCTTTGTGGTAAGGGGTATTTTTCTGATGTCGTCTATGGATTTAACCGAGTCGGGATCGAATCCAATCTTTGCAAACAGTCCTTTATAAAACACCGATAGGGATGCCTGTTTCACGGAATCCTTCAGCCCTTGAAGCTGGCGTTCCTCCAGATCATTACGGGTCATAGTCTCAACTGATTTGTCCCAATACATTTTTTAGATCACGCTCCTTTGGAAATAATGTAAGGTTTGTACAACCGTAAGGGTAAATTATCAAGTCAAAACTGTTTTTCAGGACCCGAACTTCCCGGAAGGGAACCTGCGATGAAAATCACGCTTCCTTTCAGAGAGCTTCTTTGCTAGATTGAATGCAGAAACTATCAGAAACAGGCATTCCATGTCCCTTTTCCAACATACAAGCACCATCCTTGTCACCTGTGCCGCGGGTATTGCACCCCACGTGGAGAGAGAACTCATTACGATGGGATTCCCCGTCGTCACGGGTCATGCCTTCGGCGTAGAAACAGAGGGGACATTGGCCGATACCATGTCACTCAACCTGTACATCCGAACAGGCCAGCGCGTGCTCTATCTTATTGCGGATATGAAGGCCGACACACCGCAGGACCTCTACAGGGCAGTCTACAATCTGCCCTGGGAAGAGTATATTGATGCATCTGGATACGTGTCGATTGCATCGGTCGTCGACACCCCGTCCATCAACAATTCTCAATTTGCCAATCTCAAGTGCAAGGATGCCCTGGCGGACAGATTTTACGCCAAGGCAGGACGACGTCCACATTCGGGTCCGTCACGGGATCGCACGGTGCTTTTTCTCTACTGGAAGGGAAATCGTTGCAGCCTCTACGTTGACACCTCCGGTGAATCCATCTCCCGAAGAGGCTATCGCATACGCTCTGTGGAAGCCCCGCTCCAGGAAGCACTGGGCGCGGCACTTATTTATGAATCCTGCTGGCAGCAGCAAGAGCATTTCATTAACCCCATGTGCGGAAGCGGCACCCTTGCCATCGAAGCGGCCCTGATGGGACTCCAAAGGGCACCCGGTCTTACACGCACAAATTTCGGCTTCATGCACATCCTGGGTTTTGACAGACATGCCTGGCGAGCGCTTTGCAGCAGGGCATGGAAACAATCGCTGCACGATATTCCGGGTCGCATCATCGCCTCCGACATCGACAAAAACGCCGTCGCAGCGGCACGGGAGAATGCCGCCCGCGCAGGCGTGATGGAGTGCATTGAATTTATTACCTGCGACTTTCGTGATACTCCGATACCGCCGGGAAGCGGCGTCGTCATGATGAATCCGGAATATGGAAAGCGTCTGGGCAACGCGGCAAAACTGCGCACTGTCTACTCCGAAATAGGAGACTTTCTAAAACGGCACTGTCAGGGATACCGTGCCTACATTTTTACAGGAAATCTGGAGCTGTCAAAGCAGATAGGTCTGAGATCGAAAAAGAGGACTTCTTTTTTTAACGGCCCTCTCGAATGCCGCCTTCTTGAATACGAACTGTATTCAGGCAGTAAAAGAAACCCCTGAAATAGACAAAAAGGTTTTTTACCTTGCAACTTCCGCCGTTAGTACATACACTGCAGCCGAGCAGTACGACGAAAAAATCAACAGGGAGGCCTCATACCATGCCTGCGGCGACCGAAACCCACTGGCAGGACAAAATTGTAGCCCCGGAAGAAATAATAGGCCACATTCATCCCGGCATGAAAATATTTATCGGCACCGGTGCCGCTGAACCGAGAACGCTGATCAATGCGGTGATACGGTCGGAGGAACGAAATCTCAGAGATCTGGAATTTATCCAGCTGTTAAGCCTGGGAGACGCGTTGCCGAAGGACGAAAAGCAGGCACAGAAATATCGCCTGAAGACTTTTTTTTCGGGATTCGTGGCCAGTGAAGCAATCGAACAGGGCCGTGTCGACTTGATACCCAGTGTACAATCGCGCATTCCCTCACTCATCTCATCGGGAATTATTGATATCGATGCCGCCTTTGTCCAGATAACTCCCCCCGATGAGCGAGGCTTTTGCAGTCTCGGCGTTGCCGTTGACGTCGCCCGGCTTGCCATGGAAAAAGCCTCTCTTGTGGTAGGCGAAATCAATACAGAAATACCCTTCACCATGGGAGACACCTTCGTTCACATCAGCGAATTCGACTTTCTTGTCAATGCAACATACCCGCCTCATTATTTTCCAAGGTGGCAGGTACCCGAAATCTTTAAAAAACTGGCGCTGAACGTGGCGTCAATGGTGGAGGACGGCGCCAGCATCGCCTTTACGTTCGGTCCCCTTTTTGAAGCACTTGTGGAACCGCTCTCGCGAAAGCAGAATCTCAGCGTGCATTCCCTCGTAATGACCGACGCGCTTATGGAGCTTATAAAAAGCGGCGCCGTAACCAACAAAAATAAGCTCTTTTTCAGAAACAAAAGCGTTACCTGTTACGCCCAGGGGACGCCGGAACTCTACCACTGGCTTGATCACAATTCTCAGGTGGAATTTCAGAACATCCACGTCGTCATGAGCCCGACCATTCTCGCCCAGATGGAACAATATATAAAGATACTTCCGGCACGAAAGGTGGATTTGAACGGCGTGGTGGCCCTCCAGGTGAGAAGAGGGAATGTGACTCTCGACCCCGGCGATGTCCATGCCGTCTTCTACGGCGCAGCCCTTTCTCCCGGCGGAAGAACCATTTTTGCGCTTCCGAGCCGAAACCGGGAGGGTGAATCGAATATTCTTTTATCGGCCAGCGATCAACCCAACCAGTTTACCAACAGTGAATCGCTCGACTTGATAGTAACGGAATACGGGGTCGCCTCCATGAGGGGCCGAACGAGGCGCGAGCGGGCGCTGGCGCTGATCGATATCGCCCATCCCGACGATCGCGGGGAACTCGTCCAGCAGGCTAAAGACGCCAACATTCTCTACCGGGATCAGATCTACCTGACCGAATCAGGACACTGCTACCCCTACGACATCACCTACCGTCACACGTTCAAGGATGGGCTGTTTACCGTCTGGTTCCGTCCCATCAAGCCATCGGACGAAGACGATATGCGCAGGATTTTCTATCGCTTTTCCGATCAGGCCGTATATTATCGATATTTTACGCCGATCAAAACGATGCCCCATATGAAGATGCAGGAATACGTCAACATCGATTATCAGAATGTCATGTCTATCGTAGCAGTCGTGGAAGAGAGCGGGGTGGAAAAGATCATTGCCGAGGGGCGGTACGTATGCACCCCCCATAGTCCCTACGCCGATGTCGCCTTCATTGTCGACGAAAAATATCAGGGGATGGGACTTGCCACTTACCTCTTTGAATTGCTCATCAATACGGCAAAGAAAAAGGGAATCCCGGGATTTTCCGCGGACGTGCTTACTGAAAACAAACCGATGCTTAAGGTATTCGAGAGCTCACCCTACCCTGTCCACGCAGTTGTCAGCGCAGGGGTCTATGAATTGACCATCCCCTTTGTGGAGGAAAAAAGTAAAACACTCCCGCAACCCTGATCAGACCAAGGATAGAATGACCATGTATGCAGTAGTCATGGCGGGCGGCCGGGGCACCCGATTCTGGCCGCTCAGCAGAGAATCAAAACCGAAACAGTTACTGAATCTGAGGGGAGAAAAAACCCTCATTCAGGAAACGGTCGAACGCATTGCGCCCCTTGTCCCTCTGGACAACGTGCTTATCGTCACCGGCGCCGCGCATGCGGACGATGTTATGGCACAGTTTCCGACGCTGCCAAGGGAACAGGTCCTCGTCGAACCGCGGGGAAGAAACACCGCCCCCTGCATAGGACTGGCGGCGCTTTCCATCAAAAAAAGGGACCCCGAAGCGGTCATGGTAGTGCTCCCGGCAGATCATGTGATTTCGCGAACACCCGCTTTTATCGATGCACTTTCAACGGCAATCTCCACTGCACGGAAAAGCAACTATCTGGTCACTGTCGGAATCAAACCGGAGGCGCCGGAGACCGGCTATGGATATATTGAAGGGGGCGATCCCCTTTCGCCGGATACCGGTTCGTCAGTCCTCAGAGTAGCGTCATTTCGGGAAAAGCCGGATCTGCCGACGGCCCGCTCCTTTCTTGAAAAGGGGACCTTTTACTGGAACAGCGGCATGTTCGTATGGAAAGTTTCTTCCATAATGAAGGCGCTTCAGGAGACACTCCCCGAGCTGTACAGGGAGCTTTTGATGCTGGAAGGGACGCTGGGAACCCCCGATGAGAACGAGGCAATCAAAGAAGCCTACGATCGCATTGAGGCAATCTCCATAGATTACGGCGTGATGGAGAAGGCCTCCAATGTCCTTATCGTACCGGGTGATTTCGGCTGGAACGACCTGGGAAGTTGGGACGCCCTCTGGGCCATTTCGGAAAAAGACGGGAACAATAATGTGCTACGCGGCAACGTTATTACGGCTGATGCATGCGACTCGCTTGTCTTCTCAAAGGATAAGCTTGTCACACTTGTGGGGGTCGATAATCTGATAGTGGTCGAAACGGATGATGCACTCCTGATACTGAAGCGAGGCCATTCCCAGGACGTAAAAAATGCGGTGGAAATATTGGAAAACCGGGAATGGAAAGGGTACCTTTAAACATCTATGACTGTTGCAACCATCATCGGCCTGGCCGCCGCCGTACTTTCGTCGCTTTCAATGGCACCGCAGGTCATAAAAATTTTCAGGACCAAGAAAACGGATGATCTTTCTCTGGGCGCTTTCGGTGCGCTCGCATTGGGACTTTTTCTCTGGCTCGTCTATGGCATACTTATCGGGGAACTCCCCGTCATTCTGGGCAATGCCGTTGGGCTGGCCATGGTGATGTATATCGTCATCATGAAGATCCTGCACAAGTAATCACTGCTTCCTTTTTTTTGACGTTTTCTTATGAGGCGCCCGCCAGTGGCCGTTTACCGGAATAACCTCGAGTGTTACCAGCCCCTGCTTCAGCACCGGCCGAATCCAATCCTGTGTATCGACGATTTCTTCATCGGAAAGAATATCGCCCGCAAGGGTGACAATTCGATCGATGGCCGTACGACTGATGATCTCGCCTGCCGTCATCATGCCGCGGATCTCTCTGATGCCCTCTAATCCAATATAACGGCCGTCGTTATTCGTACTGCGCAGCCCCACGGCAGACATGGCGCCGATGCATCCCTGACCGGTTTCACCGCCGAACCAGGTAAATGCATCAAGCTCTTCGGTCAATCGTTTCGCCTCGTCAAGAGGAATAACTTCCCGCTGGGCGCGATATCCGAAAGAGAACAGAACCGGGGGCACAGCATCGCGGCACGCAATGCAGAGCCCAGGATTGGCCCCCTCATGGAAATGGTTCTCGAGGAATGAGACGGCATATCGGGCAAGTTCATGAAGTTCGGCGCCGATCATTTCCGCATCGATACAGGCACTGCTGTTATGAGACGTGTAGGGAATGTCGGGATGCACCAAGAGTTGATGCCGCGTGACGCGCCCCTGTGCGATCATACCCCTGCATGCCATCTCCTCCGCCAGCATCCGCGTCAGTCTTCCCGTTCCGATGCTCTCTCTGTTGTCCGTATCGTCAATTGCAATGAAGATCTTCACAAGATCACGCCCCAATGATTTTCCCGCTTCCCGGAAACACCACATTTTACAGAAGCGCATCTTGATACCATCAAGACAGTCTATAATCAAGAGGATTGATTGCAAGAAATGAGGGGGTGGAAAAGGAGATCAGTTCGAGAAAATTACTTTCCCGGTATCTTTCAGATCGTATCCGGGCAGATTTTTTGATATTTTTCTTATGCGATCGGGGTCGAGGCACTCTTTAAACCGCTTCATGGTTCTGGTAAGCCACAGCTCTCTCGGCGCCACCAGATCGAACCGTTCGTCTTTGAGTGGAATAAAATCGAGCCCCAGCGGATGAGTGACATACTCAATGCCCAACCCGGTGTCGGCCTCATCAAACAATACCTTAAGAGCGACCTCAAGGTGCGTATCAACAGTGCTGACCGGCCTGAACATTTCCTCCGCCAGATCTTTTTGTCCTGTCAGATATTCAAAAAGGATTCTCGTACCCGAGCCTTTGTTCCGTGCGACGAAACGGGCCTTTTTTGCGGCAACATCCTCCATGTTCTTAATGCCCAGAGGATTTCCTTTTTTGACAATAAGGCCCTGCTTTCTATACCATAAATTGGTTATCACATAGTGCTGATCGCTCATCACGCGTCTTATGAAAGGAAGGTTATATTCCCCCGTTTCCGCATCCAAAATATGGGCACAGCAGGCCTGTCCCTTGCCTTGCGAAAGGGCCTGTACACCTTCAATACTTCCTATCGATGCGTAATAGGCGCAGGACTCAGGAATGTTTTCCCGGGAGTAGAGGGAAAGAAGCCTTGTCAGAAGAAAGTCGTCGCTTCCCACGATATGGAGGTCTTTTTCGCGTTCCACATTCTCGTCAATCCAGCGCATGACATGACTCCTCGGGAAGAGCCATTTGCCGGCAATGCGCACATGGGGAACCGTCCCGTCACGCACGAGTTCGTAAACTTTTTTTTCATTGAGTCTCAGAAGCTCTGCCAGTTCCCTTGTGGTCAGCATCTCATTCATAATGTGGGTTTTCTAACACGAATCTACTATATGGTCAATTTTTTTCGCGGATCACCGGCTTCGACGATTGTTCACGAATAAGTTTTTTCACAAACACCTCTTCCCGCTCCATCTCTTCAAGCCTTTCCTGGATATACTTTTTCGCCTCTTCATGCTGGGGAATGAATATTTTTTCCAGGGCATTCACCCTCCGTTGAACTTTTTTCAGCTCCCGCGAAAGCATAATGATCGTTTTGGTAATGCTGGCATAGGCGACAAGCACTTCAAGTGCTTTTCTCGATCGCTTCTTCGCTTCATCGTAGGAAGCGGTGGTTCCTTCCAGGGCAGCGGGAGGCCTCATATTTTTAAAGGAAATTCTCATCTTCGGAAGTTTCATCCCCAGGAGAGAGAACAATTCCCTGTAGAAAAAAAAGCTCCGCTTTTCAGTGCTGCTTTTCAAGGTGATGAGTTCGGATCCCATATCGACAGCGGCATTCCGATACCCCCCGTAGAGTTCGCGCAGGGCAGTTGAAAGTTCGGTTTCCACTTTTCGTATCTCACCGATATGCTTGATGATCTCCATGGCCAGTATTTCTCTTTTCTGATTAAGAAGGTCGTACCCCTCGTAGGCAAAGGAAAGGTCATCCTTGAGTGTGCGAAGCGACGATTTGGTAGGAGGAAGCTCTATCTTCGGCATTATTCGCTCCCGGTCTCCGGCACGTAATATCGTTGTAGTTCTTCCTTTGATACGCGGTACAGCTCTCCTTCAGGAAGCAGTGACAGCATCCGCCATCCTATTTCCAGCGTCTTTTCAATCGAGCGGTTTTCCTCATAGCCCTGGCGTAAAAACTGCTCCTCAAAGGCAACGCCGAATTTCAGATAGATCTTGTCAAGGGCGGAAAGCTCTTCTTCCCCCACAATGGCCGCCAGTGACCGGATGCGCTTCACCTTCGCATAGGTGGCAAAGAGCTGTGCAGCCACCTGTGCGTGATCACGGCGCGTGCGCCCTTCGCCGATCCCGTCTTTCATGAGCCGCGACAATGACGGCAGTCCGGCGATGGGAGGATATATGCCTCTGTTGAAAAGTTCCCGTTCCAGCACGATCTGCCCTTCGGTGATGTACCCCGTGAGATCCGGCACGGGATGGGAGATATCGTCGCTGGGCATGGTGAGGATGGGTACCTGCGTAATTGAACCGTTATGCCCCTTTAATCTTCCCGCCCGCTCGTAAATTGAGGCAAGATCGCTGTAAAGGTACCCGGGATATCCTTTTCTTGAAGGAATCTCCCCCCGCGAACTCGACAGCTCCCGAAGAGATTCACAATAATTTGTCATATCCGTCATGATCACAAGCACATGCATGCCCTCTTCAAAGGCCAGATACTCGGCCAGTGTAAGGGCCACCCGCGGTGTAATGAGGCGTTCGATGGAAGGGGCGTCGGCAAGGCTTAAAAATACGGCCGAGTGGGTGAGCACGCCCGTTTCCTCCAATGCGTCGATAAAAAACCGGGCTACGTCGAATTTCACTCCCATAGCGGCGAATATGACGGTGAACTCTTCTTCTTCAGTAAGAATCATGGCCTGACGGGCGATCTGTGCCGCAATAAGGTTGTGCGGCATTCCGCTCCCCGAAAATATGGGAAGCTTCTGACCTCTGATGAGGGTGTTCATACCGTCGATGGCGGATATTCCCGTCTGTATGAAATCGCGCGGGTACTCCCTGCTCCAGGGATTGACGGGAAGGCCGTTCACGTTCATGCTGTTATCCGTGATTACCTGCGGAGTGCCGTCGACCGGTCTCCCCAGTCCGTCGAATACCCGACCGAGCATGGCCCGTTCGACAGGAATCTCCAGAGATTTTCCTACAAAGGTGGCACGCACCCCTTCTATGGAAAGACCGCTGGTGCCTTCAAACACCTGGACTACCGCCCGTTCTTCATCAACTTCGAGTGTTTGTCCGATACGTACGGCCGTCGAGCCGTCTCGAATTTCAACAATTTCTCCAAGTCCCACGCCCTTGACCCCCTCAACAAAAATTAAGGGGCCGGAAATTCCTGAAAGGTCGGTATATTCGATTTCGAAGGACATGCTCACACCCCTGTCAGATGTTGTTTCAACGAATCGAGCGCTGACAGCAATTTCTTCTCGTGTATATCTATTTTCTCCACCTCTTTGCTTGAAACCTCCGACTTGAGCCTCACTATTTCCGTGACCGCCTCCAGGGTGGTGATATCGCTGAGAGGAAGACCAGCCTGCACGAGTTCCATACCTTTGGTATAGAGAGTCAGGATTGTTCTGAGGAGTTTGACCTGCTTTTCCGGACTGCAGTATTTATCGACGGAGTCAAAGGAATTCTGTTGCAGGAAGGCGTTTTTTATCGTCTCGGCCACAAAAAGCACGAACTGCTGGCTCGGCGGCAGCGCATCAGCGCCCACGAGTTTCACCAGCTGCTGCAGTCTGTGATCTTCGAGCAGAATATTCATCACGTCATTTCGTAATGCAAGCCACTGATTGTCGAGATTGTTCCACCAGTTCTCGATGTCATTGAGGTATTCGGTGTAACTGTCAACCCAGCTTATGGAGGGATAATGCCTCGCATCAGCCAGCACTTTGTCCAAGGCCCAGAAGCACCGCACAAATCTCGATGTGTGCTGCGTGACCGGTTCAGAAAAATCGCCCCCCGGGGGAGACACGGCGCCAATAATCGTAATATCGCCGTCTTTGCCCGATAGCGTTTCCACGAGACCGGCCCTTTCGTAAAACTCGGCGAGTCTGGTTGCCAGATAGGGGGGAAATCCTTCTTCGGCAGGCATGTCGCCGAGCCGGCTGGCCAGTTCCCTCAGAGCCTCAGCCCATCTCGATGTAGAATCGGCCATCACCGCCACGCTGTACCCCATGTCACGGTAAAATTCCGCGATGGTCACGCCGGTGTAGATGCTCACCTCTCTGGCAGGCACGGGCATATTGGATGTATTGGCAATCATCACTGTTCGCTCGATCAGCGGCCTGCCGTTTCTTTCATCGACAAGGCTGGGGAATTCCGTGAGGACGTCGGTCATCTCGTTTCCACGCTCACCGCAGCCTATATAGACAATGATATCGGCGTTGCACCACTTCGCCAGGGCGTGCTGTGTCATAGTCTTCCCCGTGCCGAAACCTCCAGGAATCGCGGCCGTGCCGCCCCGGGCGATAGGAAAAAAGGTATCGATGATCCTCTGTCCTGTCATGAGGGGAATAAAGGGCTTCTTCCGCGCCCTGCTCGGCCGCGGTTTTCGTACCGGCCAGTATTCAGCAAGTTTTCCCCGATAGGTATCGCTCCTCCTATCAATGGTATAGATCTCGTCTTCTACGGTATATTCACCGATTTCCACAATGCCGGTCAACACACCAGCAAGACCGGGAGGCACAAGTACACGGTGGACCACAAGGGGGCTCTCCTGAATGCAGCCGAGCATATCCCCTTCTTTTACTTCGCTTCCGACCGTGAGGGCAGGCGTAAACTTCCAGGGTTTCTTCATATCGAGGGGTGGCAGCTTAATCCCTTTTTCGATATAGCTGCCACACACCTCGGAGATGCCTATCAGCGGACGCTGGATGCCGTCGTAGATATTTGCGATAAGCCCCGGCCCCAGAAGAACCGAGAGAGGCCTCCGATAGGAGACGACTTCGTCTCCCGGTTTCAGGCCCGTGTTATCCTCATACACCTGAATGAGGGCAACTTCGCCGAGAAGACGTATCACTTCGCCGATGAGCCGTTCCGACCCTACTTCAGCGATATCGAACATCTTTATACCCTTCAGGCCCAGGGCCTTTACAATGGGACCGTTCACGGAAATCACTCTCCCTGTTACCACGCTGTCCATATCAGCGCCCCTCCGCCTCGTCCTTGAGTCCGTATTTCTTCAGTATATTCATTACCTCCAGGCGAATCGCCTGTGATCTTCTGAAATAAATTCGTTCGATTGTGCCGTTTAATATGCGCCCCGTTTTTCCGTCCACAATACTGCACCCGCCCCACTCGATGCTGTTGTCTTCCCTTAACGCGATATTCCCGTTCCTTCCCCTCACCTTCAGGGCATCATCGATACTCTCTTTTCCCAACGCAAGATCTTCTTTCCTAACCCGAATCTCGGCGTCTGAGGTCACCGCATCCAGTGCCTCGCATACGACAGTCTTGAGATAGGTCGTATACCGAAAGTTTCTCCTCATTTCTTTAAGCGCTTCAACCGCACTACGGTGTATGAAATTCTCTATCATTCGAAGCGCCATTTTTTTACGGTCAAGCACTTCTCTGTGTTCGATGCGGGACAATTCCTGTTCGATGCGCCTATCCGTTTCGGCCTGTTTTCTTCTTCGCAGGGTCTCGATCTCGGCGGCATACCGTTCTTCGAGACGCGCAATTTCCTCGGCCTCTTTCCGACGTATATCTTCGATTATCCGTTCCGATTCTTCCCTTATGGAACGTTCCAACGGCGTTTCATCCATGAGAAACCCTTTTCCTTTGATCAGACCGAAATACCGAGCGCCCCCGCAATATAGCGGACAGCGGATGCCCGCAATCCCCCCTCGTCATCAATACCGGGAATCTCGATCACCACGGGACCGGAACCGCTGAGAGACAGCTGCGCTATTCTCTCCTGAAGATTTTCCGCAAGGGTGTTTGTCACAACAACAATTCCGGCATCCTCCCTCTTGACGATATCCTCAAAGTGTGCCGTCACGGATTCCTTTTCGGAAACCACACCCCTTACACCGGCGAGACGAAAGGCGCTCACCGTGTGCATGTCACCGATGATATACACATTATTCATGTTACAATTTGTTCAGAATCATAATGGCGATTATAAGGCCGTAGATAGCGATGCCTTCAGCCAGACCGAGGAAAATAAGAACCCGGCCTGTAAGTTCCGGTTTTTCGCTCATGGCGCCCATGCCCGCCGAGCCGATGCGGGCCACGGCGTAGCTGCTGGCGATACAGGCCAGTCCCACAGCGATCGCCGCCGACAAATAGGCAAACCCCATCCACTCCTTCGTTGTGTGCACTGCCGCCACTTCTGCTTCGGCCGCCGATAGTACAGCCGGGACGGACCATACCACTGCAGCGACAAGAAATAGGACCACATACATGATACACTGCCATCTGTTGGTCATCTCACACCTCCGATGCCTGTGCCTTGAAAATAAAGGGACTGAAGATGACACCATCCCCCTTGAAAAACTTGCTGAAAAATTCATAGTATTCAAGACGCATTGACTGAATCCCGCAAATAAGGGCCTCAAACCCGACAATGAACACATTGCCGGCGATAATGATGATGACCGCACCGGGCGATTTCATGGCGGGATCCACAATGCCAGCGAGTGTATAGGTTACGATGCTCAAGCCCGCATGGGAAAGCGCGAAGGCGCCCACTCGTATGAACGAGACAGTGTTTGCCAGCATGCTCAGTCCTGTTTCCAGAATTTCCACAGAGGTCTCAATTACATATTCGACTACACTGTGCGGCTTGTCCGCTCCGAATAAAAGTGATCCAAGAACGCTCCGAAATGAAAAGAGGATGAGGGGTAAAAGCAAAAAGAATCCGCCGTACCAGAGGGACATTCCCTCCCCTGTTGCAGCGTATCGGACGGCAAAAAAGACAACTGCCACATACAATACCAGAATCGCCAGTCCCCTCTTCTCGAAAAACGCCTCGGTATAACGTGCATTTATAACGCAATTTATTATATTTATGCAGAGACCGACCGCGATGATGCAGGCCCCCATCACGATGGTCAGAGAAAAGAGCGACATGATATGCGTCATGGGGTGAAAGAGCATCGCCGGGATGAGGTGCTCATTGGAAAAGACGCTGCCGTAAAGCAGGCCGCATATCGCCGCCGCGAGACCGCAGGCGACAAGAATCGCTCCCGATTGGCCAAGGGCGCTTCCCTCTTCCCCCTTCTTTTTTGCACTCCTGTGGAGCATCACACCCACAAGGGCAAGGACAATGCCCTGGCCGAGATCACCGAACATGAGACCGAACATAAGCACGAAGGTAAGTGCCGCCAGTGGGGTGGGATCTATCTCGCGTGCCCCCGGCATGCCCATGGTCTTTACAATAAGTTCAAAGGGCTTCAATGCGCCCATATTTATCAGCCGCACAGGGGCATCGGGATCACGTGTCTCCGACACCGCGACAATGAATCGATCACCGCATATGCTGCGCAGCAGGGAAAAGAGCCTTTCTTTTTCACGTATGTCAATCCAGCCCGTGATGAACATGGCCTTTGATGAAAAAAGGGACATTCGCAACGCCTTCATCACTTCTTCGTATTTTTTATACCGGCGGTAACACTCTTGAAGTTTTTCGCTTTCACGTTCCTTCAAGCGGAGGGAATAGCTGCTGAGCACGTCACACCTGGCTTTAAGCGATCGGCGGCGACAGTCAAGGGTTTCTATGGAACCATCGCCAAGACTCTTGGACAAATCGTAAAATCCATAGTTGCTCAGGCAGTGCATCATGCGCGGGAATTCTCCAGGAAGCGCAGCACCTGCCACGTAGTGTCCGCTCTTTACTATTTGAAACGGCATCCCTTCCGGCGGGCGCCAATCGATTTCCTCTACCGTGCCGAAGATCATTCTTATCAGTCGCGATCCTTTGAATGCATCAGCGTCGACACCCATATCCTGCAAGACCTTTCGATAGGACAACCGCGCATCAATTTCATCCAGTGCGTCCCGAATTCGAGCATGAAGTTTCTCAAGACGGTCTACTGTCCTCTTTATTTTTTCCACATAGAGACTATCCGAATCGATATCGCTGCCGGTTTCGGGAATATCGCGCCGCCCAGGAAGAATATCCATGGCATCCATCACATATTGAATCCCCAGAATGATCCGCCCCGTTTTTTCTTCTTCAGTTTTAAGCCCCTTATCTGTCGTCAAATCCGCTCTTTCAGTATGAGACAGATGAATAATCCCTTCTTTGCCAAGCGCATCGAAAACCTCATGAAAGAACATTTTCCCCAGCGCTATAAAAACCTTGCGTATGTCGGATTTGATGAACATGAGAATCCTCACACCGCGCTTATGATGCGCTCGAGTATCGCTTCATGCGGCAACCGGAATCGACGGCCCTCGATAATGCGGTACAGATTCCGTATCTGATAAGCCAAAAGCCACAGATAGGCGATTACACAGTAAGGGGCATGGAAATTCCTGTGGAACATCGACAGGATCCACTGATAAAAATAATGCTCCACGCAATATTCCATATCGGGTATCGCCGGCGTACTCCTGCCGCTTCTTTCAGAGCTGTCGCCGCACCGGGCCAGTGCTGTTTCAACCACCCTTACATGCGGTTCAAGCGGTTCTTCAAAAAGATCACTAAGAACCCTCTCATTCGATGCTACTCTCTCTTCGCGTGCGTGATAGGTGGTCCTGAGTCGTATACGCTGAAGTGCCAGGAAAACGGCAATGCCTTTCACTATAAATTTCCTCACCACATCACCGGCCTCAGCATTCAATGAAGCCGAGGCAGCAACCATATTTTTAACCGCAAGAAGATCAATGCGAATTTCAAGGTGTTCATAACTCAGTTTCTTCTCAAAGAGACCATCAAGGTAGGTGCCGGCAAGCATCATCTTCATGTCGTCAAATGATATATCGTCCTGGAGCAGGTTTCTGTCGAGAATTGCAAAATGTCCAATGTCATACCACATGGCCAGACTCGATCTCCCGGATAGTTTGGCCATTACACACTTTATGTTGTGCGCCTCGTACCTTCGAAGAAATGCAAGAAACAAGGGTTCATACACTCGGGTCGCTTCGGCGAGCAGCAGCACTTTTTCAATTTCCTTTCTGAAAATCTCTTCCTTTGCTTCAATTACATCCGCATCACTTTCTATCGTATTCTGGGAAGACGGCTGCGCTCCTACGAGGGACACATAATCGGCGTGCGTCAAAAGACGGCTTTTCATGGCATAGATTCGCGTATGAAAATTATATATATCGGCATAATATTTCATTCATGACCTCTCACAGCGAAAGCACCATTGCGACTATTGTTTCTCTTATATCCTTCTGAAGGGCATTATTCTTAAGAAGTACGTCAATGCGGGCAGCCATTTTTTCCGCCTCTCTTTCCGTATACTTCTTCTTTTGTTCAATTGCGTGGGAAAGCCTTCTTTGTTCCTCGCACATAAGGGCATCCAATTCTTTCCTCCTGTTTGCTTCCAATTGTAATTTGCGGGCCCCTATATTCTCCGTATATTCTTCTTCAGCCTTCGCTATCTCTTTTGCATACTTTTTTTCGATGTCCACAATTCGAGCGATTGCACTCTCCATAGACTTATTCTCCAGCGTTCCGACATATTTCCAAAGTCGGATTTCTATAATCTGAGAAGTGCCTCGAGAAAGGTCATCCCCTTTCCCCTTCTTCTGACCGATAGAAGTGGGGCCGGGGCCTTTCTAATCAACTGCTCGGTGACACTGTCCAGAAGAAATCTTGCCGCGGCCTTTTTATGATGAGAACCGATAATGATTAAATCTATCTCGTGCGCCCGCACCATTTCATCGATGATCTCGTAAACTTTCTTTTCCAATCGCACCATCAGCGGCTGCACAAAAACCCCTTTCAGGTTAAGATCGTCAAGAAATTCCCGGCATTTCTTCTCCGCATTTTTTACCATGATGGCAGAAAATTCCTCATAACTTTTCCCTCGTTTATAGTACCCCAGAGGCACATCGTACACATGAATGCAGCGGATACTCGGAATCTCATGCGCCGCGGCAAAATCGATCGCCAACTCCATCGCATCACGGGCGTTTTCCGAAAAATCGACGGGCACGAGCAGATTGATTTCATTAGGACGCTTTCTTTGCGGCACGGCTTTTTCAGGAACAAAGAGCACCGAACCGGGCGCTTTTCGTGCCAGCTTGACCGGCAGAGTTTCAACAGAAGTAAACTCCCCGCGTATTTTTCCTATCACGACCAAGTCGATATCTTTTTCCTTGAAACGACGCAATAATTCTATTTCAACAAGCGGTGATTCCGGCATGATCTCATAATACAGCTGTGTTTCGGGACGGCCATCGTAATAGCTTTGCACCAGCGCTTCCATCGCACCCCTGTATTCCTCGACGGCAATCTGTTGGGATTTTCCGCTCCTGGCAAATTCTTCAGTGCTTAACACGTGGGTAAAGGTGATTGTTTCCGGTGCGGCCAGCCAGCTCACCAGACCGGCATATTGTATTTTCGCTCGATCCTGATCGCCTACAGTCATGCCTACCATGAGGTTTTTGAAATGATACATGGCGCCCTCCTTTCTTTAAAGAGTTCGAAATCACCACTCTTTCAGCTCGAACGATTTTTTGGCAGCAAGCACGTCCCTTTTCGATATTCAGTCATGCAAGAATCTTCTGAAAGGGGCCTGTACCCACACTCCCTGCGCGAATGAGTGCACATGTCCTTTTGATTAGAGACACATCAGTATTATTTTTCGCCTCGTAAGGTTTGTTCAACGCGCAATGGAGCATGGGTACGGAATGAACCCCTCACTTGGTGCCGCCGCATTTCAGTCCTCCAGACGGAACGACACGTTAATCCTGATTCGATACTGTTTTATTTTCCCTTCCTCAATGCTCATATCCAGTTTCGAGACTTCGGCAATCCGCAAATCGCGAAGAGTGCTCCCGGCCGTCTCTACGGCCTTCTTCGCCGCTTCTTCCCAGGACACACTGCTTGTTCCCACCAATTCGATTATCTTGTATACGCTCTCGTTCATGACACACCTCCTTTTTTCCCGTATGTGAAAAGTTTAAAAAAAGATTCGTTACATTTCACCTTGTGAACGTCTGAATATTCGTAATTATGCGTCTTGGGGGATAAACTGCGCCACCCTGCGGCGCCGTTTCGCCTGTTGTCGATTCAGTCGGAGAATGTGAGAAATAGAAGGAGAAATGAAATCGCCGAGGAATAATATCTTATCGCGATTAGAAACCGGGCAAGGAGCATTCGAAACTGAAATAATGATCACTTAGCCTGAAAGAACTTTCCGTATATTATATGAACGTGTTCGGAAAGATCATAAGAAATGAATTATTGTCTTTATGATGAACGAGAACGCCTTTGTTGTCAATCAGTTTTTAATTATCAGTTTTTAATTATCGTCATTTGATATTGACATAGGACAACTTCTTAAGTAACAACAAATTTCTATTCGGGCTAATAACTGCCCAATAAGGGGTTATAGTAACATTATATTCTTGACTGGTGCCTGTGGTATAAAGATTTTTAAAAGAGAGGAGATATTTCATGAAAAAGTCAATAAAATTGGTGGGGTTAATTGTGGCACTTGTAGCGGTGGGACTATTCCTGCCCTTCAACTCATTTGCGGAACCGAAAGGCAACGTGACCATCTTTCATGCAGGAAGCCTGTCGGTACCCTTTGCCTCAATGGAAAAAGCCTTTGAGGCAAAGTATCCCGGCGTTGATGTCCTTCGCGAGGCAGCGGGAAGTCAGAAATGCGCGCGTAAGATTTCCGACCTCAAAAAGCCCTGCGATATCATGGCATCGGCCGATTACAAAGTGATCGACAAACTTCTTATTCCCGCCTATGCCGACTGGAATATCCGTTTCGCCACCAATCAGCTGGTTCTGTGCTATACCGACAAGAGCAAATACGCCGACCAGGTCAATGCACAGAACTGGTTTGAGATCCTTCAGAAAAAAGATGTGATATGGGGACATTCCGACCCAAACCTTGACCCCTGTGGATATCGCTCATTGATGGTTCTGCAACTGGCGGAAAAATATTACAAAAAACCGGGACTTTACGATGCGGTTATCGCAAACCGTCCCAAGGAGAATATCCGACCAAAATCGGTTGAACTGATTTCGCTGCTTCAAACAGCGAACATGGATTATGCATGGGAATATCTCTCCGTGGCGGTGCAGCATCAGCTTCGTTACATTACACTTCCGGATGAGATAAACCTGGGCAATTATAAATATGATGATCTCTATGAACAGGCTGTAGTAAAAGTTACGGGAAAAGCTCCCGGAACATTCATGGATATTAAAGGACAATCCTGTACCTACGGAGTAACCTTAATAAAAAATGCGCCCAACAGCGAAGCGGCCATCGCCTTTTTGGCGTATATGCTGGCGCCTGAAGGCGGACTGAAGATACTCTCTGACATGGGACAACCCCCCTTTATCCCCTGCCGTGTTCCCACGGAAGAAATGATGAAAATGCTGCCGCCTGAGTTGAAGAAAACAGTGGAAATCAAAGAGTAGGGGTTTTTGTTCTCATGAAGGCGAAGGAACCATTTTTCTGGGTCAACCTATCCTGCGGCATCATGATTATGGTTTTCATTCTCCTGCCGCTTGTGGAGATGTTGACGGCACCTTCATTTTCGATGATCAGAGACACGATACAAGACAAAGAAGTGCTTCGGTCAATCTGGCTGAGCATCTATACTGCCGGATTGGCCGCACTCTTTGCTTTTATTTTCGGCACCCCCCTCGCCTATATACTTGCCCGCACTGACTTTTCCGGAAAACGACTGATCGAAAGTATCGTCGATCTTCCGATTGTCATCCCCCACCCGGTGGTAGGCATTGCAATCCTCAGTGTGGCAGGGAAAAATCACTGGATAGGGCAACTGTTCAGCGAGTTCGGCATTCGGATTATGGGAAGCGTTACCGGCATCGTGACCGTCTTGACCTTTGTAGGACTTCCCTTCTATATCAATGCCGTAAAAAACGGTTTTGAAAGCATCTCGCCCCGTTTGGAAAATGTATCAAGAAGTCTGGGCGCATCCATGGTTTCAACCTTTTTCAGAATCACCTTCCCGCTTGCCCGGCGTAGCATGCTTATCGGCATCATCATGTGCAGCGCCCGTGCAATCAGTGAATTCGGCGCCGTTGTAGTTGTCGCCTACCACCCCATGATCGCCCCCGTATTAATTTACGAACGTTTCGAGGGGTACGGTCTCAGATATTCGCAACCTGTTGCGGTATGGCTGGTGTCTGTCTGTCTTGTCCTCTTCCTTGTTCTGCGAATCCTTACGCTGAGAACGGGAAAATCGTCATGATAAGGACAGAAGATGTGTACATCCGCCTTGGCGATTTCAGACTCCGTGATATCAACATCGCCATAGACAAAAATGAATTTTTTGTACTCATGGGTCCTACGGGTGCGGGGAAAACCGTCCTGCTGGAAGCCATTGCCGGCCTCATATCCGTTCAGAAGGGCACCATATCAATCGGGGGAAAAAAGGTAAATAGACTCCCCCCGGAGAAAAGAGGAGTGGGAATAGTATACCAGGATTACTCCCTCTTTCCTCACATGACCGTGAAAGAAAATATCAGCTACGGTCTTCGTTACCACAAGATTAAAAAAGCCCGTGCCAGTGAGCGATTTGAGCGCCTGGTAAAGGAATTGAATCTCCATCACCTCCTTGACCGGCTCCCTACAAACTTGAGCGGGGGTGAAAACCAGCGTGTGTCTCTGGCAAGAGCCCTGATGATCGAACCTCTGGTCCTGCTTCTGGACGAACCCCTGTCCGCCCTCGATCCCCGTTTCAGGGAAGAGATACGGGAAAGCCTTAAAACCCTTCACAAAAATTCGGAAACCACATTTTTGATGGTCACTCATGATTTTGCCGAGGCCCTTTCACTCGCCGACAGGGCCTCGGTAATGAACGACGGATGTATAGAACAAACAGGGACAGTGGAAGAAATATTCCGCAAACCGGTATCAACCTTTGTGGCGGATTTCGTCGGAATGAAGAATTTTTTCGCCGTCGCCTTTACCGGAAAAAAGGCGCGTATCAACGGTCTTGAGATTGATACGGGGGAACCGCCTCCGGGCGACTGCTCGTATATCGCCATACGTCCGGAAGATATCGTCCTTTCGAAGGAGAAACTGCATTCCAGTATGAGAAATTCTTTCGGCGGTGTTGTCACCGGCCTCATCGACCGGGGCCTTTACTATGAAGTGTGGATCGAATCGGGAGGAACATCCTTTAAAGCAACGGTGACAAAGCGCTCCCTGGTCGAGCTCGGTCTTCAGGAAGGAATCAATATTCACTTTTCATTCAAGTCGACGGCACTGCATTTTTTTTAGAATATGCCAGACGATATTCGATTCCCATATTCCTCCTTGCATTAAATCCAGATGTGAAATAGGCTGCGCTTTTCAGCCTGTCTTTCACTGAATTATAAAAGGAGATTGAGTCTGTAATGAGCTGGGTGGAAATCGACAGAAACACTTGTAATTCATGCGGCATATGCGTCACCAGATGCCCCCGCTGTTTTTCAAAAAACGGCAACGAAATCGTTGTGGATGCCGGTGAAGGTACCTGCAATCTTTGCGGACACTGTGTCTCCCTGTGTCCGAAAGATGCTATTATCCATTATGAAATGAATATGGATAATTTTATTCCCGTCAACAGTGCGATGTCTTTTGATACTTCTGACTTCATACAGTTTATAAGGGAGCGACGGAGTCACCGTCACTTCAAAAACAAAAACATTCCCCGAGCTGATCTTGAAAGGCTCATCGATATCTGCCGCTACGCCCCCACAGGAAGCAATATACAAACTGTCGAAATTCTGGTCATTCAGAATCAGGAACGCATTACCACACTGTCCGATCTGACGGTGGATTTTTTCAAGGACATGCTTGAGAAGGTTGAAGAAGAAGTCGCTCGCCTCCAGTCGGAAGGCAAAGACATTCCCGACGATCTTCAATTGATCTATTCAATGGTTGAATACAGGAAGCGGCTGGTGATCGCGCGGGATTCCGGGCTTGATCCTATCTTTTACCGTGCGCCCGCCGTGATCATCTTCCATTCACCGGCTCTTACCAGTACCCCAAAAGACAATTGCGTCATTACCGCCCATACCATGGCCCTCACCGCAAGAACCATGGGGCTGGAAAGTTGCTATATCGGTCTTTTCGAAGGCGCTTTTTGGGGATCTCACGCGATACGAGAGAGACTGAATTTACCCGCCGGCCACAATGTCTACAGTGTGCTGATTCTGGGATACCCTCATTTTAAATTTCGCACTGTCATTGACAGAAAAGGAATCCGGACACGGTGGGAAGAATAAGATCCTAAAAGGCACTACAGGCACAGTGTCCCGCCGAATCGGGAATCACTCTTCACCCTTTGAACGGCTGTTTTGCATGAGGCGGTGCATCTCTATAAAATCGTTGAGACGCTCCGCCTGACGTTTCATATATTCGACCCACTGTCCAAGCATCTCTTCCCCATCCGGAGTCAATCGATACATACGCTTTGCCGGCCCGGTTCCATCGGTATCCCAGTCGGACGCTACGAACCCGTCCTCCTCAAGCTGCCGCAGATGCCGATAAATCATACCCGGCGGCGCCGATCCCTCCAGAAATCCAAACCGATGGATCGTGCGTATTACCTCATACCCATAGGTGGGGCCTCCATAGAGACTCATTAAAATGGATGGTTGAACGTACCGTTCCTGTTTTCCTCTTGATGAGCGTCCGCTTTTTGACATATTCACCAACTTCCTTATTGACATATATCCTCGAAGGATATATGTTTTATGAAACACATTATCCAGCATAATGTAAGAAGTCTTACGGAGGAACTATCATGACAGCAAAAATATTTGTCCGAGAACGACACAAAGTCAATAAAGGCGAAAAAAAACCGAGGTTTCGTCTTTGCGGCGTCAGTGATCTCGATCTTACATTTTATGCGCTTCATCTGCGCAAGCAGGAACTGGAGCAGATCGCCGCGGCGACAGGCGCCGAATTAGTCTACCTGAAAGCGGAAAA
Source organism: Syntrophales bacterium (assembly GCA_963666365.2). Taxonomy (GTDB): domain Bacteria; phylum Desulfobacterota; class Syntrophia; order Syntrophales; family UBA2210; genus JALNXD01. The sequence continues at coordinate 1,294,495 of CAXXNF010000002.1, forward strand.
AAAAGCGGCCTCCGAGTGACATGCCGGCTGTTGTTAGTCTCTGTAGATAATGGTTCCCACCGCTTCTCCCTCAAGCGCCCGGAGGATATCTTCGGGCTGATTAAGGGCATCGATAACCTGCAGTCTGGTGATGTTTTTCGCCCTCTCCAGCAACCGCACGACATCGCGTTCAATAATAAGGTCATCCAGATCCAGTTCACGCAATTCCCGCGCTGATATATGCTTATAATACTTAAGTTTATTTCTCTTTCGTGGGGTCGCCTTTTTCGGATCGCATTCATAGAGTCCCTTTTCATCTTTCAGATAAATGAGGGAGCGGGCGCCGATATTCTCCGCCAGAAGGAAGGCGCCGCTGTCGGTCCGATGAGGTGGGATCGACCCGTATTCGGCTGGATGTTCAAAGTATCCGTAGGGAGGAACCCCGTAAGTAATGGGAAGAAATCCGAGTTGGCAAAACATCGTCAACTGTTCGAGGTTGTCCCCCTGTCCTATCTTTACACCGCCATGCTTTGCCAAAAGAACCGATATCATTTCCGCATTTTGCCAGGAAACCTTGTCGGCAAGCTTCGAGAGCACACCCGGCGGCATTCCCAAATCAACGCCGATACTGAAGACATGCCGCGTTCTGGTCCCTCCCCCGGTCATAAGAATCATTTTGTGCGTTTCCTTTGCGCGAATAAGCACGTCGAGAATAGGAAAGAGGGCTTCCTTTCCCCGGTCGATAATGCTCTGGCCTCCTATCTTGAGCACATTGATATCGGGGTGCATCCGGAAATATTTCTGCTTTTCTGTTGTACGTAAAAACTCCCTGCTTACAAGAGACTCCCCCATCAATGGCGATTCGATATGGAGCCTCCCTTTGGGTGTTTTCTCTTTTTTAATTTCATTCATGAATAGTATCCTCACGAGCCGGTACTATCCATACCACGATACCGGCAAGTAATAATATGAATGTATTTCTTCGGTTTCCCCTTTACTGCACAGCTCCCGTGGGATCCTCCTACGCCTGAATATCCTCTTCACGGGCCCGTTCAATCGTTTTTTTATTTTCAAGAAGCCTTTCGATATCTGTCTGAGGATCACTCATTTTCGCTTTCACAATCAGGGCAATCCCCTCGCCCACGATAGGCGGCGCCTGCCCTATCTTGTAGCGAATGGTCATGCGCATCAACGTTTCTCCCTTCTCCACTTCTGTTATCTTCAAAGACACGCTCTCAATCACGGTCGTAAGCCGTCCCGCGCCCGCAATACCCAGCGAACCGTTCCGACCGGCAGTCACGTGACCGGTCACGATCACTTCCGCACCCAGAGATCTGGCGGCATGAAGTGCGGTCGCCTGATCGATCTCTTCAATTTTAAGACTCTTTGCCCGCGCAATATCTTCAGAGTCATATACATGATAACCGCATCTCACCAGCTCCATGGCCAGATTGTCTGCAACTACGGCACCGGGATCTCCGATTCTCCCATAGGGTCTGACCCTGCTTTCCTTGCCCATGAAAATGGCAAATCGCGTGATCGGGCCGAGTGACTCCTTCGTCAGCCCCTCTCTTACTGCAATCGAGACCTCTGAATTTTCTATTGACTGATATACCAGTGAACCCACGTTGAAAGCCGTTGCCGGCAGACTGATCAATGACAACGTTCCAGTGCATCCATATAGCACCAATAGTATCGGGATGAATCCAATGGCGGCTTTCTTTCTATAGAGGTACAGATGCAGCATTTTCACTTTTCCTGTTGCACTGCCTTTCCCGCAAAAAACGTGCTCAGCACAGCACTACCACACAGGCAAAGCGCATCTCCTTGCCTGTGTGTTCTATACTGCGGGAATTTTTCACAAACGCGCAAACTTGCAGACCGCGCTACCTCGATTATTGCTTCATTGATTTTGAGGAATTTCCAAAAATGAAGGAAGTGCCGGTCGATGGTTCATATCGGTCATCATAGGATACCGGAACCCCATTTTATGCGTGCTCTCCAAACCATTCATCACTGCATCGATTTTTTCTTTCGGTATAGCGAAAATAACCTCATGATCCTGGGTAGACCCGTAGACTCGATCCCCTCCGGAAGGAAGAATAAACTGACATTCTCCGCTCTTTACCGCATACCCGACGACATCGACGCAATCCCCAAGCCCGGTCGCCTGTGCGTCTACCTTCAGCCCCGCGCCCATCACCGCGGCATGGCCGAGCCGCATTGCCTGGGCGGAATTCACATACATCACCAGCAAATCCGGTTCGAAATCCGCTCGAGCGAGCGGCGAAATCAAAAGATGGCTGTAAATTCCGGGCTCGTGCCGTTTTTCTTCCGGAAAGGGCAGGCCCTGCGGCGCCTTATCGATAAACCCCATCGCCAGCCCTCCTCCCAGGCAACACTGGTCTTCCTTTCCTACCGCCAACGTCCACCCGTATCTCCGCACCATGCCGATTGCCTGGCATACCGCAACCTGGTGTCCCAGATCTTTCATGGGCCTCTTCACTTTTCCCGAAAGCTCCTTTTCCGACCGGCACAACTTCAGTGCCACCGGAAAGGTCTGCGGCCGCAAGTAGGTTTGAAGGATATCCTCTGCTTTTTTCAGATCCGCCATAGTTCCATCCTCCCTTTTTTACTGTCGTTATCGCCCCTTAAAGGCGGGGCGCCGTTTCTCCAGAAAGGCGCCGATGCCTTCCTTTGCATCAGCGGTTTTGGCCATGTCGGCGATACTGCGTGCTTCCCGCTCCATCTGGCTTTCGAATGTTTCGGAAAAGCTTTCGTTAAGCAGTTTTTTTACTGATCCCAGAGAAAGCGTCGGTCCGGAGGCAAGGACCGCGGCCAGCTTTTCCGCTTCGTCCAGAAGATCCTGACCGGCCACAACCCTGTTGACGAGACCCCACGCAAGCGCCTCAGAGGCCGTGAGCCTCCTGTTTGTGAGCATCATCTCCTTCGCCCTCGCCAGACCGATCATTCGCGGGAGCAGGTAGGTCATTCCTCCGTCAGGCGCGAGAGCCGCCCCTGTATAGGCAGTGGTAAAGGTGGCCGATTCAGCAGCCAGGATAAGATCGCCGCAGAGGGCAAAACTCATCCCCATGCCGGCGGCGGCGCCGTTCACCGCTGTTATCAGCGGTGCGTTCATTCTTGCAAAACGGGACGCAGCGGCATGGCAGTACACCGTCATTTCCTTGAGGGCCCTGTTCAGGTTCGGCCCGTATTCGGCAAATCCTTTGAGATCGCCTCCGGCACTGAACATCTTTCCCCTGCCCGTCAAAATGACGGCTCTGATATCGGGATTTTCATCACATTCGATGGCCGCATGCATCAGGTCCTTTCCCATGGGAATATTCAGACCGTTTGCGGCCTCGGGCCGATTAAGGGTAATGCGGGCAATACCGTCCCGTACCTCAACGTCGATGGTGCTGTAATCCATGGCAGACTACCCCTTTTCGGATTGCACGGTCACGAACGCACCTTCTCAGCAAACGCCGCCCGCGACTATGTTCGATTACAGGCTCAGGCCTTCAGCGTGTTCAGTTTATCCAGGGTCTCTTCAGCTTCCGTGATTATCCTGTCGATCAGCTCCTTGGCAGTGGGAACGTCGTCGATGCCCCCGCAGCACTGGCCGGCGAAAAGAATCCCGCCTTCAATATCCCCCTCGGTAAGCGCCTTCATATGCTTCATATTCCCCACTGCCTGACGGGCAAGCACCATAAGCGGATGACCTTCCTCGGCACGAACCATCTCCAGGCTCAGCTTCGCAAATTTGGCGTAGGACAAATTGAAAAGCTTTTTTACCAAAAGGGCGCCCTTGATCGAATCCACCACGGGGAATCCACGCTTCGTCATCGCCTCGGCTTCCTTCGTCTTCAGCACCCGCCCATCCATGCCGTCGAATACGTTGTCATAGACCGTGTCCTGCTCGGTAGCTTTGATGCAAAGCTGTTTGAAGTTATCGTGCACCATGCTTTCCTGAACCACCATAAACCGGCTTCCCATCGATATCCCATCCGCTCCCAGCGACAGCGCCGCCGCCAGTCCCCGGCCGTCGTAAAATCCGCCCGCTGCAATCAACGGGACGTCTACCATCTTCGCTACCAGGGGAATCAGTACCATCGATGTGGCCGCCGCACCGTGGGCCGCCGCCTCGTGACCCGTCACGATCAGGGCATCACAACCAAGCTGCACCGCCCGTGACGCATGTTTTGCAATGGCAATCGTACCCACTACCTTGCCGCCGTAGGCATGCACCTCATTCACAAACCAGGGCTTTCCCAGAGAATAATTGATAAAAGGAACCTTTTCCTCTATGGCGATCTCGATGTTCTCCTTTGCACCGGGACCCACCAGAATCTGGTTTATTCCGAAGGGCTTGTCCGTCATGTCTCGTATCTGCCTGATTGTGTCACGGGTCTCCTGGGGCGTGCACCGGGCCGTCGCCAGTATTCCCAGACACCCGGCGTTGCAGACCGCCGCAACCAGTTTCGGCTCCGTAATCCAGTTCATTCCCGCCAGCATTATCGGGTGCTCTATCCCAAACATCTCCGTCATTCTTGTCTTAAACATCTTTCGCTCCTTTTATTTCATATAAATTGAAACATCCTTACCGCATGGCACGGGGGAAGTTTCTTTGATTCAGGTTAATATTACAGGCCTTATTTCAACCGGCACACACTCGCCGGCAGAATGGCCTTCAGGGTTACAGTTCCCAGGCTGCCCTGGCGCCTTCCTCGGTGGCTTCAATAATGCGCCGCGCACCTGCCGCGTCACCGACCACTCTATAGGGTATCGCCGCCTGTTCCAGCGCCGCCTTCAGATCGTCCCTCGGTCGAAGACCTACCGCGACGACTACCTGATCTATCGGGGAAAGCGTGGCCTTCTCTCCCGCCGTTTCGATATCTACGGCCCCTTCTCTTATGGAGTTCACCGAGGTGCTGAAAAGCAGCTGTGCCTTTTTATCGCGCAGCCTCCTGTGCAGCATGTATCCGTGAGAGGTAATCTTCTGGACCGGAGAATGCTTCAATATCTCCACAAGCGTCACTGCACTCCCATTTTCACTGAGGAAATCCGCCGTCTCCATTCCGATGAGCCCGCCTCCGATTACAAGCACATCCTTCCCGGGCCTGACCGTACCGTCCAGTACCTGCCAGGCGTCACAGACCTGCGACCCCTTGATGCCGGGGACGTCAAGGGGTATCTTTTCTCCTCCCGCGGCAAGAATAACGGCATCCGGGTTCCCTTCACCTATCATCGATTCCGTCACCTCTGTTTTGATCTTTATGATCACCCCTGCCTTCTTCACCTGATCAATGAGCCAATCGATCCACAGGCCGTAGACCTCCTTGTGAGGCGGAATGCGGGCATACTGAATCTGCCCCCCCAGCTCTTCATTTTTCTCGAAGAGGGTGACTTCGTGACCCAACCGGGCGGCCTCAAAGGCCGCCGTCAATCCGCCGGGGCCTCCGCCGATCACCCACACATTTTTGAGATTCTGCGCAGGTCCTTCAGGACATATCGTTTCCTGTCCCGTCTCGGGATTGATGGCACAGCGGATGTTCCCCTCTCCCAGAATCAGCCGCTCGATGCACCCCTGATTACAGGCGAGACAGATGCGTATGTCGCCGGACCGCCCTTCCTTTGCCTTGGTCAGAAAGTCCGGGTCTGCCAGAAACTGACGCCCGAAGGCGACCATGTCGGCATCGCCGCGGGCAATCACTTCATCGGCCTGGGCAGGATTATTGAACCGTCCCACTGCAATGACCGGCACATCAACCACATCCTTGACTTTTCTCGCGAGTCCGGCATTGAATCCCGGTGCATACTCGATGGGGGCGCTCGTAATCCCCCCGGGGCTTCCGTGTGTCCCAAAGGAGGCATGCACAATATCGACGCCGGCGGCAACGAAGTCGGGCAGAATCGCCTGCATGTCATCGGCCGTATATCCGCCCTTGATGAACTCTTCCGTCGAAATCCTTATTGATACGGGAAAATCCGGACCCACTTGTGTTCGGACTTCTTTAATCACGTCGATAACGAAGCGCGACCGGTCTTTCAGGGTTGCACCCCCGAATTCATCCGTCCTTGCATTTGAAAGGGCAGAAAGGAATTGTGTCAAGAGATATCCATGGGCGCCATGGATTTCCACGGCGTCGAATCCCGCTTCCCTTGCTCTTCGCGCTGCGGACCCGAAGGCTGCAATAATATCGTGTATATCGTCAAGGGTCATTTCCTTAGGAGGTATCCTGTAGATGAGACTGGGCAGCGCCGACGGACCCATGGCACGACCCTGACTGAGCATATGCAGACTCTCTCTGCCTGCGTGATGAATCTGCATGGCGATCCTGCACCCCGCCTCATGGGCGACACGGGCGAACACAGCAAGTCCGGAAATGTAGCGATCATCATAGGCTGCCAGCTGAGTATTGATCGCCATGCCGTCGGGATGCACGCCGACGATCTCAGTGATAATCAGCCCCGGCCCCCCTCTGGCCCGTCGCTTTAAATAGGCAATATTTGCCTCGCTCACCGTGCCGTCCGCATTTCCCAGATTTGTTCCCATGGGAGGCATTACGATGCGGTTCGGTATTTCAAGGCCCCGCACCATTATTGGAGACAGTACATTACGTAATTCATCCATCTGTAACTCCTTTCATCAGCTCCTTGAACCCCTTTATAGTTCGTATGCTAAGCATAACTCTTTCATCGGCGCTCAATGATGCATGTCCCTGAGCAACCGCTTCAGGAGCACCCTTTCTTCCATGCTGAAACCTTCCAGCACCTCATTATCGGCCTCGTCGGCTTCTCGTTTCAATTCCTGAATTCGTTCTTTAGCCTTGGGCGTGAGATATACCTTAAGAGATCTCTTATCTTCATCGGAGGGGCTTTTTATGACCCAGCCGCTTTCGGCAAGGCGGTCAAGAACGCCGGAAAGAGTTGCATTGTCGAGAGTAAGTCGCTTCCCGAGCTCGCCGGCTGAAACCCCTTCTTCTTCGTTAAGTGCAAAGATCACGAGATGCTGGACGGGAGTTATGCCGTACGACTGAAGACGTTTCTTGAAATTTCCATATACCTTCTGATGGGCTTTTGCGAGAAGAAAAAGTATGCATTCGCCATAGCTGCTCATGTGCCTTCGCTCCATTTACTTTGCATGCTAAGTATCAGAGGGGCAGTCCACCTGTCAATAAAAAAAGATTTCCGCCCGCCGGCAGAGCGTGAAGACCAGCGGTGTTTTTTTCTGGAAGAATATATATGATTTTCAGCAGTCGGGTATTTCTTCCCGGGTTGAGCGTTTTCTGAGGAGTGTCGAGGGCAACGCTCATTCCCCTGGAATTTTGAGTTTCTGCCCCGCATAAATTTTATTTTTTGACTTCAACCCGTTCGTAATTACAAGTTCACTGGTGGGTTTTCCGTATCGCTGCGCAATAATCTCCAGGGTATCGCCTTTTTTTACCACATAGATTTCTTCTCTCTTTGCGACTTCCGATGCATTTGTCTCTGTATTGGGAGTATTTTCCGCAATGGCAAGCTTCTGCCCCACATATATGCGGTTCTTTGAGATAATATTGTTGCGTTGCATCAGATCAGGGACGGTAGTGCCGTATTTTTTCGCGATATCAGTAAGGCGGTCGCCCCGTTTCACCACATAGGTTGTTGCGGTCTTTTTGTCCTCCCGGGTACCTTCCTCCGTGCGTGCTTTCGGTTCGTCTACAAGTCTGAGTTTCTGACCGACATAGATCCTGTTTGGCGATTCTATCGCATTCAGCTTTGCCACATGGAGGGCTGTAGTGCTGTATTTTTTCGCAATCCCGTTGAGGGTTTCCCCCCGTTGTACCACGTGGAACGGGGGAGACGATGACACTGCCACCGCGGCGGCGCCTGGAATTCGCAATTTCTGTCCCACATAAATGCGGTTTTTCGACCGAATATTGTTTTCTTTCATCAATTCCTGCACCGTGGTCTCGAAGCGTTGAGCGATTTTTTCCAGCCTGTCGCCTCTTTCTATCTTGTAGAAAAAACTCTCGCGCTTATGTGCCGCCTTCTTTGACAAGGGCTCATATGCTCCGTCTTTTTCTTCGAACTGTGCGAGATAGGGGGAAGGAATGTACTGGGTGACGGTAGCGGCAATAGCCCAGGCCATGTCGTCCTGGTAGGCCCTGGTTCGAAGGAGTGATTCTTCATGGGCATTTGACAGATAGGCAGTTTCAACAAGCAGCGATGTGATATCGGGCAGCTTCAGGACCCTGAAGGGGGCTTCCTGGACTTTAGAAAATTTCAGTTGATTCACTTTTTTGATGTTCTCCAAAGCCATTGCGCCGAAAGATTTCGACTGATTAATAGTTTCCGTCTGAAGCATGTTGAGGATAATCGGATCGGTTTCGTCGTTATTCTGCCCATTGGGGACGCCGCCGATGATATCGGAAAGGTTCTGACTTTCCGCAAGGAGTCTGGCGGCTTCACTGCTTGCCCCCCTCGTGGAAAGGCAATAGGCGGATGCCCCTCTCACCGACCTGCTGCCGCAGGCATCGGCATGAATGCTTATAAAGAGATCGGCATTACTTTCCCGCGCAATTTTAAGTCTTTTCTTGAAAGGCACATAGTAATCGCCCTCGCGCGTAAGGAGCGCCTTATAGCCCCTTTCCACCAATTTATCACGCAGCGCCCTGGAAATCTTGAGCACGATATCCTTTTCCTTTGTTCCGCGAGGTCCTATGGCGCCGGGGTCTTCACCACCGTGCCCGGGATCGATTACAATGATTTTCTTTTTTTCCCGCCTCTTAACTTTTTTTCTCTCGACGGTTTCCTGTTCTTCCACCTCGGGAATATTTGCATCGATCACCACACGGTGCGGCTTGTCCAATATTTTTCCCAGCGTAAACACGCGGGGCTGCACCGACCGGGCGATGTAGACCTCTATGCGGACGCGATCGGCGGAAAGGGAAGTCACCGATACTTTGCGCACTGCCGGCTTATCAAGCACATATTCTTTCAATAGATCAGGAGAAACAACTGATTTCTCAAACTCGACGACGATTTTTCCTTCTTCTTCTTTTACATTAATATGCGCTTCCGCGCTTGTATCCACCACAACCCTGGTATGATCCGGCGCCGTCCAATGGCGGATATTCAAAATTTTTGTAATTGCAAAGACAGGTGTCGAAAGGAAGATCAACAACAGAAGTGGTAGGGCAATGACTGTGAGTGCAGTCTTTTTCATAATCCTTGTACACTTGTTTTTTGAAATGGAACTGTAACAGCTTCGCCCGCCAATTACAAGGGCCACTGGAAAATTGAAGAGTAAAAAGGGATTGACAATTTTTGCGTCAAATGACATGTACGAAATTCTTTACAAGGAGTCTGTCAATGAAAATAAGGGACCTGCTGGCACACACCCCTTTCAGCCTCTCCTTTGAGGTCTTCCCGCCTCAACGGGAGGGAAGCATAGAAAGTCTCTACAGAACCGTGGAGGCATTGCGTGAATTACAGCCGCAATTCTTTTCCGTAACCTACGGCGCCGGCGGGGGAACCCGCGACATGACGGTTGAAATCGCTTCAAAGATAAAAAACGATCACGACAGCGAAGTGCTTGCACATTTGACCTGTGTTCAGGCGACCCGGCGCGACATTGCGGACATACTCAAAGAACTCCAGGAAAACAATATCGCAAACATCCTCGCGCTCAGGGGAGATCCACCCGCAGGAGAAGAAAACTTTGCAACGCCGAAGGGCGGCTTCGGAAACGCCGGAGAACTTGTCAAATTTATTGCATCAGAGGGCGATTTTTCCATAGGTGTGGCCGGCTACCCTGAAGTGCATATCGAAGCCTTAACCCTTGAGGCGGATGTGGCCTACCTTAAGAAAAAAGTGGACGCCGGCGCCGATTTCGTCATTACCCAGCTTTTTTTCGACAACGACTGTTTTTACCGTTTTCGCGACAGGGCATTGAAAACCGGCATTAACGTCCCCATCATAGCCGGCATTTTCCCCCTTTTCAATTTTAAACAGATTGAAAAAGTCACCTCACTCAGCAACACAAAGATCCCCCCTGCATTGCATGACAAACTTTTTAAAGTACGCGAAAAGCCGGAAGAAGTGGAAAAATACGGCATCGAATATGCCATCGCGCAGGCGGGGGATCTCATTGCACATGAAGTCGCGGGCATTCATTTTTACAGCATGAACAGGAGCCGCCATGTCATACGCATCGTGAAGGAACTGGATCTGCCCCATTAAAAAGTATTGAATATTATCGCAACCCATAGTAATGATGTGCCCGATCTGATACACTGCATACCGACACAAGATCACAGGAACGGGCGATTAGCTCAGCTGGATAGAGCGTTGGCCTCCGAAGCCAAAGGTCATGGGTCCGAATCCCATATCGCCCTCCAAATAAAATCAAGGGGTTAGGCACTTAGCTTAATCCCTCTTTTTTTGCCCTTGCTACCACCTTGCTACCAGGGAGCAAAAAATACCGGCTAATCCCGCCTAAAAATTCTTTTCTAATCATTGCCTCATAATTCATAAAAAGTTGCATAGTGAAAGATACAAGGACTGAATCGGGGATCAGTATAAAATATCTTTGATAAAGAATGTTTGAAGGGAAAAAACAGACTCAATCTCTTTACATATTCAGAAGCTCGTGTTAGATACCTGAGACATCATCGTTCACTTGTGTCTGAGCTAAATCTCATTAATTAAGTTGCTACTCCGAGAGACACAGACAATGTCGCATCTCTTAAAATATGAAAACGAGAGATATTCCGTAAATATCCCAATCTTACATCTGTTCAAGTATACGATACTAATAAACCTTCATTTAATGCCGGACACAATCATGTGTCCAGGACAGGAGGGAATATAGGCATGGCGGAGATCACCAAAAGGCGCTCGGGGGAACTTGTACGAGGTGTATTCAAGATATTGCTCAAACATCCTGATGGCTTACCGGCAAAAGAAGTGCTCAGGCAGCTCGCGGATATTGTCCCACCGACACCCTTCGAGGCAAGTATGTATCCCAACCGTCCCAATGTTCGTCGTTACGAAAAAATAGTCCGTTTTTCAACAATTAATACTGTCAAGGCAGGATGGCTTCATAAAGATAAAGGTTCATGGTCTCTTACTGATGAAGGTCGCGCAGCTTTTGAAAAATTTTCAGACGCTGAAGATTTTCATCATGCGGCACGGAATTTATATCGAAAATGGAAAGCCGATCAACCGGCAGGTGAAAATGATGAAATCGATGCCGGAGAGGCTGCTACAACCTTAGAAGAAGCCGCCGAAAGTGCCTGGTCCCAAATTGAGAACTTTCTTGAAGGGATGAGTCCTTACGACTTCCAGGAACTCGTTGCAGGACTTCTTCGAGGGATGGGCTACTATGTGGATTGGATATCACCGCCGGGTCCGGACAAAGGCATCGATATTGTGGCTCATACAGACCCACTCGGTGTAAAAGGTCCCCGAATCAAGGTGCAGGTCAAGCGGAGAGCAGACAAAATAGCGGTGGATGGTGTCCGAGGATTCATGGCTCTGCTTGGAGACTCCGATGTTGGACTCTTTGTGTGTACAGGCGGATTCACACGCGACGCCGAAGAAGAGGCACGGCGTCAAGAGAAGCGGCGTATTATGTTATTGGATCTCAAGAAATTGTTTGACCTTTGGACGGAACATTACAACCGGATTCCCGAGGCACAAAGACAGTTATTGCCTCTACGCCCGGTTTACTACTTAGCCCCTGATGAATGAGTCACTAATAAAAAGCATTACAGGGAAGACAAGCAAAGAGGCAATACATGGCAAAAAGTAACGGAAATGGCGCAAATCTTGGCTTTGAAAATCAAATGTGGGCTGCTGCGGATAAACTCAGGGGGCATATGGACGCCTCTGAATACAAGCATGTGGTTCTTGGTTTGATTTTTCTCAAATACATCTCCGATGCTTTTCAAGCCAAGTACAAGCAGCTTGAAGCGTCGAAAGAGACAGAATACACCGATCCGGAAGATCGGGACGAATACGCGGCCGCTAACATTTTTTGGGTACCGAAGGAGGCTCGCTGGTCCGTATTGCAGTCAAATGCCAAGCAGCCGACCATCGGCAAGTTGATCGATGATGCGATGGTGGCCATCGAAAAGGAGAATCCGACGCTCAAAGGAGTTCTACCCAAAGACTATGGCCGGCCATCGCTCGACAAGTACCGCCTGGGTGAACTCATCGATATCATCAGCAAGATAGGACTTGGAGATGATGAGTCCCGCTCGAAGGATATTCTCGGCCGGGTGTACGAGTATTTTCTCGGTCGTTTCGCTGCCGCCGAGGGCAAAGGCGGCGGTGAGTTCTATACACCACGGTGCGTGGTCAATCTGCTCGTCAGAATGATCGAGCCGTATAAGGGGCGCGTATATGACCCCTGCTGCGGCTCCGGCGGCATGTTCGTTCAGAGCGAACGTTTTGTTGAGGAACACGGCGGCAGATTGGGCGATATCGCCATCTACGGTCAGGAATCCAATTCCACCACCTGGCGGCTGGCCATGATGAACCTGGCTATCCGTGGACTGGACGCCAACCTTGGCGGACAGAATGCGGACAGCTTCCATAACGATCTGCACAAAGACCTCCGCGCCGATTTCATCTTGGCGAATCCTCCTTTCAATATGAGCGACTGGGGCGGCGAACGCCTTCGTGAAGACGCCCGCTGGAAGTACGGTATCCCGCCGGTAAACAACGCCAACTACGCCTGGATTCAACATTTCATCCATCACCTCTCGCCCACGGGGGTGGCCGGTTTCGTCATGGCCAACGGGTCCATGTCCACCAACACCACCAGCGAAGGAGAAATCCGCAGGAACATCATCGAGGCGGACCTGGTGGACTGCATGATCGCCCTGCCCGGACAGCTCTTCTATACAACGCAGATTCCAGTATGCCTGTGGTTTGTGGCCCGCAACAAGAAAAACGGCAAGTTCCGCGACCGGAGCGGGCGCACCCTCTTTATCGATGCCCGCAAATTGGGAAGCCTCATCGACCGGACCCATAAAGATTTTTCCGATGAAGAGATCGACAAGATCGCAGCTACCTACCATGCCTGGCGCGGTGAAAAAGAGGCCGGCGAGTATCAGGATGTACCGGGCTTCTGCAAGAGCGCCACAACCGATGAGATCAGGGAACACGGCTATGTGCTCACCCCGGGCAGATACGTGGGTGCGGCCGAGATCGAGGACGACGGGGTGCCTTTTGAGGAAAAGATGGCCGAACTTTCAGCCACGCTCTATGAGCAGTTCAGCGAAGCGGACCGGCTCAAAGCCACGATCAAAAGGAATTTGGAGGTCTTGGGCTATGGGGAGTGATTGGGAAACAGTACGCCTTGGTGATTATGCTGATGTTCAAACGGGACCTTTTGGGAGTCAGCTCCATAAAAAAGACTACGTTGATATTGGGACCCCAATCATTACGGTTGAACATTTGGGCGATAATAGAATTATGCATTCAAACCTTCCTCGTGTTTCAGAAAAAGACCGGTTACGCCTGAGAAAGTATTGGATGCAGCAGGGAGATATTGTTTTCAGCCGTGTAGGATCAGTTGATCGTAGTGCATACGTCCATAAGCAGGAGGATGGCTGGTTATTTTCAGGTCGTTGTCTACGGGTTCGTGTCAGAGATACAAATTTAGATTCACGATTCCTGTCCTTTTTTTTTGGCTTAGAGAGCGTGAAGGAACATATACGGCAGATCGCTGTAGGTGCGACAATGCCTTCTTTGAACACATCTTTATTAAGCAATATTAAGATAGTGGTTCCGCCGATTTCCGAACAACGCGCCATCGCACATATCCTCGGATCACTAGACGACAAGATCGAATTGAACCGCCGGATGAACCAGACGCTGGAAGCTATGGCCCGCGCCATTTTCAAATCCTGGTTCGTGGATTTCGATCCGGTGCGCGCCAAAGCCGAAGGCCGCCCGACTGGTCTACCTGATGATATTGCTACACTTTTTCCTGACAAATTCGAAAACTCAGAGCTTGGAGAGATCCCGAAGGGGTGGAAGGTAAAACCCATTGGTCAGTCTGTTAAATGTGTTGGCGGATCAACACCAAGTACCAAGAATGCTGCTTTTTGGGATGGCGGGAAGACCCCCTTTGTGACTCCCAAAGATATGTCATCTCTTACGAGCCCAGTAATACTGGATACGTCTCGCCATATCACCGACGCTGGGGTTGACAAGATAAGTTCGGGACGTCTGCCTATCGGGACTGTCATCCTCTCTTCGAGAGCACCTATCGGCTATCTGGCCATTACGGAAGTTCCTGTCTCACTTAACCAAGGCGTCATTGCGATGATCTGCAACAAAAATCTGCCCAATCACTATGTGCTGTATTGGACAGAGACAAACATGGAGACGATCAAAAGCAATGCAGGTGGGACTACATTTGCCGAGATCAGCAAGCGCAATTTTAGGCCAATTCCAGTCGTTGATCCTCAAAAACTCGTTCTTGATGCTTTTGTTCAGCAGGTCGAGCTGCTGCACAAACAAGTTGTCCTTAACCTCCAAGATTCAAACACTCTCGCCTCGCTTCGCGACATTCTTCTTCCCAAACTCGTTTCCGGCGAGCTGCGGGTCCCGGATGCCGAGAAGTTCGTTGAGGAGACCGGGTTATGATGATTAATAAAATAAATCTGATGCGCGATTGTTGCGTTTTTCATGAATTCTCTTGGCCAGGCGACCTTCCTGAATTTGGGCGACACAACCTTATTTATGGATGGAACGGTTCAGGAAAGACCACTTTAAGCACTATATTCCGCACATTGGAAAACCCAGCAAAGCCAATGGATGGCCACTTCACCGTGACGATAAACGGACAAAATGTGAACAAAAACGATTTCATCCAATTGACACTACCCATCCGAGTATTCAATCGAGATTTCAGGGATGAGGTCGTCTTTCCAAAAGAAGGGGAAGTTGCGCCCATTCTTATTTTAGGCAAGGAGAATGTCGAGAAACAAAAGCAGGCAGATCAGTTAAAGAATACTTTGGCAAAGAAAAAAGAAAAACTTAATAAATTAACTCAAGAAAAAACTACTAAAATAAATGTCCTGGATAAGTTCTGTATTGACAAAGCTAAAGGAATCAAAGACTTACTCCGATCAAGCGGATCGAACCCATATAACAACTATAATAAAGGTGATTTTAGCCAGCGAGCCGAGCAGATGGTGTCCGCAGGTGACAAGACCGCCTATCTAATCAATGATTTGACCCGAGATAAGCTTCTTACCCGGCTTCGTAGCAACCCGAAAACTAAGATCCAAACAATTGACCACCACTTGCCCGATCTCAAGACTTATAGGAAGATCGTGCCTGAGCTTCTTTCGAAAACAGTTGTTTCTTCGGTTATTCAATCGTTGAAGGATGATGCGCAGCTGTCCTCTTGGGTTCATACTGGGCTCCGATTACACCAGGAAAGAAAGACAGATAAATGCCTTTTCTGCAAACAGACGATTCCAAAGGATCGAATGTCGGCTTTGGAGGCTCATTTCAGTAAAGAGCACGCTGATTTAATGCACAGATTGGATGTTCAAATCAAAGATCTTCAGACCGCCATTAAAAGGACCGAGGACTTGGCTATTCCAAAGGCTGTGGAATTCTATGACGACATTAAATCAGATTATGAGAGCACCAGCAAAACATTACGTAAAGAAAGTGATTCTGCCAAACGTGTGCTGGTTGAGTTAGTCAAGTCTCTTGAAGATAAAAAGAATCGTGCATTCGACCCAATCGCACTTGATATTACAATACCGGATTTGAATGTTGATTCCATGAAAAACCTTAACAGTATTATACTTAAACACAACCAGATTTGTGATGATTTTCAGTCGCGAATCAACTCTGCGCGAAAACAACTTGAAGAGGAATTGGTAGCTTCAAACCTTGATGAATTTATAAGTCTCCAGGATGCCATTAAACCTGCCGAAGCTGGGATTTTAGAGGCGAATAAAGAAATCCAAAGGATATCTGATGAGATTGCCAAAACTGAGCGTGATATTGTCGAGCACCGTCGTCCTGCTGAAGAACTGAACGAGGATTTAAGAAAATATCTCGGCCACGATGAACTTCAGTTGGAAGTCGAAAAAACCGGTTACAAAATTATGCGGCATGAGAAACCGGCCGAAGGCATTAGCGAAGGCGAGATGACTGCCATTGCATTACTATATTTTCTGAAGTCGTTGCAGGATAGACGGTTCGATTTAGAAAAAGGAGTTGTTGTGCTTGATGATCCGGTATCGAGTCTGGATGCAAACGCTTTATACTATGCATTCGGATTCATACGTGAACATACGTCAAACGCAAAACAAATTTTTATACTTACCCATAACTTTACTTTCTTCCAGCAAGTCAGAAACTGGTTCTATCATTTGAAAGGCCAGAACAAACGAGACATAAATCAACGGCCAGCGCGTTTTTATATGGTCGATTGCGTCCATGATGGAAGAAGGCGATGCTCAAAACTGATTGCTCTCGATCCGCTTCTTGAGCAATACAATTCTGAATACCATTATCTGTTTGCGCGCATTTATCGAAAGGTAAAGGATTGTTCACAAGGTCCTTTTGAGGAATATTATGTCTTCCCAAATATGGCAAGGCGAGTTCTTGAGGCCTTTCTTGCTTTTCGACACCCCCAAATTGCGGGGGAACTCTGGAAAAAACTTCAATCAGTCCAGTTTGACGAATCTAAGAAAACCCGGATTCTCCGATTTGTCCACACCCACTCGCATAGCGGTGCTGTTGGAGAGCCGGAGCATGATCCTTCGATCCTGTGCGAGACAAATAATGTGCTGAAGGACTTGTTGGATTTTATTCAAGCACAAGACCCAGAACATTTCTTAGCGATGGAGCAACTTGTCACGAATGCCAACAACGGAGAGATACAATAATGTTTAATGTTGCTGTCTCCGAAACGACCCTTGAGCTACCAGTTCTCTGTGTAGGAAGGGAAACCGACTTATGACCAACGAAATCATCCTCTACAGCTCCCCTGAAGGTAACAAGAAAGTCGGCGTCTTGTATCATGATGAGAATTTCTGGCTGACCCAGAAGGCCATTGCCCAATTGTTCAACGTGGAAGTCCCGGCTATCAGCAAACATTTGGGAAATATATACGAGACAGGAGAGTTGGAACGTGAGGCAACTATTTCCATTTTGGAAACAGTTCGCGCAGAGGGCAACCGCAACGTCAAACGGAAGCTGGAATATTACAACCTCGACGCCATCATTGCACTCGGGTACCGGGTGAACAGCTATCAGGCCACCCAGTTCCGCATTTGGGCGACGAACACCCTGAAGGAATTCATCATCAAGGGATTTGTGCTGGATGATGAACGGCTCAAACAGGGGAAGCATTTCGGCAAGGACTATTTCGATGAGCTTCTGGAGCGGATTCGTGAAATCCGGGCCAGCGAGCGCCGGTTTTACCAGAAAATAACCGACATTTACGCGCTTTCGGCAGACTATGACAGAAACGCCCCCATTACTCAGGAATTTTTCGCGACGGTGCAGAATACACTGCATTGGGCCATTACCGGTAAAACCGCCGCTGAAATCATCTATGACTCGGCGGATGCCAAAAAAATGCACATGGGGCTTACAAGCTGGAAGGAGGCGCCTGATGGGAAAATCCTCAAATCCGATGTCTCCATTGCCAAAAATTATCTGAGTGAAGCACACATCAGAGAATTGAACCGGATTGTGACCGCCTACCTCGACCTTGCCGAAAATCGGGCTGAACGGCAGATTGTCATGAAGATGAAAGACTGGGTTCAATTTCTCCACAGTTTTCTTGAGCTTTCCAACTACCCGATTCTCAAGGATAAAGGAAAGGTCAGCGCTCTGGAGGCCAAATTGAAGGCCGAGCAGGAATACGAAACGTACAGAAGGCGACAGGATCTGGAATATATTTCAGATTTCGACCGGGAAATTAAGCGCCTTAAGGATCCTCAAGAGGGAGACGATGAATAAAACCTCCGAAAACGCCTTGGAACAAACCGCCCTCGACTGGTTTGAGTCATTGGGCTGGCAGACCGCCTTCGGCCCGGACATCGGCTTTGAAGGTCCATCCTGTGAACGCCGGTATTACGACCAGGTCGTCTTAACTGACAGGCTTCAGACCGCGCTTGTGAATATCAATCCGAACATCCCACCGGATGCTATTGAAGAAGCTATTCGAAAAATTGAAAGGGCCGAATCCCCCAGCCTGATTGAAAACAACCGGCGTTTTCATCGAATGCTGACTGATGGCGTGGATATTTCCTACATGCAGGATGGCCGCGAGGTTCATAACAAAGTCTGGCTGTTCGATCTTAAGGACCTGAAGAACAACGATTGGCTTGCTGTTAATCAATTTACCGTGATCGAGGATCGCAGAAATCGGCGGCCCGACATTGTAATTTTCGTCAACGGACTGCCCCTTGGAGTGATCGAGCTTAAGAATCCCGCCGATGAGAAGGCCACCATCCGCCATGCGTACAACCAGCTTCAGACTTACAAGAGCGATATTCCCGGCCTCTTCATCTACAACGAATTGCTGGTGATTTCCGATGGTCTGGAGGCCCGGGGCGGAACGCTCACGAGCGGCTGGGACCGGTTCATGCCCTGGCGTACCATTGACGGGAAGGATGTCGCTCCGCGAGGCTCTGTGGAACTGGAAGTGCTCATCAAGGGAATTTTCGACAAGCGGCGTTTTCTCGATCTTCTATTGAACTTCATTGTATTTGAAGATGACGGAGCCACAGTTATTAAGAAGACGGCTGCCTACCACCAGTTTCATGCCGTGAATAAAGCAGTGGATTGCACCTTGTCGGCCTGCGGGATCGAGGCAGAGCCCGGACAGTTATACGCCGAATTTCCCGAACTCGATGAACTGAATCCATTTACGGCGAAAGATTCAGGCACACAGAGCGGGAAGGAAACGACGCAATTCGGCGGGCGTCGCATCGGGGTAATCTGGCATACCCAGGGAAGTGGAAAAAGTCTGTTAATGGCATTCTTCGCCGGAAAAGTGATCCGCCATCCCGCCATGGAGAATCCGACGCTGCTTGTTATTACGGACCGAAATGATCTTGATGACCAGCTCTTCGGCACATTTTCTTCATGCCGCGATCTTTTACGCCAAACACCCGTACAGGCCGAAAGCAGGGATCATTTAAAAGAACTGCTGCAAGTTCCCGCCGGCGGAGTAATATTTACAACAATCCAGAAATTCATGCCCGATGCCAAAGGAGAACAATACCCTCTTTTATCTGAGAGGCGGAACATCGTTGTTATAGCCGACGAAGCGCACCGCAGCCAATACGACTTCATCGACGGATTCGCGCGTCACATGCACGATGCACTGCCTAAAGCGTCATTCATAGGATTTACAGGGACGCCTATCGAGCGCGACGACCGCAGCACACCGGCGGTATTCGGGAATTACATAGATAAATATGACATCCTGAGAGCGGTGGAAGACGGCGCGACCGTACCCATTTTTTACGAAGGCAGGCTGGCAAAGATTGACCTGCGGGAAGAAGAAAAACCGACCATAGATCCTGAGTTCGATGAGATCACGGAAGGCGAAGAAGAATCGGAAAAACAGAAGCTGCGCACCAAGTGGGCGGCTCTTGAAGCGATGGTCGGGACGGAAAAACGAATCTCGCTTGTCGCGGAGGATCTGGTAACGCACTTCGAAAATCGCCTGCAGGCCTTGGACGGCAAGGCCATGATTGTCTGTATGAGTCGTCGAATCTGTGTGGATATGTACAACGCCGTCGTGAAGCTGCGTCCTGACTGGCACAGCGGTGACGACGACAAGGGCGTGCTGAAGATCGTCATGTCCGGATCGGCATCGGATCGTGTTGAATGGCAGCCCCATATCCGCAACAAACTGCGCCGCGAAGAGCTGGCCAAGAGATTCAAAGATCCGGGCGATCCCATGAAAGTGGTAATTGTGCGGGATATGTGGCTGACCGGCTTCGACTGCCCGTCACTGCATACCATGTACGTTGATAAGCCGATGCGCGGGCACGGCCTGATGCAGGCAATCGCCAGAGTTAATCGGGTATTTAAAGACAAGCCCGGTGGGTTGGTAGTCGATTATATAGGAATCGCATACCATTTAAAACAGGCCCTGGCCGACTATACTGAGGCGGGTGGTCGCGGAAAGGCGACGATCAATCAGGAAGAAGCCGTGGCGATAATGCTGGAAAAGTATGATATTGTGGTCGCCATGCTCCACGGTTTCGATTATATCTCGCTTCTCCAGGCAGAACCGGCAGTAAGAATTGCCGGTATCAGGGCCGCCATGGAACACATCCTTCAACTTGAAGACGGCAAGAAGCGGTACCTTGAGGAGGTAATGGCCCTGTCGAAGGCCTTTGCACTTTCGGTTCCCCATGAGGAAGCGCTCAGGATTCGCGATGAGATACGATTCTTCCAGGAAGTGCGCGCCGGCTTGGCCAAATCTACCGTCGAAGGCGAAGGCAAGACCATTGAAGAGATGGATACCGCGATTCGCCAACTGGTATCCCGAGCTGTGGTATCTGATGAGGTCATTGATATTTTTGCGGTGGCGGGATTGAAGAAGCCGGACATTTCGATATTGTCGGACGACTTCCTCCAGGAAGTCCGTCAAATGCCTCATCGGAATCTTGCCGTCGAGGTGCTGAGAAAGCTCCTGAACGACGAAATAAAAACGAGATCACGCAAAAACATCGTCCAGGCGCGTTCTTTTGCGGAGATGCTGGAGAATGCCGTCCGGAAATATAAAAACAGGGCAATTGAAGCCGCACAGGTCATCGAGGAACTCATCGAACTTGCCAGGGAAATGCGGGAGGCGCAGAAGCGGGGTGACGATCTCGGCATGACCGAGGATGAAGTTGCGTTTTATGATGCCCTGGAAGTCAATGACAGTGCAGTCAAGGTCTTGGGAGACGAAACGCTGAAAACTATCGCCCATGAGTTGGTCGAAGCGGTCCAACGAAGCGTCACGATTGATTGGACCGTCCGCGATAATGCCCGCGCACAGATCCGGGTAATCGTGAAGCGCATCCTGCGTAAATACGGCTATCCCCCGGACAAGCAGGAAAAGGCGACGCAGACTGTGCTGGAGCAGGCAGAAGTTCTATGCAAAGAGTGGATGGCTGCGTGAATAATTTTTTTACTTTATTCCCCTTGTATCGAGGTATGTTTTCACATTGTGTGTCACCGCAATTACCATCCGAGAACCGGTCATGATTGCGTAGACGTCCTGTTCGTTCCCGCAGTGTTTCGCAAATTCGGGGCCTATGACTGCAGCCGGTTCGGGGGCACCCGGCTTCCTTACGACGGCATCAAGGTACCTGTCCAGTCGCTCTCTCAATACCTGGAAATAATCGATCTTCCGACCCGTCATAAGGTCCAGCTTTGAGGACAACTCCCCCGAAAATTCATGTACCGCCTTCCAATAGCGCTCCCCCACCGGATTCTTATGGGGGCTTTTTTCAAGAAAGTAAGAAATGCTCCAGCCCACCATTACGATCTTCAGTATCTGAAGCTCATATTCCACGGTGGGGCGTGCAACAGTTGCCTCTTCAGGCAGACATGCCATCAATGTCTTTATGTCCTCACGATTAATCGCAAAATGAAAAAGTTCCTCTCCCGCGTGTTCAACAACCGATTGTTCCATAGCCTGCAACATCCTTTTTTCAATTGTTCGGCACTGCGCACCCGCACATACGGCACTCACACGTCCTTACCACAGTCTTTCATCCCATGAAAGCACTCTCGGACATTGACCTTGACTTTTCGAGATTTTCTATACTAGGCTTTCAGGAAGGAGGAAAACAATATGCAGGAAACAATAGTAAAACAGGGTGATACGATCAGCGTCAACTATACGGGCAGATATCAGCAAAACGGTGAAGTATTCGATACTTCCCATGGTCGTGAGCCCTTGAAATTCACCGTTGGCGCCGGTCAGCTCATACAAGGATTCGACAGCGCCGTCATCGGCATGACGGCAGGCGAAAAACGGACCGTCACCGTATCGCCTGAAGAAGGGTATGGCGACCATCGGGAAGAAATGGTATTCGATATTCCCCGAGACCGCATTCCCGAAGACATGGAGCTTCAACCGGGCATGATGCTGCAATTATCGGATGAGCAGGGAAACAAAATTCCTGCCGTGGTAGCGGCACTTCTTGATGATACAGTCAAAATGGATGCAAACCATCCGCTGGCGGGAAAGACGCTCGAATTCGAAATCGAAGTGGTTGAAACCGGACTCACCCCCGATCCGTCCTGCGGCACTTCTTGATGATACAGTCAAAATGGATGCAAACCATCCGCTGGCGGGAAAGACGCTCGAATTCGAAATCGAAGTGGTTGAAACCGGACTCACCCCCGATCCGTCCTGCGGCACTGCCGGAGGATGCGCAGGGTGCAGCGGCTGTTAAGATACTGCAGGGAAACGCCGGACTGCGGCGTTTCCCTGTTCTTCTTCTTAACGGCACATCTATCCATATGCAGGTCTCGTTGATCAGAGTCCCACGTCCTCGTTGACCAGAATAACCTTGATACGCCCCTTGGGAAATGATTTTTCCGTGATTGTCCAGATATTGCAGATGCGGCTCGGGCTCTTGCAGTCTTCGCAGCAGGAGGTGGTGGCGCAAGGCGTGGCGAATCCCAGTCTCATCGCATTTGCCGGCGCCGCGTAGTGTTTAATGCGCACCATCGCCTCCTCAAGGGTCGAAACGATCTTATTGCGGCCCGCCACAATGATAACATTCCGGGGACCGAAGGTAATCGCTGCCACGCGGTTCCCGATCATGTCGCAATTGACAAGCGCCCCGTCCTCCGTGACCGCGTTTGTCCCGGTAACGAAAAGATCAGCCAGCAGCGCCCGACGTCTCCGTTCCACCACCTCGTCCCTCGAAATACTCCGGTCATAGGTATCGATGACGTCAAAACCGAAACGCTCCTCTTTCAGAGGCTCGTAGAGTCCTGCGGTCGTAATCGTCATTGATCCGCCCCAGGCAACGCTTTTCGCATCGATTGAGGGGATAATATCGTCAAAGACAATCGATCGGACATTGTCTAGGTTTTCAGCGACGTGCACATCAAAATTATTGCCCTCCAGGGCATCCTTGACGTGATCAAGACGTATCTTCCAGAATTTTTTAATGGGATCCACAACAGTACACCTCTTTCCGTTATTTGATCAGCAATATATTCACTTTTTTTTGATTATGGGAATGAACCGCATCAACATTACCACTCCAAGGTAAACGGCGCCGGCAAGAACGATTGTGGTAGCGCCTGCGGGAAGGTCCGGCCCGTAGCTCACTGCAAGACCGAGCGTGGTAAAGACCGCAGTAATGAATATCGAACAGATCATCAATGTCCACAGACGCCGTGTAAACTGGCCGGCCACGGCAACGGGAATCGTGAGCAGTGCGATCACCATGACGATCCCCACGACAGTCACCAGCAGCACCACTGTAAGGGCGGTAAGACAGAGGAGGAGAAGGTAATACATCTCCACTCGAATGCCTCGAAGCCGTGCAAACTCCTCGTCGAAGCAGACAGCCAGCAGCTGGTTGTAAAAAAGAATGCCTAAGGCAATGATCAGAAGGTCGAGCCCCGCAATCAGCCAGAGATCCCCTGACGAAACCATCAGGATATTGCCAAAAAGATAGCTCATAAGGTTTTCGCTGTACCCCGGCGTTTTAAAAATAAAGAGAATTCCCACGGCCATGCCGATGGCCCATACGGCGCCGATGACCGTATCTTCGCGCTGTTTTGCACGGAGGCTTACCAGGCCGATGACAATTGCCGCAACAAGGGCTGCCAGAACGGCGCCGTAGAGCGGATTGACCCACTCACAATGAAAAACTACCTGACAATAGCGCGCCGCCCCAAGTCCGGCAAGGACACTGTGGGCAATGCTTCCGGCAATATAGGTGATGCGGCGCGTCACCACATAACTTCCGATCACTCCACAGGCGACGCTTGCCAGCAGTCCTGTCACCAGGGCATATTGAAGGAATTTCTGGTGCTGCAGATCGACAAAAAATTCACACACAGGAATGTCCTCCCTGCCCTGTTGCGTCGTGACGTACCATGCGTACATCGGAGCCGTAAATCTCGCTGATCATCTCACCGGTGATTTCACTGGTGGGATGCACCACCACTTTCCGGTTTACGCAGGCGACGTTTTTCACGTAATTCGACACAAAGCCTATATCGTGGGTCACCACAATGACGGGCGCCTTCGTATTCAGCTCGCTCAGAACCTCAAAAAGCTCCCGTTCAATGGCCATATCCACATTGGACGTGGGCTCGTCAAGTATGAGGAGCTCCGGTTCGACGACAAGTGCACGGGCGATCAGTACTCTTTGCCGCTGTCCGCCCGACAGTTCCGAAAAAGGACGGTCCTGCACATTTTCCATTTCAAGCAGCTTCAGCGCTTCACGGGCCTTCACCTTTTCAGCCTGCCCATAAAACCCCCATTGCCGCCCCCTCCCCAGATGGCCCATCATAACAACATCAATCACACTGACGGGAAAGTGAAGGTCGAGAGAGGCGTTCTGCGGCATATAGCCGACACGGGAGCGGGCCTTCTCAGGCGGCACACCGAAGACCCTGACGGTTCCCCGCTGCGGCGTGATCAATCCCAGCATCAGCTTTACAAGCGTCGTTTTCCCTCCCGCATTGGGACCGACAATCGAGAGAAAATCTCTTCCCCGCACCGTCAGATTCACGTTTTCGAGAACGGTCGCGCCATTATAGGCAAAGGAGAGATCCCTGATTTCAACAATCACCTCGTCATCGCTGCCGGTTGGTTTCATGACCGATCACCCCCTACCGGCTGTAGCGCCTTTTCTTTTTCCTGCGTCAGCGCCGAGCGTATCGCTTCGGCCATATCCTGAAGATTCTGCATGTACTGTTGCGGCAGCGGATCCATGGGCACCACAACGCCCCCGATCTCCCTTGCAATAACCGCCGCGTAGCGCCTTGAAAACTGAGGCTGCACAAATATCACCTTCACGCCATCTTTCCGGGCGCCGTCAATCAGCCGGGCAAGCTGTTTCGGACTGGGTTCTTTGCCGCCGGTCTCAACGGCGACCTGCCGAAGTCCATAGGTATGGGCGAAATAGCCAAAGGCAGGATGAAACACATAGAGCGTGCGGCCCCGCAGGGGCTTCAGAATTTTCGTAATTTTCTTGTGCAGATTGTCGAGATCCTCTTCAAAGCCGGCAAGGTTCTTCCTGTACCGATCCGCATGTTTCGGATCAACATCGGCAAGGGCGTCGCATATGGTGCGCGCCTGTATCCTGACCCGCACCGGGTCGAGCCAGATGTGCGGATCGGCCCTGCCCCCCTGCTCCTTTTCGCCAAAATATAGGAGTGCAATATTTTTTCTGGTATCGACAATCCTCAGCCGCGGGAAATTCCGGGCTATTGTATCGATAAAACCTTCTTCAAAGGTTGTTCCGATACGAAAATATAGTGCCGCATTTCCAAGGTCCGCCATCTGCCTGGGAGAGGGCTCATAGGTAGCCGGCGATTGTCCCGGTCCGACGAGGACATCGACGTGCACCAGCGAACCGCCGATGCGTTCCACAAAATATGCCTGCGGCAAAATGCTCACGAACACCTCTATCGTCGCTGCATGAAGTCCCGTCGCATTCATGCAGAAGAATGCCACAATGGTCCATATGCCAGGCAGGATTCTTCTCATCCCTGCTCCTCAATGATCTCGAGCACATACGAGATAATTCTCATTGCATTCGTTGCACCGTTTTATGGAATGAGCAGCAGTAAACTCTTTCCAATGGCGGCATTGATTCGGCGTCAGCATACCGCGGCCGTTGCAGAGAGGACAGATCGCCCCCAAAGCAGTGACAACCGCCTGCCTGATAAATGCCGACCGGTTGGGAATGTCTTTCATAACTTCCATCAGTTCCTCATCCACTTTAAACGTAATAATCCCTTGTTTTTTTTTCATAATGGACAGTCCCTCCCAGACATAAAGTATCATGATAATACTTTGTAATACCCATGTCAAACAAAAGAAATGTTCTGTGATACAAGGGCCAGGGCGTCAGCGCACCTCTGCGCCCCGTCCGACAAGGAGATCTCTGAGTATTGACCGATGGCATCTCGCCTCGTTTTCACAGTAACATCCGAGCGAAAAATTAGTGTGGTGGGAAAACGCCGCCAGCAGATCGAGGTCTCTGCCGGCGGCGGAACGACTCATCTCTGCGCGAAATTTTCTTTCAAATGCTGCCCATTCACGATCATCGGCAACGCTTTTTCCTTCTTTAATCAGTTCTGCGCTGGGAGATAAATTGGGAAACCATAAATCGTAAAAATTCCGCGAGGCAAATTCCTTCTTCGGAACTCCCCTCGGCGGTCGTCGAACCGTGCCCAGTCTCAGGCCTTCATCCTTTTCTCTTGCACTACCCAGTCGCACTATTCGTATCGCCATATATTCCCCTCTTTTCAAAAACGATTAATCGTAAGGTAGCACAGTAACGTTCTAAAAAAGCTGCCACTATTTATATTTCGTCAAATCCAGTTCGCTCATCAACTCCTCAATCGATTCCGTTTCATCGATTGAAAGATAGCCGTCGCTCATACCGCTCTCCCAGGAGGGGGGAAGGACATCCTCTTTCGCTTCCTGCATACCAGAGCTTTGAACGCTTTTCTGCACGGACTTTCGAGGAACCGGTGGCACCACAACGGGCGATTTGTAGGACGACTCCACGGAAATATCAGAAGTTGCCTGAAAAATTTGGGAAGGGCGGAAGAAGTTTGCGCGCTCCTGTATATATTCCTTCAGGTAGCGTTCTTTCGTGAACATCCCTTCTCCGCGACTCATCTGCACGGCGCCTTCGAGCTGATTCAGTTTATTGTCCCTGATGAGCGCTTTGATCGACGACCGCCCTCGCACTACTTCAAGAACAGGCACTCTGATGCCTGCTCGCTCGTAATAGAAGAGATGCTGTGAGACAAGCCATGCGAGGCTCGACGCAAGCTGGTATCTGATTTCACTCTGGGATTCCGGGGGGAAGGCATAACAGAGCCGGTATACCGCCTCTTCGGCGTTGGTGGCATGGAGCGTCGTAATGACGAGGTGTCCCGATTCCGCCGCATTCAGACACAGCTTCATCGTCTCCGGCTCCCTCAGCTCTCCTATTACGATAATATCCGAATCCTCACGAAGGGCATCGAGAAGTCCCCGTTCAAAGGAGGGCGTATCGGCATCGATCTCCCGCTGCTGGACAAAAGATTTCTTTGAGGTAAACCGGTACTCGATCGGATCTTCCAGGGTAATGATGTGGCTTGCTCGTTTCTGATTTATTTCATCGATAATTGCCGCAATCGTGGTTGTTTTTCCCGTGCCCGTGGCGCCGCAGATCAGCACAAGGCCCGCGGTAAGCTCACTGATTTCGTGAAGTGAGGGATGAAGATTCAATTGATCGATTGAGGGAACGCGACCGGGCAGAAGACGGGCGGCGATACTCAGCCCCCTGGCCGTGCTGAATATGTTGATCCTCAATCTGACGCGTTCCAGTGTAGTGGAATAATCGATCGATAATCGTTCCTTCAGCTTTTGCATCTGCCGGGCAGAAAGCAGCTGCTTCACCATCGCGTCCAGTTCCTGGGCGCTCCACTGCACTTTCGATTGAAACTGAATCTGTCCGTTGACGCGATACACCATCGGATGACCACCGGTGATATGAACATCCGATATTCCCGTGCCCATGGCGGATCGAATCACGCTTTTGAACTTCTCCATCTACATCCCCTTATCCTTTCAGTATAAAAAGGCCCCTATGCCGCATACCATCACCACAGGGCGGTGGATCTCTATTTCAGACGGTTTATGGTGCTTGCCATGCAGCCCGCGCCGAATCCATTGTCGATATTCACGACGGCGACCCCGCCGGCACAACTGTTGAGCATTGCAAGAAGGGCCGCCAAGCCGCCGAAGCTGGCCCCGTAGCCCACGCTGGTGGGAACGGCGATCACCGGTTTATCCACAAGACCGCCTACGACGCTTGCCAGTGCGCCCTCCATGCCGGCCACGACAATCACGACCCGGGCGCCCCGGATTATTTCAATCTTGTCGAATAGACGGTGTATTCCGGCGACTCCTACATCAAACACTCTTTCGACTTTGTTCCCCAGTATTTCCGCCGTCACGGCCGCTTCTTCCGCTACGGGCATATCGGATGTTCCTGCCGTCACCACAGCGATGGAGCCCTTGGGGGATTCGACGGTATTTTTTTCAATAACAATGGTCCGGGCAATTTCATGAAACCTTGCATTTCCGCAGAGCTTCGACACTGCTTCAAACATTTCCCCTGTGGCGCGGGTCGCCAGAATGTTTGTATCCCTTGTAAGCATGTACGCAACAATATCCCTTACTTGATCTGTCGTTTTTCCGGCGCAGAAGATCACCTCCGGGTACCCTGCCCTCACGGGCCGGTCATTGTCGATCGTGGCGAAACCGAGATCCTTGAAGAACATTTCTCTGATGCGGTCAACCGCTCCGTCGATTTCCAGACCGCCATCCCGCACCTCACGGAGCAATGTGTTCAAATCGTTCTGCAACATCTCTTTGTCTATCCCTTCACCCGTTCATATTCCCCATAACATAGCCATCGAGATCCAGCGACACATAGCGATAGCCATAACCCTTCAGCGTCTTTGAAACGGCATCCATGAAATCTTCATGGCTGAATCGCCGTCTGGTTTCGCGGTCAACCTCGATGCGGGCGGTCTTCCCGTCGCTTCTTACTCTCACAGACGACAACCCCTGTGCCGTCAGATATGCTTCAGCCTTTTCGATTCGCCGCAGCTCCTCGTCCGTCACCTCATGTCCCGCGGGCATCCGTGTCATAAGACAGCTGTTGGGCGCTTTCTTTGAGAGCGGATCTCCCTGTCCGGCAAGCCACTGACGTATATCCCCTTTGACAATGCCGGACGCCGCGAGGGGACTTTCAATCTCCAGTTCCCGGAGCGCCCCTATGCCCGGGCGGTAGTCCGAAAGATCATCGGCATTGGTGCCGTCCAGTATGTGCACAAAGCCGCGTGCCGAGGCAGTTTTCTGTATAAGTCCGAAGGCATGGCGTTTACAGAGATAGCACCGATTTTCCGGGTTATATCGAAGTTCATCGCTCAGGGGCATGTCGAGGCAAATATGGTCTACCTGCAGCTTCCGTACAATCCGTTCCGCATCTTCAAGATCGCCTGCAATAGTATAGGGAGCGGTAATCGTAACGGCCAGCAGGCGTTCCCCCAGCACCTCGGAGGCGTGATGCAGGAGAAAAGCACTGTCCTGTCCCCCGGAAAAAGCCACGGCACAGGCGCCGAGCTTTTTCAAATAGTCGCGAAGATGAGCAATTTTTTGCGACATGGGCATGTGAGCTTTCCTCGAAGGGACCCTTTCCTATTCCTCGTCACCGCGCTGTGTCTTTTCAACCGCCTCGTATACTTCGCGAAGTCCCGCGCCGCACTCTTCCGCAAGACGCCGGCAGTCTTCATACTCCGGCTTCGACTTGATCTTTTTCCCTCGGAGATAGGTATTCTTTATCCTTACGTCGCCATAAGAGGTACTGCGCACGGACACATCCCGCTGCAATGTTGTCCTTGTTACCTCCTGTTTTCTCAATCCGAGGGTCGTCGTTTCAGTCAGAATTATTTCCTCCACAGATGACAATGCCTTGCCGTTGCATATCACCGACAGGATCACGGCGGGTCTCGTTTTCTTCATTATGACCGGTGTAAGATAGACGTCATGGGCGCCTGTCTGAAAGAGTTTTTTCCATCACAAACTCGTAGTGTTCCGGATTCATATCGTCGATATTGCATTCGACAAGCATCGTGCGCCCTTCATCTTCCATCGGCTGCATGTCCGGAACCTCACCCAGCATGACACGCAGCACATTGGAAATTTCCGCATCACGGTTTCCAATGCCGTACCCTGTTTTCAGGAGACGGACATGGAGCCTGTCCGTAAAACAATCCACCGTCGATGCAAGGATGGCCGCACCGGTCGGCGTGGTCGCTTCAAAGGGAAGGGCGCCCGTTTTTACCGGAATCCCCTTCAGAATTTCCGTCGTTGCCGGCGCCGGGACGGGCAGCCTCCCATGGGCGCAGGTCACAAACCCGCCGCCCAGTTCCACTGAAGAGGCCATAACCCGGTCGACCCTGAGCGCATCCAGGCACAGGGCGGCGCCCACAATGTCGACGATTGCATCAACGGCTCCTACCTCATGAAAATGGACCTCTTCGACATCCGTTCCGTGAACGCATGCCTCCGCCTGGGCAAGCTTTGTAAAAATAGCCAGGCTCATCTCCTTGATTGCAGCACCGAGACTGCTCTTTTCTATTATTTCCCGTATATCATGAAGATGCCGATGGTGACCTTGGCCGTGACCCGGATCTTCTTCCTCCAGAATTACATCGGCTTTCGTTCCCCGGATGCCCCGGCGCTCCGCTTTGTAAACCTTCAGCGCATACCCTCCAAGATGGAGTTTTTCCAGTTCCCCCGCAAGATACCCCTGATCCACTCCCAGATCGACCAATGCACCCAGATTCATGTCGCCGCTGATTCCGGCGAAACAGTCGTAATATAATATTCTCACTTAGTGCAGTCCCTCGCTTGTCCGGTTCACTTCGTTCCGACATATATTTGCCGTCATTATACGTCCGCCGCGTCTCATGAAACATATAGAGAGAAATCATAATCATTGCCGGAAGGGATTGCAATATATAAATGTGACCGCTGGCGGGCATTAATTATTCCTTGCCCTTTCATTATTTTCCGTAATGCATTATAAGATGAGCACTATGATTTTTTTCGACAGGAGGCTGAGTCCTATGGAAGTAACGGGAAAAGTAGTGGTCGTCACAGGCGGAGCAAGCGGCATCGGCGCCGCGTTATGCAAAAGGTTCGCGCAGGAAGGCGCAAAGGCGGTTGTTGTAGCCGACGTAAACGAGGATGGAGCAAAGGCGGTGGCACAGGAAATACAGGGAGTGGCTGCCGTCTGCGATGTGCGGCGGGAAACTGATGTAATCGACCTGGTGAACATGACCGAGGAAAAGGTAGGGCCTATCGATCTTTTCTGTTCCAATGCGGGAATTATCGCAATCGGCGGCGTGGAAGTCACCAACGAGGAATGGCAGCGCATCTGGGAAATCAATGTACTGGCTCACATCTATGTGGGACGGGCGATCATTCCCCGCATGATCGAACGAGGCGGAGGATCCATGCTGATCACGGCTTCGGCGGCGGGTCTGCTCAGTCAGATCGGTTCGCTCCCCTATTCGGTGACAAAGCATGCGGCGGTGGGACTGGCCGAAAATCTTGCCATCACCTACGGCGGTCAGGGCATCAAGGTGTACGCACTCTGCCCGCAGGCGGTCCGCTCGGAAATGACGCGTCAGTTTGACGGCGGCGGCGTTGCGGCAGTCGACGGCCTGATGGAACCGGAAGTGCTCGCCGATTCGGTAATCGAGGCATTCAGACAGGAAAAGTTCCTCATACTGCCCCATGCCGAAGTCCTCACCTATATGCAGAGGAAGGCATCCGATTACGACCGCTGGCTTACGGGCATGCAGCGGCTTCAGACGCGCTACAACGAAGGAACACCGTTAAAGCAGAAGTAGAGAACCGAGATTTGAAAATACCCTGTCGCCCTTTTCTCTGTACAAGAAAAGGGCGATGCGCGTTAAACCGAATGCGTGCGCCTGATGTTGCGCCCCTTGGTACTTCCAAAGGGACAGGAAGACACACAGAGTCCGCACGGATGGTCCTTCCGATATACACTACAGGCAAAGGCATTGAAACGTGCCTCTCGATTGTCTTCGTCTTTGAACTCTATACCGGTAAAGGCACCGACAGGGCATGTATCGACGCACACCCGGCAGTTGCCGCAGTTTCGATTAAGGGGGACTCCGGGTTCAAGCGGGGCATCGGTCAAGACCGAGACAAAACGCACCCGGGGACCGGAATCTTCCGTCACCAGGAGCGCGCTTTTTCCGATCCACCCCAGCCCCGCGAGGTGTGCGGCAAGCTTGTGAGAAAAGAGCCCCGCCAGTTTTTCCATGTTATAGGGCGTGGACGCTGGAATGGGAAATGATTCGAAACCCTGCCTCGCAATCCATCGCGAGACATCACCGGCCAGAAAATCCAGCGCCGGCGTCACCACACTGTAGACATGGTGCCAGTAATGGCTTTCCCGAACCGATTCGCCGGGACTGTGCCCTTCAACGATCGCATCGTTAAGCCGCATCCCGAGAGACACCGCCCTGGGGAAACGGTCCACATTAATTTCCCCCTGAGATCGGACAAAATCCGCCGCCCGTGCCAGATCGGCAACGCCAAAGAACTCGGCGCCCCTCTCAAGGGAATATTCTTTCAGGTGCTGCGTCAGAGAAACTTCATCTAAGTTCATACTGTCCTTTTGTCAGTAATAATGTAGTTGAAACGTGTGTGATGTGATATTCTCATAACCTTGACAGCATATTATATCATCCTGCGTTTCTGTTATGAAACTTCTACCCCTCGTCAAGGTGAAACCGCCAGGCACAGAACCATTCGTCGGGATGCGCATCGGGTGGACAGCCGATACATTCTGTGCGAATCCGGGAATCTACCGCTTCCGCGAAGGTCCCGTATTCCACGAGACCCACCGATTTGCAGGGATAATCTTCGAGCCCCTTCCGCTTTCTCGCCGACTGGACGCGGCAGTCGTTCATCTGAAAGACAACGCTGTGCGGTCCCTCGTCAATGATTGATTGTACGTTGATCCGGGCGTACATTCTGAACTGGAGCGCCTTTTTCAACCCCTCCAGACCCGCCTTTTCAGGAAGTTCCAGAAACCGCTTGATCGACCAGGCTTCGAAAGGCGAGAACCGGGTCCAGCAGGAATCGTTGCACCGCTTCGCATCGAACATGCCCTTCTTCATCTCGACGGCCTGAAACCAGACACCGTCATTGGCAAGCCAGTTGATGGCGATATTCCTGAGAAGGTCCGTCAGCGCTTCCTTCGACATACGACCCAGCGCTGAGGGAATGCCCTCCTCCATTTCAAATCCGAGGGTCTTTCCCAAGCGATCCATCTGAATCGCATAACTCCGGTCACGGGCGGTTCCCATGATATCCAGCGCCTTTTCAAGTCCGAACTGATGTTCCACTTCCCGAAACCAGAGGGTATAGTGGACCATAATCCGGTGAAACATGTCCAGGGCCAGTCGCGCCAGCTCTTTTTCGTCAAGATCTTCCGGTCGTGCAATATCATTCACCATCGTAGTGTGCATCCTTTCTCAAAATTAAACGACGCTTTTCTCACGCAGAGGCGCTGAGAACGCCAAGAAAACCCATCTTATTGTTTTTTTTGCTCTGCCTCTGTGCATCTCCGCGCGATATGTTTTTTTCATCCTGGATATCACAAACCCGCCCTTCGGTCCACTTTTCCGGGATTTTTTAATGCCCCGCTGATTTCTGCACTGGTTCTGCATTGTCTGCTTCGAAGCAGTGGACGGGAAATATTTCTTGACATTTCACAAAAAAAAGGTGAAGTATTCGGCCTTTAATTGAAGATCCTCAGCCCATCCCCTATGGGGGATGAGCGATTCAGCTCAATCGCATGAAAGGATTACATCATGCTTGTTGTCGAAGATCTCCAGGTAAAACTTGGCGATAAAGAAATATTGCGACACATCGATCTTGAAATCCGCCCGGGGGAAACGCACATTCTCTTCGGCCCCAATGGATCGGGAAAGACATCGCTGCTGATGACGCTCATGGGATATCCCCAGTACCGCATCACGGCGGGGAAAATCCTTTTCAAGGGGGAAGATATCACCCATATGACCATCGACGAGCGCGCCCGTCTCGGCATCGGCATGTCCTACCAGCGTCCCCCCAGTATCCAGGGACTCAAAACAAGACAGATGGTAGAGATTTGCGCGGGAAATGATGTCGATACGAAGGCACTTGCGGAACACCTCAATTTCACGGACTTTATGGACCGCGATGTGAATGTCGGGTTTTCCGGCGGTGAGATCAAACGTTCGGAATTGATGCAATTGATCGCGCAGAACCCCGACCTGCTCCTTTTCGACGAGCCGGAATCGGGAGTGGATCTCGAAAATATCACACTCATCGGTAACACCATCAGTGAGCTTCTACAGCGCGATCACAAGTCCGCTGCCGGCAAATCGGTCAGGGAAATGAAAAGAGAACGGACAAAAATGGGGCTTATCATCACCCATACCGGATTCATTCTGGATTATGTCACCGCCGACAGGGGACAGGTTCTCTACGAGGGAGTTCTGGCATGCAAAAGCAACCCCATCGAAATATTCAAGCAGATTAAAGAGGTAGGATACGAGGAATGTGTGCGATGCGCGACTTAGATTCCAAGGCCCGCGAGGCGAAAGAAAAAAAGGCGCCACTCGGCCCTGATATCGATTTGAACTCCTTTTCGATCGATAATCCTCTTCACGAGCAGATTAAGGATATAGAGCGTCTCCCCGAAACTGAGCGAGAACGCATGCTCATGGCCGGCATCGATACGAAAAAAGGCGAGCGATCGGGAACGTACCTCCAGAAGGACGGCACTTCCGTTTACTCAACATCTCTTCAGGAAGGCCTCGAGATTATTCCCATCAAGACGGCACTGGAGAAGCTGGACTGGGTCCAGGACTATTATTGGAAGCTTCTTGACGTCGATACGGACAAATATACGGCCCGCGCCCGTCTCGATCTTCACAACGGCTACCTTATCCGGGCGCTGCCCGGGGCAAAGGTCACCTTCCCCGCCCAGGCCTGTATGTACATCGAAAAAGAAGGCTTCAGTCAGAACGTACACAACATCATCATTGCCGAGGAGGACTCGGAACTCCACATCATTACGGGATGTGCAACCGCTGCGCACGTATCCAGAGGACTTCACGTGGGCATATCGGAGTATTATGTCAAGAAAGGGGCGACGCTGAGCTTCACCATGATTCATCACTGGGCTGACGACGTCGCGGTCAGACCCCGGTCTGCCGGCGTGGTCGAAGAGGGCGGCCTCTTTCTCAATAACTATATTTCGATGAAACCGGTCAAATCACTCCAGATGTATCCAACCACCTACCTCAAGGGCAAGGGCGCAGTAGCCCGGTTTTACAGTCTCCTCGTGGGAAGCCCCGGCGGGGAGCTCGACGTGGGTGGACGAGTGTATCTGAGCGCGGAAGATACGCGCGCTGAAGTGATCTCACGGGCAATTACCAACGGCGGCGCCATTGTCGCGCGGGGGGACCTCATAGGAGAGGTTCCCGGCGTGCGGGGGCACCTGGAGTGTCAAGGCCTCATTCTGAACGGAGGATCGATACACGCCATTCCGGAACTCACGGGAAAAGTGGATGGCGTCGACATGTCTCATGAGGCGGCGGTAGGAAAAATCGCCCAGGATGAGATTCTCTATCTCATGTCCCGGGGACTGTCGGAGGACGAAGCAACCGCAACCATCGTCAGAGGGTTCCTCAATGTGGACATTCCCGGTCTGCCGGCGCCGCTGAAGGCAGAGATCGACCGCGCCGTGGAACTCAGCCGTCAGGATATGATGTAGCGGTTACCCCCTCTCTTCGAAATACCTTCGCATGCCCTCGATGCTGTTGGCGGCGAAGTAGCGCTCCCGCTCCCGCACATCATGGGGCAGCGTCGCAAACAGTTCCATTGAGGGATCGCGTTTCAGGATTTCACTGAAGACTGCTGAAAAAAATTCATCATCGTCCGAAGAAAGATGAGCCTCCACAATCTCGAGCCACAGGTCTATCTGATCGCGTGCCGCGGCAAACAGAGAGGAACCCCTTCTTTTTCGATAGCCGTAATGGGCAAAGCACAGATGTCGCGCATCGATATCGGCCGCCTTCATAATCGATTGCCGGTATGCTTCATAGACAAAACGGGCCGGTGATGCAATTCTCAGATAAAGTCCCCTTTCGGTGGGATAGGTGACTCCCGCCACCTCACCGATGAAGAGAATATCGTCCAGACGGTAGCAGACGTGGTGTGACGAATGGCCGGGCGTTTCTACCGTTTCAATGGTCATATCATCTGCTCTTATGAAATAATCGGGGGCGATATTTGACTCAGGCGTCGGTTCGATCGGTCCGTAGAGCTCGGCCAGGGAACCGAGAATCTCCTGCGACCCCTTCCACAGCTTGGAAGGATCGATGAGATGCCGCACCACGCCCTTGTGGCAGAGCACCCTCGCTTCGGGAAACTGTTTCAGCAGCAGCCCCAGCCCGCCGACATGATCGATATGAATATGGGTGATCATAATGACGTCGAGCCCTCTCACATCGAGTGATGTCAATGCCTCCAGGAGAACGGGAATGGTGGAAGCCGGTCCGGGATCAATGAGAATTGCCGCATTCCCCCTTTTATACACCCAACTGCTGACAAAATGGTGAAATCCGGTCCGGGGCTGATCGAGATCGACAATATACAGGTCTTTAAGAGGCTGGTGAATCATGAATAATTTCAATAATCAAACACTATTGTCTTGGAACCGTAGACAAGAATCCTGTTTTCAAGATGCAGTCTTACGGCCTTGGCAAGCACGATTCTTTCGATGTCCTTTCCCTTGAGCATCATATCCGCGACGGAATCTCGATGGGTCACTTTTATGACATCCTGCGCAATGATCGGACCCTCGTCAAGGTCTTCCGTCACATAATGACTCGTGGCGCCTATTATTTTTACCCCCCGCGTATAGGCTTGCTGATAGGGGGTTCCTCCGGCAAAGGCGGGGAGAAAGGAGTGGTGAATGTTGATAATTCTGTTTCGAAACCGATTCACAAAATCGCCGCTTAAAATCTGCATATAGCGGGCAAGAATTACAAGATTGATGTTGTGCCTCTGCAGTTCTTCTATCTCCAATGCTTCCTGCGCGGCCTTCGTCTCCGCGGTGACAGGAAAATATTTAAAATTAAGGCCGAACTGTTCCGCCAGGACTTCGAGGTCCCGATGATTGCTGATGACAAGGGGAATCTCCGCCTTGAATTCTCCCATGCGATGCCGAAGGATGAGATCGTAGAAACAGTGCTCATGTCTGGATACAAATATTGCAATACGGGGAATAAAATCGGTAAATCGGATCGTCCACTCCATGTTGAATTCCCGTGCCAGCGGCTCGAAGGCTTCTTTTATCTTTTCCCTTGACACGGCGAAGCCATCGAGGTCCCACTCGATTCTCATGAAAAGAATATTCTCGGGCCGTACCGTATATTGTGCGGCGTGCAGAATATTGCCGTTGTTGCTGAAGATAAAATGTGAAATCTTCGCAACGATGCCTTTCTTGTCCGGGCAGGAAAGCAGCAGCAGTGCGGTCGGTTTTTCCATGCAACGTTTCCTCGCGTCTTCGTCGGCCTATACACGAATTAGATTCCCCCGGTCAAGAACAAAGTCCCTTTCTCCATGCAGTTGCATCCCCGCATATCCATAGTCCTTCCGCCAACTCATAGGTCCGGAATAACTCTTCCCTTGATCATTGATGCCACTGTGGTATATAGGCCACTTTACTATTCTTGTTAAGGTTCGAATGTGCAGCCGCAGGATATGGAGGGCACACGGAATGGAATTGTTCGAGAAAATTGAACTCCCCAGGGGCCTCGTCGTTCTCATATGGGATCGCTCGCGTCGCATCGCCGCCGATACGACGAAAGTGGAGGTGGAAATTACCATGCCTGTTGAGTTGAAGGCCGAATACTTCGACTCTTTCGAGGATTTCGAACTTGTCCGAAAAGTCTTCGGACCGGAACTCGCCTTTACCTACCGGAAGGAAAGAACCTTTGTACACAACAGAGAAAAAGAATCCTTGGTGAGGGAACTGATCGAAGATTTCAAACATGATTCCCTCCCCTACCTTGCACGGCCTGATTTTCCCTCCCGATTTGCCCTTTCGAAGCTGTCTGATATTAAAAAACGGCCGCACCGGTACAGGAAATATCTGAAGAAAAAATAACACATACTGAACGGGGTACAAAATGGATAAAAAGGTAACAGTCATCGGCGCCGGGTTTGTGGGCGCCATGGTCGGACAGCGAGTGGTTGAAAAAAATATCGCCGATGTGGCCCTGATTGATATTGTGGAAGGAATTCCCCAGGGCAAGGCCCTCGACATCGCCCAGTCCGCATCGGTGGAGGGGTTTGACGGTCGCATTACAGGGTCCAATGATTTTTCGGAAATGAAGGATTCGCAGATTGTCGTCGTGACGGCCGGATTTCCCCGCACGCCGGGTATGACCCGTGAAGCACTTGCAAAAAAGAACGGCGGCATCATCTCCTTGGTGGTTTCACAGATCGTGACGTATGCCCCGGAAGCTGTCGTGATTGTCGTCACCAACCCCCTCGATGTTATGACCCATCTGGCATGGAAGGTTTCGGGATTTCCCCCCTCCCGGGTTGTCGGCATGGGCGGCGTACTGGACGAGGCTCGGTTCAAGTATTTTCTGTCACAGGAGTTGCAGGTGTCGGTCAGGGATATCGAGGCCCTCGTTCTCGGCAGCCACGGTGAAGCGATGGTGCCGGTGGAACGTTTCACTACCGTGAAAGGCGTGCCGGTGAGCGAACGTATCCCCCGGAATCGTTTTGCCGAAATTATCGAGCGAACAAAACAGGGGGGCGCAGAAATCGTCTCCCTGCTGAAAAGCGGCAGCGCCTGGCATGCACCGTCGGCATCGGTCACCGCCATGATAGAGGCGATCATCCGCGACAGTAAGCGCATGCTTCCCGCGGCGGCCTATCTTCAGGGCGAGTACGGCATAGAAGGAACACATGTGGGGGTGCCGGTCATCCTCGGTGCGAAGGGTGTGGAAGGGATCTGTGAAATTCCACTTAACGACGAGGAGCTCACTGCGCTTCAGCGGGCGGCCGATGCCGTTAATGAACTCTACAATTCGCTGAAAGCGGAGTAATGCTTAATTCCTATTCCATAGAGACCCTACTTGCGCAGGTGCAGAAACCGGCTCGCTATACCGGCGGGGAAACAAATTCAGTGTGTAAAAATCCGGACAGATGCCGGGTATCATTTGCCCTGGCCTTCCCCGACGTGTATGAAATCGGCATGTCCCATCCCGGTCTTCAGATCCTTTATTCGATTCTGAACCGGCAGCCTGCCATTGCGGCCGAACGGTGCTATGCCCCCTGGCCCGACATGGAAACACTGATGCGCGCACAGGGCATTCCGCTTTTTACGCTGGAGTCA
Organism: Syntrophales bacterium; assembly: GCA_963666365.2. Taxonomy (GTDB): domain Bacteria; phylum Desulfobacterota; class Syntrophia; order Syntrophales; family UBA2210; genus JALNXD01. The sequence goes on from CAXXNF010000002.1 coordinate 1,333,752, forward strand.
AAGACACCGCTTCACCGTTTCGATATTGTCGGCTTTTCTCTTCAGTATGAACTTTCCTATACCAACGTGCTGGCTATGCTCAATCTGGGGGAAATCCCCCTGCGACAGAAGGATCGACGTGACGGCGATCCAATTGTGATCGCCGGCGGGCCCTGCGTGTTTAATCCGGAGCCGATGGCCCTTTTTTTCGATGCCTTTGCAATCGGAGAAGGAGAAGAACTGATAATCGAAATGGCCGAGGCCGTCGCCGAGGGGAAGGAAAAAAGGCGCTCGCGAAAAGCGATACTTGAAAGTCTCGCCGAACTGGAAGGGGTATATGTGCCGTCCGTTTTCAGAGGTTCCGCAAAAATACGAAAACGCGTCGTCACCGATCTTAATCAGTCGACTCTTCCGGAACAACCGATTGTGCCCCTTATCAAAACCGTTCACGACCGGATCACACTGGAAATTGCCCGCGGATGCACCCGGGGATGCCGCTTTTGCCAGGCGGGAATGGTGTGGCGACCGGCAAGAGAACGGACCCCGCAAGGACTCCTCGAAAATGCCGCAAAGGTGCTCGCCTCGACGGGATATGATGAAATATCGCTGCTTTCGCTCAGCGCCGGCGATTACAGCTGCATCGAATACCTGATCAGCGCTCTTATGAACCGGTACCACGAAAAGAGGATCGCCCTGGCCCTCCCTTCATTACGAACAGAGACGCTTACACCGCAACTGATCGATCAGATAAGAAGGGTGCGAAAAACCAGCTTCACCCTGGCGCCGGAGGCGGGAACTCAGCGCCTGCGCAATGTGATAAACAAGGGAAATACCGAGGAAAATCTGCTGACAACGGCACGAAGGGTCTATGAAGGGGGCTGGAAATCCATCAAGCTCTATTTTATGATCGGGCTCCCCACTGAACGACGGGAAGATTTGGAAGGCATCGCCGATCTCGCCTACAAGGTGCTGAAGGAAGGCAATAACCGCCGCCAGGTCACCGTCAGCCTATCCACCTTTGTTCCTAAACCCCATACCCCCTTTCAATGGATGCGACAGATCGGCATCGAAGAAACAGGTGAGCGGCAGGAATTCTTCCGCCACAGGATCAGGCAGGGAAACCTTAAGCTCAAATGGCATGACCGGCGAATGAGTTTTCTCGAAGGCCTCATATCGCGGGGAGACCGGAGTATCGGCGAACTGGTCGAACAGGTATTTTTGCAGGGATGCCGATTCGACGGATGGAGCGACCACTTTGATTTTACGCGCTGGGAAACCGCCATTTCAGACCTGAGAATCCGTCCGGACACATACCTGGGGGAACGCCGCCCCGCTGCACCCCTTCCCTGGGACCACATTGATTGCAGAATCAACAAGGAGTTTCTTCTTGAGGAACTGGAAAAATCCTCTCGCGAATCGCCGACGGAAGATTGTCGTTTTGCCGTCTGCACAGGATGCGGCGCCTGTAAGGAAGGGATCAATGTCATAACGGCGGACCGTCCTGCGGTTGCCGACGTCGTGAATGCACCCCCGTCATTGACTGCGGACAGTTCATCGCATTCCGTCATGTCACTGCGCATTGCCTACACCAAGAGAGGCAACAGCCGTTTCCTCTCTCATCTCGATACATCGGCGGCGTTGATTCGAGCCATCACCAGAAGCGGATTTCGCTTTGTATACTCTAAGGGATTTCACCCCTATCCGAAGATATCCTTTCCGGGCGCCACACCTCTGGGTATGGAAAGCCTCTCCGAATACGCCGACATACAGGTCCAAAGAGAAGATCTGGACATGGTGCATATGAAAAGCCGCCTCAGCAATGCGCTCCCTTCGGGCATGGAAATTCTGCAACTCACCGAACTCGCACCGGACAGACAGTCACTCTCGAAGGAGATTACCGGCTTTGTCTACCAAGTCTCTTTTGGCACATCTGACCAACCTGTGTTCTCCGGCTTGTCCCAGCGGATAGCACGCTTTCTAAAAACAGAGAAAGCGACCATCACCCGGATGGCAAAGGGTAAAGAAACGACGCGCGACATTCGTCCACTGGTTGATTCCATTGTGTGCAACGAAGATACGTTGACAATTGATATGATTTTGCGGTTAAATGACCGAGGTGCTGTACGGCCCCTCGAACTTCTCACCACCGTGCTCGAAGTCGATGAAAAATCAGCCGAAAGAGCGCGAGTCATAAAAAAGGAGACCCTCTTCGTTAAAGAGGCGCACTAGCTATGGCGAAAGAAATGATCTTTAACTGCAAGGAATACGAAACGAGAATCGCCATGCTTGACAATAAAACTCTGTCGAATCTTTACGTGGAAAGGACGGACGAACGGTCCATAGCGGGAAATATTTATACGGGAAAGGTTGTCAGGGTGCTCCCGGGAATGCAGGCGGCTTTTGTCGATATCGGACTGGGAAGAACCGCCTTCCTCTATGTGGCGGATGCCTGCATAGAAAATCAAGCTCTGGATTTGCTGGTTTCGGAAGAGGAAGAAGAAAACCTCGAAGGCAAATGGGAATTCAAGCCGCATCCCTGTGCAATTGAAGACATACTTCGGGAAGGCCAGGAAATTCTGGTGCAGGCATCCAAGGAACCCCTCGGCAGCAAGGGCGCCAGAGTCACCGCCTACATATCGCTCCCCGGCAGAAACCTTGTGGCCATGCCCACTGCGCGGCATGTGGGCATATCAAGAAAAATAATCGATGAATCGGAACGGGAGAGGCTCAGAAAGATTATCGAAGAGCTCCGACGCCCCGATTTCGGCTTTATTGCCAGAACGATGAGCGAAGGTAAAAAGGAAGGCGAGTTAAAGCAGGACGTCGATTTTCTCGTCAGACTGTGGGATGACATCAAGGCAAAGAGAACCAGAGTCGGTGTTCCCGGTCTTGTGCACAAGGAACTCAGCATGACCCTGCGCGCAATCAGGGACCTCTACACGGAGGATATGTCCCGGATTGTGATCGATTCTAAAAAGGAACACGAAAAGATCGATGAGTTTATGAAAAATTTCATGCCCGGTGTTTCCTACACCCTTGAGCTGTATGAGGATATCGAACCCATTTTCGACCATTTCGGCATTGAAATTGATGTGGGGAAACTTTTCGACAAAAAAGTGTGGCTCAAGTCGGGCGGCTATATAGTGATCGAGGAAACCGAGGCGCTTTGCGCAATTGACGTCAACACGGGCAAATATGTAGGGAAACGCAACCTGGAGGATACCATCCTGAAAACCAATCTCGAAGCCGTAAAGGAAATTGCCCACCAGCTTCGCGTGCGGAACATCGGCGGCATAATCATTATAGATTTCATCGACATGATGGACGAAATCAACAGGGAACTGGTGTTCAACGCCATGAAATCCGAATTGGAAAAAGACCGTAACAAAACCAGCATCCAAAAGATTTCGGAACTGGGTCTTATAGAAATGACACGGCAGCGCAGAAGAAAGAGTCTTTCAAAAATCATGTGTGAATCCTGTCCTCACTGCGGGGGACGCGGCATCGTAAAATCAAAAACAACGGTCTGCTACGAAATATTCAGAGAACTTGAGAGGGAGTCTGCCCGGAATCTGACAAAAACAATCTGCCTCCTTGTGCACCCCGATGTGGCCCATATGCTGATGGAAGATGAACGCAAACTTCTGGAAAAACTGGAGCAGAGATTAACAAAAAGAGTTATTATACAAACCGACAACAGCTTCAACCAGGACAATTACGAAATTATACCCATGCACTGACAAACCGCTTTTTACACTAATTGAAGGAGGTGAATATGGTTGATTACGATGTAATTGTCATCGGCGCCGGCAATGGAGGGCTTACCGCGGCAGCCGGGCTGGCAAGGCGGGGCATTAACGTACTGCTCCTTGAACGTCACAATGTTCCCGGCGGGTGCGCCACCAGTTTTGTACGGGGCCGATTCGAATTCGAAGTGGCGCTGCATCAACTGAGCGGCCTGGGAACCCCGGAACAACCGGGACCTCTCAGAGGGCTTATGCACCGCCTTGGCGTTCTCGACAAGGTGGACTTCGTGGAAGAGGACACCCTTTATCGCGCCGTGATTCCCGGCACATTCAGCGTCACGCTGAAAGCGAACAGGACGGAACTCGTGGCCGGTCTCAAAGATAAATTTCCTGAAGAGGGTGCGGCGATAGAAAAATTTTTCACCCTTGTCTGGGATTTCAGCGCCCAGATGATATCGGTCTATTACCTGAAGGATCCCGAAACATCCAAAGAGAAATACCCGCTCTATTTTAAGTACGCACTAAAAACCACCCAGGAAGTATTGGACTCTTTTTTCAAGGATCCTTACCTCAAGATGGCAATCGCCTCATACTGGGGCTATGTGGGGCTTCCACCGTCACGCCTTTCCTTTACCGACATGGCGATTCTCCTCTGGTCCTATACAGAATTCAAGCCTTACCACATGAAAGGGGGATCGCAGGCGCTGTCCAATGCCATTCTGGATACTTTCATTGCCGCGGGGGGAAGCGCACGCTTCAATTGCGGCGCTGAAAAAATCATCCTTTCGGAGGGGCGGGCCAGAGGGGTGATTACGGAGAATGGCGAAGAGATCAGCGCATGGGCGGTGATCTCCAATGCCAGCACCATTACGACATATACGGAACTGCTCGATTCTGCCGCGGTAGATGCGGACACGCTGAGAATGCTCGGCTCGAGATCCCTCGGCCCCTCAGCGGTGTGTGTATACTGTGGTCTCGACTGTGAACCGAAGGATCTGGGCATCGATGTGAGCACCCAGTTTATTACCCTCAATACCGATATGGACCGTCAGTTCGCCACATGGCGGACGCTGGATGCGCCGGAAACCTGCGGCATGACCTGCTACGACGTGGCGGACCCCGAGTTCTCCCCGGAGGGGGCCTGTCAGGTCGTCCTCATCATGCTTCAGTATGCCGATCACTGGTATGCAATTCCACCGACACAGTACGCAGACGCCAAATACCGCTATGCAAAGGGACTGCTCAACATTGCCGACCGGGCATACCCCGGCTTTATCGATGCCCTGGAAGAGGTGGAAGTCTCCACGCCCCTGACCCACTTGCGGTATCTGGGTCATCCCGGCGGCGCCTTTTACGGATTCGATCAGTACTCCAAAGATTCGAACCTTTTTGTATCGCCCCTGTCGGGCATCGAGGGGCTCTATTTCGCCGGCGCCTGGGCCGGCATGGGAGGGTTTCAACCGACACTGGAATCGGGTGTGGCCGCTGCAAAAGCAGTGCAGGGCTATCTTGAGAAGCGAGGTGCGCTATGACGAATCGAGACTTCAGAGAGGATATCGAGGGGTATAAGGAGTTGAAGGAGGAAATAAGCGTCCTTCAGAAATACGCCCTTGAGCGTACCTGGGAGCGGGGCCTCGTGAACCGGGTCATTGAAAGACTCCATCCGAAGCGGCTCGATCTTGTCGTATCGGAGGTAAGGGAAGAAACGGCAAGCGCCAAAACCCTGCGAATGGTTTCCCCCGGGGGATATTTGCCCCCGTTCCAGGCGGGTCAGTACCTCAATCTTTTTGTAACGCTTGCAGGCGTCAGAACGGCCCGTCCGTACAGCATTGCATCGTCCCCCGCCCAGACCGGCTACTATGACATTACGGTACGAAGGGTCGATGAAGGTTTTGTATCGAACTACCTCCTCGATGAGGTAAAACCGGGAGACCGTTTCGAAAGTACGGGCCCGGAAGGACATTTCTACTACAATCCGCTTTTTCACGGACGCGATCTGGTTTTCATCGCAGGTGGAAGCGGCATCACCCCGTTCATGAGCATGATCCGCGATGTGACGGACAGGGGAATCGATCGCGCTATCCATCTCATTTACGGAAGCAGGAATCCCGGCGACATTATCTTCGGCGATGAACTTGCCGACAGGGCACGGCGGCACAAAAATCTGACATACACACCGGTTATTTCGGAGCCTCCCCCCTCATATAAAGGACGCGCCGGGTTTATCACCGCCGCGCTCATGGGCGAACTTGTGGGCGATATTTCAGGCAAGATGTTCTATCTCTGCGGTCCCGAAGCGATGTACCGGTTCTGTCTGCCTGAACTGGCAACGATGAATATCCCTCAAAAGCGTATTCGCCGCGAGATATTCGGGCCCCCGAAAGATATTACCGCCGAACCCGGATGGCCCAAGTCGTTGTCAAAAGACGCCACGGTGACGGTAGCGCTCAAAGGCGGCCCCACCCTGACCGCCCTGGCGGGAGAACCACTTATAATATCACTGGAACGCGCAGGGATTGCTGTACCCAATGCGTGCCGTTCAGGAGAGTGCAGCCTCTGCCGGACAAAGCTTCTTTCAGGCGAAGTGTTTCAGCCGGCAGGCGTGAAGGTAAGAAAATCGGACAGGCGCTTCGGCTATATTCATGCCTGCATGGCCTATCCGTTGACGGACCTGGAGATCATGATTTAGACAGGCTCACATTAAAAATAGAAAGGAAGGTATTATGGATTTATCGTTGTTTTCGTGTGAAGGAAAAGTCGCCCTTATCACCGGGGGAAGCCGCGGGATCGGCCGCGCCGCAGCCCTTGCGCTGGCTGATGCAGGCGCCACCGTCGTGGTGGCCAGCAGAAAAATCGCCGACCTCGAAGAGGTAGCCGAAGAAATTAAGGCCAAAGGAGGCAAGGCAATGGCGATTGCATCCCATGTGGCCAAAATGGAAGAATCAAAGGCCCTTATCGAAAAGGTGACCAAAGAATTCGGGCGTCTTGACATGCTGATGAATAACGCCGGCACCAACCCCTACTACGGACCGTTGATGGATCAGGACGAAAAAACCTGGGACATCACAATGAATGTAAACCTGAAGGGGCTTTTTTTCCTCAGCCAGCTTGCGGCACGGGTCATGAAAACTCAGGGCGGGGGAAGCATCATCAACACCTCTTCCATCGGCGGCATGCGGGCGGGTGAGCTGGGGGTATACTGCGTCACAAAGGCCGCAGTCATCATGCTGACCGAGGTCATGTCAAAGGAATGGGGCCAGCACAACATACGGGTGAACGCCATCGCACCGGGAATCATTAAAACCCGTCTCAGCGAAGCGCTCTGGAAAGATCCGGAAGTGAACAAGGCTGCGGTCGCGCGGATTCCGCTCATGCGTCTGGGAGAACCGGAGGAGCTGGGCGGGGTGGTGGTATTTCTTACCTCAGAGGCCGGCAGCTATATCACGGGCGAGACGATCGTGATTGATGGCGGATGCCTCCTTGGAGAACCGGCGCACCTGGAGAAAAAATAACATGCCCGACAATAACGCCGGCGCCGGCGACACACTACAGTCGCTCCCGCGCCGGCGGTTCTTTACAGGAACGTGGCCCCGACAGGCCGATCCAAAGAATTGTCACACTATTACGCACTAACGACACAAGGAGGAACATATGCAGATTACATCGGTCGATCATATCAGTTATGCGGTAACCGACATCGACAAAGTCATTGAATCGTGGTCGAAACTTTACGGCATCGGTCCCTGGACATTCAGAGAAAACAGCGGCACCGACGTAAAGGGAAGACCCTGGGCAATTCGCATGGCCTTCGCGTACCTGGGTCCTGTGGAGATCGAACTTGTCCAGTGTACGGAAGGAAGGATTTTCCAGTCAAAATTCATCGATAAATGGGGTGAAGGTGTGCACCACCTGGGCTTCTGGGTCGACGATGTCGATGCCGAGGTTGCAAAACTCGTCGCAGAAGGGGCCAATCTGCTCATTCATGATCCGGGCAAATTCGCCTACCTCGATGCAGGCGGCCCGGGCGGCGCCATATTTGAGCTTATGCAGCGAAGAGATTGATCTTGTCGAAGGACGTCACTTTTTAATGAGAGGGGACGCTGACATGACCGGAGCATCATTTCTGCACAGAGGGGGCCTTCTGTTTATCCTGACGGTCCTTTCAATGGCACTTGGCTGTGTCGGCGTTTTTCACTCTCTCAGATCAGCGACCGTGACCATAAGCGACCTGCGTGTAGTGGAAGTGCGCCCCTTCGAAACGGAATTACTGGTGCATCTCAGGATCATCAATCCCAGCGAACTTCCCTGCACAGTAGAGGGAATTGCCTGCACTCTGTCGCTGAACGACCGTAAATTCGGCACAGGCGTGGCAAAAATTACGCAAACGATCCCTGCATACGACACGGCTCTGGTTCCTGTAGTGGTCTATTCTTCAATGATCGATCTGATGCGGGGATTTCTGAAACTTCGTGAACAGGACCAGTGTTCTTACAAGATTGAGGGATCCTTGCGGATTGCCGCAGGCGATTCCCTTCCTTCTCATATCGCTTTTGTAAATGAAGGAACCCTGGACGTGAAAAGACTGAAAGGAATACAGTAACCAGCGTTGACTGCCTGTTACCTTCATTGAAAAAACAGACAAAAAGAGAAAGAGGAAAAAGAGATGGACTATCGACCCTGGCATGATCACTATGACTATTGCGTGCCGCCCACAACCCGGTATCCGCGCCTGGCCGTTCACGAGCTCCTCCAGGTGCCTGCCAATGCCTACCCCGACAAGGAAGCGCTTATCTTTGAGGGAACAACCATTACGTTCTGGCAGTTGCGCGAGCTTGTGCTTCGCATGGGGAATGCTCTCGGCTCGCTCGGCATAAAAAAAGGTGATCGTGTAGGAATACATTTGCCGACCTGTCCTCAATATGCCATTGCCTATTATGCGGTTTTCTCGCTGGGCGCAATTGTCGTGAACCTCAACCCGATCTACACGGCGGATGAACTCACGGGAACTGTCAGTGCCACCGAGCCGGTTGCGCTTATCACCATCGACACTTCACTTCCCGTTATCAGAACACTTTTAAAGAAAACGAACATCCCTCTCATTGTCGTCACCCGCCTGGAGGATTTTTCCGGTCATGCAGAGAAGCGAACTGTGAAAGCGCCCGATCTTGATGACGGATGGCTCCATTTCTCGACCCTTCTCGAAGCAGCATCGAACAGAGGCCTTCCACGCACACACATCGCACCGGACGATCCCGCCCTTATCCAGTTCACGGGAGGCACCACGGGCATTCCGAAAGGCGCCGTCCTCACCCATGCAAATCTGATTGCAGCAACATTTCAATATTATTTGTGGCTCGGGCCGATTTTTCAGATGTTTCCCGCAGAACGCCGTTCGACGCTTCTTGTCCTCCCCCTTTTCCACGTATACGGAAATCTGATATTGAACGGATCCATCCTCGCATGCTGCACCCAGATCCTGATGCCGCGATTCCAGATCGACGAAGTAATGGAAACAATGGCGGGCTTTCCGGAGATAACCACCTTTCCCGCTGTCCCGACCATGATTACGGCACTACTCAACCATTCCCGCACTGAGGAGCTTGCCCTGGGAAAAAAGCTGGGACTGCTGGGGTCAGGCGGTGCGCCGCTCCCTGTCTCGCTCATCGAACAGATCATGGACCTGGGGATCTTTTACCAGGAAGGCGCCGGCATGACGGAAACAGCCGCCATGGGTCATCTGTTGCCTGTCATGGGAATGAAAAAACCGGGAAGCATCGGACTCCCCGCCCCCGACATGGATGCCCGCCTCGTCGATCTCGTCGATGGCATAGAGGATGTGCGCCAGGGGGAACCGGGTGAAATCATTTTCAAAGGACCGAACATCACGAAAGGGTACTGGGAAAATCCCGAAGAAACGGCCGGTCAGATACGGGACGGGTGGCTTTACACCGGTGACATTGCCGTCCGTGACGAAGACGGCTACGCCTTTATCGTGGATCGCAAAAAGGACATGATCATCGCCGGCGGCTTTAATATTTATCCCAGAGAAATCGATGAAGCCCTCTATCATCACCCGAAAGTGAAGGCCGCCGTCGCTGTGGGGATCCCCGACGAATACCGCGGAGAAACGGTCAAAGCCTTTGTGGTTCCTAAAGATGGGGAAACTTTGACCGAAGAGGAATTAAAGACCTATTGTAAAGAGAAGCTCGTCGCCTACAAGGTCCCCCGGTATTTTGAATTCAGGGACGAACTGCCCCAGTCGGCAGCGGGAAAGGTCCTCAGGAAGGTACTGAAGGATGAGGAACTCGCGAAAAAGCAGACAAAAGAATAAAAGTTAGAAAAAGAAATTATGAAATGAAAACAGTGATGATTACTCGGCGGGATGTTAAAAAAATTTTAACTCCCGCCTTGGCAAACGAAACCGTCGAATCGGCCTTTAGAGCCTATGGGCTGGGTCAGGCCGACATGCCGGCGAAAAGTTACCTACACTTCGAGAAAGGAGATCTACGGTCTATGCCCGCGTACATCCACGGGCAGGGCTTTCGCATTGCCGGCATCAAGAGTGTCAATGTACACCCGCAAAATAAATCGCACAATCTCCCTACGGTTATGGCGGTGATTATTCTCATAGACCCGGAGAACGGATTCCCGCTGGCCATACTGGACGGCACCTGCCTGACGGCTATGCGCACCGGCGCCGCAGGGGCCGTGGCTGCAAAATATCTCAGCAGGGAAAATTCGAGGATTGCCGGATTTGCGGGTTGTGGCGTTCAGGCACGCACACAACTGTCCTGCCTCCTTGAAGTGCGCAGGATAGAAAAAGTCACAATCTGGCAGGTCAGCCAGGATGTGCAGTGTAGTGCTGATTTTAAAGAATGGGTGGAAAATACCTACCACCTCGAAACCTTTGTCTCGTCCGATATAGATAAAATAACTACAGAAGCGGACATTCTCGTCACCACCACGCCTTCCCGCAGCCCTTTGGTGACCCGCGTGTCACCGGGAACACACATCAATGCCATCGGCGCAGACGCAGTGGGAAAACAGGAAATCGATCCCCGAGTACTCAGAAAAGCAAAAATTGTCATTGACGACTGGTCACAGGCATCGCACAGCGGAGAAATAAATGTTCCTCTCAGCAAAGGACAGATTACACAAGAGGATGTCTATACAGAGCTCGGACGCATTGCGGCGGGAAAAGCGGAAGGAAGAACATCGGAAGATGAAATAACCCTTTTCGATGCAACAGGTCTTGCAATCCAGGATGTGTCCTGCGCCTATATCGTCTATAAGGAACTCAGGGATACAGGCACACTGCAAAAAATTACACTGTTTTGATGACGAGCCGCTCCCCTTCAAACCGGCATGCTACTCCCAGGTGGCTCGTTTCAGCATCTCGTCAAATTCTTTTACGTCGACCGCAGGCAGTGTGGTGAAGGCGATTCCCGTAAGACGATTCAGCGCAACCGAAGTTTCCATGGCCTGCCCTGGACTGGGGAACTCCAGTATCAGTATCAGATCGTACTCACCCAAAAGCCCGTAAATGTGCATTACCTTTCCCCCATACTTCTCCACCAGCATGACGGCCTTCTCGGTCCGCTCACTGCTTGCCTCCTTTAACGCTTCCTGAGAATACTTTCCCAGCATTACAAACGTTCTCATAATGATCCCCCCTGTGCCGGCGAGGCCGGCTGTTCATGTGTAAAGTTCTACGTTCTATGTTCTATGTTCTATGTTCTACGTTCTATGTGCTATGATACGCGGCGTTCCCAATCAGCATCTCTTTATTCTTTGCTTGCAGTGTATAACCTATTTACTGTATTTTCAACCCCAGACCTTCCGACTTCCTTTACTACACCAGGGGAACCGCAAAAACATCGAACTTTGAGCAGTTTCCGTGACACCCCTTTATATCTTGACACCTTTTTTCCATAGTGATACTGTCCGGCCGATTTATTAACGATTTGACCATACTAAGGAGGCTACGGTGACCTTTCAGGAACTCATACTGGCCCTGAGCACATACTGGGCCGACCAGGGATGCATTATTCAACAGCCCTACGACATCGAGGTCGGCGCCGGCACATTCAATCCCGCCACATTTCTCAGGTCCCTGGGGCCTGAACCGTGGAATGTGGCCTACGTGGAACCATCACGACGGCCCACCGACGGAAGATACGGTGAAAATCCAAATCGGCTGCAGCACTATTACCAGTATCAGGTGATCATGAAACCGTCACCGATGAACATTCAGGATCTTTACCTGAATTCGCTCAAAAGCTTCGGCATCGATCCGCTGGACCACGACATTCGGTTTGTCGAAGACGACTGGGAATCACCCACACTGGGCGCATGGGGCCTGGGCTGGGAGGTCTGGCTCGACGGCATGGAGATTACCCAGTTCACCTACTTTCAGCAGGTGGGAGGGATCGATCTGAATCCGATCTGCTGTGAAATCACCTACGGCATAGAGCGGATCGCTATGTATCTTCAGAACGTGGACAATGTCTATCACTTACAGTGGGGACACGGTGTCACCTACGGCGATGTCCACCACCGGAGCGAAGTGGAATTTTCCACCTACAACTTTGAATACGCCGATGTGAACATGCTCAGGACGCTTTTCACCATGTACGAAGAAGAGGCGGAAAAAATGGCCGGCCGAAACCTGGTCCTTCCCGCCTACGATTACTGCCTCAAATGTTCCCATGTCTTCAATATTCTCGACGCACGGGGCGCAATCAGCGTGACCGAGCGGACAAGCTACATCGGGCGGGTACGCAACCTGGCCCGGCTTTCCGCCGAGGGATACGTGAAACAGCGTGAAGAGATGGGCTACCCGCTCATGGGGAAGTGGAACAGCAAATAACCAGCGACACTGCAAAAAGGGACATCTCATGGCCAAAGAACTATTATTGGAAATTGGAACCGAAGAAATACCGGCAGCCTTTCTGCCGAAGGCGCTCCGCGACATGGCGCAGATGATCGGCCGCACACTGAATGAATTGCATATCCCCCATGGTGAAGTCACCACCATGGGCACTCCGCGGAGGCTTGTCATGTCCGTGGCCGATGTGGCCGTACGACAGGAAGACCAGGTAGTCGAAAAAATGGGACCGGCGGTCCGGGTCGCCTTTGACGAGACAGGAACCCCCACCAGGGCCGCCCAGGGCTTTGCCCGGGGACAGGGACTCGAGGTGTCCGAACTGGAAAGGATAACCACCGAAAAAGGAGAGTACCTGGTGGCCCGTAAAAAGATTGCCGGGGATGACGCCGCCACGATTCTCGCATCATTCCTGCCCGATTTCATCAAGGCCATCCCCTTCCAGAAATCTATGCGATGGATGGACCTGGATATCCGTTTTGCACGGCCTATCCACTGGATAGTGGCACTCTTCGGCGGCGAGGTGATTCCCTTCACCCTTGAAAACATCAGAAGCGGGAATACCAGCAGGGGACACCGATTCATGAAACCGGACACCTTCGAGGTAGCTGATTTTGACGACTACCTCAAAAAGACGGAAGCGCACTTCGTGATCGTCGATCCCGAACGGCGCAAATCAATCATTATGGAAGAGGCCAGAAAAGCGGCGGCGGCCGTCTCCGGCGCCGTTTTGGAGAATGACAGGCTGCTGGACGAAGTTGCCTATCTCATCGAATATCCTTCGGTGGTATGCGGCGCCTTTGACAAGGAATTTCTTGCACTGCCCCGTGAAGTACTCATCACTTCAATGATGAAACACCAGAAATACTTCGCCGTCACCGACGGAGCGGACCGGCTGCTTCCTCACTTCATCACCGTCAACAACACCGTGGCAAAGGATCCCGCAGTGGTTGCCGCGGGCAATCAGAAGGTTCTGCGGGCGCGACTGGCCGATGCCCGGTTCTTTTTTGACGAAGACCAGAAGAAGCCCCTGGCGGACCGTCTGGACGACCTCAAACACGTGGTCTTCCACAGCCTTCTGGGCACGTCCTATGAAAAGGTCATGCGATTCCGTGAACTGGCACTATACATCGCGGAGCGGATCGCCCCGCAACGGATGGCACTGGTGGATCGAACGGCCCTTCTCTGCAAGGCCGATCTCGAAACCCAGATGGTGTATGAGTTTACGGAACTGCAGGGTGTCATGGGTCGGGAATACGCCCGTCTTGACGGAGAAGATCCCGAGGTGTCCACCGCAATCTACGAGCACTACCTGCCCGTGGCCGCCGGCGGTGAGCTTCCCGGAACCGACACGGGATCGATCGTCAGTATCGCCGACAAGACCGACACCATCACGGGTTGCTTCAGCGTCAATCTCATTCCCACGGGAACGGCCGATCCTTACGCGCTTCGGCGGCAGTCCCTGGGCATTATAAATATTATTTTGAACAAAGCCTATCCCCTGCGAATCGACGACATTGTCGATAAAAGCCTGGCCATACTTTCCGACAAGCTCAAGCGTCCTGCCGACGAAGCAAAGAAAGATGTGATGGAATTTTTCAAGGGACGTTTTGAAAACCAGCTTATTGCTCAGGGACATCCCTACGACGTCGTCGACGCCGTGCTGGCCATCGATGGCGCCGATCTGGTACGGACCCTCAGCCGAATCGAAGCGGTGGAGGCGTTCAAGAGCCACCCTGACTTCGAGCCGCTGGTAATCGCCTTTAAACGGGTGGTCAATATCCTCAAGGATTATAAAGGCGGCCCTGTTGATGCCGCGTTCTTCGAAGGCAACGAAGAGCGCAATCTCTACGGCGCCTTTGTTGACATCCGTGAGAAGGCAGCGGCAGCCATCGACGAGGATCGCTACAGCGATGCGCTGATCGAAATGGCCCGCCTGAGAAAACCGGTGGACGCCTTCTTCGATACCGTGCTTGTCATGGCCGAAGATGAAAAAGTCCGCACCAACCGGCTTTCGCTTCTGGCCGGTCTCAAGGGACTCTTTTTCAGAATTGCCGATTTTTCGAAAATCGTCACCGAGAAATAGCATAGGGACACTTCCCTTTTTAAAGTGAACTTTAAAAAGGGGGAAGTGTCCCTATTTTTTCTTCTACCGACTTGACCTTTCCTTCGAGGCGGCCGGAAGCGCCTTTCCGGTAATCTGCTCGAAGGGTGAGATAGACGCGGTCGGAATCCCTCTGCAGTTCTTCGAAACAGCGGTTCACAAGATCCATTACCTCAGCCCACTCCCCCTCGACGCTGGTTCCCATGGGACCGAGTCTGCAGGCGAGTCCGCTTTCCCTGATAATCCGTACCACCCGCGCCACATAGGGGCTGACACTGATCTCCTTATCGGTGGGAAAAATCGCAAAATCGATAAGCACACTCATCGTACACTCCTTTTTATACTTTCTTCCGTACTTGTTTCTTTGAAAAGAAAGTGTTAGCATCCCGTGCATGATAGCACAGCACACAAAGGAGAGAAACATATGATTGATGAGATAATGAAGGGGTTTTACCGGATCGAGGTACCCCTGCCCAACAGCCCCCTGAAGGAACTCAATTCATACGTCATTAAAGCGGACGACCGAAATCTGATTATCGATACGGGATTCAACCGCACCGTCTGCCTGGAGGCAATGGAGGCGGGAATCAAAGCCCTGGATATCGATCTGTCCAGGACGGACTTTTTTATAACCCACATGCACGCCGATCACGCGGGATTGGTGACGCGCCTTGCCACCGACACAAGCACCATCTACTTCAGCAGAGTGGACTCTCAGGTGTTTAAGCGTGAAGGCGGCTGGGAACCCATGGTTGCCTTCGCCGGAATCAACGGCTTCCCTTACGATGAGTTGATGAAGGCGCTTCACAATCACCCCGGTTTTAAATACAGTCCGGAAACAATACCTGAATTTCACCTGATCGACGATGGCGATGTAGTAGAAATAGGCAACTACCGTTTTCACTGCGTGGCAACGCCCGGTCATACTCAGGGACACATCTGCCTCTATGAAAAGGACAGGAAAACGTTCCTCTCGGGCGATCACATCCTCTACGACATCACCCCCCACATCGAATCCTGGGCCTACCAGACAAATTCCCTTCGGGATTATATCGACAGTCTCGACAAGGTCTATGATTTTCCCGTTGATATCGTACTTCCGGGACATCGCAGTTTTTTCACCGATTTCAGGGGCCGGATCGATGCGCTGAAAAAGCACCACGAAGATCGCGCCGATGAAACACTGGAAGTCTTGGGAAACTCCCAGAAAAACGCCTATCAGATTGCGGCCGGTATGACCTGGGATATCGATTGCGAAAGCTGGGACCTCTTTCCTATCGCTCAGAAGTGGTTCGCCACCGGCGAGGCTATTGCCCACCTGCGCTACCTTGAGGGCGAGGGGAGGGTTCACCGAAACACCGACACCGAAATCGTCACCTTTTCGGCGGCATGATTGCATAGCAGAACGATTGTTCATGGAGGCATTTGCATGGCGCAACGTGTGCGGGGTAAAATCGCTATCATAGTGGGCGCCGGCCAGACACCGGGAGATACGATAGGGAACGGACGGGCGATGGCGATTCTCTTTGCCCGGGAGGGGGCTGACGTACTGCTGGTGGATCGACGTCCGGAATCCGCTGAAGAAACTCGGAATATGATAGAGGACGAAGGAGGAACGGCTTCTGTCTTTGAAGCCGACATCACAAAAACGGAGGATTGCAAAAATATCGCCGATGCCTGTGTCGGCCGGCACGGACGAATCGATATCCTTGTAAACAATGCCGGAACCGGCCGGGGGGACGGTGGGGCGGTAAGGCTGTCCGAAGATGCCTGGGATAACATATTCAACCTCAATCTCAAGGCGATGTACCGCACCTGCAAATATGTGCTTCCTGTTATGGAAGCCCAGGAATCCGGCGTAATAATAAATATCTCTTCAATAGCGGCAATCTGCGCCGCACGAATGCTCGCCTACAAGGCATCAAAGGCGGGGGTCAACGCCCTGACCCATATGATCGCGATGACTTACGCAAGAAAAGGAATCCGCTGCAATGCCATCATGCCGGGCCTCATGGAAACCCCCATGGCGATCGAAGGAATCTCAGGGGCATTGGGAATCGACAAAGCAGAATTAATCAAACAACGGGGGGCGGCGGTTCCCCTTAGAGGGGGAATGGGAACCGCCTGGGATACGGCCTATGCGGCACTTTTCCTTGCCTCCGATGAGGCGAAATTCATCACGTCGGTCATACTCCCGGTCGACGGGGGACAGTCTGCTCGGATCGGATAAAACAAAAAAGGAGCAATAGAGAATGGCACGAGTGGCAATGCTGGAAATGGATCAGGTCAGCGGAGAACTGCGAGACCGCTTTCAAAAAATGGAAGAACGCGGATTCGAAGTGCTCAATCTGTTCAAGGTGATGGCAAACAGTCCGGTGGTCGGCCGCGACTTTCTGAGGCTCGGCAATTCCATACTTTTTAAAGGCAGCGTGGAACCCCGATTACGGGAACTGGCAATTCTCCGTGTGGGAAATCTGGCAAAGGCCATCTACGAATGGACACAGCATGTGCCTATGGCGCGGCAGGCCGGCCTCACGAAGGAGCAGATCGATGCCATACCGAACTGGAACGGATCGAATCTTTTCAGCGAACAAGAACGGGCCGTTCTTCAATATACCGACGAAGTGGCCGAAACAATTCGTGTCAGCGATGACACGTTTCAGGGAATAAAAAAATTTCTCACGGAGGAACAGATCGTGGAACTTACCACGACTATAGGATATTACGGCATGGTATCCCGCATATTGGAGGCGCTCCAGGTGGAATTGGAAGACTCGCGGCTCTGCGGGAGATAAAAGATTTCAACATTTCAAAAAGGGGGGGGGGGAAACATCATGAACATCGCAGAACTTTCGGCACGCGAAATCGAACGATTCGGAGAACATGCAGCACTGATATTCGAAGACCGCAGCTTCACGAATGTGGAAATGAAAAAGGCCTCGGCACGACTGGGCAACGCCCTGAAGGGGCTTGGGGTCAAACGGGGGGATCGGGTCATCATACAGATGCCCAACTGTCCGGAGGTAATTCAGGGATTTTACGCCGTCTATGGTATCGGCGCCGTGGTGGTTCCCATCAATTTCCTTGTGGGCGATGCCGAAACCGCGTACATTTATCAGGACACCGGCGCCGAAACCATTATCAGCTCTGCGGAGTTTCTGCCCAAGATCGATGCCTGCCGGAAAGAGGCGCCGGCCATCAAGAACATCATCCTCATCGACAAAGAAACGCCGCCCGACGCCCTCTCCTACCATGAACTTCTCAGCAGAAATTCTGATGAGTTGGAACTTGAACCTACAGGCGACGACGATCTTGCCGCGCTGATCTATACGGCGGGAACGACAGGCAATCCGAAAGGGGTTATGCATACTCACGGCAGCCTCTATGCCAATGCAAAAATGCAATACGACACACTCGATCTTCCTTCGGGAATGACCAGCATCGGCGTCCTGCCACTCTGCCATTCTTACGGCATCGCCAGCATGAACTACGGCGCCCTCCTGGGAGGTGGAACGGCGGTGATCATTCCATCTTTCGATCTGGACAAGGTCTTTGCCTCCATCGAAAAATACAAGGCCAACGTCATGGCCGCCGTTCCCACTATGTATATCTATATGCTCCTCTCGCCTCAGCTGCAAAACTACGACATCAGTTCCATGAAGTACTGGACCTGCGGGTCGGCCCCGCTCACCCTCGATACCTGGAACAGCTTCAAAGAGAAATTCGGGTACGAGATCATCGAAGGCTGGGGGCTCACCGAAGCCGGCGCCAACAACTCCGTCAACCCCTTTCACGGCAAGAAAAAGGTCGGCTCCATCGGGTTGCCCATGAAGGGAACCATAATGAAGGTCATCGATTTTTCGGGAAAGGAGCTTCCCGACGGAGAAGAGGGGGAGATCATCATTTCCGGTCCCATGCTGATGAAGGGATATTGGAACAAGCCGAAGGAAACCGGGGAAGTGCTGAAAAACGGATGGCTCTATACCGGCGACGTAGGATACCGGGACAACGAAGGATATTTCTTCATCACCGGACGAAAGAAAGACATCATTATCAAAGGGGGGGAAAACATCGCCCCGAAAGAAATCGAAGAAGTGCTCTTCACTCACCCGAAGGTCTCGGAGGCAGCAGTCATCGGAGTCAAAGACGATGTCTACGGTGAAAACATCAAGGCCTTTGTCGTCCTGATGCCCGGAGAAAGCGCAGACCCGGAAGAACTTATCACCCACTGCGCCGAAAAATTGAGTAAATTCAAACTCCCGAAAGAAGTAGCCTTTTTAGACGCCCTGCCCAAAAATCTCGTCGGCAAGGTACTGAAAAAAGAACTGAGAAAAATGGGATAGGACTGACCCCGCTCAATGTTCTATGCCCAGAGGAGGGGATTTTCCCTGTTGACGCAAAAAAGACAGAAGCCGGAACAATTCCGGCTTCTGTCTTTTGTTTTTAAGCCAAGGGTTTATGGCCTCTTGCCTGTCACCCTGCGTCTACATAAAAATCATGCCCAGAGTCTCGGCGATACAGGCCGGCTTATCCACTCCTTCGATCTCGATGGTATGGGTGGTGGTCATAAGAAAGCGCCCGTTTCCCTTGTCTTCCAGATTCGTCAATACAATGCGGTCGCGGATTTTGGACCCGGAAAGAACAGGGTTCAGGAACCGAACCTTGTTGAGGCCGTAATTGATGGACATTTTTGCATCGTCAAAGTGGATCGGCATCTGATAGCTGAAAAAGGGAATGTGGGAAAGCGTTAAAAAACCATGGGCGATGGTCTGACCGAAGGGGCCCTTCCTGGCCTTTTCCACATCCACATGAATCCACTGATGATCGGCAGTGCATTCGGCAAACTGATTGATCTGATCCTGCGTTATTTCCGTCCAATCGGACAAATACACTTCCTTTCCGATAAGACCCCTCACTTCTTCCACTGATGACATATCGCTACTCCTTCCATTTTAATAGTTATTTACATTCCTGCGAATTTTGAATACTTTCCTGCATACCAGTTCACCGCTCAAAGTCAAGCAGATAAATGGGAAGTCTCTTCTTCCGGCGTCGTTGCGGTGAAGGGGTATAAAGTGTAAAAACATGTATATGCAAAGACCCGCTTCTTTCTTATTTGTACGCCTCCGCCAGAATTGAAATCGGGTGTTTCACCCTGTGCTCTTTCAGCGGAGCGTTTATAAAAAACCGGCATCCGGGGCACTGGGTTACCACCGTCTTTACGCCGGTTGCTTCGACCTCGGCGATTTTATGGGAGCGTATGTCGCCGGCCAGTTCCCTGTTTTCCATAAAGAAGCCCCCGCCGGCGCCACAGCAGAGTTCGGGATTTTCCATCTCCACCAGCGTGGCGCCGGGAATCTGGGCCAGAAGCGTGCGCGGCGCATCTTTCACGGTCTTTGTCATCCACCGGTGGCAGGGCACATGATAGGTAAATTCCAGTTCCAGCGGCGACGGTTTTGCCGTCAGACCCATCATGCTCAGGTAATCCGTCACTTCCCAGACCTTTGCCGCCAGGGCTTCAGCCTTCTCCTTCAGCGGATCTTCCTGAGGAATGAGTTTCGGGCCTTCCACCTTCAGCATCAGGCCGCAGGAGGTGCAGTCCACCACTACCGCATCCACGTCGAGCTTTGACAGGATCTCGATGTTTTTCCCCATGAGCTCCCGTACCTTGGCGATATCCCCTTCTCCCAATGCGGGCATGCCGCAGCAGACGAGTTTCTCCGGGATCACCACCTCGATGCCGTTTTTTCTGAGGGCCATGACCGTGTCCTCACCCGTGTCGATATTAAAGCTGTTGGTGGCACACCCCACATAATAGGCCACCCGCGCCCTCCGTTCACCTTCCGGCGTGTAGGTCCCCTTATATTTCTTTTCAAAGGCCTTCGGCGCGGGCGTAGGAACTTCGTCCAGGATCCCCAATTTGCCTGCCAGGGCGTTCAGTTTCCCCATGACCCCGTGGACGCCGCGGTCATCCATCACCTTGTTCAGGATGTAGCGCATGGCGATATTCATCCGCTTTCCATGATACAATTCCTCGCGCGCGGCCACTATGACTTCGTGGACCGGCACGCCCGCGGGGCAGGTCTGGGTGCAGCTGGTACAGAGAAGACAGCGATCGATAATTTCTTTCAGGCGATCGCTGACAGGCATCGACTCCTCGATCAGGGCCTTGCGCACAAGCTCCATCCGTGCCCGCGGTTCATGAGTCTCAAGGAGATCCTCAAGGAACACGGGGCAGGTGGCCTGGCAGAAGTTACAGTGGGAACACTTGGCGATCACCTCCGAGTAAGATTTCAGGCTCATGCGACACCTCCACTCAACCAGATCTTTCCGGGGTTCATAATATTTTTGGGATCGATGGCGTGCTTTATGCGTTTCATGACATCAATCTGCATGCTTCCCAATTCAAGGTGCAGAAACTCCGCCTTGTGAATGCCGATGCCGTGCTCGCCGGAGATGGTGCCTCCCATGGCAAGCCCTGTTTTGACAATCTCCTCGATGGCTGCCTTGGCTTTCTCCTCTCTTTCCTCGTTCGCTTCCTGGAGAAAAAAGATCGTGGGGTGCATGTTGCCGTCACCGGCATGCCCTCCAAGCCCTACCATCATGCCCGTGGAGGGATCCATTTTTAACCGCACCCCTATCTCCTGTACGGCCCTTACGAAATCGGGAATCCGGTCCCGGGGCACCGTGATGTCTTCAACGATTCCTTTCTTTGCCATCATCAGGATCATGCCGAAAAGTTTCTCCCTCGCTTCCCAGTAGGCCCGTGCCGCCTTGGGATCTTCTATGATGCGAATGTTCAATGCCCCCAGTCCGGTGCACAGATCCTTCATCTTCACGGTGAGCGCCTCGATTTCCGTGGCAGTGCCGTCCATTTCTATAAGCAAGTGCGACTCTCCCGCCGGATAGGGCTCGGGCAGCATGCCGGCCATGGCCGCCGCCGCCCCACCGCTGATGAGCTCGATCATGGCGGGAACGAGACCGCTGCCTATGACGGCGGAAACGATATCACCCGACTGTTGGACGCTCTCACAGGTCACGAGCACCGTTCTTCGCGCCGGAGGAAGCGGTACCAGCCGGAGGATCGCCTTGGTGATCACCCCCAGGGTACCCTCAGCGCCTGTGTACAGATGGGTAAGATCGTATCCCACGGACGACTTGGAGCACTTGCTGCCCGTGCGTATCACCTCGCCGTCGGGAAGCACCACCTCAAGACCGAGCACATAGTTTCCGGTGGTTCCGTATTTCACTGCCCGGGGACCGCCGGCTCGAGTGGATATATTGCCGCCGATGGTGGAGACTTTCATGCTCTGAGGGTCGGGGGGATAGAAGAGACGTTCTTTTTCCACCATATGCTGAAAGGCGGCCGTCACGATCCCGCTCTCCACTTCGGCGGTCAGGTTCCCCTTGTTCAGTTCGATCAGCTTCCGCATCCGCTTGAGATCGAGCACTATCCCTCCCGCTGTGGGCGTACAGCCGCCCGAGAGCCCCGTTCCCCCACCCCGGGGGACCAGGGGAATTCCCTTTTCACCGGCATAGCGCACCACCTGGGACACCTGTTCGGTTGTATCCGGGATTACCACCGCATCGGGATGTCCCAGCGGGCAGACATGATAGGTGGCGTCGTTCCCGTAGGTAATGAGATCTTCGGGATCGGTATGCACCCGCTCTTTCGGCAACAATCGTTCGAGATCCTTTGCGAGACCCTTCATCGGTTATATCCTCCTCCTCGGTAATTTTGGGGACAGTATACTTAATTCATGGCTGAATTAAGTATACTGTCCCCAAAATTATCTGCTTTTATACCACGCTATGGTCTTCCGCAACCCTTCGCGAAAATCCGTTTTTGCCCTGAAGCCGATGTTCTCATAGGCGCGATCCGTATTCAGCATGCGCCGCGGCTGGCCGTCGGGTTTTGTTTCATCCC
The DNA here is from genome assembly GCA_963666365.2 of Syntrophales bacterium. Lineage (GTDB taxonomy): Bacteria > Desulfobacterota > Syntrophia > Syntrophales > UBA2210 > JALNXD01. The sequence continues at coordinate 1,356,392 of CAXXNF010000002.1, forward strand.
AGACAATCTTTCCTCTGAATCCCGTCAGCTCCACAATCAATTCCGCCAGATCGCGGATCGATATTTCAAATCCGGCGCCGATATTGAGCGGTTCGCTCTCGTTGTAGCGCTCCATGGCAAGAACGATCGCCTCCGCCGCATCTTCCACATAAAAGAACTCCCTCGTCGCCCTGCCGGTACCCCAGACCACCACCCCCCTGTCCCCTGCCCTTTCAGCGTCAACGCATTTCTTGATGAGGGCGGGAATCACATGGGACGAGCGGGGATCAAAATTGTCGCCCGGTCCATAAAGGTTTACCGGAAGCAGAAAAATGGAATTATACCCGTACTGACGGCGGTAGGCCTGCGACTGGACCAGCATCATCTTCTTCGCCAGACCATAGGGTGCGTTGGTCTCCTCGGGATAGCCGTTCCAAAGGTCATCTTCCTTAAAGGGCACGGGGGTAAATTTCGGATAGGCGCAGATGGTGCCGATGGCCACAAATTTTTCAATTCCCCTCAGATAACCCTCATGCATCAGCTGTGTTCCCATCATCAGGTTGTCATAAAAGAGCGTGGCCGGATTTTCCTGATTAAACCCGATGCCCCCCACCCTGGCCGCCAGATGAATCACGATATCGGGGCGCTGCGTGTCGTACATGGCGCCGATATCGGCGCCGCGCGTCAGATTATACTCGGGAAGATCGGCGACGGCAATGTTCCGATAGCCTTTCCTGGTCAGATTTTCAATGAGATGGGCGCCCAGGAACCCTCTGCCGCCGGTTACCGTAATGCGTTTGCCTTTCATTTCCATGGACCGTACCTTTATTCAGTCATATCCTCGTACCGGGATACCCCGCCTCTACCAGGGTCCGTTCCTTTTTCGCCCGCTCCATGTCGGAGGCAATCATCATGTCGATCAGCTCGGAAAAACCGGTCTTCGGGGCCCATCCCAGGACGCGCTGCGCCTTCGACGAATCGCCCAGAAGGACGTCCACTTCGGTGGGCCTGAAATAGCGGGGATCAATCTTTACGTGTGTGTCAAAATCAAGATCGAGCCTGCTGAACACTTCCTGCACAAACTCTTTCACCGAGTGGGTCTCGCCGGTGGCAATCACGAAATCGTCGGGGGACTCCTGCTGGAGCATCAGCCACATGGCCTCCACATAATCGCCGGCATATCCCCAGTCACGCTTCGCATCGAGATTTCCCAGATAGAGCGCATCCTGCAGCCCCATCTTGATGCGCGTGGCGGCGCGGGTGACTTTTCTGGTCAGAAAGGTCTCGCCCCGTCGCGGTGATTCGTGGTTGAAAAGGATGCCGTTAACGGCAAATATCTTGTAGGCGTCACGGTAGTTTCTTGCCACATAGTAGGCGTATACCTTGGCCGCCGCATAGGGACTCTGGGGGCTGAAGGGCGTTGCCTCGCTCTGCGGGGGCGGCGCCGCACCGAACATCTCACTGGACGAGGCCTGATAGAACCGCGCCTTCACGCCGGATTTGCGAATCGCCTCCAGAATTCTTATGGCGCCGATGCCCGTCACATCACCGGTGTACTCGGGAAGATCGAAACTTACCCGCACATGACTCTGAGCCCCCAGATGGTACACTTCATCGGGGTTTACCTCATAGAGCAGGCTGACCAGATGGGCTGACACCGAAAGATCGCCGTAATGGAGATACATGCGGGCCTGGGGATCATGAAAATCGGTATAAAGGTGATCGATTCGCTCCGTATTGAAGGTGCTGGACCGGCGGATCATGCCGTGCACCTCATAGCCCTTGGAGAGCAGCAATTCGGCAAGATATGATCCATCCTGCCCCGTAATACCCGTGATCAAGGCACGCTTCATTGAATAACCCCGCTTTTTACGTTCTTTCTATGTTTCATGCTCCATCCGCAGGCGGGACATTTCATTTCGCTGTCCAGACGTCCGCCGCACCGGCAGACCCACCCTACCCGGCGGGCAGGATTTCCCACCAGCAGTGCGTGATCGGGCACATCCCTGATCACCACGGCGCCGGCCCCGATAAAGGCATATTCTCCGATGGTGACACCGCAGACAATCGTGGCGTTGGCGCCGATGGTGGCGCCCCGTTTCACCAGTGTGGGCCGGACTTCGTCCATTTTACGGATCTCGGCGCGGGGATTGTACACATTGGTAAACACCATCGATGGTCCGCAGAACACCCCCTCTTCGAGCGTCACGCCCTTGTACAGGCTCACGTTATTCTGGATCTTGCAGTTTCTCCCTATTGTCACATCGGGACCGACAACCACATTCTGTCCTATGGTGCATGCCTCTCCTATGGAAGAGCCTGAGAGGACATGGGTAAAATGCCAGATCTTTGTCCCTTTCCCTATGGCCGCATCCCTGTCTATGACGGCGCTATCATGGACGAAGCAGTCTTCCCGAACTTCCGCCGCTGCCCTGTGGCTCTCCTTCGGCGCCGTCGTTCCCCCCGCAAGCAGACTTGCCGATGCCCGCTCCAATATCTCGAGCACCTCAATGCCGTTTTGCGCATCGGCCCGCTTGAGGGGACGCCCATCCAGATGCTCGGCAAAGTAGCGAAGCTCTTCCGTCAGCGGCATGGTGTTCTCGTAGGGAATCACTTCCGTGGCCCCGTCATGGGTCACCGGCTCTCCCTGAATCCAATCGATGCCCTTTTCATAAAACAGTATATTCTTTGACTCCGATGAGTCCTCGTAGGAAAACATCCCCTTGGACCCGATGATCACGATCCGGTGTTCCTTGAATGGATGGAGCCAGCTTACGAAGATATGCCCCACACGGTTTCGGGGATAGGTCAAAATCGTCATGGACGAGTCATGCATCCGGGGTTGCAGAAAAATCCCCCCCCGGGAAATGATCTCTTCAGGAGTATCTTCCATGAAATACTGGAAAATGGAAATATCGTGAGGGGCGAAACTCCAGAGGATATTCTCCTCCGTCCTGACCGTTCCCAGGTTCAGACGATTACTGTATATATATTGAAGTTTCCCGATCTTCCCCTGGTCGACCAGATCTTTCATTGTGCGAATGGCCGGATGAAAGAGCAACAGGTGTCCCACCATCAGATTGACACCCTTTTCTTCCGCAAGCTGTTTCAATTCCCGCGCCTCGCCAGCGCGCAATGTCAGCGGTTTTTCCACGAGCACATGTTTCTTCTGTCCGATCAGGTAGGAAGCAATGGCGAAGTGTGTCTCCGCCGGAGTCGCGATCGTGAAGCCGTCAAAATCCTCTTCCACCGCATCTTTCGTATTTGCAAACAGCCGCACATCAGGGCAGGACGCTTCGAGTCGCGCCCGCATGAATCCGTCCGACTCGACAACCCCCCCCAGCATCCCGAGACCCTGCAGTGTCCTGATATGATTCATCCCCCATCGCCCGGCGCCGACTACGCAAATACGCATACACACCTCGGTTTTTAATTTTCCATTATGCCGTGTAAAAATACTTTCCCCTCTTGCCGATCACGTTTCTCGTGTCCACCACCGGCACTTCAAAGGCGGCAAAGTCGACGCGGCGGTACTCATCATGGGCCGTTGCGATGAGGATGAGATCATAGTCCCCGCTGACCGGGACGGAAGCGCGCCCGGCGAACTTTCCGAACTCTCTTGTCTCTTTTATCACCGGCACATAGGGATCATTATAGTACACCTGCCCGCCCAATGCTTCCAATTTATCCATCAAGTGATAGGAAGGGGACTCTCTGTCGTCATCGACATTCGCCTTGTAGGCCAGTCCCAGCAAGAGGATGCGCGCACCTTTGATTGCCTTGCCGTATTCGTTCAGCACCTTCATGACCCGGCTTACCACATAATCGGGCATGGCCGTATTGATTTCCCCGGCCAGTTCGATAAAGCGCGTGGTCATGCCGTACTCCCGAGCCTTCCAGGTGAGATAGAAGGGGTCGATGGGGATACAGTGCCCTCCCAGGCCCGGTCCGGGATAAAAGGCCTGATAGCCGAAGGGCTTCGTCTTCGCCGCTTCGATTACCTCCCAGACGTCGATTCCCATGCGGTCGCAGAGAATCTTCATCTCGTTCACCAGGGCGATGTTGACGGACCGGTATATGTTTTCAAGAAGCTTTGCCGCTTCGGCGACTTTAGGCGAAGAGAGGGGAACCGTTCGATCCACCACGCACCCGTAAAGCGCCGTGGCCGCGGCAAGACACTCCTCCGTAAGTCCTCCCACCAGTTTCGGCACCGTGCGCAAGGAGAAATCTTTATTGTTCGGGTCTTCCCTCTCCGGCGAAAAGGCAAGATGAAAATCGATCCCCCCCTTCAATCCGCTCGACTCAAGAATCCCCCGCACATCCTCGTCGGTGGTCCCCGGATAGGTGGTCGATTCCAGCACCACCAGCTGACCCTTTCGAAGATACCGTGCAATCGATTCGGCCGTGGCAAAGACAAAGCGCATATCGGGCTCTCGATTTTTATTTAAAGGCGTGGGGACGCAGATCAGAATGCAATCCACCTGCGACAGTCGTGCAAAATCGGTGGTCGCTTCAAACCGCCCTTGCTCGAGTCCCATCAGCGGTGCGATATCGATATGCCTGATATAACTTTTCCCCTCCTGCAGAGAAGCCACCTTCATCTCATCGACATCAAAACCGGTTACCGAAAATCCCTCCTTCACGAAGGCGATCACCAGCGGCAGCCCCACATAGCCAAGGCCTACCACGCCGACCCGCACACGTTTTTCACTGATCCTCTCCACAAGCCCCTTCATTCGTCTTTTTCCATTCCCCCGCATTATTAAAATAGCATGTCCGCATCCACCGTCACTGTTGCGCGAGGTCTATATCTATACGCATAGACCGGTTCTGTCAAGCCTCGAAAGGGCGGCGCACTGCGCATGTTTCTTCGCAGGCGCAGCGCGCGTCAAAATGAAGTGCGGCAACCTCCCTTTCACTCCTCGCTTGACAAGAGCGCACGGAGCAGGTATTCCCAGACACATATACTGCCTGAAGGATCATCGCATGGTTACCAAACGCGCATCGGAAATTCCCCCGTTCATCGTGATGGATGTGCTGGAAAAAGCACAGGAGATGGAACGGGCAGGGGAACATGTCATTCATCTCGAGGTTGGCGAACCCGATTTCGACACGCCCGAATGCATCAACGAGGCCTGCCGGAAAGCGATCAGGGACGGTAAAACCCACTATACCCACTCTTTGGGATTGCCTGAACTGCGCGAGGCCATATGCGAGCACTATTACAGCCGTTACGGGGTACAGATCACACCGAACCGCGTCATCGTCACATCGGGAACTTCGCCGGCCATGCTGCTTATGTTCGCGGCCCTGATGGAACGGGGTGACGAGGTAATCATATCGGATCCCCACTATGCCTGTTACCCCAATTTTATCAATTTCCTTGAAGGGACGCCCGTCTCCGTCAATGTCTACGAAGAGGACGGTTTTCAGTACCGGCCTGAAGCAATCCGGGAAAAACTCTCATCACGGACAAAGGGCATCATGATAAACTCGCCCTCAAATCCGACGGGAAATCTCCTCAGTCCCGACCGCATGGCGGAGATCGCCTCCCTGGGCGTTCCTGTAATCTCCGACGAGATCTATCACGGCCTTGTCTATGAGGATGAAGAACACTCCATTCTGGAATATACCGACAACGCCTTCGTTCTGAACGGCTTTTCCAAGGCCTACGCCATGACCGGCTGGCGGCTCGGGTATCTTATCGCCCCTCAGGAATACATCAGGCCGATGCAGAAGATTCAGCAAAACCTTTTCATCTGCGCCAATTCCTTTGTCCAGTGGGGAGGTGTGGCGGCACTGCGCGAAGCCGGCGACGATGTGGCCCGTATGAAAGCCATCTTTGATGAACGGAGAAAGTTTATCGTCAACAGGCTTCACGAGATGGGACTGGGCATACAGGTGGCACCCACGGGCGCCTTCTATGTGCTGGGAAACATCAAGTCCTTTTCCCATGATTCCTACAAAACCGCCTTCGACATCCTGGAACAGGCAAAAGTGGGAGTGACGCCGGGCATTGACTTCGGGGCCAACTGCGAGGGGTACATCCGTTTTTCCTACGCCAATTCACTTGAAAACATTGCCGAAGGGCTCAACAGGCTGGAGAGGTATATCGAAAGTAGGGAAAGTTAAAAAGTAGGAAAAGTAAGAAGAGTAAGAAGAGTAGGAAGAGTAGGAAAAGTGAGAAGAGTGGGAGAGGGAGGAACGGCTGCCGATGATCTGCTTTACAGGGGATAGAGGTAAAGATGCCCGTTACTGTTCAGCGATTCTCTTTGATTTTGACGGGACTCTGGCGACGCTGAATGTGGATTTCGGCAGTATGCGCGCCGGGCTTCTCTCGCGTATTCAGTCCTATGGTCTGGATGTCGATCGATTCAAGGATCTCTATGCCCTCGAGATGATCGACAGGGCAACGGAGGAGCTTGAACCGGTGCGTCCCGATGCCGTGCCGGTTCTGAAGGAAGAATGTCTCTCCCTCATACGGGACGTCGAAATGGAAGGGGCAAGGCGAGGAATGCTTTTTGACGGCATCAGGGATATGTTCCGGATTCTCAGGCAAAAAAACATAAAAACCGCCGTGGTCACCCGCAACTGTTTTGATGCGGTTTCCTGCATCTATCAGGGAATCGAGGTCGAATGCGACGCCGTTGTTTCCCGGGAGTTCACTCAACGGGTCAAGCCTCATCCTCAGCACCTCATCACCGCCCTGGCACTGCTTGGCGTCGAGGCCTCTCAGGCCGTTATGGCAGGAGACCACCCCATGGACATCAGCGCAGGGAAAGCGGTGGGCGCCTACACCATCGGGGTTTTGTCGGGATACTCGGGCACCGAGCCCCTGAGAGAGGCTCAAGCCGACCTTATCCTGGATCACATCACCGATCTGCTGACCGCACTTTGATGTTGACAGGAACTCACCGTTGAGGCAGAAGATGGATCAGCGAAGCGCATTGAGCATAGAACCTACCACGTTGAACATAGAACGTAGAACATAGAACGTATCATGTATGAAGTAACGATAAAAAAAACCTTTTCGGCGGCCCACACGCTGGTGATCGGCGGCGTGCGCGAGGATCTTCACGGACACAATTTCACCGTGGAAATCACTGTGTCCTCTCACGAGCTTGATGAGGAAGGCGTGGTTATGGATTTCAGTATTCTCAGGGAAAAGACCGATGCGATTCTTGCCGATATGGATCACACCCATCTGAACAACCTTGTGTACTTCAAGGCCATTCCTCCCACGGCGGAACAGATAGCCCGCTACATATTCGAGCGCATCGCCGGGGGGCTTTCCGCAGCATCCATCACCGTCTCGCAGGTCACCGTGTGGGAATCGGACAATGCGCGGGCCACCTACAGGAGGCACGCACGTGCTTGACGTACAAAACCAGCAGGACAACCGGCATATCGATATCCAGAAGGTGGGAGTCAAGGGGGTCAAGTACCCCATCATCGTGCTGGACAAAAAGCACGGCGCGCAGCATGTAAACGCCGCCGTCAACATGTACGTGAACCTTCCCCACCGCTTCAAGGGCACGCATATGAGCCGTTTCGTGGAGATCCTGAACAAATACCGCGGAGAGGTGAATATCAGAACTTTTCGAAGCATTCTCTCGACAATTCGTGAAAAGTTGAACGCCGAATCGGCTCACATGGAGATCGAATTCCCCTACTTCATCGAAAAACGGGCGCCTGTATCGCGGTCCAAAAGCCTTATGGAGTACTGGTGCAGCTTTATTGGCGAACACACGAAGGATGCCACAGATTTTCTTGTGGGCGTCACCGTTCCCGTCACCACCGTCTGTCCCTGTTCCAAGGAGATCAGCGCGCTGGGCGCCCACAATCAGCGCAGTATTGTAAAGGTCAGGGTCAGGTTCAGAAAATTTTTCTGGATTGAAGATCTGATCCGCCTCATCGAGGATTCCGCGAGCAGTGAAGTGTTTTCCCTTCTGAAGCGTTCCGATGAAAAATATGTCACCGAGCGGGCCTTTGAAAACCCCATGTTTGTGGAGGATGTGGTGCGAAGCGTGGCCGAAAAATTAAACGGCGACGAAAACTTCACCTGGTACAGCGTGGAGGCGGAAAACCTGGAAAGCATCCACAACCACAACGCCTACGCCTATGTCGAAAAATAGGGACACTTCCCTATTTAATTCTAATTAAATAGGGAAGTGTCCCTATTTTTCTGTGAAACTGGTCACAATCACGGTTGAAATGCCTCTTTTTTTCTGCTAACCTTTTTTCCAAACACGAAACACGAAACAACCTGTAGGGGATCTCTGAGCTTACAAACAGCTCATCACTCATGCAGAGGCTTTATTTGCTGCCGACGTGATGTTCATAGAAAAATGAACATCACGTCTTCCCATAGAGCGACTACACACATTCATACCAGGAATCGGTCTTTCAGCAATAGGGGGGGCGCATACATGAGTAACGAGTGCACCTGCTCACAAGGCGTTATGCAAAAGATGTCTTTCTATCGTCACTCATCCTATGAATATTTTTAACTATTCTGGCACAATAAAAAAGGGGGTTCTCATGGAAAGTTCATATTCGCGGAAAGGAATCATTACTACTTTAGTAATTCTTCTTATCTTACTATTATGCGCTGCCCCGGAGGCCTCAGCGGCTGTTGAAACGGAGCCGAATGACACACTGGGCATCGCCAACAGCATCGGCGCCGGTGAGATCGTGACGGGAACCTTCTCGCCTCGGGGCGATCAGGACTGGTATGCAGTGACCATTGACAGTCCGGGACGGCTTGAATGCGCCGTGACCTCTCCTCCTGCAAATATAAGGGCCTACATCACCATGTACAACCGCAATGCAGACTACGTATATGTAACCAGTGGCGCCATCAACGAGGGGGACGATGTCTTCCTTACTTACGATGTGCTCGAACCGGGAACCTATTATATCCGTCTTACCGACCGCGACAACGATACTTCCGATGAATCCTACACCTTTACGGCTGATTTTACTCCGGTGGTTGACAACCGGGAACCGAACAATCAGTTGGGGCAGGCCTCTCTTATCGAAAGCACCGGCCTTACCGGCATCATCTTCGGACGAGGCGACGAAGACTGGTATAAAATTTATGCGGACGCCGAAGACACGCTGAGTTTCACCGTCGATCCCCCCGACGAGATGAGGCCAGGCATTACCCTGTACGGACCTCACACACAGTATCTCTACGTGAACAAGACGGCGGTCAACCCGGGAGAGACGATCACACTCACCCACACTGTCACGGAAGCCGGGTTTTATTATGCAAGGCTCACGGATGCACAGGGTCTCGGTCACACTGAGTCATACGCCATGAGCGTAAGCGGCGGTGCGCCGGGATATACGCCCCCCCTCACTCCGGCAACGATGGAAGAGGAAGACAACGGCGAGTTCGGATGGGCCAATCCCATACCTCTTGATGAATCGATCTCAGGATTGATCGGCGAAACCAACGACGAAGACTGGTACCGTTTCGACGTATCCCAGGCCGGCCAGTTGACAGTGGCGCTCACCTCCGTCCCCTCGAATCTCATGCTCAGGTTCCGTCTCTACAACAGCTCCAGGGGACACCTGCAGTCAGGACAGCCTACGAGCGCCGGGGGGTTGTTTTCGCTCATTTACGATATCACCGAACCTGACACCTATTATCTACTGGTGGATGACCTGGACAATGATGCCTTTTCATCAACGGCCTACACCTATACCGTTTCACTGGTGGACGTACCGGATCCCTATGAACCGAACGACGATTACGGCGATGCCAGGACACTGAGTCAGATCAACCGGATCAACGGATATATATTCGAGACGGGCGATCACGACTGGTTTCGTATATCCGTTGCCCAGGCGGGAGATCTTCGTATTGTACTGAGCGATCTTCCGGAAAATATCACTCCCCAGGTAGACCTGTACAATATGTCGAAGGACCACCTCGCAGGAAAGGGCGGCACCGCCGGCATGGATATGGAACTGATCTACACTGTCCCCGAAGCGGCTCAGTATCTGGTGCGGATAAGCGATGGCGGCAACAACGACGAATCCACCCAGCCCTACACGATGACCATTCATGGTGCGGATTTTGCCACCTATGCCCCCACCGCACGGATCGATCAGATCGATCCGGGGTCCATCGTTGTCGGCAGCAGCATTACCTTCTCCGGATCTGGCATTGACTCCGACGGAACCATTACCGCCTATTCCTGGCGCTCCAGCATCGACGGCGAATTGAGCACCGCCGCTGAATTTTCCACCAGCGCCCTCTCCATGGGCACCCACACGATCTACTTTAAGGTCCGTGATGACGATGACATATGGTCTACAGAAGTGTCTGAAGTGGTCTATGTGGGAAGCACCGTCTCCGACGAGGTGGAAGACAACGGGGAACTGGGCTTCGCCAACGAAATAGCTCTCTCACAGCCGGTAAACGCCAAGATCAATGTCGCCGGCGATCATGACTTCTTCAAGATCTATATCAGCAGGCCCGGGCGACTGACCTGTGCCGCGACCAATGTGCCCGAGAACCTGAGACTTTACCTGACCTATTACGGCCGTAATCTGAACTATCTGTATATTTACGAGGGCGCCGCACAGGACGGTGATGACGTGTCCCTTGTGATGAATGTCACGGAACCGGGGTTTGTCTATCTTCGAATCAATGATCGTGACAACGAGTTCAACGCTGAGTTCACCTACACCCTTACGGCAATATTTGAAGAAGCGGCAGACCCCCAGGAGCCGAACGATTCAATGATCGATGCTTTTACCATGACCGGGCAGACGGTTTCCGGCTATATCTTCCCCAACGGCGACCAGGACTGGTACACGGTATGGGTGGATACAGGAAGCACGCTGACTGCCGAGGTTACCAACACCCCCGCCAATCTGAGGCCCTACCTCACCTTTTACGGCAGAAACTGCAACTACCTTTATAGTTACAGTTACGCCGACAACGACGGAGACAATCCTCCTCCGCTGAACTACACCTTTGACGAGGCGGGCTTTGTCTATATAAGGGTCCATGACCGCGACGGCGACTATAACTGGACGCAGATGTATCAGTTGACGCTTACCGGCGCACACCCGGGATACTCGCCCGCAGAAACCCCTGTGACGGCTGAAGTCGAAGACAACGGCGAGTTTGCCGACGCAAATCTCATCGCACTCGGCGCCTCCGTCTCCGGCGTCATGGACACAAGCGACGACGATGACTGGTTCAAGTTTTTCGTGCCCTCGGCCGGTGTTATTCACACAGGCCTTGAGGCAGTTCCCCCTGCTATGCGGTCACGCATCCGCCTGTGGCGGGCCGACAACGGGTATATGGACGGCAGAAACGCCACCAATCCCGGCGATCTGCTGTCTCTGGACACACCGGTGACGCGGCCGGGCCTGTACCGGATTCTGATCGACGACCTCGAGGGGAACGTTTCCGAGGTTCCCTATCGGCTCTCGGTCTCATTCACTGCGGCCGCGGATGCCCACGAACCGAACGGAAACTTCGGGGACGCGACGGTGCTTCAGGACCGGAACCGCACCCAGGGCTGGATTTTCGACCAGGGTGACGAGGACTGGTACCAGGTGCGCTGCGATGCGGGGACGGTGCTGCAGATAACCGTGGCCGATGTCCCCGCCGAAATCAGGCCCCAGATCGAAGTGTTTAACTCAAGCGGAAGCTGGCGCGCCAGCAAAACGGCCACCAATTACGGCCAGACGCTGATCCTGGACTACACAACGGACAGAACGGCCGAATACTATTTCCGGGTCAGGCAGGCGGGAAACAACAGCTTCTCCACCCAGCCCTATACACTGATCGTCAACGGCGCTCATTTCAACTCCTATACGCCTCTGGCCTTTATCGACTCGGTCCTGCCGAATCCGGCCACTACCGAAGACACGGTCACGCTGGAGGGGCGCGGCGAAGATGCCGACGGTGACATCATCGGCTATGAGTGGCGTTCGTCCCTCGACGGTCTCCTGAGCACCTCGCGGGTGGCCGAAGTGGGCAATCTCAGCGCGGGGCAGCACACCCTTTCCTTCAAGGTAAAGGACAACGATCAGAACTGGTCGCCCGAAACAAAGACCATTCTCTATTTCGGCGTGCCGGCCCCCCAGGAGGAAGAACCGAACGACAAAATAGGATCGGCAACACCGATGGATCTGGACACCTACTATACCGGCGTCATAGACCCGGCGAATGACGTTGATTTCTTCAGGATTCATGTGGAGCAGCCGGGCACGCTCACCATCTCGGCCACCAACCCCGCGGAAGCCTGATGCGCACCTCTCTGGGAATGTACACAGCGAATGCCGACTGGGCCTATGTGACCGCCTCGGCAAACGATCCGGGAGATCCCGTGACGCTTACCTGGAACATTGACGAACCGGGCGATTATTTCATCAAAATCGACGACAGCAACAACAACGAAGGCGCACAGTACACCCTTTCGGCAACCCTTCAGATCGCCCCGGATCCCTATGAACCGAATCAGGACCCCACGCATGCCGCGTCGGTGAAGATAGGCGATATGATACAGGCCTATATCTTCCCCGGCGGAGATCAGGACTGGTACAAGGTTGCCCTTGCCACCCCGGGCACACTGCACATGTCCCTTACGAACATGCCCGATAATCTCAGCGGTCAGATCACGGTCTATGATCGCAACACGAGCTATACCTACGTGTATTCCTACGCCCAGAATGACGGGGACAATGTCTATCTCGACTACAATGTGACGGCGCCGGGCACTTACTTTATCAAGATTCACGATACCGGAAACGATTTCAACGCCCAGGCCACCTACACCTTCTCAACCGGCTTTGATGCGGCGCCCGATCCCTACGAACCCAACGACGATTACTGGCACAGCACACCGCTCACTCAAAGTCCCGTTCAGGCCTACATCTTTCCGAACGGCGATTACGACCGGTACAAGTTCTATGCCGAAAGCGGCGCCGAGCTGGTGATAACGGTGGATGAAACGCCGGACAACCTGAGACCCCAGCTGCAGTTGTACAATGACAACCTGAGGTATATGTATGAACAGGCCACCACCGACGTGGAGGGAGCACCTGTTACGCTTACCTATACGGCGGAATACACCGGCTATTACTACCTGCTCGTCCGTGACAGGGACGGCGACTGGTCGTCGACGCAGACCTACCGCCTGAGCGTCACCGGGGCGGATCTGTCCTACCAGCCGAGCGGCACACCGCAGACGGCGGAAGTGGAGCCCAACAATGAATTCAGAAATGCCACGCTCATCGCAGCCGGCACTACCACAGGGACCTTCAGCGGCGACGAGGACTGGTACCGCTTTGAGGTAACGGAACGGACACGGCTTACTCTTGCACTTTCGTCCCCGGCCACTGTGCGATCGGCAATCCGGCTCTATAACGCGAACTACAGCGAACGGGCAAGCCGTTATGCGGAAAACGCGGGAGACTTCTCCCGGTTCAGTTTCGACATCGATGAACCAGGCATCTGGTATGTGCGCATTTACGCCGAAGATGACACCGTTTCGGCAGAGTCCTACGAATTACAGATCACGCTGGATGCCGCTCCCGATCCCTACGAACCCAATCCCGATTACGCACAGGCCACGCCGCTCGCCTTCGGCGAGCCGGTGCAGGCCTACATCTTCCCGGCGGGAGATCAGGACTGGTTCCGCATGGAAATTCCCGAACCGGGGGTGTTTCATTTTGCACTGGATAATGTTCCCCCCGGTGTCGAGATCAGCATGGCCCTGAACAATCAGGACAACAGCCATCTCTTCTCCAAAGAATCCCTGAACTACGGGACTCCCCTGGAGGAAACCTATGTGGCGGAGGAAGCAGGCGACTACTACCTGCGCATCTACGATCGTGGAAATGACGAGACCTCTGTTGCACCCTACACACTGACGGCAACCTTTACACCGTTCATCGATCCCTGGGAATGGAACAACAACTTCGGGTATGCCACCGCGATGAATGAAGACAATCAGATTTCGGGCTTTATCTATCCCGAAAACGACGAAGACTGGTACACATTCATGGTTGATCAGGCGGGAATCCTGACCATCCAGTTGGCTGAAACGGAGGGCATCAGGCCCCGTATGTGGCTCTACACGGACAGTAAGGACTATCTTACGGAAATGACCGCCACAGAGCGGGGCGACGACCTTCTCATGACCTGCGAGGTCACCGTCCCCGACCGTTACTATCTGCGTATCAGAAGCGAAGACGGCGTCCATTCCATGACGCCCTACGTCCTGAACATCCGGGGCGGCGCCTTTGGCGACTACTATCCCATGGCCGCAATCGACGACATGACCCCCAATCCGGCGATTATCGCCGAGCCCGTCACCCTTACCGGAAGCGGCTTCGATGAAGACGGGACCATCGTGGCCTACGAGTGGGTCTCCGACAGAGACGGCGCGCTGGGCAACGACAGCGAAGCCGTCCTTTCCACCCTTACGGAGGGCGCCCACCGGATCTCCCTCCGCGTGCAGGACAACAGCGGCCACTGGTCCGGATGGGTCCACAAACATCTTTATGTCACCGATCGGATCGTTACCGAGGCGGAATATAACGACGATATCGAACAGGCCTACCCCGTTCCCCTCTCCACATGGATCACCGGGCGAATCTATCCGCGAAACGAGGACGATTTTTACAAGATATACCTGGAACAAAGGGGATATCTCACCACACTGGTGGACGCGGTTCCCGCCGATATGCGGGCAGCGATCGCATTCTACGACGGGAACGGCGATTACATGTACCGTAACGCCTCTGCAAACAATTTCGGCGACTGGTTCTACCGATCCGATTTTCTGGAGGCCGGCTGGTACTATGTCCGTGTCGACGACCGGGACGGCCGGAGCTATGACCGGACCTACGGGATACGGTTCGATTTCACGGCTGCTCAGGATATCCATGAACCGAACGACGATGCGGCGTCGGCCACGCCGATACCGGCCACCCACGTCGTCAGCGATGCACGCATCTGCCGTCAGGGTGATGAGGACTGGTACCGTATCACTGTCGACACGGTGGGGAAACTTGCACTCAGCATCACTCAGGCGCCCCCGGAGATGAGAGGACAAATCACGATCTATGATTCAAACATCGGGTACACCTATGTATACGAAGACGCCTATCATGGCGGCGAGGATGTATTCCTGGACTACGACATCACGTTGCCGGGAACCTACTATATAAGGATACATGACCATGGCAATGAGGCCCACACCGCGCCTTACACCTTTACGAGCCGGTTTACGCCGGTGGACGATGTCTATGAATACAACGACGATGCGGGGCATGCGACACTTATGCCCCAGAGTGCGGTGGATGCCTTTATTTTCCCGCGAGGCGACGAAGACTGGTACCGTATCTATGCCGGCCAGGACGACGTGCTTTCCATGGCGGTCACCGGCACGCCTGCCGATATGCGGGCAGGCATCACCATCTATGGCCGGGATATCAATTACACCTACACCAATGAAACCGCCAATAACGACGGGGACAATGTCTATCTGACCTATACGGTTCCCAGCGACGGCTTCTACTACATTCGCGTGAGGGACGACAACGGCAGATCCCATGTGGCGTCCTACCGATTCACCGTCGAGGGAGGCACTGTCAATTATGAACCGCCCTTTGCTCCTGCAACCACAGAACAGGAACCAAACGGCGCCTTCAGCGAGGCGACCGACATCGCCCTGGATACGAATATCAGCGGCGCCATCGATCCTGGAAACGACTACGACTGGTACCGGTTCTATATCAACGCACCGGGCATCGTGACAATCTCCCACACCGGCATTCCGGCGGATGTAAAATCGGAGATGTGGATCTACAATAGAGACTATAGCCAGACCGATTATCGCATCACGACGGAAACGGGCGTGGACAATGTCCTGGTCACGACGGTGAATGAAGGCGGCTATTATTATATCCGGTTGCGTGACAATACCGGCACCGGTTCCACCTCGGCCTACACGCTGCGCGTTACTCATCAGGCGGTCGTGGACGGGTACGAGCCGAACGACAACTTCGGATCGGCCACGCCTCTCGGCCAGGGAACCGTCCAGGGCTATCTCTTCGACGACGACGACGAGGACTGGTACCGGATCTACGTGCGGGATGCAGCCACGTTGTCAATATCACTCGACGTGGTACCTGAGGATCTCAGACCGTGGGTGGCATTGTTGGACAATAACAAATCTCAACTGGCAACCTATGTGAACACCAACCCCGGTGTGGGCGGTGAAAATGTGATTGTCCGTGACGCACCGGAACCGGGATTCTACTATGTACGTGTTGTCGATGAAGACAATGGCTATTCGGCAAGTCCTTACACGCTGCGCATCACCGGCGCCGATTTCTCCCAGGCGCCACTTCTTGCACCGATCGGGGACCGGACCATCGACGAGACAATGGCCTACGCCTTCACGGTGGATGCCACCGATCCCGATAATCCGCAGGATCTGGTCTTTTCGGCCACCGGTCTGCCCCCAGGCGCAACCTTCGATCCGGCGACCCGTACCTTCAACTGGACGCCGGCCCGCGGACAGAGCGGCGTCTATCCGGGAATTCATTTCGAGGTCAGCGACGGCACTTACAGTGACAGTGAAGACATCACCGTTACTGTGGCCGCCCTGAGCCGGCCGCCGGTCCTGTCGCCCATCGGCAACAGAACGGTCAGCGTCGGAACACACCTGTCCTTTCAGATTTCGGGCGCCGACCCCGATACGGGCGACGTGCTGACCTACTCGGCAGACGGTCTGCCCAGCGGCGCCACCTTCGATCCGGCGACCAGAACCTTCAACTGGACGCCGACGGAAAATCAGACAGGACTTCACGATGGCATCCTCTTTGAGGTGACCGACGGAAGCTGGACCGATTTCGAATACATCGATATCGAAGTAACGGCCGTCGCGCCCACTGTGATCACCGGTGATGTGTCCGATATTTCGGAAACGGGCGCCGACGCCGGCGGCGAGGTCGTCTCCGACGGCGGCGCGGACATCACCGAACGCGGAGTAGTCTACGCCCTGCACGGCGCACCCACCACTGACGACCTCACGGTGACGACAAGCTGGGCAGGCACGGGGACCTTCAATGTCACATTGCAGGGCCTTGCGCCGGCCACCCTTTATTACCTCAGGGCCTATGCCGTAAACGACGCGGGAGTCGCCTACGGCGAGGAAAGAATCTTTACCACCCTGGCTCCGACAGCACCCATCATTACGATCTCCCCGGAATCGCACGATTTCGGCGCCGTGCCACAGGGAACCGAATCCCCGGGTCAGGTCTTTACCGTCAGAAATACGGGGAACGCCGATCTGGTAATCGATACGGTGAGACTTACGGGCGCCAATGCAGACGAATTCGCCCTGCACAACGATTCCTGCTCCGGCCGGACGATTGCCTCCGGAGAAACCGGCGCCATCGAAGTGGTGTTCGCGCCGACATCGCCGGGAGCAAAGGGGGCATCACTTTCGCTACCCTCCAACGATCCCAGAAACCAGACCCTCCTGGTGCCGCTCACCGGCGAAGGCCTGGAGGAAGCAATACTCAAGGGGGATGTCAGCGCTGACGGCGTTGTGGACCTTGCCGACGCGATCCTGACGCTCCAGATTGTAACGGATGGATCGCCCGCTGCAACGATAGAAGTGCGGGCCGACGTAAACGGAGACGGCAGAATCGGTCTTCAGGAGGCCCTCTACATCCTGAGAGAAGTGTCGAGCAACTCCGGGGGAGTAAGTGAAGAAGAAAAACAGCTTGCCATCCAGAAGGTGACCGAGGCCATGCCGATCATCGAAACAGGAGATTTCACCGCGGCCAGGGCGAAATTCGAGGAAGCTCTTGCGGCGGACCCGGGGAATACAAAGGCCAACGCAGGCTATTATCTTTCGGCAGTGGGAGAAAATGCACCGGTATTTCAAAATATGATGCAGGATCTCTCCGCATCCCTTCAGGCAAACGATCTGTCTTCCGGCTATTCGCTCATGCTGCAGACGTTCAACCTCTTTGACAGGCTGCCCTTTTTCAGCCTCAGCACCACACGGGAAGGGGCATCTGTCCAGTCGGTCAAGACCCCGCTTGCGGCCTATGAAATCGATATCGATCTCGAGATCCCCAACTCCCTCAAGGAACTGGTGCTTCGCGTGACCAAGGGGGTGCCGTTGATCGATACGAGCTATTTCGCGGCCATGAACAGTGCCAAGACACTGCTGAACAACTATACGGCACAGCTGAGATTCATCCTTCCCTATCTCCGGAAGGCCGAGGCCGATCCGAACCTGACCTTTGAGATTCCCGCCAGCGTCTACAAGGAAATGTTCGGCTTCGACATGGACGGCGACGGCATCAACGATATGGATCCGCCTTCAGACCGGGTGTGCATCGACCAGGGAGACTTTTACCTCATCGACGCACTGGCCTGTCTGATACTGGGAATCGGCGACGTATTCCACGCCTACAGCTTTCAGGGCGCCACCTTTGAGATAGCCGGCGACGTCAACAGCGATGGCTACATCAGCCCCGATGAGTATATGCCCCCCGCGCCCTATTACACGCTTAACGAGGGAGCGGCCGCCACACTGGCGGAAGCCAAAGAATTTCTGATAACCGCAGTGAACAAGGCGGACAGGGGAATCGGCCTGACGCTGGCCGAAACGGAGGATTATTATGAGATCCTGCCGGTAAACACGGATCCCGATTTCAGGGGCTTCATGCAATCACTGCGAAGCAGCAGCACCTATGTGGATCTGAATGACCTGAAAGGGATGATCAACGGAGTGTACACCTTCGATCTCTCGAAGGGACCCTTCTATCTGGCAGGGCAGTCCATCCGGGTCGATGCGATGAAGTTTTTCGACAATCCGCAGGACCTGCGGGATTACCTCCCCGAAATCAAGATCAGCGACGGGAGCATGGCCTATCGCACTGATCCTGTGCTCGGAGGAAACATCCCCGACGGAAATCTGGCGGATGTCCTCAATTACGCCCTCGGCATTTCAACACTGACGGGCATCCCGATTATAGAATCGCTTGCACCGGCGGCAGTCGCCCTGGGAGGCACGGTCACGATCACCGGCGAGGGGTTCGGCGAATCACAGGGGACCAGCGCCATCAGCGTGGCAAACCGGCCTGTACCCGCTACTGCCGTAACGTCGTGGTCCGATACGGAAATCCGTTTCACTGTACCTTCGGATATTATCTCGGGACGGCTCGTCGTAACTGTGGGGACACTGAGAAGCAACTCCCTGCGACTGGAAATCTCGGGCATGACCGTGGATAATTTCGACGAGGTCGCCTTCGCCGAGATGGCCGGCACTCCCCCGACCATTATCAACTCAGGCCTCTTCGTATACGATATCTACGACACATCCGATCCGAGCGGCGCCAGCCAGTCCGACTGGAGGATCGAAAACGGATACCTCAAGGAGGGGAGCGATATATACAGTACCGGAGGCTCCCTGGATCCCAATGACAATCGTGCCAGGGGAAGCAACCTGGTCATGCAGCGGGGTTTCTTTTCGGATCTTGTGCTGACCGTCGGGTTCGGAAGCGCCACAGGATGGACAGCCGGTTCTGACAATGACGGCATTGGCGTGCTGTTCAGGTATCAGGACGAAAACAACTTTTATCGCCTTATGAGCGTACGCGACGATTACTGGGATCACGGGCCCTGGACTCGTCTGGAAAAATGGGTGGATGGCGAACTGACGGTGCTCGCCCTTTCTCAAGATGCGGCCGACGTATTTCAAAGCGTTGCCAATGACGAGATGGACACAGGCGACATCAATGAATTCAGGATCGAGGCAAACGGAAGCAATATAAAGGCCTATCTGAAAATTTTCAAGGATGGCGTCTGGGGTATAGAACGGCTGATATTCGATGTCACCGACGCCCAGTTTTCATCAGGCAGAATAGGTGTCTCCACCTATGCCATGTGGTGGGCCTACATTGACTATATCGCCATACAGTAAATAAAGGGACACTTCCCTGTTTAATTTCAATTAAACAGGGAAGTGTCCCTGTCGCGCTTCACCGACGAGCCCGTCCACAATTGCCTGGAGCCATGCCGTCCCTTCAGCCGCTTCTTTGTCACTGAGGGATTTGATGGCGTCGATGTAGTGTTCCCCCATTTTATTGTGAAGCACTGCAAGGAAGGCATCACGCTGTTCGGGCGCCACTTCGTCGACGGGATATTTGGAGAACAATTCTTTCAGGCGGGGCCATCCTTCGAGAAAGGCCGTTTTGTGGCGGATGAGGCCATCTTTCTTCTCACCGCCTTCGAGGATACGCTCGGCAACCTCTATGGAGCGGGGCATCTTCTCGGCAAGGGCCTCGAACCGCTTTATCCTCTCTTTCAGCGCCTTTTCAAGCACATCCAGCACGCCCGCATAGAGGGCGCGCCCGAATTCGTCCCTGAAAAAAAAGGGCTGCCGAACCGTGCGATACCACTGGCGGAGGGCAAGAAGATTGCCGACATAGAAGATATTGTTTTCTATCCTTCGCGCCACGTCGCCGTAAAAACCGAAGTGAAAGGGTGTGATCTCACCGGGGGCGTCGGCGCCCTTGACCAGCAGCCCTCCTTCCGGCAGATCCTTTCGAAAGACCGTTCCCGCCGCGATGACGGCGCCGTAGCCGATACGGGCGGGACCGACCAGACCGCCCTGCCCTCCCAGAAAAACAGGACGCTCGCGAAGCATGACGCCCCTCGGCACATCGCCGATGAGCGACGCCGTGGCCTTGTCCTGGTTGGGGGTATAGTTGAAGTGGATATAGGAACTTCCCACCTCGCTGTGATCCTTGCGGCTGGTACCGCCGGCCATAAGACAATCGCAGAAATTAATCAGGCTTCCCAGCGTGACAAAGGGAAAGAGGATGGTCTGTTTGAGTCCCACCGTATGACTGCCGTTGGCCTCTTCTTCGAGGAGACAGGCCTCGCGCACCTGGGCGCCGCAGGCCATGTTCGCCCCGTCGAGAAAGACCGATTCCTTAAAATAGCCCCCTTTCAATTCCACGTCCCGCCCCAGCAGGCAGTTGTCGACAGTGGCGGGGGCTTCCTTCCCCACTTTTGACCCTGCTGAAATTAAGGTCTTTTTCCCGAAGAGTTTTGTCCCGCTGTGCAGGACTACCCCATCATCGGAAATTCTCTCGATATCCACATCCCCGCCGATTTCCACACTATGAGGAGCGGGAATGGACACCCCTCGCTCCATAAGTATCCGTACCTTTTCCGATAATCCTTCTGCCACTGTTCTTTCACGCCTCCTTAGGGAAAAAATAGGAACAGGCTCCTATTTTGCCGTTTATTAATTGTGAGAAAAAAATAGGGAAGTGTCCCTATTTTTGCTGCTGTTGTTCCAACTCACGTTTTTTTGCATAGATCAGCACGGCGGTAAGGGCCGCCTGGGTCATTCCCGGGATTCTCTGCGCCTGCCCGATGGAAACCGGCTGTACATCGGAAAGCTTCTTAATCAGCTCGTTCGAAAGGCTGGGGATGCCGCGGTAGTCCATTCCGGGGGGAATCAGTTTTTGCTCCAGGCTTTTGAATTTTTGTACATCCTCTTCCTGGCGCTTGATGTAGCCCTCGTACTTGGCTTCAATCTCGATCTGCCGCTTCACTTCCGGATCATCGATATCTTCCCATCCGTCAAAGGCATCAAGATCCGGATAATGCACTTCATTTCGCTTGAGCAGCTGGTAGAGCGTAATGGCGTTTTTTATGGGGGTCGTATGCATCTGTTCCAGCAGGTGATTTGTCTCGGGAACGGGGTAAATTCTCTTCGTCGAAAGCCCGGCGATCCCTTCCTTGATCTTTTCGGCTCTCTCTTCGATCTCTCGGCAATACTCCGGCGATACAAGGCCAAGTTCGCAACCCCTTCGCGAAAGCCGGATCGTGGCGTTGTCCTCGCGAAGTATCAGGCGGTATTCGGCCCGGGAGGTAAACATGCGATAGGGTTCGTCGACGCCCCGGGTAATCAGATCGTCGATCATGACGGCCATGTAGGCCTCCGACCGGTCGAGTATGAAGGGAGGGCGCTCCTGAACCGCCAGCGCCGCATTCGTTCCGGCCCACAGTCCCTGGGCGGCGGCTTCCTCATACCCCGAGGTGCCGTTGGTCTGGCCGGCCAGGTAGAGCCCCTTTATCTTTTTTGTTTCCAGGGTACGGGTCAGCTGTGTCGGCTGGACGTAGTCGTATTCGATGGCATAGGCGTTCCGCATGATCTGGGCCGCTTCCAGACCGGGAACCGAACGGACCAGTTGCTCCTGGAGTTCCAGGGGAAGGCTGTTGCCCAGTCCCTTTGCATAGATCTCCTCCGTGTCGAGACCCTCGTACTCCAGAACCACTGGATGGGACGCTTTGTCGGCAAAGCGCATCACTTTATCTTCCAGCGAAGGGCAGTAGCGCGCGCTCACCCCCTTGATCGCCCCCGAATAGAGCGGGGATAGACGGATGTTATTCTGAATGATCCGGTGCGTTTCCGCACTGGTGGCGCTAAAATAGGAAGGAAGCCGCTCTTCCCGAAGCCGCTCGGTGGCATAGGAAAAGGGGCGCGGATCGGGATCGCTGTCCTGCCGCTCCAGGACGGAGAAATCGATTGTCGAGGCCCGAAGTCGCGGCGGCGTCCCGGTTTTCATGCGGCCGATCTCAAAGCCGAGGTCTCGAAGATTTTCCGCGAGTTTGATCGAGGCAATCTCACCGGCCCGTCCCGCCGGCTGTAGCGATCGCCCGATGTGAATCAGTCCGTTGAGAAAGGTACCCGCCGTAATGATCACGGTTTTTCCGGAAAAGAAAAAACCCGTGCTGTCAATGACCCCAGTGATGCGACCCCCTTCGACCGCCAGCTCATCCACAAGGCCCTGTCGCAGAAAAAGATTTTTCTGTTTCTCCACTACCGCTTTCATGGCAAGCCGGTAGAGCTGCTTGTCGCACTGGCACCGCGACGACTGCACGGCTGGGCCCTTGGACCGGTTCAGCAGGCGGAAGTGGCAGGCCGTTTTGTCGGCAATCTTTGCCATCTCGCCGCCCAATGCATCCACTTCTTTGACGAGCTGTCCCTTGCCCAGACCGCCGATGGCGGGATTGCAGGACATGAGCGCAATCGAATCGAGGTTGATGTTGAAAAGCAGGGTGCTGCACCCCATCCGCGCGGCAGCCAGTGCTGCTTCGCAGCCGGCGTGGCCTGCGCCGACCACTATGACGTCATATTTATGAGAAGTATTCATTGGTTACTGCTTCATTTTTTGTCACTTGAATTAAGTTGAGTAGTTTAATATCATCCCCTTTTAAAAGACAAGAAGAAAATGGGTAATGAAACCTGAATTCTGGAACAACACAAAACGGTATTACGATCTGAAGAGTTATTTTATCAACACCTTCGGCTGCAAGGTCTATAAGATCCAGATCGACGCCGGATTCACCTGTCCCAACCGCGACGGCACGCTCGCCAGGGGAGGCTGCAGCTATTGTGACGGCAGGTATTCCAGACTTCGGCAGGCGGGACCGCTTCCTACGGTCACGCAGCAGATCGAAGCGGGAAAGGCATTGTACAGCCGGCTGCGAGGCGCAAAAAAATTCATCGCCTATTTTCAGACGGCCTCCAACACTTACGGCCCCTACGGGCATCTTAAATCGCTCTATGACGAGGCCCTCTCCCGGGACGATATCATCGGCCTGGCCGTGGGTACCCGTCCCGACTGTATCAGCAATGCCGTGCTTGATCTTTTCCAGAACTACGCCAGTGAGTATCACATCTGGCTTGAATACGGTCTTCAGTCAATTCATGATCGCACGCTTTCGTTTATCAACCGGGGGCATACGGCGGCGGCGTTTCTCAATGCCGTTGACAGGACGGCGGGACGGGGAATCAATATCTGTGTTCACAGTATTGTGGGGCTGCCCGGCGAAAGCCGCGACGACATGCTCGAAACAGCCCGTACCATCGCCCGGCTTCCCATCGACGGCATCAAGATCCATCTGCTCCTGGCGCTTAAGGGAACAGTGATGGGCGATCTCTATGAAGCAGGAAAAATCTCCATGATAACAAAGGAGGAGTATGTCGCCACCGTGGCGGACATTCTTGAGATACTTCCTCCTTCCATGGTGGTGCAGCGTCTCACCGCCGACGGATACCGCGATATCTATCTTGCTCCGGAATGGGGAAAAAACAAGCTGGACGTCCTCAATTCCATCGACCGCGAGTTGGAACGGCGCGGCGCCTGGCAGGGAAGCAAACATTAGATAGGGACACTTCCCTATTTAACTTTCTGAACTGGGAGCAGAAACTTAGGACTTGAAATTAAATAGGGAAGTGTCCCTGATGTATAAATAATGAAACCACACATTCTCTCCAAATTACAGACTGCAGGAGAAAATTTCCATGACCTTTATTTCAGGCATGTAAGACGGACGGCGTCCTATCAATTGATGCCTGCACGACAGGAAGAATTTGAGAAGATTGCAACCGGCCTTATCAATAGTTTATATCCCGTCGATTCTCGAGATTTCTCACCGGACAATGCCGTTTTCAAAGAGGGAGGGCCTTATGACGTATTTCTTCGACAGGAAGTCCGGCGATACAGGGACACAGGGTCCTCTCTGGAAGCCCTGCTGGACCTTTTCAAAACTGTGGTACAGTCCCTGGAACATTGCATTGTCGAACTTGAAGCGCCGGCACAAGAGATTACTGCTGTACTCGTGACCTTGCGAAGACACACTGATGGTATTGAGAAAAGGCTCGTCGCCGATTGGGGGACCTCAGAAATACCCCATGAGATTGGAAAGCTGAAGCAGTCATACCCATATATGAAGGATCGTCTCCCCTGTGAACGGGGGACATCAGAACGCCCCCGCGCTCAGACAAATCAGGAAAAGCTGCAAGGCGCAATCTTTCAATCGGTTGGTGAAGGCATTCTGCTTGTCGATGAGGATCTTGAAATCATCAATGCAAATCAGCGTGCAGCCGAAATTTACGGCATCCCCCCGCAAAATCTGATCGGAATGGATGTGCACATGTTGTCCGATGAAGCGGGATGGCGAGAACTTGCAGGCATTTTTGATGAACTGGTGGAGGGCCAACGACTCAGTGCCGAGATTGCGGGAATTTATGTTGACGGCAGAATTATCCCTACTTTCACGACTGTCA
Organism: Syntrophales bacterium; assembly: GCA_963666365.2. Taxonomy (GTDB): domain Bacteria; phylum Desulfobacterota; class Syntrophia; order Syntrophales; family UBA2210; genus JALNXD01. The sequence goes on from CAXXNF010000002.1 coordinate 1,381,528, forward strand.
CGCGCATTGATTATGACGGAAAAAAATTCTGGACCATTATCGTTCATGACACTACCGAGCGCAAAATGATGGAAACACGGCTTCTTGAGGAAAAACGACAGACCGAAGAAATGAATGTAACCCTCAAAAATGTACTCAATGCCATAGAAAAAGATCGGAGAGATTTTGAAAACCGGTTGTCGGCAAGAATCAGGACTGTGATTTTGCCGGCCCTGCAAAAGGCGGAAAGAGAATCCGATGACTATATAAGAAATAATTACCTGCAGCTCCTCGGTCATGAGCTCGTTGCCCTGACGTCGGGATTCGACACCGAACTGGATGCAGGACTGATCAAGTTGACAAAAACCGAATTGGCCGTATGTCGTCTCATTCAGGCGGGATGCGCCAGCAAGGAAATATGCGAGGCCATGAATCTTTCTTTTGAAACAATCCTCACACACAGGAAGAATATACGCAGAAAATTGAATCTGCGCGGAAGAAAGGTGAATCTCCAGGCCTTTCTCTCCGACCGCGTTGTGGAAACCCACAAAGAGAAGGTCGCTGATGATACAGAAAGGGAATAAGCGAGGATCGGTCGACGAAAGTTTGAGCAGTCTCTCTTTACAGTAACCGTTATTTGGGATATAGGCGTGAAAAAATTGTGAAGGGATATATCGGGAAGCATTCTTGAACACCATTATGAAAAAGAACGGAGCTGACGAATAGGGATATGTGGGATGCCGAGTACGATATTATTGTCATTGGATCGGGGTTTGCCGGTCTGGCTGCAGCCCTTGAGGCACATGAATATTGTCCATCGATAGCTGTACTGGAAAAGATGAGGGTGCCCGGCGGCAATTCCACCATCAGCGGGGGACTGGTTGCAGCTGCGGGATCACCCCTTCAAAAGGAACAGGGCATTGAAGATTCGCCGGAGTTGATGCTGGCGGATATGCTGAGAGCAGGGCTGGAACTGAACCACCCTGAGCTCGCACGCACCGTAGCCGAGCACTCTTTAGAAGTATTGCGCTGGACGATAGAGGAATTGGGTGTTCAGTACAAACCCACTTTGAGCCACCTGGGAGGACATTCCGTCCCGCGGACCTACAACACGATCAACACCTCCGGCTCCGGGATTGTCAGACCCATGCTTGCCAAATGCCGCCAATTGGGTATACCCATCCAGTTGCACACACATCTGGAGCATTTCATTGTGGATGAACACAATGTCGTGGAAGGCGTCGAGGTCCGGGAGGGGTACATATTCCCGAATCAGGAAACCGGGACGGTCAAAAGGCTAAGGGCACGGAAAGCCGTGATTCTTGCAACGGGAGGATTTGCCCAGGACAAAAAATTCCGGTCCGCCCTGAATCCGAGCCTGACGGATGACATAGAAAGCACGAATCATCCCGGAGCAACGGCGGAAAGTCTCATTGAAGCGATTCGAATAGGAGCGATGCCGATACAGCTTTCCCAGATCCAGCTCGGTCCCTGGGCTTCAAGGGATGAAGAGGGGTTCGGTGTAGGATCCATGTTTTCAATGCTTGCAGGTTTTCCCTACGGCATCCTGATCGATAAAAAGTCCGGCACGCGCTTCGTAAACGAGCTTTCGGACCGCAAACTGCTCGTTGACGCCATGCTCACAAGCGGAAGAGAGGCCGTGGCGATTGTCGATTGCAAGGGGGTTCGGTATGCATCGACACTGGAAAAATGCCTTAAACGAGGGGTGGTGCAACAATTTGAATCATTGGAGGAACTGGCGGTAGAAAATCAGATCCCTCCAGGCGCACTCGCTCAAACCGTAAAAAAATATAACGAATACGTAATAAAAGGCATAGACGAAGAATTCGGCAAACCTCTGTCTGCGAACCTTTCACCGATTCAATATCCGCCGTACTACAGTATTCGCCTGATTTCTAAAGTCCACCATTGCATGGGGGGAATACAGATTAACAGCAAAGCCCAGGTGCTTCATATTGCCACACACAGACCCATCGGACGCTTTTACGCAGCCGGAGAAATCACGGGAGGCATTCACGGCGCCAGCCGACTCGGCAGCAACGCCATTACCGACTGCCTCGTCTTCGGTCGCATCGCAGGACGAAATGCGGCAGGAGAACCCGACCGAAAATAGGGAAGGCGCCACAACAGCCTGCTTTCTTTGCTCTTATCCCCGACAGCAGTAAACTTTTTTTGTGCACCCTGTCCTTTTCACCATCCGTATCGGGTATATAATAATACCCATTAATACCCCATTCTCTCCCCTGTATATCCTAAATTCTTTCTGGTAGTTTTCTACCCAATGAAATGAACTGATTCTCATTGCCGATACAACCGCGGCACAGACGTTTGAAAGAATGGCAAGGATGCCCGGGTTTTGTAGAACAGCCCCATAAGAAAGGAGAGCGACATGAAAAAAAGCAGCAAGATAAGCGAATCCGTCAAGGAAACTATGCACACAATGACCTCCCGCAGAGAATTTCTCAAGAAGGGAACAACGGCGGGGGCGATTGCCGCCGGCGGTCTGGCAATGACCCTCATGCCGGGAAAGGCAGGCGCACGCACCTATTCAGCGCCCACAAAATGGGACAAGGAATTCGACATCATCGTAATCGGAAGCGGATTTGCCGGCCTTGCCGCGGCAATTACCGCCAAAGAGGCAGGACAAGATGTGGTTATTCTGGATAAAATGCCTGTCAACGGAGGGAATTCCATTATTAACGGCGGCCTTCTGGCAGCGGTAAATTCAAAGCTTCAGGCGAAAGAGGGCATCAAAGACTCGGTAGATCTTTACGTCAGCGATCTCCTCAAGGCAGGTCGGGGACTCAACCACGTCGAACTGATCAAAATTGTCGCGACCCAGGGTGCCGATCTTCCCGAATGGACGGCGGAACGAGGCGTAAAGTGGAATCCGAAGCTTGAACACCTGGGAGGCCACTCCGTACCGCGCACCTACCTTACGACCAATTCATCGGGATCGGGAATCGTTCGACCGCTGACCGACTATTACAAAACGAAACTGGGCGGCAAGCTGCACACAAAGATAAAGGTCGTCGGCTTCGTCAAAGAAGACACTGATACAAATCCGAACGGACGAGTCCAGGGCGTCGTGGTGCGGGAAAATTATAAATTCGATTATAAAGCAACCGACGGAGACAGAAGCAATAGGTCAGGCGAGAAGAAATTCTACAGGGCCAAAAAAGGCATCGTCGTTGCCAGCGGCGGATTCAGCCAGGATCCCTTCTTCCGAGGCATTCAGGATCCGTCTCTTGCAAAACCGACCAACCAGCTCGACAGTACGAACCATCCCGGCGCGACCGGTGAAGTGCTGGAAAATCTGTTTAAAATCGGCGGCGCCCCTGTACACCTGAGTTGGATACAGTCCGGACCCTGGGCTTCCCCGAATGAAAAAGGTTTCGGGGTAGGCTCGTCCTATCAGATCGCAGCGGGATTCAGATTCGGAATCATGATCGACAAGAAAACAGGCCAACGGTTCGTTAATGAGCTTGCCGATAGAAGGACCCGAGCACTGGCCATGTTCAAGGTAATCGGTGATCCGAATAAGCCCAACTATCCTTTTTCGATAGCTGACAGCCAGGAGGGAGTTCTTGCAGCCCAGACGCTGGAAAAGTGCCTGGATAAAAAAGTCGTGCTGAAGTTCGACACCATTGAAGCCGTTGCCGCACACTTCAATGTGCCGCTTGCTCCATTCAAAAAACAGCTGGACGAATATAATGGGTATATCCGATCAGGCAAGGATACGCAGTTTGGGAAACCTCTTGATAAAAACATGAAACCCATTGAAAAAGCCCCCTTCTATGTCATGGAAGGCGTACCCAAAACACACCACACAATGGGCGGCGTGTTAATTAACACCGAGGGTCGGGTGATCGAAACTGAAACGGGAACACCGATTCCGGGGCTCTATGCGGCGGGTGAAGTTGTCGGCGGACCGCACGGCGCCAGCCGTCTCGGCAGCTGTGCGATCCCGGACTGTCTTGTGTTCGGCAGAATTTGCGGAAAAAATGTATCGGAAGAAAAAGCCTCTTAATTTCGTAATGAGCCTCCTTCTCCCTCATTAACCACGGACGGAGACAGTCACATTAAGGAGACTGTCTCCGTCCAACTACGCACAATTCGATAAAAAAGATGAAGTATCAGCCGGCAATCCAGGAGGGATCCCGTTTTTCCAGAAATGCCACGGCACCCTCAAATGCCTCGGCACTCTGCACGATTTCTTCGAAAATCCCTGCGCTTATATCGTAGCCGTCCAGTTTCCGGTTTATTACTTCCTTGGTATACCGGCTGGCAAGAGGTCCCGCTCGCCTCAATTTGCCGATCAGTTCAAAAACCGCATCCATGAGCCGCTCGTGCGGCGCCACATGGTTGACAAGCCCGATTTTCAGGGCGTCCTGTGCGGATATCCGCTCACAGGTAAGGATGAGTTCTTTCGCCTTTGCCCGGCCCACCTCATCGGCAAGCCTGATCATCGCGTAGGGACAGGTCACCCCCCTGATGGGTCCGATAAACCCGAACTCCGCCTGATCGGAGGCCACAATCATGTCGCACATGATCGCGTATTCCGCGCCATGGCCGAGGGCATACCCGTTCACGGCCGCAATCGTCGGTTTCGGACTATGAATCAGTTTCGCGATGGGCGACTCTCCCGAATCAATGTCCAGCTCACGACGAATCATGGCGACCGCCTTTTCGGGATTGCTGAAATCGGCGCCCGATGAAAACACCGCCTCTGTCCCTGTAAGGACAATGAATCGAATGTCATCACTCCCTACCGCGAGATCCACCGCCTGCCCCATTTCTTCAGACAGTTCAAGCGATATGGCGTGTTTATACCGCGGTCGGTTGAATGTGATGACCGCGGTATCGCCGCGCGTCTCATAGAGCAATGTTTCGAAGTCCATTTTTCCCTCCTTTGCAGCAGTTCCTTTACAATGCCGACTTTTCGGCATAGCGGAGCTTCTAACCGCGCACCAGTTCTTCAAACCTGCGCAAGGCGTCATCCAGCCCCTCGGGGTTCGGTCCCCCGGCCTGTGCCATATCGGGACGACCTCCACCTTTTCCTCCAACCAGGGGGGCCAGTTCCTTGACCATGTTGCCGGCATGGAAACGCTCCGTCAGGTCTTTGGTCACCATGCACAGGAGCATCGCCTTTCCTTCGGATTTACTTCCCAGAAGGAGCAGACCCGACCTCAAACGGTCGCGCACCTTGTCGCCGAAGTCCCTCAGCGCTTTCACATCGGGTGCATCCACCACGGTGGCAAGCACCGATACGCCGGCGATTTCCTTTGTCTTCCCCATCAAATCGGACGAATCACGGGAGGCGAGCTTACCGTTAAGGGCCTCTATCTCCCGCTCCAGTTCCTTCTGGTGCGCGATTATTTTCTCCAATCTTTCAGACAGCTCGAGCGGCGCCGTTCTGAACATCCCCGCACAATGCTTCAGTTCCTTTTCGACGGCGCCGGCGTAGCGCACCGCCTCTCCACCGGTCACTGCTTCTATTCTTCTCACACCCGCCGCTACCGACGTCTCTGAAACAACCTTGAGAAATCCGATGTCGCCTGTTCTGCGCACGTGAGTGCCGCCGCAGAGCTCCATGCTGAAGTCGCCCATTTTCACGAGCCGTACCGTTTCCCCGTACTTTTCGTCAAACACGGCCGTGGCGCCTGTCTTCATTGCCTCTTCCCTGGGCAGCACATCGGTCGTGACCGGTTGATTCGCCCTGATGAACTGGTTGGCAATATGTTCCACACGCTCCATTTCGTTGTCCTCTATTTTCGCGAAGTGAGTAAAGTCGAATCGGAGCCGCTCAGCGTTCACGAGTGATCCAGACTGTTTGATGTGATCGCCCAGCACCTGCTTGAGGGCCGCCTGAAGGACATGGGTCCCCGAGTGGTTTGCTTCTATCGCTCTCCTGGTACCCTCTTCGGTTCTCAGGTCAACATTCTCCCCCACACGGATCTCACCTTTTTTGACCTTGCCGATATGGGAAAAGAGATCGTCCAAAGGTTTCTGCGTGTCCCAGACTTCGAAAAGAACCGCGTCCCTTTCGATCACCCCCACATCACCCACCTGGCCGCCGACCTCTCCATAGAAAGGCGTCTGTGCGACAAATATCTCTCCTTTTTCACCTTCTCTGAGGACATCGACGGGCTGATCGTTCTTTAAAATGGCCGCGACCCTTGAGGTAGTCTCGGTGTTTCCCTCGTAGCCGACAAATTCGGTCTTCACGCCGGCATTGGAAAGACGCCTGTAACTGTCGGCAACCTCTTCCTCCCCGCTCCCTTTCCAGGATTGGCGCGCCTTTTCGCGCTGCTCTTCCATGGCCTTGTCGAATCCCGCCATATCGAGCGCCAACCCCTTCGACCGCGCCGCCTCCTCGGTAAGATCCACGGGAAATCCGAAGGTGTCGTACAGGCGAAAGACAACGCTCCCGGGAATTGCCTTTTCTCCCTTCCCGGCAAGCAATGCCATCTGCTCGTTCAGGATCTTCAATCCCCCATCGAGGGTTTCCATAAAACGCTGTTCCTCGTTGACGACCACCTTCCGCAGGTAGGATTCCTTGTCGGCAAGCTCGGGATAGGCCCCCCGCATCTTTGCGATCACCACGGGAACCATGTCATGCAGGAAGGGCTTGCCCAGGCCGAGAAGCTTTCCGTGCCGGGCGGCCCTTCTTAGAATTCTGCGCAGGACGTAGCCGCGGCCCTCGTTGCTGGGAAGCACGCCGTCGGCAATCAGAAAGGTGACCGCCCGTGCGTGATCGGCAATAACCCGGATAGACGTATCGTCTTCACTTCGCGCCTTGTAGCGTTTTCCCGACACCTCTTCCAGGTGGGCGATGATCTCGCTGAAGAGATCGCAGTCATAATTGCTGGTCACTCCCTGCATCACCGCAGTGAGCCGCTCCAGCCCCATGCCCGTATCGATGTTCGGTTTCGGCAGGGGGGTCAGCGTTCCTGCGGCATCACGGTCGAACTGTGTAAACACAAGGTTCCACAGTTCCACATAGCGACCGCATTCACACTCCACGTTGCACTCGGGACGGCCGCAGCCGACCGCCTCCCCCTGGTCGAGGAGAATCTCCGAACAGGGACCGCAGGGGCCGGTATCGCCCATCATCCAGAAATTGTCTTTTTCGCCGAGGCGCACGATGCGATCCGCCGGAATGCCCATGGTTTCGTGCCATATTTCAAAGGCTTCATCATCGTCCTTATAAATGGTAATCCACAGTTTTTCTTTCGGCAGCCCCATAACCCCGGTTAAAAATTCCCATCCCCAGGCGATCGCCTCTTTCTTGAAATAATCGCCGAAGGAAAAGTTGCCCAGCATTTCAAAAAAGGTGTGATGCCGTGCCGTGTAGCCCACGGTTTCAAGATCATTATGCTTTCCACCCGCCCTGACGCATTTCTGGGAGGTGGCGGCCCTCGTATATGCCCTCTTCTCCTGTCCCAAAAAAAGGTTTTTGAACTGGACCATCCCCGCATTGGTAAAAAGCAGTGTGGGATCTTCTTTCGGAATAAGCCCGGAACTTTCAACTATCGCATGCCCGTGCCCTTTAAAATAGGTGAGAAATTTTTCCCTGATTTCGTTACCCGTGATCAATGTATTCCTCCTTGCCTGAACCGGCCAGTATTTCAAAAATAACACCCGCGGCAAACCCCTTTCCCATGAGGTGCCTGATCAGGCGCTGCTTTTCTTTAGCGGATATTTCGTGCGATGTCAACCGATCGGGAAATCGCTTTTCCATAATCTTTTCGATTGCTTCTTTCTCAGCAATCTCCCGGCGTGCCTCTTCGAGGGCCCGGCTGATGGTCTCCTTCGCAATACCCCGCTCTTTGAGCTTGACTGCAATTTTTCTGTCTCCCCACAGAAGATTCAGGGCATAACTCAGGGCCCACTGCCGGGCAGCGCTCTCATCATCGAGGTATCGAAGCTCGCCGAACCGTTCAATGACCTTCGATACGGTCGCTGCCCCAAAACCCAGGGTTTCAAGCTTCGATCTTACCTCAAAGACGCTCCTCGGACGAGAGGCAAGAAAACGCAGAGCCCGCCTTTTTGCCTCCTCGTAGGAGGGATCTTCTTCCTTCATTCTTCGGCCTTGTCAGTGGTGGGAAAATTGAATTTTTGCCTCACTTCGATCTCAATGGCCTTTCTGATGTCGGGATTTTCCTTGAGATAAGTCTTTGCGTTTTCCCTGCCCTGGCCGATACGCTCCCCCTTATAGGAGTACCAGGCGCCCGTTTTTTCGACGATGTCGTTGTCGCTCGCCAGATCGATAATATCACCTTCCCTCGACAGACCTTCGCCGAAAATGATATCGAATTCGGCTTCACGGAAGGGGGGCGCCACCTTGTTTTTGACGACCTTGACCCGGGTCCGGTTTCCGATCACGTCCTGTCCCTGCTTGATAGCCGCGGTTTTTCGTATGTCCAGTCGCATGGTTGCATAAAATTTCAGGGCGTTTCCTCCGGTCGTCGTCTCCGGATTCCCGAAGAAAGTGCCGATTTTCATCCGCAGCTGATTGATAAAAATCACCGTCGTTTTGGATCTGTTGATGCTTCCCGTCAGCTTTCTCAGGGCCTGGGACATGAGTCGCGCCTGGAGTCCCATCTGCGCATCGCCCATATCCCCCTCCAGTTCGGAACGGGGAACCAAGGCAGCCACCGAGTCGACGACCAGTACGTCGAGGGCGCCGCTTCGCACAAGCACCTCGGCAATTTCCAGGGCCTGTTCCCCTGAATCGGGCTGAGATATGAGCAGATCATCCGTATTGACCCCTATTTTTCTCGCATAGGTCACATCAAGGGCGTGCTCAGCGTCGATGAAGGCCGCCAGCCCCCCCTCTTTTTGCGCTTCCGCCACCACATGCAGGGCAAGGGTTGTTTTTCCTCCCGACTCGGGGCCGTAGATTTCGACAATCCGTCCCCTTGGTATCCCCCCGACACCGAGGGCAATGTCGAGGCTCAGGGCTCCCGTCGAAATAGCCGGAATATTGGAGACGACTTCGTCGCCCCCCAGTCTCATGATCGATCCCTTCCCGAATTGCTTTTCGATCTGGGCAATGGCCAGATCCACGGCTCGTTCCCGTTCCGATTCAGATGAAATCATTGTTTTCCCCTTCCTTTATTGGGACACTTCCCTTTTTTTATATTTTTCATGCCTTTGATGTCACGTGCCTCGTCAAACAGGAGAAATGTCTCTCTATCCCCTTTATCCCCCGAAGGGGAAACGGGCAAGCTTCGTATACAGGGCCCCGGTCGGTTTCAGGTCGCTTTTGAAGAGTATCAGTTCACCCACATGAAAAGAGTGGATTCCAGGGCCGCCCATGCCCTTCATTATCGTATCGATTCCGAATATTTTTTCTCCCGGCGACTTTACTCTTCCAAGGGTCAGATGAGGGGTAAAGGGCCTTTTTTCCTTAGGAAATCCGGCTGCATCCAGGTCCGCTTCGATGCACTGCTGAAGTTCCGCCAGACGATCCGTATCGCCCTCGATGCCAAGCCAGAGTACACGGGGCCGCAGGGCGCTCGGAAATGCCCCCGGCGCACCCAGCGAAAACGTCATGGATGCCGCCCTGTCGGTACGGATTCTGACGGTGTTCTCTATTGTGGTAATGTCCGCGACGCTCACATCGCCGAAAAATTTCAGCGTCAGATGCATGCCTTCGGGTCTTACCCATCTGATCCCCCCAAGCGCCTTCTTCAGACGGTCCTGTATTCGACCAATCTGAAGGCGAATGTTCTCGGGAATTTCCAGCGCAAGAAATGTACGCACCACTGGTTCGTTCATTTTTCCACATCACTCCCCGTCAGGTACCGCCGTAACATTTCCAGGGCGAGTTCGGAAGAAATTTCCTTTATGCGCCGCCGTCCCCATGGGAAACTGGATTTTCGACAATAGGTAGCCTCTCCGTCGGATAGCGCCACATAGACCGTTCCCACAGGCTTTTCCAGAGTTCCCCCGGAGGGACCAGCGATACCGGTAGTCGCCAGTCCAAGATCGGTCTTCGCCATGGCCCGCATCCCCCGGGCCATCAGTTCGGCTGTTTCCCTGCTCACGGCGCCGTAGCGCTCGATAATCTCCGCCGGTACCCCCAAAAGCTCCACTTTCGCGAGATTGCTGTAAACGACGGCTCCTCTTTCCAGAAATGCCGAACTGCCCGGAATATCGGTAAGACGATCGGCAATTAATCCTCCCGTACAGGATTCCGCGACGGAAAGTGTGAAACCGCCTTTCGTCAGGAGGGCTGCCACAATCCCTTCGAGGGTCTCGTCATCATACCCGATGATATGCCGGTGAAGCACTCCGTCAATTTTTGCTTCCGCCTCTTCAAGATGCATGGTCGCTTCTCTACCTTCCCGTCCTCTCGCGGTGAGCACCAGATGTACCTCGGGAAAGCGGGGATAAAATCCTATTGTCACCCCCGGCAGGGCCCCCAGGCGCCCGATCGCTTCATCAATTTTCGATTCGGAAAGGCCGAAAAGCCGCAACTGTTTTCTTGCTTTCTTTTCACTCGCGGCGCCGCAGACCTTCTCGAAATGGGGCAGCACTCCTTCAGTCACCATCTTTTTCGCTTCTCCGGGCACACCGGGGACGACGGCCACCCATTTCCCATCCCGTTCCAGACAAAATCCCGCCGCCGTACCGACGCGGTTTTCGATGACCAGGGCGCCCTCCGGGAAAAGGGCCTGCTTGGCGTTGTTTTCGGTCCAGGAAATATGAAAGGCTGCAAAACGATCTTTCAGCGTTTGAAGCACCCTCTCGTCGGACACAAGAGGCAACCCGAAGGCGGCCGCAACGGCTGCGGTGGTGATGTCATCGGCCGTCGGACCGAGACCTCCCGCCACGATGACGGCATCCGACAGGGCACACAGGTATTCAAGGCCGCTTTTCACGGCCTCATTGTCGTCGCCCACCGTAAGAACCGCCGATACGCCCCAGCCCGCAAGATCGAGCTGAGCGGCAATATAGGAGGAATTAATGTCCTGTACCATGCCTCCGATCAATTCGTCGCCGACCAGCAATATTCCCGCAATCATCGCCTTACCATACCGGAACCATCAGATGAACCTGTACCCATCGCACCACCAATTTCCTGTTATATCACTCTTGTCACTATCTGCAGGATGATATTTCCATATATCCCCGCCATAATATCGTCCCCCACTACACCGTATCCGCCGGGAAGCCGCTGCTCCAACAAGCGGATCGGAAAGGGCTTCGCGATATCGAAGATGCGGAAGAGCGCAAAACCCGCCGCCACGGTAAAAAGCGAAGGGGAAATGCAGGCCATGACGACCAGAAACCCCGCAATTTCGTCAATGACGATGCACGAAGGGTCATGCGCGCCATAAAGTTTCTCCGCCTCCTGGGCAACATAGACGGCAAAGAAGAAAAACGCCGCCGCCGTAAGGAGGTACAGGGGCCGGGAAAGCATGGAAAGAAGAAAATAGATCGGTATCCCTACAAGTGTTCCCGCCGTTCCCGGAGCAAAGGGTGAAAGGCCGCTTCCGAGACCGGTCGCTGCAGTTTTTATGAATCGAGCACCCATAATGTCCTTTTTAATTGGCCTATATATTACAATAGATCCTCAATGTAAAGATCAGTATTGCCTGCATCCCCTTCCCCGCCCTCCATTATTTTCTTGACAATAGAACATATGTTCTATTAACTCAAAAGAAACGGTTTTGCAAGAAGTCTCTCTATGGAACGATATGTCTTTACCCCTCATTCGTGGCCCAGGGCCATTCTTCACATCGACGGTGACGCGTTTTTTACTTCCTGTGAAGAGGCGATTCATCCGGAGTTAAAGGGTAAACCCCTCATCACCGGCGGGGAGAGAGGCATTGTGGCCTGTGCCAACTATGTGGCCAAAGGGAAGGGAATCAGGCGAGGCGTTCCTCTTTATCAAGCCCGGGCACTCTGTCCGGATCTCATTGTGCTTCCTTCCGATTACGAAACGTACAGTCTTTTTTCCCGTCGCATGTTCTCGGTCGTCAGGCGCTTTACCCCTCAGGTCGAGGAATACTCCATCGACGAAGCCTTCGCCGACCTCACAGGAATGCGCCGGGTTCTGCGCGCCTCTTACGAAGACATTGCACGCACCATAAAAACGAGCGTAGAAAGGGAAGTAGGAATCGGGGTGACCGTAGGCCTGAGCATCACAAAGGTCCTGGCAAAGATCGCCTCCAAGCACAAAAAACCGAACGGATTCACCGTCATCAACGGCAGGAGCATCCCTTCATACCTTGCAACCCTTCCCGTGGAGGCCCTATGGGGAATCGGTTATGCGACCAGTAACTATATGTGGAAACTGGGAATCCGAAGCGCACTCGACTTTGCGCAACTTCCCGAAAACACAGTCCGGCACAGGTTCGTCAAACCGGTAAGGGAAATCTGGCGTGAATTGCGGGGGGAATCGGTGTATCCCGTAGAGGTAGAGGAAAAAAGCCGTTACGCCTCGATCAGTAAGACGAAGACATTCGCCCCGCCTACAGAGGATCGGGAATATCTCTACGCCCAGCTCTCAAGAAATCTCGAATCGGCGTGCATTAAGGCCCGGAGGCACTCGCTGGCCCCGCAAAAGATCGCCGTCTTCATTAAAACACAGGAATTCAGGGCCGCCGGAAGCGAGGCGCGGCTCAACCGTCCCTCGGCGCTGCCCCTGGAGTTTTCACATCTTCTTAGCACACTCTTCGACAGCATCTACGAACCAGGGGTGTGGTACCGGGCCACGGGAGTAATCCTCCTGGAATTGATTTCTGACGCGGGCGTGCAGTATTGCCTTTTCGAAGATCCTCTGCGTCTGGACAAGATAGAGCGAATCTATGTGGCGGCCGATACACTCGCTCGGAAATATGGCAAGCACACCGTTCATCTGGGAGGCTCTCACCTTGTGGATCAGTACGGTACGGGCACGCGCGGCGAACCGACGGCGCGAGATCAGGTTCGCTTTATCGGCGAAACCGGACGGAAGCACCTGGGCCTCCCCATTCTCCACCCCCCGAAGAAGCCCCCCTGATATATGCCTCGCAAAGGCTGCGCCAGCAAAATTTTTAAAAAATGATATTACTTTCGCGTAGACTCCCCCTTTCTTATTTGGTACTCTTTGAAAGCTGCTTTTTTGATGTAAGAAACTACAATCCGGGGGCGTGTATGCAGGAAAAAGAAATCACCGCCTATCTTCGGGAGCGGGGCGCCGATCTTGTCGGCTTTGCCGCCGCCGACATGTGGGATGAGGACACCCGTGTACCGGAGGCCTACCGGCCGAAAGCATTGTGGCCAAAGGCGCGATCGGTCATTGTCATAGGCATGGCAATGCCTCTTCCCATTGTGGAAACCACTCCCTCGGTACAGCACAGGGATCTCTACAATGCCTGCAATCGTTCCCTTGACGATCTTGCCTTCGATCTGGCCCGTCGGCTTGCCCGCGGGGGTCATGGTGCGATCCATCTCAGCAGAGACGGCTACGCCAACATCAACATCTTACTAAAGAACCCCCGGGCGGCTTTTTCCCACACGCGTGCCGCCTATTACGCGGGCCTCGGCTACATCGGAATCAACAACACCATTCTCACCACTGAATTTGGCCCCCGCGTCCGCTTTGTCTCCCTTTTCACCGACGCCGTTCTCTCGGGAAACCCTCCCCTGGAAAAATCTCTCTGCATCCGATGCGGCGCCTGTTCGGCCTTCTGCCCCGCCGCAGCGCTTCCTGTCACGAAAGAAGAATTGCGGGACCCTGCGGTGACGGTCGCTCATTACGATCGTCTCGCCTGTGCGCTCTGGGCGCGAGAATTGACCAGGCGAGGCTGCTATCCCTGCGGCATCTGCATCAAGGTATGCCCTGTCGGCGAGGACAGGAAACTCTATGGAAGGGAAAAAGCACTCACCCATTACCGAAAGGAATTGAAAAGTTTGATCGACCATGCCCCTGATCCCCTCCATCGCGCCTGGATGCATATTCGCCGCCACGGAAGCCTTCTCTTTGATGAAGGCGCCGGTCCGGAGGACACCTTCTACAATGCCCTGGAGCACATCAGAAAAAAGAGCCGGGAGGAATGACATGAAATCCGAGGCGGGCATACCATTTCTAATCGAAGAGTTCTGCGCTACCTGTGCAAGGGGACTGGCGGATCTGAAGGACAACCGGTCCCGTATCGCCTATGTTTCCCGCATCCTTCCTCCGCTCCTTGCACAAAAAGAGGTATTTAAGAAAATCCTTCACAATGTAATCGAAGGGGCGCCCTATCCTGATATTGAAAAACCCACCATGTTCATCAATGAACTGATACTCCATCTCGATCCGGCGGGCCATTTTTCCCTGAGGATGTTTCTCTGGAGGCCCGGCGAATACGATCCTGTCCACGACCACAACTCCTGGGGCGTCATCGGCCCCGTATCGGGCAGGCTGGAGGTCATCACCTACAGACGACTCGATCGCGGCGGTTCAGGAAGACGGGCTCGCATCGTCGAAGATGCCCGCCGCATAATCGCGCCGGGGGAATTTTACAGCGTGTATCCGCTTAATAGAGGCATCCATCAAACAGGAAATCCTGCAGACCGCACTCTAATCCAGGTGAGCATATACGGCAAGAAACAGACAAAAAGGAACTACATCAACACCTATGAGCCGGAAGGGGGATACATCACCCGCCTGTATCCGCCGAAACTGCAAAAAAAGTTCTTTGCGGAAGCGGCCCTTGCCGCACTGGCAAGGGACTCATAGGGGCGTATGAGGAAATGCATTGCAACATAACATTAGTAATATTCCCATTTTCCTTGACAATACCTCCCCTTTTTTATATAGAGGACAGGCCTGTTAGCAATAGTCATTACCTCTCTTAAATGATTCAATGACGTGGCTCCCGTGCATACATCCGAGCAGTGCACGGGGTATTATTTATCCCGATCAGGGGTAATAATATAGGAAGGATGCAAGCCATGAAACCTACCGGAATCCAGCTCGTAGCTGAATTTTTTAACTGCGACACCGATATACTCAATAGCCGGGAGGCTCTCGAGAATATTCTGCGGGAGAGCATTGCCGCCTGCGGCGTAGGGCTCGTCAGTATCAGCAGTCATCTCTACGATCCCATAGGCATTACCTCGATTGCCGTCATAAGTGAATCGCACGTGGCGATTCACACCTATCCGGAAGCTCGTCATGCCTCCCTGGACATTTTCACCTGCTCGAAGGACAATGAAGTGTCCTTTAGACTTATGGAATGTCTGAAAGAAAGAATGGGGCCCGGCACAACGCGCATTGCCGAGATTTCGAGAGGCAATCCCATAGAAGTGTCGCGAACGAACTGGATCACCGACGACACGGGTTCGATGGGATTCGACATCCGCTACCACATCCAGGAAGAGATCTTCAGCACCCAATCGATCTACCAGGAGATCAAGATCATTGAAAACGAAAGTTTCGGCCGAATGCTCTTCCTCGACAACGACCTGCAGATCGCCGAATTCGATGCACATCTCTACAACGAGTGCATGGTACAACCCCTTGTTGAATCGGGCATGTCGCTGGATTCCGTGGCAATTCTGGGCGGCGGCGACGGAGGCGTACTGCATGAACTGCTGAAGCACAATCCCGGAAAAGTCACTCTCGTCGACATCGACGAGGCGGTGGTTTCGGCCTGTCGCAGGCACATGCCGGGCATTTGTCGCGGCGCCTTTGACGACGAACGGGTTGCCGTCGTCTACGATGATGTATTCAGCTTTCTCTCCAGAATGGACCGCTATGATGCCGTCATCTATGACCTGACCATGCACCCCGAAGCCTTTATCGACATGGAGCGCGATCTCTACCTGGAGGATCTTTTCGTCAAAATCAAAGCGTCGCTCAAAAAAGGCGGCCTCATTTCAGCACAATGCTGCTCGTCCTATGATTATGAAACACTCGAGATGACTCGGTCGTTGCTGGGGAAGTTCTTTTCCCCCCTCACCATGACCGAGACCTACATTCCGTCCTACTGCGTGCCCTGGACCTTCGCCCATGGGACAAATACCCTGTAACGGGACACCTATCTCGTGCGTCTTCGATCAATTTGTTTTTCTTTAATATTTGTGTTCATTCGTGTCTATTCGCGGTTGTTCTTCGCCAGGGCAGCACGGCGGATGAACGCCAATGGGCGCGCACGAATATGAAGTCTTTGTCTTATCTTCCCACTCAGGCATATTTCAATTTGATTTTTCCGAGTTCCACCATTTCTTCATGCTCGACCATGCCGTAGAAGTCTATGACCTCTTTCACCGGTCCGTGCATTTCTCCCTTTCCCCTGATCTCGTACTCGTGCAGCGGCGCGTATGCCTCGACACCCTTCCCTTCGGGAAGCACTGTCTCTTTCGGGCCCGTCCCCTTCTCTATTCTCATTCCTTCGGGAAGCGATCCGAAGAGTTTCTTGAATTTCTCTCCCAGTTCCCGCGTGTAGGCGCGATAGCTGAAATCAAAGTAGGCATCGCGGATTTCCCTGACATCTGCGATCTTAAGGTGCTCCTGCAACCCTCTGTTTTCGATTGACTGACGAATGAGATCGTGAAATCCGGATCCGACAATGAGCGTGGTCCGGCCTCCTCTGGCGCCGATCAGACGCATCAGCTGGCCAAATTTGCTTTCATCTTCCACATGGTGATCTTCATCGAAAATTGCCTCCCCCTGAATGCCTTTGCCTTCGAGAAATCCAAGGACGAAGCCCTTCATGAGATCAAAGGAACCATCGACGGTCACCTCATAATATTTTTTTATCACCTTTCGTTCACCTCGCCATTCATAGTTCCGCACCGGTGCGTTATAAAAAGAATACAAACGTTACCACAAGGAATACGGGAATCAGTATCGGCAGGGAATACTTGATCATATAGCCGAAAAAGCTCGGCATGTTGATGCCCGCTTCTTCGGCGATCGATTTGACCATGAAGTTGGGCGCATTGCCGATGTAGGTGTTGGCGCCCATGAAGACGGCCCCCGCCGAAATCGCCTTCAGATAGGTGATAAAGGCGGGATTGCAGGTATCCGCCGCCGTGGCGACGGCTCCGGGAATGCAGGCCTCCGTCAACCCCAGCTTCCCCAGTGCCAGATTGAAAAACGTCAGATAGGTCGGGGCGTTGTCGAGAAACGATGAAAGGAAGCCCGTAACCCAGTAATAGTGGAAGGGTTCTTTCACAACTTCCACGAGCCCCGCCATGGCCCCATGAGTGCCCGCTTTTAATATGGCCAGCGCGGGAATGATGGTCATGAAGATGCCGGCAAAGAGCTTCGCCACCTCGATGATCGGAAACCAGCTGAAATCGTTCGCTTCCCGCAACCGCTTCGGCGTGGCAAAGAGCGAAAGTGCGCCCATAACGATAATGCCCAGGTCGCGGGCTGTATTCTGAAAGTGCACATGCACGCCCAGTACGTTGAAATGACCGGGCTTCCAGTAGCCGCTCATCAGAACAAGCGCAATGATGCCGAGGAGAAATATAAAATTGTAAGTGCCTTCCACCTTGAAGGGCTGTTTCTCCTCTGCCTCCACCACGCGGGCCTTTCCCTTTTTCATGTCACGGCGGTAGAATATCGTGTCCATGATGAAAAAAAGTGCCAGAAGAATCAGTGACGTCAACAGCATGTGGGGAAGGATTGCCGTCGTGACCCAGAAGAAGGGCACGTTATGTAAAAATCCGAGGAAAAGCGGGGGATCGCCAAGCGGCGTCAGCGACCCTCCGATATTCGCGACAAGAAATATAAAGAAGCAGATGACGTGCACCTTGCTCGCCCTGTCCTTGTTCGCCCTCAGAACCGGCCGGATCATCACCATGGCCGCACCGGTGGTGCCGACCCAGGAGGCCAGAATCGTGCCGATGAGCAGCATTATGGTATTTACCAGGGGCGTTCCCTTGAAGGACCCACCCACCACTATTCCGCCTGCAACGGTGAAAAGACCCCAGAGCAATATGATAAAGGGGATATAATCTATCACATAAATATGAACAATCTCATATAAGGCCGTCCCGTGGTAAGCGAAGAGAAAGGGAACGGCGAACAGTACCGCCCAGAAGGCCGACACCTTGCCGAAATGATTGTGCCAGAAGTGGGGCACCAGGAGCGGGCAGAGCGCAATTGAAAGCAGGATGCCCGCGAATGGTATCACTGTCCATACCGGCAATATAGCGCCAATGTCGGGACCATGGTGCGCCGATGTCGCCTCTGCCGACGCCTCTGCCATCGACGGCGCCATGCACATAAGCAAGAGGATAATTCCCACGAGCACTAGTGAAAGAATTTCCCCGCCATATCTTTTTTCATGACACATATCATGACTCCTTCATTATTCTGCACAAAAAACAAGCCAAGCGAGTCTATACCTCCTTGGCTTTGTCTTTTCAATCTTTAAATGTGGTGGTCACTGCGAAAGCTGCACTGGAGCCATACACGACTGTCGTTATGCCTTCTCCGCCACTTTAAGTCTTACTTCCGCCCTGTTCAGTACGGCGCTTACCTTTTCAAACTCGCTGTCATCCTTGTTGAGTCCCGCCAGCTTCGACTCCGCCTCCTGCATTTCGCGTCGTACCTTTTCCACATCAATTGCATCAGCTCGCTCGCAGGTTTCCACAAGCACCGTAACCTTTTCGCCGGTCACTTCCGCATATCCTTCACCCACGGCGTAGTAGGTTTTCTTATTTCCCTGAAGATGGTCCAGTTCGCCGCATTTCAAGGCACTCAGCAGCGGCGCGTGTCCTATCAGCACCCCGAAATGCCCCTCCACACCCGGTATCGTCACTTCCTCCACCGTGTCACTGAAGGCCATCGTCTCTGGTGTTACAATCTCTAACAGCAATTCATCAGCCATCGATCATTCCTCCGACCCGCGTCATCACTCAGCAGCGAGTCTCTGCGCCTTTTCAATTACCTCTTCAATCCCGCCTACCATATAAAAGGCCTGCTCGGGAAGATCATCGTGCTTGCCATCAAGGATTTCCCTGAATCCGCGCACCGTATCCGGCACGGATACGAATTTACCTTCCGTTCCCGTAAACTGCGCCGCCACAAAGAAGGGCTGCGAGAGGAATCTCTGGATCTTTCGGGCCCTGCTGACCGTAATCTTGTCTTCTTCGGACAGCTCGTCCATACCCAGAATGGCGATAATGTCCTGAAGATCCTTGTATTTCTGCAGAATCATCTGGACGTCTCGCGCCGTCTGATAGTGCTCTTCACCGAGGACGTTGGGATCGAGAATTCTCGATGTCGAATCGAGTGGGTCCACCGCGGGGTAAATACCGAGTTCCGCGATGGGACGGGAAAGAACCACCGTTCCGTCCAGGTGGGCAAAGGTGGTGGCCGGCGCCGGGTCGGTAAGGTCGTCGGCCGGGACGTACACACACTGTACCGCCGTAATCGATCCCTTGTTGGTAGATGTAATGCGTTCCTGAAGGCCTCCCAGGTCCGTCGCCAGTGTGGGCTGATATCCCACGGCCGAGGGCATGCGGCCGAGGAGGGCCGATACTTCCGAACCGGCCTGAGTAAACCGGAATATGTTGTCGACAAAGAGGAGCACGTCCTGTCCTTCTTCATCCCTGAAATATTCCGCTGCCGCAAGTGCCGTGAGCGACACTCTCGCCCGCGCTCCCGGAGGTTCGGTCATCTGACCGTAAATAAGCGCCGCCTGTCCGATAACGCCGGATTCTTTCATTTCGAGATAGAGGTCGTTTCCTTCGCGGGTTCTCTCACCCACGCCGGCAAACACGGAAATACCGCCGTGGTGCATGGCTATGTTGTGAATCATTTCCATCATGACGACGGTCTTGCCGACGCCGGCGCCGCCGAACATCCCCATTTTTCCACCTCGGGGAAAGGGAACAAGCAGATCAATAACCTTGACACCCGTTTCGAGCACGTGGACCGAGGTATCCTGCTCCATGAACGAAGGCGCTTCACGGTGAATCGGCGCGGTGTTCTTTATGTCGATGGGCCCGAGACCGTCCACCGGCCTTCCCACCACATTCAGAATTCTTCCGAGGCACTCTTTCCCCACGGGAACTGTAATGGGATCACCCGAATCCTTGGCCGCCATGCCTCTCACCAGGCCGTCGGTAATATCCATGGCGATGCATCGCACTACATTATCGCCCAGATGCTGTGCCACCTCGACGACAAGATTGTCTTCTTCGTCATTGATCGTCGGGTTTGTGATATACACGGCATTCAAAATGTTCGGAAGATTCCCTTCCTCAAACTCAACGTCCACAACAGGGCCAATTACCTGCACAATCTTTCCTGTATTCATCCCTCTCTCCTTACATGGTATGTCCGGATTTTTTAATATCTCGTCTCGCAGACTACGACGATTTCGCCAGCGCTTCCGTACCGCCCACGATATCCATAAGTTCAGCGGTAATCGCAGCCTGTCGGGCTTTATTGAACTTCAGCGTCAAGCTCTCTATCATTTCCTCGCAATTGCTTGTGGCATTTTCCATTGCCACCATTCGCGCCGCATGCTCGCCTGCCGACGTCTGGAGCAGCGCATTGAAGGTCTGCACCTTCAAATACATGGGAACGATTTGCGCCAGCAGCTCTTCCTCTGAAGGCTCATAAATATACCCTCCGAAGACCTCGCCCCGTTCATCGCTGAAATCTTCCGGAGAAAGGGGAAGCAATTTTACGATCCTGGGCCTCTGCGACGCCACGTTTCGGAATTCGTTGTAGGCAATGTACAGCTCATCGTATTCCTCGGCAATGAATGAAGGAATCACATCTTCTCCCAGCGCAACGGCAAGATTCATATCGAAACTTCCCAGCACATCGATATGCTGGGCAATCACATTTTCTTTCCTTCGGAAATAATCACGTCCCTTTTTTCCCACCGTGATGAGGGCAACGTCTTTCCCTTCTTTTTTTCTTTCTCGAATGAAACCGTCAACCATTTTCAGTGTATTCGTGTTAAATCCGCCGCAGAGCCCCCTGTCGGAGGTCATCATCATAATCCGTATCCTCTGCGGTTCCCTTACGGCCAACAGCGGATTCGTGGTTGACGTTATCCTCGACGCCAGGCTGTTCAGCACTTCCATCACCTTGTCGGCATAGGGTTTGAAATTTTCCATGCGCGTCTGGGCGTTTTTCAGCTTGGAAGCAGCCACCATGTTCATCGCTCTGGTAATCTGCCTCGTCTTTTCGACGGCCTGGGTTTTCCTCTTTATGTCCCTTAATGATTCAGCCATTACTACCTACTCCCCTTACAGCGAATAGAGCGCGCATCGACCCTTATCAGGCTGCGGTAAATACGGAATCGAATTCTGTCAGAGCCGCCTTCAATTTCTCTTCCAGCTCGGCATCGATTATCTGCTTTTCGTCGATTTGATTCATTATCGCGGCATGCTTGCTGTTCACGAAGCCCAACAGCTGATTCTCATACTCTTTCAACTGCTCCACCGCATATCTGTCCACGAAGCCGCGCACCGCCGCAAATAGGACCACCACTTCTTCCGCCAGCGACATGGGGCGATACTGGGGCTGTTTCAGAATCTCCACCAGCCGGGCGCCTCTGTCCAACTGCGCCTGTGTGGACTTGTCAAGATCGCTGCCGAACTGTGCGAACGATGCGAGTTCTCTGTACTGCGCCAGGTCGAGCTTCAGCGTTCCGGCAACCTGCTTCATCGCCTTCACCTGCGCGGCGCCGCCGACGCGGGACACGGACAAACCGACATTGATGGCCGGACGGACACCGGAGTAGAAGAGATCCGGCTCAAGATACACCTGACCGTCCGTAATGGAAATCACGTTCGTCGGAATAAAGGCCGATACGTCGCCGGCCTGTGTTTCGATTATGGGCAGGGCCGTCAATGAGCCGCCGCCCAGCTCCTGATTCACACGAGCCGCACGTTCCAGGAGTCGAGAGTGGTTATAAAAGATGTCGCCGGGGTAGGCTTCACGCCCCGGGGGCCGTCTCAGCAGAAGTGAAATCTGCCGGTAGGCGACCGCCTGTTTGGAGAGGTCGTCGTACATAATAAGCGCATCCTGACCCCTGTCTCTGAAGTACTCGCCTATGCTGCATCCGGCGAAGGCGGCGATATACTGGAGGGTTCCCGGATCACTGGCGCAGGCGGAAACCACGCAGGTGTAGCTCATGGCGTCATGTTTTCTCAATGCCTCGACAACCTGCGCAACGGTGGACTTTTTCTGACCGATTGCCACATAGATACATTTTACGCCGGTCGTCTTCTGCCTGATAATTGCATCGATGCAGATCGCCGTTTTTCCGATCTGACGGTCGCCGATGATCAGCTCACGCTGGCCTCTGCCGATAGGCGTCATGGCATCGATCGCTTTCAGTCCCGTGTAGAGAGGCTGGTTGACGGGCTGACGCTGAATCACGCCTGGGGCGACCATTTCGATACGGCGGGTTTCCTTCGCGTCGATGGGACCTTTACCGTCGATGGGCTGGCCCGTTCCATCGATCACGCGCCCCAGAAGCTCTTCGCCCACGGGGACTTCCGCAATCCTGCCGGTCCTCTTGACGATGTCCCCTTCTTTGATGTGTGTATCTTGTCCAAGGATGGCGACACCCACGTTATCCCGCTCCAGGTTGAGCACCATTCCCAGTATGCCGCCGGGAAATTCGAGAAGTTCCATGGCCATCGCATTTTCAACACCATAGACGCGGGCAATACCGTCACCGACGGACAGCACCGTACCAGTCTCACTTATATCAAGTTTTTTCTCGTACTCCTTGATCTGTTTCGAGATTATTTGGGTTATCTCTTCTGCCCTTATTGCCTCCATCCTCTACATCTCCTCCCTTATGAGTTCCCTTATACTCATCAGTTGAGTCTTTATACTCCCGTCATACAGGGTATCGCCGACTCCCACGACGATGCCGCCAAGCAGCGACGCATCTTCCTCAACAGCCATTTCAATCTTTTTCTTTGTTATCTCTTCCAGACGTTCCCGTATTTTGCCGGCCAGATCGGCTGGCAGTGGAAAGGCCGTCCTCACCTTCACTCTAACCTTGTTCAGCAGCGCGTCCCGGTAACCGCGAAAACAATTCTCCACATCCAGGAGAATGTCGATCCTGCGCTTATCCACCAGCAGCTTCAAGAAGTTTGCCGTAATACCCGTTATTTGCACCTTGGAAAGAACGCTTTCCATGACGGCCTTCTTGTCCCCTTGATCGAACACGGGATTGGCAAAAAATTCCATAAGGTTCTTATTGCTTTTCAGCACTGACGCGAAACTTTCCAATTCGCCGTATATCGACTCAACCGCACCCTCTTCCTTAGCAATCTCAAAGAGGGCCTTCGCATATCTTTTTGCAATTTCGCTTCCAATCAATTTCGGCTCACCATCCTATCCAAGAAGTCATTAACCATCATCTCATGGTCGTCTTTTCCAATGTTTTTCTTGATGATTTCCTCGGCCATCTGAACGGAGAGCTCCGTTGCCTCCGCCCTCAACTCGATTACCGCCCGCTTGTATTCCTGATCGATGCGGGCTTTTGCATCTTCTTTCATTTTCACCGCCGCAGCTTCCGCCTCGGCAAGTATCTTTGCCTTCTCTTCGGCGCCCTGCGATTTTATCATTTCAGCAATTCCGCTTATTTCGGACGAAGCTTTTTCCAGTTTCATATTGCATTCGTCGAGTTTTTTCTGCGCTTCCGCTCGGGCTACTTCAGCCGCCTCAAGCGAGGTTTTTATTTCGGCGCGTCTCCCCACAAAGAAACCCTTGATCCCCTTGGCAGTCAACTTGTAAAGCACGGCCGCCAGAATAACAAAGTTGAGCATGCGCCATCCGAAGTTTGCAAGCTGATCACCATGTGCTTCGCCCCCCTCTCCACCGCCCGAGGCGTAGGCCACGCCGACCGTCACCACCACTAACGCGAGAGCAAATAGAAACCGTTTCATTGGACGCTCCTTCCCAGCACCTTTTCGGAAATCTCCCGGGCAATCTCCTGTGTCCGCTCCTGCAAGGTCCGCCTGGCCTGCTCTTTTTCGGCGGCAACCTTCGCCTTGAAATCCTGAATCATCGCGGTCACTTCATCACGAGTATCGGCAAGAATTTTCTTCCCCGCTTCCGCCCCTTCGTTTTTGATTTCCTCGCGCTGATTCATCGCATCAACTCGCGCCTGGCGGAGCGTTTCTTCATAATCAGCCACTTTTTGCTCAATCAGATCATCAAAAGACCCTACGGTTTCTTTTGACTCTTCGACGCGTTTTTTCCTGGCATCGATGACCTTCATGATCGGCTTGTAAAGGATAATGTTGAGAACAAAAATTAGGATAAGAAAATTAATCATTTGAATTAGGAGTGTTGAATTAAGGTCAATCATCTGTCACCTCGTATAGAAACACCCGCAAGGGGGGGGATTGAAACTCTTAAAAAAAGCAACGTGCAACTGCTTAAAAAGGCAATCTCCAAAATCGGGCTCGTAATAATCATAACTCGTAAGGGTTGTCAAGCATTTTTTGACCACCGGTCACAAATAAGACAGCAATCTCAGGAAAGAAAAAAGAAAGCACCTAAAAATAATTGATATACCAAGAAACAGTCTATAATCAGGCCCCATCTAAACCGTTATTGTGCGATGGCTACGACTGAAGTACGAATCTCCTCATGCTTACATTCATCACCAGCCCCATGGATATGAGAAGCACCACCATGGATGAACCGCCATAACTCATAAAGGGAAGCGGAATGCCCACAACGGGGAGCAGGCCAATCACCATGCCCATATTGATACAGACAGCCCAGAATATCAGCATGGTAGCGCCGTAGGCAATCATCAATCCGGGAAGATCCCGGGCCCGCCTGCCGATGCGAAAACCCCACAAGAGCAGTGTCACAAACAGGAACAACAGCACCATCACTCCCAGAAATCCCCACTCCTCCGCAAATACGGAAAACACAAAATCGGTTTGCTGTTCAGGAAGAAATTTCAGTTGACTCTGGGTTCCTTTCAAAAATCCCTTTCCCGCGATACCCCCTGATCCTATTGCAATAATCGATTGTATAATGTGATAGCCGGAACCAAGGGGATCTAATCCCGGATTCAAGAAAGTGAGCAGGCGTTCTTTTTGATAATCCTTCATGAAAAACCACAGAAGCGGAAGCAGAAGCACAGCCGTTCCGCCCAAAGCGATCAATGTTCTTTTTTCTATACCCACAAAAAGAATAATAGAACAGAAAAGGATGCCCAGAAAGAGTGCCGTCCCAAGGTCCGGCTGTTTGAGTATCATCAGACAGGGGATCACTACCATCGCGAAAGGAATCAGAAGAGTCTGGATCGTATAGCCTCCGGGAATCTTATGTTCGTCGATGAATTTGGTCAGTGCGATAATCATGGTCAGCTTGACCAGCTCCGACGGTTGAAAAGAAAACCCCCAGAGCACAAGCCACCGCTGCGAGCCATGGGTGACTTGACCGTATAGAAATACCGTCGCTAAAAGAAGGATGGATAGGCCATAGAGCAGATATCCGTATCTGATGATCACGTGATAGTCAACAAAGACCACGGGGATCATAAGGGCGAACCCGATCGCAATCCAGTAGACCTGCTTCATGTAGGCGGGAGTCGCGCTTGCATGAAGAAGATTATGTCCCGCACTGTATAAATTCAGGAGGCCTATGGCACATATGGAAAAAACCAGCACCGGCAGGACCCATTCAAAATTTATCAAAACTCTTCTGTCGAGTTTCATGACCGCTCTTTTTTCAATTCGAAGTATCGATCAAGTACTTTTCTGGCGATCGGCGCCGCTGCCGATCCCCCGTGCCCGCCATGTTCGACGATCACCATAATTGCTATTTCCGGTTGTTCCTTCGGAGCAAAACAGACAAACAGCGCATGATCTCTAAGTTTATAGGGAACTTTTTCTTCATCGGCGTCATCTCCCTCCTCCGGCAAACCGATCACCTGAGCCGTCCCTGTCTTTCCGCAGACATCCCGTTCATCTCTCATGAGCGCTCTGCCCGTACCCCTGGGTTCATTCACGGCGCCCCAAAGAGCCTTTTTCATAAGTTTTATTGTGTCTGCACTCAGGGGAAGACGCCCTTCCACCACGGGGGGATACTCGTTCACTCTGTCCCCCCCCGATGATTCAACCCTCTCTATAATCCTCGGCCTGTAGAGCGTTCCTCCGTTTGCAATCGCGCAGTAGGCGCGAATAAGCTGAAGCGGCGTCACCAGAATAAAACCCTGACCAATTGAAAGCACTATGGTTTCTCCCTTCTGCCATGGCTCGTTGAATCGTGCACGTTTCCATTGCGTTGAGGGGACCAACCCGGGTCGCTCTCCCGTAAGTTCGATGCCCGTTCTTTCTCCAAAACCGAATTTTCGCGCGTAGTCCGATAGGGTGTCGACGCCGATTTTTGCGCCCAGGCTATAGAAAAACACATCACAGGACTGCACGATCGCTTTGTATAAATCGACCTCTCCATGGCCGTGCTTCTTCCAGCATCGATAGGTATGGTTTCCCAGCTGGTACTGCCCATTGCAATATACCGATGTTCCCTTGTGCACAAGTCCTTCCTCGAGTGCCGCGGCGGCAACAATCGGTTTAAAGGTCGAACCGGGGGGATATTGTCCCCCAATTGACCTGTTCTGCAGGGGACTCAAGGGATTGTTCAGCAGATTCCCCCACTCCCCCGTTGCGATGCCTCTATTGAAAAGATTGGGATCAAAGGAAGGTTTGCTCACCATAGCGAGGATCGATCCATCCTTCGGATTCATTACGATTACCGATCCTGCCTTTTTATTAAAGGCATCCCAGCAGGCCTTTTGTAGTTTGCTGTCGAGCGTGACGATCACGTTGGCGCCCGTCATGGATGCAACCTCGCTCAAAACTTTGAGTTTTCGTCCCGTCACGTTCACTTCGATCTGTTCTCCTCCGCGGGCGCCTTTCAAGTACTTGTCCAGACGTTTTTCCACGCCATACTTTCCGACGATATCATCGGCACGGTAATCTTTGTATGAAGGCATCGATAATTCAGAAGCGGCGATTTCCCCCACATACCCGAGCACATGGGCCATCATGGCGCCCATGACATATTCCCTGACAGGCACCACATCAACCATAATTCCCGGAAGAACGCCAAGGTTTGTCTCGACGACGGCCACCTTGTCCCAGGAAACATTGGTTTCAAGCCTCAGTGGAACAAAGGGTTTCTGCACACGGAGTGATGAAAGATTTCCCGAAAAGGACAGCGCCTTTGCCTCATAAAGACCGGTCAGCGTTTCGACGACGGCCCGTATGTCTTTGGCCTCTTCAGGGATGATGGAAATATCGAACGAGGGGTGATTGTCTACAAGAATATTTTGATAGGCATCAATAATAAGTCCTCTCAGGGGTTTAATTTCACGGACTCGTATCCTGTTATTTTCAGATCGTTGTCGCAAATCACTTCCGTTCAATATCTGAAGATACCAGAGCCGGGCAAGAAGGATGAAAAATGCCGCCAGCACCACTACGCCGATGACCCTGAATCGTATCCTGAAGTCGGACGGTTCGTGTTTGTCAAGCTTTCTGCGACTCGTTGGCACTCAGCAACCTCTCTATCCTGTCAAATATGGAAAACAATAAAGGACTGATCCCCCCAAGGATCAACGCCTGTACAAGTATGGGCCAAACGACACCGAGGCCCATATCGCTCTCGTAGAAGTATCGGAAGACGAGCACCATCAAGCCCCCCTCACACAACGAGGCCAGCGCAGTGACAAGCATGATCACAATGTTATGTTCAGCGTACATGCGAAGCGAGAGGATCTTTGCTATGGCGAACATGAGCATGTACATCGTAAGATAAAAATAGGGAATCGTACCCACCAGGGCGTCGAGGCAGAAGCCCAGGGCAAAGGCCAGCAGCCCTCCTTTCGGAATGCTTACGCGAAAACCCGCGAAAATTACCAGCACGAGCGAAAGTTCCACCCTGAGTGCACCTATAAAAAGAATATCAAAAAACGTGACCTGGAAACCTACGAGGGCGAGCACGCCCAGGGGAACGATGAAATAGCAAATCACTTCGCTCCCCCATTTTCACTGATAATGACGGCAATTTCCTCGATCTTTTCCACATCCACTGCGGGCATTACTTCAATTTCCTGGAAGAGGTCCGCATCACTCTTCCTGACCTTCGTCACCCTTCCCAGCAGCAATCCCTTGGGGAACCCCCCTGCAAGTCCCGATGATACAATCACGTCACCTGCCGCGACATTCTCCGTGCGTGGGACGTATTTCATGATGCAGCAGGTTCCATCTTTCCCCTCAAGAATGCCTCTCACCCGCTGTCTCTGCACAAAGGCATCGATACGACTGTTATAATCGACGATCAGAAGCACTTTGGCCATGTTCCAGGATACCTCGATGATCTTTCCTACCACTCCATCATCGGTAACCACGGGATAGCCGACCTTCAGACCATCAGTGGCCCCTCTATCAATAACAAAGGACTTGAACAGCGATGCCCGTTCTCTTCCTATCACTCGCGCGGCAATTGTCGGACTGTTTATCTGCTCTTTCAGGCCCAGAAGTTTTCGCAGCCTTCGGCATTCAAGAGTCACTTCCCTGGACTGGTTAAGTTCTCTCTCAAGCCCGGAAATCTGTGTTTTCAACCTTTCGTTTTCCTCTTTTATCCCCACGAGGAACACATACCGCTCCCAGGTTTCTCCCACCGCGTCAAAGGTTTTACCGATAAAATTCTGAAGAGGCGTGACAGCCTCAAGCACCACCTTCCTCAGAAACAGCGTTTCATTATCGCTGCCGGCGCCGACGTAAAACGTAACAAATAGTGCGGCCACAACAATGCAGCATACGGTAATTGTAAGATATTTTCTAAGAGTAGGCATTCTGCATCCGACGATTGCATCGAAAGTCAGCCGCTATCCACAGAGCGTGCGAACGCTGCGGTTATGACCACATAAATATGCGGGCCGGGTAGGTATCCTCGACTTACAGTTGAATGGAAACTTCGCGAAGGAGGTCCAACTCGTTAAGAGCGATGCCCGCTCCCCTGGCCACGGTAGAAAGGGGATCATCCGCGATTGTTATGGGGAGCCCGGTTTCTTCCCGCAGAAGCATATCGAGATTTCGCAACAGCGCCCCACCGCCTGTCAGTACAATTCCCCTGTCCACTATGTCGCCTGCCAGCTCCGGCGGTGCATTCTCAAGGGCGTTGCGCACCGTATCGACAATGATTGCCACCGGTTCGGTAATGGCTTCCCGAATTTCATCCGAGTTGATTTCAATAATTTTCGGTATTCCTGATATAAGATCTCTCCCTTTCACATCGACAGTGCGCAACTCTTCGTCAGGATAAGCACATCCTATTGATGTCTTTATTATCTCTCCTGTTCGTTCACCGATCAAAAGGCTGTATTTTCTCTTCATGTACTGCACAATCGCCTCATCCATTTTATCGCCGGCGACACGCACCGATTTGGAATATACAATACCCGCGAGCGATATAACGGCCACTTCCGTCGTTCCTCCCCCGATATCGACGACCATTGAACTGACCGGTTCACTTACGGGAAGACCGGCGCCTATGGCCGCGGCCATGGGTTCTTCGATAAGGTACACTTCCCGTGCGCCTGCCGATTCAGCGGTCTCCTTCACCGCCCTTCGCTCCACCGGAGTAATGCCCGAAGGAATTGATATAATGATTCTGGGACGCACGAGGGCTTTTCTGTTGTGAACTCGGAGGATGAAATGGTGAAGCATTGCCTCGGTTATCTCAAAATCGGCAATAACCCCATCACGCATTGGTCGTATTGCGACAATATTTCCAGGTGTTCTTCCGAGCATCTTTTTTGCTTCCGCACCGACGGCCAGCACCTTTTTTACTCCCTTCAAGTCCCGGTGCACTGCCACCACCGACGGTTCACTGAGCACAATTCCCTTCCCTCTGACGGATACAAGGGTATTTGCGGTACCTAAATCGATAGCGAGATCATTGGAAAATATACCCAGAATATAGTCGAACAACAATACCTTATCCTCCTTTTATCAGCACATTCGCCTTATCCTATACAGTATTTCCGGGGGCTAATCAATTAAAAAACTATTGCATTTTGACGGGGAGTATACTACTACAGCACCTGAAAAGTTTCTATAACAATAGGGGGTTACAGACTGAAAAATGTTACAGCTGATGCGGAAGCACGCCAGAAACTGGCTCATGAAGGTGATACTCGGCATTATCATTATCGTCTTTGTATTTTATTTTGGATCGATGAGAGGAAGCCTGCAGACTGAAACAATTGCAAAAATAGACGGACTCCAGATTGCGCGTGCAGAATATATCAAGGAGTATCAGGATCTTATTGACTTTTACCGTCAACGCTACGGGAACAGCATCAGCGACGACCTTCTCAAGAAACTCAACCTCAAGCAACGCGCCTACGACAGCCTTATCGAACGAATGATTATTCTCGCTAAGGCCGATGAGCTTGGCCTTGAGGTAAGCGACGAAGAGGTAACGGAAAAGATCCTTTCATATCCGGCGTTTAAACGCGACGGAGTATTTGATCCCAGTCTTTACGAACGCATACTGGCCTTTCAAAAAATCACTCCGGAAGAGTTCGAGGACAGTCAGAGGCGATTTCTGACAATCAACAAGTTGGAACGGTTGATTAAAGAATCGGCAAAAGTGTCCGATGAAGAAGCCTACGAGATATATCGGATGCAAAACGAGAAGATCAATCTGGACTTTGTCAAAATAACACCCGATGCCTTCATAAAAGGAGTAAATCCCACCGACGAGGATCTGAAAAATTTCTTGAAGGAAAAGGCGGAAAACTTTCGTGTGCCCCGTCAGATAAAACTTGAATATATAAGGATTCCCGGCGCGGACTTTGCCCAGTCGCACACGGTGACGAAAGATGAAATAGAAGAGTATTATCGATATCATAAGGAGGATTTTACCAAAAAGGTAAAGGTGATGGTGGAAGGAAAGGAAGAAGAGAAGGCAGAACCGGCGCCGCTTGAGGAAGTGCGAGATACAATTATCGATTCGATACAACAGACAAAAGGGATGGAAAAGGCCTTCATGGTTGCGAAAAAGGCACACGACATCATTTATCAGGAAGAAAATTTCCATCAATACGCAGAGGCGCAAGGACTGAAAGTGGCTGAAACGGATCTCTTTTCAGAAGAAAATCCTCCCAAGGAACTTCTCATGGTCGCCGATCTTTTTGCCTGGGCTTTCGATCTTCAGGAAGGCGAGATCTCGCCGGTACTTTCCGACGACAAGGCTCACTATATCTTTCGCCTTACCGGAGAAAAGGCGTCCTATATCCCCGCTCTTGAAGAAGCGCGCAAGGAAATTGAGCAGAGTTACCGTGAAAGTGAATCCATTAAACGGGCAAAAGAACGGGCGGAAGGAATTCTCGCCCGGTTGAAAAAGGGAGATCTTTTCCTCAGAGTCGCAGACGAGGAGGGGCTGAAATGGGAGGAAACCGGTTTATTCAAGCCAAGTCAAGATATTCCGAAAATCGGGTTTTCAAGCGATCTCTTCGGCGCCGTCTATGAACTTTCCATAAAAACCCCCTATCCCGAAACGGTCTTTTACATCAACGGCAGCTATGTCGTCGTCCGGCTGAAGGAACGGGGAACCATCAATAACGAAGAGTGGGAAAAAGCAAAAGAGGGACTGAAAACATCACTTCTGAATTTCAAGAAGGAAGACTATTTCCGCTCGTGGCTCGAAGAAACGCGTAAGATGATGACAAAAGAGGGCCGCATTGAAATTTTGAAAGAGGTAGAGGACATTTAAAGTAGGAAGAGTAGGAAGAGTAAGAAGAGTAGGAAGAGTTGTCTTCAACTTTTCCTACTTTTCCTACTTCCTCAACCTTCCGTCATCGCCAGTACTTCGTCGACCAGTTTTTCGATTCCACGGGCAACGTGAGCAATAGAGCGACCAAGCATGTAGGCAGGGGTTGTCACGACGCGCTGTGCGCGATCCACCACTGTTCCTTCGACCGCACAGGTGACGTGCTTCCCTCCCATTGCTTCGATTGCAGCGGCCGTTGCAGTATCGGAACCGACCGTGAGCTGCGGATTAAACCGGCCCAGTAGCTTCGCGGCGACTACCGGCGCGATGCACATGAAGCCGAGGGGTTTCTTCTGATCGTGCATTTCGAGCACCAGTGCTTCCACCTCGGGAATGACGCTGCAGTCGGCACCCTTGAGGGCAAAGTCGCAGAGATTTTTCGCGGCGCCGAACCCACCGGGAAAAATGAGGGCATCGAGGCCGCCGGCCGATACTTCCTTCATACTCCTGATCTCACCCCTTGAAATCCTCGAGGATTCGACAAGCACATTTCTCTTTTCGGAAGCGGGGACGCCCGCCGCATGATTCATCACATCGCGTTGTTCCATATCGGGCGCCATACAGACAATATCGGCGCCAGCCCGGTCGAGAAAATAGAGCGTCAACGTCGCTTCGTGAATCTCGGCGCCATCGTAGACACCGCACCCCGATAATACTACACCTACTTTCGCCATGGAAAACCTCCTTACCTTATCTGATGCCGTTTCAACTTCTCCACATAGGTGGTTCTGTTCAGATTCAGCAGCTTTGCCGCCCGATTTTTCACCCCGCCGGACTGTTGCAAGGCCTTGAGAAGCAAGTCCTTTTCAAACTCGTCCATTACCTCGCTGATGCTCAACCCTTCAGGGGGAATCTGAATATTCGGCGCCATCTCATCCTTCCGAAAACCGGACGCGCATATTTTATCGGGCAGGTCTTCCACATCCACGAATCCGGAGCCTTTCATCACTACCAGCATTTCTATGACGTTTTGCAGTTCCCGCACATTTCCCGGCCAGTGATAGTGCATCATTATTTCCAGTGCTTCATCGGTCAATCCTTCTACACTTTTTTGTTTTGTTTTCTTGAACCTGGAAACAAAGTGCTCGACAAGCACCGGGATATCCTCTTTCCGCTCACGTAAAGGGGGCA
The DNA here is from genome assembly GCA_963666365.2 of Syntrophales bacterium. Lineage (GTDB taxonomy): Bacteria > Desulfobacterota > Syntrophia > Syntrophales > UBA2210 > JALNXD01. The sequence continues at coordinate 1,414,454 of CAXXNF010000002.1, forward strand.
GATGAATAGGTATCACATTAATTCTGTAAAAGAGGTCCTCTCGGAAACGCTTTTCCCGTACGGCATCTTCCAGATTCTGATTTGTTGCAGCAATTATCCGTACATCGGCATCGATCGTTTTCATTCCGCCGATACGTTCGAACTGACGTTCCTGAATAACCCTGAGCAGTTTCACCTGCAGCGAAGGACTCATGTCGCCGATCTCATCGAGAAATATCGAACCCCCCTGGGCCAACTCAAATCGTCCTGTCCTGCTTCGAATGGCCCCCGTAAAGGCGCCTTTCTCATGGCCAAACATTTCGCTTTCCAAAAGCTCTTCAGGAATGGCGCCGCAGTTCACCGTCACAAGAGGTCCTGTTTTTCTTTCACTGTTGAAATGAAGCGCCCGCGCCACCAGTTCTTTACCTGTGCCACTTTCGCCATAAATAATCACGGTACTGTCCGTTCCCGCCACCTTTTCTATAGTAGCAAAAACGGTTTTCATGCCGTTGCTGTACCCGATCATCTTTCCGAAATCGAACTTCTCCATCAGCTGATCTTTGAGCGATTCATTCTCGCCGCGAAGGAGGGCAAATGAAAGGGCCCTCTGCAGGGACAGCTGTACGCGATCATCCTTGAGCGGTTTGGTAATATAATCAAATGCCCCAAGCCTCATCGCCTCCACTGCACTTTGTACGGAGGCATACCCGGTGATGACCACAACAACGGTATCCGGATATTCTTCCTTCAGAAACTTCAGCAGTTTCATTCCCCCGATATGGGGCATTTTGAGATCCGTAATCACCAGATCATACCGTTGACGCGAAAAGGCATCCATCGCCTCTTTCCCGTCTTTACAGGGAGTAATCTCGGATGCACTCCCGGAAAGCATCTCTACAAGATTTTCCCTGTTTAGATCATCGTCTTCCGCAACGAGTATTCTTGGTTTCTTCATTGGATCAATTGAGGCTCATGCAAAGAAATATGTTCAAGAATGTAAAGGTGTAATCAAATTTCTCCGAATAGTCAACAGGAAATCAGCCTTTATGGCGCCGCTGTCGCAGACGAAATAATTTTACCGCAATAAAATACTCAAGTTTTGCAGTTGAAGCTCCGATAACACCATCACTTGTAAAATTATTTTTTTAAAAAATCGCTAAAGTAATACATCCCATCTGCCGATTACCTGGTAAAGCAATTTTCGGACGAGAGGTAACTACCATGACAATATCGTCCTACCAAGTCGAAAATGTTCTTCGTACCTATACAAAACAGGGCAATTCGAGGAGGTCTGTCTCAGGCAGCGGTGATACCGTCCACACACGCCAGGATATCGTCACTCTTTCAGGGGGGGCAAAAGAGGGGGCCTACGATAAAATATCATACAGCCTTCTTGATATCCTCCTGCACAACAAAGAGGCGAAGTAAAAGGATTTATGGCACATTCCCATTGCTCAGAGACAAAAACGATTCTTGTGGTCGATGACGACATCGCAACGCGCGTCCTCATCACGGACGCCCTGAGGGAAGGGGGATACCCCAACACACGGGAGGTAAAAAACGGTTTCGAGGCCCTCGAATCCTTCGAAAGAGAGGGAAGCGATCTTATAATCAGTGATCTGAACATGCCCGGCATGAGCGGCATGGAGCTTTTAAACCGCATCAAGGAATTGAATCCCTCTATTCCTGTCATTATCGTCACCGGCTATCCTTCCATAGACAATTCCGTGTCGGCTATGAAAAAAGGGGCTGTCGACTTTCTCACCAAACCTTTTAAACCGGATGATTTGCTTTTCAAGGTCAACCTTTATCTCAAAGAGAATTCCTTCTTGAAGGATGAGGGCATCGCCTGCGACGGGACGGATTGGAAGTTGCATGAAAAGATCAGAGAACTGTCAACAATTGACGTCATGTATGACCGGATCGAAAATACAAGGGGAGACGACGACGATATCTTCCGGGAAATCGTCCAGCTTGCGCTCAACGTCACCGAAGGTCAGCGGTGCCTTCTAGTTCTTTTCGACGAAGTGCAGGACAGGTTCTACAATAAGATATACCACACAAAGAATGTGCGCACGCTTCACGAAGAGGCCGAAGCCAGGGCAATGACAGCGCATCTGACCCACCTCTTCAGACAAGTCGTTCAGGACAGCAAACCCCTGCTTATTCGCTCGAACAACGATCGTGATCACTTCAATGCCCTGATTTCGGTCCCTCTGATGATTCGCTCGAAGGTCTTTGCGCTCCTTACCGTAACGAGCGAAGATCCCACCTGCACATTTACACAGAAAGACCTCTCATACCTGCTCAACCTCACGGCGCGGGCTTCGCTGAACCTGGAAAATACCCTTCTTTACAAAAGCCTCTTCGGCAGCATCATGGACACCTTTGAATCGCTGATCCAATCGGTCCAGGCGCGGGATCACTATACCGAACGACATTCACGCAGCGTGACAAAGTTTGCCGTCGAGACGGGTCGTGCCATGCACCTTTCCACCTATGAAATGGAATCGCTGAAAATCTCTTCTCTCCTTCACGACATCGGGAAAATAGCCATTCCTGACCACGTGCTGCTGAAACCGGGACAACTTACGAACGAAGAATATGAAATAATCAAAAACCATTCAGCAATAGGTGAAGGTATCCTTAAATCGATTGCATTGTTTGAGGAAGAGAGAAAAATAGTGCGTCACCATCATGAACGATGGGACGGACGAGGCTACCCGGACGGTCTTGACAAAGAGCACATACCCCTGCTTGCCCGCATTCTTTCCGTAGCGGATACCTTCGATGCCATGACGAGTGATCGCCCCTATCGCAAAGGGCTTGAACTCAGCCATGCCGTCGATCAGTTGATAAAAAACCGCGGCTCACAGTTTGATGGCGACATTGTGGACGTGTTCATCGGAATTCTCAATTGAATACCGTAGCTTCCCCTCCTTGCATACTTTCATAGCAGCCCCTGTGTGCTCACCTGCTGCAGCAATGGCACGAATGGTGCATGTGACAAAAAAACAGTACGCCAGTGCACGCAGTCGACAGCATAGCAGGTTTTATCACCACATCAGGGAGGGCATGGTTCAATTCAGTAAAAGGACCCGCCCATGGGGAACACAATGGAACAGGACATCAGAGAAGGAACGGACATCGATATCAGTTTCAGCGACGGCAATAAACTCACCACATCGAAAGGCCGCGTGGAAGCCGTCACCTCAGAAGGCATGGTCATCACTCTTGACATAAGCGACAAATCCATGACGCCTCCCCCGGGAACCGACATATATGTACTCAAAGGCGGGGGCTTGTACAATATTGTCGATTCAACGCACTTCCCCCGCCTTGTCATCGAAAGGGTGGTCAAAAGAAACCACGCCCGCGTTGATGATGTGCTGAAAATCAGTTACCGCAAGATACCATCGGAAGAATATGCCCGTAAAGAAACACAGTCGAGACTGATCCTGGAAGATACCTTCGGAGAATCCAGGGACATACCGGAAATCGAAGAGATATCCACCGCGCTTCTCTACAAACTCATTTACCAGCTCAGCCTTAAGGTGGATCGTCTCATCGACATGATGGAAAGTAAACAGCAACATCCTTATAAAACCATTTTCGATGAGCGGATTAACATCAGTGCCTCAGGGATGCGCTTTATGACCGATGAAGAGGTGCAGGAAGGTGACATTATGGCGCTGAGAATAGCGCTTCCCCTTGCAATGGCAACTCGGCTTCATGTATTGGCCGAGGTGGTCTCGATACAGCCCCCCACAGACGATCAAAAGCGTATGGTTTCGGTGAAATTCATTGATCTTTCACAGGAAGTCAAGGAAACAATCACGAGATATGTCTTCAAGCGGCAGAGGGAGCTTCTGCGACGGGAAGGGAATAAATAGCAGGGAAGAGGATGTCACCGGCCCAATTCGACGTTCACTGCACTGCAAAGTTTCTCAGGACCACAGGGCTTGCCTATATAACATTCTGCGTCTGGCCGCTGAACCTCTCGGCAGGGCACATACACACTAATTGTTGTTCCACTGCCCAAAGGGCTTTCAATATCGATATACCCGTGGTGATCCTTCACTGTAGCCCACACAATGGCCATACCCAGACCCGTGCCGCTTCTGCCCATTTTCTTTTTGGTGAAGAAGGGCTCAAAGATTCTCTCTCTGTCTTCGGCGGCAATACCTACGCCGGTATCGGACACGGTGAGCACCGCATAGCTGCCCTTTTTTATATCCTCAAATCGTCTCTCAGACTCGCTCAGTCTGATATGTTTCGTCGCAATCACTACCGTTCCCGCATCACATATAGATTCCACTGCGTTGAAAACGAGGTTCATAACCACCTTGCCGAGATGCACAGGAGAACCGACCACCTGTGCCGCATCCTCCGAGAGGATTACATCGAGGTTCACACCGGGATGACGCGTCATCATCTCTGCGTGCTCCGGACTCTCCAGATACTCACCGATGATTTGATTAAAATTAAACACTTCCTGCACCGCAGTGCCGCACCTTGCAAGCGCCAGGAGATCCCGGGCGATGGCGGCCGCCTTTTCTCCCGACGCCTTGATCGTCATGACCGGTTTTCTCAACGGGCTCCATTCAGGAAGCTTGGCAAGCAGAAGCTCAGGATAACTGACAAGTCCGCTGAGCACATTATTGAGATCGTGGGCCACGCCGCCCGCCAATATTCCCAAGGCCTCCATCTTTTCGGCGCGTTGCAGTTGTTCTTCCAGGTTTCTTCTCTCCTCGTCCGCCCGCTTGCGTTCCGTGAGATCACGATTGTACACGATAGACCCTACGAAGCTCCCATCTTCTCCATAGAGGGCCTTTTCTTTTCTCCACACGGAGACTGGCCTTCCGCTTTTCGCCACTAACTCTATCTCTCCTTCACAGAACCCCCGTTCCCTCAACTGGGATGATTTTTTCCTGAATACATCGGCACAACCCTCGGAAAAGAACTCCGCCGTATGCCTTCCCGTAATATCTTCGCGCCGGCGGCCGAGAAGATTCTTTTGCGCATCATTGATGTCGACAATATTCCCCCAGGCATCAAGCACCTCAACACCATCAGGGGCGGCCTCGAAGAGAGTCTTGTACGTTTCCTTCCGCTCAAGCGTCTCCGTAACCTCCCGTATCATGCGATAAAGATAGAAGCTTTCGATCGCATTCGCACTGTTGAGGAGAATAATGGAAAGGAGTGAAAGGCTGACCTCGGAAACTCGAGCGGTGTCATCTAAGAGGCCTATGAACATGCCTCTGGTCCTGGAGCGTGTGGAAAGGACATGAAGAATAAACTGCCCGGCTTTATTTCGCGAAGAAACCGTTACGGGACGTTTTTCACGGAGCGCCCAGGCAAATACGCCCCTTTCTATCATTGAATTGGTTTCTTCTAGGGCGTATGCGCTGAAGGTTGCCGGGGTCGTCCGGTAATGAATGAAGTCATTGTTCTCTTCATTGACCAGATAAAAGGTCATGGCTTTGAAAGGGATAAGGCTTGATATTTTGGACTCCGTCTCATCCAGAATCAGCGATACATCCTGAAGTTTATTGATGCTTTGCTGGAAATCTCCGAGCGAGGCGGCCATCTCAAGGGCATCGGCCGTGCAGCGGTGCATATCCTCCAGATGGCGGATCCGCCGTTCAAGGTAGTGAAGTGTTGCATCACTGTCGCCTGTTCTATTTTGGGTCGGAAAGGAAAAATGCGATAATCTCATCTAGTTGCCTGTCTATGTGTTCTATCACCGGGTGCAGGATATTCTTCGATAGTCCCAGACTCGCCCAGGATTCGGAATCCAAAACAGGAACAAGCGTTTCACCGCTCGCCCCCACCTCTATAGTATTGGTAATTATATCAGCAAGATGCACAATAGACGACTCAAGCCGGTTTTGTGACTTCTGAGGTTTATGATGATAGCGTATGATATTTTCCAGAAGGAACGGCAGATTCCATTTTTTCACGAGCAGGCCGCCTATCTCCCCATGATCCGTACCCAATTCTTCACGCTCCGCTTCATAGACGAAAAGTTCAGTATCCCGGGCTCTTTTGAGGGTTTTCATCATGTGGCACGGCCAATAGCTGTATAATATAAGACGGCCTATGTCATGGAGGAGACCGGCCACAAAGAGCCGTTCCGTGTTCTGTATATTTTTATAACCGGCGATCAACCGCGATGCAAGACCGCATCCGATGCTGTGTTTCCAGAACGATTCCATATCGATATATTCAAGGGGAATATGTTCGAACATCTTCATAATGCTCACGCCAAAAGCAAGCGTAGTCAGCTGTTTTGTCCCCACAATCGCCACCGCCCTGGACAGCGTGTCAATTTTGTAAGGAAACCCGTAGAAGGCACTGTTGACTATCGTAAGCAATCGGCTGGCAAGCGCCACATCCATGCTGATGACGGAGGCGATATCATTGGCCGAACTTTTCGGATCCATGATTGTTTCGTTAATCCTGTTAAATATGGCGGGCAGTGTAGGGAGTCTGAGATCATTCTGAATAAACGCGGCAAGATCGAGCAGTTCCGGTTCTCTTTCTCCCGTCACCACGCAGCCGCACTGCCGAAGGAGTTTTTGCTCGCGGTACAGGCTGCGCTCCTGCGTGTGAGGGGCCCCATTGCGCACCCTCCTCTCTATGTAAAGTTTTTTCAACTCTTCCACCGCCGGATGCCCCGCCTCGGTCCGTTGAAACTTGTGTACGACCCGTCCCCGGGCGGATGAGATCACTTCCGCAATGCCGCCATCGGAAAGTCCAGCAGATTCATCGGCGGCTATCCCCTGAATATCGGCTTCGACAATACCCCAGACCTTAAGAATCCTGATGTGTTCCGGCGTCAGTACCGTACCCGAGGCAAAGAGGAACCGACCATCATGATTTCTGACATCGGCGGCGAGCATCATGCGGGGTTCCAGATCAGCAAGCTTTACCATGCCCATAGCATTCACACCTTTATACATAAATTAGCATTTTATAACAGGCACATAACGGGGAACCACCCATTCCTGCCTTCAAATCGACTTTCATGCTGTACTATTAATCGTCAATCGCCCCCTTAAACTTGAGTACATTTTGCACTTTTCCGACCCTTGCCTTATGCGGTTCAATGTATTATGGTGGAGTGCATGCAACACGCATCTTTACCGGAAGAAGGATCGTTAATGAAAGGCGTCATTCTGGTTGTCGATGATGAGTGGTCGATACGCAGCCTCTTTGAAGAAGTGCTCATGGACGCAGGGTACCGGGTGCGTGGGTCTGAAAATGCTGAGGAGGCGCTGCGCACGCTTCAAGAAGAAAATATCAATGTAATCTTTCTCGACTTAAAGTTATTCGGGATGAACGGCATTGAACTTTGCAAACGAATCAGGGGCCAAAGCCCCCTGGCGATTATTTATGCAATAACGGGCTGGGCCGGTCTTTTTGAGATAGAAGAGTGCCGTGAGGCAGGATTTGATGACTTTTTCAGAAAACCCATCGGCGCGGAAACAATCACAAAGGCAGTTGAAGAGGCCTTTGAAAAGATTGAACGGTGGACAACCCGGCGGCGCTGATCAATTCTCTGTGCCACTCACTCGTCTTGAATCACTTCTCTGATTTTTTCTGTAAGATATTCTATTTCGAAGGGTTTCCGTACAAAAGCGCGGCACCCCCGTCTCAGAAGTTCCGACACGTGCCCTTCCGCGCTGAACCCCGAAACAATGATGACCTTTATGGAGGGATTCATTTCCTTCAGTACGCCATAGGTTTCAAAGCCGTTCATGCCGGGCATGATTAGATCCAACAGAACCAGCGCGATATCATCCCGGCGGGCACGGTATATCTCAACAGCTTCGTTGCCGTTGCGCGCCACAAGGACCTGGTAGCCAACGGCTTCCAGTATCTCCCTGTTCACGTCGAGCACACGATCCTCATCATCGACCACAAGAATCACCTTACCGGGGGAAGCGGCGCGCAGTTTCCGGGAAAACTCGTCACCAATTCCCTCAGTGTCTTCCGATGCCTTATCCCACGACATGAAGCGCCTTTCCGATATTATTCCGCACGCTTTTTCTTTGTCCGTCATCCCTGTCCCTGTGCCGGTTGCAGTATCCTCCCTCCGCCCCGGCGCACATGTTCACTTTTCAGTCAAGGCCGCACCCACAAAGTCTGAAACGACAAAATACGCTCAGCTCTGCGGCTTGCCCATGCACACATCGGCAAAAAAGGGTCCATAGTCGGTCTCGAAAGGAATCACGAGACTGGGCCCTCCCAGAAGATGAACGATCGAGTGCCCTTTCCCCGTCACCACCGTGGGGAGGGCCGCCGTAAGGCTGATTCCCATCTGATCCAGCTTCTGTCGCGCCGCCCCCGATACCATGTTGGTGATTTCTCCCACTGCGTCTTTAATATCGTCATTGATAATGCTTATTTCCTCGCCAAGCATATTGGAAACGAGCTTTACAATGCAGCCTTCGCTGAAGCTGAGCGCAAACGACCCTCTCACCGAACCGGCAATGCCGATGATTCCTGAAATATCGCCCTTCGCGTAATCGCCGTTTTTCAAGAACGGCTTTCCCGCCCTCGGCTCAATAAACGCCATGGTCCTGATCACATTAATTGTTCCCTCAAGAAAGGGATTAATAAATTGAACGTCCATTTTCACCTCGATTCTCGACAGGTCTGCGGCGCTACTGATATTTTGCCACTATTTTCCCTATCTTCTCATTTAATACCTCCGCGGTAAAAGGCTTCACAATGTAGTTGTCAACGCCGGCTTTCACTGCCTCCACCACATTCTCTTTTAGTGATTCCGCGGTCACCATGAGAAAAGGCGTTTTAGAAAGACTTTCATCGGCCCGGACTTCTCTTAGGAGTTCAATTCCCGTCATATTCGGCATATTCCAGTCGGATATTACAAATTCAATCTTCTGGCTCCTGAGTTCCGCAAGGGCCATGACGCCATCTTCAGCCTCGACGATGTTCTCGTACCCTATCTGTTTAAGAAGATTTCTGATAACCTTCCGCATGGTGGCAAAATCATCCACAATTAAAATTTTGCTGTCTTTGTTCATACCAATCTCCTGACAACCAATTAGTGTACATTAAAAAATTTACAGTGCCTGTTTCTCACTCAATTCAAAAAGGCCTTCTGGATCAACGATGAGTCCCACATTGCCGTCACCCAGAATTGCCCCGCCGGACATGCCCCTGATATTTTTGAAATCTCCGCCTAGCGACTTGATGACCACCTCGCCCTTTTCAAGCACCTCATCGACGAGCACGCATTTTGAACGGTTACCCGCTTCCACCACCACCACGAGTGCATCCCAGGGATCCTGAAACTGCGGGGTAACCCTGAACACGTCATACAGTCTCAGAAGAGGAAGAAGATCCCCCATGACATTGAGCATTTCCCCCTTCCCCACTACCTGCGTGTAGCTTTCCCGATCAGGCCTAAGGAGACGCCTGATGGCCGTGGTCGGGATAATATATTTCTCGCTTCCCACCCTTACAATCATGCCGTCGATTATCGCCATTGTCAGGGGAAAGAGCGTCGCAAAGGTCGTCCCTTCGCCTTCAACACTTTTAATCTCAATTTTACCCCGCAGTTTATCCACAGTCTGCTTTACCACATCCATGCCGACCCCACGCCCCGAAACATCCGTCACCGACGCGGCAGTAGAAAAACCCGGAAGGAAGAGAAGTCGATACACCTCCTGGTCCGAAAGAACATCGGCTTCGCCGACAAGGCCCTTTTCACGCGCCTTCTTGAGAATTTTCGAGGTGCTCAGTCCTCCACCGTCGTCCGATATCTCAATGACAATGCTCCCACCCTTGTGGTAGGCTTTCAGCTGGACAAGCCCCTTTTCCGCCTTACCCCGCTTTAGACGCGCTTCTTTTGACTCCAGTCCGTGATCAACGGCATTTCTCACCATATGGACAAGGGGATTGTAAATCTCTTCCACCATCTTGCGATCGATCTCCGTGTCTTCTCCCACCATCTCAACGGACACATCTTTCCCGGCATTCCTCGCCAGGTCTCTCACCAGGCGGGCCATCCGCTGGAAGGTCTGCTTGATCGGCACCATTCTCAAGCTTGTCGATGTCCTCTGCAGTTCCGAAGTAATGCTCGAAAGCTGCGATATATCACCCATGAGCTTTCTGTCCTCGCTTTTCTGCGTCATAAGATTCTGCTTTATCATAGACTGTGTGATCACCAGTTCGCCGATCATGTCGACAAAATCGTCAAGTTTTTTCACATCGACGCGAATTGTATTGGTATCGGTAACCTGCCGCGTCTGCTTGCGCAGGGCCTGCAATACCTGCTTGGACTTGACCTTCCCTTCCTCGATGAGCGTTTCACCGATTTTCTTTGACGTATCACTCCTTTTCTGAAGGCTTTCCTCCAGAACTTCTTCGGTTATAACCCCGTCTTCCACCAGTATGGCGCCGAGCTTCTTGATACTTCTCTCCTCCTCGGGGGGTTCATCGTCGACGGTGGCAATCCTCTCCCTCAACCCGGACATATCCGGGATATAGGGGTGTGTGCGGTTGCCCTCCATCACGTCATTGAGACTTCCTATCATTTCCTTGAGCACATCGGCGCCCTCAAGGACAATGTCAATGAGTTTTGAATCAACATTCAGTTCGCTGCTTCGGGCCCGGTCGAGCAGATTTTCCAGATCGTGGGCAATGTCGCGTATTTCTTTCAGATCAAGAAAACTTGCCACTCCCTTTATCGAGTGAAAGGGACGGAACACTGCGTTGATATACTCTTTATCTTCCGGGTTTTGTTCAAGATTGAGAATATTGATCTCGATTTCGCCTATGTATTCGAGCCCCTCAACAATGAAATCCCGCAGCAGCGATTCATCCTGTACTTTAAACCCTTCCTCTTCGGCGGGCTGTTCATCCCGGGGAGCAACCACTTTCTTTTCCTCCTTGTCTTCCGGCAGTCCGCTTTCTCCGTCTGAGACACCCATGACCAGTGAGAGTGATCCCATTAATTTGTCAATGGGGACGCCGCAGGAACCGTTCCTGGTCAAGTTTTCCGCCATTTGCTGCATCGCGGCAATTCCCTTTTCGCACACTGCATATCCGGCGCCGTGATCAACGCTTTCGAGCACCATCTTTTCAAGCAGGGCATTTATCCCCTTTGCCACACGCACCAGATCATCCATTGCAGGATCCTTTGCTTCTGCAATGATTTCCTCCAGTGAATTGAGCAGTTTGCCTGCTGCAGGCACATCAATGCTCTGTTCGTCGAGAATAAGAAAATCCGAAGTCAATTTATTAATAAGATTGGCAACGCGTTCATAATCCATAGCTACACCATCCTCACAATTTCTTCAGCCATACGGGAAAGGGACACTTCCTTTTCAACCGCCCCCAATTTGACGGCCTCTTTGGGCATTCCATATACTACACAGCTTTTCTCGTCCTGAGCGACGGTTTTTGCCCCTGCCTGTCGCATTTCAAGCAGCCCTTCGGCGCCGTCGGCGCCCATGCCGGTGAGGATGACCCCCACCGCATTCGACCCCGCATAGCGGGCCGTCGACTTAAACAGGATATCCACGGAAGGGCGTTGATGATGAACCATGGGGCCGTTTTTCACCTCCACATAGTAGCGGGCGCCGCTTCTCCTGAACACCATATGGTAATTCCCCGGCGCAATGAGTACCGTACCGGTGGTCACGGAATCATTATTCTCCGCTTCCTTCACTTTCATTGCGCATATGCTGTCGAGTCTCTGGGCAAAGGCCGTCGTGAAATTTGCGGGCATGTGCTGCACCACCACTATACCGGGAGAATCGGCAGGCATTATCGAAAGTATTTTTTTCAATGCTTCCGTTCCCCCCGTCGAAGCGCCGATGGCAATCACCTTGTTGGACGTCTTCGTAAGGGCTCTGATCGGTTCGGACGCCGCGGAATCGGAAGCATTGCCGTTGCTTCGCGCCCCCAAGTTCGCCCGTGAGGCCACTCTGATCTTCTGTGCCAGTTCTTCGCTTAAATCACCGACGCAATAAGAACCTCCCGGTTTGGGAACCACATCCACGGCGCCGATCTCAAAGGCTTCCAGAGTCATGCTTCCCCCCTTCTGCGTCAGCGCGCTGACAACAATAACCGGCATCGGATAATGTTTCATAAGCTTCCTGAGAAAGGTAAGCCCGTCCATGCGCGGCATTTCGATGTCCAGAGTAAGCACATCCGGGTTCAGCTTGAGGATCTTATCTCTGCCGACAAAGGGGTTCGGAGCGGTTCCTACAATCTCAATATCCGGAAAACGCGCAAGCTCTTGAGACAATATCTTTCTCACAATGGCCGAATCATCGATTATGAGCACTTTTATGGGTTTCATTGATTGCTCCGCGACACGAGGGCGATAGCAACCCCTCTATCTGCCTCATCACAGGTATAATAAAGTCTTTGCGCATACGAAGGGGGATCGCTCTCTCCTTCCGTTATCGGTTCACACAGTGGAATCGACAGATCGAACCGCTTCGTACTGTCAAATTTTGCAAGGAAGTTCCCGCATATCATGTTCACGGCTTCCCGCGCACAGTCTTCCATATCACTGGAAGAAATGCTGTTTTCCGAAATACTTAGCATATTCTGTACCATTGCTCTCAAAAGTGCATCGGAAAGGAAAATTTTTATCGTTCCTTTTTCGGCCCCGTCGAAACTGATGGTCGACTCCCACTCATAGCCAGATTCCTCCTGGTCCGCAGGATCGAGAAAGATGAAAAACATCTTTTCGAATACTTCAAAAATCGAACTCCCCAAAATCGTCATCATTCGTTCCATAGTGTCCATCCTCCTCCATTCCCAGCACTTGATAGAGCATCTGCCGGCAATCCTCAGGCAGGAAGGGCTTTTTCAGAAACCCTCCCGCACCTTTTTCAAAGGCTTCGTGAATGCGTTCTTGATTGCCTTCAGTGGAAACAATCACCACCGGTATCGCCCTGAGCAAAGCGTCGGCTTTCATTTGGCACAGCATCTGGATTCCGTTCATTTCGGGCATATTGATATCGGAAATAACTAAATCCACCCAGTGTTCCGACAAGAGGGCAAGCGCTTCTTTACCGCTTCCCGCCTCGAAGCAATTGTCCATTTCAAAGCCCGACATGGAAACCACTTTTTTGATCACTGACCTCATGGAACGGGAATCATCAACAATCAATACATTAAATGACATGGCCCAACCCCGCGACGTACATGTGTTACTCCCTTTAAATTATCTTTTCATACCCTTTTGCGTTCGACACACAGGTGGTCCCGGTTGCAATATCGAGGCGAACGGTCCGGTTGAAATCGCCCCCTGTGTCTTCGCCGTCAACAAATACATTATTCTTCCAGAATATCTTTCGTATTGCCGTAATGTTTTTATGTCCGATCTGAAATCGGTTATCTTTATCGAGTATATTGGCGCCGCCCACAACCTTGACGGACATCCGTTTTTTTTCCGCCCCGAGTTTGTAGCAACTCTTGAACAGAAGCGGTATGCCTGTGTCGGCAAACATGGCCGGCCGCATCATGGCCTTTTTTTTATCGATCGATGAATCGGCAAGCATAAAGTGCAGCAATCCACCGACCTTTGCATGGGCATCGAACACAGCAACGGCAATACAGGAACCGAGGGCGTAGGTAACAAGCAGATCCTCGATATTACCGCTTACTTTAAAATCAGCAACTCCTACAATAATCTGTGCCATATGTTCTATTTCCGATATACGCTTGGTTCGATATATCTGAAGCGATGGGCCAGCCCCGTCAAGCTTTCCGAATGCCCCACAAAAAGATGTCCCCCATCCTTAAGACAGTCATAGAACCTGTCGATGAGCACCCGCTGTGTTTCTTTGTCAAAGTAGATCATCACGTTACGACAGAAAATAATGTCAAACCCCTCGTTGAAGGAGATCGGATCTTTAAGATTAAATCTGGCAAAATGAATCATCTGCCTCAGGACATCCTTGACGCGATACTGCCCCTTCCACTTCCCCGTGCCCTGCTGAAAATATTTGCGAAGCATAGCCTGGGGAATCCGGGCAGTGCCTTTCTCCTGATACACGCCGGCAATGGCCTGTTTCAATACCTTTGTGGAAATATCCGTTGCCAGAATTTTCACTTCCCATCGCCGCCCTTCCAGCACATCATGAAGCACCATTGCCATTGTATAGGGTTCCTCCCCCGTGGAACACCCGGCGCTCCACAGTTTCATTTTCATTGCCCCCTGGAGAGGCGGCCCGGCCTTCGCCATGGCCGCCGCAATTTCCCGGAGCGCCTGAAAATGAGCCTCTTCCCTGAAAAAACTGGTGAGGTTCGTGGAAAGCGAATCAATCATCGCGGTCAGTTCTTCCGTACCCTCCTGCGTCGTCACATGCTTCAGGTAATGGGCAAAAGAGGTGAAATTACCCTCTTTCAGCCTCTTGTTGAGACGGGCCTTTACCAGCTCTCTTTTCCCGTCATGCAGGTTGATACCGCACAGGTCGTACACAAAGCGGCTGATTTTCTCAAAATCCGCATCGCGAAGCTCGTAACTCTTAGCCAGTGTAGTGCTCAGGTCCATCATCCGCCTATCCTTCTCGGTCCATGTCAGGGGTCATTTGTTTCATACACGCGCCTGCCTGTGTTCAAGACATGCTAAAAGTTTTCAAAACTGCCCTCATGCAATGGAATTACCTTTTCGGGATCGATTTTACCCATGCGTGCATCCATTATTTTTCCATTTCCCCTGCCGTTTCCGCGACGGCTTGCGACGCCGGGTGCGGGAATTGCTTCATTCAGCCCGCCGCCGTTTTGGCCTGCATGCTGTTCAGAGTAAATGGCATGCTGTTTCTGAAGCTTCTCTTTGCCGGCGCCGCCGACCATGGCGATCATCGCACGAACGATGTCCTGCATACCCATAGCCTGTGCACTCATTTCTTCCGAAGCCGCGGCACTTTCCTCGGCATTCGCCGCGTTCTGCTGGGTTACCTTGTCCATTTCCGCCACGGCGCGGTTGATCTGTTCGATTCCCTGCGACTGCTCCTGCGACGCCGCGGCAATCTCGCCGATCAGATCACGGATCTTGCCCGCGATCTCTGCATTCTTCTCGAAGGCCTCGTTCGTTTCACCGTTGAGCTTTGCCCCTTCCTGAACCGACTTTACCGTGTTGCCGATCAGATCATTCGTGTTTTTCGCCGCCTCGGCCGACCGAATGGCCAGATTCCGCACCTCTTCAGCCACTACGGCAAACCCGGCGCCCGCTTCTCCCGCCCTGGCCGCCTCTACGGCCGCATTGAGCGCAAGGAGGTTGGTCTGGAAGGCAATCTCGTCGATGGTCTTGATAATCTTCTGGGTCTCACCGGAATTACGATCGATCTCGGTGATGGCCACGGTCATCTGCTCCAGCTTTCCGCTCACCTCCGTCACGATATCGGCGGCCTGCTGCATCAACCCGTTGGCCTGCTGGGCGTTGTCGGCATTCTGTTTCGTCATCGAGGCAAGCTCTTCCAGGGACGATGAGGTCTCCTCGATCGACGAGGCCTGTTCCCCGGCGCCTTCGGCCAGCTGCTGACTTGAGTTCGACACCTGACCGGATGCGCCGGTCACCTCGTCCGCGGTGACGCTCAATGATTCAATAATTCGGTAAATAGGCCTGGTCAGTGAGTTGGACACCAGCATTGCGATAGGGATGACCACCAGCACGCAAATTAAGCAGACCAGCGCCAGTATCTTGATCACTTGCCATGTATTTGCCCACGCCACCGCTTCAGAGTACAAAGCCGAAATTTGACCGATCTCTGTCGATCCGTCATAGAGGGGAAGCACAGCCTGAAAATAGCCGCCGCTTTTTAATCCTATGCGATTCAACGTATACTGATTTGCTTTCGCTCCGCCCCCCTCCTGTGCGGCAACGGCGGTTCCTTTCTGAAGATTGATCGACTGGTACTCTCCAACGGTACCCGTGCTCAGGCCGTCTTTGGAAAAGATATTTATTCCTGTTCCCGTAAGCCCCGCCATCTTTTGCGCAAAGGCCTCGTCGAGTTTGCGAATTGCGACCACCACACCGAATTGCTTTTTTTCAAGTTCACTGGTCTGCTTGTTGTAGTCGTCCGCCATAATCGGGGCATATGCCGTGACACAGAGAGCATCGCCGTAACGCTTGAAGATCACGTCAGCTTTCCCGGGAAGAGCCTGCGGAAACTGCACCGCCAGCCCGATGTCGCCGACACCCTTTGACTGCTGCCATTTGACCTCCGTCGCCTGCACTCCCTTTTCCGATTGCATGCTGTAGACGGAATCCTTCGTACAATATCCCCGTGTGTAGACGCCCTTCTCCCCTTCAGCGACAAAGGCGACCAACGTGCCTTCCATGCTGTAGATAGCCATTTTCCAGAGGTCGCTGGTTACGCCGACCTGATAGAGAGAGGCCACCATCTGCTCATAGGTACTGCCCAGCATGCTGTCCGAACCGGAAGCGTCATCCTTCATCTCATACACGAATTTGAGCGAAGACCCCATGTCATTCATCGTCGATGCCTGCGACGCGTCGGCAGCAAGTTTACCCTTTTTTTCCCCAAGATCGCTGGCAACCACGTTGAGTGATTTTGTCACTAGATCAAAAGACTGCGCGCCATTCTGACGGTTGATCAGATACGAGACTACCAGGGTGGTCGCCACCATCACAACGATTACAAGTGTGAGGGATCCCAGTATCAGTTTATTCTTGAGTGTCATTTTTTTCATGCCGCTGCTATCCTTTCTTTTCTCATCTACTGCATTACGGAGCTTATGGCCGCCACTTCCTCTGCGCCGAGCACCTTGTCAATATCAAGAAGGATTTTGACATCCCCTTTTACCTTTGCCATGCCGAGGATGAAGCCCGTGTTGAGATCCACACTGAAGGTAGGGGTATCCTCGATGTCTTCCTGACGGATGTTAAGCACTTCTGAAACGGAATCGACCACAATCCCCATGACAATGCTTCGTCCGTAATGATCGGCGATATCGATCACGATAATACAGGTGCGCTCGTCATAGTCATGGGTGTCCATACCGAATTTAAGCCGCAGATCGATAACCGGGATCACCTTTCCCCTCAGATTGATTACGCCCTTTACATAGTGAGGGGTTTGCGGTACCGAGGTGATGTTCATAATGCCGATGATTTCCTTCACCTTGAGAATCTCCACCCCGTATTCTTCACCACCCAGTTCAAAGGTGAGAAACTTCCCTTCCTTTACTCCTTTGCGTTTCACTTCTTCTTTCTGGTCCGTCATATTGGTCTGCATGTCCTTTTCCTCCTTCAATATTACTTCTTGTCGTGTATCGGGGAGCTGCGCATTGTACTTACTTCCCACTTATTCAACCGCCTCTCTTCAATAAAAAGGCGCCGCTTCTGTTTTCACCGGCATCGGCGAACAGACATCCCATTCATGCATTAGAGGGCAAGCGCTTTTTTTATGACCCCGGAAAAAACTTTAAAATCTATAGGTTTTACCATAAATTCCACTGGGTTTATTCGCCGGATCCTTTCAGCACTGCCATTGCCCGGATAGCCGGAAAGAAAGACTATTTTCACATCTTCAAAGATGAGACGAACTTTCTCGGCCAGTTCTATCCCATCGAGATGATCCATAATTACATCGAGCACCAGTAAATCCGGCTTCCTCCCGCCGATGACCAGCGCCGCTTCCACACTGTCGGAAAATGTCATGAGCCTGCAGTGCTTCGCCAGATCGCCCTGGGCAAATAATTCCCGGATACAGTCAAGAATTGCCTCATCGTCATCAACGGCAACGACCAGTTTTTTCCCGGTTTTATCCTCTTCCGAAGATCGGACCGATGCATCGAAACAATTGTTCTCCTCACCTCCGCAGAGCTCGTCGAGCACGTCGCCCGAAAGTCCGAAATCATGAAGCAGGCGCCCCACTTCAGAGGTACGAATTTTTATGTGTTTTCCTATGCCGTATGCGCTGATTTTGCCGTCTTTCACCCATCGATACACCGTTACTCGATTGACTTTCAGAAGATCGGCAACCTCGGTTGTGGAATAAAATGTTTTGGCCACTCCCGTACTCCCTCAACAACATTTGAACCGTTTGAACGTCCTGCAACGATTTAATCCTATGCAACCTGTGAACCTATGATCGGAATCGACGAAAAAAACTTGAGTCTTTTTTATCAGACCTTAAAAAATCCCTGCACTCATCGAGCCTGGAGAAACAGAGCCGCCCCCTTCAAAAACGGTTCCTCTGGTACGGGATTTGCTCAGATGATTGTGTCCGGGTTTTTGCAGGGGATGGAAGGATTGTCTTTTATCATCATTGAAGTGCAAAGGAGTGGCCCATGAAAAAAGTAGCCGTTATGGGATCTCATGACGAAAGAACCTCTTCGCTTATTCGAATTTTCCGCTCCCGGCATATGCTCGCCGCAGTCTGCCGTAAGAATCCTTCTGAAGCCGGAGACGGAATCGATCTTCACAATGTCGCCGAAAGCGCCCTTCAGGATGTCCTGCAAGATCCCGAGATCGATGCGCTGGTTGCCTCGGCGACGAGCGATACCGGGATCGAACTGGCACTACGCTGTCTCACTGAGGGCAAACACCTGATGATGGACCGCGCCTTCGCGCCGGACGGCGAGGGCATCAGGGAGATTGAAGGGCTTGCATCCACCCATCGTCTGGTCTTGATGGCAGGTTCGCCGCGTCTGTTCCATCCCTCGATCTCGCGGATCAAAACTCTTATCGACTCGAAGGAATTGGGAACCGTCACAGGGATGTCTTCGATCCATCTCAGCCGCAGGCACAGGACAGACACCCTTCTGAGACGCGCTGAGGAGGAAGTGGAAATCGCGACGCATCTGATGGGTTCGAACCCACTGTCACTCTTGACGCACATACAGGAAGCCCCTTCATGCGATGAAACCGCAATAGTGGAAACAAGGGCGCTCTTCAAGTCCGGCCTGGTGCATAAATGCATTGTCTCAGGAACCCTCAATTCCGACGAGGGGTATCGCCTTATTGTCACAGGCGACAAAAAAATGGCGGTCCTCGACTGGCAGGCACAGAGAGAACGTCTCGTAATCGGCCAAGCGCTGCGGGAAAGCGCCGCACTGGAACAGACCCCCTGGACGCCGGTGGACGACGCCTTGATGCTCGAATCCATGTGCCGGTTCTTTATTGATCAGATGGAAAAGGCTGCCATATCCGATTACCGCACTATTTCCCCTGTTTCCGCACTGAAGGCGGCGTCGGCGTAAGATGAAAATGAAAAACACCACAGCGACGCCATCCCACCACGGGACAGTCCGGAATCTCCCGGAACCTATGAAAAGAGTTGATGTACGCACTTTTAAAGACTGCAGTTTCGGACGCAACATATGCATACGGGCCTGTCGCATCTCCCTCTGTGCGGGTGTTCGTATCGGCGACAATGTGACGATAGAGGCGGAAGAAATACGGATCGGCCATGATGTAGTCATAGAGAAGGATACCGTTATCAGA
The DNA here is from genome assembly GCA_963666365.2 of Syntrophales bacterium. GTDB lineage: Bacteria > Desulfobacterota > Syntrophia > Syntrophales > UBA2210 > JALNXD01. Next base: position 1,433,904 of record CAXXNF010000002.1, read on the forward strand.
GGCATAGCGTCCCCCATGTCCTGCTTGCGGCTCGGCGATAACGCCTTTATCGGCTTCGCCAACCAGATACTGGTTCCCTCTTTTACAATGCTCGATTTTTCTCAACTTCACAACAGCGGGCTTCACAGCGGGTATAAACGGCTTTTTATCGGTCACAATTGCTGGATAGGCCAGCAGACGATTCTCAACGCCACGGAAGAGTTGACCATTGGAAACAACGTCCGCATCGGCACACAATCTCAATTGTGGACCCATGTGGCAAGCGGCGAGTTACTGGAAGGATGCACTCTCTTCGGCAGCAAACCTCTTGTGATAGAGGATAACGTCTGGATCGTGGGCGGCGCGGTAATATCGCCTGGACTTACCCTCGGGAGAAATTCCATCATCATGACAGGCGCCGTGGTGACGCGCGATACGGGGCCCTATCACACCTACGCGGGCATCCCCGCCGTAAATGTCACCGAGAAACTCAATTTCTGGAGAAAAATATCGCTGGAGGAAAAATTTTCCCTACTGAAAGGAATGGCCGATGAATTCATCGCGCACTACCCTCAGTATCGCCATCTCGTGCATGTCGTTGAAACTTCCCCCGATGCAGCCCGGGGTGATTACCGTGAAGGAAGCATTGTTCTGGCAAAGGACGTTGAAGACCTGTCGATATGTGAAGGACGCCCTTTCTCCGTCTTTGATTTGCGTTCGAAACGATATACAAAAAAACGGTCTCCCGTCGAGATTGACTGGATAAAGTTTACCGTCGGATACCGGGCGCGCTTCATCCCCTACGAAGCCCCGTCATAGGGCGCCGCACTCACTGCCCGCACGATTCAGCAGTGTGACGACCCGTTCCTGTACAGTGGCTTCCATGCCGCAATAGAGCGGAAGAGTGATGGAAAGTCTATCGGCGATATAGGAAAAGGGATAATCGTAATCGGCAAGACCATATTTTTTTTTGTAATAGTCCAGCGTATGGACGGCGTGGGTACCCTGCCGCACCGCAATGCCCTCTCCTTCGAGATAGGCCATGAGACGATTCCGCGCGCTGTTCCACCGTGCAACCGAGGACCGGTCGAGTGTCCGTCCGTCCTTCGACGTCAAGTCCTGTCCCTGATAGAGGCACACATAGGACTGATAGGCATGGGTGCAGCCCACAGGCACGAAAGGAGGCGTTATAGACTCGCTGGAAACGAGCAGCTCATTATACCGGCGGGCGGCCCTCCGACGGGCCCCTAAAATTGTCTTTGCTTTTTTCATCTGCGTGACGCCAAGGGCCCCCTGAAGATCGGTCATCCGGTAGTTGTACCCGAGCATGGCAAACTCGGGGAGGAGCGAACCGCCCTGCGCCAGGTGCCGGGCCAGGTCGGTCTTCGAAGCGCCATGGTCTCTCAGTGTTCGCACACGATCGGCAATCGCGTCATTATCGGTCACGACCATGCCCCCCTCGCCGGTGGTGATTGATTTGCGGGGATGAAAACTGAAACAGCCGGCCAGCGCCCCGGCGCCGGCAAAGCGACCGTTTCTTTTCGCGCCGAAGCCGCAGGCGGCATCTTCAATGACGGACAGATCATAGCGGTCGGCAATATCGTGAATGGCGTCCATATCGGCGCAAAGGCCGAAGAGGGACACGGGAATAATCGCTCTGGGGCGAAGCGTCGCCGATTTCTTTCTCAGACATTCTTCTATCCTGAAGGGATCGATGGTATAGGTGGCGGGATCGATATCGATGAACAGGGGGACAGCGCCGGTATATTCAACGGCATTGGCCGTTGCGATGAAGGTAAAGGAGGGAAGCAGCACCCCGTCTCCCGGCCCCACACCGGCCGCCAGCAGCGCCAGATGAAGGGCCGTCGTACAGGAACTCGTGGCGACGGCGTGGCGTACACCGATAAATGTCTTGAATACTTCTTCAAATTCGGCTACGCGAGGTCCCTGGACCAGCCAGCCCGATCTCAGGACATTTACCACCGCCGCTTCTTCCTCTTGATCAAATACCGGCTTTGTGATGGGAATCCGTCCTGCAGGCGCGTCCTCAGTCTTGAAAATCGTTTTCATAGAGCGCTCCAATAAATTGATCTTTTCGCCAATAGGCCTCCCAATGATCGCACCCCCTGCAGAGATCCTCCATCTCCCCCATCCCCATCTGCGCCCTCCGTTGAAGCTCGTATGTTTCGCTCCGCCAGATCTCCTGAATCGAACGGTCGTGCACACTCCCCAGCGGCGCCGTTCTATTCCAGTCGTGGTTGCAGAGGGCGACTTCGCCATTCCAGTACACCACCAGTTCATTGAAGGGCTTCAGACAGGGTTTTCTCGACTTGGATGGCCCTTCTTCTCCCGCATCCTCAAGTGAACCGAAATGCCCGTCCCGGGAGTGCTCCCTGTATACCCGAACACGATCGACCTTTCCCGACCAGAAGCGGATGAACTCTTCCACGCCTTCCGCGGTATCGTCCGTTTCCACTACCGATACCTGTATCTGCGGTTTTTTCGCGTTCCTCTCCTGCTTCATCGTGCAGAGATATTCGACATTCCTCAGAACATCTCCAAGATCGGCGTTCCTGCGCACACTCCCGTATATGTCGGGATCGACGGAATCAATACTGAAGGACACAAAATCAACTTCCAGATTGACAAAGGCATCGGCGATGACAGGATCCATCATTGTGGCATTGGTGGCGAGCTGCACCGACCCGACGCGGGGGGTTGCATAGGCAAGCATTGTAAGAAACTCGGGATGCAGCAATGCCTCACCCCGGAAAAAAGGCACCAGCACGGTACCGGGATGCGCTGCCATCTCATCGATGATTCGGGTAAAAAGGGGAACCGCCATAAATCCTTTGGGACCTGACATGTAGCGTCTCGGACACATGCTGCAGTTCAGGTTGCAGTGGTTGGTCAGCTCCACAGTGACACGGCGAGGAAACGCGGGAACTGTTGGAACATAAGGAAAATCTTCCGGAGCATGCAGCCCCGATTGAGATAGAGGAGTTGATCCGTTATACATGCCGTTCACCATCGATGAAGATTCTGTTCCACCACTCGAAGGAGAGAAGCGACCAGATCAGCAGGCGATGATTGGCCTTTCCCCGCGTATGCTGGTCAAGAACAGTCTCAAGAAAATTTTTTCTGAAATATCCCCGGTCAAGCGCCCTGTCCGAAAGGATAATCGACCGGATGTAGTCAACGAGCTGCTGCATATACCATGACTGATCGGGAGCACTGAATCCCTGCTTGCGGTTTTTTATGATCTCATCGGGAAGCACGCCTTCCATGGATCGGCGGAGCACATACTTGCCTGACAGATTGATATCGTCGCCGGCGCCGGAAATCCAGGATCTGTCGATGAGATATTTCACCGGGATCTTTGAAGTGAAATCCACCAGTTCATTGTCAAGAAAGGGCACCCTCGATTCCAGGGAATGGGCCATGCTCAGCTTGTCTTCAATGACCAGAATGCCGTGAAGAAAGGTCTTGGCATCGAAGTACAGCGCCTTTTTCAGGAAGTTGTTGTTTCCGTCGCGCTGAATGACCCGCTGCAGCGACTGGAACGAGGAATAGTCCCCCAACTCTCCGTGCACATCGGCGCTGAAAAAATCCCTCTTATCCTCATCGGCAACAAGACGGGACCAATACCGGTACGATATTTTTTCAAACTCGTCGCAGCTCCGGCACTCTTCGATCATACGGTACCGCCAGGGATAGCCTCCCAGGGTTTCATCGCCGCCAGGTCCCGCCAGCACCACCTTGACGAACTTGCTTGCAAGCTGCGACAGGTAGTAGTGGGGGTAGGACATGCCGACCCGAAGGTCTTCCATGTGCCATATGACCCGGGGCATCGCCCACTGGAGGTCTCCCGCATGAATGACCATCTGGTAGTGTTCCGTCCCGAAGTGACTGGAAAGGAGCTCCGCTTTGTCCCGTTCATCAAAGAAGTTTTCCAGGCTCACCGCCGTGGCCACATCGAAGCCGCCCGTGAAGGTCATGAGGCGGGGGATGAACTTCGAGGCAAAGGCGGCAATGGTGCTGGAATCGAGACCACCCGAAAGGTAGCTGCCCACGGGGACATCCGACACGAGCTGCCGTTCCACGGTCCGTTCCAGCAGCTCCCTGAGCGTATGCACGTAATGGGCTTCGCCCCTGTCCTCTGAATCCTCAAAGGAAAAATCCCAATACTGTTCCTTTCTGACAGTACTGCCCTCTACCACGATATAATACCCGGGCTCCAGCATGGCGATGTCTTTAAAGAGGGTCCGATCCCCGAAGGTGTTTTGAAAAGTGAAATAATCGCACAGGGCATGCAGATCCAGCGATGCATTGATCCCTTCGACCTGCAGCAATGCCTTCACTTCCGAAGCAAATGCAAGGACTTCGTTTCGAACGGTATAATAAAGGGGCTTTGCCCCATAACGGTCACGTCCAAGAATCAGCTTGTTTTTTTTCCCGTCCCAGAGGGCAAAGGCAAAAATACCGTTCAGGCGTTCCACCGCCTTTTCACCATACTCTTCATAGAGGTGAATAATGACTTCCGTATCGGACTGCGAAAAGAAATAGTGTCCCTTCTCCTGCAATTCGCGGCGAAGTTCCCTGAAATTGTAAATCTCCCCGTTGTAGGTAATCCACCGTCCGTTGGTCCGGTTCGACATGGGCTGGTGGGCGTAGGAGGTGAGGTCGATGACGGATAGACGGCGATGCCCCAGGGCAAGATTGAAATGGCCGTTCCCGTTAAAATGCTCGCGCCAGGCTGCCCGGTCGGGGATGTCGTGCATGTCCTTCCCCCTCTCCACCCAGTATCCTTCATCCTCATAGGGCGCATTCCGCACATGAAAGTAGACATACCCTTCATCATCGGGTCCCCTGTGCCCCATGACATCGCACATTTTTTTCAGGCAATGGGCGGGGACCTCTCTGCGCATCATGTGATATAAGCCTGCGATTCCGCACATCTAAAGATTCCTCATGCATACAGCCGTCTATCATAATCACTGAGGGTAATCCCCAGTTGATCGAAGATATTTTCCTGAATCATGTATCGGTAAAAATCCGATTTGACTCCCCTCTGCAACATCTCTTCCTGCCGGTACCACTCCCTGTTGCAGAAGTGGGGAATTTCCTTCCCGGCCGCAAGCGTCCTGTAGAGATCGAGAAACCTCGGCAGGTTGACGCCGATATCGGTATTGGCAAGCACCCATTCCCTCGATTTTCTGCCCAGTTCCTCATAACGGCCATCGCGTTTCATTGCGATGCAATCCATGATCGTGTCTTTAAAGACGCCCTTCACTATATTGATGATCGGCGGATAATTGCGCCGTTCCTCCCACTCGCTCCCCTGATAGACCAGTACGGGAATCTCCCAGCACATCATCTCGTTTCCGAAAAGACCGAAGGTGCCGCCGGCGATCTGATCGATGGCAAAATCGGCATAGGCGTACTTCTCTTTGGCCTTCGCCGTCGGCATCCCGCTTACATAGATAAGCTCAATGGGCATCCCCTCGTTTTTGCACTCTTCCAGCAATTCGACAATGATCTTGGTCCCTTTTTTCCAGCCCGTTGAGGGAGCGTGCAGGAAATAGGTCTTTCCGGGATCCTTGTCGACAAGATTTTTTTCGATAAGCCGCTGCTTTTCCTCAAGGGTCCACTCAAGAGGGTCGATGAGACCGTATATCATCAGCGAACGGGGGATATAGGGATCTCCCAGCATTACATGGGCATAGCGGTTTATCGTCTTGTGCGCGACGTAGTGTTTGAAAGTAAAGGTATAGGGCGGGGGCGGATCGTAGCCGAGAAACTTTGCCGTGTTGTAGAGCAGGCATTCGGGCCCCCGCATGTCGCTCCCCCAGAAGGAAAAGAGTATTTTTTTATCCCTGCGTCTCAGTTCCTCCAGATCGCGCAGGTCCGGATAGAGTGAGTGGGCAAAATGAAAATGAAATATGTCATACTCGTCAATTGTTTGACGGGCGAAGGCATCGATCGCCGCCCCCTTTTTCTCCTGGGGCAGACTGTTGATGTTCAAGTTGATGTCGCATTGATATTGCAGCCAGGAATCATAATAGTTCGCACTCACGGCATGCACCCCCCGGGCCCTGAGATACCGCGTGATCCTCGCCATGTTGCCGGCTATCTCGAAGGGGCAGTGGATGATTTTTTTGCCCGCAAGAATGTCGGCGTCCTCACCGGGCGCTCCGAGGGGGGCTGCATGCACAGCCATGGACGCTCTCAGCAACGCATGCAATTCCTTTCTCTGTGGGCCGGTTTTGAAGATATCCGCTATATTTGCAAGGGCATCCCTGCTGGAGGGATCGATTTGAAGCACCTTCATAAAATAGTGAAGTGACTGGGCAATATCCTCCCGGGCAAAGGCTGCAACACCAAGGTTATTCAGGATTCGGCAGTCGTCGGGTGCTCGTTTCAACAGCGCGGCAAAGAGGGTTTCCGCCTCCTCGATACGCCCCTCCTCATACAAATACTCGCCCTGCTCGATATCTGCTTGTAAATTCAATGCATCCACTCCTCACCTGCCCGCGATAGGAGGCATCGAAAATGATCACGCCATCCTGTCCGCTTTCGCAGAAACTCACTCACCGGCATCTCTGCCTTCTCACGTTTAGCAATTATCATGCCTGCGCATCCTTCGATCGAACGACCGGACAACTCCGGTGCCGTTTCTGGCACTGATCTTGCTTCATCAGGTTGATGGGTTTGCAATTCCACACACATCACGACATGAAAGGGCGCACATGGTGAGTGTACTTACCGACAGCGGACATCACAGCGAAAGAGGGCATCAAGAAAACACCGCCATCCTGCTGTCCGCCTGCATGATGGTAAAAAACGAGGAGGCGATGCTTTCGGGTTGTCTCGAGAGCATCAGGGATCATGTTGATGAACTGGTCATCGTCGATACGGGATCGACCGACCGCACTATGGAGATTGCCCAGGCCTTCGGCGCCCGCCTGTTTCATCACCCCTGGGAGCACAATTTCAGCCTCCATCGCAATCAGTCCATCGCTTACGCCCGGGGACGATGGATCTTCATCATCGATGCCGACGAGGTGCTGGCACCCGCGGCAGTGCGAAGCCTCAGAGACGAAATCACCCTGGCCGATACAAAAGGAATGGACTCGCTGGTCATGAAGGTGGAAAACATGATGTCCCAAGGGCAAGAAACCGTCTGCAATGATTCGATTCGTCTTTTTCTGAATAACGGCGCCATCCGATATGAGGGAATCGTCCACAACAATCTGACGGGATTTTCACAGCCCGGCGGCTCGCTCAACCGCATCATCCACTACGGATACGACAAAGGGCGCGGCATGGCCGAGAAGAAATTCCAGCGCACCGCCGCACTCTTAAAAAAACAGATCGCCGAAAATCCCACCTCCGCCGCCGCCCACATGTACCTCAGCTCCTCCTACGCATCGCTCGATCTGTTCGAGGAATCCCTGAAGGAAGGCATGATTGCGGTGGATCTGGTGGAATCCGAGAATATCACCAACAAAACCTATGTACGGGCCTACTACGACGTGATCCGGGCGCTGATCCTCTCAAAACGCCTCGATGAGGCGAAACGTTATTGTGCAAGGGCATGCGAGCGCTTCGGGGACCAGATCGACGTCCTGGCGGCCCGCACCATGATCGCCTTTGAAGAGAAGAACTGGGCATCCGTCCTGGACTACGGAACCCGGTACCAGGAGCACCTCAACCGCTACCGTAACGGCGCCGGCACATCCGAAATGGTACATGTGGCCACTTACGGCGATGCCTGGAAAATATACGGCTGGATGGGATCGGCGCATCTGAAGCGGGGAAACATAGATGAGGCCGAAAGGCTCTTCCGCGGCGCACTCAACTGCGCCGCCGACAGAGGCGCAGTGTCCCGTCACGCGGGACTGGCCCTGATAAGCGCGGGCCGCATCGATTCGGCCCTGCCCTATCTGGAACAGGCCTACACCCTTGCCGACGGCACACAAGACTCGAGAGTGGTAGAGGCCCTTTTCAAGATCGGAATTCTTAAAAGGGACAGGATGCGCGCTGCAGGAATGCGTACCGAAGCCCTGGCCATGGCGGACCTTTCCCTTTCCTGGTGCATGGAACTTGCCGACTTCGCCCAGCGCTACGGCGATGCGGAAAGCGCTCTCGCTCTCTACACCGCGGTATCTGAAATGGATGAGGGACATATCGAGGCCCGACTCCAGGCGGCCCTGCTGCTCCTCGCCGAGGGACGCATCGAAGAGGTAGTCCGGCACTGCGACGAGATGCTTCGCACGCTCTCACTCCCCAGGGATGTCACCATCGCCTCCTTTGCCGACCTGGCGGCATTATTTGCCGGTATCGGAAACAACCTGAGGGGGAAGAATATTCCCGGCGACGCAATTGCCCAACGCATTTCGGCACGACTCATTGACATCGAGAGTCAAAAGTCCCGCCATTCGGACACTCCTTAATTCACGTAACCGGCTTCGTGAAAAGGGAATCTCAGAATCTCATGGACCATTCCCCTCTCTTTGACACTTCAGCACAATAGAAATGTAGTTACAACGTAACATAGAACATAGAACATAGCGCACTTCCTGCAGTCCCCAAAAAGACACACCATATTACAAAAACCATACACATCGAAAAAATGGCTAAAGCTATTTCTCCCTCCTGCCGATAGTAGAGTCAACTTTGAGAAAGGAGGTGAACGGCGAAGGCAGGATTGAGGGAGCGTCTTTACTTACAGAAAAAAAGTAACCATTCGTTCATTACATTACTATTTAAACTACCGCACGGCATGGACGCCGGCGGCGCCACACTATCAGGGAGGATAGATCATGGGTTTAAGAATTCAAAACAATATCGCGGCAATGAACGCACACCGTCAGTTGAGCGCATCCGATGCGGCTCTCTCCAAATCGCTGGAAAAACTTTCTTCGGGCTTCCGCATCAACAAGGCCGCCGACGACGCGGCGGGGCTGGCCATCTCCCAGTCGTTCAGGGCCGACATCGCCAGCTACAAGGTGGCAAGCAGAAACACCTCCGAGGCGAACTCTCTTCTTCAGGTGGCTGAAGGTTCGCTGGATCAGATGGGAAACATCCTTACCCGTCTGAAGGAGCTGTCCACACAGGCGGCTTCCGGTAACGCCGGGTCGAATATCGACAAGATCAATGACGAAGCGAATCAGCTCATCTCCGAATTAGACAGAATCGCCACCAGCACCAACTACGCCGGCACGGATCTGCTCACGGGCAACCTGGCGGCGGGCACCATGACGGGAACCGTGGCCGATGCCTCTCACGGTTCCGATGCCACGGCAGTCGGTGAGAGCGGCGCATGGTTCGGCGCCACCGCCACCGGTCAGCTCACCGCCGTTACCGGCATCACCGGTACGCTGGATTCATCCATTGAAAACCTGGAAGACAGCGCCAACACCTGGACCATCGCAAAAGACGGCACGGCATCGGGTCTGGTGCTCTCCAACGGCAACGGCATGCAGTTCACCGCCACCGTCAACACCGGTGAAGGGACGATCACCGTCGCCGGCATGGGCGAAGATCAGTCCGATCTGGTCATCGCCGGGACCGTCACCGACACCACGGCTGCCGATGGCGACACCATCGCCTTCGACAAACTCGGCATTTCCTCGGTCAGCGTCGATGCCGGCACCACGGCCCAGGCCTGGACATTCTCCACTTCCGGCAGCAACATCGTCCTCACCGGCGCCGACGGCACCAACCAGTCCGTGGCAGCCACGGCGGGGAGCGCTGTCGACTTCACCAATCTGGGCATCTCCTTCACCCTCGACGCCGAATGGGATACCAACGACCTCGACGGCCTGACCATCACCACGGCGGGGACTGCCGGTACGTCCCTTGACTTCCAGATCGGTTCTGAGAACGCCAGCGACAACCAGTTGAGCATCAGTCTGGACGATGTACAGGCATCCGCACTGGGTCTCACCAGTGACATGCTTTCGACACAGTCGGGCGCACAGACGGCGCTGACCACTATCGACAGCGCCATCGACACACTGTCGTCCAGCAGAGGCGACGTGGGCGCCTATATGAACCGCCTCAGCTACGCCTCGGCCAACTTGTCCAGCATGATTGAAAACGTCCAGGCGGCGGAATCGGTGATCCGCGACGTGGATATGGCCGCGGAGATGACAAGCTTCACGAAGAACCAGATCCTGATGCAGGCCGGCACGGCCATGCTCGCCCAGGCAAACTCCGCCCCGCAGGCGGTTCTTTCGCTCCTCGGGTAGGATCACAGCGGAAAGAAGGGCATCGTCTTTCCGGAACAGTCTCACCACCAGGGCCGCGCCTTTCCGGCGCGGCCTTTTTTTGGCCGGTTTTTTGCTTACCGGAGAAAATGAATTAAAGATTGGGAACATTTTTCCGATAATTATCTTAGGAAGTAAGAAAAGTAGGAAGAGCAAGAGACGTGGGAAGCGTCATTTTTTTAACCCAAAACCTATAACCCATAACCTCATCAGGGCATGCGCATGTCAAGTACGAATCTCATAAGCGGTCTTTCCAGCGGTTTCGACTGGCGTTCCATGATCGATCAGCTCATTGCCATCGACAGCCGGCGCGTTACGATCGTTGAGCACAAGAAAAGCGAGTATGAATCGAAGCTTTCAGAGTGGCAGTCCTTCAATACGAAGCTCCTCGCACTGAAAACAACGGCGGAGAATTTAAGCGATCCCGACGACTTTATGAGTTTCAGCACAAATATGACCTCCGACAGCGCCACCGTCAAGGCGTCGGACCTTATCTCGGTGACCACTTCGTCGTCGGCGGCCGTGGGCGCCTACTCCATCGTGGTCGAGGAAAAGGCCTCGGCCCAGCGGCTTTCGTCGAACGCCTTCACCAGCCTCTCCGATGCACTGGGGACGGCCTGCGCCGGCGACATCATCATCAACGGCGTCACCATCACGATCGACGCCGGCGACAGTCTTACCGATATCAGGGACAGCATCAACAATGCGAACAGTGGAAGCACCCCCAGCGGTGTGACCGCCGGCATTGTCAGGTATGGAGAAAGCGACTACCGGCTGTCGCTGACAAGTGATGCCACCGGCGCCGATGGGATCAGCCTTTTGAACGGCAGCGCCGGCGACATATTGAACGCCCTCGGTTTCACCGACACCTCCCGGGTCGCCAAAAATCATCTCACCGGGGGCGACAGGAGCGACTGCTTTACCAGTTCCGTGGTCGCCGTCCAGACACTCCTCGGCCTTAACGACGCACGAACCTCGTCGGAAAACGGCATCGTGATCAACGGCGCCGGCATTGCCGCAATAGATCTCGCCACGGATACCCTTACGACGATCGCCCAGAAATTCGTTGCTGCCGGCATCGATGCATCGGTGGTCAGTGAAACGGTCGACAACGAGGTGACCTATCGCCTGTTCATCGAGGGCGGCGCCAACACCTACACCGATGAGCACAATATTCTGGAAACACTGGGCATCATACGGGGGGGGCTTTCCGATGTAATGGGCGTCGAGGGCGATATCGAGAACACGTCGGCCGGCGAGGCAATCACCGAGGATACCCTCATCAGCGCGATCGACGGGTACACCGGCTACGCGGCCGGCGATTACCTCTACCTGAACGGCACAAGAACCGACGGGACCACGACCGGCCTCCCCGATACCAGCCTTGTGTTTTCCGATACCACCACGGTGCGAGATCTCCTCGACACCATCGATAGCCTCTTCGGCAACGTGACGGCATCGGTGACCGGCGACGGGAAGATCCGCGTGGTCGACAACGGATCGGACGACAGTACGCTGGCGGTCCGGATATCAGTCAAAAACTCCGGCGGATCGGAAGAAACCACCCTGTCCTTCGAAAGTGACGGCGACATGGGAACGGCCGCCTCTCTGAGGGCGCGGGAGGTCGTCGCGGGAGGCGACGCGTCGATTACCATAGACGGCGTGGAGGTGACCAGTTCCAACAATTCCATCACCGACGCCATCAGCGGCGTGACCATCGATCTTCTGAAAGCGGATACGGAAACGACCGTTTCTCTTGATGTCATCAGGAATCTGAACGCCGTCAAATCCAGAATCAGCACCTTCGTCAGCAGTTACAACAGCGTCATGTCCTACATACAAGCCCAGCAGTCCTACGATACGGAAGAAAAAGCCACGGGGGGGATTCTCTTCGGCGACGGCACCCTTTCATCAGTGAAGTCGGACCTGACGACCACCCTTCTTGAGACCGTCTGGGGCGTATCGTCGGAGTTCTCCATCCTGGGCCTCGCCGGCATCAATGTTGACAAAGACGGTCTGCTTTCCGTCGATTCGGACACCCTGACGGAATATCTGGAAACCAACTTCAACGACATAAAACTGCTCTTCGCGGCGAACGGCACTGCCACAGGTTCGGACCTGGAGTACATCTCCTCCGGCGCCGAAAGCACCGCCGGAGACTATACCGTACATATCGATCAGGCAGCCTCACAGGCGACCCGCACGGGAAGCGTCGATCTTTCAGGGGGACTTTCGGAAAATATAACTCTTTCCATCACCGAATCGGGGAACACGGCACAGGTGGCATTGACCGCGGGGATGAGTCTTGACGAGATAATCGAGGCGATTAATACCGAAACGGACAGGAATGTGACGGAAACCCTGGTCGGCGCCGTGCGCCTCTACGAAGGAACGGGACAGAGCAGCGCCATGACCGCGCAGACCGCCTGGGACGAGGTGTATGTCGGAGGCAACTCGGCCAACCTCCATGACGGCGATGTTATCGCATTTTCAGGCACGAACCGGTCCGGTCAGTCCATCTCCGGCGCCTATGCCCTTGACGATGCATCCTCCGATACTGTCCAGGGGTTGCTTTCGGCCATCGAATCGGCCTTCGGCGGCGCGGTAAGCGCATCTGTCGACGCGTCCGGCCGTATCGTCATCACCGATACCTTTGAAGGGGCAAGTCGACTCAGCATCTCCTTCGACTATTCCGACGCCCATCAACTGACCTTCGGTTCCGTGGATGCCACACCGGACGCAGGGGACGGCAGCCGGGAGGGACGCTGGGCGGTCCCCGTGACCGCATCGGACGACGGCAGTGGTCACCTTGTGCTTACCCACGACTATTACGGCAGCAGCCTCGGCTTTACCCTTTCGCAGACCGGCGCGACGGATTACCGGGAAATCGCTCTCTCGGATTCAGCATTGACGACGGCAGCATCGTCGGGGCAGATACTGGCCGATGGTTCCACGACCTGGGACGGGCTTTTCGGCGCACAGGTGGAAGAAACAGACACCATTACCATCGCCGGGACCACCCATGACGGCACGGACGTAGGACCACAGAGCTACAGCATCTACGGTGCGGGCAGTTACAAAGATGTGGACAGCCTGCTTACGGCGATTGAAGCCGCCTTTACCGCCGCCGGAGGATCGGTGGACACCCGCATCGAAGACGGGAAAATCGTGGTGGAAGACATGGAAACGGGAGAGGGCACCCTCTCGCTGACGCTGACCTGCAACAATGAGGGGGCCACATCTGACCTTGATCTCGGTCTTTTTGATGCAGAATCGATGGTCGCTCATGACCTGACGCTGGGGCTTACGGGAGGCGCCGCAAACGGTCTCGATGTGGTGGGCGCCATCAACGGAGACCCCGCTTCCGGGTCGGGACAGATTCTGACATCGGAATCTGGCGCAACGGAAGGCATCAGTGTGAAGTATGGGGGAACCGACGCCGACATCGATGCGGGAACCGTACGGCTTACCACGGGCGTTGCCGAACTCTTCAGCCGGGTGCTCAGGAATATTACCGACCCCATCGATGGGTATGTGGTCTTCAAAAAGGAGTCACTCAGCACGAGTATCGAATCTTTTGAGGACCAGATCGATCGCATGACGGAACTTCTGAACCAAAAAATGCAAACGATGATCAATCGTTTTGTCGCCATGGAACTGGCTATCAGTGAGATCCAGAGTCAAAGTTCCTGGCTTTCAAGTCAGATCTCCACGCTCTTTGACTTTAGCGGCAACTGACGTAAAGAGGATATTTCTACAGGGTAATGACCGCTCTGTTAATGAATGTATCTGAGTACACAGGAAAAGGAGGCATATATGTACGGAAAAGGAGTCAATGCATACCGGCAGACGCACGTAGTCACCGCCGATCCGCAAAAGCTGATCGTCATGTGCTACGAAGGGGTGATCAAAAACCTGAGATGCGCCCGCACCGCCTATGAGTTGAATGACTACGAAACAAAGGGACAGTCCCTGACCAAGGCGCATGATATTGTGGTATTCCTCATCCAGTCGCTCGACATGGAGAAGGGGGGCGATATTGCGCGCGGACTGGATGCGCTCTACAATTACATTCTCCGCCGCACCATGGAGGGCGATCTGAAGAAGGACATGACGGTCTTCGATGAGGCAATCGGCATATTTGAAGAACTGCTGTCCTCCTGGAGAGAGATATCGTTCCCTTCGCAAAAGGGCGATCACGAAACGGTCATGCCCGTAAGAAACAAAGGAACAGGAGAGGTACGACAGATACTCTCCGGCAGCATCGGGGCTTGACCTATGGACACCATGGCTCAGAATTCCGAAAACCTCATGCATCTGATCGTCAGGAAAAGGGATTTTCTGGAAGAGTTCCTTGCCTACACGGAGCGCCTCGTAAGAAAAACAGAGATCCTCGATGTGGACGAGATTACCCACCTCATCGGCAAACGGCAACGGCTCATCTCGGCAATTGAACGCATCGACAAGCGTATCGCTATCCTGGGAGGCGCCTCGGTGTTCTCCTTCCTGCCGGATTCCCGGAAGGGGGAACTGGCAGCGCTCTTCGAATCCATGAAAACAACCGCCCTTAAGGCCACCGAACTGACGGAGGACTGCGAGGCGTCGATGAATCTTGCCCGCCGTTATTTCAGAAATGAACTGTCGCGCAGCGGCAGGAAAAAGGAGGATCTGTCGCCCTATGCAGGCGCTTCAAGGCGTGCTTCGTCGCCGCGATTCCTCGACGCAAAATTGTGAGTTGCCTCTGAGGATTTGATTATTCCACCCCCTTCGGCGGCAGGTCTTTTAGAACCGCGGCACATCAATTTCTTCACCGTCTCCTTTCAGACGCCGTCATCGGGTTCTTCTTTATCGAAAAGTTCCGGGTACAGCACCTTGCAGCAGTCCGGACAGAGGCTGTGGCTGAAATCTGCTTCCGAATGATCGCGCACATAGGCCTCAATTTGATGCCAATAGCCGCTGTCATCCCGAATTTTTTTGCAGTGTGCGCAAATAGGAATCAATCCGCTGAGGGTTTTTACCTGTGTCAATGCATTCTGAAGATCCACGACCAGAGCTTCTCGCTGTTCCTCCAGTTGTTTTTTGACAGTGACATCGCGGATGATGATAAGCGTTCCTGCTTCCTGTTCCCGCGCATCCATCAATCCGATGCTGCGCACATCGAGATATTGAACGGCATCCCCTCTCTCGAGCTTTTCCTGCCGCTCCTTTTCACCGTCACCGTCGTCACGTACGAGCATTTCCACCCACTGAGGGAATAGGGCGTCAAGATGCCGCCCTATCGGGGAGGATCTCTCCATTCGCATCAGTTTCAGGGCAGCGGGATTGACGTCCACGATGCATCCGGCGTCGTCCAGCACCAGCACACCGTCGTTCATTCGTTCGACAAGCATATCTCTTGCAACCGGCACCACCTGCAACAGGAGATACCGGTACAGCGCCCAGATTATCAGGATACCCGTCACAGTAAAGATCAGTGGAGAAAGATCCAGGTTGGGAAAGGGCGACAGGTCTGTGAGATAGAGCAGATTGCCTACAAGAGGGGGCGCCATAGCGAAGACAACGATAAATGCCTGGCGGCGATAGAGTTTCCCCCTGAGCCGGAACATACGCAACAACAGCGCGGCCATAAGGACATACGCGCCATAAATGTACACGATATGCACCCAGTACCAGATCCCTTTTTCCAGGGCCAAAACCGTTATCCCGCCACTCCTGTCCAGAGAAATTGCCCGGTAAAAAAGCCCATGCGTTTCCGTCGTCCAGTTCAAGAGAAGGGTAATCAGAGGAATAATTAAGAGAACAACAATCATACGCCTCGTCAGCACGGCGGTATGACCGGCATACTGCAAGGCGAAGCAGATGCCCCAAAACGGCAGGAAGGCAATGCCCAGGTATTCAAACCTCAACCAGAAGCGCATGGTCCCCAGCTCGGTTCCCGCCAGTTCCATGGCATAGCCGAATGACCATATGGCCAGGGACAACATGAACAGTGAAAAGGACTTCGCGCCTGCAGATCTGCGTCGCTGCCACACGTACCATGCGGCCACCGCGGAAATGAGCGCGGAGGTCAGTGCCATTATTATGTATACCGTTTGCTGCACCGATTTGCCTCTTTTCTTCTCCTTCAACCGCGCATGCGCGCCACCACTATTTCAATCCTCTCGGAATGCAGCGCCCGATCAAGCAGGCGCCTCACCTCGGCGGCATTACGGGGGTCTTCAATCCTGCTGACAAAAGCACCCCAGCCGGACAGCACCTGTTCGAATATTCCCTCCGGAATCGGCTGACCTCCCGTCGCCATGGCGCACCCGTTTTCCACCACCAGCACCTTTAAAGGAACCCGCCGCGCCATGGCCTCGATCAGGCCCATATGGCCCGCAGCGAGAAAGGCGTAATCGCCCGTGACGGCCCAGGGTCGATCAATTCCCCCGAGATGCGCGCCGATCGCCATGGGAAGGCTCCCCCCGTAATAGCTGCAGGCATCGACGCAGGCATAGGGAGCAAAGGCGAAGAGGCTGGAAAGTCCCGTGTCGCCGCAGACGAAGGGAATCTGCGGGCGCAGTTCCTGAAAGACATCGAAGAGCGGAACATACTGGGCAGCCGCCGACCGCCATGCGGGGGGCAGCCCCTCAGGAATGGGCGGCATGACGGGTTTTGGGACATTTCGCCAGTCGCCTCGGGCACGCCGTGTTTCATACACCTTTTGCTGATACACGGCAAGCGGAGGGCAGAGGACATGACGCATGGGATCCCGTTTGTAGTGAGCCCTAGGAGGCGCAAGGGGCCGTCGCATACAGACGGTATGCTTCGACATCAGTCTCGAATCAAGCAACAGGGCCACCGGGGTCCTGAGTTCCTCCGACCACAAAAAACTTTCGATGAGGGCTTGGTAAACAGTGCCGATTTCCGCTCTTTTAAAGGGAATGCCCGTCCCTTTCAGAAACATGCCGAGATCGAACACACTGTCGGAGTGGGCGCCCAGGGGATCATCTATCACCACGGCAACGAAACCGGCCGTCGTGCCGAGCGTCAGAGAATCGATCACGCTGTTTGCCGCCTTTGCAAAGCCGTGGGATTTGATTATCGTCGCTGCACGCGTTCCCGCCAATGCGGCGCCGCAGGCCATGGTATAGGCCAGCTCCTCATTGAACGCATAGGGAGGATTTTTTCCGGTGAGCCGGTGACAGGCATCGAAAAGTGCGGCAACTCCCGTGGCGGGAACGCTGGTTACTGTCCTTGCCCCGGCATCCTGAAGCCCCCAGGCGACGGCCTCGACAATGTCCACAGTCCGTACACCATCCCCTGCCTGTGTAAGCCCCGGGAATGCCTGCGGCAGGAAAAGACCGGCAACGGCAAGACCGCTTACCTTGAGAAAGGTGCGGCGGGATTTGTCAAAATAGGTCAGTTCCGCCTCCGCCATGTAGTGTCTGTCATCGTCGCACCGACTGTTCTCCATTGTGATCACACATCCTTTTTAAACCTACGGTGAGTTGCTTTCCATTATACTGCCGACCTGCCGGCATAATGGCTGCTTTTTACGAATCATCATACATTCATTGCTTGCATAGCGCAGCAATTATTGATAAAAACGCAAAGTTTTTTTCGAATGCATACACCTATCAGTCAGCTATTACAATAGAACAATAAAAAAATAGGAGAAGGAAAATTATGAGAGATGTAGTTATTGTCAGTGGCGCCAGAACGGCAATCGGTGATTTTCAGGGATCGCTTTCCGGTCTCAATGCCGTGCAGTTGGGCATTATTGCGCTGAGCGGTGCGATCGATAAAGCAGGTATCGACAAAAACCTTATTCAGGAAGTGATCTGCGGCCATGTCAACCAGGCCGGCGCTCCCGGAAACACCGCCCGTCACATTGCCATGGGAGCGGAACTTCCCATCGAATCTTTTGCCTTTACGGTACACCAGCAGTGCGCCTCATCGATGCGCGCCGCCGAAGTGCTCTCCCAGGAAATCATGCTGGGCAAAGTCGACATCGGCGCCGTGGTCGGCGTGGAAAGCATGAGCAACGCTCCCTATCTGCTTTTCGGCGCCCGCAAGGGATATCGTCTCAACGACAGCGAGCAGATTCAGGACAGCCTGATGATCGGCGGCCTGGTGGACGTACTTCTGGGCTATCACATGGGAATCACGGCGGACAACATTGCCGATCACTATGGCATTTCCCGCAAGGAACAGGATGAGTGGGCGCTCATGAGTCATCAGCGCGCCTGTGCCGCGATTGAAAAGGGATTGTTCAACGATGAAATCATTCCCGTCGAGATCAAGGTCAGAAAGGGGACGGCCATTTTTGACAGGGATGAACATCCCCGACCCGACACCAGTCTGGAAGTGTTGAGCAAGCTCAGACCGGCCTTCAAAAAGGACGGCACGGTCACGGCGGGCAATGCGTCGGGTCTCAACGACGCCGGTTCCAGCCTGATTTTGATGGCCGCCGACAAGGCAAAAGAACTGGGCATCACCCCCATCGCCCGAGTGGTCGCGTCGGCGCCCGGTTCGGTCGAACCCCGCATTATGGGCATGGGTGTCGTTCCGGCAACGAAAAATGCCTTGAAATTCGCCAATATGAAGCTGGAAGACATCGATTACTTCGAGTTCAATGAAGCCTTTGCCGCGCAGGTGATCGGCTGCAACCGCGAGTTCAACATCGATGTGGAGAAAATCAACGCCGTCGGTTCCGGCATCAGCATGGGACACCCCGTCGGAGCGACCGGCGCCCGTCTGATCGTCACCATGATGAACGAACTGAAACGCCAGGGGAAGAAATTCGGATGCGCCTCCCTCTGTGCAAGCGGTGGACCGGCCCACGCGTTTATCATTGAGATGCTGTAATGTTACAACAGATCCGTGGCGGCATCGTCCTGCTCTGACATTTCAATCACCTTCCGGTAGGGCTTGCGGTTGACCCTCAATTGAAAAATATCCGGACGGGCGTAATGTCCTGCGATATCAAAGGCCGATTTCGCCGCCAGGATCTGTTCCGTGGAACCTTCGGCCATGAGAATTGTTTCCCCCTCGGCGGGACCGGCGATTACTTCGCCTCGTGGATCGATGATGTAACTGTCCCCCCGATAGCGGGCAGCCAGTTCCTTGTAGTCGTCAGGCACGGCATCGGGCGAATTCAAGCCGCCCACCAGGATAACATAGGCCGCCGCCTGCGAGGCAAAGGCGCGTGAAAGCAGGAGCTGGCGGGCCCACATGGGATTGGGGGGTGCCGGCGCCTTCGGCTCGGCGCCCGGCCAGGCCGCCACATGCACCTGTGTCCCCTGGGACATGAGGACATATCCGGGCAGCACCATATTGTGCTCCCAGCAGTTCAGACCGCTGATTCTTCCATAGGGCCGAGGGTATACCGTGAGGCCCGTTGCGTCACCCTCGCCCCAGATTGTCCGTTCCCGGTGTGTCGGCTTCAGTTTGCGGTGCCTGCCCAGAATCGTTCCATCACGACTTATGAACAGGAGCGTGCAGTAGACCGTACCCTGAGAATGTGCGTCGCGCTCCACCATGCCGATCACCACATCGATACCTGCACGTTTCGCTGCACTGCATAATCGATCAGTGGTAGGACTCGGTATTTCCGCCGAATTCGTCAGGTAATCCGCTGCGGCTCTCCACTGCAATCGGTGATCCTTACCTGATCCCCACACAAAAAAAGGATAGCCCGGAAGCCATGTTTCACCGAAAGCGGCGATGGTTGCCCCTTTCGTTCCCGCCTCCTCAATAAGACTGCAGGCCTTCTCGGTGGAAGCCTCCAGATCGAAAAAAACCGGCGCCGCCTGGATTGCCGCCAGTCTGAACGTGTGATATCTACCCATGGCAGTCTCCTCGTAAAAAATCTATTTTCGCCGTATAATTGACAGCCCGTCCCTCTCTCCGCACCCTTCAGCGGACGGCAACGCCTCTGCCGCGCAGATAGTCCTTCAATTCGCTGATCCCGATGATCCCGAAATGGAACACCGACGCGGCCAGCAGAATCGATGCACCCGCTTCCACCGCTGCATAAAAGTGCTCCAGTTTCCCCGCGCCGCCGGAGGCCACCACTTCGGCCGACACCGCTTCTTTAATCGCCTTGATTACCGGCAGGTCATAGCCGGTCTGCACACCGTCGCCCGCTTTGCTGGTCGGAAGAATCACCGGAACCCCGTATCCGTCGACGCGCTTTGCCCATTCGATCGCATCTGCACCGGTAGCTGTTCGCCCCCCGTCAATATATACTTCATAGCCTGAAGGCAGAGAAACATTGCGATCTACGTCGATGGCCACCGTCACCTTCTCGGCGCCCAGCTCCTTGACCATTTCTTTGATCATTTCCGGGTTTCGAAAGGCGGCGCTGCTGATCGAGACCTTGTGGGCGCCCGCGCTCAGCACCCGTTCGGCAGATTTCACATCGGAGATGCCGCCCCCGACGGTAAAGGGCACCGTCGTGACCCGGGCGACACGGGCCACGACGTCTATCATGGTGGCCCTTCCTTCCACCGTGGCGGTAATGTCCAGAAGCGCCAGCTCGTCCGCGCCGGCGTCGCAGTAAGCGCGCGCGCATGCAACCGGATCACCGGCGTCTTTAATATCCACGAAATGAACTCCCTTGACAACGCGTCCGTTCTGCATATCCAGGCACGGCATAATTTTAACTTCCTGACCCATTCTTTACCTCCCTTTACAAAGTTTTTTTAAGACGTTTAGTATATATGCAGCTCCTACCGGCTGATTGTGACCTGACAGGATAAGGCGGGGCTTCAGGTCCAGATACGATTCCAATACACGCTTATACCGTAGCGGATCCGATTCAAGATCGGGCAGTATCTGATCATCATTATCACCGATGTTATCCCCCACAATAAGCATATTTTCATTTTCCACGAATATGCTTATACCATCTTCGGAATGACCTTCCGCATGAAATATGAAAATACCGTCCTCGGGAAATATCAATTTCGAATCGATAAGCACGTTTGGCACTCTCTTCTTCACAGTTCCCCGCCGACATTCCCGATTCTCTTTCAGCATACCATCCCATTGTTGCGAAATTTTCTCAATTATTCGTAAATGTGCCACAATGTCTGAACCAGGAAAGGACCCATTGCCCCAGATATGATCCCAGTGATAATGAGTGTTTATAACAATCGACGGTTTTGTATCATCAATGTGCCTCATTATTGCCTCGGCGGACTCGGATCCAAATCCGGTATCGACAATGTAATTTCTCTTACGCGCACGCACCACGAAAGAATTTGTGGGACAATTCTCAATCACATATTGCCTGACCTGCGTAATACTTTTTGAGATATGATCAACGTGATATTCCATTAGTCCAAACTGCCATTTCTTTGATTACCTGTCTGCTACTGAGTATAACCCACAGTCAGATGGTAGTTCATGCGATCGTACACGAAAATGATCCGGTTGTTAAGCTCCAGGGTCGTGTAAATCTGTATAGGTGATCCGAGAATACGTCGTTTCATGGCCTGGGTCCAGATCGATTTCCGGCTGAGGGCCATGGCGTTGAGGATGCAGGGCAGGGGCGCCTCGAGGTTGCGAAACCGCTTCCCCGCATCAAGAAAATAGAGGTAATCGAAATCGCCCCCCTTCCCTCTCAGCAGGTTCTGCACCTCTCCTAGGGCCCTGTCGTGCACATCCGACATAAGGTTCAGGTGTGACAGGATATCCGGCACGATTTCCCTCACGTCCTCCATCCAGTGGCGCGAGATCTCATCCCGCTGCCGCTCGATGACCCGTGCCATCACATTGGAAAGAAATAATTTTTCTTCCTGCGGCGTCACCTCGGGCAGCTCATTCTCTTCCATGCCTGAAAAGAGCCGGCGATAGGAATCGGCGATGGCCCAGGCATCGCGATACAGGGCCAGATACCGTTCAACGGCCTTCGTATTGGATTCCCAGGCCAGCGGTGGAAGATCGTGAATGGGCACAAACCGGGCTTCGACGGCGTCGTCCCCCGGCGCCACTTTCCCGCCTGTGCGTTTCACCTCATAGGTAATGATGGCCATACTGCCGTAAACATCATTTTCCACGGTATCGACATCGATAAGCCTGATGATCTCACCCTGCAGGCCCGCTTCCTCGCGAAGCTCCCGGAGTGCGGCATCCTGCACGTGCTCACCCGATTCGGCAAATCCGATGGGAAGGCACCACATGCCTCGGTAGGGATCGTTTCCCCTCTTTACAAGGAGAAGTTCCCGTTTGTGGTTGACGACAATGGCGCTTACGGCAGGCAGAGGATTTTCATAAAACACGGTGTCACAATGCACGCAATACTCTCTTGTTTTCCCCTCCATATGCCGTGGCGCGAGAATACCTCCGCAGTGCGCACAGAACCGTCGCTTTTTTTTCACGAATCACCTCTTTCACGGGTGCGGGTCATAACATCGAAACACACAATCATCCTTGGTAATCACTACGGCGCCCCCGGTACGGGCACGCTCGCGGACAGTGTGGTAAAACACCGACAGCACCTCTTCGCTTTTTCTCTGATCGGCTTCAAAAAGTTCCTTGAAAAGCAGGGTGCGCTTTTTCGAAAGATAGTCGATGCAATCCTCTATGTGTTCATGGGGAAAGGCAAGATCGTTTTCAAAGATGATCTTCTCTATCCCGCCGAAGTAGGGTCTCAACTGCGCCTCCCCGTTCTCCAGGGAAAAGACCCGCAGAAGCCGGCCGATGGCAAGTTCTTTCGGGGCTTCCAGGCCCGAGGCCCTCATGGATTCTGAAATCAGCGCGGTCACTTCCTGAAGCGACGCCTCCGCATGGGTGATAGTGATAAACACGCCTCCGGGTCTGAGAATGCGTGCGATATGATCGATCAGATGGGGAAAAAAATAAAGTGAATAGCTGGCCGCTACCAGATCGAAGCGCTCCGGGGCCATCTCCCTGATGCAATCGGCGCTGCCGGCAAGAAATTCTCCCCTGTATCCCATCGACCGCACGACGGCAAGAAAGAGACGGCTGTTGGCCTTGTCGATTACGTCAACCCCGGTAATGGAGGCCTGTGCCTTCAGGCGACCGGCGAGTTTTTCCGTAAAAAAACCATAGGCACAGCCGAGATCCAGCACCGAATCCACTTCAGAGAGGTTCAGACCGTTAAGCGCGGTTTCACGAATGTCCTCCTGATTGACCGAATACTGGAAAATCAGCTGCCGTGTTTTGATATGCTCCTGAACCGACTCGTAGGTCTTTTTAATATCGCTAAGGGAAAAGAATTTCTCGTTCATGACCCCGCGCTCCCTTCTTTACAGAAAAGGCGATCTCATCGGCTTCTCAACGTCCCCTGCCCCATGACGGACGGCAACGGGTCTTCACTCTACCTGACCGTGCGCGAAAGATACTGCGCCTCTTTCTTGCCGGTCCGCTCATCGACAAAGCGCAGCATCACCCCTCCGGCAATAAAGAGGATGGCGATGGAGGTGATGCTTATGCGCGACGCGAAGATGCTCGAATATCCCATGGAGCGTACCACCAGCGCGGTGATGCCGAGAAACACCGGTCCTATGACAACGGAAAACTTGCCGATGAGATTATAAAACCCGAAAAACTCGGCCGACTTTTCAACGGGAATGATCCGTGCGAAATAGGACCGGCTCAGGGCCTGAATGCCTCCCTGAACCATACCGATGACTACCGCCAGGATGTAAAATTCGTTTTTATGCGTCATGAAGGCGGCATAGATCGTGACGGCGATATAGACAGCAATGGCAATGTAAATGGCGCGCTTTGTACCTATTTTCCCCCCCAGATAGCCGAAGGCGACGGCCGAAGGAAACCCGACGAACTGGGTAATGAGAAGCGCCAGAATGAGGTCGTTGGTTTCGAACCCGATGGACATGCCGTAATCGAGGGCCATTCTGATGATCGTATCGACACCGTCGATATAGAGCCAGTAGGCGATGAGAAAAAGGAAGATCATTCTCAGATGGCGGATCTCCCGGAACGTGTGCCCAAGCTGCCGCAGCCCTGCCGAAACTGCATCGAAGGCACCTGTCCTCTCCTTGGCCCCCGGTTCCTTGACAAAGAGAAAGACCGGGATGGAAAAGATCGCCCACCAGCACGCCACGGAAAGAAAGGCAAAGCGCACGGCCGCCCCGGCATCGGCAAAGCCGAAAGTGGCCGGCTTCAGCGTCATCCACACATTGAACGCGAAGAGTATGCCACCTCCCAGATACCCCAGTGAGAAGCCCAGGGCCGACACAAAATCCATGCGCCTTTCCGAGGACACCGCCGTAATCAGTGAATCGTAAAAGATATTGCCGCCGGAAAATCCCACCGTCGCCAGCACATAGACGGCGATGGCCATGCCCCAGTTCCCCCTTGTCACCATATACAGCGATGCCGTCATCACCACCCCGATGAAGGCGAAGAACATCAGGAATTTTTTCTTCGCTCCTCCCCGATCGGCAATGGCGCCCAGGATCGGCGCCGACAGTGCGACGACCATGCCGGCGATCGAATTCGCCATGCCCAGTTTTGCCGTACTCACGACGGTATCGGTGCCGGCGCTCCAGAATTTTTTAAAGAAAATCGGGAAAAAGGCAGCCATAACCGTGGTGGCAAAGGCCGAGTTGGCCCAATCGTACATTGCCCATCCGAAGACGGCTTTTCGTGTATCGCGCTGCATACGTAGTTGTCGTTCTCCTTTACAGCGATTTCAGAAACAGATACTCCCCCCTGATGTGCCCCTGTCGCGTCCCTTACAGAATCACACAGCACCACCAATTTCGTCTTACCGGCGAATGCCGGCATCCAGTTTTTCACACACGTTCCGGATTCCGGGTCAAGCCCGGAATGAAAGAGAAGGAATTATGCAAGGTCTCCTGTCATACCGACGGCAGGCTCGTATCAAAAAAACACGCTTAATGTCCCAGCCAGTGCAGTGCCCTCTCGACAATCCGTGAGTGGATCTCATCGGACGTGGTCTCCATACACCGAGGCGTATGAAACGAATGGTCCGCCCCTTCGATTACCTCCAGATCCCATGATGCAGTCAGACACCCCAGCACTTCCTTAAGAACTCCAAGATCGCAGAGCGAATCCCGGGTTCCGGCAAAAAATAGCATGGGAATGCGAATGCGATAAAGGTGCGCGTCCCGCCTTTGCTCCCTTTTGCCAGGCGGATGAAGAGGATATCCGAACAATATGAGCCGCTCGGCCTCAAGCATGCCCTCCGCCGCCATTTCGGTGGCGACGCGCCCCCCCATGGACTTGCCGCCGGCAATGATCCTGTCGATCCTGCAGGCCGGGTCTTCCCTCAGGTAGCGACAGACACTCCGCCACGTGTCCATCAGCCGGATCTGCGAGTCGGGCGCCTTCTTCCCCCGTTCCCGATAGGGAAAATTGAATCGAATCGAAAGATAGCCTGCCCGGGCGAATCCCTCCGACAGGGCGACAATCAGCGGACTGTGCATATCGTTTCCCGCACCGTGGGCCACGGCAAAGGCAGATCCCACCCCCACCTTGAAATGCTCGGGTACGGCAAGCAAGGCCGACACGGGATCTCCCTTTTCAAGCGGAATCATGGCGCTTCGCGTAGTAAATTTCATATCCATGTCGCCCCTCCGTCATCAACGCCATACAAAAGGTTTGAACCATTTATTAAGGAGTGCCGATGCGAATCGCCCCTTCACAGTGCCCGCATGAACGGCCCCGCAAAGAAGCACCGTGGTCAACAGAATCTCAGAAACCAGGGGAAAAGTCAAACCGTTTGCTGCTCATTGATGTGTTATGTGACTTCCCTACGCCCGATGGAGATCCAGGCCCATTTTTGCAAAGATCGGCGTCAGGAGCTCCATCGCCCGCCGTTGATGCGCCTTGACCGCCTCCTGGAAGCGGAACCAGTCGGTCTGTTCTTTGTCGATCCCCTCTTTCCAGAAATAGCGGTCCTTGATGAACGAAAATGATGAAGCGATTCCATGGTTCGCATCCTTCAGCCCCCGCACCTCGCAGTCAAGGGCTTCATCAAGCCAGCGATCCCGGTCGAAATCTCCAAGCCATGTGGCCTGATGCCGATAGGCATCCGCACGCAACGACGCACTCCGGTTGAAAAATCCCGAGGTCGATTTTCCCATGATCGTCCTGAGCGAGTTATTAAGCGTATCCCAAGAAACAGGAATTTCCTTTCCCTTCGTCTCGTTAAAGCGTCGGTATTTCTCGTAGAGCCTCACCGACGCCTGCAGGAAGCGCTCGTTGTTGTCCACATCTTCATTCACCAGACGGCAGTCCTTCCAGCGGTGGGCCACCCAGTCAGGATGATGTTCCCCATCGGCATGACCGATGTCGGGTTTGGGGTCAAGCCCCATATTGTTGAAGTAATCGTACCATCCGACAAAATTCTGGTGGGCCCAGGTATCGGCATACATGTGCGAGGCAACGCCGATGCGATGCAGGCGAAAATCGTCGGCGGACCTGAATGCCTCGTCCATAAGCTTGTTCGCATACTCATTGTCGGGGGTGGTGTTGAGCAGATGCATCTTGCCGTCACGCCGGCAGGCTTCATCAGAGAAAGGATCGCCCGGCATGAAATGAAAAACGGGATAGATGCGCATCAGCGTACGCTTGGGCTTCAGGATATTCATCGTCTGTGAGATATACACGGTATAGACATCCTCCGTTCTACGATCTTCAATGCAAAAGCCGACATCGTTCTCGTCGACATACTCTGAGGCGAAGGCGATGATCCGCGCCTCTGCCTCCGTAAAACCGGCAGCATGGGCCACAATCCCCGTGATGTAATAATGAAACTCAGTATCCATCAACACACTCCTCCTTTGGACAGTAATCGGCCGTTGCCGACGCAAACGGCGCTTCTCTTTCCTGTGCACGGTCTGAAGGCGTGCAGTTCAGTGTCGGTGAGGCTTATGTATACTGGTATCGGTCACGAAGTTGATGCCGGGGGTCCAAGTCGGCGGCGGATGCGGAATAGTGCCGCCATTCTAATTTGATTTTTCTTTTATGGCAATGAAATGTTATTATTGCCGCGCACTATTAAGGCACAGGCTTTTTTTTATTACCACAAAAAGAGGAGGCATCTATGCGTACAATTAAAATATCTTTAATTATTTCGGCATATTTATGCAGCATCATGTTATTCCTGCCCTTTTCCGCCGGAGCTGACGACGGCAGGGACGCTCCTTCCGCAAAAGTCTGCCGGGCCATCCAGGACCGCCTCGACGATCTGACGAATACCATCGATCGCCTTTCCGTCGCTATGGCGGGAAAGCCCCTTCAAGGCGAAGAGACGCAGCGGCTTCTGTTGCAGACCTACGAATCGGATCGGGCATTCTTTTCCGTAGTCACGATTGATCGGAATCTAACACTGGCCGCCGTGGCGCCTGAGTGTTTTCATCGTGCCATCGGGCAGAGAACAGGAAGCCCGCAGTCGGTAAAAAAGGCTTTCGAAAGCGGCCGCGTAGAATTGAGCGACTCCTTTACCGCCGCAGAGGGATTCTCTTCCTGCGCTCTCAACAAGGCTATCAAAAGGGGACAGGGGCTGGTATCAGCCACCTTCAATCCCTCCGATGTCTTCGCAAATGCCATCCCCGCCGAGTTCAAACTGGCCGTCTTCATCCTGAGAGCAGAGGACGGGGTGATGGAATTCAGCAATCATGCGGAAAACATGAACCGATCCGTGCTGAGCGACCCGAAATTCGACAGACACTATGCGGATTTTCAACGGCTCTGCCGCAGCATTCTCAAAGAAAAGAAGGGAACCGGCGCCTATCACTACAAAAAATTTCCCACCACCGACATCGTATTGAAAACCTGCTCATGGGATACGGTCGCCTGCGGCCGGCGCTTCTGGCGGGTGGTCCAGTTTCACGAATAGGGACACTTCCCTATTTAAAAGCGTTTAGAACATTTAGACAACAACGATCTCAACGTTACTAACGTTACTAACAATCCTAACGTTTAAGCAGGGGGAGTGTCCCTGTGATGAAAGGAACATCCATGCACCAGGGCTTCTATTTTGAAGAGTTTTCATTGGGAGACACGTTCAGAACCGAAGGAAGAACTGTCACCGAATCGGATCTGGTCGAGTTCGTCACCCGGCACACCTACAGCGAACCCCTTTTTATGGACCGGGAGTACATCGAGAAGGAAACCCAATTTGAAGGGCCCATCGCGCCTGCCCTCATGACCGTGTCCATGGCCGACGGGCTTTCAATCCTCTCGGGCATTATCCACAAGACGGGAATGGCCTTTCTCTGGATGGAAATGGACGTAAAGGCCCCCGTCTTCATCGGGGACACCATCCACGTCGAGATAGAGGTCATTGAGAAACGGGAAACCCAAAAACCGGATCGCGGTATCATCAACTTCCGCCACCGCGTACTGAACCAGAAAGGGGAACTGGTGATGGAATACTGCGTAAAAAGAATGATCCGCCGCAAAAAATAGGGACACTTCCCTATTTTTGGTCCGTAAAAAGCTGATATAAAAAAGGAAATATGGATCTCCCGCAAAATAAATAGGGAAGTGTCCCTATTTATCGAAGGCCGGCTACGTCCTGCAGGATGTAGACAATATCCGCCAGGCCGACTTTTCCATCGCCGTTCACGTCGCCGGCGGGAGAGGGCCTCTCTGCCGATATCCCCACAATATACTTGAACGCCAAGAGGGCATCCCCCAGTTCGAGGCGAAGATTCCCGTTTACATCGCCCCGCGGAGGCGAGAAGACCACGATGCCCGCATCGACAACCCCCAGACCTCCGGAGAAATAAATCACCCCTTTAGCGTCAACGGTCATTTGGGTCTCGTCAAGTGTGGTCACCGGTTCAGGCGCGCCGGTAAGATCCACATCCGCCGGCACCCTGCTGTTGGCAAAGCGCAGATGCCTTCGATCGAAGGCACTGGTATCGGTCATGGTCGCCCAGGTGTTGCTGTCAGGCACATATCTCTGCTTTGCCGCATTCCAGATGTCGCCGTTATCGTCCTGATATATTCGGTACCCGCCTGAATAGCCGAATGCATCCTGGTTCTTGAACTGAAACCACTGAGGGTCTCCCCCCTCCGGGTCCTTTTTCATCAGGGCGATCCCATTCCAGGTCATGAACCACACATTGCCGCTATCGTCCATAAGCACACCGTCAACCCGATAATCGGGAAAGCGTTCCGTATCGGACGAGTCATACCAGATCCACGAACTGTTGCCGGGATCGAGGTAATAGACGCCAAAGGCGCCGTGAAACCATTTTCCGTCTTCCGGGTCTGCATAGGCGCCGTAATAATAGTAACTGGTATATGAGGCTTCCGGCAGATCGATCCACTGCTCGGCATTGACGTCATAGGCTGCGGGGGGGGCGTTCTGGGGAGCAAAATAGATCCGGTTTTTCGAATCCACGGTCACCCCGGCAAAGCCAAAGCTGCCGAACGATCCGCCTCCTGTCTGGCGAAATTGCTGCCAGGTTCCGTCCGATTTGAGCCGTGCGATACTGGGATCGTCATAGGCAGGAAACCAGACGCCGCCGCTTCTGTCGGCGGCAATGAAATCGTACCGGTTGCTGGTGAGGGTGGTACTGTCTTCCCGAAAAGTGTGGTGGGCGATCTGTGCAAGCTGCGGTTGTCCCTGATCGTTCACCGGAAGGTAGTGCACCCCCGTTCCGTTCCCCGTGATGCCGGGCGTATAGGCCGTGGTGAACCAGAGCCCGTCTTCTGTTGCCGCCATGCCCGGAATCTGTTCGCTCTGCAATCCCAGATCGGCCGCCCGGTAACGGAACCACTGGCCGCTCTCCGCCCCTGGAACGTACCGCAGCAGCCCGCCATTCTGGCTGTAAAACCCCCCGAACCAGACCGATCCGTCGCCGGAGGCCTCGATGCTGCTCACTCTACTGTCGGACATTCCTATTTCCGCGTTCAAATCGTACTTAATCCATTCACCTGCGGCAGTGCAGCAATAGATCCCGTATGACACATAGCTTCCGGAGCCGACCCATATGTTGCCCCCGGCATCTTCCTCGATGTAGGACAGGGGGCTCGCACCAGGCACATCGGGATCTTCTGTGTCATTGTACACGTAGACCGTGTTGACAAGACTGGTCCCCATGGCGAGCCCGTATCCATCGGTCACCCAGTAGCGCCCCCGGCTGTCGATGAGGGCATCGCTGATAAAATAGTTGTTGTAGGGAAGGTATACTTGGCGGCTTTCGGCCACGGAAAGCGACGAGTCGATGCGAATGATCCCCCGGGCCGAAATAAGCAGTACGTCCTGCGTACCGCCCCCTTTTTCGATCAGGCGGATGCGATGCACGCTGTCCACGTTGGTCGTGTCGGTGCCCGGTGACAGATCGCTCGTATCCTGCATGGTAAAGGTCAGCATCGATCCGTCAGGCTTCTCGCACAGGACCTGACGATTTGCGAGGCCGTACCAGACATTTCCCTGCGCATCCTTCAGAGCGCATCGCACTGCGGTAACCAGCTCCGGCTTTTCCACCACCGTAAGGTAGTCCTTGCCTACGGCGTTATTCCTTTGACTGTTCGTGATGTACCGGAATGTGCCCGCAGGATCGTCCGGTGCGTGGTACCACACGCCGGGATCGTACTCGCTCCCCTCGACAGCGCTCACCCATAGCCCACCCTCGGCATCGACCGTCACATCGCTGGGCCGGTAGGGTACATTATTGGTGCGAAGTCGGTACCAGCCTTCGAACTGCACGGGTTGTGCATGGGCACTCTGTAGGCCTGTCCCGACCCCCATGAATAGGCTCAGGCAGATCAAGGCACAAGAAACAACCCTTCTCGTCACTGTCCCCCGGCCACAACAGCGCTTTTCAATGAAATACTGCATGGCGACCCCCACTTTTTATACGGTGTAAGTTACCAAAAAAACTTTTACATTTCGACAATTACCTGTTTAAATATGGTGATGATATTGTGAGAAGTCAAGAAGAAAAAAAATAGGGACACTTCCCTATTTTTTTCGCAGGAGATCCGAATTTCCTTATTTATATCATAGTCTTACAAACCAAAAATAGGGAAGTGTCCCTATTTCAGGTATGAGGCGAGGGCGTCGGCGTAATAAAGGGCGTCCTCGTATCCCTGGTCGTAGGCCCCATAGAGCTTTTGCTGGTTGCGTTCAATGCGTCCCGCCGCGACTGGCCGCCTCGGTCTGATGACGAATACTTCGTTCCGTTCTTCCATTTCTTCGATTACGTCCATTGTCTCATTGTAACGGATGAATCGCGTTGCCACGTTTTTGCAGAGACCGGGGAATCGTCCGTACCGTAGGCGGGTGATTTTTTCGGCAAGGGGCGATCTCTTTTTGCGGTAGCCCCTGGGCCGGGTAAGCACGAGTACATGCCTTGTGTTCCCGTCATCGATGCTTTTCCTTATGGGGACGGAATCCGCCAGACCTCCGTCCATCAAAACCCTGCCGTCGTAACGGACCGGATGCGCCAGGAAGGGAAGACTGCTCGATGCCTGAAGGACCGTCATATAATCGAGTCCGAGTCCGTCTTTTTCATAGTAGAGGGCCTCTCCCGTGCGGCAGTCCGACACCACGGTCACGCACCGCTGGTCGCTCGTAAAAAAGGCCCCGAAATCAAAGGGTACCAGTGAGTAGGGGATCGTATGGAAGATAAAGTGCATGCCGAAAAGCTCGCCCCTGAAGAGAAGCCGCAGATAGCTGAAATACCGCCGGTCGTTGACGTAACGAATATTGACGATGCGGTTTCTCCCCTGCTGGCGCGATACATAACTCGCCGCATTGCAGGCGCCCATGGAAACGCCGATGACATAGGGAAAATAGAGATTGTTCTCCATGAAATAGTGGAGCACTCCCGATGTGAACACCCCTCGAAGTCCCCCTCCTTCCAGAATCAGTGCCGTTCTCTGCAGGTCCATGCCCGTTCTCTCTCATTTTAATTATATTCCCTGGTCTTGAGAAAGGTCACATCGGGCCAGGCTTCCATGCAGCGGTCGAGCCGCCATTCGCTGGTGGCAAGATAGGCAAGATGTCCCTCTCCATCAAGGGCAACCATGGTGGTGTTGTCCGCCTCGAACTCCTTGAGACGGGTTCGATCACGGCAGTCGACCCATCGGGCCATCACGTACCGCACCGGTTCGTACACCGTTTCGGCCCCGTATTCGGCCTTCAGGCGTTCCGCAGTCACATCAAACTGAAGGGCACCGACGGCCCCCACTATGTAATCGCTGTTGCCCAGAAGACGAAACACCTGAACGGCCCCTTCCTCGGCAAGCTGTACCAGGCCTTTTTGAAGTTGCTTCGTCTTCATGGGATTTTTCAGGCGGATTTTTCGAAAATGCTCCGGTGCGAAACTGGGAATACCGGTAAATTTCATGGCTTCCCCTTCGGTGAAGGTATCGCCTATCTTTATGGTGCCGTGATTGTGAATGCCGATGATATCCCCGGGATATGCCTCGTCCACGTTGGTCCGGTCCTGGGACATGAAGATCGTGGCATTTGCAATGGTAATTTCCTTCCCGATCCGGTGGTGGACCACCTTCATCCCCCGGCTGAAGGTTCCCGAGCAGACCCGCAGAAAGGCGATGCGATCACGATGGGCGGGATCCATGTTCGCCTGAATTTTGAAGACAAATCCCGAAAAGGCCTCTTCGTGGGGCGACACGGTTCTCGTCAGGGTGGCTCTCTCCATCGGCCCGGGCGCCATCTCCACAAAGGCATCGAGCAGTTCCCGCACTCCGAAATTATTGACGGCGCTCCCGAAAAACAGAGGGGTTTGATTGCCTTTCAGATACTGTGCGATCTCAAAGGGGTTTGTGGCCCCTTCCAGAAGCGCCATATCGCTCCTCAGCTCATCAGCCTGACTGCCCAGCAACTGATCGAGGCGAGGGTCGGCAAGATCCTTTATCCTGATACCCTCACGGGGGTGGGTATTTTCTCCGGGCGTAAAAATATGCATCTCCCGAAGATACCGGTTGTAAACTCCCTTGAAGGCCTTTCCCATACCCACGGGCCATGAAAGGGGAACGCATTCAATCTGCAGTTTGTCTTCAATGTCGGCGATAAGATCCAGCGGGAAAAGACCGTCCCGGTCCAGTTTATTGATAAAGGTGATAATGGGGGTATTGCGCATGCGGCAGACTTCCATGAGCTTTTCCGTTTGAGGTTCCACCCCCTTGCCGCTGTCGATTACCATGAGGGCGCTGTCGACGGCGGTGAGCACCCGGTAGGTGTCTTCCGAAAAATCCTGGTGGCCCGGCGTGTCGAGCAGGTTGATCTCATAGTTCCGGTAATTGAATTTCATTACCGAACTGGTCACCGAGATGCCCCGCTCCTTTTCTATGCTCATCCAGTCGCTGGT
The DNA here is from genome assembly GCA_963666365.2 of Syntrophales bacterium. Classification (GTDB taxonomy): domain Bacteria; phylum Desulfobacterota; class Syntrophia; order Syntrophales; family UBA2210; genus JALNXD01. The sequence goes on from CAXXNF010000002.1 coordinate 1,467,457, forward strand.
CGCATGCCGGGCGGCCTTTCGCGCCCTTACGGCGCCAGCCTGCTGAATGGCGCCGCCGAAGAGCAGCAGCTTTTCGGTCAATGTCGTTTTCCCGGCATCGGGATGGCTGATAATCCCGAAGGTGCGCCGCCGGCTCACTTCGCTCTGGTGGTGCCTGTTCACGTACACAATCCCCATACACAATAATCTTCTCTATGCTCTTCCCGACAGCAGAAACGGTGACACAGGGAAAGCGCGCTTTTTCGAGGCACGCGCACACGGATGCAGTCGGAAAAAGAAAAGAGCCCTTACCATACCAGGCGAGAATTGTATAGACATTTTTCATGCGCGGTCAGGGTATCCCCCTTATATCCGCGTCACTTCACAGGAATTCCAGTCGATACTGCCGAAGCTCCTGTCGAAGTTTCACCACATCGCCCACATACTGCTCCAGCTCCCGCCAGAACTCGACCCCGTGATGCTTCAGACGGGTGTGCACCAGTTCATGGAGGATAACATAATCGACAAGCCGTCCAGGCAGGCGCGCCAGCTTCTCGTTGAGACTGATAGTATTCCTCGCCGAACAACTTCCCCACCGGGTTTTCTGCGTGCGGATCGTCACCGCGCCATAGTGAAATCCATGCATCCCTGCGAGCGCAGTGAGTCGCTTGCGCAGCAGCGCCTTCGCCGCATCCCCCGACATCACTTTACACTCCGCCGCACGCGCTTCGCCGCACCTTCGCACCAGGCACGACTTCCGGCGTTGCCGGTCGATCCAGTCCGTTTTTTCCCGCAGAAAACGTTCCGCCTGACGGATCGAACCCTTCGGAGGAATGGTCACCCTCACCTCTCCCGTCACCGTCACCGAAATAGAGAGGCGCCGCGCCCGGGCGCTCTTTCGGAGCCGCACCACGCCTATTTCCGGAATATTCACTATCGTTGATTCTTTCATACTCGCTTCCGGTGGGGAATTGTGCCATAAAATTATTTTTTAGGGAACACATAAAAAAGAACAAATTTTCGCGCAGAGTCGCAGGGACCAAACAGATTTATCCCGTGAAATGCGAAGCCTATTTCACCGGGACCAAACAGACCAGACAGACCAAACAGACCAGACAGACCAGACAGACCTTGACGGCATCGTCAATTCGTGTCACATTCCCAAGCATTGCCTTATACATGCCACAAGACGGGGCCTTTTCACAATGGACGTGGGACCACGGATAAAGAGGGAACTGCACACGGTTGAAACCATGATCGGCATCAGTTGCCGTGACTGGCATCACCCCGATGAAGGCACCCTGTGCGATGAATGCCGCATCCTGCTTACCTATGCAACGACCCGGTTGACGCGATGCCCCTTTCAGGAAGACAAGACGACCTGCGCTCAATGCCCCGTGCACTGTTACAAGAAAGACATGCGGGAAAAAATGCGGACCGTCATGCGCTATGCCGGCCCAAAGATGCTCTTCCGCCACCCGCTGATGGCGGCGCGTCACATGCTCGATGGCCTGAGGAAAGAACCGGTTTCGAAAATAGAGCCGCCGGAGTATTGACAATGTCGTAAAAAACTGCTCTATGCCGACCGGTCGGCATTATAATGGAACGTAACTCATATTTACGTGAGCAGCGTACCGAAAAAACCAGGGTTTCGCGCAGAGGCGCAGGGGCGCTGAGGAAAAGAAAAAAGAAAAAATAAATAGGCTTTCTCTGCGAGCTCAGCGGCTCTGCGGGAAAACAAAAAAACATGCTCGCGCAGGGGCGCAGAGAACGCAGGTTATTTATAAGATATAACAAGGCTTTCTTAGCGAGCTCCGCGTCTGCGGCAGCAAATGAAACAGTCGCTTAATAGTCAAATCGGCATGAAAAATACGGTCCCCATTATTCTCACATGTCTGGTCCTGATCGCCTGTGCACCTGCGGAGATAGTGCAGGTGACGCGCAGTGCCATTACGGGCGACGCCGCTTCCGCCGGTCGGCTGGTTGCCCGAAAAGCGGTACGCTATGCCCTGGCGCCTGAAAGGCTCAACAGGGATCTGGAGCGCATGCAAAAAGTGATCGATGCCTTCAGAAAAGCCGTGGGCGAAGGCTGGGGAAAGGATGAAGCCAGGGAGCCTTCCCCCCGTGAATATGTGAAATATATCCAGAATTACCGCTCACGGGCAACTGTTGATTTCACCCACGGGCTTATCACGGTGGAAACCATAGATGAAACGGCGCCGCTGGCAAGCCTGAAAAAGGCCATCGTCACCACGCTTCTGACGCCGGACGACCCGAGAGCGGTCGACCTCTACTCGGCCCGTTCCGTGACGCTGGGGGAAACGCCCTTTCTGCTGGGCGAGGTCAAGGATTTTGACGGTGAAGATATCCGGTGGGCATGGCGGGCGGAGCGCTTCGCCGAGGGACTGATCAAGCGAAACCTCACGCAGAGGACCGTCACGGTCGAAAAGGCGAATCGCACCGTGTACCGGGTGACGATACCCATGGTCACCGACCACCAGGATGTGCGCATCCGGAAGTATCGCCCCCTCGTGGAGCGGTATGCCGCAGCATACATGCTGGACAGAAACCTCGTCTATGCCATTATTCACACGGAAAGTGGGTTCAATCCCTATGCGATAAGCCGATCCCAGGCCCTGGGACTCATGCAGATCATGCCTTCGACGGCGGGAAGAGACGTCCACCGCCTCTTAGAGGGCCTGGACGGCATTCCTTCAAGGGAATTTCTTCTCAATGCAGCGCACAACATTGAATACGGATGCGCCTATCTGCGCATCCTCATCTCACGCCATCTCAAGGGAATAGACGATCCTCTGTCGCTGGAGTACTGCACAATCGCCGCCTACAATGCCGGCGCGGGCGAGGTGCTTCGCACCTTCGACGCCGATCGTAACCGCGCCCCCTTCGTGATCAATGGACTTGCCCCTCTTGAGGTCTACACCCGCATCACCGACGAAATTCCCAAGGAAGAGGCCCGCCGGTACCTGTCAAAAGTGCTGAACGCGAAAAAGGATTTTGTAAATTTCTGACCGAAGGCGCCGTGCGTCGCGCTATATTCCCTCTATCAGCAATCGGGCCAGTTCGTCCGGACGGGAGAGCATCACGTCATGATCCGCATCGATTTCCTGAAGATCCCCACCGAGCTTTGTCGAAAGCGACAGGCAGAGATCCCTGGGAAATGTCCTGTCACGGGAACAGAGAATATACCGCCGACGGACCGCGATATCCCGTGCCGACAGCCGCGCCGGCTCAAGATAAGGCGCAAAGGGCTGCGGAGTGAGCAGTTTGAAATACCGGCGGGCCTCCTTTTCGGGCAGGTCGGTAAAGAAACGGGCATAGGCATCGGCGAAGGCAACGCTGATGGTCCTGTCGTGTGACTGATCGGCCATGTCGAAGTAGCTTGACCGGCGGCTTTCCGGAATGAGATCGATCGCGGCCTCACCCTGGTCAAGGACGAGGGCGGCAAGAAAGACCACCTCCGTGACTGTCTCGGCGTTATCACGGGCCACTTCGGGAAGGAGCATACCGGCGATTGAATGCCCTACCAGAACGAGACTGTCAAAATCCCGCGACTTGAGGAAGCGGTTTGCCGCCGCCGCATAGGCATCGAAGGTCACCGTAAAGCGTGGAGTAGGATCATCGCCGTGCCCGGGAAGGTCGAAGGCAAACCCCCTGTGTCCCCGTTTTTCGAGTTCGCTGATCAAAGGATTCCAGCACCACGCACCATGCAACCCTCCGTGAATGAAAACGAAGTCCGCCATAGCATCATTATCCTTTCTCTACTGAATATCGTTATTCCGCATTCAGAAATTTCCTGATTTCACTGTCACGCGCTTCATTTGGTTGAAAAATTATTGAATAATGGTCCGTTCCCGTCACGGTGCAGAGGCGCGAATCGGGAATCGCCTCTAACATGGGAACTACAGTTTCGTCGGCAAGGAGTAGATCTTTCGGGCTGAGAAGCCCCCGATCAGCCCTCAGAATCAATGTGGGACAGAGGACCTGTGAGTAAAATGTGTTGAAATCGACCGTTCGTACATTGGTCGACTCTTCAACAACCATTTCAGCGGTATGTCGTGTCCTTACCCCCCCGTCGACCGCTTCTATTTCATAGCGGAAATAATTCTCGATGGCCTCCGACCAGGGATGGAAAAAAGGTGATGCCTTCATGGGCGCCAGGTAGTGCTCCATGGAAGGAAACACCTTTCCCAAACGATCCAGGCTTGTCTGTATCGCTTTTGTAAAGTGTTCGCCATGGTCGGAAGGCAGCGTTCCGCCGCCATCGATAAGAATGAGTCGCTCTACTCTGTCGGAATGACGGGCGGCAAAGACAAGCGAAATAAAGGCGCCCAGCGAATGACCCATCATGACCACGCGATTGATTTCCAGTGCATCGAGCACATTCAGGATGTCCCGCACATGATGATCCATTGAATATCCTGTGTCCGGCTTATCCGACAATCCCCGTCCACGGAGATCCATCGCGATAATTCGGTAATCCGGCACGAGCGATTCGGCAATCACATCCCAGCATCGACAATTGGCGGTCAATCCATGCACACAGAAAATCTCCCGGCCCCTCTCCCCTCTCAGGGCAATTGATAGAGCGATCCCCTCTCCGGGAACGTTCCTCATAATCGGTTCTTTCACAGCGCCTCCTTCCATTATCAGCAGAAAAAGCAGCACCACTATCTCAAGAAACCCACGCCAGCCAATCCTGAATACACCGGGATGCCCCGTCTCCTCATGGCTCAGCAGCCACTATGCGCTCATATCGCCGTTTCCTGCATTATCCTGACAGGCCTTCTCCTTCTTGCGCTCTTCGAGCCGCATCTTTCTTCTGGCGACTGCCTCCCGGTTGCGGCGAATTTCTTCTTCCGTTTCGAGGATCAGCGGAGGTATTTCCCTGGGCTTTCCCCCCCGATCGAGGGCCACCATGGTCAGGTAGGCCGATGCGGTATGATGGACGTCTCCGGTCACCAGGTTCTCCGATTCCACGCGCACACCCACCTCCATGGAGGTGTTCCCCACCATATTCAGCCCTGCCCTAAGCGTGAGAAGATCACCGATGAACACGGGATAATGGAAATCAAGGCGGTCAATCGATGCCGTGACCACATTTGCCTTGGCGTGTCGCACGCCCACTGCGCCGGCGGCCGTATCGATCAGCCTCATGATAACGCCGCCGTGGACGTTACCGGCGGGATTGGCATCGTGGGGATTCATCATCTGCGCCATCACGACGCTGCTGTCGCTTACTCGCTTCCCTTTCATTGCGGCCTCCTTTGTTTACCTGCCTCAATGCAGTTCTTATATCATTTTTATTGCCCTCAGCGTCAGAAAATTTTTATTTTGACAAAAGTACCGTCATAATTTACTGAGCATACGACACATGAGGAAAGGAGGAAACAAAATGGCAGTGCCGAAACCGAAATGGCTTGAAGCGCTCTTTCCCTGGGAACTGAAGCAGCTTCAGGTGAACGGACGCACAATGTCTTATATAGACGAGGGCGATCCGGAAGGACAGCCGGTCCTTTTGCTCTCCGGCAATCCCACCTGGGGATTTCTCTACCGTGATTTTGTTCCCGTTCTGACAAAGGCAGGGTATCGCGCCATCGCCCCCGACTGGATCGGCGCCGGCTACTCCGATCATCCGCGGATCGACAGTGCGCTCACCTTTGCGCACCACATCGCCGATCTCGTGTCCCTGCTGGATCAGCTCGACCTCAGGCGCTATGTCATCGTCGGTCAGGATTGGGGAGGCGGCCAGGGAATCGGCGCCGCCCTGCAGCGGATTGAACGCCTTGCCGCCCTCGTGATCATGAATACCCTCGCCTTCACCTATCTGGGGAAGTTTCACAGTTCCCCCTGGCCCTGGACCACCTGGCACTCGCCGCTTGTCGGCCAATATCTGCAAAAAATCGCCAAGGTGCTTTCTCATGCCGGCCCCGCCGCCATTTCCGCACGGGGCATGACGAAGGAAGAGGCGAGGGCCTATCATCACGTCTTCGATGAAAAGGATTCGGATCACGTGGTGCTCACATGGCCCCGCACCATTCCCATGCGCAGAGGCGACAGGGGATGGCAGGACATGAAGGTCCTGGAAGACCGCGCCGGCGAACTCGCCCATGTACCGACGATTCTTCTCTGGGCGCCGGAAGACGAAGTCTTCCCTATAGAATATGCCTATAAACTGAAGGAGTATCTGCCCCACGCCGAAGGTCCCATCGAATTCACGGGGGCGCGCCATTTCCTGCAGGATGACCGGGGCGCCGACCTGGCAGCGGCGATCGTCGAATTTCTTGACCGCCAGAAGGAGGTGCATCCATGAACTTCATCACACCGGATCAGGAAGAACTGCGCTATTTGAGACCGGACCCGCTTCTCTGGGAGCAGGAACTGGATATAAAACCCAACACCGCCACGGCGCTGGAGCAAATCCTGGGGAAAAGGGCCGGCAGGTCCTATTGGCGATCGAAGCACGGCCATCTCTACGCAGTGGAGCTTGCCGACCTGGGACGGGACCGCCCCTCCATGGCCACGATTTTCGGCCACTGGGACCGTTTCGAACCGCGACCGCCGGAACATGAAATCAATCAGGATATCCTCGATTTTCTCCTCTGGTTCGCTGCAAATACAGGAGCGGCCGACCCGAAAATTGTGGACAAACTGGCGCGCATCGGCGCTAATGCCCGTCTCCTTACCTGGCCCGAGGGATCGGTGCTGAGAACCCCGGAGGAACGCTTTCATGCTCTCCCGGACTTTCCCTACGAACCGCACTATATGGAAATCGAGGACCTTCGCATGGCCTACGTGGAATGCGGCACAGGCGACCCGATTCTGATGCTTCACGGGGAACCGACCTGGGGATTTCTTTATCGCAGAATGATGCCCGCCCTGTCGAAACTGGGAAAAACCGTGGTTCCCGACCTGATCGGATTTGGCCGTTCCGACAAGCCAACGCTGACCAACGCCTACACCTACAAGTCCCATGTCAGGTGGATGCGCCGGTTTATCGAGCTGCTGGATCTGACCAACATCACGCTTGTCTGCCAGGACTGGGGAGGATCGATCGGGCTGCGGGTACTTTCTGAAATTCCGGAACGGTTCAAGGCCCTTGTGGCCATGAATACGGGAATTACCCCGGGAGTAATGTCGCATCAGGCCTTTGACAGCTGGCGCTTTTTCTCCCAGCGGGCCTGGGAATTGGACCTTCCCGCACTGATGAAGCTGACGCTCCAGAAGCGGACACTGACCGATGCGGAGGCGGCAGCCTATGCGGCCCCCTTCCCTTCCCGCGAATACCAGACCTGCGCCCTTCTGTTTCCGCGCCTGGTACCGATCAGGCCGGATCAACCTGGTGCATACGATAACCGCCGTGCCATCGAAGCATTGAAAACGCTTGAGCTGCCCGTGTTTCTTCTCTGGGGAGGCGCCGATGCCATCACCAGGCCCAGCGAGTCCTATTTGAGAACAATATTCAGGAATGTGGCGCCTCCGAAAGCGATAGAGGGAGCGGGGCACTTCATACAGGAAGAGGCAGGCGAAGAGGCGGCGGAGCATATCGCCGCCTGGATGCACACACTGTAGCCATTTGCAGATAAGGAACGATACCCATGCATGAACTTCCCATCACTGAAAGCATATTGAACATCGTCCTGAAGCATGCCCGGGCGAACGGAGTGAGCAAAATCGTGACGGTCCATCTGCAGGTTGGCAAGCTCAGCGACCTTGAAGACGAATGGATTCAGCGCTACTTCGACTACCTCAGCAAGGGCACTCAGGCCGAGGGGGCACAGCTCAAGATAGAACGGACACCGGTGGTGGTGCGCTGCATCGCCTGCGAGGAGTCCTATGAGGCGGATGTACACAACCTCAAGGATCTGACCTGCCCCTCCTGCGGAGAAAAAGGCGTGACGCTGGTGTCGGGACGGGAGTATTATATAAAGAACATGGAGGTGCTGTAATGGACGAGATCAGACTTATAGAGGTGAAAGAAGATATCCTCTCCGACAACAATGCAAAGGCCGAAGAGGTGCGCACCCGGCTTCAGGCTGCCGAGACGATGCTTCTCAATCTGATGTCATCGCCCGGCTCTGGAAAGACAAGCCTGATCCTTCGCACTCTTGAAGGCCTGCAAGAGGCACTAACGATCGGGGTGATCGAAGCCGATATCGATTCCGTAGTTGACGCGGAAAAGGTGTCCGCCCGGGGGGTTCCCGCGATTCAGCTTCGCACGGGAGGATTCTGCCATCTTGACGCCACCATGGTCACCCAGGGCCTCGATGCCATGGAACCCGAAAAATTCGATCTTCTCATCATCGAGAACGTGGGGAACCTCGTCTGTCCGGCGGAATTCGACACGGGCGCCCACAGAAACGTCATGATCCTGAGCGTTCCCGAGGGAGACGACAAGCCCCTCAAATACCCCCTCATGTTTACCATCTGCGACTGCCTGCTTGTCAATAAGATAGACTATCTCTCCCTGAGCGACTTCGATATGGCCGCATTGAAGGAACGCGTCCTCGCCCTCAATCCGGACATAACGATTATAGAAATCTCCTGCAAAACCGGCGAGGGGATCGACAGATGGACAGGATGGTTGAAGCAGGAAGTGGCCGACTTTAGAAAATGACGGGTTCGCCAAAAGTCCATATGCAGCCTGAGGCCTTTACAGAACCTCATAAAACCATCAATTTTGTCATACCGGCAGATCCCGGATCAAGTCCGGGAGGTATCCAGTCTTTCAATTACTTTCTGGATTCCGGCATACGCCGGAATGACGGCGCTGTCTCCGGGAATCCGGGTTTCTCAGGTTGTCAGCGTTTCCTCAATCAGATCCTCATTGGAAATTCCGGACGAAAAGTGCCACTGAGCGATCTTCCACTCACCATGCTCCTTCCGAAAGACGGCAGTCAACCGGACCGGAATTTCCGAGCCGTCGGGCGTTTTGACCGAGGGGCGACCCGCTATCCAACCGATCGAACCTTCACTATAGGCGAGGGGAGTGTCCGCCAGAATCTGAAATCCTCCCGTTTCACTCAATTGGGCATTGAAGGCCCCCATAATCACGGAATAACCGGGCCACCATTCCGCCGGGTCACTGCCAATCGCCAGCACACCGTCCTCTTGCGAAAACTGCTGTTCAAAGAAAGAATAATCGCCCTTTGATATGGCCTCGCAGATTTTAAAGTAAAGTTCTTTCAGCTCTGTCGATTGTTCCATTGTAAGTTTCTCCTCAAGTGGATCTATTACAACATTCCCATTCTCATCAAATCTTCCACGTTGACATGCTTCGATTCATCGATGCGCTGCCCCTCGCGAATCCGCTCCAGAAGAAATTCCTTCTGCTCGGGAAACTGATACCCCTCGTAATCCTGGGTAAAGAGCAGCCCGCCCCGCTGATCCCGCCAGGAGTTCATGGCGTGGTCGAAGCAGACCTTGGAGGTTACCTCGAGGCCCCGGATCATCACCTCCAGTTCTTCGAGACGCTCTCTCGGTGAGGAAAGGTGCAACTTCCCCTCTGCGTAATCCCTGTAGATAGGCGTTCCGGGATGGGGCACGAAGGGACGGGAGCGTATGTAGCTTGGGTTGATGGCGGACAGCACCCGGGCCGTATTCTCGGCATGCTGACGCCAGCGTTCCCGTCCTCCCAGATCGGGCATCCAGTATTCGGACAGTTGAAATCCCGCCGCCATTGCCTTCTGCCCCCCTTCGATCTGCTCGGCGCCGGTCACCCCTTTTCGCACGATCGCAAGAAGTTCGTCATCACCCGTTTCAAGTCCCACATGGAGGCGATCGAGACCGGCCGTTCGTATGGCCTTCAGATCCTCGAGCTTTCTCTGGGCAAGGGTCTTCGAGCGGGCATAGGTGGTCACCCGGGTAAGCGACGGCAGCTGTTCACGGAGATAGGCGAGGACTTCGATAAATTCAGGGGGGCGCATGATAATGCTGTTGGCGTCCTGGAGAAAGGCCGTTCGCCCGCCTGAGTAGATCCAGTTGAACACCCCCGCAAAGCAGTAGTTGCTGTCCAGCGACGAATCGGCTTGCAGAACCGCCATTGCCACGTCTCGCGTAATTTTTCCGCTCAAGCCCAGCTTCCAGGAAATCGCCGTAAGCTCATCTTTAATTGCCTTTACCGCGTCGATATCGGCCTTGATATCCTCCACCGGCCGGTAGACGAATTTTTCATTTTTGTACATGCTGCAGAAGGTGCACTTGTTCCAGGGACAATTTTCGGTAAACCTGAGAAGCAGGGAAAAACTCCCCCCTTCGCTGGGCGGACGGTACATCCCCACCTTGTACGAAAGCGACCTCAGTCTCCCGATGCGCTCTCCCATTTCATTACTGCCTACAATAAACGCCATGAATCACTACCCTCTCGTGTAATTGTTTCTAATCTAATATCGAACCGCCTCTTTGTCAAAAGTTCACGGACAGACTATCGCCCGCAGTACCTCTGAAAATGGGCAAGCGCACGGATCGCCCGTTCAAAGGACGGATAAGCGGGAATTCCTGCACGGCAGAAGCGGCTTCGAAGGGCAGACCCCTGGGCATTCAGCTCGGCATCACCACCATCATAATCTATGGTACATACTGTCGGTTTTTTTCTCCTGTGCGTCCTGATGAACTCGGAAATCTGCGGCACGGTATCGGGGATTTCAGGACTGTGAAAGGCGATGCGGGGAATGAGACGATCGACGATCACCATGTGAATGCCGGGATCGCGATAGGCGATATCCAGAAGTTCGCAGAGCCGGTCCGCATTGGTAAAGGACTCCCAGAAATCGAGCGGGTTTCCGGCAATGCTTCCCGCTACGGGCACAATAGGCCGGATCTTTTTCATGCTCTCATCCGCAAGCGCGGGAACAGCCAGGCCATCGTGTACGGCGAGATCGGAAAATATCACACTGTTCCCCCCGCCGCCGCCTATTATGAAGAGTCCCGTGCCTTCGGTTCGGGGAAGACAGGAAAAGGCCACGATCGCATCGGCCCACTCGTCTATGGTGGATACAGGCGTCACTCCCGTCTGGGCAAAGAAGGCATTCCATAGCTTCAGATCGCCCGCCATACCCCCCGTGTGCGAGGCCGCCGTCGACGCCCCTTCTCTGGATTGGCCCCCCTTCAGAAGCACGATGGGCTTTCGCGGTACGATATCCCCGGCGAGCCGCATCAGACGCCTTCCATCGCGCACGCTTTCCAGGTACATGGCGATGAGCTCTATGTCATCATCGTCCCCCATGAACTTCAGGTATTCGGGACTGTCGAGCACGGTCGCATTGCCGATACTGGCCGCCTTGCTGACCCCCACACCGAGCGATGTCACAAACTCGGTGAGGCGCTGCGTGATTCCCCCGCTTTGTGAGATAATGCCAAGCCTCCCGTCGAGCCCCGGCGTGGCCCCCCAGGCGGTAAGCCCCGTCGAGGGGCAGTAGGGTCCCATGCAATTCGGTCCCATAATGAGCAGGTTTCCTTCCCGTGCAATGGCGGCGATCTCTTCTTCGAGCCTTCTTCCCTCCTCCGTGCCGATCTCCGAAAATCCCGCCGTAAGGATATGGACAAACCTGATAGAGAGCCGGCAGCATTCTTTCAGCACGGCGGGGACACGCGCCGCCTTGACACTGACGACGACAAGCTCGGGGACCTCCGGCAGCGATGTCAGATCGGGGTAAACCCTGATGCCCAGCACCTCCGTCATCTTCGGGTGTATCGGGTACAGAGCACCCCTGTAGCCCCACTCAAGAAAGCGGCGCAGAAAGCTCAATCCCCCCAGGGCGGCACCTTCGCGGGATACGCCGACAATCGCGATACCTTTCGGCTTGAAAAAACCGGTCAGATCGGCACTGTATTCCTGTTCCATCCTGTTTCGTCCCTTTCCGTCCGCTGAAGCGGCGACCCTTCAATGACATCTGCCGACACTGTCCATGCCGTACAAACAAAGTAAAAACGCTTTGCATCACACGAAAGTAGGCGTACTATAGGAGAAAGCATTCCGGCTGTCAACCAAAAGACAGGAGGAAGCAGCGTGAAGAATTTTGATCTTTTCCATTTCATGCATATATTATTTACCAAACAGACCAAAAGGACCAAACAGACCAGACAGACCAAAAGGACCAAACAGACCAAACAGACCAAACAGACCAGACAGACCAAAAGGACCAAACAGACCAAACAGACCAGATAGACCAAAAGGACCAAAAGGACCAAACGGAGGAGTAGTCAATGGCGGCACGCAAAAAAACAAAAAAACTTGAAAGCAGTGATTTCACCATCGCAAAGGAGCCTTTTTACCTGCCGCAGGCCAATGAAATCGCACTCTTTGAAACGGCCTATGCCAATAAACTGCCCGTACTGCTCAACGGCCCCACGGGAAGCGGAAAGACGCGACTGGTAGAACACATGACATGGCGGCTCGGGCTTTCACTCTATACCGTTGCCTGTCACGACGACCTGAGCGCCAATGACCTGACGGGACGGTATATCATCAAAGGGGATGAGGTTGAGTGGATCGACGGACCCCTCCTGATGGCCGTCCGTGACGGCGGGATCGCCTACCTCGACGAAGTGGTGGAAGCCCGCAAGGATGTCACCGTGGTGATCCACCCCCTGACGGACCACCGGCGCTATCTGCCCGTGGAAAAGCGGGGGAAAATATTCCGTGCGCCCGAGGAGTTCATGCTGGTCATCAGTTATAACCCGAACTACCAGAGCGTGCTGAAAGAGCTGAAGCCCAGCACCAGGCAGCGCTTCGTGTCGATCAATCTGGGATGGCCCGTGGAAGCGCTTGAAATAAAGATTGTGAGCCAGGAGGCGGGGGTCGATGAGGAAACGTCTACACGGCTGGTAAAGGCGGCGAACAGAATACGCAACCTTGTTCATCAGGGCCTTGAAGAAGGGGTGTCCACCAGGGAACTTGTTTATGCCGGTATGCTCATACGAAGCGGCCTCACCCCGGGAGACTCCTTGCGCGCCACCATGATCGAGCCGCTCACCTATGACAGCGACCTCAAGAAAAGCATCGAAGAGGTGCTGAAAAACTACTTCAGCTTTTGAACCTTGAACATAGAACCTTGAACGTAGAACATAGAACATAGAACGTAGAACGTAGAACGCAGTACAGGTTTTTGAAATGACATCAGACACTACATTTAAAGACGGCTTCGGCAGGCCGGGCAGAGGGCGGCACATCGATGAACATTATGAAGCCGAGGTGATTGCCCGATTCGGCGAAACGCTGGCGCCGCTTATCGATCGTTTCGGATACGAAGGAATCGAGTCGATCGGACTGCTTGTGGGAAGAATTACCCAGGAGGATGCCCCGGCGGCCCTGGAGCTGCTGGAGCAGAGCCCCGCCATTGTGGAGGCGCTCATGAAACAGGGGGAGCAGCTGGTGCTGCAGGTCTACGGACTGGGCAACCAGATTGCCCCCTACGGTTCCCGTCTCGCCGTCACGTTTATGGTAGTGAGTCCCCGAATCATGGAGAAAGGGGACTTCGACACACTGGCCCGGGTTGCCGGCCTTGCCGCAGAAACCGCCCGCACCGACGCACATACGGCCCGGGCGCTGCTCGAACAAAGCCCCGGCCTTATCGAGGCAATCGGGGTCGCCGGTCTTGAGCGCGTGGCACGGTACGGCATGGCCCTGGCCCGGTCGAGCTGGATGCAGGCAGTCAAAGAAGTTGAAAAGAGCCTTTCCCGCAGCGACGCACTGGTCCGCGAAGGCGGACTGCCCTTCGCCCATGCCGTCTACCACCTGGCGTCGAAGATTGCTGAGATAAACTGGACCCATGCCGTCGATCTTATCGAGAAAAGTCCCGCCATTGCCCGCTCATTTGCTCCCTTCGGTGACGCCGCCTATATCGCCGATATGTATGAACAGGCAGGCAGGGCTGTTCATTTCGGTTCGAAACTGCCCCTGGCCCTTCTGGAAGAAACGCCGGCTATTCTGGACCGAATCGGGAAAGAGGCCTGCGACGCTCTCTGGGAATCGGCCCTTGTCATCGCATCGGGCGCGCCGGACGAGGCGGCGGCGCTCATACAACAGAGCCCTCATCTCATAGACAGGCTGCGCCCACATATGAGCATCGCCCGGGTGATCCGCATATACGGCCTTGGAAATGACCTGGCGACACAGGGGGCAACTATCGCCCGGCAATTCGTCGCTCAATGCGCGGCACTGGCGGATCGGCTCTCCTTCGACGACATGAAGGAACTCCAGGCGGTGACCGCGCGTATCGGCAGTCAAAGCATTGCCGCAGCGGAAACGTTTCTCGAAAGAGCGCCCGATCTTATCGATCGGGTGGGCATGGAAGACATGGAGAAAGTGGCGGATCTGGCCATAGAAGTCAGTCGGATAAGCTGGGAAACGGCGTCGCGGCTCCTGGCTCAAAGCCCCGCCATCATCGAACGGCTCGGGCTGGAAGGTTTCACTACTATCGGCCGTTTCTCCGCCCTGCTTTCGCGTGAAAGCTGGACATCGGCGGTGCATCTGCTTGAAAAATGCCCTGCCGTTGTCGACGGTCTTCTCGCGCTCGGCGGTGGCCCCTTAATTACCCGCGTATGCGATCTCGGAGAAAGAATCGCCGATTACAATGCACGATTGTCCGTAAGCCTCATCGATCGAAGTCCCCATATCATCGGCAAAATCGGATTCACCGGCCTCGAAAAACTGGAAGACCTCGCCCACAGCATCGGAAAGGAAAGCTGGACCACGGCGGTCAGCCTCATTGAAGAAAGTTCCGCCATCATTGAGCGGGTCGGATTCGAAGGATTAGAAGTCATTGCCGCGGTGGCCCGCAGAATTTCCCGGGACAATCACTACGGGGCTGTCAGTCTCATAGAGAAGAGTCCCGACCTTATCGACAGGCTCTGCACTTTTGGAGACGCCACGCAGGCGCTTCGCGTCTACGCCCTTGCAGAAAAGGCCGCATCATCGAGCTGGCGAACAGCGGCCACCCTGCTCGAAAAGAGCCCTCTCTTGATCTCAATGATCGGATATGAGGGACTTGAAAAATTATCACTGCTGATAACGGAAGTGGCGGAACGGAATAAAAAAATATCGACCCGCATCCTCGACCTTAGTCCCGCCATCATCGACAAAATAGGGTATGAAGGCCTGGAGGCCGTCTGCGGTCTTGTCACGTC
Source organism: Syntrophales bacterium (assembly GCA_963666365.2). Taxonomy (GTDB): domain Bacteria; phylum Desulfobacterota; class Syntrophia; order Syntrophales; family UBA2210; genus JALNXD01. Next base: position 1,482,580 of record CAXXNF010000002.1, read on the forward strand.
GCTTTCACGAGAGGAATGGACCACGGCCATGTCCGTCATTGAAAAAAGTCCTGATCTGATTGAAAAGCTCGCCTCCTTCGGGGACCGGAACGTTCCGAAGCAGACCTTCCAGCTCGCCGCCGCCGCCGCCGTGACGAGCCGGCCCGTGGCACTGAGGCTTCTTGAAAAGAGTTATGAGCTTATCAACCTGGCAGGCATTGAAGGATTCGGCAAGATCGCGGCACACGTGGTAACCGTGGCCGGGGAAGACGAGGAAAAGGCGCTTTCGTTCCTTCGCGCCGATTCGATTGAATTTGCCGACTTTATGGAGCACATTCCCAAGGGATTGGAATTGAAAGAGGTGCGGCCCCTGCTGTCGACCTATCTCCGGGCGCTTCTCGGACGGCGGGTGGAAATCGCCGAGGCCGACACAGTATCCACCGACGGCATAAAGATCTATCTCCCCCGCAGAGTCAAGGAATTTCGGGAAAACGAGCACAATTTCACCTTCTACAAGGTGATCACCACCCATCAGGAGGCACATCTCGAATACGGAAGCTTCGAATTCGATTACCGCCGCATCGAGGACTGCGCGGCCGCCGTCACAGCCCGGTACGGCGCCAGGGAAGAAACGGAAGGAAGTGATGTTGAACGGTTCTTCGCCCTCTTTCCCGAACCGGACCTTGCCGCCGATCTGTTCAACATGGCTGAAGATTTTCGCATAGAATCGCGGCTGAAGCGGGAATACCCCGCCCTGGGCAAGGAAATTGCGCGGATGAACCGGCATGGGCTTTCCAAGCGTTCGTCGCTTAAAAAAATGACTAACCAGAAGCAGCGGGCGGTGGAAATGGTCGGCCGCACATTGAGCGCCGGCAGCGCCTTTGACGACAGAGAAGATCCCACATTCACCGCCTGGACCGAAGCCGTTGCAGGGGCGGAACCGCTGACCCGGCCCGACGCCGATGTGCACGACACCGCCCGCATCACCGCAGAACTGTATTGCATCATTGATCAGGCCTTTGAAGAAGTCTACCGGCCGGTCAGGCCCCTGTCGAAGCCGATCGACCAGAATACGGTGGCACAGAACATCGGCAGTTTCGGAAAGACATCACAACATATCGAAGACAGGCTGCAGGGGAATCAGCCCCCGTCCCCGCGCGGCCGCCAGCAGGAAGCGGTGGAAGCCGAGAGCGCGTCGGAAAATGATACGACGCCCACCGACAGCCGCCCCCAGGGACAGCAGATCAGAGAGGCATCCCACCGGACCGGCGAAAGCCAGCGCACCTATCAAAGCGCATCGCCGGGCGGCAAGCAGGAATCGGGGGATGCCGACGACGCCCACGAAAAAACCGAGTCCGCCGGCGGCTCGATGAAGTACGACTCCACCGACAAGATAGAACGGCTCCTGCGCTCCGCCTATCGGGAACGGGGAATTACCCCGAAGGAAATCGAACGAAGGATGGAATCGCTTCATCCGAATGAGATCTATCTGTTTCTCCATAATCTGGAGGCCTCGCTCAAGAAAAAAACGGAACTGGAACGTGAGCGGGGCACCACGCTCTATGCCGAATGGGGCGATGACATCAACGAGTATCGTGCCAACTGGTCGAGAATCAGGGAACAGTTGCACAAAAGCACGACCCTCGACTTCTACCGTGACGCGACGGACCGTCACGCGGGACTTCTCAAAAAAATCAGGCGCGAATTCCAGATGTTGAAACCGGAGGGGTTCAGCAGGCTGAAACGGCAGTATGACGGTGACGAGATCGATCTGGATGCGGTGGTCGAATATCTGGTGGATCGGAAGGTGGGACTGTCACCGTCGGAAAAGAATTACACACTGATCCGCAAAAAGCGCCGTGATATCGCCGTGGCCTTTCTTATCGATATGAGCCGCAGCACCAAGGGATCCACCATTGAAAAGGAGAAGGAATCGCTCATCATCATGTCCGAGGCCCTCCACGAAGTGGGCGATGCCTTCGCCGTGTACGGATTCTCCGGCGACAACCGCGACAACGTGGATTTTTATCTCATCAAGGATTTTGACGAACCCTACAAAGATCGCGTGAAAAAGCGGATCTGCGCCATAGAGGACCGCTTCGAAAACCGCGACGGCACGGCGATCCGCCACACCATCAACAAGCTGCGGCGACGCCCCGAACGGACGAAGATGATCATTCTTCTGAGCGACGGCAAACCGGTGGACAAGGAATACGCGGGAACCTACGCCATCGAGGACACCCGCATGGCCCTTAAGGAGGCGCAGCGCTTCGGCATCAAAACTTTCTGCATCACCGTCGACAAAAGCGCCGCCGACTACCTGCCGCGCATGTACAGTCACAGCAGCTGGACCGTCATCGACGACGTGGTGAAACTCCCCGAGAAGATCACGCGCATCTATCGGATGCTGACCACATAACCCCGATGATTTCATTGAAGAATAATTTTTTGTAACCCTGTTTTTTCTTGATATTCCCTCAATTTGTGATATTCTCAATTTTTAAATGATTACAAACTTAAAGGCACTGCATATGGACAAGAAGTCGCACAAAACAGCGCAGAGAGCAGCCATTCTGGAGTATTTACGGGGGAACACCGATCATCCGTCGGCCGCCCATATCTATGAAGCGGTTTCCAGGCAGCTCAGTGCGATATCGCTCACGACCGTATATAACACGCTGATGCATCTCGAAAGGAAGGGCCTGGTACAGGAAGTGCCTTCCTGCGGCAGTGCAGGGAAACGATTCGATCCCAACGCGGCGCCTCACGATCATCTCATCTGCCGATCCTGCAACGCTATTTTCAATCTGGATCCTTCTCTTCGTCCGCCGATCGGCGCCGAGCATCTGCATGGATTCGATCCGAAGGATATCGTCATCACTGTGTACGGTCTCTGTCCGGACTGCAGTGGAACTGAATGATAAACAGGGAATACAGAGCCCTTATTGTATGAACAACTGCGTACCGACTGACCATTCGATCGCGTTTTTTTCTTACAGGATAGAGCAATGTGCATACCTGTATGGAGGGGGGCCCACATGAACAGACGCCCCTTCGGCGCTGCAAGAGCCTCAGTTGTCAAGACGGACCGCACACTGTCGATTCTCTGCGGGGGAGTCGATGCAGGCGATGATGCCCCCCCGCGGCGAACGTTGAAGCCGGGCATTCTTTTCTCTCTCCTGCTGGCGCTTTCGCTTTTACTCGCCCCCGCCACCCTTCATGCCGCCTATGTCAAACGGTACACGACGATCGCCAACGGCGCCATGACCTTCACGGGAAACGCCCTGGGGTTGAGCAAGGCAAGCAACTCCGACCGACCGGGCACAAACGGCTCAATCGGCACATTCAGCACTACGGACACCTCGTTACGGGACAATAGCTACTGGCCCTACGGCACAACCGACAACTGGCAGGACAATTCCTCGTCCGCTCTGCTGACTATGCCCGGCGGAAGCACGGTCCTCTATGCGGAGCTGATATGGGGAGGAAGCTACAATTACGGCGGCAGCAACGTGAGCTCCTCCCTGAACAACGCCGTCTCACTTACCACGCCGCTGGGCGCATTCAGTATCAGCCCCTCATCCTCGACGGCGACTACGCTTACCGGCGACTACTACTATGTCCGATCCGCCGATGTCACCAGCTACGTCAAGGGCGCCGGCGCCGGCCTGTATACCGTGGGCGGCGTCCCCGGCACTCAGGAACGTAACGAAAACAACGCCAACGCCGCAGGATGGACGCTTGCCGTGGTGTACAAGAATACCGCCCTTCCCGCGAGAAACATGACCATCTTCGTGGGAGGAGAACTGACCAGCTCCTCTCAGACCACCACATCGTCCGTAAGCGGCTTCTGCACTCCGCAGTCGGGAACAATCAACGCCCGCATGATGGTGTCGGCTATTGAAGGCGATTCTAATCTGACGGGCGACCAGATGCGGTTCGGACCATCGACGGGAACGCTTTCTGCCGTATCGGGACCCAACAATCCTATCAACAACTTTTTCTCGTCCCAGATCAACAGCGACGACGGCACGCTGGACACATCCGGAACCTTCGGCACCCTTAACCACACACCCGGCTCAAACAGCAGCGGTCGCCGCCAGGGCTGGGACATCACCAACGTAGACGTTTCATCGCGGATGCAGAACAGCCAGAGCACCGCCTTCGCCCGGGGCACCACGAGTGGCGATCGGTATGTCATCACCACGATCGGCCTTCAGATCGATGTGGGACAGCCTGTGTTTCCCACTGCAGTGATGACCGTCGACAAACCCGTCACCTTTGTGGGAGACACGGTAACCTACACGACAACCCTCGACAATTCTGCGGGATCCGCCGATGCGCTGAATGTGGTTTTCACCGATTCGCCGCCTCCGGGCATGTCCTTCGTCACTGGCAGCGTCACAGTCAACGGCGTGCCTCAGCCGGGTGCGAACCCCGCCCTGGGCATTCCTCTCGGCGCCATCGCCGCAGGGAGCGTCGTGACGATCTCCTATCAGAAACAGGTCGATGCCGTCCCTTTGCCGCCTGCGCCCGCCGAATACGCCAACAACGCAACCTGGACCTACCAGTACGAAAGCTGCCCCAGTTTTCCCCTGAATAACGGGACGCTCTCCACTGCGCCGAATGTCATCAGTGTGGTGCCGCGCCTTGAACCGACAAAATCCGCCGATCCTCCCGGCGCCGTCCTGCCCGGCGGCGCCGTCACCTACACCATTACCATCCCCAATACGGGAACGGCGCCCACAGCCGGGACGACGCTCGCCGATCCTATTCCCACAGGAACCGCCTATGTGCCGGGAAGCACCACCATGAACGGAACACCGGTGGCCGATACGGCGGGACAAATGCCCTTTGCCGCGGCGCGCCTGGTGAACAGCCCCGGAGAACCGGCGGGACAGGTCAACATTGGAGAAGCCGCCGTGATTTCTTTTCAGGTGACCATCAACCCAGATCCGCCACTGATCATTACCAACATCGCCACCATCGATCCCGACGGCGCCGGTCCCTCGCCTGCCATCGAAGTGCCCCTGACAAACCCGCCGGTACAGGCCGACCTCGCCGTGGCCATCACCGACAACCAGACGGAAGCCGTAGCGGGAGCACCGATTGCCTACGAGGTGACCGTCACGAATAACGGGCCTGATCGGGTAATCAGTTGCAATCTTTCGGTCCCCCTGCCCGACGCGATCATCAATGCCGCCTATTCAGCGAATGCAGGCGCCTACAACAGCCAGACGGGGGCATGGACGGGATTATCCCTGAACGCCGGACAAAGCGCCGTCCTCACCGTCAGCGGAAATGTCGCTCCTTCGGCCCTTTCGCCGCTTACGGTTACCGCAACGGTCTCGCCTTCTCCGGGCGTCCAGGATGCGGCAAGCGGCAACAACTCGGCCTCCGACACCGACACGATCCTGTACCGGGCCGATCTCGCCGTGACGAAAACGGACGGCAAGGAGAGCGTCATTCCGGGAGAAACCATCACCTACACGATTACCGTCACCAACAACGGCCCAAGCCATGTCGAAGCCGTGACCCTTGTCGACACCCTGCCGGCACTGTTTCAAAGCCCCCTCTTCAATCCATCGGAGGGGGTCTACAACGAGGAAACGGGCCTCTGGTCCGGAATATCGCTTGAACCGGGAAGCAGCGTCACCCTCTCCCTGACGGGTATGGTGGATGAATCGCTCACAGGCGACCTTGTCAATACCGTCACCGTCACGCCGCCCGAGGACGTCGTCGACCCGGAGAACGGCAATAACACGGCCGTCGACACGAATACGAGCAGCCCGCTTATGTCGCTTCATAAATATGTCGATCGGACGAACGCCGCGCCGGGCGAAAGTCTGCTTTACACGGTCCACTACCGTAATATCGGAGGAAGCCTGGCACAAAACGTTATTATTATAGATACCATCCCGCCCTACACACGCTATAAAGCGGGAACCCTCAAACGAGGTACGGCCAATTCCACCTACGGCGATCCCGCCAACCTGACCTTTACCGATGCAGTCGACGGCGACAAGGGCGAGGTGAGCGGCGCCAGCATTATTTTCAAGATCGATACCGTAGCGGCAAATGACGGCGCCGACGGCACCGGCGCCGATGAGGGAAAGGTGTATTTCGAGGTGATAATCGATTGAGCAAGGGGTGTAATGCATGAATACCACAAATTTATTTCCAAGAGCGGCGCTCCTCTGCGCGTCTTTTCTCCTGTGCTTCCTTTCGGGAAGTCCTGCCTGGTCACAGGACGAAGCCAGGCTCGTTCTGAAGACGGAAGCAGCCAAGGAGATCAGGGTGAAAGAAGGAGCTGTCTGGGTCGTAAAGTACGAGCCGGTAACCGTGACAAAGCCGGGGGACATCCTGCGGTATACGGTTGCCTATCACAACGAGGGAAACGCTCCGGCAGTGGGCGCCCGTATCGTGGATCCGGTCCCGAAAGGAACCGTCTATATCATGGGAAGCGCCGCCGGCGCCGGGACGGCGATCCGATTCAGCATCGACGGCGGGGCGACCTGGCAGGCGCCCCCGGTGATGCATGTGGTGCGGAAACCCGACGGAAGCGAGAAAAAAGAGCCGGCCCCGCCGGAACTCTTCACCCATATCAGGTGGTCCCTGACGGGAGAGGTGCCCGCCGGCGGTTCCGGCAGTGTGCATTTCAAGGTCACCGTGCAGTAAAAGGTGGAAATCGTATGAGATTTCCATTGGATATACATTAGTTAACATTACATGAAGGGGAGGTAACAAGTCATGCGTAGAATTCTCTTAACCATGGTTGTTGTTGCAGCGGCCCTCACACTGTGCTGGTCACAGGCGGAGGCCGCGGGAACTCCGGTCAACACATCCATCACCAACCAGGCCTATGCCGATTACAAGGACGCCAACGGCAACGACCGGCCGCGGGTCACCTCGAACACGGTCACCACCGTGGTCAGCCAGGTGGCCTCCGTCTCGAGTACTCCGGCGACGGCCTCACACAACGGCATCGCAGGCACCGATGTGGAATATCCGGCGGAGATCTGCAATAAGGGGAACGGGTCAGACACGATCACCCTGGCAGCGGTAAACGACCAGGGATGGACTGTCACGATCTATCCCGATCTCAACGGAAACGGCGTGTGGGATTCGGGCACCGAAGGCACGCCTGTGGCAAATACGGGATCGCTGGCCGCCGATCAGTGCTATAAAGTGATCGTAATGGTGTCCGTACCGGCAGGGACGGCAAACGGGACCATCGGCACGACCACGCTCACCGCCACATCCACCTATAACGGTACCGTATCCGACACGTCCGTCTTTACGACTAACGCCCAGTCGGCGGTGCTCACACTTATAAAATCGGGCACGCCGGCCAATCCGAAACCGGGCGATACCATTACCTACGCGATCACCGGCAGCAACAGCGGCGGCACCGCTTACAGCGTCCGCGTCATCGACGCCATTCCCGCCAACACCACCTACGTGACGGGGAGTATGAAGGCCGGTCCCGTGGGGGGCGAGTACGCCACTGCCTATGCAATGACGGATGCGAACGATTCGGAAAATCTGACCTACACGGTGGGGGCCGACACGGCGATCGCCAATGCCTACTATGATTCGGGCGCAACACAGATTCAGCTCGACTGGTCCCAGTGCCCTCCGGCGGGGGTCTTCTACTTCCAGGTAAAGGTAAACAGCGACGTCGCCTCGGGGACGGGCATCACCAATACGGCCACGGCCTCTTACGGCCTGCTCGACAACGGACTGCGCCCCTACACCGAATCGACCAACGGCGCCACAGTCACCGTGGCCACCCTGCCGGGTGTTGATCTCTATTCCGACGGAACCGGCACGGGCGATCCCGGCGACCAGATGGTCTACCCCTTTACCGTCAAAAATACAGGAAACGCCACCGACACCTTCGATTTCACCTACACCTCGTCGGCGGGGTGGACCTGGGTTATCTGGCGGGATGTGGACGGCAACGGCATTCCCGGCACCGATGGCGATGTTGCCGTCACCGATTCGGGCGATCTGGCTGCCGGGGCAACGGGGTCGTTCCTGGCCGTCGCCACCATACCGGCCGGCCAGGCTGACGGGACCGTCGACACCGTGGTCGTTACCGGTAAATCCCGCATCGACACGGGCGTAAGCGACACGGCCACCTTCGCCACCACCGTCACGGCGCCGGTGCTGACCATCACCAAGACCGTGTCCCCCACGGGGAATCAGCCTCCGGGGACGGTGCTCACCTACCAGGCGACGGTCACGAATGTCGGCACGGGCGTGGCTACAAGCATCATCATTGCCGACATGGTGCCCCAGTACACCACCTATGTGGCGGGCTCCATCAAAACAGGGGGCACGGCAGGCTCGCTTGTCGCACGGACCGACGCCTCCGACGGCGACGGCGGCCGCTACGACGCGGGGACCAACGCCGTCACGGCGGGAGGAGCGGGCGTGCTGAGCCTGGGGGCCGGCGGCACCTGGGTGCTGGAGTTCAAGGTGACCATCGACTAAGGGGCCGACAAGGCCGGTGAGAGAGAAGACGCTGTGACGAAGAAGATGCGGCGGAATACTACGCATTTTGTCCTTTACTGGTGCATACTGATGGTGTGCCTGTGGCACGCCTGCACCGGAGGGACACCTGCGTACGCCGCATCGCCTCCCGTCGGCACCGCCATCACGAACCGCGCCACCGTCGCGTACCACGACGCCAACGGGAACCTGCTGCCCGAGGCAAGCGCCACCGTGTCCACCATCGTTTCCGGCGCACCGGTGCTTGCCGTCACGAAAACTGCAAGCGCCGATATCGTCAGCGCCGGCGATTTACTGACCTACACCATCACCTGTGAAAACAGGGGGAATGCCGACGCCCTTTCGACGGTCGTCGTCGATCATCTGCCCGCGGAAGTGATTTTCCTCAGCGCATCGACCGGCGGCGCCTACAGCTCAGGACCGCCGGCAGGCGGCAGCGTCGCATGGAATCCGGGAACCCTCGCGGCCGGTGAACGCATTTCCCTCTGGGTCGAGGTACGGGTAAAGGCGGGTCTCGCCGTCGGTACGATGATAGACAATACCGCCGACATCACCTCGGCCGAGGGCGCATCGGCGGCGGCGGCACAGTCCGCACGCGTGGGGTTCGCACCGAATCTTTCCATCACAAAATCCGCTGTACAGGGCACGGTCACACCGGGAGGGACAATCACCTATACCATCGACTACAAAAACAGCGGGAATCAGACCGCATCCTTCGTTTCCATCGGCGACACGCTTCCCGCCGGTACCACCTATGTTGACGGTTCTTCCACGGCAGACGTCACGGTCAAGGGCGGTCTGCTCTCATGGTCCATCGGATCGATACCGGCCGGTGTGCAGGGGTCGGTCACTTTTCAGGTAACGATATCACCGGCGGCCTCTGAAGGCGACATGGTGCGGAACACGGCCGCGCTGACCAGCAAGGAAGGGGGCACCATTTCGTCAAATACGGTCGCCACCGCCGTGGTCGCATCTCCTCCGCTGATTGTGGCTAAAACGGGAGTCCCCGATCCGGTGCGGGCAGGAGATACCATTACCTATACCATCGTGGTGACAAACGGCGCGTCGACTCCCGTGACGGGACTTCTCATCACCGATCCACTGCCGGCACATACCGCCTTCGTCAGCGCCGACGCGGGAGGCGTCCTCAGCGGCGACAGCGTCGTCTGGTCCGCGGGAACACTCGCGGGAGGGGCGTCAACGACGGTCAGACTGGTGGTGCAGGCGCTGCCGTTCAGCGATCCCAATCCCGTCATTGCCAACAGGGTCTCGGCAGCGGCCAACGAGGCGCTTCTGCAGACGGCCTCGACCACGACCTCCGTCATCTGCCGCACTCCGGCGGCGATACGCTTTCTTGATGCAGCATCGACGCCCACGAACCGGTATTCCGTGGGTGACATGATCTGCATGGAAGTGTCCGATCCCGATCAGAACCGCGATCCCCTCACGGCGGAGACGGTCACGGTCCGCATCACGACATCCGGCACCGGCGACGCGGAAACGATCATCCTCACGGAAACAGACATCAATACGGGCGTATTCCACTCATGTCTGCCTTCCGATACCGGACCCACCGTTCAGCAGAACGGCATCCTCACCGTAGCTTCCGACATCACCGTCACGGTAGCCTACGAAGATCCGCTGGATGCCCTCTGCGGATACCAGGCGGAATCGACGGCCGATGTCCTGATCGACCCCTTCGGCGTCGTCTTCAATTCCATCACCGGGCTTCCCGTGGCCGACGCCACGGTCACCCTGATTGACGATGCCACGGGACTGGCGGCGGCGCTTCCGCTCAACCCGAAAACCGGCGCAGTTCAGCCCAACCCGGTGGTCACAAAGGCGGACGGCGCCTTCCAGTTTGAATACGTCAGCCCGGGAACCTATCATTTTACCGTCGGCACGCCTGCAGGCTACCTGTGGCCCTCGGCCGTGCCCAATACGGAGCTGCGCCTGTCCTGGCCCGCTTTCGTCATCGACGACAACGGCTCCAAGGGTGAATCCTTCACCCTGACCGCCGCCTCTCCGCCGCTCAACATCGATCTGCCCCTGGATCCTCCCGGCGGATCCTTCGTGGTTGAAAAAACGGCGGACAAGAGCGCTGCATCCGTAGGCGATCTGGTACAGTACACGGTGACGGTCTCGAACAACGGCGCCTCTCCTATCGGATCGATTGCCGTCCATGATGCCATGCCGCACGGCGTTCGGTATCTGAACGGCTCATCGCGCCTCGGCGGGGTGAAGATCGCCGACCCGGTTCCCACCGCCGGAAGAACGGTCATATGGAACATTCCCGCACTTGCACCGGGGGATGCGGCGGCGATTACCTTCAGGGCCCTTGTCGGTCCCGACAGTCATCGGGGCACGGGACGAAATACGGCATGGGCCTCGGGAACGACCGTGGGCGCCGCGGTGTCTTCCAGCATTGCCACCCACGACCTGAAAATCACCGAGGGGGTATTCACCTCCAGGGCGATCATCATCGGCAAGGTCTTTATCGACAGCGACGGAAACGGCCTTCAGACAAACGACGCGGTCAGCGCCGAAACGACATCCGGCGGCGGCGCCACAGAACAATGCCATAACGAACCGGGCATTCCCGGCGTGGTCCTCTACCTGGAAGACGGCACCCGGGTGATCACGGATCAGCACGGCAAATTCTCCATCCCGGGCGTTGCGCCGGGCACGCACGTTCTGCGGGTCGATACATCGTCACTGCCGGAAGGGGTCGAGCTTACGGCCTCATCGGGAAGATCCATGGGAGACGGCACGTCGCAGTTTATCTCTATAGGCTACGGCAGTCTCTTTAAAGCGAATTTCACGGCCCGCATGCGGGAGGGAACAGATTTCACCGCACTGCGGATTCAAAAACAGACGATCCTGAAGCCGGACCGCCCAACGGGCGCATCGGGCCGTTCCGGCGCCCCGGCTTCGATCACGCAGGCGCCGGAGCCCGTCGAAACAGGGACGGTTCTTACCGACACGCCGGCGGCCGCCGGCGCGAAGGCGGTGCATTCGGAAGAGAGTCCCGCTCCTCACACCACACCTCCCCTTGAGGAGCGCATTCTCACCATGTCGAAGGAACTCGCCTTCGTCAGCCCCGTCGACGGCGCTATCATCGCCGGCGATTCCACCGCCGTGGTGATCAAGGCGCCGGCAGGATCGACGCCCGCCCTTTCCGTCAACGGGCGCACCATCGGCAATGATAAAATCGGTTAAAACGGTGACCCATAGTAAAGGAAAGGTTGCCCTCTTCGAATACATAGGGGTGCCTCTCGATCCCGGCGCTCCCAATGTGCTGACCGTCTCCGTGACGGATCCCTTCGGGAACAGGCGAGGCAGCGCGTCCGTCACCGTCGAGACCGTCGGCGAGGCGGATCGCATTCTTCTGTCGGCGGATCGCGAAGAGGCGCCCGCCGACGGTAATGCGACGATTGAGGTCACCGTCTCAATCGTCGACCGGAAAGGGCATCCCGTCCCCTACGCGGCGCCGGTCACGGTAATCGTCACCCCGGGAGAAATCATTACCGAAGACGCCGATCCTTCGACAGAGGAAGTGCAGATTGCCTGCACAAAAGGAACCGCCCGATTTAGCGTTCGGGCACCCCGCACCTCCGGCGAAGGGAACATCAATGTCTACGCCGATGCGCTGGAAGGAAGAATGAATGTCTTCTTCTTCCCCTACCTGCGCGACCTCTTTGCCGTCGGTATCGGAGAAATCACCATCGGCCACGGCTCGACACGAGGCGATTTCGGCTACCTCAAAGACGGCAAGTGGTTCGATGATGATCTCTACGGCGGCGCCCGGGGCGCCTTCTTCCTGAAGGGAAACATTTATAAGGACTATCTGCTCACCGCCTCCTTCGATTCAGAAAAGGAAGAGGAGGACGAACTCTTCCGCCAGTCCGACACCGACATTGAGTCTGAGGACAAGTATCCTATTTACGGGGACGAGAGCACCCTGGGCTATGAAGCTATGTCGAAGGACAAGCTCTACGTCAAGGTGGAAAAAGGTCGGTCGTCGCTGCTCTACGGCGATTATCAGACGAATCTCAACGACACGGCGCTCGCCTCATACCAGCGATCGTTCAATGGACTGAAGCTCGACCTCAACACGGATCGCTTCAAACTGCGCGCCTTCGGCAGCGAAACCGATCAGACCCAGGTCGTGGACGCCCTGCCGGGACGCGGCATTTCGGGATATTATTATCTAACCCACCGGCCGGTCATCTCCGGGTCGGAACGGGTCGTCATCGAGGTGCGGGACCGGCTGCGCCCCGACCGCGTCCTCTCCCGCGAAACCCGTGCACGCGGCAGCGACTACGACATCGATTACGATGCAGGAACCATTCTGTTCAAGGAACCGATCCCCATACGGGACAGCGACTACAACCCCGTCTATGTCACAATCAGCTATGAAGCGGAAACGGGGGGAGAAGACTATTACATTTACGGCGGGCGAGGCGCCTTCAAGGTTCTGCCCTGGCTCGAAGTGGGCGCCACAGGCATCGTGGAAGAGCAGGCCGCCGGCGATTATACGCTTTTCGGCGGAGACGTCACGTTGACGCTTCCGGGCAATACGACGGTAAAGGCCGAATACGCCGAAACGCGGGCACTGTTCGACATATCGAATGCCATGGTAAGGAAATCCGGCGGCGGCTGGTCCTTTGAGCTCGAATCATCGCCGATAGACCGGCTTGTCCTGTCCGGCTACTATAAGAATCTGGACGACTATTTCCAGAACATCTCCGCCACCGATGCACCGCGGGGCGTCGAAAAATACGGATTCGACGGCCGCTTTGCACTGACCGACCGCATCGAATTGAAGGGAACCTTCTTTGATGAAAAGGACAAACTGAATCATTCAAGCCACAGTTATGCCTCACTGGGAGCCCAGGCCCGGCTGGGGAAAACAAAAATCACCGCGGAACTTTCAAGGGAAACCTCCGACGATCAGTACATACCGGCCACGAGCGATTCGACGAGAAGCCCCTTCGACATGAGCGAGGAATCGCCGCGTGAACTCACGGCCGCCGGCGTCGCCCTTGAAACGGAGCTTCGCCCGAACCTGTCCCTTACCGTGGGGCACAAGCGCAACATAAAGGACGAAAACCTCCACACCTCCCAGGTAGGGCTCAACTATCAGATCAGCGAGCTCAATCGCCTCTATGTGAGGGAGGAGTACCAGAAGTACAGTGAACGGACCGAGCTGAGAACCCTCTTCGGCGTGGAATCGAAGGTCATCAAAAACACCGTCGCCTTCAATGAATACCGCCTGGTGGACGGATCGGACAGTTCCCGCAATCAGCAGGCCATCGGCCTTCGGAACAAATTCCTCCTGGCCGATCATCTGACGGGAAACCTTTCCGTCGAATACCTGAGCACCCTCTCGGGAGAGGCGAAGGAGAGCGAACCGGACGCCTTTGCCCTGGCCACGGGACTGGAATATCTCCCCCGGGATGATTTCAAGGTAACGGGACGTTTCGAACACAGAAACGAACTCTCCGGCGACGGCATCGACAGCTATCTGGGCGAATTAGGGCTTCTGCTGAAAATCACGCCCAGCTACTCGCTGCTGGCCAAGGAACGGTTTTTTTATGAAACAAGCGGCATAACGGGCGCCCACACCAGCTCACGCACCATGGTGGGACTTGCCTGGCGGCCCCTCTGCGACGACCGGTTCAACGGCCTTGCGAAAGCGGAATACAAGGTCGACGACAACGGCACGATTGATCCGGATTATAAAACCACGGCCTTCATTCTATCTACAGAAGGTGTCTACCAGGTAAACAGCCGGCTCCAGCTTTCGGCCAAATACGCGGGGAAACTGTCGCGCGACAGCGAGTATTCCTCCTACACGGACCTCCTTTCGGCACGGATCATCTACGACGTGACGGACCGCATCGACCTCGGGGCCGAGTACAGAGTGCTGACAAGCCATAAAATCGGAAGCACCCTTCAGGGAGGAAATCTGGAAGTCGGCTATCGGGTGGTCAAGAACCTCTGGGTCTCCCTGGGCTATTCCTTCGACGACTTCGATGCCGATCTCATCGGCGACGACTACCAGGGAAGAGGGCCCTATGTAAAACTCCGCTTCAAGTTCAGCGAAGACTCCATAAAAAACCTCTTCAAAAAGAAAAAATGACGCCTGGAGACCTGACATAATTCCCTCAATCCTGACGTCACGACGCATGCAAAGAGACCTTTTGTGGCCAAAATCTTCTTGACACACAAGAGACGGCTTAATAAACTTCGGCTCACAAAAAGGAAGTTCTTATCAATTCAATTTAAAAGGAGATCCCATGCGAAAACGGTTGTTCCTTCTCTTTGCGGTGATCGCTCTGTTGCCGGCCGGTCTCTCCCAGGGGCGGCTCGCCTTGGAACCCTGCAGCGCTTACGCGGACCTGAACTGCGCGGTCTGTGAGTGGGTGATGGCCGAGGTGGACAAGTGCCCAGGGGCGACCAGGGAACAGATCGCGCAGTGCCTCGACCGCTCCTGCGCCTTCCTCCCGTACAGCGTCAGGACCCTCTGCGATTCCTTCGTGAAGACCAAGGGCCCGCAGTGCGTGGACCTCCTGGTCGCGAAGGTCCCACCGGAACAGATCTGCACCTCGGTGGGCTCCTGCACCAAATAGGGCCCATCTCCTCTTTACCGGCCCTCCGGATGAAGGCAAGAGGGAAAAGCCAAATTACAGTTTATTTTCTCCGAAAAGTACAATATATCGATACTTACTGGAGACACTATGCCGAAGGATCATGCCACCCTGATGCACGAAATGCGGGATTACGCCTCGCCGAAGGCGCGTCTGACGCGGATGATCAAGTCGGGCGAGCTAATCCAGGTGCGCAGGGGGATATTTCTGGAGAAAAAAGAAACAGGATATTCCCTCAAAAGTCTCGCGTCAATCATCTACGGCCCCTCCTATATCTCCTTTGAATACGCCCTGGGCCATTACAGGCTGATCCCGGAACGGGTTCAGGCCGTCACCTCGGCGGTGTACAACAAAAACAAGAATCGCCGCTTCCATACTCCCCTGGGCGATTTTTACTACTATTATCTTCCGGCTAAGGTCTTCCCCTATGGTGTCGTCCTGGGAGAGGAAAACGGCCAGCGCTATCTGATGGCCACGCCGGAAAAGGCGCTTTGCGACAGTCTCTACAAAACGCGGGGCATCGGCAGCGTGAAGGCCCTCAAGGCTCTGTTCTTTGAGGACTGGCGAATGGAACGAGAGGCTGTCCTTTCCCTGGACCGGGAGAGCATTCTTTTTTTGGCCCCCCTGTACAGAAAGCAGATTTTCCCGCTGCTTCTGAATTGGTTGGAGGACGAGGCGAATGATGCATAGCGCACTGCAGGACATGCTCAAGGCCTACGATTGCCGCACGGCGGATGACTACCGCCACGCGCTCAATGAAACCGTCCAGGAAATCGCTCTATTAGGGCTTTATCGCGGAGGTTTTTTCACCAAAGCGGCCTTCTACGGTGAAACGGCCCTCCGCATTTTCTACGGCCTCGATCGTTTTTCAGAAGACCTGGATTTTTCGTTGCTGAAAAGCGACCCGTCCTTTGATCTGTCCTCCTTTACACAGGTGTTGCAGGATGAACTGGGCGCTTACGGTCTGGAGATGACGGTTCAGAAAAAGATCAAACGCAACGATTCTCCCGTTCAATCGGCCTTCATCAAAGGAGGCACGCAAATGCATCTGCTGACGATCGCATCGGTTCAACCGCCCGTGTCCGGCATCAACCCCAAGGAACAACTCCGGATCAAGTGTGAAGTGGATACCGAACCACCAGGCGGCGCAACCTTCGAAATGAAATATCAACTGCGCCCGGTGCCTTATTCTGTGCGCCTTTACTCGCCCTCATCGCTTTTCGCCGGGAAAGTCCACGCACTGCTCTGCCGGTCGTGGAAAAGGAGGGTCAAGGGACGCGACTTTTACGATTATGTCTGGTTTTTGTCCCGATCGATTCCGGTGAGCCTCGCTCATCTGGCGGAGCGGATGAGGCAGACGGGACACCTTTCAGCCAATGCGGTCCTCAGTGAAGAGGCCCTCAGGGATTGTTTGAGAAAACGCTTTGCAGTCGTTGATTTCGATCAGGTGCGAAAAGACGTGCTGCCCTTCATCAAAAATGCCGAGGCCGTCCATCTCTGGTCGGCAGATTTTTTCTCTCGGATTACGGATGAACACCTTCACACCGAAGGGGCCAAAGCCGATGTCTGACTCGGAAAAATTATCCCGTCCGGGATCCCCACCCTTCAAGTTGTTTTGTTCTGCGGCGGACTGGTGCAAGAAGATAAAAATGCACTCACCCTTTCACTCCGGTCTCATTCCCACCAGCTGCTGCAGGATGTAAATCGCCTCTCCCAATCCCTGTGGGCCGCTGCCGCCGTTGCCGCATGGACCGGCGACCGCGAGCAGGGCGGTGGCCGTGCCTGTCTGGGACGCCCCGTCGGTGACGGTGAGCGTCACATCATAGAATCCCGGCTGCAGATCCGTCAGATCCGGTGTTGCCCCCGTTGCCGTCCTGTTGTAAGCGGCATTTGTGCGGTGGGTCAGTGTCCACTGATAGGATATGATGTTCCCCTGTGAGGCGCTGCCATCCAGGTGCGCACTGTCGAACACCACGAGATCCGGACCCGCATTGGCCGCCGTCTGCAGATGAAAGGCGGCGGTAACCGTCGTGGCCGCATTCAGCGTGACCGTGCACGTTCCCGTCCCTCCACAGCCCCCGCCGCTCCAGCCGGAAAAGACGGCGCCGGGGGCGGCAGCCGCCGTGAGGGTTACCGTCGTTCCCGCATCGAAGGAGGCCGTGCAGATGTCACCGCAGGCGATCCCTGCCGGCACGCTGGTGACCGTGCCGGCGCCGTCGCCGGATTTGACGATGGTCAGGGTCACCTTTGCGGGAGGGGCCGCCGCCGTCGAATAGAGTTCAGCTGTTCCGCCCGGATCTCCTCCCACGATAAGGATGTCATATTCCGGGGAAAGACCGGGCAGGTAGGTGGCGGTATGAAAGAGCCGGGGGGTGGTCATCTGCGCCGTGGTCACGGTGAAATCGTCCGTCGATAAATCGAGTATCTCCATTGTCGCATTCAACGGGCAGCCTCCGCTGACAAGGAGCCGTCCGTCCGTGAGCTGCGTCACCTCAGCGCCGAACCGCCCGTGATTGAGGGTCCCGTAGGCCGAGAAGGTTCCCGTCAGGGGGTTGTAAATTTCCGTTGACGTCAGAACAGTTCCCGGGTTGTTCATTTCCGTAAGGCCGCCGCCGAAGACGATCTGAAAATTGCCGGCCATTGTTCTGGCCGCCGCCATCGATCCCGTGGCGGAGAATGTGCCCGTCGCGGCATCGTAGATTTCGGCGCCGGCAAGTGCACCGGCGCCATTGCTTCCTCCGGCAAGGAGGACCTTCGTTTCACTCAACGGCGTCGCCCGGTGGTAGACCCGCCCGGTGACCATGGTCCCTGTGGGGGTGAACACTCCCGATGCCGCGTCATAGAGATCGGCCGTGTTGGTGACACTCACTGTCGTTTCCGTCATTGCGCTGGCGCCGCCGGCAAAAAGGATCTTCATTCCTTTGGAGATCGGATCCATAATGGCCGTTGCCGTGTACAGCTGCCGGGGCGTGCTCATCTTTGAGGCCAGCAGCGTAAAGACGCCCGTGGCCGGGTCGTAGAGCTCGGCGCTGTCGATGTTGGTGGAAATGCCGTCCAGGGCATGAAATCCGCCGGCGACGAGTACCCTTCCGTCGAGCAGCAGAGTCGCCGTATGTCCCATGCGGGGAACATGCATGGATCCCGTCAGTGTAAAGGTCCGTGTCGCCGGATCGTACAGTTCCGCCGTGGCCGTAGCACCTGCCGGACCTGTCCCGTTGTGGCCGCCTGCAATAAGCACCTTGCCGTTCAGCAATCGTAGGGCCGTGTGGTACCCGCCCCGCGGGGTCTGGGTAGCGCCCAGCGGAATGACGGATCGGGGAAGGGGGGGCGCAAGCTGATGAACGGCAAATCCGTTCTTTCCCGATCCGAGACTGACGAATGCCATGCGGGGCACGCCCGCTGTGGCATTTGCGGCAGCATTGATAGAGATCTCGCCGCTTCCCGTACCGGCGGCAATGCCGTTGATGGAAAGCCATTCCACTCCCGGTTGAACCGCGGCGCTCCAGGCGCAGTCTTCAGAAGAGGCTGTAATGTGCAGGGTCGCGTCACCCCCTTCGGGACCGAGATAGACGCTTATGGGGTTTGCGCTGCCCGCCCTGGCCACCACAAAGGTGCAGTCTTCCGATGCGGCCGCCGGTGCAAATACGATGTCATCTATCGTAAAGTCGCCGAAATTCTCCTTTGCGATCTCGATTTTGGTAATTGCCGTCGCCGTGGAAGGAAGGGTGATAGAGGCGGCAACGGTACCGCTGAAAGTGGGAAGGGGCCCGAGCGATACCGGTGTTGAAATCTCGCCGTTCATGGGGTTGGCCAGCGTGGTGCGCACCGGCGTCCCGCTGTCAAGATAGGTAAGGTACACGGCAACCGTGCGCCATCCATCGTCGGGGGTTCCCGATTTCACCAGCTTCATGGAAAAGGTGTAGGATTTCCCCCCCACGCCGGTGATGCTCAGATTCTGGTAGATGATCGTTCCCGTGTACCCGCCGGAGGGTGGGTGAAGATTCACCGCGCCGTCCACGAGCGGCCAGGGGGGCGGCTCCGTGGGCACGACCACCCAGCCCAGGATACCCGCCGAAAAATCCCCGTTGGCAATCAGGTTTTGCGCCCGGAGCTCACGCGATGTCACAGACAACAAAAAACACACGCACACCAGCACCCAAACCGCCTTGGTCGCATTGCGCACCATAGAGTCCTCCTTGATTCTCACTTCACAAAAAAAAACATCTACCTATATTGACATGGAAAAACGCCGGTTCGGAAGAACCGGCAACAGATACGGAATGACAATGGCTGAAATTATCTTCGAGACCTTTCCCAAAGTCAAATGCTTTTTATACGAGGCTTTTTTTGGTACTGTGAAATGCATCACATGCTAATAAATAGGGACACTTCCCTCTTTAATCGTTAGGATCGTTAGTAGCGTTATGAACGTTGAGATCGTTATTGTCAAAACGTTCCTAACGTTTCTAACGTTCTAAACGCTCTCAACGGTTTTTAAAGAGGGAAGTGTCCCTATTCTCAAGGCCCGTCGATGCCTACGCCTTTGAGCCTGGCCAGAGAGTCGGTCAGAAAGGCGATGTCCTCCCGTCGGTCGATGATGCTTCCGTGCTGGGGGGCGATCATCGAGGCGCCCACCCCGCCGATCACTTCCATCGCATGGTGCAGCGCCTTTTCCGAGGGCATGACGTTGCGGTGGAAGGTCAGCAGATCGGTCATGGGGCAGTAGGGCTTCCCGTAGACACAAGGACCGCCGCTGTCGTAGTCGTCACAGGCGCGGCACTGTTCGTCCAGCCTCAGGAAAAGATCCCACTGCTGCGAGTAGCTCCCAAAAAGGTCGCTGGTGAAGAGCGTCTCCGTCCGGGGATCCCAGGTAATTAAACTCCCGGCAGTGTGGGCGAAGGGGGTACTGAAAAAGCGCAGTTCCCGGCCGTTGAAAGAAAAGACCATTCCCTGATCGTCCAGGGACCGGAAAAGCCCCCGCTTTTCCCGCTCCAGATAGAAACTCAAAAAGAAGTTGTTTGCCCGATCGGAGAGGATCGTAAGCGCCTTGTGTGCGCAGAGGTCGACCATGTTGGCCATGGAGCCGCAGAGATCCGGATCGGCGTGCTGATAGATGAGGGCCACAATCTGCTCCGGCGCGATCCCGGTCTGGAGGATCTTGCGCATGACCACAGGGAAATCGGCGCGACTGCCCGCATCGATGAGCACGGCCTTGTCCCCTTCAACGATCAGGTAGGGATTGCAGTGAAAATTGCTGTAGGCATCGTGAAAACCCACCCAGTGAATCCCCGGCGCAATCTCCACCGGCCGGTTATAGCGCTTCTGTTCCACTGTCATGGCGTTCCCCCAGGACAAAATAGGCCTTCATCAGGCCCCTGTGTTTAAGGGGGATTTCTCCCCGCTCCTCGAAAAAAAACCGTTCACGGGTCAGGACATAGGTCTCGTGCGAGCAGTTCACCCGTCCCGGCGCCCCGGCGGTCTCGAAACGGGAGGCGATATTGACGCTGTCGCCGAAGATATCGAACTGCATGCGCTCTTCTCCCACCACGCCCGCCATCACCGTGCCCGTATGGATCCCGATCCGGGATTCGAGTTTCAGATCGCCCCGCGTGCTGAAAGCCTTGAGTTGTTTCTGCATGGCCAGCCCCGCCTGAAGGGCCAGCGAGGGATGATCGGGATCGGGCCGCGGGGCGCCAAAAACCGCCATGTAGGCGTCGCCGATGGTCTTGACCTTCGTGCCCCGAAAGCGGTGTATCAGTGTGTCCGCGGCTCTGACCACCATGTCAAGCATCTCGATCAGCTTTTCGCCCGAGAGCTGCGCTGCCAGTTGGGTAAAGTCGCAGATGTCGGCAAAGAGAATCGTACAGTGGCAGGCGCGGGGGGCAAAGCTCCCGGACTCCTTGATCTCCTCGGCCACCTCGGCGGGCAGGGTGTTTTTCAGCAGTTCGTCGACCTGCTTTTCCAGGACAACGTATTGCCGGATCAGCTCTTTGAGAAGACGCTGCTGGATGCCGCTGTCCTGAATGGTGGCAACGGACTGAAAATAGTCCACCAGGACCGACTCCGTCTGTCCGTTTCTCCGCCGCTCCTCCTGAGGCAGTTCTGTCGATGATTCATTGGGCACTCGGCTATTTCCCTTCCCTTTCTTGACCCTGACGTTCAGTTGTGATTCTAACCCGTGGTCGCGGGAAACGCAAAGGAAAACAGGACAAATTTTCACAGGGTGTTTCGCAATGGACCGGCCGCAGTACAGTTCTTAGAGCATGGTCCCCTTTTTCTGATAGTTCAGGTGCCAGGAGAAGGCCTCTTCAAGCAGCATCGGGATGTGACCGCCCGTCTGCGCGACGGCGCGGCGGTGGTAGGCGCGAAGGGCATCGCGGTAGTTCGGGTGTGCGCAGTGCTCGATGATGGTTTCGGCCCGTTCGCAGGGATCGAGCCCCCGCAGATCGGCCAGCCCCTGTTCGGTGACAAGTACATGGACCTCGTGCTCCGTATGGTCGACATGGGTGACCTGGGGCACAATGCAGGATATGGTTCCGTTCTTCGCGGTTGACGGCGTCAGAAAGACGGACAGATAGGCGTTTCTCGAAAAGTCGCCCGAGCCGCCGATGCCGTTGACGACGGAACTGCCGAACATGTGCGTTGAGTTTACATTACCGTATATGTCGGCCTCAACCGCCGTATTCATCGCCACTACGCCCAGGCGGGCTGCAATTTCGCCGCTGTTGCTGATCTCCTGGGGACGAAGCACTATTTTCCGGCGGTAGACATCTATGTGTTCGTAAAAGCGCCGGAGCCCCTCCGGTGAAAGAGCCAGCGATGTGGCCGATGCGAAGGTGAGCTTTCCCACATCGATTAGATCCAGTATGGCGTCCTGTATCACCTCGGACCAGAGCGTGAGGTCCGTCCAGTCACTTTCGAGTATCCCCTGCATGACCGCATTGGCAATTCCGCCCACACCGGACTGTAGCGGCGGAATGTGTTCGTACATCCGGCCCCGAATATGGCGGTTCATAAAATCGATAAGGTGCACCGCCATTCGTTTCGATGTGTCGTTCACAGGAGCGAGCGGTCTGGTTCTGTCAAGCATATCGGAAGGACAGATCGCAACGATCTTGGCCGGATCGCAGGGAATGGAGATTCGGCCGATCCGCTGCGAAGGATCGGTAATCGGGATGGGAAGCCGCCGGGGAGGAGGTTCCGGACTGTAGATGTCGTGGATGCCGATCATGCCCGGGGGCTGTGCCCCGTTGAGTTCCACGATGACTTGCTTTGCTTCAGCCACAAGGGTGGCCGAGGCGCCTACCGACGTGGTGGGGACGATACCGCCGTCTTCCATGACCGCCGTCGCTTCGATAACGGCAATGTCCACGGGCCCCAGAAAGCCGAAACGAAGCTGCTCCGCCAGTTTTCCCAGGTGGATGTCACAATATTTAATGCGGCCTTCATTGATTTCCCGGTTGATCACGGCGCCTGTCTGATAGGGGTAGCGCCGCGCAATGGCGCCTACAGAAGCGAGGGCTTCGTCCAGCTCGACCCCGGTCGAGGCGCCGGTGACAAGACCGATCTTGAGTTTTTCCCCCTCTCTTACGCGTTCCGCCAGGGCCAGGGGAAAGGTTTTTGGATATCCGCAGGAGGTAAATCCGCTGCAGGCCAGCATCATGCCGTCTTCGACAAGCCGCGCGGCCTCTTTCGCGGTGGTGATTTTCGAGATGAGTTCCCTACAGTAGATACGATCCTTTACCGACACAGCTGCTTCCATTCCATAGTGTTAAATAGGGACACTTCCCTATTTAATCGTTAGTAGCGTTATGAGCGTTCAGATCGTTACTGTTAAAACGTTCCTAACGTTCTAAACGCTCTCAACGGTTTTTAAATAGGGAAGTGTCCCTATTCATCGAGCACCTTGCGTACCGTCCCTGCCATGTCTTTCAACGAAAAGGGCTTCATGAGGAATTCTCTGATCCCCAACTCCTTCGCCTTCTGCTCCGTCACCAGCTCGCTGTACCCGGTACACAGCACGATGGGAATGTCGGACCGAATCTGCAGGATTGCCCTGGAAAGGTCGAGACCGGTCAGTCCCGGCATGGTCATGTCGGTCATGACAAGGTCGAATTGCGCCGGTGCGCTCCGAAAGGCATTGAGGGCTTCAATGCTGCTCGACAGCGCAACGACACGGTACCCGAGCATTTCAAGCATCTCCCGCCCTATCCCCGCAAGCGCCTCTTCGTCGTCGACAAACATCACCCGCTCGTCGCCCCTGGGAATGGGATCAAGCGAAACCGCCTCAGGCCGTCCCTGCGCTTCGACTGCAGGAAGATACACAAAAAATGACGCTCCGGCGCCGGGCGTGCTCTCCACCGTAACGGCGCCGCCGTACTCCTTCACAATACCGTAGACCACCGACAATCCCAGACCGGTCCCTTCCCCCCGCTCGCCGGTGGTAAAATAGGGATCGAAAATCCGGTCCAGTATGGCCGGCTCTATGCCCACCCCCGTATCGGCGACGGTAAGTTTGACATAGTCGCCGGGCGCCAGGTCGGTACCGGAAGAAATGGTGTCTGAATGAATTCCTACATTTTCAAGCGATACGTCAAGCGTCCCTCCCCCCGTTTCACGCATGGCGTGGGCGGCGTTGGTGCAGAGATTCATGAGAATCTGGTGTATCTGCGTCGGATCGGCGACTACCGT
Organism: Syntrophales bacterium; assembly: GCA_963666365.2. Classification (GTDB taxonomy): domain Bacteria; phylum Desulfobacterota; class Syntrophia; order Syntrophales; family UBA2210; genus JALNXD01. Next base: position 1,506,420 of record CAXXNF010000002.1, read on the forward strand.
CTTTACCTTTGATTCTATGCGGGACGTAATTTCAATGGTCGTGGGGAGTGTGCCCCGCAACAGGCGCAGGGCCTCTTTCACAAGCGCCTTGATGTTGACTGTCTTGACCTCGAGATCGGTCTTCCGGCTGAAGGCAAGTATCTGGCTCACCATGTTCGAGGCGCGGGTGCTGGCCTGGAGAATACTCTCCATGTAGGGCAGGAGTTCCGGCTGGTGCAGTTTTCGCTTTGTAATTTCCGCATAGCCGATTATTCCGGCAAGTATATTATTGAAATCATGCGCAATGCCTCCGGCAAGGGTGCCGATGGCTTCCAGCTTCTGTGTCTGGGCAAGGCTGGATTCGAAACGTTTGCGGTCGGTAATGTCGCGAACCGATTGGACGGCGCCGACGATATTCCCTTCACTGTCATAAAAGGGGGCCGCCTTTCCCCATAGGGTGCGCTTCTCTCCCTTGAGCGTTACTTCGGCCTCGATGAGCAGTATGTCATCGGCCCTCGTGAATGTAAGGTATTGCTGCTCGATCTCTTCGCTGGGCTCGATAACGAGATCGATAAGCAGCGGGCGCCTGGCGCCGTAGAAGGGAATTGCGTATTCATAGTTTCCCTTCCCCTGCATGGCGCGGGCCGGAATACCGGTCATTTCCTCCATGGCCCGATTCCAGGCGATCACCCTATGGTCGCCGTCAATGGCGAATGTCGCATCGGGAAGAAAATTGATGATATCGAAAAGCCGTTTTTCAGAATCGCGAAGGTTCTGCTCCGCTTGTGCACGCTTCGTAATATCGGATGAAAAGACGGCGATTCTTGCAACCGTGCCTGCCTCGTCACGGACAGGGTAGAGATGATGTTCGAAATGTCTCCCGTTCCGTGTATCCCTGTAATGCACAGTTTTACCCGTACGCACGGCCTTGAAGAACTGATATTCTCTTACTTCATTGAGTTCACGAGTAAAATGGGTGCTGAGAGGTTTGCCGATAATATCATCCACGGATTTGCCTACCCGCCGTGCCAGTGTTTCATTTACCACGAGCACCCGCCCCTCCCGGTCCATCAGAATCAGGGCCTCCGAGGTCGCATTGATGAGCGAATGCAGCGCCTCTTCGCTGCGCTGCAGGGCCTCTTCCATGTCCCTCTGCTCGGTGATGTCGGTCAGAAAGATAAGGGTCGCCGGTCTTCCCTTCCACTGGATCATGGCGGCATTGACCTCCCCCCATCTGACGTTCCCCTGCTTGTCGATGATCCGGTGGGCATAGATGTTGGGAAATTCTTCGCCTCGCAGTCGTCTGCGATGTTTATCAAGCACCGCTTCTCTGTCATCGTGATGAAGAAACTCCGCAAAAGGCCGCCCTAGAAGCTCCTCCCGCGTATAGCCGCTGAAGGCCTCCGTCCGGGGATTCAAAAAGACGAATCTGCCGTCCTGGATCACATAGATCGCCTCGTGCGCCTTTTCAAAGACAAGACGATACTGATCTTCAAGGCCATCCACAGGAGGCTGCGCGTTTTTTGCTGCATCGTCCGCCGTCATGACGTCACCTGCAACCACTCCTAAATACTATAAAATTTTTCACCTTGTTCCCTGACGTATATTTTTAAGGGACTCACGAGGCACACCCGACCATCAAGACCTCTTACAGTTTCATCATCTTCAGGTCGGCTCGCATCCTCTTACATTGGCCATGTAGAGATTATGTATGCCACATAAGGAAGATTCACGCAAGAACGAGTTTCTGCTCCTCTTGAAGCTCTTCCAGCAATCTTATCGCCTGTTGATTTTCCGGGTCGAGGGACAGAATAAATTCAAGACGGGCCTTGATGTCTCCGTGTGCGATATTCGATGTACCCGATTTCCAGAGGGAATGGTGCAACCGGGCAAGATTGAGATTCGCTTCCTTCTGAAATGGATTCAGCTCCACGCTCCGGTTCCAGGCGGAACGCGCCCTTTCCATATCCTTCATCTCTTCATAGAGCGATCCCACATTATTCCAGGCGTCGCTGTTATCGGGCACGAGTTCCAGAAAACGCTCGAGCATTTCCCGTGCGTCCTCATAATTCCCGACCTGAATACACAAATTGCCCAGATTAAAGAGGGCCTTGCGGTGACAGGGGTCACGATCGAGCACATCCCGATAGATGCGCATCGCCTCGTCAAACATGTCATGGCGGTCATAGCAGAGGGCCAGGCAAAAGCGCGCACGCACCCCGGTGCGATCGAAGAGTGCCGCATTTTCATACTCTATGATCGCACCGAAATAATCGCCCTCGCGCTCCCGGATATGGGCAAGGTTGATCATCGCCTCCGCATTCGCCGGATCAAGACGAAGCGCCCGCTGATAGAGCGCGCGGGCGCCGGCCAGACGGCCCATTCTTTCATAGAGGTATCCCAGATTGTTGCAGGCTTCCGGATTTTCCGATTCCAGATCGACCACCCGGGCAAAACACTTTTCGGCTTCACGGTAACACTCTTTCTCCATATAGGAAAACCCGATGTTGACATATCCTTTGGCGCCGCAGCTTCCCCCAGCGGCCTGGAGGTCGCTGCGAACACGCCGACTCGTCGATTCCCGGTCCTTCCTTTTCATGCGGGCCTCTCCCTTCATCTATGCGGGAACTGTATGTATTTCACGGTCGAACCGCTTCAGAACCACATCCCTGATCTCACCCCATATCGATACGGGATCGATGGCGTAGGAACCTGTAATCTGCGGATGCTTCTTGAGGGTCTCGGCAGCCAGCACCCCGGCCATCCTCGATCTGTTCTCCCGCGTGGCCGCCAGGGCCTGCCGTATCAGATGATCGGGCAGATCGATGGTAATGCGGTACTCACCGACCTTGATCTCTTCAACAGATGCTTTTTCGACGGCCTCGGCCGCTTTCTTCTCTTTCGTTCTTTCGGCGGAAACCTGCGCCCGCACTTCGGGGTCCTTTCCCTGCATCGCGTCCCCGCGACGCCCCTCGCCGGCGGTTTCGATCTTTTCGGGCCGGGTTCGTCCTCCCCGCGGTCTGCGCTTCCGGATGACGGGACCGGTCAATTTCTGGAAGCGGCTGCCGACATGATCGACAACCTCGCCGTTGATCCGGTCGAACTCATTCGTCTCCCCCGCTTTCAGGCAGAGTTTCGCCATTTTGTTGATAAGGCGGGGCGTGCCTCGATTGGAATACTCCCAGATTCCTTCGATCGCATCGTCGGTAAATATGCCCTTTGACGCGCCTGCCAGTGCCAGCCGTGTTTCAATGTATGTTTTGACCACCTCCCGCGACTCCAGTCTGTCGATTCTGCTGTAGGTGCCCACGCGCTGAAAAAGGTTGGCCCGTTTCGGGTGTTCCAGCCTGCGGGCAAATTCAATCTGACCGGCCAGCACAATGGTAAACAGGTTTCGCTTGTCCCCCTGCAGATTGGTAAGCAAACGAAGATTTTCAAGATTGGAAGGAGAAATGGCGTTTGCTTCGTCAATAAAAATAAGCGCCTTTTTGCCTTCTCTGTATGTGGAAACCAGGAGATTGTTGAATGTCTCAAGCAGTGTTACCTTGCGCTTTTCATCACACTGCCTGTTCGTAAGTTGCCCGATGATTTCCTGGAGAATCTGGACGAAAGTAATGCTGGGATTGGTGATCAGCACAATTTTGTATTTGCTCTGGTCCAGAGAATCGATGATCATACGGAGTGAAAGTGTCTTCCCCAGTCCGACATCACCAATTATGACGGCGATGCATTCGTCCCCTTCCTCTATGGCATAGCAGGTTTCCGCAATGGCATTTTCCATGGAACTGTGACAGTCTACATACATGGACGGGTCGGGTACGTTATCAAAGGGTGGTTTCTCTAGACCCCAATATTCGTAATACATGACATCTACCTCCTTTTCTTTTTCGTTGTGCAGTCGGCTATTCCGGCAGGATCCTGATCTTTGCGGGACTTCAGGAGGTCTCACCGGGTACATTGCAGCTTTTCTCCAGATACGAAAAAATGTCATCGAGCATGTACCGTCTGGCCCTTCCGATCTTGTAGCTCGGCAATTCCCCTCTTCCGACCAGACGGTTCAGCAGACTTTTGCTGATGCCAAGCATATGCGCCACCTCTCGGGGCCGTAACATGCGCAGGGGGGGAATTGCCTCGAACTGCAGCTTCAACACAACCGGCCTGTTCCCCGGTCCGGTCCCCTCAAGCCTTTGCACTCCCTCCGCAACCTCCTTAACATGGTGATTCGACCAGAGGGCCCTCGTTTGCCCTTCCGTCAGCGCAAGGGTGACACTCTGCGCGTTCCTGTTGTGCGCCTTCCCTGATACAGTGCCCCCATCGACGCCGCTCCATCCCCCCGTGCGTTCTCTCAGTGAGGAGGAACGATGCGCCTCGCGGCTGTCCCCGCCTCCGGAACCTTCCTGGCGGCGCTCCCCGGTCACTTCAATGGGACGGGTCAGATGTTTTCGTAACTTGACAATAGAGATTTTCTCCATAATTCCTCCTTTTCCTTGCCCGGCGCCGCGCCGTCGCTCCCACAGCCTGTGATGTACCGGCACACTGCAGTGGACAGTATCAGTGAAACACTATGACGGCGGCGCCGTGTATGCCCGTCGCGGAATATTACTCCCGCACCGGTCCCACTGGGCAGAAAACAGCAAATCATGCTTTGTGATGGTAATATAAAAGGAATACTCAGAAACTACATTGAGGCTTGAAAAACTTCGGTAACCTGGCGATCGCCCTTCACGGGGACCCATGGCTTTGCGTCCTGCCCTCTCAGACAGTTTGCCTTTGTCGGTTTTCAAAGAACCCTGTTATGGGCGCTGATAATGGTTCCTTTATATACTGACAGGTTCTCGATGTCAAGCCTCTTTGGTGTAATATCACTCACACCTGCACCCCATGCCGCGTTGACGCCGCAGGATAAATGTATTGACAGTATGGCGTATTCCCTGTAGGTGCAATGGCAGGTACACTGAACGGCGCTTTTCCATCAGCCTCAAATATGCGGCAATTTCAGGAGATTCGGTTTCATGGAAACATCATCCCTTTTTGATGCGGAGCTTTTCAGATGGATCGGGATACCGGTTCTGATTTTTTTCGCCCGCGTAGTCGATGTTTCGTTAGGCACACTCCGCATCATTTACATCTCGCGGGGGATGAAGGTGCTGGCACCTCTCTTCGGTTTTTGCGAAATTCTTATCTGGCTGATTGCCATAGGGCAGATCATGCAGAACCTGACCAGCATCTCCTACTACCTCGCCTATGCATTCGGGTTTGCGTCGGGTAATTTCGTAGGCATTTTCATTGAAGAACGGCTTGCCGTGGGAAAGGTCGTGCTTCGCATTATTACCCAGAGGGATGCGACGGAACTTATCAGGGAGCTTCGTGCAAAAGGATACGGCGTTACCGTCGTCGATGCCTGGGGTTCCACGGGACCGGTGAAATTGATTTTTACTGTCATCAGCAGAACAGATGTGGAAGATGCCGTTGCATTAGTGCAGCATTTCAATCCGCGCGCCTTTTTTTCCGTGGAGGATGTAAGGCTTGCCCGTGAAGGCATCTTTCCTCCACACCGGATATCGACGCTGCAACGACTGAGATTTACACGAAAAGGAAAATGAACACGTCGCTTGATTCCGCCGATGCCTGTCACCTTTCATGACAAGGCACGCGGCAGATGACTGTCAGTCAGGGAATCCACAGCGCTGTGAATACCTCTGTTGACAACGCTGTGGAAAGGAAGGGTAACCAGTAGAACTCTCAGGCAATATTAACGGATTGCCCACAGATTAGGCAAGATATTATATAATATAAACAAATAGTTAGAGTTTTTTAACTTGATTTCGGGAGGATAGGCGGCTTTCCCTGCCCCCCCTTTTTGCGGGGTCTTCATCCCTTCTTCCCGTCCCTGCAATATAATCCACAAAGGCGTCTTCATCACCGGCTTCGATCAGTTTTTTCATCCGGGAAAGCACCCTTTCATAGAGTGCCGCCATTTCTCCTATATAGGGATTTTTCATCACTATCTCGGCATGAAGCCGGGGATTTTCCTTCACGACTCTCTCGATAATTGAACACTTCAATTCAAAAAGCGGCGTCGAGTAATTGCGAAGTTCCTCAGGCGTGATTCCCGTTTCGGAGAGTACCGCGCTCATCGTCATGGTGTTCAGGTGGTTCAGACCCTGCACAATTGACATCATTTTATCGTGCCGCTCCGGCGTTGTTTCAATTACGGCGGCCCCTTCAGCGGCAAAGAGTGTTCGCGGCCACTCGTTCCATCTGAAAATGCGGGCCGGGCAGAGTACTATGTGAAGTCCCTTTATCGACTCGACGGAAGGTCCGAAAAGGGGGTGGCTTCCGAGCACCTCGGCCTTTGTCGATGCACACATCCACTTCACCGGTTCTTCTTTCAGGGAGGTGACGTCCATCAGCAGCGCCCTTTCATCCAGAAGCGGCCCCACCTCTTCGATCACCCTGCGTGTTGCGTGAATGGGAACGGCCACCACCACGACGGCACATCCCGCAACTGCCGACTCTATGCTGTCCCCCCTGTCGATCACGCGAACGGTATGGCCGCAGCCTTCAAAAAAACGGACGCACCAGGCGCCCATGCCTCCGGCGCCGCCTATCACGCCGATGCGGAAATCAGTCATCATAAAAACCTCTCCCGGGGACACTTCCCTATTTTTCCTGTACCTGACGCTATAGATAATTTTTATCTTTTTTTCAAATATTCTGAGGCCTCTGCACCTGTTGCCCTGTAAAAAATAGGGAAGTGTCCTCCTTTCGTTCCTTCGGCCTTCACTGCGTCGGTGATTGTCCGGATCTTTTCGTGGTTTTTTATGCCCGGTGCGAGCTCGCAGCCACTGTTGATATCGACGGCCCAGGGGGACACGACCCGAAGGGCATTCACAATATTGCCGGCGTCAAGACCGCCGGCCAGTATTAGCGGTCGGCGCCGTGCCAGTTGTGTTGCAAGTGCCCAGTTCGACCTCGCCCCCGTACCACCGTACAATCCCCCGGATCGCGCATCGACAAGAAGCGCCCCGGCAGGATAGGTCGCCGCCTTCTCAACATCTTCTGCCTGCTGCAGGGAAAAGGCCTTTATGACGCTCTTCGATGGAAAACGTCCGGCGAATTCAGGCGGCTCGTCTCCGTGAAGCTGGATCATATCGAGACTGCAGAACGCGACCACATCCTTTATTTCGCTTTCCGGCTGATTGACAAAGACCCCCACCCGGACCGGTTCCGGCGGCAGCGCATCCACTATGGACCGCACCGCCTCAGGCGTCACGTACCGTGGACTGGGGGGATAAAAAATGAACCCCAGAGCATGGGCCCCGCTGTCAGCGGCGCACTGTGCATCAGCGTGATTCGTAATACCGCAGATCTTTATTTCCGTCATGGACACCCTTCCTTTCCCATGAGCGCGCCCAGCGCCGCAGTCATATCATCACTTCTCATAAGGAACTCCCCCACGAGAAAGGCATGGATTCCTCTTTCCATCAGGAACAGCACATCCTTCCGGGAACGAATGCCGCTTTCCGAAACAACGCACACTCCCTGGGGAACATGGGCGGCCAGTTCCGCGCTCACGGCAAGATCGGTGGCAAAGGTGGCCAAATCCCTGTTGTTGATTCCTATAATGGGCGCCTTCGCTTCGAGGGCGCGATCCAGCTCAGCACGATCGTGCACTTCCACAAGGGAAACCATCCCCAGTGATTCGGTCAGTGCAATAAATTCGGCAAGCCGATCCGTCTCCAGCATCCGGGCAATCAAAAGAAGCGCATCTCCCGCAAAGGCGCGCGTTTCGTAGATCTGATAGGGATCGATGATAAAGTCCTTCCTGAGAAGAGGAATGGAGGCGACCTGACCGATCTGCAGAAGATATTCGATAGTGCCTTCAAAAAAGTCTTCCTCCGTCAGGACCGACAGGGCGGCCGCCCCTCCCCGCTCATAGGCGCGGGCGATTGCACGGGGATCGAAGTCCTCCTTAATCCGCCCTTTCGAGGGCGAACTTCGTTTGACCTCCGCAATCACGGCACAGGGAGCGCTTTCCACGGCCCCCTTGAAATCACGGGGCGGCGGAACCTCTCCGATCCGCTCCTGGAGAAAAGCAAGGCTCCGCATTTTCTTGTGCCGGCCCAGCGCACTCTTTTTGGCGTCGATAATTCTGTCGAGTATCATGGGATCCTCAGCTGTTGCTTATCTCGACGAGGCCGCGAAGCTTTTTCATGGCAAGACCTCCATCTATAGACTCCTTCGCAACGTCGATCCCTTTCTGAAGAGTACGGACCTTTTCGCCCGCCACAATGGCAAGACCTGCATTGAGAAGCACGATATCCCGGGCGGCGCCCTCTGCCCCGGAAAGCACCTCGGTGGTGATTCGGGCGTTTGTGTCGGCATCCTTGCCGAGGAGTTCCTCCGGGGAATAGGTAACGCCGAAGAGGCTTACCGGATCGATGTTGTAGGTGGAAATCATGCCGTCATTCAATTCGGAAACCCTCGTCTCGGCGGTAACGGTGGCTTCGTCAAGACCGTCGGCCCCATGGACCACAAAGGCCCTCTTTGCGCCGAGCCGTTTCAGCACAGATGCAACTACTTCCGTCAGCTTCGCGTCGTAGACGCCGATCAGCTGAGCGGTGGCCCCGGCAGGATTGGCGAGCGGCCCCAGCATGTTGAACACGGTTCTGATCCCTACTTCTCTCCTTGGTTTTACCGCATATTTCATGGCCCCGTGAAGTGCCGGCGCAAAGAGAAAGCCGATCCCGATCCGGTGGATGCATTCTTCTATGATTTCCGGTCCTGCCGTAATGTTGACGCCCAGGGCTTCCAGCACATCGGCGCTTCCGCATCCGCTCGAAACGGCCCGGTTGCCGTGCTTTGCCACTGTAATACCGGCAGCGGCGACCACAAAGGCCGTGGTTGTGGAAATATTGAAGGTATTCATCCCGTCGCCGCCGGTCCCGCAGGTATCGACAATAACCGATGAGCGGGTATCGATGCGCGTGGCCTTCTGCCTCATGATGCGGGCGGCGCCGGTGACTTCATCGATCGTCTCCCCTTTCATACGGAGCGCGGTGATACACGCGCCGATCTGGGCCTCCGTGGCGTCACCCTCCATAATTTCATCCATCACCGCCATCATCTCCTGCTCTTTTAAGTCATTTCCCTCCACGAGGGTGGCAAGGGCTTCTTTGATCATGATAAAAATTCCTCTCTAATTTCTTGAAATAAAATTTTTAATAATCCGTTTCCCCTGAGGGGTAAGGATCGATTCGGGATGAAACTGTATCCCTTCCGTGGGATAGACCCGGTGCCTGAGCCCCATCACTTCCCCTTCTTCCGTTTCGGCACTGATTTCCAGACAGGAGGGGATGCTGTCCCGATCCACGATCAGCGAGTGGTACCGCCCCGCCGTAAAAGGAGACGGCAGCCCGGAAAAGATGGTTCTGCCGTCATTGAAAATGGGCGAGGTCTTCCCGTGCATAACGCGTTCGGCGCGCACCACCCGTGCCCCGAAGGCATATCCGATAGCCTGGTGCCCCAGGCAGACACCCATGATGGGAACTTCCCGGTGAAAGCGCCGGATAACCTCGACGGCCACACCGGCATCTTTGGGAGAACGGGGACCGGGGGATATGACTATCGACGCAGGCTTCATCGCTTCGATGGCCGTCACAGTGATGCAGTCATTTCTGTGCACCGCCACGTCATGTCCCAGCTGTTCCAGATAGTGCACAATGTTGTAGGTAAACGAGTCATAATTATCGATCATGAGTATCATTGGACGCCCCCCTCAGCGTGTAAGTAAAAAATTATTGGCCGCCAGATGAATCGCCTCCATCATGGCTTTGGCTTTGTGCATGGTTTCTTCATATTCAAGATCGGGGTCGGAATCAGCCACAATCCCGGCGCCGGTCTGTATGAAAAGGGTCCCCTCTTCTACCGTGATGGTACGAATGGTGATGCACAGGTCCATATTCCCCGTGTATCCGATATACCCTACGGCCCCTCCGTAGGGTCCCCGGCGGCTTTCTTCCAGTTCTTCTATAATTTCCATGGCCCTCACCTTCGGCGCCCCGGTGAGGGTGCCCGCAGGAAAGGTCGCCCGCAGCACATCGAAGGCATCTTTGCCGGGCGCAAGCTGCGCCTGTACATTCGATACAAGATGCATTACATGGGAATAGCGCTCCACCATCATAAGCCGCGTCACCTGGACGCTTCCTGTCCGGGCAACTCTTCCCAGATCGTTCCTTCCCAGATCGACAAGCATGATGTGTTCGGCCTTTTCCTTGGCGTCGCCCAGAAGCTCGTCGGCCAGCATCCGATCTTCCTGCTCGTTTTTCCCCCGGCGCCGCGTCCCGGCGATCGGTCGCAGCTCGGCGATACCCTCTTCCATGCGCACCATGACCTCGGGAGAAGAGCCGATAAGCGTAATATCGCCGAGTTTGAGATAAAAGAGGTAGGGCGAAGGATTAATGAAGCGTAGGGCGCGATACAAATCGACGGGATTCATATCGCTTTTCCTTCGAAACCGCTGTGACAGCACCACCTGTATCACATCGCCGTTGACAATGTACTCCTTGGCTTTTCTGACCATGTCCTTGAAAGCCTCAGGCGCCCTCTCCGGCTGAAGCGAAAAATCGCCTCCTGAACTACGCCGAACCGGTTCCTCCCCGTCCTTTGACGTTACACTGTCGATCGTCTCTTCGATCTTTCGAAGGCCCTCGTCATAGAGGGAACGAAGATCGCTTCCCTCATCGACGCGGATTGAGGCGACTGCTTTGATTGTATGCCGGATATGGTCGAAGATAACCACGGTATCGGTGATAATGAACACCGCATCCACCCTCTCGGAATCACCAGTGATGACCTCGGGAAGTTTTTCAAAATACCGGACCATGTCGTAGCCGAGATAGCCCAGGGCGCCTCCGTAAAATCGGGGCAGACTGTCAGTGGGAACGGGATGGTATTTTCCCACAAGGTTCTTCAAATATTTCATCGGATCGCCCTGATGCGCGCAGCTCGTTTTTTTCCCATTTTCCTCGATCTCGACGCGGGACCCGACAACCCTGAATATTGTCCGGGGGTCACATCCCAGAAAGGTGTAGCGACCCCACTTTTCACCCCCCTCCATGCTCTCCAGAAGATAGGCGTAGGACTTGGCACGAAGGTTCATCAATGCCGTCACCGGAGTGTGGATGTCGGCCAGAATTTCCCGATAGAGGGGCACCAGGCTTCCCGGCGCGGCGAGTTTTGCAAATGCATCAAATGTCAGTGAGTACATGTCCCTTTCTCCTTACAAAAAAAGGCCGTGAGTTGCTCACGGCCTTTTCAATTTATATACAGGGCCGTGAAACCCGGAAGGGGGTTTCACGGCCTTGATATCAATATTTCAGTCTATCAGCGGCGGATACACCCCTTCCTTTTGATGCGGGTCCACCACCAGTTACGGTTCATCTGTTCTGTCTGGTCTATTTGGTTCATTTGGTCTGTCTGGTCTGTTTGGTTCATTTGGTCTGTCTGGTCTGATTGGTCAGACAAACTCACCCTTCATTAAAGTGGACCTGTGTATAACAGCTTTAAAAGTGACAGTCAACAGAAAAATGATTCTATCGATAGAAACACGCAAAAACAGGGACACTTCCCTATTTTTTTTGCAGAAGAGTTCTGTTTCCGTATTTATATTATAGTCTTACGAACCAAAAATAGGGAAGTGTCCCTGTTGTATAGTGCGCTGCCGAAGAAGGTGGTCGGCGAGGACGATGGCCGTCATGGCCTCGCAGACCGGGATGATGCGGGGGATCACCGATATATCGTGTCTTCCACCGATGCGCACGGTGGCGGCGTTTCCGTGACGATCGATTGTCTGCTGCTCACGGGCGATGGATGGAATTGGTTTGCAGGACACGCGCAGAACGACAGTGTCGCCCGTGGTGATTCCGGCCAGTATCCCCCCGGCGTTGTTGGAAAGAAATCCATCCGGTCCAATCGGGTCGTTCATCTCGCTCCCCCTCAGGCGGGCCGCCTCACGTCCGGCGCCGACCTCCACAGCCTTGACGGTACCGATGCTCATGAGGGCCTTGGCTAAATCGGCATCCATCTTGTCGAAGACGGGCTCGCCAAGCCCGGCGGGACATCCCCTGACCAGGATCTCGACGATCCCTCCCAGAGTGTCGCCGCTGCGGCGCGCCTCGTCCAGGGCCGCCTCCATGGACTGCGCCGCCTTCCCATCGGGGCAGCACAGCCTGTTTCCGCCGATTTGCGACTCATTAAAGCATGCGGCGGCAATGCCGCCCAGTTCCTGTGTATAGGCAACGACTGTCACGCCTTCGGTCAGGATAATTTTTTTCGCCACGGCGCCGGCAGCCACACGGCCAAGGGTCTCCCGTCCCGATGCGCGCCCTCCTCCCCGGTAATCCCGCATGCCGTATTTCTTATCGTAACTGTAATCACCATGGCCGGGCCGGTAGATGTCGCGCAGCATGTCGTAATCACGGCTCTTCGCATCCCGGTTCATTACCATGAGTGAAAGGGGGGTCCCTGTCGTTTTGTCCTCAAAAATGCCCGACAGGATTTCCACACGGTCCTCTTCTTTACGGGGGGAAGAAAAAGGATCGCCGCCCGGTTTTCTGCGGTCCAGCTCTTTCTGCAGATCTTCAACGGACAGATCGATTCCCGGCGGGCATCCGTCGATGACAACGCCGGTCGCTTTGCCGTGAGATTCGCCCCATGTGGTAACGGTGAATACCCTGCCTATGGAGTTGCCTGACATATCTCTTTCCCTTCTTTATGCATATAATCGAGGATCTGAACGGCGGTCTCGTCGGCCGCCGCAGAGGTAGTGTCTATAATCAGATCGGCCATCTCCCGATAGAGAGGCATCCGCTGCTCCAGAATGAGCTCGATCTCATCCGCAAGCGGATCGTGGGAAAGCGGTGGACGCTCTTCTTCACTTTTTCCATCGACGATCATACGCGCAACGATGGCATCCCGTTCGGCGGTAAGCCAGACGACCAGATTACCCTCGGAAAGGCGTCGCCTATTGTCCCCATTTTCCACCGCTCCGCCCCCGGTGGCGATGACCCTTCCCTGCGCGGTGGCGACCTCTTCAATCACCTCATGTTCGTGCGCGCGAAAGAAACTCCACCCTCTCTCTGCGACCATCCGTGAGATCGACTGACCTACACGCGCCTGCACAACGTCGTCGGTATCCATAACGGGCAGGTGCAGCATCCGTCCGAGCGCCCTCGCCACCGTCGATTTGCCTGTGCACCGGTATCCTATGAGTACCACGTTATTCATAGTGACAGCTCCTCCATTACATCCCAGAATGTGGGAAAGGACTTGGCCACCGTCCCTTCATTTTTTATCTTCATCCCTTGCACGGCAAGTCCCGCTGCGGCAAAGCTCATGGCAATGCGGTGATCATTGTATGTTTCTATCTCGGCGCCCCGCAGGTCGCCGCCCCAAATGACCATCCCGTCGTCCCGTTCTTCGGCCCGCGCACCGATTTTTCTTAATTCGCATACCGTCGCCTCGATGCGGTCGCTTTCCTTGAACCGAAGGTGCGGCACCCTGGAAATGCGCGTGCAACCGGGCCGGAAGGCGGCCAGCAGGGCTACCGTGGGCACGAGATCGGGCATACCGCCCATATCGAACTGAAAATCCCCTGCGGCAAGATTCCTGCCCTGCACGTCAATCCAGTCCACACCTTTTTCAACCCTGCATCCGAGCGTCTCCAGAATCGAAAGAAATCCTATGTCCCCCTGCTTCGTGCCATGGTGTATGTTGGTGACCCGGACCTTCCCCTTGAGTATGGCGGCAGCCAGAAAAAAATAGGAGGCGCTGGACACATCCCCTTCGACGCGATACCGTGTTCCCCGGTACTTTTGACGGGCTCTGATAAAATAGTCACTGTTGCTCAGCGAAAGGACCTTCACACCGAAATGCCCCATGACATCGGTGGTGATATCGATATAGGGTTTTGACACCGCGCTTCCTTTCAGCGCGAGGGTTACATCATCCGCCGCATAGGGCGCCGATATGAGAATTGACGATATATATTGGCTGCTCTCCGGATTTTCTATGACAATTCTCCCCCCTTCGATGCCACCGCCTTTGACCTCAACGGGAGGGCAGCCGTCATTATGCAGGCTGCCGCAGTCGACACCAGCGGCTTTCAGGGCCTTCAGAAGGGTTCCCATGGGCCTCTGGCGGAGACGTTCATTTCCATCAAGAATGGAAACGCCCCGCCCAAGCGCCGCCATTGTCATGAGAAACCGAAAGGCCGTTCCGTTGTTCCCCAGGTAGATCGGTTCTCCCGGTGTCGTCAGCGCACCCCCCGTTCCACTCACAATGATGTCGTCATCGGCAACCAGAATCTGGGCGCCGAACGCGCGAAGCGCATCTATGAGGAAGCCCGTATCCTCCGATATAAGGCAATTGCGCAAAAAGCTTCTTCCTTCCGCCAGTGCCGCAATCACGAGGGCTCTCTGCGTATAGCTTTTAGAACCGGGCATTGCAACGGTGGCATTGAGATGTGTGATCCTTTTAATTTCTTTCATGTGTCAGATGATCCCGCACCACTCGCATCATCGCTTCCACGGGTGGTTCCTTTCCTGTCCATAGACGTAGTTGCTGGCCGCCCTGGTGCACGAACATTGCCAGACCCGAAAGGGCCGTGCACCCGGTCTTCACCGCATCTTTCATGAGTGTGGTTTCCAGGGGATTGTAGATGGTGTCCATCACCCAGGCAAATCGTTCAAGCACGGACTGCGCCACCGGCGATTGACCGACATTTGGCCACATACCCACAGGGGTTGTGTTGATAAGACAGTCCGCATCGACGGTGCGCACATCGGCAAGAGGCACGAACTCACAGTTCATGTCCCGGGCGACCTCCTTTCCGCGCGGCACCGTGCGATTAAGGAGCAGCGGCGCTCCCCCGTTTTTTTTTATGCAATAGATGACCGCCCGCGCGGCACCGCCGGCCCCCAGAACGGCATACCGCCTGCCCGCGATTGTCATCACCTCCGCGAGGGCCCGCTCCACGCCCAGCCAGTCGGTATTGTCGCCTCTCAATTTCCCGTCACTTTCTATTACGGTATTGACGGCGCCAATCGCACGGGCGTCCTCCGAGAGCTCATCGAGAAAATTCATGACAGCGACTTTATGGGGAATCGTGACGCTTGCCCCTTCAATCCCCATGGACCTGATACAACCGACAATGTCCTGCGCCCGGCTCACCGCCACTGCC
Source organism: Syntrophales bacterium (assembly GCA_963666365.2). Classification (GTDB taxonomy): domain Bacteria; phylum Desulfobacterota; class Syntrophia; order Syntrophales; family UBA2210; genus JALNXD01. The sequence goes on from CAXXNF010000002.1 coordinate 1,521,643, forward strand.
CGGTAATGACCGCGGATTCCCATTTGATCAAAGGCATACGTCATCATCAGAGGCGACACACTGTGTGCCACAGGATTCCCAAAAAGGGCAAACCGCCGAACCATACCTTCCATACCCTTCCCCTCTTCAACTTTTCCTACTTTTCCTACTCTTCCTACTTTTCATACCCTCACCACTTTCATGATCGTCTTCGCCTCCTCCAGGGTCAGCTGCCCCGGCGCTGTCACCTGAGCGTCATCGAGGGCGACATAGCTCATCCATGACCCGAAAGACGGGGCTGCAATTCGGCTGATTCTCCCCTTCTCTCCCATGCAGAACCCGATGATCCGCTGTCCCATGGCGTCCGCCCACTGCACCAGTTCCAGAAGCCTGAGATTATCCTTCATATGGCAGGCCATAGTGACAATTTTCACAATGTGGGCGCCGTGCCGGCGGGATTCTTCCACAACGGATCGCAGTTTCCTCATTCCCGGGGTTCCTTCGAAGTCGTGATAGGAGAGAATCAGCTCCGTCCTGCCGCTGCTGTTTTCCACGGAATGCACTATCCGCCCACGCCACTCCCTGTCGGTTCTCAACTCAACATCCACCATGTCGGCCCCCAGGGCAACCGCCTCGAGCAGAAGGGCGCAGCGCCTCTCCTCGCTTCCGGAAAAAAAGCCCCCCTCGTCTCTTCTTCTGTTCGTGACCAGTATTGTTCCTTTGCGATTTGTCAGCAGCATTGAGAGATCCGGCTTATCGAGGGCATCAATGCGCATCTCCACTACATCGGCGCAGGACGCACACCGGGCCATGGATTGAATCGCCTCTTCGTTGGTGGCGACACAGAGGGGGATGCAGATCATGATTCCGGGTCTCCCACGGGGTATGATCCCAGCAGTTTGACAAAGGTACAGGCCTCTTGAATCTGTTCGAGAGAGGCGGCGACCTTTTCATCATCGGCATGTCCGATGAAATCAACGAAGAACAGATATTCCCATATCCGCTCTCGCACGGGATGGGACACAATCTTTGTGAGATTAATTCCCCGGTCGCTGAAGGGGGCAAGTGCATGAAGCAGTGCCCCCGGTTCGTGGCGAACGCTGAAGAGTATGGACGTCTTATCTTTGCCCGTCGCACGATTGATCCCTCGCCCGAGTATGAGAAACCGGGTCACGTTTACGGGATGATCCTCTATGCCTTCGGCGATGATGTCAAGCCCGTAGGTCAAGGCCGCCGCCTTGCTTCCCACGGCCGCCGCCTCTTTATCGTCCAGGACGCGTCGCGCCGCCTTTGCCGTGCTTTCCTCCTCACAAAGTTCGCAATGGGGCAGATTGTTCCGAAGCCACCGCTGGCACTGGGCAAGGGCCTGCGGATGGGAATAGACCCTTTTCAGCAGATCCATTTTTCCGCCTACCGACAGAAGGCAGTGGCTGATGGGAAGATAGACATCACCCACAATATTGAGCGGAGTGGAAATTAACTTATCCAGCGTCTGCTTTACGGAACCTTCCAGTGAATTTTCCACGGGAACCACTCCAAAATCGGCTCTTCCCTTTTCCACTTCTTCACACACATCGAAGACCGTGGGCTGCGCCGAAAGATCCTGGGCGCCGCCGAAGTGAGAGCGCGCCGCCAGATGGGTGAAAGAGGCCTCCGGCCCCAGATAGGCAACAGTAACCGGTCTCTGCAGGGAGCGCGATATCGAGAGAATTTCACGATAAACCTGCCTGAGTGCAGCGGCGCTCATAGGACCCTTGCTTATCGCCTCCAGATGGGAACAGAGTTCATGCTCACGGCAGGGGTCGTACACCTCACAACCGCGTTCCCTTTTAAATGCGCCTATCTGAATCGACAGCCCGGCCCGTTCGTTCAAAAGCCGCACAATTTCTTCATCCAGTGTAAGTATGCGCGCTCTCAATTGTTCTAATCTATCCGCCATCACATCCTCAGTTCTTCAATGGTGTCTTTTACCGTTTGCTCGTCTATTGAACCGTTTATGAAGGGCATTCCTATTTTTTTGAGGAGTACAAAGTGCAGCTCGCTATTCTGCCGTTTCTTGTCGCGCTGCATGTGACGTAGTATACCCGTCGTGTCCATGGTATCGGGAATTACGGTGGGCAATCCCAGTGAACGAATAAGCCTTTCGATCCGCTGTCGTTCCGCCGCCCCCAGGTGCCCCCTTTTCTCCGAAATACGGCCCGCAGCGATCATCCCCAGAGAGACCGCGCTTCCATGGGACATGGTATAGGCCGACTGCGCCTCCAGGGCATGGCCGAGCGTATGGCCGAAATTGAGTATGCGTCGCATTCCCCTGTCCTGCTCGTCGATTTCGACAATGCTCTTTTTAATTTTACAGGCCTGTTCCACCACACTCTGCAGCAGTTCCATATCCCCCTCGACGAGTTTTTCACCGTCACGCTCGAGTAAGGAAAAGAGATCGACATCGTCGATAATACCGTATTTCACGATTTCCGCCAGCCCGTTTTTTATTTCCTGTGAGGGCAGACTTTGCAGGAATTGAAGATCAATGAATACAAAACGCGGTTGATAGAAGGCGCCCAGGAGATTTTTCCCCTCAGGCAGGTCAATGCCCGTTTTCCCTCCCACGCTGCTGTCCACCTGGGCAAGGAGTGTGGTGGGTATCTGAATATAGGGAATTGACCGCATGTAGAGAGATGCTGCAAATCCCACAATATCGCCTGTCACGCCGCCGCCAAGGGCAATGAGCGCCGTTTCCCTGTCGGCCCCCAGTTCCACGAGACGGCGGGAAATGGAAACGACCGTTTCCGGGGTTTTGGACTCCTCCCCTGCGGGAAATTCCATAATGTCCGCAGAAAGTCCCGCATCTTTCAGCATCGACATCACTTTTTCGCCATAGAGCGCCGCTACCGTCGAGTCGGCGATTACCACATAACGTCGGGCCAGGTTACTCTTGGCAATGACCATGGCCGCCCTGTCAAGAATACCCTTTCCGATACATATTTCATAGGAATGATTCGTTTTTTTGGTCAGCGACAGCTTCAAACGTTTCATTGGCGCACCCCTTTTGCCTCTTTCATAAGGTTCTCCAGTGTCCGGATCTGATCCATGAATTCATAGAACCGTTCAGGTTTAAGGGACTGAGCCCCGTCAGATACGGCCTTTTCAGGTTCCGGATGAATCTCGATCATCACCCCGTCGGCGCCTACCGCCAGAGCGCTTTTCGCCAGGGGAAGCACATACTTCCAGTTGCCGGCGGCATGACTGGGATCGATGATCACGGGAAGATGGGTCAATTCCTTCAGCACAGGAACCGCGCTGATGTCCAGGGTGTTGCGCGTTGCCGTTTCAAAGGTCCGGATGCCCCGCTCGCAGAGAATTACCCGGTCGTTTCCTTCGGACAGTATGTACTCCGCCGACATAAGGAGTTCTTCTATGGTGGTCATCAATCCCCTTTTCAGGAATACCGGCTTCTTCGCTTTTCCCACGCGCTTCAGAAGCGCAAAATTCTGCGTGTTTCGGGCACCGATTTGAAGAATGTCCGCATATTGCTCAACCACGTCCACTTCGGTGGTGTTCATCACCTCCGTAATGATGGGAAGTCCCGTTTTATCCCCTGCGTCCCTCAGTATCTTCAGCCCTTCCTCCTCCATGCCCTGGAAACTGTAAGGGGAGGTTCTCGGTTTGTAGGCGCCGCCCCTGATGATATTGGCGCCCCCTTTTTTTGCAATCACGGCGCTTTCCATCATCTGCTCTTCGCTCTCGATGGAACAGGGTCCGGCAATTACCACAAAGTCGGGACCGCCGATGTGGACATCGCCCACGCGAATGATCGTATCACACTCCCTGGACTCACGGCTCGCAAGTTTATAAGGCTTGAGGATCGGAATCACTTTTTCGACACCGGCAAGATTCTCGATAAATTTTACCTGCCCGCTGGGTCTGTTGCTGCCAACGGCACCGATAATAGTCCGTTCCACCCCGTGTGAGGGATGCGCATGGTACCCTACCGATTGAATCCACTCAATCACCTTGCCCACCTGTTGTTCCGTCGCATTTTTCTTCATGACAATAATCACTTGACCTCTCCTTTCAACGAGAAAGGCCGTGGCGAATTCTTTTTTCACCACGGCCCAAAAATAAAAAGCCATGGTGCGGATCCTCTCTCGATCCGCCCATGGCCTTGAATTCTATTTTATTGTGTGTTTCTAACTTCTCCAGGCAAAGGGACAGACCGAGGTATGATAAAAATACCAGTAAAAGCTAAAATAGTTGTCTGCCCTGCAGTTAATGCCCATTCTCTATCCTTTGACTCACTGTCAATTAGCGGGTGATTCAATCATAAATAATTATATCTGTCAATATAAAAATGGGGACACTTCCCTATTTAATCGTTAGGATCGTTAATAACGTTATGAGCGTTTAGATCGTTGGTATCAAAACGTTCTCAACGCTCTGAACACTTTTCATTAAATAGAGGGAAGTGTCCCTATTTTACTTCATGGAAAGCGATATTCGTCCCCGTGCACGGTCTATACCGGTCACGGTGACTGTGACGTTCTGATTGACCTTGACGACATCATGGGGATGTTTCACAAATCTGTCGGCCATCTCGCTGATATGGACGAGGCCGTCGCGATGCACACCGATATCGACAAAGGCGCCGAAGGCCGTTACATTGGTCACCACACCCGGCAGCCGCATTCCCTGTTCGAGGTCGGAAATATCATTGATGCCTTCTTTGAAATGATACAGGGTGAACTCGCTGCGGGGGTCCCTCCCCGGCTTTGCCAGTTCGGTCATGATATCGCGCAGCGTCGGCATTCCCACCGAAGCGGTCACATATCGTTCCGGCTGAATCTGCGCTCTCACGTCGGCACGGGCAAGCAGGTCCTCTACGGTGACGCCGCAGTCCGCCGCCATGGCTTCCACAATAGCATATCGCTCGGGATGGACGGCTGAGGCATCCAGGGGGTTTTCACCGCCTCGAATTCGTAAAAATCCTGCCGCCTGCTCGAAGGTCCGGGGACCCATGCCCGAAACGTTCATCAGATCCTTTCGCGAGAGGAAAGGACCTTCGCAATCCCGAAAGGCAACAATCGCCGCTGCAAGTCTCTCGGACAACCCCGACACGTACCCGAGAATCTGTCTGCTCGCCGTATTCACATCCACCCCCACCGCATTGACACAACTCACCACGACATCATCCAGGGCCGTCTTCAGAAGACGCTGATCCACATCGTGCTGGTACTGGCCCACACCGATTGATTTCGGATCAATTTTTACCAGTTCAGCCAGGGGATCCATAAGGCGCCTGCCGATTGATACGGCACCACGGACCGTCACATCCTGATCGGGAAACTCCTCCCGCGCTGCTTCCGAGGCCGAGTAGATGGAGGCACCGCTTTCGTTTACCATCACGATAACAGGCGGTTTCGCACACTCGATACCCTTCAAAAAGAGCTCCGCCTCGCGTCCCCCTGTACCGTTCCCCACCGCAATCGCCTCGACATTGAATTTTTCCACAAGATCCCTCAGGAGAACCGTGGCTTCTTTGACCTTTTTATGCGGTTCCAGGGGATAGATTGTCTCCGTGGCCAGAAGTTTTCCTTGAGGATCAAGACAGGCCACCTTGCAGCCCGTGCGCAATCCCGGATCAACGGCAAGCACCGCCTTTTGCCCAAGCGGCGGGGCGAGCAAAAGATTGCGAAGATTTTCGGCAAAGACTTTCACCGCCTCCTCATCGGCCCTGACCTTCGTCTCCAGGCGCATTTCCGTTTCCAGTGAAAGAGAAAGAAGACGGCGGTAACTGTCTTTTGCTGCCAGGGCCATCTGACGGGCTGTTTCGCTTTCGCCGCGGACAAACCTTCTTTCCAAAAGTGCCAGGGCATCCTCCTCACCGGCAAGAATCCGGAACCGGAGCACACCTTCAGCCGCTCCCCGGCGAATCGCCAGCACGCGATGGGACGGGGCCGCCATGGCAGGTTCCCGCCATTCATAATAGTCCCTGAACTTTATCCCCTTTTCTTCCATATCCTTTGCCACGGATGACGTCAGCACTCCCGTGGCGCGGAAGAGTTCGCGGAGCTCCGCCCGAACATCCCCGTCTTCGTTGATCCATTCGGCAATGATATCCCGAGCCCCCGCCAGGGCATCATCGGTACTCCCAACCCCCTTCCCGGCATCAACAAAGGAGGAAGCCATCTCGTGAGGATTCACGGTTTCATATGTAAAGACCGCCTTTGCCAGGGGCTCCAGCCCCCTTTCAAGAGCCGCCATACCCCGGGTCCGACGCTTCGGTCGGTAAGGCAGGTACAGATCCTCCAGAATCGGGAGCGTCTCTGCGGCTTCTACCTTCCGACGAAGTTCATCGGTAAACGCCCCCTGCTCCTCCAGCGATTTTATGATGGCGGCGCGACGCGCATCAAGCTCACGAAGGCGGAGCAGACCGTCGCGTATCGCAATAATGGCAACCTCGTCCAGCCCCCCGGTGATTTCCTTTCGATATCGGGCAATGAAGGGTACCGTCGCCCCATTTTCAAGAAGACCGGCTGCGGCCTCTACCTTATGCGGGTCCAGCGCAAGGTCCCCGGCAATTTTTATAATATGGACATCGTTTCGGGTCATCTGGTCTGTCTGGTCTGTCTGGTCTGTCTGGTCTGTCTGGTCTTACAAGAGAAGCATGGCGAAGAGAAATAGCAGTGGAACGAAGATTTGTAAAGATGAATTATGAAATAGGTGAAATAAACAGCATCTTGTTTTAATTTGACAGGAATATATCGCCTTTAGTAGCATCACTGGCTGTGTCCAGTCGTAATAATTTTACAGACCACAGGCGATATGGTAGGGTACGCAGTATCGGCATGAGCTTTTGGAAAAACAAAGGTCCGAAACTACCTGCTTCAGCCGTAAAATAATAGGGAAGTGTCCCTCAAACCGAAGGAGTTTCCATGGATGAATTGAGCAACTTCTCCCGGGCGGCCGCCCTCCCCGAAAGGTACGGGGAAGAACTGAAAATGGAGGGGAACAGGATCATCGGGTATTTCTGTTCCTACTGTCCCGAGGAAATAATTCACGCCGCCGGTCTCCACCCCATGCGCCTTTTTGGCACGTCGCAGCCGATTATGAAGGCGGACAGGCATCTTCAGGCCTATTGCTGCTCTCTGGCACGAGGCGCCCTGGAAAACGCTCTGTCCGGCGCCTTTGAATTTCTCGCCGGAGCAGTCTTTCCCCACACCTGCGACACCATTCAGCGGCTCTCCGACATCTGGCGGCTCAACACCGACTTCAGCTTTTTTGCCGACGTGGTGCTGCCGGTGAAGCTCGACAGGGAAAGCGCAAAGGAGTACCTGGAAGCGGTCCTCAGAAAATTCAAAAGGGATCTTGAGGTATGGGTCGGCGCGGAGATTACCGACGAGGCATTGCACCGTTCAATCGAAACGTACAATGCCATACGGACCCGCCTGGGAAGGCTTTACCGTCTCAGATCGGACAATCCCGACATCATAAGCGGGAGCGATGTGGCGACAATCGTAAAGGGATCGATGATCATGAAACGGGACAGTCTTCCGGAGCATCTCGATCGCCTTTTAGAAGAAATCAAAGAGGGGCGCTACCGTACCGGAAGGGGCGATAGAGGAAAACGGTTGATAATTGCCGGAAGTATCTGCGATCATCCCGACTTTTACGACATACTGGAACAAGCGGGCGGAACCGTGATTGAAGACGATCTGTGCACCGGCAGACGCTACTTTGAAGGCCTTATAGAGGGCAACGGCGATCCTGTCGCGGCGATCGCCCGCAGATACGCCGCACGCCCGATCTGCCCGGCCAAACATCTCTCGGAAAGCGCACGGGGGGAAGCGCTCATCGCTGAAGTAAAAAAGCATAATGCGCAAGGCGTCATATTCTTTCTTCTCAAATTCTGCGACCCTCACGCCTTCGACTACCCCTATCTCAAGGCGATGCTTGAAAAAGCATCCATCCCCAGCATTCTGATAGAGGTGGAGGACCGTCTTCCGCCCGAAGGGCAGCTCAAAACCCGTCTTGAGACCTTTATCCATATGCTCTCATCAAAAAGGAGTGCTCCATGGCCGACGTGAAGGAAAAGGGCAGAGGCCCGAAAATCAAAATGGATGAAAAAATGAAGGAAATCATGACGGGGTACTATATCGAGGCCAAGACCGCCGCCGACAGGGGGAAGAAAGTGGCCTGGATCACCAGCGGCGGACCCGTGGAACCGCTTATCGCCATGGATGTGATTCCCGTCTACCCGGAAAATCACGGGGCCATGATCGGCGCCGCCAAGATGGGGGGCGATCTCTGCGAACGGGCCGAAGCCATGGGATACAGCGGCGATCTCTGCTCTTACGCACGATCCGACATCGCCTCGGCCGCCGTCGACGGCGGACCCATCGGCGGCCTTCCCCGGCCGGACATGCTGGTGGCCTGCAACAACATCTGCGGAACCGTCATGAAATGGTACGAGGTCCTGGCCCGTTTTTACGATGTGCCGCTCTTTATTTTAGACACCCCCATGTGCCATACCGAATACCTTGAAGAATCGAGGCGCTATGTCAAACGTCAGGTAGCGGAGTACGTGGAGTTTCTGGAAGCGGCATGCGATAAAAAATTCGACTACGACATAATGGCCGAAGTGGGAAGACGCTCGCTTGAAGCCCAGAAACTCTGGCAGGCGGTGCTCGATACGGCCATGACGCGGCCCTCGCCCATGACCGCCTTCGACGGCTTCTATCATCTGGCCCTTATCGTTACCCTGAGAGGCACACAGATTGCCGTCGATTATTACCGCGATCTTCTGAAGGAAATGCAGGAACGAGTTGCCCAAGGAATCGGCGCTATTCCCAACGAGCGGTACCGCCTGATGTGGGACAATCTTCCCATCTGGTACCGGTTAAAATGGCTGTCGAAAAAATTCGCCGCCCATGATGCCTGTCTGGTGGCCGATACCTACAATACGGCATGGTGCCGGTCCCTGCGCTACATTCAAACTGATGACTTTCTTGAATCCATGGCCGAAGGATACACCCGCATGTACTTGAATATCGGCATTGATCAGATGGCGGAAACGATCATCGAGATGGCCGAAAAATATCAGGTCGACGGCATGGTTATGCATTCGAACCGGAGCTGCAAGCCATACTCATTCGGGCAGTACGACATCGCTCGAATGGTCCAGGAACGACTGAACATCCCCTGCCTGATGATCGAATCCCACATGGTGGATGAACGGAGTTTTTCCGAAAGCCAGACGGAGACGCGCATCGACGCGTTCATGGAAGTAATCAAAGAACGGGGCGGCGCGAGGTAACGGGCTATGGGCCATGGGAAGCAACCTTTCATTACCTGTCATCGCCTATCGCCTGATTTCTGATTGTTAAAGGATTTTTTATGGTAACTGCAGGCATCGACATCGGTTCTATTACAAGCAAGGCAGCCCTGCTGAACGACGAAGGAATCGTCGGCACGAAGGTGATCTTTACCGGATATAACGCCGAAAAGGCGGGGAAACGGGTCTATGAAGAGCTGCTGCAGGAGCTGGATCTCAGCGCGTCGGATATTTCCTTCGTGGTTTCAACAGGCTACGGCCGCAACGGGGTGAAGTGTGCCGACAAGGCCGTCACCGAGATCATCTGTCACGGCGCCGGCGCCTATTACCTGAATCCTCAGGTGCGGTCGATTATCGATGTGGGCGGTCAGGACAGTAAGGCGCTGCTTCTCGACGAAACCGGCCGGGTTAAGGATTTTGTCATGAACGATAAATGCGCGGCCGGTACCGGTCGTTTCCTTGAGGTGATGGCCCGAGCCCTGGAAGTTGATCTGGATGAGTTCGGCCCGCTGTCGCTCGAATCGAATCGTCCTTCGAAAATAAGCAGTATCTGTACGGTGTTTGCGGAATCGGAGGTTATCTCTCTCATCTCGAAAGGAGAACGCAGGAAAGATATTATCGCCGGCATTCACGAATCGGTGGCCTCCCGCGTTTCGGCACTGGCGCACAGGGTGGGAATTATTCCTCCCGTCATGATGACCGGGGGGGTCGCAAAAAATGTGGGCGTCGTCGCGGCACTGGAAAAAAAACTGGGGCTGCCCATCGAGGTGTTTCCCGCTGCCCAGGTCAACGGCGCAATCGGTGCAGCCCTGCTGGCGCGTGAACAGGCCATTGGATCCTGAAATTAGGAATTTTATCTACATTTGTTCCGGCACAAAGGCAACCACATCGTCGATGGCGTCAACATCGGTGAACATCATTGCCAGGCGGTCCATTCCCAGGGCAATTCCCGCCGATTCGGGCATATTCTTCAGGGCGCCGAGAAATTTGGCGGGCTCGGGATAGGGGTGCTTCCCGCGTTCCCGGCGATGCCTTTCCTCAAGGGTGAAGCGCCTTCGCTGCTCCTCCACATCGGTCAGCTCCGAAAAGGCGTTCGCCAGTTCGATCCCGCCCAGGTACAGTTCGAATCGCTCCACGACTGACGGATCTGCCGCCTTCTTCCGTGCAAGCGATCCCAGCGACACCGGATAATCGTAAAGAAAGACGGGCCGTTTTCGTCCCAGCTCCGGTTCGATACGAGACACCATTATTTCGTCGAAGCACTCGTCGGCCAACGCACCTTCCAGGGTGACCGGCGCATACCGCGAGAAGGCCTCTGCCACGGAGACCCGTTCCCAGGGCTTTGAAAGATCGACGGAGGACCCTCGAAAGGTGAGCGTCGTTCCCCTGCCGAGACGGGCAGCGGCATAGATGATCAAATCCTCGCATTCGTCCATGAGGGAACAATAATCGGCGCCGCAGCGATACCATTCGAGCATGGTAAATTCCGTCAGATGACGCCGTCCACGCTCGTCCCGACGAAAGCATTTCGAGATCTGGAACAGCTGAGCATACCCGGCGGAAAGCAGCCGCTTCATACAGAGTTCCGGCGATGTCTGAAGAAACCAGCCGTCCCCCGCGGGAACGGCGTCGATATGGGATTCCGGCGCCACCTCGCGAATGCGCAAGGGGGTTTCAATTTCAAGGGAGTTCCGATCGATAAAAAAGAGACGGACCGCCTGAATCAGCTCCGCCCGGATCCTCAGGGCTTCCGCCTTGCGGGCCAGCATCCATCGTTCGTTCATGAAACAGCTATTCCTTGACGCGGGTCACATAGTCACCGGTCCGCGTGTCGATCCGTATCTTCTCCCCCTCTTCAATGAAGGGAGGCGCCTGCAGCTGATAACCCGTCTCCACGATAATCGGTTTTGAATTTCCCGCAGCCGTGTCACCTTTCACCCAGGGATCCGCTTTTGACACGGTAAGATCGACAAAATTCGGCAGGGTAATGCCAAGGGGCTGTTCGCCGAAAAAAAGAATCTCCACATCGATATTGTCGATCATGAAGTTGACCGCATCACCGACCTGTTCCGTCGTGAGATATACCTGCTCGTAGGTCTCGTTATCCATGAAACAGTACTTGTTCTCTTCCTGATAGAGGTATTGCATCGCCCGTTCCTGAAGATTGGCCGGTTCGAAGCTGTCAACGGAGCGGAAGGTGCGTTCGAACTGAGAGCCGGTCACCATATTTTTCAATTTGCACCGGTACAGCGCCTGCCCCTTCCCCGGTTTGGAAAATTCAAAATCGACCACCACATAGGGCTCGCCGTCTATCTGGATTTTTAAATTTTTTTTCAAATCACTTGCCGAGTACATACAATGGAACTCCCCTCTTTTCATGTGCGCTTAAATGCCTGATACTCTTATTCCATTTAGCGTACAATGTCAAAGTAATAGTGATAGGTCCGCCTCTCCTGCTTTACCGCCTTTCAGGTTTACTCTGATTTGCCATTGACTAAAACCTATATTCTGATAAGAAATGGGCGCAGTCTTCATAATCGTTTCGACACAGAATTTGGAGCGCATATTTCATTACAGGAAACGAAAAGGAGCGTCAAAAATGGATCTCACAAAGTTATTCTATCCCGAAAGTGTCGCCGTTATCGGCGCCTCCGCCAACATGGGAGGGGGCAAAATACCCTACTTTCTTTTACTGCAGGGAGGTGGATATAAGGGGAAACTGTATCCGGTTAATCCGAAGTACAGTGAGATCAACGGCGTGAAGGCCTATGCCTCGATCGACGAGCTTCCGGAAGGTGTCGATTATGCAATCGTGGCGGCGCCGGTGCAGCAATCAATGGATATTATCAAATCGGCAGCACGCAAGCAGATCAAGTTTATCCATTTTTTTACTTCCGGTTTCGGTGAAACAGGGAATTACGATCTGGAAAAAGACCTCGTGAAAGAGGCCCACAGGGGCGGCACGCGAATAATAGGACCCAATTGTGTGGGAGTGCACTGCACAGAGTCGAAATTGAGTTTCGGATACGGCCTTGAGCAGAATAACCATTCACCGGGAAACGTGGCCTTCCTGGGGCAATCGGGCGGCGTCACGGGTAATTTTACCGGCATGGCACTCACACGAAGGATACACGTAAACAAGATCGTCTCCTACGGCAATCAGATCGATGTGAGGGTGGAAGATTATCTCAACTATTTCGCCGACGATCGGAACATTACCCTGATCGCCTGTTATATTGAAGACATCAAGGATGCCAAGGCATTTCTCCGCGCCCTGAGAAAGACGACGGAAAAGAAGCCCGTGATCATTCTCAAGGGCGGCACCACCGCACAGGGATCGGTGGCGGCGGCAAGCCATACCGGCGCCATGGCCAGCGATTACCGCATATGGTCGTCTGCCATTCGCCAGCATGGCGGCGTGCTGGTAGACAATTTCGACCAGATGATGAATCTCGTCATGCTGGGAACCGGGAGGAAACCTCTCAGAGGCAAACGACTGGGTTTTCTCGGCGCCGGCGGCGGAGTTTCAGTCATGTTCACGGATATGGCCATACAGGAAGGGTTGTCCCTCCCTCAGCTCCAGGAGAGAACACAGCGGATGATCGCAGAAAAAATCAAAGGGGTAAACACCTCTACCATGAACCCCGTGGATTTGGGCGCCTATGGATTTGATTTCAATGTCATGTCCCATACCATGAAGGCCCTGGATCAGGATGACAACATCGATATCATCATCCCCTATTTTTCGGTCGATTACATTCTGAGGGCGGTGCTCCTCCTCAACGCCCAAAACAGCCAGCAGACGATTGTGGAAATGGCCGAGGCGATCAAAAAACCGGTCATTCCCATCCTGACACGATTTACAGAAGACAGCATAGATATCGAAAAAACGAGAATTGACACGTTTTCAACGCTCCGCAATGCAGAATTTCCTGTGTTCTCGAATATTCAGGATGCCGTGTATTCGATCAGCAAATATTTTGAATGGGCGGAGAAAAGGGAACACGATAAAAAGAACGGCAGCCGGTAGAAAGAGGCCGCACAGGCAGTCCTCCTTTTCTTTTGACAGGAAAACATTTTTTACGTATAGTCGCTGCTCTGTTTTACGTGGCATCCATGCGGCCCTTCATAAAACTCCCTTACATGATGATCAAGCGGGGCGACGTTAAAAAGAACACCGTATCATCCACCCATACCGGGGGGAGTGCACACAATAACACAGAGTGAAGAGCATTATGATACAGAGGGATACATCGAAAATAGCTATTATCGGTCCCGGCAGGCTGGGAACGGCCTTTGCCTACAAATTCAGCCGCGACGACAAGGAAATACATATATACTACCACGACGCCGGTCTCTGCAAGTGGATCAATGAAGAACACCTCAATCCGAAACATCTGACGGAAAGTCTTTGCGACATAGTCGGCGGGATGGAAAATGTTCCCCGGCTTTCAAAAAAAGTGCGGGCCACCAACGACCTGGAAGCGATCGTAGAGGAAAACGATTTCATCATCCTTTCAATCACAATGCATCGGCTCCCTGAACTTCTGAACTATTTAAAACCGCTCATTGCGAAAAAACAGGGACATACCTGTCTTCTCTCTCCCATAAAGGGCCTCTCTTCCGACGAGAAAACGAAGGAACTGATTACCCCCTCGCAGATGATCAACAACTACCTTTTCGATCTCAAGCACAAATACGACATCATCTGCATCGGCGGTCCCTTTTTCGATGTCGATATCGCCCTGGGGAATCCTGTCTGCCTCACCGTGGCCGGAAAAAAGAACATCGCCGGAATCGTGAAAAACAATATATTAAAGGTAAACAGGCGCGAGATGAACTCCTACTATAACTTCGATACCATCGGGGTTGAGGCCTGCGGCGCCCTGAAAAACATCGTGGCGAACCTCAAAGGGGTCACCGACTGCCTTGATCTGGGACGATCGATTGCGGGAACCCTCTTTGCGCGATCAGGCGTTGAAGTGCGATCCCTGTCAAAGCTTTTAGGGGGAAGTTTTCAGGCCTTCTACAGTCAGGCGGGCGTGGGTGACATGTATGTCACCGTTTCGTCCCTGGCAAGCAAGAACTATCGCTACGGCAAGTATTTCTATGAATATTACAACGGGAACCCCATAGAAACAAATATAAAGGTTCTGGAGATGATAGACGGAACGCCCGAGGGACCCAACACGATAAAGAGCGTCCATCGGTATCTTGAGAAGAAAAATATGTACAGTCCCCTTTTCCACCGTACCTACGAAATTTTCAACGAAGGGGGGAACAAGCAGGAAATAAAGGAACGCATTATACAGGCCTGTCAGTTTGACAAGCGCACCAGGGAATATATAGGTCCGATCTCGCGAATTCTCTACCGCCTCATTCCCGATATCTGGTATCGGAGGGATCGTGGTTTTCTGTCAAAATTTACCCGTTGAGTTTTCTTTTGATTTCCTCAAGTTTTTTCAGGTACCATTCTCCATCTTTCAGGTTTTTGTAATTGCGGATATCCTCTTCGAGCGTTTCCAGGTGGGGACGAATGTCAATGCCGTAGCAGTTCTTGTGTTCTGTTTCCGCTTTGTAAACGATCAAAATGGAGTAATAGATCACCAGGATGCGTAATTTTGAATCCCTTCTGGCCAGATAGGATTTTCCCGCCAGTGTGGAGAGAAAAAAGGCCCCGTACTCATAAAAAGCTTCAAGAGAAATCGCAGTTCTTGCATCGGGTTGGGCCATATCCATGATCAGCCAGCGATAGATGAGGTCCATGGCTTCTTCTGTTCTGTTTCGTTCATGGATGAACACATTGTTTATCAGCTGTATATTCTTTCCCCCAATGGCACGATAGAGATGATAGAGATTGGCCGTAAGTGTTGCCATGTTCTGGATTTCACCTGAGACACGGGGCCGTTTTTCGACGAGTCGTGCAACAACATCGAGGCCGCGGGCATAGGTCCCTTCAAATATGTCATATTCCCTCACATAGGCTCGGCTGTCCAGATAACGGCAGAACCGTTTCACCTCTTCAAGAAGAAGTGTGTATTCATTTCTTTCCGTACCGGCCTTCGTCGCCTCTGTTTCAGGGTATGGCGTTGATATCTTCCTTCGAACCACCGCCCCCTCTCGACTGACGCTTCCGGACCCGCCGGATAACGCGGCGTCAGGGCTTTTTACACCGGATTCCCCGGCTGCTGGGCCTGCTTCGGTTGTTTCGCTGTCGGCAGCGATCGTTTCCTGGCGAATCGACGGTGTCTTTTTGCCCCCTCCGTCAGCATCATCGGGGGGCGATGTCCGACCGGGGTCCCGATCTCGTCGTGCCGGCACTGTGTTCCCCCCGGCAGGAATGGTTTCCTGACGAATTGATGCCGTGCTTCGCGCCTCCCCGTCATCCCCATCCGTCGGTGATGAGTGAACCGCACCGGGACTCGTCCTGTGAACCGACTCCTCGTCGGTCTTCTGCCGCAAAGACGGCACACTCCCCTGCCCCGCGAGATCCGCTGCAGTTCCGCCCCCCTTTTTTTCCTGTGACGGAACCGAGAGTGCCTTTCCGGCGCCAGGCGACTGTGCATCCTTCGATGACTGTTTTCCGACGGTTCCGCGATCGGCTGTCTGATCCGCGGCGCCCTGAGACATCAATCGCTCCTCGGCGCCTGCAGCCCTCTTCTGCAATGCTTCCTCAACGCGATCCGGTGAATCGAACCAATGGCGATATGCCAGAAAGGCCGCTGCAACAACAACAACGATTACAATGGTACAGAGGATAAGTTTTCCATTTTTTTTCATTCAAGCACCTTTCACCTCTCTGCCGCACTCATCTTTAAGGTTGTCGTCCGTCGCGCGCCCTCCCGGCGGCAGACCCTGTCACAGGGAACAGTCTGTTTTATGACGCCAGGCATTCTATAATCTGTGCAAGGTCGGTGATAATCATGTCGGGACGGATATGGGCGCAACTTCGATCCTCTTCACGCAGGTCCAGTGACCGTGCGTCACCGGCATAAAGCGCAGTCTGAAATCCCGCCGCCGCCGAGGGTGCGATATCTTTGCGCATGTCGTTTCCCACATAGAGCGTATTTTTCGCGTCGATCCCTGCTGCTCTGAGAATCTGCGCCGCCCTGTCAAAGGGCTCGGGAGAGGGCTTGCAGTGCCCGAGCATGTAGGAAAACAAGAGAAGCTCCTCTCGAAATCCCAGTTCCGCGGGCCTTTGACCCAGCAGTGCCGCAAACAAATAGGGTGTATAAAACTGGGCGTTTGAAATTATGCCCATGACAACTTTCTGCTTTTTACAGGTGGAGAGAAGTTCCTGCAGGTGAGGCATGGGATAGACGGGATTAACGATCATCTCATATTCGAGGGCAAATGACTGCAGCAGCGGGATATCAGTAATACCCAGCACGGAAGCCCAGATCTCTTCTATTACTACCTCGGGATAGTCGATCCCCTTCCCATCCCTTAGCGCCCCCTTGGTTGATTCGATACACTCGAAAAAGGCATCGATCATCGGAGAAACCGGTGCGGTGATGCCATGACGGGCACACAGTTCCGCAATCGCATCGATATTTCTTGCGGCCTCTTCCTTTGCGGCCCCGATATCTCCCGCCCTGCTGATAAACAGTGTCCCATACACGTCAAAGAGAACCGCCTGTACGGGCGCCCTCGGCGTCACTACTGCATCAAGCCCGGTGTCTATGGGACTCATCGGTTTCGAATAGTGTCGAATCAATTGCTCGAAAGTTGTCATTCCCGCAGCCTTGTAATATTCGGGCAGGCAGGGGCGGCGCAATCCTAATATCCCCCCCCTTCGCGCTGTTGATTTACCATAGAAGAGGAATCGGGACCTGTCAAGCTTTTCAGGCATTTTATTTGACAGCGTCCCTTGTTTTAAGGTATGGGGGGCAAGTGAAAAATTCCAATGGAGAAGCGGTGCATGGACATCAATAATCTCATGGTAACCGGGGGCTGTGGATTTATCGGCAGCAATTTTATCAGATATCTTCTCAATGAACCCGATTTTACCGGGCGCATCATCAATGTCGACAGTCTCACCTATGCGGGCAATCCGGACAATCTGCAGGATCTCACCGCTACATACCGAGAACGGTACTGTTTCGAACGGGCGGATATTTGCGACTTCGAGCGCATGGAGCACATTTTTTCAAACTACGGCATTGACGGAATATGTCATTTTGCCGCCGAATCGCACGTGGATCGATCCATCAAGCGTCCCGACGCGTTCATACGGACGAATATAATGGGGACCTTCAATCTGCTCGAACTGGCCCGGGCGCAGGGCGGCTCATTCACACTCTTTCATCATGTCAGCACCGACGAGGTGTATGGTAGTCTGGGGAAGCGGGGATTGTTCCGGGAAACGATGCCCTATCGGCCGAACAGCCCCTATTCCGCTTCAAAGGCAGCCTCGGATCACCTTATTCGGGCCTATGGTAAAACCTATGGACTGCCGACAACGCTTTCCAACTGTTCAAACAATTACGGCCCCTATCAATTTCCCGAAAAGCTGATCCCTCTCATAATTCTCAATGCGGCAGCGGGAAAGGAACTTCCCGTCTACGGCGATGGGAAAAATGTGCGCGACTGGCTCTACGTGGAAGACCACTGCCTTGCCATCTGGACCATAATGAAATCGGGGAAAAGGGGAAGGACCTACAATGTGGGCGGCAACAGAGAAATGGAAAATATCTCCATAGTCGAAATGATATGCGACCTTGTCGACGCTGCACTGGGAACGCTTGAGGGAAGACCCTCCCGCCGCACGCTCATTACCTTTGTCAAGGACCGGCCCGGCCACGACAGGCGCTACGCAATCGACTTCAGTCGACTTCGGAGGGAGCTGTCATGGGAACCGAAGGAATCCTTTGAATCGGGTCTCGAAAAGACCGTGTCCTGGTATCTTGCACAGGACGAATGGGTTCGAAGAATCACCAGCGGGGAATATCTTTCCTGGATGGAGGAACATTACGGCAATGCGCCCCTGTAGAGAAGGGATCAGATCACGCCCTCATCTTCGAGCGCACTGAATTCCACCTCACTCATCCCCAAAAGGCCGCAGTAAATTTCCCTGTTATGCTCGCCCAGGCGGGGCGGCGGTCTGTTCACGCGCCCCGGGGTCTCTGAAAGATCGATAGGAATGCCGCCGAGTTTCAGCATCCCCCACCCGCCGTAATCGATGTCGGCAAGGGCCTTGTCGTGTATCACCTGAGGGTCCCGCGCCACTTCGTCGACATCATTGACGACACCGCAGGGGAGCCGTGCGTCGCGGAGCCGGTGTACCGCTTCATCGGCGGTTCTCTCTTTTACCCAGTCCGCCACCAGACAGTCGATCTCGTCTTTGTGCTGAAAGCGATCGTAATCCGTCGCAAGATCGGGACGGATCGACAGGTCGTCCCTGCCGACAAGCCTGCAAAAACGGCGAAAGAGTCCCTTCGTTACCATCGATATATAGACCCACCGTCCATCTTTGGATTGGTACAGGTCGGAGGGACCCGTATACCAGGAGCGGTTGCCCATCCGTGACCGCTTGCGCCCCATCGACTCGTACTCGCTTATTGCGAGCGCATTCAGCACCACACCGGTTTTGAGAAGATTAGTTTCGACCTTTTGCCCCCGGCCCGTTGTTCGCCGATGGTAGAGGGCCATTACGATTCCCAGGGCCGCAAAGGTGCCCGCTTCAAAGTCACAGTAGCGGACCTCGGAACGCTGGGGCGGCTTGTCGGGAAATCCCGTAAGCTCCATGGCCCCCGACATGGCCTGGGCGATCTGATCGAACCCCAACCTGTCGGCATAGGGGCCGCTGCTTCCGAATCCCGTAATTTCAGCATATACAAGGGAAGGATTGACCGCACGAAGCGCTTCGTAGCCGATTCCCATCTGCGCTACCGCCCCGGTACTGAAGTTGTGGAGAAACACATCGACCTTTTTCACCAACTCCATTAAAACGGCAAAGGCCTTCTTGTTTTCCATAAAGTTCAGGGTAATCGCCTTCTTGTTGCGTGCCTGGTTCAGAAACATGAAGCCGTCGCCGGAGGGACCCTGCAGACCCATATAGCGATCGTCTTCACCGCCGGGGCGTTCGATTCGAATTACTTCGGCCCCGAAATCCGCCAGGAGCAATCCTCCGAATGGTCCGGAGATATGCCGCGACAAGTCGAGCACCCTGATTCCCTCAAGTACCGATTTCATGCTGTCCATGGAGTTTCTCACGCACCCTTTTTCAGGCCCGCAGCAAGGAATGCCGCCGCGGCTGCACCAACAGAGGAAGCTCCGGGCCGCCATCCTTCTGCCTTAAAGCGATCCATCGGAATTGTTATAATTTGTCCGCCGTGTCGGCGACGACAAAGGGAAGAGACTGTATGGCAATCACACCTTTTTTTACCCAGATCCGTGCCATACGCACCGACTCCCCCGCCATGGTTGCGAGGCTGGGGAGTTCATCGGCGGCGCCGATATCTGCCTTGTTGAATTCGCAGTATGAAAGACGGGGACTGTATGGATCTATGATCAACACCACCTTCGTTTCGTCATAGGGGTGTTTTTTCAGGGCGCCGGTAAAAGGGACATAGTCCGATGAAAGATCTCTCCCGCCCGAATATGTTTCAATTTCAAACTTACCCACCGCACCTTCAAGGAGCGTGTCAATCGGCATTCCCTTTCTCCTGAGATGATGAGGCGCTTTTTTCATCTTCAATAAAATCGGCGGCTGTCGTATCGAAAAACTTTAAATATCTGTCGTCAATCTCGTATATCCACCCTTGATGAAGCGTATTGAATTCTTCCACCGAATCCCGCGCAATGAGGAGCGCCTCTTTTTTCTTGAGGGATTCCTCCGATTCGTCCTTGGCTATGGTAATTTCCCCTCCTCGATATTCGAATGCCGCCGTCACTTCCGCAAAGGCCTTCTCTCCGCGTTTTCCCAGTTTTATGCGATAGACGCTGTGGTCGTCCTTTGTCAACGTCATAGTGCTGCTGAAAGAAATATCGGACACTCCTTCGGCTTTTAATATATCGAATATTCTCAATTTAATTGCCTTATCGACAAAATCGTCGACCTTCTTCGGATCTTCTTTTTTTCCTTCGGGCATCGCGGCGACAGAAAAGTGATCGCCCTTTTTCACAAACTGAAGTTCACCTGCGTCATTCACAAGGGATGCCTCTCTGTAATTCTCTTTCTCGCCCGAAAGAATCCGCTCACTGATATATCCCCCGTAATCGCAACTGAGAAAGGTGATATGTTCCTGGGTGAGATATACATCCTGCCCTCCCTCAAGGCGGACATAGGTGCGCAGTTTTTCATCATTTTCTTTGACCTTTCCGATTATGACGCCGATAAGTTTACTGTCGTTTTCACCGAAAAATCGAATGATGGTGCTCTCTTCACCGCCGTCCACGCCAAGCTGGGCGTAATTCTCAGGATTTGAGGTCACCTTTTCACCGCATTTAATACCCCCTGCGGCATAGAAAATTTCATTCACCCGTTCGCTTTTGGCGGGGTATCCCCCCTTGCTCGCAATAAGAAAATTGCCACCCGAACGGGACAATTCTATCTTGTCTCCATATCGTTCCATATAAATGCGGTGTACCTTCTCCGGGTTCAATCCCTGCACCAGGTAACTGCCCCTGACAAAGGTGTCGGTCCGCGCTTCTCTCTCTCTGGTTACGAAGAACGTAAGTATCACCATGACCAGAGCAATGATAAAAAGAATAGTGAGATGCTTATTTTTCATGGCGTACTCCGAGATATTTTTTTCTTTTGTAGACCCTGACAAAGAAGACCAGAATCGCTATCAACAAAATGAAAGAGGGCGCCGCGATCATATTGTACATTTTCAGTTTCGCCACGATTCGTTCGATTCGCATTCTCTTGTCTTTATTCAGCTCCCTCAAATCCCGCTTCGCAAGCATGAGTTTTTCTTCCAGATCCCGCTTCTTTTTGATGGCTTCGCTCTGCAGAATTGAGGCATTGTCCTCGTTTGCCTGAGAACCAAGGGATTGAAGTTCGCCCTGGTACTTCGCAATTTCCTCCTTCACAGCAGCCACTTTCTTGGCGGTTGCTTTTTCCGCCTCCGCCTCGATCTCATCGAGCACCTTGAAGGGGCGGCTGAACCTCCCTTTTGTCCGCGCCATAGCAAGCGCCCGCGACCCGCTCAGATTTTCCACGCTGTTCAAAATCAGATTGACGTTGTCGCCGTAGGCATTGACCCCGAAAAAGGATTCCTGAAAGGCCACGAAATTATTAAGCATGTCGACGTCTGAATAGACCACGATGGTGGTTTCCTTTTCAGATTCCTTCAACCCCTCGACCTTTTTGGGTTTTTTATCCTTGTCATCGGGAAGTATGATCCCGTCCGGAAAGGCGCTTTTGAATTTTCCCGTAAGCTTATATCCAAGAACGACCGGAGTGTTTCCTTCCTTGTAGCGGTTCACAATGGTATCGGGATCCGAATAGATCATCATGTCCTTCGGATCCGCCGCAAGCGCGGTTCCACCCGCCGTTGTCGTCAGAAGCGGTTCGGCCGTGACACCGGGCACATCTGTCTTTTTCAACACACCTGCAAAAAGAAGTCTCACCGCTTCGAGTCGCGCCGTGATGACATCGTCTCTGTTGAAACTTTCACCCCGCAGATTCAAAAACGTGTACAGCCTCTTGGCGGGTGCATTTTCACTCTGCTGCACAACCAGCCCAAGCGCTCTGTCGGCGGCGAAGGCTCGGGGCACCATGGAACACCCCCATTTTTCAAGCAGGCCATTCAAATTCGATGCCTTTTCGAAGTACTTCTCCGCCGGATCGGCGATACAGTAGGGATCGGTGAACACCATCAGTTTTCCCCCTTTCATGACGTACTGATCAATGGCAAAGAGCAGATTGGGGGGCAGATCCTTCGGGTGAATCACGATCAACATATCCACTTCTTCAATCTCTTTCGCGTCGGGCCCGATCGGCCACAGCTCATAAAGCTTTTTGAGCTGCGTAATCATGAACCATTCTTCCTCGGGCTGCTTTCCCTGCATCTTCATCATCTGGATCATATAGGGGGACAATCCCATCCCGAAGACGGGAAGCCTTCCCGAGATGACGCCGATTTTCTTTTTCGCCTTCGTCGCGGCATTGTATATGGCAGATGAAATTTCGTATTCTACGAGTCCCTGTCGTTCCGGTGAAAAGAACGGAATGATCGCCTCCTGACCGAACTCCGACACCACAGCCAGACCGAAAAAAAAGGGATCGGCCCCGGTTGAAAACTTGTTCAATCCATACTGCACTGCATCGAGTTCGTCATCCGTATCGGGCCTCGGATCGATTACGGTAAGTCGCAGTTTCCCCTTTGACATCTTTTCGAACTCGCTCAGCAGGTCCCGTATGTACAGGTAATAATTGTTATAGAATCGAAGTGATTCCGGACCTTTCAACGCCGCCGTCCGCGCATAGTACAGCTTCATGGTAAGCGGCTGGTTCACCTCGGCAATCACCTGCTTTGTCCCCTCCGAAAGGGTATAGAGCTTGTTGTCCGTAAGATCGATCCTCCAGAACTTCCCGATGCGGTCGGTAATCATGATGGCGCAAAAGGCAATCACGGCAACGAGCACAAGAGCAATGAGCGTTCGCTTCACATTCATCAGGCCTCCCTCCTTTCGTTCAGCACGAGGCAGGTGGCCGCGAGCCAGCCCACTATGAACAAGAGATAAAAAGAAAGGTCTCTGAATTCGATCACCCCGCGGCGAATCGACTCGAAGTGAACCACAAAGCTCATATTCTCAACCGCCTCAACCATCACCGCCGGCAGAATCGTCTGAAGAACATTCAGCACCGAGGGATAGTCTGCGAAGACAAAAATGCTGCAGACCATCACCGATACGATAAAACTGATCACCTGATTGCTCGTAAAGGCCGAGCAGAAAATGCTGACCACAAGGTAGCAGCCCGAGAGCAGAAAGGCGCCTAGATATCCCGTAAGAATCACGAAATTATCCGGGTCTCCCAGGTAATTGGTGGTGATTATCAGGGGGAAGGTAAGAATCAGGGCCACGCCGATAAAGATCCAGGCCGCCAGATATTTGCCTATTACCGCCTGTCTTACGGTAACCGGAAGGGAAAAAAGAAGCTCAATGGTTCCCGTTTTTCGTTCCTCCGCCCAGAGCCTCATTCCAATGGCGGGCACCAGGAAGATAAACAGCAGGGGCAGCATGTCGAAGAATATCCTCAGATCGGCCTGACGAACCTCAAAGTATCGTCCCCTGAAAGTGAAAAAGCTCGAAAAAAACAGAAACACGAAGAGGAGCACATATGCCACGGGAGTGGAAAAGTATGCTTTAAGCTCGCGTTTCATGACTGCGGCAATGGTATGCATCAGAATTACCCCCTCGTGATGTGTTCGAAGAATTGATCGATCTGGCCGTTACCCTCTTCCATGAACGCAGCAGGAGTGGAATCGGCGACTATCGCGCCGCGGCTGATCACAATAGAACGATTACAGATGGCCTCGAGTTCTTCGAGAATGTGTGTGGATACGATGATTGCCTTGTCTTTGGCCATCGAAGTGATCATATCTCTCACATCCCGCTTCTGATTCGGATCGAGACCGTCCGTGGGCTCGTCAAGAATGAGCACGGGCGGATCGCTCACAAGCGCCTGCGCGAGCCCCACTCGCTTCTTATATCCCTTGGAAAGTGTTTCTATCGTCTGATGGCGCACACTTTCGAGTGAACATGTATCTATCACCCGCTCTATTTCGCTTTGGCGCGAATCCTTTGCGATGCGACGAACATCACAGATAAAATTAAGGAATGAAAGCGTGGTCATTTCACCATAAAGAGGCGTATTCTCAGGCATATAGCCAAGAGACTGCCGAACCTCAAGCGGCTTTTGAACAATATCGAAGCCGTTGACGCTCGCGCTCCCCCCGTCGGGCGATAAGAGACAGGCAAGTATGCGCATGGTCGTGGTTTTTCCGGCGCCGTTTGGGCCGATAAACCCAAGCACGTCCCCCTGCTTTATCTGAAAAGAGACGCCATCGACGGCAACAATAGGACCGAATGCTTTTCTAAGGTTTACAACCTTGATCACTGCTGGTTCCCCCAAATTCTGAATTCCGGCATACATAATCATTTTTTTCCCCCTTGTCAAGCTTATGATCACTTTTCGATTTCGGTTGATGCCTGCATGGACCTGTGATAGATAGCGCATATGCTGAATATCGGGTTGACAGGCGGAATCGGAAGCGGAAAATCGACAGTGGCGGCACTCTTTCGGGAACGGGGCGCTCATGTCATCGATTTCGATGCACTGGCGCACACCGTTGAAGAACCGGGAGAAGAGGCCTGGAAAGGCATCGTCCATATCTTCGGTCGTGATATTCTTTCATCTGATGGCGCTATCGATCGAAAAAAACTGGGTGCGATTGTCTTTGCCGATGAATTAAAGTTGAAAAGTCTGAACGAAATCGTTCATCCCGCCATTTTTCATGAATGGGAACGCCTCCGCCGCACGATAGAAGAGAATAATCCCCATGCGGTCGTTGTGTCCGACATACCGCTTTTGATCGAGGGTGGCTGGCAGCGCATGTTCGATTGGCTCGTGCTCGTCTATGTGTCGCCTGAAACCCAAATCAGAAGGGTAATGACACGCAACGGCCTGAATCGCCCGGAAGTGGAAGCACGCCTGAAGGCGCAAATGCCTATCGATGCGAAGGTCCCCTTCGCCGACTTTGTTATTGATAATGAGGGGACGCCCGATGAAACCAGGGCGATTTTTGAAAAGATGTGGGAGAAAATCATGGTTCTAGGTTCAACGTTAGAGTCACATAGAACCTAGACTTATTATCATAGATAAGGAAGATACATGCGCCTCTGAGACTAACGGCGAGTGCAAGTCAGCCTATTGAGCCCTCAACAACAATCAACTCACGGGAGATAAAACATGCGAAGAATTTTTAGAACACCCATTGCAGTTTTGGCCTTCATGCTCTGCCTGGCCGGTCTGATCACGTTCGGCACTGCCTTTGCCCAGCAGTGCGTGGACAACGGGGAGACCGTGACAGACAATGCTACCGGGCTAATGTGGCAGAAGGCAACGCTCGGCCCGATGAACTGGAATACGGCCATGAGTTATGCCTCCAGCCTTTTTTTAGGGGGGTATTCCGACTGGCGATTGCCGAGCAGAGATGAATTGCAGGGGCTGTACTTTGCAAACTGTAGATCGATGTTGGTTGAGCATAGTGATTTCTATTGGTCCTCTACTACCTACGACCCCCATGCAGACTACGCATGGCACGTCGATTTCCAAAACGGCAACATAGATTGGAGTGCTAAGTTAGGATGGTACCACGTTCGTGCTGTGCGTTACGGGCAGTGAGCGGGATGGGGTCAGTCGCTGACTAGAGCGTAGAAAGTAGAACCTAGAACTTTCCATAAGGAGTTTGCCATGATTGAACCGAATGTAGTAACCGATTTTAATGCAGTTGTTTCAGAACCTTCCATCGACCCGACAACCTATGTCCATCCTTTGGCTTCCGTTATCGGCCGGGTACGCCTGGGAAAGAACATCATGGTTTCTCCCATGGCCTCCGTCAGAGGAGACGAAGGGCAACCGCTGTTTGTCGGAGATGACTCGAACGTGCAGGACGGCGTGATTATCCATGCGCTTGAGACGGAATCCGGAGGGAGACCTGTGGAAAAAAATCTCGTCGAAAAGGACGGACAACGGTACGCCGTGTATATAGGAGAACGAGTCTCTCTGGCCCACCAGGTGCATGTTCACGGACCGGCCCTGATCGACCACGACACCTTTGTGGGCATGAAAAGCTTAATCTTCAAATCCGAGGTAGGGTCGGGCTGTGTGATAGAGCCCTGCGCGGTTATCATGGGGGTGAATATCGCCGGCGGACGGTACGTACCGGCAGGTGCGGTTATAACGCGCCAGGAAGATGCAGATTCGCTGCCTGCAATCACGGACGATTACCCCATGAAAGACATGAATAAAGGGGTTATTCATGTAAACAAGGGACTGGCCCGGGCATATCTCGCGAGAGGCTAGGCGATAGGCCATGGGCGATGGGAAATAGAAGCTGCCCGATTCAGATTCTCTCCGGCCCTGTCATAAACGATGAAGGAAGGAACACTGAGAAGACCAGGCCCTCTTCGATGCTATGTGAAAGAAAATAAGTTCTGTGTTCTAAGCTCAATGTTCTATGCTGTGGGTTATCGCGATAACACAGAACATTGAACTTTGAACGTTGAACGCAGAACAGCCCTATCCCCGCCCCGTTGCCTTCAGTGTTTCCATATATACATGATAAAAGGCCTTGTTTTCGGCAACGGCGCTTTTAATAATTTTG
Source organism: Syntrophales bacterium (assembly GCA_963666365.2). Lineage (GTDB taxonomy): Bacteria > Desulfobacterota > Syntrophia > Syntrophales > UBA2210 > JALNXD01. The sequence continues at coordinate 1,548,292 of CAXXNF010000002.1, forward strand.
CCTGAATCCCGGGCATTCGAAAGATTGAGTGTGAGATTGACACTCTTGTTAAAGGCCGCCATGTTATCGCCTGTTCTGAAACGTGACCCCAGAAGGACCACAAACATCTTTCTTCGAATCTGCATATTCAATTCGGCAAGATAGGCCAGAACTTCGTTTGCTTCAGGATCGGCGGTATCGAATTTTTCATCCACCACCAGCAGATCATAGGTGTGAAAGCGCATATTTTTCAGCGCTTCCTGCGCAGAACCCGCTTGGGTAACAAGGTAGCCGGTCTCCTCTATCTGGCCGGCAATTATTGACCGCACTTCCGGGTCCGATTCACAGATCAGCGCCGTTTCCTGACCCTCTTCCACAAAGTCAAAGGGTTTTTCGGCGGCGTCATAGGTCGCGGACGCAACCGTTTCCACTATTGATTTTTCTTCGTCCATGTCATACCCCTCACTGTTCCCTCATTACCATTTTCGTTTGTCTCTTCCGTAGCCGGTATCAACTTCGAGCCCCTCTATGCCTGTGGTGGCCTGCCCTGATTTCGCTTTTACCTGATCGATGCCCCGGTTTACCACGCCCTTTGTCGTTGCATAGGCAAGGGCCGTTTCTTCCGAAATCTTCCCTTCTTCATAGAGCTTTATTATGTAATCGTCGAAGGTAGTCATTCCGAAGGGGGCGCTGGCCTCTATGATCTCACGGTAGGTTTTTCCTTCCGATTCTCCATGGAGGATTGTGTCTTTTACCCGGAGATTGCTCCCCATGATTTCAAAGGCGGCCACCCGTCCCCCTCCCTCCTTTGGGAGGAGTCTCTGACACACGATCCACCGTACCGTATCGGCCAGCCGTATTCGAATCTGGTTTTCTTCTTCGGACGAAAACATACCGAGGATCCTGTTGATCGTCTGGCCCGCATCGACGGTATGGAGGGTACTCAAGACCAGGTGTCCCGTCTCGGCGGCGCCGAGACCGATTTCCACCGTTTCCCTGTCCCGCATTTCACCCACCAGAATCACCTTGGGCGCCTGCCTGAGGGCCGCCCTAAGCCCGTTGGCAAAGGAATCGAAATCGGTCCCCAGCTCCCGCTGGTTAAAGGTCGCCTTTTTGTGTGGATGCTGATATTCCACGGGATCTTCCAGGGTAATTATATGTATCGACCGTTCTTCATTGAAGTCGTTCAGCAGGGCCGCAAGCGATGTCGACTTACCGCTTCCCGTGGCGCCTGTCACCAGGATGATGCCATTTTTCTCCTGCGCCATCCGTTCGAAGGCCGCCGGCAGGTTCAGCTGCTGTCGCGTGGGAATCTGCGTTTCCAGTTTACGAAGGACGATGGAATAGTTCCCCCGCTGGGAGAAAATATTAACCCTGAATCGCGCCTTGCCGGGAAGCTCGTAGGAGGAATCGCAGGAACCTTCTTTTATCAGAAATTCCGTAAGTCTGCGGTCCTGGTTGATCAGGTTCAGGGCCATGATTTCCGTCTGAAAGGGGGTCAATTTTGCAAATTCCGGTTCAATATCCACTGCCGTCAGTTGACCGGAACTTTCCACCTGAAAAGGCTTTCCCACGGTGACATTCAAATCGGACACATTGCCGTGCGAATCAAGCATTTTTCCTAAGATGTAGTCGATTTCCTGTTTTTTCATCTTTCTTACCTCGAATGTTCCAATGATACGTGCTCAGGGCGTGGCAACCCTCCCTAGACCTCGGTGAAATCCGAAGGAGGATTCTTCAGGAACGGCCTGAATTTGGCCTTGTCGTTGGATTTCGAATAGGCATCGTCGGCGCCGATCCATCCTTTTTGAAGGAGTTCCATGATCGAATCGTCGAGAAGCTGCATGCCGAATTTTTTTCCCGTCTGAAGCATGGAAGGAATCTGGAAGGTTTTCGATTCCCGAATGAGATTGCGCACCGCCGGCGTCGCAATCAGTATCTCAAGGGCGGCGCAGCGTCCCGGTTTATCGACCCGCTTAAAGAGCACCTGGGCAATGACCGCACGAATGCCATCGGCCAGCGTTGAGCGGATCTGCGCCTGCTGATTGGCCGGAAACACCTCAATCACGCGGTCGAGCGTCTTTGCCGCGCTTGTGGTATGAAGCGTGCCGAAGACGAGGTGTCCCGTGGAGGCCGCCTCAACAGCCAGCGAAATCGTTTCAAGATCCCGCATTTCACCCACCAGAATCACATCGGGGTCTTCACGCAGCGCGCCTCTGAGGGCTGCAGAAAATGACTTTGTATGGACACCCACTTCCCGGTGATTTACAATGCAGCTCTTGCTCTGGTGGACGAATTCGATAGGATCTTCAACGGTGATGATGTGGTCTTTCCTCGTCTTGTTCACTTCGTCAACAATCGCGGCAAGGGTCGTGGATTTTCCGCTTCCCGTGGGACCGGTCACCAGAACAAGCCCCCGGGGAAGCGACGCCAGTTTCTTGACCACCGGAGGCAGACCTAACTGATCGGCACCGAGAATGGTGCTGGGTATTTCCCGGAAGACGGCGGCAACACCGTATTTCTGCTGAAAGAAATTAGCTCTGTACCGGGCAAGATCAGGAATTTCGTAGGCAAAATCGACATCGCCGGTCTCTTCAAACTGTTTGACTTTGTGTTCCGGGGTAATTTCGTAGAGCATGGATTTCAACTCGTCATTTTCGAGTTCATGGTATTTGATCCTCTCCATCTCGCCCCGAATCCGTATCACCGGCTGCTGTCCCGATACAAGATGAAGGTCCGATGCACCCTGATCGTGCATGAGTTTGAAAAAAGCATCTATCTGCGCCATCACAATTCTCCTTTAGTGTTTAAAATCAAATTTTGCGGTTACTTTTGTTAGTTTGTAAGACGCGGTATGTCCTCTGGAAAGTTACGGATCGGAAAATTCTTTTTACCAAATCGCCTGCGAGTGATACTATAGAAAATAATCTCGAATCTTGTCAAGACATAAGACCACTATGTAAAAAAGTCCCGCACCGACATGCATGGTGCGGCAGGCACTCCCCGTAATGAGAAAGATGGAGGAATGGCAATGGAAACCGCCGCGACGTTGTTCGAACATAACGATAGAGAGACTATGCGGGCGAAGGGTCTCGATCCGGAAGAGGTGGAACGGCAGATTGGACTCTTTCAGAAGGGGTTCTGCGCAGTCCGTCTGGCACGGCCGTGCACCGACGGCGACGGAATCGAGGTTATCGAAGATGATCGCATGAAGGCCCTTGTCTCTCTTTATGAAGCGGCACAAAGCGCCGGCCGCATCACAAAGTTTGTTCCCGCCTCAGGCGCCGCATCCCGCATGTTTCGCGATTGGTTCCGGTTCCGCCGCATGCCCGATTTCGAGCAGAGCGATGAAGGACGCCGCTTCAAGGAACACCTCCCCCGCTATCCATTCTACGATTCTCTTGCCCGCGTCATCGAGGCGCGGGGACAGTCCCTTCAGGAATTGGAATCGGCAGGCAACCTGAAGGCTGTCCTCGATTATATTCTGTCCCCGCGAGGTCTTGACTACGGAGCCCTTCCCAAGGCCCTTCTCGGCTTTCATCGCTATACCGGACACACCCGCACCCCCCTGGAAGAGCATCTCGTTGAAGCCGCACTCCACGGAACCGACAGGCAGGGCATCGCACGCATACATTTTACCGTTTCTCCGGAACATGCCGGTGCGGTTGAAGCCCATATCAGACGGATACGGGGGATCTATGAAAAAAATTTTTCTGTTGTCCTTGATATCTCCCTCTCCACGCAACTTCCTTCAACAGACACCATCGCAGTGACCCTGGATAACCGCCCTTTCAGAGATGACCAGGGGACGCTCATCTTCAGACCGGGCGGCCATGGCGCACTTATAAAGAATCTCAATCGGATCGAGGGTGATATTATTTTTCTGAAAAATATAGACAATGTGGTTCCGGACAGACTCAAGGCCGAAACAATTCTGTTCAAGAAAATACTGGGAGGGCTTTTGGTTGAACTGCAGGACGAAATTTTCCGTTACTTGCACACCATCGACCAAAATGCAATTGACGAAAAGGCGCTCCTCTCTCTGGAGCGATTCTGCCGCGGACGGCTTGGGTTAGCCTTCCCATCGGCCTTTCAGCACTGCGCCAACGATGAAAAAATACAATTCTTTTTTTCCGCCTTACACCGCCCTCTCCGCATCTGCGGCATGGTCAAAAACGAGGGGGAACCGGGAGGAGGACCTTTCTGGGTGCACGAAAAAACCGGCAGCGCTTCAAAACAAATTATTGAAAGTGCACAGATTGACAGCACCTCTTCCGGACAGATGGCACTGTGGAATGCATCGACTCATTTCAACCCCGTCGACCTCGTCTGCGGTGTCAGAGATCATAGGGGAGACAAATTTGATCTGGAGCAATTTATTGACGCCGACAGGTATCTCATTTCCGAAAAATCCCATGAGGGACGGGCGCTCAAGGCGCTGGAACATCCAGGCCTCTGGAACGGCGCCATGGCTCGGTGGAATACAGTTTTCGTCGAAGTGCCCCTTTGGACCTTCGCACCGGTAAAGACGGTGGAGGATCTTTTGAGGCCGGAACACAGACCGTAAAGATTTTTCAATGTTGGGTCGAGCGCTGAATGAAGGGGCTAAATCATCAGGCCGGCGAGCGCTTCCGGATCGACGGCTTTCGTTTCGATTGTCCCGGTCTTTGATCCCTCTTTTACTATCGCGGAAACAGCTTCACCCCTTGGCGCATCACTGTACCGCGCACAGACGGCCGCCGCCTTCACCAGGGTTTGCCCGTCACATCCGTAGGGAACCAGCACCACCGGCCCGGGGATTCCTTCAATCTGTATCACCGCATCCTGATCACCGGCAAGGCGCAGTATACTTTCGTTTTCACCCCGGTTTCTCCCCACAACAATTTTGGCGCCTCCCTCCAGCCTGAGATGGCGCCCTACCTTCAGGAGTTCTATATCTCGAAGGGTTTCCTTCCCGTGATCAAAAAGGTCCTTCAACCGTCGGGAAAAGGTCGGATCGGTCAGAAGGCAGCCGCCGGCGGGACTTGAATACTCTGCTATGCCGTATGCAGCGGCAAGTTCCATCTGACGCTTCCTGCCTCTCCCCTGCACATCGAGCAGCCTCAGACGATTTACCTTACCCTCCTTTTCAGGGATTGTTGCATCAAGGAGTCGCGCGCTCAGGGGACGAATGATCAACCCTTCATACCCTGAGAGCTTGGCCACGATATGCAGCGATTGTCTAGTCTGAGACATGGGACGCTGGCCAAGCACCTCACCGGTAAAGATAAAGTCCGCACCCTCATGCGCCATTTCGTCGCCGGCCATACGGAGCATGAGCGCATGACAGTCGATGCAGGGGTTCATATTCCTGCCGTAACCGTAGTGAGGTGCTTTCAGCATGCAGAGATGGGCATCGGTAATGTCGATCACACGGAGCGGAAGTGCCATTGCCGCCGCCGCTTTTTGCGCTTTTTCGGCAGAAAAAAAAGGCGTTTCAAAGGCAATCCCGATCACATCGATGTTCTGCCGTCGAATAACTTCCACAGCCAGGATACTGTCAAGCCCCCCTGAAAACAGGGAAATTCCCTTTACATTCAATAACTCACAACCTTGACGCTCCATTTTTCATGAAGCAGATGATGTAACTCCTCGTCATAGTCCCCCTTGACGAAATAGAGCTCCGAGTTGATCCCTTGCACTTTCAACCCGGAAAAAAGAATCCGCCACCCCCCGCTCAACTCGTCGGCAGGGGGAAAGCTGAACCGGCCCTCGAGAGCAGGAAGGTTCAACGCAGCGGTTATTTTTCTGATCAGGTCGATATCGCGATCCCGCTTCGATAATTCCACGACAGGTTCGCCCCTCTTTTGCAGAAGCTGGCGAAACTCTGGCGACAGCGATTCGAAGTCGAAAATCAGATCTCTCCCTCCCAGGGAAAGCACAAGATCCGCCTCTACAGAAAGATCGAATCCGTCATCTTTCATGAGAAATACGGGAATGACGACTTTTCTGGCCGGCACATAGCCCAGCTCCCTTAAAAATGCATCCGTAAAATCGACGGCAATCTCTCTCTTCACGCGAGATACCGGCAGGGACCACAACGGTCCCTCTGGGGTAACGGGACCATATCCGTCAACAATTTCTATCACTTCCAACCCGTTACGCGCCGCATAGGCGATCAGCGCCGGGGGAGTTGCCTTCGCGGGGGCAGGGATAACTCTGATACCGATGGTAATCTCGTCCCGGGCGCCGGGAATCTTTCCGGATACAGTCCAGTCACAGTCGATCGCTACCTGAGGATTCGATCCCGCCGTTGCCGTGACGCCTTTTTTTTGAAGCGTAAGAGAACGTAACGCCTTGACGGCCCTTTCAAGAATCAAAGAAATGGAAGGCTTCTCGGTGCCCGAAACAATATGGTAGTGTTTCCAGTGCGATTCGATGGTGTGCTTCACCGGCAATGGAATGCGGCCGTAAAAATCGATGATGATCCTCTCGCCGTTTTTCAATTCGACCACGGGGACAGTGGCGCAATCGACGATCATCTGACTTGACGGCGGCAAAGGAAGATAGTATTCGCCGGAACATGCCACTTCTCCACCGATAAGACTGAAAAATTGCTTGAGCAGGGGCGTCCATTCTTGATTGGGCACCTTTACAGCCTGCATCCTGCCGCTTATCGCCGCTTTAGACGCGGCTTCATCCACATCGGTCCCGTTTTCCCTCCTCCTCTCGTTCGGCGCCGGGAAATATATGATCTGACCGGGGTAGATTCGGTTAAGGTCTTTGATGTGGGGATTGAGTGATCGTATCTTTTCCAGGTGCATCCGCGCTTGGTGAATATTCATCCCCCATCTGCGGCGCATAATTCTGGTGACGGTTTCTCCTCTTTCTACGCGGTGAGAGAGTGTTCTTTCCCCGTGAGAAATCGCTTTTTCTTCAGGCAGCGGCGACTGTCCGCGCACTGACATCTTCTCCATTGGCCCGTTCGCTGCGGGCAGACGAAGCAACTGTCCGGGATATATCACATTCATGTCCCTGATATGGGGATTGAGAACCTGAATCTTTTCTATGAGCGCCGCCATGTCATTTTCGCGAGGGTTCAATTCCTTTCTGATTATTCGCGTAAGCCAGTCCCCACGCTGCACCCGGTAAAGAGAATGGCGTTCTCCCCCATCGATCTTCTTTGAAAAGGTAAGGTGCACGGTATCTTCCGCGGAGAGGGCGAAAAACGGCTGAACCCCGGAGATGATGAGACAGAGGGCCACTGTCGAAAGATATCTATGGAATTTCGCCATACCGCACCCCTATGAATCCTCGCTGAAATATCGGAACCGGAATCACAAAAGCCCGGCCCTGCCACCAGGGATTTTTCTCACTTCTTCATCGAGCTTCTTATTGTGCAGTTCTCTGTATGTGTCGATCCGCCCCATACAGCCGCCTTTATACGCGACGATCGGAAGAAAGTCAATCAGTTCGTCCCTTTTCGAGATTCCAACCGACATATTGAGTATTGCAAAGAAGCGCCATCTGATATAAGAGTGGAAGTCGGGTTCCATAGCACGGCAGAGAGAACCGGGGGAGGGTACAGGGTGAAACAGTCTCAAGATGATCAGCGACTGCTCAAAGATATCCAGGTCCGCCTGGAAAAAAAATGCGTGAACAGGAAATTGCCGTCATTGAACATTGGAAAGAGCGGGTGGAAAAAATTCTCGCAATGAAGCCGGAAGGTATCGCACCACTCATGCTAGAGCTGAAGAGCCTGTCATCCATGATGGCCAACAGGATATCGACTATAAAGAAGGGTGCGTCATGAGAGAGATTGCTAATTTTCTCTTTGAAGTGGGCATGCTTCAGAAAACGCCCCGCACCGGCTTTCAGTTTCTCGGTTCGGGATGCGAATCGGTAGCGGAGCACATCCTCAGAACAATCTTTATAGGGTACACGCTCAGCAAAATGGACCCATCCGTTGATGAGCTGCGGATCTTGAAACTCTGCCTCCTGCACGATCTTCCAGAAGCCCGAACGGGGGACATGAATTACGTCAACAAAAAATATGTGACCGTAGACGAACACAAGGCCGTTGGGGAGCTGGCCGACACGCTCTTTTTTGGAGAAGAACTGAAGGCCCTGATTGCCGAATTCAACGAAAGGCAGACAAGGGAATCCCTTATTGCCCGCGATGCCGATCAACTGGCCCTGATTATTCAACTGAAGGAATACGGCGATTTGGGGAACAAATACAGCAAAGACTGGATCGCCTTTGCCGTAAAAAGACTTTTCACTGACGATGCAAAAAAACTGGCCCGACAGATTCTCCAGACGGACTCCTCGGAGTGGTGGTTCAAGGATAAAAGCGACTGGTGGATCAATGGAGGAGCGTAACGCTCCCCGCATCGGATGGGGAACCATGCTGCGGCAGCAGGACAGGACATCCCCGCTTCATTGCACGAAGACGCGCTGAAATCGACTCATAAGGGTTCAGAATGAACAGGCACTACTTTTCCGCCCACTGTGTAAAATTATTGACGTTCACAATGGTCTGTTGCATCCTCGCCTCATGTGCAACGGATCAAAGGGCGCAGCAGATGGCGAATGTCCACGTGAGCACGGGAAAGGCAAGTCTCGAATCTGGCCACTACACGGCGGCCCTGAAAGAACTTTTTGAAGCACGGCGTCTCAATCCTCAAGATCCGCGAATACCTTATTACCTTGGACTTTCTTATTATGGTAAAGGGTTGCCCCGTGAGGCTGCTGCGGAATTTCAGAAGGCCATCGAAATGAAGTCGGACTACTCCGAGGCATATAACTTCCTCGGTCTCATCTATTTTGATGAAGGCAATTACGCACGCGCCGTAGACTGCTTCACCAACGCCCTTTCGAACATTCTCTATGAAACGCCGGAATTCGCACTCAACAATCTCGGAAGGGCATACTTCAAGATGGAAAATTATGAAGCGGCCCTGGCGCGGTTTGAAGAGGCGCTTAAGATCAGACCGAACAAAATTTTACCGATTATACACATGAACACAGGCGCACTGCTGCTTGCAATGAGCCGTGTAACTGATGCCGTTCGTCATTTGGAAAGATCCATTGAAATTGCACCGTACATTGTGGAGGCGCACTACTGGCTTGGCAGAGGATATCTGCGGAGTGGAAATAAAGCAAAGGCGGTCAAGGAATTTAAAACGGCCCTCACACTGGCCCCCCAATCGGAATTCGGAATAAAATCAAAAGATGTGCTACTGTCCATGGACCGGCAACACAGGACAGGTCACGGACAATAACCACCGACGGACAGGTTGGTTTCATTCTCCATATCCTGTTGCCATGGCCCATCGCCTTATTAAAGATTGACAGCAAAAAAAAATTGCCATAGATTGTGCCTGTTTTTTCAGAGGAGCAGCATCTTTCATGGGAACAAAGAAAAAAGCGAAAACAAATCAGATAAAAGCGAGAAAAAAGAAAAAAACTCGCAAATTTCTCGGTCTTACCGTTATCACTGTTATGTGTCTCGGTTTTCTTATATTCTTTTTTGTGTCACTCTTCGATTATGTCTATCCCCCTACGACGGGCACAGACACATCGAAGGCTCAGAAGGAAAAACGCAAGGTCACCCTTTATTTTTCCGATGATAATGAACGCTTTCTCGTACCTGAAACCCGCTATATTCCGAAAGCGAAAAAAAATGATGCTCAGGCGGAAGAAATCGTCTATGCCCTTATCGAAGGCCCGAAAATGGGCCATATTCGCACGATCCCCGAGGGAACGAGTTTGATAGGGATCTCCGTAAAAGAAAAAGGCGTCGCTGTGGTCAATTTCAAAAAAAATATCATAGATCTCCATCCGGGAAGCTGTGCAAGCGAAATGATGACCATTTATTCTCTGACCAATACCCTTATCCGCAACATCCCTTCGATACAGAGCGTCACTCTCCAGGTTGAAGGGAAGAAGATCAAGACTCTGAAAGGACACATCGACACGGAATCCCCCTTTGTAATAAAAGAAGATCTGCTCATTAAGGGGTCCGCATAAAGCCCGTTCTGTCACTGGATAGGCGCACAACTACTGAGAATTCACGTAAAGAAAGGTTTTTGACGTGGCGGTAAAACTTTCGAACATTCGAAATATAGGTATCGTGGCCCATATTGATGCGGGAAAGACCACGGTAACCGAAAGGATTCTTTTTTACACCGGTATTACCCACAAGATCGGAGAGGTTCACTATGGCGAAGCGGTGATGGATTGGATGCAACAGGAGAAAGAACGGGGCATCACGATTACTTCGGCCGTTACAACCTGTATGTGGGAAAACAGGGAAATTCACATAATCGACACTCCCGGTCACGTTGATTTCACCATTGAAGTTGAACGGTGTCTTCGGGTGCTTGACGGCGTGGTGGTCGTGTTTGATGCGGTGGCAGGGGTAGAGCCCCAATCGGAAACAGTCTGGCGCCAGGCGGACAAATATCATGTTCCCAAAATCGCTTTTATCAATAAAATGGATCGTGCCGGCGCCGATTATTTCGGAACTATTGCAACCATGAAGTCACGTTTTGCATCGGCGCCGCTCCCCATCCAGATTCCCCTCTTCAGGAACGACATCTTTGAAGGCGTCATCGATCTGATACGACAAAAAGTGATCACATGGAACGAGCAATCTCTGGGACTTACCTATGCCTTATCGGACATACCCGGCACACACGTTGAAGAAGCCGATCAATACCGCGAAGAGCTGATAGAGGCGCTTGCAGAGTTTGATGACTCTCTGGCGGAAAAATATCTCGAAGGCGAACCCATCGAAGAAAAAGATATGCGTGATGCCCTGCGCGCGGCAACTGTTTCACTCAAAGCTGTTCCCGTCATGTGCGGATCGGCCCTTCGCAATAAAGGGGTACAACCCATCCTCGACGGGGTCTGTGATTTCCTCCCCTCTCCCGAGGAGGTCCCTCCCATATCGGGAATAAACCCCGCCACAGGGGAGAAGGAATGGCGCAAGAGCAAAAACAAGGAACCCCTCGCCGCGCTTGCGTTCAAGGTCATGATGGATGAGGGGAGAAAAATGACCTACGTCCGAATCTATTCGGGTAAAATGAAGGTGGGAGAAGAAGTTTTCAATGCAACTGCCAAGAAGCGCGAGCGCGTCGCACGTCTGCTGAAGATGCACGCCAACAAGCGTGAACGTCTCGACGAGGCCGGATCGGGAGATATCATCGGCGTGGTAGGTTTGAAGGATACCTCAACCGGCGACAGCATCTGTGAAGAGGCGCACCCGATTCTTCTCGAATCCATAGAATTTTATGAGCCCGTCATCTCCAGGGCCATTGAGGCAAAAACACCCGATGATCAGTCACGATTGATCCTGGCCCTGGAAAAGCTCTGCGACGAAGACCCCACTCTGAAAGCGACCTATGATGAAGAAACCGCGCAGACGGTGATTTCAGGTATGGGGGAATTGCATCTCGAAATTATCATCGACAGACTTGTAAGGGAGTTCAATACCAATGTCAACGTGGGAAAACCCCGTGTTGTCTATAGAGAAACCATCGGGAAAGAGGTTGCCTGCGAAGAAATATTCGACAAAAAGCTGGGAGAGAAAAAACATTTCGGTCATGTGGCGCTCAATCTCATTCCCCACAGCCGGGGCGGCGGCATAGAAATTATAAACGCACTTGAACCGACGATGATTCCTCCCGAGTATCACCGAGCAATCGAGCAGAGCCTCAGAGACGCCACAGCAAGTGGCGTCGTGGCCGGCTATCCGGTACTCGATGTGATAATACGGATAGTGGGAGGATCCTACCGTGAAGGAGAAGCTTCTGAACTGGGCTATCAGATCGCTGCCTCGACGGCGTTCCAGCATGGATGCGCCGAGGCGGAACCTACCCTTCTTGAACCGATCATGAAAGTGGATATCATCACTCCTAGCGAGTTTATGGGGGAAGTAATCGGCAGCATTAATATCAGAAAGGGGGAAATCGAGAACATAACCCACAAACCCCTGGTGAGTGATATAAAGGCACGGGTCCCGCTGCAGCACATGTTCGGATATTCAACGGATCTTCGATCTCTCACCCAGGGACGGGCCACATTCTCAATGCACTTTTCCAAGTATGACAAGCTGTAATTAGCATAGTGACGTCTTCAGCCGCAGTGCTGATTACTTAACGGTTTCGGTTCAACTTACACGCGTGGAGCGCAAGAAATGTCAAAACGCACACCATCGAAACCTTACAGATCACCTGTACCCTTGATCAAAAAAATTGGCAGGCTGCTGCGTGTAGAACGTTTTTTTCTAATTGGGACACTCACGCTCATTCTGATATTATTTTGCTCCATCGCAATTTATTATTTCGAAAACAACAAAGAAGGGGCTTCCATTCATTCTCTCTGGGACGGCTTCTGGTGGGCCATTGTTACCATCTGCACCGTGGGCTACGGCGACAAACTTCCGACGACGGATGCAGGAAGGATTGTAGGTCTCGTACTGATGATTCTGGGAGTATGTCTCCTGTCACTCATAACAGCAACAATAGCTTCGGTATTTGTTGAGCAAAAAATCAGGGAGGGAAAAGGGTTGGATACCTTAACATGTACAGAACATACCGTTATATGCGGCTGGAATCGTTATACGGAAGAGGTGATTGCCTGGATTAATACACACGGGAAATCTTCGAATCCGGTCATTATTCTCATCAATGAGCTTCCCATCGACGACATCGATGCACTCAAGCTCAAATATGAACACTTCAATCTTCGCTTTATCAGAGGTAATTATGTACATGAAGATGTGCTTTTAAGGGCCAATATAGAAAAAGCGGCCTTTGTTATCCTTATGGCCGATAACTCCGGAGCCTATGATAAGGAAAGAGCAGACGAAAGAACGATACTTGCTACCTTGACGGTAAGGTCCGTGGCCCCAAAAGCCAAAATTGTTGCCGAAGTTATCAATGCAGAGAATAGAACTCATCTGAAAAGAGCAAGTGTCGACGAAATAATTGTCCGAGGCGAACACCTTGGATCACTTATTGCGAGTGCTATCAGCCATCCGGGACTTCCAAAGGTATTTTCCAATATCCTCTCTCTGGAAGGAAGCAATAAGATCAAGCGCATAATAATTCCGAACCAGTTCGTAGGAAAGACATTTGGAGATTTTGAACGTTTTATTAAAGAACGCAAAGAAGGAATTCTTATCGGTCTCATGACGGAAAAAGAATCCATGAAACTTGAGGACATGCTCTCCGACGATACTTCAATCATTGAAAAATTTATCAAGGAAAAAATACAGGAATCGAAGAAGGATTATTTTTACGAAAAGGAAAATATCAAAGTATCCCTCAATCCGGATGAGAATACCATCATAGGGAGAAACGTGTATGGTATTGTGCTTGCCAAGGAGATGAATGTATGAATTCAAGGATTTACGTTTCGGATCAGGAGGTCTCCCAGCTCATCGAAATTGAACTTTTCAAAAATCTCACTTTTGAACAGGTGCGCACAGTACTTGCCCACTCAGAAAAAATCCGCTTCCGAAAAAATGAAATCATTATGAAAGAGGGGGAAAGCGGCGATTCGATCTATCTTATACTTGAAGGATCCGTAGAAGTGGGAAGACAGCTGGTGCTAAGCGGTATTGAGGGAGACGGCGAAATAGGCAATAAAGTATTTACCAGACTTTCGTCAGAGGATCATCCTGTGTTCGGTGAGATATCACTTCTGGAAGACTCCAAACGAACCGCCACCATACGCACCTTAACCGATTGCCGATTCTATAAGATTACGCGGCATACGCTTTTTCAGCTGACACAGCAGGATCATGCACTGGGATGTTATATTTTCATGAATCTTGCCACGATTATCTCCTCGCGTTTGAGAAAGGCTGATGAAGATATTGTAAAACTTACAACCGTATTAAGCATCATATTAAAAGAGGGGGTCTAATATTGTTCCGATCTTCCGGATCGGCAGCGGCAGTCTATGGTATATAGCGAGATCACAAAGACGAAGGGAAAACCTCAGCCCCTCTAACGTGACGTTGTCACTGCAATATGGCAGAAGCAAATCACCGCGACTCATGGAATTTTTTACACCAACCAATCCAAAACCTTAGACAAAATACACCTATACACTAGGTGCGCTAAGGGTTTTCAACCGCTTAAATCAGATTCTATCCAATTGATTATAAACATGAATATCGCTATTGTGCAGTCAAAAGAGATCATGAACATACAGCCGGTGAACATGTTGCAAGGAAAGAAAATCCGGCCTCAGATATAGAAGTCTTACACCTGTCGGTGGGTGGTTTTCGGTTCCCTCCTTTCCTCCCACCGACACCCCCCTAGAATCTGACAGGGAGCGAGATTGTAAGGACCCTTCAGTGTATATAGTTTCATGGGTGGTTTTACCGCACGGTAAAGCCACCCTTTTTTATTAAAGTGTAAAAAGTTAGAAAAGTAGGAAGGGTAGGAAAAGTAAAAGATTTTGATTTTCGCATAAAATTTTTAACTTTTTCTACTTTTGCACTTTTATTACTTTTCACACTTTCTTTCACACATTAAACCGAAAGAAGACAATATCTCCATCGGCGATCACGTATTCCTTCCCCTCGATCCTTATCAGCCCCTTTTCACGAGCCTTGGCGAGCGATCCGGCTTGTATAAAATCATCATAGTTCAATGCTTCCGCCCGTATAAAGCCTCGCTCCATATCGGTGTGTATTTTACCGGCTGCGCTGGGCGCTTTTGTGCCGTCCCGGACGGTCCAGGCCCTGAGTTCCGTACCTGCCGTCGTGTAAAAGGTGATGAGCTTTAAAAGTGCATAGCCTGCCTTGATCAGCTTTTCCAGACCCGATTCTTCAATGTGAAGATCTTCGAGAAATTCCCTTCGCTCTTCGGGTGGAAGGACTGCTATTTCCGCCTCCATGTCGCCGCAGATCACAATATGCTGCGCTTCCTCGCGATGGGAAAGCTGCGCAACTTGCTCCACATAGGCGCCTTTCTTTTGTGTGAGCACTTCTTCGCTGACATTCGCCACGTAGAGCACGGGTTTGGCCGTCAGCAGGCGAAGATCAGCCAATATTTCAATGTCCTTAATGTCCGCCATTCCTGCCCGCGCCGGCATTCCACGTCCCAACTCGTCGGCAATATGGTTCAATGCATCAATCTGCCGCACCAGAGACTTGTCCCCTGTCTTCAACAGGCGCTCGCTCTTTTCGATTCTCCGTTCGATCGTTTCAAGATCCGCGAGAATCAGTTCGGTATTGACAATTTCGATATCCCGCACCGGATCAACCGAACCGTGCACATGGACGACATTGGGATCATCGAAGCAGCGCACAATATGAACAATCGCATCGACATCACGAATATTGCCGAGAAACTTATTTCCCAGCCCTTCCCCCTTGCTGGCGCCTTTGACAAGACCGGCGATGTCGACAAACTCCATGGTAGTGCGGGTAACCTTGGGAGGCGACAGTATGCGGGCGATTTCTTCAAGCCGCGGATCGGGAACGGGAACCACGCCGATATTGGGATCAATCGTACAGAAGGGATAGTTGGCCACCTCTGCGCCGGCAGCACTGAGTGCATTGAATATGGTTGATTTTCCTACATTGGGAAGCCCGATAAGACCGCAGCGAAAGCCCATGACAGCCTCCTTTTCACATAAAAAAGGGGGGTGAATGATTTCCACCCCCCTTTGAGTTGCCTCTATGATCCCTCTTCTAATAGATCATCTGATAGAGGGCGACGATGGCCGGCGCCGTCACGAGCGACACAACGGACATCAGCTTGATGAGAATGTTCATGGCCGGACCCGAAGTATCTTTGAAGGGGTCGCCGACGGTATCGCCGATGACGCCCGCTTTGTGGGCATCGGAGCCTTTACCGCCGAAATTTCCCTGCTCGATGTACTTCTTGGCATTGTCCCAGGCGCCGCCTGCATTTGCCATAAGAAGACCGATCACCACACCGGTCAGCGTGGCGCCTGCAAGGAATCCACCCAGCGCGTGGGGACCGATTAAAACACCCACTACAATCGGCGCGAGCACAGCTGAAACACCGGGCAGAATCATTCGTTTCAGCGCCGCCGTGGTGGCGATGTCAACGCAGCGGTTCGTATCGGGAGGTGTTGTTCCTTCCATGATTCCGGGAATCTCCCTGAACTGACGTCTGATCTCATTGATCATGTCGAACGCGGCGTCACCCACGGCTGTCATGGTAAGCGCTGCCATAAGACAGGGGATCAATCCACCAAGGAACAAACCAGTGATCACATGGGCCTCCGTGAGGTCAAGGGCGAAATTCTCAAAACCCGGGAAGGTCTTGACGGTCGCCGTGAAGGCGGCAAACATGGCCAGCGCGGTCAATGCGGCGGAACCGATGGCGAAACCCTTGCCGATGGCGGCCGTCGTATTGCCCACGGCGTCCAGACCGTCCGTAATTTCACGGGTCTGGGGGGGCATGTGGGCCTGCTCGGCGATACCGCCGGCGTTATCGGCAATGGGGCCGTAACTGTCGACGGACATGGTCATGCCGACTGTTCCCAGCATGCCGACACCGGCAATGGCGATACCGTAGAGACCGCAGGTAATGTATGACAACCAGATGGCGATGGCGATGAAGAATACCGGGGCCGCCACACTCTCGAGACCTACGGCGAACCCGGTGATGATGTTGGTCGCCGGCCCGGTCTGTGAGGCTTCGGCAATGCGTCTGATGGGACCGCGCGCCGTGTAGTACTCAGTCACACCGCCGATCAGCATGCCGGCGATGATGCCCAGAAGCACCGCCCAGAAGGGTCCCAGGGGACTGATCATTCCCAGGCTCTTCAGATATTCTGCAGACATTCCCTGTGTCGTGAATTTCACCACGAAAAACGCCAGAATGATGAAGAGTATGCCTGCGATATAGAGCGCATTGCTCAATGCCGACTGGGGTTTCATGTTTTTCAGATAGTTGAAGAGACCGATTCCGATCACCGATGAAAGCAGTCCCACAATGATGAACAGCATGGGAAGCATCATCCACTTCATGGACATACCGGGAAGCCCCAATCCCATCGTGGCGCCGATGGCAATGGCCGCAACCACGGAACCGCAGTAGGACTCGTAAAGGTCCGCACCCATGCCGGCGATGTCGCCCACGTTGTCGCCCACGTTGTCGGCGGTGACGCCGGGGTTCCTGGGATCGTCTTCGGGAATGCCGGCTTCTACTTTACCCACCAGGTCGGAACCGACGTCGGCCGTCTTGGTGAAGATACCGCCGCCGACACGGGCAAAGAGGGCAATGGACGAAGCGCCCATGGCGAATCCGTTTATGACTGAGGGATCCTTATCGGCAAAAAAGTAAAAGAATATTCCGAGACCGAGAAGACCCAGCGATGCCACGGAGAGCCCCATGACCGACCCGCCGAAGAAGGCGACCGTCAGAGCGCGTCCCTGGCCATAGGTCTGGGCGGCTTCCGCCGTACGTGCATTTGATTGCGTTGCCGCCTGCATGCCGAAGACGCCGGCGATCAACGAACCTACGGCGCCACTGAGAAAGGCAACTGCCGTCATCGGGTTCAACGCAAAGAGAAGCACAAAGAAGACGATCACAATGAAAATTGCAATAATCTTGTATTCTCTCTTGAGAAATACCATGGCGCCGGCATGGATCCTGTCCATGATTTCCACCATCAGTTCGTTGCCCGGAGAAAAGGACATGACGTACTTGTAAATCACAAACGCCAGGACCAATCCGATGACGCCCCACAACCACGCGTAATTGACTAGAAATTCCATAATTCCTGCTTATACCTCCTCCTCACGTAAATATTTTGGGTTCTTCGTGTTAAATGCATTCATTGCCGCCTGAGTTCCCGATGAAATCACTTCCCGCACTGCGCGGGATGCCCTTTCGGCAATGAGGGGAACGGATTCCATCTCTTCCTTAGAAAAAGGGCTCAGCACATAGCTTTCAACCATCCCTTTCAGGTCCGGTCTGCCGATTCCCGTTCGAATCCGTATGAAATCGGATTTCCCGAGATGAACCGTTATCGACATGAGCCCTTTATGCCCACCATCGCCACCCCCTTCTTTGACCCGAATATCTTTAAAGGGAATGTCCAGATCGTCATGGATCACGATGATATTGCCGCTCTCAATTTTAAAAAAACGTGCCAGCTTCCCCACGGCGACACCGCTCAGATTCATATAGGTCCGCGGTGCTGCCAAAACAACGGTTTCACCGTTGATCTTCCCGGTTCCGTAGAGTGCGTCATGACCTCTCCTTGCCACTGGTATTGCCGTTTCCCCGGCCAAAGCCTGCAAGACAATAAACCCCATGTTGTGTCTTGTCAAGGCATACTTCGTTCCGGGATTTCCCAATCCGACGATGAGCCACACGCGGTCCCCCGGGGAGCAGTTTTCTTCACACTGCCTTATGCTTCAGTTGCCGCTTCTTCGGCAGGCGTTTCGCCCTCAGCGCCTTCTGCGGTCTCGGCCTCGCCCTCGGCGTGCGCCTCTTCTTCATCGGACAGGGTCGTCCTTGTCTTCGCAATCGTTGCAAGGGCCACATCTTCACCATCAACAACGGTCACATCGGCGCTCAAAACGATATCGGCAACCTTCACCGTGTCTCCCACGTTAAGACCGCTCACATCTATCTCTATTTTTTCGGGAAGCGCTCCCGGAAGACCGGATACCTTTACTTCACGTTTCAGGACCTGAAGTTCCCCACCACGTTCAGCACCGATGGGATTTCCTACAAGATTCACCGTAATATCCACCGTGATTTCCCGGTCCATTTTTATTTCGTAAAAATCCACATGGATGAGACTTCGCTTGAGCGAATCAATCTGAAGATCTTTGATAATGGAAAGTTTTTCCCCCACCTTGCCGTTATTGTCATCGATTTTCAGTTTTACGAAGGTGCCTTCCGGTCGTTCTCCGCCCAGCTGTTTTACAAGCTCCGCAGTATCGACGACCAGTTTTACTGGTTCTATGCCATACCCGTAAAACACTGCAGGAGTGTACCCCTCGGACCTGAACTTCCGGGCTGTCTCTTTCCCCGATGTATCTCTTGTTTTCGCTGTTACCGTAATTGTGTGCATAACTGTCTCCTTATCCCGCCTATCTTTTTATCCCGACAAACGGGATACGAATATTGACCATATGTATAACCAGCCAAGACCATTGCTTCCCTTTTAAATAAATAAAGAGCTGACGGATTCATTGTAGTAAATTCTTTTTATTGCTTCGCTCAGGAGGCCTGAAGTCGAAAGCACTTTTATCCTTTTACAGGCCCTTGCCGCTTCGTGCAGGGCAATTGTGTCAGTGACCACGATCTCCTTTATATCGGATGATTCTATCCGCTCGATAGCCGGCCCCGACAGCACGGGATGGCTGCAGCAGGCAAGAACCTCCAGCGCTCCGTCACTGAGCAGTGCCTGCGCCGCCTGCACTATGGTGCCTGCCGTATCGATCATGTCGTCAAGAATAATGGCCTTCTTGCCCTTTACGTCACCTATTATATTCATAACCTCCGACTCATTGGGCGCATCTCTTCTCTTATCTACAATTGCCAGCGTGGCATCGAATTTCTTTGCGAAGGCTCGTGCACGGACCACCCCCCCCGTATCCGGAGACACAATGACCGGGTTGTCATTGTAATTTTTCTTCAGATACTCAAGAAGGATGGTTTGGGCGTAGAGATTGTCGACGGGAATATTGAAAAACCCCTGAATCTGACCGGCATGAAGATCAACGGCAACCACACGGTTCGTACCGGCGGTCGTGAGGAGATCCGCTGCCAGCTTCGCTGTAATCGGCGCCCGCGGCGCCGCCTTCCGATCCTGCCGCGCGTACCCGTAATAGGGCATGACCGCTGTTACCCTGTCGGCGGAGGCTCTTTTCATGGCGTCGATCATGACGAGAAGTTCCATGAGATTTACATTGACGGGGTTTGAGGTTGACTGAACGATAAACACATCCATCCCTCGCACATTTTCATTGATCTCTACGCGAGTCTCCCCGTCGCTGAAGGTCGATACATTCGCCTTGCCCAGTCCGACTCCTAGCTTTGCACAAATCTTCCTGGCCAGTTCTAGACTGGAATTACCTGAAAATATTCTCATCCTTTCGAGCATTAGAGTAATCGCCTTCCAAGTCTGGCTGGGGCGGGAGGATTCGAACCTCCGAATGCAGGAACCAAAATCCTGTGTCTTACCGCTTGACGACGCCCCATTATTCTTTATCTTCTCCGGCAGAGCCCTTTTTATCTCCTGTTGCCGTCATACAGGGCAAGAACCCGTCCTTAGACACATTACAATGCATGAACGCTGCATGAAAAAGGGAACCCCTCTTCCCTCATTTCATTTTCGGCTTTTTCAGCATCCTCACTATTCGCATAGATACCGAATACGGTCGGACCGCTTCCCGACATCAAGACGCCGAGCGCACCCCCGGCCCGCAGACGACCCTTTATTTTCCGGATAACAGGACAGATCCTCTCCGATACCTCTTCAAGATCATTCTGCATCCCTTTCACAACCTGGGGTACTGTTTGAAGTCGCGGGATGTTATATTGGATTGGCTGGTTTGTCAATCCATATTTTAATTCTTCATAGACTCGGCGGGTTGACAGTTCGACTCCCGGATTGACGAGGACGAAGAAGAGTCGTGGGATGCCCTCCGCTTTCCGAAGACGCTCTCCCACCCCGAAGGCCCAGGCGGTCTCCTTGAAAATAAAAAAGGGGACGTCAGCCCCCAGTTTCACTCCCATCTCTATCAGTTTTTCCCGGGAAACGCAGGCTTCCGTCATTTCATTCAAGGCAAGAAGGGTTGTCGCCGCATTTGAACTTCCTCCGCCAAGTCCTGCAGCAAGGGGAATATTTTTTTGTAGATTGATCTCAACCCCTTCCGGCCATCCGACATAGTCAAAAAACATTCGGGCGGCCCGAACTACAATATTCCCCTCATCCGTCGGAAGAGTTTTTTCAGAACAATGGAGTGTGATTCCCCGGTTTCGGGGAATAAATGTCATTTCATCACAAAGACTTATCCTCTCCATGAGGGTCGCCAGTTCATGATACCCGTCTTCCCGCTTCCCGAGAACTTTCAGGATGAGATTGACCTTCGCAGGAGACTGTCTGGAGATGACGCAGTTCACTTCTCTTTCACATACCTCATACGCAACTCATAAAGAAGACCTTCAATAAGCTGTGCCTCGTTATCATCAAGATTTCCTCTGGTTTTATCTTTCAATAGCGCAAGGATATCAATCATCTGCTTCGCCGCGGGAAGATTCTTTTCCTGCGTGCCCGTGGCCGGATCGGTCATATCGCCTAAATGAACGGCCGCCGATGTATAGAGCGAGATAATAAACCCTGCAAAATCAACCTCGGGCACCTGGGTGGATTGAGCTTTTGCCGGACCGGCGTCCGATTCCTCTTGTGGAGAGCTCTGAGACGTTTCCTTTTTTTCCGAGGGCCTGTCCCTTTCCTCCACGGCAGGCTCTTCCCCTTTGCCCTCCCCTTCTTCGCTGAAGATTCTTCGATCCTTTATTACAAATCCCTTGTCCTCTTTTTCCTCTGCCATGTCCCCCTCCGCATTGTAGGTATCATAGATTTATTTTTTGGCGGCCGCCGTCAAAGCATCGTGCCTTGTTTACCCTGTAAAACGTTTTTGTTTACTAGCACAAAGGACCTCAAATGTCCAAAAATCGATTAACACCGGTTGTATTTTTTGAAGCCGCTCTATCCGCTTTTCCATGGGAGGATGGGTGCTGAAAAGATTCATCATGGACTTAGCAGACAGAGGATTGACACTACACATATGTGCCGTCGAGGGCTTCGCCTCCCTCCTCGTCATCGCTCCCGCCGGCGCCGATAATCGCCGTCCACTGAGCCATATTTGCACGCATCATTACCGCGCCGGCTATGGTCGCCGCAATGGAACTCACCAGAGTATCTTTGTTTTTAAAGAAAGGCATCACAGGTTATGGGTTGTACCTGTCGCCCGCGGCCTATCGGCTATCCCTTCTACTTCTTTTTAAAGGTCATCTTCCCCTCTTCCACGTCGACACGCACTTTGTCGCCTTCAGTAAAATCCCCTTCCAGGATCTTTGTCGCAAGGGTGTCTTCCACCAGCTTCTGCAGCGCCCTTTTGAGCGGCCGCGCACCATAGAGAGGATCGAAGCCCGCTTCGGCAATATACCGTTTCGCGCCCTCCGTCAGCTCCAGATCCATCTGCCGTGCCTGGAGACGTTTCTGAATCTGGGCGATCTGAATATCGACAATATTGCCGATGTCATCCAGCGTCAAGGCCCTGAAGGTGATGATGTCGTCAATCCTGTTCAAAAACTCAGGCTTGAAGGTCGCCCTCAAGGCATCCATCGTCAGACGCTGCTGCTCGTCACGGCTGAGACTTGCGTCCTGCATCCATTGACCGCCGATATTGGACGTCATGATATTGATCGTGTTCTTGAAATCGACCGTCCTTCCATGACCGTCGGTGAGTCGTCCGTCATCCAGGATCTGGAGCAGTATGTTAAACACATCGGGGTGCGCCTTTTCGATCTCGTCAAAGAGGAGCACCGAATAGGGACGCCTGCGCACCGCTTCGGTAAGGTATCCCCCTTCATCATATCCCACATATCCCGGAGGCGCGCCGATCAGCCGGGCCACGGAGTGTTTCTCCATGAATTCGGACATGTCGATTCTGATCATGGCCTGCTCGTCGTCAAACATAAACTCTGCAAGGGCCTTGCTGAGTTCGGTTTTTCCCACACCGGTGGGGCCCATAAAGATAAACGATCCGATGGGCCGATTCGGGTCCTGCAACCCGGAGCGGGCTCTCCTCAGGGCGTTCGATACCACACCGATGGCCTCATCCTGTCCTACCACCCGCAACGTGAGGCGTTCTTCCATATGGAGCAGTTTCTGCACATCACTCTCCATCATTCTCGCCACCGGGACACCGGTCCAGTTCGCCACCACCTCGGCCACATCCTCGGCATCCACCTCTTCCTTCAGCGTCTGCGCGTCCTTCTGAAGCTCGGCCAGTTTCGCCAGTTTGGTTTCAAGGTCCCTGCCAAGCTGCACCAGGGTTCCATAGCGAATCTCCGCCGCTCTGGCCAGATTTCCTTCACGCTGTGCGGCCTGTTCCGCCGTCTTCAGCTCTTCTATCTTTTCCTTGATTGTCTGAATTCCCTTTATGGCATCCTTTTCCCTGGACCAGTGCAGTTTCATCCCGTCGCGGGATTCCTTAAGACCGGCCAGCTCCTTTTCTATCTTTGCAAGCCTCCCCTTTGAAGTCTTGTCCGATTCCTTCTTGAGAGATTCGGCCTCTATCTGAAGCTGCAGAATCTTTCGCTCAATCACATCGATTTCCGCGGGCATGCTGTCCAGTTCGATACGAAGGCGCGATGCCGACTCATCGATTAGATCAACGGCCTTATCGGGAAGGAAGCGGTCGCTTATGTAGCGGTCCGAAAGGGTTGCCGCGGCAATTATTGCAGGATCCTTGATTCTGACGCCATGGTGCACTTCGTAGCGCTCCTTGAGCCCTCTCAATATGGCGATGGTATCCTCCACGCTCGGCTCCTGCACCAAAATGGGTTGAAAACGACGCTCCAGAGCGGCATCTTTTTCTATGTATTTCCTGTACTCGTTCAGTGTGGTGGCGCCCACACAGCGAAGCTCGCCTCTCGCCAGCGCCGGTTTGAGCATATTGGACGCATCGACGGCGCCTTCCGCCGCACCGGCGCCCACCATTGTATGCAGCTCATCAATAAAGAGAATAATTTCACCGCCTGCGTCCGTCACTTCTTTCAGAACGGCTTTGAGACGGTCTTCAAACTCTCCCCGGTATTTCGCGCCTGCGATGAGCGCACCCATATCGAGACCGAGAACCTTTTTATTTTTCAGGCTGTCGGGCACGTCGCCGTTCACGATCCTCTGGGCGAGACCTTCGACGATGGCGGTTTTCCCCACGCCGGGATCTCCTATCAGAACGGGATTATTTTTTGTCCGCCGGGAGAGCACCTGCATAATGCGCCTGATCTCGCTGTCCCTGCCAATGACGGGATCAAATCCTCCTTTGCGCGCAACCTCATTGAAATCGCGGGCAAACCGCTTCAACGCCTGATATTTGTCTTCCGGATTCGGATCAGTGATCCGCTGGCCGCCTCTGATCTCGACAAGAATCTTCAGCAAGGCGTCTTTGGTCACCCCATGACTCAAAAGTATCCCGGCAGCATCTCCTCCCTTTGTATCGACAATCGCAATCAGCACATGTTCGACGCTGACATACTCGTCCTTGAGGCGGGCCGCTTCGACGAGGGCCTTGTCAACTACCTCCTTCAGCCGCGGCGTCATATATACCTGTCCCGCACCTGCGCCGGACACGGAGGGCATCTTCTCCAGCACCTTCACCAGCTCCCTGTCTATGATCGCCGGTTCCACGCCGATCTTTTTCAGGATCTCAGGCACGATTCCCTCCGGCTGCTGTGTCAGCGCCAGCAGAATGTGCTCCGCATCGATGCCCTGGTGGCCGTAAGCGGCGCCCAGTTTTTCCGCTTCCTGAAAGGCTTCTTGAAGTTTCAGCGTAAATTTATCAAATCTCATAACTCCTCCCTGTTATCCGAGGGCTTTTTCAATATCGACGAATATCTTTCCTTTTCGAAAAACTCTTACGGTTCCCGTGGATTCGGAAACGACCACGGCGATGGCATTGGTCACATTTGTAATGCCGGCGGCAACAATGTGCCGGCTCCCAAGTCCCTTGGGAAATTCCTTGCCGCTTTCCAGGGCAACATTCAGATGCCTGCCTGCGGTAATGAGCACGCCGTTTTCTTTTATCACGAAGGCGCCGTCCAACGCCGAAAACTCCTTGATCGTTTCCTTCAGGTCGCGATCCATGATATTCCGTTCGTCTTCACTGTACCCCATGAAGGGGTTGATGATCATCTGTCTGGATAATTCCATCACCTTTTCATGATCGCCGATCACAAAAATCGTACCCACCGGCCGTCCTTCCCTCCCCTGTGCGGCCAGTTCGAGGGCCACATTCAGAACAGCCTCAAAGACCTCCGGCTGAATCCCCTCAAAAATACTTGAGATGTCCTCGGACGCCAATATTTCAAATTCGCTGTCCACATCGACTACAAAGATATTCTCTATATAGTCGAGCTTGGGCGAGCCGGTAAGGCAGACCATTTTATCCTCCGGTCCGAACATGCCCGCCGCCAATCCCTTGATAATGGCGATCTTCATTTGACTGACAGGGGTCACGTTCACATTCGGAATCGCGATCATCTTCCCGAAATCCCCCTCGGGGGCTTCATCTTCCCGTTGCCTTTTCCAGACTAGGACAATCCGGGAACGCACCTCCTCATCTTCCAGTGTCAACTGTTCCTGGACAACATCGCTGCTGATCAGTATTGCCTTTGCATTCAACGCCTTTGCAAAGGTGACCGCAAAATTCATTACCACCGTATTGACGGAGTTCATGGGCATCCCCTCGGATATGTCTATTGTATCGTCATTTCAAATTCTTCGCCCCTAATGTAAGCACCTGTCAGCGCTCTGTCAAGATGCGCGGCCTATCGGTAAATCCCGATGTGGTAAGAGCATAGGCCTCCGGATGAAGGGATTTTTATGAAAAAAAATGGCGGGGAGGAAAAAGAGAGGGACGCGCCGGAACCTCTGAAACACCTTTTATATCGCCGTGCAAAAACCCTGCGCAACGGCACGGCCCTCTCAGGTATGGTCACCCCCATGCTGAATAGACAGGACAGGGAGGGTATGTTTGTTTTCCCGGGTTTGCCCATCCTTCGACGGCAAACCCGGGACAAAGAAACTATTTCTTACATCTGTCCAGGTCCTCGGGAATCGGGGGCATGCAATACATGGCATCGATACGTATCGCCTTTCCATAGCTTGCGCCCTTTTCATCCCACTTGTTGGGAAACTCGAACTGCGTCACGAACATATCCCTGATTGCCTGGTGGTCGCAGGCCCGCATCTTCAGCTTGCCTACCAGACCGATATATTCGTCGCCTTCCCAGGTAGCGATGATTTTTTCAGGGTCCGTGGTGCCGGCCCGTTCGATCACGTCGAACATCCAGTAGGTCGCATCGACACAACGCCCGAAGATGGTCACGGGCCATATCCACTGGCTGTCGTCATAAGGCGGCGTCCAGTTGTCGGACGATTTGTGCCACACCTCTACAAAGGCTTTGTTCTGAGGGGTTTCCACGCTTACCATATAATCATTGCCGTTGATCATGATCTCACCGGCGGGACCACCGATCGAATCCAGGGCGGGACGGTTATCTATATAGATGTTTGCAATGGGAAGTTTCATCCCCATTCCCACGGCCTGTTTCAACATTGTCGGTCCGTCCGGCGTCCAGTCGCCGGAGAAGATCACCTCGGCCCCTGCACCCTGCACCTTGGTCAGGTAGGGAGCAAAATCTTTCAGGAACAGGGGATGATAGGCTTCGCCGACGATGACGGCATCGGGCTTATGCTTCTTCAAGCCTCTTTTGAATCCTTCCGCCATGTCGTGTCCATAGGAGTAATCCTGATTGAGGATATAGAATTTCTTCTCCGGACGCCGCGCAAAATAGTAGGCCATGCCTTCGCCGAACACATGCGTGTTCAGACAGGTCCGGAACGTATAGCGGTTGAAGTTTTTACCGTCCATAAGCGCTGGCGAAAGGGACATGGGATTGTGATAAATGGTCTTGTATTTTTCCGCCACTTTCTGGATGACGAGACAGATATGGCTCCCTGCAGCGCCCCAAAGCACATTCACCTTGTCTTCAAGACAAAGTTTCTCAGCCTCTTTCTTGGTTGCGGAGGGTTTCGCCTGGGTATCACCCTTGATTACTTCGATCATCTTTTTTTTGCCGTCCACCATGATACCGCCCCGCTTATTCAATTCATAGGCGTTCCATGTCGTTGTCAACCAGTAGTAGCGACCATTCGCGGCTGCAGGCCCCGAAAAGGCCTCCATAAGACCGATTTTGAACGTATCGCCCTTGGGGAATGTAACCGTTGCCGGATCATATCCGCTCATATCCGCTATTTTTGAGGGATCGAATGCGGGAATCGCCGATGATGACCCTGGAAGCACTGCCCCCCACAGAAGAAACAGCCCCAGACAAACAACCAGTGCCACGCCTTTCAAATTCTTCATAGATACCACTCCTTTCTCCGTAAATGACCGATACCTTCGTTCAGCAGCATGACTTGCCACCTCACACTTCATGCGTCGCATACCGTTCGCACTGTACCCTCTTCTTTTTTAACTGCTCCTTTGGAAAAGATCGCGAATGCCACGACAGGCCCTTTTTTATCCCACGGATCCTCCAAAACCTTAGAACCGATGGTTTATTGTATGAGATATATCACCTTTTGGCACATATACACAAGTCGCAGGAAAAGAAAATATCGGTTTTATACCTGTTTTTTATCTAGATCGGCTAGATAGATGGAATTACACAGAGAGGAGAAAGAGGGGATCGCGTCCGACAACACTAGGGTATCGCATGAGTAACCGACTTAAATCAAAGAAGATAACGCAACCCCCTCGGATATGTAAGATATAGAGCTGTTGTTCGCCCCCGGATGGGGCGATTTATTCGTTACCCCGGTTCCGCCGATGAAAGGCGGTCACCGGGGTAACGAAGATCCTTACTTACATCTGTCCAGATCGGCGGGAACCGACGGAGTACAGAATTTCGCCGGAATCACTGTCGGGTTGCCGTAGCTGGCGCCCTTGTCATGCCATTTGTTGGGGAATTCGAACTGGGTAACGAAGATATCCCTGATCGCCTGGTGGTCGCAGGCCCTCATCTTTAACTTGCCCACCAGACCGATATACTCATCGCCTTCCCAGGTGGCGATAATTTTTTCGGGGTCCGTGGAACCCGCCCGTTCAACCACGTCAAAGAACCAATAGGCCGAATCGATACAACGTCCGAATATGGTAACGGGCCAGAGGAACTCGTCCGTTTCGTAAGGGGCGCTCCAGTTTTTCTGCGAAGCATGCCAGGATTTAATCACTGCCTCGTTTTGCGGGGTTTCCACACTTACCATGTAATCGTTGCCGTTGAACATGATCGTACCGGTAGGCCCGCCGATCATCTCCATGAGCGGCCGATTGTCTATGTAAATGTTGGCGACGGGCAGCTTCAAGCCCATTTGTACGGCCTGCTTCACCAGATTGAATCCGTCCGGCGTCCAGTCTCCCGTGAAGATGACCTCGGCCCCGGCGCCCTGCACCTTGGTAATGTAGGGGGCAAAGTCCTTCAGAAAGAGCGGATGGAATGCCTCGCCGACCACTACTGCATCGGGATTGTATTTCTTCAAGGCGGCTTTGAAAATAGCCGCAAGCTCGTGTCCATAGGAATAATCCTGATTCAGGATGTAGAACTTCTTTTCCGGCCGTTTGGAATAGTAGTAGGCCATGGCAAGACCGAAGGTCTCTGTATTGAGACAGCTTCTGAAGGTATAGCGGTTGAAATTCTTGGCGTCCAGAAGCGCAACCGACAGAGACGTGGGAATGTGGAACATGGTTTTATATTTTTTTGCAACACTGGCTATGACGGCACAGAGATGACTGGCCGAGGTCCCCACGAGCACGTTCACCTTGTCCTCAAGGCAGAGTTTTTCGGCTTCTTTCTTTGTAATCGCCGGTTTCGCCTGGGTATCGCCCTTGATAAGCTGAATCTTTTTCATCTTTCCGTCTACTTTTATGCCGCCCCGCTTGTTGAGATCGTGGACGACCCAGGAGTTCGTCAGCCAGTAATACTTCCCGTTGGCCGCTGCCGGTCCTGAAAAAGGCTCCATAAGGCCTATTTTAAAGGTATCCCCATCTGTGGGAAACACGGGATTTATCGGATCGAAATCGGACATGTCCGACAGTTTTGCTGCATCGAATGCCGGAATCGCGCCCGCCGAAGCAGGAAGGAACATCCCGCACATAAGAAACAATCCCAGACAAACAATCAGTGCCACCTCTTTGAAACGTCTCATACAATACTCCTTTCTCAATACATTACGTAAGTTCGCGTTCAAAAACCTCCGACACTTCACAGACCGCCCTTCATCACAGACCCTCCGTGCCCTGCGATTCAAAAGACGTTTTCAGAGGAAGGTGAACGCATTGGTAAGGCGCCTCGCCCTATGTACATCCTTATTTCACTCAGGTTGTATCATCCACACTACTAGAGATACTAACCGTCGGCATAAATACACAAGTCGAAGGAAAATGAAATATGTGATTTTTGACTGGTTACTATCTATGCAAAATAGATATTCACATAGGAACAGAGAGGCAAAAGAGGGGATTACGCTCCGGCCGAACTTTAAATGTTTGACAGGGTAAAAGGGAAGCGGTAAGAAGGATGAAGTTTTTGTGGCATCGACCATTGAGGGAGAAGAAATGACGAAAAACCGGACACTGAAAGCACAGATGGACGCCATCTTTCATCCCCGTTCCGTTGCCGTTGTCGGCGTGCCTCGTGAATTAAAAACGGGGAAGCTGTTCCTTATGGCCCTCCAGGATCAGAATTTCCCGGGTAAAATTTATCCGGTGAATCCTGCAGCCGATTATATCGATGCCCTCAAAGCATATCCCTCTGTTACCGCCATCCCCGGCCCGGTAGACCTCGCCATTATCCTGGTTCCCGAGCAAAAATGTCTTGAAGCGGTCACCGACTGTGCGTCAAAGGGCGTGAAAGGGGCCATTCTTTTCACTGCCGGCTACAAGGAAACGGGCACCGATGAGGGGAAACGACGTGAAAACGAGGTTCTCCGCATAGCGCGTTCCGCCGATATGCGATTGATAGGGCCGAATTGCATGGGGATATATGCCCCCAAGTCGGGATTGGCCTTTTTCCCCGGTCTCTCACGAAGGCCCGGTTCGGTGGGAATCGTCTCAAACAGCGGCTCTCTTGCCAACATACTCTGCCGCATGGCCCCACAGCGCGGCCTCTATTTCAGTAAGGCGATAAGTCTTGGAAATGAATGCGATTTGTCGAGCATTGATTTTATTGACTACCTGGGAGGAGATCCCGATACGCACGTCATCGGCGCCTATCTTGAAGGCATCAGAGACGGGAACCTGTTCCTCAAAAAAATACGGGCCCTGTCGCACCGTAAGCCGGTGATCCTCTGGAAGGTGGGCCTCACTCCTGAAGGGGGAAGGGCCGCGGCATCCCATACCGGCGCCATGGCGGGATCGGCGGATCTCTGGAAAGCGGTGGTCAATCAGAGCGGCGCAATCCCGGTCACCGGATTTGAGGCATGGGTGGACACACTGATGGGGTGCGCACTTCTCCCACCCTTGCTGGGAGACCGCATCGCCATTATCTCGGGACCGGGGGGATTGGCTGTGTCGGCGGCTGAAGCATGCGGCTTTGAAGGACTCAGACTGGCCGAGCTTTCAGAGGAAACAACCGCGGCCCTTGCACGCATTGTACCGCCGACAGGAACGAGTCTCCGCAATCCAGTAGACGTAGGATTAACGGCATCACTCGACATGGATATTTACATAGAATCAGCCCGCTCTGTTGCCGATGACAACGGCGTCGACGCCATAGTCGTGATCGGCATGGGTATGACCGATGAGTCAAACCGGCGCTATACGGAATCCCTGATCCAGATACAGCGCAGGTCAGGAAAACCCTTTCTTATGGTAAACATCCCCGGATTCGACCCTGACCTGGCCCGTGCGTTTCTTGAGGCGGGCGTTCCCTTTTTTGAATCGCCGGAAAGAGCGTTGGGAACCTATGCACGAATTCGCCGCTACCGGCAGCGCAGTGAAGGGTATCACGCATGGTATTCAAAAAAACGTTATTGAAAGGATAAATCATGAAAAAAGCCCTCTATTACGGAATACGCGACGTACGCGTCGAAGACGTTGAAGAGCCGAAGGCAGGTCGCGACGAGGTAAAGGTTAAAATTAAGTATTGCGGCATCTGCGGATCCGACCTTCACGAATACCTTCACGGTCCCTTTCCGGCAAGTCCCTTCGGACATGAAGTATGCGGAGAGGTGGTAGAGGTGGGCGCAGACATAGAAGGTTTTAAGCCGGGAGATCATGTGGCGACCTTTGTAAGAGACGGGTACGCAGAATATCTCGTTGCACCGCGGGATCGCATACTGAAACTCCCTTCCGACATGGACTGGAAGCGCGCCGCCGTATTGGAACCGCTGGCCGGCGCCATCTATGCACTGGAACGGGGAAATGTGCAACCCGGCGATACAGTGTTTATCGCGGGCGCCGGACCGGTAGGGCTGTTGATATTGATCGCACTGAAAACGCTGGGAGTTGAAACTATCTACATCACCGATTTATCGGAAAAAAGAAGGACGCTGGCCGAAAGACTGGGCGCCACGGCTTCCTTCAGTCCGGCGGATACCAAAATACCGCCGAAGATCCGAGAACTGACGCATGGAAGAGGAGTCGACGTGACCATCGAAGCAGTGGGCATTGAAGCGACGCTCAAAGACTGCCTTGCGTCAACGCGCCACGGCGGAACCGTCATCGTGCAGGGAATCTTCACTGAACGGGCGCTTGTCCACATGCTTGGCTTTGTCACAAGAGAAATGACCATGATAGGCGCCAATTCCATCAATGCCGATCGATCCCTAGAATGGCTGACTACGAAAAACATCGCGCCTGAAGCGATCGTCACAAGTATTACGTCCCTCGATGCTATTGTAGAAGGTGGATTTGAAATGCTTGCCAATCACAAGGATGAAGAAATCAAGATCCTGGTGGAACCATAAAAAGGCTAAACATAGGGGTCTGTTTGGTTCCTTTGGTCTGTTTGGTCTGTTTGGTCTGTTTAGTTCCTTTGGTCTGTTTGGTCGGTCTGATGGGAATGGGAAGAAGCAATCCTGTGCTTTTTATTATTGCCACATAAATGGGTTATATCGCTTTTTCATAAAAGGGCTTACGCGAAATAGAAGGGAGCATGAAGGATGGTCAATATTACCTGTTTGGGAGCCGCCGGCTCCGTGACCGGGTCCACTTATCTGATTGAAACCGAAGGGGGACGGCAGATTCTCGTCGATTGCGGCCTTTTTCAGGGCGGCGCACAAATTGAGAGCAGAAACTGGAAGGACTGGGGATTTCATCCGGCGAAGATCGATGCGCTTCTTCTCACCCATGCCCATATTGACCACAGCGGTCGCATACCGAAGCTGGTCAAGGACGGATTCACCGGAAGGATTATCACTTCTCCTCCCACTGCGGAACTTTGCGGCATTATGCTTCTCGATTCGGCCCACGTGCAGGAGATGGACGCAGAATGGCAGACCAGAAAAAACGCCCGACAAGGGAAGGAGCGCATCAATCCTCTGTATACGATGGAAGATGCGCAAGAAAGTCTGCGCTATCTAGCACCGATGGAACGCGACAGGATCTTTGAAGCAGGACAGGGGATAAAGGCCCGCTTCAGAAACGCGGGACACATACTCGGCTCTTCGATCATCGAACTGTGGATTGAAGACGGCGGCAAAGAAATTAAGGTCGTATTTTCCGGTGATCTTGGAAACAAAAATCAGCTGATCGTAAAAGATCCCCATGAGGAATTCGACGCACAGTATGTCTTCATGGAATCAACCTACGGCAACAGACTGCATCGCTCCTTTGAAGACAGCAAGGAGGAATTGCTCGAGGCCGTGAAGTATTCCGTTTCCAAGGGGGAAAAGATCATTATTCCCGCCTTTGCCCTGGAGCGCACTCAGGAGATTCTCTACCTTCTCGGGGAATTTTCCAGGGATGGGAGGCTGCCGGAGATTCCCATTTATCTCGACAGTCCACTTGCCATAAAAGCAACGGAGATTTTCCGTAAAAACAAACGATATTATGATGAACATGCCCGGGCAATCGTCGAAGAAGGCTTCGACCCTTTCGCCATGCCGAATCTCCGCTACACGCCCACTACGGAAGAATCCATCGCCATCAACAGGGAATCGGGTTCAGCCATCATTATCTCAGCAAGCGGCATGATGAATGCGGGAAGAATAAAGCATCACCTGAAACATAATGTATGGCGGCCCGGCGCCAGCCTTGTGATTGTCGGCTACCAGGCTGAAGGAACCACGGGACGAAAAATAGTGGACGGCGCCACCCACGTGAAGATATTCAGGGAGGATGTCGCGGTAAAGGCAAAGGTATTTACCATCGGGGGGTTTTCCGCGCATGCCGATCAAAAAGGGCTTCTTGAATGGGTTTCCAATTTCACGCCGTCTAAATCCAAAGTCTTTCTTGTACACGGTGAAGCGGCGGCCTGTGAGACGCTCGCCGGAAAAATAAGAAAAGATCTGGGGCTCGATACCCATGTGCCCCGCTGGAGAGAACGTCTTTCACTCAAGGTCACTGCGGAAGCCGTCGTGACGGCCCCACCTGAAGAGGTCGTTGCCGTTCCGGAAGATCTAGTGCTGAAAGAACTGGAACACATAGAGCGGGAGTTGGTTGCATTGCGTGCCAGGCTCTCCTCAGGCTCAAGGATCGGCACAGAAGCGAAAATCGAAAAACTGAGAGAAATCGAGGGTGACCTCCGGTCATTTTTTTCATAACCATGAAAATAATAGGCCCTCTTTGCTTGACATTTGAGAAATTATTTTATATTGCTAACCCTGCATTGCAATGATATCGAATATTTTGCCGGCGCTGTGGAAGCAGCGTGATGAGGGCGGTTCATGAGATCAATTGTAAGAACGTTTAATGTGCATATATGAGCATTCGCCAAGAGGAAAGGTCGTACCTTTCCTCTTTTTATTTTCGGGATGAAATGGCATGGAGTGTTATCACATAACAAAAGGGAGGTAGGTTTTATGGATTTTGCTAACATACTTTACGAAAAACAGGGAAATATCGCAAAGCTGACATTGAATCGTCCGCCGGCCAATTCGGTAAATCTCGCCACTCTTCAGGACATCGAAAAGGCTCTTGACGACGCGGAACAGAGCAGTGATGTCCGGGTGCTGATTATCACCGGCGCCGGGGAAAAAGGATTTTCCGCCGGATTCGATGTGAGCGATGCAGCCAACGGTCATATTACAGGACCCAAGGGACAGGAAGTATGGACGAGGATCGACAGATTCCCCAAACCGGTCATTGCCGCGGTGAACGGGTACGCCTTCGGCGGCGGATGCGAACTGGCGATGGCATCGACATTCAGAGTTATGCAGGAAAATGCAAAGATAGGACTCACCGAGCTCAATCTGGGGATTATTCCCGGCTGGGGAGGAACACAAAGAATGCCGAGAATTCTGGGAAAATCAAAGGCCTTGGAAATGATTCTCTTCAGCAAGCGCATAAGCGCCCAGGAAGCGCTTGAAATCGGCCTCATTGACAGAGTCTCCAAAGAGGGCGAACTGATGAAAGACGTCATGGAAATGGCGGACTTCCTCGCGCAGAGGCCCCCCCTTGCCGTGAGGGCCGTAATGAATGCCGTCGTGGCAGGTATGGAGAAGGGACTGGACGAAGGAACAAAGGTGGAGTGGCAGGGAACACAGACCGTGGCGGCATCCAAGGATGCCATCGAAGGCTTTACCGCATTCCTGGAGAAACGTGCCCCCAACTTCAAGGGCGAATAACTCACTTATAAAGAAGGAGAGGTTATCATGAAATTAGAAGACGTGAAAAAAATTGCAATGATCGGCGCCGGCGACATGGGACACGGCATCGCAGCCTGCTGCCTCCTGGGAGGGTATACGGTGGTGCTTCGTGACATCGAACAAAAGTTTGTCGACCGCGGTATGGAAGGTATTAAAAAAAGCCTTGCAAAATTCAAGGAGAAGGGGAAAATCACCCCCGAGGCCCACGATGATGCATTGGCCCGCCTGATCCCCATGGTGGACATCGAAGAGGCGGTAAAAGACGCCGATTTCATCATCGAAGCGGTGCCGGAAAAACTGGAACTGAAGAAGAGCGTATTTGCCGATCTGGACAAATATGCACCCAAGCACGCCATTCTCGCCTCCAACACCTCGAACATCAGTATTACGGATATTGCAAAGGCAACGGGACGTCCGGACAAGGTCATAGGCTACCATTTTTTCAATCCCGCCATTCTGATGAAACTTGTTGAAGTCACCAGGGGCAACGAATCGTCCGATGAATCCATTCAGATCGGGTACGAAATTGCGAAGAAAATTGGTAAAGTGCCTGTTATCGTTCAGAAAGATTCGCCCGGATTCATCTACAACCGCGTCAATGAGCCCACATTGGCATTGCTGTCCGAAATTCTCAAGGCCGGCCATCCCTCACCGGAGGAATTCGATGGCGCATTCAAGGCGTTCATGCCCATGGCCCCTTTCGAGCTCATGGACTACGTGGGCATCGACATCGCCGTCCACGGCATGGAATACTTCGCAGAGGTCCTTTCACCCGACTACAAACCTTCCGATGCGTTCCTGGAATACCTGAAGACAGGCGATCTGGGGAAAAAGACCGGCAAGGGGTTCTATGACTGGTCCGAAGGAAGGCCGAAGATCGATACTTCCAAGGCAACCAAGGAATACGACCTGAACCATCTGGTTGCCCTCCAGGTGAATGAGGCCACCAAACTCATTGAGGAAGGCGTCTGTACCGATCCCAAGGAAATCGATCTCGCCATGGCAAACGGCGGCGGTTCTCCCTTCGGCCCCTTCGCGCTTGCCAAGGGAATCGGCTATGAGGTGCTGAACGCAAAGCTCAACGAAATTTATGACAAATTCAAGCTGGAAATCTTCAAACCCACGGCACTCATGAAAGAGGGCAAGATTGACGTATAAACGGAAGCTTGGCTTGAAGACTAAAGAGTGAAGGTAAAATTCTCGTGCCGGTGCGCATGGGAAATATTCAAGAAGGCACGGTCGCCCTTTCGGGACCGTGCTTTCGTTTTCCTACAACACAATCTTCACCGCCGAATGGCGGCTCAATTGTGAAAAAAGCGACTTCCTGTCATTATCGCTGAAAACGATCGTTTCCACATTCAGACAATGATACTTCCCCCTTCGGCTCCGCCTCGAAAGGGATACCTCGCAGGACCGCTCCTGAAATATCTCGCGCAGTGCCGCATGGATTTCATCGGCATCGCCGCCGATCACTTTATAGACCCACCGACAGGGATACTCAATCTGTGGACCTTGTTTCGTTTCGTTCATCATTAAAACTCCACGCTATTGCCCCCTGTTTCTCTGTCGCCTCAAAGGAGCGCGACACAGAGGACTAACGGTCATGTTCATCCCGTATGGCACCGACCAGCTGCTCCATGATGTCTTCAAGGGTGATAAGTCCCACCGGATCCCCCTCCTCATCGAGAATCACGGCCTGATGAAGTCTTCTGGCCTGAAAACTTCTCAACTGGGCGTCTATGGTCTTGTCGGCTTCAATAAAATAGGGAGGACGTATGAGCTTCTTTACGGAAACACCTCCGCCCCCACCGGCCGGGATAAGCTTCAGCATGTCTTTGGCATGCAAGAATCCGATAATATTATCTTTCACCCCACGACTGACGGGAAACCGGCTGTACCCTGTTTTCATGACAATATCGATAACCCTGTTGATGGGCGACTCCACGTCGATCACGGTCATGCTGTCGAAGGGCACCATAATCTCCCGCACCGGCATGTCGTTCAGCGCAAACACACGGCCCAGAAGGCTTCTCTCATCGGCGGTGATCGTCCCGTCGTCCCAGGCCATTTTGATACAGGTTCGGAGCTCCGCTTCCGTGAACAGCGGCCTCCTCACTTTTTTTACATCGATGCCGAGCAAAAACAGGATTTTCGTGCTTACAAAGGTAATGACGCCGATCACCGGTTTGAAGACGGCCATCGTTACGCTCATGGCGGGGGCTACAAAAAGCGACACCCCTTCGTTAAAGTATTTCGCATACACCTTGGGCGTGATCTCGGCAAAGATGAGAATCACCAACGTCATGATGACCGTCACATATATGATCCCCTTTTCTCCCCACAGCATAAGGGCAAGTGCCGTCGCGATGGCCGACATGGCGACATTTACGAGATTGTTCCCCAGAAGAATCGTCCCGATGAGCCGTTCCGGATTCTCAAGAATTCTTTCTACCATGGCCACCCGCCGCGGCGTCACTTCGGAAAGCCGGTGGAGCCTCAGCCTGCTTATCGCCATCAGTGCCGTTTCCGATCCGGAAAAAAACGCCGAGAGACCAAGCAACACAATGAGAACCATTACCATAACAAGATTGTGAAGCATGAAAACCCTCTATTCTTTCATGTGATTTTTTCGTCTCGCCTTGCCGCCTCATGAACCCAGAACGGATGGCGTTTCAGGGCATAGTCGAGCCTGACGGCGCCCGTAAAAATTCCTCTCACCATGGGGCGATTCGGCTTTATCACAAGAGCGGCTATGTGACCGATGAATGCAAAAATGAAGAACACGAAAAATATATTATGCAGCCAGGTCGCAGAGGACACGAGCCAAAGAGGCAACTGGGGATCGATCAGGTTCTTGTAGGTCTTCACCAGCCCGGAAGCGATAAGAACAGCAATGACAACGGCCATGCCCATGTAGGCCACACGCTGCTCGGGGAGATATTTATGAAACGGCGGTTCCTCCCCCTTACCGAAAAATGTTCCGATCACTTCAAGCGAGGCCTTCAGATCGCCCTTGCGGGGCAGCATCCCCCGCTCCCCTAGAATGAGGTGATAGACGACATGAAAACAGGATGCGGCAATGAATATAAAGGACGCAATGTAGTGTACTTTGAGGGAAACAAAAAAATCGCCGGACCACATCAGCCCCGGCAGTTCCGTTATATAATAGCGCTTTGCAATGGGAAGCTGAAACAGCCCCGTGATAATCAAGAGAATTCCCGACAGCGCAATCGCCCAGTGTTCAATCAGCTCACCCGCGTGGTGACGTCGAATCAAGCCTTTATGATGTACTATTGAAGGCTTTCCCATTTATGCTCCCTCCTTGTCGCCGGACGTTCTCCTCTTCACCGTGCCGAGTGCACCGATGATTCCCGCACCGATTCCTATGACCGGCGCGTAAAGAATGGATTTTTCGAAAAAGGCCGCGTCGGCCAGACGGCGCGGCACTGGATTCAGATGAGGACGTCCTGGGCCTTTCTCTATAGCGCGATTGAGGGTCTCGAACGGCACAGGCGACACGTAAAGGGTGCCCGTACCCCCGTTTTCCTTTGCACCGTAGATAAAACCCTTCATTGCAGAGGCCCGCCGCTCCGCCTCACGGAAGATGTCGTCGCGCAATCCGATGATCATGGCATTCCGCGGACAGGCATCCATGCAAAGTGGAAGCCGCTTCTGAAGAAGCTGGTCATAACAGAGATCACATTTGTACATGACGCCGTTGCCGGCAAGAGACGGAACAATGGAAAGGTATATTCCGATACCTGACTGCCGCTGGGGAATATGCCAGGGACACACGTCCCTGCACTTGGCGCCGCCGAAACAGATGTCCGCATCAATGACTACGGCGCCGCTTGCATACTTGTGATTTGCCGAAAAGGGGCAGAGTGTGGCGCACGCCGGATTATCGCAATGCATGCATCTTCGCGGAATGAATATCGTCTTTTTTCCGCTATCCCCGTTTTCCAATTCCGCTTTCTGGATATAAATCTGTGTGTAGGGCGTAAGCCTGTCATTCACCCCTTTTTTCCCGGACCAGTCTTCGATTTTCCCCCGTGGAAACAGCTCCGGTATCGGCTCTGCGGGGGCCGGAATTCTTTTCGCAGCCCTCTCATGACACACCTTGACACAGACCGGCACATCCCGATCAACGCAACCGTCACAGAGGCTAAGATCGATAAGGCTGACCAGTTCGGACTTCGCCGCCGCGCTCGAAACAGAGGGAATCCCTAATCCTGCAATGGCAGCAACTCCGGCAGAGGCCCTTAAAAACGACCTTCTGGTGATATTACCCATATTCGCTTCCTCGCTTTTTCCTTTGTCGCTATTCGGTTCTTTTACTCGGTCCTGGCTGTGAAATATGTGTCGTAAGAGGCACACCCGCCACAACGCAGGAAATCGCACCAAACTTACAGGATTCCTGCATGCATTTAAGACAGCGAATGCAATCGGGTTGGTTCGCCCCCTCATAAAAGCGAACCCCCATGGGACATCCCTTGTAGCATTCCATGCAGTGAACACACTTGTCGGGATGATGCACCATCCTGAAGACGCTTACCCTGTTGAAGAGAGAATAGATTGCACCGAGCGGACAGACAATTCTGCAGAAGGGACGGCGGATAAAAATCATGAGCGCCGTCAGAACCAGGAGAATTACAACCTTATTTGCAAACAGCGCCCCCCAGAGATCACGCAGCTCCGGTTGCAGCACGCTCATGGGGAGACCGGCTTCAAGCGTTCCCGCAGGGCACACTAATTTGCAGAACCAGGTCTGTCCGTAACCAAACTCGTCAACCACAAAAAGGGGCAAGAGAATAACGAACAGCGCGAGAATTCCGTATTTGACAAAACTCAGAAATCGGGGAATCTCAATTTTTCGCGAGGGAATTTTGTGGATAAGCTCCTGAAAAAACCCGAAGGGGCAGAGCCAGGCACAGGGCATACGGCCGACCAGGCTTCCGATAATCCCCAGAAAACCGATTACATAGAGCCCTACATGGCACTTTCCCGCCGCTATGCTTGGCCGTATGGCAGAAAACAGCGACTGCAACGATCCGAGGGGGCAGGCGCCCGTGGCGGCCGGACAGGAATAGCAATTGAGTCCGGGAACACAGATTGATTTCAGCCTCCCCTGGTAGATGCTTCGCGTAAAGGGGAACAGATAAAAGCCATTGCTCAAAACCGTGGCTGCGATCTGTATCCATCGTCTCAGGACCCACATCAGCCCACTCCTATGCAGCTGAGACAGATATTGACGGCCTTTTCCCAGACTGAGGAAACTTCGCCCCCGTTAATACCTGCCACCATGAGCAGGAGAAAGAAAAAGAACAACAGGAGCGACGTCTTGCTGATGCCGTTTTTCTGCGCCATAGGCGATCCTTCCTTGCGACATGCGCGCCAGGTTCTCATTATATTCCATTCAAACCCGGCATTCATGCCACCATTAAGCACTACACATTGATCACAGGACCCTGTCTCACCTTTGCCTTCCGCACTGATCAATCAGGGAGAGGATTTTTTCTTCAAGCACGCTTTCCGGTCTGCCCCCGAGGATCTTTTCAACAACCTCGCCTTTCTTTGCAATTAAAAGCAACGGAATTCCTGAAATTTTGTACTCTCTGACTACTTTTTCCCCGCCCCAATATACAGGGAAGGTGACTCTCATTTGATCCACCAGGGGTTGAATCGCCGATGGTCCCCCTATATCAACGCTCACACCGATTATCTTGAGACCTTTTTCTGCATATTTCTCATGCAGTTTCTGCAGCACCGGCAGTTCCGCGCGACAGGGCGCACACCATGCAGCCATTGCGACGATAAAGAGAGGACAGTCGCGTTTGTGTATCATCTTTTCGATATCCGCAGGAGTGATAGGCTTCACCTTATTTTGTTTGATTCCCGCCGACGACCCCGCCGTCGACAACTGCAACAGCCCCAGTATCAGGAGTACCGTCATAAGTACCGATATGCTCTTGTGTATTTTCATCACACTCTCGCTTTTTTCCTTTAGTGGCGGTATGTTCTTACATATAGTCCTTGATCGCGCGGAAGGGAACATGCGGTCTCCCGTTGACTCTCTCAATCCCCGCCGCTTTTTACATCTATCCTATTTCTTAATGAATATCAAGATGCCTTGACTCATATTAAAAGATTCGATGAATCGCAGAAAAGAAAAAGAAAATAGGACTCGCCTTTGAGGGTAAAAGGGAAGGCATCAACGCCATCGTCCCGGCGATTGAAGACGCTGGATTTCCCGTCATGGGAACACGTCCTCCCCTGCCATCTTCTCAGTGCGCCTCGTCCCAGTTTTTCCCGCTCCCCAGATTGACGACGATGGGCACTTTCAGCGCAATCACTCCCTCCATTTCCCGCCGCACGAGGGACATGATTTCTTTTTTTTCGTCCAGGGGAGTCTCGAAGACCAGCTCATCGTGAACCTGCATGATCATCTTCGTGTCCAGATGCCGCGACTCAAGATGGGCGGCAATGCGCAGCATGGCGATTTTTATGAGGTCCGCCGCCGTTCCCTGGATAGGGGTATTGACCGCCGTCCGTTCGGCAAACTGCCTGATCATGGCGTTTGAGCTTTTGATTTCAGGGATATAGCGACGCCGGTTCATAAGCGTGGAGACGAAGCCGTCCTGCTCTGCCTGGGCAAGCGTATCGTCTATAAAGGTTTTGACCCCT
This sequence comes from Syntrophales bacterium, assembly GCA_963666365.2. Taxonomy (GTDB): domain Bacteria; phylum Desulfobacterota; class Syntrophia; order Syntrophales; family UBA2210; genus JALNXD01. Next base: position 1,589,557 of record CAXXNF010000002.1, read on the forward strand.
TGAAATCGCTGAAAATACTGATCAATGTACGCCTTTGCCGTCTTTTGGGGCACATCGAGTTCTTTCGCAAGACCGAAAGGGCTCATACCGTATATGATCCCGAAGTTTATGACCTTTGCATGCCGTCTCATCTCGTCGTTCACCATCTCGGGAAACACACCGAATACAGTAGAGGCGGTTTTCCGGTGGATGTCGTCGCCTCTCTCAAAGGCCCGAATCAGCTCTTCGTCTTCAGAAAGATGGGCAAGTATGCGCAGTTCAATCTGGGAATAGTCGAAGGAAATCAGCTCACACCCATCAGGCGCCGCAAAGGCCTGCCGGATGCGCTTTCCTTCCGCTGTCCGCACGGGAATATTTTGCAGATTGGGATTACTGCTGGAAAGCCTGCCTGTCGCCGTGGCCGTTTGGTTGTAGGAAGTGTGAATTCTTCCGGTGCGGGGATTGACAAGTGCCGGGAGGGCGTCTACATAGGTGGATCTCAGCTTTTCCAGGCTGCGGTATGAAAGAATTTCAGCGGGAAATTCATAGGAACGGGCAAGTTGTGTGAGGACCTCAACATTTGTCGAATACCCCTCTTTAATCTTGCGCCCCCGCGGCAGTCCCAGTTTCTCAAACAGAATGACCTGAAGCTGTTTGGGCGAGTTGATATTGAACCGCTCTCCGGCAAGGTGGTATATCTTCTCTTCCGAAAGCTTCAGAAGCTCTCGCAGCTGCTGAGAAAGCTCCTTCAAAAGAGCCGTATCGACAAGCACGCCCTGGGATTCCATAGAGGCAAGCACCTTGATCAGAGGCATCTCAACGGTCTCGAAGAGCTCCCGAAACCCTTCCCTTTCTATTGCCTCACCCAGGAGGGGGACAAGGCGTCTGATCGTGTCTGCACCCTGACAGAAACAGTCCGCACTTTTTTCCAGCGGAACAGTGCGCAGAGGAACTGCTTTTGCGCCTTTTCCCGTCAGGTCGCTGGACACAGGAATATCATAATTCAGAAACTCTCTCGCCAGGGCCGACACACTGTAATCCCGCTTTGAGGGATTCAGAATGTAACCGGCTACCATGGTATCAAAGGCAAGTCCTTTCAGTCTGATTCCCCTTTCACCAAGAATGATGAAGGCCTTTTTGACGTCCTGTCCCGACTTTTTCACGCTCTCATCCGAAAAGTACGGCGCCAGCGTCTCAAGCACGCAGTCTGCGTGAAGCCCCTGATCCTCCTCGCCTGTGAAGGGAATATACACGACTGTCTCTGCATCCACTGCCAGGGCCAGCCCTGCCATGTCGGTCCGTTCAGGTTCGTTTCCTTCTGCAAGGACGAAATCAAAGGAAAATTCCTTTCGCTTTTCCAGGAGTGCCACAATCTTCAGGAACGCATCCTTTTCGACAATCAATTGCCAGTTTCCTTCTCTTATCTCAGCATCCCCCTTTATTTGCTGGAGCAGCGAAGAAAACTCGAATTGAGAGAAGAGATCCTTCAAGTGCGCCGTACAGGGTTCCTCGTAGGCAAGATCTTCAAGTTGAAGTTCGTCGAGCGCGACATCCCTTTTTATCGTGGCAAGTTCCCTGCTCAGGCGGGCCTGATCGGCGAACTCTTCCAGATTATGCCTGACACGGGCGCCCTTGACATCATCAATGTGCGCCAACACACCTTCCACCGTACCATAGGCTTCCACCAGTTTGCGCGCCGTCTTTTCACCGATGCCGGGAACGCCGGGAATGTTGTCGGAACTATCACCGGCAAGACCGAGAATCTCGATCACTTTACCGGGTTCGACGCCGAATCGTTCCTTCACCCCCTCCACGTCATATATTTTATCCTTCATCGTATCGACTATCGTTACGGAATCAGAGACAAGCTGCATCAGATCCTTGTCGCCCGACACGATGACCACCCGCAGTCCTTCACATCCCCCGTAGTGATCGACCAGGGTTCCGATAATGTCGTCGGCCTCAACTCCCGAATGCTCAAGCGTGTGCAGGGAAAGGCCCTTCACTACCTCCTTGATATAGGGAAGTTGCACAACCAGTTCATCGGGCATTACCGCCCTGTTCGCCTTGTAATCTTCAAAGGCCTCATGACGGAATGTCGGCCCCTTGGAATCGAAGACCACTGAGATATAGTCGGGCCGCCAATCGCGACAGAGCTTCATCAGCATGGTGGTGAATCCGTAGATGGCATTGGTGGGAAATCCTTTTGAGTTGGTGAGCTCTCTGATCGCATAAAACGCCCGGTACACATAATTGCTCCCGTCGACAAGAACCAGAGTTTTTTTCGCATCCGACTTTTCCGTCATAGGTCCTCCACCGCTGGATATGCGTTTACAATTCAAATGTTGCTTTTATTTTATAGGTCCTTACGGCAGGCATGTTCAGGATATCATTAATTCCCGTTTCTTCGGCGATGCGGGTGATAATCCCTGCTATTGCTTCCGTGGAAGGGGCAATCAGCGTAAACCATATATTATACTCGTGATTTCTGCGATAGTTGTGCGTGACACCATCATAGACATTTACTGCTGAAACGAAATCGGCCACTTTGTCCTCGGGTACGCGGGCGGCGCAGAGCGTGCCGGCGAAACCCAATTTTGTTCGATCGAAAATCGCACCGATTCTTCGAATAAAGCCCGCTTCCCTCATGTGGCCGATGCGTGCAAAGACCTCATCTTCGCCGATGCCGACTTTCTCGCCTATCACCGCATAGGGATTCGCGTCTATGGGGAAATCGTGCTGGATATAATTCAGAATCTTCCTGTCCACCTCGTCCATCAATCCACCCCCCCGCCGTGTTCCGCATCATACCCGATCTCGATGTGCCTCTTCGGCTCGTAGGCGCAGAGCGGTTCCTCCGCAAGATAGTCGCCGCTGGCCTCCCAGGCGCGTGCCCGGCATCCTCCGCACACCTTCAGAAATTCGCAACGACCACATTTACCCTTATACCGCCCAAGGTCTCTCAAATCTGCAAAGACAGGAGAGTTCCGCCATATGTCGCTGAAGGACTGTTCCGTGAGCCTTCCGCAATCGACTTCCAGAAAGCCGCAGGGCTGCACCTGTCCCACATGCGAGATAAAACAGAAGGAACTTCCGCCCATGCATCCCCTCGTCATGGCATGCAGCGGGTGTGACGAAAGGGCAGGCGCCTTTGCCGCTTTTTTCCTCTGGTGATAAATGCGGTAGTACTGGGGCGCACAGGTCGCTTTAAGCTGAAGCGTACAGTCAAGGCTTTTTTCAAAAAACCAGTGGAGGGTCCTTTCATAATCCTCAGCGCCGATCTTCTGGTCGGCCAGATCCTTGCCCCGTCCGGTGGGCACCAGAAGAAAGATATGGTGGCCCGCGGCGCCGAGGCCTTCGGCAAGGCTGAAGATGCGGTCGATTTCCCCGATATTGCGATCCGTAATGGTTGTATTGATCTGAAATTCCACGCCGGCCCGCTTGAAGGCTTCAATTCCTGAAAGCGCCCCTTCAAAGGCGCCGGGAACGCCGCGAAAGGCGTCATGGCGTACCGCATCGGCGCCGTCAAGACTGATGCTGATCCGCTTGATTCCGGCGTCACGTGTTTTTCCGGCGATTTCGTCAGTCACCGTGGTTCCGTTGGTGGCCAGCACCATGCGCAGTCCCTTTCGGTCGCCATAGGAAGCAACCTCAAAGATATCATCACGAAGATAGGGTTCCCCCCCGGTAAGGATCACCACAGGATTCCCCACTTCGGCAATTTCGTCAATCAGCCTCAGGCAGCGCTCGGTGGAAAATTCTCCCTCGTAGGGGCCGAACTGCGACGCGGCCCTGCAATGAAGACAGGACAGATTGCAGCTTCGCGTAATCTCCCAGGCCACCATCTGAAGCCGTGCGGGCAGTATCAGCGAACTCTCTCGTGCTGCAGGAACTGTCATTGCGATGAGGCTCCTTCGCTATCTCTTGAGGACCGCGGCGGCTTCCCTGGCAAAATAGGTAATGATCATATCGGCGCCGGCCCGCTTGATCGAGGTCAGCGACTCCATCATGGCCTTTTCACCGTCGAGCCATCCCATACTCGCCGCCGCCTTGATCATGGAAAACTCGCCGCTTACGTTATAGGCGGCCAGGGGAAGATCAAACTCCTCTTTCGCCCGCCGTATCACATCGAGATAGGGAAGGGCAGGCTTGACCATTATAATATCGGCGCCTTCCTCCACATCGAGGGTTATCTCGCGAATCGCCTCGTCGCTGTTCGGGGGGTCCATCTGATAGGATTTTCTGTCACCGAATTGAGGGGCGCTTTCGGCGGCCTCACGGAAAGGTCCGTAAAAGCAGGATGCATATTTGGCGGAATAGGCCATGATAGGAATATTGTCATAGCCTTTTTCATCGAGGGCTTCCCGAATTGCCAGCACCTGCCCGTCCATCATTGCGGAAGGGGCTACCATGTCTGCCCCGGCCGCGGCATGGGAGAGCGCCGTTTCACCCAGAACTTCAATAGTTGAATCATTTTCAATGGTCTCTCCGTCAAGCATGCCGCAGTGTCCGTGACTGGTATACTCGCATAGACAGACATCGGTAATGACCACCATGTCGGGCACGGCTTCCTTAAGAGCCTTCACGGCCACCTGGATAATTCCGTCCTTTGCAAAGGCGCCGCTGGCCAGTTCGTCCTTTGTTTCGGGAATGCCGAAAAGGAGCACCGCCGGGATCCCCAGATCGCGGGCGCCTTTCACCTCCTTCACAAGATAGTCCACAGACATCTGAAAATGACCGGGCATGGACGGTATCGGTTTTTTCACCTTCCTGCCGAAGGTCACGAAAAGCGGGTAGATCAGATCATCGACGGAAAGCGCCGTCTCCCTGATCAGCCTTCTGAAGTTTTCATTTTTTCTGAGACGCCGTGGTCGATAATCGGGAAAATTCATATATCCCTCCTGGATAGTATCACGTTAAAGTTTCAAGTTTAAATTTGTGGGCTTTGTCCCGTTTAAAAATCCCCGAGAGCTTTATCCTCTTTAACTTCAATATTGTCATGCCGGACTTGATCCGGCATCCAGTCTTCTCAAATAGCTCCTGGATTTCGGGTCGCGCTTCGCTTGCCCGGAATGACGATGAGAAGAGTTATGCAAAACTCTCGCCCCTATTATCCCCCTTTACAAAAGGGGATTTTACTGAGCCGCACCTCTGTTTCATAGACTTCTTTGAGCGGCCATTACAAGCGAAAAGAGGTTTATGAAATTGCCTCGCCCGCTATTTCCTCATCCGTCAGATAGCAGGCCGGATCCTCGGCCCATACATCCCCGTATACCGCTTCGGCCCTGCAGCGGAAGTTTCCTCCACAGACATCGAGCCAGCGGCAGGCGGCGCACCGGCCTTTGACGAAAGATTTTTTATCCTTGAGTTTCGCCATGAGATCGTTGGACTCATCCTGCCAGATCTCACTGAAGGGACGCTCTCTGACATTCCCGAAGGACATGTTTCGCCAGAACTGGTCGGCATGGACCTCACCGTCCCAGCTTACACAGCCGATGCCGCGTCCGGAGCTGTTTCCCTCGTTCATCCTGAGAAGCTCCAGGACTTCAGCGGCACGGGCCGGATCTTCCCTGAGAAGCCTCAGATACAGATAAGGTCCGTCGGCATGGTTGTCGACGGTCAGTACCTCTTTCGGCTTACCCCGGTCGAAGAGATCCCGCGTCCGGTCCATTATCAGATCCACAACCTCTCGCGTGTGACCATGGTTCAGGTCCGCCTCGACAAGCGCCGATCCGCGCCCCGAATATACGAGATGGTAAAAACAGATGCGGGGAATTTCCTCGGCCTCCGCCAGGTCGAATATCGCCGGAATCTCAAGGTAATTTGACTTCGTAATGGTAAACCTGATGCCCACCTTGATCCCCTCCTCCATGCAGTTCCGCATACCTTTCAGCGCCGCCTGAAAGGCCCCTTCCACCCCTCTAAAACGATCATGAACGGCGCCGATCCCGTCTATACTGACCCCCACATAGGAAAGTCCCATAGTGCCGTAAATGCGCGCCTGTTCTTTCGTTATAAGCGTTCCATTGGTAGAAACAACGGCCCGCATCCCACGATCCACGGCATAACGGACAAGCTCGGGCAGGTCTTTCCGCATGAAGGGCTCGCCCCCCGAAAAGAGCGCCACGGGAGCACCGAACCGGGCAAGATCGTCGATCAGGGTTTTCGCTTCCCCCGTACTCAGTTCGTCGTCATAGCGAATGTTCTGAGAACTGGAGTAGCAATGGACGCATTTCAGGTTACAGCGCCTGGTCACATTCCAGACCACCACCGGCCGCTTATCTTTTGAAAATTGGAGCAGGTGCGACGGAAGTTTTCCCGATTCGGAACCGTAACGCAGGACGTCGGAGGGCTCCACCCCGCCGCAATATAATTTCGAAACACCAATCATGGCAACCCTTTCATGTGTGTCACAATGGCCTCGACGAACCCCTCTATCTCGAAGGGGCCCTGCATGATATCAACAGCAAGGCCGGCCTTTTCCGCCGACGCTGCCGTGACGGGACCAATGCAGGCGATACGCGCCGTTGGCGGTATCTTCGACGGACCACCGATTATATCGATAAAATTAGTCACCGTCGAGGGGCTGGTAAAAGTGATCACATCAATTTCTTGCTCTTTTATTGCCCTGACAAAGTCCGTTCTTTCTCTTCCCGTACCGACGGTCCTGTAGACCGGAATCACGTCGACGAGAGCGCCTTGCCGCGCAAGCCCCTGCGGAATGACATCGCGCGCGGTTTCGGCCCGGGGCAGCAGTATCCGCGCACCCCTTATATCAATTTCTTCAAAGGCCCTTACCACTCCTTCGGATATGAAATCTTCGGGAACCAGGTCAACCCGTATTCCCCTCTGCTGGATGGCAGCCGCCGTTGTGGGACCGATGGTAGCGATGCGCACCCCTTTAAGATCCCGAACATCCATGCTCAGACCCTGCAGCCGTTCGAAAAAGAATCTGACGCCGTTGGCGCTGGTAAAGATGATCCACTGGTAGGAGTTAATATTCGCAAGCGCGCTGTCGAGCAATTCCATGCGCTCAGATGGAACAATCCGGATCACGGGAAACGTAATAACCCGCGCTCCCTTTTCACGAAGAAGCGCCGCAAAAGATGCCGCCTGCGCTTCCGGCCTGGTCACTACCACTGTTTTACCGAAAAGCGGCCTTTTCTCAAACCAGGCAAGTTCCTCTCGAAGCGCCACTACCTGGCCCACCACAAAAATTGCCGGCGGTGAAAACTTTCGCTCTTCGGCAACCTTCGCAATATCGGCAAGCACGGCCGTCACCGTTTCCTGGTCCGGTGTCGTTCCCCACCGGATCAGCGCAGCCGGCGTGTCAGGACTTTTACCCTTTTCAATCAGCATCTTGGTAATGTGGAAAAGATTTTTCACCCCCATGAGAAAGACCAGCGTCTCGATGCCAGCCAGTTTCCCCCAGTCGAGACGGCTTTCTTCCTTGGTAGGGTCCTCATGGCCCGTCACGAAAGCGACCGCCGATGTATGGGCGCGGTGTGTCAGAGGGATACCCGCATAGGCGGGAACGGCCACGGCGGAACTGATGCCGGGGACCACTTCAAAGGGAATCCCCGCCTGCGCAAGGATCTGGGCCTCTTCGCCCCCCCGGCCGAAAATGAAGGGATCTCCCCCCTTCAGCCTGGCCACCACATGCTCTTTAAGCGCTTCATTGACGAGTATCTGATTCAATCTGTCCTGAGAAACGGTATGATCTCCCCCCTTCTTTCCCACATAGATGAAACGGGCATCGGGTTTTGCATAGGCAAGGATATCATCGCTTACGAGGTAGTCGTAAACAACCACATCAGCCCGCTCGAGGCATTCTTTTCCACGAATGGTCAGGAGCCCCCCATCACCAGGGCCTCCTCCGATTATGTACACTTTTCCTTTGATCATTTCTCAACAATTCCCGCATTCGATTTCAAGAAGGTCCCTGCCCCCTCTCTCAAGAATGTTTCCCGCCACTTTCTTGCCCAGTGCTTCCCACTCACGGTAGTCGTCTCCGGCGCTCTCCGCGATAATAATCCTTCCGTCGGCGCTGCCCACCATACCCCTCAGGGTCATAAACTCCTTGTCCATCCGGGCGAATCCGGCAATGGGAACCTGACATCCGCCTCCCAGATAGGCAAGAAAGGCGCGCTCCGCCGAAATTTCGAAGAGTGTCTGCCGGTGATTCAAAAAGGTCACCAGCTCCCGCACTTCCTCATCGTCTTTGCGGATCTCGATGCCCAGCACCCCCTGACCCGCGGCAGGAAGCATGATTTCATCGGGAATGAACTGCGATATCTCTGTAAAACGCCCCATACGACGCATCCCGGCCGCCGCAAGAATAATTCCGTCGAGACCTTCGCTTTCTATTTTTTTGATTCTCGTATCAAGGTTCCCTCTGATAGGCACGACCTCAATATCGGGCAGCAGGTTGAGGAGCTGCATACGGCGCCTCAGTGATCCCGTACCGATCTTCGCCCCTGCAGGTAGCTCCTCCAATTTGCGTCTGTCTTTTGAAATCAGCACGTCGCGGTGATCCTCCCGAGCGGGTATGGACGCTATTTCCAGCTCGTCGGGAAGCTCAACGGGCACATCCTTCATGCTGTGTACCGCCATGTCGATTTTTCCCGAGAGCAGCGCTTCTTCTATCTCCTTGACAAAAATACCCTTCCCTCCTATCTCGACAAGGGAGACATTCTGCATTCTGTCACCCTTCGTCCGAATGGGTACAATCTGAAAATTCAATCCCCGGTACCGCTCCTTCAACCGGTCGGCTATATACCGCGCCTGCACCAGGGCAAGATCACTGCCCCGTGTCCCTATATTGAGTGTCCGATCGATGGTACGCTCCTCCTCTCGTCATTACGGAATCTGTCGCAGCCTCAGTCCCTTTCGAGGCCGAACAATCGTCTTATGGCCGCCACGTATGCATCGGCCCCTCCATTTTCACTTTCCTCTTTGAGACCCGTCACCGGGCCATGCAGAACTTTGTTCACCACCGCCTGGACCAGCGCCTCCACATGGGCCCTTTCATCAGCGCCAAGGCCTTTCATCCAGCCCATGGACCGTTCCAGTTCTCCCCTTGTGATATCCTCCAGCTTACTTCTGAGATCGACAATGGTGGGCACTACTTCCAGTGTGGCGTACCACTTTCTGAAATTCTCCACTTCTTCGTCAATGATTGCCCCCGCTTTACGGGCCTCTTCGATGCGGGTTTTCATGTTCTCGTCAACAACCCCTTGCAGATCATCGATGTTGTAAAGATATACATTGTCCATATCCCCCACGGCCGGATCGATGTCGCGGGGTACGGCAATATCGATGAGAAACAGCAGCCTGTTCTTTCGTCTTCGAAGCGCCTTTTCGATCATGGCCCGGTTGATGATAAATCCGGGCGTTCCCGTAGAACTTATCACAATATCAGACTCACCCAGTTTCTGCTCCAACGATTCGAATCGGGCCGCCTTTCCCCCGAATTCATCGGCCAGTCTCAGGGCCTTTTCATAGGTCCTGTTCACAATGCTGACAGTGCGGATACCTTTCTCTGCCAGGTGCCGGGCGGCCAGTTCGGCCATTTCCCCTGCTCCGACCAGTAACACCGCTTTTCCCGCAAGGTCCCCGAATATCTTTTTCGAAAGTTCTACGGCGGTATATCCCACCGAAACGGCATTGGCGGAAATGGCTGTTTCCGTGCGCACCCGCTTCGCCACTCGAAAGGCGTGGTGGAGCAGCTTGTTCAGCATCACCCCGGAGGCCTTTTCCTCGACACAGCGGCGGTAGGCATCCTTCACCTGGCCAAGGATCTGTGGCTCCCCCATCACCATTGAATCGATACTCGCGGCAACCCTGAATAAATGCCGTACGGCCTCCTGGTCCCGATACACATAAAGGCACGCCTCCATCTCCTCGGCGGGAAGATTCCCCTGGGACAAAACAACCCCCTTCAACCCCTCGACCGCGGCATCCGCATTGTTCACATGGGCAAGCACCTCCACACGGTTGCAGGTTGCAAGATACAGGACCTCCTTCACCTGGGAAATGTTTTTTACCGCCCGTACCGCGTTCCCCTCGTCATCGCAGGCGATCGACAGCCGCTCTCTCAGTTCGACGGGCGCCGATTTATGATTCATTCCCAGCAGGATAATATTCATCGTTCTCTATTAAAAGGTGTGCACTGTCACAAAAAACATATTTACGCCCACAAAGGCGAAAAGAAGAATCACGAATGCCCCGATGGAAAGCAACGCCGCCCTTTTCCCCTTCCAGCCGATGGCAAGCCGCTGATGCACAAGCAGTGCGCACATGATCCACGAAACCAGCGTGGCGATCTGTTTGGGATCGCTCTGCAGATGGCTTCCCCAGACGGTTCGGGCCCATACTGCGCCGGCAATAATTCCCAGTGTCAGCAGCAGAAAACCCCACACTGCCGATATATGATTAATGCGATCGAGATCTCGAAGCGGCGGAAGGAAACGATTCAAACTGTCGATCCGCCTTTTTCGAATGAGATTGTCCTGCACAAGATACATTATTGACGAGCAGCAGGCCAACGCAAAAAAAGCGCCGCCCACAAGTGAACACACCACATGGATCGTCACCCATGACGCCTTGAGCGTATCGTGTATATGCACGGCGCCGATGACCCCCGCCGATGAGGCAATAGAAAGCAGAAGCGCCAGCGGCGCCACAAAGGCCCCCAGTACCCGCGTCCTGGTCCTGGCCTGAAAGGCAAGATAGACCCCCGAAACGGCCCATGCAATAAATGACAGGGCCTCAAAGGAATTGACCACGGGACTGTATCCGCTGTGCACCCATCGAATAATTATATAGGCAGTATGAAAACCGAAGGCGCCCGCAAGCACCCAGGTGGCAGCCCTGGCGACGCCCACACGACGTACCACCAGCGAAGCGATGTAGGCAACCGTGCTGATCAGGTATACGACAAGGGCGCACTTAAAAATAATAATATCCATTGTACCTTTTGACTCTTAACCCTGTTTATAATAAGTTTTTTCGAATTTCAGTGAGATCTACTTCTTCTCCTGCACACTCGAAAATTACTTTTTCCACGCCCTGCCAGTCTTTCCTTATGATGAGATCGAGAATTTCCGAATCCAGAAGCGCTTCAAAGAACCCGCGGTTTTTCTCCGAAGGCATCCCGCGTGAGAGAATTCGACATCTCAATTCTCCCATTATATCAAGAAGGATGGCGTATTCATTCCCGTAGCGCTCTTCTATCTCCTCTCGTATTCTGCGGGCAAGGGCGGGGCTCTTACCGCCCGTTGAAACGGCAACGGCAAGATTCCCCCGTTGAAAAAGGGAAGGAACAATGCAGTTGCAAAGGGGGGGGTTATCGACAATATTAACCAAAAGCCCCCTGGCGTGGCCGTCCTTGTATATCCGCTCATTGATCTCCACCCGGTCGGTCGCGCCGATCACGAGAACGGCGCCTTCGACATAGTCGCATCGATACTCATCGTTCACATGTTCTATTTCGACACGCTCCCTCATTCGGGCAAGCGCCGGCGTCAAAAACCGCGCTACCACTCTCACGCGGGCGCCGCATTCCACAAGCCTCTCCACCTTCCGCTGTGCTACCTCGCCGCCGCCTACAACCACGCAGAGCCGATTTTCAAGATTGAGATAGAGAGGATAATAGGCCATTGTTTCACTCACAAAAAGGGGTCAATGAAAAAAGTTTAGTTATCACGAAGATTAGCAAAATTCAAGTGACTTGAATTCTCTCGGAAAAGAAGCTATATAGTACAAGCACTACGCTATTACGGGGGTTTCGTGAAGGAGGGACACCATATGCCCACGGCAAAAGAATCGTGGATCGAAATTGTTCTTGAAGCGCCATCCGAAATGAGCGATGCCATTTCGAATTTCCTTGAGGAATTGGGCACACAGGGCGTCTTTCAGGAAGAGGGGGGAGAAGATTCCTTTGAGAACCTTCAGGCATCGCGGGAATACGAAAAAATCAAGGCCTACCTGGCCGATGATACAAAAGTAGAGGGGAAGCTCGATGCCCTTCAGGGCTATATCCGAAGCCTTTCGGAACTCTTCCCGGGCGCGAAAAGGCCCACCTTCACTACCTCGACCATTGTCGATCCAGACTGGGCGGAACGGTGGAAAAAATATTTTAAGCCGCTCCGGATCAGCAAGAACATCGTCGTAAAACCGACATGGGAGCGTTATAGCCCGGAAGGTGGCGACATCATTGTCGATATCGATCCGGGAATGGCCTTTGGGACGGGACAGCACGCCTCTACGAGGCTCTGCATAAATGCAATAGAAGATATTATTCTGAAAGACAAGCCGCATCACGGCTGGAACGTGCTTGATGTGGGCACCGGCACGGGCATTCTGGCCATTTGCTGCATCAAGCTGGGAGCGGAGCATGTCACCGCCATTGATGTGGATCCTCAGGCGGTTGATATTGCAGGTAAAAATGTGATTATTAACGGGGTTGCCGATAAAATCGACATCATGAACCGAGAGGCTACCATGGTACGTGGCGCCTTTAACCTCATTGTGGCCAATCTGACGGCGCCGACCCTCATCAATCTCCAGGAACAATTGTCTTCGATGATCGAGCCGGGGGGATATCTGGTGGCATCGGGAATCACCGACATGTATATCAACCAGATAGAAAAAGTATTCAAAGCCGACGATATCGCCGTCTACGAGAGACTCGCCGAAAAGGAGTGGGTCTGCTTCGTATTCAAAAAGAAGGACGCTTGAGGTGACGGTTCCAAGAATTTACAGCCCCGGTCGGAAAGATATCGAAGGCACTATCGAACTGGGAGCAGAAGATCTCCACTACATAAAACATGTACTCAGGCTCAAACCGCATGACCCGATTGTCGTCTTTGACGGCGGAGGGTCTGAATACGACACGGTCATCGATCGGTTTACCCCTGCCGGCGTGCTCCTCAACATCCTGTCGTCAACGCGCGTTGATACGTTCCCCGTCAGAATCACCCTTGCACAATCCCTTCCTAAGGAAAGTAAGATGGACCTCATTGTGCAAAAGGCCACCGAACTGGGCGTATGGCGTATTGTACCATTCATATCATCGAGAACCGTCCCTCGCCTCACCGAAGAAAAGAAGGCGGCGCGGGTGAAGAGATGGCGAAAAATTGCGGCCGAAGCGTCAAAACAGTGCCTGAGGGCGCACATACCGAACGTCGGTGACATTGTTTCCTACCGGGACATGCTGGCAGAGGCCGATCCGGAAGCCCTTAACATCATTTTCTGGGAAGAGGAAACACAACGGGGCATCAAAGAAATTCTTACCGACTCCTCTTATATGAAAATGGAAGACCTTCTCGTCGTGATCGGACCTGAGGGCGGCTTTTCCAGGGATGAAGCGGCCATGGCTCAGGAGCATGCGCTCGTGACCGCCCATCTGGGAAGGCAGATTCTCAGGGTGGAAACGGCGTCGCTTGCAGTGCTCGCCATCATTCAATACGAAATGGGTCTCATCGGTTCGACGGTCAGCAGGGAGAAATAAGGCATGAAAGAACATATCTACGGGGGGTTCTGGCGACGGGCTGTGGCCTTCAGTCTTGACGGCGTCATCATCTTTGCATTCCTGTCGTTGCTTCTGTTCCTTATGGAAAGGGCACTTCCTTCGGCAGCCTACTCCGCTGCCGCCTCAAAATGGAGCTTGATTGCAGTGCTGCCTTACTACGGGACGGCCCTTATCCTGAACATGTGTTATTTTACTTTTTTTCACGGTTTCGGGGGCCGTACGCCGGGCAAGATGCTGCTCGGACTTATGGTCATTCAATCCTCAGGGGACCCGATGACGCCGGGGCTGGCCTTTCTCAGGTGGGTAGGGTCCATAATCTCCCGCATCGTCTTTATGCTCGGCTTCATCTGGGTCGCCTTTGACGGCAGGAAACAGGGCTGGCATGATAAAATTGCCGGTACCTACGTCATCAAAACCCGCGGTCAGTCCCATGGACCGATGGAATCGGCAGCAGCTTCACACAGCGGCTATCCCTTATCACCCCGACACGACTATGATGAAAGATCTGCGGTCCACTGGGAAGACAGTCATTATGAAGAAATCGAAAGACATTGGGGACCCTACTAAAAAAGACCTTTCAAAAAAGCTTGACAAAAAAAAGGAGATCGGCTATTCAACATTGCCTCAACGGAACCGTGGGTCGGTAGCTCAGTCGGTAGAGCACGGGACTGAAAATCCCGGTGTCGGCAGTTCGATTCTGCCCTGACCCACCATGAAATTCAAGAGGTCGGCCACTGCGGTTGACCTCTTTTTTTGTATCTATTGCATGGACTGCGCCTGCACAGGTTCATGCCTGTGTATCTGTTATTTATTGCTTGCAGAAACCATAATCCCGCGTTTCTGTCACGTGACCGCTCCCTCGTTTCCTGCATACTTTCCAGGCGCTGTTCCAGCAACCGGCCGAGAAACCAGAAATCCCTACCTCATGTCCCAAAATGCTCGTTTCTGCCAAACTCGAAGCATATCTGTGGTATATAGTCCCGGTAAAACCCGAAGGGCACAAACCTCCCGTATCAAATGTATGGGATCCCCCTGCGCAGATTGTTACCTCCTCATGTAATCCATTTACAATAAAATTCACGTACAGCCTCACACTGACAAGATATTCCGTATCATTTTTCACCGTAACCAGCCACGCCTCGGACGATGTAACAGAGCAGAAAACCACAAAAAATACAATACAGATGACAAAGAAGATCTTTTTTGCAGGAAACATCATGGTCCTCCCTGTAACGGTAATATTGAAATGCTGCATTTCAAGTGATACGTATTTGTGCTGTGTAGATTATTCCAAGTTATTTTCCTGAAGTACCCTCCATTGTCAAGAAGAATTAATATGGGGACACCATACCTATTTCTTGACTTGCTGCCCCTGCAGGTGTAGGTGATTGTCTATGGCAAGGATAGCGAGAGTCGTGGCTCCAGGGTTTCCACACCATATAACCCAGCGTGGAAATCGTCGGCAGCAAACTTTTTTTTATGATGACGATTACCAGGCATACTTGGACCTGATGTCTGAGTGGTGTTCCCGTTGTGGCGTTGAGGTCTGGGCGTATTGCCTCATGCCGAACCATGTCCATTTGATTGCCGTTCCAGAATCTGAGGATGGTCTGCGGCTGGCGATAGGTGAAGCGCACCGCCGCTATACACGGCTCATAAACTTCCGAGAAGGCTGGAGAGGACATCTCTGGCAGGGAAGATTTGCTTCCTATGTCATGGATGAGCAATATCTGCTCGCCTGTGCCCGCTACGTCGAGATGAATCCTGTCAGGGCAGGGCTTGTGACAAAACCGGAAAAATGGCTGTGGAGCAGCGCATCGCCACATATGTCAGGTCATGATGATACACTTGTGAAGGTTGCCCCGCTGCTGCAGATAGCCGGAGGCATGTGGGAGGATTTTTTGCATATCACGGCCGGGGAAGAAGAGATCACAGAGCTGCAGAGACATGAACAGACAGGTCGGCCGCTTGGCAGCATACGTTTTATCGAAGGTCTGGAGAACTTCCTGGATCGTCTCTTGCAGCCGAAGAAGGCGGGAAGAAAACCGAAAGATACAGATAAATAGGTATGGTGTCCCCATATTTTAGGAGTTGTACGCATGTTGGGTGAAAATGTATTCATTGAAATAGCAGCTATACTTGGCATTGCTACGGTGACAGGGATCATAGGGCAGAAATTACGGCAGCCCTTGATCATCATGTTTCTGGTAACGGGCATTCTGGCCGGTCCGTCGCTATTTGGCATCATACACAGTTATGAGCAGATTGAACTCCTGGCCCATATCGGCATAGCCCTTCTGCTGTTTATTGTTGGGCTCAAACTCGATCTTAATCTGATTCGGACAACCGGGCCCGTCGCTCTGGCGACCGGCCTCGGGCAGATCGTGTTTACATCGATTATCGGGTTTGTCATTGCCCTTGCCATGGACATGTCATATCTCAGTGCGGCTTACGTTTCGGTTGCGCTTACTTTTTCAAGTACAATCATCATCGTAAAGCTCCTGTCCGACAAAAAAGAAATCGACTCTCTTCATGGTCAGATCGCTCTTGGCTTTCTGATAGTTCAGGATATCGCCGCCATCCTGGCGCTGGTCGGGCTGACGACACTGGGGTCATCTATCAGCGGCGAGGGGTCGGGATATCTCTCGTTCCTGATGATCGGCGCAAAAGGCGTGGGACTGTTGGGTGTGGTCGCTCTGCTGATGAGATATGTCATTCCTTACCTGACCCAGCGTCTCTCTCATTCGCTGGAACTGTTGACGCTATTCGCCATCACATGGGCTGTCATTCTCGGAGCGGGAAGCGAGCTCTTGGGCTTCAGCAAGGAGGTCGGTGCATTCCTGGCTGGAGTTTCACTGGCATCCACACCATACCGGGATGCTATCGGTGCACGGCTGACAAGCCTCCGGGATTTTCTCCTTTTGTTTTTCTTCATCGATCTTGGCGCACGTTTGGATTGGTCCATGGTGGGCTCGCAAATAGGCGCATCGCTTGTTTTTTCCCTCTTTGTGCTCGTCGGCAACCCGCTCATTGTTCTGATCATCATGGGAGCCATGGGATATCGCCGTCGCACCGGTTTTCTCGCCGGTCTCACGGTAGCCCAGATCAGCGAGTTTTCGCTTATTTTGGCGGCCCTGGGGCTGAGTATCGGCCACATTACCGAAGCAACAATGGGGCTGATCACCCTCGTGGGGGTGGTGACCATATTCCTGTCCACCTACATAATAATCTATTCCTACCCGCTTTATCGTGTTCTCTCCTCCCCCTTGAAAATTTTCGAAAGGCGCAATCCTTACCGGGAGGCGGACATAGATACCTTCGTGGAAATCGGAGCAGTCGACGTCATTTTAGTGGGATTGGGTAATTATGGCAGCGGGCTGATGGAACACCTTCTCCGGCGAAAAAATGCCATAGTGGGGATCGACTTCGATCCCGTCACTTTAGATAGGTGGCGCAAGAAAGGGGTGCCTGTTCTTTACGGGGACATCGCGGACCCGGAAATGCATGAGCAATTGCCGTTGAAAAAGGCGCGATGGGTTATCAGCACCGTTCGCTCCAAAGAGATGAATTTGGCACTAATCCATAATCTTAAGAAGGACGGCTATGCTGGAAAAGTGGTCTTGACTGCGACGAGCAGTCAGGAAGCCGCTGAGTTCGAAAAAGCTGGCGCCAATCTGGTATTTCGGCCTTTTAAGGATGCAACGGAACAAGCGGCCGATTCGTTGACCTATGCGATGGATTTCCTTCCGGAAAGCATTGATTGGCCTGTCTCGTTTCTCGAGGTGCGTATTCGTTCGGATGCTTCGGCCGCCGGGCAGACCATAAGAGAACTCCCTCTGTCGACTTTGGGAATATCTATTCTGGCGGTCAGTCGAGGAGGATACACCTTCCATGAGCCGAATCCGGATTTCAGGATTTTCCCGGCCGACCGGCTACTCCTTATGGGACATCCGGCTGGCTTGAAGGAGTCTGAAACCATACTTAATCAATTTGAAGCGCAGAGAAACGCAGAAGACACGGACCGCTTTGAAATTGCTGAGATCAAGGTGTCGGAAAATTCGGACCTTTCAGGCAAGTCTTTGGCGGAGCTTCACTTTCGGCAAAAGTTCGGCGCGACTTTGGTCGGCATACGCAGAGGCCAGGATCAGATTACGACAATAAACCCTGCGGAGCGCTTTCAGAAGGGCGATTGTCTGATTGTTATCGGCAAGTCGAGTGCCATCAAAGAACTAAAATCCGGGGACACCATACCTATTTCTTGACTTCTCCCTTGTCTATTGACCGGGAACAAATCGCGCCATTAATACTGACCGCAGCGCTTCTTCTGATGAAACCATCATCATATCTTCCCATGTCTTCTGAAAATCAACAAGTTGGTGAAAGGCGTCCTTTTCAGCAAGAGCGCTTTTCCTTACAATATCAATATTCTTGAGCGTTTCGGACATGTCATTCTCTTTGCCCTCGGCGCGGTAGTCTTCTGCCAGAACCATGCAGGCGTTTGTTATTTTCTCCTCAAGGTCGTCCTTTAAAAATGCACCGGGGTAAGGAGACAGTTCTTCAGCCGACACATGGCACATACCCTTCATGGCGCCATCCTGACCGCGGAGCTTTGCCCTCTCAAAGAGAAATCTGTAAATATCCTCCCGAAGCTGTTTCCAGGTCGGATGAGACTTGGGAGGTGGCAGGTGTTTGATGGAAAGTGTGTTGTCAAGAAAGAACGTGTGTCCGAACATTCGCATGTTGATAAGAAAATCTATGTCTTCTCCCCGCGTCACGTTCGGGTCGAATGGAATGCGGGTAAAAATATCCCGGTGAATCACCATATTCCCGCCGAAGACAAAGGAGGTTTTTTTCAGCCTCGGCGCCCTGCCAATCGTCTGCTCAAAGGCCTCGTTCATTCTGTCTACCTTGTCCCAATGGTGCATCCATTCACGTTTCATCCGTGTGACCCGCCACTCTCCATCGGGCTGAAGGTAGTAGCCGGCAACGGCGCCGATAAATTCACCATCCAGCGTTCTTCCGATATACTCACGCGCCTTTCGCATAAAGGCGGGATCCTCGAAAACCTCGTCATCGTCTATGAGTACGGCAATGTCGGAACCCATCACGTGGGGCAGGAACAGGCACAGGTTGCGTATGTTTGAGTAGCCCTTGAGGCTGAGGAGTTCACAGAACCGCTCGCCACCAGCCTCTTTCAACAATTGATGCACGTGCCTTAGGTGTGAGTGGCTGAAGAGATAGGTGGGGACGTGGGAAGGAACGGATGCAATAATATGGGACACCTTATCTTCCACTCTTTCTGCAATGTCGTGATTGGCGGCAACGGCGATCACGATCAGATTGAAATCCTTGTCTTCGAGAACACTGACGCTTTCGAGAGTCCTTTTGAGTGTTCCTTCCTCGTCAAGGGGAGTGGGATGATCGTACACCGCGTCGGTTTCTTTCGTCCCAAGCGCACGTTCCCGTGTCCAGTAGGAAGGGATGACCATTGTTGTTTTCATAGGCTGCCTCCTGAAAGAGAGAGTATCAGGCAATGTCTTAATATTATTCCTCCTGGTAGAATTCCGGATACAATTTTTTTGCACAGTCGGGACAGATGGAGTGGCTGAATTCCGCCTCCGAGTGGTCTCTGAGATACTCCTCTATCTGTTTCCAGTACCCTTTGTCGTCCCGTATTTTTTTGCATGAGGCGCAGATAGGGAGCATGCCGTGCAAAGTTTTTATTTTATCGATTGCTTCCTTCAGTTCCCGGATAAGCTTTTCCCGCTCTTCCTCTGTCTTTTTGTGTTCTGTAATGTCGTGAATAATAGAATGAAGGATCGCTTTGCCTTCAGTGGCGGTGATGTTGTTGCTGTAGACCGCCACGTCGCGAACTTCACCGTTGGCCAGTCGGTGGCGGAACTCGAAATAGATGCGTTGACTCTTTCTGGCTTTTTCCATCTCGCGCTTCACGTCGTCAGGCGGGAGAGTATTGATATCCTGAATCTTCATCCGGCGCAATTGTTCTTTTGACCAGCCGTAATAGGTGACCGCCGCCTTGTTGGCATCGAGAATGTCCCCGGTATCGGGATCAATGAGCAGTTTGACGGCGGCATGGTTCTCAAAGACATTCCTGAAAAGTATCTCGCCGCTTTCACGCAACGCCTCTTCGACCCTATTGCGCTCGTGATCGCTTTGTCCCGGATCGATACTCACGCCCTCGTCACATTGCCCTTTTTTCGTATCGTCGTCTTTCATATTTTCTACATTCCCCACGATTTCCCATTCATTTCCTCTGGAACAATCTATCATATTGGAAAATTTCATGTTTGATGTGAATCCACGGCCCGTCATTGGCGGAATCAGACCGAATTTGATCGCGCCTCCGATGCTGATGACGGCCATACCCCCGATCTCTTACTCATAAGGCCGATAGGCCAGGACCACTCTCCATTCCTGCCCATGCAGCCTGACGGTCTGCCAGACGGCATGTTTGATCACTTTTTCACGCAAGCCGGGCGCAAGGAAAATGTAGTGGTCCTTTCCTTCAGGAACGGATACGATTTTCCTGCCCAGCGCGAGCAGACTTTCGTGTTTTGCATACAGAGGATCACTGAACAGCATCCTGCCGATCTCTTCAGAATCCTTGTCGTATATGATCATTCCATCGGTCTGTATGATCCAGAGTTCGTGGTCGTCCGGCATCGCACTCGTCTTGAGAAGGGGCGCCACGAGCAGTTCGGGGCGCAGCAGTACACTCACGGATCCCACGTTTTTCTTCTTCGCATCGTACAACGGACGGGCCACACTCATCGCGAGGAATCCTTCGGCCGCCGTAAACCCATTGCTGAAAATCGGCTGCGGTGTGTTCCTCATGGCGCCGACATGTTCCTGGGCGCTGATGTCACTGTTCTCAAAATTCATGTAGTCCCGCGGTTCTATCTGGCGCATGACGCCCCGGGAATCTACGTAACAGGCATTGACCACGGCGGGGTTCTCCCCGATAATGTCGCTCAGGAGCCTTCTGATTTCATCTTCCTGTGTGACGTCGACGGCGCTTTTTTCAATCGCCCTCTTAAGAGAACCGTCGATCCGATGAAGACTGTCACGCAAGGCCGGGACAAAACGTTCGAGCGAAAGCTTCAGGGGAATCGGCGCAGGCATCTCCGCTCCCTCCATTTTTGCCAGAACCATCCACCAATCCATGGTCGGCAACTTCCGATAGCGGGCGTTCCGTATGATCCCGTCAAGTTCGTAATGCATCACACCGCTATCACAATTCAGCGCTTCAGAAACCGCCTCGCGCAGGGAAGGACTTCCGCCGGCAAGGGGATTCATAAAGATGAAATCACTGTCCCTGTCCAGCATCGTGTTACCCTTCTCATTCAGGACAAACCATGTATAGTTACTCGGAAGGACGAGCATCCGGCTGAGCGCCAGGCGCAGCTCTTCCAGGAAGACCGAGGCGCCGAGCGCCCCCGTCGCCTTGCCGTCAACCATAATGGGCGCCGCCATGAGGGCCGATTTTTTACCCGTGGAACGGCTGTAAATCGGATACCCCTTTACCTGGTTGCCGGCAAAAAGAGCACTGAAGTATCCACGATTGCGCAGGTTGAGATTGGTGTAATCTTTTTCTACGCTGTAGTAGTTTCCATCGGGCAGGACGAAAAAATAGACGCCCGGTACGATCGATGCGAGCCTGCGCAGGTACGTCTTGATCCCCTGCCAGTCGCCGCAACGGGCCTCCGGGCTGGAGGCAACCAGATCAAGAGAGGCCAGGGTATGGACCAGCACGGTATCGATATAATACGCGGCGGTGTTGAGAATGGTTTCAGACTCCCCTCCCGGCGGGGTTTCAAGCGGCGCCGAGGCCCAGGCAGGACCAAGCAAGATAAACGAGATCAGTACTATAGATACTATTGCCTTCATGTGTTCCCTTTTGACCATCTCCCTATTTATCGCTTGCCTATATGAAGGATCCCTTTGGTAATATTACAGAGGTGATCGTTCAACCGTTCAAGGTTCGTCAGGAGGTCGGAGTACACCAGGCCGGCATCGCTGACACAAATTCTCTCCTCAAGCCTGGTGAGATGGTTGAGCTTGTATTGTGCGATTAATGCATCTATTTCACGGTCTATGTTCAGTGTGATAAGGGCGGCCTTCTGGTCGTTGTCGGCAATCGCCTTTTTCGTGTATTCCATCAGGACCTTTGTCTTGTCGAAGAGCCGTCTCATTTCATCCTCCGCCCCGGAAGAAAAGGAGAGATTATTTTCATAGGTCCGCTGGGCGAGGATCACGATATCCTCACAATAATCAGCTACTTTTTCCACATCATTGACACTGTGGAGAAGCGCCGGGATCAGACGTCGCTGTTTATCCGTAAGACCCGCCTGGGTAATTTCCACGAGATAATTGGTGATGCTCTTCTGCATCTCGTCAACGGACTCTTCGTCGATGGTGACTTCATTTTTCAGTTTGTGATTATACATGAGAGAACACTGCTCCGCCTTTTCCAGCATTTCGCGACAGATATCCAGCATTACGCCCAATTCCTTGATCACGGCTTTGATGGCGAGATTTGGCGTGGCCAGCAGGGTGACGGCAAGATAGCCCCCCGTTTTCTTTTCGTAATCCTCTCCCGGCACCAGCTTGTCCAGAAGTTTGATAAAAAGGGGCACAAAGGGAAGAAGCACGATCGTGTTAATCACATTGAAGATGGTGTGGGTATTGGCGATCTGCCGGGCAACATCACCCGAAAGCATGGGCATGTAATGCACATACAACGATATAAAGGGCAAGGCGATCAACGTGCCGACCACATTGAAAAGGGTGTGCCCCAGCGCGAGCTTTCTGCTTACCAGCTTACCTCCCACACTGGCAATAACTGCGGTAACGCAGGTCCCTATGTTATCCCCCAGCACCAGGTAAATCGAAGAGGGAAGATCGAGCAATCCCGCTGAGGCAAAGGCAATAACCATGCCGATAGTCGTACTGCTGCTCTGAAGGATGACCGTCACCACCAGGCCCGTCAACACTCCGAGCAGCGGATATTTTCCGAATTGGATAAAAAGGTTGATAATCGTTTCGTTATCTGCCAGGGGCTTGACGGCCGATCCCATCGTCGCAAGTCCCAGAAAGAGAATTCCGAACCCCAAGAGCGCTGATCCTTTGTGTTTATTCTTGATCTTTTTCGCAAAGAGATAAATCAGCGATCCAACGAATATAAACAAAAAGGCCGACTTGGTCAACTTGAAGGCAATCAACTGGGCCGTGATGGTCGTGCCGATATTTGCCCCGAAGATAACGGGAAGAGAGGCGGTCAGATTGATGAGCCCGGCGTTGAGAAACCCGATGAGCAGCACCGACGTGGCGCTGGAGCTCTGAATCAGCATCGTGACGGCAATTCCCACAAAAGCTGATTTTACCCGGTTTGAGGTGACTTTATCGAGAAGGTCCTTCAGCAGACCGAGTGACAAGGATTTTAATGAATCACTGAGGATGTGGATGCCGAACAGAAAAAGGCCCAATCCCCCCGTTACTCCCAGTATGACACTCCAATACATGTGACCTGTCCATGAAGCAGCATGTGCATGTATACTATCTCTGGGACGCCTTTCCGGCGACCTCTCTCGTGAGAGACGGCTTAAAATTTGACCATTGAAACGAATAGTTACATAAGAATGTTGCCCCTGTCAATTGTTAAGGATCGGAAACAGCAACATCCGAAAAAAAAAAGCGCTTCCGAAGAAGCGCTTTTCAATGCAACACATTAAGATCCTACAGAATCTTTACATTCGCAGCAGCGGGACCCTTTTTGCCCTGCTCGATATCAAACGATACTCGCTGATCTTCATGCAGAACCTTGAATCCTTCAGCCTGAATGGCGCTGTAGTGGACAAAGACATCGCCGCCTTCGTCGTTCGCGATGAAGCCGAAGCCTTTGCTTTCATTAAACCACTTTACTACACCTGTACACATTTCGGCAATCCTCCTTTCCTTGGTGTTCTAAAGCTGGATCGCCCACAGGTGTGAAAAATTCCGAAGATAGAAAAAATGGGGTATTCAATTTCGCTCTTCAAAAGGTCTCAATCCATACTTTACCGCACCCCACTGACTATCTGTCCCGGGTGCAATTTGCTGCGAGACTATATGCTTTTTTATCGGGAAGTCAAGACAAATTTAGAAAAATTCCGATAATTGCCAGAATGATCCATCGGAAAAAGTCGATAACCGGATTCAGCACTCCGAAAAACAGCAGTCCGATGATGATAAAAAAACCGTAGGGTTCCAACCGGGAAAGCGAATATTGCAGGCGGAGCGGCAAAAATCCCATGAGAATCTTCGAACCGTCAAGGGGCGGAATCGGAATCAGATTAAAGGCCGCCAGGATTATATTGATGTGGGCAAAATAATACAGCATCTGCCCCGCTACAGTCTGCGGAGAAATCGCCATGGCTCGCAGCAGAAAGAGCGCCGCAAAGGCGAGACACATATTGACGACGATCCCTGCCGCCGACACAAAAAGTTGCGGTGCCCTGCCCTCGCGAAGATTTGAGAAATTGACGGGAACCGGCCTGGCCCAGCCGAATCCGACAAAAAACAGCATAAGCGTCCCTATGGGATCGAGATGTCGCAGGGGATTGAGACTGAGCCGCCCCATCATCTTCGCCGTCGGGTCTCCCATGCGCCAGGCCACCCACCCGTGGGCCAGCTCATGAAAAATCACCGAATACAGCAGCGGCACGGCGATCAATACAAACGTCAGAGGATCCTTTAAAAGCAGATTAAAAAGTCCCACTTTGCACCCATATTCATGTTCTCGCTATCCTCCCACAGCCGTCGCTGATTGCTTTCGTTCCGCTTTCATTGAGGACGGCAAAGAACAGTTCGCTGGCGTCGCGGCTCTCTCGTCTCTCAAGGAGTTGCACGGTGATATTCGTGCCGGGACGCACCATTCCCGTAAACCGGCAGGACACTTGCTTCAATACTCGGGGATCGCCACCGGCTTCGCGGTTGATAAGTTCGCGCACGGCATAGGCAAGTGTGGCCGTTCCCTGGAGAATGATTCCGGGCAGGCCCACCTGCCGGGCGAACCGGACGGAGGTATGAATCGGAAAGACGATATCGGTACAGCCATCATACAGATAGGGCTGCAGGGGATCGACAGGGAGGGATGCCTCCCAGAGAACGGGGGCAGCGGCCCGGCAGGCAGGCGTTGTCGGAAGATCCCGTCCTCCTTTCCCGCCATCGGCACATTGAATGCCTCTCAGTAAACTGCCGATATGTTCGGTGAAGATCGCCCCGCCGGGATCATTCAGTGCATCGTAACGTATTACGATGCGTGTTCCCGCCTTGTGGGGCACAACGGCAGCCACACGCCCTTTGATGATAAGTCTCTCACCCGGTTTCAGTGGCCGATGAAACTGAATGTGCTCCGTGTAATGCACGCCCGTAAGGGCAATCTCGGGCGGATAGCCCGCTGATTCGAAATGTTCGGCAAGCCCTGCCGTAATCGGCCAGGTGGCAGCCACGGCATACATGGGCGGCGCGATCACCCCTCCTTCCTGTTCGTCATCGAGGTACCAGGAGTTGTTATCGCCTGTGGCGGCGGCATAGTTCATCGTGTCGCGCCACGTCGGTGTAAACGAATATTCCTTCAAGTCAGTGCCTGCAAGTGCCGAGTCAATCTCCATAGAAAAGCTCCACACACACCTTTCCAGTTTTAAATCTCTAATTTTGACGGTACCGTAAGAAGCTCCATCATGCCGACGCATCGGCACTATAAGAGCAAGTAAATCACAGTTTCCTGGCCAGAGTACAGAAAAAAGAACAGAACTTCGCACAGAGACGCTGAAAGCAAGAGGAAATAAAAAATGCGTCGGCCTCTTGGCGTCTCTGTGTGAGACAATGAATCCGTTGCTTAATAGTAGAAACTCACTCTGCTCCCTCGAGAGGCTGTGTTGTAATGGAGGGAGTATCACGACCGAAGCAATCTCATAACACGCTGACACTACAAGATTGCCGCGCTCCCTAAGGCCGCTCGCAATGGCAAATCGGAAGAAAAATTTGACATAGTGTAGACGACTGGTCTATTATTACCTTTCATGAAAAGAACCCACAAAGGAGCAGACGATGAATACACTCAGCAACATTTTTTCACCTCTGGAGATCAAATCCATGGTATTGGCAAACCGTGCGGTGATGCCGCCGATGGGGACGAATCTGGGCAATGCCGATGGAACGGTCAGCAAGGAAAACATTGCCTACATGCGGCGCCGCGCCCAGGGAAAACCGGGATTGATCATCACCGAAATCACCGGTGTCCATCCCAGCGGCATTGTAAGTCCCAATCAACTGGGCGCCTATGACGACCGCTTTATCCCTGGGCTTTCGGAACTGGTGTCGGTGGTCCATGATGAGGGAAGCAAGATCGCCCTTCAGATTCACCACGCCGGCCGTGAGAGCTTTTATTTGATCAGCCAGAACAAGGCCATCGGTCCTTCGGCTATACCGAGCATCGTCTTCAGAGGCGAACCTCGGGCGATGACCATCGATGAAATCCACGAAGTGATCGCATCCTTTGGCGCGGCGGCCCTTCGCGCCAAGAAGGCGGGATTCGATGCCGTCGAGATTCATTGCGCCCACGGCTATCTCCTCAATCAGTTCCTCTCCGCCCTGTCGAACCAGCGGACGGACGAGTACGGCGGCGCCACTCTCAAAGAACGCTCCCGGTTCGCTGTAGAAGTCATTGAGGCAGTACGGAAGAATGTGGGACCCGACTTCCCCATCTCGGTGCGGATCTCCACGGAAGAAGCCATCAAGGGGGGGTATACAGCCGACGACATGCAGTCTGTCCTGCCCGGTTTCGTGGCAGCGGGCGCCGATATTATTCATGCCTCCTTCGGAACCCACGGCAGCCCCGCAGGCATCACCCAGGCGCCTGCCGAGTATGCCCCCGGTTTCAATGCCTGGCTGGCACGAAAGGTTAAGGATGCGGTGACGGTTCCCGTAATCGCCGTGGGGCGCTTTACCGAACCGACGCTGGCCGACGAGGTAATCGCACGGGGCGATGCCGATCTGGTTGCCTTCGGCCGGCAGTTCCTGGCGGACCCCGATTTTCTGATCAAAGCGAAGGAAGGCAGACCGGAGGATATCCGCCGGTGCATTGCCTGCAATCAGGGGTGTATTGAACGGGAGATTCTCGGAGAAGGCAACATCCGCTGCTCCATCAATCCGGAAACGGGACAGGAAACCATCCGCCCGGATGGACCGGCGGCAACGCCGAAGGATGTCTGGGTCGTCGGGGCCGGTCCCGGCGGACTAATCGCCGCTTCCGAGGCGGCACGGCTCGGCCACCGGGTCACACTCTTCGAAAAGGAGACGCGCCTGGGGGGCCAGACGCAGTACGCCCGCATACCGCCTCACAAAGAGGTCTATGGGGAGTGGATCGACTGGCAGATCGCCCAGGTAGAAAAATCCCCGATTACGATCAAGACGGGAACGGAAGTGACGGAGGCCATGCTTGCAAACGACAAGCCCGGCTTTGTAATCCTCGCCACCGGCGGAGAGAAGATCATTCCCCCTGTTCCCGGCATCGACAGAGACTTTGTCTGTGACGCATGGCAGATTCTAGGCGGCGACGTGGCACCGGCAAAACGGGTGCTCGTCATCGGTGGAGGATTGATCGGCATGGAGGTCGCTGATTATCTCAGTGAACGGGGTACCGAGGTCACGCTGGTGGAGATGTTGAAACGCTCACCGGTCCTGAAAATCACATCCCACGGCTACATGCTTCACAAACGTCTGCGCGACAAGAACTGCCAGTTGCTCTTCGCCACGACGGTTACTTCCATCGGCGACGGAAACGTAGAAGTGGAAACGGCGGGAGAAAAGGCCACCATCGAACCCATCGATCAGGTGGTGGTGGCTGTGGGCCTCAAGGCACGGGACACCCTCAAGGACGTGCTTGAATCAATGAAAATTCCCCACGCCGTCATCGGCGATGCCAGGAGTGCGCGGCGCATCATCGAGGCGACGGAAGAGGGGGCACGCGCCGCCTGGGAGATATAGTTATCTGGTCTGTCTGGTCTGTTATGTGTTGAGACCGCAGATTAGCTAAACACACAAAAGGGGAAGACACAGTGTGGTGTCTTCCCCTTTTTTTCTATTCGCTGCCATTACCAGGCAAGATAAAACTGTGGACCGGTCCTTATTTTTGCTGGAGAAACTCGACCAGAAGCCTGTTGACCTCTGCCGGTTTGTCGAGCTGCAGCCAGTGGCCGGCATCCTCGATGCGCTCGTAGCGCCAGGGCCCGGTTACGTAATCGGCGGAGCGAACCATGGGTCGCTCGGTCAGATAGGCGTCGCCGCTGCTCCAGATCCCCATGGTGGGAACAGATATCGCGGGAATCGTTACAGGCTCTTCAAGTTCTTTTTCGGGACCGAGATTCGCCCGGTACCAGTTAAGAGCCGCCGTGAAGGCCTTCGGATCGGAAAAGCCTTCTATCCACTTTTCGACCTCGCTGTGATCTCGCAATATCTCGCGAAAGAGCTTCCAGTTGTTCCGGCTCAGCAATGCTTCCGCCGTTCCTTTGAACTGAAAAAAGAGAAAGTACCAGGATTTCTCACGCTGTTCCGGCGTTCGCTCCCGGGTGCACATGGGATGTCCCACAGAAAGAGGAACGAGACTGTTCACCCGCTGGGGATAAAAGGCGGCCAGCACCCAGGCGATGGCCGCGCCCATATCGTGACCTACCACATGAGCCTTTTCGATTTCGAGTGCATCGAGAACCCCCACCATATCGCCCACGAGGTTGATCAATCCGTAGGCGGCAGTCTCCTCCGGTTTGTCCGACTTTCCGAATCCCCGCACATCCGGGGCAATTACCCGGAACCCGGCATCCACAAGAGCCGGCATCTGGTGTCGCCACACATAGGAGGTATCGGGAAATCCATGAACCAGAAGCACCGCAGGGCCTTCGCCCTCATCAATCACATGTAAATTCAGCCCATTGACTGTCAACATCTTCCCTTTCATGTTCATCGCTGCACCTTTCATCGGGTCATCGGGGACACTTCCCTATTTTTACATTTTAAAAAGGAATGTGTCCCCGCGTTATCTGAAAAATAGGGAAGTGTCCCTACTTCTTGCATCGCTCCAGATCATCCGGCACCGGGGGCATACAGTGTTCTGCGGGAACTACGAAGGGGGCTGTGTAACTTGCATAATCCTCACTCCATGAAGTGGGAAACCCGAGCTCCGTCACATACATGTCCCGAATGACCTGATGATCGCACGCCCTCATTTTGGTCATTCCATTAATGGCCTTGTATTCGTCTCCTTCCCATAGGGCTATAATTTTTTCTGCATCCGTAGTACCGGCTCGTTCTATCACATCCATGAGCCAATACCCCATTGACGTAACCGCACCGATGGGACCAAATGGGTATTTCCACAGTTTATGGTTATATGGTTTTTCCCACTTTTCCCATGCCGCACTCCATGATTTTACTAAAGCCTTTTGCTCGGGCGTATCGATGGTAAGCACATTATCTGAAATGACCACAATTCCTACTCCGGCCGGTCCGCCAATTGATTCCAGTGCAGAAACATGGTCCGTTTCATATCCCGCGATGGGAAGCTTTATCCCCAGACTCTTTGACTGCTTAATGAGGTTTTCAACATCGGCGCCCCAATCGGATGTTACGATAACATCTGCATCGGAACCTTGAATCTTGGTCAGATATGGCGCGAAATCTTTAAGGAACAGGGGATGATATTCCTCCCCAACGATAACCGCATCCGGTTTATACTGTTTCAAGCCCTTTTTAAAGGCATCGGCAAAGGAATGGCCGAATGAGTAATCCTGATTGAGGATGTAAAACTTGTTTTCTGGTCGTTTTGAATAAAAGTATCCCAGTGCACTGAACATGCTTGTGTTCTGCCGAATGCGGAAGGTGTAACGATTAAAGTTCTTACCATCCATAAGAGAGTCCGAATACCCCGCATAGTTTACAAAAATCACCTTATGTTTATCTGCAACGTTTTGGGCGACCAAACAGAGGTGGCTTCCCGTCACACCCACGATCACATCGACTTTTTCTTCAAGACAGAGCTTTTCCGCCGCCTTTTTGGTCGTAGCCGGCTTTCCTTGGGCATCCGCCTTTACAATCTGTATCTTTTTCTTTTTTCCATCGACAAGGATACCGCCTCGCTTGTTAATGTCATGTATAACCCAACCGAACACCAGGCTGTAGGCAACACCGCT
This sequence comes from Syntrophales bacterium, assembly GCA_963666365.2. Lineage (GTDB taxonomy): Bacteria > Desulfobacterota > Syntrophia > Syntrophales > UBA2210 > JALNXD01. The sequence goes on from CAXXNF010000002.1 coordinate 1,619,317, forward strand.
TAAGGCGCCAGGTCCTGAGAAGGTCTCCAAATGGCCTATCTTTATCGTATCGCCGGTTGGAACGATCTGGTTATTGGGATCGAAATCAGACATGTCCGACATTTTGCTTGCATCAAAACCCGACATGACGGCCAAGGCCTGCGACATCATGAGACCGAACAACATCACCACGCACAAGAATCCAACCGCCACTACTCGCCTACTCTTACGAACGACTATCCTACTTTTCATACGTGCCTCCTTTGCGCTTTTAACGCCTTTTTTTGAGGGACACTTCCCTATTTTTTTTTGCGGACAGACCTGTGTTTCCACTTTTATATCAAGCGGTTACAGACAAAAAATAGGGAAGTGTCCCTACTTTTTAACCTCTTCGTCCCTCAGAATCCTCCGAAGGACCTTCCCTACGGCCGACTGTGGCAGGCTCTCCCGAAACTCGACCAGTTTCGGCACCTTGTAGCCGGTCAGCTTCTCCTTGCAAAATGTGATGATATCGTCTGCCGTCGCACTTTCCCCCTCTTTCAGCACGACAAACGCCTTGACCGTTTCGCCGCGATATGCGTGGGGTACACCGACCGAGATTGCCTCTTTGACCTTAGGGTGCTGGTGCAACACTTCGTCGATCTCCCGGGGATAAATATTGAATCCCCCGGCGATGATCATATCTTTCTTGCGGTCGACGATAAAAAAATACCCATCTTCGTCCTGAATGGCAACATCGCCGGTATAGAGCCATCCATCCTTTATCTGCCCCGCCGTTTCTTCGGGATTGTTCCAGTATCCCTTTGTCACGGTGGGACCCTTGATGACCATCTCTCCCGGCTCTCCCTGGGACACTTCGGTAATCTCATCCTCCAGACTGACGAGACGCACGTCGGTATCAATAACGGGGATGCCGATGCTGCCCGCCTTTGAAAGGCCGAGCAGGGGATTCTGCGTGCCGGCACAGGTGGTTTCGCTCATAGACCAGCCTTCGCTGTAGAAAATGCCCATATCCTTTATGCGGTTAATGATTTCCACCGGCATGGGCGCCCCGCCGGAATTCAAAAGTCCCAGTTTTCTGTCGAGCCCCATTGATTCCGCACGGGGATGATTAATAATGGCCGAAATCATCGTGGGCACCGTGGGGAAGGCGAGAATCTCCTTGTAGCCAGCGAGCAGATCCATCATCTCGTCGATCCTGAACTCCGGTACGAGGATCTGGGTGGCACAGTTGAACACGGAAAGATTGATGACGGCGATATTCCCGTAAATGTGGAAAAAGGGAATCGCCCCCATCCAGAACCGGCGTTCCGGCGGTGTCAACTGGGCGATGGGACTCGTCCACAGCGACTGACCGACAGTGGCAGCGATCACATTGGCATGGGACAACACGGCCCCTTTGGGCACTCCCGTCGTGCCCCCCGTAAACTGTATGAGGGCCGGATCTTCCGGCCTGATCGCCACCTGGGGACGGCGCGTGGCAGTGCATTCGTCAAGCACTTTGGAATAGTAGTGCCATCCCTTTTCGAGCTCCGGCGGCCTCTGCGATCCACCCGGCTTGGCGAAATCCCGAAGCCGCGTCACAATGACCCGTGCAACCTCCACATTCTTTGACAAGACACTCACCGTGGGAAGCGCCGTATCAACGGTAAACAGGGTTGTAATGCCGGTGGACTCAAAGACTCCCTTCAGTTCTTCGGCCGTGTAGAGAGGGTTGAGATTCACCACAATGGCCCCAAGCGACAGTATTGCGTAATAGGCGATGATATACTGCGGGCATGTGGGCAGATGCACGCCGACCCGGTCTCCCTGCTTCACCCCCATGGCGCCCAGGGCATTGGCCATGCGCAGCACCTGCTGCCGCAATTGCCAGAATGTGATTTCCGCCCCGAGAAAGTGGACCGCCGCCTTGTCCGGATAGGCATTGGCGGGAATCTGGAGAAGATCGGACACCGCAAGGCGGGGCCTGCGGATTGTAAGCGGCACATTATAGTCATAGTGACGATGCCAGCGTTTCTCTTCCATCGTTTCTTACCTCCTTGCACTCACAATCTGATAATTATCACGCGGTAAAATCTTCAAGTCAACGACGAAAAAATGGTCGTATAATGTGAGCATTTTACTAACACTAACTAAGTGACGCGAGAAAGGACTGGAGATTAACTTTCCGGTGTTTCAGGCCGAGTTTATTGCGTATGTGGTAACGATGAAGGTGGACGGCACTGGGTGTCACATGGAGCAGCACAGCAATCTCTCTGGATGTTTTACCATTCCTGATAAGATCGGCCACTTCTATTTCCCGGGGCGTGAACTTCGAATAGCGGGCTTTCATGGTCACGAGAAAGGGGGAAAGCACTTCGTTGAGATGCGCTCTGATGATGTCAAGATATGCTTCCTGCTGTGCATCGAGCGACGTCGTTGCAAGTCTTTCCACATAGGGAATCACAAGTTCCTTAATGTTGGAAAGGAATTTCTGCTCGATTTCTTCTTGATCGTTCTCCCGATGCGCGAGAAGCACCTTCAAGGCCGTGTTGGTCTCCTCAAGGTTCCGGCTTTTCGTCTTCAAATCTTCTTCCGTCTGCTTCTTCTTCGTAATATCGCTCACGAAATTTAAGGTCGCAGGGCGGCCTTCCCATAAAATCAAGACCGCATTCAGTTCCACCCATTTGACATTCCCTTCTTTATCCACGATTCTGTGGTGGTAGATGCGTGACATGTTCTCACCGGCAATCATTCTCTTAAACCCTTCTGACACTATTTCTTGATCTTCAGGGTGGGTAAGGAGCATCCTGTCCATTGTAAGAAGTTCTCCCCTGGAATACCCTGACATTTCTTCGGTCTTGGGATTTACAAACTTCATCCTGTCATCCTGGGCAACAAAGATGGCTTCGTGCGCGTTCTCTATAATCAGTTGGTAATGGTGTTGGTTCCATGTGTGGGAGTCGTCTTCCCTGGATCCTTTTATCCACTCAGATTCACTAATGCCGCTTTTTATCTCACGTAACTCCCGCATCGGTGATTCCCCGATCTTTTTCATGTTCTTAAAGGCCTCTTCCCGATCTGAATTAAAGACGCCGCATCGACGAGCATGCTGAAAATCCTTGACATCGACACAGATAGCGGTATTGTCCTTAATTGTTCGCAATAACATCTTTTTCGACTTTTTGCGAGCCTGTCAAAGGTATCCGTAGACGACCGCTGCACACTCAAATCCGCAAGGATGGGGGGAATATCCATGATATTTTCTGATATTACGTATGAAAAAACAGAAGGTATTGCCAGAGTTACCATCAACAGACCGGAACACATGAATGCTTTTCGCACGGAAACGCTTATTGAAATGGCACAAGCCTTTGAGGATATTGGGATCGACCGATCAATCGGCGTGACCGTTTTGCGAGGCGCCGGCAACCGGGCGTTCTGTGTGGGAGGCGACACGGGCGATGCGGAAGGCGCCGGATACCGTCCCGAGCTTATGGTGTATGTTCGTCGTGTTCACGATCTCATCAGGAAAACGCCCGTTCCGGTCATCGCCGCCGTAAACGGTTATGCTATTGGCGGCGGCCAGGTGCTGCAGGCCCTCTGCGATCTTTCGATCGCCGCGGAACACGCTGTCTTCGGACAGGTCGGTCCCAGGGTGGGCAGCTTCGATGCCGGCTACGGCGCGGCCTATCTTACCAGGGTTGTGGGAGAAAAAAGGGCGCGTGAAATGTGGTTTCTCTGCGAACGCTACACGGCTCAGGAAGCAAAAGAGATGGGGCTTGTAAATAAAGTGGTCCCAAAAGAAAATCTGGACGAAGAAGTGCAGAACTGGTGCCGTAAAATTATTGCCTTGAGCCCTTCGGCGCTGCGAATTCTGAAGGCCTCATTCAACCGTGAAAGCGATCATATCTCCGGTTCCGAGGCAATGGCCTTTAACACGGCTGAACTATACTATAAAACGGAGGAAGCAGAGGAAGGAAAGAGAGCCTATATGGAAAAGAGAGCAACGGATTTCGGCCGCTTCAGAAAATGAAAGGAGAAACACTATGGCAAGAACACACAATAATACTCATAATATGGTGATAGGCTATATTCTCTGGATCTTCGGCTTTCTGGGCGCCCATCGGTTTTACTACGGAAAGCCTGTGACGGGCACCATCTATTTTTTCACCCTGGGGCTTCTCTTCATCGGCTGGATCGTCGATCTCTTCTTAATCCCCTCCATGGATCGCCAGGCCGATCTTCGTTTCACCAAGGGGCCCATTGACTATAATATCGCCTGGATTCTGCTGACCTTTCTCGGCATCCTGGGGGTTCACCGCATGTACATGGGGAAATGGATTACCGGCATCATATACCTTCTTACGGGCGGCCTCGTCGGTATCGGGTATATTTACGACTACTGGACACTCAACGATCAGATCACGATGCTGCACAATCGGTCCTGAAGCAGCAACACTTACAGGCCTGTCGATTCGTTCCGGAATGTGTGATATCGGTAAAGCGCCCACAGGGCCTTCGCAGCCGTCTCCGGCGCACTCACAATTGTCAGATGAGGGCCGAACATATCCTTTACAAGGCTCATCCAGTATTCGCTTCCCACGGTGTAGAGGAGCACCGGTTTCTCCGGCGCGGCCTTTCTTATTTTTTCGGCTTCACCGTATAGAATGGATGGATCGATACCCCCCTCGACAATAGCCTTGATGATTGTGCCCGGTATCACCGGGATGGCGATAACGCCGTTCACGCGTTCGTCCTTCAGCGCCGCCTCCAGGGCAACGCCGAAGAGCCCCGAGGGCCCTACGTCAAGAGGATTCCTGACATTCATCCATGCCGGGGCCTGACTCTTCACCGCCGCCACCGCCTCCGGACCCAGTTCGGGAAACTGCAGACCAAGCTGAAAAGCGGCGTCGGCGGCCATGACACCAAGGGAACCGGACGATGTGACCACTGAAATATTTGGACCTTTCATGAGCGGTTCACGGGAAAAGACGCGGGCCATATCAAAAAGTTCCTGAAACGTCGCGGCCCGGATCACCCCGGACTGATGGAAAAACCCCTCGTAAAGGGCATCATCACCGCTCAGGCTCCCCGTATGAGAGGCGGCCGCCTTCTTTCCCACCTCGGTGCGACCGCTTTTATAGATCAGCACCGGCTTTTTTAACGACACTTCCCGGGCCGCCTTCATAAATCGAGATCCCTCTTTCGCCCCTTCGAGATAGAGCACAATGACATCGGTTCTTTCATCGGCGCCGAAATGGTACAGCATATCCGTTTCATCGACATCGATACGATTGCCGATTGTCACCAGTCCGCTCAAGGCCAGATCCTGGCTGGGCGCCCAGTCGGCGACAATATTGCCGAAAACGCCGCTTTGGGCAATAACGCCAACATTTCCGGGACGAATTGCATCAAAATCCACCTCAGTTGAGGCAAAGCGCTCATGGGGATTGACAAGTCCCACGCAATTGGGACCGATGAGTCGTGTACCGGTCCCGCGAATAAGTGTCTCGATATCTTTCTCAAGAACCGTCCCCTCTGACCCTGTCTCACTGAATCCGGCGGATTCAAGAATGACGGCGGGAATTTCTTTTTCAATACAGTCACTTATAACTCCATGCACCTGCGCTTTTGGCACGATGATGATCGCAAGGTCGATGCGATGGGGAATTTCAGTTACCCGCCTGTAGACGGGCAACCCCTCTATCTCCGTTTCACGGGGATTGACAGGATAGAGACAATTGCCGTAGCCGTTTCGCTTCAGAAAAGCGGGAATTCCGCTGCCGAATCCGGCTTTTTTTGTCGCCCCGATAATCGCGATTGAACGGGGCCTGAAAAATTGATCGGGAAGAGCAGGGAACAACATATGCGAACTCCTTGTGCCTTTGGATGGGTGAGAGGTACTACAGAAAAGACAAAGAAGCAATCGTTTTAAAGTAGGAAGAGTAGGAACGTCAAAGGGAGTAAAAGTTCTGGTAAAAAGGGTCTGCCTTTGTTATACGTATTCGTTCATTTTATGTGCATGAGGTATGGCAATGAGCGAAAAAGCAACACTGATTATTGATGGAAACACTTATGAACTCCCGATCGTAACCGGGACTGAAGGCGAAAAAGCCATAGATATTTCAGAGTTATTAAAGAGAACAGGATATATTACTCTTGATCCGGGCTATGTCAATACAGGAAACTGTATAAGCGCGATCACGTACATGGATGGGAAGAAAGGGGTTCTGAGATACCGCGGCATTCCCATTGAGCAGCTTGCCGAAAACTCCAGGTTCGTGGAGACCGCCTATCTTCTTATCCACGGTGAACTCCCTACCGCTCACGAACTTGCCTCTTTTTCAGGCCTCCTCAACGATCACTCACTGGTCCACGAAGACATGCGGGCCTTCTTCGAAAATTATCCCCGGCGCGCGCATCCCATGGGTATTCTGTCATCCATGGTTAACGCACTGCGGGCGTTTTATCCTGCCGTTCCCGAACGCTCCGAAGAAGAAGAAATAGACCTTACCGTTGCCAGACTGCTGTCGAAAATACGAACAATGGCCGCCATGTCCTTCAGAATCTCACGGGGGCATCGAGTGGTCTATCCCTCCCATCAATTGAGTTATTGTGCAAATTTCCTCAATATGATGTTTGACTCCCCTGTCCGGCCCTACGTGATTGATCCGGATCTGGTGCGCGCCCTTGACGTGTTTCTGATTCTGCATGCCGATCACGAACAGAACTGCTCAACCTCGGCCGTGAGGCATGTGGGAAGTGCGAAGGTAAATCTGTACGCCTCCATTTCCGCAGGCATCTGCGCCCTCTGGGGACCGCTTCACGGAGGCGCAAATCAGGCGGTAATCGAAATGTTGCAACAGATCTACGACAGCGGCGGCAATCCGGCGCCCTTTATCGCAAGGGCCAAGAACAAACACGATCCCTACCGCCTCATGGGCTTCGGACACCGTGTCTACAAAACCTACGATCCGAGGGTCCCCATCATAAAAACAATGTGCCATCGAATTATGAACAAGCTCGGGATAGAAGATCCGCTGCTTGATATTGCGCAGAATCTCGAGGAAGTGGCAACCCACGATCCCTACTTCATCGAACACAATCTCTACCCCAATGTGGACTTTTACAGCGGCATTCTGCTCCGCACAATGGGGGTTCCTTTGAACATGTTCCCCGTCATGTTCGCCATCGGGCGACTGCCCGGATGGATCAGCCAGTGGAAAGAAAGCATAGACGATCCGCAATGGAAGCTCCACCGTCCCCGTCAGGTATACAAGGGGCATGAAAAAAGAGAGTATGTGCCGATAGACAGGCGATAGGTAATAGGTTGTGGGTTTTGGGTTGTGGGTTTTGGGTTGTGGGTTGTGGGTTATGACCTGATGCTTACGCCTTTTCTCTTTCTGCGTTGTCTTTGAAGTGCTCGTAGTACTGGAATACCTTGGCGATATAATCCCGCGTCGCCTGAAACGGGGGGACGCCTCGGTGCATGCGCACTTTTCTAGAGCCCGCATTGTAGGCCGCCAGTGCCAGTTCGGTATTTCCGTCAAAACGCGTTATCATCAGTTTCAAATACCTTACACCGGCGTCTATATTTTCCCTCGGATCGAATATATTTTCCACACCGAGAGATTCAGCCGTACCCGGCATAAGTTGCATGAGCCCCCGTGCGCCCTTTTTTGAAATTGCCCGGGGATTATAGCCTGACTCAGCCATGATGACCGCCTTGACGAGCACGGGATCGACATGGTACCGACGTGCCGTTTGCTCAATAATTTCATCAAGGGAATCCGCCTCTTCGCGTTGAATCGGCGCCTGATTCAAAGGCGCGTTTTCTGAACGCAGGCATACTTCTTTCTGAACCGGTACTGGAGTGGAATAAGTGGTCTGTGCCGCATTGTGTGGCACCGTGGGAGTTGATCTGATACCGCCCCGGGAAAAACAGAGGACAAGAGTCAAGAGTACGGGAATGAGCAGACGGGCCAACAGAACCGCCCATAGTTGCCTTGGCAGCTCGTCATTCATGGTATTCTCCTTTTACGAAACACGTATAAATCGCGGTACATAAATCTATACACGCACAATGTCAAGGATTTGTTTTTTTATTTAATGTTTGAACCGGCGGCAATGACGGTGTATATATCATGGTCGTTACTCATATTGAGAAGGATGGGCGCAATGATTCTTGAAACTACAGTGCTCACAGGGGGGATCAGCTTTCCCGAAGGTCCCCGCTGGCACGAGGAAAAACTCTGGTTCTCCGACATGAATACGGGAGTGGTCATGACGGTCGATTGCGAAGGAACACTTGAACGGATAGTCCCTGTAGCGGGTCATCCCTCCGGACTCGGCTGGCTTCCGGACGGCAGACTTTTAATTGTCTCCATGCTCGACCGTCGACTGCTGCGTCTCGACCCCGGAGGCCTTACCGAAGTCGCTGATCTTTACGATCTCGCATCATACCATTGTAACGATATGGTCGTCGACGGAACGGGACGGGCGTACATCGGCAATTTCGGATTCGACCTCAACCGGCCTGATCCCTTTTCACCGGCGGAAATCGTGCTGGTCACTCCCGATGGATCGGCGCGCGTCGTGGCCCGCGACCTGGCCTTCCCCAACGGCTCTGTGATCACCCCAGACGGAAACACGCTTATTGTAGGTGAGTCATTCGGCGGGCGCCTTACCGCCTTTGACATCAGAGAGGACGGATCTCTCGACAACCGTCGTCTCTGGGCGGACATTGCGCCGGCCACGCCCGACGGCATCTGCCTAGACGTCGAAGGTTGCATTTGGGTTGCATCGCCGGAAACTGGAGAAGTTCTGCGAGTCCGTGAAGGTGGTCTGATCACTCACCGTGTGAGGGTTTCGACCCGACCCTATGCCTGCATGCTTGGAGGCGAGGACCGCCGCACGCTTTTTGTCTGCACCTCCGGCGCTTCCCCCTTTAACGGCGGCCGCATTGAAACCGTAAAGGTCGAGGCTGCCGGCGCCGGATATCCCTGAAGGCCGATGTCACCGACCCGATGGTGGTGTGTTGCATGGCGGACACATGACATACACGGCTCCGAACAGCAATGACAGAAAAGGAGGTCATCAATGAAAAAGGTAATTTCCGCGATTGTGATCGTTATAATTGTGGCGATTGTCGCCCTGCTGGCAGCGGGGTATCTGATGATGGGCAAAATCGTCCGTACGGGAATCGAAGTCATCGGCCCCGAAGCCACCGGTGTCGCGGTAACCGTTGACAACGTCGATATCGGACTCCTGCAGGGCAAAGTGGGACTGGACCGTTTTGTCATGGGAAATCCTCCCGGCTTTACCAACAACAATTCATTCTCTTTAGATACCCTGAAGGTTGCCGTCGATCTCAACTCGGTCCTGGGCAACGTCATCGTTGTCAAAAATATTCTTGTAGACGGCGCACACATTACCTGGGAAGGGTTCGCCGGTGACAATCACAAAAAAATCATGCAGAACATCGATGCATACGCCGCACGATTCAAAAAAGAAGGGACGCCTAAGGAAACTAAAGAAACGAAGAAGGGAGGAGCACCCGAAAAAAAGGTGATTATCAACAATTTCATTCTCAAAAACAGTTCTCTCGACTTCATTGTGGGGGGCAAGAAAATCGCCACTATACCCGCTCCCGATCTCCATTTAACGGATATTGGGAGAAAAGAGGGCGGTCAGACTGTACAGGAGGCGATTAAACAGACCTATCAGCAGGTCATAGCCGCTTTCGGCAAATCAGTGAGCTCCAACACCGCCATGCTTCGTAAAAAAATGACCGAACTGGGGGCAAAAGGGCAGGAATTGCTTAAACAGGGCGCCGACCTTTTGAAAAGCGACGGTGCATCCTCAGGACTGGATGATATTAAAAAGGGAGTAGGCGACCTTTTTAAAAAGAAATAAAAGGAAAGGGGTTCGGCTGGATACTATCATGAATGCGGGGAAAGGAGCGGCTTCGGCCATGCGGTTCTGCCCTTTGTGCGGGAGCGTGCTGAGGACCGACGATATCGACGGGGTGCCAAGGCTTCACTGCAGTTCCGAAGAGTGCCCCTATGTATTCTGGAACAATCCCGTCCCTGTGGTTGCCGCTATTGTAGAACTCGAGGGGAATGTGATTCTGATACAAAACAAGGGCTGGCCGGCGCATATTTACGGACTCGTCTCGGGGTTTCTCGAGAAGGGGGAAACGACGGATGAGGCAATACTGCGGGAAATAAGGGAAGAGCTCAACCTGAAGGGTGAACAGGTACACTTTATCGGACTGTATCCCTTTTTTGCTATGAACCAGATCATCATCGCCTATCATGTCGAGGCGTCGGGCCGCATTGAGATCGGTGAAGAACTGGCCGATTTCCGCATTGTACCGCCTCATCGCCTTCGCCCCTGGGACTTCGGCACGGGACCGGCCGTTCGCGACTGGCTGGCATCCAGGACAACAAATCAAGAAACCAACAAGGAGATACTCTCAAATGACCGCAGCTAACACAGAAGAAGTCATCTACCGCAAAGAGGGGCATATCGCCACTATCACGCTTAATCGTCCGGAACGACTCAACACCATATCGGCGGTCATGCTTGATTCGCTGGTGGAATGTTTCACCCGGGCCAATGAAGACCCTGAAGTGCGTGCCGTGATATTTACCGGCACCGGTCGTGCCTTCTGCGCCGGCCTTGACCTTCAGGCGCAAACGGGCGGCGGTGGCGAGGCGCTTATCGACGACAGCGGCGCCATTACCAATCTGAATCTTCGCAACACCCCTCCCACGGTGATGCATGCCATGGACAAGCCGACTATCTGCGCGCTGAACGGCTCTGCGGCAGGCTACGGTATGGATATGGCCCTTGGATGTGACATTCGCATCATGGCACAAGAAGCCAAAATGGCCGCCGCCTTTACCAAGCGAGGCATACTCCCCGAATCGGGCGGAACCTGGTTTTTGCCGCGCCTTCTCGGGTGGTCAAAGGCAGCCGAATTGATATTTACGGGAAGAACACTTTCTGCGGCTGAATGCCTCCAATGGGGTCTCGTCTCGCAGGTAGCACCGGCGGAATCAGTCATGAAGGAGGCACAGAAACTGGCAGACGAAATCGCGGCAAATGCGCCGCTGGCAGTTCAGGCGGCCAAACGGATGATGCGCATGGGATACAACGAACCCTTTCCGGAACATGTGCATCATGTTTTTTTGCAGCTTATGGCGCTTATGAAAACAGACGACATCAAAGAGGGCATGATCGCCTTCCTTGAAAAAAGGGACCCTCTCTTTAAGGGAAGATAGAAAGTTCGAAAGAGTCAATGTCAGAGGATATCTATACCGGGCACTATACAATTCGCTACTCCGAAATAGGCGCCGACGGAAGATTGAAAGTCGGCGCCATTTTCAACTATCTGCAGGATGCGGCGGGGGAGCATGCAGCCCTTCTGGGAGTTTCGGGAGGGGATCTTCTTCCCCGAAATCAGGGCTGGGTGTTGTATCACTATTATCTTGCCATTGATTCCTTCCCGCTCTGGAAGGAAGATATTACCATCCGTACCTGGAAGTTCCCCTATCGCCGGCTTTACGAACTGAGGGAATTCGAAATAGAGGACCAGGCGGGATCAGTTATTGCGCGGGCAAAGAGTTCCTGGATTCTGATAGATCTCATATCGCGAAAACCGCTGCGCCTGGACAGAAATCTGCCCGATCAGGGCCATAACCACACAAGGGAGATATCCTTTACCTTCAAAAAACTTCCCCCCGTCGAGCGCGTGGACAGGGAGGCCTTTTTTACGGTAAGGCCCCACGATCTCGATTTTAACAGACACGCGAACAATACCTGTTTTATCCAGTGGGCCCTCGATTCCGTGTCTCCTGAAACGGCGGACCTGAGGCGTCCACAAAAAATCGAGGCGACCTTTCTCGGCGAGGCCCTGCGGGGCGATTCCCTTGCGTCGCAGGTACAGATTATGAAGGAGGCATCGAAGGAAGCTTTCCTCCACCGCATCATTAACAGGGAAAACGGCAAAGAACTGACGCGACTTTCCACTGTCTGGCGGTAACAGTGACAATTCCTGCGGAAAAAGTTATTCCCTCGAAATGAAGGCTTCCGTCATACGATAGGCCTCATCGTCGGTATACTGCCTGAGCGGGTGCTTGCAAAAATAAGCCGACGGTCCCTCGAGAACCCCGCCTATTTTGCGATCGAGCGCCAGTTTGATGCAGCGGATTGCATCTATCGCCACACCGGCGGAATTGGGTGAATCTTCTACGGAAAGCCTGAGTTCCAGATTCATCGGCACATCGCCGAAAAGCGATCCTTCCATGCGCAGGAAGCACACCTTGTTATCCCTCTGCCAGGGGATGTAATCACTGGGACCGATACGAATATTTTTATTGTCAAGACGGCGCGCCGCCACTGACTGCACTGCCTCCGTTTTGGATTCCCTTTTTGAAATCAATCGCGTTCGATTCAGCATGTTGAGAAAGTCCGTATTGCCGCCGGTATTGAGCTGATAGGTCCGCTCCAGCTTTACGCCCCTCTTCTTGAAAAGATCGGTGAGCACGCGATGTACGATGGTCGCGCCGAGCTGCGACTTGATATCGTCTCCGATGAGGGGAATGCCCCGTTCCTCAAAGCGGCGCGCCCATTCGCCGTTGCTGGCAATGAACACCGGCATGTTGTTGATGAAGGCCACCCCCGCTTCCAGCGCGGATTCGGCATAAAAACGGGCGGCCTCTTCCGAACCGACGGGCATATAGTTCAGGAGTATTTCCGCACCGCTTTCCTTCAGGATTTTTACGACATCATCCCGTTCCGGTTCGGGATCGAGGGCGGGAATGAATGTACAATCTTCTTCATACTCGCGCATATGTTCGGAAATGCCGTCAAGTATTCTTCCCATCTGTACGGGTACTCCCGATGAGGGAAGGTCGGGACAGAAAAGGGCGGTACAGTTGGGACCGGCAAAGACAGCCTCATGGAGATCTTTCCCCACTTTTCTCCTGTCGATATCGAAGGCCGCAACGACTTCGATGTCGCCCGGCTTAAATCCACCGATATCCCAGTGCATCAATCCGATCGCCTCTTCAGCATCCTTGTGCATATAGTAGTGAATACCCTGTACGAGAGAACAGGCACAGTTTCCCACTCCTGCCACGGCAATTTTTATGCTATCCACGGATCATCAACTCCCTTCTCACGAACTACCACCCTTTATACACTCAGAAAGAACCATCTCATGCTGACGTGAGTGATATTGTACATAAACATCATTTAAAAGCAAGTGTCTTGGCAGAGACGAAGGGGGAGGTGAGTTATTTCCTGAAGCGAGCGGGCGGATGGGATCGATCGATCCCTTGCAACTCCCTGCCCCTTAAGCCGCAGGGAGTTGCAAGGGATGTCCACACCGGTTGGTTAATCGATAATCATTCCGGGCAGCCACATAATCGCATCCGGGAAGAACGCGCATATTAAAAGACCTATAACCATCAGTACCACAAAGGGTATAATACCCCGGTACACCTTTCTGATATCGATCCTGTCGGGATCGACGCCCTTGATGTAGAAGAGGGCGTATCCGAAAGGCGGCGTGAGGAACGACGCCTGAAGGTTCACCGCCATCATCACGACAAACCAGATTGGATCGAAACCGAATTGTTTGGCAATAGGCAGAAAGAGAGGAAAACAGATGAGCACGATGCCGATCCAGTCGATGAACATTCCCAAGAGAAATACAATCGCCATCATGACCCAGAAGGTTCCCCATTTGCCCAGCCCCAGTCCCAAGACAAAGTCCGTCACCACATCGCCCCCGCCGACGCCGAGAAACACGCCGGTGAAACAGGTGGCACCGCAGAGAATTATGATCACCATGGTATTGGTTTTTGCCGTCTGGACCACGGCCTTGGCAAATCCCTGCCATGTAAATTTCCCGTAGGCAATCACCATGAGAAAGGCCAGAAAGGCGCCCACCCCTGAGGCCTCGGTCGGCGTGGCAATGCCAAAAAATATTGAACCCAGCACACCGAGTATGAGAATCATAGGCGGCACAAGAGATTTCAGGACCATGAAGCCAACCTGGGCATTGGTGACCCCGGCTCTCTCTTCCTTACTGATGGGCGGTCCGAGTTCGGGCTTGATATAGCATTTCACTCCCACATACACCAAGTAAAGCACAGAAAGGATGATCCCCGGAAACACCGCTCCGGCGAACAACTTTCCCACAGAAAGCGTCGCCTGGCTGGCCATGACGACCAGCATGATGCTCGGTGGAATCAATATTCCCAAGGTCCCCCCCGCACATATGGAACCGTACGACAATTTCTCGTCATACCCGTATTTTCTCATCATGGGTATTGCCAGAAGCCCCATGGTGACCACGGAGGCACCGATGATGCCGGTGCAGGCGGCGAAAATCGTGGACACCGCGATGACCGCCAGCGCGATGCCGCCCCGCGTCTGGCCCATCAGATAGTGCAAGGCCTTGAAAAGCTCTTCGGCGACCCCTGACTGGTCGAGGAGTTGCGCCATGAATATGAAGAGGGGAATGGCAAGAAGGACATAGTTGTCCATGGTCCCCCAGATCCGATTCATAAACACATAAAACACCGACGGCCCCCAGCCCAGATATCCGAATATCACCGCCAATCCACCCAAGACGAAGGCAAGGGGATGGCCCATGAACAGTCCTATCAAAAGACCGCTGAACATCAGAATTGTGATCAATTCAGGGCTCATATCTATCATAGCTCAACCCCCTTAATGAGGTATATTCTCTTAATAACTTCCGATATCCCCTGTATGAAAAGCAGTATGAACGATATGATGATAACCGTTTTAATTGGGTACACCGGCGGCGCAAAGACGCTCCAGGTGGTTTCCTTCATCGCCCATGACCGTGCGGCGAAGGAATAGCCCTGCCAAGTGCATACGATCACGAAAGGGAAGAAGAAGATAACGTAACTTATGATGTCAAGTATGGCCTTTTTCTTTTTTGAAAGGACCATGGTAAAGACATCGACCGACACATGGGAGCCGTAGAGTAGGCCAAAGCCGGCGACAATCATAAAGTGAAGGCCGTAGAGTTGCTTGAGCACCTCGAAACTCCATATGGTGGGCGAGTTGAGAAATCTGCGGAGTATCACCTCCATCACCGTAAGCAGCACAAGAGGAACGATAACCCAACTGAAGATCCTTCCTGTCCACTCGTTGATTGCGTCGCAGAATTTTGATAATTGTTTTGCAAAATTCATAGGAACCTCCGTCCTGTTCCGCACATGCCGACACGATGTATCGGCATCATCATGTAACGATTGGAACGACTTAAAATTACCAATTCATCCCGACTCTGATGGATATCCTCCATGGACATTGAAGCTCCTGTCATTACGCTGGAAGGGATGTCCGAGTGTCAAGGAATTGTCTGTATTTCTGTTTGCTATATTTTTGATCAAAAAATAATATAGAGGTCCCGCGTAACGGCATTGGGGACCTCTACGGCGGTTTTTACCTACCTTTTAATCCTTCGCTATTAATCAAGGTTAGGGTAGGCGTCCGGGCTCGGGTTATATCCGAAGCTAAAGGGACTTTCCATGGAACGCCATCTTTCATAGGCTTTCCTGTATTCAACCTGAGATTTCATGGATTTCTTGAAAAGCGGGTTCGCCTTGGCCGATGCCTCGGTATGGGGCTTAATCAGTTTTTCTATGGTAAGCAGATCCTCATCGGGGTAACGGGTAACCTTTATGCCCTTGTCGATGAATTTCTGAGTGTACTCAATCGCCATATAAAACTGTCTTGTGCTCTCCTCCATTGCGGTCGCCTTGGCGGCGTACTGGAGGTTCTCTTTGGTATCGGCATCGAGCTTATCCCATTCCTGTTTATTGATCATCACCCCCAAAACCGATGCAGGCTGGTGCCATCCGGGAACGGCCCAGAATTTGGTTACTTCCTGGAAACCCATGCCCCAATCACAGGAAGGACTGGAGAATTCGGCTGCATCCACCACGCCCTTCTGAAGGGCCTGATAGATTTCCTGGCCTGACATCGCTGTCTGTGCAGCCCCCAGATCCTTCAGGAGTTTTCCCTGGTGTTGTCCTGACATTCTGATTTTCATCCCCTTGAGGTCCGCAAGAGAATTAATAGGCTTGTTGCTGCGGAGACCGCTTTCCATGGTGGTCACTCCATATAACAGGTAGACCATGTTGTATTTGCCATAGGCCTCGTCATAGATCGCCTTCCCGCCGCCATGATAGTACCATACCAGGTAGTCGATGGGAGTAAGCCCCATAGGATAGGAACCGAGGGTATCGAACACGGAGTTTTTACCTGCCCAGTAGTTGGGCCAGTCACCGGAAGCCTGAATGGTTCCCTTGCTCACCGCATCGAATACTTCATAGGAAGGCATAAGGCTTCCACCCGGGAAGAATTTAATCGAAAGCTTGCCCTTGCAGAGATGATTTGCAGCCTCTACGAAGGCCTTGTCAATCTCCATAAAGTTGATGGACGGCGGCCATGTGGATGTCATCTTCCACTTCAGTTCTTTTCCCGCGGCCATAGCCGTTGACGCAGCCAACACCATTCCAAAGACAAGAGCTGCCGCTAGGGCAATAACGAACACTTTCTTTCTCATTGTGATACCTCCTCTTTCTTGTATGT
Source organism: Syntrophales bacterium (assembly GCA_963666365.2). GTDB lineage: Bacteria > Desulfobacterota > Syntrophia > Syntrophales > UBA2210 > JALNXD01. The sequence goes on from CAXXNF010000002.1 coordinate 1,635,925, forward strand.
TGATGTTACGTGAAAAAAATACAGATACCCTCGAATTGCTCTTTTCCCTGCAATTTTCAGACCAATGCATTAGTAAATCGGAAAAACGTGTCTATTGTACAATTTCAATAGAACATCACGCTGCACCTCAAAAAAAAGTTGACATTGATAACACCGAATAAGTATACCGATTGTAACATGTAGGTTCTTTGCTACACTTTTTGGATCATTCACTAGTACACGGACAGAGGTGAGAAGTGACATCAGAAAATGCACGCAAGGCCTTAAAGCACATAAAAGATCAGCTTGAAATCTTTTCACTTATTTTCGACAGCATCCACGACGGAGTCGTCGTCACCGATGCGGAAGGATTCGTAACTCATTTCAATAAACCTTACGGCAGATTCCTCAAATTAAACCCCGAAGAGCAGATTGGCAAGCACTGCACAGAAGTGGTTGAAAATTCGAGGATGCATATAGTGGCAAAAACGGGCGTACCAGAGATCAACCATTCTCATTTGATAATGGGACAAAATATGGTAGTGCAGCGTATTCCCATCAAGAGGGACAACAAGGTGATCGCCGTATACGGTCAGGTGATGTTCAAGAATGCAAAGGATTTAACAAAGCTGGCCAAAAAACTTTCTCAACTGGAATCGAAGGTAAGAGAATACGAAAAAGAACTTCTCACCCTTCGCGCACGGCGCTTCACCTTTGACAGCATTATAGGGGTAAGCAGCGCAATGATTTCCCTGAAAAAAGAGGCCGAAAAAGCCGCTGCAAACTCTTTTCCCGTGCTGATCACAGGGGAGAGCGGCACAGGGAAGGAACTTTTCGCCCACGCCATCCACAATGCAAGCTCCCGAAAAGTCTATCCTCTGGTGCGAATAAATTGTTCTGCCATTCCGAAGGAATTGATCGAAACGGAGTTATTCGGATATGACAAGGGGGCCTTCACCGGCGCCAGCGCAACAGGGAAAAAAGGTAAATTCGAACTGGCGGACAACGGCACGATATTTCTCGACGAAATCGGCGACATGGCGCTTGAAATGCAGCCCAAGCTGTTGAGAGTGCTTGAAGAAAAGGAATTTTCCCGAGTGGGGGGCACATCGGTAATCCGTTCCGACTTCCGTCTCATCGCAGCGACGAATCAGAACCTTCAGGAAATGGTACCGGAAAAGAGATTCAGGATCGATCTTTTTTACCGGTTGAACGTCATACCACTTCATATCCCTCCCCTGCGTGAACGAAGAGAGGACATCATCCCCTTAGCGAAACACCTGCTACAGAACCTTGCGGAAGAAACCAATATCGGCAACATATCGATTTCTCCTGAAGCCGAGGAAATCCTGACATTTAACAATTGGCCAGGGAACACTCGGGAACTCCAGAATGTACTGGAGCGCACAATGTCATCGCTGGAAGGCACTACCATTCGTGTCGAAGATCTTCCTTTCTATCTGAGACATCGCCCCCATGGCATGCATAGAGAAAAACAAAACACCACCATCAATAAAAACAGGGACTGCCTCAAAGACATCCAGGAAGCGACAGAAAGAGAGGCGCTTGTTCACACACTCCACAGCACGAATTATAATAAGAGAAAGGCTTCGCAGATCCTGGGCATTCATCGTACTCTCTTGTACAAAAAGATGAAGAAGTACAATATTCCGCTTCAGGGACAGGAAGAATCCTTTCATCCTTAGCAACAATGATACACTTTTGTTCATAACCGCTTTTCCTCCCCCCTTTCATCAACATGATATTGCAGCTATGAAGAAATGGAGAGGTGAGATACTCTTTCTCTCACAGGATATACCCTGTCAATATAATTAATGGCATGTTATTTGCTTAGAATAATTATCGAGCCAAGATTCAGTAACCGATACGCTTGTATCTCTCCGAGGGAAAGGGCATATGCACGGCAAGACCATTGATGAGCTTACAGTAGACGATTATGAGGAGTTTGCGAAGACAATTTCCGAGGCAGACGTCTATCTTTACGCGGGCATAAGCGGCGATCATAACCCGGCACACATTAACGAGGAGTACGCGAAACATACCTTTTTCAAGACCCGAACCGCACAGAGCATGCTTTCGGCCAGTTTTATTTCGGCGGTAATCGGCACGAAACTGCCGGGACCGGGGACCGTGTATCTCGACCAAACTCTCAAATTCCTTGCACCGGTACGGATAGGCGACACAATCGTCGCAAAGGTTGTAGTTATTGAAATCATGGTAGAAAAAAATAAGGTGCGCCTTAAAACCACCTGCACCAACCAGGATGGAGTTATCGTACTGAGAGGAGAGGCCGTGGTAAGCCCTCCTACACCGATGTGACAGAGACGCACTTCTTTATCGCAGGTTGACAACATAGCGGCTTCGACAAGAATGAGGAGGTATTTTATGACATCTAATCAAAGATCATCCGTAAGGACAAGCGGCCACCCCGTGCTCCTTGGCACTATGCGGACAAAAAACAAGGTAGTAACGGCGGAAGAAGCCATTCAGCTGATCAATGACGGGGATACGGTCGCAACAAGCGGATTTTGCGGAAGCGCCTTTGCCGAAGAACTTGCGATCATGATCGAAGAGACATTCTTGAAAACCGGACATCCACGGGACTTAACCCTGATTTTTGCAGCCGGCCAGGGAGATGGCGGCGACAGAGGCCTCAATCACTTTGCCCGTGAAGGTCTCTTAAAGGGGTTTATAGGGGGGCACATGGGCCTTACCCCTAAACTGGGGAGAATGGCAACGGAAAACAAGATCATCGCCTACAATCTGCCTCAGGGAGTCATATCTCACATGTACAGAGATATCGCAGCCCATAAGCCAAGAACAATCACGAAAGTTGGGCTGGGAACATTTGTAGACCCGAGGAATGGCGGGGGAAAGGTAAATGATCTTACTAAAGATGAAATCGTGGAACTTGTCGAGTTTGATGGTATAGAGTATCTTGCCTATAAGCTCCGACCCATAAATGTCGGGCTTGTACGAGGTACGACGGCCGATACCGACGGCAATATCACCATGGAAAGAGAGGCGTTGACCCTGGAAAACCTTTCCATTGCAACCTCCGTAAAAAATTCGAACGGCATTTTGATCGTACAGGTTGAAAGAATTGCCGAGAAGGGGACATTGGATGCCAGGCAAGTGAAGATACCGGGAATTATGGTGGATTGCGTAGTGGTGTCTCATCCGGAAAACCACTGGCAGACATTTGCAGAAATCTATAATCCTTCTTTCAGTTGCGAAACAAAAATTCCCCTGCAATCCATGCCTCCCATGGATATGGACGCGAGAAAGATCATCGCCCGCAGGGCGGCCTGCGAACTGAAGGCCAACGACATTGTCAACCTGGGAATCGGCATGCCCGAGGGGGTTGCCAATGTAGCCAACGAGGAAAAAATCCTTAATTATTTTACCCTTACCGCGGAGCCGGGCGTGATCGGGGGAGTGCCCGCAGGCGGATTGAACTTTGGCGCCGCCACCAACACCGATTGTCTTATCGATCAGCCCTATCAATTCGATTTCTACGACGGCGGCGGTCTGGATATCACCTGCCTCGGCATGGCGGAAACAGACAAGGACGGCAACGTCAATGTGAGCAAGTTCGGCCCGAGGCTCGCGGGATGCGGAGGATTCATCAACATCAGCCAGACTGCCAAAAAATGCATATTCGTGGGGACCTTTACGGCGGGGGGGCTGAAAGTGTCCGTAGACGATCACAAGCTTATCATTGATCAGGAAGGCAGAACAAAAAAGTTTGTCAATCAGGTCGAACATATGACCTTCGGCGGCAGGTACAGTGCCGAGCAGGGTCAGTATGTACGCTACGTGACCGAGAGGTGCGTCTTCTCGCTCACCAGTGCGGGAATGGAACTGATCGAAATTGCGCCGGGCATCGATCTTGAAAAAGATATTCTTGCGCTCATGGACTTTAAGCCCATAATAAAAAAATTGGCGCTGATGGATGAAAGGATCTTCTCTCCGGAACCGATGGGCCTTGAAAACGATCTTCTGAGCATACCGCTGGAAGAACGGCTCACCTATTATCCGGAAGAAAACCTCTTCTTCGTAAACTTTGAGGGATATCACGTAAAATCCAGCCAGCAAATCCAGGATATCGATCGGGCAGTGCGGACCATCCTCGAACCGGTGGGTAAAAGGGTCTATACGATCGTCAATTACGACAATTTCAACATCCTGCCGGATCTCATCGATGAATACACGGAACTCGTCAAGTATATAGTGGAAAAATTCTATGTCAACACAACGCGGTACACTACCAGCGCATTTGCGCGAATGAAACTGGGAGAGGCGCTTGCGGAAAAGAAGTTGATACCCCATATGTATGAGAGTAGAAAAGAAGCGGAAAAGGCGTTAAAAACAGCCGATTGTTAAAAAAACAGGCAGCACGTTACGAGATCTTTGCATAATTGCGAATACGGTCATTGAGAGGAGCAACGCGACTCGGCAATCTCTTTCATTATCAGTATGTTCATCCCGACCGCAGGCGGTCGGGATGAATGGGGCCGCGCCTTTCGCCGCGGCCCCATTATGAGATTGTTTCACTTCGCTCGCAATGACAATGTAGGGAGTATGCAACGTTCTCGTTATTTAGAATGAAGTGGGTTGTGTCGCCGTTCCACAAATTAGAACAGATAAGAAAGGAGACCTGAAATGGCACTTAAGATAAAGAAGATTCTTTACGCAACGGATTTGTCACTGAATTCCGCTTACGCCTTTCGTTTCGCCGCGGATCTCGCAAAAAACCACAAAGCGGAAATAATTCTTCTCCATGTTGTTGAAAAACTCCCTCCTTCGCAAGAAGCATTGGTTAAATACTATATCGAAGATAAGGACCCGCGGCATTACGAGAAACTCATAGTAGATTCGATAGCGCGTGCGAAAAAACGAATAGAAGTGTTCAGGAACAGGGAACTTTTAGAACATCCGGAAGTAATCAGTGAACATACCCACATAGAAGTAATAGAAGGCTATCCTGCCATCGAGATTTTAGAGAAAGTCAAACAGTATGAATGTGATGTCATTGTCATGGGAACCCACGGCAAAGGATTCCTCAGCCACTCCCTGCTGGGAAGCGTGGCGGAAAGAGTCATGCGAAGGACCGACAAGCCGGTTACGATCGTTCCCCTGCCGGAGGGGAAAACGGATCTGTCAATTCCCGAATTCTAAGAGCTCGGGGTTGCGTTATCAATTATATCATCATCCAGATGATTAGGTGCCGGGGAACAGTCAGGTGTTGATCCCTTCCGCGACAAGACTTTCATCCTGGTTTCTTATTCGCCATTTGTAGGTGATCAAACCGCCGCCTCGTTTGGATGCTTTTTTTGCGATCGGTTCAACCTCGGCCGAAATTCGATCGCCCGGCACTACCGGGGTCTTGAATGAAATGTCGGTGGCACCCGACCATACCGCATCGGCCAAGAATCCCTGCTTCGCCATTAAGCCCATCATACAGGCGATGAGATACGCTCCCGGCGTCACCCGATCTTTAAAACCCCAGCCCCGTGCAAAATCCGCATTTAGAAATCCCGGAAGATCCATTCCCGACATCTGGGCCACCATATCAATTTCCGTTCCTGTAATCGGCTTGGTCAAATTGGATTTATACACCCTGCCTTCTTCAATCTCGTCATACCGCATAAGAACACCTCCTTTTTAATTTGATTGCCTGAATTCGATTTAATTGATCGTTCATGTCACGGATTTTATGCGTTCATTTATTTTTCTAAATCTTCTTTTCCGATATTGTCAACTATTTTGTGTGAAATTTATTTCTGCCAATTTTTTTAATGACGTCAGGTCCTCAGGCACCTTGCAACTGGGATTTGATCTCCAATGGACTTCCATCTTCAAACATACAAACGTAAGGAGCATATAGCAGGACCGTTCGCCGGCAAAGATCTCCATCGGCTTTGTCCTGCGTTTACACTCTTTGTTGACCCCTTCGATGACATTGGTCGTACGCAGGCATAACCATTTATCTTCCGGGAATTGTAAATAGGTGAGGCATGATTCCAACAAGTTTTCGAGACATTTTACCACAGATGGAATCTCTTGTTCCCAGGTATCCTTAAACTGTTCAAAGAATTCAAGGGCTTTTGCCTTTCAGGATACGTAAAACATGGAACGAACTTCATCCCCAATTTGCTCTTTCAGTTTTTTCGGAACCTTTGCCAATATGTTCCGCGCCACGTGGACCTGGCACTGCTGGGTCTTGGCTTTCGGAAACTCCTCTTTATGGATGATTTCCCTGTACCCAGAAGAACGTCCATCGCCCGGTAGAGATGCTGAAGATCAATCGGTTCAGGATTTCCCAAAGCAACATCTTCTCGGATCCAATCCTCAACACCGCCTTTGGAGTCGGGCGCCAAAGCCCGATTGGCCGTCATGGAAAGGCCGCCCACTCCACCGGCAACGTAAAGGACCTTCCCTTCAGACAATCTTTCAGAACCGCATGAAGGCTCAACCTCTCCCATAGTGAACGCAGAAGGTAGGCGCCGCCCTTCGGCACGCTTTTGAGGAAGGTCTGTGGAACGGTTTCCCCTTAGGAGATAGCCCGCGTCTGAATGGCCACTTCCGAGGAGAAAAAACGGCAAAGGCTTCGGGGCAATCTCTTGATTGCCGTCACATCCAGATCATCGGATCGGCCAAAGGTGTGTAGAACGTTTGCCTTGGGCTGACCCGACTTGGAATCGCGGACATTGTGGGTGAGCTGAACGTAGGTCACGGTGGAGCCGTCTTTGTTTTTCCGGGACATCGTTCTTACGTACATGTCTACTCCAATAACGTGCACGACCAGCGCCTTCAAGTAATAAAATCATATTCGCATCCCTACTCGTTTTTCGGTTTTTCGGATGTCAGACCAATGAATTTCAATAACTTGCGACGCCCAAAAGGCTAAAATATATTTACAATTGTCGAACCCGGGAGGCCGTTCTTCTCCCGTGCAGAGAGCGGCCTTTTTTTCATCTCGGCAGACCGCAGGCGCGATGACGCAATGTAACCCGCACCCGAGTGACAATCGATATTTCACTATAAAAAAAAGTTCTCCTACCGCTATCAATGTATAATCTGGCATGATGTACTTTTATACATTCAAAAAAGATAATGCCTGTACAAGATAATGCTTGACTTTCAAACTCGGTAAAGGCACGGTAACCGAATAGTGGTGGGGCCTTGGAATCTTTGCAGAATCGCACAAAATCATGAATTTTGTCATACCGGCAGATCCGGGATCAAGGCCGCAAGGCATCTAGTGTTTTCAGTTGCTTTCGGGTTTCTTGTTACTCCGGAATTGACGGAAAAGGAATCCAGGCAACGGTCTCTCTGTGATGCCTGTTCTTTCACGTGTCTATTTTCTTTTGGCTGCCTTTCAGCCATTTTTCCTGTAAAGGTAAGGGATATCGATGAGTTCCAAAGAAGAAACACCACGTGACAACAAAAAAATCCACAAAAATAGAATCAAAGGGCTGCCGATTCTGAAAACCGCCGAAAGCATTTTCGCGGAAAAGGGCTTTTACGAGGCAATCATCGCCGACATCGCACGAGAGGCTCATGTTTCAGAAGCAACGATGTATGAGTGTTTCGGTTCAAAGAAGGATCTGCTTTTTTCCATTCCTGCGGAAGCAATCAGTCAATCTCATCAGAAAAGCAAGGAGATACTCGAATACCTCGTTGGATCGGCACACAAGCTTTCGACACTGATCTGCCGTCACCTGCGCATCTATATGGACAATCCCGACTGCGCCAATGTATTTTCATTAAAGATCGAGCATATACAAAAAACGACACCCTAAAGTGACGTTCTATCTGAAGGGTGGAGGGAGGTGATAGCTTTACATAAGCAATCCGAAAGACTCGACGACATCTATAACAAACCGTAAACGGGAACACTTACTCTAAGGAGGGATATCATGAAACAAACCGCACGCTATGCAGTTGTTGTTATGTCAGTATGTGCCTTGACGGTTTTCGGAATGGGGTTCTTGGGGGGCGCCCTTTCCACCGCATCGGCAGACACCATTCATATCGGCTTTTCCGGTCCCCTGAGCGGCGGCGCCGCCAAGTACGGGAACAACTGCCTGACAGGGCTCAAGATTGCCGTCGAGGATGTCAACAAAAAAGGGGGCATCACGGTGGGCGGCAAGAAATACGACCTCGAGCTGACCGCCTACGACGACATGTACAAACCGGCCAATACCATCGCCAATGTACGAAGGATGATATCGAAAAATAAGCCCATCGCCGTATATTGCCCGCACTCGGGCGGCATTCTGGCACTTGAAAAAATTAATGAGAAAGAAGGTTTCATTATCAGCGGGTACACCACCAATATTGCCATCATCAGCCAGGGAAACAAGCTCGTCTTTTCCGTCCCCGCCCGCGGGGATTTGGCCTATGGAGTCGAGCTGGTAAAGAGGGCAAGAGATTTCGGCTCAAAACTCGCCCACTTGACAGGCACCCACGAAGCCGGGGTTGCCTGGACCAAAATCGCCGACGAGGCATGGAAGAAGAACGGCGGAGAGGTGATCGCAAAGGATTCGGTCAATTATATGGGTGTGACCGACTTTTATCCTTACCTCACCAAAATTCTTAATGAAAAACCGGATGTCATCAATCTGTACGGGCCATCCGAACCGACGGCCATGATTGTCAACCAGGCCCGCGAGCTTGGGTTCAAGGGTGGGTTCCTTCTGGGAGATCAGATCAAACTGGATGAAATGGCGAAATTTGCTAGCATGGAAAACCTCAACAATTCCATAGGAGTGTGTCCCTTTGACATGCGGCCGCTCCCCCTCGCCCAGGCCTTCGGCACCCGCCTGAAAAAACTCTACGGCGAGGATTATGTCCCCACCTACGAGTCCGCCGCTCATTATGAAGTCGTCTGGCTTATTGTGAAGGCCATTGAAAAGGCCCAGAACAAAGATGATCCTTATAAAATTTTTGCCGAAATTCAGAATGTGCTGCCTGTCGGCGAGTACGCCACGACCATGCGGGACGGCATCGGCCCCCACGGAGAACTGCTCGGCGTCACCTTTGGTATGGCGGTGAAAAACAACAAGTTTACCGAACCGATCGCTCTGATCTGGGGCAAGGAATTCTATCCTCCGGGAAAAACATCGGCCTGGAAAGAGTAACATTACGCAACATTACCGGGAATTTTTACACAGATACCCGGGGGACTCGATAGAGCATGACACATATCGAGACGATGATCACACTGCGCCGGTTATCGTCTCGATATGACGCTCGCGATCTCACGGCATCTTCAAATACTCCATTCAGCAGAGTGAAACAAAGAGGCCTTCAAGAGTCGGGACAGGAGGTCCGGAAAAGAGAACGGAGCAGTTCCTGAAGAAAAATGGAGGAGTCTAATCGTGTCGCTATTCATGCAACAAATTTTAAACGGAATCATGGTTGGCAGCATCTACTCCCTGGTGGCCCTCGGTTTGACCCTGGAATACGGCATACTCAACATCCCTAATTTTGCCCACGGGGTTCTCTATACCGTGGGGGCCTACATCGCCTTTCTCTGCGTTATGTCATTGGGATTTAATTACTGGATAGCCATACTCTGCGCCATGGCCGTCCTCGCAGTTATCGGGATCATCATGCATCGCCTGGTATATCATCCCCTTGTCAAAGCGCCTCACTTGAATTCCTTCATTGCCGCCATTGGACTGATTTTCATGTTCAAAGCGGGAATGCTGATTATCTGGGGATCCGATTTCAAGAGGTTCTCCAATATCAACGAAGGCGTATTCAACATTGCAGGCACCATCATCACCACGCAACGCATCGTTATCGTCGTGGTGGCGGTGGCGCTTATCGTTCTGCTCAATCTGTTCATCAAAAAAACAATGATGGGCGCCACGATAGAGGCTCTTGCCCAGGATCGCGAAGGCGCCCTGCTTGTGGGAATCAACGTAAACCGGGTCGAAACAATGGTATTCGCCGTAGGGTCGGCCCTGGCGGCGGTCGCCGCGGCCCTGATCGCTCCCATATTTCTTGTCTACAATACAATGGGCGACGCAGTTATATTAAAGGCCTTTGTCATTATTATTCTGGGAGGCATGGGGAGCATCCCCGGGGCAATCATCGGCGGATACATGATCGGTCTGGTGGAAAGCCTCGGCGGCGCTTACGTAAGCACCGATTTCAATGAAATCATCGCCTTCGGCATTCTGATTGCCGTGCTTGCCTTCAAACCTACCGGACTGTTCGGAGCGAGGTCACACTGATGAATATGCGAGAAAACATACATTCAATAAAATGGTGGCTCTATGTCCTCCTCCTTGCGGCTTCATTGGCGCTGCCGCTTGTAGTGAAGGACAGGTATATTCTTCATATAGTCATTCTCATCTGCATCTGGGGAATCTCGGCGCAGTCCATGAATCTCATCATGGGCTACACCGGGCAGGCCAATCTGGCCCTGGGGGGGTTTTTCGGGATAGGGGCCTATGCCACTGCCCTCCTCATGCTCAAGGTGGGGATAAACTTCTGGCCCGCCCTTCTTCTGGGAGCACTGCTTACGGCCCTGATCGGATTTCTGATCGGCCTCCCCACACTCAGAACCAAGGGATCCTATTTTGCCATCGGCACACTCTGCTTCAACGTCATCGTCTTTATTGCCGTTGAGCGGTGGGAATCCCTGACGGAGGGCGCCCGCGGCGTCATGGGCATCCCGGGGCCGTCACCGATTCCCCTCCCCTTCGGGTTTTCCCTTTCTTTTGAGTCACTCCCGGCGATGTACTTTCTGGTCCTTGCCTTTCTGCTGTTAACAATTCTCGTTATATACCGCGTCGTCCGCTCGCTCGTGGGAAGAAGCCTTATGGCGGTAAGAGAAAATGAGGATCTGTCAAACTCGATCGGGATCAATACAATGAAAGCGAAATTGCTGGCCTTCGTACTCAGCACCTTTCTTGTGGGTATCGCCGGAGGATTGTATGCCGTCTACATCGGCTTTCTTGATCCGGAAATCACCAGCCATCATGTAACCTTCGAAGTGCTCCTCTTTGTCGTACTCGGAGGAATCGGCACTATATGGGGGCCACTGGTCGGTGCGATCGTGATCACCATTCTCGGCGAATTGCTCCACTATCTCGATGCCTACCGCCTGGTCGTCTACGGTCTGATGCTGGTGCTGTTTATCATATTTCTTCCTGAGGGAATCGTAGGCGGACTGCGCAATTTGTGGGCAAAGGCAACCCAGAAAGCATAGATGAGGAGCAGCCATGTTAGAAACACGACAGGTATCTAAATATTTTGGTGGACTGGCGGCGGTCAGCGATATGAGTTTTTCCATCGAGCGGGGTCAGATTGTCAGTGTGATCGGCCCGAACGGCTCCGGAAAGACAACCCTTTTCAACCTTATCACGGGGGTGCATCAACCGACGGGCGGCAAAATTTTTGCCGGCGGAAAAGAAATTACCCATCTGAAACCCTTTCAGATCGCCCAACGGGGAATTGCACGCACCTTCCAGCACACAACGGTATATTCACAAAAAACGGTCCTGGACAACCTGATCATCGGGTACCGTCTCAGGACCAGGTCGGGACTTATGGGCGTTCTTTTCGGAACTGCACGCGCACAGAAAGAAGAACGTGAAAGTGTCCACAACGCCCGTGAAGTCGCCGCATTTATAGGCCTCGAAGCAAAACTGGAGAAAGTGGCAGACCTCCTGACCCAGGAAGAACAAAAACGACTTGCCATCGGTCTCGCCCTCGCCACCCGGCCGCAATTGCTCCTGCTCGACGAACCGACGGGGGGCGTTACGGATCAGGAAATCGGCGCGCTGATGGACTTGATCGGCAGAATCAAGGATTCGGGTATCACGTTGTGCCTTATTGAGCATAAAATGCGGGTGGTGATGAGCATCTCCGATCGGGTGGTGGTGCTCAATTACGGCAAGAAAATCGCCGAAGGCACACCCGATGAAGTGAGTAGGAACCGGGAGGTTATCGAAGCCTATCTTGGGGAGGGATACCATGCTTAAGATCAGAGACGTCAATGTATTTTACGGCAATGCTCAGGCGCTGAAAGATGTGTCAATCGAAGTGAATGACAAAGAAGTGGTGGCGATTCTGGGCGCCAACGGCGTAGGTAAAAGCACTCTTCTCAAGGCCATTTCCGGATTGGTGCGCCCCGCGTCGGGACGCATCGAATTTCAAAGCAGGGAAATCAATCATCTCAGCCCGAATCAGATCGTTACCCTCGGCATCTCACAATGTCCCGAGGGGAGAAAACTCTTTCCGGAAATGTCGGTGTATAAAAATCTGATGCTTGGAGGGTACGTCTTCAGAAGGGACAAAAAAAAGATAGCCGAGATCATGACCACGATATTTGATCTTTTCCCTATATTGTACGACCGGAAAGAACAGACGGCGGGCACGCTCTCAGGCGGCGAGCAACAGATGCTGGCCATCGGTCGCGCCTTGATGCCCAATCCCCTGCTTTTGCTTCTGGACGAAACATCACTTGGACTCGCACCTATTATGGTGGAACACCTTTTCACGGCGATAAAAAATATAAATGAACGGGGAATTACCGTTCTTCTGGTCGAACAAAACGCTGCGAAGGCTCTGGAAGTGTCACAAAGAGTCTACGTGCTCGAATCGGGAAGCGTCGTCATATCCGATTCCAGCGACAACCTTCTGAATGATCCCAAAATCAAGGAGGCCTATCTGGGCATTTAAAAAGGACATTCTCTGTAACCGGGATATTGCACAGGCACGGCAGTGAAGGCCGTGCCTGTCTGTGAGGAACGCATTACCCTTTATAGCCACGTTTCCCCCGCCTGCCTGCGGCAGCATTGTCCACCTCATCCTGCCATCCGTTTTTTGAGGTGACGATGTAATCGAATTTTGCGGTATAAGGCTTGATATCGATAAGCGGCGTACCATCCAATATATCCACGCCGTCGCAGTAAAGTTCGTTCCCTTCACAGTGTATCAGTTCCACGATGCTCAGCCCGATACTGTTCGGCCGACAGGGCGCCCGCGTCGAAAACACCCCACGCACAACGTCCTGCAGGAAAGGCTTCACCAGCAACTTCACCGCTCCTCTCCTGTGAAACTGATAGAGAAGAAATATGTGGGAGAAACCTTCCAGATCGCGCAAACCTTCCACATACTCCGGAAAAACCTCAACCCTGCCCCTACACCCCCGGGCGTATACCGGCTGTATCGGCGTTTCTTCCGCTGCCGTATGCTCACTGTGGATCACACCGATAGGCCGGTACACTATGGGGTCACTCATAGCCGCCATTCCCTTGCCGCATTTCGCTAGTCCTCCGAAGCGCCGGTTTCAAGCTCATCAAGACGCTTTCTGATCGAATCCAACTCCGACTGCAACACCTCGGCTTGACCTTTCAACGCCTGTTTCTCCATCTCCGGGGCGGGCGCACGCGAAGCTCCTTCCGGTCCGTAATAGGGCGCATCATATGCACCGAACGCTCCCCACCATCCCGGTCGACCCGTGGCGTAGAACCGGTGACGCCATCCACGACCACCGCCAAAGCCGCTGCCCCAGAAGCCCCGACCCCAGCCGGCGCCTCTTCCGAAACCACGTCCCGGCACTGCACTCATGAATCCGGGCGCTCCAAAACCCGCACAATAACCGGCTCCCCGTCCTGTCATCGGACCCATTCCTGCGGGTCCCGTTCTATCTCCTCTAGGCATACTCACACCTCCTTGTTGTTATTCTCTTACCATCGTGGTCCCACACTGGGGACACCCGCGTTCCACACAGGGGACACCCCGCGCATGCGGTTCCCTGTGTCCGCACTGAGGACACAGGCAATATCCTGACGGCCCCGCTCCGGCAGCGCCCCCCATACGTCCGGGCCCTCTGCCGCCGCGACCCTGACCGCGACCCCCTCCGGACCCGCCTGTTCCACTTCTTCTACCATTCATTTTCCATTCCTCCTGATACATCCCTTGCATACCTCGACCGCCTCTTCGCCGCCCCGCGATGCATCCCGGCATGGCAAAGGCGTTCCCCCGCAGTTTCCCTTGCAACCAGGCCTGCATCACCTGGCCCACATCACCTGCAATAAACGGCACTACCTGTATACCATAGGCCGTAACCATCTCATGCACCGGACGGGAAATAGCACCGCATACCAGCACTCCCACACCCAGTTCCGCCAAGCGAAGCGCTTTCTGAACCGGAAGATCGTCCAGAAGCATCTCCTGACGCTCACTGATGACATGCCCCGAATCAACTTCAATGACCAGTACATGCTTGGCAACATCAAAGACCGGGGCAATGCGGTTTTCCCATCGGGCAAAGGCGGCTCTCACGTGCGCATGTCCTTTATATGTGTTCTGACTTTATGAAAAGCAATAGACGTGCCATACCATTCACTCATCGAGACAAGAATATAATAAATTGATATCACTATATTTATCAGCATATAATGCAATGCCGAATAATTAGAAAAGTCGCATATAAGCGACTCAATACACTGATTTTGAGTGCATTATTGCTTCTTTTTTCCTGATTTTGAGGAACGGCCGTCTTGACGGGGAGGAACAATTCCCAGTTTTTTTATCTTTCTGAAAAGCGTCGATTTATGAATGCCCAGCTCTTTTGCTGCAGCCAGACGGTTAGACTGATGCCGTTCCAGCGCAGCTCTAATAACCTGCGCATCGAGAAGGTCATGGGCGGACCGCACGTCCGAACGAGCACCGGCGGAAACACCTTGCAGCGTCAATTCCTCAGGCAGATGATGCAGTCCGACAAACCCATCCCGGCAGAGAATGAATGCCCGTTCTATGACATTCTCAAGCTCTCTGACATTTCCCGGCCAGTCGTGCGCCATGAGGAGCGACAGTGCTTCGGCGTCGATGCCTTGAATGGCTTTTCGCTGCAGCCGGTTAAATCTGTCTATAAACTGTTCGGCCAGCAGCGGAATGTCTTCCTTTCGCTTTCTCAGGGGTGGCAATTCCACACGCACCACATTTATCCGGTAGTAGAGATCTTCCCGAAAGGCGCCCTTGCGCATTTCGGCGGCCAGATCCTTATTGGTGGCCACGATCACCCGCACGTCGGCGGTCTCCGAACGTGTACTTCCGAGCGGCTCATAGATCCTGTCCTGCAGGACTCGCAGAAGCCGCACCTGAAGGGCCTGGCTCACCTCGCCTATCTCATCGAGGAAAATCGTGCCCCCTTTTGCAAGGGAGAATCGTCCCGGCTTATCTTTATTCGCCCCGGTGAAGGCGCCGGCCTTGTAGCCGAACAGTTCCGATTCCAGCAGGGTGTCCGGCAGCGCGCCACAGTTCACTGCGACAAACGCACCCTTGCGGCGCGGACTCAGGCTGTGAATTGTCCGGGCCATCAGTTCCTTGCCGGTACCGGTGTCTCCGAGTATCAGCACCGTACTCGGACTGGCGGCAATGGCGGGAAGCACCTCAAAGACTTTCTGCATCAGCGGACTTCTACTCGCGAGATCGCCGACCCTGAATTTACCCTCCAGCTCACTGCGCAGGGCCTCTACCTCGGAAAGATCTCGGAAAGTCTCTGCGCCGCCGATCATGGCGCCCTCTGCATCTTTCAGCACTGCCGTGGATACACTGATGGGAATGCGCTTTCCGCCGGCATCGACAATATATCCCGATTTACCCACAACGGGCTTTCCCGTTTTCAGCGTCTGTTGCAGAGCGCATTGATCGCCGCACATGCTTGAACGAAACACCTCGGAACAGCGCCTGCCGAGCGCTTCTTTCACCGGCACACCGGTAATCTCCTGAGCGGCCCGATTGAAGGACGTAATATTCCAGTCCGAATCGACCGTAAAGACACCATCGGAAATGCTTTCGAGAATCGCCTCCGTCGGCGAGAATGGCACACTGTTTTTTTTATCTTTTTTTGAAACTGTTTTTTTTGACATGAACGCCCCTTAACCGCAACTCCGGCGCGTGGTAGGTCGCACTTCACAGGCACTTTGAAAATCACTGAACTGTGCATTTTTTACCACAGCGACCGATTCCGCGCAATCTGTTTTCCAAATCGGCTATCGGAGCTCAATAAATGAAAGACTTATTGGGATCCCGATGAACGGCTGTCTCTATCATTCTGCCATGGCGATCGCAACAGGACGGTCAGCACGATGCCTGCAACGGAAAGGAACGCACAGACAATGAAGGCGGTTCTATAGCTTTCCGATAGATCAAAAATATAACCGGTCAGCCACGGACCAAGCGCGCCCCCCAGGGCAAATCCGCAAGAGATGAGCCCCAGAATGGCCCCGTGCTCCTTCAGGCCGAACAGAAAGGCCACCAGGGGCGATTCCGCAGTCACTCCCCCACCATAGGCGATGCCGAAAAGCGCGGCAAAAAAATAGAGCGCCCACGCGCTCCGTGCGCCGACCAGCAGCATCAGTGCCCCCGCCATAAGGATCAATCCCACGAGAAATATGGTCCTGCTCCCGAACACATCGGCGAGTCTTCCCAGAAGAAGTTTCCCCGCTATACTGAACCCTCCTATAATGGCGAGGATGCGTGCCGCCCTTGCAGGTGAAAAGCCAAGTTCCATGGCATGGGGGGCGGCATGAACCATCACCGAAAACACAGAATAACCGAAACAGATGATCATGGTGAAGTAGAGCCAGAAACGCACGGTGTGCAGGACTTCTCTTCTCATAAGACCTTCCAGTTGCACATCGAAATCTCTCACGACAGCGGAGTGAGTCGCTCCGTCGGCGCACTGGCCCGTTTCTGAAGGATCACGCCTGAGAAACTGCGCTGCAAGCAAAACCACTCCAAGCAGCACTCCCCCAAGGATGACATAGGAAGTCCGCCATCCATAGAGTGTGATAAGACGATGGGCCAGCGGCGGCCCCACCACGGCGCCGATGCCGATTGCCGCTGCGATCACGCCCGTCATCATACCTCTTTTACGCTCAAACCAGCGGACTACCGTGGACATGAGGGGCACAAATCCTCCGACCATGCCGGTCCCCACGATAAGCCCGTAAAAAAGATAGAGCTGCCACGTGCTGTGCACCATGGACATCAGCATGTACCCGACGCCCAAACATATCCCCGACATGGACATCACGAAGCGCGGGCCATAGCGGTCGTTCATCCTGCCCACGGCAATCCCCGTCACGCCCATGATCACGGACGAAAGCGAAAAGGCGCCCGAGATCGACGCACGGGACCAGCCGAATTCATCGAGCATGGGCTTAAAAAAAACGCCGAAGGAATAGTAGATCCCCCACAGCGCGATCATGATCACCGAGGCGGCGCCGATAATTACATAGCCGTAAAATATTTTTGGTTGACGGTGTTGTTTCATATAGTTGGGTAGATATGTACCATTTATTACATACAAATGCGACTTTATTCAGCACTTTCGCGTTTCAGGAAACATGGAAACCGCTGATCGACGCCATGGCGGAAATCGGATTTTTCGGGTACTGCCCCTGCACTGCCGATTCTTTTATTTTCAATTTTGCCCACATTCCCACAAATAGCTTGATTTCGACAAAAAAAATGTTATTATCCCGAATTAACAATGCTCTGCCTGCCAAGCGGAACGATTTTTTTCTGAAGGAACACGTCAGGTGTGCCTGAACATCCTCCAGTTTAAAATCTTGTTATCAAATCATTAAAGGAGGATGTGCTCATGGCAAACGGTACCGTAAAGTGGTTCAATGACAAAAAAGGATTCGGCTTCATCGAGCAGGAAGGCGGACCTGATGTGTTCGTGCACCACTCGGCAATCAACGCAAGCGGTTTTAAAAGCCTGAAGGAAGGCGACAAGGTTTCTTTCGAGATCGAGCAGGGGCAAAAGGGTCCCTCTGCAGTCAATGTGACGGTAAAATAATCGTTTTTTTTCGAAAGGTCTCTCCCTTTGCAGGAAGGGGGAGCCTTTTGTTTTTCAGGCATCATCTCCAAGGAGCTCGAATATCCCCACCTGCAGTATACCGCAGGGGCGGTAATGTTCTGAGCTGCACCCTTTTTCGAATATACAAGAAAGGATTATAAAATGAATATTTATATAGGTAACTTATCCTTCAGCACCTCGGAAGAATCATTAAAAAAACTGTTCGACGAGTTCGGAAACGTCGAAACGGCGAAGTTGATTAAAGACAACTACACCGGCAGGTCGAAGGGGTTCGGATTTGTTGAAATGCCCGACAATTCAGAGGCGGATAAGGCGATCAAAGCCCTCAACGGAAAGCTGATAGACGGGAAAAATATCAAAGTGAACCAGGCAGACTCCGGCAGCAAGAAAAAATCAAAAAAAACGTTTAAAAGAAGGAGTTACTGAATATCGTCGACATTCACGCATGGCACATGCCATGCAATAGTTCCGTCAGGGAACGCGCCGTTTTCCCCCCGCTTTTTTTCATCGAGCAGACACCCCTTGACGGCTGACTCCCGCAGCGCCACAGCGCATTTCCCGCATACGATTATTTTATGCTGCACGCGTTCACGCCTCATCATGATTCCAAAGCTTCCCGCACTTTCACCTCCAGGGTACGGCTGGAAAAGGGTTTCTGGATGAAATTCAATCCCTCATCCAGCACACCCCGGTGAGCGATGACGTTTGCCCTATAGCCGGACATGAAAAGAACCTTGAGCTTGCCCACCCCGCCGATGGCATCCCGGGCATTGCCACACAGATTGGCCAGGAGCTGGTCGAGTTGGGCGGGGTCCACGAAAACCGGCATGCGGCCGGTCCCGGACCGTCAGAACAGGTCGATGTCCTCGCCGATGAGCCGGCGCAGCATTTTGAGCATCCCTTCCACGGTTTTATTCAGTTCTATCACCTTGGGATCAATGGTCTGCCTGCCGGCAAAGGCCAGTAACTGACGGGTGATGTCCGCAGAACGCCGGGCTGCGTTGAGAACTTCCTCCAGATCCTCGCGCAGCCTGGCGTCCGGTGTCATCTTCCGCAGGGCGCAGAACAAAAAAAATAGAAAACCGTCCTGCGATTCATTCAGAAGAAATCCGCTGACGGCATCCGCCGGGCCTGCGGTCCTTCGCCTTCCAGAAATTATCTGTGGGCACAGGTTTCGTCAATATCGTCAATAAAAAAATTAAAGATCTCTCACTGCAAATGTGCTACAAGGCTTCTAATTATATAATTGCCAAGTGATTATTTATGAACAAAATCCTCATTCTCTTTGCCCACCCGCGGTTTGAAAAATCAAAAATCAATCGCGCTCTGCTTGCGAATATCGGACAGATGCACGAAGTTTCACTGCACGATCTGTACGAGGAATACCCCGATTTCAATGTCGATATCGAACGTGAAAAAGAATTGCTGCGGGCACAGGACATCATTGCCTGGCATCACCCTTTTTACCTGTACAGTGCGCCGGCACTGCTCAAACAATGGATGGACATGGTACTGGAACACGGGTGGGCGCACGGAAGCCGCGGAAATAATCTTAAGGATAAACTAATCTTCAATGTGCTTACCATCGGAGGAACCAGAGAAGCCTACACTGCCCAGGGCCACAACAAATTTACCATCGGAGAATTTCTCACCCCCTTTGAGCAGACCGCCAATCTGTGCAAAATGACATACCTGCCGCCCTTTGCCGTCCACGGCACCCACCTTTTAACCGAAAACGATCTGGCCGGTTATGCCCGCCTTTATGAGACGCTTTTAGAGAGGCTTGCCCAGGGCGCATTTGAAGTTGAAACAATCCGAAACTATGCGTACCTCAACGATTGGCTCGCTGAAGAAACGGGGACAACTTTATGAGCGCCTCATTCTTGCACGACGCGGTACTGTACCTGGCTGCTGCCGTATTTTTCGTCCCGGTCGCCAAAAGGCTGGGAATGGGCTCCGTATTGGGATATCTGATAGGCGGCATCATCATCGGACCTTTTTTTCTGGGTTTTGTCGGCGAAGAGGGAAAAGACATCATGCACTTTGCCGAATTCGGCGTGGTAATGATGCTTTTTCTCATCGGGTTGGAACTGGAGCCGACCGCGTTCTGGCGGATGCGCAAAATTATCTTCGGCACAGGCATACTGCAGATGGGCGCGACCACCCTTTTATGCTTTGCGGCCTTATTATTACTGGACTTTCCCTGGCAGGCGGCCTTAGCCTGCGGGCTGGCTCTCTCCATGTCTTCCACGGCAATTGTAATGCAAACGCTCCGGGAAAAGGGACTTACCAAAACGCAATCAGGCCGGAGCTCCTTTGCCGTGCTCCTTTTTCAGGACATTGCGGTAATCCCCATTCTGGCCCTCCTGCCGCTTCTTGCCTCGTCAGGGATCCCCGTGTCTTCAGCAGGGCATGCGTCGTCGTTAACGGAAGGATTGCCCGGATGGGCTCAGACCCTCGTTCTGCTGGCTGCCGCAAACGCGGTAGTCCTTGCCGGCAGATTCCTGTTTGTACCTTTTTTGCGCTTTATCGCCCGTATACGTCTGCGGGAGTTATTCACGGCGGCGGCATTGCTGATCGTTATCGCCACGGCCGATCTGATGACCATCGTGGGCCTGAGCCCCGCGCTGGGAACATTTCTTGCGGGTGTGGTTCTGGCAAACAGCGAATTCCGCCACGAATTGGAAAGCGACATCGAACCATTTAAGGGGGTGCTGCTCGGATTGTTTTTCATTGCTGTCGGGGCCTCCATAAATTTCACGTTAATTCTCGCGAATCCATTCACCGTTGCCCTTCTGGTTTTCGGTCTCATGGCAATTAAGGCAACGGTTCTTTTCACCACCGGTAAATTCTCGCGCCTCAGTTTTGACCAGAATATGATTTTCACTTTGGGATTGTCGCAAGTAGGAGAATTCGCTTTTGTTCTTTTCGCATTCATATCACAGCTCAAAATACTCTCGGCCCATTGGACGGACATGATGATGGGTGCGACCGCCATCAGCATGACGGTGACGCCGCTTCTTTTACTGGTCAATGACCGTCTTGTGCTGCCCAGGTTTGGCACAAAAGAATCGGCCGACGAAAAAGAAGCTGATATAATTGACGCACGCGACCCGGTAATAATCGTGGGATTTGGTCACTTCGGCAGCACCGTCGGCCGTTTTCTCCGTGCCAACGGCGTAAATGCCGTTATTTTGGACAACGATTCCGACCGGGTGGATCTTTTAAGGAAAATGGGGTGTAACGTCCACTACGGTGATGCCACGCGCGTAGACATCCTGAAAAGCGCGGGGGCTGCTGAGGCTCAACTGCTTATTGCCGCCATCGATTCGCCGGAAACAAATTTTTTCCTTGTGAATACAATAAAAAAGGAGTTTCCTCACCTGAAAATCATGGTCCGGGCAAAAAGCAGAACGGACGCCTACGAACTGATCGACGCGGGCGTGGAAAACATTTACCGCGAATCGCTCGATACATCGGTGCGCCTTGGCATTGACGCGCTGGTTGCGCTTGGTTTTCGTAAATACAGCGCCACCCGTGCGGGTCAAAACTTTATCAAATATGACGAGGCGGCATTGAAAAAACTGGCAGCCCATCGTCACGATCAGGATGCCTATATCTTCAATTCTCGCGAGCAGATTGAGCTTCAGGAACAATTGCTGACCAGCGACCGAGAAGCGAGTCCCAATCTTAACGATCACGCCTGGGACAGCGAATCGTTAAAGAAAAATATTTCAAAAGAACCATAGTTGCTAATTGTCCTCGAAATCATCCTCGTCACCAGGATATTGCGGTGGAGCTTCACCAACAGCCTTGATAAGTCTTACCCTTTTTCTATTATTTTCAATCTCTATAACCTTTTCCACGCGAATGCGATGCCACCAATCATCACCAAAGTCAAACAAGTAGTGAAAAACATCCCTTTCAGCCAAATTAGCGCTACCTATTTTAGTGTTTGAAGCTGATTTTTTCTTTTTCCCGTATCCCATCATACCTTCAGTATTGTGAGGATGGGTAATTTCCGGAGCATTTATTATAGATCTCATACTTTGAGTATCCGCTTTTGTCACATAGAATGAATATAAATGCGGATCATATCGATTAAAGGCATTAAATATAGCCTTATGCAAATCATCAAATGTGCAATTCTCGCTGACTTCAATTATTCTGTACAATTTTGGAATGCCGATTATTGATACTTTCAATTCGTAATTCTTCATACCGCGATCCTTTTCACGCCCTTAAAAGTCGGCTTTTAATTTAAAAAAACCCTGCCTCTCTTATCGAAAATAGTGCTTATGCCTTCAAATCACATTTTCCTCTGCGCTATGAAGGTTTCAGTATGTATGTAATCTGATGAAATTGAAGAAATACTTAGAATTTAACTAATCCCACATTCAAGGTTTGTCAAGCTTTCAAACTATTTTTCCAATCACGATCAACCGGGTCTCTATTACTTCCCTGCCGGTATGCCGGTACATCGATGGTATGTACATGCGGCGGCTTCAACTCCACTTTTTGTTGCGGGATCGAACTACAGGGTTTACTATCACTCAATGAAGATGTTTTTATACTGTCAGAACAGGCATTTACGTCGTGGATATTTGAACAGGACGAGATGTTTTTCCTGGCACTTGGATTGTTGTGCAGTCTGTTTGTGCCGACGGCGGTCATGGCGCAAAGTCCGATCCTCTCCGCCTTAGAGATCAATTATCCGCCTTTTTGCTTTGTCGATGATGATAGCCGGGCCGGGGGTTTTTCAGTGGAATTGATGCGCGCGGCCTTGGCCTCCATGGGCCGCACTGTTACCTTTCGAACCGGCCCCTGGGCTGAAGTCAGGGGATGGCTGGAGCGTTGATTTGAGCAATAATACCTGCACATGGTCGGACAAAGTTGCCGATATTCATGAGATGCCCAGGTGCTATGTACCGTCCCCTACTGGACGGCATAAATTTTTACGCCCCGGAATGGCGGGATAAGATTATGCAGGTTTTCGCGGATTGTGCCGAAAAAGGCATCCCCTATGATGAAGAAATGGAAATTATCACCCGCAAGGGAAGGCGGGTCTGGGTTCGAGCCACGGGAGAAGCCATTCGAAATGAAAAGGGTGAAATTGTAGAGGTTCAAGGATCGTTCCAGGACATCACCGACCGCAAACGGGCCGAGGAAGAACAGGATAAACTCCAGGCGCAGCTTATCCAGGCCCAGAAGATGGAATCCGTGGGCCGCCTGGCCGGGGGCGTGGCCCACGATTTTAACAACATGCTGGGCGTGATCATGGGCAATGCGGAGTTGGCACTGGAAAAAGCGGTGCCGAATGATCACCTGCATGAAAATCTGAGGGATATTATCGATGCGGCCCGCCGTTCCTCGGATATCACCCGGCAACTGCTGGCCTTCGCCCGTAGACAGACCATTGACCCCAAGGTGATCGACCTGAATAAAACCGTGGAAAAGATGCTCAAAATGCTGCGCCGGCTTATCGGCGAGGACATTGATTTTTCCTGGCAGCCCTTTTCAGGTTTATGGCCCGTAAAAATGGACCCGTCCCAGCTCGATCAGCTTCTCTCAAATCTTCTGATCAACGCCAGGGCCGCCATCGAAGGGGTGGGTCGGGTCACCATTGAAACAGACAATGTGACTTTTGATGAGGCCTACTGCAATGACCACGCAGGCTTTGTGCCCGGCGATTTCGTTTTGCTGGCCGCCAGCGACGGCGGCTGCGGCATGGACAGGAACACCCTCGAGAATATTTTTGAACCGTTTTTTACTACAAAGGCCGTAGGCCAAGGCACCGGCTTGGGATTGTCCACGGTGTACGGCATTGTCAAACAGAATGACGGGGTCATCAACGTGTACAGCGAGCCGGATAAGGGCACGACCTTCCAGATCTATCTGCCTCGGCATGGGAGGGAAACCGCCGTGATCACGGCGAAAGACCAAGAGAATGTTCCGGTTAGCCAAGGCGAAACCGTGCTGATCGTTGAAGATGAAATATCCTTATTAGATCTGACCCGAAGGTTCCTCGACAGGCTGGGCTACGCGGTGCTGGAGGCATCTACCCCGGCCCGGGCTATGGATCTTGCCAGGGATCATAAGGGGAAGATCCACCTTTTGATCACCGACGTGGTGATGCCTGAAATGAATGGCAAAGACCTGGCCGAACGTTTGCAAGCCCTTTACCCGGATCTCAGGGGGTTGTTCATGTCCGGGTACACGACCAATGTCATCGCCCATCGAGCAGTGCTGAATGAGGGCGTGCATTTCATGCAAAAGCCGTTTTTCATCAAAGACCTGGCGGTTAAGGTGCGCGAGGCATTGGATGGATGAGTTCAAGCAAAGAAAGTATGACGGCCCTGTATTTTAAAATTCCACAGGCCAGCTCTCCGACGACTAATGGAGGTGCGACATCCCTTCGCCGTAACGCCGATGACCTCAAGCACAGGAACTTTCTCTACAATCCAAAAGCAGCATAAATTGTCAAATAACTAAGTTGCTACCAGTAATTTACAATTATGTCATTTACTGTTTGCCACTTTCCTCGTAATATGCTAAGTATTTCCTGTAGATTCAATATGTTGCAGGTGAACGACATGGCACATGCACAAGACCACAAGATCGGTTACATTTTCGATCCCTGGCGACAAAAGCCATGTGCATGGCATCATCATAAAGGAGACAATGCAATTACTATATGGGGATAAAAAGTCAAATACTGAATAAAGAATCCTATTGCAAAAAGTAACTAGACAATCGGCTATGCATTGTGTGCGGTACGTTCTCGGCCGATTTTTTTGTCAATCCCGAATCACTTTAAGATCCCTACGATTTCATTGTCTCCACAGAGGTCACCGAACACTTTCATCGGCCGGCCGAGGAGTTCGCTCGTTTCAACCGGATGTTGCACCTCGACGGATGGTTGGAGCTTATAACCTGCTTCCACGCGGACAACGACAGTTTCGAAACCTGTCTTTACCGTCACGATCCGACTAATGTGGTGTTTTTTCGTGAGGAGAGAATGCGTTACATTGCGCGCCGGTTCAGGTGGCGCTGTGAAATGCCTTTAAAAGATGTTGCATTGATGCAAAAACCCTATGACACAAAAATCACGCACAAGGGAACCTGTCATCATGAGTGATTCAATTGACCTCGAATATTTCAAAAAGCACCTTGAGCAGCGTCTGAAAGAGATCACCGACGGCCAGAAGGCGGACCGCCCCCTGGAACTGGACCAGTCGCGCATCGGCCGGCTGTCCCGCATGGACGCCATGCAACAGCAGGCCATGACCCAGGCCGGCCGCGCGTCTAGTCGCAATTGAGGAACAGCGCATCCGAACGGCGCTCAAGCGCATGGCTGCCGGTGACTACGGATATTGCATGCGTTGCGATGAAGAGATCGCCGAAGAGCGGCTGCGGGTGGACCCGAGTGTCCTTACCTGCATCGCCTGCGCCCGGGCCGAGGACAATGGATGACTCGTGATGCGCAAGGAATGGAGGTAACAGAATGATCGGTGCTATCGCCGGCGATATTATCGGCTCGGTATACGAAGCCCATCCCATCAAAACCAAGGATTTCAACCTTTTTCATCCCCGGAGCCGCTTCACCGACGACTCCGTGCTTACTATTGCGGTGGCTCAGGCGATTTTGACCGATGGCGATTACCGCCGCTGGGTATGGGAAATCGGCCGTCGCCATCCCCATGCCGGATACGGGGGAAGCTTCATCGCTTGGCTCCATTCCAGCGATCCCCAACCCTACAACAGCTGGGGCAACGGGGCGGCCATGCGGGTCAGTCCCGTAGGGTGGGCCTTTGACACCATCGATGATGTCTTACGCGAGGCGGCTCGGACAGCGGAAATTTCGCACAACCATCCCGAAGGGATCAAAGGTGCCCAAGCCGCCGCGCTTTCCGTTTTCCTGGCCAGAACGACACGGAACAAGGAATTGATTAAAAGTGAAATTTTTGAAAGATTCGGTTACGATCTTGACCGTACGGTGGATCGTATCCGGCCGTCCTACAGCTTTGATGTATCCTGCCAGGGAACGGTGCCGGAAGCCATCATCTCCTTTCTGGAGGCAGACTCCTACGAGGATGCGGTCCGAAACGCAATATCTTTAGGGGGCGACAGCGACACGCTCGCCTGTATCACGGGCGCCATTGCCGAAGCATGCTACGGGGAGATCGGACAGCCTGTCATGGAAAAAGTGAAAACATACCTGACGCCGGACCTTTGGTCGATAACAGAAGAATTTTGCCGCAATTACGTTGGTCAAAAAGACTGACTTCTTTTTTCAGAGGACGACAGATCATGCCGCGTGTTCGTCCGCCGCAGGCGGCGGCAGGCATTGTAAGTCACGGCCTCGCTCATCCCGACCGCCTGCGGTCGGGATGAACATTGTCTGGACGGGTCAGCATAAGAATCGCTAATACATTTTTACAGCCGCACCACATGCAATAACGTACACATACGCCGGTATTGGAAAACAGGCGTGTGTCTAAAAAAATGGGGGAGGTGTGTTTCATATAAGCAGATGCGCAACCGACTTGATTAACAAAAGTTGATGGTCGGCGCAAAGCGCCGAACAGCATGCCGATGGTAATTCGCGGGGCCGATGGCACGGCGCGCAGCGTCCGTGCCATTGTATTTCTCAGCGGCAAGTAAAACGAGTCTGAAGAAAAATGTTGGCCCATCATTTTTTATAGGCAGGCTTCAAACCTTTGATCATAGGGTAATGTTTAACATTTAAAGTCTTAAATTTTGCATTTTCTTTGTCAGCCGTTGCCGCCAATATTGCATCCGCCAGACCAACTCCATGAGATTTGCCGAAATCACGTTTGTATAAACCTCCTGCTTTGGCGATCTCAGAGTCTATCGGAACTACACGGAAGAGGGAGACAAAATTATCTAATACAGTTAGCTCATTAGTTCCCTTCACACCTGCGTATAATTCGGCAATGACTATTGGAGATAGGATGATATGAGCAGAGAATTCATCAATAAAAGAAATGGCTTTATCGTTGCCACGCAAGAAATCAACCAAAATATCGGTATCTACAAGTATCGCGTTTGGCATGCCAATTACCTGTCCCATTCAGATCGAATTGCCCTGAAATCAGGAAGGTCGTCTCGATTTTTCCAGATTCCAGCAGCTTCTTTCAATGCCGCATTTTTTCGGTTTCGTCCGGTTTGATCAATGAATCGATCAATAGCCTCACGAATAATTTCGCTCTGCTTTTTTCCCATATTTTCCGCTATTACGGCAAGTTTTGCACGCTGCTTGTCGGTAAGGTAAATTTGGGTACGTATCATACAGCACCTCAATATTTAATGTATACATCACACATATACATTGCATCGTTGATTTGTCAAGTTAACGTCACAAATCACCGGCGGCAAAAAATAGAGCGAGGAACGAGCTGCGTTTTTTGCCGTCCGAGTGCATTTGCCTTGTTAGGGCATTATCTCCTTAGTACTGAACAGCTGTTTGAATTTCTAAAAAATGTGGTGTTATGTGATGTGTGATACACCATACCGTCTTCTGAACGAATGAACAGAGCTCTACCGCCACGAAGAACTTGATTCTTTTTGTAAATCCAGACTTCGTAATCGCCGTTCTCGCCTTCACAATAGTATTTTTCCATTGGATCCCCTATATACGTAATTAGGTCTTCCTTAGACATGCCTCCATATGCCATGAAGGCTTTTCCTTTATCGTCCGCATTTTTTCCTGCATCAAGTCCTGCTGCTCTGAGAAAAGGCCACGTAGCGATTGCAACTGGGATAAGCGGTGCGTACGACAAAGCCTCAGCAGATTCTTCTTTTGCTTCGCCGGTTGTTTTCCCTTTGGGCTTCACCTTTATCCACCGAATGCTTTGGATTTCCGTGATCTGGACTATTTTCACTTTCACCTCTTGTCCATGCGCGTCTTTTACGATCACATCTTCTGGGTCTGCAACCTGTTTTACTTCCGAAATTCCATCAAGGTTCTGTGCTCTTATAATAATTTGTACCTTCTCTCCCTCGTTTACGGATGCTGACGACAGGATCTTGCGCAAAGAAATATTTGGAAGTTTCTTCACCTCCTCAATAGAGAACTTCCAAGTCCCATACGAAGTTTTTTTCCAATAAGGCGTCTTTGTTGTTGCGCAACCAGACAGTAACAGTAATATTACTGCTGATAATGCGGATACAATTACCCAATTAGATTGATCACGGCAACACATCATTCTTTGCCCTAATGGGGCCGCGGCTGAGCTGCGGTCCGAGGAAAATTGTAATTTTCTGAGGGCCGGCAGATCAAGCCGCGTGTTCGTCCGCCGCAGGCGGCGGCACGCGGCGATAGTCGCGGCCCCATTCATCCCGACCGCTTGCGGTCGGGATGAACGCTACAAATCAGCCGCGCTACTTTTGGCGTCGGCTGCATTTGTTTTGTTATGTGATTCACTATCATTAATATTTTTCAATAAGCCGTCGCATCCTCTTAATGGGTATATCTCTTAAATTACTATAAAATATCCTTCTGAATTTGGGAATCTTGGTTAACAACATCATTATGGCCGTGGCAATTCGAACACCATAATCTTTCTGAGGAAAGTCATACTTTCCATGTTCTTTAAAATACCTGTGATCGGACTGCCATATCATGCGAAGCCGGCCCCAGATATCATCACGAAATATTTTATGACCGCCGACTCCAAGAAAATTTTTTGGTTTGATATAATTTTGTTCGGAAAAACGTACCAACCGTTCTGCAAAATTCTGTAGTAGGTTATCTATTTCAAGGGAATCTTCACTTTCGTCGGTTATGATATCAACATGATTTGAATCCTGCCTGGCAAATGAAGATGCTTCAAGATACTGAATGAGATTAGGTGTCTGGCTCAGGGGACCGGAGATGATGTACCCCATTTGCTTACCAACCAGTGACGGCGTGTGATTCCAGAAAAAAGCCCGGTCGTAGAATGTCTTCCATTCGGAGGACAAAAATCGTCCTTTGACAGATCCGGCGAATACTATAATATCCGATGTTCGGACCTGATTATTATAAAAATCTGCAAATCCGTCCTTATACTGACAATTATAGTCGTATCCACATCGCATGCATCCCAGGCATCCACCTTTTATATCGATATCATCAAGTTGAACCACTTCCACATTATTCTCTAAATCAAATGATTCCAGAAATCTATTGACCATTTTCATTAGATTTGAATTACTATCTGATGAATCCGTTAAGACAATGACTTTTTTACCTCTGGGACTGACTCTATTTGTCGCAGGTGATGGGTGATAGTTAAACTCACTGTATGTCAGGGGCTTAAACAATTTCGAGGTTGCGTAGTGATTCTGAATCGCATTAAAAAAATTTTCAGCAAAGGTAACAATAGTTTTCCTTTCATCTTCTTTTCTAAGGTCAATAAGATCAAGTGAAAGACCATCTGAGTATTTCATCTCGAGATCTTCAGCAACAGATCTGATATAGTTATGAGCAGTATGATCAAAATAGTGAATTGAGGTTGATAATGCTGCTGTATATTTGTTTTTGAAAGCATCTTGAGCTGATCTTTCTGAAATCAATTCTATAAATCGCATATACTGAGCAGATACAACCAGCACCCATAAGCCAAAAGCCCACAAGATGCCATCTGAGTTTTTAATTTCATCGATTATTGTCCCAAAATAATCACTATCTTTCTCCAACTTTATGATATTTTTGGCAACATTAAAAACTTTGAACTCGTGCTGGGGAAATTTTTTTTGGATAAATTTCACATATTGCAGAGTGATGCTCGATTCACCTTTTGGGCTTCCATTTAGCACAGTAATTTTCATTGCATATTTCCTTTAAAATCATATTCATATAACGTGGCCTTTAGCGGCGCTTTTTTTGCGTCCGCTGGAAGGCATAGGTTAGATGTGTTCGATTCATAGCAACGTTTCACGACTTCGATCATTCATCATCAACAATGATATGACGCTTACCACAGCCAACGAAGACAAATAGAAGGCTGGAACTGATAGCACCGAGGTCTTGTCGATCAGCCAAGTTGCGACCATTGGTGTTGTTCCTCCCACCATTCCTATTCCAATGTTGAAGGTGACAGAGTATCCTGTCAAACGATCATCGGTTGGAAATAGTTCAACCAGAAGAGCAGGTGCCGATCCCAGAGGAAAAACAATCAGCACTGCAAAGATCAACTGTGCCGCCAGCACCTGAGCGTATTCACCACTTAGAATTAATTCAAACATGGGATAGGCTAATATGGCTAATAGAAAGAAACCTATAGCCAGGAAATGGGTACGCCGAATGAAACGGTCACCGACCCAACCGGATACGGGAATGAGAACCAAAATCATAGCCGTGGCTATGGTATTAATCTGCATGGCAGTGTCCAAAGACATACTGGTATTTCGCTGAATATAATTAGGCAGATATACCAACGGGATGTAGAAAGTAACACCATATCCTGCTGTGAAAGCCAAAGCTTGAAAGGTTTTCTTCTTATCTTTAGTAAATGCTTCTTTAAGTGGAGACCGGGATTTATGCTTTTTATCCCTACGGCTAATATGCCCCTCGTGTAATCTCTTAACTTGGGACCAAGCGAGTATGCCCAGCAGCAGACCTACTAAAAATGGAATACGCCACCCCCAAGTTTCCGCGAAATGCTGCGATGAAAAAGTAGTAACCACTGTTGCTGCCCCTGAACCCAAAAGTAGCCCGGCAGTGCTGCCGACGTTTGCCCAACTGCCTGCCAACCCACGCCGGTTTTGTGGGGCCGTTTCGACCATGTATGTAACTGAACCGCTAAACTCTCCACCGACAGAGAGTCCCTGAATCAATCGCAGTGCAATGAGGAGCAATGAGGCTGCAATTCCGATCTGTGCATATGTCGGCAGGGCACCGAGAACAAAGGTTGGTACGGTCATCAACATGACTGAAAGGACGAGAACCTTGCGACGACCAATGCGATCACCAATATATCCGAATATGGCACCACCCAAAGGCCTCATCAGGAACCCGCAGGCAAACACAGCCCATGTTGCCAGCAAGGCACTTGTCGTATTACTGTCTGGAAAGAATGCGGCTGAGATGTACGGTACGAAATAGCCGAATAGCGCGAAATCGTACCACTCCATCACATTGCCTATCAATCCTGCAACGATGCCGGAACTTGACTGGCTTTTGTGGATATTGAATTTCATCAGGTAAATTTCTCCTATACATTTTCGTAAATTATCTCAGAATCACAGGTGAGTCCGTTGATTATACCATCAATAGTTTGTGGATTGTTTCTCAAGCTTGCTTGCCGCTTATCAGCTATAAAAATAGATCCTTGTTGCGCAATACAGTCATTGGCGGTCTTTATTATTTTGTTATTATTAGAACAAGCACGATATTTCTATTTATTTTTATTTCGATTGATTCACGCCGAAGTTTATCTTTCTATCATATAAGAACACTAGTGTCCGGAAAAAGTTAAATTCATAGATAAATGTCTTGTAAGTACTTGAATTATTTGATCCGGCTTTCGCAAATAAAATTGAAGTCGACGCACTCGTTAAATGTTCGTAAGCTGTTGTATTATAAAGATTAAATGCTAGTATCTGTCGATTATTCCGGACACTAGTGATACAGTATATAAAAATAATCGTTCAGGGTAACCTATGTCCTGACACCAAAATCGGCTTTAAAAGTAACCTATGTCATGACACTTTTGGGTAACCTATGTTATGACCTTTGACAATTATTAAATGAAATCTGTTAAAGAGTGCTGGATCGAGAGAGCACCTCCTTCTGCTATGGCTGTGCGAAGAAAGCCCCCGCCGGGAACGAAGCACAGATACGTGTTGGTGGTTACGGAAGACACCAATTCCGAAAAGATCATTCAGACCTGGGAAGGTGATAGATGAAATTTCCTCGGGGCGGTTCAGGAAACGGGGATCTGCGATCGTAAGGCGATTATGGATTTTTATGCCAACGAATATGCCTATCCCAATAAGTTGTTCGATAGGTTTGCATCGGGAGGAATGATCACAACCATCCCTGTGGATAAATGACCCCCCTTTTTTACAAAGGGCTTGAATAACGCAAATAGCGTTATCGCGCTGATTCACGTTCCCGGAGCTACCACCCGCGATTCGGTGGCAGCTTCGGGAAATATCAGGCAGTTAAGTCAGCCCCGAAAGCACATAAAAAAAACCCTTTCCATTTTCCAATAAAAAGACTAGAATAACAGCAACTTCGTCGGTTGAAATCTATACCGTCACGGAAAAACGCACAGACAATGGGTGGACTCGATTACATCCATGAGATCATTCGTGTAAACAATCAAATAAGCTCTCCTGCAACTCATTTTAGACAATATTCTCCGAATTTATACCCCACCCACTTTCGCCTGCGATGAGAAACGGTATCTATCGGATATTCAGCAATGTCTCCAATGAGTGAATTGTTCCTGATTTACCATTCAAAATTATTCTTCTGTGGTGTTCTGTAAAACAAACCGAAAATCAAAAGATTTTTTTATAGAGGACAGGACCATGGAGAAATCATTAAAGAACTTTAGGATGTTCCCGATTCTTTGGCGAGTGTTGTCTCGCTATTCTCTATATGCCGGATGCAGACAATCCGACTACCACTTAATTACACGACGCTTTCATACGGTCGCGGCGGTTGTTTCCGTCATGTCGTTCCTGGCTTTGATGTTAACAGTGCCCCAGGCAAGTGCCGAATGGGCGGTCAGAGCGACGGGGACAACCCAACATCTCAGGGGCGGTTGGATTGCGCCGGACGGATCGATGTTCGCGGTGGGAGACGGAGGAACGATCCTGCAATCTGCCGGCAATGACTGGGTTATCATGGATTCCGGCACCAGCAACGCCCTCTACGACGTTTGGGGCTGTTCCACCGACAATGTAGTTGCCTCGGGCGTCGATATTATACTGCGTTACGATGGGACATCCTGGGGACCGATCGCCACCTCTGACACCGAATCGATATACGCACCGGTGTGGATGACGCCCGAAGGCGACAAGATTTTTGCGGTCAGCCCGTCCTTTACGGGAGGATATCTGCAGGTGTATCACGTGGACACCGAAAGCTGGGAGGGATGGGGGCGCTTTGTCGGAACCGTTTTGGCTTTCGCCGGAGTCAGCAACGATGTCACCATGGTCCAGAGTGACGGCAACATTGAGCGATTAGATAACGATCTGGGGACCACCGAATTCATATACAACATTTACGAACAGGAGTCTCCCCCATTTTCACAACTGGGAGCCGCCTGGATCAATCCTGCCGACTGTCGCGAAGTTTTCGCGGCGAGTCAATGGAGTGCGAATATTTATCACTTTAACGGCACGGTCTGGACCAATATGAATGCCGGCATTTCTTCCGGTACCAGCATATTCGCAATAACCGGGAGAAGCGCCAACGACATCTATACGGTAGGCGTGAATGGAACTGAAGGGGTGGTTTGGCACTACGACGGCAACAGTTGGACCCAGGAAATCACCCCCGAGATCTCCGGTCTCATCGATGTGGCCGTCGGAAGCCCGGCCAACGCCTGGGGAGAATACGGTCTTCATTTGTATGAGGTGTGGCCGGCTGCGGATCTGACTATTGAAAAGAACGCCGGTCAGGCAGGCTACATGAAGGGAGACGTGGCCGAGTTCACCCTCACCGTCACCAATAACGGGCCGGCGGATGCCAGCGGCGTACAGGTATTCGATACGCTCCCGGGCGGACTAGAACCGGTCCGATATCCCGATGGCAGTCTCGCAGCTGAAGCGTCAAATTTTGCTACAATCGGTTATGATGCCGATTCCGGGCTTCTCAGTTCCTTCCTCGGGGATATGGGGGCGGGAGCAACTGTGGAAATCAAGATGTCGGTGCAGACCGCTTCCGCC
This sequence comes from Syntrophales bacterium, assembly GCA_963666365.2. Classification (GTDB taxonomy): domain Bacteria; phylum Desulfobacterota; class Syntrophia; order Syntrophales; family UBA2210; genus JALNXD01. Next base: position 1,669,700 of record CAXXNF010000002.1, read on the forward strand.
GGAGAGTTCACCAATACGGCAACGGTCATCGGAATGGTGGCCGACCCCGACAGTGAAAACAACAGCAGCGATTTTCAATATCGCGTGGTCGATCCCGAAGCAACGGCGACCAGCGGCAGCAACTTTCCGAGCAGCGCTACGGCCGGCGATCCCGTCAACACATTCACGGGAGAACTGATCATCAGGGAAGCATCGGATCTTTTCCTTCCCGGACCTATGCCGGTTTATTTTCAGCGCTACTATGCCTCCGGTTTGCGGCGGGCGTTCGTAGTCTCCCGCGTGGGCGACAACTGGCGTCACAACTTTGACTGGACCATTCACTGGGTGGGCAATGTGCTGGCCATCAAAACGAACGAGGGCCTTGTTATCCGATACCTGAAATCCGACACCGTTGCAAATACCTGGGTGCAGCAAAACAATCTCGCGTCTCCCCACGAGGTCATCCAGGTTACGCAAGAGTCCGTGACTTCCTTCTTCGTGCTCGATCCTCAGACAAACCATATCCTGCGGTTCACCGTGCCGAGCGGTTTTCATTCTTTCCGCCTTACGGAAATCCGAAACGGAAGGGGCTGCAGTGTGGCCCTCAGCTACAATGATGACGGCGATCTCGTGGAAGTCACCGACGGGTTGGACCGCACATTGACCTTTACCTACGACGAAAATGCGAACAACGCAGCACGCAAGCTGAGAATCATAAGCGACGGCATCCGTTCCGTCCAGCTTACCTATGACGGCGACCTGTTGACTCAGGTCAGAGATCCCACCGGCAGCTTTACCGAGTACGCCTACGATAAGGCCCATACCGACTCGGGACTGCTGAAATACAAGCAACTGCCCGGAGGCACCATCCCCATCAAATATATGTGGGATGACATAGGAAAAGTCGCCAGCCAGACCGATGCAGAAGATCATTCGACCACTTTCAGTTATGTGTACGGCATCGGAGGCGCCACCACCACCGTCACCGGTCCTACAGACAAGACATCCACCCACGAGTTCGACGCCAGCGGCAGGCTCACCAAGGCAACGAATGCGGCAGGAGAAGCCCGGGAAACCGGCAATGACGCCATCGGATTGCGAAGCTCGGTAACGCAGCCTCTCGGGGGTATTTGTTCCACCACATTCGATTCGGCCACCGGCAACCCCCTTTCCGCCACCAATGCCGCCGGCACCACCATCCGGAACGAATACGTTGAGCGGACCGTCTCCCCCGGTTTTACCTTCAGGGAACTCAGCGCCGTCCGTTATCCGGACGACCGGTCGCTTACCTTCACATATGATACTCACGGATATCAGGTAAGCTACACGGACCGCGGGGGCAATACCTGGACGCGTACCTTTAACGATTGGGGACAGCTGTTGACGGTAACCAACCCCCTCGGGGGTGTCGAAACCCACACCTACAATACGGACGGCACCCGTGCCACCACCACGGATGCCGCCGGGAACACCACGAGTTACGAGTACGACACCCTCAAACGTCTCACCCGAACCATCCATCCGGACGAGACCTTTCGCAGTTTCACTTACGACAATGCCAACCGGCTGACTTCCGTTACCGCTGAGAGCGGGGCCTCCACCCTCTTCACCCACGACCAGGACGGGGCCGTCATGTCCGTCGAGGATCCGAACGGCAACACCGAGACCCGCACCTATGACAGCAACGGGCGTCTTGCAAGCGTCACGGACCGAACCGGTGCAATGCGCACCTTCTCCTACAATTCGACGGGACTGCTCGAAACGCTTACCTTGAGCAGCGAGGAAGTCTACAGTGTCGGGTACGATGATGCCGAGAGGTTGACATCGCTGGGGTTACCGGACGGAAGTTCCTACAACCGCTCCTACGACACCAACGGCCGCCTGACCGGCAACAGGAGCCGCGGCGGCGGAAACGAAACGGTCACACTCAGCAATACGGGTCAAATTCTTACGCGCACCGACGCCGAGGGCTATGCGACCGAATTCACCTACGACGTATTAGGCCGCATACTGTCCCGCACCTCTCCCACCGGCAAGCAGGAAGTCTATACCTACTCCGACAACGATACGATCGAAACCTTCACGATCCAACCTCTTGGGCTCTCGACAAGCATGCAGTACAATGCCCTGAAACGGTTAACCTCTCTTACCGATCCCAACGGCAATACGTGGACATATACCTACGACGACCAGGGGCGGACCTTATCTTCCACCGACCCGTTGGGAAATACGATGGAATTCAGTTACAACAGCCGCAACAGGCTTTCCGAAACCGTCTTCCCGGGAGAGTTGGGAGCCATGAACGCGTCCTACAATGCCTCCGGTCATCTGACTCGGAGACTGTTTACCGATGGAACGGACATAAACTTTTCCTACGACAGTCTCGGCCGGTTGACGGCGCTGGAAGGCGTAACCCTTTACTACGATGCCGAAAGCCGGATCGTCGCCTGTAACGGGATCGCCGCCAACTACATCCCGGACTGCCATCGGATGTCGACACTAACCCTCGCTCCGGGAAAAACAGTGACCTACACCTACAATACGGCCGGTCAAGTAACCCGGATACAAGACTGGGCTGACGGAGAGCTGTCTTTTACCTACGATTCGGAGGGACAAATCGCGACGATTGCTCGTTCCAACGGCACGGAAACCGCCTTGACCTACGACGCCAACGGTCGCGTCATCAATATCTGGCACGGATCTCTGGCCGATATTTCTCTGACGCGAGATGCGAGCGGCCGGCCAACAGCCGCGATGCGGGATCTTCCGGTCAGCTTCCCTATGCGTCTGCTCGACGATACCCATTCCTATTCCTACGATGAGGCCGGACATATCACGCAGTTCACATACGATGACCTTGGCCGGCTGATCGAAGACGACCGAGGCACCTACGCCTGGGATCTGGCATCCCGTCTGAAGAGTTACACGCGGGCCGGAAAGACCGTAACCTTTACCCAAAACGGCTTCGGCCATCTGCTCACTCGGACGGCCCGGGGAACCACACGTTCTTTTGTATGGAATTACGCCTTTCCCTTCCCAGCAATCAGCATCGTCCGCGAGGCCGGAAACGACCAACGCTACTTCGTCCATCATCCTTACGGGATGCTTCTCTACAGTATTTCGGCAACAGATAATTCGCGGTGGTTCTATCACTTCGATGAACGGGGGAACACGGTTCTCATCACCGACAGTGACGGCGCAGTTATTGCGGCATACGCCTACTCGCCTTACGGAGCGATACAGACCACCAATAAAGATATTGACAATCCCTTCACCTTCGGCGGTCAATATGGCGTTATACAAGAGGCTAACACAGGACTTTACCTCATGACAGAGCGTTTTTATGACAGTCAAACCCAGCGATTTTTATCCATGGAACCTCTTACCCCCTACCTTCATCCCCTCACCACCAACCCTTATCAGTATGCTGCAGCAAATCCCATGTCCCATGTCGATCCCCTCGGAAAGCTCCCCAATGAAACCGATGCCATCGCACAGGAGGCTGGTGGCGGTGATGCGCTCGGTACATTTTTCACCGCATCCGGACTCATTACCAATGCGATTGACTCGGTCGGGACCGTTCTGGGAAACATGGCGGAGGAAACAGCAAAGGCCGCCAGCCGGGCTCTGGGCAGCAGTCTCACATTAGGGCATGCAGCGGGAGAGTTCATTGATGCTCACCTTGGCGGCAACGAGATGAGTCGCAAGGTACTGCGAAGGGCTGAGGAATACATGGACGAATTCACCCGTCTTGATAAACAGGCGAACCGATTGGCTGGCACAAGCGACTCCCTAAAAACAGTTGGAAAGATAGGAGACGGCTTAGGTGCCTTAAGCGCCGGTTACGAGGTCTGGAAATTTCGAGAAAAGAGTTCAAGGGGCCTGGAAGGTTATAAGCGGCTCACCAGATCAATCATGCGCACATGGAGACGATGCGATGCTGAGGCGTTCGAGACCTTCGAAAAGCAGAAAAATTCGGAATACTGGCTGAGGAAACGGCTTATCATAAACAAATACAATGCGAAGAGGAACTTACTCAGCGCCGAATTAGATTTCTATGATAATTTGGGAATCAATCTTTTCACGACAGTGGGAGATGCCATGTGGAACGCCGTTCCTTACGGAGATGCGGTAGGTCTTTTCGGAGGAACGGAGGCGATAGCCAACTGTGCCCATCGCCACATCTGGGCACCTATTTATAATAGCAGTGGTGAATAATTCAGGAACATCTGCCTCTTCGGTAAACCGTCACGGGCAGTGTTGATGGGGGAAAAAATGAAACGTTTATATTATCTATGCCTTTCTTTACTGATACTGGCGATGCTTGGGGGAATTTATCCGTCCTTGATGTACGCCGAGAGCTACACCTATGACAGTGCAGGCCGGTTGACAAAGGTAATCTACGATGACGGCTCGACGACAACGTACAGTTACGATAATTCAAGTAATCTTTTGAAGCGGGCGTTGACTGTCGAGGTCTCTCTGGCAGATGTCATCGTCGCCCTCCAACTCATGGCCGCTATCGAGCCTTCAGGGATGCTCTCGCAGGAGGCGGATGTAAATAGAGACGGCAAAGTCGGTCTGGAAGAAGCGTTGTATGTCTTGCAGAAGGTTTCCGCACTAAGAGATTAAAGGTCGCTCCTCGTTCCTCGCCGCTCTACTTTAAACCGCTCGTTATTTACGACATTACGATTATAGAATGACATCTACTATGTTTTCTCAATTCTATCGTTAATTGCTTTCATGAATGAGCAGAGGGCAACCTAATCCCGGAAACAGGCCTTCACAACCTTGCGCCTTTCAACCCGTACTCAATGCCCATGCCGGAGTTGTCGTGGTGCGACTTTGTCTTTGAAATTAAGCATGTAAAGGAAACAGCGATAATCTCTATTTCGGAAAGTTATGTGACCTGACAATAACTGTGTAGTCTAATTCAACCTTTCACAAATTAAAACGCCTTTATCCGAAGTTATAAAAGTAATGCAAAGAGAAGTATTGAATTGTATGCCAGTTCCGTGTGGCGTTTACAACGCTTTTACAATAAGCCGCTAGAAGATATCACCGAAGAGGAACTGCGTCAATATTGGCTTTGTTGTCAAAGTGAATTCTGCTGGAGCGATGCATCGTTGCGAATCAGTTACGCCGGAATCCAGCATTTTTTCACCAGGATACTTGTCAGGTCCTGGAACATTTTCAATGAAATCAAGTGGAAGCGTGACCAGAGGCTCCCCACTATCTTAAGCCTTCAGGATACGCGAGTACTATAAAAGCCATCGCAATCCAAAATGGATCTTTCCCGCACTGGGTCACAACGGAGGCAAAGATGCACAATTTGCAAAAGCACATGTCAGCGACAGCGGCGTCCAGGGGGTTCTGCAACGCACATTGAAGCGTCTGGGGTTTAAAAAACATATTCATCCCCATGTCTTTCGCCATGCCTATGCAACTCACCTGCTGGAAGCCAATATCCCATCGGGCATGTCCAAAAAATATTGGGCCACAAAGTGTTACGAAGCACCATGGTGTATCTGCATGTGACCACTCAGGCCCAAACCGATTCTCATACAAGGGTCTACCGGGTGATGCAGGGGGTGTTGTCATGAGCGCTATTCAAAAATCTTCCAGATATATGGGCCGCACTATCGGGCGCTGTATGGCAACCGAATGCCGCACATTCATAAAAAAGCCATGCAGGATATCACTGATTGCCGCAGTGGTTCTTTCGGAACGATTGTGTATGGCTGTCATGACTGTGGCGCCATACAGTCCATTCCCTGTTGCTGCGGGAATCGCCACTGTCCGACCTGTCAGCATGATAAAAGGGATCAATGGCTTCACACACAGATGGAACAGCTTTTGCCCTGAATTAAGTATACTGTCCCTGGAATTACGGCATTAGTAAGCGACTGCCTCACCGATCTTGATGGGTTAAAAAAACTGCAATATTCCTGCAATATTACTACAATATTCCTGCAATATTCCTTGACAAAACGCCGTTAACAGAGTTACTTTTTCCTATAGCATGCCAATCTTGAATGCATTTGTTTACTTCTGAACAGCTGTAACCCAAGGGGGGATTATGGTCTGATTATTCAAAGCCCTGTTTCTCGAAGAGAGAGATGGGGCTTTGGTTTTTTTGCAGGCAAGTGGGGGTAACATTGTAGAAAATGGCACCAAACCATCATGCATCAGATTTTCTCACAAATCAAACGCTGGAAAAACTAAACCATACAGGAGGTGACATCATGAACAAAAGGCTTATTGCAGCATGTATTATTTTCGTAATGGCCGTTTGCTTCCCAGTCAGCGTCGCGTTTTGTGGTAATGTAACGATAACCGATAAGGAACGTTACTGGGAAGTGGTGATGGACTTCGCAGGGGACACATCTTATTATGAGATGGGAACGATGTATGGGCAGGCGGTGCGAGAGAAAATGCCTGATTACCCTGCTACAACCGATGCGTACCTCGCAAACATGCTCCCGCAGTTTTATGCGGATATGTGCATCAAACGGTTTGCCAGTGTTAAAGTACCACAGGACTATCTGGACGAACTAAACGGGATTTGTGATGCGCTTGGCACTATCGAGGAGAACAAGCTTGGAGACGGCAAACTTTCTAGGGACGAATTTTTTCTCAACAATTATATTTCGGATGTGGCGTCGATGACCGAGTGTTCGGGAATCGCTGTTTGGGGAAATCGCTCACAAGACGGGACGACAATCGTTGGAAGAAATCTCGATCTGCATACCAGCAATCGCTTAGGAACGGCAAAAAGCAATGCATTGATTATAGTAAGAAATGGTGAAAAATCCTATTGTTCAGTTGGCTATTTGGGATTCATGCCAGTGATGACTGCCTTCAAACCAAATGGTCTTTTTGTCGCTGTTTTTGACTCCGGGTTGACACGACCAAAAGCACTTCCCGATGATCCTCAAAATCCGGTTATCGTTCCGGCAAACTACAAAAAAGTCGTGCCTTCATGGCTTTACAGCGTGCGATATTCCATCGAAAATTGTTCAACGATCGATGAGGTGGTCCGCTACATGACCTCGCACGATTATCACTGGAACCACAATATCATGGTGGCGGATACCAAACACGCCGTAGTCATCGAAAACAACATCAGCGGTCCTGAAGGGTGGCAGGGCAAGCAACTTGTAAGGGATGAAAAGACTGAAGTTAATTACGGTGTTGAACCCTGGGAACTCAACAACTCCATGGGTCTTGTCAACTCTTTCGTGGCAAAAGGAAATTACGATAATCATACGAATGCCCTTAGAAATGTAAGAAGGCGTCACAATCAAATGAAGCTCCTCAAGGAAAAGGGTGAGACGGTAAGTTTTGACGATATTGTGGCAATTCAGAGCTGGTATAAGGGGGACAAACCTGGCTCGATTTTTTCAGGGGATCTGTTTAATTATGATTGGCGAATTTATACTGCCCACAGCTTGGTTTTTTGTCCGAACACACTTAAATTGAAAGTGTTTTTTGACAATGGAGTGCCAAAGGACGGTTTGCCTGTTAAACCACAGTATGAGGAGATCAAAGTAAACTTCAAATAGCGCGGCTCGGCATGAAGGAATTTCAGGCCTTGACTATTGACCAGGAGGCACCGGTTTTGGGGCTTTTGTGTCAACAGACAAGGCCTGGCATCATTCACTTTAGGGAAAACGAGGGACATCCATGGGGAATTAGGTACACTCCCCTATTTTTCTGCAAATTTCTTTTTCCCCGTTTTGCTTTCTCCGTCTTTCCCCTTATAACTCGAGAAGGGGAAGGGTAGCCCTCCCCCCTACTCGAGTTTGTGATTGGACAAGGGTGACCGATCAATATAGCAGCATAAAATGAATCCGGGAAGCGTCCCTCTGTATTTACAAGCAATCATTGTATTGTCAGGTACGCAGATTTTGTGACATCCTGATTTTTAGAGGTCACAGGAGAACCAAATGAGTAACCAAGAAGAATCCGAGACCCCAGACCCTCTCAGCAGATTGAGTCACAGGCTGGTTTGGTTGCAAATCAATATAGCACGGCAGGAAGCGCTAGAGCAGGTGCAATAACAAACAAAGAGATTTTAGAGTCGTATGTATGAATGCAAAAGGTTATCAGCTTCGTCCCATTACCACTGGTGAGCTCGTATTTTCTGTTGTAACTCTTCCAATCGCTATTCCCTTTGCTATTATTGGGGCAGAACCTGAAGACTTCTATTGACTATTATTACTATGATAAAATATCACACGTTCATAAATAGGAGAATGAACTTACAACAAATACAGGATTAGTCCTGAGTCGAAGAACGTGTATCGATTATCAGGTTGTGGGATACTTTAATCCACTACCATCTTTTCACCGGCATAAGGCTTGGTTATCTGATGCTGTCTCTGTGTCGCCTCGCTTCGCTTCCGGTTGGCTTGTCTGTTCCTGGATGCGCAGCTGGACGAGTTGCTGTTGGAGATAGATAAGAAAACACCCATAAATTTTCTGAGGGGAACCGTATGTCCCCCAAGCATCAACAAGCGCCTGTTGTACTGGCGAAAATTCTATTGTTTTGTATCTAATTTTCAAAAGTGGCAATATAGTGGCAAATATTGACCACTCAAAGAAAAAGGGGTTAAGCTTCAATAGCCTAACCCCTCAATATTCATGGCTCCCCAAGCGCAACTGTTGTCGTAATTGTGGGGTAGTATATTTAGCAACCGGAGAATCGTCGATCTGGCGATCTTTGAACGAGGAGGTGTGCGGGCAGGCCTCCGAGCTCATGACACTGAGACATCAACGCATTTAACTCTGTTCGCTATCGGAAATAACGCAGGCAGTTGAAACCACCGGGTTCAGAGCGAAAAAATCTCGACTCGGACTGCTACTTGTAGACATTCCTTCGATGACCAACGCGCAGAACAAGAATCAGAAGAGCATCATCTTCAATCTTGGCAATAATACGATATTCCCCCAAGCGATATCTCCAATACTCCCCAAATTTTGGTCCTTTGAGAGCATCTCCAAGGCTCCGGGGATCACTGAGTGGAGCAATCCTTTCATGCAAATACTTTACGATGCGCCCGGCTGCCGGCTGGCCAATTTTATCCAGTTCCTTTTTTACCGCTGGTGCAATATCAATCCTCCATGCCATAGTGTTTCATCACTTTTTCCAAAGGCATGGGTATGCTTTTCCCGGCGCGAATATCTTCATATCGTTCTTCTGCCAGATAAATGTCTTCGAGGGTATCAAGGTATTCGAGAATCGCTTCTCTAGCATAATATGTCTTGGTGCGACCGGTTTTCTCAGCCAGTGCATTCAGCCGTTCTTCAATATCCTCGGGCAACCTGATTGCTAACATGTGGCCACCTCCTTTGATATACGTGTATAGCAAATCCCCTCACCTGCGTCAATAACATTGTGAGTCAGGTCTTCAGTAGAGAATTTCACATCACCTCTCCCCGTATGGGTAAGTCTTCTTCCTGACCTCGGTTCAGATCCTCCATATCAGCAAGTTACTGATTGGGTATTCCCGCAGAATTGAGTCGAAGAGGCGGAAGATCTGATCCTCGCTCCAGACAAAGGGCCGTTGGATGTTGGGCAACCAGAAGCCGCCGTCCTCCCCAGCGCGGACTCGAACCACGGACCCGATGGTGGTGATGCTAACCAGGACAATAAAATTGGTATAGCAGAAGCTATTTATGTACTTCAACATGAAGCGGAATTAAGGTGAGATAGCTATAATTAAATCTGACAGCTACAGCATAGGCGGACATTGGCTCTTAGCAAGGGCAGCTGTCAGAGGAGATCCTAGCTAGTACGCCTTAAATCCCAATCATAATCGCACGCTTACCCCATAAGTAACTTCATGCCTCTTTTTTTTCTTCGTATTTCTTCAAAAGATCCCTAATGGCTTCTTCGAGAAGGTCGTTTTGACGTTTTTCCAGTTTTGCGACAAGAATGCGAAGCTCTTTCTCCAGATCAGTACGGAGCGATGTATTATAACTCTTTCGTGTACCACCGGAAACAATGGCAAGGGAGGTGGCATAAAAGAAAGCAACGTCGCAGGCTAGGCGTGCCAGCACCGAAAAAATAAGAGAATAATCAGTTTGCATGAGCGGGAGAAATTTCACTGTAGCCGATCCCATTCTTTTCGAGGACGGCTTTGTACTCACTTGCAACTGTTTACGCCGTGTTAAGAGTTGGATTACCACCCTTACCCCGCTCCAACCTTGCACCTGCCTTGCGCTGGGTGAACCATTTAACACCGTTCTAAATGGCATTTTAGTAAGGTGGATCAGCAAGGCTTCTCTGAACAGTATTCTCGCTTACCGTACCGCCAATTTCGGTTGACGAAAATTCCTATTTTTTTGTTTATTTTTTTCAAAAGTGGGGACAGAGTGGGGATAAAAACCCCACTCAAAGAAAAAGGGGTTAAGCTTCAATCGCCTAACCCCTCAATATTTCTGGCTCCCCGACCCATCCACTCAGCGAATCAAATCCGTATCAGAGATAATCCTCTGTTTTTTAAAATATAGTCACAAAAAAAAGATGTTTGTCAAGGGTAAAAAACCCGCCCAATTTGCCCCGAACAGAGCCGTTACACAGAAGGAATGGGAAAATTCCTTGCGTCTTGAAAAGGAATATTCAAACCCTATAGAAATCGGTTTTAAATTTGTTCAATACCTCAAGGATCACCCCGATTCGACATATGATGAACTTGCAGGTATGTCCGGCGTCAGCAAAGCCAGGATATGTCAGATGCTCGCCCTGCATAATAGGTTGCCCGCCCCCATAACGGATTATTTGATAAATACTGATGACCCTGAGATCCTGAAATATTTTACCGAGAGGAGGCTAAGACCTTTAACCTTATTGGCGTCTGATGATGACAAGCTCAGGAAATTCGATGAGATGAAAGAAGCGATGTGAGTTTTTAATTGACATGGACAAGGCGCATGATAGTATTATCAACAATAAGTGACATGTATAGGTATTTTTATCATGAGTTCTCAAGAAACATATGCGCCTGATTCCCGATTCACCAGGGCAGCAAAAATTTTTCAAAAGCATGGCGGTATCCTCAGGACATCGCAAGCGCTTAAAGCCGGCATTCATCCGACAACGCTTTATGCCATGAGAGACTCAGGGGAAATTGAAGTGATCAGCCGAGGGGTGTTTCGTCTTTCAGATATCCAGCCACTTGGCAATCCGGATCTGGTAACCGTGGCAACCCGGGTCCCGCACGGTGTTATCTGCCTGATTTCCGCTCTATCTTTTTACGAACTGACCACCCAGATACCCCACGAAGTTCACGTAGCGCTGCAGCGAGGCGCGGAAGAACCCCGCCTGGATTATCCGCCCATTAAGACATATCGCTTCACCGGCGAAGCCTTCACGGCAGGTGTGAATATTCATGAACTCGACGGTATTGGTGTGCGTATTTATAGCCCGGAAAAGACCCTTGCCGACTGTTTCAAGTTTCGGAACAAGGTCGGCCTCGATACTGTAATAGAAGCGATCCGTTTTTACCGTGAAAGAAAAAAAATCAAAGTGGACGATCTTATGCGTTATGCCACTATCTGCCGTGTGAACAAAATCATGCGCCCCTACCTTGAGGCAATCCTGTAATGGCTGGAAAAACGAAAAATATCGCCGCTTCAGTACATCAGCGTCTTTTGAACAAAGCCAAAGAATCTTCACGCCCATTTAATGAAATTCTCCAACACTTTGCTATCGAAAGATTCCTATATCGATTTTCTAAAAGTCCACACGCAGACAGGTTTGTATTAAAAGGGGCCTTGATGTTTTCAGCATGGACCGGATCAATGTCCCGCCCCACCATGGATATCGATCTTCTCGGCAATATCGAGAACAGCATCGATTCGGTCGTCACTGTTTTCAAAGATGCCTGTGACACGGAAGTCGAGAATGACGGCATTGTTTTCCATAAAGACACTGTCACCGCTACCAGGATTACCGAGGATGCGGATTACAAAGGTGTTCGGGTTTTGCTCCGCGGCAGTCTCAGCAGCATACGGCTCTTTCTCCAGGTAGATATCGGCTTTGGCGATGTGATCATCCCTAAACCCGGCAAAGTCAAATATCCTGTGGTCCTTGATTTTCCTAAGCCTGAACTGGACGGATATACAATGGAGAGCACCGTGGCGGAAAAATTTCAAGCGATGGTTAAGCTCGGCTTGCTGAACAGCCGCATGAAAGATTTCTACGATATCTGGTTTTTGTGCCGCAGGTTTGACTTCAAGGGGAAAACCCTGGTTGAGGCGATTGAGAAAACGTTTGAAAAAAGGAAAACCCCGCTCATCAGCGAACCCACGATCTTTAATCCCACGTTCATGAAGGATGACACCAAGCAAGCTCAATGGCAGGGATTTATAAAGAAAACAAAGCTTACCGACACACCGGACTCCTTTGAGGATATTGTATCATATATCAAAACTTTTTTACAACCGGCTGTAGCCTCAATAATCGATCGGAAAGCCTTCGGTTTTTTTTGGAAAGCGCCAGGAGGTCCTTGGCGCAAGTAGCCAAGAGTATTCGGTGTAATTAAAAATTGAAGAGAAATGAAAATATAATGCGAGGCAGCATTAAGGTGTAAATATTTCATGGAATATCAGGACTTGCTTGGAAAATACAATATACTGTTAAAAGAAGTAAACCGATTAAAAATTGAAAACAGGCAGTTAAAAGCCAATCTCGGTTTGAGAGAATATCAATCATCCCCAAATACACCTCCGGTGGTTCAACAGGAAAAAGGAATCTCTGCCGATGAACCAAATGCTGAAAACCAATGCATCGATGTAAACAATTCTTCGGATTCTTTTTCAAAGATTCATCTGTTTAAGTCACTTTTTAAGGGCCGCGAGGATGTTTATGCGAAACGATGGGAAAACAAAAGTAAAGGGAAATCGGGTTATACTCCAGCCTGTCTGAATGAATGGCAACCAGGGATATGCGGAAAGCCCAAAATTTCCTGCTCAAAATGTAATAATAAAGCATATGCCGAATTGAATGATAAAGTTATTGAGAATCATTTGAGAGGCAATACCGTTATCGGCATTTATCCCATGTTGCCGGATGAAACATGCCGTTTTCTGGCAATGGATTTTGATAAGGATAATTGGGAAAAGGATGTCACGGTCGTGCGGGACGTATGCAATGAGTTCATGATCCCCATAGCCGTTGAGCGCTCACGTTCCGGTAAGGGCTGCCATGCCTGGTTTTTCTTTGAACATCCGGTTCCTGCCGTCCTGGCCCGTAAATTCGCTACGGCCGTTTTAACCTTTGCCATGAGCAGACGGCATGAAATCAAATTCAAAACCTATGATCGGTTGTTCCCCAGCCAGGATACCATGCCCAAGGGCGGTTTGGGGAATCTGATCGCACTGCCATTGCAAAAAGAAGCAAGGGAAAACGCCAATAGCGAATTCATTGATGATGATTTTCAATCGTACCAAGATCAGTGGGCCTTTCTTTCCGGAATTCAAAAGATATCGAAAAGCCGCATAGAACATCTTATTCCTATGATTTCCCCCGGGAATGAACTGGGCGAGTTGAAGATCGATGAAGAAGAGGAAAAACCTTGGGAAACGTATAAGCCCATAGTCATCCTGGATAAAAGCGATTTTCCGGATAACGTCATTATTGTCAAGGCAAACATGCTGTTTCTTCCTAAAGCAGGCATCTCTCAGCGGGCGTTGAATCGAATAAAGCGTCTCGCGTCCTTTAAAAACCCGATGTTTTTCAGACAGCAAGCCATGCGTTTGCCGACACATAACCATCCAAGGGTCATTTCCTGTGCGGAGGAAACACAAGATTATCTGTGTTTGCCCAGGGGGTGCGAGACTGACCTGGTCAATGAACTCGACAAACTCGGAATAGCCATCGAAATGATCGACAAGACCTTTACCGGCAAACCAATAAAGGCGGAATTCAAGGGTCATCTCCGGGGCGAACAAAACCTGGCTCTCGGCCAATTGCTCCGGCATGACACCGGCATACTTTCGGGGACTACGGCTTTTGGCAAAACCATTGTGGCGATCAAACTGATAGCAGAGAAAAAAATAAACACACTGATCCTGGTGAACAAAGTCAGCCTGCTGTCGCAATGGAAGGAAAAGTTGTCCGAATTTCTCGAAGTCAACGAAAGCGTATCCGAGGGACCGATCATCGTTGCCAAGAAAAGGGGACGTAAAAAGATCAAACACGTAATTGGGCAAATCGGCGCCGGCAAGGATACCTCAAGCGGCATCATCGATATTGCGGTAATGCAATCGTTAAGCAGACAAAGAGAGGTCAAGGATTGCGTAAAAAATTACGGCCTAATTATTGCCGATGAGTGTCACCATGCATCGGCACTCACCTATGAACAAATTCTGAAAACAACCCCGGCGAAATATGTTTATGGCCTGACCGCCACCCCGGCACGAAAGGACGGGCACCACCCGATCCTGTTCATGCAATGCGGCCCCATCCGATATCGGGACAATCCCAAAAGACAAGCGGAAAACAGGCCCTTTGACCACTATATAATCCCGCGATTCACTCCCTTGAGAATGCCCTTGGACATTGACCCTAAGGACCTGACCATTCAGGCATTATATACTGAGATCATGGAAAATGATTTCAGGGATCAGCAGATCATCGAAGATGTATTGAAAAACCATCATCAGGGCAGAAATTGTCTCGTGTTAACCCTCAGAACAGCCCATGTCGAGAATCTCGCAAGGAAATTGAAAGAACATATTCCGGACGTGATAAGCTTGACAGGTGGAATGGGCAGAAAATCAGCGCGGAGAGCTTTTGAAGGCATAAACGATATTCCCGCCGATAACCCTATCGTTCTAGTGGCAACCGGCCATTTCATCGGCGAAGGTTTTGACGAACCCCGCCTCGATACGCTTTTCCTGGCCATGCCCATATCGTGGAGGGGAACCCTGCAGCAATATGCAGGCAGGCTCCACCGCCTGTTCAGTACGAAAAAAGAGGTGAGAATCTATGACTATGTAGATATTCAGATAAAGATGCTGGAAAAAATGTATCAAAAGCGGCTAGCCGGATACGCTTCAATGGGATATAAAGCCAAGGGTGAAGTGGCAACGGACGCGCCTCCGGATATCATCTTCGACAAGGATAATTTTTTGCCTGTTTTCAATCAGGATATTGTTGCCGCAAAAAAGGAGGTCTTTATCGTAAGCCCGTTTGTCAGGAAAAGGCGTACGCAACAAATGGTACGGAATCTAAACGTCGCAACCAGTAAACATATCCATATCACTGTCGTAACTCGTCCAAAAAAGGATTTTCCAGAGAAGGATCACCTTGCTATGCAAAAAGCCTTGGATCTCTTAATCGACAATGGACTTAACATTATGTTCAAATCAGATATCCACCAGAAGTTTGCCATTATGGATCAAAAGGTTGTGTGGTACGGAAGTATCAATCTGTTGAGTTATGGCAGCGCCCAAGAAAGCATCATGCGCATTGAAAGTTCCAATATTGCGAATGAATTAATGAAAACCATTGAACGTAAATAACCAGAAAAAAGGTCCGCAGGTGGGTGAACCGGTAGGTTTTTTATGGTTACCGAAAAGGCAATATAACTGGTTGATATAAAAAGAAACCCTGCCAATATTTGGCAGGGTGTTTTTTTTGGCTCCCCAGCGCGGACTCGAACCACGGACCCGATGGTTAACAGCCATCTGCTCTACCAACTGAGCTACTGGGGAACACTATGTCTAAAGAACGTCTCCCTTGCGGAAGTCTGGGTTAATATCAGAGTGACTTTCTATTTTCAACTACTTTTTTATTAATTATTATCTGCAGCTCACGCAGGTGGTCAGTTCGGCGAAGGGAACTCCGCTTTTTGCACTTATGTATTTGAGCTGATCTTCGGGAGCAAAGAATCTTCCGCACACAGCACAGGGCACCATCTTGAACACTTTGTCCCAGATGATCCGCTTGTCGTCGACTTCTTCCATGGTCACGTAGCCCGTGGGACATACATAGGCGCAGGAACCGCAGCCGATGCAGGCATCCGGATCGAAATCAATGCGGGGCTCCGGCACGTCTCTGCCCACTCCACGATCAAGAAAGCTGAGGGCCTTGACGCCGACGATCTCGCTGCATGCCCGCACGCAGAGTCCGCAAAGAATGCATTCGTGCTCTTCCCCCTTTTCCGGATATACATCCACGCCGAGCGAGCCAGCCATTTGGCGAACCGCCTCCGTTTCGGGGTACTTCGCATAGAGAAGCGCCGCAGCCAGTTTTCTGCTTTCCTTTACGTTGTCGGAATCGGTCTTTATCTCCATTCCCTCTTCGACCGGCGTTGTGCAGGAAGCCGCAAGCTGCCACTTTCCGTTTGTCTTTACTTCAACCGTACAAAGCCGGCAGGCGCCAAAAGGGCTGAGGTCCTTATGGTAACAAAGAGTGGGAATCGCGATATTCAATTCCTGAGCGTTTTCCAGTACCGTCGAGGCCTCTTTGGCCTTCACTTTCCGCCCGTCTATAACTATGGTAACCATTCTTTTCCCCTTTATATAAAAGAATCCTTAAAGACTGCTTTACTTTTCCCAAACCACAACCCGGTAACACCGCAGGCAGCGCTTCGCCTCTTCCATGGCCGCCGATGTGGAAAAACCGCCTTCCACCTCGTCGAAGCAGGCTTTCCTTTTCTTTACATCCATAAGATCAACGTCAAAGGCGGACTTTTTCGCCACATATCCGGCGCTCCGCACTTTCTTTATGTCGACGCCGCCAAAGGTCAACGCATCCGACAACGCACAACCGCCGAGGTAGGCATCGATGTTTTCCGCAGCCCTGTTCCCTGCGTCGAGGGCTTCGATGAGGGTTGCGGCGCCTGTGACACAGTCGCCACCGGCATAGACGCCGGGAATCGCCGTTTCGAGGGTGATCGGATGTGCATCGATGGTCCCCCAGGATGTCAATTCAAGCGTTTTCGCGCCGCCCACTACGGGCAGTGCAGGACTCTGGCCTATGGCTGCAATAATCATATCCGCTTTCACCGAAAATTCGGATCCTTCAATCGGCACGGGTCGCCGTCTTCCGCTTTCATCCGGTTTTCCCAGCTTCATCTTGCAGCAATTGACCGCCTTGAACGCCCCCTCCTCCGCCATAATCGAAACCGGTGCAGCTAGGTAGCTTACTTTCACGCCTTCTTCTACAGCGCCTTCAATTTCTTCATCGCTTGCGGGCATTTCTTTCCTCGAGCGACGGTACAGAATCTCCACCTCTTTAAAGCCGAGACGCACGCAACTGCGGGCGCAATCCAGGGCCACGTTTCCGCCGCCGACGATAATGACTTTCTTTTTAGGTTCGATCTTTACACCCAGATTCATGTCGCGTAAAAATTCCACGCCGTCTACAAAGCCGTCACACTGGGCATCTTCTCCCTCAACGCCCATGTCGTTTCCCTTGTGGGCGCCCACGGCAATGAAGAGCGCTTTATACCCTTCCTTCTGCAGACCCTTCCAATCGAGTTTCTCCATGGGGGTATTGTAGCGAATATCAACACCGGTTCGTTTAATGAGATCGACTTCGTGGTTGAGTATGTCCGTAGGAACCCGGTATTCTGGAATGCCCACCGCAACCATGCCGCCGCCGCGCGGCAACGCTTCAAACACGGTAACACCGTATCCCTTGGCTCTGAGCCGATATGCCGCGGCGAGTCCTGCCGGCCCGGCGCCGATAATAGCGACTTTTTCGCCTTTTTGCACGGCCGCTGTCGGAAGGGAACCGGCGCCGCAGGAGAGTTCTTTATCCGCAGCCGACCGCTTCAGAAGCCGGATGGCAAGGGGTTCGTCGATGTCGCTGCGGACGCAGGCTTCTTCACAGGGATGGGTGCAGGCGCGACCGATGATGCCGGGCATAATGCATTTCTCCCGGATAAGGTCGAGTGATTCGGCAAAGCGGTTGTTCTTGATCAGTTCAATGTATCCGGGAATATCCAGACCTGCCGGGCAGGCCTCCATGCAGGGCGCCGTGACGGTGGTCGCATATTCCTTCTTTTCACCTTTTCGCTCACCGGAACCAAAGGCCTGAAAATCGGCCTTAAAATGCCTTATCGCGTCCAGGACAGGGATCAGTGCCGACTGTCCGAAAGAACACTTGCTCGTTGCCGAGACCTGTTTGATTATCGAGTCTATTTCCGCCAGAACGGCCTTGGCGCTGCTCCCGTTCTCGAGCTCGTCAAAAAGATCGAGAACGGCGTCGATTCCGAGCATACACACGGAGCACTCCCCGCAGGAAATCTTTCTAATTTCGTTGAGATACTCTACCGTAAGGGAAACCACATCGGTCTTCGGATCAACCACCACCAGCCCGTTCCATCCGATGAGCGATTTCAGCTCATCGCCGGATCGAAGTGAGGGGAATTCCATGTTGCCTGCGGGCGCTTTAGAGGCCTTCGCCTTTCTGTTATCGATGATCTTCCCGTTCCAACTGCTGAATGCAATTTTGTCCATGCCTGAATCACCTTATTGAGTCGTTTCTATGGTTAATCCTGTAACAATTCTTCCCAGGAGTGAAGGTTGTCGACCTTGTCGAGCAGTTTATTATACTCAAGAATCACCCGTTCCTGTATGGCGGCAATCTGCTCCGGCTTCAGGTGCCTGAATCTTCCCTGGCTCTTGATGTAGTCTTCCACCGGCTTTATCTCTTCCGGCCTGTAGGTCATTCGGTACTTGCCGTCTTCCACTTCATAGAGGGGGAAGACGCCCGTTTCAACAGCCAGTCGCCCCATCTTAATGGCATGGGCTGAAGGAACCCTCCACCCTGTGGGACATACCGAAAGGCAGTGGATGAAGCTTGGCCCGTCGACCTTTCGCGCTTTTTTGACCTTGTTCATAAAATCGATGGGATAGCTGTGACAGGCTGTCGCCACATAGGGCACATTGTGGGCAACCATAATTTCCGTTAAATTCTTCTTCCACTGCCCCTTTCCAAGGCTCGCCACACCGGCGGGATTGGTGGTGGTGGACGCGCCGAAGGGGGTCGCGCTGGAACGTTGGATACCGGTGTTCATGTAGGCTTCATTGTCAAAACAGACATACAGTACGTTATGGCCGCGCTCCATGGTGCCGGAAAGCGCCTGAATGCCAATGTCGAAGGTCCCGCCGTCGCCGCCGATCGCTACGGTCTGGACATCGCGGTCGGCAATGCGGCCCTTTCGCCGCAGCACTTTCAATCCTGCCTCCACCCCTGCCGCCACCGCCGCGGCATTCGGAAAGGCCACGTGAATCCAAGGCAGATTCCATGCCGTGGTCGGATACATGGTCGATATGACTTCCATACATCCCGTTGCATTGACAACAATCGTGTCCTTGCCGAGGGCCTTGCACATCAACCGTATTGCAAGCGCTTCGCCGCATCCCTGGCAGGCACGATGTCCCGCACTGAAGTATTCTTCCTTATCTACGAGCCTCGGGGCATATAGATCAAAGTTTTCAACTATACTCATGATCCCCTCACACCAAATATTTCGTATTCTTCTTTCGGTTTCGTCTTCAGGGCCTGTGCCGCTTTTTCGATGATCTTCTTGAAATCGCTCACGGGAACATCACGTCCGCCCAATCCAATTATTTCATTGATAATTACCGGCCTATCCGCCTGATCGTACATGGCGGAACGCACTTCCGAAAAGACCGGACCACCCGGACCGCCGTAGGATACCGCCCTGTCAAGCACTGCCAGCACCTTGCATCCTTTGAGCGCCTTTCTCAGTTCTTCGAAGGGGAAGGGCCGCCACAGCTTCAATTTCAAAAGCCCCACGGACACTCCTTCTTTTCGCATTTCTTCCACGGCGACTTCCGCCGTCTCCCCCATGGACCCCATGGTCAGAAGGAGTATATCGGCGCCGCGCGCCTTATGCGAAATGATGGGTTCGTACTTTCTCCCGAATTTCTCCTCCCATTCCTTCCATACCTCCAGAATGATCTTCTTGGAGTCCTTCAGCACTTCGTCTTTCACCTTGGCTGTTTCGTTGAATATCTCCGGCAGCGCCAACGTTCCCATTGAAACGACATTGTCGGGATGCACGGCCGCGAAGGGCTTGTAGGTGGGGAGAAAGGCATCGACTTCTTTTTGGTCGGGCATTTCCATGGGTTCCACCACGTGGGTGAGTTGGAATCCGTCCAGATTGAGATTGACCGGCAGCATGACATCGCGGTGTTCGGCAATCTTGAATGCCTGAATGGCCATATCGATCACTTCCTGGCCGTTGTCGGCAAACAGCGAAATCCAGCCGCAGTCCCTCTGGTACATGATATCGCTCTGATCGTTCCAGATATTGATGGGGCCTGAAAGGGCGCGATTTCCTACGATCATCACCACCGGAAGCCGCATGGACGACACGATGGGAACAACTTCCGACATATAGGCAAGTCCCTGGGAACTGGTTGCCGTAAAAGCCCTGGCGCCCGCGCCCGATGCACCGCAGCAGGCGCTCATCGCGGAATGTTCCGACTCGACACAGATAAAATCAGCATCCAGCCTTCCTTCGGCCACGATATCGGAAAGATGTTCCGGAATATGTGTGTTGGGGGTAATGGGGTAGGCGGCAATGACATCGGGTTTGCAGAGGGCAACCGCCTCGGCGGCTGCAAGCGCTATTTCCATACCAATTCGCTTTGACATCGTTCTAACCCTCCTCAATCATCGTGATGGCCTTTGGCCAGCACTCGTGCGCACAGATTCCGCACCCCTTGCAATAATCAAGGTCCGCTTCAAAATATCCGTTTTTCTTTTGGGTCACGCATCCTTCGGGGCAGAAGATGTAGCATACGCCGCACTGGATGCATCTGCTCTCGTCAAAAATGGGCCGTTCGGCTCTCCAGGAACCCGTGTGATACTCCCGCGCACTGCCCGGATTGAACACCATACAGCCGGGATTCAGATCCTGCCAGTCTTCCGGCCACTTCTTCTTTTTTTCCATTGGACATAATCCTCAATCGTTTAGGCTGCTTTTGCTGTTTTCAACTCATCGTAGGCTCTGTTCATCGCCTTGATGTTTCTCGGAGCCAGTCGACCGAACCGTTCCTGCAGAGGGGCCTCGGCTGACGTCATTTTCACCAGCTTCGTCGCCTTCATCACCGCACCAAGCATCGTCGTGTTCGTAATGGGTACGCCCAACTCCTCCCGGGCGATTTTTGCCGCGTCCACCGTTGCCACCGTTCCCGGAAAATTCATTTCCTTTTTTATCTCTTCCGGAGATTTGGTTGTGTTGACAATCAGAATGCCGTCTTCTCTGAGACCTTCGACCACATTCACCAGACCAACCAGGCTCGGATCAAGCACCACGACCACATCCGGCTGATAGATCCCAGATCTCACCTTAATACGTTTGTTGTCGATCCGATTGAAGGCAACCACCGGCGCACCCCGCCGTTCGGGACCGAAACTGGGGAAACCCTGTGCGAATTTGCCCTCCTCAATAGCCGCCAGCGCCAGCATCTCCACCGATGTGACCGCGCCCTGACCGCCTCGTCCGTGCCATCGTATTTCAACCATAAAGAAATCTCCCTGGACAGTTTTAAAGGGGTTTCTATATATTACTCGTCTGTTTTTTGTCAATATGTCTTTTTAAAAATTCGTCAAAAAATAACTGCTGAACGGTTTTTTCTTCTCCATCCCCTGCGGCAAGGAGACTTCACTACAGGCGCTCGTTTCCGGTCATGACCGCGTCATAGAGGTCGCGTCCTTCGGCGTCATTAATTACAATAAGGGGAAAATCGATAATATCCAGCCTCCTGATCGCCTCGGTTCCCAAATCCTCGTAGGCGATCACCTCGGCGGCGGTGATACATTGAGACAGCAGTGCCGCAATGCCTCCCATGGCGCCGAAGTAGACGGCCCGATGCTGACGAATCGATTCTCTTACTGCAGCGGACCGTTTCCCCTTGCCGATCATCCCCTTCAGGCCGGCCTCCAGCAGAATCGGGGTATAGGCATCCATCCGACCCGACGTAGTGGGCCCTACCGACCCGATCACCCGCGTAGGCGGCGCCGGCGTGGGGCCGGCATAGAATATGATTTCTCCCTTAAGAGGCACCGGCGGGTCATCTCCCTGATTGAGGGCTTCGCAGATTCTTCGGTGCGCCACATCGCGAGCCGTAATGACTGCGCCGCTTAAAAGGACCACATCGCCGGTTCGAAGTTCCCTGCAGATTTCGTCGGTCAGGGGCGTGTATATTCGGGACGCTTTCTTCATCTTATATAATCGCTTCCCTGTGCCGTGCCACATGACATTGAATGTTGACCGCCACGGGAAGGCTCGCAATGTGGCAGGGCGCCATCTCGACATGCACCGCCAGGGCCGTGGTTCTACCGCCGTACCCCTGAGGTCCGATTCCGAGGGCGTTTATTTCAGCCAGAAGTGTTTCCTCCAGTTCCGCCAGTCGCGGATCTTTAGCGTTTGGAAGACCCAGTGTCCGCGCGAGGGCCTTTTTTGCCAGGATGGCAGATGTTTCCATTGTGCCTCCGATTCCTACGCCCACGACGACTGGCGGGCAGGGATTGGGTCCTGCCTGCCTGACCGTTTCAATTACCTGTTGTAGTATTCCCTCGACCCCGTCGGAAGGCGTAAGCATTTTTACCGTGCTCATATTCTCGCTTCCGCCCCCTTTCGGCATGGCAACAATCCGGAGACGGTCGCCTTCAACAATTTCCGTGTGGATTACCGCCGGGACATTGTCCCCCGTGTTTTCCCTCGACAGAGGATCACAGACCGACATGCGCAGGTATCCGTCCCGATATGCCTCGCGCACCCCCTGATGAATCGCATCGTTCAGGGCGCCTCCCGTCAGATGGACGTCCTGGCCGATTTGCACGAACAGCACGGCAAGGCCCGTGTCCTGACAGAGCGGCAACGATTCTTTTCGCGCCACCTCGACATTTTCGATGATCTTTTCGAGCGCCCAGCGCCCCAGATCGGAATCTTCAGAAAGGGACGCCTTGGTGAGGGCGCCGGTCACATCGTCGCCGAGCATCCTGCTTGCCTCCAGGAAGAGCTCACGCACCCTTTTGGTAACGACACTGACCGATATTTCGCGCACTGCACTCATGGCCTGACGTTACGCTCCCCGACGAAATTCAATGGCCTTTGCCATGGTCATCTTGTCTACATATTTCAGGCTGCCTCCCACGGGCACGCCCAAGGCGATTCGGGTAATTGAGAGGGGAAACCCCTCGAGCACCCTTTTAATAAGAAGGGCCGTCGATTCACCCTGCACGCTGGGATTGGTGGCGATGAACACCTCTTTGATGCCGTCTCCCTCAACCCGCCGCACCAGCTCGGCGAGTCGCAGCTGATCGGGACCGATCCCCTCGGCTGGAGAAAGGACGCCGTGCAACACATGATAGGTTCCTCGAAACCCCCCGCTCTCTTCAATTGCGACAAGGGCATCGGTATCCTCCACCACACAGATGATTCCCCTGTCTCTTGATGGGTCACTGCATATTTCACAGAGTTCTTTTTCCGTAAGGTTGAAACAGACAGGACAGAGTTTGATTTTCTTCTTCACCTCCATCACGCTCTGGGCGAACCCGGCCATGTCGGTCTCGGAAGCCTGAAGTACGAAGGTGGCCAATCGCGCCGCCGTCTTTTCGCCGATGCCGGGAAACTTGGCAAATTCTGCAATCAGCCGACGAATAGGAAGTGGATAACCCGTCATCGCGTTTCTACATCAACCCCGGAATATTAATGCCGCCGGTGAGTTTCGCCATTTCTTCCTGCGTCATTTCCTGAACCTTGCGGAGCCCTTCGTTGACCGCCGCCATCACGAGGTCCTGAAGCATGTCGATGTCGTCGGGATCAACCACATCCCGCTCGATACTCAGCGACACCACTTCATTCTTCCCGTTTACCACCGCCGTGACCATGCCGCCGCCCGAGGTGGCCTCAACGGTCTTGTTGGCAAGTTCCTCCTGGAGCTTCAGCATTTTTGACTGCATCTGCTGTGCCTGTTTCATAAGTTTTCCGAAATTCTGCACCAACGCATCTACCTCCTGATTATTTGGCGCCCGTCGTCTGTCGACTCCCGCGACAGGCAATCCCTATTTCTGATCCTTGATTTTCACATCCTTTATTTCCGCACCTTCAAACGTATCCATCACTTTTTGCACCAGGGGATGCCGCAGCGCGGTGCTTCGAATCTCATCTAGCGACCGCGCCTTTTCCGCTCCACCATTGAGCCCGTTGTAACTGCTCTCCTCGCTCACCTCGATTTTCACCTCCACCTCGACGCCGGCACACTCACTTATCACACGGTTCATCTGACTGAGGTGTTCTTCATCTCGTATGCTGTCAAGAAACACATGTCCCGGAGGAAAGCCGATTTTCAGATGCCCCTGATCAAACCCGATGAACTCGCCACAGGTCACTTTTGAACAGAGGATCGGATTTTCTCTCTTGAGGCGTTCTTTGAAATGTTCCCACTGGGCCTGCCCTGTTTTTTCCCGGGAAAGGTCATAGACTTCCCTCTTTTCCGGCGCGGTGCCTTTATCACGGGATTCTTCATCTCCGCGAAGAGAGGAATCAGGCGCCTCTTTCGGCACGTGCGCTCTTTCGCCCTCCGCTATTTTCGCGTCGGAGGACCGGGAAGCGCCGGCGCCCCGCGAACGGGGGTGCGCTTCTCCCGTCAAAGTCAGTCGTTGTTCCAGTTCTTCCAGTCGCGACACCATTTCATCAATGGGTATCAGGGGTTCGAGAGAGGCCATCTTAACCAGCACATACTCGAAAAAAAGCCGCGGTTCTTCTGAACGCCGCATATCATCCTCACCGGCCATCAACATATCCAGCAGGCGTTGTACCGTTTTCCCTGAAACGCCCTGAATCTGCTTCTTCAGCTCGGCCCGTTCCTCCTCAGCGAGATCGGCGAGCAGTCCCTCGTGATTCGACAGTGCGGCCACCAGCAGATTCATAAAATGATGTGTGAAAAGTTGATAAAACTGCTTCAAATCAACGCCGGAGTAATACATCTCATCGACGAGGGCGAGACACTGCCCCGCTTTTCGTTCCAGCACCGCCTGTGCGAGCCCGCTCAGGTAGCGCCGATCTTTCAAGCCGAGCACCTCCTCGATATCCTCGTCGGCAATTTCGTAGCCGGCATAGGATATGACCTGGTCGAAGAGGCTTTGGGCGTCCCGAAGACTCCCTTCACCTGCACGGGCGATCCAGGCAACGCCCCGTCCGCTGATGGATATTTTTTCTTCCTTTGCGATATGGGCGAGATTTCCGGCGATTTGCTCAAGTGAGATCCTCTTAAAATCGAAGTGCTGACAACGGGACAGAATGGTCGCCGGCACCTTGTGGATTTCGGTGGTTGCAAAGACAAACACCACATGGCGGGGCGGTTCTTCGAGGGTCTTGAGAAGGGCGTTAAAGGCCTCTTTCGTCAACATATGCACTTCATCGATAATGTATATTTTATAGGTCGAAGAGGCCGCGGAAAATTTTATGTTTTCTTTTAGCTCCCGGATTTCGTCGATGCCCCGGTTAGAGGCCCCGTCAATTTCACGTACATCCAGGGACGCGCTGTCCGTAATTGCCCTGCAATTCGCGCATTGATTGCAGGGTCTGTCGGTTGGACCTTCCTCACAGTTCAATGCCTTGGCAAGGATGCGCGCCACCGTTGTTTTGCCGGTGCCGCGGGGACCGCTGAAGAGGTAGGCGTGGGCGGTGCGATTCATGGCAATGGCATTGCGCAGTGTTTTTACGACGTGATCCTGTCCCACCACATCTTCAAAGACCTGGGGTCTCCATTTACGGGCCAGAACGAGGTATTCCATTAAAGACTCCCACGATTCGCATCAATAGGGTAAAATATTCTGCAGCATGCTGCCGCATGGAGACCTTTGCAGAACCTCATAAAATTATAAATTTCGTCATACCGGCTAAGACCGGTATCCAGTTTTTTCAAGCACTTTCTGGATTCCGGGTCAAGCCCGGAATGACAGAAAAGGGAATTATGCAAAGGTCTCGCATAAAGACTGACAGCCAGGTTACCCCGGAGCAAACGTCGAAATTGCTGCCGCTGCTTCCTTCCGGACCTGACGGGGTTCACAATACGCCGTTCCCCGGGACCTGGCTGTCATTTCGCGCCTGAAATAAAATGGCGGAGAGAGGGGGATTCGAACCCCCGGTACACCTTTGTGGGCGTACACACGATTTCCAGTCGTGCTCCTTCAGCCAACTCGGACATCCCTCCGTAGAATCTCTATAAGACCAGGCGCACCGGGCGCCTTTTTCATCAAATGGCGGAGAGAGGGGGATTCGAACCCCCGTGAGGGCTTTTGGCCCCCAAGTCGATTTCGAGTCGACCCCGTTACGACCACTTCGGTACCTCTCCGCAATTTAAACCGCACTCATACCCTCTTTTTTCTAAAAAATCTACTCAAAATTTCACCGCATTCACTTTCGAGCACGCCGCCCCGCACCTCAGCAACGTGATTCAGCTTTCCATCGTCAAAAATGCGATAGAGCGACGAGAGGCCGCCCCCCTTGGGGTCGGCGGCGCCGTATACCACCCGGGCGATCCTGGCCTGAACAATGGCGCCGACACACATGATGCAGGGTTCCAGGGTGACGTAGAGAGTCGCACCGGTAAGTCGATAATTTCCCAGTTTTTTCGAAGATTCCCTAATGGCAAGCACCTCCGCATGGGCCGTGGGATCACCCGTCGACACCGGGCAGTTATGGGCGCGCGCTGTCACCGCTCCCTGATACACCACGGCCGCCCCGATGGGCACCTCGTCCTCACTGAAGGCCGTCTTCGCCTCTTCGAGCGCAATATTCATAAACAGTTCGTCTTGATCGTCACCAATCATGCAGCATCATCCTCAGTTAAAGATCACCCTCAACCATCAGGGGATATGACTTTTTGCGGTACCGTCAATCCTGTTGCCACATCACAATCATCTTGCTTCGCCCATCTGCTTCCGCTATAGTGCAGGAGGTGACGAAAACCATGATTTCAAACAGGATATTCCTTATCACTATAGTAATTTCCCTTGCGCTTCATGTGGCCTTGCTGGCCGTGGCGGGGTTTATCGATATCGGAACCAGCCGCACCCATTCCGATCCCCTCATCGTCTCGCTTGAGGACCCGCCTGCCGGACCTGATCCTGTCGGCACTGAGGAAGAAGTTAGCACACCATCGCAGGACTTGTCGATGAATACTTCAGACAATGTCGGACCGATACGGGAAGATACGGTTGAACTCGACACAATGCACAGCAAATATGACATATATCTCGCCTACTTGAGGGGAAAGATAGAGCGTGAATGGCGCTATCCCCGGCAGGCGCAGCATGCTCAGAAGGAAGGAATCGCAATAATTCTGTTTACGATCACCGACAGGGGGAGGCTGTCTGAAACCCTTGTCGTCGGGTCATCGGGATGCCCCGTCCTTGATGATGAATCGATACGAACCATACAATCGGCTGCGCCCTTCGAACCATTGCCGGTCACGTTCAATCTCTCCAGATTGAACATTGTCGCTGCCTTTGACTACAGGATCACGAATTAAAGCAACCGCTATGAACAACGAAAAGAAGATCGTCCTTTTTACCGGAGCCGCGCACTATCTGACCCATTTTTATGAACTTGCCTTCCCCGCGCTGGCAATACCGCTGATGCGATCCCTGAACATGGACCTTGCCGATGTACTGAAGCTGGGATTTTTCATGTACCTCCTTTATGGAGTCGCCGCGCTGCCGGCGGGCATTGCCGCCGACCGGTTCGGAAATCGCAAAAGCCTGATCGTGTTTTTTCTTGGCGCCGGCGCCGGCGCCATGGTGACTTCGTTTTCACAGTCCCCCCTCTCGCTTTCGGTTTCACTTGCCTTCATCGGACTCTTTGCCAGCATCTATCACCCGGCGGGCATGGGATTGATTTCCATCGGGGTAAAAAATCGCGGCATGGCCCTCGGCATTAACGGGGTTGCCGGCAACATCGGCCTCGTGAGTGCGCCCTTTGTGGCGGGGCTGCTGAACTGGCTCGTCGGATGGCAGATCACCTACCTGCTGATCGGCATCTTTTCGATCGCCTGGGGGGTGTTTCTCTTTTTCACATCCATCGACGAGACGCCGATTCATGTTCATGAAAGGTCCACCGGGGGAACGACTGAAGGAACGAACAATTACCTGCGGTATTTTGCGATTCTCTGCGTGATCATGACACTGGCAGGGCTTGCCTATCGGGCAAACAGTGTCATTCTGCCGGCATATCTCGAACTGAAGGCGAGTTTCCTCTGGGATCTATTCAACCGCCTGTCGGTGACAAACGCTGCAGGCGCGAAAACGATGGCGGCAACGCTTCTCGCCTCGGCAATTTATACCATCGGCATCTTCGGACAGCTGCTCGGAGGAAGACTTGCCGACAGGTACGATCTTCGCTGGCTCTATCTGCTGTTTCACGCAATGAGCCTTCCTTTTGTCATCGCAATGGGATTTTTCAGCCAGGAGCTCCTGGTGCTGTCCGCCGGGCTCTACATTTTGTTTTCACTGGGCATGCAACCTATAGAAAACAGCCTCGTGGCTACCTTTACCCCGAGCCGCTGGAGAAGCACCAGCTACGGCATCAAATTCATTCTCACCTTCGGGGTGGGGTCTCTTGCCGTGTATATTGTGGGCTGGATAAAGGATGCCTGGAATCTGGGAACGGTATACTATTTCATGGGCGGCATCATTGCGGTGTTCGTTTTACTTATCTGTCTGCTGATACTGGCGTCACGGAATGTATCGATACGGAACATTCCCCATCGATAATGCCTGTACACGGCGGGAACGGTCTTTCCTCTTATTTGTTCATCAACTTGACTTTGACGTGTTTTCTGCAGGCGGTCAGAGGACGTTCGTCCTTCGTCAGCTTCATGTGCATGATGGCCCCTTCCCAACTGTTCAGAATAAACTGCGCCGTCTCTTCCGGGTCCACTTCCGCCGGGATGTCGCCGGTGCGCTGTCCCTCCTTGAGACAGGCCTCGATACAGGCGCTCAGACGTGAATACACCTGGATGATTCGCTCACGAAAGGTGTCGCTGAGATCGGCCATCTCCTGCATCATATTGCCGATGGGACAGCCGTACCTGAAATTGAGCTTTTCGAAACGCCGCTGATTCATTTCCAGCAGGCGATCAATGCGCTCTAGGGAAGGAATTGACGTGTCCTGGAGATAGGTTAGGGTATTGGCAACGAGAATTTCTCCATAGTAATCGATGATGTGCAGACCTAAATCTTCCTTGTTTTTAAAATAAAAATAAAATGAACCCTTGGGGATACCTGCGGCATCGAGAATCTCCTGGATTCCCGTATTGTTGAACCCCCTGGCATGGACCAGATGCGCCCCTTTTTTAATGATCCTGA
The DNA here is from genome assembly GCA_963666365.2 of Syntrophales bacterium. Lineage (GTDB taxonomy): Bacteria > Desulfobacterota > Syntrophia > Syntrophales > UBA2210 > JALNXD01. The sequence goes on from CAXXNF010000002.1 coordinate 1,699,053, forward strand.
GTTTTGTGTCGTTCTTGGTCATAGTATCATTATACTGAAGAAAAGAGGGCGGCGCCGCGGCGCCGCCCTCATAGAATCAATAGAGAGCATTACCGGCATTCACCGGCAACGCCTGCCTTTAGTCTTTCGTCATACCGGCGATTCTTCGGACCAGGTTTTTTCTCTCTTCGATGTCGTACTGCGTCGTAATGGCGATCTGCTCCATAACCGGCGATCCGCCGCCGTGATAGTTGCCCACATTTGAAATGCCGCCCGTGGCCGAGCAGAGTACGTCGCCCAGGTAACGCCAGAACTGGGCAATGTTCTTTGACGACACATTGGGATTGCGCATTGCGTATTTTTCAAGGAGCTCCTTTGTCTCGGGATTGACGAAGTCCTTCTCGTGGGGGAAGGTGGCCGTGACGCCGCCGGAGATGTCGCAGAGAATCTCCTGCTCATGATAGACGGCCTCGCCTGTCAGACAGCGGCCCACATTACAGTAGATGGAATTGGGAATGTAGCTTCCGGGACCGTAGGGAATGAAGCCCACGCCGGGCATGTAAAGCTCTGGCTTGCCCAGGTCGGAACCAGTGTAGCCCGCCGCATAGCCCAGTTCCGTTACCAGAATGATCTCCGCCAGCTTCTCACGCACATGACCGGCCTTCTCGATGCCGTTCATCTCCGCCGCCAGCGCCGCCGTCCCCAGAAGCACGTCGCCGATGGCCGGCTTGCAGCCCGAGTAGCTGTGACGATGGAAGAGCGCAAAGAGAAGCGCCAGGGCACCGCCGTGCATATACTCGCCACAGAGGAATACCCGTTCCCAGGGCACAAAGCAGTCATCAAAAATCATGTAGGAGTCGGTGGAACCGGGCATGAAGCCGCGGGGAAAATGTTTCCGCTCGCGCAGGTTGTGGATGGTCACCACCTGCTTCAAGCCTTCCCAGTCGCCGGGAATGGCAAAGGCTACGGCGTAGTCCTTGTCCTTGGGACCCAGGGCACGAGTCGGCACCACCAGCACCTCGTCCGCCACCGAAGCTTCGGAAATGTGCACCTTACAGCCCGACACGACGATACCGTCGCTCCTCTTTTCCTTGATCCGCACGTACATGTCGGGATCGACCTGCTCGTGGGGTCGTTTCATACGATCGCCCTTCACGTCGGTCTGGGCGCAGCAGCCCATCAGGTCTTCCGTCTGGAACCGCTCCAGCCACTTCTTGAAATTGGCGTGATATTCCGTGGCGCCGTTGTTCTGCTTGTCCGCCTCGTAGCTCACGTTATAGATGGCGTTTGTCGCATCGATGCCCATGCACCGCTGGATGCATCCGCCTACCTGCCTGCTCAGATAGCGGGTCATATCCTGCTTCTTGTGAAGGTCATCAGTATTCTGGTGAATATGGGTGAAGCGGTTGATCGTCTCCCCCGTCAGATGGGATTTCGCCAGCATCAGTTCCCGCACTTTGGGATCTGAACTCTGGGCCTCATCGTAGGTCGTGCCTACCACATCGAGGCAGGGCATCTGCAACTCATCGGTACGATCGATTTTCTCTCCATCGTAATAAAGGTTCCTCTTCATCTTGCCCAGTGCTTCAATGTATTGCTCCTTGGTTCTTAACATGCACATCTCCTTTTCGTTTACCCTTATATAAAGGGGTTTTTAAACACTTTCATCTCATCAATAAAAGTGCATTAATCATTTGTTTTATAGTGGCGGCAAAGGTCTCTTAGTCTTAGTGAACGGGACGGGCGGCTGCTCACCTGTAACCCTTCGACGGCGCCTCCGTTGCCGAAACGCTGCGGGACCTTATCATGAATGACCCCTCTCGTACAACCTCCATTACAAGTAAACCGCAGCAAAGAACGCTCCCCGCACGGCATGAGTCGCGCCTTCGCTGCGGTTCTGTGGGGACATATATCTATAACCTTTAGTAGCTGCCTCTCAACCAGGGGTTTCGCGTCTCCCGCGATAGCCCTTTATTTTTTATAATTTCATAAATTTTCTGTTTTTTCTTTTTCTAGGATGTGATAATAGACCAGTCGTCTATACTATGTCAAGGCTTTCTTTATAAAAAAGTTTTACTCAAGGAAGGAATAAAAATGATTGCGTCTATCGAGGAAAGTCCCCTATATCGGATTGTCAATCCCCGGAGTATCGCCTTTTTCGGTGCTTCCAACAATTTTATGCGAATGGGCTCCATCATGCTTTCATCGGTCGAGGCCCTCGGGTATGAAGGAACCATATACCCGGTGCATCCCACGGAGGAATCGGTACGCGGCCACAAGGCATATAAAAGCGTTCTGGATCTGCCTGAAATCGCCGACCTGGCCATTATCGTGCTTCCCACCGGTGTGGTCTGCGAGGCCATGAGGGAATGCGGCGAACGGGGCATAAAACAGGCAATCGTAGTATCGGGAGGATTCAGGGAGGCCGGTCCTGAAGGGGCGGCGTTACAGAAAGAGTTGGAAGCCATTGCCGATCACTACGGCATCAGGTTCCTGGGGCCGAATTGTCTCGGCGTGGCAAATCCCCATATAAAATTGAATCCTACGCCGATTCCCGCAGAAGGCCCTCCAGGGTTTGTGGGCCTGGCCTCTCAGAGTGGAAGTTTTATCACCCAGATGTTCAACTACCTGCACCGCCACGGCATGGGATTCAGCACGGCCTTAAGCGTGGGCAACGAAGCCAACATCGACATTGTCGAATGCATGGAATATCTCGGCGCCTGTCCGCACACCAGGGTGATCGCCCTCTACATCGAGGGCATAAATCGCGGACGTGAATTTATAGAAACGGCAAAAGCGATTACACCGCACAAACCGATCGTGGCGCTCTACGTAGGCGGTTCGGAAACGGGAAAAAGGGCGGGCATGTCCCATACCGGCTCCATGGCGGGCCCCGATGAGGTCTACGACGGCATGTTCCGCCAGTGCGGCATTATACGTGCGAAAACCCTTTCCGAACTTTTCGACTTTTCTTTTGCCCTGGCGTGCCTTCCCCGCCCAAGGGGGAACCGCGTCATTATCCAGACACACTCGGGGGGACCGGGCGCAGCGGCGGCCGATTCACTCGGGCGTTCAGGTTTTGAACTGCCTGCCCTCTCAGCCGATACGATAGAGAAACTGAGAAAAATAATCCCGAAAACGGCCAGTACCAACAACCCCGTCGACATGACCTTCAGCAAGAACCCCATGGATGATTTCTACAAGATACCCGATATTCTGCTTCAGGAAGAGAATGCCGACATGCTCATGGTCTATTTTCTATCTCCGGCGGTCTTTTTCGAAAGGGCCCTTTCACAGGCCGGCCTCCCCCCCGATCAGGTAGCTGACGAATCCCGCAAGATGTACGATACCCATGTGGATGCATTTTTCAACCTGACGAAGAAGTACCAAAAGCCGATAATCGGCTACACGTACCGGAGTCTTCAGGAACCGATTGTAAGAGATCTTGTGGACCGAGGAGTTCCCATTTACAAAGATCCGGAACGGGCGGCGCGTGCCATGGCGGCGCTGGCTTCCTATCACGCCATAAAGGGAAAAATTGCCGAACAGTCTATGGAAGAGCAGCCCTTCGAGGACATGCTGCCGCGGCGGCGTGCATCGGTCGGCTGATTTTTACACATCATACACGCACGGAGGGGTGTTGCGGAAAAAAGAGATCTCCTCTCTCACCTTAAGTACAGGAGGCGCCAAAGGAGGAGCCGGAAATGGATCATACTACACGGGACGCGCTGGATCGCATGTGTTCACCCCGCGGACTGGCCATCATCGGGGGCGTGGGCGGTTTCGGCTCTTTCGGCTACAATATCGTTATGAGCCATGTCCTTTATGGATACAAGGGAAATCTCTACCCTATATCCTCGAAAGGGGGCAATATTGCCGGGGAAAAAGTCTATCGCAGTCTTGAGGAAGTTCCAGATCCCATCGATCTCGCTTCAATCGCCGTCCCGGCCCCGGTGGTACCGGAGGTCCTGACCCAGTGTCTGAGGCGAGGAATAACGGGAGTGCAGATTCATACCTCGGGATTCGCCGAAACCGGAGATGCGCAGGGGAAGGCCCTTCAGGTTGAGATACAACGCATATCCGAAAAAGGTATCCGGATCATCGGTCCCAACTGTTTCGGCATTCACTGTCCCAGAGGAGGTATCACCCTTCTGCCTGGGTTTGACTATTCAAAAAATCCGGGACCTGTCGCCATGATTTCGCAAAGCGGGGGCATTGCAAACGATTTTGCGCACGAAGCCCACCTTTCCGGATTAGAATTGAGTAAAGTATTTTCCTACGGCAACGGATGCGACATGGGCGCCCTGGAGCTCCTCGACTATCTTGCCGATGATCCCGATACGACCTACATTGCCGCCTACCTCGAAGGTGTTGCCGAGGGGCGGCCGTTTCTTATGAAACTCAGGGAAATCGCATCCCGCAAACCCACGGTCATATGGAAGGGCGGTCTCACTCCTCTGGGGCATCGGGCCACCATGAGTCACACGGGATCGCTGGGTGGCGAATCCCGGATCTGGAAGGCAGCCCTCGCGCAGGCAGGGGCCCTTGCAGTGGATGGGCTCGATGAAATGATTGATACGCTTACCGCCCTCGCCTATCTTAGAAACAGTGGACGCAAGATCGCTCTGACCGGAGGGGGCGGTGCTATCGGGGTGTTCAGTTCCGATCTGGCCTATCGGTGGGGTCTGGAAATCCCCCCCTTCAGCAAAGGGACGCAAAGAAGGCTTCGTGAACTCTTTCCAACACCGGGAAACAGTGTCATTAACCCCCTCGATACGGGAACACCGGCTCTGCCACTGGAGATTCTCACCCCCATGCTCGAAACGATTCTCCGGAACGAGCCCCTTGATGTTCTGGTCGCCATTATGCTCATCCATCCGCTTGAAGTCGTTTTTCCCGCCTTTATGCGCAAGGCGGGATTCGACAGTCTGCCGCCGGGAAGCTATCTGAAATCACTTCTCGCCTCTCTTTCCCGACTGAAAAAGGAAACGGGCACGGATATTGTAATGGTAATCGAAAACAGAGCGCGCCTACAGGAGAACATCGATTCCGAATTGGTGGCGCGGTCCATCAGAGATCTCTCTCAACAGGAGGGAATCCCCGTATATTCAAACCCGGAACGCGCGCTCCGGGGCATCAGGAACGCCTGCTGGCTGAAAGCGTCACACGAACGCCACTGAGCCCTTATTTTTTTACCACCAGCACCGGTTTGCTTGCCTTTCGCACAAGATTGTACGACACAGAGCCGAGAAGCATTTTGGGAATACTCTCCGCCTTGCCGCGGGCACCGATCACAATGACGGAGACATCTTCCTCCTCTTCGGCGCGAAGCATTTCGCGGAAGGGATCTCCTTTTTCCACTCTGATTTTCACCTTGAATCCGGTATCTTTCAGATCCTTTTCAATCTCCCCCATCTCTTTTTTCGCCTTTACTTCCAGTTCGGCCATTATGCCTGCAATATCCTTTGTGGCAAAACGTGCAAGGTCGCTGAGGCCGCGCCGGTCGATAACATGCAGCATCACCACCTCTTCGGAACCGGCATTTTTCAACTGTTTGACAAACTCCAAGGCCCGGCCCGCCTCAACGGAAAAATCAGTCGGATACAAGATCTTCTTGAACATCATTTCCCTCCTTTAGGATCGTCCGTCTTTCAAATCACTCTGTATCGGTACAATTTGACGGGTATTGTCGCGTACATTGGAGGCATGGTCAAGAAAAAACTTTGATTTCAACCTCTTGGATCAGAAAAAGGCGTTTGCCTTCCGCCCGAAATTCGTAGTACACTGCAATGCGGGAGATTTTCAAGAGAAGAGGAGGGAACTATGAAAGTGCTTATTACAGGCGGTTCTGGGTTTGTCGGTAGCACGCTCACCCGGGAACTTACCACGTTCGGTCACGAGGTAACGGTCCTGACACGAGCCGTCAAGAAAGGACGCAGCCTGCCGCCGGGTGCGGTGTTTCTGGAGGGGAACCCTACACAGGAAGGTTCCTGGCAGGATCATGTCGCCGACCATGACGCCTTTATCAACCTTGCCGGCGCTTCCATATTCGCACACTGGAACGATCGCTACAAGAAAGAGCTTTGGGAAAGCCGCATTTTCACAACCCGCCATCTCGTTGAAGCCATGGAAGCGCGAAGGGGGCAGGAAACGCACCTCATCAGCACCTCCGCTGTGGGCTATTATGGATTTCACGGCGATGAACCGATAGAAGAGGATGATCCGCCCGGAACTGACTTTCTGGCGCGACTTGCCTCCGACTGGGAATCGGCGGCCCTTGAGGCGCGCAATTTTGATGCGCGGGTAACAATCTGCCGTTTCGGCATCGTAATGGGGAAGCAGGGCGGCGCACTGGCCCAGATGATCACCCCCTTTCGCTTCTGGATGGGCGCCCCCCTCGGCGCCGGCAGGCAGTGGTTCTCCTGGATTCATGAGTTGGATCTTGCCCGGGTGTTTCTCTTCTTGCTGGACAACAAAGACCTCGACGGTCCGATCAACTGCACGGCGCCCACACCCCTTCAGAACAGGGAAATGACTAAACTTATCGGAAAGGCGCTGGGCAAACCCGTGTTTCTCCCCCCCGTGCCGGGCTTCGTTATCCGCCTGATACTGGGTGAATTGGGAAGCGTGATTCTGAAAGGGCAGCGGGTGTACCCGCGAAGGCTGACCGACCAGGGTTTTCGCTTCACATTCCCGACCATGGAGGGAGCGCTTGCCGATCTTCTGCAATAGAACCGGCAGTCAGAGCATTGGAAAGGAAAGGAGAAGGCCATGCTGAAAAAAGCAATACTGGGAACCACAGGGCTGGAGGTCACCCGGCTCGGCTTCGGCGGCATTCCCATACAGCGTGTTTCGGAAAGGGAAGCCGTCGAAACGGTCATCCACGCCCTTGAAATGGGGATCGATTTCATCGACACCTCCCGTGCCTACACGACCAGTGAAGCAAGGATCGGCAGGGCTCTCAAAGAAGTCGGGAAAAGGGTAATAGTGGCCACGAAATCCCAGCAACAGTTCGCCGACAAGATTCGTGCGGATGTCGACATAAGTCTGAGGGAACTTCAGCGCGATACCATCGAACTGTATCAGTGCCACTTTGTCAGAGACATGGAGGCCTATCACAGGGTCGTGTCAAAAGGGGGCGCCCTGGAAGGACTCCTTAAGGCCCGTGACGAAGGGCTTGTCGAGCACATAGGCATTACAAGCCACAGTCTCGATGTACTCGACCGCATTATCGACGACGGCCTCTTTGAAACCATAATGGTCTGCTACAGCTTGCTCGAACCGAAGGCGGAGGAACGGGTCATCCCCAAGGCGCTGGCCCGCAATATCGGGGTGATCGTTATGAAGGCCTTTTCCGGCGGGGTCATCGACGATGCGACGCTGGCCCTTAAATACGCCCTTGCCCTCGAGGGCACCGTGGTGATTCCCGGTGTGGAAACAAAGGCATTCTTCGATGAAAACTGGAGGGTTTTTCTCGGCGACCTCACACTGGGCACCGAAGAGCTTCGGAAGATCGAGGCAATTCGCAAAGAATACGACAAACAGTTCTGCCGCCGTTGCGACTACTGCCAGCCCTGCCCCGAGGGAATTCCGATTCAGCATATCATCGGCATCAAAGCGATGGTCAAGCGCATGGGACCGTCAATTCTCACGCGTGGATGGCCGAAGGAGGCCGTCGAAAAGGCGCGCGGGTGCACTGAATGCGGCCAGTGCCTGGAACGATGCCCCTACGAGCTGCCCATTCCCGATCTCATCAAGGAAAATCTTCGATGGGTTGATGAAAAAATTGTCTGAAAAGAAAAGACAGGGAACCCCTCCACGAGGGCTGTCATCTGAGGGAATGCTTGGCGAGACCCGCACCCATCGGCATTGATAGTGGGGTCACACAATCAACTCTATCTCCCTGTGCCGCAACACCGTATCGCCGGCGTTTCGTATCTCTTCCATCAAATGATCCTGATCCAGCGCATCTTTGGACCTGACTTCGAAAAACCAGTCGTAATATTCCTTCCATTGCTGAAGCTGTTTGGGATCGACGGACACTCTGATTCCCCTGCCGCTGGTCCTGTCGTAAAAGGTAATCGCATAGCGGCCCATGTCATTGATTTTCAGACGGCCGTTGCCGACCGTGCAGGGGGTCAGGATCTGGACGGCATCGGGAAGATAGCGCCTGGTTTCACAGACCACATCAAAGGACGTATGCACATTGAAGCGCTCCAGGGCGAGCGTGACCATTTTTACCCCCATCAGAAGGGCCGGAGACAGATGACCGTGAAATGCCTCTATCAGTTTCTGCGCTTCTTCATAGCTGTAGGATTGCCCTCTGTAATCGTGGCACCAGTACAGGCCTTCACCGCGGTGCGGTGTTTCTTCTCTTTCGCACTGTCCCATATTCAGCGTCTCTGTCTCACTTCCACCCGGGCGATTACCATATTCTGAAAGGGAGCGCAATCTTTCCAACCATGCCTACAGAGATTCGAGACGGCAGGGCACATACCGGTGAAGCGGCGTTCCCAGCGGGTCCCGATGCGTGTTTTTTGTCAGACGGTTGACGTTTATGCCATAGACATCCCCGTCATAGATCAGACCGAAGCCGTGGGGAATCAGCACGGTACCGGCTCTGACCTGATCGGTCACTTCAAGCTCGCCCGTTTCACTCCCGGCTTCTGTGGTGACGCGCACCTGTTGACCTTCGGAAAGTCCAAGCGCTTCGGCATCGGAGGGATTGATTGCCACGGTGCAGGCCCGTTTGCCCCTGTTCCATTCCGGATTCCGCATCAGAGTATTCGCGTTGTAGGACATGTGCCGTCCCGCATTGAGAATAAGAGGATATCCTTCCGGCAGGCGCAGGGCATCCCTTTCACTTGTCGCACTCAGGGTTTTGACCTCCTCTTCCAACTCGGGAATATAAATCTCCAGTTTACCCGAAGGCGTCTTTACTCCGTCGGTCGGCGCGCCCTCATTGACTCTTCCTGCGATCAGCCCCTGCGGATTGTCGAGCATCGCCTGGAATATACGATCCCCCTGATCGGGTCCCTGCGCAAAACCGGCCCGGGCCGCATGCTCCCGGAACTGCGCCGGCGCGGTCATCATCATACCCCAGATAAGGGCAAGGGCAGCGCTGTCCCAGACGGCGCCCAGCGTCTCGGCAAGTACAAAGGGCATGCGGGAGAGTGCCTTCGGTTCTCCTGCCGCCCACTGCATCAGATCGGTCCCGAATTTCAGGCGGTCACCGTGGGCTGCCTTTTTGAGAGATTCCGGAATTTCGGGAACTATATCAAGTTTTTTCGCCAGTTTTGTGTAAATCTGGGATGCCTCCAGACAGAGGGGGGGCGGTTCGACAATGGGCCTTCGAAGCTGCATGTAGATATCCGGCCAGGGTGAGGGGAAAAAAGTGGTATCCCAGGATTCATAGTAGCTGCGGCAGGGAAGCACGTAATGGGCACACCGTGCCGTCTCGCTCATGACAAAGTCGCTCACCACCAACAGATCCAGGTTTGAAAAGGCCTCTTCGTAGGCCGACGTATCAGGGTAGGCTCTGAGCGGATTGCAGCCGCTCACGTAGACAGCGCGCAGCCGCTCCGGATGATCGCTCATGATTTCTTCGGGCATCACCGCCGGGGGGAATGATCCCGCAGCCACGGGCGGCACATTCGTCGCCATGGTTTTCCAGGTCTTCGGGTCGCGTTCGTCCGAATGGCGTCCCATGGGCGCGATCATACCGGGAATGACATTGCCCCCCTTGACGCCGTAAACGCCGCATATGGCCATGAGAATCGCGACAAGATAGGAATTCATGGTGCTCTGTCGCCCCATGTAGATGCCCAGATCGGTATGAATGCACCACCGTTTCGTCACCAAAAGTTCACAGAGCGCACGCACCTGATCGAAGTCGAGCGCACAGACCTCAATGGCGGCGCGAATATCGACACCTTTGAACCAGGGCCTTATGGCGTCAAAACCCTCCACAAACTTTTCAATGTAATTCTTGTGTTCCCAGCCTTCTTCCAGAATAAGCGCAATCATGGCCTTCAGCAACAGCGAATCAGTCCCCGGCCGCAGCGGCAGGTGCATATCGGCGATCGCCGCCGTTTCGCTCTTTCGCGGATCGATCACGATCAGGCGCCGGTCGGGATTTTTACTGAACTCGCGAAGCACAAGGGGCGCCCTCGGCATCTGGTGACTTTCCATGCCGTTCCATCCCCAGGCAACCATCATCTCCGCGTGCTGCTCGTCGGGAACGGCCAGGAGATACTGCTTCCCCAGCACACGGCCTCCCACCCAGAAGAATCCACTGAATTCCTGCCCGGCGGAACTGTAGAAATATTTCGATCCCAGGGCCTCGAGAAGCCCGAGACCGAAGGCGCCTTCGCAATGTCCCCCCTGGGTGCTTGCCCCCATATAGGCAAGGGAACGGGGGCCGTGTGCATCAACTACCCTGCGGATCTTATCGGCGATCTCCTCTAAGGCCTGATCCCATGGAATCTGTTCGAAACGATCCCCCTCCCGCTTCAACGGCGTCTCAAGACGGTCGGCGGGATATTGATGATAGATCACGTTCAAGCCCTTCCGGCAGGCATAGCCTTTGCTTTTCGGATTTTCTCTGTCCGGCCTTACCTTCACCATGCGGCCGTTTTCAATCAGCGCTTCCAAACCGCAGTTCTGGGCACAGAGCACACACCCTGTTTTTTTCCATTCCATCGCCATGTCCTCCTCCGGCCCTATCCGTTGAATAGGCCGAGTCTCTGCGACCTCTGTATTCGCAGCCATAATTATGTTCGTATACTAATTTATATACCACGCTGCCCCGCAGGGACAGCCGCGGCGACCTGTCTATGAAAAACCTCCTGAGCAACATCCGCGCGTGCGGCGTGAATTTCAAAGACACATCGTCATTTATTTTACCTGACGCCGCTCCCCTGCACCACAGAGGCATTCCGCTGCAATGGTCTTCTCCGTGGGTTGCACCCCGCCTTTCAATTCCTTTGTATACGAAGGTATTGAAAAACGGTTCCCCTGTCAAGCACTATTTAGATGACGCCACAGAAACAGGGACCCGGGAATTCCCTCTTCCGTCGAAAAAAATGTTGACAGACAGAAATGATATCACTATAGTGGCCACGTTTCGGGCAGCGCTGCCGAAGAAAAGACGTTGAGTGAAGTCGCTTCGACAGGAGCTCCGTCAATACTGGGGGATCGTTCAACGGCAGGACAATGGACTCTGACTCCATGAATAGAGGTTCGAATCCTCTTCCCCCAGCCATTTGTCGCAATGGCCCTGCATTAATACTGCAGGGCTTTTTTTTGCGCATTCGGCACCTCAGAAACATCAACTGCAGGGACGCCCCCCTCATTCCGACCTGAGGGCATCGATGGGATTCAGCCGCGATGCCTGCCGCGCCGGGTAGAAGCCGAAAAAGATTCCCACAGCCGCCGATACGATCACACCGAGAAGGATGGCGTCATAGGAGAGGGAAAAGCTCCACTTCGAAAAGATCGAAATTCCGTAGGACGCCCCGATGCCCAGCCCGATGCCGAGCAGCCCGCCCACCATGCACAGCAGAATGGATTCGACAATAAACTGGAGTTGGATATCACTTCTCTGGGCGCCGAGGGCCCGGCGGATGCCGATTTCCTTTTTCCTCTCCGCCACGGACACCAGCATAACATTCATCACGCCAACCCCTCCCACAATAAGCGAAATGCTTCCTATGGCGCCCAAAAGAATTGTAAAGAGGCGCATCTGTTTCTGCATCTGGGCGATAATCTCTTCGGCGCTTCTGATACGGACGGCCATGCCCCTCACCATTTTCTTAAAATAATTTTTCACCTCCGTCGTCGCAACGACATGGTTCCCTCCCGGCCGTATTCTTCCGATTATATTCTGGATCTTTCCACCCTGCGAAAGGCGCTGACTTATGGGCAGCGGCACCATGACACTGTCATTGATCTCATAGGGACGCATTCCCCCCATGGGGGTATTCTCTATAATGCCCACAATGGTAAAGAGCTTGTCGGAAAAAAAAATCTGAGTGCCGATGATGTGCTTCACGCCCAGGGAACGGAGTTTCTTTCCCATGGCGTCGCCGGCAACGCAGAAATAGGAGCGGTGATCAAGATCGGAAATGAACCGCCCTTCCCTGAGGATAAGTTTATTCAAATCCAGAAAGCTTTCCGTGACGCCCAGAATCGGCGCGTCCCACTTTTTCCCCTCATACTTGTACTTCCCGAAGGACGAGGCATAGGGCGCCACCGCACTGATCTGCCGGCAATAATTGGGAATCTCCAGTGCATCATCGAGGCTGATCTCGTCCTGCCTCGACTGCGAGCTGCCGCCGCCGAATTCCTTGCCGATGGTCAGGATATCGGTCCCCATTTCCCTGAACTGCCTCAGTGCCTCATTCTGTACGATCGTTCCCACCGACACCATGGCAATGACCGACCCGATACCGACAAAAATACCGATGAGGGCCAGCAGTGTCCGCTGCTTTGCCGCCAGCAGACTTCGCATCGCCTCTTTAATGTTCGCTTTGACTATCATGAACGCTGTCCTTTAAACATCCTTTCGCCCTGCACGTGAATAGTTCCGCGCTAAAACAGCTCATCCCGCAGCAGCCCGTCCGTCATCCTCACCGCTCGTTTACATTGCCGTGCAATGCCGGGATCGTGGGTGATGATGATTACAGTGACACCCTCCTCTTCGTTAAGTCTCAGAAAGAGGTTCATGATCTCCTGCCCCACCCTTGTGTCAAGGGCGCCTGTAGGCTCATCGGCCAGAATGATGGCGGGGTTGCCGACAAAGGCCCGGGCAATGGCCACGCGCTGCTGCTCTCCTCCTGAAAGCTCCGTCGGCCTGTGATGCTGTCTGTGTTCCATACCCACCTTTTCGAGCATCCGTACCGAACGCTGTCTCCGTTCTTTGTCCCCGAAACCTCGGTACGTAAGGGGAAGCGCCACGTTTTCTACCGCGGCGAGCTTCGAAAGCAGATAAAAATGCTGGAACACAAACCCGATCTTTTGATTCCGCGTCGCCGACTGCTCCCTGTCGCTGAATTGCGACACATCCCTGCCTTCGAGAAAGTATGAGCCTGAACTGGCAACATCCAGCAGTCCCATAATATTCATGAGCGTCGATTTCCCGCACCCCGACGTTCCCACAATGGAAAGAAACTCTCCCTTATCCACCTTCAGATTGACGCCCTTCAGTATTTCCATTTCTATCGGGCCGATCTGATAGAATTTGTGCAGATCATGAATGTCAATCATGCCTTCACTCTCCGGGCCCCGGTATACGCTGCCGGCCAGTCGGCGCCGCGGAGGAACCGAAGCCCCCCGCGGGTCCCGTTTCCACCATTACCTCATCGCCTGCATTGAGTCCCTCAGTAATTTCAACTGCATCGATGGTCGTAATGCCGGTCTTCACTTCTCTTTCCTGCGGTTCTCCCGTTTTTTGATCTCTGACGACGACAAACTGTGCACCGCCCTTGGTCCTTACCGCCCCGAAGGGAATCAGCAGCGCCTTCGGATTGTCATAGACACAGACCTGCAGGTTGGCCGACATGCCCACTTTTACCACCTTTCTCTGTTCCGGGGTAAGCGAATGTATCGTCACCTGGAGGTCGAACATGGGCACACCGGCCCCGGTTGAACTGCGCTTCGCCTGCGATGACACATGGGATACCGTGCCTTTAAGGGGGATGGACAAAAAGGCGTCCCCGGTGACCGTCACCTTCTGACCCATTTTGATTTTTCCGATATCAACTTCGTCAACGGTCGTCTTTACCGTAAGACCATCGAGATCTCCGATTGAAAGGAGAAGGTCTCCCTGTGAAACGGACACCCCGCGTTCAACTACCTTTGACTTCTCTTCACCCTTCCCCGTCGGCTGAATCACAATGCCGCCCACAGGCGCTCTGACAACGGCCTGCACCATTTGCAGTTCCAACTGATCCAGGCGGCTCTTGGCATTTTCATACTCGAACCGCACAATCCTGACATTTTCCTTACTCCCCTTTTTGAGCACAGTCTCCAGTTCTTCCCTTTGATTGACATGCTGGTCCCGTGCCGTTTCGTATTCGTTTCTTGGAACGATTCCTTTCTCATAGAGGAGTTTGCTTTCCTTCAGCTTGTTTTCCGCGCTCGCAAAGGCGCGCCTCGCACGCAATACTTCGGTTCCGCTGTTCCATGCCTTCCGCGCCTCGTACTCGCCCTTTGCCTTAATGTAGCTGGATCTGGCTTCTCTAAGCTTAATCTCCATTTCGCTTGTGTCCATCATAAGCAGGTGAGCGCCCTTTTCCACAAAGGACCCGTATTCGAAATATCGCTCCTTGATTTTTCCCTGAAAGGGGCTGATCACATTAATTTCGCTGAGCGGTTCGATGGTGCCTGCCAGAGATATGTTTGACGAAAGGGGACGGGGCTCTACTTTGTAGGCGCCGAGGCAACCGGCCGGCGGCGTTCCCGATCCTTCCATAAGGGAGAGCGCTTGTTTCTTCACTATGCCGCCGTTCCACGAATACAATCCGACGCCGACGAACAGAACCACCACACAGAGGGTCACCACGATCCTGACGACCTGCACCTTCCGGAGCGCCGCATTCAGGGTCTTGTTCGATTCTTCGAGATCGCGATAGGCATCGCGCAGTTGCCGGTTCAGTTCTTTTTCAGCATCCTGCAGCGTCACAATCTCGGTAATATCGTTAAATACGACGATGACGCCTGCAGGCGTTTCGGATTCCCCTTCCGCCGATCGCAGATATGACGAGGTGACGGAAAGCGTCACGGCACTATTGTCCCTTCGCCGGAATGAAACCGTGGTATTTTGCCCTACAGCAGCCTGGTAGACGGCATCCAGAATGGTTTGATTAAACTCGTCATTGTCTTCCATTTCCATAATGAAAATTTCGGCAAAGGTTTTGTCTATGACTTCTTCAGGCGAAAGGCCGAGAATGGCGGAGGCCGCCGGATTGAACATGATGATCCGCCCGTTAAGGCTCAGGGTCATTACCCCGTCGCTCATGTTATCCAGAACATTTTTATAAAATACTGTCGCGTTTTCCTCCATAGAATCCGTCCTTTCGGGAACGCCTCGCAGTCCCTCTTCCGGCTATCATCGCATGCCGGGCACTCCCAAGGGGCTGAAACCACCGGTCATCGATATTCCATCAGTTCCTGTTCCAGTGCTTTATAATTGCCGAGTATTTCTATCTTCCAGGTGTCCAGTGTCGTTCCCAGAAGCTGATCCAGTGTCGTCAGCGATGTCAAATAGGATATAGTTTGCGTCACTTCCGCTTCCTGCCTGTCCACCAGCGTGTTCTGGAAACTTACCACCTGGAACAGCGTCGATCTGCCCGCATTAAGTTTGATTTTTTCGATTTCCAGTTTCTGTTGGGCCAGTTCAAGGCTCTTGCGGGCCCTGGAAAGGAGCGTCAGCTGCGTGTGCACATTCCGGACGGCATTGAGCACGTCCGTCTCCAGATCTTCCCTGGCCTCCTCCAGATTTAACCGGGCAACTTTTAAATTTCTCTTTGCCGAAAGGAGGCGTTGCCGCTTCACAAGTCGGTCATTGCCGTATATTTCAAAGGGAATCTTCAGGTTGAGGCCGATGTGCCAGTCGCGCCCCATGGCATCGTCCGCATCGTCTTTCCAGAGATAGGTATCATAGTCCTTCGCATATCCCCCAGTCAGATCCAGATTCCAGAGACGACTGTTTTCTTCTTCCATGAGCGCGAGTTCGCTCCGCGAGACATTGTTCACTCTCCGTATGTAGTCACTGTTGTTTTGCAAGGCAATATCCAGACAGGTCTGGTAGTCCGGTTTCATCTCCCGGAGAAAGACCTCGTCGGCGGGAATTATCGTAGTGCTTTTCTCTATGTCCAAGACGTCGAGAAGCGTCAGAAGGCTCGTGTCCAGGGTATTGAGGGCCTCCTCATAGCTGTACTCCTGGTCCGCAACCTGGGCCTCCGACTGGATCAGTTCATTGGCGGCCATTCTTCCCGTTTCAACAAGGATTTTATTTGTTTCCAGCTGTTTTTTCGCCTCTTCCAGCGCATTCTTGCGAATCTTGAGGTTGCGGGATGCTCTGTAGAAACTATTGTATGCCGAGATTACCGAGGCCACGGTGCTGCCGATGCTGTCTCTGAGATTGAAGAGGTTTTCCTGTTCCGTCAACCGGGCCCTCACAAGCGTCGCCCTGTTATAGGCGACCCCTCCCCCCTTCAAGAGGGGCTGTGAAAATGTGATATCCCACCGGGAAGGCGTCATGGAGCTTGAAGAAGGCGCTCCGTCGGTCTTTCTCCGCAGGTCCTTGGATTGATTTTCCCATCCGAAGGCAATGCTGGCGCCTGTGGACAGTTTTTGCGTCGCGCTCAGAATGGCGCCGGCCTCCAGAGATTCAGAAATTGTTGTGCTTTTGCTCCCCAGCAGCGTTGCGTATGCGTCCGTATAGGTGCCGCCGGCAGCGACATCCATTCTGATATTGGGAAGGAATTCCGCCTCGGCGATTCGCAAGTCGTATTTCTGAATCACCCGATTAAGATAGGCAATCGTGATATTTCTGTTGGAACGAAGAGCCAGCGACACCGCATCGGCCAAGGTTATCTCTATCGTTTTGCCTGTGGTGGGTTGTGTTCCCTCTTCATTGGCCGCCGCCCAGCCTGTTGCTGCCGTGAAGAAAACAATCGCGGCGAGAAGATAGCGGCTGATGGAGCATTTCATATAGTGAAGCCTCGGTATCCATGGGAATTATTTTCACAAAACCCTCACACTGTCGCAGCCGCATACACTAAACTAATTCTTCAGACATGTCAAAGTATAATGGGCCCAAATCCAGGGCATGCGATCTCCCCTTTTGCAGTTATGGATCTCACGCTTTTGGCGTAGCGCTGCGAAACATCTTCCATCCGGATGCATTATGTGATATGTTGTGAAAATGACTGATTGATCACATCTTTACGCTCTTGGCTCATTTATGTACTGTGCAGGGGTCAAGAGCAGCTTCTGCCCTTCTATCTCCTCTTTACACAATCCGTCACCAAATATTAAAGTGTGCGCATTGCGCACCAATAGGAGCAACAAATGCTGAATTTTTTGCCGTACCGGCTGGTGGGATTGATATCCATATCCCTGCTGGCATTGAACGTGATATTCTGGACGTCGATTCTGTTCGTGCTGGCCTTTTTCAAACTTGTATTGCCGCTGCCTCCGTTGCGTCGCCTCTTCGACAGGGTTCTGACGTGGCTCGCGGAAAACTGGATCGCCTGCAACGGTCTGTGGATCAAACTTACCCGCAGAACCGCCTGGGACGTGGAAGGACTGCAAGACTTACACTTTCGGGGTTGGTATTTGGTGATCAGCAATCATCAATCCTGGGTGGATATCTTTGTTCTGCAAAAAATCTTAAATCGCCGCATCCCCTTAATGAAATTTTTTCTCAAGCGCGAACTTATATGGGTGCCCTTTATGGGACTGGCCTGGTGGGCACTGGATTTTCCCTTTCTGCGCCGCTATAGCGCCCAATATCTAAAAAGAAATCCCACACATCGGGGAAAGGATTTTGAAACTACCCGCAAGGCCTGCGCAAAGTTTACGCACATCCCGACCAGCGTGATGAATTTTCTGGAGGGAACGCGCTTTACAGAAGCCAAGCACATCATGCAGAATCGACCATATCAATATCTTCTGAAACCCAAAGCGGGCGGCATTGGCCTGGCATTGAGCGTATTGGGAGATAAATTTCAGTCCCTTTTGAACGTGACGATCGTCTATCCAGAAGGTATCCCGACTTTCTGGGGATTTTTGTGCGGTAAAGTGACACGAGTCTCAGTACGAGTGACATCGCAGAAAATACCGCAACAGTTTTTCAACGGCGATTACGAAAATGACGGCGAATTCCGCACTGCCTTTCAGCAGTGGGTGCAGGGCCTGTGGCAGGACAAGGATAGGCAAATTGCAGCCGTGCTGGAGGAGGCGCACGCATCATAATAATAAGGCCTGTGCCTCCCAGTCGGTTGTATTTTTACGCCACCGTGACGTGTAGCGCTGATGCTTACCGGGCAGCATGCCCCCTGTCACTGAAGGACCGTCGCCTCTGTCGTCCGGATGTCTGCGTCCTGGGCGCAAAATGCCTTTTGCCGTTACTCGGCTTTATGCCCTGAAACACATAAGTCCCGAGGGACTCATAGGCCTGCGGGCTGATTGTTAATCCCTCAACAGTCTGGAATTGTAACTTTTCTCCCAGCAGTCTCTTGAGGGAACGCAAAAGATCGACATCCTGCCCGGTAATAAAGCTGAAGGCGTCGCCTGTCTTCGCAGCACGGCCTGTTCTCCCGATACGATGGGTGTATGCGTCTGTCGTATCCGGCATATCATAGTTAATTACATGAGAAATGCGGGTCACGTCGATGCCGCGGGCGGCAATATCAGTGGCAACCATCACCTCATACCTACCATCCCTGAATCCATCGAGTGACTGCTTACGTTTTTGCTGCGTAAGATTGCCATGCAGCGATGTCACCTTATGCCCGATTTTTGCTAATTGTACGGCCAGGCTTTTTGCACGCGATTTTGTTCTGGTAAACACCAGTACTGACTGGGTGTGAGTTTTCTCAAGAATATCAGCCAGCAATGCGATTTTCTGATCCATGGGAATCGGATAAAATTTATGTGAAACCGTCATCACCGGCACGGTATGCCCGATCTGAATATTGACAGGATCACGCAGAAGATCATTGGCCAGGCGTCTGATCTCGGTGGGCATGGTGGCGGAGAAAAGCAAGGTCTGGCGAGCAACCGGCAGATGGCTTACAATCTTCCTGATATCCGGAAGGAATCCCATATCAAACATATGGTCCGCCTCATCCAATACGAGCATTTCCACGGAAGACAAATCGATCGTGCCGCGCCCGATATGATCGAGCAGGCGGCCGGGACAGGCAGAGATGATTTCAACGTTGCCGCGCAGTGCGGCAATCTGGGCGCTGATGCTTACACCGCCGTAGACAGTGGCACTGCAAAGCTTTGTTTTCCGTCCCAATTGCATGATCGCTTCATGGGTCTGCTCAGTTAATTCACGAGTCGGCGCAACAATAAGGGCGCGTATGCGACCGCGACGCCCCTGCATCAGACGCTGTAAAATCGGCAACACAAAGGCGGCGGTTTTCCCTGTCCCCGTCTGGGCCAATCCCATCACATCCCTACCCTCCATGATTGGGGGAATAGACTGTGCCTGAATGGGAGTCGGCGTCCGATATCCGGCTGCCGCAACAGCGGTAAGTATTTTTTCATTAAACTTGAACTTCTCAAAACTCATTTTTTATCCTTCGTTTCTTTCTATGGTACCAGCTTCTATTGTAGGGCATGAACCCACTTGCACCGTCATGGGGCCGGTAAAGCCCATCCATTCACAGGCCTCTCCGGCGCCGGGAAGACAGGTTCCACAGACAGCATCACATCTGGATTCTCTTCTTGATTAGCGGGATTATCCTTAACAGATTTCCTATGAAGAAAGGTGGGAAGGTCAATATCTATCGCTATTCTTGGCGTTCTTCTACAGGGAATGCGCATAAATAGCAAGCTTTATTTTTTACTGATATCCCTTTCTCATTTCATCAAACCCGTCTCTTTGTAGTACTTCATGGCGCCGGTATGAATAGGCGCCGACAGGGCTTCCAGCATATTCTCTTTCGTGAGCACTTCGAATGCCGGATGGAGTGTCTTGAAATGTTGCAGATTTTCAAACAATTCTTGTGTGATGGCGTACACGATATCGTCGGGCATGTCCGAACTGGTACAGAAGGTCGCCTTTACGGCAAAAGTGTGCGGATTTTCTCTGTTACTTGCCATCGGGTAGAATTTGATCGGTATGTATGCCTTCGCATAGTAGGGCCATTTCGCGACGAGCCCGTCTATCCCGGGCCCTTCGATAGGAACGAAGTGCACCTTTCGCCTGCCGCCGGTGGCCTCCTTTATCGACTCGCTGGGATTTCCCACGGTATAAAAGAAGGCGTCGATTCTTCCATCCTTAAGCATGTGTGTCGATTCATCGGCCCTTACCCCTTCAGCCCGCAACTCCTTTTGCCAGTCAATACCGCATGCCTCAAGGGCATCGATGGCATTGCCGCGCTGACCCGATCCGGGATTTCCTATGTTGACATATTTTCCTCTCAGATCCCTCAGGGTTTCGATGCCTCTATCGTCACCTGCGATCAGCATCACCGTCTCCGGGTGAAAACTGCATATGGCGCGAAGCTTCTTTTGCGGGCCCTTGTCCTTCCAGTTTTTCAATCCCTTCCAGGCTTGATACTGTCTGTCCGACTGCACGATGCCGAACTCAAGATCGCCGGTCATAATGGCGTTCAAATTGAAGACCGACCCTTCCGTCGACTCGACGATTATCTTCAAATTATAGTGATCACTTTTCTTGTTGACGAGAGTACTGATGGCGCCCCCAGTCGGATAATATATGCCGGTAACGGCGCCCGTTCCTATCGTGACATATCTTGGGTCAGCCGAACAGACATTCGCTGATCCACAGACACAAACGACTCCAAGGGCAATCGCTATTCCAACTATCGCTATTTTCCTCACTCCAATTCCTCCTCCAGTGCAAAGAAACAGAAAATATTTTCAGATAACAGGGCAACGGATTTAAAGTGGAATGCTTCGGGAAACGGATGTATATCTTTCTCATTGATGCCATAGGGCCACCGTCGCACACGGTTCTTTAGTCACGCCATCCGATTTTGCCGGCCGACGATCAGGACGATTTTCCCGATATGAGCGCTTGATTCCATGAGCCGGTGCGCATCGGCGGCCTCCGCCAGGGGAAAGGTTCGGTCGATGAGCGGTTTGATACGCCCCTCTTCAATGAGAGGCCAGACATATCTGCCCAATGACCGGGCAATGTCCGCCTTCACTTCGGAAGACCGGGGGCGGAGAGTGGAACCGGTAAGGGTCAGTCGCTTCACCATGATCGGCATGAAGTCAATCTGCACTTTCGAACCTCGCAGAAAGGCAATATTGACGATCCTCCCGTCCTTTGCCGCCAGGGCTATATTGCGGCCTACGTATTCCCCTCCCACCATGTCGAGAACGACATCGATGCCAGCGCCTCCGGTCGCATTTTTCAGCACCGTGACATAATCCTCGGTGCGATAGTTCACGGCTATTTCAGCGCCCAGGGTTTCGCATACCCTGCATTTCTGGGGGCTCCCTGCGGTAGTGAATACCCGGGCGCCGAAGGCCTTCGCCATCTGAATGGCCGTGGTTCCGATACCGCTTGTCCCCCCGTGAACGAGAAACGACTCCCCTGCCTTCAAACCGGCCCGGTCAAAGACATTGCTCCACACGGTAAAGCATGTCTCCGGCAAGGCCGCCGCCTCCGTCATATCGAGACCCTTCGGCACGGGCAGGCATTGCGTTTCCGGTACGGCAACGTAGCCGGCATAGCCCCCGCCGTTGGCAAGGGCGCAGACGTGGTCTCCTTTTTCCCACAGGCGGCATCCCTTTCCGAGGGCAGCCACTTCGCCTGCCACTTCCAGACCGAGTATCGGTGATGCGCCCGGAGGTGGAGGATACATGCCTTTCCGCTGCACAATATCGGGACGGTTGACCCCCGCGGCGGCCACTTTTATCACCAATTCGCCCCGCCCCGGTTCCGGACGGGCCCCCTCGCGCAACTGAAGCACTTCCGGCCCTCCCGGTCCTGTCATTTCGATATAGTTCATGGAAATCATTCCTTCCTCACGGAACATCTTCTTTTCAAAGGGATGCAGCACCTTCGCCTAATCGCCAAAGAAGTTCTTCATTCCGACAAGCAGGTTCAGGTCCCCCTCAATACGATATTTGCCCTGCATAAACATCTCCTGGCCGTCGGCCTTTCCGGTCAGAATATCCATCCAGAGATCAAAAGGGCTGTAAACGGTAAGATCTGCCTTTTCCGCCTTCCCTACTTTCGCCCAAATCGACCCGTTTTCGATTGAAAGACAGCAGTCCCCTTCGATACCTCCTGTAAAGACGAACTGGATCAACGCCTTGGCATCACCCGCCTTTTGGGGGTTGAATCCCATTTTCATCAGCCCCGCAAACGCCCGCAGGGAAAGAGGCCGCGGCATCATTCGCCGTTTCTGAAATTCGGGAAGCGTTATCCCCTCGTCAATACAGGTCTGCCATGCCGAGTTCGCCACCTCGGTCATGGTCTCTATATCACGGCCCAACGTCTGAGTAATGGCGGACAGGGTCTTTTCGGAAATCGTGCGTGTGGCCACAAGCTCTCTTCCCGCTTCGCGAGTCGCTGCAAGAATTTCCTCGCGCTTTTTGGCGTCGTTCTCCATCCCCTCTGCACCATCCCGATAGATCTCGGCCCACAGTGCGTCACGCTTACCTCCGTACATGTAGTGCATGTAATTTGACAGGGCATCGAAGGCCGAGGGAGCAGGAAATCCCGCAACCGAAAGTATGACCGCTGCAGGTGGTTGTTGTCTCAGCGGGTGATGCCACCGACCCTTTTCTTCATAAAGGAAGGGTTCGCAGACGGGAAAACACCGTTCGAAAAAGGCCTTCATGGGGGCATTGACCGTATGGATAAAAAGCGGCGTTCCATAGACGCACAGATCCGATTCAAGCCATTTCGGATAGAGCTCATTGGTCATGTCGTCCTTATGGATGCAGCGCCCCGGCGTCTTTGTCATACAGGTAAAACAGCCTATGCAATAATGAATCTTTTTTTCACGCAATTTCACCACGTCAACCTCTGCGCCGGCCTCGCGCATACCCTGCACAAGATGGCCAAGCAACAGCGCCGTCTTGCTCTGGCTGTCGGGCCGCGTACTCGAATTGATGGCCAATACCTTCATGTACTTTTCCTTTCTGAAAGACATACTTCAAGAAAGTTGTCTGTTCATACATCTCCTCACTGTCATTCCCGAAAGCGACCCAGGCTTTTTGCAAGCACTTCTTCCGCCTCTTTTACAATGCCCTCGAGCAGTTCCTTACAGGTGACCACATCGTGAATCAGACCAATGGACTGACCTACGGCGATCAAACCCTTGTTCATTTCTCCCTCCTGCCAGATTTCATCGCCAAGAGCGCCGGCTATATGCGGGATAATTTCATCCAGGCCGCCACCGCGGGCTTCAATTTTCAGGACCTCACGCATGGAATCGTTCAGGAGTCCCCGCCCCTGCAATCCGATGGAGTTTCCGTAAAGCACGGTTTCGTTTTCCTGCCGGCGGATCAGTTCCTCATAGACCTTTTCATGCACCTTGCACTCCCGGGTGTTGATAAACCGGGTCGCCATCATGATGCCTTCAGCCCCCAGGCACAATGCCGCGGCCAACCCCCGGCCGTCGGCCATCCCGCCCGTGGTTATCACAGGGATCTTCAATTCTTCCGCCATGCGCGGCGTCAAGACGGTGGTCGCCACGTTCTCATTCAGGGGATGTCCGCCCTCTTCCACCCCGGCGGCAAACACCGCATCATAGCCGGCTTTCTCCACGTATTTCCCATGCTTGACAGAACCCACCTTGTGAATGAGCTTCGTTCCGGCGTCTTTTATTTTCTTAAGATACAGACCATCCTTGTAGCGATTCAGGGGAAGACCGCTGATTTCCAGCGCCGCCACCTTCTCTTCGGCAATAGTCTCAAAATACATGTCATACCGATCATCGGCAATGCCGATAGAGGGCAGCAGGGTCACGTTCACAATAAAGGGCTTATCGGTAAGGTCTCTCACATCCTGAATAGCGCCTCGAAAGGCCTCTTTGTCCTCATACATGGCCGCCGTCAGATTTCCCAGACCCCCGGCATTCGAAATGGCCGCACAGAGCGGCGGATAGGCCAGCCGCATCATGCCGCCGCACACAATCGGACAAGTGATTCCCATCATCTCAGTAAGTCGTGTTTTCATTTTTCTGCTCCTTTTTCATCATGTAGTTATTATTGCATCCCATAGGCTCTACAATTCACATCCGACCCTGAATCCATCGGCAATCGCTGCCGCAATCTGCCCCGGCGTGGTGCAGGAACCGATTTCGTACAGCGGGATGCCCCCTGTTTTAAGCTCAGAGGCCAGGCCGCGTTCACTCTTTAATCCCGCCGCAACTATCACGGTGCCTGCGGGAATTTCTTCGCGCCGGCCCTTGTCGTCCTCGACAACGACGCCACCCTCGGCAATCTCCACAACGGTACAGGAGGTGCGAATGGTCATTTTTTTGCGCAGTCGCGATATCATGCCCCATCTCATCGAGGGGCCCACATCGGCGCCGATGCTCGGAAGCATTTCAACCACAGTCACATGGTGCCCCAGTTCTGCGAGAAATTCCGCCGTTTCAAGCCCGATTAGGCCGCCGCCGATAATAACCACTTTCTGAAAGGTCGAAACCGTTTCCCTCAGCACGTCGAGGGCATGCACGACATGCTCTTTCTCGATACCGGGAATGGGAGGAATGAAGCCCCTCGCACCGGTGGCAACCACCACCGCATCAGGGCGCATGGCCGAGATTATTTCGGGCGTACATTCTTCGCCCAATCGCAGAGTCATCGGCAGCAACTCCATCTGATGCGTATAATAATCAATGATATTTTTCAACTCCTCCTTGTGGGGCGGGATTACAGCCGTGTGCAGCATACCGCCGAGTCTTTTTTCCCGTTCAAAGAGGGTCACGTTATGTCCCCTGCGGGCAGCCACACGGGCCGCCTCCAGACCTGCAGGACCGGCGCCTACGACAACAATGTTTTTCACATTATCCACCGGCGCCAGAAGGTGTTCTCCCTCGCGACCCAGCTCGGGATTTACGGCACAGGCAAGAGAAACCTCTTCAACACCGTGCATACCGTTCATCAGTTGATCAAAACAGTAGCAGCAGGCGGTGCAACGCCTGATCTCGTCAAGACGCCCTTCTTCCGTCTTTATGACAAAATCGGGATCGCTGAGAAGCGGACGCGCAAGACCAATCAGGTCCGCTTCACCTTTGTGCAGGATTTCTGCAGCCACTGAGGGATCATTTATCCTTCCCACAGTCGCAACAGGAACGTCAACAACCTGCTTGATCGCCGCCGCCAGATAGCTGAAAGCGCCACGGGAAACAAACATGGGCAGCATGGGCCTCGTCGCCTCGTGCCACCCCGCCCAGATATGAAGCCGATCGGCGCCGGCACTCACGAAACAGGGCGCGAGCAGCAAGGAATCCTGAAGCGTCTTTCCTCCTTCGAGACCGTCTTCGGCATCGAATTTCACGCAGACATTGAAATCATCACCCACAAGAGTGCGTGTCTTTTTGAGAATCGAGAGAAGAAAGGTCGCCCTTCCCAGCACGTCGCCCCCGAATTTGTCACTCCGCTCATTGGTCAGGGGAGAAAGAAACTGACTGATCAGGTAGCCTGAGCACCCGCAAAATTCCACCCCGTCGAAGCCGGCCTTACGCGCTCTGAGTGCCGCCCGGGCGAAAGCCTCGATCAGCTCTTCCGCCTCCAACGTCGAGAGTTCCCGCGGCATTTCTCCCGTATAGCGCGAGGCGATAGCGGAAGGCGCCACCGGTTGCTGTCCAATCATCCACGAAGGGGCGTAGCGACCGGCATGATTAAGCTGGGCTATTATCTTGGCGCCGGCCTCATGGACCGCCTTCACAACCGCTTGATACTTCACAATTCCCCTGTCCGTTTCAAGAGAAGCCACTTTCTTCTCTCCCACTCCGCCACTGGGGTGCACACTGATGACTCCGGTGGTTATCATGCCCACTCCCCCGCGGGCCCGCGCCACCAGGTATTCACTCAATTGATCCATGGAAAAGGTATGTCCCATGGGCGCCATAAAAAACCTGTTTTTCACTGTGAGGTTTTCCATAACGAGTGGTTCAAACAAAATATCCAGTCGCCTGTCTCTCATACCCTGTACTCCTTGTCAGCATTTTACAAATATATGGGTTTCGTTCCTCAAAATCCTCTTCACGACCGCATGAATCCCAAATTCGGAAGCTTGAATCGGGTTATTAATCGGAGGGCGGCGCCAGGACTCTCGGGCGGCATGGGCAGAAGAAGCAGAGGTCACTTCTCTAATGCAATATATAGCCAAAACTGTGCCATAAACAATATGCAATAAAATCAAAATATTGTTATCGGAACGCATGGAATATTTGTCGCCATAGACAATTAAAACTGTCGTATTCGACAAATCAATGGTACAGTACCGCCTCGTATGCTGCTTTGCTGTTCCCTCGCATCAGGCGCTGGAACAGGTTAGCGAAGGGACCTCCATGATCGACGAAAACGATTTTTTCAGACAGGCAACGCTTCACATATGCGGAAATCTCGACATTGACAGGGCAATGCAGCATTGCCTTCTTTATTTACGCAACTACCTTCCCGCGGAGTGGATGAGCCTTCATCTCTATGATCGCCGTCATGGAATGATGAGAACAATCGCCCTGGTAACCCCCTCCGATGTAAACCACATCGATCAATTTACTCCTCTGCCCCCCGATGCCCGTGAAACGCTTGCGGAAAAGCCCCTCCCCCCTTTTAGAATCTTCAACCGCTCTGACAATGATCCCGTTTCCAAGGTGATGTCCCATGTGTTTGGGCATCACCGCTCATCGAACATCCGCATGCATCTTTCCATCAAAGGCAGGGAATTCGGCGCCCTCATCGTCGGCGCAAAGGGATATGACCGTTATACCAGGGAGCACGGCCGCCTTCTGTCACTGTTGAACGAACCCTTTGCCATTGCCATGGCCAACGCCATGAGACATCGCAAGGTCCTGGAACTGAAGGATATGCTCACCGACGATAACCGCTATCTCCATAAAGAGTTGCTTCGACTCTCGGGAGACGAAATCATCGGCGCTGAAAAAGGGCTGAAAGGCGTTATGGCAATGGTGAGAAAGGTGGCGCCGCTCACCAGCCCGGTGCTTCTTCTGGGCGAAACGGGCGTGGGAAAAGAACTGGTTGCGGGAGCGATTCATCATGCATCACCGCGAAAAGACGGTCCCTTTATTACAGTCAACAGCGGCGCCATCCCTGAAACCCTGCTCGACAGCGAACTTTTCGGCCATGAAAAGGGGGCTTTCACGGGGGCGATCGCACAAAAACGCGGGCGCTTCGAACGCGCCCATGGGGGAACGATTTTTCTCGATGAGATCGGCGAGCTGACGCCGCAGGCACAGATCAGGATGCTGCGAGTGCTTCAGGAGCATGAGATAGAACGCGTGGGCGGGTCGGAGTCGATTCATGTGGATATTCGCATTATCGCCGCCACCCATCGCAATCTGGACAGTATGATCCGGTCGGGGAAATTCCGGGAGGATCTCCTCTTTCGCCTCAACGTGTTTCCTATTATCATCCCTCCTATGCGCGAGAGGAAGGAGGACATTCCCGCCTTGGCCCATTATTTTATCGCACGCAAATCCAGAGAATTGGGACTCCTCAGGAAGCCGCAGATTGCACCCGGCGCCATTGATCGTTTGAAGGCCTATCACTGGCCGGGGAATGTGAGAGAACTCGAAAATGTCATAGAGCGGGCATTGATTCTGAACCCGGGAAGCCTGCTACATTTTGAAGGGTTTATGCAGTCCAATGACCGCGACGAAAAAAGCAACGGCGGCGCACAAGAGAGCGCCTTTAAATGTCTCGACGAGGTGAATGCCGATCACATCCGGCTGGCGTTACAAATCTCGAAGGGAAAGGTGCACGGCGCCGGCGGTGCGGCGGATCTCCTCGGTATCAACCCCAGCACCCTCCGGAATAGAATGAACCGCCTGGGCATTCCTTATGGCAGGGGAACAACAGAGTAAACAGCCGTCCTGCCACGATCGCGGCGCCCTGTTTCTGCATCCACGATCACCTTTCATGGCTTCACCGATGAGACCACCATCACAGCTCGTCGCCGTAAGAAATAATTGACATCCCTGGATGACTCCCCTATACCTTTTAAAAAGGCGTTTCACTGCACCACTCGCAGGGATATTAGGATATTTTCTCCGATGTATCGAAACAGAGGTATTCTCACAGGACGGCCTGCTTGAATGCAATACACAACCTTTAGATCCATCGAAAGAACAATTCCTCCCTGGCTGGTTGTCGCGCTGATATCGGTGTTGATCGCCGGAATACTCGCCACGGGGTGGATGGTAACGGAGGCAAACCGTCAGATGCGCAACGAGTTTCTGCAGCAGGCGCGTCTGGTCGCAAATGCGTTGAACTTTGAACGTATCCAGTCACTTACCGGCAGTAAAGACGACCTGAACAATCCCGATTACATGAGGCTTACGGAACAACTTACCGCCATCACACGGGCCGGCAAAAAATACGTATACGTCTATCTCCTGGGACGTAACGCCAGGGGCGACGTCTTCATTTTTGCGGAAAGTGCACCCCGTGGCTCCGAGCACCCCTTGGTCCCGGGAGAGCTCTATGAAGAAACCTCCGTACAAATGCAAGCAATCTTCGATAATAAAACCCCTTTTGTCGAAGGACCGCTTCCCGACGACTGGGGGATCTGGGTTTCAGCACTGGCCCCGATAAAAGACCCAAAAACCGGCACAGTGGTCGCAGTGCTGGGTGTGGACATCGACGCCAAGGACTGGAAGTGGGCCTTGGCAACCCAGGCTGCCCTTCCCGTCGGAATGACGGGGGCAATGTTGATTCTGCTTGTTATGGGTCTGTTTATGGCCCGATCGCGGGCAGGCTTGCGGGAGAGTGAAGAAAAGTTTCGTGCCTTGGCCGACTCGATACCCACTGCGGTGCTGCTCTATCAGGATAATCGCTATCTCTACGCAAACAGGGCAGCCGAGGAAATATCCGGCTATGCCTATGAAGAGATTCTCGGCATGAACTTCTGGGACTTCGTCCATCCCGATTATCAGGTCCTTGCCAGGGAACAGGGCAGAAAACGCCGACGCGACGAGGGAACACCGATACGCTATGAGCTCAAACTAGTCACAAAAAGAGGGGTGGTGCGATGGGCGGACATCTCGGAAGCAACCATACTGGTCGAGGGGAACCCCGCCGGAATCGTATCGGTAACCGATATTACCGAGCGCAGGCAGGCCGAGGAGGAATTGCGTGAAAGCAGGGAACTTTATGCACGACTGACCGACACCATTCCCGATGTGATTATCCGCACCGACCTCGAAGGGAACATCACCTTCGTTAACGATCACGCCATTGACATAAGCGGCTACAGCCGTGACGAACTGGAAGGCCGGAACGTTCTCAATTTTGTGGTTCACGAAGATCGGGACCGACTGACGCAGAATGAAAAGCGGATGATGAAGAGGAGGCTTGGACCGACACAATACCGGCTCATAATGAAAGACGGAAGAACCGTGCCCTTCGAAGTGAACGGGGACGTGCTGCACGACAAGGAGGGCACGCCCTGCGGCACCGTCCATGTGTTGCGCGATATCACCGCCCGCAAAAAGTCCGAGGAGATGCTGCGTCAATCGGAGGAAAAATTTTCCAAAATCTTCATGCTCTCGCCGGACTGCATCGCCATCACACGGCTTACGGACGGGATGATACTCGATGTAAACCATGGCTTCGAAGAAATTACGGGATGGAAAAGAGAAGCCGTGATAGGGGAAACCTCCTTTGACATACTATTTTGGATCGGAAGTGCTGACAGAGATTTCATGGTTAATGAACTTACGTCCGGCCGAGAGGTGCTGCACCGAGAATTTCAGTTTCAGCGAAAGGACGGAGCGTTGCGAAGGGGCACCTATTCCGCCCGATCTATTCACATCGCAGGTGATGCCTGTCTTCTTTTCAGCATGCGCGATATTACCGAATGGAGACAACTGCAGGAGGATCGTCAGAAACTGGAGCAACAGTTGTCACAGGCCCAGAAGATGGAGGCAATCGGAACACTGGCCGGCGGTATTGCCCACGACTTCAACAACATCCTGAGCGCGATCATGGGGTATGCGGAACTGTGCCTGCACATGGCCGACGACAGGGCGAAAGTCCGCACCTTCATGGAACAGACGCTCAAGGCCGCCGAACGTGCGAAGGACCTGGTGCAACAGATTCTGACGTTCAGCCGCAAGGTCGAACATGAAAAACGGCCCATCCTTCTTACTCCTATCATAAAGGAAATCGTGAAGTTCATGAGGGCCTCCCTGCCAACGACGATCGAAATCAGGCAGACGATCGATGGGGAAGCGGACGCCATTATGGCCGATCCCATACACATGCATCAGGTATTGATGAACCTCTGCACCAATGCCGGCCATGCCATGAATGAGAGCGGGGGAGTGCTGGAAATAGGGTTGAAAGAAGTGGCGATGAATGGGAAAAACAGTTTCCTTCATACCCCCCCGAAAGCCGAACGGTATCTTGAATTATCCGTGCGGGACGATGGGCATGGGATCAGTCGGGAAAATCTCGAACGTATTTTTGATCCCTACTTTACCACCAAGCGGCAGGGAGAAGGAACGGGGCTGGGTCTGGCAGTGGTTCATGGCATTGTGACGGATCATGGTGGAGAGATCAAGGTCTACAGCGAGGAGGGCATCGGAACCACTTGCCTGATCTATCTGCCGCTGATTGAAAGGCAGGCGGAACATCAAACGGAAATACCCGCAGCCGTCCCCGGGGGAAAGGGCGAAACAGTTTTGCTGATTGACGATGAACAGATGCTTGTCAATATTAACAAGGAACTGCTCGAAGAAATGGGATACCAGGTGGTTGCGGAAACGGACCCCGTTCAGGCGGTTCAGCTCTTCAAGACACAGAGCGATCGCTTCGACATTATAATAACCGACAAAACGATGCCCCGCATGACGGGCTTCGAGGTAGTGCGGCAGATCAGAGAGACGCACCCCGATATCCCTGTGGTACTCTGCTCCGGATACCAATCCAGGGAGGACATGGATAACGTGACACTGCTGAGCATCAGCCAGTTGATTGCAAAGCCGATAAGGATGAACGCGCTGGCTGCAGCCATCCGCGCTGCGCTTGATACCAAAAACACTTGAAGAGCATCTGAGCGTAACAGCACGACCTGCCATTTCAGATTCCCGCATTCTTCATACCGGGCGGTGAAATGCTCCGCCAGTCATAAACCGCACCATTGTTTCGCAATCTCCAAGTATAACTCACAAGCCTCATGAATTTTGGATATATAACAGAACTCGTCGACGGCATGAGCCATAGCCATTTCACCAGGCCCGAGTATCAGCGAGGGCGGTCCGTTGTACGCCGGTACAAGGATCGATGCATCGGTAAACCCTGAAAGGGCGCGAACCGGAGGACGCATGCCAAGGCATGTCTCTGCAAGATCAAAGACCTCTTCGACCCATGGATTTTGTGGATCAGTAATAACCCCTTCTATATCGAGAATTGAAGCAAGAATCACCTCCTCACCAAGTTCCATCTGCAATTTTTCGATAATTTCCCCATTGCTCAAACCAGGAATTGTTCGGATGTCAATGCCCACCACCGCGTTGTCGGGAACGGAATTGAAGTTCTGTCCCCCCCGTATTGTTCCCACATTGATCGTCACCTTTCCCAGGTATTGGTGCGGGGCAATCTTGAAATCATACTCGCGCAGCTTTGTCACCATGTCTGCTGCCTTATATATGGCGTTGACCCCCCGTTCCGGCGTCGACCCGTGAGCCGTCATTCCCGCAACCATCGCCTCCAGCCACAGTGTCGCCTTGTTACCGATGCGTGGCTCGTTTGAAGTGGGCTCTCCTATTATCAGTGCCCCCGCGGTACCAAGCACACCTTCAAGAGAGGCAAGGTAATGTGCTCCCTGACAACCGGTCTCCTCGCCGGCCGTAATCACCAAAGCGATACCGGCATCACCCCTGGGCGCGCGCGCAATGCGGACCGCCGAGGCAATCATTGCGGCGACGCCTCCTTTCATGTCGGAAGCCCCTCGTCCGTAAAGTCTGTCTCCATCGATCTCTCCACCAAAAGGATTCGTCTTCCAGGGAAGTGATCCGAGAGGTACCGTATCCAAATGGCCGGAAAAACAGATCGGCGGAGCGTTCCCTTTCCCCTCCAGATGGGCGACCAAACTGGTTCTCCGCTCATCAAAATCGTAAAGGCCCGTCTTGAATCCATGCTGTTCAAGCAATTCAGCCAAAAACCGCGCACTATCCCGCTCGAAACCCGGAGGATTGATTGTGTTGAATGACACAAGTTTTTTCGTCAATTCGATGGGATCTACGTCCTGTTGTCTCATGTCCGTTATATTCCTTTCCTTTGAATTTGTGTATGGGAAACTCTTTTTTCAATAGACTCAATCGGAGCATAAAATATGCCGCCTTACGTTACATTAAAAAAATATGTACTTCCCAATTGTTTAAATTGAGGGGTTTCGTAAGGCTATCCGGCCGAACAGTCCGTTTCTAGAGCGGCGACTGTGCCATTATGAAACAACATATCCACCAACCAAGCAAAGGACGATCCAAATTATTTATAAAAATAGCAAATTATTACATGATTCTTGTTGTGGCACAATTGATGCAAAAATCAGCAACAACCCGTTCAGGAGGCATTGCATCCCTTTTAGTGCAGACCATACAGCAAAGGAGCGATGCCATAGCCGGACAGGAAGGGGGCGTAACTATAACCTGTTTTATTCAAGGAGGGATACGATGATTGAAACAAAACCGGGACCATTAAAAAATGTTACGGTATTAGATTTCACATGGGTATTGGCGGGACCGCATGCGGCAAAGGCACTGACGGATTTAGGCGCCAATGTCATAAAGGTTGAGATGTACAAAAACGGCGCCGCTGAAAGATCCTTTCCCTATAGGGTCACCAAAAATGAAGTCATGCAAAGTTCATACAGCATAAATAACAACAGAGGGAAAAAAAGTGTGTGCATTAATATTAAAACACCCAGAGGACAGAAAGTTATTCACGATCTTATACGCAAGAGTGATGTGCTGCTCGAAAATTTTGCCCCGGGTGTTATGGAGCGGCTTAAGCTGGACTATGAATCCGTAAGAAAAGTAAAGGAAGATATAGTCTATTGTTCGATCTCATGCTTCGGTCATTGGGGTCCATACAGCCATAAGCCGGGATATGATATAATTGCGCAAGCCGCGAGCGGCTGGATAGATCAGATGGACCCCTCTTCTCAGGCGCCGGTTTCAATCGGTGACATGAACGCCTCAATGCACGCAACTACCGCTATTTTAGCCGCACTTATTCACCATAAAGAAACGGGTGAAGGCCAAAATATAGATATTTCAATGATGGATTGTTTGTTTTGCCTCCATGAGAACACACTTCCCTGGTATCTTATTTCAAGTGCCGTCAATGAACCGATACAACCGCCCAGGGTAGGCAAGCATCATCCCGGCTATGCTCCCTACGGAGTATACAAAGGAAAAAACGGAAATATCGCCATCGCATTACTCACCGATCTTCGCTGGCAGGCCCTTCTTAATGTTCTGGGCAGTTATGGGACACACCTGAGAACAGATCCCAGAGTGGCAACCGTCAGCATCCGCTGCACCACGGAAAATTGTCATATCGTACATGATGCACTGGAAAAATGGGTCATGGCACAGGACTCTGTTGAGAAGGCCGAAAGCCTTCTCGAAGAAGCAGGCATCCCCTGCCTGCGCGTAAGAGGAATCGTGGAACTCGCCGATGAAGATCCTCAGGTAAAAGCCAGGGGAATGATGCTGACAGTCCCTCAACCCTTTATCGGTCCCATGAAGATGTACGGAAGTCCGATGAAATTATCGCACACACCCTCCGGCATCAGAGGGTATGCACCTTTCCTGGGCGAACACAATTATTCAGTATTACAGGATCTTCTGGAATACTCTCCCGAAGAAATCAACAAACTTTACCAGGAAGACATCTTGCATCACGAACGTGCGGTGGAACAGCTTGAGGAGAAATCGGCACATAAACCCCACACTGCGCAAACTGCCTCCTCTCAAGCAACTGTTGAGAAAGCATCATTATAAGGGCTTTTCAACAAAGTGGTGTTTCATCTCAGATAGGGGGTAAAAATAAAAGGTCATTGAATTCCATATTTGCGAAGTTTGCGGTAGAGGGTGCTTCTCCCGATATGGAGTTTCGTGGCAACGGCCTCTTTGGACAGCTTTGATTTCATCATGTTGAGGATTATACGCCGTTCCATCTCATCCAGGGACATGTCCTCTTTGCCATAATGCCACTTATCCGGATCAGGATTCCGCATTTCCGCAGGAACATGATCGATTGTCAGTGTATCTGTTTCAGCCATATTAATCATACGTTCAATGATATTCTGCAATTCTCGCACATTTCCCGGCCAGGAATGATGCATAAATGCCTCAAGCACCCTGTCTTCCACTTGCTGTATTTCCTTGTGCATGATGTTTCCTATTTTTCTAATGAAATGATTTACCAGATGAGGGATATCGTCGATTCTCTCACGGAGGGGAATTAGTTCAATGGAAAGAACATTGAGACGGTAATAGAGGTCTTCGCGAAAATTCTTTTTTTCAACCTCCTCTTTGAGGTTTTTGTTCGTTGCGGCGATAATTCTAACGTCGATGGGCCTCAGCTCTTTACTCCCAATCCGGGTTATTGCCTTTTCTTCTATGACACGCAGGAGAATCGCCTGCAACTCCAGTGGAATCTCACCTATTTCATCAAGAAATATCGTGCCTCCGTGAGACAGTTCAAATTTACCGGCATTCCCGCCTCTCTTTGATCCTGTAAATGCCCCGTCGCCGTAACCTATTAATTCGCTCACCAAAAGTTCCCTGGGTATGGCTGCACAGTTTATGGCAATAAAGGGTCCGTGTTCCCTCATACTTTCGTTATGGATTGCCTGTGCGAGTATGTCTTTTCCCGTGCCGCTTTCTCCGAGCAGCAGAACGTTCGAGATACTTCGCGCCGCATGTCGTGCCATAGTAATTGATTCGCACACACGAGCATTGCAGGTAATAATATCATTAAACCTGAATTTCGCACGGGCGCCCGTCATTGATGCTACAAGTTTTCGCGCCCTGTTAATTTCATTGAGAGTGACTATCTTACCCAAAACTTCCCTCGATGCGGAAAGAATGGGATTGGCGGATACAGTAAAACTTAACGATTTGTCTTCCACAAAGATTTTTAACTCCGCATCTGAAATCATTTCATTGTGCACCAGAACGTGAAGGAAGTTTCCGTTGGCGCCGCCGAATATATCGTTTGCATGCTTTCCTACGATATCGGGCCACAGGTGCAACATTCTCTTTGCCTTATCATTAATCAGCTCTACTCGATTCTCCTTATTAAAAGCTATCAGTGCCTCCGGCACCGATTCAATCACCGTTTTCTGAAAGTAATAAGAAACCTGGCTAAGCGATAACGCCCTTTCGGCCACGAGTGCATTTTCGATTGCATGAGCCGTCGCAGCGACCATTCCCAAGGTATGAGGATTGGTTTTGTTATAGGGCCCCGTCATATCGACCACCCCGATCATTACTCCGTCGGGATCGCGGATTGGAGCGCCCGAGCAGGTCCAATGATGAGACACAAGACTGTAATGCTCAGATGCAAAAACCTGGATTGGTTTTTTTATTTCAAGCACTGTTCCCACGCCATTCGTGCCCGATACGTCTTCGTGCCAGCAGGCGCCGGGAATAAAATTTCCTTTTCTTATGCGATCAGTCACATCGGAATCTCCTATTATTTTGAGGAGATATCCCTCATGATCGCATAATGCCACCACAAATCCCGATCCCCTGACAAGGGAGTAGAGTTTATTTATGTAGGGGATGCTTATATTTATCCACTCTTCGTTTCTGCACAATCGCCACTGCAGTTGACCCTCGGTGAGAACCACGGGAATTTTTTTCAGATAGGGATTGACTTTTTTCTGTTTCGACCGTACCCACGAACTCAAAATATCATCTGGAATTATATCGGGATTGTCGATAATGTCGTCATTAATGAACTTTCTCCATTGGTGCTGTATATCACTGTAACGCTGTTCATTTGTGATCATGGTGCACACTCATTTGCTTGGCAAATCCGTAAACTTTATTCAGAATTACACCGAAACAGACTTGTTGTTACCTGCACCAAAGAACATGGAAAGGGAATGATATCCAGCGTTCACGACAAGAAAAGGCGCATTCCGTAACCCGGCACATACAGACCTCACTGTAGGAAAGGTCACTCTCTAATGGCGAAACCTCCTACTGTAACACCTCACATTTTAGACACATAAACATTAGGCTGTCATACATCTATGACACTAAGACACGAACGGCCGGCGCACATGGAAGGGCACACAGCTAGCCAAAAGGATAGAAACACCCGCCCGCTGAAAGACATTTTCGACTGAGAATTATTCGTTACCCCCCCTGATTGGTAGAGCGATTATCACACAAGCAGCAATTATGCAATCATAATTATTTAACAGCTGTGAGCAAAGCTGATTGAGATACATGTGCCTCGTTACACGGCTCATTTCATATGTCTATTAAGTGGAAATCTCCTATGGCACAATAGTTGCTATTTATATGGCAATAGTGACTTTTTCCGTATGAATGGTTGTTGAAATCTTCTATTGAGGAATGGCGATATGATCAAAAATAATGGCACTGCAAATCCGTTTGACAGAGGATTCTTCTACGAAAAAACATATCACGGCTGCGCACAGTGCGTCATTGGAGCCCTTTATGAAATATTTCCCGACTTGAAAAATGAAGATATATTCCGTTCGGCAAGCGGTCTTGCGGCAGGTACGGGATTGAGCACCAGGGGACAATGTGGTGGGCTGACAGGCGCCGTAATGGTACTCAGTCAGATATGGGGACGGGAGCTTGCAGAAATTGAGGATCCCGAGGGCAAACGCTTTGTCGCCTACCGGATTGCCGAGAAGATGGTTGAATATTTTATGAATGAATTTGGAACAACTATTTGTGGTGAAATCCAAAAAAAGCTCATGGGAAGAACGTTTTATCTTATGGAACCGGAGCAGTTTCAGGCCTTTGAAGCTGCCGGAGGACACGACACAATCTGCCCTTCCGTGGTGGGAAAAGCAACGGCCTGGGCAGCGGATCTCATTGCAAAGGATCGAAATACCTCCCGCGAATAATTGCGTTTACTACGCACACGTAACTCCTAGACCGCATCACGAATGTTTTATCCGGGAGAACTATCCCGACATCGGCATGCATATCATCCCTTTTCAGAAATTTCGTTTTTCAATGATCTCAGGAAACGATCAGGTCCGTCAAATATCTCATAATGGCACAGGCCTGTGCCATTATGAAACAGACAACCATCACGTTCTTTCGCAGGAATAATGTCCAAGAGGTCCGTGGCGCTATCCCGGATGGATGTTTAAAAGACCCTGATTTGATGTATCGGCTAGCCTTTTTTCCCCGCCATCACTGCTTCATATCATTGCTCGTCGTTATTCCCACAGCCTGCCCGGCCGGACGCCCAACCGACTTCCTGACATCTGTTACGCACCATCGTCTTCGCAGATAACAACCCTCGATAAAACACTGGTACGCTATTTGCCTGTCTTCACACTGGGAACCGAACGCTGTTCATAAACAGCGTCAATTCGAGCGACACATTTTCTTGCGTTACCCATGCCCGCATGGTGGTCATTTGATGCCGCTGGAAAGGGAGAGGTAATACCATGGCAATGATTTTCAAGTCTATCGAGAATCTCAGCGAATGGTCGGGAAGGATCTGTTCCTGGCTTGTCTACATCGGGATATTCATGCTCTCATTTGAAGTTGTATCCCGGTATGTCTTCAACGCCCCCACCGTATGGGCCCACGGATACACACAACGCTTTTTCGGCAGCTATTACGTCCTTGTCGGCGCCTACGCCTTTATCCATGATGGGCATGTGCGGATCGATGTACTGTACAGCCGCTTTTCGGAAAAGGCTCGGGCGGCGCTGGATTGCATCAATTGCCTCTTCCTTATAGTTTGGGGGGTTCTGGTCATGAAGGCGGGATGGACGTTTTTCATGCGTTCTTTCAATATCAGAGAGGTTGATGAGATGGTGCTGTCACATCCGATATATCCCGTCAAATTTCTCCTTGTCGTCGGTATGGGTCTCATTGTGCTCCAGGGCATAAGCACTCTCATTTTAAAAATACACTTTCTTATAAACGGAAAGGAACCAATATGAGTTCAGAGCTGCTCCTTACCCTCGGAATGTTTATACCGCTCATCATTGCCATTATGTTTGGCGTGTCCTTAGGCTTCGCCCTGGGAGGCGTCGGTATCGTAGCCGCAATAATCATGTGGGGCCCGGCCGGTCTCTTCCCGATCGTGACCGGTGTTTTCAAATACATGTGGATGGTAGTGCTTGCAGCGGTTCCCCTCTTCGTCTTCATGGGTGTGGCGCTTTCAAAGTGCGGTATTGCAACGGACATGTACAACGCCTTCTATATATGGTCGGGCAAAGTAAGGGGGGGGCTGGCTGTTGGTTCCTGCGGTTTTGCAGCGGCTCTCTCGGCGATGACCGGCAACTGCTCGGCTGCAACCGTTACTGCCGGCCTCGTGGGCATACCGCCCATGAAGGAACGAAAATACAAAGAATCGCTTATTTTCGGCACAATCTGTTCTGCAGGCACTCTAGGCATTCTCATTCCCCCGAGCATAACGCTTATTATCATAGGCATGATGACGGGGGAATCTATCGGAAAACTCTTTGCCGGCGGTTTGACCTCGGGCTTGTTCATATGCACGACCTTTATCATCTATATCCTGATCAGGGCCTGGCTTCAGCCGGACATAGCCCCGGCACGGCCGGAATCTGCATCCCTAAAAGAGAAACTTGAAGCGACAAAGTCGGTCATCCTTCCCATATTCGTAGTACTTTCCGTACTGGGCTCCATATTTTTCGGCATCGCCACCCCCACGGAGGCGGCGGCCATAGGTTGTGTTGCCGTCCTCATCTGTGTGGCCATTCGCCGCGAACTGAGCTGGAGCTTTATAAAAGAGGTCATTTACAGCACCTCCACAGTAACGGGCATGATCTTTTGGATTCTTTTCGGCGCGGCGGGATTCATCTCTGTTTATGCCGGTGGCGGTGGGTCCCAGTTTGTTCAAAACCTCCTTTTAAGCCTTGAAATGGGCCGCTGGGGGGTCTTTGTGATTACGATGGTCATTGTTTTTATAATGGGCATGTTCCTTGACCCTGTCGGCATTATTCTTCTCTGTCTGCCCATTTTTGCACCAGTTATGAAAAGCTACGGCTTCGATCCCATTTGGTACGGCGTCATTTTTCAGATAAATCTTTGCATTGGTTACATTACGCCCCCTTTTGGATACAATATTTTTTACATCAAGACCCTGAGCCCGCAAACTCCTATTTTAAATATTTATAAAAGCGTCGGCCCCTTTGTCGTGCTGATGATGATATGCGGCGCCATTATGACATTTTTCCCTGCGATTATTACATGGCTCCCGAATGTTATGATTAAGTAGGGCGTTCACCTATCGTCCAGAACCTGCTCATGATGTTTTTGATCTAATATACCATCCGGGCCATGATTGATGAAACCCGGCATGAGGGCACATGGAATCCCGTTCGCCATTCTTCTCGCAACATCACCGGAAGAATCGAGAGGAACTGGAAGGCTAAAGTGAACAGGAGTCAATTGACGGAAAGGACAAAGCGTAATCAAAAAAGGAGGAATAGAACAGATGGAAAAAAAGCTAACACGACGTGATGTACTCAAAATGGGAGCGACCGCCGGGGCAATCGCAACAACGGGAGCAATTGCATCGGCCGGTACGGCATTTGCGAAATCAAACAAAAAAGCAAAGTTCAGTTGGAGAATGCAGTGTCACTGGCCGATAGGCGTAGAATATTATCAACATAACTACATTGCATTCTGTGATTCGGTAAGAGAAGCAACAGATGGCGAACTGGATATAAAGCCCTTTCCACCC
The DNA here is from genome assembly GCA_963666365.2 of Syntrophales bacterium. Lineage (GTDB taxonomy): Bacteria > Desulfobacterota > Syntrophia > Syntrophales > UBA2210 > JALNXD01. The sequence goes on from CAXXNF010000002.1 coordinate 1,738,911, forward strand.
AATTCCATCGTGCCCACAAAGGATACCCTTGAAGCAGTGGGAAACGGACTTTTTGAAATCAACTGGTGCTGGCCCGCCTACTGGCAGGGTAAAATGCCTGTCGCATCGCTGGCATGCGGTCATACCTTCGTATGGGATAATCTCTCCCAAATGTACTGGAATACCAACATGCAAAATGCGATGGAGTACTACCGGGCGGCATACGCGGACCACAATGTGCATCTGGTAGGATTTCTCGGCGTTGACGGAATTACCCTCTGGTCGAAGAAACCGATCGAAAAAATAGAAGATTTCAAAGGCCTTAAGGTGCGAAGCACGGGAACACCTGCCGATACCATGAGAAAAGCGGGGGCCACTCCCGTGTATTTTCCCGGTTCCGAATTGTATCAGGCCCTCCAAACCGGCGTCTGTGAAGCGGCGCACTGGGGCGGCATCTATACAGGCGCCGAGATGAAATTTGCCGAAGTTACTCAATATATTGTTCAGCCTGACCTCGCACGGGTAAGCAACGCCGAAATTTTCATCAACAAGCAGAAATGGGAGAAACTTCCCGGTGACTTCAAGAAAATCATTAATGAGTGCACCATGGCAAACAATTATGATCTCTACTCATTCTGCGACTTCAAAAGCAAGAAGATCCTTAAGGATGTGGTGGACTCGAAGAAGGTCTCCGTGAGCAGGCTAGAGCCAAAAACCGTAGAGCAGCTTAAGGCCTATTCAATCGAGGTTCTTGATGAATATGCCAAAAAGGATCCTAAGTATTGCGGTCCCGTGGTCAAGACGTATAAGGAAATGTTCAGCCTTACATAAGCGGAAGTTACATACGAAGCGCACAAGGCGCGGCGGAGCCTTTCATGAAGAAGGCTCCGCCGATTCGCCAACCATTGGGGCACAACCTAAGCGGTACAGCCATGCTGAGAACCAGCGAACAATATCATCGTGATCTTTTTTCCATGAGGAACAATGTGTTCATCGGTGGAAACCTGGTGGGCAGGGATGACTCTCGATTGACGACAGGGAGAAATGTAATCGACCTGACCTACGACCTGGTCACGGCCCCGGAGTGGAAAGAACTCCTCTCAACAACATCACCGGTTACCGGTTATAACGTCAGTCGGTTTTCCCATCTCTCTCAACATCCCTTTGACCTGCTTCAATGGCAAAAACTGGTCAGGACACTCTGTCGCCGCTGCGGTGGCTGCATACAACGATGCGGAGGACATGACGCCCTTTCGGCCCTTGGCATCTATGCGAACGAAATCGACAAAAATAGAAGCTCTTATTATTTAAAACGATTCACCGATTATCTGACGTCATTTCAGCACAGGGATTTAAATGCCTGTTGCGCCCATATTGACGCGAAAGGCGACCGGCTCAGGAAATTAAGCGAGCAGGAAAACCCCGAGCAGTATCTTCACATCATAGAAAAGCGGGATGAAGGTATTATTGTAAGCGGGCGAAAGACAGCGAGCATACAAGCGGCCTATGCCGATGAAATCATAGTACTGCCAGGATATTCCATGGATGCAGACGACAGGGATTACGCAATCGCCTTTGCAATCCCTGCCGATTGGGAAGGAATCAGCTTAATCACAAAACCCTCGGGGAATAATAGCATAGACAACTTTGATAACTCCCCCTTTTGCAGGTTCGGAACATCACAATCGATTGTGGTTTTTGATAACGCCTACATTCCACGCGAAAGGATCTTCATGTGCGGCGAGTGGGATTTCAGCAACAGGCTCGTTTCGCTCTACAAAGCCTTTCACCTCTTTAACCATAGCGGCTGCAAACTGGCCCTTTCGGAAATCCTCTGCGGAACGGCATCGCTGGCCGCCGAAGTTAACAACATGGAACACATTCCTCATATAAAACATAAAATACTGTCATCAGTTCACGCCGCCAGACTGGCACATGCCGCAGGCGTGGCAGCAGCCCTCTATGGTGAAAAAACCCAAAATGGACTCATTATACCCAATGGCGACTATGTTGCCGCCGCGAAGACATTCACAGAAAAACTCATTAACAATGAATTAGGCATATTGAACCATATCTCCGGGAACATGACGGCATCTCTTCCGCTGACACAGGACTTTTACGGTAAGGAAACAAAAGAGCTTTTAAGAAAGTTTATTACGAGAAATCCTGCCATCCCTCCCGAACTTTCTCTAAAAATTTGGAAATACATTGAGAGTGTGGGAAATACATCCTGTATCTGTATTTTGGACACGGAAGACATACCAGGAAATGCTCTGTCATACCAAGACAGATATGCAGAGAACGGTCAAGGCCATTATGACGACATAAAAACACTGGCACGGTACCTTGCCGGTGTCGACGATACACTGGATGATGAAAGAATACGGAATGAAAACCCGACGTTCGGTATAAGTTTGATCGAACAGTCCATCTTTTCTGACAGGTAACTGAAAATCATTTTTCTCGAAACGGACTCCGTTGGAATGGCCGGGAGTTAATAGAAAGGAGCGGCATTCATCATGACGACCGACAAGGAATCGAAGCTTAATCAAATAGAAAAGACGGCGCAGCATTATGAGGAAGTATATCATGGATGTTCGCGCTGTGTTTTTAAGGCGCTGCAGGAACACCTGAACCTGGGGGACGGCGCGACGGTAAAAGCCGCAACCCCTTTTGCAGCAGGCATTGCCATGCGCGGTGAAACCTGTGGCGCCCTTCTGGGAGGATTGATGGCGCTCGGAATCGTAACTGCAAGTGAAAATTTTGAGGATGAAGCAGCCCAATTCGGCGCAATGGCGGCAGCATACAGACTCGCACGGAAGGTTGAAAAAGAATTCGGATCCACTCAGTGTAAAACCATTCAAACCGAAAAGCTGGGACAATTTTACAGTCTCGCCGATCCTCAGCAATATGAAGCGTTTGTTGCAGCGGGGGGATATGTGGAATGTCCGAAGGTGGTCGGTAAAATCGCAAGAATGACCGGAGCATTCATTCTGGAGTATCTTGAGGGAAAGAAATAACTAGCGACAGTACGACACCCAATGAATCGATATGGATGGGGACTCTCACCGTACTGAGCGTATCGGAGCTCTTTTGGACTGCATATTCACGAGTTATAACGGGAACGAAAATTTATATCGACAATAGACCTTCTATTGTTTAGAGTTATATTTTGTTTTTATAAAAGAGGAGGGTGAAATTCCCTGCATGAGCATACAAAACTATTTTAATAAGGAGCACGTATAATGCTGAGAACAAAAGAGCAGTACCATGAACGGCTATTTTCGATGAGAAATAACATCTATATCGGAGGGGACAGGGTAAATCGCAACGACCATCGCCTTCGGCCAGGGCTCAATGTGCTGGATGTCACCTTTGATGTGGCGCAAAACTCGGAGTGGAAGGGGCTTGCCACGGCCGTCTCGTCCCTCACGGGGGAAGAAATCAACAGGTGGAACCACCTGCCCCAGAGCCCTTACGATCTGCTGCAAAAACAAAAACTGATCCGTCTGACGGCCCGGCGGGTAGGCGGATGTATTCAGCGGTGTATGGGACATGACGCGATCAACGCATTGGCCATCTGCACCAAAGAGATAGACGACGCGCATGGAACTGAATATCATAAACGGTTTATGACGTACCTGCAGAACTATCAATCCCTCGACCTTGATGGCACCTGTTCCCAGACCGATGCAAAGGGCGACCGGTTGAAGAGACCGTCCCAGCAGGAAAACCCCGATTCATATGTCCACATCGTGGAAAAGAAATCGGATGGTATTGTGGTAAAGGGAATGAAAATGTCCATTACCCAGGCCGCCTATGCCGATGTGCTCTTTGTGGTGCCCACGCGAGCGCTTACGGAAGAAGATAAAGACTGGGCCGTCGCCTTCGCAGTACCCGCTGATGCGGAAGGAATCAAGATGATCACCCGGCCTGTCTGGATGCGTGACAAGGACGAAGCGGGGGCCGCCCCCTTTTCCACCTATGGGGTATCGGACTCGGTAATTATTTATGACAATGTCTTTGTCCCCTGGGAACAGGTGTTCATGTGCGGAGAATGGCAGTACGGGCGCCGTCTGGCCCTTCTCTTCGCCGATTCTCACCGTCACAGCTACAGCGGGTGCAAACCGGGTGTGTCCGATGTGCTCTGCGGCGCCACAGCGCTGGCGGCGGAGGCGAATAATGTGGCCAAAATGTCTCACGTGCGGGAAAAACTTTCCGAGTATGCGGAAGCAGCGGAACTGGCCTATGCGGCAGGCGTCGCCGCCGCCGTATTCGGCGAAAAGACATCGAGCGGCGTGTTCTTCCCCAATGAAATCTATGCAAACGTTGGCCGTCGAATGACGGGAGAATCGATCTATCACGAATACAACATACTGACGGAAATAGCGGGCGGCATCTCGGTGACGCTCCCCTTCGCCGAGGATTTCGATGCACCGGAAACGAAGAAGGAACTGGAACGATTCATCATACGCAATCCCGCTATCAATGCGGAAGATGCCTTAAAGATCTGGAAGTTTGTGGAAAATGTGGGGGCATCACCCATGACGGCCTGGTACTTGATCGCCGGCGTGCATGGCGGCGGCTCGCCCGTCATGGAAACGATCGCCCTGAATATCGGCTACGACTATGATGAACGGAAACGGCTTGCCCGCTATCTCGCCGGCATCGACAAGGATTTCGATGACTCGAAAATGAGATCCCTGGAACCCACGTTCGGAGACGGGTTGAAAGAGGAACGAAAATTGTAATCCTTAATGGTCTTCTGAGGAAAAAGGCCCTCTCTGTTTTCATAACACAGAGGGCTTTCAATCCCTAAGAAGACTGAAGAAAGGACTCGCCATGATCCCCACCATAAAGAAAATCCTCTATGCAACAGATTTATCCAGGAATTCCGCTTATGCCTTTCGTTATGCCATGAATTCGGCGCTCAAACATGATGCAAGAATAACTATTCTTCACGTGATCGAAGAAATGTCCCCCAGCGCCGAGGCTGTTGTGAAACTTCATATTGGAGAAGCGGAACACGAAAGAATTATAAGGGGGGCCATCGAACAATCCATGTCGGGGATAAAAAAGCGGATTCAGATTTTCTGCGATAAAGAAATGGAGGGGCGTCCCGAATGTTTCGACAAGGTTGATGATATTGAAGTCTGTGAAGGATATCCCGCCGACGAGATACTGAGGCGGGCATACGAAGAGGGCTTCGACCTTATCATCATGGGATCTCATGGTCGTGGCATCCTGAGCCATAGTTTTTTGGGCAGTACCGCCGAACGGGTACTTCGCAGGACACGCATACCTATCTACACCATTCCGCTGCCGAAGGGGGACATTGATATTTCCCTGCCCGACATTTAGCACCGAGCTTAAAAAACGAACCCTTTCCCCGTGTCGAATGCGCAACACTGTATTTTTATACGAAACGAGGCAATCAGACGTGAACGTGGGGTACGTGCTTGCCAACAGCGCCGCCAAATTTCCCGATAAGGAGGCCATCGTCTGTGACCAGGGGCGCATGACCTACGGAGCTTTTGAAGATCGCGCCGCCCGTCTGGCCGGTGCCATGCTGTCTGCAGGACTGACGCGGGGAGAACGGGTGGCCTTGCTTTTCTACAACGGCGGACCCTTTGTGGAAACCTACTTTGCCGCGGTACGGATCGGTTTGGTGGCCACGCCGGTAAACTTCCGCCTTGTGGGAGAAGAAATTGTCTATATTTTAACCGATTCCAACGCAGCAGCGCTGTTTCACGGACCGGAATTCCAGACCGTAATCGAACAGGTTCGCCATCGGTGTCCCGCACTGCGCCTGGTAGTATGTCCGGGTGGAGGAAAAGGAACGGTTGATTACGACGGGTTCCTCTCGGATGGAACGCCATGTCCTATCGATATTACCGTGACCTAATCAGACCGGTCTCAGCTCATGTACACTTCTGGCACCACCGGACGGCCTAAGGGCGCCATGATAAGTCACGGCAACGTCCTGTGGAACCTTGTCAATTCCATGCTCGAACGAGAAGATCGGCCGGGACAGGTGTCGGTGATCGTCGGTCCCCTCCACCATACAGCGGCGCTGCCACCAAGACCGATCTGGTGTTGGGCGCCCTGATTATTCTGCTTGTCCTGGAATGTACGCGGAGGCTCATGGGATGGGCGCTTCCCATTATCACTGAGGTGGCACTCTCCTACACCCTCTTCGGCGACCGCATTACCGGTCTCTGGGGGCATTTCCCCATCGACTTTGAACAGCTCATCAGTTACCAGTATCTGACCACGGAGGGACTCTTCGGCATACCGCTGGGGGTAAGCGCCAGTTTTATTTTTGTGTTTATCATGTTCGGCGCCTTCCTGGTCACTTCGGGCACGGGAAAATTTTTCATCAGATTCGCAAACGCCCTGGCAGGCCATCTCAGAGGCGGACCGGCAAAGGTAGCGGTGGTAAGCAGTGCCTTTTTCGGCACAATCAGCGGCTCCGCCGTGGCAAATGTCGTTAGTACGGGATCATTCACAATTCCCCTGATGAAAAAAATCGGCTACTGATCCGTTTTTTCAGGGGCGGTGGAATCGGTCTCATCCGCGGGAGAACAGTTTATGCCGCCGGGAATGGGCGCCGGCGCCTTTATCATGGCCGATATGCTGGGCGTTCCCTACCTGGATGTCTGCAAAGCCGCCATCATTCCGGGAGCACTCTACTTTTTCGCCCTCTTCTGGATGGTCCACATGGAAGCGCTCAAATCGGGACTTCGAGGGCTCAACCGCGACGAACTTCCCCAGTTCTGGCCGGTGGTAAAAGGGGGCGGCCATTTGATGATTCCCGCCTTTCTCCTGGTCGCGTTTCTGATCATGTGCTACTCCCCCATGAAGTCGGGTCTCTGGGCCATAATCGCCGTCTGGATCGTCAGCTTTCTGAAAAAGAGCACCCGGATGAATCTGACATCGGTCCTGAACGCCATGGAGAAAGGCGCCAGGGGATGTCTTGAGGTTGCACTGGCCTGCGCCTGCGCCGGTATCGTCATAGGATGCGTAACACAGACAGGATTGGGACTGAAATTTTCCAGTCTGGTCGTTGCAGCGGCAGGAGGCAAAATGATTTTCACGCTGATTTTCGTCATGGTGGCCTCTCTTATCCTGGGCATTGAACTCACCACCTCGGCCGCCTATATACTCACCGTGATTCTGGGAGGTCCTGTGCTGGTTGAATTGGGAATCCCCCCGCTCGCTGCACACATGTTTGTATTCTATTACGCATATCTCTCCTGCATTACCCCTCCGGTCGCCCTGGGATCGGGAATGATGGGCTACCTGCGCGACCGACTGAACTGGGGGTTTCGCATCCTACTGCTCATGGCAGGACTGGGGCTCATAAAACCGGAGCTGGTCACGGACCTTTTCGGTATTTTCGCACTGGGAGGCATCCTCCTTTATCAGTACTGGGAAAACAGGCATTCGGCGGCGGCCATGACGTCGGGAACACCCGGCTGAGCATACACACCCGGTCAACATGGCACAGGTGCGACAGCGATGGCTGTTGCCCACATATGCCTGTGTCAGGGCTTCAGAATCACCGTGGCATCAACGGCAACAGGACGTCCGTTCACCACCGCCAGCGGATTGATATCGATCTGTTCGATCCGGGGAGCGGCCAGGCCCAGGTTGCCCAGATTGACCAGTATCTCCGCCATCGCTGCTTCATCGAGGGGCGCCGTTCCCCTATAGCCCTGGAGGAGTTTCTTCCCCTTGATGCGCCCGATCAATTGGAGGGCCTCACCCCTTGAAAGCGGCGCCAGGGCAAACACCACGTCACGCGTCAGTTCCGAGAAGATACCCCCCAGGCCGAACATGACGACGGGACCGAACTGGTCGTCCCGGAGAAATCCGGCGATCAGTTCGTAATCGGCGGCGAGATGCCGCTGGATCAATAGACGCCCCTCACCATTCATTGAACTTTTCAGGTTCTCAAAGGCCTCTTTCAGGTCGTCTTCATGGGCAATGCCCAGGCGGACGAGCCCCGATTCCGTTTTGTGCACCCGGCCGGGCACGAGCCCCTTGAGGGCCACGGGAAACCCCATTGCATCCGCTTTTTCATTCGCTTCCGAAAAAGAAGCGACAAGAGACTCTTCAACCACGGGAATCGCGCATGGCGCCAATATCCGCTTGCTTTCATGCTCATCCAGCACCCTTTCGGACGGTGACTCCGGCAAAAGATCCTGAATATCGCATGATTCCGACAGCACAGGAGCAGAAAGATGAGAAGAGCCTGTTTCCGGGCGCGGTTGATACCGTGACGCCACAGCAAGACATTCCACAATTCTCGACAGTTCTCCCGACAGCGGAATGCCGCATCGCTGGGCCTCCTGCTTGAAGACCCGCGTCGCCTCACGGCGGCCGATCACCCAGCAGACCAGAATCTTTCCGGCACGGTCCGCCGCTTCCTTCATGCGGGCAAGCCCCTCGTAATTTTTATACAATCCGCTGAAATAGTGCAGAAATACGGCATCGATGGCCGGATCTTCTATCAGGGCGTTAAAGGCGCCCTCGTAGGCGGCAAGGGGACCCTTCAGGGCAAAGGCGGGGAAAAGATCCACCGGATTTGCCGCGGGGAGCCAGTCGGGGAACACGGCACTCAACTTCTGCATCGTTTCCGAAGAAAATTGCGCCACCTCCAATCCCTGTTCCTCCAGAAGATCGCAGGCTAAGATGCCTGCACCACCGCTGAAGGTCAATATCGCCGTTCGGCATGGCGAGGGCGTATGGGATATCATGGCAAGGGCGCGGGCAATTTCCATCATCTGCTGAAAATCGTGGGCGATGGTAACCCCGGCCATTGAAAGCACGCTGTCCTGCAGGACGGCATTGCCGGCCAGACTTGCCGTGTGGCTGAGGGCCGCTTTCGCCCCGGCGGAACTTTTTCCTCCTTTTAGAAGGACAATCGGTTTCGTCGCGCCCTTTGCCAGTTCCACAAAACGCTCTCCCCGGGGGATGGACTCCAGATAGAGGGCAACGGCGTCGGTCTCGTCATCCTGAAGCAGATACTCCAGTACATCGCATTCGTCCACATCCAACTTGTTGCCTATGGAACAGGCCTTTCCCACGCCGATGGACCGCTCGCTCATCAGATCGGTCAGAAAACCGGCCGAAAGCATGCCGCTCTGCACGATCAGCGAAATCCGTCCCTCGATGAAGCCGTCCTCATACACCAGGGGGTGCATAAAGGTAAAAAGATGTTTTCGCGGGATGTCGACAAGACCCATGCAATTGGGGCCCCAGACGCGAATACCGGCGGCCTTCGCAATGGCCGCGCACCGCTCCTGCAGAACGTTGCCCTCCGCACCGACTTCTGAGAATCCGGCGCTCTGAATCATGACCCGGAAGATGCCCTTGCGCCCGCAGGCCTCCAGTGCCTCGGGGACTGAGGGTGCCGGTACGATAATGATGGCCATATCGACAGGTCCGGGGATCGCCTCCACCGTGGGAAACGCGGGCAGACCATGGATTCGTTCATAATTCGGATTCACGGGAAATACAGCGCCTTTGTAGCCGTACAGAAGATTGCCTATCATCTGGCCGCCCAGGCTGTGCCGCCGTTCGCTGGCGCCGATCACCGCAATCGACGCGGGATGAAAAAAAGTATGCATATCGTGCCTCTTCGCTTGAAAATATTTCACACAGGGGCACCCCTTCCGCCGGTCCTGCGGACATCGCCATGACCCCTGCGCGGAACGTACAATTCGTTTCGCACAGCACCATATGACGAACCCCCCTCGCTGTCAACCAGTTTATATTTTCGCATTCATACTTGACAAAGTGCAGGCCCATCGATCATAAAATGGTGGTCCATCACATCCATGTCGCATCGGTCATGGAGCGGGAAGAAAACATACGGCACGAGGGGAATGTCTCATGAAAGAAATTTCTGCAGCGGCTGCTCATGGCAAATCCCAAGAGAGGCGGCGTGATGGATTCACCCCGCAGCCCTGGGCCCGAAACGCCCATATTCAGAGCATATTCGCCAGCCTGAAGCTCCGGGCGCTGGGCACAAACGAAATGGTCGACGCCTCCCGGGAAATAATCCTGGATTGCACCAACAATGCACGGCTTCTCGGTTATTATTCGCCCCACCCGCGGGGAAAGGCGCTGGTGCTCCTTTTGCACGGATGGGAGGGAAGCGCTGACTCCACCTACATACTTCACAGCGGCCGATACTTTTATCGGAACCACTTCGATATTTTCCGTTTGAACCTGCGCGATCACGGGGAAACCCATCATTTGAACGAGGGAATTTTTCACGGCGCGCTGCTGGATGAAGTGGTGGAGGCAACGCATCGAGTAGCCGAACTCGCCGCCGGACGGCCCTTTTTTATTGTCGGTTTTTCCCTGGGAGGCAACTTCGCCCTTCGTATCGCCCGCAGCCATGGAACACGCCCGATTACAGGGCTCCGCCATATCGTCTGTGTAAGTCCGCTGCTTGATCCTTACAAGGCCACACTCTGCATCGACAACGGCATGCCCATCTATCGCTATTATTTCCGGAAAAAGTGGAAACGGTCACTCAAGCAGAAAGGGGATCTCTTTCCGGATCTCTACGACTTCAAGGACATCCTGCAGTTACACAGCACCCTGGCAATGACTGACCTGCTGATACAGCGCTACAGCGATTTCAGCGACTACCGGGAATACTTCAACCAGTATACCCTTCTGGGAGATGCCCTAGCCGACCTTACGATTCCCGTGACGGCCATTGCCTCCGAAGACGATCCGGTCATTCCCGCAGGTGATTTTCATGAACTCACGAAAAATTCATTCCTTGAACTTGATATGCAGCCCTATGGAGGGCACTGCGGCTTTCTCCATCCCTTTCCCTTTGGATGCTGGTACGAACCGCACTGTACCCGGATATTCGACTCCTATATCGAGGCATCGCATCGGCACGAACCATCATGAGCGTAAAGGACAGCGAAAGGATTTCAGATTGATCCCAAGGGGGAAATCTGTTTTCAGACAGGCCAGATCACGGGCGAGGCGCGCCTCTTCAGTGTGACGGTATATCATCTCACCCGTTTTGCCCGGAATTGTATGGGCCAGAGCGAGAATCGCATCGAGATCCCCTATTTCATTCACGAGACGGGCCGCCGTCTTCATCCCCACAGAGGGAACACCGGGGATATTATTTGTCGCATCACCCGCGAGGGCAAGCAGATCCACAAAGCGTTCCGGTTCGACGCCGTATTTCCCCCTCACCCACGCACGGTCCAGATCCCGTTTTTGAAAGTGATCCCGAACGGTGATGAAATCGGAAAGCAGCTGGATAAATATTTTGTCCGTCGAAAGAATGATGACCCTGCCCTTTCGGCGCGCAACCTTGTCGGCAAGCGTGGCGATCACATCATCGGCTTCCAATTCGGAAAAGGAGAGACTGGGCGCCCCCTCCTCCGAAAAGGCATCGGCAATGGAAGAAAGCCCCTCTTTCAAGGACACGGGCATGGGCTCCCGGTGTGCCTTGTAGGCGGGATATCGCCGACGACGCCAGCCGGGCTGCGGGCCGTCAAACACGGCAACCGCATGGGTCGGCGCCGCCTCTTTGAGGGCGCGCCTGAGGGATTGTACGCTGGTGGAAATCGCGCTTTGCACACGCTCAGGGCCATCGTCTCCCGGCTGTGCCGCATATATGCGACGGACAAGATTGAGTCCGTCCACCACAAGAAAGGTAATACCCATATTCCCGTTCCGGATGACGGGTGTGTATGTGCAGCAGCACACTCCCGCCAGCGGGCTCGGAGAGGACCGGCCATCTCTTCTTGTCCATGGAAAGAATTGATGGGCCGGCATCCTCTTTTCGACAGTCAGTTATGCCTTATTGCTTCTCGTTCAATACCACCAGGGCATCGACGGCTACCGGTTTCCCATTCAGGATCTTCAACGGGTTTATGTCAATCTCTTTGACCGCATCGTATTCGAGACCGATCTTACCGATGGCGATCAATATATCCGAAAGCACCTTTTTGTCCACTTCAGGCTTCCCTCGAAAGGCGCCGAGAATCTTCTTCGCACGAATCTCCCCCATCATATCCTCGGCGTCCCACTGGGTCAAAGGCGCAACACGGAACGACACATCCTCGAGGATTTCCGTAAAAATACCGCCCAGACCGAACATGACACAGGGGCCGAACTGTGGATCGCGGGTAAGCCCCACCACAAGCTCACGGTCCCCTTTGACCATCTGCTGCACCAGCACTTCTTTCACTGCGGAGTTCTCTCTCAAACCCCTGAAGGCCTCCCGCACCTCGCTGTCGGTCCTAAGATCGAGCCTGATCAGATTCATCTCCGTTTTATGGGCAAGCTCGGCCCCCGATCCCTTAAGAACGATGGGGTAACCTATCTCGGCCGCTACGGACGCAGCCTCTTCTTCGGTGGTCACCACCTGTTCCCGGGTTACGGGAATGCCATGGGAGGCCAGAAAGAGTTTAGAGTCGTGCTCCGATAAGGTTTTTTCACCTCGTTTCAGTGCTTCTTCAAGAATCTTCATTATACCCATATCTCCTTTAACTAATCGTTTTGGTTATTATCTTCAATCGGCGAATCCAGAAACCGCCTGTAATCGACCATCCGGGCCAGTGCCCGGACCGCACGCTCAGGCGTGGGATAGGATACCACCTGATGATTCATAAGATCCGATTTGTGATCCTCATAATCGCCCAGCGTCACGATGATAATCGGTTTTCCCGTTTTATCCACCAGATTGCGCGCATGATCCAGCACAATATCGTTTTGTCCCGCGTAATCTTTGGCGATTTCTCGCGCAAAGGCCAGTGTTTTTTTCAGTTCTTCCGTCCCTTTGACGTTGTCGTTAAAATCCAGCGCCCCCTGGATCGATCCGCCAAGTGCGATAACGGCATCCACCTCATCCCATTCGGCCAGTATTTCCAGGCATTCCAGATAGGGTTCCGATGTAATGACCGCTGCCATGTCCACCGGATTTCCGTGACTCCAGTAGGGGGGAAGAATCCTGTTCATTTTTTCGATAATATCGTCGGAAAGCGGGGGAATCACCAGTCCGTGCTCCTCGCAGGAATCGGCGGTGATCACGCCCCATCCACCGCCCCGCGTCAGAATGGCAATGCGGTTTCCTCTGGGAGTCGGATATGCCGAAAAGGCCTTTGCACAGTCCACGAGCCCCTGGCTGTCTTCTATCTCGATGATGCCTGCCTGATGGAAGGCCGCCCTCAGGACGTGCGATGACACGGCCATGGCGCCGCTGTGAGAGGCCGCCGCTTTGCCGCCCGTCTGTGTTCTCCCCCCCTTGAATATCAAAACCGGCTTCTTCCTGCACACATTGCGTGCCACCCGGTATAGTTCGGTATCGGCATCAAGCCCCTCCATATAGGCCAGTATGACCGAGGTGGCCCCATCTTCGGCAAAATAGTCAAGGTAGTCTTCGCATTTCAGGTCGCCTTCGTTGCCGCTGCTTACGAACTTATTAAACCCCACGCCCTTGTTGATGCCCCAGTAGAGCATCTGCACCCCCACATTTCCGCTTTGCGAAAACATGGAGAGCGATCCGTGCAGCGGCATCACTGGCGGCATCAGTGCGTGCAGATTGGTGCGGGCGCTGAAAATGCCCATGGTGTTGGGCCCCACGAGACGCATGCCGTATCTGTGCGCCTTTTCCACAATCTCCTGCTCCATCCGCGCCCCTTCGGGACCGGTCTCACTGAAATCCGAGGTTATGACGACTACATAGGGCACTCCTTTTCTACCACACTCATCAATCAGCGACGATACGGTGGGTGCGGGTGTGGTAATCACGACCAGATCCACCGGTTCCGGAATCGCTTCAAGAGAAGGATAGCAGGGAAGTCCCAATATAGAATCCAGTTTCGGGTTGACCGGATAGACGAGCCCCTCAAACTCCCCCTTTAAAATATTGAAAAGAACAATGAACCCCCATTTTATCGGATTTGCCGATGCGCCGACGAGGGCCAGGCTACGAGGGTTGAAGAGAGTATCGAGATTGTGCGTTTTCATATCACCTCTCGCTTTCCAGTTATCCTTCATGCATCTTTTTCATATATCATTCCGGATTAGACCACTACCTGAATCTGCCCTTTCGCGCAACCCTTATTTTACAGCACCTCTTTGCGGATGAAATCGACGGCGTTTCGAAAGATGGCAAGTCCCATCCCCTCTTCCGGCAGATCCTCCCTCGTCCACCGCGGGTGGTTCGTGCGATGAAGGTAGGCCTCCGGATGGGGCATGAGACCGAAAAGCCTGCCCGTCTCGTCGCAGATTCCCGCGACTGCATCGATGGATCCGTTTGGATTTCCGGGATAGGTCATGACCGGCTCCCGATAGTGGCTGTCACTGTATTGAAGCACCACCTGCCCCTGGGCGTGGAGTCGTTCCAGAACACCTTCATCATCGGCGATAAATTTTCCTTCACCATGTCGCACAGGAAAATAGAGTCCCCCCAGTCCCTGGGTAAACACGCAGGGTGATTCCTGACGCACTTTGAGATAGACCCATCGGTCCTCAAAACGGCCGCAATCGTTGAAGGCCAGCGTCACCGCCTGGCGGCGGTAATCCCTGCCGAGCGCGGGGAGCAGTCCCAGCTTTACCATCAGTTGAAAGCCGTTACAGACACCAAGCACCAGTTTTCCATCCTCGATAAAACGGATCAGCTGATCATAGAGTCGCTCTTTACCGCTCCCTATGCGGGCATGAATGATTCTGTTGGCCCCCGCCTTTGCCGAACCCAGATCGTCGCCGTCAAGAAACCCGCCGGGCAAATTTAAAAAATGATAGTCGTCAAGTCTTCTGTCTCCATACAGCAGTTCGCTTATATGGACGATATCGACCTCGTCGGAACCGGCAAGACGGCAGGCATGGGCCATTTCCATTTCACAGTTCGTTCCGTTTCCGGTAATCACTATTGATCGTAAAGGTTTTGTCATGATCGCTTTCCACGTTCTACGTTCTATGTTCTACGTTCTATGTTCTATGTTTTGGGAATTCGCCCGGAATTTGCTAGAAGGCCAGCGGTTTCTGCCAGGCAGCCTTCAGCTCCGCCGTCTCTTCCCTGATTAATTCTTCTCCCTCATGACCCTGGACCAGCAGGAGTCCATCGTCGGTCACGCACCCGATTTCAGCACAGACAGTCCCCGCCATGACATTTTCAAATGCATCTTTCAACTCGGGCCGCACGGTCACGACAAAGCGGCTCGGCGTCTCCGAAAAGAGGATAAAGTCGTTTCTGTCGACGTCTTCGACAGGCGCCTTCGACAGATCAACGGTCATCCCCAGTCCCCCCGAAAAGGCCGTTTCCGCCAGGGCAATACCCAACCCCCCGTCGGAACAATCGTGACAGGAGGCGACAAGACCGCCGGCAATGGCGCGGCTGAGGGCCTGGTAGCGCGCTTTTGCCTCGGCGCCCCGCACCCGGGGCACCCTATTGCCGGTCGCTCCGTAAAGGGCGAACCATTCCGAACCACCCAGTTCGTTCCGTGTTTCACCGATCACATACACACGATCCCCGGGGCGCTTCGCGTCCATGGTGACGGCCTTTCTCACATCGTCTATTTTGCCCAGCACCGAAAATAGAAGTGTAGGCGGAATAGAGATCTTCGTAGTCCCGATGATATAGTCGTTCTTCATACTGTCTTTTCCCGATATGCAGGGAACGCCGAAGAGGGTGGTATACTCGTAGAGCGCCTGGTTGGCACGCACAAGCTGGGCCAGTTTATACCGCCCGTCCGGGGTCTTTTCCGATTCCACGGGATCACACCAGCAGAAGTTGTCGATGCCCGCCATTCGGTCCAGGGAACCGCCCACGGCAATGGCGTTGCGCACGGCCTCATCTATGGCGCAGGCCGCCATGTGATAGGCATCGATATCGCTGTAACGGGGGCAGATTCCGTTGGCCACGACTATCCCCTCAAAGGATTCGAGAATGGGCCTGATGACGGCGGCGTCGCTGGGACCGTCGTTTACCGCACCGACCAGGGGTTTGATTACGCTTCCGCCCTGTACCTCATGATCGTACTGGCGGACCACCGACTCCTTGCTGCAGATGTTGAGCCGCGAGAGCATGGTTTTCAATGCGGCGCCCATCTCTGCCGGTTCCGGGAAATCGGGCTCTTCGTATACCAGCGGCCGCCATGCGGCCGAGAGCTTCATGGGGGGAAGCCCCTCATGGAGAAAATGCATATCCAGATAGGCCACGGTGCACTCCCCATAGCGAATGTGGTATTTACCGGAATCGGTAAAGGTCCCCAGGACGGTGGCCTCTACATCCATACGCTTCGCCAGCTCAAGGAAAGCATCGAGTCTTTCCGGTTTTATGGCCAGGCTCATGCGCTCCTGGGCCTCCGATATAAGAATTTCCCAGGGCTGGAGGCCGGCGTACTTCAAAGGCGCCCGGGCAAGATCCATGTCGCAGCCGCCGCAGAGTGTGGCCATCTCACCCACCGACGAGGACAGCCCACCGGCTCCGTTATCGGTAATAGCCCGGTAATACCCTCTATCCCGCGCAATCAGGAGAAAGTCGGTCATCTTTTTCTGGGTGATGGGATCTCCGATCTGAACCGCCGTGACAGGCGATCCTTCATGAAGCTCCTCCGATGAGAAGGTTGCCCCGTGGATGCCGTCCTTGCCGATTCTCCCCCCTACCATGACAATGACATCGCCGGGCAGGATCGTTTTGGTATGACTCGGTTCTCCGTCTATCTCCGCCGGCATGATACCGCCGGTTCCGCAGTAGACAAGAGGTTTTCCGAGATAACGATCATCAAAGACGATGCAGCCGTTGACCGTGGGGATACCGCTCTTGTTCCCCCCGTGCTCCACCCCCTCCCGCACCCCTTCGAAAATCCGCCGTGGATGAAGGATGCGGGCGGGAAGCGGTCGATCGTAGAAAGGGTTGGCAAAGCAGAACACATCGGTATTGAATATCAGTTTGGCCCCCCTGCCGGTCCCGAAGGGATCGCGGTTCACGCCGACAATTCCCGTGAGAGCGCCGCCGTAAGGATCAAGCGCCGACGGTGAGTTGTGCGTTTCTACCTTGAAGACAAGGTTGTACTCATCATTGAACTGTATCACCCCGGCATTGTCTACAAATACGGACCGGCACCAGTCCTCGCTGCCGAGGGCCTCACGGATTTTCCTGGTCGATCCCTTGATGTAGGTGCTGAAGAGCGACTCTATGACCTCCGTTTCGCCCGATTCGTTTTCGTAGTCAATGGTGCTGTTGAAGATTTTGTGCTTGCAGTGTTCGGACCAGGTCTGTGCCAGCGCCTCCAGCTCTACATCGGTGATCAGGTGCGAAAGTCCGACCTTTTTTCGTTCTTCAATAACCGTCCCATCGGACAGATGATCCCGAATTACTTTCATTTCTTCGGTCGTAAGGGCGAGCACTCTCGTAGTGCTGATGTTCTGCAGTTCCTCTTCGGAAACATTCAAATCCAGTTCCTCTACATGAGGTTCCTCTTCGATATGTACGCGAGGAACAGTGGGCGCCACCCCCTTTACGGAATCCCATGCGCGGCCGTCTATAATTTCGTAGCGCTGAATCAGGTCATTGGCCAACAGCCCCGAGGCGATCTCTTCGGCCTCTTCTTTCGTGCAGGCGCCCCTGATGAGGTACTGCCGAGAGGTGTAGACGCCCCGCGGTTCTTCTTTCTTCCCTTCAAGCATCAAGGCAAGGGCTTCGCGGGCGGTTTTTCCCACGTTATCGGTGACGCCGGGGCGGAATCCCACTTCGATGAGCCAGGAGAAATCCCGTGCCAGGGGCCTGTTTACGCCGTAATGCTGGATAAGGGGATCAGAAAGAGGTCCCTCGGCGGCGGCTTTCAGCTCGTCCTCCGAGAGATTCCCCTCGATGGTGTAGACCTCAATGGTGGCAACTTCGTCAACATTTATACCCAGTTGCTCATGTATCTTCTTTTTTGTCCTTTCGCCAAGGGCATCCCGTATCCCCTCTTTAAACCCTATTACGATTCTGTTGATCATAGTCATCTCTTTCTTGCTCATCTCCTGAGCCCATACCGAATCATCTTCAATTGCAGTCCCTTTCGGCTGAGCCCCAGTTTCCTGGCTGCCTGCGACACATTCCCCTCGCAGGCCTCGAGCACATCGGCTATCATTCCCCGCTCGATGGACTCGGTCCGTTCCCTGAGTATGTTCTTAAAGGAACCCGCATCGCCCACTTTTAAGGCGCCACT
The DNA here is from genome assembly GCA_963666365.2 of Syntrophales bacterium. Lineage (GTDB taxonomy): Bacteria > Desulfobacterota > Syntrophia > Syntrophales > UBA2210 > JALNXD01. The sequence goes on from CAXXNF010000002.1 coordinate 1,757,102, forward strand.
TTCGGCCGGTGCGACGTACCGCATTTCTTCCGGAAGATCGCTCACCCGAAGGGTCCTTTCTTTTGCCAGAAGGACGAGCCGTTCCATAAGGTTTTCCATTTCACGTATGTTCCCGGGCCATGCGTATTTGCGAAAGTGTTCACACACCTGCGGTTCCACCGTTTCGACGCGGCGGTTCAGTTTCCGGTTGAACTTGTCAAGAAAATACTGAAATAAAAGTTCTATATCCTCTTCCCGATCGCGCAGAGGGGGAAGGGTAACGGGCAGCACGTTCAGACGGTAGAAGAGATCCTCTCTGAAGCGCCCTTCCCCCACATCTTTGCGAAGATCGCGATTGGTCGCGGCGATGAGACGGACATCGACCTTGATGGTCTCAAGCCCCCCTACGCGTTCGAACTCCTGATCCTGAAGAACCCGAAGCAGTTTTGCCTGCATGTCCCGCGGCAGTTCCCCCACTTCGTCGAGAAAAAGAGTGCCTCTGTGGGCCTGTTCGAAACGGCCGAACTTGCGGCCGGCAGCGCCGGTAAAAGCGCCCTTTTCATAACCGAAAAGTTCGCTTTCCATCAGGTTTTCAGGAATCGCGGCACAATTGATTTTAATGAAGGGAGCATCCTTGCGGGGACTTTGCCGGTGAATCGCCCGGGCGATAAGCTCTTTGCCGGTACCCGTCTCACCCCGCACAAGTACGGTGGTGGTTGTGGGCGCCACCGTGCCTATGATTTCGTATATTTCCGCCATCGACGGACCCGATCCGATAATGTCGCAAAATTCTCCATCGGTGGAACCGGGGACAATCTCACCCTCGCTGAGGCACTTTGTCGTTACCGCTTTTCCCACGATGTGTTTCAGCTCTTCCTGATCGAAGGGTTTGGTGATGTAATCGAAGGCGCCCTGTTTGACCGCTTCAACGGCATTTGCGATCGTCCCGTGGGCGGTAATAATAATAACGGGAATGGATGGGTATTCTTTCTCTATGCGCGCCAAAAGCCCGAGGCCGTCGAGGCGGGGCATTTTGAGATCGGTGACCACCACGTCTACACAATCCCTATCCACTATCTCACAGGCCTCAAGACCGTCGGAGGCGGCCAGGATCCGATAGCCCTCCTTTTTGAGCATTGCGGCCAGTACGACCCGCATATTTTTTTCGTCGTCAACAACGAGAATCGTCGCCATCGTTATTCGGAACCATCACTTTGCCTGTTGTCATGAAACCTCTTACTCTCAGTCACCTGGTCTGGAATGCCCGTCCTGTTAAGCCAATGTGGAAAATCGCAGCTGTGCTCTTGAATCAAGGCTATATGCGGCAGGGTTAATGCAGCGCGCTGTCCCGGTGAATCCTCGGGTCTCAATTATGAAGGCATCTTAGAAGGGAAGTGTTCCGCTGTCAAGACCAAATCTGATGAACAATCCATTGGTAAGCCAATGGATTGTTCATCAGATTTTGATGCCTTAATAGTTCCTATTACCCCTGAAGGACAAAGACCGCCTGTATCAAACATCATTGATGCATCAGGATCCAATGTTTCGCAACAGCCTATGTCATGAACTCAGAAGAATGAATTTATTTTTCTATGGGTAATATAATCACCGGCACCGTTGCTTTTTCGCTGAAGCGTTCGGCGTCGTCCAGGGAACCGATGCCTTCCCCCACATGCATGGGCACGGCCACTTTCGGTCCTAGGGCTGCAGCCGCTTCAACGGCTTCCTCGGCAGTCATCACATAGGTCCCGCTCACCGGCAGCAACGCGATATCCGGGCGCAGATCGCGCATCTCCGGAATAAAATCCGCATCACCCGTATGATAGATCACGACTCCCTTGACCGTGATCAGATACCCCACATGGCCGGCCTCTTTCGGATGAAAGGGATTTCCGGGGCTGTGGAATTTGTTGATATTGTACGCCGGAACGGCCCTGATTGTAACACCCTTGACCGTCAACTCGTCACCTGCCGTTACGACCCTTATATTGCCGGAAAGTCCCTCGGCCGCCTTTGCAATAGTGACGATGAGCGTGTCTTCCTTCTGGATTTTCGCCACATCCTCCGGCGACGCGTGATCATAGTGTTCATGAGTGATCAGAATCAGATCAGCTTTGGGCCCTCCCTTAAGCCTGTAAGGATCAATATAGATCACGGCGCCGTCACTGTCGATCCGAAAGCTGTCATGCCCCAACCACTTGATATTCGATATCATTTCTTCCATTTCCGCCTCCTTCTGTTTGAAAACAGTGCCTGTCTCAAATACCCCCGCACAGCAACATGGCAACGGAATCACCATACCTCCAAACTATAGATGAGCCGTTATATATGTCAAGAAATATGTATGATGTCCTCGGATTTATAGTATTAATATCATTGCAATACATACCATAATTGTCACAAATATTGATGTCCCTGGGAAAGGTTTTATTACATACTGACTGACCGCATAGGCGCAAACAATCGACAACACAGACACAAGACCAAATTTCACTATACCCGGAAGGCCGGGAACTGCAAATAAAATGAGTTGAAATATAAGCACAAAGATATAGTGCGACAGGTATATATTGTATGAATTTGACCCCATATTCTCGTCAAAACGGGTGGGACGGTTCCAGTATCGTACACCCAGGGAGGCCAAAAATCCCAAAGCCGCTATGGTCAGGAAGTTGAGAATAAGAAAAAATAGCGCTCCATGGATTTCTTTCAAGTGATTCGGGCCGTTCAGTATTTGGTGATGGACCCAGAGGTACACAATCAAGAGACCGGCACATGATAGTGTCCATGTCTTGAAATGACCGGGGAATTTTCCCCGCTCAATCCATTTGTTCCTGTATGTTATCAGACCAAATGCAAAATAAATAATGTAGAAAAAGAGACGTGACGGACGAAATTGGATGATATTCCCCAGCGTAAACAGGGGTTCGGGGTTGGTTAATTTCGGACTAAACGCGAACATCGCTCCCACAGTAAGAAAAGAACAGATTGCGGTAAGAAATCCCACACCAAAGAGAAACTTCAGCGTCGATGAAACAACAGGAGGCTTTGTTATGCACGGTTGATCGATTCTGTCGAACCATTCTTTTCTCCAGGAGTACACCAGACTAAATACAACAAAGAATACGATAAGCAGAGAGAGAAACCACATGTAGCGCTGGTAAAATTGGTTGTGCGTCATAAGTTCGTTCATTGAGACAATCAGGCCGGTATTCAGCGCAGCGGCATTTTTTAGAAGAATCACCCATAATTCATAGTAGCTCATGGTTAGTGTCAAACCATTTCGTGTGAAATGATAAATCAGGGGCAAAATAGGGCATATCGCGAAAATGCATATCAGCCAGGGAATGCCCAACCTCTTCAATTTTCCTTTCAGAAAAGACAGCACCCCCTTTTTCTCAATAGAAGGAATGGCAAAATATCCCGCTATGTAGAAGAGCAGCGGCATGGCAAATGCGTCGGATAATGTCGAAATCCAGCCGGCTGTTATGCTGGGGTCCTTGTCAGCTACAGGCCACCATATTAAATTCGTATAGGCATGGCTCGAGTGCTCCAATACAACGAAAATAACAAGCAACCATCTCATATTATCAAGATAAATGATTCGGTTTTCAATACCGCTGTCAGATATGTTCATAGATCTTTTCATCCTTGTGTGTCTGAAATATAAGTCCATCCGAGCACTCTTTTTAAGTAACGACTTGTTATTCACATATTATCCAATTCGCTCCTCACAAGTGAACCAGGAAGTAGGCAAATAATATACGATAGTTACCGCCTCAGATTCTATTATGTGCCCCTGTTAGCCTTATTAATGCCTCCTATTATCTTCTTTATTGCCATATTATGTCAAGACATATATAGGCTAATTATCTGGCCATATTGCATTGATTATGTGAGAATTGTTTTTCTTACTTCCGTTATGAAATCACGAGATACATTTAAATTCTCACAACTAAGGAATATTGAGGTTTTCTTGACAATTGCCACAAGTGGAGTGTAGAATTTTCAAAAATTCGAGATCGAAAAATATGGAAAAGAAAAAAATCAGTCCGCGAGTTGAAGATCAGACGAGAGAGTATTTATCAAAACACTTTAGCACCACGAACGCAGGAGCGGAATACATACTGGACGGATTTCCCATGCTCTATAACCGGGCGCTACATGAAATAAAAGGCCGGTTTACCGAAGCCGAACTGGCGTTCCTTGTTGAAACCTTCAAAGAAACCAAGCTTGGGGCACAATTGGCGGGACAACAGTTGAAAGTTTATTGTGAAGATGCCATGATGTTCAAGAAACTCGATGAGAAGTGGCAAATTCAAAGAGAGGGATTCTTGCAGAAGATCCGCGAGATGCTTTCTTTTCATGCAGCGTGTCTGGAAATCTGGGCACGTGTGTACTGGTTTAGAAAATGGTATAAGGGAGAAAAGGCCTTGAGAGAATATGTGGCCTCTCTTCTTTAAAATTTCTGACACTTACGCCCCCGAACCTGACACTTCCGTCCCTTCACTCCGAGTTAGTTTGTTCGGCTTCTTTCCTCACCGGATTTCTTTAAGAGCATGTCGATCGCTTTTTCCAACGCACGGTTGAATTCTTCCGGACGATCCATCATAAGGAAATGGTCTGCGCTCTTCAGGACAATAGCATCATAAGAAAACATGTGCCTCCGGTTTGCATCATAGTTGATGGGCCACAAATCTCCATTCACGGTTATAACGGGAATGCGGATTTGTGCAAATACCTTTGCCGCTTCGCCCGTAATGTATTGCGCCATCATCTCGGTCATTGCACTGAGGGCAATAGCGGAAGGCGCACTGGAAATGTCCGCAAGTATCCATTCACGAAGCTGTGGATCCGTATTCGGTGATATCATCTCCGCGACAAACTGTCTGCTTCCGGTTCTAAAATCCTTTTCCAAGGGAGCTATCATCCTCTTGAACTCTTCGCGAGTCAGCGGATACTCTATGTTTTCAAGCGTGTCTACACCGATCAAGCCGATGAGGCGATCATGAGCAAGTCGAGCCGCTTCCGCAATCACCGAGCCGCCCATGGAATGACCTATCAGAATAACGCGACAGCCACCCGTTGCGTCTATCACTGCCCGTACATCTTCTCCAAAGGAAGCCATGGTATAGGTTGTCCGTGACATTCCTGAGTGACCATGGCCGGCAAGGTCAAGCACCACAACACGATAGTTCCTTGAAAAATGAGGAGTTTGTGCGCGCCAGTAACGGGAATCGCAACTCCACCCGTGCACGAATACCAGCGTCGAGTCTCCCGCACCGGACACTTCATACGCAATTGGGGTGCCGTCTTTGGACAGGGTCACATGGGGCCACCCCGCTCCCGCTTGTTCCCCTCCAAAGGCCACAATCAGTAGCACTGCACATCCGACAATAAGACGTACACAATCTCCTATACCTGATTTACTCATTTTTCCGTTCCCACATTTTCAACTGCGTTGTTTGATTCGCCCCCGTTTTTCAATGGCCTTCATCACCTTTCCCATCAGTCGAAAGGGTTTTATCTTCGATTCCGTCTGGTCGATGGTGCCCGCCAGGTACAGATCCGCATCTTCCGAGTAATACAGAAATGAGCCGGTAGAACCGGAGTGGCCCCATAAAGGCGGTACGTTCATCATCGTCCGCATAATCCCGGGAAATTTGAAGTACATGGTTCCATAACCGTATTGAATCGGAAAGTGCAGTTTGTGCCATTGATGCATCAGCGTCACTGTATCGGGTTTGAGGACCCTCCCTTCATTGAGCGCCTTAAGAAACAAGATACATTCCTCGGCAGTAGACACAATGCCTCCATCAGCCCAGTACGATCCGTTCCCACGTATGCGGGTGATATTCCTCTCTTCACAGAATACATCTGCCGGAGCCGACGATGTAGAAGAGGCGGGAACAGAATGGCCGACCAGCCAGGTATGTGTCAGCTCCAGAGGCTGAAAAAAGAATTTCTCATACACGACATGAAGAGGCTTTCCGGTGACGGCTTCGATGATTTTGCCCAATAACTGAAAATTTGTATCCGAATAGGATGCATCCGTCCCGGGAGAAAAATTCGGTTCCAGATCGTTTCGTGCTCTTGCGATTGTCTCTTCGACCGTCCATAATCGTGCCGGATTCTCAAGGAACACATCGAAAAGCCTTTTTCCATCTTTAGATTTACCGGCATAGTAATCCGCAATTCCGGACGTATGGGACAGCAGCTCTTTTATTGTAATTTTAAGGGAATAATCCTCCCCCTCATACACATGAATGCCCTGAATGAGTTTATCAGGAAGATATTTGGCCATAGGATCATCCAAAGAAAGCACACCCTGTTCATGTAATTTCATGATTGCCGCTGCAGTATAGAGTTTCGTGATACTTGCAATGTAAATAGAGGTGTCTGCAGTCATCGGTGTCCGGTCATCCTGGCAGGCTATTCCGGCGGCACCCGTCCATGAGAAAGATCCATCGCCTTTCATTACGGACAACACACAATTTTTTACCGATGTATCTTGTTCGACGAAATGTGAAACCAGATAGTGCAGTTCCTGGTTCAAATTGTCAAATTGCGGGCTTGATGTTTTCAAATGTCCTATATACAAACCCGTTACAACAACAGTGAAAAACAGTATGATTGGAATAACTATACGTTTCACAGCCGATCCCTTCTTGTGTTGCTTTTTGTGACTTTTCCCAAGATCCCTATTTTGAGACTCACTGTCTGGGACTGCATCGTTTTTCCGAAGTTTTTGAGAGCTTGAAGTCGGTCAGGTCAAGTATAACCTTTGTTTCGATGGCGCCTTTTAATCCGTGCGATTTCCACTCCTTGATTTCCGGACAGTTGTCATCATTGGCATCTCCCGTTTCCAGCCAGAATACAAGGGATTCATCCTTAAATTCTTCCGGATCCGACCAGGTACCTTCATAGACCTTTTTTCTTTTTTTCAAATTCCAGATAGTGAAACCGCTAGGACCCGGACCAGTGGTGCTGTCCAGAAAAAGCAGATTACCCTTCAATCCCGCAAAGTACTCGGCCCATTCATTGGGAATCTCAAAATCGTTATTCTCCGAAACATAGGTGCATGGTATCTTCTCATCGGGATTCGATTTGTACTTAATAAGGAAATCCGTGCCCGCCTTCCCCCGCACTTCCTTCGCGATGACCAGAAATTCAGGCGACTCGTAACATTTGATTGATTGATTGATAACGTCTCGCTCCTTGGACATTTCATCTCTTTGAAGACACTCTTCGCCTGCGGAAACTGCACAAATTGCGCAGGTAATGAAGATAAATATAACGGCAAAACAAAAATTATAAATTTTCAATCCACTGACCTTTTCTGTACAATCGACATCCGGGCTTATTTGCCACTTCTTCACAACAGATGCCCGTGATTCGCTTCAAGCTGATTGGTTACATATGCTTTTCTCTTACCTTCCCGATGTCGTCGAAGTATTTGAGGTTGACTCTTTCAGATAACCCGGCGCCATAGGACTCTGGGATAGAGAATCATCCTGTGCTCCCGAGGAGTGGTATTTAATGGCGAACTGCACAGTTCCCGCAGCTTCTTCGCCAGCTATATCTTCAACAAAGACAAGTATCATATCGATGCCGACCAATATACCTGCCGAGGACAGCGAACGAAAAATTTCTTATGGCACGAGGCATCGGGCGTTCGATCCCTCACGCAACGGGCGGAACAGGGACGTGCGTTTCCCGCCTTCTTCAGGCCGCAGAAGTTCCACCGGCATATCCACTTTCACTTCTTCAATGGGGCATTGCACAATGTTGCCGGGTATCCGTACGCCTTCATCGAGTTCAACAATGGCAAAGATATAGGGCACTTTATCTTCAAAAGCCTCAAGGGCGCTCACCCGCACCACGGTGTAACTGTATACCTTCCCCCGGCCGGTGGCATGCCTTATTTCCGGCGTGGTCTTCAGGCAATAGGGGCACAGCTCCCGGGGATAAAAAATATAGCGGGCGCAGACAGGACAGAATTGAATCGCAAGGGTACCGGCGTGTGTTTCACCGGGCTTTTTCCCGGGGGTAACGGTCATATCCGCTCCTTTCCCAATATTAGGCTGGATTGCGTGCTCATAATCCCGCCGTTGCCGTTGACAAAGGCCGTCCGGTTCCGTGTAACCTGTCGCTTTCCCGCGGCGCCCCGCAGCTGGCGGACCGCCTCGGTTACATGGGACGTTCCGCCGGCATAGGACGGTTGCCCGAAGGAGAGCTGTCCGCCGTGGGTATTGAGCGGCCTGTCCCCCCTATAGGTAAAATCATGGTTCTCCACAAAAGCGCCCCCCTCCCCTTTGGCGCAAAACCCGGCATCCTCAAGGGTAATAATTACCGTGATGGGATAACAATCGTAGAGAGAAAGAAACTCGATATCGGCAGGACCCATTGATGCCATTTTAAAGGCCCGAGCCGCCGAATCCTTTATCGGGCTGATCGTGATGTCATCGGAATATACAATTGAATTATGGGTGCACGCCTCACCGATACCCAGGATAAATACGGGCGCCTGCGGCATATCGGCCGCTTCTTCGGTACGGCTGACAATAACTGCTGCAGCCCCGGCGCAGGGTCTTACGATTTCCCAGAGGTGCAGTGGATCGACGACAAGCGGTGATGAAAGGACGTCGGCAATACTGATCGGTTTCTTATTAAAAAGCGCATCCGGATTCAGCAGGGCGTTTTCACGCTGCTCAACGGCGATTTTTGCCATCTGTTCAGCTGTAGTGCCGTATTGATGCATGTGACGGCGGGCAATCAGTGCATAGCCGGAATTGAATCCCATGGGCCCGTGGGGAAGTTCGTAATCGATTTCGGCCTTTGACATTGCGGCTACTTTTGTTTCGTCGGAATGAAATATCCGATCATCCCAGATGCCCCCGCTCAGGCACAGACAGTGCCGGCACATGCCGGCAGCCACGGCAAGCACGGCCCTTGTAACGCTGCCACACCCGCTCGCACCGCCCAGTTCCACCATGTCGAGAAAACCGGGGCTCAGTTTGAGGTACTCGGCCACCTGCGCCGGCCACATGAACGTGGTATCTTCAAAGGGCGGCGTCACAATGAGGCCGTCAATTGCAGTTTTGGAAAGCCCTGCATCACCTATGGCCCGGCCCGCCACCTCTGCAAAAAGTCCCAATGTGGTTTTTCCTTCCGACTTAATGGATGGGGCCAGCTCCGCAATACCTGTAATTGCCGCGCTCCCTTTCAGTTTCATACTCCCACTCCGGTTGCATTGAGAATTCGAGCAGATCTCCCTCACTGTCCGCTCGTTCGGAAACGACTTCTCTCGTATGGACAGACACGTTGAAAGGTTGATAACATTTCCTTATTGGCGCGTAAGCTCACGGAATGTAGACGCCGGCGCCGATGAAGTATTCGGTACCGGGAATCGGCTCTATATAGGTAATTTTCTTAAATTCACCTTTCTTCCCCGGTTTTTGCCAATAATGCTCGAAAAAACCACCGCCCTTCTTTGCCGTCTCTATGGCCATGCGTACATCGTATGTGCCCTTCGCGTCCCTGTGGTCGATTAAGTTCTTCCCCTCCAGGCTTTTCATGCCGCCATGGCCCACGACCAGCCCTTCAAGCGTATAGACATAGATATATCCGCTCCCGTCCTGAAAGAATCGGACCGGTTTTACAAATCTTTGAATCAGCTCCGTCCTCTCTTTTTCATCGGGGATACTTTCAAGCACTTCTCCCAAAGACGCCCCTGAAGCGTGAACCACTGCCTGCAACACTTCTCTGGCGCATGCGCCGGCATTCTCACCCGCAAGGACAGCGCCCGGCGAAACACATTGCAGCAGCATCGTCAAAAAAATAAATTGCAGAACCAATGATCTGACGCCACATCTGCATCGTTGAGACATTGCACCTCCCTTACATTTGCTACTCCGTTTTGACCAGGGTAAGTCCGGCCCGTTCCAGGGCTCGCGTTTCGAAGGACACCTGAAAGCCGGGCTCGTAATTCATGTAGCCGGGAACCGGATAGCGGAGTCCCGCGGCATGGGTTGCTTCGATTCCCTCGACAAGCAGATCCAGCCTTTCCCGGGGACAGGTGAAAAGCACCTCCGAATCCTGAGCGCCGCCCCAGATGCGGTCGCCGTTTCCCAAAATTACCATCTGCGGCTTTTTCGTCATGAAGGTCTTGATGACCCCCTCATGGCAGGAGCCCATCCTTCCCGCCGCCGTCGATTCGACGGCGCCGCCTTCGCAGTAAAGATACCCCTGTATGAGCCGCATCATCTGCGCGGGCATGCAATAGATCAGTATCACGTCGGGCTCAATCTTTGTCCTGGCGAGGGGAGATACGATAAGTCCTTCATAGGCATTATCGAGCCGGTAGGTATAGGCCTCCCCCTTTTTTGCCGTCTCGATGTCCCTGCTGTAGAGGCCGACATTGAAACGGAGCAGGTTTTCCGCTTCCTTCTCATCAAGGGTGTCCCATCCGTAGACCATACGGGCCGCCCGGCAGTTGGTATCCTCCTCCGTCACCGCCATGGTCCAGCCGTAAGTACGGCACATCTTGAAATTCTGACAGATGAAATTCTGAAAGCCCAGGTCCCGCGAGGGCCGTTTACACTCCTCCGGGATCTCATCCGCCGTTTTCACCAGCTTGACGGCCAGGGGGAAGGTCGAAAGACGAAGATATTGTTCGAGTTTTTTGCCTGTTTCATGGTAGGACGTCAACTGTTCCGGCATAGGGCAGCCTCCTTTTCTAAGTAATTCAAAAACCTTTCACCATCCGGTAATGCCGCGCAATGTGGTGATGCTTTTCGAGACAGGGTACCCACATCTCACAGAAAATCTCCATACCCATGCGCAGGTAGAAATCGACGGCGGGATTGTCGGCGTACACATCGAGATGGCAGGAGCGGTACCCCTGCGCTGCCGCACGTTCAAAGGCGGATGTAATGAGTAATTCGCCGATACCTTCCCGTTGCCTTTTCTTCGAGACTGCCAGCGTCTGCAGATAGTAGGCATCACGGGGAATCGGCGGATTCAGAAAGGACATGTAGCCGATGGCCTTTTTGAACTCATCGTATTCGGAGGGTGTAAGCAGTTCCTCCGCATGCCGGAAAAAGGTCCTGCCTTCACGGTGCTGCCTTTCGCGATCGTAGCCCGCCTCGATGCCGACCAGGTCCTCTCCGTCAAAGGCGCCTTGCCCGAAGATGTGACTGAAGGGCCCCTCCGTTCCCCGCCATTGAAGGGCAAAATAATTGAGGGCCCTTTCTTTATTGCCGCCAAACCAGTATCCGAATACATGTGAATCGGTCTCGAAAATAAGTTCCGCTGCCAGACTCGCATGTTTTGATTTTGCCTTTTTTATTTCAATATTTTTCCTCTTCATCGCTGCCATGTGTTCATTCCTTGGAACTTTCTTTAAGAAACTGATTCATTTTCTCCCGCAGAAACGCCAAGAGGCAGAGAAAAGAAATTTTTATTTTCCCTTGTCCTCAGCGCCCCCGCGCCTCTGCGCGAAAATTCTGTTCTTTTTTATTCCCGGTGCACTGTTCATGCAACTGTCAGTTACGTTCCATTATATTGCCGATGTGTCGGGACAGGGAACCTCTTAAGGTTCCAATTATTTCTTACTTATCGGAAAAGGGTTTTTCCTTCCACCAGGGATAGAAATCGGGCATATCGACGCTCGGCTTCATCGCGAAACGGGGGGGACGTTTTTCCATGAAAGAGTTGACCCCTTCCTTCACATCCTCGCCCCCGAGCATGTAGCCAAAACCTTTGGATTCCAGAATGTGCGTGTTCATGGGCTCTACCTCTCCCAACATCTTCCAGAGCAGCTGCCGTGCCAGGGCAGTAGAGACGGCCGAGGTAGTGTCGGCAATTTCGTGAGCGATTTTAAGCGCCGAGGGCATCAGTTCTTCAGGAGACACCACCTGACTGAAAAGACCCATCTTCAGTCCTTCTTCGGCATCAAAAAAACGTCCCGTCAGAATAAGCTCGGCTGCCTTGCTTATTCCGATGATGCGGGGAAGAAAGTACGTACAGCATCCTTCCGGCACCACCCCCCGGCGGTTAAAAACAAAACCGATCTTCTTTGCTGCCTCGGAAGCGATGCGAATATCCATGGTCATGGTCATGGTGATGCCGACACCGACAGCGTTCCCGTTGATCGCGCCGATAACCGGCTTTTTCATGTTGTACATGCGCAGCGTTACTTGCCCCGCTGAATCCCTAAAGGCCGGTTGCCCCTGAAGATCGTCGGGGCCCCTGAACCCCCCGGCGCTGAGATCCGCTCCAGCGCAATAGGCGCGGCCGGCCCCCGTGAAAATCAGCACTCTCACGTCGTCGTCCTCATCGGCCCTGTCAAGCGCATCAAGCACTTCGTTCATCATAACGGGCGTCCAGGCATTGAGCGCCTCGGGCCTGTTCAACGTAATTATGGCGACACGATCCTCCGCCTCGTAGACAATCTGTTCATACCCCATCGCAGCAAACCTCCCCAAGTCTATACTTGTGGACTCCTAGCAGGTTTTATACAAAATCGCAACATCTCAGGTCGTTCTTTTTCTGCGCCCCTCTTTCAGCCGACGCATCGGACCCGTCGAAGCATGCCATGGCTTGTCCGGTAATGGGCGTAGAAAGGATATGTCTTCAAAGTACCGTGAAACTTCTTTGCCTTCTCTCCCCACTGATCGTTCTGCTGATTCGGGGAGATTCATATTAATCGCTTCATTGAACGAAAAAAGTATGATATCTGCTGATTTTAATTTTTGGCTGATTATTAAAAACCTGCACAAGGAGTACCAATGAAAAAGGATACTGTAATTCTGTTTAGCGGCGGCATAAAAGGGGCTGAGGCCGAATTCGGGGAACAGGCGGAGCGATTCGGCATCGAAGAAGTCAATTTCACCTTTGAGGGGCACACGGTCATACGCCCCAGAGGGCGGCGCATTCTCAGCGAAGAAGAACTGAGGCGCGGCGATGTGAGCCTCACCTATGTGTCGAAATTGATGAACCGTCGTTATACGGAAAGTCCGGCATTCAGACGCATTCTTCAGAGCATATGGCATCAGATAGACAGTGGACGGCAGATTTTCGTGATCGGAGAGATTCTTGAGGACAAAACCGTCCGCGGGGGAACGGGATGGGGCGCCGAGTTGGCAAAACTGTTCAACAAAACCCTCTACGTGTTCGACCAGAAGCAGGATGTCTGGTTTGTGTGGAACCAGTCGGACTGGATTGACTGTGAAGAGGGAAATCGACCCTTAGTGACAGCCGATCGGTTTACCGGGATGGGGACGCGATTTCTGCAGTCTAACGGGAAAAAAGCCGTGGCGGAACTGTTCGAACGATCATTTGCCTGATCAAGAAAAACAGAGTAGATCCGACTGCGGGTCTAGGGAGTATTGAGGAACGCGTTGATTCCCACCCCTGCAAGATTTTTATTTAAGTTTCCGGCTGAACTTACCGATAACATAAAAAAAATAAATATGCCGATGCGCTGGGGCACAGTGGCGGTCTTGCGGCGGCCATTGAAGAGTGCAACTGTTTTCAAAGGGGGTACAGGCGCGGTGAATCAGAGCATTATCGCAGAAGGGATAGGAGTTACAGAGAAACCGAAGAAAAGAACGGCTGAAGTCTCCGCACTCGTTGCCGACTATCAACGAATCAAGGAAGAGTTGCATACCCTAAGAAAGGAACACGAACAAAACAGACAGGCTCTGGAACGGGAAATTGAACGATCCAGTGCAATGGCCGTGGAGGCTCAAATTATCAACATAGAATTGAACCAGATTATCAATACGTCTCCCGATGGAATATTGCTGATCGATGAAGATTTTACGATACGAAGAATCAACAGAACCCTGCTTGATTTTTTGCACACAACGGAGGAAGAGGCGATAGGAGTGAAGTGTTTCGATCTTCTCCCCAGTTCCTGGTGCCGCACTGAGAAATGCCCCATAACAAAAATTGTAAACGGCGAGGATCAAGTTGTCGAATGTGATGTGGTTAAGAGGAAGGGCGACGGAACGGAAATTCCCTTTATCTATACCGCTACCCCCTTTCGAGGGATTGATGGAGAACTGATGGGCATCATGGCAAACCTCAAGGACATCACGGAACGAAAACATGCCGAAGTAACTCTTCGAAAAGCAAATGAAACCTTGGCCCGTCTTGCCACCATCGATGGATTGACACAGGTGGCAAACCGTCGCTTCTTCGATCAGACTATATCTCGTGAATGGAATCGCCTCAAGAGGACGGATCAGCCGCTTTCCCTGATTTTGAGCGACGTGGATTTTTTCAAGCACTACAATGATACCTATGGTCATCAGGCAGGGGATGATTGTCTCCGTGCAGTTGCAGGGGCCCTCGACGCCCATGTGCGCCGCGGCGGCGATTTTGTGGCACGGTACGGGGGGGAGGAATTCGCCGTTGTTTTGCCGGGGACATATCCCGAAGGCGCCCTGTGTGTCGCCGAGTTTCTTCGTGCGGCCATCGAAGGACTGGCAATGGAACATAAAAATTCATCGGTAAGTTCGGTGGTAACCATCAGTCTTGGTGTTGCAACCGCCTTTCCTTCACATGAGCTTACAGAAGAGGTCCTCATCGAAAGTGCAGACAAGGCGTTATATGAGGCAAAGGCCTCGGGACGCAATTGTGCGGCCTTCAGGCACATTAATCCTTCCTGCGTCCTACCCGCGTTAAATCATAGCAGCAAGTCTCTCAACGGCCGCCCCGACGGGCTGCAGGGAAAGCCGCATTCTATTCCCGGGTAGCGAGAGTCCTCCGGCGCACCAGACAGTATGAGAGGCACTTCCAGAAGTGACCTCTCCGGGAACCCACCCCACTCATTCAATTTATTTTATAGACGATATGCAAGATAGTGGTATCAGTTCCCTGCTTTTGCTACAATAGGCAAACGATAAGGAGGGCATATGAGTGGATTCGCCGAATATGATGTATATGACGCGTTGGGTCTGGCCGAACTTGTTCGAAAGGGAGAGGTAAGTGCAACCGAACTCTGTGAGGAAGCAATTGAAAGAATCGAACGAATCAATCCGGCATTGAATGCAGTGGTCACAAAGATGTATGAAGAAGGACGAAATTCGGCACGAGAAGCCCCGCCGAAGGGGCCCTTTGCAGGAGTTCCCTTTCTTCTTAAAGATCTGATGTTCGCCTATGCGGGGGTTCGCATGTCCGACGGGTCAAAGGCTCGGCACAGATATATCCCTGACCATGACAGTGAAATGGTGGTACGTTTCAAAAGGGCGGGTCTTGTCATCCTCGGAAAGACAAATACCCCTGAATTCGGTCTGATGGGAATCACCGAACCGGAGCTCTTCGGTCCCTGCCGCAACCCATGGAACACCGGGCATACACCGGGGGGTTCAAGCGGCGGTTCTGCCGCTGCCGTGGCCGGAGGCATGGTACCGATGGCCGCCGGTGGAGATGGAGGGGGATCTATCAGGATTCCTTCCGCCTATTGCGGGCTGTTCGGTTTAAAGCCTTCGCGGGGACGCAATCCCTCAGGTCCTGATCACGGCAGGGTGTGGCAAGGGGCGGTTCAAGAGCATGTGATAAGCCGATCGGTTCGTGACAGTGCGGCAATGCTCGATGCCACACAGGGGGCCGATTGCGGCGCCCCCTATGAAATCAGGCCCCCAGAAAGGCCTTATACTGAAGAAGTGGAAAGAGATCCTGAACATCTGACTATTGCCTTTACCACCAGGTCGCCTCTCGGTACGCCCGTCCATGTCGACTGTGTGCGGGCCGTGGAGGATACGGCCCTGCTCCTTGAAGATCTTGGGCACGGGGTCGAAGAAGCCGCACCCAATATCGATGGCGCCGCCCTGGCCCGCAGTTATCTTGCCATGTACTTTGGCGAGGTGGCTGCCGATATCGATGAATTGGAAACAGTCCTGGGCAGGAGGGCTCGCCCTTCCGATGTGGAACCCCTCACCTGGACACTTGGCCTGCTGGGAAGGGCATGCGGTGAAGATTACCTGGTCAAAGGCCTGCGCGTCTGGGATCATGCCGCCCGAGCCATGGGATTATTTTTTAGAAATTACGATTTGTATCTCACTCCCACCACGGCCTATCCGCCGGCGCGTATAGGAGAGCTGCAGCCCAAGCCGGTGGAAGCACTGCTTATAAAGTGCATAAATACGCTGCGTCTGGGACGGCTTTTGAAAGCATCCGGCATGGTGGATCAAATGGCTGAAAAAAGTCTTGAGCGGACGCCCTTTACCCAGTTGGCAAATCTCACGGGGCTTCCGGCTATGTCGGTTCCTCTCTACTGGACCGCCGAGGGCCTTCCTCTCGGGGTCCAGTTTATCGCCGCCTTTGGAGGCGAAGATCGTCTCTTCCGTCTGGCGGGACAATTAGAGCGGTCACGCCCCTGGTTCGACAAAAGGCCATCACCACAGGGCCGGCAGCAGGAGGGATAATGAATATCGTGAATGAGTTGGGCGCTACCAGAGCTATGAGATTTTTTGTAATGGCCGCGGCCTTTGTGATTATAATCGCCGGGCTGCGATCCGCCCAGGCAATCGTAATCCCTTTCCTGCTCTCACTCTTTATCGCCATCATCTGCAGTCCATCGCTCTTCTGGTTGCGCGGAAAAAAAATCCCCCCGGGTATATCGCTCATCATTGTGATTGTCGGCGTGCTTGCGGCGGGCCTTCTCGTCATTGCAATCATCGGAAGTTCCATTAATGATTTTTCCCAGTCCCTTCCGGTCTATCAGGAACGACTGGAAGAGAAAACTGCGGATCTGTTCACGTTTCTGGGGCGATTCGGCGTCAATCTGGAGTACCACAGGCTCTTGGAATATGTGGATCCGGGGGCTGCCATGCGGCTGGCATCGAAGATGCTGACGGGCCTGGGAAACGTCCTGAGTAACGCTGTACTGATTGTGCTGACTGTGATTTTTATGCTCCTTGAAGTGACCGCATTTCCTGTAAAGCTGCATGCGGCCTTCGGTTCATCCACGATTTCCATGAGCGCCTTCATGACTGACATCAATCGCTATATGGTGATTAAAAGCTGGGCGAGTCTTGCGACAGGACTGCTGGTGGCGCTCTGCATGGCCCTTTTGGGAGTGGATTATGCGATTCTCTGGGGCATCCTTGCCTTTCTGTTTAATTATGTTCCCAATATCGGGTCCATTATCGCGGCAGTGCCGGCCGTACTGCTTGCCCTGATTCAACATGGGGGGATGATCGCCCTTCTGGCGGCGGCAGCCTTTGTGGTGATTAATCTCTTGATCGGCACCTTCATCGAACCCCGTTTCATGGGGCGTGGGCTCGGTCTCTCCACTCTTGTGGTATTCCTTTCTCTGGTTTTCTGGGGGTGGATTCTGGGACCGGTGGGAATGCTGCTTTCCGTACCTCTTACCATGGCGGCGAAAATTGCCCTGTCGCATTCCGAAGACACGCAATGGTTAAGTATTCTTCTGGGAAATGCCCTGCCGGAGGAGGCTGCTGAAAAGGAGTAATTTCCTTTTTGAGTTCGGATTTTTATAGGAGATGCCATGAGCTTCAATGTGCCGGTCAAAAAAAACGAGAAACTGAAAACACTTATCAATCATATCAATGGTGATGCGGAACTGCTCCAGCTGTGGAAATGCGCCAACATCAATGCCGTGGACAGGAGCGGCATCAGCGATCACGGAGAAATCCACATCCGTATCGTGGCAAATGCCGCGCTCAGAATAATGCGCCTCCTCGTACAGGGAGGGGTGACCCCGAGCGTAGTGACGAATTACGGAATGGATGTGGAAGATGGGGAGGTCGTTGTCGTCCTGGCCGCCTGCCTGCATGACATCGGAATTTCCGTTCATCGACATGATCATGAACGGTACAGCCTTTTTCTCGCCTACCCGAAAGCCCGACAGCTGCTGGCCGGTATTTATGAAGAACCTGCCTTGACGACGATTACATCGGAGGTGCTCCATGCCATTGTCTCGCATAATGCGCAGGAAACCTGCCTGACCATCGAATCCGGGGTACTCAAGGTGGCCGATGCACTGGATATGTCCGAAGGAAGATCGCGGATCCCTTTCGAATCGGGCAATGTCAATATCCATTCCCTTTCGGCCAAGGCCGTGGCATCGGTAGATATCGAAAAAGGGGACACACGTCCCGTTAAATTAGTAATCAGTCTTGAAAATTCGGCGGGCATATTCCAGGTGGACGAACTGCTCCACCGCAAGCTGAAGAATTCTTCAATCAAAGATTACATGGAAATCCTCGCGAAAATCGAAGGGGAAACGGAGAGGAAACTGATAGAGATCTATAAAATTTAGCGCTTTTTCATGAGTTTTCGGATGTTTGACCGGTGGGTGAAGATAATCAGGATGGAGGCGGCGAACCCGAAGTAGTAGAGCGGATCGGCCATAGGCCAATCAAATCCGTATCTGAGGGTGGAAAGAACGAGGGGAAAGGCAAGTGCCGCTGCAATAGAGCTGAGGGCGACGATGCGCCACAGGGCGAGCACGACGAGGAACAGGGCCAGGCAGATCAGGAGCGGAACAGGATAGAGGACAACAAGCACGCCGGCGGCGGTTCCCACACCTTTGCCGCCACGGAACCCGGCGAATACCGTCCAGATGTGACCGATAATGGCGCTTATGCCGGCCATGAGCCGGATCGTGTCGGAATCAATGGAACATACACCGAAGGCAAGCGGGGCGACCCAGAACGTGGCAACGATTCCTTTCACTACATCTGCGGCAGTGACCAGGACTCCCGGTTTCCATCCCAGAACCCGGAAGGTATTGGTACCGCCGGCATTGCCGCTCCCATAGTCCCTGATGTCGATGCCCCGGAGCAGCTTCCCGGCGATGATGCTGGAGGGAATAGATCCCAGCAGGTAGGAAAGCAGCATAACGATAAACAGCATACTCACTGTATACTCCCCTCCCCGGTCAGTGCATGCCTCACTGGGCGATTGCCCTGCTGCCGATGCCTGAATGAAGGCCGACAGCGAGCGACTCAATGGTGATTATATCATCGTCCCTATGAAAAGGAGTCGCTAAAATCGACTCTTTCTTTTCCCTTTGCAACGGTAGGCACTTCGTCACGCGCGCCTACTATACACAGTGCACCCTTAAATGCAACCGTAAATACAATCGGATGTCCGGCGCCGAAGCAGAGCAGGTTCAGAGAGCCTCCGCAGGCATGCCGGGGCACTTTTCCATTGACTCGCCGGATATATTTACATACAAAGGCAGCACACAGGCGTGCGTGAGCCTGCAGGAAGACCTTTGCATAACCTCATAAAATAATCAATTTCGTCATACCGGTAAAGGCCGGTATCCAGTTTTTTTCACGCACTTTCTGGATTCCGGGTCAAGACCGGAATAATAGACAAGGGAATTATGCAAACCAGGTCTCACAGGGTAAAACGCGCATGCCAATCCATCCGTGGATACTATAGTGGAAGGAAGAAAAGAAGATGGGCTGGTGGGGCACATTGATCGGAGGGACGGTTGGATTTTTCTTCGGAGGTCCTCTTGGCGCACTGCTGGGCGCGGCGGTAGGGCACGGACTGGGGAAGACAACTTCAATCAGCACGAACGGTTATTTCGGATTCGAGGAACAGGAGCGGGTTCAGACTGCCTTTTTTACGACTACCTTTTCCGTGATGGGCCATCTTGCAACGGTTGACGGAAAGGTGTCTGAGCAAGAAGTAGCAGCGGTACGGCGCATAATGGCTCATATGCGGCTCAGACCGGCGCAGCAGCAGGCTGCGGTCAACCTCTTTAACCAGGGAAAGCGTGCCGACTTCCCCCTTGACGAGGTACTGGAACAATTCAGAAAGGAGTGCCATGGGCGGCGCGACATTGTTCGGATGTTTCTGGAGATTCTTGTAACGACTGCCATGGCCGACGGCGAGCTTACCGCATCGGAATATCGCATGCTTTCTCACGTGTGCGACAGGGTGCGATTCCCCCGTGCTGACTTCGAACATATGGTCAGTGTAATGCAGACCGGACACTATGGCGGGGATACCGGGGAATTCACCGATGCGCCGCCCCGTGAAAAAGGGCGTCTCAAGGATGCCTACGGGATATTAGGACTTTCCGAAGGAGCACGGGATGAAGAGGTGAAGAAGGCCTATCGCAATCTTCTGAATCAATATCATCCGGACAAGCTGGTTTCGAAGGGCCTTCCGGAAGAGATGATGAAATTCGCCACGGAAAAAACCCAGCAGATCAAAGCGGCCTACGATCTCATCCGTGAATCCCGGCAGGTGCACTGATCGGGATTACGGAGGCGATCCTTCCGCAGGAAACGCAGGCCGGCGCTAGAGGCTGTCTTTTATGAGCATCGTCGCGGGGTCAAGACTCAGTTTGGTGTCTGATCCTTTTATCCGCGGTCCCTTCAATGCAATGATATGCACCTCCGCCCCCTGAGGCTTCAGTTCCAGTGCCACATCGAAAAGATCGAGCGCGGATACAAGCCGAACAGGAATGCCAGCGGACGTGGTGTCTTCTTCTCTGTGGGTGTGCACCGTGAACCACATCTGAAGGCGATATTTCACGGCCAGGGTTTTTAATTCCTGCAGCTGAGCGATTCCGGCCTCGTCGAAGACGAGACCGTCAATCATGATCGTGGAAGGATGAAAGACATCCTGTTCCATCAAATCGGTGAGACGCTCTTCGAGCTTGGGCACACTGAACTTCGTCACCCTGAAGGTCATGATAAACCGGTAGGGCAGGATTGCTTCCCAGAGCTCCTGCCGTTCCGCCACGTTGCACTCTCCGGCGAGATTCTGAAATTGCTCGCGGTACCACAGGGTGACTTTTTCAATTGAATCGTTGAGGCTGATGTGGAGGACCTCTGTGCCGCGCAGCATACTGTTCAGTGCAAGCTGCACCACCAGGGCTGTTTTCCCCACGCCTGCCCGTGAAAGTACGCCCCCGAACTCACCTTCCGCGATGATGTTGCCGGCCGGATTTTCCACAGAGCGGAGAGGATTTCTTGAAATCAAATCTTGTTTAAGCATAAAAAGATTCCTGTTCTTGAGTTTGAAGACCTTGGCCTTCGTTGCTATTCTCGGCGCCGCCTGCATATGTCAATCGCCTGCATGTCTCTGTCGCTACGCCGCGGACCGCTTCTTTTTGGCCGCCTCCGCAATCAGATCATCGGCGATTGACTGGGGAACCTGGCGGTACTGGAGAAACTCCATGGTGAACTGCGCCTGTCCCTGCGTGGACGATCTGAGCACTGTCGAGAATCCGAACATTTCCGCGAGGGGAACCTGTGCCTCGATTACGCACATGACCCCTTCATCCTGGGCGCCGACAATAATCCCTCGCCGCTGATTCAAAAGTCCCATCACCGCGCCTTGAAAAGCGGTCGGAGTTTCCACGACGACCTTCATTATCGGTTCGTGAATTACCGGTTTCGCTTTCAGATAGGCCTCTTTGAAGGCGCCCCGCGCCGCCGCCTGAAAGGCCATATCGGAGGAATCGACGCTGTGGAACTGACCGTCATTGATGGTAATCTTCACGCCCGTAACGGGAAACTCCATTTTTGGTCCCTTCTTCAGGCACTCTCTGAATCCCTTCTCGC
The DNA here is from genome assembly GCA_963666365.2 of Syntrophales bacterium. Lineage (GTDB taxonomy): Bacteria > Desulfobacterota > Syntrophia > Syntrophales > UBA2210 > JALNXD01. The sequence goes on from CAXXNF010000002.1 coordinate 1,778,650, forward strand.
AGGCGGGGATATACTGTGTGGGGATTACACCGCCTTTGATATCGTTGACGAATTCAAAGTCGTTTTCAATCAGAGGTTCCAAAAATCCTGCCACACGACCGTACTGACCCGAACCACCGGTCTGTTTTTTATGGGTATAATTAAAATCCGCCCGCTGCGTAATCGTTTCGCGGTAGGCCACTCTGGGTTTTCCTGTAGCGACCTCGGCACTGTATTCACGTCTCATCCGCTCCACGTACACTTCCAGATGCAATTCGCCCATCCCCTCAATGATGGTTTCATTTGTCTCTTCGTCCATGTGGGTCTTGAACGTGGGATCTTCTTTCGTGAAACGGTTCAGTGCCTTGGACATATTGATCTGAGCCTTGTTGTCCTTGGGGACGATGGCCAGCGATATGACCGGTTCCGGGATGTACATGGAAGTCATGGTGACATTGAGACCCGGCGACATAAAGGTGTCCCCCGACGCGCAGTCGATGCCAAAAAGGGCGCCGATGTACCCCGCAGGGATTTCATCGATGTCTTCCATTTGGTCGGCATGCATGCGGACGACCCTTCCTATCTTCAGTTTCTTGCCCGATCGTGCGTTGATTACCGTGGAACCCCGTGCAACCGTGCCCTGATAGACACGGATATAGGTAAGCTGACCATAGGCGCCGTCCTCCAGTTTGAAGGCCAGTGCCACGGTAGGTTTCGACGGGTCGCTTTCAAGAAAAACCGGCGTTTCGTCATGGGCCATGTCAAGTGCCGTGTTTTGGACCTGGGCAGGATGGGGCAGGAGTTCCGCTATGCCGTCGAGAAGCGGCTGCACCCCCTTGTTTTTGTAAGCAGATCCGAGAAATACGGGGGTAATGCCCCTTTTCAGTGTGCCTTCCCTGAGGGCTTCAAGAAGAAGCGCTTCTGTCACTTCCCCCTCTTCAAGAATAACTTCCGTCAGCCTGTCTGAAAACATCGACGCTGCGTCGATGAGTTCTTCCCGCCTGGCCTGCGCCTGCGCAAGAAGCGCGCCGGGAATCTCTTCGATACGGACATTTTCTCCGTTTTCACCATCAAAGAAGAATACCTTCATGGAAACAAGATCGACGACACCTGAAAAATTATTTTCCAGACCCACAGGGATCTGCATGGCAACGGCGTTATGGCCGAGTTTGGTGCGGAGCTGAGAAATTACACGGTTCGGATCGGCGCCGCTCCTGTCGCATTTATTAATAAAAGCAAGACAGGGCACTTTGTAACGCTTCATCTGTTGATCCACGGTTATCGACTGCGACTGAACGCCTCCCACGGAACAGAGCACCAGCACGGCACTGTCAAGCACACGGAGCGATCGTTCAACCTCTACCGTGAAATCGACGTGCCCGGGAGTATCTATGATGTTGACCTCATGGCCTTTCCATTCGCAAAAGGTCGCCGCCGAGGCGATAGTAATCCCCCGTTCCTTCTCAAGTTCCATTGAATCCATGGTAGCGCCCACGCCGTCTTTCCCCTTGACGTCATGAATTGCGTGTATCCGCTTTGTATAGAAGAGTATCCGCTCCGTAAGCGTGGTTTTGCCCGAATCGATGTGTGCGCTGATTCCTATATTTCGTACTTTTGTAATATCCTTTTTCATCGTTCCTTCCCTTGTGTCTTTGAATCACCCAAAGCCGACTTACCAATGCACCATCACGCCTGTGATACACTCCTTCAGACAAATAACGCAGACGCCTTCAAAGACGTACAAAAAATCCTTCGAAGAGGGTTTCCCGCAATTTCCCTTCGCGTGCCTGTCTATCGTCTCCGCCAACTCTTGCAGCGCTGGTATTGTGTGGAGATGCAGTCGGGTGGGGGGACTCACCCTGAGATGTTAAAAAGAACCTGGGCTTATACCCTGGATGCTTCTTATTGTCAAGGTAAAATTTTAAAGTATTCATCAGCGGGATTAATAACAGTGACCCGTAGCGCGACAGTGTAGAAGACCGGTCAATATTCCCGTATGCTTCTGTAAAAGTTTCCCTCCACATGAGGATCTGCTCATGCCGAGAGCAGATGGATCTTATGGCACGATCCACCTGCCTATGAAGTAGCTTGCCGCGGCGACGCTTGCCGTCAGGACCATGCCCCAGGTTATATCAACGATGACAATTTTGATCGGCCAGTCTCTCAATGTCGCGAAATTGGTAAGATCGTACGTAGCGTACGCAAAAAAACCGAAGAGCCCCCCCATGACAACTGCTCGGCCCAGTGATTGTTTTTCCAGGGCCGGCAGGGTGGCAAAGATCAGGATGCCGACAATGTACAGTAAATAGAATATTAAGGCTGCGGCCCAGTTGATGTCCTGACGGAAGAGATGGCCCAGACTGCTGCGGTAAAGATCCTTCGCCAGGACGCCGATCCAGAGCAAATCGATGCCGAAGAACACCGGTAGTGTCAAGAGATACAGATAGACCAGTTTCATGTGCAGTCCTCCCTCATTTTGTGGAAACTCCAATTCCCCCTGATATTTTCTCTCGGCCATCTATCAGGGTTTTCTGAAGACCACCTGGACGTCGCTCAGAGCCTGCTCGTAAAATCCGGCTTCACATATACTGAGATAGTATTTCCACTTTCGTTCAAAGGACTGATCGAAGCCAAGGTCTTGCAATTGATCGTGATGGTGTATAAAACGCTCACGCCAGTCTCTCAGCGTTCGAGCATAGTGCCGTCCGATGTCTTCCAGGGTTTCCATGACCAGGTTCGAATGCCTGGTGGCGACATTGAGAAGAACCGTTATAGAGGGTAAAAACCCTCCGGGAAAGATATATTTCTGAATCCAGTCCGTCTCTTTTCGGTAGGTTGCATACGCCTGATCGGGAATCGTGATTACCTGAAGAATGAGCAGCCCTCCCGGTTTCAACAGCCGATCGCACTGCCGGAAGAAGGTCCCGAAGTTTTTTTCGCCCACCGCTTCCAGCATTTCGATGGACACAATCTTATCGAAACGTCCTTCAACTTCCCGGTAGTCCTGAAGGAGGATCCGAATGCTGCTCTGAAGGCCAGCCTTTTTAACACGGTCGTGTGCAAGTCGATGCTGCGCATCAGAGATGGTGATACCCGTGACATGGCATCCTGTCTGCTGTGCAGCGTACAGGGCGAAACTGCCCCAGCCGCAGCCGATTTCCAGCACCTCGTCAGACGCCTTGATCCGTCCTTTATCCACAATCATCTGCAGTTTCCGCCGTTGTGCCTCTTCAAGGGTGTCCCTTTCGCCTTGATAAACCCCGCTTGAGTAACTCATGGATTCATCGAGAAATAAGCTGAACAGTTCATTGCTGAGATCATAGTGGCTCTGGATGTTTCTGCGTGATCCCATGAGGCTGTTGGACCGGAGCAGATAAAGAAGGTCGTTTTTTCGTCGCGTAAGCCAGGCTGTTGCGGGATAGCCGTTTTTCAGGGCCTCCCTGTTTCTAATAAAGACTCGAAAGAGCGTGGGGATGTCTTTCGTATCCCAGAGGCCCCTTACATAGGTTTCTCCCAGGCCGACGTCGCCGCCCATAACCAGGCTTGTAAAGAATCCATAGTCATGGACCGTCATGGCCGCCTTCAAATCGGCGTCGTCGTTCCCAAAGGCCTTGACGCGTCCGTCAGGAAGGCGCAGGTCGAGAGAACCACTGCTGATGCAGTCCAGGAGCTTTGTGACTATGACCATACAGGCCTTTTCCAACAGGCCTGGCGGCTTTTTGCGGATGGTCATCATGCTCATGGGAATCGGTTTTTCAATATAGGTAAGGTTCTTTTGAAAAAAGAGTTTCGCCGCTTCCAGGAAGATTCTCGGAATGGAAAGGTGAGGCATCAGGGGGTGCCTCGCTATCAGGGCAGCCAGCCCAAAGGAGGTCAGAGGTCTGGATTTCCCCCAAAGCCGCGCCTCAAAAACCTTCTCTTCCTCCCGATGCAGGATGATGCGGATGTCGATTTCCTCTCCCGGCATGGAGAAGAAGAACTCATACTGCCCCGCCGTCGAATTGAAGGGCGACACATGGAAGTTCTTATCGGCCCGGTAGTGGGCGGCATAGTCCGCCGCCTTTCCTTCAGCGGCTTTCAATATATACAGGTGCTTTTCGTTGAAGGTATTGTTGACCTCCGCAACAACGGCCACAAGCTCGCTCTCGGCAGACAGGCAATAATAAAAGCTCACGGGATTGAAGATATAGTTGAAATAGCGGGCCGATGTAATGAGGAAGATGCCTGTGATGCGGTCCACATCTACTTCTTTATCCAGCCGTCGCAGAAGCTTTTCCCTGATAGCGCCGGGGCCCTGATCCAGATAATCTTTGTCATGGATGGAGACAGGGCGGAATCTGTTATAGGCAAAAAGGGGCAATGTGCGGTTAAGGTACGGCAGTTCGTCGAGGTCGAAACAATAGAAATAAAGGTTATACCGGAAATGATGTTCCGCCGGCTTGACGCGCTGATGTTCCGTGTAACCTTCATAAATACATGATCTCATTGCTAAGTCCCCATAAAGGCTTAAAAACATAAATCTTTTACAAATCGATCCCGAACAGGCGGCCGACCTCCACGGCTGAGCGCACCGCATCTTCATGAAAGCCGTAACCGAAATAACTTCCACAGAAAAATGTGTTCCGTTGACCGTTTAAGCGTCCCAATTCATTTTGGGATGAGAGGGAGCCGAAGGTGTATACCGGATGGGTATAATCCAGTTGCCGGATCACGGCGGTCTCGGCTATCGGCCGAGCCGGATTCAGGGTCACACAGTAGCGCTCTTTCGTCGTCAAGTTCTGCAGCCGCGTCATGTCGTAGGTCAGTGTAACGGGAGCGTCTGCGTCCATCCCCGCTTCGCGGATATAATTCCAGGACGCCCAGGCCCGAGGATTTGGGGGCAGATAGGAACTATCCCTGTGCAGAACGGTGTTGTTTCGCGAATAGGTCCATGCCGAGAGGAGTCGCGTTTCCTCCGGCGACGGATCGGTGAGTAGCTTCAGGGCCTCATCGGCATGGGCGGCAATGATGACCCGGTCATAGAAGCTCTCGCCGGAGCCAGGCCTTTCAATGGCGACCCGCGCGGCCTCCCGCCGTATGCCTGTAACGGGGCAGTTTACGACGACCTTGCCACTGAAATCCTTGAGAAAGGACCGCACATACGTCTGGCTGCCTCCGCCAACAAAGTACCATTGCGGATGCTCCGCCAGAGACAGGAGACCGTGATTCTCGTAAAACCGGGCGAACGTCTCAGCAGGAAAATCTGAGATCCTGCCGTCCGGTGCGGACCAGATGGCCCCCGCCATGGGCAGGACAAATTCCCTGGCGACCTTCTTCGCAATCCCTTCCCTTTCAAGATGCTCTCCCAGGGTAATGCCAGCAAGGCCGCCCTCATGGAGCCGCCGGCGTGTCGTGGTATTGAACTTGATGATTCCCCGCAGGAGGTTCCAGAACGATGGTTTGAGCAGATTTTGCCGCTGCGCGAAGATGCCGTCGAAATCCATGCTGGCATACTGCAGTCCCGTCTTTCGGTCCGTATAGCTGAAAGACATGTCCGTTTTGCTGATGGCGACGTTGAGCTGCGACAAAAAACGGTTGAACAGAGGGTAGGTCCGGTCATTCAGCACAATGAAGCCCGTATCGACCGGCATTCCCCGGTCCGGACCATCGGGGATGATCACCGTATTCGTGTGTCCGCCGATGTAGTCGTTTTTTTCGTACAGTGTGACGTCATGCCGTCTCTGCATTAGATACGCCGCGACAATCCCCGCGACGCCGCCGCCCACTACAGCGATTTTCAAGTGATTGATACCATCCATCGAATGAGGCCCTCCAATCTACACACGGGGTCAGTCCAAGTAATGTGTTGCTTATACCCTTTGCCTGATCCAGGTAATGATTGGTCCCAAGAGCGGGACCTGCTCATAGATGACGCCCGTGTCCCAGTAGTCCTGGTGAAAAATGATCTTGCCCTTTTCGTCAAACCGGACGTGGGACATACCCACGGCCTCAACAGGGTTATCTTTGTTGCGTTTCAACACCAGCGTCATGATCCAGCGGAAATAATAATTGCCGTCATGCACGGCGACATCCTGAATGTCGAAACGACAGTCAAGAAAGGCTTCCGTGGAGCTGACAAAGTATTCTTCAATGGCGTCGATGCCCTGGACCTCCCTGAAGCCGTCACGGAAATAGGCATCCTCGCGGTAGAGGATCCTCACGGAGCTGCGGATTTTTTCCTCGGAGAAGACCTGATAGAACTCTCTGAACTGAGTGATGGCCTTTTTTTCTTCGTCGGATTCGGCCTTCAAATATGGTATGTCTTGCCGGTCCGTCTTCTTTAGCGCTTCATAATAGTTCTTCATATATGTTCCTTTTTTTGAAACATCATAAGAACACGCATAAACTAACATTAACCCCATGCCGATTGCAATCACATATTTTTTTCGCATTGCCTCTTTCCTCCCCTGCGAGAACGACATAATTTCACCAATCGACGCGTACGCATCGAATTCATACACAATCATTTAACCTCTGCACAGGGCTTGCGCCGCGTAATAACCACATAATCCGTGTACGCCGCCGCCGGGAGGTGTCGACGAGGAGCAGATAAAAATATTATTTTGCGAGGTTCTGTATGGAACAGGGGATACCACAGGTCGGGCGTAGAGTTGCATTATATCCTGGAGACCTCCATTGATATCACCTCCAACGTAGTTTGGATTATGGCGCTCCATATCCATTGCGGTCATCGTGCTTTTCGCCATGATGATCTCCCGGAACCCGGGCGCGTATTGTTCTATTTTTTCTTCTATGAGATCAACCACATTCTCCTCTGATCCATGGGGCACATGGCAGTATGCCCAGGCAGTGTGTCCGCCTTCGGGGGCCCGTGTAGGGTCGAAAAGGCTCGGCTGCGCCAGCACGATATAGGGAGATGCGTGCACATGTCCCACGCCTGCCTGGCGGACGGAGGCGTCGATCTCCTCGAAAGAATTTCCCAGATGCACGGTTCCGGCTTTCCTGCAGATAGGGGCCTTCCAGGGGATCGGCTCCTTAAGTGCCCAGTCGAACTTGCAAATACCCGGTCCGTAACGAAACCGGGACAGCTTATTTCGATACGCAGGAGAAAGATCAAGGTCGGCGATATTGAGGAGTTGCCTGGGTGTCAGATCGAAGAAATAAAATCTCGCCTGTGGCAATTCCTTCATGGACGTAATCCGTTTCCCCGTGATGATTTCACCCCCGTTGCCTCGAAAAGAATCCGCCAACGCGCCGGCCAGTCTCTGCGTGCCGCCCCGTATGGCTGGCCATCCCACCGCATGGGCCAGCAGAGCCAAAATAATACCGAACGCGGCTGTCGCGGGCTTGTCAAGGGGGATCATGGCATGCGCTGCCATACCGGCAAAGAGGGCGCGCGTCTGGTGTTTTTGGAATTTCGCATACGCAAAGTGTCTGGCAGTCTGGAGGGCGTGCATGGCAAAGCGGGCCATGAGAAAAGGGTCTGCAGGAAAATGAAGAGGCGCCAAGATATCGGAGAGGAGCTTTTTGTGATTTTCCACCAAAGGCGTGAGGATTTTTTTATAAACCCTGCCATCGAGACCCAGGATATCCGCCGTGATTTCAAGAGATCGGTGGAGATATAGGGCCGATCCATCCTCGAAGGGATGGGCAAGCGGTATTTCGGGCTGTACCCAGGACAGGCCGTGCCGATCAAGGTTGAGCCTGCGAAAGAAAGGAGAGGCAATGGTGAGGGGAAGAACGGCTGCGCAAATATCGTGAATGAAATGAGGCAGCGTGAGCTCTGCAGAACGCATCCCTCCGCCGATGGCGTCAGCTGCTTCCACCAAAATAACCGATTTGTATTTCGTACTCAGCTCAATGGCCGCCGCGAGACCGTTGGGACCTGCTCCCACGACAACGGCATCGCAGAACTCTCTGTTCCGTATCAATGGTCAAAAGCCTCTCGTCGTATCCTTTATGAAGTGAAGACCTTTTTTCAGTATATAAGCCGGCATGGAGAACAATGAGCGAATGGCCGCGCTGTAACGCAGATTATTGAATGCTGTCCAACGGACGCGGGGATCGATGAGGACGTCCCGCTGTGAAAGTTCCCCTTGAACACCGAGGCGTCGCGCAAGATTCGTGAGCGTCGCATGCCAGAACTGGTCTTCCTGCTTCGCCCCGCCGAGGCTCAAACCCAGCTCCATGAGAGGATCTCCCGCTCTGAAGAGGGGGTTTACCTGAATGATCGTATCATTGTTGTGCTGAAAGCTGCTGAAGGTTATCCACCCGGCAAGGATGTGACCCTGAATGGTCATGAAGCTGAAGGACCTTTCATCAGTGTAAATGACCATAAGACCCGTCGCCAGGACGAGCCCGCCGGGAAGGGCCAGGTTTAGAACCGCTGCCGTGCCGGCCGCGATGGGAGCGTTACCGGAAGGGAAAAAACGGTTTCCCGCGGGCCAGAAACGGGGAAATTCAGATCGCCACAGTTCGATTATCTGAATCGGGTCGAGTGTGGTATCGTGAATGTGAAGCCGGTATCTCTTATCCCAAAGCCGGCCGAATCCCGTGACGGGACTTGATGTCTCCCTGCCTTCAACATTGACATTCATCGCATCAGCGGCGATCTCACGAACAGATATGCGATTAACAGACCGCGCCCATCCGGGAAGGGGGAACTCCTCATATGTTGATGGAACTCCCGGTGGCGAAACTATGTCTTCTCTGAAACCCACGCGCTGGTGGGCTTGTTCCACAGTATCAAAAACGGCAATCTCTTCATCAAGGCGGGTCAGACGGAAGACATCCCGTAAAGGATCCTTGAGCCCGCAGGCAGACAGGGAGACGTTGTGTTGAGCTGCCACTGACGCATACAGGACCAGCAAGCTTGCTCCCTCTACATCCATATGAGAAAGATGTGAAAAATTTAGAATGATGTTTCTATGGTTCGCCACGCTTTCCATGCATGCCTTTGAGAAGTCCTTTTCGCAGGCGCCGTTGAATGTGTCACCTATAGTCAAAGCCACCGTTTTTTCATCGAGAACTCTCGATGCAATAACGCACTGCCGCGCAGCGTGCTGAGAATCGGCACGGCAGGTATTCGTCAAGGACACTCCGTCGTAGACGAGGATTATTTCATGTCGAACCATATTCATGTCTTCATGTCTGATGTTGCCCTGGTTGCCTCTGCCAGACGCTTCTTCGCACGATGCAGACGATTTGAATATCCGGGAAGTGCCCGCAAAGCTGTCCTCACAAAAATGTTTTTCCCCATCTTCCGGCATTGTTCACAGACCTTGTCTTCCGTCAGGCCGATAAAGGCAAGGGGCGGTTCGGTGATGATCTGCTTTGTCGGACACTCGACGCGTTCAATGCCATCTATGGGAGAAATGAATGATATGGATTATAAGTTAAACAGCTTTGTGTGTCAATGTAATGGCCAACGGGCATGTAATAGGCGATCCTTCTTTCCTAGTCCGAACCCTCTAGTACCATATACTTCAAGGGGCCGGGCGGCATCGTTTCACCGGACATCACCGAGACCGGGCATGGGTTTCTGTGAAATCATTCTCTTGCTGTTTCAATCTTCTGTGCCGTTGGAAGTTGTGCTCAGGACGATAATGATGGTATGATGCAGGCAATGCTTACGACACCGCCGGACTCGACTCCATGACCGAAACGAAAAATAAAGAAACTTCTTCTTCTCCTTTTACCCGCAGCGCACGCGACGAGAGGTATATTCGAAAGGTTACGTGGGTAGGTCTGGTGGTAAATCTGCTGCTTTCGGGGTTCAAGCTCTTTGCCGGCATTGCCGGTTCGAGCCAGGCAATAGTGGCCGATGCCGTTCACAGTCTTTCCGACAGTGTGACCGATGTAGCCATACTCGTCGGGTCGCACTACTGGTCCATGCCACCCGACGAGACCCATCCCCACGGTCACCGTCGTATAGAAACGCTGGTAACCATTTTCATCGGGGTCGCGCTCCTTGTGGCCGCAGTCGAAATCGCCCGGGAAGCCTTTCATACCCTCCATGCGAAACACACAACGCCCCCGGGAGGAGTCGCTCTGGCGGCTGCCGGCGTTTCTATTGTCTGTAAGGAGGCACTCTATCGGTGGACAGCACTTGCGGGGAAGCGGGTTCGCTCTCCGGCGCTTGCGGCAAATGCATGGCATCATCGTCTCGATGCGGTCAGTTCGGTTCCCGCGCTTCTTGCAGTGGGCGGTGCAATTTTAATACCCCGGTGGGCATTTCTTGATCATGTGGGCGCACTTGCCGTTTCCGTCCTGATTATTCACGCGGCAGTGAAAATTATCCGGCCCGGAATCCGGGAATTTACCGATACCGGCGCCCCTAAACATATCCGTGACGAGATCACAGACATCGCCTTCAAAGAAAAAGGCGTCTGCGGTGTCCATGCATTGCGCACCCGATATATCGGCATGAGCCTGCAGGCGGATCTTCATGTGGTCGTTGACCGCTCGATGACCGTGCAGGAGGGACACAAGGTGGCGGAAGCGGTAAAAGCACGTATTATCAACGAAGGACCTGATGTCGTCGATGTCCTGGTGCATATCGAACCGGACAAAGAATAACCATCCTCACTTATTCGATGATATCAAGGACGACACGCATCTTTTCCTTTGACGATACTGCCGATACGATCGTTCTTAATGCGTCCGCCGTTGTTCCGCCTTTTCCTATCACCTGCCCTAGATCCCCCTTTGCGACGTGCAATTCCAGAACCGTTGTAGTTCTCCCTTTCAGTTCCCGTACGTGCACTTCATTCGGATTGTCAACAAGCGTTTGTACTATGCGTGTGATCAGCTCTTTCAACTGTTCCCATCCTTTCTTCTGTTACAATGCAGCGAGACACGTCCGTTGTAATCCAACACCGGATCAAAACAACGTCTTAACCACTGAGTACTTTTCACTATAGAGCAAAAAACGATCGCTCCTTCCATGAACCTGTCGGTTCCCCCAGGATGCATGGGCTGTGGAATGCGTACTTAGTGTGGAAATGTACCATCGAATGCATAGTATGTACAACATGAAAGTGAGTAAAAATATGAAATTGTGACGAACGACACAGGGCACTCACTGTCCCGGCATTGGATTAGCTGAGAGGCGCCACCGCAAAGATGAAGGCACTCCACAGGGAATGAGAAATAATAAGCGGCGCCAGGTTTTTTGTGTGCCCGTAAAGCATGCCCCAAAAGGCGCCGGCGACCGCTGCCGCTCCGATGAGAATAAAATTGAATGACCACAGGTGTACACTGGCATAACAGATCGTCATCAGAAGAAATCCCTTAAGACTGCCGAAGCGCAGCGTCAAATTTTCCTGGAGAAATCCACGCCAGAATATTTCTTCACTCGGTCCGGTGATAAAAAGAAGTATGAGGAAGATACTCCACAAGGGAATGCCGCCTGCGTCCCGGTGGTATATATCCTTGATCTGGTCCTCCGCAAAGGGAAAAAGCATAGACGAAATTTCCTTGCCTGCCCAGAATATGAAATAAAGCGCTATGGCGGCGGCAACACCCGTGAACAGCGCCTTCATGTCCATACGGAATCGGTCTGCCATAGTGCGCTGCGCCCACAGCGATGCGGCGGCCAGCATTGAGGCGGAAAGGGCGATTTTGATCCAGAAAGAACCGAAGGTCAGGTAAAATGTGGCGAACCACAGCAGATGCGCGAGAACAACGGTTCCCGGAATCAGCAGTCTGGAACGCCTGATGCCGTTCAAAAGATCCTCTCCATTATGAGCGAGACGATGAGGAGAAGGCCGTAAACGGTGGTCATCCTGGCGGTTCTGGCATCGGCGTCTATGGGAAAGGTCCGCACTACCTCTTTGAGAAGGCCGAAGGTAAGAGGGAGCGACACAAGGACAATGAACGACCAGAGCGGCAGGGGCCCTGCAAGGGACATCAGCGCCACCGCCACATAGGCTAAGACAACCAGGGACACGAAAATTTTAATACTCCTCTGCTTTCCGGTAAGAATCGGAACCGTTTGTATGCCATGGCCTGTGTCATCCAGGGTGTCCCGAATGTTGTTTGCCAGAAGCACCAGCGCCACCAGCGCGCCGAGGGGAAGAGAAACCCAGAAGGCCTCCATGGTGAGGGCCTGCCTTTGGACGTAACAGGCGCCCTCGACCATGAGCGGCCCCCACATGAGAAAAGCGGCACACTCGCCCAGCGCCTTGTACTTGTAGTTGAAGGGGGGCGCCGTGTAGAAGACGCCGGCGCATATGCCGATAATGCCGATCACAAACACAGGCCAACCCCTTGACAGAGCCAGAAAGATTCCTATCGCCGCTGCAACGGCCAGAAATATGCAGGCTTCAACAAGAATCGCGCGGGGATGCAGTTTTCCCTCGACAAGCGGATGAGGCCGGTACTGGGCAGTCCCCACATTCTGGGTGTCGATGCCGTGACGCACGTCGAAGTAGTCGTTCAGGAGATTCGCCGCGCCGTGAATGCAGATTATCCCGACGAGCGTAAGTAAAAAAAGCCGCCAGTAAAAAACTCCTCCCGCTGCGCCCATAATGCTTCCTGCAGTGACTGAAATTGCAGTCATGGTAAACGACCAGGGCCGTGCGGCCAGGAACCAGGTGCGATAGAGTTCTCCCGCCATGTTTCACCTTCATGTATGAATCTATTTCCGTCCCGTTATGGTAAATTTAAGGAAAACTGTCTGCCAAATAAAGATTCATAAAAGATTTTTGATTTTAGAGCCGAGGAGTAACAGGACTTTAGCCAAACTGCAAGAAGATTTTATGAAAGATTCCTGATGAGAAAAGGGGAAAAGGATCGCAACGATTCCATAAAAAAGAGAAAATATATTGCACTCAAAAAACAAATTTGGCATAGAATGAATTCGCAACCTGCCAAAACGTTCGGACCCTCGCCGGTAGAGAGGGATATCCTGTGTCATATAACATAGTGGTGTCCGAACCGCAGATATCTCGACGACATCAGAAAATAAACGGCGTCACGTTCCATGCAACGGTGTCCGGCATGATGACAAGAGTTTTAGAAGAACAAAGTCATAAGGACGTCAAAACGACAATGATTTACACCCATGTCCTCAACCGGGGACCGACTGGTGTTCGAAGCCCTGCTGACGATCGTTAAGATTATTCAGCATTCCTTTATGCTGATCTGTATAGAACGCCACGGTAAATAATGCAGTAGCGTGCAACCGACTGCAGATGTTGATTTACGGCGCAAAAAACGGCAAACCAGCACAAGTACTATAAGGACAAAAAACAAGGGTTCCGCGGCTTACGCGGACCCGTCCAGCCATTGTTAGGCTATTCGAGAAGGGCAACAGAATGGAATTAAAATTTGAAAAATATCGAATTATTCTATCGCGTATTGCAGCAACCATAGTGCTATTTTTTTTCATTACTACACAGAGTTACTGGGAAACAAAAAACGACAAGATCACATTTTTATTGTTTTTAATGGGCGCAATTCTTGTCGCGGTTGCTTCATTGGGGAGGATGTGGTGCTCACTTTATATTGCTGGTTATAAAGATGATAAACTGATTACACAAGGTCCTTACTCCATTTGCCGGAATCCTTTGTATCTCTTCAGCTTGATAGGAGTTGTTGGAGTTGGTTTCGCCACTGAAACTTTGACTTTTCCAATAGTTTTCATTATTCTTTTTGCATTTTATTACGGATTTGTTATCAAAAGTGAAGAAGAGCGACTCAAGAAACTTTTTGGATTTGAATTTGAAGAATACAAAAAGAAGGTGCCTGCATTTTTCCCAAGGTTTTCGTCTTTTGCTGAACCTGAAAATTACAATGTGAAACCCATTGTCTACAGAAGGCATATTTTTAGTGCATTATGGTTTATTTGGTTACTTGGAATACTCGAGGTAATTGAAGGAATGAAAGAAATCGGATTCTTGAAATCCTTGTGGTCGATATATTGATCAGCCTAACCGCATCAACTCGGACTGGCAATTCCGCGGCGCTCCATTGCCAGCCGGTTATGAGGATCGTTGGCTTAAAGGGGGAACGATATGGGTACAAGCCAAAAGCCGAACAGCGATGCGGAGCATCGTCACGAAGAGAGACCCGAGGAAGCGGGCAATCAGGAGGCCTTGCGAGCTTCGGAACTTCGCTATCGCAGGCTCTTTGAGTCGTCCCGAGACGGCATCCTGATCCTGGACGCCACGACGGGGGTGGTAGTGGACGTGAATCCGTTCTTGGTCAATCTATTGGGTTACTCGCGTGAATTCTTCCTCACCAAGAAAGTTTGGGAGTTGGGCTTCCTTGGGGATGCCATCGCCAACGAGGACATGTTCAGGAAATTGCAGGCAAAGGGCTATATCCGCTACGAAGACCTGCCGCTGGAAACCAGCGACGGGCTGCCCATCGAGGTGGAGTTCATCAGCAACGTCTATCTCGCGAACGAACAGCGGGTGATTCAATGCAACATCCGCGAAATCACCGAGCGCAAGCAGGAGAAGGAACAGATCAGATTCCAGGCTGACATCATAGAGAATTCTCCCGTGATCACCGCTTATCACGACAAGAATTTGAACGTGGTATGGATAAATAAAGCCTACCAGAAAGCGACAGGATTAAACCTTGAGGAAGTAAGGGGGAAAAAGTGCTACCAGATCTGGAATCTGTCAAAACCATGCCGGGGTTGTCCCGTGATCACGGCAATAGAAACCGGAGAGAATGCTTCCAATGAATTGACGCCCGACAATCAGGACCATTGGCCGGAGAGTCAAGGATATTGGTTATGCCAAGCCGTGCCTTTCCGCGATAAACAGGGCACCGTTATTGGCGCCCTTGAATTCGCGGTTGACATCACCGAGCGCAAGAAATCGGAAGAGGCGCGGGAGAAACTCCAGGCCCAACTCAACCAGGCACAGAAGATGGAGTCGGTGGGAAGGCTGGCCGGCGGGGTGGCCCACGACTTCAATAATATGCTGGGCATCGTCCTGGGATACACGGAACTGGCCTTGGAACGGGTCGGGTCGGACGAATCCCTGCATGCCGACCTGGAGGAAATCCGGAAGGCCGCCCATCGCTCCGCCGACCTCACGCGCCAGCTATTGGCATTTGCCCGGAAACAGACCATTGCGCCCAAGGTGCTTGATTTAAATGCCGCGGTGGAAGACATGCTCAACATGCTGCGACAGCTCATCGGAGAGGACATTAATCTGGTCTGGAAACCCGACCGGGGTCTCTGGCCGGTCAATATGGACCCTGCACAGATCGATCAAGTGATGGTCAATCTTTGCATCAACGCCCGGGACGCCATCACGGGTGTTGGCAGAATTGTCGTAGAGACGCGAAACACCACCGTGGACGAGGCATACAGCGCCCAGCAGGCGGGGTTTACTCCTGGCGAATACGTGATGTTGACCGTGAGCGACGACGGCTGCGGCATGGATGCCGAAACACTCCTGAGCATCTTCGATCCTTTCTTCACGACCAAGGAAGCGAGCAGTGGAACCGGCCTGGGGCTGGCCACCGTGTATGGCATCGTCAATCAGAACAACGGCTTCATCAACGTTTACAGCGAGCCGGGCCAGGGAACGGCCTTCAATATCTACCTGCCGCGGTACGCGGCCAAAACGGAGCCTCTGCCGAAACAAGTTCCGTTACAAACGAAAGAGCTCGGCCATGAAACCATATTGCTCGTGGAAGACGAACCGGCGATCTTGAAAATGACCACGATCATGCTGGAACGCCATGGTTACACCGTGCTGAAGGCGAGTACCCCGGGCGAGGCCATGCGCATGGCAAGGGAATACACCGGCCGGATCGACCTGCTTTTGACCGACGTGATCATGCCCGAGATGAACGGCCGCAATCTGGCCAAGAACCTCGTGTCCAACCGTCCGAGCCTCAAATGCCTGTTCATGTCGGGCTACCCAGCCAACATAATCACAAAACACGGGGTGCTGAACGAAGGCGAACATTTCATCCAAAAGCCATTCTCGGTGAACGATTTAGGGATGAAGCTGCGCGAGGCCCTGGAAGGCTGATATGGTTCCATCATCAACTGATTACAGGCCAACAACCGCATTAACTCGGACTGGCAATGTCAGACTTAACTTTTAAGAAAATTGAATAAAGTATTAAAGACAGAAAGAATTTACATCCTCCGTTCCTCAAAAATGTCAAAACATACAAACCATCTTTGGAATTGGAAGAAACAGCTTTCAGTAACGAAGCGTTGGAGAAAAAAGCCAAAGAACTCAAGGCGCTATCAATTTCCATTGTGACAAAGTGTGAATCATGCATGAAATAGCATTTGGATCAAGCTCCGCAAGCAGGTGCAAAAGATAAAGAAATTTAAGAAACTATCGATGCAGCAATTGAAATGGGTGGGGGTCGGGCTGGCGCTTACGCCCGTTTCGTGTTAAATGCGCTTGAATATTTTAAGAATAATCGCTGATATTTACAACCTATTGTGCCATGGTCCGATGGGAACGGTTTTAACACCTTCGCCCTGTGGTTCCTGAATGCAAACGTTGGTATTTCCAAAAGAGAGGTGTCGTATTTTCATAAGTCCTTTCAGCAGCACTTTTCACTTGACTTGACGCGAAAAGGCGGGGCGCAAGTCGGTTTTTATGCTCACTGGCAGATGCACATCTGAGGCGACAGATGTATCCATCGTGCCGATTCAAAGCATTTCCAGGCGTTCGACAATGAAGAGACCGGCCTTGCGGCTGTGCGTGGCGCGATTGCTTTCCATTATTTCCAGTTGAGCGCCTGGTATGGACTGTGCGATTTCTTTCACCTCTTCCACATTATGAAGCCGGTCGCTCCGCGCTCCTATGATGATCACAGGGGAGGTGATCAAGGGGAGTTTCGGCCGCACACTGTACCCCTTCATACTGAGTGCGCTTGCCTTCAACCTGCGGAAATCCGCTCCGTCGATAGTGCCTTCGTACTTTTTCAACTGCTCCGGTTCCCTCGTTTTATCGATGCGAAAGGCGCCGATGTACCATTTGATGAATCCCTTGACGAAGGTGTAGGCCCCGGGTGGAATGCCTCTTGCAACAAAAAAGGCCCACGCTGGAATGCGAAATTCCGCATTCGGCGCAATGGCAATGGTAAGTGCGGGACGCCGCAACCCCCGGCTCAGATAATCGAGAATAGCCGTCGATCCCAGAGAACTGCCCACTAACACAAAGGACCGATCATGGGGAACTGTCGCTTCGAGAATTTCGTGAATGTCATCCACCATGCGGGAAATTGAAAACTCAACATTCCTTCGTTCCGGGATGCGGGCACTCTTTTTTTCGCGGGATTCAACGTAAAGAGTTTTGTATCGGGGAGTGAGTTCTTTCAGGGCACCCTCCCAGCCGTTGATTTCCGAGATCCAGCCTGCAACGAAGCACACAATGGGTCCGTTCTCATCGCCCTGTGGAGGGGTAAAGTCGATTACCTTCAGGGCCGCACCGTCAGAGAGGCTGATGCTACACTCCGTAACAGCGACGTCCGGATTTGTGCAAAAGGAATAGCGCTGATCGGTCACCTGATGGAACCCTTCCTCATTGTATCCTGTTCAATCCTCTGCTATTCACGCATCAAACCCCTCGTCCACGGGCTTCTTCGAAGGGGATGGAATCAAGAATGAGCGTGGACATATACTCTCTGAGGTCTTCAGGATGAATGGAATCTTCGCATATGGCCAGCGCACGGACCGATATCCCCGCCTGGTGAACGGTTTCCCGATCGCCCGATATCAGCGGATGCCACCATTCGAGGTCCTTGCCTTCGGCAAGACGGCGATAGGCACAGCTCAACGGCAGCCATCGAAATGCATCGGGTGAATCAGGACTTAACGAGATACAGGATGGGACATAATGGCGACGATTTGTGTAGTGGCGACACCGGCAGCTCTCGATATCCAGAAGGCGGCACGCCACGGCAGTGTAGAAGACACACCCCGTCGTCGAGTCTTCTATCTTATGGAGACAGCATCGGCCACAGCCGTCGCAGAGCGATTCCCATTCCTCCCCGGTCATGTCGCTGAGGGGCTTTTGTTTCCAGAACGCTGTCCTCTTCGTCTCCATGATCAAGAATGTACCGTCTTTTTTAACTGAATACCCCTGCCCCCGTTTAAGCTTTCTCTTTGCTTTCTTTGAAAAAATTATGCAGGAATTCCTCTTCCATGGGAGAGAGATTGAATTCCTGTCCCGCCTGCTGAATCAGCTTTGAGAGAGAGGGGCTGTCCGATTCTTCAAGTCTGCTCGAAATCGACTTTATTGCCTGCCTCATCTTTTCGCCCTTTGGTTGCACCACTGCCATACTGCGTCTCCTTTCAAAAAGTCGTCTCTTAGAGGTAATGCATACTACACTATCGGCGAAATATTATCCATCCTGAAATATTGACGGCTTCGTAATAAAAAGCTTCATCATGTCGATGGGTATCCAATCATGTAGGTAACTTTTCTGGGAAGCCCTTCCACCTCTTCCTGTCCGATTTCCCATGTATAGGTCTTCAGCTCCAGATCGGAGATCAGTGCTTTCAATTCACCAGTGGAGTAAGTGCGAAGCGATGAGATCACACCGTCAAAGGTGATGATAAACGGCAGGAGCGGCAAGAGGTACGTCCAGAAAAACCGTGAAAGACGGAACGGACGAATAAAAGGGGTCAGGGTAAGCACCATGAGCGGAAGCACGAAAATCATCTGGCATATGGCAAAGACGTTTCGTTCGGTTGCCTCAAAAATGCCGATACCCCGTTTTCTGCGTATTGCATCGTTGAGTATCGCCTGCGCCTCATTGGGAGAGAAATGATGGAAGGCATTGAAAAATGTCCTGAATCCATCGAGATTTTCGGGGATGTCAACAGCGTCGACGGACCGTGGGCAGTATCGAAGACCGTTGGATGAGGAGTTGTGGATTTTTACCGATGCACTGTTGGGATTCTTGTCGGTGAGACACACAGAAAGGGGGAACCGTTCCTTTTCTTGAAAGTGATGATAGAGACGCGGCCATGGCCCACCCCCGCCTGAGCAAAGATCAAGTATCCTCCGCGTGCCCGATTTTTCCAATGCCCGGCGAAGATAGGGCACGCACGGGGCGAACACATTGCTTGCATTCTCAAAATATTGAAGAAAGTCGGTGGCACTATCGAGAAGAAGCTTCGGGCACCAAGACTGATCTGAAAGTTCTGTCAGATGGTAGCGCTTCATTGAACTATCCATTCTTTTCTTGATAATCGCTCCTGCATATGTTCATACTGTACCATAAATGATACAATCAAATCGAGCGAGATTGTAAAGGGAATCGTTTATGGCGCCAGCATATTCTCAGCATTTTCTCCTGAAAGTAAAGTTTCATGTTGTGTTCAACACGGTATATGGTTACAATGTCTACATTTTCTACAATGAGGAATGACGTAACGTCTTATATGGGTTTAAAATAGCTACATAACAACACAAAGGAGGACAGCAATGGGAATTCGTACGCCTGAAGAGTACAAGGAAAGTTTGCGCGATGGAAGGCGGGTCTATATCCGCGGAGAAAAGGTAGAAGATATTACGAAGCACCCGATTCTCGGCATTACCTGCGATACCATAGCCGGCGGGTATGAGTTGACGGCATCGGAAAATCCGGAAGTGCGAGATCTTTTCGTGGCGCCTCACCCCGAAACGGGTGAACCGATAAACCGCCTCTTCATTACCCCCCATAACACGGAGGATCTCAAAAATCGCACCAAGATGATTCAGACGTCCATTAAAATGATCGGCAGTCTTCCCTTCGGCAAGGATATCGGCACGGATTGCCTCAATGCGGCCTTCGTAGTGGCCGGCCAGATGGGCAAAACAGAGTATCAGGAAAATGCCAAAAACTTTCTCGAACACCTGCGAAAGAACGATCTCCATACCTGCGGCGCCGTGAGCTGCGTCAAAGGTGATCGCTCAAAGGAACCGGCCAAGCAGAAACACCCCGACTATTACCTGCACGTCGTCGACAAAAATAAAGACGGCATCGTGGTCAAGGGCGCCAAAATCCACATCACCAGCGCACCGGCGGCTAATGAAATAATCGTCGTACCTACTCGACAAATGCGGGAAAACGAGGGGGATTATGCCGTCAGTTTTGCCATACCGGCGAATACGGAAGGGATCACCTTTATCTGCCGCGGCGGGCGTGGGGCCTGGACAGACCACGAATTTCATGCCGACCGTCCCGTGCGGGAACTGACGGAAGCAATGATCGTATTCGACAATGTCTTCGTGCCCTGGGATCGGGTATTCATGTGCGGCGAATGGCAGTTCTCCATGCTGATTGCTTACACCTTCGCTACTTTCCATCGGTTCACGGCAATCAGTTACAAAGTGCCGGCCGTTGAAGTCATGGCGGGTTGCGGTGTGGCCATGGCAAAATATAACGGTCTCGATAAAGTAGGTCATGTGAGAGACAAACTGGCTGATATCGCCGCCTATGTGGAGACACTGAGGGCACTGACGAATGCGGCGGCCCAGGACCCCGTCATGTACGGCGACATCGCTGTGCCCAATCCGCTCATCGCCAACATGGCGAAACTCCATTTTGCCAGTAAATATCATGCCTTCATGGAACTTATTCAGGATATTTCCGGTGGGATCGTTGCCACTGCGCCCGACAGGAAAGACTGGGAAAATCCGGATATTCATGACTATCTGGAGCATTATCTGGGAGGGTCGGAAAAATACAGCACCATTGATCGCCTGAAGATGATTCATGAGACGATGCGTCATGTTTGCTCCCATGAATCGGCCTTCCATGAAGTGACGACGGTCCATGCCGAAGGGTCCATGGCAGCGCAGAAAATGATGGTGCTGGCCGAATCGCCCCTCAAGCAATACGAGGAGATGGCAATGGCGGCTGCCGGCATTACGCCTCTTGAGAAGGTCAGGTTGTAGAAAACCCGACTGCGCCCTGTTCCTTTCATTGCCTGCGAAATGGGTTCATTGCGGAGACAGGGGGTGGCAGTGTCGCGGCAACGGCCCGGCGAAAAAACATTTTCCGTCGGGCCGTACTTCATTCCTCGCAGGACCTTGCAATTCCGCTCCTTGACCTCCTGCCTTCTCTTGTCTATAATCGGTAAAACTTTCACATGAAAGGAAGTGCACATGGATAAAGATCCGGATATCGATATCATCGAACTTGCCGACACTGTGGACAAGGAGGAAGAAGGAGTGCAACAGAACTTCGATGACGAGTACGATGATGAGCCTCGGTCTTCTTTCACCCTCCAGAAAAAAACTCTCTACATCGGGGGTGCAATCGTACTCGTGGTAATTGTCATTGTCGCCCTGCTGTCATCATCGGGAGAGAGCGATATCTCAAAGGCTGATTTTAGCGCCCTGAGTGAGCGCATTGAACATATTGAAGCGCGGGTGTCCGATCTGGAGGGACTCGAAGGTCGTATTTCCGTTGCATTGCAGGCACAGAAGAGCGCCCTGAAGGAAACTGTCACCGAGGCCGCCGGAACGGGGGGAACCATGGTACAACAGCTCGACCTGCTGGCACGGAAAGTAGAAGCGTTGCAGCAGAAAATGGGATCCGTCGTGAAGGAGGCCCAGGCCATAAGGGCCGACAAAACGGAACGAACACAGGTGCAGAAGGCCCGGTATCACGTGGTAAACCGTGGAGACAGTCTCTATGGCATTGCCAAAAAATACGGGCTTTCCGTAGAGAAGCTTTGTGCCCTCAATAAGATTTCAACCCGGAAGCCCATCCATCCCGGGCAGAAGCTCCTGGTTTCCGTCGCTGCGGGGTCGTGAGAGTGCCGCAGGCAACGGTTTCCTCCACCTGCGGAGGCAACCGTTGCCGTGATGATAGGTGCGCATGCGAATTGTCCCTTCCCCGCGCGGCGAAACTCACCAAGGTGAACCCCTGTATCTTTTACTGTACTTTGGCGGAAATGCTCTTATAACGACACCATGATTCCCCTTCGTGATACAATTCGCTCCAAAAATTATCCCGTTGTCAACATGACGCTGATTGTGATCAATGTCCTTGCAGGAATCATTGAGCTGGGACATTTACCTGAAATCGACGCCTTCATCTTTACCTACGGCCTTGTGCCTGCCCGCTACACCGTGCCGGAACTGGGCGTGCACTTCAGCTTTGGCGAACAAGCCCTGGCCCTTGTGTCATTTTTGTTTCTCCATGGCGGATTTTGGCATCTTCTGGGCAATATGTGGTTTCTCTACATATTCGGCGATAACGTAGAAGACACCCTGGGGCCGTTGCGCTACCTGGTATTCTATCTTCTCTGCGGGTGGGTTTCAGGACTGACGCATTTGTTGTTTAATTTTTATTCCCAGGTGCCCACCATAGGTGCAAGCGGAGCCGTCGCCGGCGTGATGGGGGCCTATTTCATCACCTATCCACGCTCCAAAATTCTCACTTTGATTCCAATTATCATTATTCCCTTCTTTGTGGAGATTCCTGCTGCCGTATTCCTGGGGCTATGGTTCCTTTTTCAGTTTTTAAGCGCTTCTCTTGCCGATGCACACGCGAGCACTATCGCATGGTGGGCCCATATCGGCGGTTTCGTCGCGGGGATGGTGTTTTTAAAAGTGTTTCAAAGGTTCCCCCAGGCCGGGGCACTATCAGAGGTGCGGCAAAAAACAGTCAAAAGACGATCGCCGCGGCTTCACGTAATCAAAATGGCGCGCAGGGGAGATAACTTTTACGGAACGATGGTGATCACTGAAAAGGAAGCCCTGAGGGGCACGCGAAAGACTATCAGCATTCCCCGCGGGTTTCAGAAGACACTCTTTACGGTGACAATCCCACCGGGTGTTAAGAACGGTCAGATCGTCAGGCTGGCCGGAATTGCGGGAAGACTCGGTGATACACCCGGTGGAGACGCCTTTCTGAAAGTGGCGGTCGAGTAAAAAGCAGGAAACGTCAAAAAGCAAGAAAGTTTAAAAGTGTCTTGAGTGAGGATTAATAATTATGAAAGATGCAGTATGGAAGGTCGTGTGCCATGCACCGGGGATGGTAAATGCGAATATCATTCTCGGAAGACTCGAGACCGAGGGTATCCCGGTGAAACTGGAATATGAAGCGGTCGGTCCGATTTACGGGCTGACCATCGACGGTCTCGGAGATGTGCGGGTCCTCGTTCCCGAGGACTGTCTGTCCCGCGCCCGGGAGGCTTTGGCCGAAACCTATGAGGAAGAAGAAATTATGTGGAACGAGTAATCGGGGCCGTAACGGGCGCTGTCATGCCCGGATAATGGTCCAAAGTCCCACGGCGATAAAGGCCGCTCCGGCAACTTTCACCATGATTTTTTCGTTTATAAACTGAGAAAGCGCGGCGCCTACAAAGACCGCCAGTGCCGAAGCCGCCACAAGGGCAAGGGCGGACCCCAGGAACACCACAGCCTTGTTGTTCTGCGCCCCCGATGCATAGAGCATGGTGGCTAGTTGCGTTTTGTCCGCAATCTCCGCAATAAAAACAGTCGCAAATACCGTGAAAAACAGTCTCATTGTTCATCCTCGCGTTTCATTCTTTCCCACTGCCGTCGGTCGCTGCTTCATGCCTTCCGCACACTCTTTCCAATTGAACGATCCTTCAAGAGACTTGAATGACAGGCGGCGTCCTTTCTCGAAGCATTTCATGATAAAATACCGTCGAGGGGGGCGGCACAATGCGGACAGGCGTGCCCTTCCAGGTCTATCCTGTTGACAGTAAATCCGAACCGTTCGATCAGGAGGTGGCCGCAGGAGGCGCAGAAGGTGTGTTCTCCCTCGTCACCGGGGATGTTTCCTGTGTAGACGTACTTCAACCCTGCCTCTTTACCAATGTTCCATGCGCGATGGAGCGTTGCGCGTGGCGTCGGCGGGGTATGCCCCATTTTGTAGTGGGCATGGAAGCGGCTGATGTGCCAGGGGGTTTCGGCCCCCAGTGAGGCGATAAACCGGGCGATATCCCGAAGCTCTTCATCGCTGTCGTTGAGATCGGGAATGATCAGCGTGGTTATCTCTATCCAGATGCCCAGATCCTTCAGTCTTTTCAGACTGTCCAGGACCGGTTGAAGCCGTGCCCCGCAGTATCTTCTGTAGAAATCATCGCTGAATGATTTAAGATCGATATTGGCGGCATCGAGAAAGGGAGGCATCAGCTCGATACATTCCTGCGACATGAAGCCGTTCGACACAAAGACGTTGCCGATGCCGTTCTTTCTGGCAAGTAATCCCACTTCGGAGGCAAATTCAAAAAATATTGTCGGTTCCGTGTAAGTATACGCGATGGTTCGTGAACCGCTTTGAACGGCCCTCTGTACCACCGATTCCGGAGTGCGTTCGCTTCCCATGATTGTTCCTTCATCCCGTGGCATCTGGGAAATGCTGTGATTCTGACAGAAGGTGCAGCGAAAATTGCAGCCCACCGTGGCGACCGATAGCGAACGTGATCCGGGATAGACATGAAAAAGCGGTTTTTTTTCAATGGGATCAACATTTTCCGCAATGACCATTCCGTAGACGAGCGTATGAAGTCTGCCGTCCCTGTTTTCCCTCACGCCGCAGACTCCTCTGTGAGAGGGAGCGATAGTACACTTATGCGCGCAAAGATGACAGCGCAGGCGATCGTCTGAAAGTCTTTCGTAGAGTAGTGCTTCTTTCATCATTCTTTCATTTCCCGTGTCGCTGTGCCAGGTACGCGTTCATTTCCTCCCAGCGACGTCTTTATGGAATTTTTTATCGGCTTCTGGAGCGTTCTCCGAGTGAATACAACGGGGAAAGAGACCCCTACAAAGGCGCCGAAGGGATTTTTCATCGGAGAAATTTTTTCTTCGATCTGTTCCGCAGCGGGGTACCATGAAAGAGGGAAAAAGATCACGCTCCCCCATCGAACGGGCACATCGCCCATAATATGCTTTACCATGCTGATGAGATTGAATGGGCCAAGAAAATACGTGACGGATTCCATCGGGGCACAAATCGATCCCGCCTTCCTCAGAGTCGACGCCGAAAAAGACATCCGATTCAACACACCCAGAAAGACCCGGTTCCTGCTGACCCGTATGGCTTCGCTGACGGCCTTTCGGATATTGCCTGCCTTTTCGAGGGATGTGATCATGGTAACGATATCGAATTCATTATCAGAAAAGGGGAGATCATCGCAGTCTCCCCGGTAAAGATCGGCCTGTTTCCCCATTTTTTCCCGTGCCGCCTCAAGAATGAAGGGAGATGTCTCGACACCGGTGACCGTACATCCTTTTCGCTTAAAACGGGCGAGATGATGACCTGTTTTACATCCCACATCGAGCAATCGTTCGCCGGTCTGCGGTTGGAGAAGCGACATCACGAGCTCACACTCACGCCTGTCGGTATAGGCGCCTGTGGATGACGTGAGCCACCGTTCGTAGGATCTGATTATTTCTTCATCCCGGCCCATGGTCTTAGTTCACTCTTTGCCCCAGAGTTTCCAGCACACTGATGAGCGGGCATAACCCACCTATGATCCCTGTGATGTATATACGCTAGCCACCGATTGCGGACATGCCTCTCACGCATTTTTTTCTTGATGTCTGATAAGAGGGACCATCATAGGATTGGGGTTTTTTGCTGATAATATCGCTGATAAGCGCTCGCAGATGACGATCGCTGCACCCCTCCCGCAAGGGGGTTTTCAGGTCCACTGACGGCTCATCCGAAAAGAGACAGGCCCTCAAATTGCCGTCCGCAGTTAAGCGAAGTCTGTTGCAGGATTCGCAGAACTGATGACTCATGGCGCTGATGAAGCCTAGTTCACCCCGGGCGCCCTCAATTTTGACTACGCGCGCCGGGCCGTGAGCTTCGTCCCTATTTCTGCCGAGATAAACCAATCGGTGGATCCGTTTTAATTGTTCTATAATCACATCGTTTGAGAGGTGCGTAAACTGCTCGTCCATAGTTCCGCCAATAGGCATATACTCTATAAATCTGACTTGATAGGGACGCTCCAGCGTGAGCCCGGCGAAGTTTTCTATCTCATCGTTATTGAAACCGCGGATTCCCACAATGTTGATCTTTATCGGCGCAAATCCCACTTGATGTGCCTTTTCGATGCCGCGAAGCACCCGATCGAGGTCACCGCCGCGAGTGATTTTTTTGTACTTTTCAGGGATCAGTGAATCAAGACTTACGTTAATGCGGCGGATGCCTGCATCGAAAAGGGGTTCGGCAAATTCTTCAAGGAATATCCCGTTTGTGGTGAGGCTTATGTCCCGAAGACCTTCCACTGTGCCAAGCTCGGCGAGAAAATCCACCACACCACGACGCACCAGGGGTTCGCCCCCGGTAACTCGGACCTTGATAATACCGTTTTTTACGGCCACATTTACTATTCTGAGGATTTCTTCATAACGGAGAATATCCTCGTGTCCGATAAAAGAAAGCCCCTCTTTGGGCATACAGTATATGCAACGCAGGTTGCACCTGTCGGTGATGGAAACCCTCAGGTAGTTGATGGTTCGATTATATCCGTCAATCATGCAATTCGGTACAATCCTTTACGTGTGTTTCGCTAAAGTAGCTCTGTCTATCACAGTTTGTCTTGCAAGGCAAGAATCCTTAGATTCCCAGACGCGCCCGATATGAAACGGTTACTTCGCCGTCTTTTGCAACGGGAATGTCAAAACGGACCGTGAAGGCGTCAACCTTCCGATAGGGGTGACTGTTGCCGGTGATTTCCCAGTTGCCGTAAATCGGTTCGATAATGTTTACGGTAATGTCTTCCGCCTTGTGGTTTTTCAGGACAATCTCCCACTCCGATTCAAAAAGCCGCGACGTGATCTGACGGAAATCGGTTTGCGTTCTCTCAGCCACGATATCAAAGGCCTCTCCGACCTTCAGCGTCACCGTCTCATCTTTCGGCGTGTGAATGATTGAGTCCTCGCCGATGAACTGCTGGCTTCCGGCGGCATCCTTTTTGTAGAGGCGAATCACGCCGGCCGGAAGCGGCACGCCCAAATTGTTTCCCGCGGCATTCATGAAGGAGATATGAACCTCCACCGGCTGTGTATGCTTCTTGCCGGCATAGGGGCGGGTGAAATATCCCTTCGTACCATACACGCTGTAAGTCTTTGTCACTCCCACAGGGGCAGCCTCCAAAAGACTGATCTGCTTCGTCTGGTTGTTCTTGATGGTGGTTCGCCGCAGGAGATCGTAGATATGATATTCGAAAAAGGGCTGTTCTTCGAACTGAGGCGCCGCTTTGGCGGCCAGCAGTTCTCTTCTTACGGCCATGTCGGCCTGCGGCGCCTTTACACGGTTCACTTCTCCGGCGATCAGCTTGAGTTTCGCATCACGATAGGTGGCGCCGCTTTTGTTGTCGATGGTGACCCACCCTGCGAGCTCCGAAGAGATATCATCTTTGTCGAGAACCATGACATAATCAGCTTTCCAGTCAATGTTCCCGGTGAGGTAGGACACCTCAATCTGCTGCGGCGTTGCCGACCGACTTTCAAAAAGCCAGGTAAGCGTGGGCTTAGCAATCAAATTTTCCGGAATCTCGGGAAGGACCTTAATGCCGGGGTGTCCGATGTAAATCTCGCCGTCGATCCGGTAAATCTCATCTTCGTTATTACTGAGGAGAGTGGCTTCAACGACATCTTTTCGATCCTGGTACCTGTTCCAGTCGACGATCTTGATTTGTTTCCCCACATACTTGTCGAGAAGCTTTCTGCCGTTCATAAGATCGTATTCATAATTTTGTTCCAGAATTCTCAATGCCTGGGGTGTTCCTGCCGAGGATACATGAACCGTCACGGGCATGATGTGGGCCGCCACATCCATAAAGCGCAATTCTCCCATGCCGGCGTGAAGGGACACGGTCCTTGTGTCCTTCACGAGGCCTATATTGCTGTTGTAGACTGTTATTTCCATCGCGTTCTGATCGTCGGCGGTGCTTTTCAAAAGGGGGATCTCTGCCCACACGCCCGTGGCGAAAAGAAGAGCGAACAGACATACAATACCGTATCTGAGCTTCATATGCATTCTCCTTCCCTTGTTTTCAAGTACCTTAAAGAATACCATGTTTCGAGGATGAAGAGCAGCGTTCTTTTGTATG
This sequence comes from Syntrophales bacterium, assembly GCA_963666365.2. Lineage (GTDB taxonomy): Bacteria > Desulfobacterota > Syntrophia > Syntrophales > UBA2210 > JALNXD01. The sequence goes on from CAXXNF010000002.1 coordinate 1,806,665, forward strand.
ACACGTTGAGACAACTGATTTCATCTCACACCGGATACTTTCTGTAAAATGTATATGACGTCCCCCGGGTCTATTTTGTTGTTCTTGTTAAAGTCGTAAGAAAAAATATTGTCCGTAAGTGTGATGGGTCCGTCCGGTGCCATTCCTGCGATCAGACGCAGCACAAGAATCGCATGGAACAAATCCACGGGGACAAAGGCGTCCATTTTCATGAAAAAGGCGTCTGTGCCACCAAAATAATTTTGTTCCAGGAAAGATCCATAGGTGAAGCCTGCCGTCAGCAGTGTGCCATCGCTGCTGAGCGATACCGCCTGAGCATAATCCGCAAATAATCCTCCTCCCAGCTGTCTATTCCAGAGCACGTTACCGCTGCCGCTGTATTTCCTCACCAGTGCATCGGGCCCGGAAGCGCCCACCACATAGACATCTCCCCAAGGATCTATCGATATGTCGCGAATTTCGTCCATATAATCCCCTGCGGCGCCAAACTGGTCTGTCCATAATTCGTTTCCTGCACTGTCATACTTGCGGATAAACGCATCAAAGGGAGGGCCTTCGAATGTTTTCCCCGGTAAGGCGCTGTCCGTTCTCCCTGCCACGTAGACGCCGAACCGGCTGTCTACCTCCACCGCCAGTGCATGGTCCTCTTCGGGGGTGCCGAACTGGCGTGTCCATAGTTCAGTGCCGCTGCTATCGTACTTGCGCACATAGGCATCAGATCTGCCCAGATAGGTTTGTCCGGGAAGCGCCGAATCGGTTATTCCCGCAAAATATATGTTATGCCGACTGTCGACGGCAAAGCTTGTAGGCTCTGTGATATCGTTCAATTGCGTAGTCCAGAGCATAGTGCCTTCGGCATTGTACTTGTGGACGTGGGTATGTCCTCCGGCGTAGATTTCATGGGAGTACCAGGCAATATATACATTGTTGTCATCATCCAGTCTTACTCCTATTGCCTCATCGGGAGCCTCGGTACCGAACTGGCGTGTCCACAGCTCCATACCCTGTGTGTCATATTTGCGTAAGAATACGTCCGGCGCTCCTGTGTTTGTCTGGCCGTGCAATGCACCGCCGGTCGTGCCCGCTATATACTGATTGCCTGCTCCATCAACTGCAAGATCACTGACCATTGTTCCCATGCCTGTGCCGAATTGCACTGTCCAGCGTCTTTTACCGTCGCGGCTCCACTTACTGACAAAGGCATCCCATCCCCCGCTCCAGGAACTATTCTCGTACCCAGGAAATTCACCATACGTTTTGCCGGCAACATAGACATTCCCTTTGCCATCGATACCTATGGCATGTGCCTCATCTTCGACGTTGGTGCCAAGCTGCAGAGCCCAATCAACCCCTGCGGGGAGTGAGTGCGATGCTGCCGGAATATCGGATAAGCCCATGAGGAATAGATCTGATCCTCCCAGGTGGGTCTGGCCCGGGAGGGCGCCATTGACTATTCCGACCATATAGATGGCACCATCTGGACCTATCGCGATGTCATCGGCGGAATCGGCACCACCCGTGCCGAACTGCCATGTGATAATTTCATTCGCTTCGCTATCACATTTGGTGACAAAGGCGTCTTCTCCGCCCACCCCGATCTGGCCTGGAATACCGCCATATCGCGTTGAACCTGTTATCAAAAGGTTGCCGGCATTATCTATTGCCATCCCCGTCGCGTATCCCCAAAAGGGACAAAGCCACAGTTCGTCACCATTCACATCGAATTTGGCAACAAAACTGCCATTCAACTGTCCTGCCACATAAATTTTGCCGTCAGGACCACGCGCAAGTCTCAGAGCTGAGTCGGCAAAGGCAGTGCCAAACTGCTGCGTCCATAGTTCGTTTCCTTCACTGTCGTAGGCACGGAGGAAGGCATCTGCATAGCCCCGGTTCGTATGACCGGGGAAGGCGCCGTATGTATATCCTGCCACATATATTCTGTTATGTTCGGTATCCGCCATAACATCAACGGCGACATCTTCGCTCGGTGTGCCGAATTGATATGACCAGAGCCGGATGCCGCTGCTGTTGTATTTGGTAATGAAGGCATTCGAATCGGTCCGTCCCGTAATGTAGGCATTTTCCTCACTGTCCAGGCTTACTGCGAGGGGCTCGTCCTGGTTTTCGGTGCCGAACTGGCGCGTCCAGAGTTCCTTTCCTGTTGCATCATATTTGCGGATGAACGCATCGTGCTGTCCGGAGTGTGTCTGGTCAGGGAAGCTTCCCCCGGTGGTCCCTATCACATAGGCGTTTCCCTCACCGGTCACGGCAACGTCACCGGCACGGTCGCCCATGGCAGTGCCGAATTGACGTATCCAGATCAGTTCACCATTGCTGCTGTATTTCATTGTATAGGCATCTACGTCTCCAGATCCACTTTGCCCCGGAAGAACGCCGATGGTCCATCCGACGACATACAGGTTGCCCGAATTATCCACTCCCACACCGGTGGCGTTGTCCTCGGTCGTTGTGCCTGTCTGTTGAATCCAGGAGATATCCGCACCGGATACTGTGGGGAACATGATGCCTGTCATCAGCACGAGCGTCACTGCTGCCAGTGCAAATATTTCCGCGCGGTGTATCATGGAGATGGGGTCAGCCTCCTGTTGCAGCCTCTTCCGCGTTTCTTTCATGTGGTTGGGTTCTCCGTTTATGAGTTGTTTTTTCAAAAAACGCGACTCTATTTTCTCACTGTTTTTAGAGGCAATCAATAGTTAAGTTGAAAGACAACGACCTGTGGCAAACAAGGAAATACTGCCGTGGACATTGCTGCATCAATTTCTGTCAGACAAAGACCGACGGGATGTAGGATGACACCCCCTTTTTAATTCAGACGAATGCCGATACCCAAATAATTAATTTTACTGTATTCGACCATTGTCTCAGGGCAAAGCAAGCGATGGCTGCTGCAGTTAACCCGACACGCAGGTCCTTTGCGCAGAACCCAGGTTCTGACGCCTATGGCGCGTGCCCGAAAATAAAGGAGAAGGAGGCGAAAAATGGCTGATATTAACGAACAAGATTTTTACAATAAGGTGTTTCCCGTTCCCGAACGAGTGCGAGAAAAGTCCTATATCAAGGGAAGAGGAGAATATGAAAGGCTGTACAAAGAGTCAATTGAAAACCCCGATGCCTTCTGGGCGCGAATGGCCGAGGAAAGGCTGACCTGGTTCAAACCCTTTGACAAGAATAAAGTTTCCGATTGTTCTTTCGGCGACGATCTCCACGTAAAATGGTTTGAAGGGGGCACACTGAACGTAAGTTACAACTGCCTGGACAGACATCTTGAAAAAAAGAAAAATAAAGCCGCCATTATTTTTGAAGGAAACGATCCCAGCGACTGGAAAGTGTACACTTACTTCGACATGTACCGTGAGGTGAACAAGTGTGCAAACGTACTGAAGGGGCTGGGGGTCAAGAAAGGGGATCGCGTATCAATCTATCTTCCCATGATTGCCGAGCTCGCCATTGCCATGCTTGCCTGCACCAGAATCGGCGCAGTTCATTCCATCGTCTTCGGAGGGTTTTCCGCCGAAGCGTTGAGGGATCGCATCAATGACTGTAAGGCCGAAATCCTCATTACCTGCGACGGCACTTACAGAGGCGCGAAGGCGGTGCCCCAGAAGGCCAACGCCGACAAGGCCCTGGAGGAATGCCCTTCGATAAGAACGCAGATCGTGGTAAAGCGCACCGGGCTGGAAGTTCCCATGAAGGAGGGACGGGATCAGTGGTATGAAGCATTGATGGCCGATGCCGCGCCCTATTGCGAGCCAGAAAAAATGGATGCGGAAGATCCCCTCTTTATTCTCTATACATCAGGTTCCACGGGACAGCCGAAAGGCGTGCTGCACACCACCGCCGGATATCTCCTCTATGCGTCCATGACTCAGCAGCTTGCCTTCGACGTGCGCGATGAGGATGTGTATTGGTGCACGGCCGATATCGGCTGGGTGACGGGACACAGCTACGTGGTATATGGACCACTCTGCAACGGTCATTCGAGCATCCTTTTCGAAGGCGTTCCCAGCTATCCCGCTTATGACCGGTTCTGGGCCGTCTGTGAAAAATACAACGTCAACAACTTCTATACCGCCCCCACGGCGATCCGCGCCGTGGCCAAGGAAGGCGACGAATGGGTAGATAAACACGACCTTTCCTCCCTGCGCGTTCTGGGGTCTGTCGGCGAGCCGCTGAATCCCGAGGCGTGGTGGTGGTATTACAATAAGGTCGGCGGCGGTCGATGCACCATCGCCGATACATGGTGGCAGACCGAAACGGGCGGCCATATGATTCTTCCTCTTCCCGGCGCAATCGACATCAAGCCCGCGAAGGCCATGGTTCCCTTCTTCGGGGTTCAACCGACGCTTTTGAGCGAAGACGGAAAGGAAATTGAGGGCCCCGGATCGGGTGCGCTGTGCATTAAGGCGGCCTGGCCCGGCATGATGCGGGGCATCTGGGGCGATCAGGGGCTCTTCAAGGAAAATTATTTCTCCCAGTTCCCCGGCTACTACTTTTCCGGCGACGGCGCCGAGCGCGATGAAGATGGAGATTACCGTATCACGGGCCGTGTTGACGATGTCATCAACGTATCCGGCCACCGCATGGGCACCGCTGAAGTCGAAGCGGCCTTGACATCGCATCCGGATGTTGCCGAGGCGGCCGTGGTGGGTTTTCCCCATGACATCAAGGGACAGGGGATCTTTGCCTATGTCACGCTCAATAATAATGTAGAAAAAACGGAAGAACTGAAAAAGAAACTTGTTGCCCACGTGAGAACCGAAATCGGACCGATAGCCACACCCGATAAGATTCAGTGGGCCGAAGGTCTCCCCAAGACCCGTTCAGGAAAGATTATGCGGCGTGTGCTTAGAAAAGTGGCGGCAAGGGATTTCACTGACTTCGGCGACACGTCGACCCTGGCCGAGCCGGGCGTTGTCGACGATCTCGTGTCCGAGAGAAAGAAGATCGCGTAGGAGACATACCTTTAAGAATTATCAATAGTTGAAGCACCATTTATAGTGGCGTTCAGGCGAGAGGCCGGAATTGATACCGGCCTCTTTTTTTGTGCATCGGCCCCGGGACGATTCATTTGGGTCTTGACATTTTCACCGTGAAGTGTAAGGATGCTTAATATTGTTAGAGGTATCTAAAATAAAAGGTCCCCCCATGAAAAACAGGCGCAAAATTATGCTCACTGCAACAATGGAAGATTATCTCAAGGCGATTCTTACTCTTGAAACGTTGAAAAAATATGTGAGGGTGCGAGATATCGCACAAAAAATGAATGTGCGGGTGCCCACGGTCACCAGCATGATGACTACTCTGGCTGAGCGGAATTTGGTAAGCCATGAAAAATATGAACATGTTGAGCTGACAGGCGAAGGAACGCGCATTGCTCGTGAAATACTTGAGCGGCACACGACGTTACGGAAATTTCTTGTTGAAGTGCTGCGTGTTGATGAGAAAACGGCGGAAAAAGATGCCTGTGAGATGGAACATGCGGTGAGCACTCTCACCCTGGCACGGTTGGTTGCCTTTATGGAGGTGATAAAGAACTGTTCGAGCAGGAAGAAAGACAGCGGAGGAAACGCAAGGGAATACGCCCATGATTTTGTTGATTGTCTGGAGAAGATGAAACGTATCAAAGAGGATTCACGGAGCGGCGTACATATCTGCCGTTGAATATAATAGAAATAAAATAAAAGGAGCGTTACACAATGCAAATAGCAGTTACGGCAACTGGACCTTCACTGGATGATCAGGTAGAAATCCGCTTTGGAAGGGCATCGCATTATATATTTATCGACACGGAGTCCATGAACTTCGATGTGATAAAAAATCCGAACGTATCCGCCGGGGGCGGCGCGGGCATTCAGTCGGCGCAGCTGATGGCGAATCGCAGCGTGACACATGTACTGACGGGGAACTGCGGACCCAATGCCTTCAGCGTATTCGGTGCTGCGGGGATTCAGGTGATTCCCGGTGTTTCCGGCACCGTCCGTCAGGTCGTCGAACAATTCAAAACCGGTTCCGTAACACCCGCAGACCGGGCCAATGTGGAAAGCCACTTCGGCATGGGCCTGGGAGGCGTTGGTAATGCGAAAGGTATCGACGGCCCGGCTATGGGAACAGTCGTTGGCCGCGGCCTGAACGGCGGCCGTGGTACAGGCATGGGTGGCGGCCGCGGCATGGGCGGCGGCCGCGGCGGCGGCCGTGGTATGGGCATGGGAGGACGGCGCAGCAATGGGTTCTCAAGAAGTACAGAAATCAAGAGAGGTACGGGGGAATTTGACCGGGGTGAAGATTTCAAAAAGACACCGGGATATCCGCGATCCGCGCAGGCTGACGAGGAAAAGAGCCGTCTTTTACAAAAAAAACGAGACCTGGAACGACAATTACGGGAAGTGGAAGTGCAGATGGACAGTAGACAAAGAACCGGGAAATCCGGAATCGCCCGCGTAGATGTCTCGGTCTGTACAGGGTGCGGGATTTGCGAAGATATCTGCCCTGCAGGCGCCATTACCGTCAATGAGAACGCAGTTATTGATGGGGATGCATGCACGGGCTGTGGAATATGCATTCCCGAATGCCCTGTCGGGGCACTTACCCTGAGCTGATGTGAAAGGCTGAGCTCTATATGAAAATCTGTTTAGACTGTTACCCCTGTTTTCTCAGGCAGGCGCTTGAAGCAAGCAGAATAGCGGGAGCGGATGATAAGGTGGAGGAAAAAGTGCTGCATTCGCTCATGAGACTGTTGTGCACTCTTTCAGGTGAGAAGACGCCGCCACAGATCGGAAGACATATCCACCGTATAATCCGAGAGATAACAGGCAATCCCGATCCCTATAAAAGAATTAAAAGAAATCATAATCAGCAGGTGATGGGAATAGAACCTAACCTCACGGAGCTCGTTCACGACGCGCATTTACCCCTGGTGCATGCCTTGAAGCTCGCCGGAACGGGGAATCTCATTGATATGGGACCGGAACGAAGATGGAACCGGGTAGAAGAAATATTCGATGATTTTATGAGCGGTGATTCCGCATATTTCGATTATGAATCATTTGAAATGGCACTCAACAGCGCTGAAACCCTGCTTTACATTGGGGACAATGCCGGCGAAATTGTGTTGGACAAAATATTGATACGTCTGCTTATTGAACAACGGGGGCTTGACATTACCTATGCGGTCAGAGGCGCGCCCGTAATCAATGATGCGACCCGTGAAGATGCGCGGTCGGTGGGAATGATGGACATCGTAAATGTCATAGACAGCGGCGACGATATGCCCGGCATTGACCTGGAATCATGTTCCGATGAATTTGTTGATTGCTACTGCGGGGCGGATATGATTTTGGCGAAAGGGCAAGGGAATTATGAATCATTGAGTGAGAGAAGTGAAAATATTTTTTTTCTGCTTCGCGCCAAATGTCCTCTTATCGCTGAACATATCGGCTGTGATATCGGTGACTTGGTTTTAAAAGGAAGCCTTTCGTAAAAACGGTCCTGTATCTTGAGTTCAGGATAGTCACAATGAGAAAGAAGAGGACAATGCACTACACATTCGGACCCGTGCCGTCACGGCGTTTGGGAAGATCGCTGGGTGTCGATCTTGTACCCTTTAAAACATGCACATTTGATTGCATCTATTGTCAATTGGGAAAAACCACCGATAAAAGAGCGGATCGCCGGGAGTTCTTTCCTGCACAGGACATAATTCAGGATGTACGGGAACGGTTGCAGGAAATCCCGCGTCCCGATTACATAACCCTTTCGGGTTCAGGCGAGCCCACTCTTTACAGTCGGATTGAAGAAATCATTTCCGGCATCAAGGCCGTAACCGATGTACCCATCGGTCTGTTGACCAATGGATCGCTTTTTTGGATTGACGAAGTCCGGGAAGCGGTGAAGGAGGCGGATCTTATCATTCCATCACTCGATGCCGGCGATAAAGAAATCTTCTCCTATGTAAACAGGCCTCACTCTGAAATTACCTTCGAGAAAACGGTAGAGGGACTGTGCAGTCTTCGAGAATCGTATCGAAAACCCATATGGCTGGAGGTGTTTCTCGTCGGAGGGGTAACGGACATCAAAGGGGAGGTTCACAAAATCAACAGATGGGTTCAACGCATCGCACCGGACCGCGTACAACTCAATACCGCCGTCAGAACTCCCGCTGAGGGATTCGTAGATACCGTAAGCAAGAAAAAAATGGAGGAACTCAGCACTCTTTTCGGGTCATCATGCGAGGTGATCGCCGATTATTCGAAAATCCACAGCCACGACGAATTCCAGCACAGGCAGGAGGATGTTTTCGATCTTCTAAAACGGCGGCCCTGCTCCGTTGATGATATTTCGAACGGACTGAACATGCACAGGAATGAAGCGGTCAAATATGTACAGGAATTGATTGATCAGAATTTGATAAAAAAAGAATTGCATGGGAATCGGGCCTTGTATTTTGCCACGTGAGATCATGACGGGAGAACCCGGAAGCGTACGTACAAGCGGAGGGTTACACTATTCGTGGTTCCATGTTCCCCAAAAAACAGAAGAACATCGGAGAACGCAACAGGGCGAAGCCGGGTTGTCCTGCACATTGTAATGGCTATTGTAAACAGCCGTTATATGGTCTTTATCTGATCATTGCATTTTTCGGCGTGCTGTGCATAATATTTTTTTTATCCAAGCGCCATGATGGCAGTTCAGTGGTACACACCCCCAACAGTCAAACATGTCAGACTCATAATCGGTGCTACTGAAACGAATGATCATAATGAAGGAGGGATATAATGATTGATCGAAGCACTCGGTTTGTCAGGCCTGCGATCGCCCCCGAGGAATTGGCTGTCCTGAAAGGCAAACAGATCCATTTTGAGAGCATCGCTGAAATGGTAACGGTGCGCGCCCGCGAGATTCCTGATGCGGTCCATGTGTATTACTACGAAGATGTGATCACCTATGCCCAGACCAATGAGCGGGCCAACCGCGTTGCCAATTACCTGAAAACGAAAGGGGTGGTCAAGGGCGATACGGTTTCCGTGATGGTTCTGAATTCGCCGGAAATTTACTATACCATGTTCGGCGCACAGAAACTGGGCGCCGTCGCCGGCGCCATCAATTACATGCTCAAGGCGCCTGAGATCGCTTATGTCCTGGAGGACTCAAAACCGAAAGTGGCCTTTATAGGCAGTGAATACATGGAGGAATTCAGCAAAGGATGGGAACTCGCCCGCCATAAGCCGGTTGTGGTGGAGGTGCGGACAGGAATTGATCACGGTTCGACCATCGCCGGGGAAACCCTGAAAAATATTCTGGATCACTATCCCGATGATGAGTGTCTCGTGCCGCAGTCCCTTGACGATCCATTTATGCTTCTTTATTCCTCGGGGACGACCGGCATGCCCAAAGGCATTCTCAATTCAAACAGAAACGAATTGGCCATGTGTCGTGATCTGGGTATGCTGGGCATCTATGAACCGGGCGATGTAATGATGATCATCCTTCCCATGTTTCATACAAATCCCCTCGCCGTGTTCAGCTATCCCGTGACCTATCATGGCCTTACATTATGCATACGAAAGTCCTTTTCGCCCTCTGATTTCTGGCCCTCTCTGACCCGCTACGGCGTAAACATTCTTATGGCCGTGCCCGCCATGTACGCCTATGTCTACAACATTGCCGATCCGAAAACCATTGACTATGACAAGTTAAAGCTTCGCTACGCCTTTGCCGGTTCCGCCCCCATACCACTGGAACTGGTGAAGGGATTCAAGGAAAAATTCAATGTGCAGATCATCGACGGCTACGGCCTTACAGAGGCAACCGGGGCTTCCGTCCTGAATTTCAGAGCACCGGAGAACCATACATCCGTCGGGATTCCCCTCGCAGGTCAGGAAGTTGAGATCATGGATGACGACAACAATATCCTCCCCTACGGCGAACGGGGCGAGATCTGCATCAGGGGTGAAGCGGTGATGATGGGATATCTGAACAAGCCTGAGGACACGGTGGAAACCATCAGGGACGGATGGCTCCACACCGGCGATATGGGCCATATGGACGAGACGGGCTTTCTGTACATCTCCGGACGGAAGAAAGAGATGATCAACAGAGGCGGAGAAAACATTTATCCCCGGGAGATAGAAATTCCGCTTGAGAAGCATCCAAAGATTGCCGAGGTTTCCGTCATCGGGGCGCCCGATCCTGCTTTGGGTGAGCGGGTACGGGCCTGTATTGTGCTGACAGAGGGATGTGACATGACGGCCGATGAGGTAAAAGAGTACCTCAAGGATAAAATCGCAAAATACAAAATTCCTGAGTATGTTGAATTTATGAATGAATTTCCCAGAAATCCTACAGGGAAGATTCTAAAACAGGAGTTAAAAAAAATGTTCAGCTAAAAAGACAGATGTAATTGCCTGTGGGACAGTGAGCCCGCATAGAAATATCAGCAGGCAGCCGGAAATGGAAAGGTCGGAGACAGCGGATGAGCAGCAGTCTCCGACTTTTTTACTAGTTGACATAAGGAATAATGAATGTTAGTTGAGAATAATTATTATTTAGAATCGAGGGTTCCCATTGGCAGATAATGAAGAGCGATTTGAACTCATAATCAACACGTTAAAAAACAATGGGTACAAAATAACCCCTCAGCGGCTGGCTATCGTTACAATTCTTGCCGGGAGTGAAGACCATCCCAGTGTTGAGGACATCCATGAAAAATTAAAAAAAGATTTTCCGACAATGAGTCTTGCCACCATATATAGGAATGTCTTGATAATGAAGTCGCTTGGCGAGGTCCTTGAATTAGGGTTTCCGGACGGGAGAAACCGGTATGACGGACGCACGCCTGACCCTCATCCTCACGTGATCTGCATCAAGTGTAAAAAAATTGTCGATCCTGATCTGGAAAGCCTGGATGAAATGAAAAAGGAGGTCGCCTTGGAGACCAATTTTACAATTCTGAATCACAGGCTTGATTTTTTCGGGATATGCAGTGAGTGCATGAACATGAATAAAAAGGAGAGAAAAACATGAAGGAAGACAGCGAATGCCCGGTGACGGGCGCAACCGGAAATCCCATCAGCGGCCGCGGCATGTCAAACAGGGACTGGTGGCCCAACCAGCTGAACCTCAGGATTTTGCATCAGCAGTCGCTCCTGAGCAATCCCATGGGTGAGGAATTCAACTACGCCGAGGAATTCAAGAAACTTGACATGAAAGCGGTGAAGAAGGACCTTTTTGCCCTCATGACCGATTCTCAGGACTGGTGGCCCGCCGATTACGGTCACTACGGACCGCTCTTTATCCGGATGGCCTGGCACAGCGCCGGCACCTACCGGATGGGCGACGGCCGCGGTGGCGCAGGTTCAGGCAATCAGCGTCTGGCCCCTCTCAACAGCTGGCCGGACAATGTGAACCTCGACAAGGCACGGCGGCTCCTCTGGCCGATCAAACAGAAGTACGGTAAAAAAATCTCATGGGCCGACTTGATGATTCTTGCCGGCAACTGCGCCATCGAATCGATGGGGTTGAAACCCTTCGGCTTCGGCGGCGGGCGCGAGGATGTCTGGGAACCGGAAGAGGACGTGTACTGGGGGTCCGAAGAGGAATGGCTGGCCACAAGCGACAAACCCAAGAGCCGTTACAGCGGCGAAAGAGATCTGGAAAATCCACTTGCCGCCGTGCAGATGGGGCTCATTTACGTGAATCCGGAGGGGCCGGACGGCAACCCTGACCCGGTGGCCTCGGGCCATGATGTCCGCGAAACCTTTGCCCGCATGGCCATGAACGACGAAGAAACCGTGGCACTGGTCGCCGGGGGACATACCTTCGGCAAATGCCATGGCGCCGGTCCCGCCACCCATGTGGGGCCGGAGCCGGAAGCCGCCCCCATCGCAGAACAGGGGCTTGGCTGGAAGAGCAGTTTTGGCAGCGGTAAGGGCGGTGATACCATCAGCAGCGGCATCGAGGGCGCCTGGAAGCCGAACCCGACAAAATGGGACCTGGGCTATCTGAGGGTGCTGTTCACATACGAGTGGGAACTTGTGAAGAGTCCGGCCGGCGCCCATCAGTGGCTGGCCAAGGACGTAGACGAAAGGGATATGATAGTTGATGCCCATGATCCGTCGAAAAAACATCGGCCTATGATGACCACGGCGGATCTTTCCCTTCGCTTCGATCCGATTTACGAGCCGATCGCCCGGCGCTACCTGAAGAACCACAAGGAATTCGAGGATGCCTTTGCCCGGGCCTGGTTCAAGCTGACCCACCGCGACATGGGGCCCCGGTCGCGCTATCTCGGACCGGATGTCCCGGAAGAGGAACTGATCTGGCAGGACCCGGTACCTGCCGTCGATCACAAACTGATCGATGAACATGATATTACCGCACTCAAGAGCAAGATTCTTGCATCAGGGCTGTCCATTGCCCATCTGATCTCGGTTGCCTGGACGTCGGCGTCGACATTCCGCGGCTCCGACAAGCGCGGCGGGGCCAATGGTGCACGCATTCGTCTCGCACCGCAGAAGGATTGGGAAGTCAACGAGCCTGAAAAACTTGCAGCCCTGCTGGAGACGCTCGGAGGAATCCAGAAAGAATTCAACAGCGCCCAGTCCGGCGGGAAAAAGGTATCGCTCGCCGATCTGATCGTCCTCGGCGGATGCGCCGGTGTCGAGCTGGCGGCCAGGAATGCCGGCTATGACGTAACGGTTCCCTTCAGGCCGGGACGCACGGATGCGTCGCAAGAGCAAACCGACGCGGCATCATTCGCTGTACTCGAACCGAAAGCCGACGGATTCCGCAACTACCAAAAGGCCGCATATACAGTTTCGGCAGAGGAGATGCTCGTCGACAAGGCGCAGCTTTTGACGCTGACGGCGCCTGAGATGACCGTACTCATCGGTGGCCTGCGTGTGCTGGGCGCAAACTTCGGCGGTTCCACGCACGGTGTCTTTACTCAGCGTCCCGGGGTGCTCACAAACGACTTCTTCGTGAATCTCCTCGATATGGAGACAAACTGGAAACCGATTTCAAAGGACGAGAACCTGTTTGAAGGACACGATCGCAGGACGGGCGCGCTCAAGTGGACCGCGACCCGCGTCGATCTTATTTTCGGTTCGAATTCCCAACTTCGAGCAGTGGCGGAAGTGTACGGATGTGAGGACTCCCAGGAAAAGTTTCTGCACGACTTTATCGCTGCATGGAACAAAGTAATGAATCTCGACCGCTTCGATCGTGCCTGATCGAAGTATACGCATTATGAGGGGTTCAGAAACTATTCCGATCTGAACTCCTCAGATTGCGGATGAATGAAGAGATACTCTGTGTGATCTGAGGGCATCTTTTAGCGTTCGCGGGAGACTATGTGCAACAAATATAGGCGGCGTTTCGTTGTCCTGCAGTTTGAAACGCGTCTTTACACCTGATTTTTTGAATAGGAAGAGGTTCCTTCCGACGCACCTATTCATTTTTTAAAATAGTTTCGTTAAGATTCGCTATGGTGCTTTCCATATCAAAGCCAAATTGTTGCGCCGCATCCCTGACCGACAGAAATAATCCCTGGCAGCATATACACGTTCCCGTTTCCTCTTCAAGCTGTTTGAACAGTTCTTCCGTTTGGCGATGAGTACTGATGATATCCAGAACCACTGTTTCTGGAGTTACGATCCCTCCTTTGTCGGTATTCATTACATCACGCAATGCCCGTGGTATGTTCCTGATGATTTCGATCACCTGTGTGGCCGGTGTGGGAGAGGCGTACTGCCCGGCAACCCGGTTGACCCGCATGGCAGCCAGGGCGGCTTTCTGTAACGGCATTCCGCCATCGATGAGGACAGAGACAATACCTGTCAGCGTGTCGCCGGTTCCTCCTATGGCTTCCATGGCCTCGGCGGCAGGCTCACTTACCGTTGCGAGAACCCCCTGTTCGCTGGCCAGATAATCCCGTTCTCCTTTCACGAGAAGATATCGGGCCGCATTCCCGTGTGAGTATGCACGGGAAATCAGATCGGGAACACGCTGTTCTTCATGAAGGATGAATCCCCTCGTATAGAAGGGATGCGGCGCTTCCTCATCTGCCAGGAAGGCAAGTTCACCCGCGTCGGGCGTAAAGAGATCATAGAGCGGCGCCTCCCCGCTCATTTTCGCCGCATACATGTATCCTGCATCTGCTATGAGTGTTGGTTTCGGAGATACCCCTCCAAGAATTTTTTGTAACCGTTTTTGCCAGTGGACGATGGGCTGTAGATAATGAAAGGTAATCGTTTCAAAGCGGGTCCGCGGCAACACGTCGGCCAGGTGGGCGTAGAGATGACGACTTCCTTTCCCTGTGCCCGTGTCCCCTACAATATACGTGAAAAGGGATCGGCCGAGGGTATCCGCCGTCACGGCGGCTGCCGCCAGCAGTGCCGGAGTTCCCCTGTTGACATCAATACATTTCCCGCCGACCTCAAGTATCTCATTCGTCAGCCGGACTTCACCTTCACAAAGCGGGAAATCCTTTGAGGGAACTGTTCCCACTACGCAGAGCATCGGCGTTGAACCTCCTCGTAGGCCAGCTGAAGTGCGTAACCGCAGAGCGTGTGACCTGTTTCACGGGGGCTCGGCGCGCTTTCAATCGTTTTCCCTATCATGGCGGCAGCCAGATAGGGCACATCGGGGCAGCCGCCTCCCGATATATTAACAATAGTGCGGGTGGCCTTATCCACCGTCAGCTTCATGTTGGCCGCCCGCACCATAAGATATGCGTCAAAATCCTTGATCTGAAAAATGTCGACCGGTTGAAGCAGGGGGCTGGTAACAGGAACAACTTTCAGTGGCGGCGCCCCCTTTTCGGTGAGAACCTTGAGGATCTGCAATTCTTCAATCAACGGGAATTCTATGACAAGGTCACATCCCTGGCGGATTTCCGGGGGGGGACCCATGACCCGGACATCCCATCCATTCTGTTTCAAGACGGTTTCCGCCTGGATAACCTCGCCTGTATTTTCGAATACGAGCATGCCCCGGTCCGCTCGATCGGTCATGTCGGCGGATTCGCACGCCAAGCCCGTTCGCTTTAAAAAGCTCAGTACTGACATAGGATTATCAGCCTTTTTTGATTGTAATGTGATATTCAGAAGCCTCCTCGGTGACAGAGGCAACATTCCAGCCTTTGCCCTTGGCGGCCCGGGACACATTTTCCTTTGAAGCGTCGCTGTCAACCAGCACAATGAGTTCATCCGCTCCTCCGGCTTTGATTTCGTCAAGCGTCATAAGGACCGGCTGGGGACAGGAAAGTCCGCGTGCATCAACTGTTTTTGACATAATTAGGCTCCTTCCGTTATGCTATTTTCTTTCTCATGGTGAATCCTATGAACAGACACACCGCAATGCCGATAATCACAGCAGGGATGCCGTAGGGGCCGACGCCCTGAGGTGAACTGGCGAGGCCGAAATTATGGGCGATCCCGGCGCCAGTGATCATGCCCATTACAAAGACCGCGGCATCACCGTCCCCTTCTCCGGACAGGAAGAGCTGGCGCCCGGGACATCCGCCGGCAAGACAGAATGCCAGGCCGGAGAGCGCCATGCCCGCAAAATTCCAAATATGCATCGTGTGAGCGACAGGCTGCCCCGCGAATCCCGCCTTGAACTGGCCGAGGATGAAATTGACGATGAAAGCGGCGGCGATCAGCGCGATGAACCCCGACAGGAGATGGGACTGGCGGAAGAGAACGA
Organism: Syntrophales bacterium; assembly: GCA_963666365.2. GTDB lineage: Bacteria > Desulfobacterota > Syntrophia > Syntrophales > UBA2210 > JALNXD01. Next base: position 1,822,388 of record CAXXNF010000002.1, read on the forward strand.
AATCTCGGATGGCGCCCATCGTGCAAAAGCGGCTCCTCTGTGCGAGAAAGCCGATTAAAAGACCTACGATAAGAGAAATCACCAGGGGGGCGTGCAGGGAACCGGGACCCTTGAGACTGTAAAACAGGACCCCGCTTTTCTCCTTCCCCTCGATCTGGGGAAACACCAGCATGAGCAGAAGCAGCCCCACCATGAAGAGGGGAAGCATCCATCCCGCGGCAGCGTGCGTCTGTTGTGTCCGTCCCAGGGTATAGCCTTTCTTCAGGAACAGTGTTCCGATCCAGATACCGAAAATAAGACCCAGAAGACCGAGGATGGCGTTCCCGTCTCCACCAGCCAGTCGCAGCGCTGCCCGCCAGGGGCATCCGAGAAAGACGAGCGCTCCGATCATTGCAAAAACGCCCAGGAAAAAACGCACGATAGGCGCGGAACCAAGACGGGGTCGGAATTCCTTGAAGAGATATGCGGCGATCAACGATCCGATGACGAACCCTATAATTTCGGGACGGATGTACTGCACTACCGCGGCTCGATGCAGGCCGAGCGCGCCGGCAATATCCCTCTCGAAGCAGGCGACGCAGATTCCCATATTACCGGGATTTCCCAGTTTCTGTAAAAGCGGCGCGAGAATGCCGATGATAATTCCAACGCCGATGATGCCCCAACGCCCTGCGAAGATGTTCTTCACTCCCTTCATTCCACTCCTCCATAGATTGGTTTTTTTGCTGCTTCAAAACCCTACTCTGCATGACACGTGTGTGGCTGCTTCGGGCGGGTCAGAATCCAACTGACAGAAAGTATACGATCCTCATAGACAGAGCGCACACATTTCATGACCGCATCTGTACAAACAAAATTAGAATATGTCAAATTCAAATATAGAATAATATATTTTGGATGATCAATATTCCGATGGCCCTATGCGTATTCTGTTGTAGAGCAAATTTGAGGCACTGAAAGGCAATGGCAGGCATGTGCAAGATTGCTGGTACCCAGTACGACGATCAGAGAGACGGGAGGAGTTCCGGATTGATCAAGAGGATCTCCCTATGAGGTTTCGTGCATATCACATAAAAACTTCAACCACGTGAGTTAAATTTTTTTCCCAATATAGAACACATAGCCGTAAAAGTCTTTATATCTGTAATATAATTCAGTTTCATGCCTTTGGTCTGCTATGAATGCTTCAGCAGTTTTGTTTCCTGCATATTTTTTCAAAAAGTTTTCCTGGACAGGAATTTGCGGATCATAAAAATGTTCAGTCCAACAATTTTCAGGCAGAACAAAGGTTGCAATTGGGATATATCCGGCTTTTTGCATTTGTGACACCTTGTGTGCGATAGTCGCTATTTCCGGATAAGCATCCTTCCAGAACTTGTCGATTTCGACAGGTCTCTCTTCATTAAACCACGAGGCCTCAGAAACGGCAATATAGCCTCCGGTTCTCAAAAACGTACGCCATTCATTCAAGCCCCGTTCAAACCCGATATTATAGATGGCGCCTTCGGACCAGAGCAGATCCAGTTCTTCATGCCGAAAGGGAAGGTTGTCCATCGAACCGACAATGCCTTCCACCCTTTCCTGAAGATTCCTCTTCCGGCTGTTGGCGTTGAAAATATCAATAAAGACGGGAAAGAGATCAAGGCCTGTGATGTGCCCGGAGGTATGATCGGCCAACACCATCGTCTGACCGCCGGTTCCGCACCCTATGTCAGCAATCTTTGATTCATCGTTCAGGGTGTCGATAAAGCTCAACGCTTTAAGCGTTACCTCGGGGCTTCCCGGCCCTTGTCGCTCCAGACTCGAATAATATTCGCAGATCAGCGCATAATCAAACTCATGAATTGATGCAGTGTTTTCACTCATTGGTTTTCCTTTCCCCCTTTACTATTGCTGTAATTGTGTCGTTACTGTTCTGCCGGATGAAGACGTGCACGAATCTTTTCCCACACATATGTAGTCAAGAAGCACTCATCCATATTCACAAGCATGCTTTGAAATTTAGGCCAGGGAACTGAAAAACTCAGCAGATCTGGTATGACCCACCCCCTGGCGCTCGGGTCCAATAGACCAATGACAGCTCTTGGATCCTCGGATTCCAGTTCTTTCATCGGAAACGCAACAAGCATTTCACAACCTGAACAGAACGGTGCTATAACCCCATGGGGTGTCATGGTATCGTAATTTGCAAGACCATGCAGCCCCGAAAGAATGTCCGGCGTGCAGAAGAAAAATACGACCTGCGGGTCATCGTTTTCATTTAATAAATCCCATCCGTTTGAAGATCAGATATTTCTTGCTGGCTTTCAGGGGAGGGCCGTGTGTAAACATGGCCTCTACATGGGCCGGGCTATTTTTATATTTTTCGACATTCACCAAAAAATCTGCTGTCCTTTCGTCAGCTGCCGCGGTCACAAAACCCAGTAACCCTTTTGAGGCCCAACAGCCAAGGTTATCCTAGTTGAACGCGCGTGCTTTGCCCTTCCGAACAGGGACCAATTGGCCGAAAATACAAGTTATGCCATGTCTGTTTGGCTTAGGTGCATCAGGAAATTCAACATCATTCAGATCATCGGAATAGAAACGCGCTATCGGGAGCTCACTTCCGGCAAAGTACTTTTTCCACTTGTCGATGAAACTTCTCTTGATGTCCAGATCCATACCATTCTCCTGCTTCAGGGTTGTGAGCATTCACAGAACGTACGCCGATGTAACACAGCACCGACCGGTGCAGTCGAATCCGGCGACTGTAAGCCGGCCGTCTCCCTTTCATCTCGAGTCGCCCTCTCTTATATCTCTGCGCAGTTCTTCTGAATAGTCAGAGAGCCTTCTTCGTCCTTCCATGTCGAGAAGAAACCCCAAATCGGCTGCACGGTAACAGATCTGTGTCACAAGACTTTCGATGGAGCTCCTGTCTTCGAGCCCTTCTTCAACAGCGTGCTGGATAGATACTCTTATGCCGCGTCGAAACGATTCCGCTGGGCCTGGCGCATCGACTATCTCTTTTGCTTCGCCATAGGAACGCTGAATAGCAGCTACGCTTTCTTTCGGTACCCCCAGCGCTTGAGCCAGACGCGACGGATCCCACTTTTCCCGTTCAGCCTTTTCCAGAATGTCCACATCATCCGGCATGTCATCCATCGGCACATGGGATGACAGCAACTCCATGCAGGTCCAGCCCTGTCGTGCGCGGGCAATTTTCTCTCTGGCAATGCGGGGAATACCTTTAAAGTCGCTTTGGGTACAGAGAATATAGGTTCTGGCAGCACCTGTAGTTTCGCTCCATCAAACTGCAGTTTTTCCACATACGGTGGAGGCGGCTCCGAAAACTTCTCGCCTCACGCTCCTCGTAAACGGATGGCAATTGAGCGTATCGGAATTGCCGGTCCGGGCGGTTGATGCGGTTGTCAAACGTCATTATCAAAATCAGGATACAGTTTTTTCATACAGTTGGGACAAATTCCGTGGCTGAAGTCAGCTTCCGGATGTTTAATCAGGTAGTGTTCGATAGAATGCCATTGGCCTTGCTTATCCTTAATGGCCTTGCAGTTTGAACAAATGGTCACTATTCCTCGAAGAGCCTGCAGTTCCATCAAATAGTCTGTCAGTCGTCTGTTCTTATCTCCCAATATCTGATTCATATATATCAGTTCAAGATTGCTCTCTATAATGCTTTTGAATTTTACCATGAGTTGTTCGATAATCGTGGAGTATTCGTTTCGTTTTCTATCCAGCACACAGATTGTTCCAAATGGGCTTCCATCCGGCATGAACACTGGAAAACCCAAATAGGATATCATACCTAGCTTTACATCCGGGTTGTTTTTCCAATTGTCGTCTGCCAATGCATCAGAAACCAGAAGTTTACTTCTTGATTTAATTACGGTTTCACAATAGAGCCCTGAATTCTCGAAGTATTCCCTCTCTCCCGGATGATAGGGATTTCCTTCGTTTCGACTTGAAATGAAGACTTCAATATCAGGGTGGCTTAACCTCATGATCAATGCGGCAGGCAGGTTGCAGACCTGAGCCAGGATATCAACGATTTGCTGCCAGTTTTCTTGAAAGTCTTCGGGGATGGCAATCCCCATTCTTTCTTTAATCATCGGCGACTCCGAATATTAAAGCTTCACTTATCCCGACTGCCTGCGGTCGGGATAAACATTTTAATCAGCGGCGCTTTTTTTGCGCCTGCTGGTTTTATCGCTTGATACCGTAACTTCATGGATTTGCCGTTAATTCGAGCCAGTGCATCGCCATTCGGAGATTGGCTTGGGCCCACTGAAGAGGGACATGATCATTTGGTTCGTAAGAACCGTGATCGAGGAAATAGGCTTCAGGACATTGCAATGCCATCACGTTATTCGTCCCTTTCGTCAGTTGCCCAAGAGAACGATTCAGATAATGTGCCTGCAGCAATCGGTCCTCATTCTTTCCGCCTGTCAGCACCCTCATGCCATAACAGCATGAAATTATAGGATCAAAAATGCACCACTGGGCCTCTTCCCCAGGCGTTAGATACGTATCTCTTGATTTGATTTTTTCGTTGAGATCGTCGGTGCGATCGCCAGGAGAGAACAGGCTTCGGTAATCAGCGCACCAATATGAATCACCAAGATACCGACGTATCCCTATAGTGCCCTTAAGAACAGTAGAAACGTCGCTTACTATTATAGATGCCATTGGGGAAGCAACTATGTTCAACGGGTAAACCAGGAACAACAATGCCGCATCATAGCGCCGTCTCGTTGCACTGTCAGGTCCTAAACACTCATGCGGCAATATTGTATGCAATGACTCTTCACCTTTTTTAATCAGGCAGGTTAAATAATTTTTGTTAATGCTGAATGCCCTAAAAAAAGAACGATCAAAAAAATTGTGGAGTCTGCATAGATCATAAAACTCGTGCAAACCGGCGACAACAGTCCCTATTGAAGATGCTGAAACTTTGCGCACCTCTTCCCAATGGCCGCTATCCTGATCCTGCCAATACTCAATTGCATTAAGATATCGCACTACATCTACAAGAGTTTGAATCTCCGTCTCTTTGATTTCAATAACCCCTTCCTTTCCCATCTTGCTGAATAACCAAATAAAGTAACCTATTGCGTCATTTTGTGCGTGCGGCCATTTTTGTGTGATTTCTTTTATTTTTAATGCATCAAAACGAACGTGAGGTCTTTTCATTGGGTCTGCGGCCACACATGGGTTCTTAATCACCTGCTCCATCCGGAATCGCTGACTTTGGAAGAAGTGCATCAGTGAAAGCGTGGTATTGGCTGCCGTTACCCGATCGCCCCAAAAAAAATGCGCATGTGCAATATGCACGTTATCACGCACCCAGGCATTTTGATAGCCGGATGCATCGTCATTATTTGCTGAAGATGAAGCAGGAAAAAGGCCGCTCTCAAGGCAGGAAAAACGAAACGTATCGTTCCGAAGCAAAAAATCATATAACCGTTCAACATCTGCGCGTCGATATGGCAGGCACAGATAATCAAGTATTGTTTCATTGTGAATGTGAAGCATAAGATTAATCGTTTGGGTGTCTCACAGCACACCACTTATTAAACCTGCGGCCATTACTATTAACCAAGTCCAAAACCCGAGAAGAGAGTCATACGCTGACGCAATCAACGCAGCGAAACAAATAGCTATTCTTCCCACAAAACTCCAAGACGTCCAGTGGGTCCGCAGCTGCGCTGCGGACCGAACACAACGATAATTTTCAGAGAGCCGCCAGATCAAGCCGCGTATTCGTTCGCCGCAGGCGGTCGGGATGCATGTTTCGGGTATCCTAGCGGGCGCATCACTTCACTCGGTCAAATTCATCCGATGGTTCGGCAAAACCGTTATTTCAAATTCTGTCAAGAATGAAGACCTGATTCAGCGGTTTTCAAAATAAGCTATTTACTTATCCCTTTTTCCCATCGCACTACGTTCATTATTTAACTCTTTCAGAAGGGCTGAAAGAGCCCAATGTTCTGAAAACGGCGTGAGCGTCGCCCACAAAGGGCGAGGCAATCCAGTGCCTTTGTAATGGGTAAGAATGTGGTGAAGCTCTCTTTCAGTAATTCCGGACATGACAACAGCACGTTCAATATTACAATTCGTGTTTCGTCCCGTCTGATTGGGCAAAGTCAGCAAATCACAAAGGCATTTCTCGGTATCTGCGTCTGTGGCAAAAATTACCGGAACATCTTTAATCTGAATGGCGTCCAGTAATTTCATCAACGTTTTCTGTTCTGATGGCGTAAAGCCGCATACCAGCAAGGCTCTTGGCCCATACATCCGTTCCGTCGATTCTCCGACCTTTTTAAATGTCCCTTCACTCATGATGACTTCCTTATATTTATTGCCGAACGCTACTCATAACCAGTAGCCGGCTGTTATGGTCCCTCCGGATCATGATTGAAGTTTCCCCACTTTCAAAATCGCCCGGCAATCACTTCATCACCGCTTCATCAGCGCGAACACGCCCCAGCCAAGGTATTCGCGCGTGTAAGCGGCGTAACGCTCGGGTTCCGAGGTTAATGTGGCTCGAACATCTTTCGCGAACTCGTCGTCTGGATTGGCTTCCAGCCATTGGCGCATGGTGAGCCACTTGACCGCCTCGTACCTGTCCCAGCTGTCTTGGTCGGCCAGAACCATTTCCACAACATCGTAGCCAAGATGGCTGAAAGACGCGAGCAGTTCTGGAAGCAGGAGAAAATCGGAGATCGAGTTGGCAAGACACCCCCTGGCAACATCTTCCGTCGGAGGTAACTGCCGCCAGTAGGGCTCACCGATGAGGATGATCCCTCCGGTGCGGAGGCTCTGCGCCAGAAGCTCGATAGTCCCGACGACTCCCCCGGCGATCCACGTGGCGCCGACACAGGCAGCCACACCGACCTTCTCGTCAGAAACATAGCCGGCAGCATCGCCATGGATGAACCTGACTTGATCGGCGACGCCGAGTTCTTCAGCGCGGAGTTTTGCGTGCTTGGTGAACAACTGACTCATGTCGATGCCGATGCCGATGACTCCGTAATCGCGTGCCCACGTGCACAGCATCTCTCCCGATCCGCTGCCAAGGTCGAGCACTCGGGTCCCCGTTTCCAAACGCAGCGCCGCGCCGAGAGTGGCGAGCTTTTCCTTTGTGAACGGGTTATGGATGCGGTGAGCACTCTCGGTGATGTTGAAGATCCGTGGAATGTCCATTGCAGAAAATCTCCTTACGGGATTTTTACCATTATAGATGGTTTGCGATAGCATGGAGTCGTACTTTGACTATTGACTGAAATTGAAGAATCATTTCCGTATCTAGTCAGGAGTCAACGGCCTGACCCCATTCCCGCCCGATCGTTGCAATTGCGTGCCTTATTCTTTGGGATAATACTTGACATTACGCATATTTTTGAAATCTGAATCCTGAGTCCAGAGAATTGCTTTGAATTCTTGAGCCGTTGCGAGAATGATACTGTCCGCCATGGGAAGATTATGCTCCAAACTTAGCTTGGAAGCGGCAATTGTCAAAGGTGTGTTTATGTCGACAACAGTTCCTTTTTGCATAGCCACAACCGCCTGCAATGCTTCATTCTCGCCGGACTCTCGAAGAATGACCTTGAATACCTCGTATATCGTTACGGTTTGTACAACAAGCAAAGCGGAATCACTGAGCGGGGCTAAGAAATACTGGGCATTAGGCTCATCTGCGAAGTAGGCAAGCCAGCCTGAAGAATCAACTATATTCATAGCCGATCTCCCTCGCGGTTTAATTCCGTATTGATCCCCTTGAGGAATCCACGAAGCTCTTTGATATCACGTTCCGGTATTAGTTCAATGCGCCCGGCATATTCAACAATTTGCATTTTTTGTCCAGGATAAAGCTTCAATGCCTCCCTGACTGTTTTAGGTATAACGACTTGGTATTTTGGTGATACAGTTACCGTTGGCATGCCAATACCTCCATCGATATAGTATGTGCTACGATATCATTATCGATATAATTGTGTCAATTATACTGATGCCCAACGCAATCATCAGCCGCGGCGGGGTGCGTCGTCTGCTGCATGTTGTGGCTGGGCAGCGTAAACCTATATTCCTGCCGCATGGGCGGCTTGAATCGCCTGGAGATACTCATCACGGGTTCCGTACTTTGTGCGTGTGGAACCCTTCTGATCAAATTCCCCAAGATCAAAAAGATCATAGATCCCGTAAACGGTATCTTCAGCCCCGGCTGCGCCTTTGTACGCTGGCGGTTACTCCCTTATGGCGTGCTTGAAACGCCTCACGAATGATTTTGTTTTTTTCTTTTTGCCGTGATTTGCAGCCAAGCTCACCGAGGTCACCCAGTTCAGTCATTGCCACTTCATGGCAGGATGGGCAAAGTCCATGAGTCAATTGTGGCATTTGATCGGCCTCGAAAAGCCTGAAATGAGCTAAGCCCTCTTCAATTTCGGCCCATTGTCCCGGCAAGACTTTAATCTTCTTACACATGCTGCACACTGTCACCAATTCCGTTGATCTCGGTGTATCCGCGTCAAGCAGTCTGACTGGGTCCCTGGGCTCCGTTCGGAGGATTTTGCTTGTCATTTGGATATGTTCATCTGGTAGGGGCTCGACAAAGAGTTCGAGGTATCTTCGTTCACTGGGAGAATCGCACCGGAACGGAATAGGCCGCAAAGGCAGACCACATCTCACTCGTCTGAACAACTCCTGATAGAGATATCGCGTTTCGGGGCCTTGAATGAATTCCCACAGCTTGTGTCCCACCACATCTTCCGGACGCAGGGAACTGCCCCAAAGATTAGCATCAGCGAACCTGTCCCAATTGGCGCTGACGCTTACGATAGTATCGGTGCTGTCAATTCGGTAAATGAAAACATCGTTGCTCATGTTATCTCCGTTTGTCACCCAATGGGGCCGCGGCTGAGCGGCGGATCGAAGAAAATTTTAATTTTCAGAGGACCGGTACATCAAGCTTGCAGCGCAGCTGAAAGCGTCCCCTGCACCCGGCTTGCTGTGTTCACTTTGTAGCTATTGACTCAACAATTTGGAACTGGCAATTCGATTGAGACTCACACCTGACTCAGTAGCTTGTATAGCCCATTTCCTATGTTACAGACCAGCCCGTTCCAGCCAGTACAGCAACAGAAAAATAAGCAAAGCCACCGGCATGACAACAATCCAGTCATTTACGTTGAACAGTCGCGGCAAGGTAATATCGCCAAAATCGCCCTTGTTCAGAATACCTTGACTGAGCTGGGGATAAAGAGCAGCAAACAGACCAGCACCAATTATAATGCCTGCTAGTCCGCCAAAAATGGCATCCAGATAACCATTACCGACTGCGCCTGCAATAGTGCCGGGACAATAGCCCAACAAGGCAAAACCGATCCCAAAAATTAATCCACCAATAACATTTTTACCAACTGAACCTGATTTGGGATAAAGCTCTACCCATCTCATGGTTTTCATACAATAAATACCGATCATTCCGGTCAAAACCGCGGAAAGCATAATTTTTAGCACAGTGAAATCCGTCAGCAAAAGCTGGCCGATGATTACGTCATATTTTGTTGCGCCGCCTTTCTGGAGCAGAAAGCCAAACACAATACCAAACGCCAACCCCCAGATCAGGGAAGATTTATCTTTTTGGGATGTATTTACCAGTTTTTTTGTCTGCATATTCTTCTACCCTAACCGATTAATTTGAAGATTAGTTGAGCCGTCAGGATACCGCCTATAAAAAAGCAGATGGCAGAAATCCAGCTTGAAACGGCAAGCTGCAGCGTACCGCTTATACCGTGGCCGCTGGTGCATCCATCTGCCCAGCGGGCGCCGAAACCGAGGCAAATACCGCCTGCCAACGCAACGATGACTCGCAGTACCGGGTCAGTGCCAAATACATTTGCCCAGATCGAAGGAACCCACTGCCAGTAAAAATCACCAGACAACAGCGACGAAATCATTGATCCGATTACAATGCCAACAACCAGCATCCACTGCCAATCTACAACCAGCGTTATCCTTTGGTAGTACGGTTTTAAATTGACTTTTTCCCCGAAAAAAAGTTTTTCGATCATCCCGCTAGCCTTGGCAAAGGTCGTGGAGCATGCAATCGGGTTTCTGGAAATGAGAAAACTGAACCAGCTTAAAATCCCAATGCCGATTCCCACTACATAGGGTGACCAGCGTATTTCAGTTAAAAATTCCATATGATTACCTTTCGATTGTTATGCTGTTTCCCAGTGTTTTTTTATTGGATCGTAGTTTGAGGAAGATCTTGATCCATGAGGATTTACACAAACCCGGCATTCCCTGGTATACCCGGCAGCGCTGTAGCCTGTCATTCCACCGGCAACGTTATAAATATCGGTAAATCCATGCTGTTTAAGAATGCTCGCGCCAAGACTGGATCGATTCCCCGAACTGCAGATAAGAATGGTCTTTTTATTCTTATTCAGCTCAATATAACGAGTGCGAAGCTCAGATACCTGAATATTGATGGCGCCTTTGATGTGGCTGTCCTCATATTCCAACGGCGCACGCACATCCAGAAGTACAAAATTGGCTTTGCCAGTGATCATGTCGTGCAGTTCTTCGGATGAAATTAATTCTATATGACTGGTCTTGAGCCCTGCCAAAGCCCAGGCAACCATCCCCCCATCGAGATAACCAACAATTCGATCCACACCCGCCCGGCGAGCCCATATATTAGCTTCCAGCGCTTTTTGATAATCATCAACCACAAGCAGGAGATCCTTATCCGTGGGTAAAACCCAACCGGCAAATGTAGGAAAATTGCCATTGATATCTAGATGCCATGCACCTGGGATGTGCTGACTGCCAAAGCTATAATAGCCACGGGCATCAAGCACCAGAAGGTTTGGGTCCTGTATTCGCTGTTTGAATTGATTTGCGCTTAATTCCTCCATAACGGGCAGATCGGCAACCAGGGCCGGCCCCTTACGGTTGATATCGCTGCACCGGCTGAAGTGATCCGGCGCCGGAGGCATATTCTCGGTGAGTGATTTAATAAATGCAGACTTTTCCTTAATTTTTAATATTGAATTAAAGTTACGTTCATAACCGATAGTGGTACGCCATTTGGCGCCCATTGCACGACCGCACAATGAACCTGCGCCATGTGCTGGATATACTTCTACATAATCGGGCAGCTTGAGTAATTTGTCATGCACGCTGTGAAAAAGTTTTCCTGCCAGTTCTTCAGCCATATTCGGGAATAAATCAGGTCGCCCCACATCACCGACAAATAGCGTATCTCCTACAAACGCACCGACCGGGCTATCCGATCGTGATTTGTCTATTACGACGTAGCTGAGATGTTCCGGGGTATGCCCCGGTGTTTCCAATACTTTTAGAAGCATATCTTCCAATTCGATGGAATCGCCTTCCGACAGGGCGACATGATCGAAGCTACACTTTGCCGATTTTGCCACATAAATTTTTGCGCCTGTTTTTTTTGCCAAATCCATGTGTCCGGAAACGAAATCGGCGTGAAGATGAGTTTGAAGAATGTGGGTAATATGTACACCTAAAGCGCGGGCTGCAGTGATGTAGTCGTCCACATCCCTCTGAGGGTCAATCACTGCACAGGAAGTCTTGCCTGCGAGAATATAAGAGCTATGAGCAATTTTACCGATGAAAAAATGTTTAAGTAGCATGCACAATTCCTCCTCGTAGTCCTTTTATGATCTGAGTACATCGTTATATGCTATGCACATGCAATCCGTGAAAAGATTGCACACTGCTTTATAAATAGAACAGATAAAAAACGGTCACAACAATAAAGATAAAAAGCAGCGTCATTCCTCCCCCGGCTTTAACATAGTCTGCATTGCGATAGCCTCCGGCAGACATCAGCAGCGCATTGACCTGATGGGTAGGCAAAACAAATGAATGTCCTGCACATACCGCTGCCATTCGCGCCAATGGGCGGGGATGAAACCCTCCAATTTGCGCCATACTCATCACAAGCGGCGCCAGTACTACAATAGCGCCCACATTGGACACGAACAGTGAAAATAAAGTGGACAACACCGCAACGGTCAAAAGTAAAAGCACAGGATGCTTTCCCTGAACCAGCATCATCATTTGCTCTGCTAAAAATGCAGCGGCTCCGGTTTTCTGCATAGCGACGCCCAAAGGAATGAGCCCGGCGAGCAGGAAAACAACCTTCCACTCTATGCATTGATAGGCTTCCTGAATATCGAGCACCCCTGTCAGCACCATTGCAATTGCTCCAGTGAAAAATGCCATTGATATGGGGAAACCTGCCAGGGCGAACCCAATGGCAGCGGCAAAGCACAGCACAGCAGCCCATGTTTTTGACGGATCTTTCTTTTCGATGGCAAAAGGAGTCGCCACCACAAAATTAGCATCCGATTTTAGATCATGAATCTTCCCGGCACACACGATCAAAATCAGAGCTTTTCGCGGCTACGCGAAAATACTCTGCATTTTTTGTTTGGACAATTTCCTTCTCCTGTCATTTCAGAATCCATTGATGGACAAGAGGATCAGACCGGTAGATCAAGCCGCCTGTTCGTCCGCCACAGAAGACGAAAGTCGCGGCCCCGTTCAGCATAACCGGCTGGTAAAAGCTGCGCCGCTTCGCTATGCAGCTTTTACCAGTCCGAGTTAATGCTGTTTTACTGCACCCATTTGACCTACCTTGCAATTACATGGGTTGTGGTGACTTCAGCTAACAGCTTATCTTTATTTCCAATCACACGGGTCCTGATAACAAGTACTGACTTCCCCTTACTCACAAATCGAGCCTCTGCCAAAATTTCTCCGTCTCTTTGGTTGCCGATCAGATTCGTATGAATATCTATTGCAAGAGGGAATCCTTTTCCGTTTTCCTCAATGGTTTGACCTTCAAGAGCAAGAACCGAAGCGGTAACATCAGCCAACCATATCATCGCACCAGCCTGCACCGTGCCATAAGGATTCAAAACACCGGCGGTAACCGGCATACGACTAATAACGCAATCCGCGCTCCGCTTCTGGATATGAAAATCTATATATCCAGTTCTTTTAGCCGAGTTGATATGGTCTTGCAATTTACTCATGATTACTCCATCGGAAAATAATTATCGATGTCTTCACCGACAGAAACGGAGTGCAGCGGAGTTTCTGCCGGGTGCGAGGCAAGGTTCACCTCTTTCTTCCTTCCCGAATAATATCCATTATTTCTTGTGTGGTAATTTTTGCTTTAATTGAAGGCACATCCAGGGGGGAAGAAACGACTTTTTCCGGAACCAGCGCAAAGGTCCTGCCGTCCTTTCTTCGGATGAGTACTTTTCCCGTGTTTTCTGCCTGATCAAAAATCATGGAAAGTTCTTGCCGCGCTTCAGAATATGTAAAAATCCGCATTTAAAACCTCCAGAGTTTCAACGTTACAATTTGAGGCCGATGCGATCAGTTTTCTATCCAATGTCAATAAGGGAACCTTGCATCTGATTCAATCTTCAAAACCATCCCAGGATTATCGAACCTTTTTCCCTGTAGCCCGCGGCTTCTTGAACCATGGATTAGTACCGAGCTCTCGTTCCTCGACTCGGGACTAATCCTGTATTTGTTGGGCAAATAATCAGTTAACGGCGTTACCCTCTCTACCCAGCATAATACTCTGTGAGAATACCCAGATTATTGAAATAAAGAAAGCCAACCATTCCCAAATTACAGGTGTATTCCTACTGACCATTCCTCGTTCATGGAACCCGACAAGGATGGCAAAGACTAAATATACAACCACCAACAGGAAGCACAAGAAAGGAAGAATTTTAGGAATACCTTTTAACGATAATTCCTTAATGCCAATGATGGTTTGAAGAATGACAACGCCCAGAAAATATAGCGGGATACCCATTTTGTGAATTGCAGCAGACACATTATAAGGTACGGCGGTCATGATGACCGTGCCCGCAGTGGAAACCAAAGCAATCATTAGGGTCGTGACAATGAACGCCCGGCCTGCACCTGATTGGCCAAGCCGGAGGATTAACAGGACAATAACAAGATACCGTATTGGTGCCGCAATGAGGGTGCCGGCATTGAATGTGATCTGCGGCCAACCAGCTGTGGCCCCAATATCACTTAAAAATGTGCTAAAAATTGAGAAGTCTGAATGTCCTGGAAGATACACAAGAGTTGCAATTAAAACAACGAGTATTCCCCAAATGCCTGCGATTATTCCGACCAGCCTCAAAGCAGACGGAATATGAATAACTACTCTATTAATCTGATTTGCATGCATTTCTCACACCCAACGCTGGATTGTCCTCTGTGACACCCGGAGCATCAAAGTCGGTATCACCTGGCTGGCTCGTCCGCCCAGGATTCATGTGAATGTATAATCTGCCAGCCCTGTTGACCTTTCTTCCATATCAGTGTGAATACATGTTCGGATATGGTAGTCTGACCGCCCTTCATCTGCATGTCGACCCTCTCTTGACTCGTGAGCAGGGCTGTATCCGGAGCAATAGGAGTAACCTGCACTTCGTGCAACTCCAAATACTGACTTTCTCTCATGGAGAAGTTGGACGCTATCACCTGAACCCAGTCACCTCGCGTGCCAAACAAGACTCCCCCTGCAACGGTGGAAACAAACTCATCCCTGCTATAGCATTTCTCCCAGAGAGCAATATCCTTCTGGTTTATTGCGGCTACCATCTGTGCAAATCTTTCAGTTACTTCCTTCACGATGCGTGCCTTATCCAAGTCAATGGATGATTCCATGAGAGTCCTCCTTTCAGTGTTCCGAGTCCATTCAGCCAGTGCAGAAAGTCAACAGACAAATGTTGTCACAATAACTGCCAGGATATTCGTCTTCATGACTCTTGCCTTTTCCCTTCCACATCTCATTAGCGAACATAACGCCTGTTTAACCCGCTTTTTTCAATGCGTAGCGGCGAAAAATATGGGGTTGAAACATCTGTTGAGCCTGTCTTCCTTTAAAATTTTACAATTCGTACAGCCTCCTGTATTTGTCGTACTGACGTTTCAAAATATCTTTTCTCCGCTCCGATCCGTGAGCGGGAAGATAGATTCCGCAACCGGTATCGAGAAGTTTTTTCCAACTTTCAACCATCATTCCTACGTCATCCGCGAATGGAGGAAATACCGAACCTGCAAAGACTCCAAACATCGCATCGCCAACAATGGCTATTTCGTCGTCGATTATTACGCTGATCGACCCCGGCGTATGACCGGGCGTATGGAGAATGTATCCGGGAAATCCAAAGGGTTCCAGTCCAAATTCCCCGTCCACCGAAAAATCGTAATCGGTCGGTTCGTATCCAAGCCGCTCAATCAGTTTTGTTTTGTACAATATTCTGCTCAAAATCTTTGTTAAAAACACTGTTCCGCCAATTCTTGGATTTTCACCATTCTTCAAATAGTCCCCTTCACTTTTGTGGACGATAACAGAAGCCTTGTAGGCTTTCTTGAATTTTGCTGCGTTTTCGGCATGATCGAAATGGCAGTGGGTCAATATGAGGGAAACGGGCAAATCTTCTTTCACTCCAAGTTTACCGAGGTTTCCCTCCAGGCATTTCCAACTCTTTTCCCTTCCCGTATCTATTAGAAGAAATCTGTTTTCCTTTGAAACCAGATAACAATTGCACCTTCCCCACAAAACCCTGTGGATCATAACACCGTTTCTAGTAGTCCAGTATTTCATTTTTTGTACTGTTGATGCTCGTTCCATAGAAATAGTAATTCCTACCCAACGAAAGAGAACAGGGGGGCGGGTGGCAGCCCGCGTCCTTCTGGATTGAAGGGTGCGGCTCTTTAACAATTTACCCGAATTACTTCAGCGTGCAATTTCAAGCCGAGGGCATGCAAAACTTTCAAGATGGTGTCAAACCCTGGGCTTCTTTCTCCAGAAAGCGCTTTGTAAAGACTTTCCCTGGAAAATAGCTTTCCATCTGAACGGGCAAGAACCCAGATGTCGTTTTGTGATGGACGTGAACCTCCGGGTAATGGAAACCTGATGCTCTGGTAGAGCTAGTAACAATTCTGTTGATGGAAACTGAGTTTCAAGAACTGAAGCAACCTCTGAAGGGAAACCATTGGCCTCTTGCCATGAGTAAGCAAGGATACGAACGGAATAGCCCTGTCGCCAGTGTTTGTCTGGCTCGGCCAGAAACTGCGCCCACTGCTCTGCGTTTGAAGTTTGGATATAAATTTTGCTCATGCAGCTATAAACTCACTTCAGAGGGCTAGCAAGTCATTTATTCGGGTGTGTTATACAGAAACTACATAACGCACTCCCTCCCCGTACTGACGGTCACAATAATCCGAGCTGCTCGCCAAAAAACAAAAGCCCTGCTTCTCTTTTTGAAAAACAGGGCTGTTACCGGCAAGCCATATCTCCTCCTTTTTATCTCATACGAAGGACCAATCTTTTGTGATTACATACACCTCATCGTATTGTTGTCAACTTATTTTTGCTATTTTGATGAAGTTCTTGCCTGTCCATCCAGTCAAAGGTACCTCTTTTCAAGAAAATTCAGGGTTAAAAAGGAATAACAATAGAAGGCCGCGTCAAATCAGTATAGGAGTCTGTATCTGGAACATTCCAGGGACAGTATACTTAATTTTACATCATCGGGTATTCACAAAGACTGCCTCAGTTGAATTAAGTATACTGTCCCTGGAATTCAATTCAAAAAAGACCGACGCCGGTTTAAATTCGGGCGTTAGCGCCTTGATAATCTCGTCTTCTTTCCGGGTACGGTCAAGCGGAGCGAGTAGACGCACCGGTAACGCGCCATACACAATAAACGTGTCGGTTTCACACAAAAGCGCTGCCGAGGTCCCGCTTAGCGCGATATGGCTGAAACGAGAACTGAATTGATATACTGGATTTACCACAGCAGGCAATCGGTCGGTTAACACCAAATTGAAGCTGCCACCCGCTCTTCCAGATTATCGAGGTTGGTCTCGCCTTCCTCCATATGCGGGATAACGAGGATCTCCTCGTTGGGGGCTTCTTCGAGAACCCTGATTTTTACATAATCGGGAATTTCGACGTTCTCGCTCCTCAATACTGCGATTGGATCGCTGATGAGCCGTTGCTTGTACTCAGCATCGCCCCACGCTTTGGCTACAACCTTGGCCCACAGCTTGTTCATATCATTCATTACTGATACCTCCACTATGGAATTTATCTGCTTGCGAAGCAATCTTCTAGCAAGTTTAATATGTTGGCTCTATATCACCTGGGATATTGCAATGCAAGATTAAACTACATACTTCAGAGTTGCAGCTCTGAGATCGTTTTTTCATCTGGAGCTATAGATATGCCTTGACGAGGGATCAGAGATGTAGAATAAGTCAACAACTTAACATCAGAACGTTTCCGGGGTTCCCAACGTGCTTCTTTTTGGCCGCTGGTTGACGCCTGATTTTGGGCAATGCTACAATTGCATCGGTCATGGCGGTAAGAAAGTGAATGTTTGATCCCGGTATGAGATGCGCCGAGCTGTCTTTTCCTATTAACTGAATTATGAAGGTTTCGGATATGAAGAACCGAAGAGTTATGCTTATAAACGCGTGTAATCCTCCGGTTAACCTCACCTATCCTTATTCATTTGTTCAAGTGGGCGAGGTGGCCGACCGCTTTGGAATTGTCATCCAGTCCATTGAACTCTTCGGCATTCCGGAAAATGAATGGGCGCAATTCCTGTGCTCCCGTCAGGAGGAATTTCGTCCGGATCTGATCGGAGTCACCCTCCGGAATACCGACTCCATGCTCTCCAGCGATTACATCCGGCGACCCCGGAACCGGGAGTATCTTTGCCCTTTTCAGGCCACCTTCTTAGAAGGGGCGCTGGAGGGGTTCTCTCCTTACTTTCCTGTCCACACCACCCGGCGACTGATTAAAATCCTGCGCCGAATCACGGACCTTCCGGTCGTGGTCGGGGGCTACGGTTTCTCGGTGATGCCGGAACGTATGATGGATTTTCTTCGGCCCGACTACGGGGTGAGGGGCGGACCTGACGGCTTCTTTGAGAATTTCGAGGATATCCTCTCCCGCCAACGACTTCTGGAAGTACCCAATCTGCTCTATTGGGAGGGCGAGGAGCTTTGCGCCGGACCGCTTCGTTTCTTCGGCCCGGCTCCACGGCGGGAATACAACGAGGAAAATATTCGAGACCGCGCCCGCTTCCTAGCTGCCCGCTATCTCCCAATTTCTCCCCTTTCCCGGTCGGTTCCGCTTGAGATCATCCGGGGCTGCCCCAACCGGTGTGCTTACTGTTCCGAACCCCTGGTCAAGGGCAGACAACTCCAGTACCGGGACCGGGAGGTGATCCGGGAAGAGATTGAGTTTCTGGGGCGGCACGGCTTGAATCTCCTCTGGTTCATCTGTTCGGAGATGAACACGGAAGGGAACCAGTTCATGCTGGAGCTGGCCGAGGATATGATCCGGATTAATGAGAAACGGGATGACGCTGAAAAGGTGAAGTGGTATGGGTACTATCTCCTTACCCTTTCCCCGGACGAGCTCGGTCTCTTGAGACGTTCGGGTTTCCTGGGGGGGTGGAACGATATCGTCTCATTAGATGATTCGAACCTCTCGCGGATGGGATTCCCGTGCCAGAGCAAGAACCAGATCGAGAACCTCTTTCAGATGACGGTTTTTGCCCGGGATGATTTAAAACGGAAGGGAAAGAAATCGATGACACCGGAAGAACGGCTTTTTTACGATCCGAACCATCGGGGCACCTTTGGGATGGATAATATCTGCAATCGCGGTTGGAGCCTCTTTCTCGGCAACCCGGAGACCACGGCCGAGACCATCCGGATTACTCTGGAAAAGTTCGACCGGAAGGGATTA
Source organism: Syntrophales bacterium (assembly GCA_963666365.2). GTDB lineage: Bacteria > Desulfobacterota > Syntrophia > Syntrophales > UBA2210 > JALNXD01. Next base: position 1,841,241 of record CAXXNF010000002.1, read on the forward strand.
GCAGATTACTACGATGTGTGTTTTATCTCCCGGGCGACCAGGGTTTACGATTACATAGATGGGATAGATCCGGAGCGCGACCGTCTCTGCTCTTTCACGCCCTCGGGTGCGGCGGCAACAGTTGATTATGTCAATCCTACCTTCTGTTTTCCGCATGATCTGCTCGCCCGGCTCGGTTCCCCCGAAGAGATAGAAAGCTTATTTACCTTGTTGGAGAATACCTATTTCTCCCGTCACCACCTATTTCAGAAGGATTGGAACTGGTTTTTGAATCGAAACTCCAGCCCGGCGCGGTTCGGGAGAGCTTTCCGGGATGCTCTCTCCCGGGCTCGACCTCCCTTTCCAGGGGATCTCAGCCGGCTTGGTGAGGTGCGAAAATTTTTCGATTACCTGTCTGGAGATCCGTGCCCGGAACGGATCGGGTTGCTCTTCAATCCGACCCCCGGCCGGAAACACCTTCTTAATCTCGCCGCTTGGGGCGCCATTCGTTTTGTGCTCTCCCAGCACCGGGAAGAGTTGGCCCCGGTCCGGCAAATCTTGGCTCTGCCGGATTCTTACCCGGGTGGGGTGGAGCCCTCTGAGTTCCGGGTTGCCCGCTTGATCTATCGGCGGTTTGACTCCGAACGGCAGCTTCGAAAAGCTCTTCGTTCCGAACCCGGCCTCCGGCGGGGAAAACTTGAAGATCTTTTGCTGGAATATCTGCTCTATAGGAATAACCTGGTCTTACGGCCGGACTACCGCCCCTTTTTCCTGACCGAAGATTCGTTCGGGGAGAGCGGGCTGGATGATGAAGAGTTAACTTAATGCCCGGTACCGCTGCAAAAAATCAGTATCTCGCACCAAAATCCACACTTGGCAGGGTTATGGTAAAATGTGCAAATACGTCCCACTATCCCATGTTTGGCTTCCGGCCCGATCATGAATCTGGGCGAGTTGTCCCTTGGTAGTCATTGGGGCCTATTACAATTCAAAGTCGCGGTGCGTAACCGCATAATATTGGGAATAGACAAACCGCACCAGGACAACCAGGGCGAAGACCAGGGTGAGCGGCGCCAGCGCCTGTAGCAGTCTGTTCTCGGCCGCATGGTGCGTGATGAATTCATAGAACGGCAGCAGGAAAAAGATGACGGTGAACACGGTCCCGAGTAGGCCGTACCCCAACAAGAACGCCCGGTTCACGCCCGCGAATTCTTCCGCCTGGGCCGGCTCGGTGGTACCGCACAACCGGAAGACCAGGTAGCGCAAGTAGCGGAAGGAGCGGGAGCGCAGGTTCTTGATCCCGGACCAATCCATGAGCACGTAATATCCGTCCAGGCGCAGGAACGGGTTGAGGTTGAAGAGCAGGGAGATATAGCAGATGCAGGCTAGGGCCAGCACGAGCGTATCGAGGCCCGGCAGTACGGACGAGATGAAAAAGCTGCACCAGAAAAGACAGCTGCCCAGGGCAAAAGTCGTAAGCGGACCGGCCAGGGAAATAATAGCCCGCTGCCGCCAGTCCTTTAAACGCCAGGAGGAAGAGACATCGCAATAGAAGATAAAGGCCGCCAGGTAGAACATTAAGCCGAGACGGTAGATGCGGCAGCCGTAATGTTTGCTGGCCACGCCGTGCCCAAACTCGTGGATGATGACGATGAAAAAGAGTCCCAGGTAGACCAGGGCAAACAAAGTCGGGTTTGAGGAAACGAGCAGCGGCAGGTGCTTGGCCTGTTCCACGATCCGCGTCTGGTCGAGCCACAGCGGCACCAGCCCGGAGAGTGCGATCAGGAGCATCAGGAAAAAGCCGGCCGGCGTTGCCAGGAAGCCGAGGCTGTGGTACACCGCGGTGACGGCGCGGTCGGCGTGACGGATGGAAAAATCCGGGTTAAGAAACCGCAGTAGCACGCGTTTGGCGCCGGGGGTGGACCTTTGCCCTTCGGTCTCGTCCAGCATTCCTTCCGCTTCCAATTTTTTATAGAGCGCTTCCAAGCGAGAAGGATGGATGAGTCCGTGTTCGTCAACAAAGCGCAGGTAGAGCTCGCGCACGGTGACGCTGCCGTCGAAGCGGCTGGCGAACCACGCATACTGCCAGTCAAGCTCCAGAATCTTGCCGGTACCGGTATCTTTTAGCAGGGCTCTGCCCGGAGCGCCGCTGGCGGGCGGTTCTCCGCCGTCAACGATTATGCGCGGCAACAGCCGCGGCGCCACGCTGAGCACCCAGAGCTGCTTTTCAGCATGGGCGGGTCGGAAGTATCGCTCCATAATAAACTTTTGCTCTTTGCTGCTTCGGAAAAGGCGGACCCGGTCCATCCAGTGCTTTACCTGATGCAGCCAGAGGGTGTCGGTGTTGATATCTTCCAGATCGATATCGCCGGTGCCCAGAGTGAATTCTCCAAGCAGTTCCGGGGCCAGGGGAAGCCCGTTGCGGTAATGTACTTCGATCCGTAGTTTTTCGGCCAGGATGGCCATCTCGATTTTGATTACCTCGCCCGGCGCCTGCCGCAGCAGCTCGCCGTATACTTCTTCAATGGCCGCGAGCACGGCCTGGTAAAATACCGGCGACAGGTCTAAACGGTGCAGCAATGTGCTGGCGAGGTCAAAGATCGTTGTGAAGTTGTCGGCGGTAACCTCGCCGGTATAGGTCATCCTGGTTGCGGTTGGGACCGCGCGGTTTGGTTTCACCGGCTTCGCCAATCGTCGAGCCGTATGCCGCAGTTCGAGTAGAAGAACGGGATGCGGCTCTGCTCTGCGGCGAGCCGGGGCGCCGGCAGCCAGCCGGCCCGGACCGGCAAGTCGAAGAGGCGGGCGGTGGCGAACCGGGGCCAGAAGCGGCAGAGGCCGGGCACAATGACTCGCGTAACCACAAGCCCGTGCCCGGGCCGAGTAAGATCGATGGCCACGACCTCTAGGCCTAGCGCGGCACCGCGGGCCACCAGCAGTTCGATATCGTCTTTTAGGTTGCCGGTTTCCTGGCGCGGGAAATCGCTCGCTGTCCGTCGGGGCGCGTTAGCGGGGGCGACAAACGGTTTGGCCCAGAGTGGTTCCGGATCGTACTGCAAGCAGAAGTCGTGGAGCCGGAAATGGGGGGTCCAGTACCAAGACTGGCCCAACTCGGTGACGGCTCGATTCAGGGCGATGCCGGGATCAAGGTCGGCACCGAAACCCATTCGCGGGATCTCGCTTGGATTCGTGCGGTGGCGCGCCACTGCGACCACCACAGGCACATTAAAATCGTGGGTCAGGTCGAGAGCGTAGAAATCCCAGCCGTGCCGATCAAGATAGGCGCCCAACGGTTGCATTTGGGGCAGGGAGAAGGAATCGAGATCGAGCGCTGGCCGGGGGATCTGGTTGCACCACCAGATTGTGGCCGCATCCCGCTCAATTACCTCGAGAAAACCGTGCAGCAGCGCTTCCTCAAGGCACCCACCCGAGGCTAGGCCGTTGGTGGCGGCATCGGCATAGTTTGTGCCATCCTCAGGAGGAATCGAGAAATAGACGAAGGAGCGGGGCACCAGGCGCTTGGCCCGGTGGGTCAGGGACCAAGCTGGCGTCCAGGTTAGCTTCATGTCCGGTGCAAAATTGCCGGGGCCGAAGACGGGATCGGGCGGGCGGGTCGCGGCCCACTCCAGGTAGTCTGTTTCGTCGCAGCCGTAGATGCGGTGCGGCGGAACGGCTTCCCCGGCAACTTCCGCATAACACGCCTGCACTACCGGTTCGTCGCCGCGATAGTAAGCCGAGGTCCGTTCGATCGCCTCGGCCACTGCGCTCAAACGCCCCTGCAGCTTCGTGAAGCCCTTGCCGTTACCGCCTGTGGGAACGAGGGCGCGCTTACGGTCGAAAAACCCAGCGTCGATAGGTACCGAAAAATGCGCGAGATGCGGGTAACCGAATTCCGGCGGTACGCCGGCGAGCGGCGCCACGCGCTGCACAATCCCGGTGTGCGGGCTGATAAGCGGTTCGAGACTCGCCATGGCCTCCGCCGAGTCCCGGATGCGCAGACCGTTCTCCCGTGAGAGCTGACGGGGACGGGAGGTCAGGGTGAGCGGGGGCCCACTGTCGGGCCGGGCCCGGCGGGGGGCGCAGGTTTGGCATTGGCTGTCGTTGTCGACGCGATGGCAGCGTAGCGCTGCAGTGGCCAGATCGACGGTTACCAGGTGACCGCTAAATGCCGCGGCGGCCGGGCCGGTACCGGTTTTGCCTATTTCCGCCGCGAGCAGTTTGAACGTCGCACTGAGCGAGGCCTCCGAGCGTTCGCGGGAAAGGCGGAGCGGCTGGCCCGAAGTGCTATGGTCCAAGTGCCAGGCTTCAAGGCTGTGATTGCGTCTCAGCCGGGATATCAGACAGCCAAAGCAAGGATCGCCGTCGTGGCCGAAGCGCGGTCCGAACCAGGGAACGCGGCCGACCGCCTTTACCGGGAGCCAAGACTGGCCGTGACTCCGGCTTGTGGCAAATTCGGCCAACTGCGGATCAAGGTAGTCGTCAATGATGACTATTCTGAGCGGCAAGGGAACTAGGGCGGCCAAGTAGTGTTGCAAAAGCGGGCCAGCGCTGGGTTCCGTTCCTAAATCCACGATTTCCGAGAACGCGTTTTTCCGGCTGGGCATTGCGTTGGCCGCGGTTAGCGGCCGCTTCGCGGCCGCGCTGCCGCCGGTCTCGAGGAAACCACCGTCGTGTAGCCGATTCAATTCAAAAAAGACCGACGCCAGTTTGAATTCGGGCGTTAGCGCCTCGATAATCTCGTCTTCTTTCCGGGGACGGTCAAGCAGAGCGAGTAAACGCACCGGTAACGCGCCATACACAATAAACGTGTCGGTTTCACACAAAAGTGCTGCCGAGGTCCCGCTTAGCACGATATGGCTGAAACGAGGACTGAATTGATATACTGGATTTACCACAGCTTATTCATATCATTCACTACTGATACCTCCACTATGGAATTTATCTGCTTGCGAAGCAATCTTCTAACAAGTTTAATGTGTTAGCTCTATATCACCCAGGATATTGCAATTCAAGATTAAACTACATACTTCAGGGAATTCCGGGGACACCTTACTTATCTCTTTTTTTAGATCCAGGGCTTTGATGCTTAAGTCTTCGGCCCAAAAGGTGTTCCATTGTCCCAATAAAAGAATCAGTTCCTAAGGGCCGACCGGTTCATTCGTGTTTTCTAAATAACGCTATTTCCTGATCCTGAGCATCAAAGGACAAGAAGTCTTCCCAAGGCTCATTTACTATTTCCAGCAATGGCTTTGTTTTTACAAGGATATCATCTTTGCCTTTCATATGTGGACTGGCACTACTCCATTGCCAGTCGCCAGGCTTTTTTTTCACCAAGCCTGCCCGAACAGGATTTACTTCCACATATCTAGTACATGCTAAGAGATACCCCTCATCCATGATAAAAGATGAAAACCTTCCCTGCCATAAGTGCCCACGCCATCCTTCACGAAAATTGATCCATCCTGTGTATCTTCTGTGCGCTTCACCAATTGCCTGATTCAAACCTTCCTTTGTTTCAGGTACAACAATCAATCGTTGAAAAATGTGTGCTTCTGCCTGTTTTCTTAGTGTGTTACATGATGCGGGATTCCCGGCGCTATTGCTCTTGCTATTCGTGCCATGTTTAGAATCAATCAAACTGGCTGGCTTTTGTCAATAATTAAGTAAGGTGTCCCCGGAACTCCCAAATAAACATATCTATTTCACTTTCAACCTAACGTCAAACCTAACGCGCGAGGGAAGGCCAGAGCGAAGCGGCGGCCTTCACTCGTCGCGTTCAGGTTCTTGTTGGACGTCTCCTTGATGGAGCAGTTTCCTGGCTTCTTCGACGAACCCTTGCAGGTTGGGTGCCGCTGGAGGATCGTCGAGCAGTGCCTGAAGCGTCTTCTTCGCGTCTGCCACTGAGCCCCGGTGATACTACAGAACTCCGAGCGCCAGGCGGAGTTGCTTCCTGTCAGGGAAGTGGGCGATTGACTGGGAAATGAAACTGACGCATTGGTTTATCATCTCTTCCTCATATGAGGTCTTCTTGGCAAGGCCGAGACGGTACTGGTCCCTGGACCGTCGCAGGTCGCCAGTGAAGTTGTAGAGAAAGGCTAGTCCGAGGTTGCCGATGGAAGCGGCTCGCGGAGCCAGCAGATCAGCTTTCTCTTCCGCTCTGATTGCTCCCCTAATGTCCCCGGAGAGAAAGAGATAGATAGCTCGCGAGTTCTCGTGAATGGAGTTCTGGGGATCGAGTTTGGCCGCCTGTGTGACGTTCTTCAGCCACGCGGCGAGCAGATTGGGCGGGATGTCGTATATCTTTCCCTCAACTAACCACTTCCTGTACTGGTCGCCCGTTGCCATGGTCAGGGCATAAGCCAGATCAAACTGCACCTGCATCTGGAATCGTCTTACGGGAAGCGAGGTCTTCTTTGGGAACGCAGCCCTAAGATCCACGTGCAGCGGTCCCAGTATCTTTGCAGCTTCATCATGTCGTCGGTCGATCAGCAATGCCAACCCAAGGACGTTGCGCACGACGATACCAATATCCTTGGCAACAAGTCGCTGGTCAGCGATTCGTGTTCCCTCACGTACGTGAAGTTGACGCTCAACAAGCGACATCGCCAACGTTTCGTGGCGTGAACGGTGGATGCGTGCAGGTCGGTGCACACAGGTAATGGAGATGTCAATGGTCTTTTAAAAATGAGCCATTTTCGGTCGTGAAAACTGAGCCACTCGCCTCTTAACCATGGTCCATTTTTTCCTCCCCTTGCTCAGTGTTTTTCCGAAGTCTGTAACTGTTGCCCCGGATATTTATTATAATGCTGTGATGGAGCAGGCGATCCAGAAACGCCGTGACGATGACCGGATCGTGAAACAGCTCGGTCCAGTCGGAAAAGGCCTTGTTGGACGTGATCACAGTGCTGGCCTTCTCATAGCGGTTGGCAATGAATCTGAAAAAAAGGTTGCATTCCTCTCTGTCGATTGGTGTATAGCCGACCTCGTCAACGATCACCAGTGCCGATTTGTAATAGCTTCTTCCTCTGCCTTTGCGTCCTGCCTCGTGATCTTTTTTCAGTTTCCCGATTAGATCCTCCATCGTCGTAAAGTAAATGCTCATGCCCGCCTGACAGGCCTTCAATGCGAGAGAGACGGCCAGGTGGGTCTTGCCCACGCCCGGAGGCCCCAAAAAGATGACATTCCCTTTCTCACGGATAAAGGTCAGATCGAAAAGCGACATGACTTTCTGACGATCCAGCTTGGGTTGAAAGGTAAAGTCGAATTCATCAATGCTCTTGATAAAGGGGAGCCCCGATATCTTCAGCGCCGTTTCCACCCGTCGCTGTTCCTTGCAGGCGATTTCCTCTTCCAGCAGTTCGTCGAGAAAGGAAAGATAGCTTGCGCTTTTTTCCTCGGCCGTTTTGGTCGCCTGTACAAGTATGGCGCCCATTCGGGAGAGCCGAAGCCGCGTGAGACTGGACTGTATGCGATCGACAAGCAATGTCTCGTTCATAGGCCCATCTCCCCGACGAGCGAGTCATACAGCGCTGTGGGACGGATTTCAACGTCCATGGTGGCATAGGACGACTTCAAGGGACTGATGGTGCATTTGGCGCGTCCCTTACCGTGTCTGCCCCGGCCATATTTGCGCTTGTTCATCTCCCGGTCTTTTCTGAGCGCCTCGTAGAAGCGGGGATCTTGGACCAAGTTCCCCTTGCCTTCCGGAATGTCGTACGTCGCCAACAGGCAATCGTCGTGGAATATCCGCATGCATCTGTCCTTGACCCGTAAAATCAGATGCTTCCCCACCACGGTATGGGGCACTACATAACTGTTGCCTTCGAAACGGACCAGGCAGTCCTTGCTGACCTTGCGGTACACGCGGTACGACGTATCGAAAGGGCGGGAAGGCAACGCCTGTAAATGAGGAAGTTCGCGGGCGAAACGGCACGCTACGACTTCATGGGTGGTGCCGTGCACACGCTCGTCTTTCATTGCAATCCATTGCTGAAGATCTCGATTGGCCGTTGTGAGACACACATATCCGTACCCCCTCCAGAACCCTTCACGGATGAAATGGTAGGGCCGCTCGACTTTTCCCTTCACCCAGGCGGCATAGGCGGGGGCAACCGCCGGTTTGAACCCATTATGCAGCGCAAAGGCCATCAGCGTGTCGTTGAATCGATCTTTGCCGGCCAGTTTCCCGATGAACACGTTTCTCATGCGATCGTAAAGTATCTCCGCCGGGATGCCCCCGAAATGTTCGAAGGCGCGAATATGACAATCGAGAAAGGTGGGCAGGTCGCATCGCTCAATGAATTCGCCATACAGTTTTCTGGAGTATCCCAGAATCATTGAAAACAGATAGAGCTTCTTGACGCTCCCGTCGGCATTGGCAACCTGGAATTCACCAAAATCCACCTGCGCCTGAAAGCCCGGCTCCGTCTCAAACCGCATATAGGCCACGCGCTGTTGTTCCGCTTTGAGCTGATGCACCTGCCTTTTCACGATTTCATAACTTCCGGTAAATCCCATTGCACGGAGCCGATCATAGAGCAGGGTGGCCCTGTACTCGCCGTCTTCCTCCAACCATGCCGCAATATTGTCCCTATAGGGATCTACGAGACTCTTGCGCTTCGCCTTCTCTCTCGTAACTCCCTGATCCCCTTGATTCTCTATATACTTCTTCACCGTGTTCCTGCTGATCCCCAGCTTCCGTGAAATGTGCCTCTGGCTCAGTCCTCTTCTCTGTAATAACAATATGTCCAAAACGGTCTCCTTTTTTTCAAATCAGCCACCTCGATTACTCTGAGATAAATAACCATACTTTACTCATTCATCTCATTAACTCCACCTCTAAGTGGCTCACTTTTAAACGACCATTTTTGGCTCAGTTTATCACGACCATGAACAGGAGAGCTTGGAGAACCCTGTTGTCTTCCCATCAGCTGACTCCTGCTGCTCAAATGGCCCCCAAACAGCAACAACGCCACGGGATTCCCGCAGCATGCGCGTGGCCTCTTCTGCTGAGTCCAGAGAAAGGTTGGGAGGTAGGCGCTTGAGATGGAACCGCACTCCCAGTTCATGGGACTTGATCTCTTGCCTCAGATGGACAAACAGTCGGTCTATCACGTCCTGTGTGGCTGGTGCTGCATTGGGGGCGAAGAGAATACCAAGCTCGTTCCTCTTGAAACGTGGAACCGAGCGAATCCGGGACCAGAACCCCGCAGCGATGAAAGGCGCGAGAAGGAACCCAAGCAGATAGAACGCACGACACCACCCGAGTGCCCCGTCGCAGCCCAAGGAATTCAGCAACAGTACTACGTCGCGGCCGACTGCCCGCACAACACCGTAGTAGAGCGCTTCGGCCGCCAGCAGGAGCACAACCAAGCCGTCAGCGAAGTGCAGCCTTTTCCGGAGAAACTGCAGGATGTCGATCGCCTTGTCCATGGTTGCGACTGGTTCTCCTTCTTTTCCTCCGTCCAACGCCCGGCATCAACGGCCCGAGGTACGAGGGTCCGCTTGGATGCCGATGTTAGGATTTACTTTCCCCTTCAACTGAAAATGCACCTTGTGCGTCTGAGAATCGCGTACATAAATCATCGATACGTGAGGTAAAATCCATCGTTCCAGTAGTTTTACGATCAGTCCAGTATTTTGCAGTAAGTGTTTCTGGTTTCAGACTCGGCCCGTGAGTCTCAATGATGATGGCACCTTGGTGCATCTCACTAATTCTTTCGTCTCGGAGGTGAACATTGGGCTCATTAGTATAAACCCCGATAATTTGGAAACCGTTACCATTGGGTGACGGTCTTACATGGTCCGCGATAAACCATGACTCAGATTCAGGGGTCATTAGATGCATTTGAAGCTTAGAAAGCGTCTGCTTGACGCCCATATAGCAAACAATCATTGGGACACGTTCATTGGTTTCGGGGCTTACATAACTTGATTGGAGTTCGACACGCCATGTTCCCCTAAGATCGGGCCGCTTGACGAACCAACCGTGAAGAAATGAGTGACGCCATAAGACAAATTCAAAGAGTAATCCGAGCCCGACTAAGCAGCTGACAACAACACTGAAGGGGCGGGCATGAGACCAAGATATAGGTGTGCCCTGACATAACAGCACAATCAGCCAAATGATCACGGCAATGGCAAGGAAAGCTGTAATATGGAGTCGATCAAGTTTCATATTGGCTTTACTCCAACATAATCCCACGCCGCATTAATAAAAGCGTGTGCTTGTTCTCGTGTCCATGGTTGCACTACATGGAAGAGGTATTTGATGTCATCAACTTCACACCATTTATCGCAATTTGTCACTTCGTTAGTATTCTGCCATAGATATCTTAGCACTGACTGGACGCGGTCTACCCAAGTATACTTATCAAAACACCAATTTGGTGCATTCCATACAAGACATTCAAGAAGATAACCAGGAACGGCTTTTGCCTGATCGTTGCCTAAGTCCTCCAATTCAATACGCAATTTCTTCAAGATGCGAACCATTCCTTTAAAGCGTTGACTTGTGGAGCTGTTTTTTGAGACACCATTTTCGTAGTGCAACGGAGTAGATGGCCAGTAATCTACTAGACGCTCAGGATAATTCTCGATTCTGCGTATGCTATTGTCGGGGTAAAGAGCAACTCCTGCACGATAACTACCATTGTCCCAATAATGTCGAAATTCGAAAAGTGGCACAACATCAGCTTCAACTCGTGTCTGAGTTGCTTTGATATCAAAGGCCTTGTTACCTCGTTTTACTGCAGCGATGCCAAAGTAATCGACGAGGGCTCCCTCTAACTCATTTTTGAACTGTGAGAAAGAGTAGCCAGCATCACTGTTTCCAAAATCGGCATGCTTTTTCCCTTCTGGATACTGTGAGAGGAAGTAATCGTAGAGCATCACACCAACGTCTACGTCGCTGTCTTGACGAACATTAACACGGTTGCGAAACGATCCTTGTGTGAAGACTTGTATTTTTCTATGTTGAAGTTTCGGGCTTTGACTAACTGCGGCTTTAATAGCTCGAATGACTCGCTCACAGCGTTCCTGCTCAGTCTTACTGGGCGACTGTGCCCAAAAGGTAAAAGTACTCTCCCAATCACGACTCAATGCAATTCTCCCTATGAATTTATCTACAAATTATGAGGACTGATAATGTTTTCATTTTCTTCACTCTTCGTCTACTAGTAATCCTAACGCCTGCGCATCACCGGCGGCCTGCCGTAGCCGCTTCGTGGCGAAGGCGGACGTCCGCGTGCATGCGCTTGTTAGGGATTTAGTGATTCAATTTCTTCTTGCCAAAAATTTTTTACAGATTCAGCAATCTTCATAAAACTTGTTTCAATTCCATCTTTTGTCTCAATAATCAGTTCTTCAGTAGGGGAAATTGATATGCCATTAATTTTTTTAATTTGAGAAATTGGAACGCCATTAATCTTGGAAATTTTAGTAATTGGCACACCATTAACTTTTGAAATTCCCCCTTTTGAAGCTTGCTTCGCGGACTTCACAATATTCACTGTGCTATTGTGATAATGTTTATAAATGATCGACAAATCGTGACAAATTTGAAGTTCAGGACACAGCCGGTAAACCTTTTCAAAAAATATTTTCCAAGTTTCGCATCCTTTTTCTTCTAACGCCTTATTAGTATCGGGATAATTAAAAACCTTATCCGTTAGATGCCATGCTGTTAATGCGAAATTAATTGCATGATCAACATGCTCGTTGATGTCTTGTCCGACAGATTTGGATAGTCGTCCATACTCTCTATTTAATTTCTTTAAATCTTCAAAAGGGCTTGAATTTCTAAATAATTTATCGTTCATAATCCCTCCCTAACGTTGTGGATGAGGGGCGCGCCGCGATTTTTTGCCGCGTCCCTCTCTAGCCGCTTGTTAGAGCTTTACTCGATGGACGCTCCTTTACCGAAATTACATTCATTGCAGAGCGTTCGTAGATTATCAATTACCGTCTTTCCGCCTTTTGACCAAGGAACGATATGATCAACATGTAGCTCAAGGTTTGCTGTATTGGCCGGGCTTCGACCGCATTTTTCACATTTGTAGTTTGATCTCTTTAAAATTTTCCATCGACGCCCAAGAGGTATATCTCTTCTCTCTGGAACTGGTACTGATTGTTTCCTCTGCTTCGGACCATTAATGGTCGGAGGCGGAGCGGGCTGGTCGGAGTTTGCATATTCCACAAATGCCTCAAGAGCTTTATTCCACGTACCCCACTTTACAATATATGCTTTTCCACCAACTTTAGACGGCGGTGCTGACATTTCTCGATAATATGGCTCCCTACCAAGGGTAGACCACATTAACAAAATATTCTCGTAACACTCTTCTTCTGTATATCGTCGCCCATGTGTTTTTGCTTGGAGTCCTGCACGCTTTAATGCCGCATTCCATGAGCCGAATCTTCTGCGAACTGTATCTGGACTTATAGTTGAGTGATCTCTGAACTCATTAACTGTTAACGTTTCCTTTCCAAGCGTTCGCGCAACTTCTATAACTTGTAAAAGCACCTCATCATCCATTGCTTTTGCGCCCTGGCGTTGAGTTTTTTCAGATAATGTTGGCGTATTGTATAAATGAGGGAATCCGGAAATCGTTAGTGCGTTTTTCCAACTTACGAAGCGTCTACGAACAGTGGTAAGACCTACTTTAGAATGTTTTTGGAACTCTGCGGTAGAAAGGGTACCGCTTGATACAAGCCTACAAACTCTTTTAATTTCTGCAATTAAATTATCATCCGAATAATCAGAAAGACGTTTTAGTTTAAACGAAAATTTTTTCATAATTGTGCTGTAAAAATTTTTGTGCTCTAACGGGGCCGCGGCTGAGCTGCGGTCCGAAGAAAATTGTAATTTTCTGAGGACCGGCAGATCAAGCCGCGTGTTCGTCCGCCGCAGGCGGCGGCACGTGGCGACAGTCGCGGCCCCGTTCATCCCGACCGCTTGCGGTCGGGATGAACGGCCAGCATCAGCGGCGCGGGCGGCAGCCCGCGTCCGCCTGCATGCTGTGGTTAGCCCAATGTGTTTTCATATTTTATCTAAATCTCCAGAAGCCTCTTTGACCAGTATAGGTAATAGTTCCATTCTCTGACTTAAGGAATTGAAGAGCGTTTCTAACAGTATGATTCCATTCAGGCTGATTATTACCTGAGCGACAGTTTTCAGAACAGTAATAAGTATCGTCGCAAAGTGCTGGATATTGGGCTTTAACAGCACTGTAAATTTCATAAATGGTTCTGGTGCCTCTAGGAAGAAATGAAAATCTAGAGGTTATTAAATTTTGATATAAATCAATCTCTTTTGGACGAGCCATATTTGATCTCCTTGCCTTATTACTGATGATCTCGGATAATACGAGCAATTGTATCCAAAGCTCTTGTAAGTTGAACTGCGACTCTTTCCCAAGCTACTCTTGCTGCTTTATCTCCTGATGAGTAACCCCACATATTTGACTCACGATGTTCAGCGACAATCGGCATCGTAAAAGTAATTGGATTCTGCCCTCGATTATCTTGCACTTCCAAATCAAGCCATGCAGCTCCGTTCCACCAGCCTTCGCCGGAAAATGTACACCCAAAAACCGTCTGCTCAGACGATATAGATCCAACAACAGGACCCCATGGGCCAACTGCATTTATCTTTGCTGAATCTACAGAATTTAAAAAATCAACTGATGACACTAAACGACTTCCAAACGAAGAACCCAGTGTTACAATTCGAATGCGAATAGAAACTCGACCGGCAGGTGTTTTTTGGAAGTAGTCTGTCCATTCAATAGATGAACCATATAATCGGCTTAGGTCCGTCTGAAGTATTGCTGCTGCATCATTTGGTATTTGCGATGTTCGCCCATCGAATACAGAACCAAGGATTGCAGGAGATATTACGAGATGTGTACGCGGAGTTCCAGAAATGATAGGGCAAATCACTCTTTCTGTGGCACACCCATTCAATAATGCTAAGGTAATGAGAATTGTTGAAACACAACATGAGATTTTGATCATTGTGTCTCCTCCAGAAGGCTAACATTTAAGGTTGTATGCGGAGTTAGCCATAATTCCGCATACAATCCTGTTGGACTAAGCCGCAACTCGGTGTTTCCCTATGGGGATTCAATAACGCGGCTTCGTCCAACATTTAAGGTTGTATGCGGAGTTAGCCATAATTCCGCATACAATCCTGTTGGACTAAGCCGCAACTCGGTGTTTCCCTATGGGGATTCAATAACGCGGCTTCGTCCTATTTTTCCATTAAAATATCGATATGGTCATTGATTGAATAGCGTTTTTACGAAAAAGCCCGGCAAAAAATGCTCCTTTGTTGCTGTGAGCGCTGTTGATGCTGCCTTCGGTGGCGTGGATGTTGAGACATATCTCCGAAAAGGGCGCACAGATCCGACGCAATCTTTTGGTGTTCCGATATTCGACTGCAATCATTGATCAACATCCCTTTCTATGGAGGCCACCTACCGGTTTGTGACAGAAGAACCTCCTTCCGCACCATGATTCCCTTGCCGCAATGGGGGCATATCCGAAGATCAACGCCGGTCACCCGGAGGAATGTCTCTTCCCAGGGTTCTTTGGGGGAATCATTTTTCTCTGCCTGTTCCGGTATGCCGAGGAGCTTTTTGCACTGAGCAAGCTTTCTCTTTCGGTTTCGGTTGCTCAGCAGTCCGTAATAGCGGATCTTCATGAACTGATCGGGGAGAATGTGCAGGAGAAAGCGACGGATGAACTCGAAGGCGTCGAGGGTCATGAGCTTGGTTGCGCCTTCCTTTGACGGATCGCGCACTCGGAAGGTAACATCGTGAGTGCCTATCCTAATAATTCTGTCGTTCGAGATGGCCACACGGTGGGTGTAGCGACCGAGATACTCGATGACATGTTTTACGCTTCTGAAAGGTTCCTTGCAGTAGACAACCCACTCTTTGCGATAAAGATCGGCAACGAACTGTCGAAAGATCGCCCGTTCCTTTAGGGCCTCGATCTTGCCGGGGAATCTCAGATCGGCTGCTTCGTAGGCTTTTTTGAGATAGTGAAGAAACTTACCCCGAAAGAGCCGGGAAAGAACCTTGACCGGCAGGAAGTAGTCCTCCTTCGCCGGAATCCATCGCTCCCCGTCAAGGGAAAGTCCGCCGCCTGTCACGATGCAGTGAACATGGGGATGATCGATCAGGCTCTGCGACCAGGTGTGCAGGATGGCAATGCAGCCGATCTCAGCACCCAGATGACGATGATCGCGGGAAAGATCCATGATGGTCTCGGAGGCGGCCTTGAAAAGTATGTGGTAGAGGGTCTTCTGGTTCCGCAGGGCCAGCGGTCGAAGTTCCTGGGGAATCGTGAAAACGATATGCACGTAGGAAATGGGCAGCAAGTCCTTTTTTCTTGCCTCCAGCCACAGCTCTCGCTTCAGTCCCTGGCATTTGGGGCAGTGGCGATTCCGGCAGGAGTTGTAGGAGATCCGAACGGCACCGCAATGGTCGCATTCATCCACATGTCCGCCAAGCGCGGCGGTCCGGCATAGTTCAATGGCTCGCATCGCCCGGTGGTGTCGTCCGGCCATTCTGCCGCCATGGATATCTCGATAGGCCTCCCCAAATTCACGGAAGACCTGGGCCACTTCCGTGGTTCCACGCATGAAACGGCGACCCGCTAAAGAACGCTGTCCCGCGAGGCGGCGATCACGTCGAGGGGATTGGCGATCCGTTCAAAGTCCTTTCGAGAGAGGTGGAGGTAAACGGCCGTAGTCTTGGGGCTGGCGTGCCCCAGAAGCCGCTGTATGTGGTACAGGTCCGCCCCGTTCTCCAAGAGATGGGTGGCAAAGCTGTGGCGCAGGGTATGGACGCTCCCCGCTTTCCTAACGCCCGCTCTGAGCAGCGCATCTTTAAAGGCTTTCTGGACGCTTGACACTGAAAGAGGCGACCACTTGTCTTTGCCGAAGAAGAGCCAGTTCACGGGATGGCACTGCGACCAGTAAAACCGCAGTTCTTCCAGGGTCCGTTTGGCCAGCAGGGTGTAGCGGTCTTTGTTGCCCTTCCCCTGGCGTATGCGAATCACCATGCGCTCGCTGTCGATGTCAGACACTCTCAGGTGCACGGCTTCATTGAGCCGCAATCCTCCCGAGTAGATCGTCATGAGAATGGCCCGATGCTTCAGATTGCCGACGACCGAAAGAACGGCCCGCACCTCCTCCGGCGAAAAAACCGCAGGTAGGCTCTTTTGTTTCTTCGCACGAGGTATCCGGTAGGAGATCCAGTCGCGCTTCAATGTCGTCTCATAGAAAAACTTCAGGGCGCTGTAAGTCTGACTCACCGTTGACTGAGAAGCCTTCTTCTCTTCGATGAGATAGTGAAGATAGGTCTTGATCTCTTCTTCTCCCAACGTCTCCGGCGACGCCCCAAAGTGACGCACAAATCTGCGCATGTGCTCCAGATAGCATTCCCGCGTCCTCCGGCTGAGGTGGCGCAGCTCCATATCGCGTTTCATCTGATCGCGCAGTCTTCCCATATCTTTTCTCCTTTCTTGCATGAATGATGAATCATCCTTACAAAAAGAAGAACGATCAGGACAGCAACAATGTACGCTATTCAATTGTCAAAGAACGACCATTTTTACTTAAAATACCGCCGCGTAGCGGCTTAGTTCAACAATGAGTAGATTGTTTCTTCGTATCAAAATTAGGCAGCAATGTTGCGGGATAAGTACCCGCTCGTTGCGTTGTCATAACTACAATTATTACAGTTAATTGGATCTTTTAACTCATTTAATCTGTGGTGTTATATTGTTTCCATGTAATACCCTTACACTTTTTTTACAAGTCGTCCACGGGGCTTTTCACGCCCTTGCCTCCCCTATTAAGAACGTGGGTATAGATCATCGTTGTTTTGACATCTTTATGACTTTGTTCTTCTGAAACTCTTGTCATCATACCGGGCACCGCTGAATGGAACATGACGCCGTTTGTTTTCTGATGTCGTCGAGGTATGTGCGGTTCGGACACCACTATGTTATATGACACACGATATCCCTCTCTACCGGCGAGGGTCCGAACGTTTTGGAAGGTTGTGAATTCATTCTATGCCAAATTTGTCTTTTGATTGCAATATATTTATTTTTTTGTAGTATGGTACGCACAATATTTGAAGACGTACTGGAAAGATCGGGAATGAACTCTCTTCTCCCGCAATAACCGACATCGAAAGGAGCACAATCGCCATGGCCGATTTTTGCACGGCAGACCTGATTTTAAAAAATGGGAACATCGTGACCATGAACGCCAATGACGACACCGCCGAAGCGGTTGCCGTCAAGAACGGGCTCATTTTTGCGGTAGGATCGACGGAAGATATTATGTCGCTTGCCGGAAGGGGAAGCGACATAATCGATCTCGAGGGGAAAACCGTCACGCCGGGCCTCGTGGAAAATCACTGTCACGCCTCCATTGTGGGACTGAATATGTGCTTCGAGGTTGATGTTCGGCAGGCTCGTTCCATCGACGAGATTACGGCACTTATAGAAAACAAGGCACGGGAGCTTCCGAAGGGCAGATGGTTGAAGGGATTCGGCTACAACGATCAAAGACTGAAGGAGAAGCGCCACCCCTCCCGCAGAGACCTTGACGGGGCGACGATGGATCATCCCGTGTTTCTGGCGCGCACCGACGGCCACCTGGCCGTGGCGAACAGTGCCGCCTTCGCCCTGGCCGGCATCACAAGGAACAGCGCTGATCCGGAGGGCGGCCGTATCGACAGGGACCCTCACACCAGCGAACCGACGGGGGTGCTGAGAGAAACGGCTCAAACGCTCGTGAGAACCCATATTCCCCGCTATACGGTCGCCGACTTCAAGGAGGGGATCATCGCGGCCTGCCGCCAGCTTGCCGCCTGGGGTGTGACCTCCTTCAATGACGCCGCCGTGGGCCGGGAAGCACTGACGGCCTACCAGGAACTGCTGGCAGAAAACCGCTTGCCCCTGCGGGTGGGCGTCATGATTCCGGGGTTACCATTGCTGGAACTTCCGGGATATCTGGATTCGTTAAGGTTTCTCGGCATCCGCGCCGGATTCGGAAGCGACCGCCTGAAGATTTACGGCACAAAGTTTATGTGTGACGGTTCCATGAGCGGCTGGACGGCCGCCCTGTATGAACCCTATGCCAATGAGCCGAATGAATACGGCATTACGGTCATACCGAAAGAGGAACTCACCGAAGGCATCGTCGCCGCTCACAAGGCCGGCCTGCGTCCCCTCACCCACGCCATCGGCGACCGCGCCATCGACATCGTACTCGACGCCATCGAACTGGCCCTGAAGGAACGACCTGATGCGAATCACCGCATGACCGTCGAGCACTGCAGCCTGCCTACGACCGCGGCAATCGACCGGATGAAACGGCTGGGCGTAGTGCCGTCGTCATCGGTCGGGTTTATCTACGAGCTGGGCGCCGCCCATCTGCTGGGCCTGGGAGCGGATCGCATCAGGGGCTATTTCCCCCACAAGACCTATCTTGAAAAGGGCATCATCTCCGTGGGAAATTCGGACTGGTTTGTCACTTCCGGCAACATCGCCCAGCAGATTTACAGCGCCGTGACTCGCAGAAGTTATACCGGCGAAACTATCGGGATCGAGCAGGCGATTCCCGTAAAAGAGGCGCTGCGTCTGTACACCGCCAACGCCGCCTACGCCTCCTTCGAGGAACATATCAAGGGTACCATCGAACCGGGAAAGCTGGCCGACATGACGGTGCTGGACCGGGATATTCTCACCATATCGCCGGAAGAAATCAGGGAGATGCGCCCTGAGATGACCATTGTGGGAGGCACCATCGTCTACCGGAAGTAATAGTTCCTGCCTGCGTAACCGTGCACCCAGTGCGAAACTCATTACGCACTTTTTTGCAATATTTCCCGCAATGGAAGTACGCGGTGAAATCTACCCTCATACCCTAACCCATCGAAATCAAGGAGACCTCCCGAAATCTCGGCGCGCCGCGCTTTTCTGGCACGCATTCTGCTCATATAGAACTGCTGAATGGAGAGCTTTATCACATCTCATAGTCATTCCGGGGAAGCGAAGCGCGACCCGGAATCCAGGAACTATCTAAGAAACCTGGATGCCGGATCGCGTCCGGCATAACAACATTGAAGTTAGAGGATTTTTTTAAGCTCTCGAAGCATTATGCGCAAGAAAGGTATCTACATGGACTCTCAATCGATCGCCCTTGTCTTTCCCGGGCAGGGATCGCAAAAAACCGGGATGGGCAGGGATTTCTACGACGAAAGCGGTATCGGGAAAGCCACCTATCAGGAGGCATCGGAGGCGCTCGGTTTTGATGTGGCGGCACTTTGTTTTGAAGAAGATGAACGCCTCAACCTGACCGAATATGCCCAGCCCTGCATCCTTGCAACGGAAATCGCCATGTTCAGGGTCATAGACAATCTGTATGGTCTGCGCCCGGCGCGTTTCGGGGGCCACAGCCTCGGCGAATACACTGCACTGGTGACGGCAGGCGTTCTGCCCTTCCCGGGCGCTCTGAGAGTCGTGCGGGAACGCGGCCGTCTCATGCAGCAGGCAACCCCTGTCGGCATGGGGGGCATGGCGGCGTTAATTGCAGACAATCTCGATAAGGAAGAACTTGCGGCAATTCTCAGTGATCTTCCCGTGGATATCGCAAACCTCAACTCGGCACGGCAGGTGGTCATAAGCGGCGAAACGAAGGGCCTTGCAGAGGCGGAAACTCGCCTCACTGATATACTGGGCGCCAGGGGGGCCTTCCGCTATGTGCCCCTCACGGTAAGCGCCCCATTTCACAGCCGCTTCATGGAAACGATAAAAGAGCCCTTCCGGACGGTATTGAAGGACATTGAATCGACCATTCATCCCGAAGGTGCGTCTTCCGTCACCTCGAACTTCAGCGGCGGTTTTCACGAAAACAGCAGCGAAAAAATTATCGACCGGCTCGTTTCGCAGCTTTCCGGCACCGTCCGGTGGACCGACAACATGCATGCACTGGCCGCCGGAAACGCATCGATTATCGAAATGGGACCGGGCCGCCCCCTGAGGGATTTTTTTAAAAGCATCGACGTCTCCTGCACATCGGTCACCACTTTTACCGCAGCACGCAGGACTTTTGAAAAGAGTACCACTTAATACAATCTGAGTTTTAAGGAAGGAATCATAATGGATCTGAGTCTCTCCGACGAGCAGCGGATGTACATCGACACTGTGCGAAAATTTGTAAAACAGGAAATTTCCCCCGGCATCATGAATCTGGAAAAGGAACACCTCTTTCCTTATTCGCTCATAGAGAAAACATGGGATCTGGGCCTGATGAATCTCTCTCTTCCGGAGGAAATCCGCGGCTACGAGATTGATATCGTCTCCACTGCACTTATCATAAAGGAACTTTCTTACGGAGATACCGGCATCTCCACGTCGGCCATGTGCAACGATCTGGCAAACGTGGTCATCGCCATGCACGGGACGGAGGCGCAAAAAGAATCTTTTCTGCGTCCCTTTACGGAACAGCCGATTATTTCTTCATTCTGTCTGACCGAACCGGAAGCCGGTTCGGACAACAGCGCCATGAAGACCTTCATTAAAAAGGGACCCGACGGACGGTACATTCTCAACGGGGAAAAGTGTTTCATCACCAACGCCTCCTTTGCCTCACAGTTCACCGTCTTCTGCAAGGTGGGTAAGCCTAACGGCCTTATGGTCGCCTGCCTGATTATCCCCTATACCAAGCTGAAAGACGCCAAGATCGTAACGCTCCCTTCAGGGGCCAGGGAAATCAACCTTCCCGGGGGAGGAACCATCACGACGGGAAAACCGGAAGACAAGTTGGGACAGCGCCTGTCCAATACGGCAACGGTCAATTTCGAAGACGTTCCCATAGACGACGACCAGATTATCGGCAACCGGAGACTCGGATTCCATTATGCCGTGGATGTGCTCGATTACGCCCGCCCCATGGTCGCCGCAATCGGAGTGGGACTGGCACGGCGGGCCTTTGATGTGACCGTGGCCTACACGAGGGAACGCCGGCAGTTCGGCAAAAGGATCTGCGATATGCCGGTGGCGCAAAACACTCTCGTGCAGATGTGGAAAAAGGTGGAACTTGCCGATGCGGCGCTGATGAAGGCTGCCTGCAAAGTGCAGGAAAGGGCCGAGGATCGGGGCATGTATGCGTCGCTTGCAAAGAACACCGCTGCCGAGGCGGCCCTTTTCTGCACCACCGAAGGGCTCCATCTCCACGGCGGGTATGGATTCATGACGGAATACGAAATATCGAAGCTCGCCCGCGACGCCCACATCATCGACATCTATGAGGGCACCAGGGAAGTGCAGGACATGATCATCGGAAGAGAGATTGTATAGCCATGGTGTATCTTCACGGATTAGGACACTTTCACCCTGAAACTATTATTACCAACGGGTTCCTCGCCGATCTGGACATCGGTTGCAGCGAGGAATGGATTATGGAACGGGTGGGCATAAAAACCCGGCGCACTGCCCTGCCCCTGGATTATATACGATCAACGAAAAACAGCGATCCCCGGGCCGCCAGGGAGGCCAGCCGCTATGATCACGGCCAGATGGGGGCTTTTGCCGCGCGCATGGCGATCGAGCGCGCCGGTATCGAAGCCGCTGACATCGGCATGGTGATTTCCGGCTCATCGGCGCCGGATCATGTCTCGCCGGCTGAGGCATCGTCAGTGGCAACGGAACTGGACATTACGGTCCCCTGCTTTGACATCACCTCCGCCTGCAGCACCTTCGGCACCCAGTTGCGCCTCCTCTCTTCAATGAAACCGGAGGAACTGCCCACATATATTCTTATCGTAAACCCCGAAAGCCTCACCCAGACGGTGGATTACAGCGATCGCCGGGTGGTTCCCCTTTTCGGAGACGGAAGCAGCGCCGCAGTGGTCTCGCTGGCCGTTCCTTCCGAGATCGTCGTCACCGACTGCCTCATCGATTCCAACCCGCAGGGATGGAATAAGGTCATGATACCCCGGTTCAATTATTTTTCCCAGGACGGCAATGCCGTGCAGGGATTTGCGATCAGGAAAACCACCGAAGGGGTTCGCCGCCTCATGAACGGCGCCGGCAACAGAACGAAGGGCTTTAAATTCATCGGTCATCAGGCCAATCTGGGCATGCTGACGACGGTGTGCGAGCGATGCGGCATCGAGAACGGAAGTCACTGGTTCAACGTGGACACTTTCGGCAATACGGGATGTTCCTCTGCCCCTGCGGTACTGAGTCAGCATTGGGACGATCTGCGTCCCGGCCACCGTATCGCCATGGTGGTAGTGGGATCGGGACTCACCTGGGCCTCAATGATGATGGAAGTGAAATAAGACATGACCTATCAGGAATTTATTACAAAAAACAGTTTTTCTCTCACGGATTTGATCGGCTTCGCCTATGGCCGTCTTGTGGACGATCCACCGGAGCATTTCGACGCCCGTTTGCCGGCGCCGCCGTTTCTGATGCCCGATCGGATCGTATCGATTACGGAAAACGGTAGAAAAGGAACAATTATCGCAGAACAGGATGTGCGACTGGACGGCTGGTATTTTCAGTGTCACATGCCGGGCGATCCCGTGCTTCCCGGCTGTCTCTGCGTCGATGCAATCTGGCAGCTGCTCGGATTTTACTGCGTCTGGCGGCAGGCCCTTGGATCGGGACGGGCCCTGGGATGTGACGAAGTAAGCTTCAATGGACAGATTCGCCCCTTCAACCGGATTATCCGTTACGAACTCGATATCCTCCGCTTTTCCAATCTCAAGGATTCCGGCGCAAGTCTTGCCATCGCCGACGGCAGGGTCTTTGTGGACAATGAGTTGATCATGACGGTGCAGCGGGCCCGCACGGGCACCTTCAGGGGGATTGCCTATCCCGATTACCCGTTGGAGTCGGCCAACAGCCGTGGGGGGATGATCACGCGAGGGAACGAGGAAAGGAACTGACATGGATTCGAATCGAAGCGCATCTGCATCCGTTGAATCCGGCACAAAGCCGGTAGCCCTGGTGACGGGGGGCGGCAGGGGAATCGGTGCGGCCTGCTGCCGCGCCCTTGCAGCGGAAGGATTCCGTGTGGGGATTCATTACCGTTCAAGCGAAAAGGAGGCACAGAAGGTACTGGATGATATCGAAGACGGGTTTCTTCTCCGCGCCGATCTCTCAAATCCCGACGAAGTGGACGAACTGGTGAAATCAGTCAAGTCCGAGGCGGGTCGTCTCGATGTACTTGTCAATAATGCGGGAATTTCCATCGACAAGGACATCAACAGCATGAAAATCGACGAATTCGACCTGCAGCGATCGGTGGTGCGCGGCGCCTGGTACCTCACGAAACGTGTGCTTCGCCTCTTCATGCTGAGAAGCGGAAACGGCCGGATCATCAATATCTCCAGCGTGGTGGCCCATACGGGGAACGGCGGACAGATTCCCTATACCATGGAAAAGGCCGCCCTCGACGCCTTCACGAAGTCGCTGGCCAAAGAACTCTGGGGACGCAATATTCTGATCAACTCGGTGGCGCCGGGCTTTATCGAAACGGCCATGACGGAAACACTCCCCGCCGAGGTTCGTGACAGGATCCTCTCAAACATTCCCCTGGCACGCATGGGAACCCCTGAGGAGGTGGCGGACATGGTGGCCTTTCTCGCACGCCGCGGCACCTACATCACGGGGACGGTGATTCATGTCAGTGGAGGACTTTATGGAGGCTAACGGAATCGCGGTCAAAGAGATACTGGATCTGGTTCCGCAGCAGGCGCCGTTCCGTTTTATCGACGACATACTCGAACTGAACGACGAGTCTATCGTGGGAACCTACCGTTTCAAAGAAGACGAATATTTTTATCGGGGTCACTTCCCGGACTGCCCGGTGACCCCGGGAGTCATTCTGGTGGAGACAATGGCGCAGACCGGCGTTGTCGCCTTCGGCATTTATCTTCTCCTGCGCCGGGGCATCAGCGCCGAACGGATAAGAAACATGACCACACTGTTTGCGATGGCCGACGGCGTGGAATTCAGCGCCCTGGTCAGCCCCGGCGAGCGCGTAAGAGTGCGGGGTGAAAAGGTATATCTGCGCAGGGGGAACCTTAAAACAAAAATTACGCTGGAAAAGGAGGATGGCCGACTGGCCTGTTCCGGCATATTGACAGGAAAAGGAGTGACAATCAATGAGACATAGAGTGGTAATCACCGGCCTGGGCGTCGTCGCACCCAACGCGATAGGACTGGAGGAATTCAGAAAGGCCCTTCGAAAAGGAAAACCGGGAATCCGGTTCATACAGGAACTGGCGGACCTGAAATTCGCCTGTCAGATAGGGGGGGTGCCGGAGAATTTCAGCGAAGTGCGCGCACGCTACTTCGATCATGAAAAGCTTCTCTCGATCAACGACAACATAGGATATGCCTCGGTGGCAGCGGTCGACGCCTGGAAAGACAGCGGATTCAGTCTGTTGGAAGAAAACGGTCATGTAGACTGGGATACCGGCGCGATTCTAGGAAGCGGCATCGGCGGGATGGATACCATCGCACAACAGGTGGTTCCCATGGTCAAGGAAGGAAAAACACGGCGTCTGGGAAGCCGCATCGTAGAGCAGGTCATGAACAGCGGCACCAGCGCCCGTGTGGGCGGCCTTCTGGGCCTGGGAAACCAGGTAACATCGAATTCATCGGCCTGCAGCACCGGTACGGAGGCAATCAACGAGGCCTTTTGGCGGATACGGACGGGACAGGCGAAACGGATGCTTGCCGGCGGTTCGGAAGGAGCGTCTCCCTTTATCTGGGCCGGCTTCGACGCCATGCGCGTCATTGCCCGAAAATTCAACGATTCACCGGAGGAGGGATCACGCCCGCTTTCCGCCTCGGCAAACGGGTTTGTTCCCGGATCGGGGGCCGCGGTGTTGCTCCTCGAGGATCTTGATACGGCTCTTGCACGGGGAGCACGCATTTACTGCGAACTTATCGGCGGATCGGTAAACTCCGGCGGGCAGAGAAACGGGGGCAGCATGACCGCACCCAATCCCGAAGGAGTGCAGCGATGTATCCAGCAGGCCATAGCCGACGCGGGAATTACCGCAGACGACATCGACGCAATCAATGGACATCTGACGGCCACCTTTGCCGATCCTTCGGAAGTGAAGAACTGGTCGGCGGCGCTCGGCAGGGGACCCGATCGTTTCCCCATGATTCAATCGACAAAATCCATGATCGGTCATTGCCTGGGCGCCGCCGGCGCCATCGAAAGCGTGGCCGTAGCCGTGCAGCTGCAGGAAGGATTTCTCCATCCCTCGATTAACTGTGACGATGTGCACCCGGAGATCGAGGCATTCGGAGATAAAATTCCACAAAAGGTCATGGAGATTCCCGATCTGAACATCGTGGCAAAATCGAGTTTCGGCTTCGGCGACGTCAATAGTTGCCTCATTTTCAAAAAATGGCAACCCTGACATCCCGGGATCACAGTAACACTATTAAAAAATAACACTCACGTAAGGAGAATGATTATGGAAAATGCAGCAATTTTTGAAGAAATGGTCGGTATTTTAAAACCCTATGTAAAGGATGTCTCCGCCCTTGACGGGGTATCCGAAAACACCCACATCCTTGATGATCTAAAGGTAAATTCGGCCCGCCTTGTGGACATCATCATCAAGTGCGAGGATGTATTCGACATCGAAATTGATGACGACGACGCCGACACGATTCGGACCATCGGTGATGCCGTGTCCGTGATAAAAAAGAAACTGTCATAGACGGGCCATGAAACGCACCACTAAATATTCTTTACGGCTTCAATATGTCCTGGGGTGGATATCGGTGCTCTTTTTGGCACCGCTTACCTTTGTCGTGCTCAAGGCAATGGGATACCGCATAAAGGACCTGAACCAATTACGGGCACAGGTGCGGGCGGCCATGGGAGAAGACCGGGGCGGCTGGATCATCTGCGCGAATCATCTGACAATGATCGATTCAGTCATTCTGGCCCATGCCATGATGCCTCTGCACCACTATGTTGGACATTACAGGGATATGCCCTGGAATCTGCCGGAACGGGCCAACTTTCAGAAAAATATCGTGCTCACCATCCTCTGTTATCTCACCAAGTGCATTCCCATCAGCCGAGGGGGAGACAGAGGCAAGATGAAAGAAACGATGGAAAAGTGTGTCCACCTTCTTAACAGCGGATCGAATCTTCTTATCTTCCCCGAGGGGGGACGCACCCGCACCGGCAGGGTCGACACTGATTCCTTTTCCTACGGTGTGGGCCGCCTGGCCCAGAAAAGTGACCACTGCCGCATACTCTGTGTGTTTCTCCGGGGAATAGGCCAGGAGCACTATTCCGCCATTCCACGGCGTGGAGAAACCTTCATGGGAGAGGCGGTCCCCTTTGTACCGGACGCCGTTGCAGGCGGGCTGAAGGGGCAGCGGGAACTGGCCCGGCAGATTGTAGAAACACTGGCTGCCATGGAAGAGGAATGGTTTTCCCGGGTCAAAGGGCTTCGGCATCACCGTATTCCCGCAAGCGCAGAAAAAAGACGGTACGGCGGACGCTACCGCACCGAAGAAGCCGGCTTTTACAAGGCGTAATACATCCCCCCCCCTCGCACTGCCCTGGACAGGCATCGCACGGCATCCCTGTCCAGGACTGCGGGGGGTTTTTTTTCAGCATCATCAGAATCGCGTAAAAAGGAGAACCCGGGTGACAACGGAAAACAAACGGAAAAGATTACTGCAGGCGCGCTCCCGCATCGAAGCGGGAGGGGGCAACGCCGCCATGGACAAAATCAGGGATACGGGACGCCGCACCGTCCGTGAGAGACTGGGGCTTCTTTTCGACGAAGGGAGTTTCGTAGAAACAGATGCCTTCGTGGCGCACCGCGCAACGGAGCTGGGAATGGACAAGATGGAAACCCCCGGCGAAGGGGTGGTCACGGGCTACGGCACGGTGGAAGGGCGACAGGTGTTCGCTTTCGCCCAGGACTTCAGCGTCATGGGGGGATCGCTGGGCGAGATGCATGCGAAGAAAATTCAGTCAAGTGCCTTGACAAGGCCATGACCGTGGGCTGCCCCGTTGTGGGACTGAACGACTCGGGCGGCGCCCGGATACAGGAGGGAGTGGATGCCCTTGCCGGCTACGGAAGCATTTTTACCCGCAACACCATGGCGTCGGGGGTAATTCCTCAGATAACGGCGATCATGGGGCCTTCGGCGGGGGGCGCGGTGTACTCGCCGGCGCTCATGGACTTCATCTATATGGTGAAAAAGGACTATGCCCAGATGTTCATTACCGGACCCCAGGTGATCAAGGCGACCACAGGGGAGAAAATCGGGGCCATCGAACTTGGCGGCGCCATGACGCACAACGAAAAAAGCGGCGTGGCCCATTTCCTGGCGGCATCCGACGAAGACTGCATTGCCCAGATCACACAATTATTACGGTATCTTCCGTCCAATTGCCGGGAGAAACCGCCTGTGATCACCTGCACAGATCCGGCGGACCGTATCGAAGCATCCCTGAACAGCATTGTTCCTGACAGGAGCACCCGCCCCTACGACATGAAAAAAATAATCGCCCCTGTGGTGGACAATGGAGAGTTCTACGAGAGCCAACAGCACTTTGCAAAGAACATGATCACCTGTTTCGCCCGCCTTGAGGGAAAACCGGTGGGAATTATCGCCAACCAGCCCCGGTTTATGGCAGGATGCCTTGACATCAGTGCCTCGGACAAGGCTTCGCGATTCATTCGATTCTGCGACTGCTTCAATCTTCCCATTGTTACCTTTGTGGACGTACCGGGATATCTTCCCGGAACGCAGCAGGAATTCGGGGGCATTATACGGCACGGAGCGAAGCTCCTTTTCGCGTACCCGGAAGCAACGGTACCGAAGGTAACGGTGGTGATACGGAAGGCATACGGCGGCGCCTATCTGGGCATGTGTTCCGGTCAGACCGGGGCGGACATGGTCATCGCCTGGCCTACGGCGGAGATTGCCGTAATGGGGGCGGCCGGCGCTGCCAATATCATCTTCCGAAAAGAAACGGGCGAAGAGAGACGGCAAAAACAGGAGGAATATGAGCGGAATTTCGCCACCCCCTACCAGGCGGCGAAACGGGGATTGATCGATCAGATAATCGAACCGAAGGATACCCGTCCCGCCCTGATTGCGGCCCTGCGCATGCTCGAAGGGAAGCGAGAGGATCGTCCCTGGAAGAAACACGGGAATATGCCGCTGTAGGGAAAGTTTAAAAAGTAGGAAAAGTAGGAAAAGTGAGGAGAGGGGAAATGGTGCCGTATATCGGCAATGATATCGTCGATTTTACTGCGCCCGGCGCGGTCGGAAAGCACCGCGACGAGCGATTCGTTGCCCGTGTGTTTACAGGGAATGAACGGCGGTGGATTGAGGACGACTCCGATCCGGACCGGATGCTCTGGACTCTCTGGTCCTGCAAGGAAACAGCCTATAAAGCGGTCGGCAAGTCCCACCGCCGGACAGTGTGGGCGCCTGTCCGCTATACGGTGCACATTGAAGAAATGATCTCCCGACGCCGCATCAGGGGAGTGGTGAATACTCCCGCGGGCAATGTCCTCTTTGAAGCCGGAATCGAAGGAAATTTCGTACACTGCGTTGGCACTTCGGGCGCATTGTGCGACCTTCAGTCGATTGTAACGGGTGTCAACCGATGTACCCGAAGCAGAGAGGTTCCTCCTGATCTCTCAAAAGAAGCCAGGGCGCTGATTGTGGAGCGCCTGGCATCCCACGGGGCAGGGGGAAAGGAATCCATTAAAATCCTCCGTCCTGGAGGAGCACGGGGGCTGAATCCCCCCATCGTCAGTATCGGCGACAGGATTGCACCGATCGATATCAGCCTCAGTCACGATGGCCTGTATGTCGCCTGTGCCTTCATCATGCACCGTCACTGATCGCAGTGTTCCCATTTAAGGGCTTCGATAATTTCTTCTCCGATTTCATCGACTTTCCTGGACGAAAGGATCCCTGATCGCTTCAGAGAATCGAGCGTATCTATGTCGGCGCGCACAAGTTCCATCAAATCATCATCCGATAAAATCATGAATCGAGCCCTGTTTATCCTGCTGGCCTTCTCAAATCTCCAATAATAGAGACGTTTGAGACGTTCCTGCCCCCTTTCGTTCAGCTCCTCGAACCCCTGAATTCTCGTGTAACCCTTTCTATTGAGCGTTTTCTTGCGCCATCTTACGGCAGTCATCTCTTCAAAGGCTTCGGACGCCGCACAGGTGAGTCCCTGGGTATTCAATGCTTCATCCAGCTTCTTCTGAAGCGGAATGAGACAGACGGCATCACGGGCCGCATAATGGAGCTGTTCCTGTGCCAGGGGTCGAAGGTCCCACCGTGAACGTTGAATCTTCTTCTCCTTGTTCAGCTCGCACCCGAGATACTCCTTGAGAACCGAATGCAGGGACAGCAGGGTGCTTCCCAGGAGAGAGGCCGCCCGATGGGTATCAAACAGGTTGGCAAATTCAAATGCATAGTCGCGATTCAGAAGGCGCACGTCATTGTCGCAGGCGTGGAGCACCTTCAGGATTTTGTGATCGGCAAAGATATCTCCCAGAAAGGAAAAATCGATATCACCGAAGGGGTCGAACAGATAGGCCTCGGAATCGGCGCCTACCTGCACAAGGCAGAGAAGTTCTCTGAAATATCTGAACGAATCGTATTCCGTATCGACACCGATAATGGGGCATGCTGCAATTCGCCTTTTCGCTATCTCCAGTTGCGTTTCTGTTTCCACAAGAACACAGTTGCATTCCACCATAGGACTACTCCTTCCAACGCGTCGGCTCGGTCTGCTACGCCCATCTTCCTATCCCATGGGCGCAATAATTTTTCAGGCAACGCAAAAACAGCGCCTGGGGAAGCCGGGGAATTAACCAGACAAGATAGTCAAGATACCGCCCATTCACGGCAGGAACTCGAAGAAACCGTTCATAGATCGATCTGTCGGCGGCAAAGAGGTCAACAAAAAAAGAAGGAAAGCGGTACACCGTCGCAGCCACCATGCGGGCATATCTGAAATTGCGGGCAAATGCGCTTTTACAGAATATTCGGTAATCGTCAATGCTGTCGATGTTCCTTTTTTTCTGAATCACGTCTGCCACAAGATCAGCCGCAATCTGCCCGGAACGTACGGCATAGGGAATACCTTCGCCGGAAAAGGGATCCACGAACCCTGCCGCATCTCCGCTTAAAAGCACCCGCGAACCGATCACGCCTTTATACCTCTCCTTCATGGGGATTACCCGACCTCTTAAACGGGAACTCCCTTCAAATCCTGCATTTTTTAAAAACCGCTTCATGGTCCCCTTCGGATCGGGAAGCGTTTGCGCTTCTCCCCAGATTCCCACGGAGTAGTATCCGTTATGAGGGAACACCCATCCGTATCCGTTGCAGGAAATATCAAGGTGAATCTCAAACATGCCGGGAAGACGCGTGTCGATTTCGCCGTTATTCGCCTCTATTTCCGTCACCATGGTGATACTGCATGCGTCTCGTGCATATCGTTCCCCCATGTGCCTCATCACCAATCCCTGCGCCCCTTCCGTCAACAGGACGTACCTCGCACGATAGGATCCTTTGACCGCCGTAATTTCCACATAGTCGCCCTTTTCGTCGACGCCTGTAGCCTTTTCTTCCATTTTTATCTCCGCTCCAGTCTCTGCGGCTTTCATGAGAAGATAGGTATCGAAGGCGCTTCTTGTGACGGTTACGGCCATAGGCGTCTCTGTCCTACTTTCAATTGTCCGTTCCCCCGCACAAAGGCGCATTCCGTATATCTCTTTTTCTTTCAGATTATCGGGCAATTCAAAATCGAGATAGTCCATGCCCCGCCGTGTAAGTCCTCCGGCACAGGGTTTATAGCGCGGGAAACGATCCTTTTCGATTACCAGGACGTTCAATCCTCGCATCGCCGCCCTCATCCCCGCCGTCGAACCGGATGGTCCCCCTCCTATCATAATCAGATCGTACATGAACCGAGCGTCCCTTGTAATATTTTTTAAGTCTTTTGATACATAGCTTTTGCGGAGGCGTCAAATAAAAAGACCAATTAAAGTATTGACAAAGTCTGAAAGGATATACTAATTTTCAACCAAGAGACGGGTATGGGACCAGTGGTGACATAGAGCATAACAGTGCCCTCTACAATGCCGGAGAAAAGGAGACGCGTATGACAACCAAACCCACTTCAACAACGCGAATTGATCATCTTATTGAAGAGCAAGTACTCAAATGGCAGAAAGAAAGCGACCGGAGGAAGCAGAAGCGAGAACCGGCACCGCCTGTGATCACCATATCGCGACAGTCGGGAAACGAATCAACTGAGGTAATCAAAAAAATCTCAGAGGCGTTGAAGCTTGACATATTTGACACTCAGATTATTCACGAAGTAGCGCAGAGCGTCAAAATGAGCGACAAGGTTGCGGAATCACTGGACGGGAAGACACGGAGCACCCTTGACAACTGGATACAGTTCCTCAAGGCCAACCGCTACATTTTTCCCGATACCTATCTTACCCATCTTACAAAGGTAATCGGCACTATCGGTGAGCAGGGGGGCGCCATCATCCTGGGAAGAGGCGCAAACAATATCCTTCCACCGGAGGAGACGTTACGAATCCGATTCATTGCGCCACTGGGACACCGAATCCAGAATATGTCGAAAAAAGAGGGTATATCCATTGAAGCGGCCGAACGTCAGATAACCAAAAAGGAATCTGAGCAGCGCGCCTTTATTAAAAAATATTTTGAAGTTGATATCGATGATCCCATATACTACGATCTGATCATCAATACCCAGTATTTATCGGACGATAAGATAGTCGCTCTTGTCAAAGCCGCGTTGAAATTTAAAAAAATCCCCTCACGGCGCCGATTCGATCCAAAACCGGCGGAGGAATAGAAACAGAAAAGGGCTTTCAGGGCGCGATTCTGGAAGCCTTTTTTACTATTCAACGGGCAATAAATAGTAAAATAAAATACACAGCAAAAAGGGCATCGCATGATAATTCAAAATTTTAACGACGTTGAAGCTGTCGATCTCATGGAAGGGATCAAGAAGAGAATCGTAATCGGCAAGAAAGTAGGAGCACCCAATTTCATTATGAGAATTTTCGATCTGGCGCCGGGTGCATCCAGCCCCTATCACACTCATCCCTGGGAGCATGAAATTTACGTCATCCAGGGCAAGGCGGCCGCCAGGGACGAAGCAGAAAAGGAAACGCCCATCGGCGAAGGAGATACGGTCTTTATTGCACCGGGTGAGAAACACTGCCTCATCAATAAGGGTGAGGAACTCTTCCGCTTCATGTGCCTCATTCCCACGAGCGCAACGGAAGAATAAGGACTTCGCAGAAAGCTACATTATTAAATCTTTCAAACAATTGCGAGCGGTTCCAAGAACCGCATGACGGGTCAGATCGTGCTGGA
Organism: Syntrophales bacterium; assembly: GCA_963666365.2. Lineage (GTDB taxonomy): Bacteria > Desulfobacterota > Syntrophia > Syntrophales > UBA2210 > JALNXD01. The sequence goes on from CAXXNF010000002.1 coordinate 1,873,716, forward strand.
GAGGCGTGATCGATATGAAGCCCCTGCTCAACGCACAGGCATCCGATTCCACATCCTCGCTGTCGGGGAGAAGCGTTTCTCCCGCCAGCCAGTAATAGGTGTTCGATCTCGGATCGAGCCGTTTCTCAAACATTTCGACCAGCCGAGCCGCACCCTGTTTCGTAACCGCGATGCCCCTGATCTTCTCTTCCGGCAGCGAAGGCACATTGACATTGAGGGTCAATCCCTCGAGAAAATTTTTCTCCCGCATATATGAAACAAGCCTCGCGGTAAAACGGGCCGCGAAGGAAAAATCCGCCCGCCCTGCTCGTGTATCAAGTGACACGGCAATCGAGGGAACCCCCAAAATCGCTCCTTCCGTTGCCGCCGAAACCGTCCCCGAATAGAGTATATTGACCCCCACATTGGCCCCGGCATTAATGCCTGATACAATCAGATCGATCGGCCGGTCAGACAATTCCCTGATCCCTATTTTCACACAGTCCGCGGGGGTTCCCGTCACGGCATGGCCAAGAAATATTCCCCCTTTCCTGGCTTCCCGAACCCTGAGCGGTCGATACAGCGTGATGGCATGTCCAACCGCGCTCTGTTCCGTTTCCGGCGCCACAATAATGCAGTCGGCAACCTTCGACATTTCCCGATAAAGGGCGGAAATGCCCTCGGCATAGATCCCATCGTCATTTGTAAGCAGCACTCGCATTATCGATCCTTTTCATATTCTCTGCGTGCCCGGAACCTGAGGCGGCGCCTTGTTGTTATTCTATCTGCACGATTTCGCCATCCATAACGGTCAGGATATACAGTTGTTTCTCTGCGTCCCCCGTTTCCGAAAAGGTGGTTGCCCCTGTAGTTCCCTGATAGTCTTTCACCTCGCCAAGCCGGTCCCGCATCTCGGATCGACTGTCTACACCCTCGCTGATGACAATGTTCATGATGAGTTTCGCCGTGTCATAGGAAAGGCCCTCTATGCCGTCGGGAACTCTTCCATAGGCGGCATAAAAGCGGTCAATGAACTCGACCACCTCCGGATAGTAACTGTGATGAAAAAACACATCGACAAAGATTGCACCCTCCAGGTATTCACTGTCCCCCTCAACAAGCGCCGGCGTATTCCAGCTGCTCATCCCCAACAACTGTATTCCCGTCACATCGTAGAAGGCAAGTTGCGGGGCGATCAGCCGTGCCCTGGCCGCGGAGTCCGCAATGAAGAGAGCATCGAAATCGACAATCGGAAGCGGCTTACTTCCCCCTGTGGAATCCTTCCGGGAAGAATCAAGTCCCACAAGACCCTTGATTTCATCGCCGAAGTCGGTCTGTTCCCTTTCGTACGACTGGACAGCCCTGATTTCGCCGCCTTCCTCAACGACAGCATCCCTGAAGAGATTCATGATCTCGATCCCGTGCGAATCGTGCGGATACAGAACGGCAAACCGGCGATTGCCCAAATTGTTCACCGCATAGGACACAAGGGCGCGCATCTCTATAGGACTGGTCAGAAAGTTTCTGAAGATATAATCGCCCGCTTCCGTAATTCCCTCGCATTGCGTGAGCGTTACGAGCGGAACCTCCAATTCCTGCGCCTTTTCCGCCGCCGCCTTCGCTGCATTGCTTCCCAGAGGACCTATAATGGCAATCACCCGGCCCTCGCGGGCAAGCGCTTCCACCGCACGGGTCGTCTCTTCCGGATCACCCTTCGAATCCCTTACGAACAGCCTGATTTCACTACTTTTTTCCGGATCAAATACCCCGGAGGCCAGCAGTATTGCCTCAAGCACCTTTGTGCCATAGGGCGCATAACGACCGGTAAGGGGCATCAGGCATCCCAGGGAATACCGGTCGACCTGCCGTTCCTTTTCCTCGGTCACCACACGCCGATACAGCGAGAGGGCCTCTTCGAAACGGGGGCTCTCCGGGTATCTTTCAATAAATTCCCACAGGACCTCTTTGGCTTGACGGTACTTTCCGCTCTCAGCATAACGCGCGCCCAGCCCCAAAACAATCAATCCTGAAGGATAGGAGGCGCCGTACCGCCCCTTGGCCAGTTCAAGCTCTTCCAGTGTAAGATCCACTTCAATCATCTTTTCTATCGTCCCTCGTGTATGCGCTGCAAGGGATGCGGATGGATTTTTCCCAAGGACCGCCACATAGGATGCAAGCGCCTCGGGTCGGTTACCTGCCCTGTAGTAATTATCGGCAATCATGGAAACAATATCGGCACTTCGCGGTGCAAAATATTTCTCGTTCCTAAGGGGCAGCAGCAAATCGTTGGACTGACCGGGAAGACCGAGTTTTGCAAAGGCAATGCCCTGCTGGAAGCGGGATTCCAGGTAAAGAGGATCATGTGCATCTGAACTGACAATGCGACTGAGTGCGTTTACCGCCTCACGGTATCGCTTCGTCACGACAAGTATCTGCCCTTTTCTCATGAGCGCCCAGGAAAGGACGGTACCCTCGGGCGCGTGCTCGACCACCACATCAAATAAGCGCAACGATTCATTCAGACGTCCCTCCGCATAGGCATCCTCGGCGTTCTGAAACAACGGCCGAATTTTCTCGGGAATCTCCTCAAGTGGAAGCAGCAACTCCCCAAATCGGGGACCCTTCACAGGAACCGTCGTGGCACAGGCGGAAAAACAGATCACCGCAATTATCATCGCGATCAATGCTTTTTTTACCCGAAAGGTCATAGTGTCCTGCTCCTCACCGGCAGAATGAATTGAGATAGGCAGCGGCACTCTTTGCTATTTCCGGTGATTCCACAAGGAGTGACATTTCATGATTATATTTCAGGGCGGAATTCGTCATGTTGTGACTGCCCACAAAGGTCCACAGTTCATCGATGACCACCATTTTTACATGGGTGGTGACCGATGGCGAATCAAAACGCACGTCGATTCCCTGTGTTCTGAAACGCGCTGCCGTCGCACGGTTGATCCTGTTGATTGACGAATCATCGTCGTCGGTCCGCTCCAGTATCACCCTGACGTGCACACCACGCTTCGCCGCCTTCACAAGTCCCTCGAGCAGACGGTCGGGATAATTGCCCCGGTAGCCGTTCGTTTTGAAGAGATAAAAGGCCATTATAATCTCTTTTTCAGCATGGCCGACGGCCTTCGCCAACTCTTCAAAATAGGCGCCGTCCGCGAGCATCCGCACCCGGCATGTTTCATCACTGTACTTGAAATCGGAGGCAGCAGAGAGATGCTTAAAGGAGCACAGGCACACTACCGTGCACAGAAACGCCATAAAACCGATTGTAAGGGAATGATGATTCTTCAACGCTCTATCCTGCAGCTCCGGTAGCGGGGAAACGGAGCTTTCACGCAATTCGGGGAAAAATGATACACAAGCAGGGCGGGAAAGTCGACATAAAAAATGCCCGGGGAGCTTTGCATCCACATCCCCGGGCATTCGGATCAAAAATTCAACCGCTTTCCGATTGTTTACTTCACCTCTTCGAAATCGGCGTCCACCACATCATCATCGGCCTTCGTCGATCCTGCCTGTCCCGTTCCCTGACCGGCCGACGTCTCCGCACCGGCGGCGCCCTGGGCCTGAGCGGATGCCTTGGCATACATAGCCTCGGCCAGCTTGTGGGACGCCTTGGTCAACTCTTCCTGAGCGGAATTGATGGCCTCAAGATCGTCGCCTTCCATGGCCTTTTTCAATTGGGCCACCTTGTCCTCAATTGAGGTCTTTTCGGCGCCGTCGATCTGGTCGCCCATCTCTTTCAGATTCTTTTCTACGCTGTAGATCAGGGTATCCGCCTGATTCCGCGCCTCTATAAGATCCCGTTTTTTCTTGTCCTCCTCGGAATGGGCTTCGGCTTCTTTCACCAGTTTTTCGATTTCCTGTTCAGAGAGACCGCTTGACGAGGTAATTCTAATACTCTGTTCCTTCCCCGTACCGAGGTCCTTGGCCGATACGTGCACAATACCATTGGCATCAATGTCAAAGGATACTTCCACCTGAGGAACGCCACGGGGCGCCGGCGGAATTCCCGTCAGCTCAAATCTTCCAAGAGTCCTGTTGTCCGTCGCCATGGGACGTTCTCCCTGAAGCACGTGTATGCTTACGGCGGGCTGATTATCGGCTGCGGTTGAAAACACCTGGCTCTTCTTTGTGGGAATGGTAGTGTTTTTTTCTATCAGCTTTGTCATCACACCGCCCAGCGTCTCGATTCCGAGGGACAGCGGGGTCACGTCGAGCAGCAGTACATCCTTGACGTCGCCCGCCAGCACACCTGCCTGAATCGCGGCGCCCACGGCGACCACTTCGTCCGGATTGACGCCTCTGTGGGGATCTTTGCCGAATATTTCTTTTACTTTCTGCTGGACGCGAGGCATACGGGTCATGCCGCCCACCAGGATCACCTCATTGACCTCCTTGGGGGTGAGACCGGCATCCTTGAGCGCCAGTTTGCAGGGACCCTCGACCCGGTCGATCAGATCGGAAACGAGCATCTCCAGCTTCGCCCTGCTCAGTTTCATATTCAGGTGTTTCGGACCTGTGGCATCGGCGGTGATAAAGGGAAGATTGATGTCCGTTTCCATGGAGCTGGACAGTTCCATCTTGGCTTTCTCTGCGGCCTCTTTTATGCGCTGAAGGGCCATTTTATCGCTTCTCAGATCAATCCCCTGATCCTTTTTAAATTCATCGGCTACATAGTCTATCAATCGCTGGTCGAAATCTTCTCCGCCGAGATGGGTATCGCCATTGGTGGATTTGACTTCGAACACGCCGTCGCCGAGTTCCAGAATGGAAATGTCAAAAGTGCCGCCGCCCAGGTCGAATACGGCGATCTTTTCGTCCTTTTTCTTGTCGAGCCCGTAGGCAAGCGACGCCGCGGTCGGCTCGTTGATGATTCTCAACACATTGAGCCCGGCTATTCTGCCGGCATCCTTTGTGGCCTGTCGCTGTGAATCGTTGAAATAGGCCGGTACGGTAATCACCGCATCGGTGACCTTATCACCCAGATAATCCTCGGCGGTCTGCTTCATTTTCGCCAGTACCATCGAAGATATTTCGGCGGGGCTGTAGTTCTTGCCTTTCACGCTTATCTGGGCGTCGCCGTTCGATGCCTCGGTAATTTTGAAGGGGCTGATCGTAATGTCGTACTGCACTTCTTTCGATGAGAAGCGCCTTCCAATCAGCCTCTTTATTGCATATACGGTATTCTCAGGATTCGTTATCGCCTGTCTTCTGGCAGTCTGACCAACCAAACGCTCGCCGCTGTCGGTAAAGGCAACGACCGATGGAGTGGTTCTGTTTCCTTCCTGATTCGCGATTACTACAGGATCGCCGCCCTCCATAATGGCAACGCAGGAATTGGTAGTTCCCAAATCAATCCCTATGATCTTCCCCATTTTTTTTATCCTCCTTGCTATATACTATTAGTTCGCTCTGTCGCTAATGAATACGTTTTGCAACGGATACTTTGGCCGGACGCAGGAGCCTTCCGTTCAGCATGTAGCCCTTTTCAAATTCTTCCACTACTTCATTTGTCTGGTGGTCCTTACTCTCCACCTGAATCATGGCTTCATGAAAGTTCGGGTCGAAATCGCTGCCCACCGATTCAATTGCTTCCACGCCGTTCTTTCCCAACATACCCGTAAATTGATCGAGTATAAGTTTTAATCCTTCAACAAACACGTCAAAATCAACGGACTTCTCTGCATGGCCTAATGCCCGTTCCAGGGCATCAACCAGCGGGAGCACCTCTTTCAGCAATTTTTCGTTTCCATAATTTAAAAGATCGGCCCGTTCCTTCTGAACCCGTTTTTTGTAGTTATCGAACTCTGCGGCAAGCCGCAAATACTTGTCGTAATTTTCTCTCGCCTCGTTCTTTGCAGCATCGAGCTCGGAAACTGCATCTTTTTCGTCCTTCATCGTTTCCTGTTCGTTCACTTCCAGTGGGGTTTCATCCTGCTCAAAGAGGGCATCGGCCTTCCTGTCTTTCTGTGGTTTCCCTTTCATGTGATATTACGCAACCTTTCCCATTCGCATCATTATTCATCGGGCCGTTTAAAAAGCCTGTAATCAACCATCTCACAGATCACATGAGCCGCCGTTATTTGTGTTTCCTGAATTCTCGGTACACTGTTCGCAGGAACATTGAGGCAATAGTCAACCATTTTCGCGATTATCCCCCCATCTTTGCCGGTAAAAGCGATTGTCGTCATATCAAGCCGTTTGGCAACCTCAAATGCCTTTACCACATTCTCAGAGTTCCCGCTGGTACTGATACCCCACGCCACATCCCCTGCATGACCAAGAGCTCTGATCTGCTTGGAAAATACCTCCGAAAAATCATAGTCATTGGCAATACTTGTCAATACGGAGGTATCGGTTGAGAGGGCGATTGCCGGAAGAGGCGGCCGCTCTATAAGAAACCGGTTCACAAATTCCGCTGCAATATGCTGTGCATCAGCGGCACTTCCGCCGTTTCCGAAAAGAACAATTTTACTGCCCCGTTTCAACGCATCGGTAATCACATTGATCACTTTCACCATGCGTGAAAGATTTTCATTCACAAAGACTTCCTTGTGATGAATGCTTTCCCTGAAATTGCGTATAATTATATCTTCTATCTCTTCCATGGCACCTTACGGCTCCGACTTTCTCCAGTAATATATTTATGAATTTCCGTATGTCAAGGAAGAGGGCGGGGATTACACCTTCCCGACTCTGCGATCTTTGAGTTCGGCGATTTTCCCCTTGTTCAGATTGGAGACTTTGGAGTAGTATCCAGCGATTCTGCTTATTCCCTCGACCTCTTGGGATCTACAGAAAGGACAGCGGCCTGCAAGTCCTCGAAAGGTCTTTCCACAGGCAAGACAGGTAGTAAATTCGGGAGAAAAGGCAATTTGCTGATTGTCTGTTTCCTTAAACACGGTTTCAATAAAAGCGGCCAGATGCTCTTTGTCAGGACGAGAACCGCCCAGACAGACGTAGGATATCGCCTCCCCCTCGATAAGGGGGTGCAGAACCCCTTCCGCATGCACCCTCTGCATTGTTTCCACGGACGATGCAATATCGAAAAGCACCGAGTTGGTATAATAGACTTCGCCTCGCACGATGTTCCCCTTTACGGCGTGACCCGCGGCGGGCGAATGATATTTCAGATCGAGACGGGCAAATCGGTAGGGCGTACTTTCCGCCGGAGACTGCTCAAGGATGAATTTCATTGCGTATTCATTCGAAAGCATGTCGGCCGCCGTCTTCATTTTTTTCACCACATGAAGTCCAAATGCCCGAGCCTCCTTTGATTCGTGAAGCTGCTGTCCCCTGTGTATCTTTACCAGTTCATTGAGCCCCACGATCCCGATAAGGTAGGACGCCTGCGACAGTCTCAAGTAGGGGGTCCCGTCGCAGTCCGCCGTAAGGAGCGACAGGGGTCCTTCATTGCCATGGGACAGCAGTTTTTCGATGAAATATTTTTTCTGCTGGTGTGCCTCCGCCACCAGTTTCATCCGCTCCCCCAGCAGTGCAAAAAAGCGCCCGTCGTCCCCTTCCGCCTCATACCCCAGCCGAGGAAGGTTGATGGATACATTTTGAATTGCACTGTAGCGCATTCTCCACGGTTCCCTGCACCAACGGTCGTCCCGACCTCCGCCGCAATCCACGGCAATACGCCCGCATTCCGAAAGACTGACCCCCCCTTTCCGATCCAGAACAAAATAAGGGTTTCCCTTTTCCGCAGCCGCATCACAGACATGATTGAGCAATTCCTTATAGTCGGGCAGTTCGAAAAATTGCTCCGTCAGGTGCATGATAGGCCTGGGAAACACAAAGGGACGGCCCGATGCATCCCCCCTTTTATACACCTCGAAGAGCGCCCGTACAAAGCGGCGGGCATCGTCGCCATAGGCCATATAGGGTTCGCCCGTATAACGGCCTCCGGGGCCTATGGCGGGAATATGCTTGAGATATTCCGGGACTTCCCAATGGAGATGAATGTCGGTGAACAGTGTCTGCCCGCCTCTTCCCACTGCCTGTTGAGCGAATTCGTAGATGAGCATTTGGGCCAGTTGTTTCACCTCGGAATCATTCAGCCCTCTCAGATAGGGAGCGAAAAGAGTATTCACATCAAGCCAGCCGATAGCGCCCGAATAGTTTCCCTGAAGGGCTGCGGCAAAACGAATCATGTGCGCCAGGAGCACCTCGGCATGTTTCGCCGGCGCCGCAACCGCCAGTGAATGTGGCACGTTCAGCCCGAATTTTTTTATATATTCAAGCGACTGACAGGAGCAGTATGCCCTGTCGATATATCCGAGGTGATGAAGATGTATGTCCCCGATCAGATGCGCATATCCCACCTCATCGGAAAACACGTTCAGCAGGGCATATTCCCTTTTGATCCCCTCGGCAAGGATCAGGTTGGTCCCTTCGGGGCTGTGGGGTACGTTGGCATTCTCGTTGTTTTTGTAGAGTATCAGATGGTCCACATCGAAAAGGGGGAACCCCAGACGACCGTGCATCTTGGTGGCCCTGTCGAGCCCCCGTTCGATCAGCTTTGCATTCACCAGTTCCCTGATAAGCGGCGTGGTGAGCAAACCGATCGATGACGAGGCAATCTGCCTTTCCACCTCCCTACTGATTTCCTCGGCCGTTCCCATATCGACATTCGTTTCCCGAATGAGCGCATCGATGATTTTCTGTCTGTTCCATGTCGTGATATCATCCCCCGATGTCTTTACAAAGAGGGTAATATCGGTTGTTTCCCGGCTTTTCATAGCAACCGCCTTGCCAGTTTGATTTTACTGCTTGTTTATATGTTTGTGGGCATACTCTCCGAGGATGATGCCAGCATGCGTTCAGCGGCCCGAACCAGCGCTTCGTCATGCCGGTGATCCAGTGAGAAAATCCTGAAGTGCACTACCCGCGAGGGTATAAAACGGTATATGTCTCTTAGTGGTTCCCAGGAGGTGTGGTCCGTTGAGGGATTATAAATATTGATGCGTTTGTCCCCTTCCACCATGGGGTTGATCGGTCTCGGATCCTGAGTTGCCAGATCCACCCTGAATCTGATTTTTCTGAAAGAAGCGGGTAAATGCTCCCTGATCCGCCTTTCGTAATCGCGGGCCGTCGCAAATTCGGCGCCCTTCTGCAGCTGATCGACAGACAAATCCACAAAAAATGACATTTTCCACTTCACCTGTCGGGTGTAGAGTTTCTGCCACTCTCTCCCCAGCTTCCTCTTCTTCGCATCAGCGCCGGCAAGCCACGTCTTCACTTCACAAAAAAGACGCCATTCATCGCAGTTAAGATAGTCGTCTATCGCATCAAGTGGATTGCATGGAAATAATATATTCATGGTGTCCCTGAATATTTCCTGCAGATGAAGATCAAGGGCGCGTGTCGTGCGGTGATAATATATATTTGAATAGAGATTAATACGGGCATGGAGGAACCGGCTGAGCGCCGATGTGCCCGCTTGATGCAGCGTCACCCCTTCGCCGGTGAAAAATGAATAAAAGCAGAGCCGCTGAATATCGACAATGTCCATGGAAAATCCCGACATATACGCATCTCGCTGGACATAATCCATATTGTCTACCGTATAGACGCCGGAAAAAAGCTGCCGCAGCAATGAGAGCCAACGAGGTATCGTTGCCTCTTTTCCTGAGGGCTTTCTGATGAGGGAAGCAACCTGATGGGGATCGATGCGTTCCCCCTTTTCAAAACTTCCGGAAGGACTTCTTCGTAGTTTTTTTATTGTGTCGGCCAATTTTTCAACAATAATTTTCTGACCCACTATTTCATGGGTAAGCTCGAACTGGCTCAAAAAATGCTCGTCGAAAAAGTGGCCGTAGGGCCCGTGCCCCACGTCATGGAGCAGACCGGCCACCCTGAGCAGTTCCTCTATGTAATTGATCGAGGGCGCTTCGGGGCACACCTCTTTGAGTCCCGGATAGAGATGCCGTCCGAACTCTCCCGCCATGTGCATAGTTCCCAGGGCGTGCTGAAATCGTGTATGCTCCGCTGCCGGGAACACCCATCGGGCGCTCTGGAGCTGGTAAATTCGTCTCAGCCGCTGCATCCACGGAGAATCGATAAGATCCTGCTCAGTTTTCTCCGCCGCCGGGGCCTCGGAAGGAACGGTGAACCAGATGTAGTGATAGATAGGATCGGCAATCAGGGCCTTCCCCTGGTAGGTTTTTGCAATATCGGTTTTATTGCGCATAATGACCCCGTGAATACAAAATAACTCCCTAAATATCAATCTATATTATCGGGGAGCCGTCTCTTGCAGCAGTCAGCAGGTTTCGTTCGGCAAGGGAATCTTTTCTCCCATATAAAGCCCGAGCAGATAGGGTTTTTGGGACAGAAAGGCCCATGCCTGCCGGTGAACTTCCTCTTCGGCAAAGACCGGACTGTATCTGCGTGTGAGGTAATCAAAGGTAAGACTTCTGGCAAAATAAAGGGGTTTCAATACGTTGATGATGTCTCTCTTTGTCTGCTCTTCAGCGCCGTCAAAGAGGAAAAGCATCGAATAGACGATTTGGGACCAGAGCATGATATCCATCTCATAATAATCCATGACAAACATGTCGTTGACCTTCTGATAGGCATAGGGGCTCAAATACCATTCCACCAGTTCGTGATAGGTTTCATACTCCCGGCGGCAGTCCCCTTTCAGCTTCAAAATATCAATCTGCAGGGTCTGCCCCTCCCCCAATGTTTGAAGCCCGTACCGTTCAATTTCGCGAATATGCGTATGCCAATAGGTTTTCCCCCCTTTTCTCATCCAGGTCCCCAGCCACTTCTGTTTGTATTCGAGCAAAGTGGAATACAGCGTATAAACGACCTCCTCAAACATTCTGCCCAGCTTTGGTGAGCTCGCATTGTGGATCTTTGCCCCCAGTCCCGCTTCCATTATGCGGAAGTTGCCGAAAAATGCGTGAAGCGACATAAAGATATCTATTCCGTACTGAAGGGTCATTTCGTTCCACTTCTTTGCAAGCCAGTGTGCGCAAAGCCTGTCGGAAAAAGCGAAATCGCCGCCGATGGGCTGGCGTATATTGAGCCCCGCCAGAGGAAATACGAGGGGATAACAGAGATGATTTGTGATCGTTCCATCAAAGTGATGGCGCGCATAGGCAGGCGTCACAAAATCAGCCCCTTTTTTCAAAGGATGCCCGAGGAATTTGATCCAGCGCGGGGTAATCGATCGAAGATCGGCATCAACCACAATATTTATCCTGGAATTTACCTCCTGCACAAATTTGAAGAGATTGAGAAAATTGTTCCCCTTTCCCCGTACTCCATCGGGAGTGGCTATATATTTTTTTTCAATCCCCCGAGGCACTTCCGCCGCAAGAAATGCCTGCTCCGTGCCGTCAGGACTTTTGTTGTCACAATTAACGATTATACAGCGGGCATCGGGAAAGTATTTTTCCAAACCCCTCCCTGCCATCTGCGTTACATAACCTATTGTTTTTACCTCATTATAAGATGGAATACCAACAACCACATCGTATTGGTTCTTCATTGACACACCCCCGCTCTACCTTGCATCGCACCATGCGTCGATCCTGGGAACTTTTCATATGCTGTATTGTTGCAGAAAGGCTTTGGTGATCTGGGACTGACAGTATATATGGTGGAGATGAGGGGGATCGAACCCCTGACCTCGGCATTGCGAACGCCGCGCTCTCCCAGCTGAGCTACATCCCCACTAAGAACTAGACGTGGAAACGTGCATATCCCAAAGACAGCCTTCCTGTCAAGCATTAGTTGAAGACATTCCTTTCCTTGGCTTTTTCATATATTTCTCGAGCCTTTGCATCCAGGCCGCCCTTCTCGCAGGCTCTTAAAATACCAAGGTAGTAAAAGGGGGTTTCCGGGTCCTCTGCAATCGCCTTCTCGAATGCCTCAACTGCCTCGGATATGAATCCTTCCGCAAGCAGGGAGTTTCCCAGGCGGTTGCAGTACACCGCTTTTGAGGATGGATCGATTGCAACTGCATGATCATAGCATGCTTGTCCCTCGGCCGGTTTTCCCTCTTTGAGATATAGATCCCCCAGGCTGCAATGATAAAGGGGGTTTGCGCCATTGGCGGCAATTGATTTTTTCAGCGCATCCTCTGCCCTCTGAAGCTCTCCCGCCCCGATATAGGCATCGGCCATTCTGAAATAAAACGAATCGGTCTCCTCAGAATCAATAATCAAGGCCCTTTCGTAGGCCTCCTCGGCGCCGGCGAAGTCGCCATCGGCAATCAGGGCATTGCCGAGATGTAACCAGTAGGGGGCGGACTCGGGTTCCATCAATGTGAGTGCCTTGAAAACCTGAGCAGCTCGCTGCACCCGCCCCCCCCGAATGCATGATTCTCCAAGTGTCGCAAGAAGGGCGCATTCATCAGGCTGTGCCGCTGCAACCCGCTCGCACAGGTCGATCAGTTTTTCATGTTCGCCCATTTCCCGCAATATTCTGACGAGTTCATCGTAGGCAAACCCCGTAAAGACCTCCCTCGCCAACTCTTTTTCGAGAAGCCTCTCGAGACATTGAACGGCGTTGTTCAAATCACCGTTGTCACGATAGGCGCATGCCATTGACATGATGAGCGAATCATCGCCGGGGTTCAACTCCGCCAGCTTTTGATAGAGAACAATCGCCTCTTCATATCGTTTGTCCTGGACGAATTGATCGGCGCGATCATAAAAATCATCATATTCCGTGTTACTGCTCATCACACTGCCACTTTCCGTTTTTTCCCCATTTTATAGGCAAAAGAGATATTGTCAATTTTTTTCCTGCCTGCAGCCGGAAATCAAAGCCGTGACTTTTACATTTCCACTATGCTATACAACGCCGGTCAATCGTAATTGAAAGGCACACCTACCCTATTATGAAAAGAAAGGAGTGACAGATGGCACGTTTTGGACGTCTCGATGGCAAGGTCGCCATCATAACGGGCGCAGCCAGCGGTATCGGCAAAGCAACGGCGCAACTCTTTGCCCGCGAGGGGGCAAAACTTGTGTTGGCCGATGTAAGCGAGAAGGCGCTCGCAGAAGTGGTCAAGGGCATTACCGATGACGGCGGTACGGCGGTTATGAGAAAGACCGACGTTTCGAATGAAGCGGAAGTAAAAGAGTTGATTGATTTGGCGCTTTCCACATACTCGGAGATCCATATTCTCTGCAATAACGCGGGTATCACCGGCGGTCACGAGCGACTTACTCCGGAAGATCAGGAGGGCACCGACTGGATGAAGGTTTATTCAGTCAATGTCATGGGCGCCGTCTATGCAATAAAACATGTGGCCGCTCATATGAAAGCGCGGGGGAGCGGCGCCATTGTCAATACTGCATCGGTGGCGGGCATTCGCGCAGGCGCGGGTACCAACGCGTACAGCGCGAGCAAGGCGGCCGTCATCAACCTGACGCAAACCAATGCCTGTGATTTGGGGAAATATAATGTACGCGTCAATGCCGTCTGCCCGGGGCTTATCGAAACGGGCATGACAAAACCGGTCTTTGATTTTGCCAGGGAGACGGGCAAAGAAGCGAAGCTTGGGAGCCGCTGTGAACTGAGACGATACGGGAAACCTGAAGAACTCGCTGCAGCGATTCTCTTTCTGGCAAGCGATGATGCAAGCTATGTGACAGGACAGGCACTCGCCGTAGACGGCGGAAATACGGCTTCACTCAATCTTCCCGGAATGAAGTTCTGATCTCTGCGGACCGAATGCCCTTGTCATAGACGAAAGGTCATGAGGGGAGATTTGCCGCGGCAGGGCCAGGTGAGTCTCCCCCTTACGGTCAGGCATTACATTTCAATAGTAATCAACCCTTCACGAATCGCACACTTCACCAGTTCCGACATGCTGTGAATGTGAAGTTTTTCCATAATATTCCGGCGATGGGTCTCAATCGTTTTCGTGCTTACATGAAGGTGTTCGGCAATTTCACGGGTTGCCAGCCCTTCTGCGAGATTTTGAAACACTTCGCGCTCCCTCGGTGTAAGGGTAGTAAAAACAGATGCATCCGACTGTGGGGATTTTCCTATGTACCTGTTCACCACGATCCCGGCGATCTTCGGACTTAAATAGGTCTGATCCGCAACAACCGATCGTATCGCCCGCACAAGCTCTTCGAACGCGCAATCTTTCAGAAGATATCCTGAGGCACCGGCATCCAGCATTCCCGATACAAAGCGACGGTCGGAATACATTGACAGCGCAATTACCTTTACTTCGGAATTTTCACTCAAAATGGTTCGCGTTGCGTCTATTCCGTTCATTTCAGGCATGGAAATATCCATTATGATGACGCTCGGCGACAACTGCCGTGCAAGCCGCACGGCGGTGCACCCGTCCTCGGCTTCGGCAACCACCTCCATGCCCGGCTCGCTGTCGATCAGCGTGCGTAACCCATCGCGTACAATTTTGTGGTCATCAGCCAGCAAAATTCTTGTATTCATTGTACATCCTCTATTATAGAGCACATTCTTTTATTTCACGCTCCTCACGGGGTAGCGGGATGCCGGAAGGCGTCAAGGAAGGCACAACCCGCCTCCCGGCATCCCTATCATGACAAGCACAGGCACATTCTGCTTGAGAATATATCACCATCGACCGTGAATCCGCTTCACTCTAACAGTGCCGCATGATCACGCATTCAAGAGTTTTTACCTGCTCCGATGTTGAGTATAGGGATATCGCAGAGTCTTTGTTTACACCATCGGGAGTATGCTGGTTTTTATGATTAAAATAACAGGATTTATTTCTAAGGAAACGGATGATATCGCCTGCGTTACGTTTCCAGGGAGGTCAGACCCTCGCGAATGGCATACTTCACCAGCTCCGATATGCTGTGGATGTTCAACTTCTCCATGATGTTCCGACGGTGGGTCTCCACCGTCTTCACGCTTACGTTCAGATGAAAGGCGATCTCCTTCGTCGTCATCCCCTCAGCCAAAACCTGCAGCACTTCACGCTCACGCTGCGTCAAATTAGTAAACACCGACGACTCCGTCCGGGGACTCTTCCCTATGTAGCGATTCACCACGATGCCCGCAATCTTCGGACTCAGGTACGTCTGATGGGACACCACTGAACGAATCGCACGCACAAGCTCCTCAAAGGCACAGTCCTTCAAAAGATACCCCGAGGCGCCCGCCTCAAGCATCCCCGATACGAACCGACGATCCGAATACATCGACAGTGCAATTACCTTCACCCGAGGATTCTCGTGAATGATTACACGGGTGGCGTCGATCCCGTTCATGTCGGGCATCGCAATGTCCATGATCACGACATCCGGCGAAAGATCCTGCGCCAAACGAACCGCACTGCGTCCGTCCTCAGCCTCCGCTACCACCTCCATCCCCGTCTCGCTGTCGATCAGCGTCCGAAGCCCGTCTCTCACTATCTTGTGATCATCCGCCAACAGTATCTTTACGTTACTCATCGCCCTTTCCCCTCTTGTCACGACGCCTCGATTCCGGGTGCATCTCCATCCGAACACGCGTACCCTTCCCCGGCGCCGACGTAATCTTAAATCGCCCGCCCAAATAGTTCAAACGCTCACCGATACTGAACAACCCGAATCCCTGAGTCCAGTCCGTCGGAGATTTGATCTTCCGCACGTCAAAACCGATCCCGTCATCCTCAACCCCTACTGCAACATTCCTACCATTTTTCTTCACCCAAACCAAGACATGTTTCGCCTTAGCGTGCTTCGTCACATTCACCAAAAGCTCCTGAACACACCGAAACAGCACAAAGGCTCGGTCCTTGTCCAAACTCTCCTTGCCCGTCCCTCGCTTCTTGAAGGCAATGGTCAACCCGTATTTCTCCTGGTACTGCTCCGTCAACCACTCCAAGGCCGCCTCCAAACCCAGTATGTACAGCACCGGAGGACTCAAATCGAAGGTCAGCGATCGCGTGTCGCGGATCAGCTGGTCCAGCAACTGCACAATCTCTTCCAATGAACCCGAATGAGCCGTCGCCGACGTCTCCTTCTGAAGCGCCTCCACCTTCATCTTTGCCACCGCCATCGTCTGACCGATGCGGTCGTGAAGCTCCGTCGCCAACTGCTGACGCTCACGCTCTTCCGTACGCGTCAACTCCGATGATAAAAACCGCAGCTTCTCATAGTTCTCCGACAACTTCTGCTCCGCTTCCTTCGCCTCCGTCACATCCTGACCGACAGTAAGAAGTCCCACCAGGCGGTCATCGCTGTCACAGAGTGTTTTCGTGTTCCAGGTTACGATTCGTTTTGAACCTTCGCGGGTAATTATGGTATTGACAAATCCCTTCGAAGTAATCCCCCTGAGCGCCCGCTGAAAGGCATCAATGGTGACGGTCCAGTCTTCCTTAACTATAAATGTTTTGAGCCAGTTCTTACCCTGAATCTCCTCCAGCGGGTAGCCCACCAGTTCTTCCGTGTAGGGATTGTAGCGAACAATCCGCCCCCGGGTATCCAGGACCAGGACTACTGCCTGGGCCGTCTCGATCAGACTTTCGGCAAAATCGCGCTCCCTGACCAGGGCCAACTCCGCCTGTCGGCGCTCGGTAATATCTTCATAGACCACCACAACCTTGCGACTTCGAGGACTGACGCCCAGTTTCGATGCCGTCAGGGCGCAGATGATCTCACGGCCCTCACGATCAATACAACGAATTTCGTCGAAGCGGACCTTGCGTCCCGTATGCTCACCATAGAGATTTTGACCTACTTTACGATATTCCCTGTCATTCAAGTAGAAAATGCGACTGCTCTTACCGATCAATTCGTCGGGGCTCCAGCCGAAGACCTGATGTACCGCATTATTGGCAAAGATGATTCGCCTGTTTTCAAGGCCTATTACGGCATGGGGGATCGTTTCAAGAATCGACGACTCAAGGGCTTCAAGTTCTTCCAGCTTCTCCCGCGCCTCGCGAAGCTCAGTCACGTCCATGACGTTGCCCAGAAGCGCCCGGCGCCCCTTGTAGTGTATGGGTGAAATGACCGCCACAAGACGTCGGACATGACCGTCTTTTCTAATGATTCGCACTTCATAAGGGGAGGAGGTTTCACCATCTATCATTTTCTGAGAATATTCCATCACCTTCTTGCGATCACGGAGATGTACAATTGTCTCCGCCTTTTTTCCCAATGCTTCGCTTGTGTCGTACCCCGTATAGGACTCCATCATGGAATTGATAAAACAGAGCTTTCCATCCTGCACAATGAAAACCCCGGTCTGCATTTTGTCGGTAAGAATACGGTACAGTTCTTCCGCTCTTTTGCGCTCCGTAATATCCCTGAAAGAGGCAATTCGAATCGTCCTTCCCTCAAAGCTGATGTTTTTCCCCTGCACCTCCATGGGAAACGTAGACCCATCTTTCCTCAGGGCGGTTACCTCATAGGGCTTCTCATAGGCCTCATTCACATACCTCTTCACTGTTTCCCGATGCTCCGGCGCAATGATACTGAGAAGTTCCGCATCCACAAGCTCCTCGGGATCATATCCTGTTATCACGGCAAGCGCTCTGTTTGCGTCGAGAAAACGTCCGTCGGCATGGATGCAAATTCCTTCGGAAGTAGAAAAATGAAAATCCTGAAGAGGACTTTCATCCAGCACTGACTCTATATCGCTCTCACGGAGAGGTTTTTTCTCTTCCAATGATCTAATCTTCGCGTGCAATTCTTTACGGGTAGGCCTTCCAGACATTTTCAACTCCTCTACCCCTCATGGTAAGGGTAATTTATCGGTACTATATACACACATATATGTCGGAACTGCAAGATTTCAGGCCGCCCTGTGGACACACTTTATCATGGAACTTCCCATTCAAATCGTATAGAGTGCACTAAGTCCGTTGTTATAATAAAGGAGAAACATAAAATATTATAGTTCAATACTACTCAACTCGCTATGGCACAAGCTGGCGACTTCCAGAAAATTCACGATGAAACAATCTATTTTACAGTGCCTGAGGAATTTCTTTTCGACGATTGATGCATCCCATCGAGAACGGGCGGCCGCACTTACCGTCGTCGAAATGGAGGAATTGGAAAACATTTTCGCACTTCTGCTTCTGGGTTCTTTCGTCGGGTTCCCTTCTCCGCCCTCCTTTCTGGCAGTAGAATTGTTGCCGTTCATGGAGAAAGAATTGACCATACTGACCGAACGAGCAAAAAATTCGGATGATATGCTCGCCACACTGTGTGGAACCTTGGGCATCGATTAAATGAAGATTATTTTTTTCACCGGAAAAGGGGGCGTGGGAAAGTCGTCGCTGTCGGCAGCGGCGGCATGGCAATTGTCACAGACGCATCGAGTCCTGATAGTGTCGCTTGATCCCGCCCATAATCTCGGTGACATTTTCGGGGTACCCCTTCAGACTGCAACAGTCAGGTTCACCAACAGGCTTTTTCTCAAGGAAATAGATCTGAAGGGGCTTGCAAAGGAGTACCTTCAAAGAGAAATATCCGTTTTTTCCAATAGCTATGCCTATCTGAAGGCCCTCAACCTGGACACCTGTTTTTCGGTGCTCCAGTATTCCCCGGGAATAGAGGAATACGCCCTGCTCACGGGCATCGAAGCGACATTGCACAAAAAAGACTTTGATTATGTGATTTTCGATACTCCTCCCACGGGGCTTACTCTGAGGTTTCTTGCGCTGCCTTCAATTACCATTACCTGGCTAGAAAGGCTCATCGCGCTCAGAAGGAAAATTCTTGATAAGCGTTACACGATTCACCGAATCAGGGGCGCCGGCGGTGCGGGCGAAACCACACTCGCCTATAACGAGTTGAAGGACGATGTCCTTAGCAGGTTGCAATCTCTTGATCACAATTACAGGCAGTTGAATGCAATACTTCAGGGAAGCGAATGCTCGATCGTGCTTGTTTTCAACCCCGACACCCTCTCACTGAAGGAATCGGAACGGCTGATTCAGGGGATTGAAGACCTGGGGCTCCCTTTGCGCCGGTTGATTCACAACAAGGTGCAGGACGATATGATCGACGTGATCGCTCGCATCGAGAAATCAATTCTCTTAAAAGCAGGGCAGGTTCCTGTGACACGGATCGGGTTTATACGATCATTTCTTGACGACGAAAATCGAAAACTGTACGATGTTAATGTTGATTTAACTTCACTGTTTTGAAAACCGGTGTGATAGAAGGATGTTTCAGCACGATTATATTGCCCAGCAGCCAGTGTTTCTTCTGTTTATTGCCTTTTCGTTTACCCTGACGTTTGGTTATTTTTGGGGAAGGAGGCAGAACAGGACTATTTTTCTTTCCGCGTTCAACGATCTTGTGAGTGTACTGCACCCGGACGATCAGACCTTTACCAACATTGGAGGTGTCATAGGGTATCACGCCAATTTCTTTATCACCAAAAGGGAAGCGCTCATATCGCAGGTTGACGCGACCATCACGCTTCTTCCGCGACAGTCCTGGCTCTACTTTCCCATTTCCAGACTGTTCAGGCGTTATGACAGGCTCTTCATCACCTTCTACTTCAAAAAAAGACCGCCCGAAGAAGGGCATCTTATCGAAACCCGTTTCAATGGTTTCAGGAGTTCACACATCACCAGCACCGACCATCTTAATAAGGAACGGATTCAATGGGGGTCGCATGAATTTTTACTGTATTACCAGGGAAAAGCGGTACGGTCACAACTCCTTCGATTTATTGATAAAAATCCGGACCCCGGCGTCGTGCGGCACATGGCGATTGTTCCTGAGCAAAAAAAGGGATATTTGTTCATGATTCCAGGTAAGACAGGGATCGCCGCCTGCCTTGCGCCTGTATACCGGTGGTTTCTTTCCCAGGTGAAAGAATAACTGATTTCCCGAAGCGAACCCCCCGAAGAGGATATAAATTTTTTATCTGTATTATGCGATAATAAAGATGTACAATAACAGCATGACATTCAAAAGAAATCATCGTTCTCTTACCTTTCGTTACCCACAACCTTTGTAGTACGTGAGTACATCCATCGATGTGTCGGAAAGGAGGTTTTATATCGCATGGCTACACTACAGTCGCTAGACGAACTCATGCCCTTAATGCACAGGCATGTAGGAATCTGCGTATCCATCTATATGCCCACGGCGAGAAAAGGAATGGAAACGCAGCAGAATCAGATCCGGTATAAAAACATGCTTCGCCAGGCGGAAGAGCGACTTGCGGGAAG
The DNA here is from genome assembly GCA_963666365.2 of Syntrophales bacterium. Lineage (GTDB taxonomy): Bacteria > Desulfobacterota > Syntrophia > Syntrophales > UBA2210 > JALNXD01. The sequence continues at coordinate 1,893,856 of CAXXNF010000002.1, forward strand.
CGACCTGAGGCCGTCGGAAGTAAAAGAGTTCCTGGCTCCCGCTCAGGAATTTATCAGCGACGAGCTCTTCTGGCGAAATCAAAAGGATGGACTGGCTCTTTTTCTATCACAGGATTCATTCAACTACTTCAAGATTCCTCAAAGTTTCGAAGAGCTGGTAGTCGTATCGGAGCGCTTTCACTTCAAACCCCTCATTGGATTTCTCAGCAATGATGTCGATTTTTATATCCTTGCCGTCAGTCAGAATAACATCAGACTGTTCGAATGCTCCCGTTATCAGAAAAAAGAGGTTAAGCTCGCAGGGATTCCTTTAAGCCTCCAGGAAGCGCTCAACCTTGATGACTTTGAAAAACGTCTTCAGCTGCACACGGGGAGCGAGGACACAAAAGCCCTGGTGCTGAAGTTTTTTCAGCAGATCGAACGGGGGCTTCGCGAACATTTTCGTAAAAAGGGCGCCCTGCTGGTATTTGCCGGGGTGGAGTATCTCTTCCCAATATACCGGGAGGCAACTACCTATCCTCACCTGCTGGATAACGGCATCTTCGGAAATCCGGAAACGCTGACCGCGGAAGAATTACACGAGCAGGCGTGGTCCTTCATCGAACCCATTGCAGAAGAAAAAAAGGAAGGCGCTATTGCGCGGTATCATCAGAATGCAGGCACCGGTCTTACCTCCGGAGAATTGAAGGAAATCGTTCGATCTTCCTATCACGGCAGGGTGGCTGTGCTCTTTGTTCCCGTGGGCGTACAGCAATGGGGCAATTTTAACCGGAGTTCAAATGAGGTCACCCTTACCGGAACCACTGATGCGTCCGATGAAGATCTCTTCGATTTTGCCGCAATCCAGACACTGCTGAATGGAGGAATCGTCTACACCCTTGCACCTGAACAGATTCCCGGAGGAGAGCCGATCGCCGCCGTCTTCAGATACTGAAAAAAATACGCAGCGATGAAAGGGATCGAAGACATCACGTATTCGATCCCTTTTTAACTTGACAATTGACCGCATAGTTCTTATTGTGACCATCTGGTTCAAATACTGACTGGTCGGTCAAATGCTGATACTATGGCTGTTGACAAGCGAAAAGAGCGGAAAAAAATTCTTGATGCCGTTACACGGCAGGACATTATCGATGCCGTCGCCGCAACCCTGATCAGTGAGGGGATGCAGGGATTTACCATGGATAAGGTAGCGGCAAAGGCCGGCGTCGCCAAAGGAACTCTCTATACTCATTTCAAAAGCAAGGAAGAGGCCATTGAGGTCACTATGGACTCCATCATAGAACCGCTTTCCGTCACACTGGACACTATTGCCCATTCCGATATGACACCGACTGAAAAGCTCACAAAGTACACCTCGCTTCACTTCGCCTTTTTTGACGATCATCAGGACCTCTTTCGCGTCATTCTTTATGATCGCGAACAGGCCCATGCTCCCAAAGAGCGATTTCAGAACAGTCGATACTGGCAATTCGTACAGAAGCTCGCCGGCATATTCGAAGACGGCATGCACAGAGGGGAGTTCGCCCCCCTCCCCCCGCTTAAGATCTCGTCGATGTTCATCGAAGCCAACATATCGCTGGTGATGCAGCGTCTTGCGAATAAGGTAACCGGCAATATCGGAGAGGATGTGGCACTGGTAATGGGGTTGTTCTTGAGAGGAATTCTTTTGAACCCCGACACGCAACGAAAAAGAGGATAGGGCCGTCACAGTCATTGATCTACGGTCGTGCTCCAGGGTATTTTTTTATTCATCCCTATAGGTACAGCGAATCATAGAATAAGTGGAGACAGCGAATGAAAATGAATCACAGAGGCATACTTGTCATAATTATGGTGATACTTACCGGGCTTCTTCTACCGGCAGGATGCAACCGCGAAAATGCCCCGCAGGGACATCAGCAACAACGGGGCATACCCGAAGTTGCCGTCGTCGCGATACAGTCGAAACCTCTGGTTGTCACCAATGAATTGCCGGGGCGTACCTCGGCCAGCCTGGTCGCCGAAGTGCGTCCCCAGGTAAGCGGCATTATCAAGGAACGCCTTTTTAGAGAAGGTTCGGACGTCAAGGCCGGCCAGGTGCTTTTTCAAATCGATCCGGCACTCTTTCAGGCAGCGCTGGACAACGCCGAGGCCGGACTTTCCAGGGCCAAGGCCAATCTGTCGGCAATCCGGCTGAAGGTGAATCGTCTGCGAGAGTTGCTGGCCGACAAAGCGGTGAGCCGACAGGATTACGATGATGCCTCTGCGGCACTCAATCAGACCGAAGCGGATATCCGCTACTGGGAGGCCACGGTCAAAACGGCCCGCATAAATTTAAAGTATACCTCTGTCACTGCCCCTATCTCAGGCCGCATCGGCAGATCTAACATTACAAAGGGCGCCCTGGTAACGGCGCAGCAACCCACCCCGCTGGCAACCATCCAGCAACTGGATCCGATGTTCGTGGATGTGCCCCAATCAACGGCCCAATTGATGCGTCTGCGCCGGCGGATGGAGCAGGGTCAACTCGACACAAAGGAACAGACCAGGAACACCGTCAATCTCATTCTGGAAGACGGCGCCGTATATCACTTAAGGGGCGAACTCAAGTTTCGTGATGTCACTGTCGATCCCACTACAGGAACCGTCATCGTACGCGCGGTATTTCCAAACCCGGATACCATTCTTCTCCCGGGTATGTTTGTGCGGGCGTGGGTGGAAGAAGGGGTTGACAAAAACGCGATACTGGCGCCTCAGCAGGGGGTGTCCCGAGACCTCCGGGGAAATCCCTATGCGTTGATTGTAGATGCCGAGGATACCGTTCAGCAGCGGATGCTAACGGTCAGCAGGACCGTCGGCGATCAATGGCTGGTTTCATCGGGCCTTGAGGCAGGAGATCGAGTGATAGTCGAGGGGATACAAAAGGTACGACCGGGCGATAAAGTAAAAATCGTCCTTTACGACCCGAAGGGAGGGAAAAAGAATACACTTGCGAACACTGCCTCTCCCACTGCACGATCAAATTAACGGAGGCTCCCGCTGATGTTATCGAAGTTTTTCTTGAAGCGACCGGTTTTCGCCTGGGTTATCGCCATTATTATCATGGCGGCGGGTGGACTCGCCATCCACAATCTCCCCATTTCTCAGTATCCTCCCATTGGACCGCCCACCATCGCCCTCTCTGCCTCCTACCCGGGCGCCTCGGCGGAAACCATTGAAAACAGCGTCACCCAGATCATAGAGCAGAAAATGACCGGTTTCGAAAATCTGCTCTATCTCTCGTCAACCAGCGATTCGGCGGGTACCTGCCGGATCGAGCTGACCTTCCGGGCCGGCACCGATCCGGACATTGCCTGGACGCAGGTACAGAATAAACTCCAGCTCGCCATGTCGAGCCTGCCCGAAGTGGTGCAGAAGCAGGGGGTGAACGTCCGTAAATCCACAAGGAATTACCTGCTGTTCGTGGGGCTTATTTCGGCGGACGGAAGTATGGACGGCAAAGACTTGAGGGACTATGCAAAATCCAATCTGGAGAGCGTACTGGCCAGGGTACCGGGCGTAGGCGAAGTGGAGGTCTTCGGCGCCGGTTACGCCATGCGCATCTGGTTCGACCCCGACAAATTGACCGCCTACGGTCTGACCGTGCAGGAAGTAATCACCGCACTCGAAGCCTATAACGCCGAGGTTTCCGCCGGGCAGTTCGGAGGTACGCCGGCCGTAGAAGGCCAACGCCTGAACGCCACCATCGTTGTGCAGAATATGCTCAAAATGCCCGAAGAATTTGCTGCGGTTCCCATCCGTATTAATCCCGATGGGTCCATCGTACGGATCAGCGATATAGGCTGGACGGAACTGGGAACCGAGTATTACGATGTCGAGACCAGCTATAACGGAATGCCCGTCGCCGGCATCGCCATCCGTCAGGCAGCGGGCGCCAATGCACTAGATGCGGCCGATGCCGTCAAGGCGAAGATGAAGGAGATGGCGCCATTTCTGCCGCCGGGGATGAAGGCCGTCTATCCCCATGACACCACCCCCTTTATCAGGGTCGCCATCGACGAGGTGGTGAAGACCCTCATCGAGGCGATTATTCTGGTCTTTTTGGTGATGTGGCTTTTCCTCGGCAACATGCGGGCCACACTCATTCCGACCATCGCCGTCCCGGTAGTGATCCTTGGAACCTTTGCGATGCTGTCCTTTTTCGGCTTTTCAATCAACATGCTCACCATGTTCGCCATGGTGCTGGCCATCGGTCTTTTGGTGGATGACGCCATCGTGGTGGTGGAAAATGTGGAACGCATCATGGCGGAAGAGGGGCTACCCCCCAAGGAGGCAACGGCTAAGTCAATGGAGCAGATCACCAGTGCGCTCATCGGCATCGGACTGGTACTCTCGGCGGTCTTCGGCCCCATGGCATTTTTTCCCGGCTCCACTGGTGTCATCTATCGTCAGTTTTCCATCACCATCATCGCCGCCATGCTTCTTTCGGTGGTGGTGGCATTGATCCTGACACCGGTCCTCTGCGCCTCACTGCTCAAACCGGTGCGTGCGGGGCACGAACCGTCGGAAAACGCGGTCTTTTTCCTGCGCCCCTTTTTCCGGCTCTTTGATCGTCTCTTCTTCGGACTGAGAGATGCCTACGTACGATTCGTCGGTCATTCCCTTTCCAGAACAGTTCGCTATATACTCGTGTTCCTGGCAATCGTCGCAGCCATGGGGATTCTCTTTTTGCGCATGCCCACCTCCTACCTGCCCGATGAAGATCAGGGCTCGCTGTTCGCGCAGGTAATGCTCCCGAGCGGCTCTACGCTGGAGCAGACCATTGCGGTTTCAAGGCAGCTTGAACACTATTTCAACACAGAGGAAAAAGAGGTGATAGAGTCCACCTTCATGCTGTCCGGCTATGGGTTTTCCGGAAGGGCGCAGAATAACGGCATGGTGTTCATCAAGTTGAAAGACTGGAATCTCAGGACCCGGGAAGATCAGAAAGTGAAGGCTGTTGCCGAAAGGGCCATGAAGCACCTTTCGAATATCCGCGGGGCAAGAATCTTTGTCTTTCCGCCTCCCGCCGTTGCCGAATTGGGAAGCGCCAAGGGATTTGATTTTCAGCTCCTTGACCGGGGCGGTCTCGGCCACAAGGAACTCATGGAGGCGCAATACCAGCTTCTTGACATCGCCGCCGGTGACCCCAGAATAACCTCAGTCCGCCCGAACAGTATGGAGGATGTCGCTGAATACCGTATCGACGTGGACTGGGAAAAGGCAGGTGCCCTTGGGGTGCCCATCACCGCGATCCATCGAACCATCTCGGCGTCCTTCGGAAGCGCCTACATCAATGATTTCGTTCAGGGAGGACGGGTCAAGAAGGTGTATGTACAGGCCGATGCCCCCTACCGCATGCTTCCCAAGGACCTGGAAAAACTCTATGTCCGAAACAGGGAAGGCAAAATGGTCCCTTTTTCCTCTTTTGCCTCATGCCGCTGGACTTCCGGATCACCCAGGCTCGCCCGTTTTAACGGCTTTCCCTCCATCAACATATGGGGAGAACCGGCACCGGGAAGAAGCTCGGGCGAGGCCATGCAGGCCATGGAAGAGGCAGTCCGGAAACTGCCCCGGGGCATCGGCTTCGACTGGTCAGGACTCTCCTACCAGGAAAAAATAGCCAGTACCCAGGCGCCGCTGCTCTATGCATTTTCCATATTTGTAATCTTTCTCTGTCTGGCTGCGCTGTATGAAAGCTGGACCATCCCTGTTTCCATTCTGATCGTCCTTCCTCTGGGCGTAATCGGCGGCATTATCGCCACGAGCATGCGCGGACTGTCAAACGATGTCTATTTTCAGATCGGTCTTCTGACTACCCTGGGCCTTGCCACGAAAAACGCCATACTGATCGTTCAGTTTGCCAAAGACGGACTGGAAAAGGGTATGAGCCTTGTTGATGCCACACTGGAAGGAGCGAAGTTGAGATTCCGTCCTATCGTCATGACCTCGCTCGCCTTCGGTTTCGGCGTCCTTCCTCTCGCACTGACCAGCGGCGCGGGCGCCGGCGCGCAGAACGCCATCGGCACCAGCGTCCTGGGGGGCATGATCACCGCCACCGTGCTCATCGTTATTTTCGCTCCCCTCTTTTTTGTGCTGGTTGAAAGATTCTTCGGAAGAAAAGGCAGGCATGCCGCATCCGATGCGCCTGATATCACATTACCGGAGGATTGATAATATGAATAGAATCCTGTTCCTCATGCCCTTCATGCTGGGCATCGTCCTGTGCGCCTGTTCCCTGGCCCCCGAGTATACGCGGCCTGCGGCGCCCGTCCCTGAAAACTGGCCCACCGGCAAGGCGTACAGGGATGTGCAAACCGCCGCCGCGACAGATGTGGAGTTACAGTGGAAGGAATGCTTTACCGACATAAGGCTTCAGCAGATCATTGAAACGGCGCTGAAGAATAATCGAGACCTGCGCATTGCCGCTCTGAATGCAAGGAAGGTTCGCGCCCTTTGCGGGATTCAGCGGGCCGAACTGTTTCCCACGATCAACACGACCGGCGGCATGGTAAAAGAGCGGATTCCCGCTGATCTCTCCTCCTCAGGAAAATCAATGACGGCGGAACAGTACAGCGTCTCTCTGGGCATCGCGTCCTGGGAAATCGATTTCTTCGGCCGCATCCGCAGTTTGGAAGATCGGGCCTTGCAGGAATACCTCGCCACGGAACAGGCGCGCCGGAGCGTACACATTTCGCTGATCTCCGGTATCGTCAATGCATACCTGACTCTTGCAGCGGATCGGGCAAACCTTCAATTAGCACGGTTTACCCTGGAGGCTCAACAGGCCTCGTATACCCTTATCAGGAAACGTTTTGAGGCAGGGTTTGCCACCGAATTGGACCTCCGCCGGGCACAGACACAGGTTGACACGGCGCGAGGCAATGTGGCCCGTTATACCCAATTGACAGCACTGGACCGGAATGCCCTGGATCTTTTGATAGGCGCTCCCGTTTCCGAGGAACTTCTTCCCGCAGACTTGAACAGTGTGACCTCCCCAAAGGATATTTCCCCCGGACTCTCTTCCGAGGTGCTGCTGAATCGACCTGACATTATGGCGGCGGAGCACCGGCTCAAGGGGGCCTACGCCTACATAGGCGCCGCCCGGGCGGCATTCTTCCCGCGCATTTCTCTTACCTCATCGATCGGAACGGCGAGTGCGGAACTGTCCGATCTCTTCGGTGCGGGCTCCGCGACCTGGAGCTTTGTGCCCCGGATTTCGATACCGATTTTTGACGCCCGCACCTGGGCGGCGTTACGGGTCAGCAAAGCGGATCGGGAGATCATCCTGACACAGTATGAAAAGACCATACAAGTCGCCTTCAGAGAAGTTGCCGACGCCCTTGCCATACGCGGCACGGTAGACCAGCGCTTAGCAGCCCAGCAATCGCTGGTTGATGCGGTTTCGGAGACGTACCGCCTCTCCAATAAGCGTTATACCATGGGGGTAGACAGCTATCTGGGCGTCCTCGATGCGCAGCGCATGCTTTACGCAGCCCAGGAGGGATTGATCGCGCTTCAGCTGGCGCGGCTTGTCAATCGGGTAGCTCTCTATAACGTCCTTGGGGGTAGCCGAGAACAGTAGTTTCATTGCGCACGGCGAAGGAAACAACTCTTTGGACTTTGGAACTTGCCCGACCTTTACAAACTCATGCAGCTGGTCTATTATTTTTCACTTTCTTCACAACAGGCAATAAGGTACGTATAGATTTACGCATGTCCCACCGCCGCATTGATCCGGCTACAAAAAGGGGGAACGACAAGGGCTGGAAACTATGAAGAAAACCTTCGCTACATCTATGATTTCGACAATCCTCTGTGCGACGCTTGCATGGACGGCTCAGGCTGCAGCGGCTGGCCGAGATCCGTCTAATGTGGTGGTTGCGAAGATAACCCGGGGCACAATCGCACCTGAAAACACCTTTATCGGCACCGTCTATTATCCGGAGGTTTCCGATGTTGCTGCAGAGGTAGAGGGAAGGGTGGAAACCGTCACCTTCGACGAAGGCCGGTTTTTGACCAAGGGCGCCATACTGGTGCAGATGGACTCGAGTCTCCTTCAGAAAACCATCCAATCCAAAAAGGCTTCCCACGAACAGGTACTCGTGGACCTGACACGGGCGACCAAAGACCTGGAACGAACGAAAAATCTCTATGAACGAAAAATTGTTGCGGAAAAGGACCTCGATGATCAGATCTACACGGTGCAGGGACTGGAAAAAAAAGCGGCTTCCCTCAAGGCAGATGTGGAGTGCCTGGAAATAGAGCTGGCAAAAAAAACTATCAGGGCGCCTTTTAACGGAATTGTGATAAAAAAGACAACAGCCACCGGCGAGTGGCTTTCACCGGGATCCACTGTTGCCACAATCGCGAAGAACGGCGCCTTCGATGTTATTGTCTCCGTTCCCGAGGATATTCTTCCCTATCTTGAGAAGGAAATGAAGGTGCAGGTAACGGCCGGAGGCGTGAAAACAATGGGAACAATTATCGCCGTTATCCCGAAAGGGGATATTGCGACACGCACCTTTCCGGTAAAAATCCGCGTTACCCAGGCACCCTCGCTGATGGAAGGAATGGAGGCGCGTGTCAAGCTCCCCGCGGCCCGAAGCGCACAGGCCTATTTCGTCCCCCGCGATGCCGTCCTTACTGTGTCCGACACGACGCATCTCGTGGCCATAGTGGATGGAAAGGCCGCGTTAATAAAGGTTCGCGTTGTCGGATATCAGGGAATGATGGCGGGAGTTGAAGCAGAGGGAGTCAAAGATGGCATGAAAGTGGTGGTCAAGGGAAATGAGCGCCTTAAAGAAGGAGATCCCGTTACCGTCATAAAGGAAATTGAATAGTCATGGATCCTGTAAAATTTTCAATAAGAGAATCCGTAAAGGTTGCCGTGACGGTTCTTGCTATCCTTCTTTTCGGTTTTATAGGACTCTCCCGCATGCCCTATCAGCTAAGCCCCGATCTTACGGTTCCCCTGATTACCGTAAGAACTGCATGGGACGGCGCCACCCCCTATGAGGTTGAACGGGAGATTATAGAAGAGCAGGAAAAGGTATTCAAAGGCATTCCCAATCTGGAAGAGATGGAAAGCCAATCGTCCAATAGCCGGGGTTCGGTGACTCTTAAATTTAAACTGGGAACCGACATCAATGATGCGCTTCTCCGCGTTTCCAACAAGTTAAACGAAGTGAAATCCTACCCTGAAAATGTAGAACGACCCGTTATCAGCGCCACCGGAGAATCGACGTCGCCGGTGATATGGATGGCCCTTCTTGCCGAAGATGACAACCCGAGATCCATTTACGAATACCGCACCTATTTCGAAAACGAGATCAAGCAATATCTGGAACGGGTTGAAGGGGTGGCCGATCTGTATATCGGAGGGGGAACGGAAGAACAGATGCATGTCATCGTCGATCCCCACAAGCTTGCCGCATACAAGTTGACCATCGGGAACATCGCCACGCTGCTCGGCGCCGAGAACATGAACGTGTCTGCAGGCAATCTCTATCTCGGGAGAAGGGACTTCAGAATCAGGACCGTGTCGGAGCTTCAATCTGCGGAGGAACTGAGACACCTCGTGATCACATCGACCGGCCAGGAGCGCATCACCCTTTCCGATGTGGCGGAAGTCCGACCGGGCTATCAGAAGAGGACCTGGGCCTCTCTGCAAAACAATAAAGAAAGTATCAGTGTAGGGGTGAGACCGCAATCGGGGGTCAACATTCTTGCACTTACCGACCGCATAGAAAAAACCGTCCGTCAGCTCAATACGGAAAAACTGAAACCGGTGGGGATACATCTGCACTGGTCCTATGACCAGCGTCCCTATATCAAGAGCGCCATCGGACTGGTTCAAAAGAACATCATGATCGGCGGAGCTCTCGCGGTCATTGTGTTACTTATCTTTCTGCGAAGTTTTCTTTCCACCCTCATTGTCGCAACGGCTCTTCCCATAAGCGTGATCGGATGCTTTTTCTTCCTCAATCTTTTCGGACGCACCCTCAATGTGGTTTCTCTCGCAGGGATTTCTTTCGCCATCGGCATGCTTCTTGACAGCGCCATCGTCGTGCTTGAAAATATCGATCGCCACAGAAAAATGGGGAAATCATCCTTCGATGCCGCCTACGAAGGGACGAAAGAGGTATGGGGCGCTATACTGGCTTCGTCTTTGACAACGGTTGCCGTCTTTCTTCCCGTTGTCTTCATTGAGGAAGAAGCGGGGCAACTTTTCCGCGATATCGCCATCGCGGTGACCTGTGCCGTAGTACTGAGTCTCTTTGTCTCCATTTCCGTTATTCCCGCCTATGCACACAAGCTCTTCGCGCTTACAAAACAGGACAGCGGCAATAAAAAGGGCGGAATCGCCCCTCTGGGTTTATCGCTCGTCAATGCAATCATGACCCTCGTTGAATGGTCGCTCAAAAACTGGCTCACCCGGATAAGCACAATTCTTGTCTTGACCCTCTGTTCCATTCTGATCGCCCTCTTTCTGACGCCTAAAATGGAATATTTACCGCAGGGCAACAGAAATTATGTGTTCAATCTTCTCGTACCGCCGCCGGGACTTTCCTATGAAGAACGACGAAATATCGGTAAAACGATCTTCAGGGAAATCGGCCCCTATGCGGGAAAGGAGGAATATGAGGGATTCCCGGGCATAAGAAATGCTTTTTACATAGGCGCCGATCGCTTTGTCTTTTGCGGCGCCATCAGCACCCAGGAGGAACGGGCAGGAGAGCTTGTACCGCTTTTTTCGAAAATAATCAACAGTATTCCCGGTGTCTTCGGCGTCAGCAGCCAGGGAGGCATATTCCAAACCCGTCTCGGCGGAGGGCGTACCATCGACGTCGATGTCAGCGGCAAGGAATTGGAGGATATTGTCAAGGCAGCAGGCACGCTCTTGGGAATGATAAAGGAAACGATTCCCGATTCCCAGGTCAGGCCGAAACCACCAATCGAAATTCTTTATCCTGAGATTAATTTTATTCCCTACCGCGACCGGCTTCGGGCATCGGGCATGAGCGCCGGCGATCTTGGCGTGAACCTCGACGTACTCCTTGATGGAAGAAAGGTGAGCGAGTTCAAAAGGGAAGGTCAGAAAAAAATTGACCTCGTTCTCAAGGGGTCGGATATAGAATTTCATGTCCCGGAGGAACTGTATCATGCCCTTCTGGCCACCCCGGAGGGGAAGGTGGTTCCCGTATCATCGCTGGCGGATATGAAAAGAACCACCGGAGTCACAGAGATACGGCACCTCGAACGACAGCGCACCATCACTCTCCAGGTGACACCCCCAAAGGCGATATCGCTGGAAGAAGCAATGGACCGCATCAACGACCGGGTGATCCCTGAGGCCGGCGCGCAGGGGCTGCTCAAGGACATCAACGTCACCATGAGCGGCGAGGCCGACAAACTCACCCAGACAAGAAAGGCGCTTCAATGGGATTTTCTCCTGGCGGCGGTTATTATCTACTTGCTGATGGCGGGCCTTTTCAGCAATTTCATCTATCCCCTGGTGATACTCTTCACGCTGCCCCTGGCAGCTGCCGGTGGGTTTATAGGACTGCGCCTGGTGAATCTTTTCATTCTCCCCCAGCCGCTGGATATCCTTACTATGCTCGGATTTGTCATACTCATAGGAGTGGTGGTGAATAATGCGATCCTCATCGTCTACCAGTCTCTCAACAATATTCGATACGGCGGGATGCCCTATCGCGAGGCCGTTCTTGACGCGACGCGCACCCGACTCAGGCCCATATACATGACCACCTTCACCAGTATCTTCGGCATGCTTCCTCTGGTAGTGTCACCGGGAGCAGGTTCGGAAATATACCGTGGGCTCGGCAGCGTCATTCTGGGAGGACTTGCATTATCATCCCTCTTCGTGATATTCATCATCCCCTCTCTGCTCATGTTTTTTATAAAGATGGAAAAATAGAAGGAGGTTTGTGAATGAACATAGTTGAAATTACTCTTGATAATCTCAATGTTGACGCTTTCATCGAAGAGAAGGCCCGTGAAATTTCATCAACCGTCGGCAACGGGTATGCCGTAAACGCGCTCTCCGGGGGAGTTGATTCGGCGGTGGTAACCATGCTTGGCCACAAAGCCCTCGGCAACCGTTTAAAATCATATTTTATCGACAGCGGCCTCATGCGGGAGGGCGAACCCCGGCAGATCGTCGACTGGTTTGCGGAACTGGGCATAATCGTGGAAATCGTGGATGCTCAAAAAGATTTTTTTGACGCCCTCAAAGGGAAAACGGACCCGGAAGAAAAACGGGAGGCCATTACACAAACCTTCTACAAACAGGTCTTCGGTGAACTTGTCAGAAAGAGCAATGCGAAATATCTCCTCCAGGGCACGAATTTTACCGACATAGAGGAAACAGTGGCAGGGGTAAAACGACAGCATAATATCTTAGAGCAATTGGGCATAGATCCGCAGGAACATTTCGGATACAAAGTCCTGGAACCGCTTATTGAAGTGAGAAAACCGGCCATACGACTTATAGGAAAGGCTGCAGGTCTGCAGAAGGAGATATACTCGCGTCCGCCCTTCCCCGGTCCCGCCCTGGCGGCCCGGGTTATCGGCGAGGTCACACCGGAACGGGTGGCTTTGGTACGAGCGGCAACAGTCATTGTGGAAGAAACACTTTCGCACTCCGGGGCATTCCAGTATCTCGCCATTTTACATGAGGAACGGGTAACGGGAGTACGGGACGGCAAAAGGGATTTCGGCCTTCAGATCGAGATACGGTGCTGGGACAGTGAGGACGCCCTCACCGCCTCGCCCACAAGGCTCCCCTATGAAACGCTCGAACAGATGGCTGACGAGATAGTAACGGCGGTTCCCGGTGTGGTCAGCGTCACCTACAATATTACGAGAAAGCCGCCCTCCACAATCGAACCCGTCTGATCCGTTTGAAACAACCGTGAGGGAAATGCACGCGCAAAATGACGCTGCCCGCACACATTCATTGTTCTTATGCAGGCGCCTTTGAGTGATAATTGAAAGAATACGCAACTTCAGCACACACAGTATTGATTAGGAGGCAGTTATGGGAAAGGAAACAGCGATGGTAATTCAGGATACGACGGCAAATCCGGCCCCTCTCGGATTGATGGGCTTCGGCATGACCACGGTGTTGTTAAACATCCACAATGCCGGTTTTTTTCCATTGGACACAATGATTCTCGCCATGGGAATCTTTTACGGCGGTCTGGCCCAGGTTATTGCGGGAATCATGGAGTGGAAAAAGAATAACACCTTTGGCACAACGGCGTTCACTTCTTACGGTCTCTTCTGGCTGACCCTGGTGTTTCTTCTGTTGATGCCTAAGTTCGGATGGTGGAACGGCGCGACAGCAGGTGCAATGGCGGTGTACCTTTTTATGTGGGGACTTTTCACCTTGTTTATGTTCATCGGCACATTAAAACTGAACAGGGCGCTTCAGTTCGTGTTTTTCACCCTGACAGTGTTGTTCTTTCTCCTGGCTATCGGCGACGCCACGGGCAGCACGGCGGTCACCCATCTGGCTGGTTACGAAGGAATCATTTGCGGATTATCGGCAATCTATGCCGCCATGGCCCAGGTCTTAAACGAGGTATACGGCAAGGTCGTGATGCCGATTGGACCGGTAAAATAGGATATCAGAACCGCTGCAAGGGGATGCAGGATTGAAGTTGCGTATATCTTTACCCTTATTTTCCTGTATGTCGTCGTCATGACTGAAAGAAAAAAAGTGGCCGGCACTGTCGTCGACGTGCTGAACGAGCGCATTTACAAGGGTACGATCATTATTGAAAATGGCCGTATCGCCGACATCGTCCGCGGGGACAACAGAGGCAGCAGCGTTATTATCCCGGGATTTGTGGATTCGCACGTGCACATAGAAAGTTCCATGCTGCCGCCCTCAGAATTTGCACGGGCCGCCACTCTTCACGGTGCCATCGCGGCCGTCTGTGATCCCCATGAGATCGCAAATGTCTGCGGAGTGGACGGCATTGATTACATGTGTAACGATGCCGCCAGGGCGCCGATGAAGTTCTATTTCGGGGCGCCTTCCTGCGTCCCCGCCACCGATTTCGAAACCTCCGGCGCCTCTCTGGGTGCATCCGTCATAGAAACGCTGATGCAGCGAACAGACATATGGCATCTCGGCGAGGTGATGAACTATCCCGGCGTCATAAACGGCGATCCTTCGGTGCTTCGTAAAATAGAAAGCGCAGTGCAAGCGGGAAAACCCGTTGACGGTCATGCCCCGGGACTTACCGGCGTTGATCTTAGGAAATACGCTGGCGCCGGCATCACCACCAATCATGAATGTCTGAGTGCTGAAGAGGCCCTGGCGGATATCAAGGCAGGCATAAAGGTTCAGATCCGTGAGGGTTCGGCAGCCAAACTGCTCGATCAATGTTTTCATCTTATCGACCTTCATACGGATCATTGCATGTTCTGCAGCGACGACAAGCATCCCGATGATCTGCAGCAGGGATACATAAACGACATGGTAAAAAGGTCCATTCAGGCGGGCATTGATCCACTGAAGGTGCTGAAAGTCGCCTCAGTCAATCCTGCGTTCCATTATGGACTTGATATGGGACTGCTGCGCGAAGGCGATCCTGCCGATTTTCTCGAAATCGACGACCTCCGGCATTTGAATATTCTGAAAACATGGATCGGGGGATCGGTAGTTGCCAGTGAGGGAGTTTCCCTGATTCCACGATCCAGTGCCAGATCTGTCAATCGGTTCAATGTCGCCACAAAAGCCCCCGAAGATTTTGTCATCCGAGGCAACGGAAACGTACTGCAGGTAATCATTGCTCTGGACAGGCAGGTCTTTACCGAGAGAACATCTCTGGCACCCAGCCTTCATGGAGGCATGGTTGTTTCCGATCCCGCGCGCGACGTTTTGAAGCTTGCCGTGGTAAACCGTTATGCCGATGCGCCCGTGTCCATCGGATTTGTCAAAAATTTTGCCTTTCGTGAGGGCGCGATCGCCTCAAGCGTCGCCCACGACTCTCATAATATCGTTGCCGTCGGCGTCAGTGACAGTGAAATCTCCAGGGCCGTAAACCTGATCATAAAAAACAGGGGGGGCATTTGCGCCGTCAGAGGTGAAGAAGAACGGATTCTGCCGCTTCCCGTTGCAGGACTTATGAGTAACGAGGACTATGGAACAGTGGCAAACAAGTACACTCTCCTCAATCGCATGGCCCAGAGCATGGGGACACAATTGAAGGCCCCTTTTATGACGCTCTCATTCATGTCGCTTCCGGTTATTCCTCGCCTTAAACTCACCGACAGAGGCCTCTTCGACGGCGACGTCTTTCGCTACATCGATCTTCTGGACTCAATATGAACAGCAATGAAAGTCATTTCGAAATTAAAGAAAAATCACTTTAGAAAAAGGTCCAATCTGTCGATAAAGAATGTGTGACGCCTATAGGTGACAGCCATGACGGATAACATGATTCCCGCACGAAGGTCACAATTGCCTTTCTATAAAACCATTCCTCTCTTCATAGAGGGGAAAGAGAACGAGTATATCCTTTACAAACCCGCGGGAATCACAATTCAGGATATGCGTGTCGAGGAAAACAGACTGCCTCATGCACTCTTCATAAGGAGAGGAGACAAGATGCGAGGCATTCAGGAAACTCAAGAGGCTTTTAATCTACAGCTCATGTCCTATATGAAAACGGCAGAACCTGCAAGGATAAAGGAAACCGTCGTGTCCATCGTGGAAGAAACGCTTTCAGAGCCTCGCAGCGGCAGTCTTGAAGGCATTGCGGGCACACTGGATATTCTCATAAGCGATTACGCAAAGGAGTCCCGAATAGTCACCCACCTGTTGAGCATTTCCAGCAGCGATTATTCAACCATTATTCACTCAATCAACGTGATGGCCTTTGCATTGGGATTTGCCTTTCATTGCAAATTGAACTATTCCGAAACAAAAGCTCTCGGATTGAGTGCGCTTCTTCACGATACGGGAAAAACAAAAATTCCTCCCGACATATTGAAGGCGCCGCGAAAACTGACGGATGAAGAATTTCAAGTAATACAGCGTCATTCAATAATCGGCTATAACATCTTGAAGGAATGCCGTTTTACGGATCCCTCCATATGCCTTGCCGCGCTGGAGCACCATGAAAAGCTTGACGGTTCCGGATATCCTGAAGGGAAAAAAAATCTTCACTTTTTTTCACAGGTCATTGCCATCATTGACTGCTATGAAGCGCTTACCAACGACGATAGGCTCTATAGAAGCTCGATGCCGCCGATTAAGGCCCTGGACATTCTCAAAAATGATGTCGAAAAAGGAAAATTCGATAAAAATATCTTCAAGGATTTTGCCTACAGCCTCGTGAGAGACCACTGACACGCAGCCCTTCTTTTCAAAGCTTTGTCACATTCCTTCCGGACCATTATTCCGCTGCGCTGCGACCGTTAAAATTTTGTAAAGGGATTGTTGTTCAGCCTTTCTCCGCCATGTCGAAAAAAAACTTTATCAAAAATATGCATTAATATGATAATAAGACACTGTCAATCATGAGAAATAAGTGCGGAAAGGAGCACACGCAATGTCAAAGGGATCCCTGGCCCGCTGCACGCAGTGTACCGTACCACCGAGCGAGAGATGTTGCCTTAACCCGAAGGGAAAAGGAGCTCCTGGGTGTCCCACCCTAACGAAAAAGGGATGTCATGAGCAATCCCTTGAAGCATATGATGATGAAAAGGTAAGAGAGTTTGCCCGACAGGCTTCTATCCAGGAGAGTACCTGCTACGAGGGCAGAAATCAACAGCCCTATGTGCTGCATCCTTCAAAACCCCGCATTCAGGAAATATGTGAATTCGCCCATCGCATGGAATATCGCCGTCTGGGTCTGGTGTATTGTGTCGGATTAGCGGCGGAAGCGGCCATCGTCGATCGTATTCTGCAGGTGCAGGGGTTCGAGGTCGTCTCCGTATGGTGTAAAGTAGGGTCAGTGCCGAAAGAACGCATCGGCATTAAAGAGGAAGAAAAAATTTATATCGGCCGCTATGAAACGATGTGTAACCCTATCATGCAGGCGAAAATAGTCAACGACGCGCAGACGGATTTCAACATCGCCCTCGGTCTCTGCGTTGGCCATGATTCACTTTTTTTTAAGTATGCCGAGGCACCGACGACAGTGCTTGCCGCCAAGGACCGCGTACTGGCCCATAACCCTCTCGGCGCCTTGTACTCGTCGGGAAGCTACTATGCACGGCTTATGCGGAAAGGATTTTGACCGTGATGTGTGCAGACCCGCCTACTGTTTGATGAAGTATATCAAACAATTCAGTGCTATTTTATTAAAGACAGCACACCAATCATATGGTAGAACAAAAAAACGATGGAGTGAGCAAAGCAGCACTAATGACCGCACCGAGAGGTTTCTAAGGAGAACTCTATGATAATCCGATGTTGGGGCGCCAGGGGTTCTATTCCAGTCTCTGGGAAACAGTATATAAAATATGGCGGCGATACCACATGTCTTGAAATAAGAACCATAGACGACAACATACTTATAGTAGATTCCGGAACAGGAATTCGTAGACTCGGCAATCGTCTTATTCAGGAAAACCGTCTTTCATTGCACCTGCTGTTTACCCATTCCCACTGGGATCACTTGATGGGATTTCCTTTCTTTAAACCCATATATATGGAAGAGGCCTCCATCACCTTGTACGGATGTCCCTTTCACCATTCCTCGATAAGGGAATTCGTATCCAATGTCATGACCTTTCCTCACTTCCCCGCTGAATACAGCAGTCTTCGTTCCTCCATATCCTACCAGGAACTCTGCAGTGGCGGTTTTTCCATCGGAGCCGTGACTGTCTTCCCCATTATGTTGAGCCATCCCAATAACGGAGTCGGATATAAGTTTATTGAAGGGAATAAATCATTCATTTTTCTCACTGATAACGAATTAGGATACACCCATCCGGGAGGCATGAAATACTCGGATTATTGTGATTTCTCATCAGGAGCTGATCTGCTTGTTCACGATGCCGAATTTACCTTCGAAGAATACGAAAAGACAAAAAGTTGGGGGCACAGTGTGTACACCGAGGCGTTAAATCTCGCACTGGACTCCGGTGTGAAGCAATTCGGCCTCTTCCATCACAATCAGGACAGAACCGACGAAGAGATTGATGGCATGGTAGACGCCTGCCGCCGCATTGTGGGTGAACGGAAATCATCGCTCGAATGTTTCGCCCTGTCACAGGACATGGAAATAGTCCTGTAATTCACAATTCAACCTTAAAGAAAAGGAAACTCCACAATGTGTACCACTGATACAACTGTGCTGATCGTGATTGATCTTCAGGAAAAGCTTGTCCATGCGATGCATGACAGCGCCTTTGTCATCGAAAACCTCCAAAAGCTCATAGAGGGAGCCTGCATCCTGGGAATACCCCTGATCGCAACGGAGCAGATCAATTTAGGCCCCACGATTTCCGGCATAGCAGATCATTTCAGAGGAATCACGCCCATTCAGAAACGAAGCTTCAGTTGCTGCGGCGAGGCAGACTTCATGCAGGCACTTCAAAGGGACAACCGTCGCCACGCGCTCATTGCAGGAATCGAGTGTCATATCTGCGTATATCAAACCGCCGTCGATCTTGTACGCCTGGGCTATGAAGTCCAGGTCGTCGCCGATTGCGTCTCCTCGCGGACCGAGATGAATCGCGCAATCGGGCTTGCAAGGATGCAATCCGAAGGCGTTCGGATCTCTTCTACGGAAATGGCCTTGTTTGAGCTTTTAAAGGTTGCCCAGGGTGAAGGAATTCGTCAAATAAGCAGATTGGTCAAATAAGAATATCATGCCCGGTTTCTGGACTTCCGTTGCGCTGATCGGCGTACTTTGCGCCACATTTCTTGCGGGGAGGCGTCTCTATAAAAATGAAAAACGCAGACGCATCATTGCGGCGCCCTTTCCCGACAGCTGGGAACGGACCCTCCTGAAAAACGTATCACTTTACAGAAAAGTCCCACCGGCACTCCGTGAGAGGCTCAGAAACAGCATCAAACTCTTTATTGCGGAAAAACGCTTCGAAGGCTGCAACGGCCTTGTCGTTACGGAAGAGATACGGGTTACCATTGCGGGACAGGCCTGCCTGCTACTCATGAACAGACCGAATAAAAACTATCCGGGCCTCACCTCAATACTGGTATACCCCAGCGCCTACCTTGCCCAGGGAAGGATGCACCTTGAGGGGGGCGCCTATGTGGAAGGGCCCCAGATCCGCGCGGGAGAATCGTGGACAAGAGGCGTTGTCGTCCTAGCCTGGGATCACGTACAAAAAGAATCCTCAAGAATCTACGGCGGAAAAAACGTAGTCCTCCATGAATTCGCCCATCAACTGGATCAGGAAGACGGAATTGCAAACGGCGTCCCTGTTCTTTCCGATCAGTCGCGCTACGCATCCTGGAGTGCGGTATTTCAGAATAATTTTCAAAAACTGCGAACCCGTGCGTATCAGGAAGACACACTCCTTGACGAGTACGGGACGCTGAACCCCGCCGAATTCTTCGCCGTTGCCACAGAAGCCTTTTTTAAAAAACCTTTTGAAATGAAAATAGAGAAACCCGACCTTTACGCAGAATTGAAGGAGTACTATCGGATTGATCCCGCCGAGTGGCTTGAAGCAGAAAAAGAGGGCGAACATCCCTTGCCGTAGGGTGCGCGCCCTCTGCAATCGGTCCTTTTGTCAATCACTTATGCCGAAGGCATTTTCATGGCAATAGCACTCTGCAGCAACCATCTACTCCTACATTATTTCCTCAATTGAGCCGGTGATCGATAATTTGCCGGGTCGATGTAGCGATCGTATATTTCCTTGTCCACTTTAGGCGCCGCAATCCATACGATTTTACCGTTTTCCTGATACTGTGCCACGGGAAGCATAAAATAGCCCGGCAGCATTTTATAGGGGTTTCGAGGATCACACATGAGACGGGAATGAAAAAAGGGCTTGATTCTCTGCACCTGATATTTCATCCTTCCCAGCGAATAGGTTGTCTGGACCTCCTCCATTGCCCTTATTATCGCATCGATATCATCGGTCCCCTCGGCCCACTCTATGGCAGCTTTAATATGATAGATATCGGCATAGGCAAGATGCACATGAATCTGTGAAGGAATGCCCTGCATGCGCGCCTTTGCAATAAAAGGGAGCGTTTTTTCCGTATAGGCAATATTTCCCTCAAAAAAGGGAGTAATTACGCCGGCCGCCTTTCCGCCGGTCATATCCCAGAATCCGTGGGTCTGCGAAACACCGCCATAAAGGATAATCGGCAGATCCCGTGCCGCTGAATCATGCCATTGTTTGGTAAAGGTTTCCGTGTCGGTAAACCAAGAGCTTACGTAAAAGATGACCTCGGCCTTTTTTGCCGCAATTTGCTGGAGGATCGGAAGATACATGGTCCCTCGCGGTTTTACCGCCTTACTGTAGACCACCTCCAGGCCGTACTTTTCTTTCGCCACCTCTTCCCAGGGTGGAAGCGTTTGGTCTCCCAGTTTCAGTCCCTTACGCCATCCCTCCGTCCAGGTCAGATCCTCCCAGAGAATGGCAATCCGCTTTGCCTTTATGGTAGACTTGACGACCTGACCAAACACGGTTTCAAGCCACGCATAATGCGAAGCGGCATCCCAGTCACGAAAACTGAATTTGAATTTATCATAGTCGTCAACCACGCGATCCGTCAACTCAGGGGCCATTGGTCCATTAAAAATCATAATATGGGGATACTGTTTAAAGAGCACTGCGGAATTTTCCTGAGCTGCAAGACATATCTCCGAGCGTCCCTCAACGGTAATGAAATCTGCTTTATCTTCGATAATAAGTCTTCGGGCGCCTTCGACAGTCTGGGATGTTCCCCCTTTTCCATCGACAATAATAAATTTGACGGGACGCCCCAATATGCCGCCGCCCTTATTAATTTCTTCAACGGCAAATTTCTGAATTTCCATGTTCGGTCTTGTCCCCGGTGAAGTCACATCGCCGATATAGCCTATCACAATGGGCTTACCGGTCAAGGTCGCAAAGGCGGACGGCGAACACGCACAGAACGCTATTCCGGCAATCGCAAGAAGCACCACACCGATCCTCAGTCTCATCATCATAGATCCTCTCCTTTTCCAGATCACCCCATAATGAAGGAGCGCTCCGACACCAT
The DNA here is from genome assembly GCA_963666365.2 of Syntrophales bacterium. GTDB lineage: Bacteria > Desulfobacterota > Syntrophia > Syntrophales > UBA2210 > JALNXD01. The sequence goes on from CAXXNF010000002.1 coordinate 1,915,094, forward strand.
AGTCGGAGCGCCCCGCAATCATTAATGAGACACTCATCCCTTAACCGTTACTTTCCGCGCTTTCTCAGCTCAGCGGGATAGACATAGTCCGTCGGTGCGCCTATACCCTTGTACTTGGGCTCGTTTTCCTCGCAGGAAGCGCCCAGATACTGGATTTTTCCGTCATTCTGGAACTGAGCCATCGGCTGATAGAACACGCCGGGAATGGTCTTCGTCATCGGGTCGGAGAGATCAATCCTTACCTTTGAATGGAAGTAGGGTTTGACCTTCTGCGTCTCATAGGCCATTTTACCCAGCGAATAGGTGGTTTCCGTCGACTCCATCGATTTGATCAGCTTTTCTATATCATCGATGCCGCCGGCGTTTTCAATCACCTTCTTGAAGAAATAAATGTCGGCGTAGGCGAGATGTACGTGAATCTGCGTGGGAATGTTATGCTTTTTCGCCAGTTTCACAAAGGGAATCGTTGCCTCGGTAAGCGGCAATTCACATTCGGTAAAGGAAGTGACCACTCCAAGGGCCTTTCCGCCGGTCATTTTCCAGAAATCACTCGTCTGGGCAACGCCTCCGTAAAGGTTGACGGGAATGTCCCGTGCCGCCGAATCGCACCACTGTTTGGTGAAGGATTCCGTATCGGTGAACCATGAACTGATATAGAGAATTACCTGTGCCTTTTTCATGGCGATCTGCTGCAGGAGCGGCATGTACATGGTCCCTCTCGGTTTAACCGCCTTACTGTATACCACCTTAATGCCGTGTTGCTTCTCCAGCATTTCTTCCCAGGGGGGCATCTTCATATAATCGATACCTACTCTCCACTGGTGCGTCCAGGCAAGATCTTCCCAGAGGAATGCCATGCGCTTGATACCCGGAAACATCTTCGGCCAGGTCTTCCCCCAGAAATAATTCATCTGAGGATAATGGGCCGGCTCAGGATCCCAGTCACGAAAACAGAATTTGTACTTGTCATATTCGTCAAGCACCCGTGCCGTGAGTTCGGCGCCCATGGGGCCGTTAAACACGAGAATGTGGGGGTAATCCCTGAACATGGCCGCTGAATTTTCCTGGGCGGCAAGACAAATTTCCGTGCGTCCTTCCACGGAAATGAACTTCGCCTTGTTTTCGAGCAAGAGCCGCCGCGCGCCCTCCACCGTGAGTGACGTGTCGCCCTTGTTATCTGCCACCACATACTTCACGGGACGTCCCAGAATACCCCCCGCCTGGTTGATTTCCTCAACCGCTATTTTCTGAATGTCCATACAGGGTCTCGTCCCCGGAGAGAGGATCATTCCCACATATCCTATCACTATGGGCTCTCCCGAGGGAGCAGCGGCAATCGCCGGCGGTGCGAATATCATGACCGCCATCGACAGTGCTGCTACGACATACACACCTAATCTCAATCTTCTTACCATATACCTTTCCCTCCTTTCATGATTGCATGCACCGTTCTCTATTATTACTTCCTCATTGTGTAATGGAACAGACACAGAGGCTTACGCATACCATGGATGTGCAACCCGCACATACACGCCACTATTCGGAACACTGCACCTTTGCATCACAGGTGGATTCACGCCGCGGAAAAACAATTAAAAAAACCCCCATTTTTTATCATGTTTCTTTATTCGTAACAAGCTTAGCCCTCTGCTGTCAAGTAAATTATATATTTGAAGACACTTTGGGCACTGGCGCATTATGCACCTACTCCGCCTGATCTTTCAGGTATTTTCCCCTTACATATTCGTTGTCCTTCCCGATGTCGGCAGTCACCCACTTCACCTGGGGAGGCGATTCCGTCATCTTGACAAACCCTGATGTCACCGTGAATTTCCCCAGCGTTTCGTCTTCAATCTCCTTAAAAGACTTACGAATTTCCCACTGTGTGTTCTGTCGGGTATTCTCCGGCGTCATGACTTTCATCACAATGGGCACACCACCGCCCCGCCATTTCGAACGGGCCGCCTTCATCGCGTAATTAAGCGCCTTGGCTGTCAGCTCGTCGGCCGTATGTTTGACCGTTTCCTTTTCAATCTCGCGGTGCAGCTCCATCGCCTGATCGATAATATCGGGGATGCGGTCGGCGGTATACTTAAAATCGTCCTCCAGGTCCCATCGCCCCAGAATCTTGAGCAGCGCCCGGAAATCATGATCTCTCGGCGCTGCAATAGCCACGAGGCCGTCCTTGCTCTTCCAGTGACCGTAAGGATAAAGAATGAAGTCCAGCACCCCGATACGAGGCCTTGACTTGTCCCAGGTATAGCCGATACTCGCGGGAAATCCGGTCATTGATGAATAGGCGTCCATCCCGGCAACGTCGATCATTTGACCCTCTCCTGTCGACTGACGGTACATGAGCGCCATCATCCCGCCCAGCGCCGCACTGAGACCCGATATGTACCACCCCATCCACATTCCCGCCTTCATCGGCCAATTATAGGGTTCAGGCTCTGTCGGCAAATCGCCGATCTGGGCCGATAAACCGGATCCTGCCTGAGTTGTGATATCCGTATCGGGAAAATTCACATATTCCTGCGCTCGTTGAGTGTACTGTCCATAAGGCGTGATGCCGATGTAGACAAGGCCTGGATTTTTTTCGGAAAGCTGCCGATACCCTATACCCCACCCATCCATCGCGTTCGCAGGAAAGGTTTCAATCACGACAGCCGCCTTTTGAGCCAGTGTTGCAAGAATTTCACGATCTTCCTCGCTCTGTTCCAGGTCGAGGGTCATGTATCGTTTATTGCGCCCCTCCAATATGAAGGGAATCCCCACCCCCTTGATGTTTTTGCCGAAGGGAGTCATCTTCCGGCAGGGATCACCCTGAGGGGGCTCAATCTTGATCACCTCGGCGCCAAATTCGGCAAAAAAACTTGCAGCAATGATACCCGAAAAATTCGCCACACTCAGATCAAGAACCATTATATCGTCGAGCACCTCGGGACGTCCTTCAGGCGTCATGAGTTTCTCAACCGTTTCTTTCCACCGGGACACGCCTCCACCGGCAGTGGAATATCTCGTATATACCCGCTCCTTGTCTTTTCTTTTGAATACACTCATTTTGCCACCTCTCTGCCGTAATTATAGATGGGGTCCCTGTCAAGGTTGTAGTAGATAGGCGGTTTCAGTCCCGGCTTGTCGTCATAGGTACCGATCACTTTCTTTTTTTCGAGATCTTCCATTTCTTCTTCGGAAAGACCGAGAAATTTTTTAAGCACAAGCCTGTTGTGATACCCGAGAGGCCGGGCCAGCCACTTCGTCCTCCCGGGAGTTTTGCTCAAACGGGCAGACGGACCGGCGAGGGCAAGTTCACCGTACATATCATCCTGAAAAAGGATGACACTGCCCCTCTCCCGCCGCCAGGAATCGTAACAGATCATTTTATCATCCATTACTTCGGCAGCGGCAAAACCTTTATCGCGGGCCAATGTTATAATTTCGCTGCAGGCTTTTGTCTTAATCCAGTCAGCGACTATGGCGCGCAAGGCCTCCGCATTCTCTTCCTTCAGGGCATTGAAATAGTCGGAAAACCTTTTATCTTCAAACAGATCAGGCTTTTCCATGGCATCACAGAGGCCCTGAAACTGCGTCTCCGTCGCGCAGGCCAATCCCAGATATTTTCCGTCGCGGGTCTTGAAAATAGAAGCCGCTATCATTGCCGGGTCGTTGTGCCCCGTTCGTCCGAGACTTTCACCGGTAAGACTGTGATAGGTAAAGTGCGGAAGCACCCGCATCATTGAATCCGTCTGAGAAAGGTCGAGATACTGTCCCTTGCCCGTCTTGTTGCGATAGTAGAGCGCCATGAGCAGCACCAAAGCGCCCATATTACCGGGCACGAAATCCCCGAGATAGTCCGGGAGCTTGAAGTGTTTATCGGTTCCCGGAAATCCATTGAGACTGAGAACGCCGCTTGCCGCTTGTGCAAGAAGATCCCATCCCGGGAAATACCGCATGGGGCCGTACTGTCCGTAAGTGGAACAGCTCAGGTATATAATATTCGGATTAACCTCGCTGAGACGTGAATACCCAACTCCCCAGGCCTCCGCCGTTCCCGGCGCAAAGTTTTCGAGCACAATGTCCGACGACTTGGCCAGACGGTAAATCAGATCCTTGGCTTCGGCACGCTTGAGATCGACCGATACGAAATACTTATTTTGCGTGACGAAATGCCATATCGGGTTCGAATGTTTCCAGTACCTCCCCCAGTAGGTGGCGGGCCGCCAGAGGTCGCCGTAAAAGGGAAGCTCCAGTTTGATAACTTCGGCGCCGTAATTACCCAAAATTCTCGACGCCGTGGGACCGAAAATCACGTGGGTAAAATCGAGCACTCTGAGACCTTTCAGTGCCTCCGGCTTTTCGTTCACGCTGGATGGATCAAACAGTTTTGTCGTATAAGAAAAATAATCTTCCATAATTTATCTCCCCAGGTATGCCTTTTTCACGAGATCGCTTTTCATGAGGTCCTCGGATTGCCCTTCCATTACGATTTTGCCGTCCTGAATCACGTACCCTCTGTCTGCAAGCTGAAGGGCTCGTAGGGCGTTTTGTTCCGGCAGGAGAATCGTGATTCCCTGCTCCCGAAGCTTAGCCAGCGATTCAAAAAGGCTATCCACAATCACCGGTGCGAGACCGACCGACGGCTCATCAACCATAATAAATCGCGGATGCGACATCAGCCCTCTTCCGATATTGAGCATCTGTTGCTCACCCCCGGAAAGCAATCGAGATTCCTGGTTCGAGCGCGCCCTCAGAATGGGAAACAGATTCATCACCCACTCCATGGCTTCGCGCCTGTCTTTCCAGGCGTTGCCGGGATAGGCGCCGAGAAGGAGATTCTCCTTCACCGTGAGATAAGGAAATACCCTGTGTCCTTCGGGAATATGGATGACCCCCTCTTCGACAACCCTGTGCGGGGGTAAGCCGGTAATGTCCTTCCCATCAAAGACAATCCGACCGGATGTGGGTTTCATAACCCCCTGAACGGTGTTCAGGATCGTGCTCTTGCCTGCCCCGTTCGATCCCAGGAGGGTTACAATCTCGTCAGGCCTGATTTCAAAGCTGACGTCATGCAGGACGGCGAGCGTCCCGTAGGATGCGCACAGATTTTTTACTTCAAGCATAATTCCTCCACCCCTTGCCTAAGTATGCCTCGATTACCGCATCGTTATTCACAACCTCATCGGGTGTTCCTTCCGCCATCATCTGCCCGTAGTGAATGGCTATGATCCGCTCCGCCGCTTCGACAAGCACCGCCATGACATGCTCTATCCAGAAGATCGTAAGACCGAACTGCTGCTTGGCCTTCATGACCATGCTGACTGCCCTGCTGGCCTCTCCCGGATTAAGTCCCGCCATAACCTCGTCGATAAAAAGGAGTTTCGGCGTTGTCGCCAGGGCCCGGGCGAGTTCGAGCATGCGCAATTCGTAAAATGTCAGATCCCGGGCCAGAATATTTCTCTTACTGAAAAGACCGACAAATTCCAGATAATGGGTCGCCTCTCCCGCCGCATCTTCAAAGCTCTGATTTACCCGTTCCTTGCCGCACAAGACAGCCGTAATCACGCTCATGAGCGCTGTCAATTCCGGAAAAGGCCGCGGGATCTGATAGGTGCGCGCAAGGCCGAGGCGGGCTCGCTCGTAGGGCTTCTTCCGGGTGATGTCCTTTCCGGCCATGACAATTTTTCCGGCATCGGCCATGAGATAGCCGCTCATGACATTGACCATGGTGGATTTTCCGGCGCCGTTGGGACCGATGAATCCCAGTGTTTCCCCTTCCCGTATCTCGAAGCTTACATCATCGATCGCCGTAAGACCGCCGAACCGCTTGGTTATATTTGATACTTGCAAAAGTGCCGCCATCGTCCCTACCTCCGCACGTGAATGGTTGGCATGTACTCCCGGTAGTGCCGCCTGCGATACAGGCCGAAAAGTCCCTCTCCCCTCGGGAGGATAAAGAGGAGTATCAGAAGTATGATCGGGAATGCAACCGGTTGGAACTGCCCCATCGTCCTGATGAGAATCATTTCAAGAAAGGCGACGAAATACCCGCCGACGACGCACCCGAACACCTGCGATCGTCCTCCTACCATGAAGACCAGCAGAATCTTAAGCATGTAGGTCATGGGCAGGTAGGTAATGCCGGCAAAGGTACCGAAATAGTGTGCCAGAAACCACCCCATAACACCAATCATCCCTGCGGCACCCACAAAGGTGAGGATCTTTACCTTACTGATGTTGACCCCAATGCCGTGGGCCACTTCCTCGTCGTCGTTCACCGTCGCCATGATCAAACCATAGCGAGATTTCAGAACCTTGTTGACAATCAGGAGATAGAGCAGCATGATCCCGGCCGATATGTAGGCGGCAGCGAGAAAATTGATTTTCGCATTGTCAAAGTTGACCAGCAGCTGGATCCCGAAAAGCCCCACATCACCCTTAAAAATTCCCGTATAGATGAAGGTTACTTCAAGAAATACGAGAGGGAGGAGGAGTGTCAACAGTACATAATAAAGACCGCGCGCCATAATCACCAGGGGACTGAAAATTACGGCGGCAAATACCGATACAATAATCGCAAAGGGAAGCGTTGCCAGAGGCCCCCAGCCAAGATAGATACTTAAAAGGGCGGCAACATAGCCCCCCACGCCGACATAAAAATTGGGTCCGAAGTTGATTCGCCCGGTTCCGACAGTCATCAGGGCCAATGGTATGGCGATAGCCGCATAAATATTTGCCGATACCATTGTATTCACAAGACCGGGGCTCAAGAAATAGGCGAAGAGAGGAAAAAGAAGTAACGCGATGGTCCAGTATATGGTGTTCCGCCAGTACCGGGGTTCAAGCATCCAGTCCCACTTCTTCCCCTTATATCGAATAACAATCCGATCTCTCTTAATCTCAACGTCTACCATAACGATTCACTCCTCGCGATTCCTTGGGGTCGTATCACCAAGATCACCATTACCAGGATCAGGGCCGACAGGTTCATGAATCTCGGTTCACCTACGACAAAGCACATAATTGCGTGGGTGATGCCGATGAGAAAACTTGCGATTATAGTACCTCTGATATTTCCGAGACCTCCCAGCACGGCTATCAAAATGGCAATCGTCATATACTGCCATCCCATAGCCGGCTCGACGGTCCAGACGGGGACAACCAGCAGCATGCCCACAATAACGGGGATGAGCACCAACATCATCGTCAGGGTATAGAGTTTCTCCACATTGAGACCGACAACACGGGAGCTTAAAATATCCTGAGAAAGGGCCCTGACGGCAAGCCCTGCTTTAGTTTTGATGAAAAAGAGGGCGAAAAGACCGGTCATCACAAGTGCAACGATGGATCCGATAATCAGCTGTTTTGAAATGGTGGCAGGACCGATCTCCCAGATTCCTTCAAGTATTGTCGTATCGAGATATACTCCTTCCTGGATGGGGTATCGCCAGGATGTCGCCTGTTCCACAATAAGGGCGACAAGAAGAAGGGCCGTCAGGAGCGTCATTTCATCGTCCAGATACTTTCTGACCAGAAACGTGTAGATAAGATAGGACACAATGAATTGTAAAATCACCATCCCGATGATGGCAGGAACCAGGCTAAATCCGAACTCCCTCATGAAGAACCAGGTACCGTAGACGGTAAGAGGAAAAAGGTAGGCATAGCCGAGATGAAAAATTCTGAGAACACCGCAAATAAGAGAAAATCCGAGCGCCACAAGCAGATAGATGGCGCCCATTACAAAACCAAAAATGAGAATGAACAAGACCGTGTCAATCATTAAGCCCCAACTCCTTTCTGGAGGTATTCTATTAACCCATCAAGGCCTAATCAGACCGCTCTTTTGCGGCACGCATGACTGATTACGCCCCGGGCACATCGCCATGTCCTGTTTCGTTACGCTCTATACTGCGCCATATCAGAAATTCCGGTTATGCTGTTTCGGTTATTATGTGATGTTGGATCTTTGGAGGTAGGCTCACCTTGAATTGCTTCACAATTCAGACTTGCCAATGCCAACCCATTGTGGATTCAATGTATAGCAAGTCTTGAATTGATGTGTCAAGAAAAAATATAGAAAACACCAGAGACGATTCTATCAGCTTTTAAAATACTACAGACACAAGCGCAACCGGCAAATGCATGAGTTGCGGGTTCTCTTCACCTTATATTATGCTAAGGTTTTGGATGATGCGATATAGGGTATTTCTCCGGCCGGAGAACGTTCATATACTGTGTACTGGGAATATCCACCCGCATTACGTTTCCAGGGAGGTCAGACCCTCGCGAATGGCATACTTCACCAGCTCCGATATGCTGTGGATGTTCAACTTCTCCATGATGTTCCGACGGTGGGTCTCCACCGTCTTCACGCTTACGTTCAGATGAAAGGCGATCTCCTTCGTCGTCATCCCCTCAGCCAAAACCTGCAGCACTTCACGCTCACGCTGCGTCAAATTAGTAAACACCGACGACTCCGTCCGGGGACTCTTCCCTATGTAGCGATTCACCACGATGCCCGCAATCTTCGGACTCAGGTACGTCTGATGGGACACCACTGAACGAATCGCACGCACAAGCTCCTCAAAGGCACAGTCCTTCAAAAGATACCCCGAGGCGCCCGCCTCAAGCATCCCCGATACGAACCGACGATCCGAATACATCGACAGTGCAATTACCTTCACCCGAGGATTCTCGTGAATGATTACACGGGTGGCGTCGATCCCGTTCATGTCGGGCATCGCAATGTCCATGATCACGACATCCGGCGAAAGATCCTGCGCCAAACGAACCGCACTGCGTCCGTCCTCAGCCTCCGCTACCACCTCCATCCCCGTCTCGCTGTCGATCAGCGTCCGAAGCCCGTCTCTCACTATCTTGTGATCATCCGCCAACAGTATCTTTACGTTACTCATCGCCCTTTCCCCTCTTGTCACGACGCCTCGATTCCGGGTGCATCTCCATCCGAACACGCGTACCCTTCCCCGGCGCCGACGTAATCTTAAATCGCCCGCCCAAATAGTTCAAACGCTCACCGATACTGAACAACCCGAATCCCTGAGTCCAGTCCGTCGGAGATTTGATCTTCCGCACGTCAAAACCGATCCCGTCATCCTCAACCCCTACTGCAACATTCCTACCATTTTTCTTCACCCAAACCAAGACATGTTTCGCCTTAGCGTGCTTCGTCACATTCACCAAAAGCTCCTGAACACACCGAAACAGCACAAAGGCTCGGTCCTTGTCCAAACTCTCCTTGCCCGTCCCTCGCTTCTTGAAGGCAATGGTCAACCCGTATTTCTCCTGGTACTGCTCCGTCAACCACTCCAAGGCCGCCTCCAAACCCAGTATGTACAGCACCGGAGGACTCAAATCGAAGGTCAGCGATCGCGTGTCGCGGATCAGCTGGTCCAGCAACTGCACAATCTCTTCCAATGAACCCGAATGAGCCGTCGCCGACGTCTCCTTCTGAAGCGCCTCCACCTTCATCTTTGCCACCGCCATCGTCTGACCGATGCGGTCGTGAAGCTCCGTCGCCAACTGCTGACGCTCACGCTCTTCCGTACGCGTCAACTCCGATGATAAAAACCGCAGCTTCTCATAGTTCTCCGACAACTTCTGCTCCGCTTCCTTCGCCTCCGTCACATCCTGACCGAGAAGAAGCAAACCCAGCAGATCGCCCTCGCTGTCGCGAAGCGTCTTGTTGGACCAGCTTATCAGACGCTTTGAACCACTACGGGCAATAATGGTATTGACCGCTTCACCTTTCGCCGGCATATCGTTAAGGGCAGCGCGAAAACTTTCTGTTGTCGAGGTCCATTCATTTTTTGGAATGAAATGCTTCATCCAGCCCTCACCCCGCATTTCCTCCAGCGGGTAGCCCACCAGTTCTTCCGTGTAGGGATTGTAGCGGACAATCCGCCCCCGGGTATCCAGGACCAGGACTACTGCCTGGGCCGTCTCGATCAGACTTTCGGCAAAATCGCGCTCCCTGACCAGGGCCAACTCCGCCTTTCGGCGCTCGGAAATGTTTTCGTATACCGCTACTGCCTTGCGGCTTCGCAGACTCGGCCCCAGTTTCGATGCGGTAAGGGTACAGAGATTTTCTTGGCCGTTGCGGTCAACGCACCAGATTTCGTCAAACCGTATCTTCCTTTTACTCGGGTCTTCATAAAAAGCCAGTCCCGTTTCTTCGTACTCGAGATCGCTTCGGTAAAATATTCGGCTGCTCTTACCGATAAGCTCTTCCGGTTTCCAGCCGAAGACCTGATACACGGCGTTGTTCGCAAAAATGATCCGCCTGTTTTCAAGACCTATCACGGCATGGGGAATCGTTTCAAGAATCGATGACTCAAGGGCCTCAAGCTCCTCCAGCCTTTCCCTCGCCTCGCGAAGCTCAGTCACATCCATTGCGTTTCCCAAAACTGCCCGGCGCCCGTCATAGTATATGGACGACACCACTCCCATGAGACGTCGCGCCTCTCCGTTCCTTGTAATGATTCTAAATTCATAGGGTGAGGTGACTGCTCCCTGAAGCATCTTCTTTGCATGATCGCGGACCCTGCTTCGATCCCCGGGATGCACCATGAGGAGTCCATCCTTGCCGATAACTTCGGTCCGTTGATACCCCGAATATGCCTCTACCATGGCGTTCACAAAGCAGATCTTTCCATCTTTGACGATGTACACACCCGTCTGCATCTTGTCGGTAAGGATCCGATAGAGTTCTTCCGCTCTTTTGCGCTCCGTAATATCCCTGAAAGAGGCAATTCGAATCGTCTTTTTCTCAAAGCTGACATTTTTCCCCTGAACCTCCATGGGAAATGATGATCCGTCTTTTTTCAAGGCGCGCACTTCGTAGGGTTTTTCATAGCCTTCCTCTACAAGCGTTGCCATCATATCGCGATATTCCGGTGCTATCAAACTTTCAACACTCATATTAATCAGTTCGTGGGGGGCATACCCCGTAATATCCGACAACACTTTGTTGGCATCGATGAGCCGACCGTCCATATGGACGCAAATACCCTCAAAGGAAGCAAAGTGAAATCTATTATAGACATCACCGCCACTCAATACCGCTCCCCAGGACCGATCGACGGCAGAGGCCGAGGATTCCAACGCATCGTTTTTCAGTTTCATATCAAGTTCTTCAGGCTTTCGAGCCATTAATGATCCTCCTCGCTGTCCTGTGTAACGGCCGTACTATATCCTGATCATTACGAAACATCAAGAGGCAGACTGAACGGACGCCTTCAGGACTTTTTTCTTTACATGGAGAACCCGTTATTATATGAGATATCAGGCATTTCAACGTATAGAATCATCCATAACCCTATTGTCGGATACCGCCGGGCAGGGTAACGGCATATCTGACATATTTACAGTCATGATCTTTCGAAAGGAAGACAACCGGGACACACCCCGATTAGAAGGCCAATAACCCAGAAGAGAGGAGAGGTATTGATGTCAAAAATTGACTTTACAGGAAGAGTAGCAATTGTTACCGGCGCCGGCGGCGGCATCGGAAGGAATCATGCCATTGAACTGGCAAAACGGGGCGCAAAAGTGGTGGTAAATGACATGGGAGGCGCCAGAGATGGAGTGGGGAGCGATGCCTCCGCGGCAAAAATGGTAGTCGACGAAATCAAGGCTGCTGGCGGCGAGGCCGTTCCAAACTACGACAATGTCGCCACTGCCGAAGGCGGTGAAAATATCGTCAAAACAGCCATCGACGCCTACGGAAAGGTCGATATTCTCGTGAATAATGCCGGCATATTGCGAGACAAGACTTTCAACAAGATGGATCCGGAAAACTGGGATGCCGTTATAAATGTGCATCTGAGAGGGGCCTACTGCGTCACGAAGCCGGCGTTCCTGAATATGCGTGAAAACGGCTACGGCAGAATCGTCATGACTTCATCCGTCGCCGGCGTGCTGGGAAACTTCGGGCAATCCAATTACGGGGCCGCCAAGATGGGGCTTATAGGTCTGACTCATGTGCTGAAACAGGAAGGGGAGAAATACGGGATCAAAGTAAATGTGCTCGTTCCCAATGCGGCCACACGGATGACCGAAGACGTGCTTCCCCCGGAGATATTTAAAATGTTCAAGGTGGAACTCGTCAGCCCGCCAGTGCTTTATATGTGTTCCGAAGAATGTACTGATAGCGGTATGATCATTCATAATGTCGCTAATTATTACTCTCGTTTCGCCATCGTTATGGGACCGGGCATGGTCCTGGGCAGCGCCGATGCGATGCCCACACCGGAGGATATCAGGGATAACTGGGGTAAAATCTCGAACCTGGAAAATGCCCAGTATTTCGGGGGCGTGAACGATCTCTTTGCAAAATTGGGCTCGCTCTTTTCATAACATCCTTCGGACTGTCGGCCGGGCCATTCGCCCGGTTGACAGTCCTCATGGCCCCATTCTCGACGTGACGGCGGGAAACCTTCCAGTTCACCTTGTCATGGCTCACTGAAAGGAAACTGCCAAACGGCACTAAGCGAAGGAAAGATCCAAGGGGCTGAAACGATAGGCGTCGGAATCGAAAAGGGCGCAGGCGCCACGCTCGATGGCGCCTACAGTAATGATGTAGTGTTTGTTTTTATCAAGATCGATTGACACACCGGGCTTGACAGGAAGCTTCTCTATTTTGTCACCACATATTTCAAGCACCGAACAGCGATGCGAATGCCCCCGGAACAATATTCCGAAGGGCAAGGACCCATTCGCCATCATGCGGGGTAGATAATATCTTAGGGGCCGTCTCGTTGCTTCGGGCCATTCAAAGGGCGCCGAGTGCGCATAGACAACAGCCTCGCTACGAATCATATAGGGGAGGTTCTCGAGAAAGACACGCGTCGGCAGACTCAACTGATCGGGGTGGCTGACCGCAAACTCGGTCATTACCGCACACTCATTATTGCCTCTGACGGCCTCCACCCGCTCTCTCTCCAATATCTCAACTGCCCTTTCCAAAAATTCCGGGTGCAAAGAGTCACATATATCGCCAAGGTGAACCATTCGGGTGGCGCCCCGTTTTCTCAGAAAATCGATGGCCGCCGTCATAAGGGAAAGGTGGTTGTGACTATCGGAAATCAATCCAATCACGTGATGTTGGGCGCTCCTTGTCATGCACGAGTCTATAGCGCTCTTTTCTCATAAACACAAGAGGGTTCGGGAAGTCATAAGGTCTGGACCGCCTGAGTGTTTTTGTGATATAGGGGATATCACGAGCATGGAGGGACGATATGATGGATACAAATGACATCGAGGCAAAGATCGAGGCAGCGGCTGACGCCATCGTTGAAGCCAAACGAATAGTAGTCTTCACAGGGGCCGGGGTCAGCACTGAATCGGGCATACCGGATTTTCGGAGTCCCGGAGGTATCTGGACCAAATTCGATCCCGAAGATTTTACGATACAGAAATTTCTATCCAGTGAAGATTCAAGAAAAAAACAGTGGAAGGTGCTGATCGAGGGGGGACTGTTCGGTAAAGTGGCGCCCAATCCTGCCCACTACGCTATCGCGGAACTGGAAACGTTGGGGAAACTTGACTGTGTCATAACCCAGAATATCGACAATCTCCACCAGAGAGCGGGAAATTCTCCGGACATTGTCTTCGAACTGCACGGAAACATGCAGTGGATTATCTGTCTTCACTGCGGGAAGCGATATACCACCGAAGAAATAATCGATACATTGAAATCGGGCGTCGAAGTGCCGGAGTGCGAACACTGTCACGGAATGTTGAAACCGGATGTGGTTTTTTTTGGCGAATCACTCCCCTACGAAACCTTGAATGCCTCCATAGAACACTCCAAACGCTCAGACCTGTTCATTGCCATCGGTTCTTCCCTCGTGGTCACACCGGCAGCCTACATGCCTTCATACGCGCTCGAATCGGGGGCAAGGCTGATCATTATCAATATCGGGGAAACATCCCTCGACGGGAAGGCTCATATCCTGATTGAGGGAAAAGCCGGGGAAATCATGGCAAAAATACTGCAAAAGGTGAATGCGCGCCTGTGTGCCTGATTGTCTTCGCATATAGATTCCACCGGGACTATCCTCTTATCATCGCCGCCAACCGTGATGAGTTTTACGATCGCCCCTCTGCCGCCGCTTCATTCTGGAATGAAGCCCCTCAGATTCTGGCCGGACGAGACTTGAAGGGGGGAGGGACCTGGCTTGGACTTACTACCGACGGGAGGCTTGCCGCGATTACAAACTATCGCGATCCTGCGCGCCTTAAGGCAAGTGCCCCTTCGAGGGGACTTTTGATCAGCGATTATTTGCGCGAGTCCGGCACATCGACGGCCTATCTGAAAAAAATCCACCCATACTCGCAAGATTACAATGGGTTCAATCTTCTCATCGGAAACGTTGTGTCCCTCTATCACTATTCTAATGTCACCGGGAAGACCACCCCCATTGCCCCGGGCATTCACGGATTGAGCAATCACCTTCTTGACACGCCATGGCCGAAAGTGACACGGGCAAAAACGCTTCTTCAGGGGCTTCTTTTACACCAACCCTCTCTGGACGTTGAACCGATACTTTCCCTTCTTGCTGACAGGGAACACCCGCCTGAAGATCAGCTTCCCGATACGGGCATCGGGCGTGACTGGGAACAAATGCTTTCTCCACTGTTCATAACCAGTCCTTATTACGGAACCCGTTCATCCACGGTTATCCTCGTCGACAAACACCACAGAGCGACCTTTGTCGAGAAAATCACGGAAGCGGGAGATATGCAGGGTACTGTTCATCGCTTCGCTTTTGACATTCCTTTCCTGCACAGACGAGAGGATGAAAGGTAATGTCCGGAAGAGAGTATCCACAGCACCCGCGGGTTGGAGTAGGTGCGATAGTGATCAGAAACAACGCCGTCCTTCTTGTCAGAAGAGGAAACCCGCCGGGGAAAGATCTCTGGGCAATCCCCGGGGGCCGTCTTCGGCTCGGAGAAAGCCTCCAGGAGGCGGCGGAACGTGAAATAATGGAAGAAACGGGAGTGCGCATACGGGCCGGCAGCCCTCTCTATACCTTTGACTTTATCGAAAGGGACTCTGAAGGCCGCATTCGTTACCACTATGTTATCGTTGACCTTCACGCGGAGTATATGAGCGGTGAACCCTGCGGCGGCGATGATGCACTGGAAGCTCTATGGGTTACAGAGCAGGAGTTGAAAAGTTTGAACCTGTCGGCAAATACCCTCGCCCTTTTGAAGATCTTACAATTCAGCCCCGGACCGGCATGACAGAAGATCATCCGGCCCGGCATGAAAAAGTCCTACTCGTCGATCCGGGGCGAGAGAATTCCCCCTCTACCATTGAACCCTCGCCCCCTTGAATCTTTGAGCGCCTTCCACTACAAACGGTAGATTTTATCTCCGGGCAGAATAACAAACCCCTTCTCCTGCAGCGCCTCTATGGCATCATCGGTACGATCGAACCTGAAGATAATGATCGCGTTTTCTCCACTCCTTTCGACAAAGGCGTAGGTATATTCCACATTAACACCTTTTTTCGAAAGTGTTTCCACGATGCTGTGAAGCCCCCCCGGCCTGTCGGGAATTTCAACGGCTACCACGGAAGAACGCCGCACCGTGAATCCTTCTTCCTGCAATGTTTTTTCTGCGAGGTTCGTATCATTGACAATAAGCCTCAAGATGCCGAAATCGGAAGTGTCGGCGAGAGAAAGCGCACGAATATTAATGTCCGCATCCTTGAGAACCCTCGTGACATATTCAAGTCCCCCCGGTTTATTCTCCAAAAATATGGAAATCTGTTCCACCTTCATATCAACCTCCCGCATGCTCTCTTATATTTGCCGTTTATCCAGGACGCGCTGCGACTTTCCTTCGAAACGCTGCAGATGCTTCGGCTCCACCAGTTTCACCGCTGCCGTGACGCCTAAATAATCTTTGATGTCTTTGGCAATACGTCTCTCAATTTGCTGAAGCGCCCTTACCTCGTCGGAAAAGATCTGCTCACTGACCTCAACGCGAACTTCCAGCGTATCAAGCGTTCCTTCTCTGTCCACAATCAGCTGGTAGTGGGGCTCAAGTCCCTCAATCGCCAAAAGCACACTTTCAATCTGCGAGGGGAACACATTGACGCCCCTGATGATGAGCATGTCATCACTTCTTCCGGACACTCTCGCCATTCGAGTGAGCGTTCTCCCGCACCTGCAGGGGGCTTTTATCAACGATGACAAGTCCCGGGTTCTATATCTGATCAGCGGAAAAGCCTCTTTTGTAAGGGAGGTAAAGACCAGTTCACCGATCTCACCGTTTTTTACGGACTCTTCCGTAGCGGGATTGATCACTTCCACAATAAAGTGATCCTCGAACACGTGAAGGCCGCTTTTCCCCTCTATGCATTCCATGGCGACGCCGGGGCCTATGATTTCAGAAAGACCGTAAATATCGAGAGCCCTGATCCCAAGCCGTTCTTCAATTTCCTCTCTCATCTGCTCACTCCAGGGCTCGGCGCCGAGAATCCCGACCCTGAGACGCAGGGATTTCATGTCCACACCCATTTCCTCACCCTGCTCGACCAGATAAAGGGCGTAAGAAGGGGTACAGCATATTGCCGTAGGACCGAAGTCCTGGAGTATCATGACCTGCTTCTTCGTGCTTCCGCCCGACATGGGAATCACGCTGGCGCCGAGTTTTTCCGCGCCATAGTGGGCCCCCAATCCCCCCGTAAAAAGACCGTAACCATAGGCATTGTGAATGATGTCATTTTTTGTCAGACCGGCGGCAACAAATGATCTCGCCATCAACGTCGACCACGTATCAATATCGCGCTTCGTATATCCCACGACCGTAGGCTTTCCCGTGGTACCCGACGATGCATGGAGTCGAATCACGTTCCCCATGGGAACGGCAAAGAGACCGAAGGGATAATTATCCTTGAGATCCTGTTTGGTAGTGAAGGGAAGCCGTCTGATATCATCCAGACTTTTAATATCCTCGGGGGTTACGCCTGCCTCGTCAAAGGCTCGGCGGTAAAAACCCACCGTGTGATAGACTCGCTCGGCCACCTGCTGCAACCTCTTTAATTGAAGCGCCTCCAATGCCTCCCGTGGCAATGTTTCAAACTCTTCATCGTAAATCATTTCACGATCTCCTTTTTCACAGTATTCTCCTCTTTGTCCCGCTCACAGTGGTATTTGAAAAATTCTATTGACTGTACATGGCGTCGATCTCTTTTCCGTATTTTTCCAGAACCACCCTCCGCTTAAGCTTCATTGTCTGTGTCAATGTCCCGTTTTCAAGAGAAAAATTCTCTTTAAGATATATAAATTTTTTGGGAATTTCATAATGGCCGTATTTGCCTTCAAGGCTGCGGGTAATCTCCGCGCCGATCAGTGCCTTGATAGTTTCGTTTTCAACCATTTGGGCGGGGTCCGTCGGAAGTCCCTTTTCCCGGGCATATTTCTCCAGCACCGCGAAATCGGGGACAATCAGCGCAATGGTGTAGGCACGCGACTCCCCGAAGATCATAGCCTGTTCCACAAAAGGAACGAGCTTGATATCTTCTTCAAGTGAAACGGGAAAGACGAATTTGCCGTTTTCAAGCTTGAATTGCTCTTTAATACGTCCCGTAATAAAGAGATACCCATCCTCATCGAGCCTTCCGCGGTCACCGGTCCGGAATCCACCGTCCTCAGTCATAACTTTTTTCGTTTCCTCGGGCTTGTTGTGATAGCCTTTCATGACGTTGGGTCCGTAGACGATAATCTCTCCGTCATCTTTTTCCAGATCACCCAGACTTTTGTCGATTACCACCTTAATTTTGTCAATGGGTTTCCCCACACTTCCCAACCGGTTGTTCGAAGGTGAATTAATGGTCACTGCAGGCGATGTCTCGGTCAAACCATAACAATCGTAGGTGGGGATGCCGATATCGTGAAAAAAGTGCGCGATCTCGATATTCATCACGGCGCTTGCCGTGAGGGCGCCTTTGAGACGGCCGCCGAAGCGCGCCCTGATTTTTGAAAAAACAATCTTGTCGGCAATCTTGAATTTCAGATTCGTCCAGGCGCTCGATTCGCCTTTTGCGGCAAGCGCTCTTTTTTTCTTTGCGCTCTCCACACCCATGACAAACAATTTTTTTGCCACCCCGCCCTCTTCATTCATGCGCGCCCACAGACCGTCATAGACACGATTGAAGATACGGGGAACGGCAATCAGAAATGTCGGCTTGACTTTTCCGAGATCTTCCGCAATGGTGTTCAGGCTCTCGGCCAATCCCATGGAAGCGCCGAGTCGAATGAAAGAATAGAGATCCGCCGTCTGCCCGTAGGAATGAGCCCAGGGCAAAATCGGCAGTGAACGTTCATTTTCATCGAATTCCGGATAGAGCTTTGTGGCCGCATGAGCGTTGCTCGTAAAATTACCATGACTCAGCAGCACACCCTTGGGTTCCCCTGTCGTCCCGGAGGTGTAGATCAGCACGGCGATATCATCGGCGTCAGGATGCAGTGAAGGTACAGGATTCTGCGCTCCACTTTTTTCCAGCGCCTTCATTGTAGCTTCGCCTTCCCCTTCAATAAGATAGATGTGTGCCAGTGTTGGGATATCTTTTTGAAATTCCTTTACTTGCTCATATATTTCCGGTTTCGATACAAAAAGTATCTTCAGAGCGCTGTCAGCGATTATATACTTCCATACCTGAACCAACTCGGCTTCGTACATGGGGACATAACGGGCGCCGAGACCGTATACGGCAAAGGCGATGACGGCCCATTCTTCCCGGTTGTTTGCGATGACCCCTACGGCATCGCCCTTTGTCACGCCCAGTGACGCGAGACCTCCTCGAAGATTATCCACCCGCTTGGCAACCTCTCCATAAGTGCTCCATAGATATTCTCCATCGGGGCCTTTCGTTCCAAAAAGAGGATTGTCATTGTACCGCGACACGCTTTCTTCAAACAAATCGACCAAATTGTCAGGTTTATCCAGTGTATACACAAGTTCCCTCCTCATTCTCCTTGAGGATCTTCCTTTGAGGTCGATCCTCCACGTTAGCAGTCAGTTGCCCTATCCGACACCCCATTGTAAGTTCACTGCATATCATTTTTACTACAGCACCGGCAGATCTTGTAATTAAAACTTCTTTTTGAAGTATCAAAATATTCAGCAGAATACAAGCAGTAACGCTTTTTGGAACCAGAGGAAAAACACTTGACATTCCGTACGGTATAATTTATTTAAATTTTTATTTAAACTTTATAGTATAACTATTTAGTTAAAATAAATGCGCCCTATTGAAAAATCAAATCTGAAAGTGATGAGATGACTCACGAATCGATTACAGAAAAACGTCTTGAAACAAATCGGCGCATCCTCGATGCAGCAAAGGATGTTTTTGCGGAAAGTGGATTTGCCGGTGCCCGTATCGATGAAATCGCCCTTCGTGCAGGGGTGAACAAGGCAACGATTTACTATCATATCGGCAACAAAAAAACGCTCTATGCCGAAACCATTCATGAGGTGTTGGAAAATGCCACCGAAAAGATTGCACTGGCCATTGGCAAATCGAGAAATCCCGAGGAAAAGCTCTATCATTACATCCACACCATTGCCCGTACGATTGACGACAACCCCCAGATGGCGCCGATCATATTGCGGGAAATTGCTTCTGGGACACAAAATATACCCGATATTATACCCAGAGATATGGCGCAAATAATAGGAATGCTCTCGGAAATCCTTGAAGAAGGACTTCAGAGGAGTATTTTTGTGAAAACGATGCCCGCCGTCATTCACCTTATGATTATCGGATCACTCCTCCTCTATAAGGCCGGGACAAACATTCGACGACAGCACAGGGAACTGTCCCTTGCATTTAATGAGAACGATTCGGAAAATCCTGCAAGGTTTATCAACGAGGTGGGAAGACTTATCGCTCGAGCCTTAGCCGGACATGCTGAATTCTCCAGCTGAGATTCTTCATTGGTGCCGACCGGAGCTGAAACGTAATGGCAATAAAAAAAATGATGATCGGCATAGTTTTTATATGTCTTTTAATGGTCGTTGCCCTTCTTGTCTATGTGGGGCAATGGCAAAAAGGGAGAAGCAGTCTCTATTATTCCGGGACATTTGAAGCGACTGCAGCCCACCTGGCCTTTCAGACCGCAGGAAAAATCGTTCGGGTCCATGTGGATGAAGGACAGAGGGCAGAAAAAGATCAACTCCTCGCGGAACTTGACCGCAATGAATTACAGGCCAGATACGATCAGGCTGCAGCAAAGCTTGCACAGGCCCGTCTTGTGCTGGAACAGAGGAGGATGCTTCTTGATCTTTACCGCCGGACGCTGCCCGCCGAGGTAGAACGTGTCAAAGCAGCGGCCAAGGCGGCGGCCTTTCAGCTTGCCGAGCTTCGGGCGGGTACCCGTGCACAGGATATTGAACGAGCCCAACAAACCATGCTCGCCGCCCGCGCCGTCAAGGAGGACGCGCAAAAAAATCGGGACAAATACGACATTCTGTTTCAAAAAGGGATTATCTCCGAAAAAGAATGGGATGCCGTGAACTTGAGATATGAAACGACCCTGCGTGATTACGAGCGGAGCAGAGAAGCCTACAATCTTGCGAAAGAAGGCGTCCGCAAAGAAACGATTCAGGCTGCCCAGGCGCGGCTGGCGGAAGCCGAGGTTGCAGTAACACAGTCCCGAAGCAATTTGAAAAGGATAGATGTGGCGGAAAAGGATGTCGACGCCGCCCAAGCGCAGGTTAACTTGGCCGAAGCGTCACGCACACAGGCACAGATAGCTCTCGGGTACACCCAGTTAAGGGCGCCCTTCGCAGGGATCATCACATGCCGCAGTATTGAACCGGGCGAGTGTGTCACAGCCGGAGAAGAGGTACTGACCTTATCCGATCTTTCGACAATGGATCTCAAGATTTTTGTTGACGAAACCCGCATAGGCGCGGTCAGACCCGGACAAAAAGTGGAGGTCCGCGTAGACAGCTTCCCCGGAAGATCTTTTGACGGCAAGGTCACTTTCATTTCTCCGGAAGGTGAATTCACCCCCAAAATTATTCAAACACAAAAGGAACGGGTGAAGCTGGTCTACCTTGTGAAAGTATCGCTTCCAAATTCCGATCTGTCACTAAAGCCGGGAATGCCGGCAGATGCATGGCTTAAATGATTTTCACCATCGAATGACATGAACAGCGCACATCACACCACAGGGGACAGTAATCGAAAGGTGAGCAACGAAGCCTTTATCACCATCGACGGCCTCTCCATTTGTTTTGGTCATCTTAATGCCCTGACGCATGTCTCACTGTCCATAGAGAAAGGCGCCATATTCGGTGTAGTGGGCTCAGATGGCGCGGGAAAATCGACATTGCTGCGTACAATGGCGATGATGATCAGGCCCACGAAGGGAAATATTATCATTGGGGGACGAAATACCGTTGAACATCGGCGGGAACTCAAGCCCTTAATCGGCTATATGCCGCAACGCTTCGGACTCTATGCCGATCTCACCGTAATTGAAAACGTGAATTTCTTTATGGACATATTTGATATCCGAGGAATTGACCGGAGAGAGCGCATAGAACGATATCTGGGCTTTTCGAACCTGCTTCCCTTCGTCGACCGGCAGGCAGGCAATCTGTCCGGTGGGATGAAACAGAAATTGGGACTTGCCTGCGTGCTGGTTCATGAACCGCAGGTGCTTATCCTTGACGAGCCCACCAACGGCGTCGACCCCCTCTCACGAAGAGAATTCTGGGATATTCTCATACAGATGCAGGCCGAAGGCATGACCATCGTGGTGTCCACTGCCTATCTCGACGAGGGAGAAAAATGCGACCGCCTTGCGCTTCTGCATCGTGCGGAACTCATTGATGTTGTATCTCCCCGTCGGCTGCGCGAGGGGTTCCCCACCCTTGAGGATGCCCTTATCGATCGTCTTACGGAGGCAGACGAGGAGTTGAATCATGACAGTTTCAAACGATGACGTCATCGCCGTGGAAGAACTTGTCAAAAATTTCGGGGACTTTACGGCGGTAGATCACATCAGCTTTTCCGTGCGCAAGGGAGAAATATTCGGATTTCTCGGCGCCAACGGTTCGGGCAAATCGACAACCATCCGCATGCTCTGCGGCATACTGACCCCCACTTCCGGTACCGGTCATGTGGCCGGGCACGACATCTTCACTGCGCCGGAGCGCATCAAGCAATCCATTGGATATATGTCGCAGAAATTCTCCCTCTATGATGAGCTGACACCCTATGAGAACCTCCGTTTTTACTTGGGCGTATACCGCATACCAACCCGCAACTGGAAGGTACGTATAGAATGGGTGCTGGAAATGACCCGTCTTTCTTCGGTGCAACACAGGTTGACAGGGGATCTTCCCCAAGGTTGGAAACAGCGTCTCGCCTTGGGGTCATCGCTTTTGCACAAACCGAACATACTGTTTCTCGATGAACCCACCTCCGGCGTCGACCCGGTTACCCGCCGACATTTCTGGAATTTTATCGGCGATCTCGCCAATGAAGGCGTGACGGCCTTCGTCACCACCCATTACATGGATGAAGCGCAAAACTGCAACCGAATTGTGATGATCAATCAGGGGAAAATAGTCGCATCCGGCTCTCCGGACACAATAATACGCGAGGCCTGCCCGGGCAGCCCGGATGTTGACCTTAATGATGCCTTTATTGCCATCATGTCGCGGAAAAACCAATGAAGATACGAATCGTTGCAGCCGTGGCGCGAAAAGAATACTATCACTTGATCCGGGATTTTCGAAGTCTTTATCTTGCCTTTGCCATTCCGATCATCCTAATTTTACTTTTCGGGTATGCCCTCAGTCTCGATGTGGAAAATATTAAAACGGTCGTAGTTGATCATGACCGAACGGACCTGAGCCGCGATTTTCTCCGTAAGTTTGAAGCATCCCCCTATTTCCAGATTGCCGCCTTTCTTCCGAACAGCGCAGCCGCTGCAAAGGCGCTCGATCACGGATACGCCACTATGGCGCTCATCATTCCCCCCGGATGGACCGCGGAGATACGCGCTGATCGGGAGTCCCCCCTGCAGATGCTTCTTGATGGAAGCGATCCCAATTTCTCAGGCATCGCCCGTACCTACATCACCTCCTTTGTCGAAAGCTACAACAGCGGTCTCCTCAAGGACTTTCTCAACCGTCGGGGCATTAGGGAGCTTCACAGTCCCGTGGAAGGAAGAGTCCGCCTGTGGTTCAATGAAGACCTGGAAAGCAGAAACTTCATCGTTCCCGGAATTATTGCCGTCATCATAATGATTGTAGGGGCCATTTTGACCTCGCTCGTCATTGCCAGAGAATATGAAAACGGAACAATGGAAACAATCCGCTCGCTTCCCCTCACCGCCTCGGAATTTCTCATCGGCAAATCCGTACCCTACTTCTTCATCGGGCTCGCAGATGTGCTTGTCGCTGTCTTTATGGGACAGGTACTCTTTGGGGTGGTCATGAAATCGAGTTTTTTGCTCATGATATTGGCCTCCTCCCTGTATCTCATGGTGGCCCTTGCCCTGGGATTGCTCATTTCCTCCCTCACCAAATCACAACTGGTGGCAAACCAGGGCGCCATTCTTATCACCTATCTGCCATCACTGCTGCTTTCCAATTTTGTCTTTCCCGTCTCCAACATGCCGAAGCCTTTGCAGATGCTGACCTATGTAGTTCCCGCCACCTATTACGTCGATATCCTGGGGGGCATTTACCTCAAGCACCTGGGACTGGCGGACATGTGGCCGAGCTACTCTGTCATGGCGGTTATGGCACTGGCGCTTATGCTGCTCAATGTCGTCGCTCTCCGCAGGGAGGGCTTTTAGTATGAGCTGGCTGAGAATACGGGAACTGGTCCGCAAGGAATTCATCCAGCTTTTTCGAGATCCGAAGAACCGGCGCGTGCTGATTATTGCTCCCATAATGCAGCTCATGATATTCGGCTATGTGGTCAACTATGATATCCGCACCATCAATGTGGCCTTTCTCGACTATTCCCGGACACCGGAAAGTCGAAGATTGATTACCGCCTTTACGGGAAACGGCATTTTTCAGATAGTCGCAGGGGTCGCTGATAACAACGCACTGGAAGCGCTGCTGCTGAAGGGCCGGTTGGATCTGGGGATCACGGTGCCGCCGGATTTTGCCGGAACGATCCAGAAAGGCAGAACCGCCTCGATTCAGGTTCTGGTCGACGGCAGCATGAGCAACATGGCCTCGCTGCGCATCGGCTACGCCCTGCAGGTGCTGGAGCGCTTTAACCGGGAACGGATGAGTGAACTCTATCCCATGCAACTCACCTACGGGCAAATCGACGGCCGTCTTCGTACCTGGTATAATCCCAATCTGGAAAGCCGGTACTTCTTTGTGCCCGGCATCGTCGCCTTTACGGTCGTGTTGATTTCGCTGCTTTTAACCTCTATTGCGATCATTAAGGAAAAAGAGGCCGGAACCATGGAACAGCTCATTGTAACACCCCTGCGGCCCGTTGAACTTATCGCAGGGAAAACCATTCCCTATGTGCTTATATCCATCATCCAGATGCTCATCGTCACGCTTCTGGCACTCTACTGGTTTGAAATCCCCATGAAGGGAAATGTGCTGTTTCTTTTTTTCGCCACCTGTCTCTTTCTGATCAGCTCGATGGGGCTCGGTCTTTTTATCTCCACCGTCTCTTCAACACAGCAACAGGCAATGATGACCACCTTCTTCTTCATTCTTCCCATGTTCATGTTGAGTGGTTTTGTATTTCCTGTCGCCAATATGCCCATGGCTGTCAGATGGATCGCCTATTTGAACCCCCTCACGTATTTCCTCATAATTATAAGGGGAATTTTCCTTAAGGGCGTGGGATTCACTGTACTTTGGCCCCAGATTGCCGCCCTCGTCGCCATTGGCTTTGCACTCTTTACGGGCTCGATCCGGCGCTTCAGAAAACGGCTGGATTAAAAAAATAAAGGAGGAAACACTATGAAGGTACTCTACGATCCGGAATTCAATCTCTCCTACTGCACCGATCCTGCTGCCGCCATCGGCCGCATGGAATCTATCGTGAGCGTTATAAAGGAGAAGGTAACCTTTGTGGAAGCAATGCCTGCAGACAAAACCGACATCGCCGCCTGCCATTCCGATCGCCACATCGAGCAGGTCAGGCGAATCGGGCTTTATGATATTGCCGCGCTCGCCGCTGGAGGCGCTGTGCAAGCGGCGTTCACGGGACTGACGGAACCCTGCTTTGCCCTTATCAGACCCCCGGGACATCACGCATCCCATGACAGTGCCTGGGGCTTTTGTTTCTTCAACAACATGGCCATCGCCCTTTCAAAATTAAAAAGGGAGAAACGAATTACAAGGGCCTTTATTCTCGACTTCGACCTTCATTTCGGCGACGGCACCGTTAATATTCTGGGTAATGCCGGATATGTGGACATATTCAACCCCAGCGAATCTGATGCCGGAAAATACCTGCTGCAGGTCGAAAGAAATCTGCCCGACGACGTCGATATTATCGGCATATCCGCCGGGTTCGACAACCATAGGGAAGACTGGGGCGGCCTTCTCTCGACCGATGATTACCGCGAGATGGGACGCATGGTGCACCGTGCCGCCGAAAAAAGCGGGGGAGGAAGCTTCGCCATTCTCGAAGGGGGGTACAATCACCGTGTAGTAGGCCACAATGTCATGGCCCTCATCGAGGGGATGGAGGGTAAATAGCAACACAACTACTTGCCGATACAGAAATTTGCAAAAATTCTGTCGAGCACCTCGTCGTCGATGCTCTCACCGGTTATGCTGTCCAGACACGCGATCGCCTTATTCACGTCGCAGGCCGTCAACTCCGGAGACAAACCCTCGTCCAGAGACCGGACCGCTCTTCCGACTGCCTCCGTCGCTTCTTCCAGTGCCAGCTTATGGCGCAGATTGGTGAGCAATACCTCCGATTCGTATGCTTCATCAACCTGTGTATGCCGATAGACCCCATCCTTAAGGGCATCGATACCTGCGCCTGTCTTTGCCGATATGAACACAGGCTCGATTTCGGGAAAGATTTCCTTCACTCTGTCAAGGCTCGAATGAAGGGGAAGATCGATCTTGTTGACCACGACAATTTTTCTCTTAGCCCTGTGTTTCTCGATAATCTCTCGATCGTCTTCGGAAAATTCCCGGTGGCCGTCCAATAGGATCAGCACAAGGTCTGCCTGAGCCGCCCTCTCCCAGGCATACTTCACTCCTTCCCTCTCCAGTGCTTCTCCAGCGATTCTGATACCCGCCGTATCGGTAAAACGAACGGGAATACCCTTGATCCTGATCTCCGCATCTATAAAATCTCGTGTGGTTCCCGGAATATCCGTCACAATCGCCCGGCGTTCACCGGCAAGGCGATTGAGCACACTCGATTTCCCCACATTCGGTCTTCCCATGATTACGACATTAACGCCGTCTCGGTACATCCTGCCCCTGTAATAGGTGGCTGCAACCTCTTCAATGGAATGCCGGACACGTTGCAGAATAATGCCGGGCGCTTCCTGCGATAGACCGATATCATCTTCTTCCGAAAAATCAATTGAGGTTTCCAGATGCACTGCCGCATCCAAAAGAAATGACCGAAGGTCTTTAATTTTTTCTGTTAAGGTTCCCTTGAGGGTGGCTGTGGCCTGTCGCACACCCCGTTCTGTCTTCGCAGCGATGAGATCGGCAATTGCCTCGGCCTGGGCAAGGTCAATTCTGTTGTTGAGAAAGGCACGCCTGGTAAACTCGCCTGGATCGGCGAGCCGCGCCCCCGCCATGCAGGTTTCCTGCAAAACGGCCTGGAGAATGAGGGGGTTCCCGTGGCAGTGTATTTCGAGTACATCTTCTCCCGTATAAGAATGAGGCGCCTTCATGAGTGAAATTAGCACCTCATCTATCACGGTTTCACTTTTTGACGCGACCAAGTCTCCATGGTAGAGCCGATGGCTTTCAAACTCGTCCACTCTGTTCCTGGCCCTGAAGAGGGCGCGACAGATCCTCTCAGACGCAGCGCCGCTTATTCTGACGATCCCTATGCCGCCGGCGCCTGCCACCGAGGTTGCAATGGCTGCAATTGTGTCTTCCTGCACAGTACGACGCCTCTAACGGCAGGGGTGAGGACGCCGGTTTTTGCGAAACCAAACCATTACCGGCACCGGAATTATCCCTTTTTATGGGGAACGATTATAATTTTTCTGAAGGCGCCCTCGCCTTTGCTCTTCGTCAGTAAATCTTTATCGTTCTGGAGCGCAAGGTGGATAATTCTGCGGTCATGCGCATTCATAGGGTTCACGGTCACCGGTTTTTTGATGCGCTTTGCCTTCTCTCCCAGCTTTCTGGCAAGCGACACCAGCGACTTTTCTCTTTTGGCCCGATAATTCTCCGTGTCCAGGATCACACGTTTTCGCTCTTTACCGTTTTTATTGAGCGCCTTGTTCACGATATACTGCAGCGCATCAAGCGTCTGCCCACCTTTCCCGATGAGCAAACCACTTCCGTCGCCTTTGATATCGAGAGTGACATACTCATCCACTTCGGTGGCAACAACGGGAAAGGGAAACCCCATCCTTTCGAGGATACCCTCGACAATTTCCCTGCTCTGGGATGCCGTGTCCCTGTCATCGAAATTCTCCCGGGAGAGCGTCTCGCCTTGGGGAAGAGGCTCGGGCACAGGAGCTGTATCACGGAAAGGGTCATCGAAATCCACAGTAACAGACATCAGGCTTGCCTTTATCTTCGCCTTCTTCGCGCCCAAAATACCCAGGAACCCTCCCGATCCCTCTGTAATAATTTCAATATTCAGCTTTTCCCTGGCAACATCAAATGCGCTGCACGCCTTCTCTATTGCCTGATCAATAGTTTTTGCTTCAATTTCCAGATATTCTTTCATCTTTACTGCCCTCGACTTAATTCCGCTTGTTTATATAGTACTGCTGCCCAATGCTCAAGATGTTGTTAAACAGCCAGTAAATAACGAGCCCCGCCGGGAAATTGAGAAATAGAAAGGTAAAAATGACAGGCATCCACAGCATTATCTTCGCCTGCATCTCGTTTCCTGCCGGAGTGGGGCTCATCTTCTGCTGTAGAAACATCGTAGCCCCCATAATGATGGGAGTGACATAATAGGGATCTTTGGCTGAAAGGTCCTGAATCCAGAAAAAGAAGGGGGAATGTCTGAGTTCGATCGAATAGAGCAAGGCCCTGTATAACCCGAAGAACACCGGTATCTGTATCAACATGGGAAGACAACCGCTCATGGGATTCACTTTGTGCGCCCGGTAAAGCGCCATTGTTTCCTGCTGAATTTTCGCCTTATCATCTTTATATTTTTCCCGGATCTTGAGCATCTGGGGCTGCAGCTTCTGCATGCCCTTCATGGACCGGTAGCTGATTGTTCCCAGCGGCCAGAAAATAATTTTAATTAAAATGGTGATAATAATGATGGCGACGCCGTAATTGTGTACGTACTGTTCCACAAAGTTCAGCGCTTTCAGAAGAGGAAGGGCAAGCCATTTGATCCATGATCCGAAATTAATTGAATTTTCAAGCCCTACGCCCTGGGCCTTGAGGTAGTCATAATTTTTAGGCCCGAGGTAGAGGTCATACCGATATATGCCGGTCTGATGGGGCGGTATGATGTTGTTCGGTCCCTGCAGGGCGACAGACGCGATGTTCTTATCGTTTTTTGACATGATGAGATTGGTAAGTGACGGCTGCTGCGATATCATGGAAGCGATGAAATACTTACTTTCAAATCCCCCCCAGAGGACATCGGGACCGAAGAGCTTCGGTTCATCAAGCTTCTTCACCTTTTCCGATTTGAAATCACCCTTTTCGAAACCCACAGGCCCCTCATGGCTGTAACGATCGGTATCGGCATCGGGGTCGGCATATTCGTTCCATACAAGCCGCGCATTCTGATGCAGCGTGGTATCGGATAAATTGATCACCCTCACTTCCAGAGCGAAGGCATAGGTATCAGGATAAAAGGTATATATCTTCTCCACCTTGATCTCGCCCGGATAGGACCATGAAAAGACGATCGTTCCCTCGCCGATCATTTTAGTGAGATCGAGACTTTCTCTATTCGGTTCATAGAGCGAATCGGCGGGGATATCGAGATTGGAATCGGGGAATGTAACCGTCAGCGGATACTCCATATCCCCTCGAAGCGCTACAAGTTCAATGCGCTCCGAATCTTTTTCCATGTTTTTTTTATAATCGTTTAACCGAAAGGATTTGAGAGCCCCGCCTCTGGTGGAAAATACCGCATGATAGAGTGAAGTGGTCACAGACACA
Source organism: Syntrophales bacterium (assembly GCA_963666365.2). GTDB lineage: Bacteria > Desulfobacterota > Syntrophia > Syntrophales > UBA2210 > JALNXD01. The sequence continues at coordinate 1,944,434 of CAXXNF010000002.1, forward strand.
TCTCTGCTTCCCCTGGAAGAATCTTCCTCTTTCACAAGCGATTTCTTCGTATCGGCAGTCGCAGGCACTTCCACAACTGCGCCTTTCTCGTTCCGTTCCTGTGGAAGAACGGTCGTCCCCTCTTCAATTTGAGGAGCGCTTTTTTCTTCAGGGCCCGGTTTCATAAATAAATACTGGTAGCCCATCACAAGAATCAGTGACAACACAATGGCAAGAACCGTTTTCTTGTCCATTCATAACCTCCAAGTTTTTCCTCTACAACTACTCTACGGGATCGAAACCACCGGCACTGAAGGGATGACATCGAAGCACGCGCTTGAGCCCCAGCAACGATCCCCGCAGGGGACCATAACGCTTAACGGCCGTCAGCGCATATTCGGAACATGTGGGATAATAACGGCAGGCAGAAGGGAATAGTGGCGATATACACATCTGGTAAAATCTGATACAAAAAATCAGGACCATTTCTACCAATTTTACAAGGATTACCGTTTTTCGCACATCACCTCTAATTCTTTACACACCACCTGGTAATTGAGCAACGATATATCCTTTTTTGCTATGACCACGATATCCGTCGAAACAGGGAGCCTGTCTCTATTCAAACGGAAAAATTCTCTTACTAGACGTTTAATTCTATTGCGCGCTACCGAATTCCCCACCTTTTTACTTGCCGTTATTCCAAGCCTCGTTCTTCCCCGGCAATTAGGGTTTACCAGTACAATAAAACTCTTTGAGTGAACCCTGGCGCCTTCCTTGTAAATCGACTGGTAATCGCTTCGTTTTCGGATTCTCTGTTCTTTTCCGAATGATTTGTTTTCCATGTTCATTGCAGGTGGACAGAGACTTCGGCCGTCTCTATCCGCCCAAGGCTACACGGCAAGTCTTTTACGTCCTTTGGCCCGCCTTCTATTCAGTACCTGCCTCCCCCATCGTGTTGACATTCTTGTGCGGAAACCATGTGTCCGTTTCCTTTTTACATTGCTGACGTTTGTAAGATTTTTTTTCATAATGTATGAACTCCGAGTGAAATCAAGGCGTGATTCGACCACAAGAGCATTCTTTTGTCAAGAGTTAATATATGTACTTTTACACTGGTTACTTTTACGCTTGCATAAAGGGGCATCTCATTTTAGAATCACCCGTATTTTTCAGGGCGGTGCGATATAACTTCACAAAAAAGGCAGCTCACGTAAAATGAAACAGAAGCTTCCCCTGTCTGTTGCGATCATCACAAAGAATGAATCGAAAAATCTACCCGATTGCCTGGCCAGTGTGAAATTTGCAGATCAGATGGTGGTGGTCGATTCGGGAAGCAGCGATACCACTGTTGATATCGCAACTTCTTTCGGCTGTACGGTGTTCATCGAACCATGGCGAGGTTTTGGTTTACAAAAGCAGTCTGCTCTCGATAAATGCAACAATCCATGGATACTTCTCCTTGATGCGGACGAGCGTATTCCCGCGGATACCGCCCCCGTCATAGAACAAATAGTGATGAAGGCGCCGGGCGTCATAAGGGGGTATCGCTTCCCCAGACGAAATTATTTTAAAGGCCGGTGGATCAAGCATCTCGGTTGGTGGCCCGATCCTGTAACTCGATTGTTTCAGAGAAATTACGGCCGAATGTCGAGGGCGCTGGTGCATGAATCGGTGGAAATCGACGGTCCGGTAAAAATGCTCGACGTTCCCATCGATCATTATACGGAAAGCAGTCTTTCCCAGATACTTCTCAAAATTGACCACTATTCGACACTGGGCGCGAGCGAAGCCCATCAGGCGGGAAAGCACTCATCCGTATATTCGGCATCCTTTCGCGCACTGCTCGTCTTTTTACAAAACTACCTGCTCAAAGGAGGATGTTTGGAGGGGAAACAGGGATTGACTCTTTCCATAACGGACTCGGTCAACAAGTTCTTCAAATATGCGAAGCTGGAGGAACTCAATGCCGCTTCGAAAAACCCCGCACCCTAACCCTGATCGAATTCCCAATGGATATATCGTTCATCATAGTAAGCTGGAATACGCAACACCTTCTCGAAGCCTGTCTGCACTCAATATATGACACCGTGCAGGATGTTGCCTTTGAAGTGATCGTAGTCGATAACGGCTCACAGGACGGCAGCGTGACCTTTATGAAAGAGTATTTTCCTTCGGTCAGGATCATTGAAAATAGCAACAATAGAGGCTTTGGCGCTGCAAATAACCAGGCCTTCGCAATAATGAAAGGGCGCTATGCCCTCCTTTTGAACACCGACGCGATCCTGACTCCCCACGCAGCAGCACATCTTTTTTCCTTCATGGAATCGACCCCTGATGCCGCCCTGGCCTGCGGCCAGCTTCTGAATGCCGACGGAACGAAGCAGAATTCAATCGCCGTCGCGCCAAGCCTTGCAACCCTTCTTTTCAACACGGCAGTTCTTGAATACCTTTTTCCGAAGCGGTTTCCGAGCAAGCGCTATACCCATGCGAAACCCATCGAAATCGAATCCGCAGTGGGCGCCTGTATTATCGTGCGAAGGGACGCCATCGACGATATTGGCCTATTTGATGAAAGGTATTTTTTCTTCTTTGAAGAAACGGACTGGATGTGGCGCATGAGAATCGGAGGATGGAAACTCTATCATGTGCCTTCCGCCCGCATCTACCATCTGCAGGGACAGAGTATCGGGCCGAGCATTCGTTCACGCATTGAATTCTACCGTTCGCGCTACCAGTTCTTGAGAAAATGGGAAGGACCCCTTTACAACGCCTTTGCCGGAGCAATTATTTTCTGCCGCCTGACGATAAATCTGCTCTCCATGACCATCGGCTGTGCGGCCACCCTGTGGCGGAAAAAAAATGTCAGGGACAAGCAGCGCCTTTACGGACAGCTTTTCCTGTGGCACCTGAAGGGATGCCCCGTATCATATCATGGTGACCGGAAGGAGCAGTAACCATTGATCGTAAAAGGGAAACGCATTTCGCTGGAAGGCATTAAAAAGATTCTTGTGATCCAGCTCGGCGACATAGGCGATGTCGTGTGGGCCACGCCGACCTTTCATTCCCTTAAAAAGGCCTACCCGAAGGCATCGATGTACGTCCTTCTTCGGCACGGTGCGGGATCATTGCTGCAGGCGGACCCCGCCATTGAAAATATTTTCGAAGTCCCCGCTCCCAGAGATAATTTTCACGATACCGCTGCAGAACAACTGCACCTTATCAGGCAACTGCGCTGTGAACATTTTGATGTGCTGTTCGATCTTCGCGCCGATGAGCGGGGCGCCATTACGGGATTTCTCTCCGGCGCCTCCCACAGAGTCGCCCGATATTTTCAGGGACCGGGGGTCCCCTTCTGGAGAAACGTCCTTTTTACCCATCTGGTGCGTGCACCCGTCTCTGCGCCAAACAAGCAATCCTACGGCGCCGCAGAACAGTCTCTCAGTCTATTGCGGGGATTCGGCATTGCCGCATCAACCACATTGCCGAAACTCTGGGTGTCGGCAGTCGACGAGCAGAAGGTTGCAGGCATTCTTGCCGGAAAGGGCATCACGGAGCGGACGCGCTGGATCTCCATGAACCCTTTCTCAAGGTGGCCCTACAAGGAGTGGGACCTTCAAAAATGGGCGACTATCATTGAATGGCTTTTTGCAGAACGGGGGATTGTCACGGTTCTTGTAGGCGCGGGCAACGAAAAAAAGAGGGCTTCTGAAGTCGCTGCGCACTGCAAAAACGTGGCTGTGAATCTCGTGGGGGCAACCTCGCTGGGCGAACTCGCCGCCCTCCTTTCAAAAAGCATGCTTCATGTAGGCGTTGACAGTGCAGCGCCCCATATTGCAGCTGCGACGGGAACACCGACAGTCACCATTTACGGCCCTTCATCCTGGAAGGACTGGGCGCCCGTAGGGGAAACTCATCATGTCATTGTCCCCTCCGATCCCTGCGCACCTTGCCATCAAAAAGGATGCGAGGGATCGGGGCGAAGCCGCTGTCTCGAACACCTTGGGATCGACAGGGTTAAAGACGGCATTCACCATGCCCTGGCCGACATTGGCCGGCCTTTCTAGCCGCCGTTGCGGGAACTCTCCGCCAGAGGTTTTGCCTCATCGATAAGCATAATAGGAATGTCATCGCGTATTTCATATACAAGCCGGCACCTTGTACAGATCAAGCCATTGTTTTTTTCATCGAAGATCACAGCCCCCTTACATTGCGGGCAGGCAAGGATGTCTAAAAGCTCTTTTTTAATCGTCATGCCGCTCTTCCTCCTTCTATGATTTCTATGATATGGAAGGCAATGCAGTCGTCCCCTTCATTTGCATTGACGGATAAGGGGAGATCACTCATCTGCATCCCCACCCTCTTGAATCGTTTATTCCTTGGTCAGAAGACGCGTGACTGCTTCAAACACCGCTTCTACCGTGATATTTTTCATACAGCTCCTCGTTTCGCACGACTTCAGGAAACAGGGACTGCAGGGCATTCCGGCGCTGACAATCACGTGCCCCTTTCCGTAGGGCCCTGTTCTCAAAGGATCGGTCGGGCCAAAGAGGCCGATCGTCGGGGTTCCCACCGCAGCCGACAAATGCATGGGACCTGAGTCCGTGCTTACCACAATATCCGCCATCTCATAGAGACAGGCAAGTTCCCGAAGCGTGGTGTCGCCTGCTACATTGACGGCTCGATGCGTCATGCGCGAAAGAATATTGTCGATAACTCTTCGGTCTTTTCCACCCGTAAAAACCACCTTTTTTTTGAGTTCCGAAATAATCCGGTCAGCCAAAGCGGCACACTTCTCATCGTCCCAGAGTTTTGTTTCCCAGAGAGCAACCGCATTAACAGCCACAAATGATTCGCCCTCTTCAATGCCGTTGTGTTGCAAGAGGAGCCGCGCCCGTTGTCGTTCTCTACCCGTGAGAGCCAGTGTAAAAACCGGTTCTTGTACGCTGAACCCCAGATACCTGACAAAATCCATATAACGATCGACGGCATGTTTCCCCATATCTTCAGGAACTTTTTCTCCATAAAAAAGACCGCTCAGCTCCTGCATGCTTCTGTATCCTATTTTTCTTTCGGCACGGGAAAACCCCATGATAAGGGCGCTTTTTAAAAGACCATGAAAGTCTATGGCTATGTCGTATCTGCGGTCTCGCAGCGTTGAAAGAAATGATCTGATTTCTTCGACTGTCCGACCTATAGAATTCCCTGTTTTCAGGTTTTTTACCCACCGTTTACGATATGAGACAAGCACACGGTCGCAGGCGGGATGATCCATAATGAGGTCGGAGGCGCCCTCCTCCACAACCCATGTGATGTGGGCATGGGGATAGACACTCCTCAATGCCTGAAGCGATGGAATCGTGTGGAGTACGTCACCGATTGCACTCAATTTTATCATGAGGATGTTCACTGTCTTTCACCTTCATAATCCACCGCACCGCATCCAGCACATCATCAGCCACGTAGGCGGTCGTCGGCGGAGGCACAACACCGCCCCCATAGCCGGTCCTTACGAGAATACCCGCAGCCCCTGCATTATTGGCTGCTTCCACATCTTTTGCCATATCTCCGACCATAAATGATCGTGAAAGGTTTATATTAAGATCCTCGGCAGCCTGAATGAGCATACCCGGTTTCGGTTTTCTGCACGGGCAATCAAGTTTGTACGGTCCTCTTCCCTCCTCGGGATGATGGGGACAGAAATAGAATCCATCGATCCGCGCATCTTCAACTTCAAGAAGTTCGGCGAGCTTTTCATGAAGCGACACTACAAACGCTTCATCGAAATACCCCCGCGCAATGCCTGACTGATTGGTAATAACCACCGCCTTCATTTCCATTTCATTGACCATGCGGATGGCTTCCCCCACACAGGGATACAGTTTAAGTCGGTCAATACTCGCCAGGTACCCCACATCTTCGTTTAAGGTGCCGTCTCTGTCGAAAAAGACCGCTCTGTTATTCTTTTTCATAGCGCCCCATTACACCATTTTCACCTCTATATCACTTGCAATGAAACTCCTCACGCAACATTGTCTCCGCCTTATGGTACACTTCGTCGATGGAAATCAGATTCATGCACCTGAAATCCTTTGGACAGGTTTTTTCGAGGCAGGGACTGCACTCCACGTGTTTGTAAATAACCACGCTTCTTTTTCCTGCAGGCGAGGTCGTGTTCGGATTGGTGGATCCGAAGATCGACACAAGGGGAATTCCCAGGGCGCCGGCTACATGCATGAGTCCAGAATCGTTGGAGATAAAAAGACGGCATCGCGACATGAGGGCGATTGCCTCGGCGAGAGAAGTTTTTCCGGCAACATTCAGAAGCGGTCGTTCTGCATGTGCTTCGACAATTTCGGCCTGCCTCCTGTCACCGCCGCTTCCGAAAAGGAGCACCCGGCAGGAAAACTGTTCTATCAGTCGATCGGCCACGGCGGCATACCTTTCAGGGCGCCACATCTTCGCAGGACCGTAGGCGGCGCCCGGCGCCATTCCCACCAGGAGATCCTCCTCGCTGACGCCCTCTTTCTTCAGCAGGTGCAAACTTTTTTCAAGACTTGTTTCATCCGGCTGTATGGACGGTTCGCCGGGATCGCAGTCGAAACCGCATGCCTTTACCATCTCGAGATAATATCGTGACTGGTGCACGGTCTTGACCCCTCTCCTTACCTTGACCGGGCGGGTAAGCAGCATGCCCCGGCCGTCGGTGCGGTACCCTGCCCTGACCGGTATGCCGGCCAGACTGGTAATAATCGCCGCTTCTATGGCATTTTGGAGAAGGAGTGCTGCATCGAATCCCCTGGATTTCAGATCCATCGCAAGACGCCACTTGCCCATAAGGCCGTCATGAACACCGGGACTTCTGAACAGGATCACCTCGTCGACATCGGGGCATAGACGATAAAGATCGGCAACCCAGGGTTTTGCCAGCACAGTGATCTTTGTATCGGGGCTGGCCCCTTTGACGGCTGAAATAGCCGGCAGGCTCATAATCACGTCTCCGATCCAGTTTGTTCCCCGAACCAGCATGTGACGAGACTCGAGAAGCGCTTTTTTATTTACAGTGGGTCTCATGGCCGCACCTGCAGTTCCTTTGTCTTCCAGCGCTGGTGAATCCACAGCCACTGTTCAGGATATTTTCGCACTACATCTTCGATAACTCGGGTAAAGTTCTGCGTATTGATGATTACGTCGCGATTTTTGTCGCCCGTTTTAACCACCGGTACAGGATTCTCCACAATTAGACGATATGTACCCGAGGGCGCACGCACCATAAACGCGGGGACAACGGGGATGTCGGAACGAAGCGCCACCAGGGCAAGACCGTCGGTTGTGCATGCAGGTTGACCGAAGAAATCGACAAATACGCCTTCCTGCCACGCCATATTCTGATCGATCAGTATTCCCACGACTTCTCCCTTTCGCAGACGCCTTACAATGGGCAACATGGCACGCTCTTTGGGAAGCACTTCATTTCCCTTGGAAGTTCTGATCCATGCCAAAAGATTCTCAAGAATGGCACTGTCCAAAGGACGATATATCACGGCGACCGGCCGTGCCAGAATTGCCAGCGTTGCCGCTAAAAGCTCCCAGTTGCCATGATGCCCCGTAAAGAGGATAAGTGGGCCGTCACCGGGCAACCTGTGAAGGTTCTCATCTATTGTATCTATGTCGACCAACTTTGAAATATTAGCCCTGGTCAATGCCGGAATTTCAAATGTTTCCGCGGCAACCAATCCGAGATGGCGATATACGGCCTTGGATATTTTAATAATTTCTGAGATCCCCTTTTCCGGAAAGGCACGGGCAAGGTTAGAAATCGTGATGATCCGGTGTTTCAGCGAAAGGTGATAGAAGGCGGCTGAGAAGCATGTGAATAGTCTTCTTCTTGCCTCGAGAGGAATCGCGGTCACCATCGCCATGATGATCCCTGTTGCAAAGGTCTTATTTACTGGTTCCATTTATATGATACTGTCTCTATAAATTCGTCGAGAGCGTCCCCCATATCCATTTCAATCCTGAGCAGACAAATCTGCGCATAAAATCGGGAAAACCGCTTCAATCGCACCCCATCTTTTTCTGTGGTGACAATCAGTTCTACCGATGCGGCTTGGGCGGTTTCAAGAATTGTCCTCACATCATCCTCACCATACCGATAATGATCGGGAAATGAAAGAAAACGGACGGCACTGCCGCAGATTATTTCAATAGTGCTTCGAAATCGCTCCGGATAGGCGATCCCGGCAAAGGCCAGAATTCGCTTTCCCTGCAGGGAGGAAAGGGAATGAATCGTCCCCTTTTCCCCTTCGAGAATATTCAGCGGCCTTCGTGCTCCCCTGAAAATAGGTATTGCCGGACAATGCGCTGCTATTGTCGCATTGCCCCCTGCTGGAGACCGGCCGGCGCCTCCCCCATCGGTCATCACGATAATATCGGCCCTTTTCAGCGACCGGAGCGGTTCTCGCAATTCTCCCCTGGGGAGCATCAACCCATTGCCGAAGGGCGCCTCCTCATTCACCAACAGGATATCGACATCACGGTGGAGAGATCGGTGTTGAAAGGCATCGTCCAGAATAAGAAGATCGGCGCCGAATCGACCAATGGCGAGTCTTCCTGCGCGGAATCGACTCTTCCCCGTGATGACCGGCACCCCCTCGAGGGACTCCGCTATCAGCACCGGCTCGTCACCGGCCGCTTCCGGACCTGCAAAAATGCGTTCTCCGTCTGAAACTACGGTAGTGCCCTTGCTGTTTCGTCCCCCATACCCCCTGCTGAGAACGGCAGGCCTATATCCTTTCTCAGACAATCCTTTGGCCAGGGTGATCACCATTGGTGTTTTTCCCGTACCTCCGGCGGTGATATTTCCCACACTGATCACGGGACAGGGAAGACGTTCAATTTTTGATATGCCGCTATCGTACCCGGAGTTTCTCAGCCTGACTGCTCCCTCATAAAAAAAGGATGCCATGGTCGCCAGGCCGTACCACCCCCTCTTCCGGGCACTGATTCCCTTCATTGCGCGATCTCTGAGCGGCGCCATTACCTACCGGACCCGTGACCGCGGATTTTCAATGGACACACTGCCTTTGCACTAGTGGTATTCATGGCCGCCCTTCCCATTGGCTTCGAACTGCATGACATAGAGTCTGAAATACTCGCCCCTTATTTTCATGAGGCTCTCGTGATCGCCTTCTTCTATAATCTTTCCATTGACAAGCACCACAATACGATCGGCATGACGGATGGTGGAAAGACGATGTGCGATTACCAGCGTTGTCCTTCCCTTCATGAGAGTCTCGAGTGCCTCCTGAACTTCCATCTCCGCCTCGGTATCGAGCGAAGACGTTGCCTCGTCCAGGATAAGAATAGGGGCATCCTTCAGAATCGATCGTGCGATGGATATCCGCTGACGCTCACCTCCCGAGAGCCGCACTCCCTGCTCGCCTATGACAGTATCGTACCCTTGGGGGAGCTTCATAATGAACCCGTGTGCATTGGCGGCCTTGGCGGCCTTGATGATATCTCCTTCGTTTGTGTGTATATCGCCATAGGCGATATTATTTCTTACGGTATCGTTAAAGAGAATCACCTGCTGGGTCACAATCCCGATCTGATCCCGAAGCGACTTGACCGTCACCTCGCGAATGTCAACGCCGTCAATAAGAATCGCCCCTTCACTCACTTCATAAAATCGGGGGATCAGATTTACCAGCGTTGATTTACCGCCGCCGCTCATCCCCACAAAGGCCACGATTTCTCCCACCTTTATCCCAAGATTGATGCCGTGCAGCACCGGCTCATTGCCGTCATAACTGAAGGTCACGTTTTTTATTTCTATCTCTCTGGATATGCCGGGCAATTTCACTGCCCCGTTTGCATCCCTGATTTCGGGAACATTGTCCATTATTTCGAACACTCTCAGGGCGCCTGCGATTCCCTGCTGGACGGTAATATTGACGTTTGCCAGCCTTTTGACCGGTTCATAGAGAAAAAGAAGGGCCGTGATAAATGAAAAAAATGTTCCCGGCGTCGAGGTCCCCTGGATCACCTGATACCCGCCATAGAATACGATGACGGCCACGCCCGTATATCCCAGAAGTTCCATGAACGGACTCGATATGGCCCGTATCGACACGGATTTCATGAAAAGTTTGTAAAGTTTCTCATTCTCCTTCGCAAACCGTTTCCCCTCGTAGGCTTCCATGCCGAAGGCCTTGACAATTCTGGTGCCGGCAATGGCCTCCTGCAACAGATTCGTAAGCCCGCCCAGTGTCACCTGCGTGCTCGAAGCCACCTTTCTCATCTTTTGCCCGAACTTCACAATGGGAAGCACCGTAAGGGGGAATACCACCATGGCGATGATGGCTAATTTCCAGTCACGATAAAAAACAACGAAGATAAGACCGACAAGCGTCACGCTGTCTTTGAGAATGCTGGTGACCGCCTCGGATACCGCTGTTTGAACGAGACTCACATCGCTGGTGATGCGCGACATAAGGGTCCCCGTGGGATTTTTATAGAAAAACGCAAGGGACTGTCTCTGTATGTGGTTGTAAAGCTCATTCCTAAGATCGGTCACGATCCGAAGTCCGATGAAATTCATCAGAACGGTCTGTCCGTAGGTGCATATCCCGCGGATCAGGGCCACCGAAATGATCGCCGCGAAGACCCAAAAAAGCATATCGGCATTCTTGTCAACAAAGACATCATCAAGCACGGGTTTGACAAGCAGGGCTAGGATGGATTGCGTTGCCCCGACGGCCAGCATGCACACAATGGCGAGGATGAACTTCGAGATATAGGGTTTCACCATTCTAAGCAGGCGCATATATATGTTCATGAACGCGTTCTCCCTAATGCCTCGCTGCCAACCCATGGGATTCTCTTATCAGTGCACAGGCGAGTGCGGCGGCCCTTGCCGCAGCGCCGGCAGATCCCAGTTTTTTCCTCACATCCCTCAACCCGGATGTGATGGCCTTCCTTCGTTCGGCATCAGTCATAATCTTTACAATCTCGCGGGCCATTTTTGCCGGCTCAGCATCTCCCTGTATGAACTCCGGAACGACTTCCTTCCCGGCAATGAGGTTAACCAGTCCTATGTGATCGACATTAATCACTGTTCTACCCAGCAGGTATGAAAAGAGAGACACCTTATATACGATAATCATCGGGATTTCAAGGAGTGCCGCCTCCAGAGTGGCCGTTCCCGATGCAACCATGGCGGCATCCGAAATTCCCACGGCATCATATGTGTCATGCTGCACCACCGTGATGTCAAACGAAAAGGTCGCCATTATTGACCGAACCAGGTCAGGAGAAATCCCATCAGCCAGAGGGAGAACGAACTGGGAATCGGGTATCTTCTCCGCAATAATACGGGCGGCGCAAAGCATTGAGGGAAGAAGATTCTCCACCTCCTTTTCTCTGCTGCCGGGAAGCAGCGCCACCGTGGCCTTCTGGGGGTGTAATCCAAAACGCTCGAGCGCCTCCTCTCTGGGGTACTTTCTCCGTACCGCATCGAGAAGGGGATGCCCCACAAAGTGCACATCCAGGCCTGTCGGCTCGTAGCAGGCGGCTTCGAAGGGGAGAATAACCGCCAGACGATCCACATATTTTTCAAGAAAGTAGATTCTTTTCCTTCTCCATGCCCACACTTGAGGACTGATATAATAGAACACAGGTATGCCGGCATTTTTGGCGAATTTTGCAAGGGGCATGTTAAAATCGGGATAATCGATCAGGATCACCAGATCGGGGGGCGCCTCTTTGAGCATTCTCTTTATCTTGCGACGCACACTAAGAATAAACCCCAGTTTTGCAAAAACCTCAGTAAGCCCCACAACGGCCATCTGGGATGAATGGGCAACAAGACGGACACCGGCTTTTCGCATCAGATCGCCGCCGATTCCGAAAAACCTGATCCCTGAGTCAAGAGCGCGCATCTCGAGGACAAGATTCGATCCGTGGAGATCACCCGATTGTTCTCCCGCGACAATCAAGATGTTTTTACTATGGGAAGAAGTTCCCTCCCTTTCAGGATGCATAGGGAATCACATACCACACAGAGAGCGCTGTCTCGTGAGATCAAAAGAGACCTCCGTCGCTGTGCGTATCTTTGATCGCGCCCTCTTATTCAGGCGCTTGCTGAAATGTACCAATGATCTTCCTTTCCTCTTCGATCCTGTGAATAATACGAAGCGCCAGATCAAGCGACTTTCTCGCTTCTCTACCTGAAACAAGCGGCTCCTTCCTGATAATCACCGATTCGATGAAGTCCCGTAATTCGGCTTCCAATGGATCGACCTGCCGCACTTCCACATCGTTGCACCCTATCTCTTTTCTCCCATCACTGCGAGTATTCATTCCCAGCGATACCAACTCTCTGGCGGCACAATCGACGGAGTGATATCCATCAAGCCCGAAAAAACGTATTTTTTGCATTTTTTTTGCCGATATGCGGCTTGCCGTAATATTTGCCACGCACCCGTTCTCGAAGGCCGCCCTGACATTTGCAATATCAACCTTGTCTGAGAGGACCGACACCCCCACAGCATCAATTCTCTTAATCGGGGATTTAACGAAATGGAGAATGATATCAATGTCATGTATCATCAAATCGAGGATGACATCCACATCAGTCCCTCTGTTGAAGAATGAGTGAAGTCTGTGTGATTCTACAAAGAGGGGTTGCAGAGACAGCGCGGTGAGCGCTGCAATGGCGGGGTTGAATCGCTCCACAAACCCCACCTGCAGAATGCATTCATGTCTATCGGCACGGGCAATGAGATCATCGGCCTCTTCCAGGGTGGAGGTAAGCGGCTTTTCCACCAGCACATCGATGCCCGCATCAAGAAAATCCCGGGCAATTTCGTAGTGGCTCAGTGTGGGGGTCGCAATACTCACCGCATCTACCCGGCCGAAAAGCTCCCGGTGATCGGTAAATCCCTCACACCCGTGTTTTTGGGCTGCTTCCCGCACCTTTGCAGGGTCTGTATCGACGACTCCTTCAATGGTACAGGCTTCTATTTTTTCATATTTCTGCAGATGATAGGTCCCCAGATGTCCGATGCCTACCACGCCGATGCGCACATTCTTCATCGCATACTCTCAGTGAAGCACTCCCTTTTGCCTGTTGGCCTGTTATCGAATAATGCCTCTTTCCGAATTTTCTATGAATGTCAAGAAATGAACGACTTCTTCGCTGTCCGCCAGTTCCTGCTTTGCTTTCGCAATCGCCTGGGAAAGCAACAGAGAGGAGCGGTATACAATGCGGTAGGCCTCTTTAAGGGCCTTGAGCGATTCCGCCGAAAATCCCCTTCTCTCGAGACCTATCATGTTCAGCCCATAGATTTTGGCACGGTTTCCCGAGACCACGACGTAAGGAGGCACATCGCGCGTCACCGCCGAAGCGCCGCCGATCATCGCATGGCATCCAATGCGGCAAAACTGATGCACACCCGACAAACCCCCTATAGTCACAAAATCCTCCACATGAATATGGCCGGCAAGATTTGCGGCATTCGCCATTACGATATTATTCCCCAATTTGCAGTTGTGGGCAACATGGCAATAGGCCATAAGAAGATTGTTGTCACCGATGCAGGTCATGCCGATATCGGCAGCGGTCGCCCTGTGTATGGTGACAAACTCACGTATTATATTGTTATTTCCAATAATTACTTTACACTTTTCTCCCTTGAATTTGAGATCCTGCGGCGCCGCCCCGATTGACGCAAACTGAAAGATCCGACAATTACGCCCAATCTCGGTGGGACCTTCTATGACCACATGGGGACCGACTGCCGACCCCTCGCCAATTGTCACTTCAGGCCCCACAACACTGTAAGGACCTATTTCAACGTCTGAAGCTATCTCTGCCTCCGGCGATACAATCGCCGATGGATGTATACTCATGGATACGTTACCTCTCGTTCATTTCGTCAACAGTTTTTTCAATCGCGTTGATCCGCTGCAACAATGAAAGCATATTTTTTCTCATTTCGGGAAGTTTCGGAAGGGTTGCCTGCATTCGAAGCCAATCACGATGAGGCATCTGCCCATACCCCGACACAACGGCGCCGGGAGCAACATCCTTATGGATTCCTGATTTTGCGGCAATCATGGCATAATCGCCCACGGCGATGTGGCCGACCAACCCGGCCTGCCCCCCTATAAGGACGCCTTTTCCTATCTTGGCACTGCCCGATATGCCTACCTGTGCGACAACAATTGAATTTTCACCTATTACCACATTGTGGCCGACCTGCACCAAGTTATCGATCTTCACACCCCGCTTGATCCAGGTCTTTCCCAGTGTTCCTCTGTCAATGGTTGTGTTCGCGCCTATTTCACAATCGTCGTCAATCTGCACAATTCCCACCTGAGGAACCTTGACGTTGCCTTCACCGGGGCTTGCAAACCCGAATCCGTCGCTCCCCACCACTACGCCGGCATGAAGAATCACCCGTTTTCCTATCAGGCATCTCCGGTAAACGGACACATGTGAATAGAGGATGGACTCCTCACCTATTACGGCGCCCGTTCCCACAGATACGCCGGGGTAAAGCACCGCACCTTTTTCGATACGGGCCTTATGCCCCACGTAGGCTCCGGGATAAATGGTTACCGATTCGGCAACATATGCATCATCCGCCACATAGGCGTTGTCGCTCACTCCGCTAAAATCGACCTCATCCGGATACATGAATGATAAGATCCGGGCAAGGGACACATAGGGATCATCGACAATGACAAAATTCTTCCCTGCGGCCGATACGCCTGGAGATACCAGTATCGCCGAGGCCCTCGTCGTTTCGATTCTGCTGCGATATTTCGGATTTGCCACGAATGTGAGATCGCCTTCACCGGCCTCATCAATTCCACAGACGTGACAGACCTTCACCTCGGGGTCCCCTTCGATCCTTCCCCCAAGATGGGCGGCAATCTCTTTGAGCGTCAGTTCCACAATGTGCATTCACCCTCTTGTGTTCACAAACCCTTGAAATTCTTTCCTGCGGTACCCATGTCCAGGATCTCTTCCCCGGCATTTCAAATGCACAGACTCCAGCACAGGCCCTTTTCGAGAACCGATGAACCGGCATGCGAAAGTGACCGGCAACGGAATCAACCACAGCCCTGACCGGCACCAACAGCAGTTACTTCTTTGATGAACGGTATGATTTATTAAACTGATCGATAACACGGTCCGTAATATCATTCTGAGCGGAATTGTAGAAAAGACCGCTGGTGCCGACATCGAAAATTGCGGAATAGCCCTCTTTCTTACCGATGTCATTAAGAACCTTCTGTATATCCGGAATAAGCCCCTGTGTTACCTGCTGATCCCGCAACTTCATTTCATCATTGGCATCCTCTATAAACCTCTTATAATCCCTGAATTTCTTCTGATAGCTCAATTCTTTTTCTCTGTAGGCGGCTTCCGTCAAGACGGAGCGTTGTTTTTCAAGGTGGCCCTTCATTTTTTCCAATTCTGTTTCTTTTTCCTTAATCTGAGCTTTTTTTGAATCCACATATTGTTTCAGGTTCTGCGCCGCCTCTTTTCCCGCCTCGGATTCAAAAAGAATCTTCTTTATATTCACGAAAACAATTTTCTCTGCCGCAAAGGCGGTTGTTCCACCCACAAGAAACGACACCACAACCAACATGCACAGGACTTTTCTCATTCACTTATTCCTCTCATTATAAAATATTTTTAAAAAACGCTTCGCTATCACATCGCCATACCGATCGTAAATTCCCATCTGTTTTTCGCTTCATCATCCTTGGGATCGAGCACATGTCCCCACTCAAGACGAAAAGGCCCCAAGGGGGAATTCCAGCGAATGCCGACACCTGCGGTTTGCCTCAAGTCATTCAGATGGTATCCGCCGCTCCATGCGTTTCCCGTATCGAAAAAGACCACGCCTCGAATACCGGCATCCTCAATCAGAGGGAAAATCAGTTCCGAATTGAATACCAGCATGGTGACCCCACCCAGCACCTCACCCGTAGTCGGATCCCGCGGTCCTACATCCCTAAGTCCCCGTATGGTATTTATCCCTCCGAGATAATACCGTTCATAAATGGGAACTTCCTTTCCTCCATGCCCGCGAATGACCCCCATTTGGCCGCCGATTGCGAGCACATTGTCCCAGGGAAGCGGGAAATACAACCGTGAATCCACCCGGTAGCGCATAAAACTGGCGTCTCCCTGAAAGATTGAACCGGTGTATTCAAGGGAAATGGTATGTTTTGATCCCCTGGTGGGAAACATCCAGTCGTTTTTCGTGTCTCTTATGAGGGATATCGTAACACCGCTGGAAGTTATTTCCCCTTCCTGTTCCTTTACAAATCGCGACGCGTAGGACGCTACGTTTCTTATATTGTTAAATGCAAATTCATACTGGACATAGCCGCTCACACGCTCAAAAAGGTGATACCCCAACGAGACGCCGAAGCCCTGGGTATCGACATCGTAGGTATCGTATTCCTTTGCCATATCCCAGGCTTTGAACTTGCTCCAGAGAGGAATGTCGAAAAGCCATGGTTCGACAAAGGATAATTCGTAATTCGTGGTGCTCGACCCCAGATGGGCGTTGAGACTCAGCGTCTGGCCCTTCCCGAAGAGATTCCTCTCCTGAACCTGGGCCATGAAAACGGCGTTTTCCTGTGCGCTGTAGCCGGCGCCGACACTGAAAAGACCGGTGGACTTTTCCTTCACATGGACGTCGATGTCCATGAGAGACTCTTCGGGGCCTTTTCCCGTTTGAAAATTTACCTCCTCAAAATACCTGAGCTGATTGAGGCTGTTGTAACTTCGCTTCAACTTGTCTCTGTTGTAGAGTTCTCCCTCCACCACCTGAAGTAATCGCCGAATTACCTTGTCACGTGTCCTGCTATTGCCGGTAATCGCGATTCTGTTGATATAGGTCAGATCACCCTTTTCAATGTGATAGGTGACATCCACTTCCCGCTTCTCTTCATTGGCGCGCGTTTCGGGAAGCACACTTGCATATGCATAGCCTTCATTGTTGCAGGCCCCCATCAAATAGTCCATATCATGGACGATAGCTTCACGATCGAAATGGCCGGTCTGGGCTATCTGCAGTCCTTTCATCAGTTCTGACCGGGGAATTGACAGCATGTCGCCGGTAATATCCACACGTCCCACTCTGAATTGCTTCCCCTCAATGACGGGAATGGTGACGTATATCCATTTCTCATCAGTCCTGATTTCCGGATCGCCGACCTGCGCATTGATATAG
Source organism: Syntrophales bacterium (assembly GCA_963666365.2). GTDB lineage: Bacteria > Desulfobacterota > Syntrophia > Syntrophales > UBA2210 > JALNXD01. The sequence goes on from CAXXNF010000002.1 coordinate 1,961,677, forward strand.
CCGTTATTGTGATAAAAGGCGGTCAGTTTTTCGATGTCTTTCTTGAGTTCATTGCGGTTCAGCAACCCTGAATCAGTAAGAAAATGAAAGATGCCCCACTCGGACACTTCCATCATACCTCGAAGCTCCTTATCCGTATATACCTTATTCCCCTCAAAGGAGATGTTCTTGATATAGGGCCGTTTGTGCTCGACAATGGTAAACACCACCGACACATCTTTTCCTTCTTCCCCCTCTGCAGCGTAGGTCACTTCCGCATTAAGATATCCCTTCTCTTTGTAAAGATTTTTTATGTGTTCGGCATCGGTCTTGACTTTCTCAGGGTTATAGATTTGACGAGGTTTAATCGTCACCACTTCATCAATGTCGTCGCGATTAATCTTTTTGTGCCCTCGAATCTCCACATTGTGAATCAAGGGACGTTCCTTGACGATGAAGGTCACCGTTTTCCCGTCGGAGGAGTCCTCAACAGTAGTTCTCACATCCTCGAAAAAACCCATCTTAAAGATCGTTTTAATGTCGGCTGAAAGGACATTCTTTGAAAATAGCGTGCCCTTAGTGCTCTTAATGACATTGTAAAGGGCACTTTCCTCCACCCTCCGGTTACCGGTAAATTTCACCTGTGCAATTCTCTGATGCGCAAACAATCGAAATAAAATCTCTCGCACCAGCGAAGAGGAAATTGTGTGTATGCTTTCCAGACCCGTCCCCTGGGCATAAATATCGCGAATCGACGTATTGTGTTCCACATCAAAGACCTGGACATCGGCACTTATCAGATTTCCCAGGCGGGTAAGGCTGCCCATGAGGACAAAATCGGCGCCGATTCTCCTCCCCAACGCGGCCGCACTGTGTTGATCTACCAGCGAAAGATCAATCGAATCCTCCAATTGACCGATATCGACAATCTTCACGTACTGTTGTTTCAAAAGTTCCGTAGTGATTTCGTTTGTAATATGACTTTTCAGATACTCGGTATCTGACTTGCTGTGAATCTCAAAGGGGAGGACGACAATTGTTTTCGGTGCATCGGCAAGGATCGCCCGGGGAAATAACAAAAGCAGCGCCAAAAGGGCGATTGTCCCGCATTTCGAATAATTAGAAGTCATTCAGTGTACCATCCTTCAGACCCACTGTTCGGTCCATTCGTACAGCCAATTCCATATTGTGCGTTACGATTATCAATGTGGTTCCCCGTTTTTGATTGAGTTCCAGGAGGAGGTCCTCGATTTTCCGCCCCGTTTCCCTGTCCAGATTGCCCGTTGGCTCATCAGCAAGCAATACTTCGGGTTCCATCATCATCGCCCTGACGACGGCAACCCGCTGTTGCTCCCCTCCGGAAAGTTGTCCGGGTTTGTGCGATAACCTATCACCAAGTCCCGCTTCAGTCAAGGTAATCTCGGCTTTTCGAAGGGCGTCCCTTTTCGACATTCCTCCGATAATAGCCGGCATCATTGCATTTTCCAGTGCCGTAAATTCGGGAAGCAGATGATGGAACTGGAACACAAAACCGATTTTTCTGTTTCTGAATTCCGCCTTTTTTCTTGCATCCCCCTGGAATACATCAACCCCATTATAGTACACATCGCCGCTCGAAGGGTGATCGAGAAGCCCAAGGATCTGCAGAAGCGTAGTTTTTCCTGATCCGGAAACCCCAAGAATCGACAGGGTTTCATGGTCGGCAATCTCAAGATCTATTCCCTTCAGAACGTCGACACCATTTCCGTCCATCATAAACGTCTTTGTAAGACTGCGAATTTCTACCATGATCACATGTCCTTACTCATATCGCAAGGCTTCCGCGGGATCAAGCCTTGAAGCCTTCCACGCAGGATATATCGATGCCGCAAAACATATTACCATGGTAAGCACGACAATCATCCCCACATCGTCGAAATTGACCTGAGAAGGAAGCTCACTCAGATAATAGACATCCTGGGGGAGCACCTTGAACCCGAAGATCCTTTCTATAAAGGCCGTCGTTGCCTCGAGATTTAAGGCAATGAGAATTCCTACGGCACACCCGAGCAAGGTTCCCACGGCGCCGATTACCAGGCCCTGTATCATGAATATCTTCATGATGCTCGGTCCGGTGGCGCCCATTGATTTCAAAACTCCGATATCACGGGTTTTTTCCATGACCGACATGATAAGCGTGATAATTATGTTAAAGGCCGCCACCAGGACAATCAAGCTCAATATGATAAACATGACCCGCTTTTCCAGCCTGAGTGCCGAAAAGAGATTCTTGTTCATTTCCATCCAGGTCCGCGCCTGGAAGAGATATCCCAGTTGCGCTTCAATTGCATCGGCGATTACATCCGCACGGTCCGCATGTGAAACTTTTATCCCGATGCCTGTGACCGCGTCCCCCATGTTAAGGAATTTTTTGCAATCTTCCAGTGACATCAGGGCAAGCGAAGCGTCATATTCATAAAATCCCGATTCAAAGATTCCCATCACGCGAAATGTCTTAAGCCTCGGCACCGTACCCATGGGGGTAGAAACACCCATGGGAAGAATAATCTCCGTTTCGTCACCTTCATGCAGGCCCAGATTGCGGGCCAGTTCCCTTCCCACGACCAGGGGGGGCAATGCGGATTTGTCGTGATCTTTTCCTTCATTGTCGGAAAAGTTGATATCCCCCTCCACTATCTTTCCTAACGTCATAACGGAAAGGGCGCTATCAGGGTCTATTCCCCGAAGCTGCACACCGCTGACCCGATCATCCTTTTTCACCATGGCCTGCCCATAGACGAAGGGGGTAGATGCGGTGACACCCTCAACTCCGTTCACTCTCCTCATGACTGCGTGGTAATTTTTTATGCCGCCATCGAAGTGCATGAGGACAATATGTGAGTTGACGCCAAGTATTTTTTTACGAAGTTCACCCTCAAATCCATTCATGACCGCAAGTACGATTATCAGTGCGGCAACGCCAAGCAATATGCCTGCTGTCGAAATGATAGTATTGATTGAAATAAAGGTTTGCTTTCTCTTCGCTCTGAGATAGCGGAACCCTATGAAGAACTCATAGCGCATTCTTACACCTTACCGCCGACCCCCGGAGTTTTGCGGTTTCATCTGCACCGCAACAGTCGCCAAAAGAGGATACGAAGATCCAGTAAGCGCAGGTCGCTTGACAGCTCTGCCACTGGCTACCCTTTCTGGCTCTTCGAGCGCATGTGCGGAAATAAAATGACATCTCGAATTGACGGCGAATCGGTAAAAAGCATCACCAGACGATCGATCCCAATTCCTTCACCCGCCGTCGGAGGCATCCCGTACTCCAGGGCCGTAATATAATCTTCATCCATTGCATGCGCCTCTTCGTCTCCGGCTTCCTTCCGGGCAAGCTGCGACAGAAAACGTTCCCGCTGGTCATCAGGATCATTGAGTTCTGAAAAGGCGTTGGCAATCTCCCTTCCATAGATGTAAAGTTCGAAACGATCAGTATAGGCGGCGTCGGCAGGGTTTTTCCTTGAAAGAGGAGATACTTCTATAGGATACTGTGTCACAAAGGTCGGCTGAAGCAACTTTTCTTCAACCGCCTGTTCGAAGATCGCCACAATGATCTTGCCTAAAGGGTCCTCGTCATCAACAGCGGCGCCCAGCTCCTTTGCCGCATTCAGCGCCCTATCACGATCTTCGAGAACCGAAGGATCTAAATCCCTGTATTTTAGAATGGCCTCTTTCACCGTCAGTCTCTGCCAGGGGGGAGTCAAGTCTATCTCCGTCCCCTGATAGGTAAACGTCAAAGAACCGAAAAGTTCCCGAGCGACGAACATAAGGAGTTCTTCGGTAAAATTCATAAGATCTTCATAGGTTGCATAGGCCTGATAAAACTCCATCATAGTAAACTCGGGATTGTGAAAAATGGATATCCCTTCATTCCGAAAATTGCGATTGATTTCAAAGACCCGTTCCAGACCGCCTACCACAAGACGTTTCAGATAGAGTTCAGGGGCTATTCGCAGGTAAAGATCCATATCAAGCGTGTTATGATGCGTCTTGAAGGGCCGGGCCGCCGCGCCGCCCGCAATGGGGTGCATCATAGGCGTTTCCACTTCAAGAAAATCCCTGCTTTCCATAAACTGTCGTATTAAGCCGATAATTCTGCTTCTTGCGTAAAATGTCTCCTTTACCTCGAGATTCATTATAAGATCCAGGTATCTCTGGCGATATCGCGCCTCAACATCGGTCAAACCATGCCACTTTTCGGGCAGTGGTTTCAGAGACTTCGACAGAAGTCGAATCTCATCGGCCTCAATCGTCAATTCGCCCGTATGTGTCTTAAAGGGACAACCTGCGACATAGACCACATCCCCCACATCGAATTTTTTAAAAAGGGAATACCTGTCATCTCCCACCTTGTCTTTTCTGATATAGACCTGAAGCCTGCCCTTTCTGTCCTGAACACTTACAAATGACGCCTTGCCGAATACGCGCCGGGCCATGATTCTACCCGCCAATTGAAACCGCTCCGTCACCTCATGAAGCGCCTCACTGTCCATATCGGCAAAACGGCGGATGATTTCGTCGGTCGTGGAAGTCACTGTCACATCATTGGGATAAAGTTCAACCCCCATCGATTTCAGATTTTCTATCTTTTCTCTTTTCGTTTTCAGCAGCTCGCTTTTCTCTTCCATTCGCTCCAATCCCGGCTTAAATATTGAAAAAGAGTACCTATATTTTTTTACCGCTTTAGTCAAGACATTTGAGAAAAGGATTGACAAAAAATAATGCTGATACTAGCATGCAACGTTGCGTTTCACGGACATAACAGACAATTGGAAAAATAATGAAACAACATCCCACAAGACAACGGGCCCTCGAAATAATCAGACGTTTTTCTTCCGCGCGCGTCCTCATTATCGGCGACATCATGGTCGACCATTTCATCTGGGGCAAGGTTTCAAGAATCTCTCCGGAGGCCCCTGTACCGGTCGTGCTTGTATCGAATGAGAGTCAGCTTCTCGGCGGGTGCGCCAATGTGTTAAATAATGTATGTTCCATGGGTGGACAGGCCTACATAAGCGGCGCTATAGGCGATGATGCCATGGGACAGTGGGTGATAGATGAACTTGGCAAAGTAAAGGTCGATGCAGGAGGAATAATCAGGAAGAAAGATCGGCAGACCCCTGTAAAAACGAGGATAATCGCCCATCGCCAGCAAGTCGTTCGTTTTGACAGGGAAAACAAAAGGCCCCTCGGCATCGACGACATACGGGAGATCATTGCCTATGTCGCGTCGGTGAAGAATAAAATCGGGGCAATTATCGTTTCCGATTATAACAAGGGATTTGTATCTGAAGCACTGCTCGATGAAGTCCGCCGCATTGTGGAGGGAACCTCCATTGCCCTGTGCATAGACCCCAAGCAAAGCGATTTTTCGTTTTACAGGGGATGCGATATGATCACGCCAAACCAGAACGAAGCGGCTCAGGCCCTGGGCAGGGAACTTACCTCCTTCGAGGACGTGATCGAGGGGGGGACGGCGCTGATGAAGGACTATGGCTTCAAGTCACTGCTCATTACGCGAGGTGAAGAGGGCATGGTCCTTTTTGAAAGGAGCAAAGGCATCACACATACTCCCATCTCTGCCGTCGCCAAGGAGGTCTATGATGTGACAGGAGCCGGTGATACAGTGATCGGGATTTTCGCTCTCGCCGTTGCTGCAGGTGCTTCATTTAAAGAAGCGGCAGTGCTTGCGAACCATGCCGCAGGCATTGTAGTCGGCAAGGTGGGAACGGCAACTGCCTCCCAGCAGGAATTGGTGAACCTACTGTCATGAGTAACCCCAGCAATCCCAATCCGGTAAAATTGGTGTCGAGCATCTTTTCAGCCGATACGCATCTGATCGTCGCAGTGGTAAATGAATTGTCGGCAATGTTCGGAATGATCGATTACATCAGTGAATTGATCCCCTTCGAATATACAGACTACTATGTGAAGGAAATGGGGCCTCGACAGAAAAGACGCTTCGTTTCATTTGAGAATCTCCTTTGCCCCGATACTCTACCCGCGATCAAGCTATCCACAAATGCACTAGAAGAAACCTTTTCCGCTATGGAAAAAAGAAAAATCAACATAGATCCCGGATATATATCGCTGGGCAATCTTGTACTCGCCACAGGAAAACCTTTTGCCCACAGGCCCTATCTGGGGAGTGGAATCTATGCCGACTTGACCCTTGTGTACCAAAGAGGCGGGTTCCATCCCCTAGAGTGGACATATCCCGATTATCGCGAATGCGGGATGCTGCGCATGCTTGCCGGTATCAGGGGAAAGTATCTCATTCAGTTGACACAATCGAAGAGGGAGGCACTACAGACAATATGATAACAAGTATGACCGGTTACGGCAGGGCTGAATCAGCGCTGGAGGGGAAACGGATAGTCGCAGAGATTAAGTCTCTAAACCACAGAAATCTGGAGATAAGCGTCCGGTTTCCTAATGTGCTGAGCCCGCTGGAAGTCCCGATCAAGAAAAGAATCAGCGAAAGGATATCACGGGGAAGGGTGGAAATTTCCATCCGCTTCGATGCCGATCAGGGGGGCGCCGACAGTGACAGCCTCTTTGTCAACATGCCTCTGATGCGCAACTATTACGAATTGCTGACCGCCATTAAGGAAGAATTCGGGCTCGCAGACTCTATCACCCTGGAGCTGCTCGCAAATGTAAGAAACGGCATATACGCAGCGGAGGCTCAGATTGACCCGGAAAACGCGTGGCCCGTCATCTGCGGTGTAGTCGACGGCGCCGTAGAAGCCCTGATTGACATGAAAAAGGTCGAAGGCACGCTCCTCTACGCTGATTTTACGGAACGGATAAATCTGATCAAGCAGTACCTGGACTCGCTGAAACCGAAGGCGCCGCAGGTGGTGCAGGAATACAAAGCACGGCTGTCGGAAAGGCTTGAAGAACTCGCCGGCGGGGTGCAAATTGATCCGCTGCGTCTCGCGCAGGAAATTGCAATTATGGCGGATAAGATCGACATCACCGAGGAGATTGTTCGCCTTGACAGTCACATGCACCAATTGAGGAATCTGCTGGAAAGTCTCGAACCCGTGGGAAGAAAGATGGATTTTCTTTTTCAGGAGATGCATCGTGAAATAAATACCATAGGTTCCAAAAGCAGCGATCTCGATATATCGCGCAATGTAATTGAAATAAAAACGGAACTTGCAAAACTACGGGAACAGGTTCAGAATATCGAATAAATGAGAGGGGTTTCGACGCCTTGCCTGATAATAAAAGAGGATTTCTTATGGTTGTTTCCGCGCCGTCGGGCACAGGGAAGACCACTCTATGCAAACGGCTTCTCAAGGGACAGCCTGATTTGCGCTTTTCCATATCCTACACCACGCGTCCTCAAAGGGCGAGAGAAGTAAACGGAAGGGACTACCATTTCATCTCAGAAGCAGTATTCAGGGAAAAACGCCGGCTGGGCGAATTTATAGAAACCGAAGAAATTTTCAATAATTTCTACGGTACCTCGGGAAAGGACATAGAGGACTGTCTGGCAGCGGGGAAAAACATACTTCTCGATGTAGACACAAGGGGCGCAGAACACATAAAAGCAGTCTATCCTGAAGGCGTGTTTGTCTTTATTCTTCCCCCCTCGCTTGATGCGCTCAAGGAGCGGCTGACCCGAAGAGGATCAGAGGATGAAGCGACAATGAAAATCCGGTTGAAAAGAGCCTATGACGAAGTTCACGAAAATCATTGGTATGATTATATAATCATTAATGATATACTCAGCTATTCATTAAAGGCTCTCGAATCCATCTATATAGCGGAAAAATGCAGGAGATTCAGACAATTAGAGATTATAAACCGAGTGATACTGTAAAAAGGAGGCATGTAATTAATGGCACGAGTCACCGTTGAAGATTCACTAAAACAGGCAAAAAACAGGTTCGCCCTGACCATCCTGACGGTTCAGCGCGTCCGGCAGCTTTACAAAGGTTCAGCGCCGCTTTCGGAGAAAAAAAACAACCGGGAGGTGGTCACGGCCCTGAGGGAAATAGCGGAAGGAAAGGTTGCCTACTCACATCCGGAATATCTAAATCGACTTAACGAGGGGCTGAAACAGATTCCCCATGAATCGGAATTTATAGGCAGTGAAGATGAAATCGAGTGACAGAGGAAAGGATCACCTGATCTTTGCCCTCGACGTGGGGGACGATTTCGAAAGCGCCCTTGAATGGGTGGCGCTATTGAAGGATCACGTGGGTATTTTTAAAGTAGGGAAAGAGGCTTTTACCCGTTTTGGACCGCCCCTCGTAGAAGAAATACACGCTCTGGGCGCCGGCGTGTTTCTTGATCTTAAATTCCACGACATACCCAATACGGTGGCGCGGGCGGCGGAAGCAGCCACCAGACTAAAGGTGGAAATGTTCAATGTTCATGCCCTCGGCGGCGCCGCTATGATGAAAAATACTGCAGAGGCGGTTCGTGCCGCCGCCGAAGCGACCGGAATCATTCCCCCCGCCGTTCTTGCCGTCACCGTTCTTACGAGTCTCAACGATCGTGATCTGGGAGATCTCGGGTTCCAGTGCACCACGGGGGTTCTCGTTCCCCGGCTCGCAACGCTGGCTCAAGAGGCGGGCCTTACAGGCGTCGTGGCGTCGGCGCAGGACGTTCCCGCGTTGCGCAGGACCTGCGGAGATGACTTCGTGATCGTCACCCCGGGTATTAGACTTGTGGAAGAAGTTGCGGGTGATGACCAGAAAAGGACACTGACTCCCAAAGAGGCCATTGCGGTCGGCGCCGATTTCATTGTCGTGGGTCGACCGATACGAAGGGCAGACGATCCTGTCGCCGCAGCCGGAAAAATTAATATCGAAATAGAGGAAGGACTTGCGGCAAGGAACAAGAGACTGTCAGATCGGGGTAAATAAAGGACATCCATGCAGGTGATCTACGGCATCCATCCAATCCTTGAATCACTCAAATCAGGCGGTGAAGGGATTGAAAGAATCATCCTCGCGAGGGGAAAAAAAAGCGACGCCGTTAAGGAAATTCTCGCCATCGCGGGAAGGAAGGACATTGCGGTTAAATATGATGAGCGCGCTGCTCTTGACAGACTCGCCGCGGGGAAGCGTCATCAGGGAATTGTCTGCCTTTGCGAAGAGTTCATCTATACACCGCTGGAAGAAGTAATTTCACAGTGCACACATTCAGAAAGCGGCGGTCTCATACTGATCCTCGATTCAATTCTTGATCCGCAGAATCTGGGATCTTTGATTAGAAGCGGCCACTGTTTCGGTGCGAAGGGCATTATCATTCCGAAGAATCGCGCCGCACCCGTCACTCCCGCCGTTATGAAGGCATCAGCAGGGAGCGCCGGTCACACGGCAATATCCCGTGTGGTAAACATAGGGGCTGCAATCGATACGCTCAAGGAAGAGGGGTTCTGGATATACGGCGCCGATGTAGCGAAGGGACAGGACACGCGGAATTTTGATTATCAAGGACGGGTGGGCCTTGTGCTTGGCAGCGAGGGAACCGGTCTACGCCCCCTGGTCAAAGGCAAATGTGATTTCCTGATTACCATGCCCATGGCAGGCAGGATCGACTCTCTCAATGTGTCGGTAGCGGGAGGAATACTTATGTACGAAATTATGAGAAACAAATGTTCATGCGTATCCCCGAGTATTCTTTAGGAACGTGCAGTAAGGAGGTTTGCATATGCCCGAATATATCTGGGTGGGGCTGACAAAAAGGAAAGAGGAAAAAACAGGCGAAATAGAGGCCCCCGACGAAGCAGCAGTAAGAATTCAGCTCAGGCGACAGGGCATCAGGCCGAGCAGCATCAAGAAAAAACCCAAAGACCTCCTTGAGAATATTCCTTTTTTTCAGGAAAAGGTCAAAGAGAAAGACGTAGTCATTTTTGCACGACAGTTCGCCACAATGATTAATGCCGGCCTTCCCATTATTCAGTGCCTTGACCTGCTGTCGGCCGAGGAACCGAACAAGACCTTCAAAAAAATCGTTCTCACGATCAAGGATGATATTGAAGGAGGGTTGTCACTTTCAGAATCGATAGCGAAGTATCCCGATGTGTTCGACGATCTTTTTGTCAACCTCGTGGCCGCCGGCGAGGCAGGGGGTATTCTGGACCTGATTCTCAACAGACTTTCCAATTACATGGAAAAGGCCATGAAGCTCAAGTCCAAGGTCAAGGGCGCCATGACCTACCCTGCAAGCGTCCTCGTCATCTCCATCGGCGTCGTCGTGCTTTTGCTTTATAAGGTGGTCCCGGTATTCGTTGACATGTTTTCCGGAATGGGATCGGCGCTTCCGGCGCCCACGCAATTTCTTGTAGATGCCAGTGAGTTCGTCCAGAGCTATATAATCTATATGGCAGCCGGCGCGGCTGTTCTTATCTTTGCTTTTAAACGGTACTACAAGACACAACGGGGAAGGCTTCAGGTGGACAGTCTTGTGCTCAAAGCGCCGGTCTTCGGCGATCTGCTCAAGAAGGTCGCGGTGGCAAAGTTTTCGCGCACACTGTCGACAATGATCAGCAGCGGCGTTCCTATCCTGCAGGGCCTTGAAATCGTCAGCAAAACAGCGGGGAACAAGGTCGTCGAGAATTCCCTTATGGCAACACGAAAAAGCATCAGCGAAGGGAAAACAATTGCAGAACCTCTTGCAGCAACGGGAATCTTTCCCTCAATGGTGGTCTCAATGATCGGAGTGGGAGAAAACACTGGCGCCCTTGACGCAATGCTTGCAAAGATCGCCGATTTTTATGACGACGAGGTTGACGCTGCGGTAGACGCACTCACCTCTCTTCTGGAACCTTTTATGATGGTGTTTCTGGGAGGGGTTGTGGGCGGCATGCTGATCGCACTCTACCTTCCCATTTTCTCCATGGCCGGCACCGTAGGGTAAGGCATCTCCCGCCGCCCCCATGGCCGTTGCGCAGGAAAGAAAAAAATGGTCGGGATGGCGCGATTTGAACGCGCGACTCCTGCGTCCCGAACGCAGTGCCCTACCAGGCTGGGCCACATCCCGACACGGAAGTTCCAATTATATAATTTATCGAAAAAAGTCCATAAAAAAATGGATGTAAAAGAAATTGCATGATAGAAGGCTTCGCATTGTCAGTCATGTTGTTTCGTGATATAGTGTTTATAAATTTCTAAGGGGTAATAATTTCGTGATAGTTTATGATCTTACCTGCCAGGATAACCATATATTTGAGGGATGGTTCAAAGATCGTGCAGCCTATGAGAAACAGAAGGAGAAAAAGCTGATCGTCTGTCCCGTGTGCGGAAGTCTGGACATAGAAATGGTTCCATCGTCCGTGGCTATCGTAGGAAAGGGTTCGCATGAAAGAGAGGTGACGCAACCCCGGGACCGGACGCCCGCGATGAATCTGAAGATGCTGAGCGATTTCATTGACAAACACTTTGACAATGTGGGGGACCATTTTGCTGAGGTCGCCCTGAAAATGCACCGTGGCGAAGAAGAAAAGAGAAACATAAAAGGGTACACCACAAAGACAGAGGAAGAAACGCTTAAGGAAGAAGGCGTACAGTTTATAAAAATCCCCACACCCAAATTTGACAGTTGATCCGTTCGGGAGTAGAGGAATACATCGCCAGGGGTTTCGCATGCGACCACCTTTTATTTATGTGCGGCCATGAAAGAACAGCACCATACCATCCTCGATCTGATCGGAAACACGCCCCTTGTGCAGATCAATGCATTGAATCCCTATGTACAGGTCAAAATCTATGCAAAACTGGAAGGCGCCAATCCGGGAGGTTCCATAAAAGATCGTACCGCCCTCTATATGATTGAACGGGCCGAGGAGCGAGGCGTTCTCACAAAAGGCAAGGTCATAATCGAGGCAACCAGCGGCAACACGGGCATCGGACTGGCCATGGTGGCCGCAGCGAAAGGATACCGCCTGATTCTCGCCATGTCGGAGGCGGCAAGTGAGGAACGTAAAAAAATCCTCAGGGCCATGGGCGCCGAGCTTCTCTTCACGCCGGCACATCTGGGAACCGACGGCGCGATCGAAAAGATCTACGAGATGCTCCGCCGGTTTCCCGATAAATACTTCATGCCCGATCAGTTCAACAGTCCCGACAACGTTATGGCCCATTATTACGGCACGGCGAAGAAATATGGCGGCAAACGGAAGGAACCGTGACCTCGGTGATTGCCACATTGGGAACATCGGGCACTGCAATGGGACTTGCCAAAAGGCTCAAGGAATTAAACAGTTCGGTCAGAATCATTGGCGTGGAACCCTATCTCCGGCATAAGATACAGGGACTCAAAAATATGAAGGAGTCCTATCGCCCCGGCATCTTTGAAAGAAACCTTCTGGACGAAAAGATACACATTGCCGATGAAGACGCCTTTGAAACGGCAAGAAAACTGGCGAGGACGGAAGGACTTCTGGTCGGCATGAGTTCCGGCGCTGCCATGCACGTCGCCCTGGAACAGGCCGAGAAGATGCAGGAAGGGGTGATTGTCGCTATTTTCCCGGACCGCGGTGATCGTTATCTGAGCACGGAGCTCTTTTCCGACAAAGAAGAAACCTCACTTCAGATATACAACACAATGAATCGGACGAAGGAATCATTCAGACCCATCAGTCAGAAGCGTGTACTGATGCACTCCTGCGGTCCCTCCGTGCACGATGTTCCCCACATAGGCACCTACAGGCGGTTCATCGTGGCCGATGTGATCATGCGATATTTGAAACAGAAGGGCTTTCAGGTACTTCATGAAGTCAATATCATCGACATGGCCGACCGGTCAATAAAAGGCGCCGAACAGGCAGGCATCCCCATTGAAGGATACACAAAGCAATATATTCAGGCTTTTTTCGATGATGTCGTCACGCTTAATATCAGCAGTGACATACTGTACCCCAAGGCAAGCGAAAATGTGGACTCGATGATCACCCTGGCCGAACAGCTGGTGGAAAAGGGGTTCGCCTACGAGAAACTGAGGTCCGTATATTTTGATATATCCAGGCTTGACGACTACGGGCTTCTTTCCAATATCGATCTTGGCCGCGTCCGCCACAGGCACACAATCGACCAGGATGAGTACGAAAAAGACAGCCCCGTTGACTTCACCCTGCTCAAGCGATCGACGCTGGCGGAGCTGAAAAAAGGCATCTATTGCAAGACGAAGTGGGGGAATGTCCGCCCCAGCTGGCATCTTGAATGCGCGGCCACTGCCCGCAAATATCTCGCCGATACGTTCGATATATTCGTATCCGGAGCCGATATCATATTCCCCCACTGCGAAAACGTGATGGCCATCGGGAAAGCAGCCACCGGAAAAATCCCGGCGACATATTGGATGCATGCGGAAATCGTAATGCGCCAAGGAAAGAAAATGTCCCGTTCTCTCGACAACACCTTTACGATCGGCGATCTTATCGAAAAAGGGTATTCAGGAAAAGACCTCCGATATTTTCTCCTCAGTTCGCATTACCGGAAACCGCTCAATTTTTCTTTCGGCGCCCTCGACACGTCAAGAAATACGGTGCGAAGGCTCAATAATTTTATTCAGAAACTTATCCGCGCCGTCCCCGGAAAAGAACAGGCCGAACTGGATCAGCATGTATATGACGTCAGAAAGGCCTTTTCCGAAGCAATGGACGACGATTTTAACATCTCCGGCGCCCTTGCGGCGATATTCACTTTTGTCAAGACCATCCATTCGCTGCTTTCGGAACAACGGCTTTCAAGAAACCAGATCGAGACGGTGATAGAAGTGCTGAAGAAAATCGACGATGCACTGGGCATCATGGATTTTCAGGAATCGACCCTCGAAAAAGACATTCGGGATCTGCTGAAACAGCGTGAAGGCGCACGAAAAGAGGCACGCTGGGAGGAAGCGGACCGAATTCGCCGGGAGCTGGCGGAAAGAGGGGTCAGACTTCAGGACACGCCTGAGGGAACCTTCTGGAGCATGGAGTGAACAATCACTGTAATGATGGGGCTGAGGGTTCAATTGAACCGGCCTTTGGTGCATATAGGCTTCCCCGAGCTGCCGTAAAAGGCATAATGTGTTTTGGCGGCTGCACGTACCAGGAGAGGAGAAACATATCATGAAGCTTAGCGAGTACTTTGAAACGGCGGAAGGCCTCGGCATTCTTTCAACAGCCGATTCATCGGGCAGGGTCAACTCAGCCGTGTACGGAAGGCCCCATGTCATCGATGAAGAAACAGTTGCCTTCATTATGGCCGAGCGCCTGACCTATTCCAATCTTCAGTCAAATCCCTCCGCCCTCTATCTTTTCAAAGAAGCGGGAGAGCACTACCTGGGGAAAAGACTCTATCTGACCAAGACAAAAGAAATCAGTGATCAAAATATGATCGATGAGATCAGAAGAAGGCCGCATTATCGGCATGATTACAAGAAAGACCCGGGCGACCAGAAGCATCTCGTCTATTTCCATATCGATCAAGCGCTTCCGCTGGTGGGAAGCGCTGCTCTCTGAACTGGATGAATACAAAGAGAATTCGTACATTACAGGAAGGTGCTGCGAAAAAGGGGCCGGTTCTTTACTGGATGAGCCGGGATCAGCGCGCATTCGACAACTGGGCGCTCGTCTTCGCGCAAGAAGAAGCAATAAAGAAGAAAGAAGCACTTCTGGTTGTGTTCTGCCTGGTTCCCGAATTCCTCGATGCCGCATCACGGCAGTATGTGTTCATGCTCGAAGGGCTTCGCACTATCCAGGGGACCTTGAGTGAGAAAGATATACCCTTTTGTCTTCTCAGGGGATCGCCACAGATTGAAATTCCCAAATTTATAGCAACTCATACAGTGGGGACACTCATCACCGATTTCGACCCTCTGAAAATCAAGCGCCGGTGGAAAAAAGCAACCATGGGAAAAATTCAAATCCCCCTGTATGAAGTCGATGCCCACAATATTGTTCCCTGCTGGTGCGCCTCATCGAAGCAGGAGTTTGCCGCCAGGACCTTTCGCCCCAAAATCACGAAGCTCCTTGCTGAGTTTCTCGATGCCTATCCGCCCCTTCTTCGCCATCCCTTCCCCTGGCAAGAGAAGTCCTCCTCACCACAATGGAGTGAGATCGAAGGCCCCCTCGGACCCGGACAAGGCACATCATCGGAGGAGTGGATCATTCCGGGAGAGCACGCGGCGCGGGCTGCACTGAAACACTTTATTGCCCGGGGTCTTGCCGTCTATGACGAAACACGGAACAATCCCACAAAAGCCGGCCAGTCGGGTCTTTCCCCTTTTCTTCACTTCGGGCACCTTTCCGCCCAGAGAACGGTTCTGGAGATAAAAAAGTCGCCTTTGGCTGAATCGACAAAGGCGCCCTTTCTGGAAGAGCTGGTGGTGAGACGGGAACTTTCCGACAACTTCTGTTATTATAACGATCGCTACGACAGTGTCGAAGGATTCCCCGATTGGGCAATAAAGACGCTTCGGAACCACAGGGAAGATCGAAGGCCCTATGCCTATTCACTTTCACAGCTTGAAGGCGCCGGCACCCACGACGAGCTCTGGAACGCCGCTCAAATGGAAATGGTGAAAAAAGGAAAGATGCACGGATACATGCGCATGTACTGGGCAAAAAAAATTCTCGAATGGACGGGATCCCCCGAGGAAGCCTTCGAAATCGCCCTCTATCTCAATAATCGCTATGAACTTGACGGGCGTGATCCCAACGGCTATGCGGGATGCGCCTGGTCGATCGGTGGCGTCCATGACCGGGCCTGGTTCGAACGGCCCCTGTTCGGAAAAATCCGCTATATGAGTTATAACGGATGCAAATCGAAATTTAATGTCAATGACTACATCAGACAAATCAAGGATCTGTAAAGGAAGGAACAGATAATGAGCAAAAAGGACAGAAAAATAATTCTGATTGCCCAGTGCCTCGTCAACCCTTACTGCAGGGTGCATCTTCTGGGCCAGAATTTCCCCCTCTCCCATGAATTGATGGACTATCTTATGGACAGACGGGTCGGCGTCATTCAATATCCCTGCCCCGAGACAACGGCCATGGGTCTCATGCGCAATCCCCAGGGCCGCCAGCAGTACGACAATATTTTTTTTCGCAGGCACTGCAAGGAACTTCTCTCCATTCCGATTCTCATGATTAAGGAATTCCTTTCACAAAACTACCGGCTCACGTGCTTCATCGGTCTGGAAAACAGTCCCACCTGCGGAATCCACTGGGGGAAACACAAGGTTAATCGGTACCAGACGGAATCGCCGAATCCTGTGGAAACGCCCGATTCGAGGGACCCCGTGCTGATGGGAATCATGGCGGAAATTCTATCGGAAGAACTCTCACAGGAAGGCATACTGGTCCCATTCCTGGAATTTCCGACAAAAGAGCCGCCCGATTCGCCCAAACGAAAGGCCTTCTGGGACGATCTGAAGAGAACCGTGGAGCCTCATCTCTTTTCATCAGCCGAGACGACATCGAACGACACTGAAGAAGAATAACAGCGTGACAATGGTTGACAGAACAGATCCAATCCACCGCAGGATATCGGACTTTCAAACAAGAGTGTACGATCATTACGAAAGGGAGGGCCGTGACCTTCCCTGGAGAAAAACCACCGACCCTTACAAAATCCTTGTCTCGGAGGTGATGCTTCAGCAGTCCCAGGTATCCCGCGTCGTTGAAAAATATCAGATGTTTATCCGTCTTTTTCCCGATCCCGAAAGCCTCGCACATGCACCCCTCCATAACATCCTCTCCGCTTGGCAGGGAATGGGCTATAATCGCCGCGCCCTTTCACTGAAAAAATCGGCTCAGCGGATCAGGGAATTCCATAGCGGCATGGTGCCCGAGGATGAAGAATCGCTCCTTTCGCTTCCGGGAATCGGTGTAGCAACGGCGAGGGCAATTCAGGCTTTCGCCTTTAACAAGCCGGTTATTCTGATCGAAACCAACATCAGGGCGGTATTTATTCATCATTTTTTTCCCGAACACACCAAAGTTCCCGATTCCGCAATTTACCCGCTTGTCGCACGTACGCTCGACACCACGGATCCTCGAAAATGGTACAACGCATTGATGGATTACGGGGTCCATCTGAAAAAGATGTACGGCAACCCTGCACGTCTCAGCGCTCACTATCGACGGCAGGCGCCCTTCAAAGGATCGATTCGCCAGGTGAGAGGCGCAATCCTGCGCGGCATTCTCGAAAAGAAGACGATATCAGAAAGCGACCTTATGGAAACGCTTTCCCTCGAATCGGATCAATTGAGCCATATTCTCAAAACACTCGAAGCGGAAGGACTAATTGTCAATCGAGGCGGTCTTATTTCCATTGCACACAGATCAGCTCGACGAATCACGCCTTAACGCTGGCTTTTTTATAGTCTACATCCCGGAATGTATACTTTGTAAAAGGAGTTTTCCCTATGATTTCAAGAATTGATCATGTTTCAATTGCAGTGAAGGATTACGAAAAGGCATCCAGGTTTTTTCAGGTACTTCTCGGCGCCATACCCGGCGCCCATGAAGAGGATCCATCGATGCAGTATCTTTGGCAGATCTTTTCTCTGGGTGATCTTTCCCGTCTGGAACTCATGAAAATGACGGGGGAAAATAGTTTCCTCAAAAATTTCCTTGCCGGCAGGGAAGAAGGGGGCGTCCACCACATCACCCTTGAAACGCCGGACATCGAAAAGGCGCGCCGTACCCTGGAGGAACATGATATCCCCTATTTTGGATTCAGGAAACTGGGTGAACGATGGAAAGAACTATTCATTCACCCAAAGAACGCCTTCGGCGTGCTCATCCAGATCGCCGAGTTCAATCCCGACGACTGGCTTGCGCACGCGGTTAAATTTCCCGGGGACCGGCGTTTTACGGTCACAAAGAATGGCCCTGGGTGTGCACTGACGTTTGCACATCCCGGGGGCGGCAAGGTGTCCTTTAAGCTCTCCCGGGAGGAAGCTCATCGTCTGATTGACGATCTCAGGAAGACGTTTGACGAGAGCGTCTCCGTGAAGGAAAAATAGCTCCGGTTCATGGCTGATTTCAGTTTCGACATAACGGTAATCGGTGCGGGGGTTGTCGGGCTTGCCGTCGCGGAAGCTCTTTCGGCCCGTTATAGAAACATCCTCCTGATTGAGAAACACCACTCTTTCGGCATGGAAACGAGCAGCCGCAACAGCGAGGTCATTCATGCCGGAATCTACTATCCGATCGATTCGCTCAAGGCGCGATTTTGTCGAGAGGGAAACCGGCGTCTTTATGAGTTCTGCACTGCCCGCACCATCGGCCACCGAAGGACAGGAAAGCTTATCGTCGCCGTAAGCGAAGATGAAATCGAATCTCTTGAAGCACTTCGCATCCAGGCCGCCGAAAACGGCGTTTCCGATCTTTGCTTTCTCGACAGCCGGGAAATTGCGCGTTCAGAACCTGAAATCAGCGTCAAAGAAGCCCTTTTTTCACCTTCCACAGGCATTATCGATTCCCACGCCCTGATGCGCTCCTTTCTTGCCCGCGCCGAATCACAGGGCACAACCGTTGCCTTCAATACGGAGATGACCGCCATCGATTTCGATGGAAGTGCCTACGAAATTCAAACGAACGGTGGAGAGTTCCGTTTTAAAACGGGCATCCTGATCAACAGCGCCGGGCTCTCGGCCGACAGAATCGCCGCAATGGCCGGCATCGACATTGATGGAGCGGGATACCGGCTGAAATATTGCAAGGGCAACTATTTCACCGTTTCACCAGCCCCGAAGCTTCATCACCTGATCTACCCCGTTCCCACCGGCGACAGAGAGGGGCTCGGCATTCACGCGACGCTCGATCTCGGAGGACGAGTCCGCTTCGGACCCGATACCGAGTACATCATGGATATTGACTACGCCGTTCATGAAGAAAAAAAAGACGCCTTTTATCAATCCATCCGCCGGTATCTGCCGGGAATCACAGCAGAGCTTCTGACTCCCGATATGAGCGGAATACGACCGAAGCTCCAGGGGCCCGGCGAGCCATACAGAGATTTTATCATCCAAGAGGAACGCCATAAGGGCTACCCCGGTCTTATCACTCTTAACGGAATCGAATCTCCCGGACTTACCGCCTCGATTCCCATTGCGGAATATGTAGTGTCTCTGGTTGAAAAATTCCTTGATTATGGCCGGTAAGACACGCATATCGACAGCGTTTTCCTGTATCAATGGTTCTCATGATTATTACCGCTTCCATCGATTGTCACTGTCTCCCCATGCATCAGCACCATAAATTCGTCATCGGGAACTCCGGCAGTCTCCTTTGCCTTGGCCAGTCGCTTCGGCGGTTCGTCGAGGGGTTCGTCGGTAAGGATAAAGGTCCCCCAATGCGTGGCCACCGATTTCCTTGAACGGATATCTTTGTGGATACGAAGCGCTTCTTCCGGCGTCACATGCTGGTTCTTCATGAACCACCGCGGCTCGTAGGCGCCTATGGGAAGCACCGAAAGATCGAACGGACCGTAAGTGCTGCCGATTTCCTTATAAAGGGGCGAATATCCCGTGTCTCCGAGAAAAAGCAATCGAACACCCTTCGTCTCGGCAATCCAGCCGGCCCAAAGGGTTCCGTTTGTAGAAAAAATCGTTCTTTTGCTCCAATGATGCATGGGTACACAGACAATCCTGGTGTGATTATGTCGATACTCATCTCCCCAGTCCATTTCCACGATGCCCTTGATCCCCTGGTTTTCAAACCACTCCTTCAGGCCACAGGGCACGAAGAAAACCGTATTCTTACCGTTCGGCCGTGCGTCCAATCTCTCTATGGATCCCTTGTCCAGGTGATCGTAATGGTCATGTGAAATCAGCACAATATCTATGGCAGGCAAATCGTCCAGAGATATTCCCGGTGGAGTCAGCCGCTTGGGTCCGATCCACTGAAACGGCGACGCTCTGTCCGAAAAGTGCGGATCCGTCAGGATATTCACTCCTCCCATCTGGATAAGAACGGTTGAATGGCCGATCCAGGTGATGGTGGTGTCCTTTCTGTTCGATCGCAGGTACGATGGATCGTTGGGGGCAAGGGGGAAATTATGGCTTTCCGGATCGGGCAGATTCAATGAGAGCCGGGTTACGCGCCATTTCAAAAAATCAATAAATCCAGGCTTCTTGAAGGCATAAACGTTCTCGTACTTCTCTTCTCTCAGGCGGCATTGAGATTGTCCATCACGAGGCAAGAAGAAGCAATTGATCGAAAAAGCAAGAAGCGGGACTATCATGCTAACCAGTTTACAATTCATGATCGCAAGGCGGTTTTAAAAATATCCTGCCTTTCATAATGTAGGAACGAATTCGTGTACCTTCTGAAACTTGCTTACCACCACGTACGACTGCACCGTTACTTTTATAAGGACTTGTGAAGGAGACATGAGAAATTCATCCAGATGGGGGTGTTTTGTCCGATAGAGATCGATGAGTGACTCCTTTTCATCCAGTTTCACCTCGCACGCCTTTCCAATAGCAGTCACGGCAATGGCTTCCCTGATATCCGATTCTCTGTTCGTTCTGCTGTCGATAAGCAAGGCAACTTGAGAGTTTTTTTCAAGATTCGCATATTTCCGGGTCGATTGACTCGTGACAAACACGATATGTTTCAGATCCTCCGTAGCGGCAAAGGACATAAGACTCGTGTAAGGCTGGGATCCCTCCTGCGTTGCAAGAACGGCAAGCCGCTGGGTGTCGAACAACTCCTTCAGACGGGCCTTGACATCAGAAACACTTTCCATTGAACACCTCCATATACCGATATCATGATCTGCTAAGGAGTGCACCTCAGCCAGGTATTCGATGCACTCCCTCAGTTTTTATACACTCCTTCCGGCTTGGTAATAAAAAAGTGCATACATTCTTATTCGCAAAAAAATTACGTCTGCTCCGTCCGGCAATCGAAAACCGACCCTACATCCACTGAGCAAAATGCTGTTCGTACTGTTCCTCCAGAATTTCCTTATGCCTGAGTTCCTCCTGGGCAAGTCCCGAAAAGAGCGCCTCCACGTTCGTTCCTCTATAATTTTCAAGAAGGCCGGCATACAGATCATAGGCGGAGCGTTCCATTTTCATCGCATACTGCATGACATCCTGGGGATCGCTCTGAGCATTGATAGGACTTGCAACCATGTAGTCACTGAAACTGATTTCATTAATAGCCTTCTTCCCCCCGATCGAAGCTATATTTCCGCTATTCATAGCATTTTCAATGAGTTCTTTATGCTTCAGTTCCTGTGCTGCAAGTTCCTCGAGAAGTTTCTTTGCGGCCCTGTCTTTCACAATGTTCTGAAAGGCAGTGTACAGCGCATTCGCGCTTTTCTCTTTGTCAATGGCAAAGAGCATTGCATCTTCCAAAGACTCGAATCTCATTGTTCCCTCCTTCGCACAAATGTGAAATTTTAATCCTTTGCAACTAATTATTTATAATAGCTGATATGTGGGGTTTTATCAATGAATCATAGTAAAAGTTCAAGCATTCGAGTGAGAGGCACTGCAACGGAGACAACCGTCCACAGACTGTAAAAACACATAGGCCTTTAAACTTCAGGTGAATTTATGCCGGAAGAAAATGTGATTGCCTGGCTCTATTCAGAAAAGGACACTCGAACCCTTGGCCACTGGAACCCTCGCATCCGTGACCGCTGTGTTTTACCTGCTTACCGTTACACCTACCCGTTCACAATATTTGAAGACCGGACAGAGGCTGCAAAAGGGCGACACAGGTCGGCAGACAGTTTTGCCGAAGGCAATCATCACGGAGTTGAATTCGATCCAGTGCTCCCGGGGAAGCCTTTCTCTCAGAGCAAATTCCGTTTTTTCAGGATCAGCGGTTCTGACATATCCAAGCCTGTTTGAAACCCGATGCACATGGGTATCGACACAGATGGCTGGAATACCGTATCCCAGAGAAACCACCAGATTCGCCGTCTTTCTCCCCACCCCCTTGATACTGACAAGGGTATCGATGGAATCGGGGACTTTCGAATCGAAGCGGTCGATCAACTCGTGACAGACATGGAGAATCGTTCTGGCTTTGTTGCGGTAAAAACCGACAGGGTAAATCGCCCCGGCGATATGGGATTCGGAAAGACGTACCATTTCACCCGGGGTCGATGCCAAGGCGAACAATCGCTGATCGGCCTCTCTGGTCACCTCATCTTTTGTGCGCAAACTGAGAAGTGTAGAAATGAGAATGCGGAAGGGGTCGTATCGCTTTTCAGAGAGATCTGCTACAATAGGCAGGTCTTCTTGTATGACGGCCTCTTTGATGAGCCCGATAACTGCTACGATGTTCTGCTCCTGCATGGGCTCTACACAAAGAACGCTATTCGTATCCTTCATCGTTTGCTAGGATGTCGAGATGCAGTGTGGCGATATCCTCCACATCGAGATTGGGATGTTCTTTCGTTTCTCTAAAGTCCACCGTTTTTATGTACCGGTTGCACACATTACACACATCGACACGGTACTTTTCCTCATCCTCCACCGTAAAATAGGCGAGGGATTGCTGGTCCTCATTGGCACAGAAGGGGCATTTAAGGCGGGAAAACCGCCATTCGAAACCGCACTGGCTGCAAAAGAGATATTTCTCTCCAGCTTCGTCACGAAGCTCGGCAATTTTGGGTTCCCTGCCGCAGATCGGGCAATACCCTTCGGACCAATTCAATTGTGCAATCAGACCTTCATATTTTTCCGCCAGAATTTCGAGAGAAGGCCTCAGGCTTTCTTCGACAAGAAATCCAAGAAGATCGAAAAGGGCGTCGTCCTCTTCTTCTTCGCCGGCATCTTCTTCCGCCTCGCTATTGAACGATTCACGGACCATCTTCAGGAAATCAAGCCGTCCCTCCTCAAGATCGCTCATGATCTCATCGGCTTCACCAAGCTCGCGCGCCTCGGCGATTTCAAGAAGGGCAACAAAGTAGTTCTGTGCTTCCCTCAGATCAATATTTCCGTTAAAAAAATCGACAATCGGCATGCCGCCTTTTATCTTCTTATCGATCAATGCATCATCGACCCTATAAATATCGTGCTCGACTTTTCTTCTAAATTCTTCACGCAGAATCAATATCTCGCCCAGAATATCCAGCAACTCTTCGTAATGGGGATTCACATGCTTATAACGCTCTATTGTTTTAAGCGTTTCATTGAGCTTTGTTCCCACCAATCTACCCCCTTCATTATCCTTTTTCATATCGGGAGACCTCTATATATCCTTTTCCATTCAAGTTCAAGTAAATCTTTTTTACCCTTCAAGGTGAGACTATGCCGCCGGGATTTCAGATTTGACAGTGACTTTGCCGCTCACCATAACAAAAGGACCTGCCCGTCCGCGGGCAGGTCCTCTCTCACTGCTATATACTGCTTCTAGTGCTCGGCTTGCGTTTTTTCTTCACCGTACACTTCCAGTTTGCCCGACTCTTCCATTTCTTCAAGCCAGAGTGGACACTGTTTCTTCGCCCAGGCCCTGGTTACATACCCGGTAAAAATGGCCTGCGCCGATCCGGGAACACCAATGGTCCCCAAATAGAGGTGGACAAAGAAGAATGGAAATATCACCAAAAATCCCAGCGCGTGCAGGGGATACATCCAGCTTACCAGGGTTCGTGAAAAACCTAGGGGGAACCACATGATAAGCCCGCTGATGATCATGAGGACGCCAAACAGTGCCACTGCAATGAAAAACGCCTTCTGGCCGGGGTTATATTTCCCTGTTTTGGGCACTTCGTCAACATGCCAGAGATAACCGCCCGCCACCATAATCCACTGAAGATCTTCAGGAAACTTGAAGATCGCCGCTTCTTTCCACCAGATCAGAATGGCGAAAAAAAGTGAGGGAATAAAAAGAATTCCCACGAAATTGTGGACCAGTTTCAAGTTTTTCAATCCACCAAAGGGAATTCCGATGAAATTGAACGAATGAAACATCATTCCCAACCCCGTGATTATCAGGATCAGACACGATATGGCCAGACACCAGTGTACGATCCTTTCAAAGGAGTCGCTTACCTTTATCATTCCTTTTTTGGGAATCATGTTATTCACCTCCTCCCTGACCCGCCTGGTCGTTGCCGCTCGTATCCTTCGGTCCATGGATGATGTAATGCAGGAATGAACCGGCCAGTACACCGCCCGCCGCAATCAGACTGAGTGGTTTGAGCCAATCTTTCCAGGCAATGACGGAAACGGGCACCCTCGGTTTTTCCGGCAGCTTGTCATAGACCGACGCCTTTTCCGGAAGCACGAATATCATATGAGTGCCGCCGACAAACTGGTCGCCGTAGACGGAAGCGTCGCCGCCCAGCTCCTTAGCGCGCGCATGAGCCAGTTGTATCATCTCGTCCTTGTCGCCGAATTGAAGCGCTCCCGTGGGACAGGCCTTTACACAGGCAGGTTCCAGGTTATTGTCGATCCGGGAATAGCAGAGATCGCATTTGGCAATCTTGTCCGTCTCTGGATCATACCGGGGGACATCAAAGGGACAGGCGAATATGCACTCCTTACAGCCGATACATTTACTGCGATCGAGCGCCACAGTGCCGTACTTTGTATGATGAAGCGCGCCGCTGGGGCAGACTTTCACACAGGCCGCATCGGTACAGTGCATGCACGCATCTTTTCTGAACAGCCATTTCACAGCGCCATTTCCATCGGAAACCTCCTGGAATCTGATGAGCATCCAGGTCGTAGGCTGAAGGTCGGGGGGGTTCTGGTACGATCCCCTGTTGATCGTTTGTTTCGCCGGAAGCTGGTTCCACTGTTTACACGCCAGTTGGCAACCTCTGCACCCGGTGCACTTCGAAAGATCGTAGAGCTTAACTTTTTCAGACATCGTTTAGACCCCCTTCCTTTCAACATTGACCATGAATGATTTGCTCTCCGGAATCATGGTGTTGGGATCACCGATGAAGGGTGTTAGCAGGTTCGCCGAGTCACCGGTAGTGAACACCTCGGGCACCTTGTCTCCGTGGACAAACTTTCTCATGGCCGTGGTCACCCAGCCGAAATGCCAGGGGATACCGACCTGGTGCACTGTCTGCCCTGCAATGTCGAAGGGTTTGAAGCGTTCCGTCACAATGGCGACACAGTCCACTTCTCCACGGGCCGATTTGACCATCACATGCTCGCCGTTCCTAATGCCCCTGAGCTTTGCCAGCTCGACGCTCATTTCCACAAACATCTCGGGCTGCATTTCTGCAAGCCAGGGAGTCCACCGTGTCATAACGCCGGTCTGCCAATGCTCGCTCACGCGATAGGTGGAACAGACAAAGGGGTACCGCGGGTCGCAGGTCGCTCTCTTGTCGAGTTCGGTTCCCTCAACATCAAA
The DNA here is from genome assembly GCA_963666365.2 of Syntrophales bacterium. Taxonomy (GTDB): domain Bacteria; phylum Desulfobacterota; class Syntrophia; order Syntrophales; family UBA2210; genus JALNXD01. The sequence continues at coordinate 1,986,998 of CAXXNF010000002.1, forward strand.
TCGGAACGATGTGGGATTGATGTACTGCGGCGACATCAGATTTTTTTCGATGGGACACTCAAGGGGCTCGTAATGCTCCGGGAAGGGCCCGTCTTTGAGGCCGGGGCCGAAGATGCTCCCCACCCCGTGAGGTTTCATTATGAAGGGCGGTCTGCCGGAACCGGGCGCCGCAACGCCGTCGGGCACATCGCCGACCCATTTGCTCCCGTTCCATAGGATAACGGGATGCTTTTTGTCCCAGGGTTCTCCCGTTTCGGGATCGACCGAGGCGCCGTTGTAAATGATCCGACGATTGACGGGCCAGCACCAGGCCCACTCGGGGTAGAGGCCGATTCCCGATTCGTCCTTTTTCCCTCTTCGGGCCGCCATATTGCCCTTCTCAGTATAGGAATTGCAATAAAGCCAGTTGCCCGACGAAGTGGAGCCATCGTCCTGCAGGAAGGCAAAGCTGGGAACCAGTGTACCCTTCTTGTAGAGCTTACCCTTGATCTCCTTGTCTTCCAGAAAGTATCCGTTGATCTCCCTGGCGATATAGTGCACGTCAAGGTGGCGCACCTTGCCATCGGCGCCCTTGGGACCATAGTCCCAGGTCATACTGGTGATGGCCTCTGCGAGGGGACCACCCTCTTTTTCATAAAGTTCCCTCACTTTGTAATAAAGCTCGGAGATAATCTCCCCGTCAGGCAGGGCATCTCCAGGCGGCTCTACCGCCTTGTAGCGCCACTGCATCCAACGGCCGCTATTGGTGATGCTTCCCTCTTTTTCAATCGATGCGGCGCAGGGAAGACTGAAAACCTCTGTCTTGATCTTTGTCGGATCCATCCCGGGGCCTCTCCAGAAATTCCCCGTTTCCGTATCGAAGATATTGACGTTCACCATCCAGTCGAGCTTCGTCAGCGCCTGGCGGGTCTTGTTCGAGCTTGCGCCGCTGCAGGCGGGGTTCTGGCCCCAGGAAAAGAAGCCCGTAAACTTTTCCTTGTACATCTCGTCAAAGATGTTGAGCCATGAATAGGTCTTGCCGTCGTCAAGCTTCGGCAAATATTCATAAGCCTCTTCCAAAGAAACATTCATGCCGTAATGAGCCCTCAGGAGACTTGCCACATATTTCGGCTTGTTGCTCCACCAGTTAAGGCTCTTGGGCTCCTTCGTTTTTGGCGTATTCTTTTCGTTGTAGGCTGCAAGGGTCGGAAGCGACGCGGTCGGCGTCTGCAAGTATCCCGGCAGGATATGAAACAGCAGACACTGGTCCGTCGATCCCTGCACGTTCGACTCGCCCCGAAGCGCGTTGACGCCGCCGCCCGCAACCCCCATGTTTCCAAGGAGAAGCTGAATGATGGACATGGTGCGGATGTTCTGCACACCCACCGTATGCTGGGTCCATCCCATGGCGTACATGATGGTCCCCGCCTTGCCGACTTCGCCCGTCTTTGTATAGGCCTTGTACACTGCGAGAAGCTTGTCTTTGGGGGTGCCCGTAATCTTCGAAACCAGGTCGATTTCATATCTCGAATAGTGCTTTTTCAAAAGCTGAAACACGCAATTGGGATCCGAAAGCGTCATGTCTTTTTTGACGACGCCGTCGGCATCCGTCTGGAATGACCAGGTCGATTTGTCGTACTTGCTGTCCACAAGCCCGGAGAACACTCCCTCATTCTCACCGGGCATTTTGAACTCCGGGTTTACCAGGAAGGACGCATTGGTGTAATACTTCACATACTTTTCCTGAATCAGTTTATTATCCAGGATGTACTTAATCATGCCGCCGAGAAAGGCAATATCACTGCCCGATCTCAACGGGGCGTAAATATGCGCCTTCGAAGAGGTCTGCGTAAATCTTGGATCGACGTTGATCAGGGTTGCGCCTTTTTCTATTGCTTTGGTTACGTACTTAAATGAAATGGGATGATTGGCCGCTGCATTACTTCCCATAATTAATATACAGTCACTGTGTTGGATATCGATCCAGTGATTGGTCATCGCACCGCGTCCGAACGACTCTGCCAGAGCCGCAACAGTAGCGGAGTGTCAGATACGGGCCTGGTGTTCAATATAGACCAGACCCAACCCCCTCAAGAATTTTTGATAGATGAAACACTCTTCGTTATCCATGGCAGCGCTTCCGACGGATGCGATCCCGTTGGTCCTGTTCACCACCTGGCCTTTTTTATTTGTGATGGTAAAACTTTCGTCCCTGCTCTTTTTAATGTTCTTTGCAATCTTATCAAGAGCCCACTCCCAGGAAACTGCCTTCCATTCGGATGCATAAGGCGCTCGATAAAGCACTTTATCCATTCTGTTTTCGTTTACCGAAAGCTGATAAATCGAACCTCCCTTACTGCACAGCGATCCTCTGTTTACGGGGTGATCAGGATCCCCTTCCGTATTGATCACCTTCCCATTACGGGCGGACACGATAATACTGCATCCCACGGCACAGTATGGACAGATCGTTGTGGTCTCTTTAGCATACTTGATCTTCAAGGGCTCCGCATAGGCGGACACCGGCTTCAGATTGACACCGATACCACTTGCCATCAACGCAGCGCCCGAGATCTTCAAGAAACCTCGTCTGCTAACATCCATGCTCAACGCTCCTTTCTTTATTTAATATCGCACCTTTTCACGCTCTTAGCCTTTCCAAGCACAGGAGGCATAACCGCTTCCAACTTGCTTACCCTCCACCAAATACTCATTAGAAGCAGTGAATGGAAGAGCATTTATCACCTGAAGCAATGACCTCAGGATATCACTGACCGTTGGTCATAAGATTATTTCCAATAGCAACGGCAACTGTCAAAGTCAAGTCATTTTTCCATATTTCTCTAATAAATACCCTTTGTTATGCCAATTATGACATATGGTTTTCCCGCAGCAGACCGCTTTTTCACATATTCACCTCCGAAAAAGGTTCGTGACCTTATAAGATCAGTATTTTTGATGCATTTCTTGCATGATTTTTTTAATCATGTTACAAGTTAATCGTTTTGGACAGTTGGTACGACGGAAAAGAAAGGGGGAACGGAACCATAGAGATCAAGTATAAAATATGGCTGGAGAAAGACGGCCGCGTGCTCTTCGGTCACGGCCGGGAAGAGTTGTTGCGCGCCATCGATGAATGCAACAGCCTCAGTGCGGCGGCAAAAAAGCTCAATATGTCCTACCGGGCCGCATGGGGCAGGCTCAAGGCTTCAGAAGAACGGCTTGGCATAGAACTGGTGGACCGTTCTCAGGGAAAGAGCATGCACCTTACCCCGGTCGCACGGGAATTGCTCAATCAGTTCGACGAGTTAGAAAAAGATACGGCGCACATGCTGCACAAGGCGTATCAAAAGCTTTCCCATATCATCGATTCCCCTTCCGGAAAATAACCACATTCCCTGGGTATATCGGGAAAAGGTTTATACACGCACATCAGATCAGAGAGGCGGATCATCGCATCGAGCAGGGCATTTTTACCTACCTTGCCTGTTTAGAAATCAGCACACTTTTTTATTGACAACCGGCCGCCAATGACATATGTCATTTCTGACATGTCACTTGTAGCATGGGTTGTTCCATGGGTTCACTCAGAGAACGCATCGCTTTTTCAGAGACACAATCACGATAACAGGGCGCCTTATAATGTGAGGAAAGGGTAGTCATCCAGGGAGGTCGCATGGCACAGGGATCAGACTATACAAGAACGGTAAAAAAATAGTACCAGGGATTGTTAACGCACTGTGAGACACAGATGAAACGGATCGACCGGGAATTGCCGGCGCCGAGGACCGATTTCAAGGAGGCACTTTCGGATAACGGTATCAGCAGAAGAAGCTTTCTGAAATGGACGTCGCTCATGACTGCGGCGCTCATGCTGCCGCCGGTGTTCAGACCTGCCGTCGCAAGGGCCGCCGAAAATTTCAGCCGCCTTCCCATAGTGTGGCTCCATTTTGCCGAGTGCACCGGGTGCAGCGAGGCATTTCTCCGCTCATCCTACCCAAATGTGGATGACATTCTGCTGGATACAATTTCGCTTGAATACCATGAAACCCTTATGGCCGCTGCAGGACATCAGGCTGAGCAAAATCTGGAAAAAGCGTTGCATGATTTTACAGGAAAATTTATCTGCGTCATCGAAGGAGCGCTGCCGACCGGTCTCAACGGCAATTATCTCACGCTGGGACCGAAGGGAAAGACGGGAATAGAGATGGCCAAAGAGGTCACCGCCCGGGCCGCGGCCACCATCTGCATAGGAAGCTGCTCCGCCTTCGGTAATGTACAGGCAGCACGACCTAATCCCACCGATGCAGCGGGAATCAGCGCAGTCCTGGAAATCAGAACGGTCAATATCGCCGGCTGCCCGCCTAATCCCATCAATTTTACGGGAACATTGCTCCACTATCTCATGTTCGGAAGCATGCCCGCCCTTGATTCACTGGGAAGACCGGTCTGGGCATACGGCAAAAGGATTCATGACTATTGCGAACGCCGGCCCCATTATGATGCGGGTGAATTTGTCGAGCAATGGGGCGATGAGGGCGCCAAAAAGGGCTGGTGCCTTTATAAAATGGGCTGCAAAGGACCATACACCTTTGCAAACTGCGGCAAAATCCGCTTTAACAACGGCGTATCCTGGCCGATTATGGCGGGACATGGCTGCATGGGCTGTACCGAACCCGGGTTCTGGGACACCATGGCGCCCTTGGAAAAACCGATTTCGGAACAGCCACTCGGCGGTGGAGAGCACACAGTCGATCGTATCGGAATGGCCCTGGCAGGGGTTGCCGTAGCAGGCGCTGCAGCCCATGGGGTGCTGACCGCAGTCAGACACAGAGATACAGAATAGCTCGGCATAAGTCTTCGGGAGGAAACACAGTATGGCTGAAAGAATTATTGTAGATCCGATCACACGAATAGAAGGGCATTTGCGTATAGAAGTCGAAGTCGACAGCAATAATGTTATCAGCGATGCCTGGAGCAGTATCATGCTCTGGAGGGGCATTGAAACTATCCCCAAGGGAAGAGATCCCCGTGACACCGGCCTTATGGTCCAGCGATTCTGCGGCGTCTGCACGTACTCCCATTATGAAGCAAGCATAATGACCTGCGAAGACGCCTTCGGGATCAAACCGCCGTCCAACGCCCGTCTCGTGAGAAATCTTATTAAAGGCGCCCAATATATCAATGATCACATCATGCATTTTTATCATCTCCACGGTCTCGACTGGGTCGATATCGTAAGCGCGCTCTCGGCGGATTCTCGAAAGGCCGTAGATCTCGCAATGGCATACCACGACAATCCCTACAATTGTTCCGCAACCCATTACCATGCGGTACAGAAACAACTGACAAAATTCGTTGAATCGGGACGCCTGGGACCATTCGCAAACGCCTACTGGGGGAATCCTTCCTACAAGCTTTCCCCCGAGGCGAATCTGGTCATTACATCTCACTATCTCGATGCGCTCGCCATATCGAAAACGGCCGCGCAGATGATGGCCATCTTCGGCGGCAAAAACCCCCACCCTCAAAGCCTCGTCGTAGGGGGCATCACCTCGGTCATGGACGCCCTTGATGCGAGTCGACTGGGTGAATATCTTTTCCGTCTCAAAGAAATGAAAAACTTCATTGATACGGCGTATATTCCCGATGTTCTTATCGCCGCAGCTGCATATAAAGACGAAGGTCTCGCGGGAATCGGCGCGGGAGTGCCCAACTACCTCTGCTACGGCGGGTTCCCTCTGGACGACAATTGGCATCACACACTGCTTCCGCGAGGGGTGGTCAAGGGAAGAGATATCGCCAATCCGCTCACGCTTGACGAAGCAAAGATCAAAGAAGAGGTCGACCATTCATGGTACGAAGGCAACGACAGCCTTCACCCCTATGAAGGGAAAACGGAACCCAACTATACCGGCTTTGACAAAAACGGATTTGTAAAGGACGACGAAAAATACACCTGGTGCAAGGCCCCCCGTTATGACGGGGAACCCTTCGAGGTGGGACCGCTGGCCCGTTTCATCGTCGGTTATGCACAAGGGCACAAAGAAATCAAGCATCTCGTCGATTCGACACTGAAGACCACCGGTCTGCCCGTGACAGTACTTTTCTCCACGCTGGGGCGCACAGCGGCGCGGGCACTGGAGACAGTCCTGGTAGCGAATCATGTCGAAGGCTGGATCGATGAGCTGGTCGCCAATATCAAGGGCGGCGACACCCGCACATGGACTCCCTGCGATGTTCCGTACAAGGGAGAAGGCAGAGGCATGAACGAAGTTCCCCGCGGTGCACTCGGCCACTGGATCAGGATCGAAGACAAAGTCATTGCCAACTATCAGGCTGTCGTCCCCTCAACCTGGAACTGTTCCCCCAGAGATAAGGGAGGAAAGCGCGGTCCCTACGAAGAATCATTAATCGGAACGCGCCTGGCCAACGTGGATCAGCCTCTGGAAATCCTCGGGACGATTCACTCCTTCGATCCCTGCATGGCCTGCGCCGTGCATATTATCAACCCGGCTGCGAACACCATGAAAGAGTTCAAGGTCGCCTGATGATAAAGGAGGAGTCCATGGAAGCAGTCCTACCGAAAAAAGAATGGTCCGTGGCCATACGTATCAATCACTGGCTCATGGTGCTGTCGATTTTTATTCTCATCGTGACGGGGTTCTATATTGCCAGTCCCTTCACCATATACAAGGGAGAAACGGTAGAGAAATTCTTCATGGGAGATGTGCGCTTTTACCACATTCTCTTTGGGTTCATTCTTACGTTTATCTTTCTCTGGCGGATCTATCTGGCCTTTTTTTCCAGTTTTCACGCGGACTGGAAGGACTTTTTCGCCTGGACGCGAGGGGAAAACACGATAAAGCAGCTTAAATTCTACCTCCTTATTTCAAAGGAACCGCCTGCCCATACCTATCTCTACGGACCGCTGCAATCTGTCGCTTACGCCGGATTGTTGATCATGCTTTTTCTGATTGTCCTGACCGGTCTCATTCTGATGGGGACGGGGTTCCACGGAGGCTTGACGGCCTTTGTATACAGCGTTTTGAAACCCATTGAAAATTTAATGGGCGGTGTGGCCGTCATTCGGTGGATCCATCACCTTCTCACGTGGCTATTCATTCTGTTTATTATTGTGCATATATATATGGCCTTCTGGTATAACGCCGTCTTCAAGGAAGGAACCGTCTCATCAATGATAAGCGGAAGGGTATTCAGAAAAGCGCACGATTGAATCGAATATGAATCGGAACACATCGATTGTCATCCTTGGCCTTGGCAATATTCTGCTTGGCGATGAGGGATTCGGCGTTCACTTTGTACGGTGGTTCGAAGAACGGTACCGTCTTCCCCCTGAGGTCGAAATCGTCGATGGAGGCACCCTGGGCTACCTCCTTCTCGACAATATCTGTAATTGTCGGCGCCTGATCGTTATCGACGCAATAAAGATTGATGATGCCCCCGGTTCTGTCTATCACTTTCCCGGAGAAGAAATGGCGCTTTATATGCCGCCGCCGACATCGGCCCACGAAGTCACCTTTCCCGATGTTCTGCTCAAGGCGGAGCTTCTGAACGAATTGCCGGAAACGATGTTTATTTGCACAGCACCAAAAAACATTGGCACTATGAACCCATCATTAAGCGACAGTGCTCGCGATCGCTTTAGCACTGTTGAAGGCATACTTTTGAAAGAACTTTCTTCACGGGACATTACCGCAGAGAGGATAGAGAATGCATGAGCTGTCGCTTATTAGATCAATGCTCGATATTGTCGAAGATTATGCAATTACAAAAGGATTTCACAAGGCCAACACCCTCAATCTCTCTTTCGGGCGGCTCTCTTCTATCGACCTCAGGCCCTGACCTTTGCCTTTGAAATTCAGTCTGAGGCAACCATAGCCGAAGGCGCCCGGCTGGAATTGGAAGTGCTGCCGGCGGTTGTCTTCTGTTTCGATTGCGAGGAGGAAATCCGAACCGAGACATACAGGGGATGCTGTCCCCTCTGCGAAGGTTCGCAGATAATTCTCACAGGGGGAATGGAAGAATTGAAATTGAAAGAAATGGATGTGGATTAGGAGCAAACCATCATGTGCATCGGATTCCCCGGAAAAATCATCGAGATTGATGATAACAGGGCGATCATCGAAATAAGCGGGGTGACCCGTGAAATCTGGCTCGATCTCGTGCCCGAGGAGGTGTCCATAGGAGATTATGTCATCTGCCATGCGGGATTCGCCATTCATCGAATAGACAATGAGGCAGCGCAGGAAAAATTGAGTCTCTTTCAAGATATTATCGACAATGAATTATATTGACGAATACCGCAATCCCGCCATAGCACAGGCCCTTTTAACCCGAATTCGACACCGGGCAAAGGACTTGAAGCGCGAAATAACGCTCATGGAGGTGTGTGGGAGTCACACCACTGCTATCGGCCGTTTCGGAATCAGAAAACTCCTTCCCGATTCCATTCGCCTCGTCTCGGGACCGGGTTGTCCTGTCTGCGTCACCTCCATCGGCGATGTCGACAGGGTTCTTTTTCTTGCTATCCAAACGGGGGTCATCTTTACCACCTTCGGCGATATGCTGCGCGTACCGGGCACGGAAGGGAAAAACCTTCAGACGCTGCGGGCATCGGGCGCCGATGTACGCATCCTGTCGTCGGCAACAGAGGCACTCGATATTGCAAAGGAAAATACTCAGCGAAGAATCATCTTCATGGGAATCGGGTTTGAAACAACAGCCCCTACCATAGCCCTCGTTCTTCAGATATGGAAAAAGCAACGAATCGATAATCTTTCTCTTTATTCTGTTCACAAGATCATACCGCCTGCCATGAAGATCCTCATATCCGACAGGTCGCTTAACATTGACGGTTTTCTCTGCCCCGGACATGTGAGTACCGTGATAGGCGCAGAAGCCTATCGTTTCATCGCTGATGCTGGCAGGGCGGCCGTAATTACGGGATTTGAACCGATAGATATCCTGGAGGGCATCCTCATGATTCTTGAACAGCTTGCCGGCGGGTCCCCAGATGTTGAAATCCAATACAGTCGAGGCATGCACAAAGGGGGTAATTCAAGAGCTCTTGATGCTATGGAGACTGTGTTCGCCACGGGACCGGCACTCTGGCGCGGGCTGGGCGAAATTCCCGAAAGCGGGCTTTTTCTCAAAGACTCTTACCGGATCTTCGATGCGCTCAACCATTTTGAGATTCCCTTCCTCAATACCGAAGAGCCGAAGGGGTGCCGTTGCGGAGATATACTCCGGGGTCTCACCGCCCCCGATCAGTGCCCCCTTTTCAGCCGCCTCTGTAATCCCGCGCACCCCATAGGGCCATGCATGGTCTCATCGGAAGGAACCTGCGCTGCCTATTATAAATATCGCGATGGGAGGTAACATAAGCGATGAAAGTACCCGTTGTCAAAAACATTCTCGACGCAAACGACCGGATCGCCGGAGAAAACAGGTCGCTCTTCGATTCCCACGGTCTTTATGTAATCAACCTTATGAGTTCGCCCGGGGCGGGAAAGACCACCCTGGTGGAAAAGACAATTCAGGCTCTTTGGGCACGATACCGAATCGGCGTAATTGAAGGAGATATTCAGGACACCTATGACGCCGACCGGATCGCCGCCCTCGATATTCCTGTGGTGCAGATCAACACGGGGGGCGGCTGCCATATCGACGGGAACATGGTACGAGAAGCGCTCCCCGGCCTGAATCTTGCCGAATTGGATCTCCTCATCGTAGAAAACGTGGGAAATCTGGTCTGTCCCGCCGAGTTTCGGATCGGAGAGGATGTGAAAGTCATGCTGCTCAGTACGCCTGAGGGCGCCGACAAACCGGCCAAATACCCTCTCATGTTCCACGAATCGGCAGCGCTGATCATCAACAAGACCGACCTGATCCCCTATGTAGACTTCGATATGACAACGGCAAAGAAGGCGTCCCTGGCAATCAATCCGAAGCTTGCCATATTTGAAGTGTCCTGCAAAACCGGGGAGGGCCTCGAGAAATGGTGTGCCTGGCTCGATGCACGAATCCGAAGTGCCAGAGACGCACAATAAAATTATAAGAACCCGTTTTCTTTTTACGGGAACCGTCCAGGGGGTGGGGTTTCGTCCGTTCGTATACAGGATCGCCACAGCTCATAGACTTGCTGGTTTCGTAAGAAACAGTTCCGAAGGCGTGATTGTTGAGGTTGAAGGACCCGAAGGAAGAATGGAGGACTTCCTTTGCGACATGGACAAAACACCCCCCCCTGGCTCGAATTGACGGTGTAAAAAAGCCGGATCGCACTTCGCGGCGACGACTCCTTTCACATAATAGAAAGCGCCGCCACCGGCGTCCCGTCGGTCCATATCACTGCCGATACCGCCACCTGTGATGCCTGTCTCAAAGAACTCTTCGACCCCACCGACCGACGCTATCGCTATCCCTTCATCAATTGCACCAACTGCGGTCCCCGGCTTACCATCATCAGGGGCATCCCCTATGACCGTGAAAATACTTCCATGGCCTCTTTTCCTCTATGCCCTCGCTGCCGCAAAGAATATACTGATCCGGCAGACAGGCGTTTTCACGCAGAGCCGAACGCCTGTCCCGACTGCGGCCCCCATCTGGAATTTCTCGACGCCCAGGGGACTCCTTGCGTAACTGCCGATCCAGTGGAAGAGGCGTTCAAGATCCTCTCTTCCGGCCGCATCCTTGCACTGAAAGGGCTGGGGGGGGTTCATCTTGCCTGCGACGCGATCAATGATGAGGCAGTAAGGCGTCTCAGAACACGTAAATTTCGAGAAGAAAAACCTCTGGCCGTGATGGTGCAAGACAGTGCGGCCGCTGCGTCTTTCGTCGTTCTGAGCGAGCCGGAACGTATGCGTCTCCCCTCTCCGGAACGCCCCATCGTTATCGCAAGACAAAAGAGCGGCGTCCCACTTGCGCCATCAGTGGCCCCGGGAATGAACACCCTGGGAATTATGCTCCCCTATACGCCGCTCCATCATCTATTACTGGCCGGTCCTTTCAAGGCCCTCGTCATGACAAGCGGCAATCGAACCGACGAACCGATCGCGATCGAAAACGGCGAGGCCGTCACAAGGCTTGCGGGAATCGCCGATCGATTCCTTCTGCACAACCGGGACATCCTTGTCCGCTGCGACGACTCAATCGTAATGGAGATGGCAGGAAGGACAGTTATGGTAAGTCGTTCCCGAGGATTCGCGCCCCGTGCCGTCGAATTGCGGAAAGACTTCCCTCCCGTACTCGCACTGGGAGGCCATATGAAGACCACGATCTGTGTGACAAAAGACCGCTATGCCTTTTTCAGTCCCCATATAGGGGATATGGACACGCCCCAGGCGCGCGACTTCCATCGCGAAAGCATCGCACTGATGGAAAAGATTACCCGCTGCACACCCCGAATTATCGCCTGCGACTGTCATCCCGGCTACTACACCTCCCGTATGGCACACGAAATGAAGGATGTAGCGGTAGTGGAAGTCCAGCACCACCATGCCCATATTGTGAGCTGCATGGCCGAAAGAGGGCTCACCGGACAGGTCATCGGCCTCGCCATGGACGGAACCGGCTACGGTACTGACGGCCATGTATGGGGTGGCGAATTTCTCTGTGCCGACGAAAGAAACTTCACGCGACTGGGCCATTTCACACATCTCCCCCTGCCCGGCGGAGAGGCGGCGGTGCGCGAACCCTGGAGATGCGCCGCAAGTCTGCTGAAACACGCCTTTGGTAATGTATGGTCTGCCGTTGCGAAGCAACTGAATCCGTCCCTGCCTGAAAACGCCCTTTTGATGATCGACCGGATGATGACAGAAGCCATCCAGTGTCCCCTCACTTCAAGCCTGGGACGGCTCTTTGAGGGCATAGCCGCGCTCATCGGTCTCCGCCAGAAGGCAAGTTTCGAGGGACAGGCGCCGATGGAGCTGGAAGCACTGGCCGAAAGGGGAAATCCCCGTCCCCTCCCCTTTGCAACGGCCGTCGAGGGGGATATCACCATAATAGATATCGCGCCGGCAATTCGCGAGCTTGTGGCAAAGCGCACTGAAGGCTGCGAACCAGCGGATCTTGCCGCATCTTTCCTACAGATGGCAGTCGAGATATTTCTCGCACTGTCGCGGGAAATACGGCACAAGACAGGCCTCAACCGGGTCGTTCTGAGCGGGGGCTGTTTTCAGAACCGGAATCTGGTGGAAAGGACCGTCTCGGTTCTCGAAAAGTCGGGGTTCGATGTCTACACCCACTCACTGGTACCTCCCAATGACGGGGGGCTCGCTTTGGGACAGGCCGTTGTGGCCGCTGCAAAAGCGGAACAGTAAAAATAATCTCGCGCTGAGCCGCCGAGACGCTGAGGATAAGAGAAAAAAAGTTTTTTCTCTTATCCCCTGCGTCCCTGCGGGAAATAAAATATATAAACGCGACATGAGGTAAGAGGCAATGAATCACGATACCATTCTTCTCGAACACGGGGGCGGCGGTCTTCTTTCCAACACATTGATCGCCGAAACCTTTCTTCCCCTTTTTAACAATGCCTACCTGGAGCAGCTCAGAGACGGCGCCGTTTTCGATATAGGTACCAAGCGTGTCTGCTTTTCCACTGATTCCTACGTGATCAACCCGATCTTTTTCCCGGGAGGGGATATCGGATCACTGGCCGTTCACGGCACCGTCAATGATATCGCCATGTGCGGCGGGAAACCGCTCTTTTTGAGTGCCGGCTTCATTCTTGAGGAAGGGTTTCCCATGACGGATCTCAAGAAAATTACGCAGTCCATGGCAGAGGCTGCGCATAAGGCGGGAGTCATGATCGTCACGGGCGACACCAAAGTGGTGACCCGGGGCGCCGCCGACGGCCTTTTCATCAACACATCGGGATTAGGGATCGTGGCATATCCGCAGACACTTTCGCCTCAGGCAATAGAACCGAACGACGTGATCATCATAAACGGTACCATCGGTGATCACGGTGGTGCCGTGCTCAGCAGCCGGGAGAGGCTTCAATTCAGCGCGCCGCTCTATTCCGATTCAGCCCCTCTGAACAGGCTTGTGGAAGAGATTCTCAGAGCAAGTCCCCGTATTAACTGCATGCGCGACGCCACACGAGGTGGACTCGGCGCTATTCTCGCCGAACTTGCAGGTCAATCCAACCGCGAACTGCGTATCGACGAGGCAGCGATACCCGTGAAAGATGAGATCAGGGGTCTTTGCGAAATACTCTGGTTCGACCCGCTCTATCTCGCCAATGAGGGGAAGATGGTAATTTTTGCAGCACCGGAAGAGGACGCCCGCATTTTACAGATCATGAAACAACACACATACGGAAAAGATGCCGCCGTTATCGGTCACGTCGGGAAAAAAAACAGGGGACGGGTCATCATGAAAACGCTCATAGGCGGCTTCAGGGAAATCGATCTCCCCACAGGGGAACTGGCGCCCAGAATCTGTTAAGATACTTGTTCTTTTATGAGAGTTTGAATATAGTTTTTCGCAAAATTATCGGATCTTTTCCAAGAGTTGGTGCTTCAACAACTCTTTGACCGGCGCCGCCTGATTAAAAATCTCGTCCATTTTGCCGAAATCGAGCATGCGCACATCCTCGATCCGGGGTCTCAGGTACACATCGGGGGCACGGTACTTCATTTTCTGAGCAAGAACGGCCGACTGCATGATATCGAAGGCGCCAAGAATAGACTCAATAACCGAAGGTATCTCTTTTTTATCGGTATCTCTGTTTCTGCCTACATTCACGGCAATGGTCAGATCGCAACGATCGATGAGATGATCGTAGGGAACCAGATTCACGGCGCCTCCGTCCACAAGCACCTTTCCCTCGAATGATACAGGGGTAAAAATACCTGGGACGGCCATGCTGGCTTGAATGGCAGGCAGCAGTTCTCCGCGTTCAAAAACGACCTCGCGGGCCTCCCAGAAGTCAGCGGCAACGACAAGGAGGGGAATTTCCAGCTCCTCGAATGTCCTTTTTCGAATCTCATCGAAGAGATAGCCGAAAAATCGGTCCGCACTCACCAACCCTCCCTTCCCCCAGCCGGGCACGAAGGAATCGACCCACATGAGTAATTCCGTCTTTTTTTCCAGCACCTCCCGCCAGGTGTCGTCTTTAGAAATGGTATGCGATTTTACCAGTTTTCGTATCTGACCGCCAGACATCCCCGACGCATAGAGGGCGCCTATTATGGCTCCCATACTTGTTCCCGCGATAACAGCCGGTTTCAAGCCCAATTCGTCCAGGGTTTCGAGAACCGGGATATGGGCAAGTCCTCGAACGCCGCCGCCTCCCAGCGCAAGACCGATGGTTTTTGATATTTTCTTCATGCTGCAGTACTCAAGCGCCGGCAATAATCCACTTTTCTATGAAGGATACATATCGCCTTTGCACTTTCCTTTGTCTGATTTTCTACGGTTCCATTTCCCTGACTTTTCTCTGCATTTCGTCCAGGTAGGCGTCAAGTTCCTTAATGCTTGCAAAGACCTTCAGTGACGGAAGGGCGTTGATAATATCCAACACCTTTTGTACCGGCGGTTGAAGGTTCACAAGGAGAAGGTTCCCCCCCTGATTCTTGAGATCCCGTTTCGCCTTCAGTATGATGCGAATGCCCGCACTGCTCATGTAGTGTACAGATTCCATATCAAGCACAATTTCGGTAGGAGCATGTTTCAAAATCGTATCAATGCTTTTTTCCAGGATTGAATATGTATCTGAATCGAGTGACCCCACCGGATGTACCTTGAATACGCCTGCCCTTGTTTCCTGCTTGGTGACTGTGAGTGCCATTGTATACCATCCTTTTTTTGAATTAATATTCTTTTCGTTCTAGTTCCTTGCAACTGAAAAGAACCCCTGTCCCGCAATGTAAGGCAGGGGACTTCAATGCAGAAATGGAAATCATCTGTACTTTATCATGGTGAAACGGTTTTTCCCTTCTTCGCGTCTGTAGAAGAATTTATCCATCAATCTGCGAACGATCAATATGCCATACCCTCCAATCTCATCTCTTTCATAGAAAGGCGTCTCGGTGTCGGGACGGTAATCTTTGATCGGGTCAAAGGCCTTTCCATCGTCCTCGATTTCAATGATCAGCCGATCGTCCTGTACATCGATAGTAACGACTATGGTGTGTTCGGCATCGTCATCGTATGCATATGATATGATGTTTGTGAGAACTTCGTCAATGGCGAGGTGAAGGCTATCGACAAGATCATCAGAGATGGAATGCACATTCCCGAATTCGACGAGGTCATGAATCAAATTCTTTATTTCGCCCAGTCTGTTTTTCAGAAAAAACCTTTTTTTCATATTTTTATTTACCCTTTTAAATATCGCAGGGCCGGCACAGTTATATCATCGGATTGAGGGACTCCTTCAGAGAATGATTTCACCTGATCACAGATTGCCTGAACCAAATCGTTTACAGTCCTGTCTTTCTGTGTGAACCGGAACAGGTTTAAAGATTGTATCAATCCCCGCAAAGCAGTTCAGCAGTCACTCCGTTCGTTGAAAACATTAAGATCTCCCTTTTACCAAGAATATATGGTTGCAGAGTTGTAAAACAACGAAACGAGGTCAATGGCTACATATCAATTGAAATAGCGATTCGCTGTGTCAAGGTATGCTACCCTAAATACCGGAAAAGTAAAAGGTGTTTTTATTTTATGCACTTCTGCCTTTGCCTATGACGCCTGTTTTTGATACGTTTAGAAAGTTTTTCTGTCTGGGCGGACAATAAATGTCCGAATATTTAAAAAGAGAACCTGCTCCATTCATTTAATCGAAATGCCGGGGTTTCTATATTTTAAAATCACAAGGAGTATACTTAATGAAAGTGATCGGTGCAATCGGCCAAAACGGTTCGGGAAAAGACGAAGTGCTGAAATATCTAAAAACCGCCTACGGCATCCCCTTTTTTTCAACCGGCGACATGGTGAGAGAAATTGCCGCGAAGCAAGGTGTCGAACCCACGAGAGAACACCTTCGCAACATTTCCGAACGATATTTCCGCGAGAAAGGCGAGGGATGTTTTGTCAGGCTTCTGGCCGAACGTATCGCAAAAGAAGCGCCTCCTGTTGTAGGAATAAGCGGAATACGATCGCTTACGGACGTAACGATTCTGCGCGACAGATTCGGAGCGAATTTTATCCTGATTGAGGTAACCGTCGAGGATCCGAAACTTCGCTACTCGCGCATGGTCGCAAGGGCCGAAGAACGGGACCCCACAAGTTACGAGCAATTTCTTGCCCAGGATAAGGCAGAGGAAGAACTTTTCCACCTGGGTGCGGCAGGACGCAATGCCGATCACCGCATTGGTAATGACGGAACCCTGGCCGATCTCCAAAAAGTCATAGATACGCTGGTTAATCAGAAAGATATCCTTCGTTAAGAAGAGGGAAAGGGTCCTCGCATAAAACTCGTCGCCCCTCGCTTCCTTTCGAAAGGAAGCGGGGGGCGACGATAATATTTTGATATTTAACACCTTTTTATCAGAAATGGAATGCATCCCTGAAGATGAGGTATGCCAGCACTAACCCAAAAAGCGTAGCGGCGATTCCCATAATGCCGGCAAGCAGGCGAGTCCTCACGCTGGGCGCCCTGCGTATCAGCGTTTCCAGGCGATTTTCCGCAATGATCCGCTCGTACTCTTCCGGTCGTTCCTCCTTGAGCGCTGCCACACTATACCGTCCGGTAAAAATATTCGATTCCATGGGGAATTTGTTCGGCACCAGATGATTATGAAAGTAGTGGACCGTGAAAATGAAGACGGCCGCCAGGAACGCTTCCTCTGAGTGGGCAACCGTGGCCACGTTGATCATCCACCCTGGCAGGATGTAGGAGAACAACTCCGGGAACCAGAGGATAAGACCCGACATACCGATCACGAACATTCCCCAGAAAACGGCGAAGAAGTCGAACTTCTCCCAGTAGGTCCAGCGCTCGAAGCGAGGCATCTCCCCCCTGTTGAAGAACCATCGGAACATCCCCTTGAGATCAAGCCAGTCCTTCAGGTTAAAGAAAAGTGATTCCGGCCCGAAGAGACGTCCCAGCCATCCGCGGACCCTTCCGTTCGGGAAGAGGAACTTCACGCTTCTCCAGCATGTGTATATAAAGAGCACCCACAACACAGTGGCGGCTGCGCGGTGCCAGAATCCGGCCATCTCAACCCCGCCCAGCATATTGATGAAGAATTTCGCCGTTACCGTTTCATGGTATTTAAGCGGGAAGCCAGTAATGACAAGCATAAAAAATGAGATCATCAGGAGAAAATGCATGATGCGATCTCGCCAGGAAAAACGCTGCACATAGGTAGTCATATCCCCTGAACAGGGCTCTTCCCATTCCATCAAGTGCACACCTCTGCCCGTCCATTTCTTCCAATAGGCCTTCCTCCACCAGAGGATAGTATGCACCCAGAAAAAGGCAAACACAAAAATAAGAAGTCCGATCATGAATATATTGGTCCAGAACAATGCAGGATTGTGTTCGGGATCGCTGTAATCCGGATGAGCTTCATACTTGACGAACCGTGCATGAAATCCACTGTGGCATTGTGCGCAGTCCTTCATAAGATCGCTTTCGTGCACAGTTGATCGAGGATCCGATGAAGGCAGGATATTGTGGCCGTTATGGCAATCGGCACACCCGGCTACCCGCTCGGCAGTTCCCACGTCAAAAACCTTGCCATGAAATGTTTCGTGATACAAATCGGCCGCCGAAATTGACATGTTGTTGCGCTTTACCAGTTCCTCATCGCCGTGACAGCTGATGCACGCGACTGTGTATGCCTCCTTTTCCTGCGCGCGGCCTTCCTTGGTTCCCCTGTCATAAAACGGCGTGTCATGAAGCCCGTGACAATCGGCACAGGAAGCCGCATCCTCATTCCCCTTGAGAACGGCGTTACCGTGTCCGTTGCGCACATAGCGGTCCTTTTCGTGACAAGCGGTACAGCGGTTGATTACCGCAGTCTTTGTTCCCCCGTCTTCCTTTTTCCGAACGTGCGCATCGCTATGACAATCAAGACAGGTTTTCCCCGCCTTGAGGGCGTGCATGTCGTTTTCATATTGCAAGGCGATATCCTTATGGCAGCTCGCACAGGCGGTAAGACCCGGCTTCTTCTCCTTTTTCATGTGAGCCGCCACGTCATCTATCCCGGTGTGGCAGGTTGTGCAGGCAAGGATGCCGTGGACCGACTGTGCGAACCTATCGACGTATTGCGCATCGTTGTGACAGGTAGCGCATTGTATGAGGGCTTCCGCGGTTTTCTTTTCCGCCGGTACCGTCTCCCCGCCCTTCATCTCTTTTGCCATCGCCGGCTTTGCCGCCGCCTCCGTCTTTGCCGGCTTTACCATCGGCGACGGGATGACGAAATCGAACTCGTGGCACTGGTGACAAAAGTTCTCCGACGGCTTGTGGGCGTGATGGCAGAGATCGCAGTCCAGCTCGGGGCCGTAATGGGAGTTATGCGGATTGGCCTCTTTGACGTCCTTTGTCGCCTCAACGAGATCTTCGGGCTTATGACAGGTAAGGCAGTGACTCGTGCCCACGAACTTCGGGGGATCGGTCTCGCCGTGACACCCGGCGCAGGAGACCCCGCCTAAGAGGTGGCTGTGGCTCAGGGGGAGCACGCTGGTCAGCTTCGGATCGTCTTCCTTATGGCAGGCCATGCACTGGGCGAGATCCATCCCCTTCGTGTCGGGGTGCGTCCCGGGAATCATGGCCTCCTTGTGACAGGCGGCACAGTCTCCACCCCTCGCTGCTGCTGAGGGCGCCGTCTCGGGAGCGGGTGCGATTGCGGCAATCGTCTTTTCCTCAGAGGCCTTTTCCTGACCGACCGTTACAGCCGCCGGCGCAGTCTTCTTCGATTCTTCACCCTTCGAGGGCTCTTTCGCCGCAGGCGCCTCTTTCTTCGCGGGCGCTACCATCGGCGACGGGATGACGAAATCGAACTCGTGGCACTGGTGACAAAAGTTCTCCGACGGCTTGTGGGCGTGATGGCAGAGATCGCAGTCCAGCTCGGGGCCGTAATGGGAGTTATGCGGATTGGCCTCTTTGACGTCCTTTGTCGCCTCAACGAGATCTTCGGGCTTATGACAGGTAAGGCAGTGACTCGTGCCCACGAACTTCGGGGGATCGGTCTCGCCGTGACACCCGGCGCAGGAGACCCCGCCTAAGAGGTGGCTGTGGCTCAGGGGGAGCACGCTGGTCAGCTTCGGATCGTCTTCCTTATGGCAGGCCATGCACTGGCCGAGATCCATTCCCTTCGTGTCGGGATGCGCCTCGGGCACCATGGTATTCCCCTCATGGCACAGTGCACATTCCCCGCCTTTTGCAGTCGGCACTGCTTCGGGTTCCGCCGAGAGTGCAGTCTTTGAATCGGCGCTGCAGAAAATGAAAAAAAGACACGCAACGAGGAAAGGGATGATGCTTCTGCGGCTCCGGATTGGAAACTCACGCATATGTGGGTTTGGCTTCATACTTCCCCCTGATCGGATTCGGCAGTGCAACTCGCGATACTACCCATATTAAAAACCTACCGGCTGCCGCCGCGTGGTGGCATATGTCCCTCTCCACCCCGCGACGGCTTCGGTTAACCACACAATCAGTTGCTCTTCCCGCCGTTATACTTTCGCGGCGGCACTCTGGCCGGCAATGCGTCCGAAGACGATGCAATCGAGCACGGCGCAGCTTCCCAGACGCACGGCGCCGTGGACACCGCCGGTAATCTCACCGGCCGCGTAAAGTCCCGGGATGGGTTTACGATCAAGCCCGATAACCTGCGCCTTCGTATTTATCTGAATGCCGCCCATGGTATGATGCACCTTGGGCCAGGCGCGACATCCATAGAACGGAGGCGTTACCATCGGTTTCTGGTCGGTCTGCAGATATCGGCCGAATTCCTCATCCTTGCCCTGTTTCACATACTTGTTCCACTTGTTTATCGTTTCCTTGACTGTGTCCACCGGAATCTTATATTCGGCGGCCAAGGCCTCGATGGTGTCGAACTTCTTCGCCACGCCCTTTGCCAGGATCTTGTCGAGGATGGGAACCCGTTTGACCCCTTCACTGTCTGCAATGGTAATGGCCGGATGTCCCGTCCTGATAATGGCATCGGCACGGATCTTTCGGTCTGCCAATTCATTGATGAAGCGCTTCCCCGTTTGCGGATCCACCATGACACCATAGACAAAACCGGCTATGGCGTTGAAGACATAGCCGATGCCCATGCCTTTCTCGTCGGGACTGGTCCAGGGACCGAGCTGTATCCAGGAAATCTGCACGGGCGTCGCGCCTGACCTGAGCGCATCCATGAGCACCTCTCCCGTTGCCCCGGGCTGATTGGTGGAATCCACATCGGCCGTCAGCTTCGGATCCTGGATCGTTCTGAAATAGAGATCCCTGCCGAAACCGCCAGAGGCGAGCACGAGCCCCTTGTTGGCCTTCAGATATTTTACCGTGCCGGTGCTCTCATCGGGGAAGCGGTAGCCTTCTCTGATCTTCAGGCCGGCAACCTTCCCGTCCTTATCCTGGATGATGGACATGACATAGGCCTGCATCCTCACCTCGACACCAAGGCCCTTTACCTTCTCCAGCTCCTTCATTACGATGGCCGATCCGCTGCTGTTGTAGGTCGAATAGCTGCGGGGGACCGAATGGCCGCCCAGATGGGTTACCCGGTCCTTGTACTTGACGCCCAGCATCTCCGTCCATTCCGCTGCTTCCCGCGACTTTTCCGCAATCATCCTGGCCAGATCCACATGATTGAGGTAGAGCCCGGCCTTCAACATATCCTTCAGCAGCAGTTCCGGCGAATCCTTGATCCCTTCCGCCTCCTGCTTCGGTGATCCCGCCACGGCAAAGACGCCGCCGTTGATGATGGAGTTCCCTCCGGGAACACGCATTTTCTCAAGAACCACGGTCGAAGCGCCCGCCTGCTTCGCCTCGATGGCCGCAGCCAGACCGGCGAACCCGCTGCCGACCACCACCACATCGAACTCCTCGTCCCATTTGGCGGGCATGTCGGCGCCATAGGCCTTAAGAGGACCGGCAAGCAGGGAACCGGCTGCCACACCGGCCAGCGCGGCGCCACCTGTGGTCTTCATGAACCCTCTTCGCGTCAAACCCTCAGCTACATTGTTTTTTTCATCTTTCATACCCAATCTCCTTTGTTTCTATAGTGAACACTTGTATTGATTGTAAAACAATACCAATGCAAGTCAAGGGCGCAGAGCCGAGTATTTTCCCTACTTTAGACGCTGAAAAGACTATTTTTTCACACTCCAAATACTGATAGGTCCTCTCCATGTGCAGCGATGCCCGCTCATCAGTGCATAGGCAGGGGCAATTCAGGCCCACACTATGCAGGGCCAATGCGATGTGCGGCAAAAAATAATCCTTTTCCGCCGCATTCCGCATCCTCATTTCAACCCAAGTCCTGTGGCGCGGCTTTTTTACAGGGCAGCCGCATTCTTGCCCGCAATACGTCCGAAGACCAGACAATCCACCACGGCACAACTGCCGAGGCGCACCGCTCCGTGAACGCCGCCGGCCACTTCGCCGGCCGCATAAAGCCCCTTGATCGGAGCACCGTCCACATCGATCACCTCTGCCTTGTCATTGATCTGCACACCGCCCATGGTATGGTGCACCTTCGGCCAGAGTCTGACGGCATAAAAGGGAGAAGTCGCAATCGGTTTGGCGTCGGGCTGGAGGAATCGTCCGAATTCCTTGTCCATTCCCGTCTTCAGATATGAGTTGTAGTCGTCGACGGTCTTTTTGACAGCCGCAAAGGGTATTTCATAGGCCGCGGCCAGTGCCTCGAGGGTATCAAATTTTTTGACGACGCCACGCTCCAGGAGTTTTTTCACTGCACCGGGAGGACCTCCGCACTTTTTCGATCCCTCTTCGTCGGAGATACCGATCGCCGCATGACCGGTTCTGATGATGGCGTCGGCCCGAATTTTGCGATTTGCAAGCTCACTGATGAAGCGCTTTCCCGTTGCGGGATCCACCATGACACCGTAGCTGAAAACCGGACCCGTTGCGAAATGGGGCGCCAGCCCGAAGCCCTTTTCGTCAGGACTTGCCCAGGGACCGAGCTGAATCCAGGAGGGCTGCACGGGATTCGCGCCAAGCCTGAAAAGCTCCTTGAGCCCTTCGGCGGTGGCGCCCGGCTGATTCGTGGAATTGACCTTGGCTATGAGCTTTGGATCCTGCGTCATTCTGTAGTGCACGTCCTGAGAAAATCCGCCCGTTGCCATCACAAGACCCTTCTTTGTGCGGATCGTCTTGACAGCGCCGCTCTTTTCATCGGGAAAGCGATACCCTTCCCGTATCTGGATACCGGCAATACGCCCATCCTTGTCTCTGAATATTCTTTCCAGATAGGCCTGCGTAACGATGGGCACACCCAGCTCCTTTAGTTTGGCCGCTTCCTTCATGACAATGCCCGAACCGCTGTAGTTCGAAGTGGGGCAGCTTCTAGCCACGGCATGACCCCCCATATGGAGAAGCTGCGCCGCTTTTCCGAATTTGACGTCAAGATGCTCCTTGCACCAATTGTATGCGTCCCTGGATTGATAGGCCACCATTTTTGCCAGCTCGGGGTAGTTCAAGTACAGTCCGGCCTTCATCATGTCTTCCAGCATCAGCTCCGGAGAATCCTTAATCCCTCTCTCATCCTGCATATCGGATCCGGCCACGGCCATGACGCCACCGTTAATAATTGAATTGCCTCCATTCACGCGCATTTTCTCATAGACCGCAACCGACGCGCCCGCCTCCTTGGCCTCGATTGCCGCGGCAAGCCCTGCAAAACCGCTGCCGATGACGGCCACATCGATTTCCTCGTCCCATTTCTGGGGCATCTCGGCGCTGAACGCCTTTGACGGACCGGCCAGCAATCCACCGGCGGCAACGCCGCCAAGGGCGACAGTGCCCGTTGTTTTGAGGAACCCTCTACGGGTCAAACCCTCATTTTTTGGTAATGTATCTTTCGCCATATTAAACCTCCTTGTTAAGGTAATAATGAAATGTAATCGGCGCCACTAAACCCTGAGGACTTCGTCGCGCACTATTGAAGCACCCCGAGAGCATAATTCGGGATTCTTTTACCTTTGTGAGAGAACTTTTCCTTATGAAAGCATTCACAAACTTTCATTTTTCTCAGACTACTTTTGGTGCAATTTGTAAGAACTCTGAATCGAAAATATCAGAGCGCATAGTAGAGGACAGACCGGAAATGAATTACCCCGCCGCAAGCTACGGGGGAATTAGCCCACAGGAAATAAATCACATTGGGGTTTTTACTCCTCGCCCCTTGGGACATTCAATGCTTTTAAAGATACCCCGCTGCTTGCGGCGGGGCAATTCATTATCAAAACGGTTTATTATGATAAAAACTATCTTTCAAGTCAAGCATTTTCCTTTGACTTTTAGTCTGCTGTGTGTTGCTTCGATTACATTATGAGGGAAATTGTGGGAAATAACACCAGTGAAACGCTCAGGCTTTACCTTTAATGCCCTTCCTTATTGTCGTACCCAGTAATCATGGCGCTGAAATTTGCAACAACTGTGTGGCCGGTGGTGGCAAGGTAGATGTGCGCTATAAAAAACAAGCAGAAAATAGCTGCCATAATATAGTGGAACACCGCCACGGTCGCTAATCCACCGACAGACGCCACCAGGGGCTCGAAAAAGGAGGGATAGAGGTATATGATACCGCTGATCAACAGGAGCGGCATCATGATGAACATAAACATAAAATACGTTGCTTTCTGCAACGGATTAAACTTGTTGTCTTCCGACGGATTATAGGGATGGGGCCTGTTTTTGAAAATATCATACAGATAAAATCGCGCCTGCACGATCATGCCCGGATGAATATCTTCTTTTCTCATCACATAATGCGAAATCCTCTTTGAAATCAAATTATAAGCCAACCAGAAAACAAAATCGGCAACGAGCACCCATCCCAACCAGTTATGCAGTGAAAGCGCATTTGAAAAGCTTCCAAAAATATTAACGCTGTCCGGCCAGTGCATCTGGATACCTGTTAAAATAAGCAATAATATTAAAAGTGCATGAATCCAATGCCATATGCGCTCGGCGATCGGATGCAGATATATTTTCTCTGACATGTTCTTATTTTCTCCTCTTGCCGGTAAATCTCAATGCTCCGTGCACTGCACATCCCACAAGCGTAAGAAGCGCCAGCAAAATTACAACGACGTCGAGAGCCGGAATTCTATTGCTGCCCACCACATAATTCCCTTTTTCAATAAGCCCGGCGTTGGTAAATTTCCAATTGGCCAGCGAATAATCCGGTTTTCCTTCAGCCTCTTTCAAGAGAATCGTGTTGTATGTATGACAAAGCTGACAATCGTCAACGGGAGCTGCCATTGAAGGATCGTGACATACGAGACAATCGGTTTTTTTCAGGTGAAGCTTCGGCTGTTCCAGCCAGTTATGCCGCACGGATGGAGCGGGCTTTAACGTAACGAACACATCTTTGTTTGCATCGATTTCCCACGATTCGGCAGCATCCTTTTCCGTCAGAAACAGTTCATCCTTTCCGTGACAGGAAAGGCACGTTTCGTTTTGTGGGGTCTTCAGTTGAATGCTATGCGGCGTTGCATATTTCCATGTTTGCACTTTGCCCACTTCAGTCAGGGCGTCCTTCACGTAAAAATCAAAGAGATCCGGACTTACGGGAATATGTCGAACCGTCACATATTGCTCAGGCCGGTCTTCGCTCATTTTCGGATTCATTCCGATTTTGAAGCCCACCTTTGACGGCTTTGTTTTAAAATAGGGAGCACCTGATGCGTCTTTACCCACATGACAACTATAACAGTGTTTATAAGGCATCGCGTGACATACTTGACAACTCACCTTGTCTTTGTGAATCATATGGCTCGGATGTACACGCTCTTTCGCTTCACTTTCGTCTTGCGCCGCTTCATCTTCAGAACCTGCCAATTTATGACACTTTTCGCACCTTGACCCGTCTGCAACGTCATATCTGTCAAAGGTCTCATGGCTCATGCCGTTTCCGTGCATTTCATCACCGGAATGGCAATCCATACATGACATACATTTATCAATACGGTGCACATCACCCTGCACACCCTTATTCTGGCCGTAGAATTCCTTGCCTACCCTGCTTCCGTGACAGGAGGTGCAATTTGTTTCAACAGGAGGAGTTTTCTGAAAAATGTGGCCTTCTACGAATCCGCCTTCGACGGAATTGGGACGGCTTACGTGACATTGACCGCAACTGCTGTGACACTTCATACAGTGCGTTTCCATGGCGCAGTCTATTTTTTCACGTACCGATGGATCCGCATTTGCCCTTAGATAAATTTTGTTTTTAAACGGGGCAAGCGTTACATGCAGATTTGTTTTGTTTTTTTCTGCAATTTCCGGATGTCCCTCTTCATCGTCTACGAAGTGGCACTCGCCGCACTTCTGCACAGGATCGGGATAGGAAGGATCTCTCATCAGACCTTCATGTGCCGTCTCATAATCATCGCTTTCAGGATCGCCACCATGGCACTGTTCACAGGATATCTGCCCATGGACATCATCGTCGATGAAATCAGAGTCAACCAGCACTTTTTCGTATGGCTCCAACTGAGCCACAGCTCCGCCTCACCCTTCGCCTTCCGATTCAGCGGACTTTTTCTGCTGAGGATTTTTCGCTGCAATCTCTTTTGTAATTCTTACCAGCTCTTTCACACTTGTATGGCATGAGACGCAGCCGCTTTCCTCGGCACTAACCATCTGCCCCGCACCAAGAAAAACAACAACAAAGATGGCAGCAACAATAACAAAAAGTTCTGACGTGTACCGCGCACACATTATTTTGTGTGCAGAAACCCCTCTGTAAACAATGCGTTCTTTCATAACGCCCTAACACATATCAAAAACCGCTGTACGGGTAAAGGTTTTTTTACTCACAGTTACTTGAAAAAGACAGACCTCCCAAATTTCGGCTTCCAATCCTGGAATCTAGTGCCTGCCCATCGAAGGTTCCTGCATGAAAGCAAGGCCTATGCATAACTCCTGTATTTTGTACCCGCTGTGATTTTACTTTTTTTAAAAAACATGTTATGGATTGCAGGTAGTGAAAGAAATCTTATTTTTGGAGGTAAAGCTATTATGCGTAATCAGATGGTTTTTAGGAAAGGTCTTATCATTTCCATTGCCGTGATTTTAGTGCTCTCATTGTCCGGATATTGTCTGGCGGACAAGACCAGCAAGGATTTTGTAAATGAAGCGAAAAAAACGGTGAAAGAAATCTCCGTCGCCGATGCAAAGGCAGAAATAGATTCGGGAAAAGTGGCAATAATTCTCGACTGCAGAACGGAGAAGGAGTTTAAAAAAGGACATATTCCTAAAGCAATGAATATTCCTCGCGGTCTTCTGGAATTCAAAATTGAAAAGAAAATACCGAAGAAAGACGCCTACATAATTTGTTACTGCGTATCAGGCGGCCGTTCCTGTCTTGCCTGCAGCACCATGAAAGAGATGGGATATTCAAACTTGAAAAGCATGGCGGGCGGATGGAAGGCATGGGTCAAAGCCGGTTATCCGATAGAGGAATAACGCTAAAATCAAACGGATAAAACTGGAGGGGAACAATTCTGAAAGGGGTTGTTCCCTTTTTTTATAATCGCACAGTATGCACTGTTCCGTTACATGTAACTGTGCAAACCCGAAAGTATGTAATTTACCCCGAGATAAGTAAAAATCACGGCAAAAAAACCGAGAATGGCAATACAGGCCATGATGGTTCCCTTCCATCCCTTTACCAGGCGGGCGTGGAGATAGGCGCCGTAAATCATCCAGGTGATGAGCGACCAGGTCTCTTTCGGATCCCACCCCCAATACCTTCCCCAGGCAGTATCGGCCCAGGCTGCACCAGTAATTATTCCCAGACTCAGTAAAACAAAACCGATTGAGGTTATTCGATAGGCCAGATCGTCCCACATCGCGGCATCCGCGAGAAGTGCCGTAATTCTCGGTCCTCCCTTCACTCTGATCAAATAGAGTATGCTGGTGATGAACGAAAGAGCAAAACAGGCATAGGCAAGAAAGGAACTCACCACGTGACTGATGAGCCAATTACTTCTTAATGCGGGTATAAGAGGCTGAATTTCCGTGCTCACACTGCCGGAAAGCGACGCATAGGCCGGCAGCAAAAAGGCCAGGAAGGATGCCAGTATTCCGATACTTTCATTACCGTAACGTCTCCACATTATCAGCAATACGAGCATTACTGACCAGGAAAAAAAGACGAGCGATTCGTAGAGATTGGAAAGAGGTGCATGCCCGATTTCCAGTTGATACGAAATTGCCCAGCGCAGAATAATCGCAAACGTTTCTATGGAAAATCCGCTTGCCACCAGGATCAGTGCCAATACACGGATGACCTTTTTTTTAAAAACAAAGGCAGTAAAGAAGAAAAGAGTTCCAAAAAAATAAAGAAATGTTGCAATACTTACAAAAAATGTATCGTTCATACCAGTATCAATCATTGTTGTAGTTTATTAAGATGCTTTGCAAGAATTTTCTCGAAGTTGCCGTCGCGTTTTCTGTCTGTTTTCGCTGCAACTTCAACATATGATCCTTCGCCGGACGGCGTAATCCGTATCGACAGACACCGGTGCGACCCAAAGAGCACAATTACAAAACCGATGAGAATCAGGGCAAACCCACTCCATACCACGGGCATTCCCGGATTTTTGCTTATCTGTATGCCCGTGTAGTAGCGAGCGGTAAAATCTTCCAGTGCAAAGATATACTCTCCCCGTTCTACTTCCTGAGACCGGTGCCTCTGAAATGGTATCCAGAAAATATCGTGACTCATCCCCGGCACAAGCATCACACCCAATACTGCCGCCCCCTGTCCTTGAAAATCCGGCACAAACCGTGCAACGGCAAAGGAAGAGTCGCTTCCCGGCAATGGCACTTTTCGCATCCGATGGAGTGTAAGCACCGATCTGGTGCCGCTTTTCTTTTCCGTAACGGCGACTTTGAAATCGGAAGCATCGGCCATTCCATATGAAGCCTGACATAGTTTGTATCCCCGAAAGACAATGGGATGATTTACTCGTATCGATTCCTCCGCCACAGACGCACCCTCATCAATGATCGTTACATCGGATCGGTATTCTTTCGGCATACCACTGTCGTAAAATTCAACGGAAAAACGATTGCATCGTACCGAAAAGGGCAGCGTCATTTCTTTGGTTCCCGGAGAAACAAGAACCTTGCTCGAGGTTTCTCCCTCGACAATCGTCATTTGGCCTTCAAAACCGCCGACTGCACCTATGAGACCGCCGGCCAGAATTATCAGAATGCTCACATGAACGAACAGGATACCAAGCCGCGCATAGGCACCTTTTTCCGCATAAAGGTATCGCACGTCACGCTCACCTTTCACATTCGGCTTCCCGACAAGCGCTTTTACCAACATTCGCAGATTGCCTTCTATGCGTTCCCCTCTATCGTGCATTTCGAACTTATGTTGTATCGGCCACCCGCAAAAGGCCGCATCGCTCTTATCACCCCGCTTCCGAAACAGCGGGGCGCAAATTCCCGGAAGCGTTTTCGCCGTACAGGCAATGAGGTTAACTGCCAAAAGCGCCAGGAGAACGGTGAACCACCAGGAATGGTACATGTCTGAAATATCGAAAAACTCAATAAGAGAAACCGTACCCGGTCCATAGACATTCTCATAGTGGTCCTTTGGGAGCCCCTGTGCTACCAAAGTGCCGAACACGGAGGTTGCGGCCAGCGCAAAAAAAAGGAATATGGTAAGTTTTGCCGAAGCAAGTCCCTTGATAACTTTTTTCATTATACACCGTTGTTGATCATAATCGGACAGGTGGATTCTTTACCCCTCCCAGAGCGTCCGGCTTCGAGGGATTTCAGATTCCCTGGTACTTGCAGAATCCTTATAGGCCCGGAATAGCAAATAGCTGCCGAGGGAAAAGAGCAATCCGTCCCTTACAAGATACCAGATCATTGAACTGGCGACACCACCTTTTTCAGGAGAGCTGAAACAGCCACAGCAAATGACTCGGGATCAACTATTTTGTGGATGCTCGCATAGATAAAAAGCGCTCCCATCAAAAAACTGATAACACGACAATATATTTTTTCCCTGTCACAACTCTGCTGCTTCATGAACCGCAACATCTTTTCAGAGAGGAAGCGACATCGATCTGACCGCATTGACTACAAAACCACATACAAAGGCAATTAATAGAATCAGACCCGCCTGGAATATGCACACTCATACCTGTCTGTCAATAGCCT
This sequence comes from Syntrophales bacterium, assembly GCA_963666365.2. Lineage (GTDB taxonomy): Bacteria > Desulfobacterota > Syntrophia > Syntrophales > UBA2210 > JALNXD01. The sequence continues at coordinate 2,016,333 of CAXXNF010000002.1, forward strand.
TTTTTTCTCTTTTTGTTCTGTCATATGCTAAAAGATATCTTTCATTTTCTCCCCCGAAAAAAAATGAGGAACTCCCATAATATCCCGGGGGATAACAGTCTTTCGCTACATCACAGACCTTATTGCTCTTACCGATTGCTTTTATAGGAAAACCTTTGCCTATTGCAAGAATTTTGTCAACAGCCTTTCTATGAGTGTTTCCTTGACCCTTTAGAGGCAATTAGGTAAAAGAAACTGAAAGGTAAAAAGGTGAATATGAAAAAAGGTCGAATCAGCGCCATTCTCTTTGAACAGGCCCGCACAGCAGGTGAAAATAGAATTGTAACGGACGTAAGAATCGGTCTCGGCTATATCGGCGTTGCCCTCGACAACGATCGGCTTGGATTGGCAGCGGTCATACAGGAAGATTTTCAGACGAGCTGTACCGCGCTTTCAAAAGCCGGCACACTTGCCGGATTGAGCGCATCACAGCTGCTGAAGTTTCTGGTGGAAGGACGCAACCCCCTGGAAAAGGCTTTGGGATTGGCCACGGCAAACGCGATCCTGCGCCCCGGCTCTTGTGCCGATGAAGAGGTGGAAGCGATAGAGGCGATGAAGCTCACCGGGCAGGATACTGTGGCCATGGTGGGTTTTTTCGGGCCGCTTGTCGGCAGGATAAAGGCAACGGGCGCAACCCTTTCCATTATCGAAAAAAACCCTCGCCGTCCGGGCATTACAGATGCGGCGCGCCAGAAAGAAATCCTTTCAGGCGCCACCGTCGCCATCGTCACGGCCACATCAATTTTGAACGACACCATCGAAGACATATTGCACTATCTTGATTCCGCCAGAGAGGTAAGCATACTGGGGCCCTCGACGCCACTCTACCCGGAGGCGTTTCGAAATACTCCGGTCACTCACCTCGGCGGTTCGGAAAGTCTCGATAACAAAAAAATTATGCAGATTATCTCCGAGGGAGGGGGAACGCCCGCCATGCGCCCCTATCTTCGGTTTATCAATATTTTTTTCACTAAGGATATGCAGCGCCCATGACCCCCATTCTGTCGATTGTCGGAAAATCAAACTCAGGAAAAACAACCCTCATTGAAAAAATCATTCCCCCTCTGCGTGAAAAGGGCTACCGGGTCGCGACCATCAAGCACAACCGTCACGGTTTCGATATCGATCATGAAGGAAAGGACAGCTGGCGTCACAAAAAAGCGGGCGCCTTCACCACAGTGATTGCATCCCCCCACAAGATCGCGGTAATAGAAGATACGGACTGCGACTATGGGATAGACGAGCTTGCCGCACGGTACATCCGGTCGGCCGATCTGATTCTGGTGGAAGGATTCAAGGACAACCCCTTCCCGAAGATAGAGGTATCGCTGGTCCGATCGCAGCACGACCTCCTCTGCACAAAAGAGGACAACCTCATTGCAATCGCCGCAGATGCGCATTATGATAGAGGAGTGCCCTGCTTTGACATCAATGACATAGGCGGGTTGGTCGCATTTATTGAAGACTGTTTTTTAAACATGAGGGATAAAAACAGCCGCGGATCGTCTCTTGACTGGTGAGACAAAAAAATATCGCTAAAATATGAGTGACATTGACTGGCTAAAAATTGTAAAGTGGGTATTTATTGTGTTGGTTGCTGGATTTATCGGCCAGTTCGGGAAAATGCTTGCCAATCATTTCGCCTCCAAGGCAAAGTTGAAAAAGAAGCGCACACCACAGATGCCCGCGGAAAGTGGACCCAATAGAGTAATTGAAGAATCGGCAAGGGATAAAGCCAAGGAAGAAAAGAAACTGTTGAAGGCCCGGACCAAACAACAGAAGAAGGAAGCAAAGGCGCTGCAAAAGCAAAATGAATTGTAAAAGAAGTGGAGGGGTGCATTATGGACAAGGTCCCGATTACGAGACCTGGATTTGAGAAACTGAAAAAGGATCTGGATCATATCAAACGGGTTGACGTACCTGAAAACATTCGCGACATCGAAGAAGCTCGTGCACATGGAGACATATCGGAAAACGCCGAGTACGAGGCAGCCAAGGACCGGCAGGCCTTTCTTCAGGCCAAGATTCAGGAAATAGAAAACAAACTCGCCACATCCATGATAATAGATCCCAATGATCTCACGGATGAACGGGTGGTCTTCGGCGCAACGGTCACCATGGAAGATATGATCAAGGAAGAGACTGTCGAGTATCTGCTGGTCGGTCCTTTCGAATCGGACATAGAAAGAAACAGGATCTCCGTCACTTCTCCTATTGGAAAAGCGCTGATAGGAAAAGAAGTGGGTGAAGAGGTTTCCGTAAAGACACCAGGAGGGCTCCGCCGGTTCGAAATCGTCGACATCTGCATCAAGCCTCACGATTGAGTAAATGTCCATACCGTTTAAAGGATGCAGGTTGAGGCCTGCCGCAGCAACGGCGGCAGGCTTCAATGGTTCTCATACTATTCATTATTGCCGGAGAATCGGTTTTCACTGCAGTTTTGCAGAATACACAGAGTGTGCTCCGGCAGAGAATTAAGTCGCATATCTGCAATTATTTTACTTAAGAGAGTATCATTTTTGCATCTTATTATTTGTGTGCAATGACAAGGCGGCGCCATATCGCTTCGATATACATGAAGTTTTTATTTTTATCATACTACGTTTCAGTGGCATGATTCTTGGTTATTGTTGCAAAGATCTTACATGAAAGGAATATACTATGAAAATCGCAATTACCTCAACGGGCGAGGGCATGGAAAGTAAAGTGGACAGGAGTTTTGGAAGGGCAAAATGGTTTGTCACGATCGACAGGGAAACCAAAGCGATAGAAGCCCACTCGAACGCCCAGAACATACACGCCTCCCACGGCGCGGGCATTCAGGCGGCTCAGAATGTGGCGAACCTCGGCGTCGAAATCCTGCTGACCGGCAATGTAGGCCCCAATGCGTTTCGCACGTTGCAGGCGGCTTCCATAAAGATCTTCATGTTTGATAACACCGTAGAGACGGTGGAAGAGGCCCTGGCCCGCTGGGAAGCGGGAGATCTGGCGGAAATAGGCGCACCGACCCGCGAAGGCCACTGGGTATAAAGAAAAAACGACCTCCATCCCTGTCATATGGAGGAAACCTGGAAGGTAAAAGATAATGAATATAGCAATTGCAAGCGGCAAGGGCGGTACGGGAAAGACGACCATTGCCACCAACCTCTCCCTCGCCCGTGCAGAGAAGGGTGAGCGCGTTACTCTGGCGGATTGTGATGTAGAAGAACCGAACTGCCATATTTTTCTGAAGCCCCGTATTGTCTACTCGGAAGCGGTCACGGTTCAAAAACCGGAAGTCATTGAAGACCGTTGCACAGGCTGCGGCATCTGTGGAGAAGTCTGTGAATATAACGCAATAGCCGTCATAAAAAAGAAGGTGCTCATATTCCCCGAACTCTGCCACAGTTGCGGGGCCTGCAGTCTTCTTTGCCCGGAAAATGCCATTGCCGAAACACCGAGGCATGTGGGCATGCTTGAAAAAGGAACCTCTTCCAATCTTTCATTCATTCAAGGACTGCTGAACATCGGCGAGCTGATGTCTCCGGCGGTCATTCATGCCGTAAGAGAAGCTGCAGGAAGTGATGGTCATGTCGTCGTTGACGCACCACCGGGTACTTCCTGCCCCGTGATCGAGGCCGTCAAGGGTTCCGATTTTGTCCTGCTCGTTACCGAACCGACTCCTTTCGGTCTTCACGATCTTACACTGGCCGTAGGAATGGTCCGCGAGCTTGATATCCCCTTTGCCGTGGCGATCAATCGATCCGACATGGGAACGGATGAACTTGCGCGCTACTGCGCCTCCGAAGGAATCGATGTCATACTCGAAATACCTGACGACCGGCGAATCGCCGAGGCCTACTCGCGGGGAGAGATGATTATTCATGCCCTTCCGGAGTATCGCAACCTTTTCGATGCCTGTTGGAATGAGGTGATGTCACGACAGGGCCTCCCATTGTCAAAACAGAACGAGGAGGTACTCTAAGGCCATGAAAGAAATTGTGATAATCAGCGGAAAAGGGGGAACAGGCAAAACAAGCATCGTGGCGTCCTTTGCCGCGCTGGCGGGGAAAAAGGCACTTGCCGACTGCGATGTCGATGCCGCGGACCTTCACCTTGTACTGAATCCGGTGATTGAGGGTCGTGAAGATTTCAGCGGCGGAAAGAAGGCGCGCATACTTGAAGACGCATGTATCGCCTGCGACAGTTGCATCGAGACATGCCGATTCGACGCGATATCCTACGGCGTCGGAGGAAAAGTCGATGCGGAATCGATTCCTTCAGTTAATCCGATTTACTGCGAGGGATGCGGGCTTTGCGTGCGCATCTGTCCGGCCGAGGCTATCGCTTTCGAACCGAGGATAAACGGCGAATGCTACGTATCGACCACGAAATATGGACCCATGGTGCATGCACGGCTCGGCATTGCCGAGGGTAATTCAGGAAAGCTCGTAAGCCTTGTGAGACAAAAAGCACGGGACATTGCGGAACGAGAGGATCTTGACTACATTCTCGTCGACGGGTCTCCGGGAATCGGCTGTCCCGTCATTGCATCCATAACGGGGGCCGATGTGATAGTGGCCGTAACGGAACCAACGCTTTCGGGAAAGCACGATCTATTGAGAGTCGCCGATCTGGCGGGTCACTTCAGAGTTCCCCTGCTTGTGTGCATCAACAAATGGGATCTGAACCCTTCAGTTGCGGAAGAAATTGAAAAGGTAACCGGCGAACGAGGCGCCGCCGTGGCCGGCCGCGTGCGATACGACAGGGCTATCACCATGGCACAGATAGAAAAAACCACCGTCATCGAATATACCGATCAGGGCGCCTCCCAGGACATTAAGGCACTCTGGGAAAGAGTGAGGGCCGCTCTCCAATGAACGGGCAGATCAAAGAAAAGGAGCGAAGGAGAGGCCGACCTATGCGTATCGATGCAGTGAGCGCCTGTAAACATTTGGGCCATTGCATATAAAAGTCGATTGAAATATATATAAAAGTCGTATAAGGAAGATAGGTTATATGTCGAAAGGAGACAGGGTACATGAGCGGTAACGGAAAAGATCAGGAAGGTCGTAGCGGCGAAACGCCGCCGGCCGGCGACAGCACACTGAAATCCTATACGGAGGGTCAGGCTTTGACGAACCGCATGGGTGAAATACAAAACAAGATTATGGTCCTCTCCGGCAAGGGGGGCGTGGGCAAAAGTACCGTCGCGGCAAATATCGCGGTCGCCCTCGCTATGGAAGGAAAAAAAGTGGGCCTTCTTGACACGGACTTTCACGGCCCGAGCATTCCCACACTTCTCAACCTTGAGGGAAAGCGGCCGGGAAGCGACGGCACATCGATCCTGCCCGTGGAGTACGTCGAGGGCATCAAGGTCATGTCCATCGGCTTTCTGGTGCCCAACCGTGATGACGCCGTCATCTGGAGAGGCCCCATGAAGATGAACGTGATCAAGCAGTTGCTCTCTGACGTGAACTGGGGAACACTGGATTACCTCGTGGTGGACTTCCCTCCGGGAACCGGCGACGAGCCCCTCTCGGTCGCCCAGCTCATTCCCCACAGCAACGGCGCGGTGATTGTCACAACCCCTCAGGATCTTTCACTCAACGACGTGCGGAAATGCATCAACTTCTGCCGCCAGGTCAACATTCCCGTCCTGGGCGTCATAGAAAACATGAGCGGATTGGTCTGTCCCAATTGTCACCACCTCATCGATGTCTTCAAATCGGGCGGCGGGGAGAAGATGGCGAAAGAAATGGGCGTCCCCTTCCTGGGGAAAATACCCATCGACCCGAATGTCGTTGAAGCCTCGGACAGAGGAATGCCCTTCGTATACCATTATTCCAAGTCGGATGCCGGAAAGGCATTTCGCGAAGCCATCGAACCCCTGCTGAATCTCACGCCCTCCGGAGCGTCGGCAGTTTCTGCAGAAACCCTCAAAAAGGACAGTGATATGAAGACAACGCGCATTGCGATTCCTGTGGTGCAGGGACGCCTCAGCCCCCATTTCGGTCATTGCGACACCTTCGCCATTTACGACATCGATCCCGAAAAAAAAGAGGTCCTCTCTGAAACCACAGAGGAAGCCCCTCCGCACGAACCGGGACTTCTCCCCCGCTGGCTCGGAGAGAAGGGCGTACATGTCATTATTGCTGGCGGCATGGGGGCGCGGGCCCAGGAGCTCTTTGCCGAACAGGGGATATCGGTTTCCATCGGCGCACCTTCAGATACCCCCGAAGCGATCGTCAATGCCTTTATGGAAGGCACCTTGACCCTGGGGGATAACATCTGTGACCACTAATGAACGGCAGAAAGATGACAGGGGAATAATTGAGGCGCTCCTGGGAATGGCCTATGAAAAGGCCGCCGAGGTGTATTCCGAAGCCCTCGTGGATGCGGGTATGAACCCACAGCACTACGGCACGCTGCCGAACCCCGACGGATATGCGGCAGTCACCGGGACCTGAGGAGACACCGTCCAGATCTTTCTTCGGGTAAGAAAGGATATCATCGAGGAAGCAAAGTTTTCCACCGACGGGTGTATGTTTACCACCGCCGCGGCGGAAACGGCAGCCAGGCTGTGCCTGCACAAATCAATCCGGGACTGCCTTTTTATTAACGAAAGCGCAATTCTTGCGCAACTGCCCAGGATGCCCGAGGATCACAGGCATTGCGCGCTTTTGGCCGCAATGACATTCCAGAAGGCGCTGAAGGAGTGCATCGGAGGCAAGGGGACACAATAAATCAGGAGGTATGCGATGGCCGGAACCGCAGCGATCACCGAGGTTGACAAGGTAGAAATCATTACGCTTCAAGACAACTATATCGAGATTACCGCGCAGGACAACAGTGCGGTTATTTCGCGGGCCATGGCCGTCCGCAACGGAGAAATCAACAACTCCATCCAGGCGGAGCACGGGTTTTCTGCCATAGTGAGAACCACAAGGGGGGGCGCCGGACGGACCATGCTCTTCGACTTCGGCTTTTCACCTGAAGGGGCCGCCTTTAATGCGCGGGCCCTCAACATCCCCCTGCAGGAGGTTGAAGTCATGGCCTTGTCGCATGGTCACAGCGATCACACCGGCAGCATGGGGGAACTTACCCGAATGATCGGTCGAGACGGCATTCCGCTTGTCCTCCATCCGACCGCCTTTGCCTATCCCCGCTATCTCAAGCCGATTCCGGATCTCAAAATATATTTTCCCCGTCTGATTCGCGAGGATTTGACTGCCCAGGGCATCGAGGTCATCGAAACGAAAGATCCCTATCCCCTTCTTGACACCCAGGCGCTCTTTCTCGGTGAAATAGAACGAATCACTGATTTCGAAAAGGGGTTCCCCATCGCCTATCGGGAAGAAGCAGGAAAGGAAATCTGGGATCCCATCGAAGATGATACCGCTGTTGTCATGAACCTGAAGGGAAAGGGGCTTATTGTGCTTTCCGGCTGTGCCCATTCGGGCATAGTCAACACCGTTGCCTATGCGAAAAAAGTGACCGGTATCGATCAAGTCCATGCAATAATGGGCGGATTTCACCTTTCCGGACCTTTGTTCGAACCGATTATCGACAGAACCACGGAAGAGATAAAAAAATTTCGGCCTACCTATGTGGTGCCCTGTCATTGTACGGGAAGAAATGCTATTATGCGCATGGAACGGGAAATGCCGGACGAGTTTATTTTAAATATGAGCGGCACGACGCTGACCTTTACCGCTTGAGGGTTCATACCCTTTGGACCCGGCAACGCTCCCTTCCGCAACGCGGAGAGGGAGCGTTTTTATGTAAGCCCGCTCTCTGAAGGAAAACGCAATGGATGTGAAAAACGAAACACTGTGCAGTTTATTTCACCGGCAGGCGCTTCGCTACGGTGATACATATGTTTTTCTTAAGGCAAAATTCGACGACGAGGGGAAACCCGCTTCCTCATACCACTCTCTCACATGGAAAGACGTCCGCGATCAGGTGTTGGAGTTTGCCGGCGGACTCTTGTCTTTCGGAGCAAAAAGGGGGGATAGGGTTGCCCTCTTTTCGGAAAGCCGCCCACGATGGATCATCGCCGACCAGGCCATACAGGCGGCTGGGTGTATAGGCGTGCCCCTCTATCCCACGCTGACCAGGGAGGAACTGACGTACATGCTCCGCGACAGCGGCGCCGGCATCATTATCGTCTCAACCGCCGACAAAGCATCCATGGCCCTTGGCGTAAGAACCTCGGAAAAGCTGGATTTAATAATTATTGTCATGGAACCCTGGGAAGCGGAAAAACCGGAAGACCTCTATACTTTCTCTGAAGTAAGGGAGATGGGACAATTGGGAATAGTCACCGACGAAGTGGAGCAGCGGATAGAAGCGGTCAGACCGGAGGATAGCGCCTCCATCATCTATACCTCGGGAACAACCGGGTATCCAAAGGGAGTGGTGCTGACGCAGTCGAACTGGGTGGCCGCCATGCACCAGGCATCTCATTCCACATTGATTCGCAGGCAGAAAACAAGGGAACTCCATCTCACCTATCTTGTCCATCTTCCGCTCTGTCACGCCTACGGACGAACCACGGACTATCATGTGGGGGGGCTTCACCTGGGAGGGATTCTGGTCTTTGCCGAAAGTTACGAAAAACTGGTCAAAAATATCGCCGAGGTCCACCCCAATGTGATCATCAGCATCCCCAGGTTTTTCGAAAAAACCTATGATATTGTAAAATCGACCCTGGCAAGGCAGCAGCCTTTCACCCGCAGACTTTTCAAATGGGCAATGGAGACGGGCACAGATTTTACCAATGCCATGGCCGGAGGCCCGAAGATGTCGCTTTCGACTTCACTCAAGTTCGGGCTGGCTCACCTGCTGGTGTTCAACAGGATCAGGGAAAACGCGGGATTTGATCGCCTCGTTATCGGCATATCGGGGGGTGGAAGACTTTCCGGCGATGTGTGCAGTTTTATCAGAGCGCTGGGCATTCAGCTCAATGAAGGATACGGACTTACGGAAACCTGTGCGCTCCTCAATTTCAACGAACCCGAACTTTACGATATTAAAGAAAAGAAGCTCACTGCATGGGAACACAGGATGATCGATTGGATCGTCGATCTTCTGGTGGCCAGGCAGGCGCAGGGGAATAGTCCCTACGCCAACCCCTTCAGCGCGCTGAAAATGCTTATTGCCTATTACAGTATCGGCTACCGGCTGAGGGTAAAGCCGGGAACGGTGGGAAGACCGGTTGCTCTTACGGAGGAAATAATCGCCCCCGACGGTGAGATCCTGGTCAAGGGACCCCAGGTATTTCAGGGGTACTGGAACCTGCCGAAGGAAACCGAGGCGGCCTTCAACGAAGAAGGCTGGTTCATGACAGGCGATATCGGCGCATTCGACTCAGAGGGGTTTCTGACCATAAAGGACAGAAAAAAAGAACTCCTTGTCACCTCCGGAGGAAAAAATATCGCCCCGCAACCTATCGAGCACGCTCTTGCAACCCGCCCCTACATCGATCAGGCCGTCTGTACCGGCGATGGCAGAAAATATCTGACGGCGCTTATTGTGCCGGATTTTAAAAAACTTCGGGCCTATGCAAAATCCAGGAGTCTTAAAGCGGATTCGGAACAGCAGCTTCTTCAAATCGATGAAATTAAAACACTGATCAGAGGCGATGTGGCCGAGGTGAACCGCCGCCTCCCCCGCTACGAACAGATCAAATACTGCACCATCCTGACAAAGCCCTTCCTCATCGAAACGGGAGAACTGACACCGAGCATGAAGATCAAACGCCGGATCATCGAAGAGAAGTACAGGGAAGAAATCGAGGCCATGTACGAAGAGTGAAAAAAGGGTCCAGTATGCGCACAACGCGGTCGTACGACTGCACATAGCACACAAGAATGATAAAAAAAGGTCCTTTCACTCTCGGAAAGGACCTTTTTAATTAACCTGTTTATCGGTTACTCCGGATCCTTGAACACGGCCCCCGTGCTGGCAGAAGTGACCATCTTGGCATAGCGTCCCAGGTATCCCGTTTTGATGAGCGGTTCCTTGGGCGTAAATGCTTTTTTGCGACGGGCCAGTTCCTCCGCATCGACCTTCAGATCGATCGTCTTCCCCGGAATGTCGATGGCGATGATATCGCCTTCTTCGATGAGGCCGATGGGTCCGCCTTCGGCCGCTTCCGGTGATATGTGGCCGATGGCGGCGCCGCGGGTCCCGCCGCTGAATCGCCCGTCAGTCAAAAGGGCCACCGACGTGTCCAGTCCCATGCCGACAATGGCCGACGTGGGCGACAGCATCTCGCGCATGCCCGGTCCTCCCTTGGGACCCTCGTAGCGGATCACCACCACATCGCCCGGCTTTATCGTTCCTCCAAGAATCGCCTCAATGGCGTCATCCTCGGAATCGAAGACCCGGGCGCGCCCCTCGTTTTTCATCATGTCGGGCGACACGGCGGACTGCTTCACCACCCCTCCGTCAGGGGCGAGGTTTCCGCGCAGTATGGCGATTCCCCCTTCCGTTCCGTAGGGATCGTCAGCGGATCTGATGACGGTGCGGTTTTTGACGCGGGCCTTTTTCAGATTTTCTCCCACCGTTTTCCCCGAGACCGTAAGCGCATCGAGGTTAACGACGCCCTTCGCGCTTATTTCCTTCATTACCGCCTGAATGCCCCCGGCGCCGTCAAGGTCTTCCAGGTGGTGGGGCCCGGCAGGACTGAGGTAACAGATGTTGGGCGTTTTTCTGCTGATATCGTTGAAAAGGTCGAGATCGAGGTCGATGCCCGCCTCGTGGGCGACGGCCGGAATATGAAGCACCGTATTGGTGGAACAGCCCAGGGCCATATCGACGGCGATGGCGTTTTTGAAGGCGTCGAGCGTGGCGATGTCACGCGGCTTGATATCCTTTTTTACGAGATTCATGACGGCCATCCCCGCCTCTTTTGCAAGCCGTCTGCGGGCGGCGGTAACGGCGGGAATGGTCCCGTTCCCCGGGAGTCCCAGTCCGAGGGCCTCGGTGACGCAGTTCATGGAGTTCGCCGTAAACATGCCGGAACAGGAACCGCACCCCGGACAGGCGCAATCCTCCAGTTCGCCAAGCCCCTTCCGGGTCAACGTCCCCGCCTTGACCCTTCCTACGCCCTCGAACACATTGATCAGGTCGACGGGATCACCGTCATGGACTCCCGCCATCATGGGCCCTCCGCTTATCACCACGGCGGGAATATTGAGACGCAGCGCCGCCATAAGCATGCCCGGCACTATCTTGTCGCAGTTCGTCACAAGCACAAGACCGTCGAAGGGATGGGCCGTGGCCATGATTTCGATGGAATCGGCGATCAGCTCCCTGCTGGCCAGGGAATATTTCATGCCGGCGTGGCCCATGGCGATGCCGTCACAGACGCCGATCGTGGGAAATGTCACCGGCGTTCCGCCTGCCATTCTGATTCCCGCCTTCACATCCTCCGTAATAGTGTTGAGATGTACATGGCCGGGAATAATTTCGTTGGCCGAATTTACTACCCCGATTATCGGCCGGGACAGCTCTTCGTCGGTATAGCCCATGGCCTTGAAGAGCGATCGGTGCGGCGCTCGCTCAAGACCCTTTTTCATAAGATCACTTCTCATTTCATCGTCCTTTTTTGTGTCGTTGAGGGGTAAAGCGATGAATATGGTTTCATGGAGAGGGCAACGGAACCACTGCAGGGAATACTCGGTCTTTCCACCCTCTCCACACTCGGATCTGGCAATGCCGCTTACTTCTTGCCCCGCCGCTCCGGACGAAGCTCTCGTAGGACGGTTCCGGCCTGCCACATCTCCATAGTGCGCATCGCGCTCAGCTCTTCCTCAAGCCGTTCGCGGTAATCGGGGGCGCTGTTTACCCGCAGGACAATTTCCGTCTCTTTTCCCGATTTCACACTTTCATAGAGTTCATCGAATACCGGATCAACGGCCTCGCGGAACCGGCTTTTCCAGTCGAGGGCGCCGCGCTGCGCCGTGGTGGAACAGTTTGCGTACATCCAGTCCATACCGTTTTCTCCCACAAGACGGATCAGGCTCTGGGTCAATTCTTCCACCGTCTCATTGAAAGCCTCGCTGGGGCTGTGGCCGTGTTTCCTGAGACAGTTATACTGGGCTTCCATTACGCCGGCCAGGCATCCCATAAGGACGCCGCGCTCGCCGGTCAGGTCGCTGAACACTTCGTTCTCGAAGGTGGTGGGGAAAAGGTATCCCGAACCGACGGCAATGCCGATCGCCTTCGTCCTGTCCATGGCACGGCCGGTGGCATCCTGAAACACGGCGATGCTGGAGTTGATGCCGCTTCCATCAAGGAAATTTCTTCGAACCGTCAAACCCGATCCCTTGGGCGCCACCATGATGACATCGATGTCGGCGGGAGGGACAATCCCCGTCTGTTCCTTGTAGACAATAGAAAACCCGTGTGAAAAATAGAGGGCCTTCCCTGCGGTCATTAAATCCTTGATTTTCGGCCATACCGCCGCCTGGCCCGCATCGGAAAGCAGCAGCATGACAATGGTGCCTCGCTTCGCCGCCTCTTCCAGGGAGAAGAGACTCTCGCCGGGCACAAACCCGTCATTGATCGCCTTGTTCCAGTAGAACTCTTCGCTCTCCCGCTGTCCCACAATGACCTTGAATCCGTTGTCCTGCATGTTGAGCGCCTGTCCCGGTCCCTGCACACCGTAGCCGAGCACGGCAATGACCTCGTCTTTCAGCACTTCACGAGCCATTTCCAGAGTAAATTCGTCCGCCGTGATCACCTCTTCGACCACATCTCCGATTTTTATTTCCGCCATCTTTCATCTCCTCACTTTTTATTATTTATTTATAATACAACCATTCCCGATCTGCTCATGTCCTCAATGCCAAGTGTCTCGAAATATGCCAGGGCCCGATCGATATCCTTCTTGACCCCCGTCAACTCGAACAGAAAACAATCAGGACCCTCCGCCACGACCCTGCTCCCGAATTCTTCAATGGCTTTGATGACCTCTCCCCGGTTGTCCCGTGTGACGCTCACACGAATCAGCACCATCTCCCGCTGTATCGACGATCTCGCCTTTACGTGGGTCACCTCGATGACATCCACCAGTTTCTGCATCTGTTTTTCTATCTTCACGACGGTGTTCGCGTCGCCCTTTGTCACCATGGTAATCTTGGTCACCTCGGGATTCATGGTCACGTTGGCGCTTATATTTTCTATATTGAATCCCCGGCCGCTCAGAAGTCCTGAAATCCGGGCAAGCACGTCGGGTTTGTTATTCACCAGAAGTGAAATCGTATGATCCTTTACTTCCATAGGTTTGCAATCCTTTCATCAATCAGAAAATCACAGGGCCCGATAGAGACAGGCCGACCTTCCGGTACAGGTTCTGCAAGCGACGGACATCGCATACTATCCGCACGCGGGCTTTCTAAAGCCCTGTATCCCGCACCAGTTTCATTTCCGTCAAGGCCGCCCCGGGACCTACCATGGGATAGACGCCCTCCTCGGCTTCGACTATAAATTCCATTACCACCGGTCCCGGCGTCTCCAGACCCTTTCGAAGCGTCGCTTCCACTTCATCCGGTTGTGTCGCCCTCAAGCCCACGATGCCGTATGCCTCGGCGACCTTCACAAAATCGGGCCTCTGACTGCTGCCGATATCAGTGTGGGAATAGCGTTTTTCATAAAAAAGTTCCTGCCACTGGCGCACCATTCCCAGATATCCGTTGTTCAGGATCACGATCTTGACGGGAAGGTTATAATTTGCCGCTGTGGCGAGTTCCTGAATGTTCATCTGAATGCTTCCGTCGCCGGCGATGTCCACCACCAATTTATCGGGAAAGGCCACCTGAGCGCCAATCGCCGCCGGAAAGCCATAGCCCATGGTCCCCAATCCTCCAGAGGTAAGAAAGGTATTTGGCTCATTGAACCGAAAGAACTGCGCCGTCCACATCTGGTTCTGTCCCACCTCGGTGGCGATAATGGCGTTCCCCTTTGTGAGTTCGTAGAGCGTTTCGATGACCTTCTGCGGTTTGATGGTAGTGCTCTTACAGTAGCTCATAGGACCCTCGAGCCGCCAGCGCTCGATTTGTGCGAGCCACTCCTTTCGTCCTTCCCGAAGCGCGGAAAGACCGTTCTTATCCAGTATGGTGTTCAGTTGCACAAGGGCCGACTTGCAGTCGCTTACGATGGGCACATGGACGAGCACATTTTTATTAATCGATGCGGCATCAATATCGATCTGCACGATGGTCGCATTCGACGCGAAGGAAGAGAGCCTCCCGGTGACGCGGTCGGAAAATCGCACGCCCAGGGTGAGCAGCAGATCGCAATTGCTTATGGCCATATTCGCATAGTAGGTGCCGTGCATCCCAAGCATCCCAAGCCAGAGGGGATCGGTGCCGGGAAACGATCCCAGGCCCATAAGTGTTGAAGCGACAGGCATGTTGAGCTTTCGCACAAACTCGGCAAGCTCAGCACTCGACCGGCTGTGAATGATACCGCCCCCTACCAGCACCACCGGCTTTTTCGCCCCCTTGATCAATTCAAGTGTTTCTTTGAGCTGTTTCGGATCGGGAAGATAGACCGGTTCCGCCATAGTCGATCGGGAAAGCCCTCCTTCGCGATATTCGGCCTTCGCCTGAATGACATCCTTGGGAAGATCGACGAGGACCGGCCCGGGACGGCCGGAGCGGGCAATGTAAAAAGCCTCCCTTATGGTTTTTGCCAGCTCGTCCACGCGTCGCACCAGCATATTATGCTTGGTGCAGGGCCGAGTGATGCCGGTGATATCGGCCTCCTGAAAGGCATCGGTCCCGATAAAAGGAGTCGGCACCTGTCCCGTCAGAATAACCATGGGGATAGAGTCCATATAGGCCGTAGCAATGCCGGTTACCGTATTTGTGGCGCCGGGACCTGAAGTTACGAGACAGACGCCTACCTTTCCCGACGATCTGGCATACCCGTCGGCGGCATGAGCGGCCCCCTGCTCATGGCGCACCAGTATATGGTGTATTGAGGACCTGTACAGTTCGTCGTATATATCGAGAACCGAACCACCGGGATAGCCGAAAATCGTGTCGACACCCTCTTCAAGCAATGACCGGATTAATATTTGTGCACCTGTGAATTCCACACAACACCTCCTCATTATTAAAAAAAAACCGCTACCGGGGAGCCGGTAACGGTTCTTAGTTCTCCTATGGTAAAAAGATCAGACCATTAGCCAGCCCCTCGTATGGGAGGAGATAATTATAATTACGCCGCTAATTATAAAATTTCTCTCAGTAGTCATGCCGACAAATCTGATCTTTCCGATTCGTATTGAAATAACTGCGCTTAGCTATCAGAAATGTCGTGTACTGTCAAGCGATTTTATCGGCTCCTTTTTATTTATTTTCCAGCGCAATGGCGCCTGTCCGGCAGATATCCTTTACGCCCAGCGGTTTCAAATAATTGAGCACCGTTTCCACTTCTCCCTTGTACCCCACCGCCTGGATTATCAGATAGTCGTCCTTCATCGACACAATTGAACACCCGAACAGGGAAATCGCCTGCGTGATTTCGGCCCGATGGGCCTTGTCGAAGGGAAGGCCTATAAGCATCATCTCCCGTTTGACCGAGTGCGTATCTTCCAGTTCCGTCACCTCGATCACGTCAACCAGTCGATTCAGGGCCTTTCTGACCTTCTCCATGAACTGCGAATCTCCCTTGCTCACCGAGGTAATGCGCGACACTTTCGGTGAAATGGTTTCGGCCACACAGAGACTCTCAATGTTGTAACCAAGACGGCCGAACACACCGGAGACCCGCGCCAGAACGCCCGGTCTGTTGTTGACCAGCATTGATATCACATGTTCTCTAATTTCCATTGTTCCTTTCCACTCCTCTCAATTCTGAATCGCCTGTATACCATCTTACTTAATCGGAACGCCCGTAAATCATCTGCACATTCGATCTTCCCGGGGGTATGATCGGATAGACATAGTTGTCCGGGTCCACGAGCACCTCCAGCAGGAAGGGTCCGTCGGTACTGCACATCTCGTCTATGCCCGCTCCGGCATTGGCGACATCGACTTTCTCCGATGCAATGCCGAACCCCTTGGCAATTGCCGCTATATCAACCTTTCCACCAAGCTGGCTGTCACGAAAGCGCGAATTATAGAAAAGATCCTGAATCTGGCGTATCATTCCCAGGTTGCCGTTGTTGAAGACCACGATCTTTACAGGCAGATTATAGCAGCTGATCGTTGCCAGCTCCTGAATGTTCATAAAAAATCCGCCGTCACCGGTAAAGACGACTACGCCCCGGTCGGGAGCGCCGACCTTGGCACCCATGGCCGCGGGCACGCTGAATCCCATGGTGCCCATCCCGCCGCTGGTGATCAGTCCCCTCTGAATGCCGACTTTCCATGAACGCACCGTCCAGATCTGATTCAGACCCACATCGGCGACGGCAATCGTTTCTTCCGGCATTGCGCTCTGCACCTGTTCGATGAAATCGCCTGCAGGACCACATCCACCAGCGCCGCCGTTCTGCTGCAGTTTGGTCCGCTCATTCTGTATCCTCGACAGCCATTCGGCCCTGTCCTTTTCATCAATCAGTGTAATCATTTCTTCCAGCGCCAGCTTCAAATCACAGACTACGGACATATCCGTTTTGATGTTCTTCCCGATCGAAGTCGGATCGACGTCGATCTGGGCAATCTTTGCCAAAGGAGCGAATTCTTCGATAACGGAGGTGCTGCGATCACTGAAGCGCGCACCAATGGCAAGAATGAAATCTGATTGATGCACCATGCGGTTTGCCAGATCGTTGCCGTGCGTGCCGATAAATCCGAGATTGTAGCCGTTCGTCGTCGCCACCGACCCGATACCCATCATTGTGGTGACGAAGGGGAGCTTCCCTTTCATAATCACATCGGCCATCTCCGTAAAGGCGGATGCCAGCTTGACTCCACCGCCGATAATAAGCACGGGCTTTTCCGCCTCGTTCAGGTACCGGGTGATCTGCTGCAACTGACGTTTGTCCGGACCGGTCAGGGGGGTGTGATCCGTGCTTGGCAGTTCTATATCGCGCTGTTCCTTCTCTTGGGTCCGCGCGGCCATAATATCCCTGGGCATGTCGATAAGCACCGGACCGGGACGGCCTGTCGTCGCAATATGCAGGGCTTCCCGTACCGTGGCGGCGATGTCATTGACATTATGCAGCAGAAAACTGTGCTTCGTAATCGGCATGGTAATACCGATTATATCCGTTTCCTGAAAGGCATCGCTTCCCAGAAGATTGGTGGTGACCTGCCCCGTAAGGGCGATCATGGGTGTGGAATCCATGTAGGCGGTGGCGATTCCCGTCACCAGATTGGTGGCGCCCGGCCCCGATGTGGCCATGCACACGCCTACCTTGCCGGTGGCTCGGGCATACCCGTCAGCGGCATGCGCCGCTGCCTGTTCGTGCCGCACAAGCAAATGTTCTATGCAGCTTTCGTTCAGACAGTCATGAACGGGCAGAGTGTTCGCTCCGGGGTATCCGAAGATATGCTGGACCCCTGCTTCTTTTAATGTTTGCAGCAGTATTTCTGCTCCTGAACGTTCCATCGTCGTCTCCCTCAAAGTTCTCGTAAATTAAAAAAGCCGCTTTCTTCTGCAAAGCGGCTTTTTCGAAATAAAAAAGCCGCAGGCTTTACGGGGCCTGCGGCTCGTTTTCGTGATTTATGTCAGCGCGATCGAGCAGCAGTCCCCGTAAGTACTACTACGAGTACATATACGCTGCTAAGTACGACCCCAAACCGACCTGTCATTTAACACTCCTCATTATAGCTAAAGTGTGACTATACGCGAAAAATATCTCTTGTCAAGCATTTTTTTACTTTATTTTATTCCACACCTGCTGAACCAGTTTTACGTGCGTACAAGAAGATAACTGCCTCCGTCATCTCTGCGGATCTCCCAACGAGTAGACTCCATTGCCTGCTCTGCAGCGGTAACGCTGTAATCAATCCGCCATTTGTTATCACACCATACTCTGATCCTGGTAGGATGGTAATGCCAGTCGAAGACAACATTAACACTGCCGCCTGGATCAATTGACGCTTCATCTGTATCCGTGCCATACCCGGGAGCATCAAAGTCGCTATCAATCATCACATAGGCATGCTGGTCTAACGTGTTCTTAACACTGATATTTTTATACGCCCCGCCCGCCATGAGTGGTGCCGCCGCAAATAACACAAACAGGGGGCACAATAGAAATACCGCAGTAATCTTTATCGATCTTTGCATTTTCCCCTCCCTAATTTGTCATTTAAAATAATCATCGCGACAACTCCTCCTTATCACTCTTCATAAAACTGTCGAGGTCGATTTTTTGCGAATCCGATTTTGGCGCATCACGCAGGGTCATCATATCGGTGTGAGACGGTTCGGTCCCTTCGAGAAAACACTCGAATACGCTCTCTTCCGCTCCCGGCTTTGCAAGCGTTCCCGTTTCAGGATCGATACGGGCGAATACAATCCCGTCGGGCGGCGCAAAGGATTCCACCGGTTTTGACTCAAGCGCCTTTTCCATAAAATAGAGAAAGATGGGGCTTGCGGCACGGGAACCCGTTTCATGCCTCCCCAGGGGTCTGAGATCGTCGTATCCCACCCATACTCCCGTGACCAGTGACGGAGTAAAACCGATAAACCACGCATCGAAAAGATCGTTCGTCGTGCCCGTCTTTCCCGCCACGGGTCTTTTCAGGGCCTTCACCCGCCAGCCGGTACCGCGCTGGACCACCTCCTGAAGAAGATGACAGGTGATATAGGCAATTCTCGGATCTACCACCTGTTCAATATTGGGCTTTGTCTCCTCCAGCGCCGTCCCGTTTCTCTCAACAATTCTTTTTATGGAGAAGGGCTCGGCTCTTTTCCCGTTGTTGGCAAAAGTACTATAGGCCTTTACCATTTCGAGCAGCGTAACGCCGGAACTCCCCAGCGCCATGGAGAGATCCCGCGCAAGGGGAGAGGAAATGCCCAGGTTCCGGGCGTAGTCGGCGGCATAATCGATCCCGATATCCTTAAGCACCTTAATCGTGACAAGATTGCGCGACTTGATAAGGGCGGTGCGCAGTGGTGTGGGACCGTAAAACTTTTCCTCGTAGTTGTGCGGCTTCCAGGAACTGTCTTTCAGCGTATCCCGAAAAATTATCGGGGTGTCCATCACTATGGATGCCGGGGTCATGCCTTTATCAAAGGCAGCGGCATAGATGAACGGCTTGAATGCGGAGCCGGGCTGGCGTCTTGCCTGTGTCGCCCGATTGAACTCACTTTTTCCATAACTTCTTCCACCCACCATTGCCTTTATTTCACCGGTTTTCGCATCCAGACAGACAAGGGCGCCCTGGACTTCAGGCTCCTGCTCCAAGGCAAGCATAAACAGGGAATTCCCCTCCTCCTCGACAGTATCGACAATCAACGCCTCCACCACATCCCCGACCCTCACTACGTCTGCGGGGTCCTGTACCGGATCGGCCTTGTAGGCGACATCAGGATCGGGTTTTCGGGCCCAGGCCATGTCTTTCAGTACCATGGTCCCTCGATGGGCGCCCACCCTCAGGGACACAATCTTTTTCTCGCTGTTTACATCGACCACAAGGGCCTTGACGATTTCACCTTTTTCATATGCCCTGCCGCCTCCTTGTTCCATCGTAGACGTCTCCAGATAGCCGTCAAAGCGATCCAGGGGGATATGTTCCAAAGGCCCTCGATATCCCTGCCGTTTGTCCAGTTCACGAAGTCCCCGCACGACCGCGCGGCGCGCCGCTCTCTGCATGGCCGCGTTCAGCGTCGTATACACTTCAAGCCCTTCTTTGTAGAGCACATCGCTGCTATAGGTGGTCTGGATATAACGGCGCACATTTTCGGTAAAATAGGGGGCGATTTTTTCTTTCTCTTCATCTCTGAGCACCACAAGGGGGGCATCAATGGCGTCCTTTCGCTCTTTTTCCGTAATATACCCGTCTTCCGCCATTCTCCTGAGCACATAGATCTGCCGGTTTCGCGCCAGATCGAAATGATACAGGGGGCTGTACCTGCTGGGCGCCTTCGGAAGTCCTGCCAGAAGCGCCGCCTCCGTGAGCGTCAATTCCTTCGCCTGTTTTCCGAAATACCGTTGCGAGGCCGATTCGACACCATAGGCGCCGTGGCCCAGGTAAATCTGGTTCAAATAGAGGTTCAATATCTCGTACTTACTTAAATATCGCTCAATCTTACTGGAAAGCATCGCTTCCTTGAGTTTCCGAATATAACTCTTTTCCGGCGTCAGGAAGAGCGATTTGGCAACCTGCTGCGTAATGGTGCTTCCACCCTGCACAATGGCGCCGGCCTTGAGGTTCTTTAAAAAGGCCCGCACAATGCTTTGCAGGTCAATGCCGCTGTGCTGGAAAAAACGGGCGTCTTCGGCGGCCACAAAGGCCTGTATGACGAAACGGGGCAGATCCTCGATCCGGATAAGCTTACGGTCTTCGAGATAGAACTGGTCGATCAACTCGCTGTCGTCGTCATAGACGCGGGTGATGATGCTGGGCCGGTAATCCTTCAGTGCCGCAATGCTGGGAAGATCGTTGTTGAGAGAGTAAAGTGTCCATGCTCCGAAGGCAGCGACGATGACAGCGGCAAGAAAAAGGCCGATCAGAAGTTTTATGATTAGAGATGCTGCCGACCTTTTCTTTTTAC
Source organism: Syntrophales bacterium (assembly GCA_963666365.2). Taxonomy (GTDB): domain Bacteria; phylum Desulfobacterota; class Syntrophia; order Syntrophales; family UBA2210; genus JALNXD01. The sequence continues at coordinate 2,037,045 of CAXXNF010000002.1, forward strand.
CGGCATCGTCTCCCTCCAATTTATTCCTTTTCTTCATGCTCCTCGCCGGACCCCTCTTTATTGAGTGCCCCCCCTTTCTTCTCTCCCATCCTGACGACCCACACGCTGATTTCGTAAAGAATGATCAGCGGCACCGCCATCATGCATTGCGTCACTACATCGGGAGGGGTCAAAAGCGCAGCGGTTATGAAGGTGAGAAGAATAGCATATTTTCTCTTCTTGATCAACGTCGTGGAATCCACCAGACCAATGCGGGCGATAAAAAACATAAAGATAGGAAGTTCAAAGATGACCCCGAAGGCAAGCAGAAGCTTCATCGAAAAGGCAAGATACTCCTTCATGGAAAGCATCGGTTTTATCAGATCGGTTCCGAAGGCCACAAAAAATTTAAACCCCAGAGGAAAGACCAGAAAGTACGCAAAACAGGCGCCGCCGACAAAAAACAGGGTGGAAAATGCCACAAAGGGCACAACATATTTTTTTTCCGACTGATAGAGGCCGGGAGATACAAATTGCCATATCTGATACAGGACGAAGGGGCTTACCAGAAATATGCCAGCAAAAAACGAGATCTTGAGGTAGGTAAAAAAGGCCTCGGGAAGACTTGTAAAGATCATGGCGCTCCCCTCAGGCATTATGTCGGCAAGGGGAAGCAGAAGGAGTGAAAAGAGCCGCTCCTTGAAAAAATAGCATGCCACGAAACCGATCCCGATTGCCGCCAGACTTTTCATCAGCCGGCTGCGCAGCTCATCCAGGTGGGAGGTAAAGGGCATTTTTTCTTCGTCAATAGCAGTATTTTCCATGGGCGGATGCTTTTATCAGGCTAATCTGTGAATTTGCAGGAAATGAACCACTCATTGCTCCTTCTTTTCGGCACTTTTTGTATCACCCTTTTCCTTATCGCCTGTGCCGTACAGAAGGGAGTCCTTGATTTCGCTTGCATCATCTTTAAATTTATCGACATTGATCGATTCTTTCACATCATCGGTGGCCCGCCGGAACTCGGCCAACCCCTTTCCCAGAGATTTTGCCAGGTCGGGCAGTTTTTTAGGACCGATGATGATCAGGGCAACTATTAAAATTACAATTAGTTCAGGCATTCCGATGCCAAACATACCAATCCCTCGTTTCGTAAGATAGGTGACTATATATTCAGTGTTCCTTCCTTGTCAATCTGTTTCATGGCCTCATTGATGAAGAGGGCGCCTGCAGCGGCTGTTCAAATAATATTTCATTCTGCAATCAATATAGCAAGGATTCTTTTTAAATCGGCCCTTCTCGGTTTGCATTTCAATCCGGCTTGTGATAAAAAAATCCGTCATTTATCAGGGGGTCTTATGGAGTCTCGGGTGTGTTCCCGCACAGGCATTGTAGTCGATGAACGGTATCTCCGCCATGATCCAGGCGCCTACCACCCGGAAGCATCTCAGCGACTTGAAGCCATATATGAAATGCTCGAGACCTCTGAGATGCGATCCGCATTCACTCGCATCACACCGCGAATGGCTTTGGTTGAAGAGATTGAAATGATCCACCGGTCTTCTTATATTGCACGTGTGGCCGCGACTGCCGGGAAAAAATCCACAACCCTGGATCCCGACACGGTGACATCTTCGGATTCCTACGAAGTGGCGCTGCTTGCCGCCGGCGGGCTTCTCAGCGCGGTGGACGCCATCATGGCGGGAAACCTCGGAAACGCCTTTGCACTGATACGACCTCCGGGACACCATGCCGAGTCAAATCGTTCGGCCGGGTTTTGCCTCTTTAACAACGTGGCCATTGCCGCCGCTTATGCGCGGGCAACCTACGGACTTACACGAATTCTTATTGTCGACTGGGATCTTCACCACGGCAACGGCACCCAGCACGCCTTTTATGAAAGTCCGGAGGTGCTGTACTTCTCGACCCATCAATACCCCTTTTATCCCGGGTCGGGCAGCATCAATGAGACAGGTCGGGGGAAGGGGGAAGGATACACGATAAATGTACCGCTTCCCCGGAGGCAGGGTGACGGGGAATTTCTCACTATTTACAAAAAGATCCTCGAACCCGTGGCAGTCGCCTTCAACCCCCAGTTCGTGCTCGTTTCGGCCGGCTTTGACATCTGCGCAAAGGATCGTCTCGGCGGAATGATGAAGGTGTCGCCGCAGGGATTTGCCGCCCTGACCCGCGTGGTGCTCGACATTGCGCAGCACTGCTGCGGGGGACGCCTGGCGGTCACTCTGGAAGGCGGATACAACATCGAGGCGATGACCCGGTCCATCGAGGCGGTCCTGATGGAGATGAGCGGATGGGTTCACACATCGACGGACTATCTCGAGGCGACAGTGAAAGAGGCCGATCCGTCAGTGGACGCACTCATTGCAAAGGTTATAAATAGAATCGCTCCCTATTGGAATGTAGTTAATCATTAATGTAATCACGTCACACAGGAGGAAGGGACTTTTGAAGATAACAAAAAACGAGGTCGCCTACGTGGCTCATTTGGCGCGCCTTAATTTCACCGATGAAGAAAACGAAAAATTCACTTCACAGCTTAACGATATCCTGCTCTACATGGATATCCTCAATAAGGTCGACACCACCGGAGTAAAACCGCTGACCCATGCAATTGCCCTCACCAATGCATTCAGAGACGATGAGGAAAAGGGGTCGCTTCCCATTGAAATATCGCTGGCTAATGCGCCCGATGATGACGGAGCCTCTTTCAAGGTTCCCAAGGTTATTGAATGAGGAATCCCATGAAACTTTACGAATCGACGATTCACGAATTAGAAAAGAAATTGCGTAACGGCGACACATCCTCGGTGGATATCACTGCCTCGGTCTTTGAACGAATTGAAGCCGTTGAGGAAAGGGTTCATTCCTACATCACAATTCTGAAAGAGGAGGCCCTTGAAACTGCCCGCAGGGCCGATGAAGCACTACAAAAGGGAAACGCTTCCCCCCTTATGGGGATCCCCATCGCCATAAAGGATCTTCTTTGCACCAGGGGGATCAGGACCACCTGCGGTTCCCATATACTGCACAACTTCATACCCCCCTACGATGCCACGGTGATCACAAAGCTGAAAGAGGCGGGCGCCGTATTTCCGGGTAAAACCAATATGGATGAGTTTGCCATGGGATCATCGACGGAGACTTCCTATTTCGGCATTACACGAAACCCCTGGGATCTGGAAAGAATCCCCGGAGGTTCCAGCGGCGGTTCAGCGGCAGCCGTTGCCGCTGACGAATGCATCGCCTCTCTCGGTTCGGATACGGGTGGTTCCATTCGGCAGCCGGCGGCGCTCTGCGGCGTTGTGGGGTTAAAGCCGACCTACGGAAGGGTTTCCCGCTTCGGTCTCGTTGCCTTTGCATCGTCGCTGGATCAGATCGGCCCTTTCACCAAAGATGTGGAAGACTGCGCTATCATGATGAATGCGATCGCGGGATATGATCCGAAGGAATCCACCTCCGTCCCCATTGAGGTTCCCGACTATCGGAGCTTTGTAAACAGAGACATCGAAGGCTGGACCATCGGCATCCCCAGGGAATATTTTATCGAGGGAATCGATTCGGAAATAACGGCTGCCGTTGACAGGGCCATTGCCTCCATTGAAAAGCTCGGCGCAAAGTGCCTCGACATTTCTCTTCCCCACAGCCGCTATGGCGTTGCCGCCTATTACGTGGTGGCGCCCGCCGAGGCAAGCTCGAATCTTGCCCGTTATGACGGCGTGAAATACGGCTTCAGGGCGCCCGGGAACCACGACCTCATGGATATGTATAAGATGAGCCGTTCCGCGGGATTCGGCGCCGAAGTCAAGAGAAGGATCATGATCGGCACCTATGCCCTCTCCTCGGGATACTACGACGCCTACTATAAAAAGGCGTCAAAGATCCGCGCACTCATGAAGCAGGATTTTGACGAGGCCTTCAAAACCTGCGACGTGATTCTTACACCCACAACCCCCACGCCGGCCTTCAAGGTTGGTGAAAAAACGGATGATCCCCTTCAGATGTACCTTTCCGATGTTTTTACCCTTCCCGTAAATCTCGCAGGTATTCCGGGGATATCCATTCCCTGCGGGCACACGGAACGCGGCCTGCCGATCGGCATGCAACTCATGGCGGGACACTTTCAGGAAGGCACACTGATTCAGGCCGCTGCTGCCTTTGAACGGCATCTCAAAACAGAAAAAAGGAGACCTTTGCTATAATGGAATATGAACCGGTAATAGGGCTTGAAGTACACGCCCAGCTCCTCACGAACACCAAGATATTCTGCGGCTGTTCCACCCGTTTCGGTGCCGCGCCCAACAGTCACACCTGTCCGGTGTGCCTCGGCATGCCCGGCGTGCTGCCGGTGCTTAACAAGAAAGTGGTCGAATTTGCCATGAAAATGGCCCTGGCAACGAATTGCCGCATCAATCCCTCCAATGTGTGGGCGCGAAAAAATTATTTTTATCCCGATCTTCCAAAGGGCTATCAGATATCCCAGTACGCCTACCCACTGGCCGAGCATGGCTACGTCGATGTGGATGCCGACGGCGCAAAGAAAAGAATCGGCATCACCCGGATTCACATGGAAGAGGATGCGGGTAAATTGATTCACGACGAGAGCACGCCGGTAAGCTTCGTCGATTTCAACCGTACCGGAGTGCCGCTGATAGAGATTGTAAGCGAACCGGATATGCGAAGTCCCGAGGAAGGGGCAGAATATCTGCGAAGACTGCACGAAATCCTCGTATACCTGGAGATCTGCGACGGCAATATGGAGGAGGGAAGCTTCCGATGCGATGCCAATGTATCGCTTCGACCCAAGGGCCGGGAAGAATTCGGCACCAGGGCTGAGTTGAAGAACATGAACTCCTTCAGAAACGTGCAGCGGGCACTGGAGTATGAAATAAAGCGCCAGCAGTATATCCTGGAAAGCGGAGGTTCAGTGGTGCAGGAAACCCGCCTCTGGGATGATGCGCAGGGGGTCACCCATTCCATGCGCGGCAAGGAAGAGGCCCATGACTATCGATACTTCCCCGACCCCGATCTTGTGCCCGTCGTCGTCTCCGATCAATGGATCGAGGAGGTGCGGGCATGTCTGCCCGAACTTCCTCTGGTAAAGCGGGAGCGCTTTATCAGAGACTACGAGATTCCCCCCTATGATGCGGGCGTCCTCACGGCTTCACGGGCCCTTGCCGACTATTATGAAGCGACGGCTGCACGCTGCGGCAAGCCGAAGAGTGCCAGCAACTGGGTAATGGGCGACATCCTGGGCCACCTCAAGGAGGACAAGCTTTTCATGTCGGAGTGCCCCATCACACCTCAATCGCTGGGAGACATGATCGGTCTGATAGAAGACGGCACCATCAGCGGCAAGATCGCAAAGGATGTATTCGAAGAAATGTGGAGATCCGGCAAGGAACCGAAGATCATAATAGAGGAAAAGGGGCTGGTGCAGATTACCGATGCCGGGGCCCTCGAAGCGGCCATCGCCGAGGTTCTTAAGGCAAATCCCTCTCAGCTTGCGGAGTACCGGCAGGGCAAAGACAAGCTTTTCGGATTCTTTGTGGGACAGACCATGAAGGCGACCAAAGGGAAGGCAAATCCAACGCTTGTGAATGAAATTTTAAAAAAGAAGCTTTCCGAAAGATGATTCGACCTATTGAATGGACGGAAGAGGGCGTGACGCTCATAGACCAGAAGGCCCTTCCAGGAACGCTTCAGCGCATCACCTGCAGGCATTATGGCGAGGTGATTCGAGCCATCTGTGACTTGACTGTCAGAGGCGCCCCCGCCATCGGTATTGCCGCTGCCATGGGGATCGCCCTGGCCGTAAAGGGTATGCCCAATGAACCGCCTGAATCGCTGACCGTTGCCTTTGATCGCGTCTGTGCAGAATTTGCCGCGACACGGCCGACAGCGGTCAATCTGTTCTGGGCCATCAACAGGATGAAACAAAGTTTCGAGAAGTGGCGCCGCGATGAGCACCGCGAGGCCCTCTATGATCGCCTTCGAAAAGATGCCTGTGCAATCCTTGAGGAGGACATCGCCATTAACCGCCGGATCGGCCGTCAGGGCATGCAGTTGATCAGTGACAATGCAGCCGTTCTGACCCACTGCAATGCCGGCGCCCTGGCAACAGGGGGCTACGGCACGGCACTGGGAGTAATCCGGGCAGCCTGTGAAGAGGGTAAACGTCTCAGGGTCTTTGCCGATGAGACCAGGCCGGTGCTCCAGGGCGCGCGGCTGACAGCCTGGGAAATGATGCAAGAGGGCATCCCCGTCACGATTATCACCGACAGCATGGCCGGGTTTGTAATGAAGCAGGGGAAAATCGATCTTGTCATCGTCGGCGCCGACCGCATCGCCGCCAACGGCGACACGGCGAATAAAATAGGCACCTACTCACTGGCGGTGCTGGCCAGAGCACATTCGATCCCCTTCTATGTCGCGGCCCCTCTGTCGACAATCGACCTCGCGGTGGCTGACGGAAAGGAAATTCCCATTGAAGAACGCAATCCGGAAGAAGTGCGTACCCTCGCAGGAATCCCTACGGCGCCTTCCGGCGCACACGTATACAACCCTGCCTTCGACGTGACGCCTCACGACTATATCAGCGCAATCATCACCGAGGAGGGAATCGTCAGGGCGCCCATGAACCTAGGCATCAAAACACTTTTTACGCAATAGGAATCGTTTTATCATGAAGAATCTCTATCTTTTCGATTTCGACGGGGTCATTGTCGATTCTCTCGATCTCTATGAACATTCGATCCGTACCTGCCTTGAAGCAATCAATCGGCCCATTATTCAGACACGGGAAGATTTCCTGGATCTGTTTGAGGAAAATTTCTACGAGGCGATCGAGAAAAAGGGGGTTTCGCTGGAGGCGTTTGCACGGGCTTCCGCATCAATTGCTTCCTCCATCGATTATGCCCAGGTCCGCGTTATTCAGGAAGTAAAACCCCTGCTGCAACAACTTTCCGGCGCCAATGTTCTCGTCGTCATTACTTCGAACAGGAAAGAAGTGGTGGAAAACACCCTTCGCCGGGAGCACATGGCCAGTCATTTTATCGACATTCTGGGCGCCGATTTCATGTTGAGCAAAACCGCAAAGATCACCTACGCCATGGATCGATGGAATAAAAGTCCGGCCGAGACATTCTACATAGGCGACACGGCCGGCGATATAAGAGAAGCAAAATCAGCCGGGGTGCATACCGTCGCAGTGACCTGGGGCTGGCACCCGGAAGCGCGGCTTCAGGTCGCCGGGGCCGAGTACGTGGCACGAACACCGGGAGATCTGCTCCTCCTGTAACTGAAAAACGGGAAGAGAAGGACTGTTCCTCTTCCCGCGTCACGAGTGCACTAGCGTCGTGTTATCGGGGTAGAGGTAAGATGGAATCCCCCGTCCAGGATCAGGGTCTCTCCCGTCACAAGAGGCGCCCCTGTGATAAAATACATAATCGCCTCTGCCACCGTTTCGGGCGTCGCCGTCATGCGAAGCGGCGTCGTAGATTCCAGGTATTGCTTCGTAAATTCATAGGTTTCTTCTCCCATACCCTCGCGAAGCCAGTTCCCCTGAATAAACCCGGGGCATACAGCATTCATTCTGATTTCCGGACCGAGCACACGGGCAAGCGAAAGCGTCATGGTAATCAGCGCCCCCTTGGAGGCGGCATAGGCAACGGAACTTCCTATGCCCGTTACTCCTGCGATGGAAGCTACATTTACAATCGATCCCTTCCCGGCCTCTTTCATATGGGGCGCCGCGGCGCGGACCATCTGATAGACCCCGACGACATTGATCCCATAAATATACAAAAAGTCTTCTTTTGATAGACCCTCCAGATTGTCATGGGCACAGAATTTGGTGGTTCCCGCATTGTTGACCAGAATGTCAAGACGTCCCCACTTTTTTACCGCTTCCGCAACCATCCGCCGACAGTCTCCATCATCGGCCACATCGGCCTTACAGAGCAGTGTGTCTGCCCCGAATCCTCTGCAAAGCTCTTCGACCTCCCGTGCCTGGGCATCGCTTTTCGAGTAATTGATGACTACATTGCACCCTTTTTCCGCACACATTTTTGCCGTGGCCGCGCCCACACCCCGCGCCGATCCGGTTACAATGGCCACATTGCCGGAAATATCCATTCAGTATCTCCTTTCATACGAGGGATTGTTCTTCTTACGTCATTCATGACGGCCCACATCGGGCCTATCCGCTGCGGACGTTACCACAGGCGAGGCATCCCGGTCAAAAGGATTGGTCCGCATGGCCAGGGAAAAGAGATAGGGGTAATTGCCTTTCAAATACCGCATATACTCAAGCCATTGGTACACCAGCAAGCGGTAGGCCCGCCTTATATCGCTCGTGATATGCGCTACATCCGAGTCAGGGAGACACGTCACATCGCCCCTGCAATCCAACTCCTCCGTAATATGAAAAACCGCGCGCAAGAGCTCGGTAAATCGTTCGTGTTCAAGAATCGCCGGATTCTCCAGAAGGCGAAGGAAAAAATCCCTCTTGCCGCCCAGCACGTCCCGCAGCGCTTCGAGATTGAGCGTATCAGGCAGCACCTGGCAGTCATAGTCAGTGAGCGCCGCCTCGACTCTTCGGAACTCCTTGTCGTTCCAGCTTCCTTTGACAATGAGATTCGTGCGAATGTGATCAATGTCGGGATCACAGGCGGAAAACGCGGCGAGAAGCTTAAGTCCCACTTCGCTGAAAAAGGCGCCGATCACCAGATTCAGTTTTTCCATCCTCTGGTCTTGCTCACGCCGGCTCAGCATGAGTTCCGTTGTGTTGGCCACTACCCCGAGAAAGGTTCCCGCCCCCAACACAATGATCAACAGGACCAGTATCTTGCCGGCCGTCGTCACGGGGTGGATATCGCCGTATCCCACGGTTGCAACGGTTACGATACTGAAATAGAAGGCATCTGCAAGCGTGCCCCCTTCGAGTGCCTTGAAGCCGAGGGTCCCCAGCGCCATAACCGCCACAAAACCCGCAAGGGCAAACTTCAAGCGCATACGAATCTGATTCATTGCAGTGTACCACCCGTTACCGCAACCCGATGGGGACGGCGCCGTCCCTGCAGCCGTCCCCCGGACACATCGGGCATGTTCGATCAATCCACCCTTCTGAACATCTTCCCCTTCGCCCCGCATACGGGACACAGGTCGGGCGCATCTCTCTCTGCCGTATATCCGCATACAGGACATACATAGTAAGGATACTCTTCCGGTTCCGAAGCCGAATCAAGCGTATTTAAAAGACCTTCGTAGAGGGCGGCATGAATCTTTTCAACATCCAGGGCATACTGAAAACTCCGCTCGGCCGCTTTGTGTCCCTCGGCCTTTGCCGTTTCTATCATTTCCGGGTACATGCTTCTGAACTCATGAGTCTCGCCCGCTAAGGCTTCCCCGAGATTTTCTTTGGTACTTTTTACAGCCTTCATCGCCCTGAGGTGATTGTGTGCATGCACCGTTTCGGCATCGGCCGCCGCTCTGAATAAACGCGCCACCTGATGGAAGCCCTCTTTATCAGCCTGCTCGGCAAAGGCAAGGTAGGTTCTGTTCGCCTGGGATTCTCCCGCAAAGGCCTCTTGTAAATATTCTTCGGTTTTCGACATATATTCCGCCTCCTTCTATCTACACGTTAATAAATATAACTGCCATCATCATGTTTCCTCTTTCACCTCCGCAGTCGCTTGGGGATCGAAGGGATTGGTCCGCATTGCCAGGGAAAAGAGATAGGGGTACTCACCTTTCAGGTGTTTCATGTAGGTAAGCCATTCGGAAACCAGCAGGGTATAGGCCCTTTCCATGTCGTGGGCGAGGTGCCGGTAGTCGGTTTCAGGCAGACAATTCACATCCTCTCTCTCCGCAAGCTCCTCGGTAAGGTGAAAGACCGCCCAGAGAAGCGTGGTGAAGGTCTCGTGTTCGAGCAGGTTGGAATTCTGCAGCAGATTCAGGAGAAATCCCCTTTTACCAACCAGGTAATCCTGCAAATCCGGCATATCACCCCTGTGGCAATCAATGCGACACTCGTAGAGATGACGTTGGGAGGAAGCGCTTTGAAATTTATCCTCCGGCCACTCACCGCATGCAATCAGCCATTCCTTTATCTTGTCGCCGTTTTCGTTGAATTTGTTAAATCTGCGCAATAATCCGGTACCCACTTCGCTGAAGAAAGCGCCGATTACCATGTTGAGCTTTTCGAGCATCCTCTTTTTATCCCGATAATTCAGAAGCTCATGGATAATCATGCTTACGATGAGCACTTCGATAAACACAAAGGCCACGTCGCCCACCAAAAAAATAAAGAGGTGGTGCGGATCGCGAAAGATGAAAAAATGCACAACGTAGGCAGCCGCCGACAGGATCACCAAAACAATTCCCCATGCCACCTTCCATCTATCGAACTCAATCTTCATCGCAGTGTACTCCTTTCATTGTGACGAACATTCTGTCCGTGCAGCCGCACGACAGGCATCGACAAATCCTTTTGCATCCAGCTCGGGACAGATTCCCAGCCGCGTTAAGGCAAAGTCATACCTCACCGGATCATGCGGCAGAATCGTTTTGAAGGCATTCGTAATTTCCAGCGCCGTCTTCATGTCTGCCTGTCGCCGTTGCGTCATGCCCAGCGCACACCCAAGTCTGTACATGTGCGTATCCAGCGGCGTTACCAGCATTGACGGGGCAATTCCCTCCCATCCCCCCGGATCGACGTCGTCCTTTCTGACCATCCATCGCAAAAACAGATTGAGACGCTTACAGGCACTCCCTCCCACGGGAGAGGGAAGCAGACTGTTATATGCGTCCACACCGCCGCCGTGCCTTATCTCGTCGATAAGAAAGGAAAGGGCCGGGATAATTGTCTCCCTGTCGCTGTCAAGGGCGGTCGCCATACAGGCCCGAAGCGACCCATGCAGTTCGAGCACATGTCTCATGCCGCACAACATGTCAGCCAGTTCATGTCCCGTGGTAAAGCGATGCTTGAACTTCCCGAAAATTTCAGTGAGCCTTTCCCTTGAGGCGCCTGCAACAAACCGGCGGGGAGAAGGGCCCATTTTTTCAAGAACCGCGGCGATGCTCTTGTTGATTTGCGCCACTCTGCCATAGGCAAGAGAGGCAGCCAGAAATCCGACGACTTCCCGATCGCCGGGATCGTCGAATCGATAAAGAAAGACCAGTGGATCGGTGACCACAAGATCCCGTCGGGCATACCTCTCGTAGACCTCATCGAAGAGCGGCATTAAGAGACGCAGGTTCATGGAACGAGCGCATCCAAGGCCTTTACGATGCTTTCAAGAGATGGCCGCTGATTGATATCATGGACATCGATATACCGAATGATCCCCTTGGAATCGATGACGAAAATTGCCCGTTCCGCCATGCCGTCGGAGCGCAGCACCCCAAAGGAATCGGCCGCTTTGCCATGGGGCCAGAAATCGGACAGTACGGGGAACCACAGATCCCCCATCTGCGCCGTCCACGCAAAAAGTGTGGGGATATTGTCCACTGTGATACCCAGCAGTAGTGCATTTCGTTCTTCAAAAATATCCTTCACAATATTATATCCGGGCCACTGATCGGAGCAGACCGGCGTCCAGGCCGCCGGCACGAAAGAGATTATGACGTTTTTCCCACGAAACTGACTGAGGGACAACGTCTCTCCCGACAGGGCGGGCAGGGTGAAATCGGGTGCCTTGTCGCCGATCTTAACCTTGAGCGCGCTGTCGGTGGGCTTGAGGTTCTTCGGACTGTAGATGTTCGCCTTGAAGGCATCGGACAAACCGTAGGCCGGCGATAGGGAAAGGCCCACCAGGAGGACGCTTGTGAGTATCCCCCGGATAAGATTTCCTGTCGTTTTCATTTCGCACTCTCCTTTCCGCTCAACCCCGATTCTCTTATCATCATATCCAAAAATGCGTCCACTGCTTCGAAGGCGCCCAGCTTTGAATAAAAGACTCGCGTCGTTCCCTTTTCGCTGCGAATTCCTATGAAGTAGGGTGTCCGTACGTCGCCCAGGGCCCTGTGAATGGAAAAGTCGCCGTCTGCAAAAATCGGGAAGGGAACACGGTATTTCTTTCTGAACACATCCGCCTCATAGGGAGAGTTGCCCGCGGCAATGCCCAGTATTTTTATCCTCCCTCGCAGGGCGGCATCATTTTCAATACGGTCATAGAGCTCGTTCATTTTAGGGGCCTCTGCCTGGCAATGGGGGCAGTACATGCTGAGGACTTCCACAATTATCATATCGGCCTTGATGTCCGGCACAGTCATACTTTTTCCCCGCGTGACCCCCAGATAGTTCCTGTGCATGGAATCTTTCGGCACTGTCAAAGTAATTGCCGGGAATTCCTCCCCCACCGCGGGCGGCTTATCGGCGCCTTTCACATAACAGGGTGTAATGATGATACAGGAAATCACCACTACACACAGCGTCCTTAGTATTCGTCTCATGACTCCTCCTTGCGGCATATCCCGAGTACCTACCTCTCACTCCGCGCACTATCATCGCTCCCGCGGCATTGACGTTGCCCCTGTGCCCTCGAATCGCCGCACCACAGGTATGAGGGATGGTGTTGTGCGATGCGCCCTCTCTGCGAAGGGTGCACCGCCTGTCCACTATTTTTTCCACAATCCATGGATGTTGCAGTATTCACGCGCCGTCACCTCATCGGCCTTGATGCAGAACTCCGCTTCGGGGACTTCCCCCGGTTTGAGGAACTGTCGATAGGCCTTTCCGTCGGCAATCACTTCGATCCATTCTATATAGTGTTTTTCCTCCATGGGATGAGCCGCGCTTCCCACCTTCACTTTGAATCCATCGGCGGTTTTTTCTACCACAGGCACATGCTTCTCAAGCGCCGCGTCAACTTCTCCCTCCTTCATACGTTTCATGGGCTCGTTGCAGCAGACAAGCGCTCCCTTGCCCCCATGAACGACCTCAACAATATTCCCGCAGATTGCGCACTTGTAAATCTCCATTTTTTCCGCCATGACTTGTTCCTCCTTATTATTATTTCGCGTATTTTTTCTTCTGTTCCGACAAAATTTTGAAGTGCTTTCTCTCTTCATTGATGATCATGTCGATTTCCTCGTGCTGACTCTTCGCAATAAACCCTTTGATCTCCTGGTAATAGAGGATTGAATCCAGTTCCCTTCGAATGGCAAATTCAATCGCCGAAGGGGCGTCCTTTATTCCGGCCAGTTCACGATCCATCACCTCTTTGGTGAAAATAAGGTTATTGTCGGCATACTCCCGCAGATAGGCGCCGTATTCGCCGGGATAACTTTCAGGCGGATCACTTCGTTCAATACCCGAAAGTAACTTCTTAAAGATTTCTTTATGCGTGTCCTCTTCGCCGGCAAGCAATTCGAACAGGGCTTTCGCTTCCTGATTGTCCGCTATCTGAACTGCATAGCGGTAAAAATTGCTTCCGTTTTCCTCGATTCTCATGGCAATCTCAAAAATATCGCTCGCTTCAAATTCACTGCCCATGGTGTGCTCCTTTTCATTAAGCCTTTAGATTTTTTCTCCTTACAGTGTATGACTCTTAAGATAATCTCGAATCACTCCTTGTCAAACTCATCTTTGGAAGCCCCGCAGACGGGACAGGTCCATTCATCGGGCAGATCCTCAAAAGCAGTACCTGCGGGTATATTCCCTTCAGGGTCGCCCTTTTCAGGATCATACACATAGCCACAGACGGAACAGACATACCGGACCGGAGAGTCTTCTGCGGCTTTTGACGTCGCGGTCGCCGTCGCCCTTTCCTCTATGTAGGTGGCGGCATTCCTGGGTGTCTTGCCCCCTTTAATTTCGTGATAATAGGCATAGGTCATCGGTTCTCCTTCACTCAGCACATCAGCCTCGACGACTTCACCGACAAAAAGAGTGTGCGTGCTGAGTTCCACCTGTTTCGTCACTTTTACCTCGAGATAGGCGACCGTGTTGTCCAGCACGATGGGGGCTTTCGTAACGCCGGTTTTGTACCGCACATGTTCAAATTTGTCGATATCGCGACCGCTTTTGAATCCGAATGTGCCGATAAGGGTGAGCGGGGCATCCTGTGCCAGAATGGACATGGTGAAGACACCGCTTTTTTCTATGTATTCGTGGGTAAGATTGCCTTTGTTGATGCTGACGGCAATGGTTATGGGATCAGAAGTCGTCTGAAAGGCCGTATTGGCTATCTGACCATTGATCTTTTCTCCCGACAGAGACGTGACGATATACACGCCGTAACTCAGTTTGAAACAGGCTTTCACATTCATGGGAACTTTCCTTTCACTGTCTGTATTGTAAACCGGCGACCGCCCTGCGGTCTCTTCTCGCCATATCGGGATTTCCGGAATACCTGAAATTGATAAAGGCGAATTCCGATACAATCCCCACCTTTCGTCAAGGTTTTATTCAATGTACCAAAAAAAAAAGGAGAAGGATACTCCATTCACGGGGCAGTAAATTTTTTCTGGACAATTAAGGGGCTTTATGCAACATTACCAAGCTCGGTGAAGGGGGAAAAGATTGCTGTTTGGGGCACATCATTGAGGTGCCGGGTCTTTTCTTCATTTTCACAGTTGTTGACGGTGCAGGTTTCGCAGGAAGCATCCGGTGCGCACGGACACGCAATATTCGGTTTCTTCCGAGTTTCTACGCGATGCTTCATCGGAAATTGCAGCGGCCAACGACGCATGGTAAGAAAAAAAGTGGAACTCTTAATACTAAACAGGAGGATATGTAAGAAATGAGTGAACAAGAAGTTGTAATTGTAGAAGGCATGCGTACCGCATTCGGCAGAATGGGCGGAACACTGCGGGATATCTCGGCTGAAGAGCTGGCCGGTATCGGCATCAAAGGCCTGATCGAAAAAACAAAGATTCATGAGAAAGCCCACGTTGACTGCGTGTTCCTCGGATCGGCGGCCCATTGCTCCCGCGCCATGAACCCCGCCCGCTGGGCGCTCCTTTATGCCGGACTTCCCTACGAGACATCGGCAAGCTACATCGAAATGCAGTGCGGTTCAGGTATCGACTGTATTAACCACGCCGCCTGGAAAATCCTTTGCGGCCATGCGGAAATCGTCATCGCCGGCGGCATGGAAGCCTACAGCCAGATCCCGGTAAAATTCTCCATGAGCCAGCCCCCCTATAAGCTGATTCCGCCGATGCCGATGGAAACCCAGCTTTCACCTGTTCCGGAAGAGTGTATCGGAATGGGGCTCACGGCGGAAAATCTGCAGGTCATGTACGACATTCCCCGGCTCGCGTCTGATGAATTTGCCTTCCGTAGCCAGGTACTGGCCAAGAAGGCCATGGATGCCGGCTACTTTGACGAGGAAATCATTCCGGTAACCATTCCCCAGGGCAAGAAGAAACCCCCGATCGAGTTCAAGGTGGACGAGCATCCCCGCGAGACCTCCATGGAACTCCTGGCCAAACTGCCCGCAGTCTTCAAGCAGGGTGGCACCGTCACCGCCGGCAACTCCTCCGGCCGTAACGACGGCAGCGCCTTCGTGCTGATGATGACCGCGGAAAAGGCCAAGGAACTCGGCTACGAACCCATGGCAAAGTGGATTGCCGGCGCCGACTGGGGCGTCGATCCCAAGATCATGGGTATTGCTCCCGGATACGCCATGCCCCAGGCGCTCAAGCGGGCGGGCCTGAAACTTGCGGATATGAACGTCATGGAATGCAACGAAGCCTTTGCCGTCCAGAATCTGGCCGTTATCAAGGAAATCGAAAACCAGACCGGGGAAAAGGTCAACATGGATGACTGGAACCCGAACGGCGGCGCCATCGCCTTCGGCCATCCCAACGGCGCATCCGGACCCCGTGTGTGCATGTTCACCATGCGCGAACTGATCCGCAGAGGCGGCAAGTACGGCATCTTCGGCTCCTGCTGCGGCGGCGGTCTCGGCGTGGCCACGGTCATTGAAAACCTGAAGCGGTAACCATCGTTTTGCAGTATCTCGGGCAGTCTCCCTTCCCCGGGAGGGAGAAGGGAGACTGCTTTTTTATGTGTATTGTTTCTGATGGACGAATCACATGCGAATCGGCCGATTCGCACCACAAAATATTGAGCGGAAGGAGAAAATGCTATGAAGATTGAAGACATTAAAAACATTTGTGTTGTCGGCGCCGGGAATATGGGGCATCAGATCGCGCTTCAGTGCGCTATTTCCGGTTACAAGGTAAAATGTACCGATGTAATTCCCGAAATTCTTAAAAAGGCCGAAGATTTTGCCGGCAGCTATCTGGAAGGCCGCGTGAAAAAAGGTAAAATGACGGAAGATCAGGCAAAGGAAATCAGGGGAAACATCTCCTTCACCCCAAGTCTGGAAGAAGCATCCAAGGACGCCGACTATGTAATCGAAGCAATCCTGGAGAGACTGGCGCTGAAACGAAAGGTCTTCGCCGACCTTGACAAATTCGCCCCGGCCCATGCCATTCTGGCAACGAACAGCTCCATGATCGTAAGCTCCAAAATCGCCGACGCGACCAACCGTCCCTCCCAGGTCTGCAACCTCCACTTCTTCAACCCCGCACTGGTGATGAAGCTCGTGGAAGTCGTCCAGGGTCCCCATGTCTCCGACGAGACCGCCCAGATCTCGATGCAGCTCTGCGAAAAGATCGGCAAAGTACCCATTCACATCAAGAAAGAGGTCTGGGGATTCGTGCTGAACAGAATCTTCTCGGCCATTTCAAAGGAATCAATGTGGATGCTCGAAATGGGCGTGGCCTCCTTTGAAGATATCGACAAGGCCTGTGTATACGGCGCCGGCCATCCCATGGGTCCCTTCCGCCTCAACGATCTGACCGGTCTGGATCTCTCCTACGACATCGGCATGGAACTGTTCCAGGAGACCGGCGACAGAGCCAACCTGCCGACACCGGAACTGGTCAAGAGAGTCTCCCGTGGAGATTTCGGCCAGAAGACCGGCAAAGGCTGGTACGATTACACCAAAAAGTAGTGATCAGGCGCGCAGACGCACCCGATTGACAGGATATTCTCTCATGCCGCCCTTACCACGGGGCGGCATGAGCGCATAGCCTTTTTTACACTACGCTGGAAGCGAAAACCACCTGAATGCACGGGTGGTTTTTCTTCATGGCCCGGACCAAGAAAGGAGCGCACATGGTTGCAATAATAGCAAAAATGAAACTTAAGGAAGGCAACGTCGACGAGGCAATCAAACTTTTTGAGGCGGTGGTCCCCAAAGTACGGGAAGAGGAAGGCACGCTGGCCTATGGCATCTGCCGCGACAAGGCAAACCCGAATGTACTGGTGGTCATCGAACGGTACCGGGATATGGAAGCGATACAAGCGCACTCTTCGAGCGCCCATTTCAAGGAGTTTTCCAGGGCCATCGGACCGATTCTCGACGGCAAACCCGAAATAAGTGTTCTCGAGGAAGTTGTTTCGATATAACGCAGGATTCGGGAGGCCCGGCGCCATCAAGGGCCCAAGGGAAAAAGGGCATCAAAAACCCCGTCTCGAGAGGCGGGGTTTTTTGTGTACCGGCCGTTGACGGAAAAACTGGCACTGCCGTCACTATTTCGCCAGTTGCCCCCCATCGTTTACGAGCACGTGACCGGTCATAAAGGCCGAGGCATCGGAAGCGAGAAACACCGCCACGCCCTTCATGTCATCTTCGCCGCCGATCCTGTGCATGGGCACAACACTCAAGATCGCTTCCCTGACCTCTGCAAACTCCGGCTTCTCCACATAGGACATCATGTCGGTACCGAAAAATCCGGGGGCAATTGCATTGACCCTTATGTGGTACGGCGCAAGCTTTATAGCCAGATTCATGGTAAGAAGATTTATGGCTGCCTTGGTTGAATTGTAGGGAACCGCCGGATGACCCAGTTCGTCAGAACCCCTGAACCCCATGACGGACGAAATATTAATGATGTTCCCGCCACCCTGTTCCTTCATGACATTGGCGACTTTCTGTGTGAGAATCCATACGCCCCGCACATTGACGTCAAAGAGGTAATCCCATTTGTCCAGGGGAAATTCCAGCGTCGGCGCGCCCCAGGTGGCGCCGGCGTTATTGACCAGGATGTCGATACGGGGAAACGTATTCTTCACCGTTTTCAGCATCTCATCGATATCCTGCTCTTTGCTCACATCGCAGGCAATGGGAAGCACCTTTACACCGCACTGCGTTTCAAGGTCCCGGGCAGTCGCTTCAAGATTTTTCATTTTTCGGGACGTAATCACGACATTCGCACCCGCCTCCGCCAGCCCCGTGGCGATGAATTTCCCTATTCCGCGGCCGCCGCCCGTCACTATGGCAACCTTTCCGTCCAGCCTGAAAAGATCCTGTAATTTCATTGGTATCCTCCTGTTTGGTATTTACAGCTCCCTCGCACAACCGCACAATGAGCTTTCACTTTTCACGTCTCGCGATTGTCTTTACCTCAACTGAGGGAAAGATGCAAAGTAATTTACATGATTCCCCCTGCCATAGACCGGCCGTTCTCGAGTCACGTTCCTCTTCGCACTAATCCATTACTGTGGACCTCCGGGAACACCTTTCGATAATCACAGTGACTGCTGCGGTTGCGGGAACGTAAAAAGAACTTGACAATGGTGTGGTCCTATCTTAATACTCAGCACAAGTGTAAGATGAGTCGAGGCGGGCGCCTGATAAAAATTGCCTACCTGAGAGAGTGTTCACAGGTGATCTTGATTTATTCATATATTGACCTTGCAATCGTTCACAGGGCATGATGTTTCCTTCACAGGTCACACATCTTTTATGGAAACAGGTTGACTTCGTTCACCAATTTTTCGGCATGCCCTTTTCAGTACTTATAATGCCGGGAAGCATCCCGGCACACATTAAAAGGAGGTATGTGTATGAATTTTTTCGTAAAAAGATGTGCAATTCTTACCTGTATCTGTGCCCTGGCCCTCTGTTTTCTGGGGACCAGCGCAACGGCCATGCCGGCCTTCGACATTTACAAAATGTCCGATATGACCGGCTTTGACCCCAATACGTACAAAAACCCCGAAGGTGATGATGTCGTCAAGATAGGCCTGCTTCAGATTTTTTCGGGTCCCGCCGCGGGAAACGGTGAAATTTTCTGGGCCACCTGCACCTGGAACGCCTACGACATCAACAAGCGGGGCGGTCTTATGGTAGACGGGAAGAAGAAAAAGGTCGTTATTCTCAAAGGCGACACCCAGGGAAAACCGACCACCACGAAAAAAGAGGCGGAAAAGCTCTGCCTCGAAGAGAAGGTGGATGTCCTCTGGGGGACCTCGGGCAGCCACAACTGCCTCGTCATTCAGAATGTGGCAAAAAAATACAAGACCATTTTCGTCAACACCCTCGGCCTTGCAGATACGCTTATGGACGGCAAGAATTTCAATCGCTACACCTTTAAAACTATTCAGTCAACTCAGATGCATGGTGCGGCACTTGCCTACTTCTATTCAAAACGGCCCGAAAAGAAATTCTACATTCTCAATCAGGACTATGTGTACGGTCATGATATGGCTGCAGGATTTAAACGGGGACTCAAACTGTATAAGCCGGACGCTGTTATTGTCGGCGAGACCTACCATCCCCTTTTCATGAAGGATATCGCCCCCTACGTCACCAAGATCACGGCCTCCGGCGCTGAGGTGGTCTTCAGTTCTGACTGGCTGCCCGACGGCGGCAATCTGCTCAAGACCATGCGCGAACTGGGCGTAAACCTGCCTATCGCCAATATTTACGTCGATGAACCGAACGCACTCACGGCGGTCGGTATCGAAGGGACGAAGGGTCTGGTCAACCAGAAGGACTTTCTCATCGGCTTTGATACGCCGGAGAGTACCAAGTGGCTTACCGACTGGAATAACTGCTGGAAAACATGGTCGAAACCCTATGACAGCCAGCTCTATAAGTGGAATTCGGGAACCCTCGGCCAGGTCATCGAAGACACCTATTGGCTTTTCGACGTGATGGAACGCGCGGGCAGCACCGACCCCGAAAAAATCATCGCCACCTGGGAAGGCGATGAATACAAGGCCATCTCTAGGGTGCGTAAAATGCGCGCCTGTGACCACCATGCGGTAAACGACACCTTCGTCACCGAATACGTATTCCCCAATCCCTTCTTTGACGGCATGGCCGCCGGAAAAGACATCATACGGATCCCGGCTGAGTATTGCACCCATCCCATACCGGAAGATCTGGACCGATGCAAGAAATAGACCGGTAACGGAGCGGCAATTCACCCCGTGGGGATTTCCCTTCTCCTTAGAAGGGGAATCCCCACATGAAAAATTGATGCCTTCATAGCGCGAGAGGGGTGTTTTTTTGCAATGGCCTGTGTTGGAAAAAACGCAAACGTCTCAAACCTTTTCCATCCTACAGAATATTGAAAATTCATTAACCCATTGCCGGCACAATTATTCCTTTTATGTTTCATATATACATATAGTTACGCTCATAATACTGACCCAGGGTCATATTTTTTTTATTTCAGGTATTTTAATTTTTTACTTGACAAGCATCGTCTCTTTGGCTAGGTTCACCCGGTACCGTAACGCTGAACGATCGACCTGTCGGCTCAGGAATGCAGGAGCAAGATCGGCGGTACAGTGAAAGATGTGGGGATGCAACGCAATTCGATCTTTCTCGCTATCAGAAAGTGCTTCGAAGAGTGAACCGCGGGTATGCAAGGGACCAGAGGATTTTTTGTACCCTTAATCCGATCGAAGACCGAATACATCGAAAGATGGACGTCCCTCTGCTCGGGATGCGGGTGCAGTGTTTCCCGGCTTCGACTGAACGGCCGGGAAGAGGCATCCTGTGAGCGGTGCAGGGTGGCGCCGCATCATTTCGGACAGAAGATGGGCAATGCAGCTCTCTTGGCGGTCTGAATGTGCAACTCGACAAGCGCTCTCCCTTTCTTTCGTACGATTTCCGCGTTAATAGAAGAACGTAGCATTATGAAATTAGTCATTGCATGACGATACACATGGAAACAATAGCATTTGCCACCTGGACTACAGTGGAAAATGTTATGTTGCGTTTATGATTTTACACAATTAACAAGAAAAGGAGATTTAGCGTATGAGTTCGGTTGCTGGGATGTACATCACTCAGGGAATTCACGGGCTGGTTTACGGGATGCTGCTCTTTCTCGTTTCATCCGGTCTTACCCTGATATTCGGCATGATGGGTATTTTAAACCTCGCTCACGCCTCGTTCTTCATGCTTGCGGCATATTTTTGTTATGCCGTGCTGCAGGTGACGGGGAATTTTTGGCTGGCCCTGATTATCTCCCCCGTGGTCGCTGCCTTTTTCGGCGTGCTCGCTGAACGGTTCCTTCTCAGGAAGGTCCATTCCATGGGTCACGTGGCAGAGTTGCTGCTGACTTTGGGGTTGTCGTTGGTCATTCTCGAGGCCGTCAAGGTGTTCTGGGGAACGGAATCCCTGATCATTACGGTTCCGGAAACCCTTCAGGGCCTGATAAGCATGGGACAGCACATTCAGTATCCGATATACCGGCTCTTCATCATCGTGGTCGCCTGCGTCGTCCTCCTCTTTATGGCACTGATTCTCTTTAAAACGAGACTTGGAAAGATTGTGCGCGCCTCGGTGACCAATTCCGAAATGGTAAGCGCACTGGGAATCAACACGCCCATCGTCTTCATGCTCGTCTTCGGCATCGGAACCTGGCTCGCCGGTGTCGCCGGCGTCTGCGCCGCCCCCCTGCTGACGGTCTTTCCCGGTATGGCAGACCAGATGGGAATGGATTGCTTCGTCGTTGTCGTCACAGGAGGCCTTGGAAGTCTTTTGGGCGCCTTCATAGCGGCATTCTCAATCGGGGAGTTGAACGCTTATGGCGTCCAGTTTGTTCCCCGCCTGGTACCGGTCATTACCTTCGGCTTTATGGTTATTGTTCTGGCTATTAAACCGACCGGGTTCTTCGGCGAAAGGGAGGCATAGCAATGAGCAGAAAGACAAGACTCATAATAGCCTGGATTATCGGCCTTATTATTGCGATCGTACTTCCCCACGTGGTCGGCATCGTCTATACCAACGTCGTCGTCACCTTTATGATGGATGCCACCTTCGCACTGACCATTAACCTGCTTTTGGGCTTTACGGGGTTGCTTACCTTCGGGCACGCCATGTTTTTCGGCATCGGCGGCTACGCTGCTGCGCTGGCGCTGACCCATATACCGGGGTTCCCCCTCATCGGCGTGATTTTTTTCTCCGCCATAGCCGCGCTCGTGCTCGGCTTAATCGTGGCGCCCCTTCTGGCACGCGTCACCGGCACGGCCTTTGCCATGCTGACCCTGGCATTCGGCCAGCTCCTCTACGTGATCTGTCTTAAATTCAGAGAAATCACCGGAGGTGAAGACGGCATCGCCGGCTACGACACCCCCCCGATCCATCTCGGATTCACCAATATCGACATCACCGACCCGACCAACTTCTATTACTTCGCGCTTGTGGTCATGGGTCTGCTGACCTTCTTTATGTGGTGGCTCACGAAAACGCCCTTCGGCACCGTGATGGTCGGTATCCGCGACAACGCCCTCCGCGTGGAATATCTCGGCTATCGCGTCAAGCATAGCAAGGCTACAGTTCTGATCATTTCAGGAACGGTCGCCGGTGTGGTGGGCGGCGTCTATGCCCTCTTTCACAACCTGGTTTCCACCGACGGCGTTCTTACGATATTCGTGTCCTTCTACCCGCTGATGGCCGCCTATATCGGCGGTGTGGCAAGCTTCTTCGGACCCATCCTCGGCGCCGCCATTCTCCATATCCTGGACGAACTCACTTCCCGATATACAGAGCGTGTAGACCTTGTGAACGGCATCGTGTTCATCCTGGTGGTCATGTACGCTCCCTACGGCGCAATAGGGATCTGGTGGTCCATCAAGGCGCGACTGTTTAAAAAGGCTAACTAAGGAGGATATCAGATGAATATATTAGAGACCAGAGGGCTCTACTTCGATTATCACGGTTTGGAGGTGTTGTTCGACATCAACCTCCAGGTTGAAAAGGGTGAACGGCATGCATTGATCGGTCCCAACGGCGCCGGAAAGACAACGCTGTTCAACGTCATTATCGGCGGATTGATTCCCCGCCGCGGACATGTCATATTCAAAGAGCATGACATCACCCGCGCCACACCGCACGAACTGTTCCGGCACGGAATGGGCCGGTCCTTTCAGATCACCAGCACCTTTCAACGGCAGACACCCTTTCAGAACATCAGGTCCGCCATTCTCTCAAAGCGGGGCATCCGCTTCAACATGTGGCGCCTCGTCGATAAACTGCACGACGTCACGAAAGAGACAGACGATGTCTTGAAGCGGCTCAATTTGTATGCCGAACGGGATTTTCCCGCGTCCGCGCTGTCCTATGGGAAGAACCGCTCGCTGGAATTCGGCATGGCGGTGGCTTCCGATCCCGACCTTGTCATGCTGGACGAACCGACCGCCGGTATGTCGCGTGACGAGACCCACGCAGCGGTCGAGCTGATCCGCACCCTTACCGAGGGGAAGACACTGGTGATCATCGAGCATGACATGGACGTGGTGTTTTCACTGGCCGATCGGATCACCGTGCTCCATCACGGGGAGATTCTGGCGACGGGAGCTCCCAGCGATATTAAAAACAATCAACAGGTAAAAGATGCCTATCTGGGTGAAACGGAGGTATAAGAATGCTTCTCGAAGTAAAAGATCTTAATACATACTACGGCGAAAGTCACGTGCTGCAGGGCATCTCCTTGACTGTTGACACCGGTGAGCTTGTATGCCTTCTCGGAAGAAACGGCATGGGAAAGAGCACCACGCTCAAAAGCATAATGGGAATTGTGAAACCGAAATCCGGGTCCATTGTATTCAAGGGGCAGGAGATTCTTCAGATGCCCGCCCATAAAACAGCACGGGTCGGAATAGGCTATGTTCCTGAAACAAGGGAAATATTCCCCAATCTGACCGTTACGGACAATCTACTTCTCGGAATTAAAAAAGGAAAATACTCTCATGACCTTGCCGACGAATGGACGCTCGAGCGCATTTATGAGCATTTTCCCATTCTGAAGACACGGGGAAGCAATAAGGGGTTTCAGCTCTCCGGCGGCGAGCAGCAGATGCTGACCATTGCACGCACGCTGATGGGCAATCCCGAACTGCTCCTTATCGACGAACCGACGGAGGGATTGGCGCCGGTTATGGTGGAGGAGGTGCGCGACGTGCTCATCGAAATCAATAAAGCCGGCGTTGCCATTCTCCTGGTCGAACATAACATCAAGGTTGCCCTTGCCATGGCCCACCGTCTGTACCTCATGGGTAAGGCCCATGTGGGATTTGTGGGGACTCCGGAAGATCTGGCAAAACAGCCCGAAATCAAGCAGCAGTATCTGGAAGTATAAGTAATTACGTGTACCGAGGCGAGGTCCTCTACCTGGACCTCGCCTCTCTTTCTCTTCTAATGCTCGGCAGAACTGGATGCGCCTGTGGATGATCAGTATATCTATACCACTTCAAGGAAGGCTCTCTTCGGTCGCCGGTATTTTCATTCCCATCATCAACACACTGATTTCTGTGCACCAAGGGTGTCCATGAGGGCATCGCCGTGGAACCCCATATCGACGACCTCGGCGCCGTCATCGGGATCACCCGTAATCAAATACGTGAGGGGGTAGTATGATGCAAGACAGACCATGGCAACGGCACTACGACTATAATGTGCCCGCGGAAATTCGTTATCCACGCTTACCTGTTTCGGAACTTCTTCAAATCCCTGCGAACGCCTATCCGGATAAGGCGGCATTGAGTTTTTTCGGAACGGAAATCACCTTCTGGGAATTACGCCAGCAAGTGCTGAGAATGGCAAACGCCTTGGGGAAACTGGGTATCAAAAAAGGGGATCGTGTGGGCATTCACCTCCCCAATTGCCCGCAATATCCCATCGCATATTACGCAACCCTTTCGCTGGGGGCGATCGTCGTCAATATGAATCCCCTGTATACGGCGGAAGAATTGAAATTAATTTCCGAAGTGACTGAGATAAAGGCCCTCATCACTTTTGATATGGCCTTGGCCACTATCCGTGCATTGGCAAAGCAGGTAAAAATACCAAAGGTGATTGTCACGGCGGTAACCGATTATATCCAGGGAATGCCGCTCAGCTCTGCGAAAAGCCTCGACCTTGAGGAAGGATGGCTCCATTTTACTACACTGCTTGAAGATAGTTCCGACACTCGGCTTTCCCGTGTCATGATTTTACCTGACGATCCGGCGGTTATCCAGTTTACGGGCGGGACTACCGGTGTGCCCAAAGGCGCCGTTCTCGCCCATGGCACCATCATATCCGGTGTGCTGAACTGCGCTCTCTGGGGAAACCCGACGATTTCGCTGACTCCTCCTGAAAAACGCAATGTGCTGGCCGTGCTCCCCTACTTTCATGTATACGGGAATATCGTCGTGATGAACTGGGCGATTTGGAGCTGCGCGACACAGATACAGGTGCCCCGTTTCGAAATTGACGAACTCTTTGCCACCATGGCAAATTTTGAACAGATTACGTTCTTCCCCACCGTTCCCACACTGATTACGGCCCTGGTAAACCATCCCAAGGCAGCGGAACAGAATCTCGGCAAAAAGCTGGGGCTGCTCAACAGCGGGGCCGCACCAATGCCGGTGGAACTCATTGAACGGGTGAAAGACATGGGCATCTTCTTCAGCGAAGGGTGGGGTATGAGTGAAACGACCTCCGTGGGCATGTCAAACCCGATCCTGGGCCTCAAAAAGGCTGGAAGCATTGGAATACCGATCCCCGGCGCCAATATTCGGCTGGTAGATCTTCAGGATGGGACCGAAGATGTAAAGAAGGGGGAACCAGGTGAAATAATCATCAATGCCCCCTTTGTCATGAAGGAGTATTGGAACAATCCGGAAGAGACCGCAGGGCAGCTCAAGGATGGGTGGCTTTACACGGGCGATATCGCTGTCCAGGATGAAGATGATTACTTCTTTATCGTTGACCGTAAAAAAGACATGATCATCGCCGGCGGCTTTAACATTTACCCCCGCGATGTGGATGAGGTTCTTTATCAGCATCCGAAAATACAGGATGCCGTTACCGTCGGCGTTCCCCATGAATACAGGGGAGAGACGGTAAAAGCCTTCGTCGTGGCCAAAGAAGGAGAGACGGTGACGGAAGACGAGGTCATTGCCTTTTGTAAAGAAAAACTTACTGCCTACAAGGTTCCCAAACTTGTCGAGTTCAGAAAGGAGCTTCCCAAATCCGCCGTAGGCAAAGTGCTTCGCAAGGTCCTTCGGGAAGAGGAGATTGCCAAGCAGAAGGCACAGAAAGAATGAAAGCAGCAGCCTCACAGTGTTCAGGGAAGGCAGTAAGAATCCGCGCATTGTGAAATAAAAATCATGTAAAAGGCCGCATGATTCACTTCATGCGGCCTTTCAGCATCCTGTGCAGTTATTTCCCTGCTTACATCTTGCCCCGTTCCTGGGCACGCTTGAAGACAGACGTAATGGCCAGCTCGGTGCCCAGCTCTCTTCCGGCAGCCTCAGTGGGCGCGAAGTGCCGCACGAAATCGATTTCCTTGTCCGTGGGACGCTCCGTCACCGATAAATCGGGAGACACTTTTAGTTCCCAGGGAATATCCTTCTTTATGTCTTCCACGGTGATCCCGGGGTGGATCTTGTCGAGATACATCTCTTTCGTCTCAGAATCGAATCGGAAGACTCCCTTGGTGGTCAGCAGCATGGATGGTCCCGAATCCTTCGGGAACAGTCCCGAATCGTTCCTGCTTGTACCGCCGGTGAGGTGCCCCGGGGAGGTAAAGTATTCGAGCTTCTCCACAAACTGACCGCCCCGCATGGTAAGAACGGTGCGCTTCGCATAGGAAATAAAATCGGCGGCGCCGCCTGAGCCGGGAAGTCTGAGGTCGGGCTTGTAATAGTCTCCAATGCAGGTTGTGTTGAGGTTTCCGTACTTGTCCATCTGCCCAACCCCCAAAAAGCACACATCGACGAAGCCGCGATAGGTCATGGTAAATGCGGAAAAGAGATCGGTGGAGTAGGAAAACCCCCTGCATGAATGGGCGTCGGCAATGTGGTTGAGCGGCACCAGCGGTTCGAAATCGATGATCCCCGATTCCATCATCAGGGTGGCGTGGGGCGCATAGAGCGCCTTGGCCAGTGCGCCTGCCGTAGTGGGAAGTCCGACGCCAAGAATGACGTTCTCGTAGTCTTTGATCTCCTTGGCACAGGTGATGATCAAAAGTTCGTTCAGCGTATATTTTTTACTCATAGAGCATGTTCCTTTCTTCGAATGTCTTCTCAAGCTCTTCCAGGGTGATGCCCATGGTCCGCTCCAACCCGTTTTCATCCCAGGCGGAGCCGAAGGCCGAGCCGTAGTTTGCCGGCGCTGAATAGAAGGCCTTGGCCTTGAGTTTGTCCAGCATACCCATCCCGAATTTTTGTGCATAGTGATCGAGATAGGCCTCCCGATCCTGGCAGCCGTAGACCCATTCGTCCATCCAGGCTTTTGCTCCGTCACCGGTGGCATTGGCCATCATGAACATGCCGTAAAAGAAACGATCCATATTATAGTATCCCAACACCTCCGTGGGGTGGGCGCCCCAGGGAACCTCAACAACGGCATTCACCCTGTAGGCGGGAATGATCGTTAAATGGGGGCTTGACTGAATGATGTCGTGCTCGACGATTTCTTCGCAGGTGACAATGATTTTTTTACTGCAGAGCGCCGCGGCGGCAACGCTTCCCATGGAACCCCAGTACTGGGCGTTGCCCTGTCTGTCCGCCCGCTGTACATGAATGATGCACACATCGGGGTTGGCCGCGGGTACCGTGAGAATATCCTTCCCCGTATAGGGGCACTTGATGACGCGGTACTTGTCTTCCCCCATAAAGCCGCGCTTTCTGAACAGATCCGTGGCCATCACGCCTTCCAGAACCTGAATGAAGGGGAATCCGTGCATCCCGGCAACCAGCCGGGCATTGTAATTGAAATTGGTGTAATCCTCCCATTCGAGCGTTCCCGCCTGCATCGCCCGCTCGACGGCGCCACCCCCTTTTTTACCGCCGGAGCGCAGCACATAGGTACTCACCAGACGGTCCACGGCGCCGGCATTGACCAACACATCGACATCGAGAATACCTGACTGTGAAAAGATGGTGAAACCCTTCTTCCCTTGTCTGCAAATCTCGTAGATAAGTTCGCAACAGGTGCCGACCGTGTAATTGCCGATGATCAGCTCATCGCCGTCATTGACAAACCGGCTGACCGCCTCTTTGGCGCTCATCACTTTGTTTCCGTTGTTCTGTGACATAGAACCTCCTTTTCCTGGATCTTCTTATGATCGTGAAACGACCTTCAAGGCGGAACGTTGCCCTGCCTCAGCAGGGAGTTCCCCCCTTTTACCCTGCAACATACCGGAAACAGCGCTGTCGCACGCTTTTATCCTGCATATACCCGAAGCCCCCTCATTTCGACGCAACGAGATTTCTGAATATTCGACCGTCAGGGGCATGCTCCTCTATTTCTTCATTTTCAAACACAAGTCGCGTCATGACACTTGTGATCTTTTTCCCCCTCGTCGACTCTATGGCATCGGCACTGCAGTCGAAACGGGACAATTCTTCAAGTGTCACAATGGTGGGAACCACCATGTGAAATTTATTACACCTGTAGTGGGCAAGCGCCTCTTCAGGGGTTGTCCAGATATGAGTGGTCAATTCGTGTCCATCGTGGAGCGCCTCCTGACAGTCCGGCGCCTGAGCAATAAAAAACCTTGTGTCGTACCTTTTCGGCGACAACTCCGGAGTAATCCAACGGGAGTAGTAGAAAAGACGGTCAAGGGCCAGTGTCAAGCCTTCTTTATGAAGCATTTCGGCAAATCGCAGGCGCCCCTGCCCTATTTGTCTCCGGTATTCAGTAAATCGCTGTGCGCACTCATCCCTGCTGTTAAACCTGACAAGAGATCCGTTGCTCCGGGAGGCTAGCAGCAGTCCCATTTCCTCAAACGTTTCCCGGATCGCGGCTATCCAGATACCCAGCTTTTTTTCAGGGTGCAGCATCTCGTCGGAAGTCTCCCGCACCCTCTCGACATCCGAATCCTTACAGAAGTCGGTCATACCGGGCCGGCAGTCCTCTTCGTCGACCCGCCCACCGGGGAATACGTAAGAACTGGGAACGAAACTGCTTTTACTGCTCCTTCGCGCCATCAGCACCTCGAACCCGCTGCCTTTATCGGTCTTCGGCTCGCGAAGCAGAATTACTGTTGCTGCATCACTCGGTATCACTGTCATGTATGCCCCCGCTCATCCGGCAAGGCATCCTCCTGGCACACCCCCCCATCTCCCGCTGTCGCCCCGAGCTTCCGGAAAATATCCCCCCTTCACGGACCCCATGTTCAGCGTGCAACGGCTTCACAGTCGAGGGATTGCCATTCCGACAAAAAAGTTGCCTGCCTGTTTACTTTTTTCGTGTATTTTTTGAGGGCTCACTCATTAAAGCCGACCTTTTTCACTCATAGCCCTTATCCTTTTTTTCCCTTGTGGGTCAAGCAATATTTTTTCCATTGGATCTATTATTCTTGATAGGGCGAACTGTATCGAAGCTGCGCGATATTCTCCACATGTTTCGTACGAGGAAACATATCGAAAGGTCGCACCCTGTCCAGTACGTAGCCCTGCTGGAGAAGACGTCGGATATCCCGAGCCTGGGTTGCGGGATTGCACGACACATAGACTATTCTGTCCGCCTGCAGGGCTGCGATTTCATCAAGCACAGCGGCCGCACAACCGATGCGCGGAGGATCGAGAATCACGCTATCGATGTGAGGCATTGACTTTCCACGGATCTTTTTTAACACCCCTTCCATCTTTCCCGCGTAAAAACGGGCCCGTGAAAACCCCTGGGCTTCAAGGTTACCCTTCGCACACGTGACTGCTTTCTCGTCTGCATCACCGCCGAAAATCCGCCTTGCTCTCAATGCAAGGAAAAGGGTGAATAGACCCGATCCGCAATAACAATCGATAATCGTCGTATCTTCAAGAGGATGGCATGCCTCTACGACGGCATCGACCAACTGACCGACAAGAGCGCCATTTGCCTGAAAGAATCCCCCATAGGGCACTTTCAATGATTTCGCATTGACCGTTCTCGTAATATACTCATCTGCCTTATAGGCAACATCGGACCAGAAGGTCATGCGTTCTCGGGAAATAATTTTCGCCGTTTTACCGTGCTTCACCATCGCGTATTCTTCATTGATCGATTCTTCGACAAGCTCACACCGCTCGATTTCGATGATGTCGGACCCTTCACCCTTCATAAATCCGGTCATGATCCGGCCGTTTGTATCACGGGTGCAGTGGTACTCCGCCTTCTGGCGATAGTGGTATATTTTCGGCGATGGAACCACATCTTCGACAGGGGGAGACGACAGGCCTCCGATCCGCTCCAGGACATCCACAATCTGTTGTTTTTTGATCTTCAGTTCATGGCCGTACTCCATATGTTGGTAGTGACACCCCCCGCAGGACATATAATAGGGGCACGGTGGAGCAATCCGGAAGGGTGATGCATGAATGAGTTCTTGCATTTCCGCCAGAAGATACCGCTTTTTCACCACCTTCAGCGCAGCCTCTACCACATCGCCGTCCACTGTGAAAGGGACGAATACCACCCTGCCGTCAATTCTCCCCACACCGGCGCCTCCGAAGGCAACTCCTTCAATCTTAATCCGGATTCTGTCTTTCGGCGCAAATACTTTATCCATCAAGAAGCCTTTCAATAATATTATTTTTTGGCTTTTATATCTTGAAGTCCTTTGGCGCACAAGTAAATTGACCATTCGCTTGCGGTCTCTTCATTTTCCTTTACAAGAATGCCAAATATTGTTAGCGTGCCGCAACGACCCTCAAAAAAGGCTGCAATGGATAACGGAAACATCAATCGAGTGCACCTCGATGGAAAAGAAATTATTATTATAGGAACGGCTCACGTATCCCGTGAAAGCGCCGACCTGGTGGAACGAATAATCGAAGAAGAAACGCCTGATACGGTCTGTGTGGAACTGTGCCGTTCCCGCTATGATGCGATTACGCAGAAAGACGCCTGGGAAAAAACGGACATCGTCAAGCTTGTCCGAGAGAAGCGAACCTCCCTCCTTTTGTCACAACTTCTCATGGCATCGGTGCAGAAAAAAATAGCCGATAAATTCGGCATCAAGCCGGGTGAGGAAATGCTGCGGGCCATTGAAAAGGCAGAGTCAGTCGGAGCGCACCTGGTTCTGGCCGACCGCGACATTCGCACGACGCTGACACGAACATGGCGGAAGATCCGGTTCATAAGCAAGCTACGGCTCCTGTTCGAGGCCCCCCTCTCCTTTCTCATGGCTGACGATATTACCGAAGAGGAAATTGAGGAACTCAAACATAAGGACGGCCTCGAACTTGCCCTCAGCACCTTCGGGAAAAAACTCCCTGAGGTCAAGACCACTCTGATCGATGAACGGGACCAGTACCTTGCCGATTCCATTACCCGTGCGACCGGCGCCAAGATCGTGGCGGTCGTGGGGGCCGGCCACGTGCCCGGCATTCTGCATCATCTCGGAAAACCGGTCGATATTGCACGCATTTCAGAAATACCCCCCAAAGGCCCTCTGGGAAAAGCAGTGGCCTGGGGGATATCACTTGTCGTCATCGGATTGATTGTTTTCGGATTCTTTCATTCCGGAAGCGAGGCCAGTCTCAATATGATTAAATGGTGGATCGCGGTGAACGGCATACTTGCCGGCGCGGGCGCGCTCATTGTTCTTGCCCATCCCCTTACCGTGCTCGCCTCCATCGCGGCGGCCCCGCTCACCTCTCTGAATCCCATGGTGGCCGCGGGGTGGGTGGCCGGCCTCACGGAAGCGTCGCTTCGGAAACCGCAGGTAAAGGATTTTATGGCGCTTCGCACCGATATTGCCACGGTCAGAGGATTCTGGAGAAACAAGATTACGAGGATTCTTCTGGTGGTGGTCTTCGTCAACATAGGAAGCTCCATCGGCACCTTTGTGGCCATACCCTTGATGATGAAGTATCTGGTATGAGGTACCCTTTGCATGTCGCCTGTCGAACGCACATCGATCATATGCCCCAATTGCCGTAAACTGATCAGCTCCTATGAAGAGCGCTGCCCCTATTGCGGCATGAAAAATCCGGGAAGCCGATGGCGGATCGATATCCTTGCCTCCCTCTTTCAAAGATACGACCTGATTTCCGTGATCATCGGAACCAATGCGGCCTTCTATATTCTTTCGCTCGTGCTCAACACCTCATCGGTGGGCATGTCGGCCAATCCCATGGCCCTCCTGTCTCCCTCCAACAACAGTCTCCTGCTGCTGGGCGCGACGGGCGCCATTCCCATCGATCACTTTCACTGGTGGTGGACGTTGATTTCGGCATCCTATCTCCACGGCGGCGTGCTTCACATTTTTTTCAATATGATAGCGCTCTACCAGATCGGACCTTTTGTCCGCAACGAGTACGGTCCCCATCGTTTCTTTATCATCTACAGCATCGCCGGGATTGCAGGATTTTTCATATCCTATCTGGCGGGGGTCTCTTTTACGATCGGCGCCTCAGCGAGCCTTTGCGGCCTGATCGGCGCAACGCTTTTCTATGGAAAAAGCCGGGGGGGCAGCTTCGGTACCGCAATCTATCGGCAGGTCCTGGGGTGGGTTGTGGTCCTCATTGTGTTCGGATTCCTTGTGCCGGGCATCAACAACTGGGCCCACGGCGGAGGGATTGTCACCGGGATCGCCGGAGGATTTCTTCTGGGATATAATGATACACGATTAGAAACCGCGGCGCACCGCCTGCTGGCGAATGCCTTCCTGTTCCTGACCGTCCTCGTGCTCATCTGGGCGGTTCTTCAGGCCCTTTACCACACCCTTTTTTCCTTTTAGCGACGAAAAGAACCATGGAGGCAGTGCTTGTAGACGGCCGTTTTTAAAGGCCTCAAAGCGATTGACAGACGCTCAATATTCCCCTATAGTGATGCCCGTCGCTGTCTAGACAATCCTCTTTTCAGGAGTCCCTTACGCATCCCTGCAAAGAGGCTGCCAAAAACCATGAGGGGGTGCAAAATGAACCATCGAGTTGCGGCAGGGTGCTTGGTAATTGTCCTTTTCTTATTTTTGACGGGGTGCAATACGGCTTTCATGGTAGGTGATAAAGTGGTCGGCATCCATTCGGGCAAGTTCTTCTATACCGACGGCACCCTGAGAACCGATTACAATGTTTCCTTCGAGCATGCCTGGACTGCCTGCGAAAAAACCCTGCAGGACATGAAGGCAACCGTCCTGGAAGTGGAAAAGAAGATATCGAAGGGTAAATTTGATGCGACAATGGAAGGGGAAGATGTGAGCATTTCCGTAGAGTATGTGGAAAGCACCGTCACCCGAATAGCCGTGCGTGTGGGACTTGCGGGAAACAATGTCGCCTCCAGGCTTATTCACGATAAAATCAAAATGCACCTGTCGGAAAATCGAACGTAACGTTTCCAACCGAAACCGGCATGTCATCCTCTTCCACCCCGACCCTTCACCTCTTTCCGCGCACGAGAAGGGGCGTGTTCACGAGAAGGCTGAACCGCTTCGTCATCGAGTGCAGTGTCGACGGGAGCTTGATGCGGGCCTATCTTCCCAACCCGGGCCGTCTGCGGGAGCTTCTTCTCCCCGGACGAACGCTCTATCTGGCTGAAAATGCCCCATCAGGAAAATACCGCTACACCGCCGTCGCCGTAGTACGGGACGGGCGACCGGTTCTCCTTCATACCCATATGGCAAACCGAGCTGTGCAATGGCTTTTGATACACAGGGCCATCCCGGAACTGAAGGATGCCACGGTAGTGCGTCCCGAAGTGACCGTCGATCGCAGTCGTTTCGATTTCCTGCTTGAAAAAGACGGGATGCCTTTTCTGCTGGAGGTAAAATCCTGCACGCTCTTTGAAGACGACATCGCCCTTTTTCCCGATGCCGTCACCGACCGGGGGAGACGCCACCTTCTGGAGCTGGCGGAAAGCGCCCGCCAGGGAACCCCGGGCGGGGTTGTCATACTGATCAACTGGCCCCGGACTCGCTACTTTCTTCCCGATTATCACACCGATCTTGAGTTTGCCCGCGCCTTTCTTGAAGTAAAAAAAGACATCGCCTTCATCCCAATAGCCGTGGAATGGAGCGATACTCTGTCCCTCATTCCTTCTGTGAGGCGCGTGGCCATTCCCTGGGCGCTCATCGAGCGCGAGGCTGCGGATAGCGGAAGCTACGTTCTTATACTCCGGCTTTCCCACGATGAGACGATCGAGGTGGGAAAGCTCGGATCGCTACACTTTCGCAGGGGCTATTATCTTTATGTGGGCTCGGCAAAAAAGAATCTGACCCGGCGCATCAATCGTCACCTGCGAAAGCGAAAGAACTTTCACTGGCATATCGATTATCTGCGGGACCGGGCCGATTACGCACAGGCACTGGCAATCCGGTCGAGCGATACCCTGGAATGCGCATTGGCAAAGGCGATTGAAAAAATCGCCCATTGGAAAACGCCGGCCTTCGGCTCGTCGGACTGCGGCTGCGACACGCACCTTTTCGGCATGACGCACGATCCCGCACAGGATCCCGCCTTTGTGGAAATACTCCAGTACTTCAGGATCGGTCGTCTTCGCGAAGAACTTCAGAAAATCAAAAAAAGCTCTCGCGCGGAGCCGCAGGGGCGTAGAGATTAAAATGAAATTAATAATGGGTTCACTGCGTCTCAGCGCTTCGGCGGGAGAAAGAAATATGGACAGATTCCCCGGAAATCCGCTATAGTACTTTCAATTATTCGGGATAATTGATTAACAATGATAACTTTTACCATCAATACGAAATCTATCATCGTCGGCGTCATCGGAAGCAATCATGACGACAGCCCCGCCATGGCCGAGGCCTTTCGAATCGGCGAAGAGATTGCAAAGCGGGGACATGTGCTCCTTACGGGAGGGGGAACGGGAATCATGAAGGCGGCCTCCGAAGGCGCATACCGCGCCGGCGGGCTCGTCATCGGCATTCTGCCCAACGAACGGGGGACGGGGCCTTCGGGATACCCGAATGAATTTGTCCACATTCCTATCTATACGGGAATGTCCGACGGGAGGAATGTCATCAACGCCAAAACCCCGCATGCCATCGTGGCCCTCTCCGGAGGATTCGGCACCATTTCCGAAATCGCCATCGCCCTTAAATCGGGAACACCGGTTATCGGAATAAAGGCGCCTTACCTTAATTCCCCGGGCGGTGCGCCCTTTCATCAAGCAAGCTCCGTTGAAGAGGCCATGAAGATACTGGACAGGCTTCTCTCAAGTAGAAACAGTACACATACTTAGCACAAATTACGAAGCATCTATAAGGCACATACTATGAATAGAAAGCAAATATCTATTATCGATTCAAATGACGAATACCTCCTTCGTTTCATCTCCGAAAATGTTCATGAAGCCATAAATATCTCGCAAGACGGAAGAGTAAAATTTGCCAACAGGAAAGTGCTGGAACTCTTTGGATGCACACTCGATGAACTCACAAGCAGACCTTTTGTCGATTTCATTCACCCCGATGACAGAGACATGGTGTACGAACGCTACCAGAAACGATTAAAGGGCGAGGAAATCACAAGTTATCCCTACAGGATTATCGACAAAGAAGGCAATGTTAAATATATGGAAATGAAAGGAGCCGTCGTTCTATGGAACGGCAGGCCCGCCACGCTCAATTTTGTCATGGATATCACCGCACGCCTCCAGGCGGAAGAAGAATTGAGAAAGTCCGAAAAAAGGTTCTTTGATATTATCAATTTCCTCCCCGATGCAACCTTCGCCATAGATAACAAAGGAACGGTTATCGCATGGAACAAGTCAATAGAAGAACTGACGGGAGTGCCCGCATCCCACATGCTGGGTCAAAAAGATTACCTCTATGCCGTACCATTTTACGGCAAAGCCAGGCCGATGCTCATTGATCTTATTTTTTGCCCCTTTAAAAAATACGAGACCCTCTATCCCAGGTTCAGGCGTGAAAAAGATATATTGTTTGCAGAAACGATCGTCACTATGAACGGATCCGAGTTATGTCTTTGGTGCAAGGCGAGTGCAATTTACGATGAAAATAATGCCAGAATCGGGGCAATAGAATCTCTTCGAGATATTACGGAACCCAAAAGAGCAAGGGAAGAACTTAATATAAAAACAAAAAACTTGGAAGAACTCAATACCGCTCTCAAGGTACTTCTTTCTCACCGAGAACAGGATAAGAAAGAAATAGAAGAAAAATTTATTATGAATATGAATAAATTGATTATTCCTTATGTGGAGAAACTGAAAATAAGCAAGTCAGATTCAGAAAAATCAAACTACATAGAAATCCTTGAAAAAAATCTCGAAGAAATAACGTCCAGCTTTGTCATGAACATCGGTTCGCAATCGACAGGCTGCACACCTCGTGAAGTAGAAATAGCCCAGCTCGTCAAAACCGGAAAAACATCAAAGGAAATCGCAGACATTTTAAACATATCGGTCAATACCGTGAATGTGTGCCGGGGACGAATCAGAAAGAAACTCGGGCTTAATAAAGAGAAAACGAACCTGCGCCTTCATCTCTCATCTTTCCAATAATCATTACAAATAATAATAAAAATATATTCAATTTTGAATTATTCCATTTTCCGGACACCTATGTTCTTATACTCCTACCACTTAAGAAAATCAGGAAACGGCACGTATATCTGACCAGTTACTTGTAGTTAAAGAAATCCGGATATTCTAAGAGAATGTTGAAGAGACTATGTTCTCATCCTAACCTTTGAATTCTGATTCAATTATTGAACTCAAAACGGTTGTCGCCATTAGATAAAGGAAAGGGAAATCTTGTTTTTCTTAATTTTCCTTAATAACAATGAAACTACAATCAAAGGAGATGGGAAATGAGGGGAAAAATGTTAAATTTTAAGCTGCTTTTTATGTGTGTTTTGTTCGTTTGTGTATGCGGTCTTTTGGGTCTGCCCGATAAGGCTCTGTCCATACCGGCATTTGACGTAAGCAAGATGTCGGACATGTCGGACTTTGATCCAACGGCGCCGATGGAACCGGAAGGCGATGTCGTCAAGATCGGATATATGAACATTTTTTCCGGAGCCGGAGCAGGGGTCGGTGAACTCAGTGTCATCGGAATGAAGTGGGCCGCCTATGACTACAATAAACGAGGGGGCATTCTCGTCGATGGAAAGAAGAAAAAAATAAAGGTCTTGCTCGGCGATACGCAAGGCAAGCCTGTCACCACCAAAAAGGAAGCAGAGAAACTATGCCTCGAGGACAAAGTCGATATCATCGTAGGCACCCCAGGCAGTCATACCGCATTAGTGATTCAAAACGTTGCCAAAAAACATAAAACGCTTCACCTTAACGATCGCGGGGTTGCGGAAGCGTTGATGAACGCAAAGAATTTCAGCCGCTATAGCTTCCGAACTTGCCTGACAACGAGGATGTTCGGACAGGCCATGGCCTATTACTACTCTAAACGGCCGGAAAAGAAATTTTATATTCTCTGCCAGGATTATTCCTACGGCCACGATATCGCCAATGCTTTTATGGAGGCTCTCAAGGTCTACAAGCCCGATCACGAAATAGTGGGCGAGTCGTATCATCCGATTCTTTTGAAAGATTTCGCACCTTATATTACAAAAGTAAAGGGTTCGGGAGCGGAAGTGCTCTATACGGGGGACTGGATGCCCGACAGCCAAAACCTGGTTGTCCAGGCCAACGACCTCGGTCTCGAAACACAGATCGCAAATATTTACTGCGATATATACCAAGTGCAAAAGGCAACCGGAGTGGAAGCGGGAAAGCGTATAATCAACGGCAATTCACATATGATAACCGTTGACACCCCTGAGAACAAAGCCATAAATCAGATCTGGTACGATCAATGGAAAAACTGGAAAAAACCTTATGATACTCCATACTACAAATGGCCCGGCGGCACTCTTGGCGAAAATATGGTAAGCTATTATTGGCTGCTCGGCATTCTTGAAAAGGCTGGCACAACCGATCCTGAGAAAATCATCGAAACCTGGGAGAATGATGAATACAGGGCCTTTAATGGTGTCGTTAAAATGAGAGCCTGTGACCACCAGATTGTTCGAGAACTGTTTATCTCTCAATTTGAATATCCTAACCCGTGGTACGATGACGCTGCATCCTATGGAAAGGCATTTGTAGTTCCGCCTGAATACTGCACCCAGCCGATTCCCGAAGACCTCGACAGGTGCAAAAAATAAATAAACCCGGCGCACAGCCTATAAAGCGGCCATTGTGATCACAATGGCCGCTTTATCATACCCAAGGACAAGCAACAATTTTATAGGAGCTTTAAACGCCTGTCACTCAGACACGTGCTATCCCTCGCTGCGCTTTTTAGCTATCTCCTCTTCCCTCAACGCTTTCCTCAATATCTTGCCGACAGCCGACTCCGGAAGGCTTTCGCGAAATTCGACAATTTTAGGTACCTTGTAGGCAACCAGTTTTTCTTTGCAAAAGGCAACTATCTCTTCTTCCGAAATCATCTCGCCATCTTTGGGAACAATAAATGCTTTGACTGTTTCGCCTCGATACTCATCGGGGATGCCTACCGCCACGGCGTCCTTTACTTTCGGATGGCGGTGCAGGATTTCATCGATTTCCCGGGGATAGATATTGTAGCCGCCTGCGATAATCATATCTTTCTTTCGATCCACGATATACACATACCCGTCTTCGTCTCTGACCGCCACATCTCCCGTATGGAGCCACCCGTCTCGTATTTGTTTTTCCGTCTCTTCGCTGTTATTCCAAAAGCCTTTCGTCACATTGGGCCCGCGAAACAGTATCTCTCCCGGCTCGCCATCGGGCACGTCCTCGGCGCCTTCCTCAAGATCCACCAGACGAGCATCCATACCGGGCGCCGGAATACCCACACTCCCTGGTTTCCTCGGGCCAATGATGGGAGTCGTATGACCCATCGCGGCCGTTTCCGTCATACCGGCGCCTTCCAGGAAGTATAAGCCCATATCATCTATCTTCTCTATCAACGATACCGGCAGAGGCGCCCCTCCCGAAGCGAGAATACCGATTTTCTTTCCCAACTGCAATTCACCGGCCCGCCTGTGATTGAGAATGGCGGTGATCATCGTGGGCACGGCCGGAAAGTACGTAATTTCATTGAATCGGGAAATAATGTCCATGGTTTCGTCTACCTGGAATCGTGGAACCAAGATTTGCGTGTGCGCCCCAAAGATCGACATAACCAATACCAGGTTTCCAAATACATGAAACAGGGGAAGGCTGAGGAACGTGCTGCGTTTTTCAATGGGAACGTATTGGGTGATCGGCGTTATCCAGAGGGCAAATTGAAGTGTCGCAGCCACTATGTTGCCGTGTGTAAGAATTGCGCCTTTCGGCACCCCCGTCGTTCCACCCGTAAATTGGATCACCGCGGGATCTTCGGATGACACCATTACCCGTGGACGAATTTCTTTATTGGATTCCTGAAGCAACTGCATGAAATCATACCAGTCTTTTTCTGAATCATAGGAACCCTTACGTCCCTCTTTGCCCCAGGAAACATCGTTTATATCGGTGATAATGACCCTCATGCCGGGTATATCAGTACATAGCTTTGTGACGTTGGAAAGCGCGGTATCGACCGTAATAAGCGTTTTCAGACCCGTCGTGAGCACTATCTCCTTCATTTCGTCGACGGTGTACAGCGGATTGATATTCACCACGATCGCACCCAGTGAAAGCGTCGCGAAATAGGCGATGATATAATGAGGGGACGTGGGAAGGTGAATCCCTACCCGTGATCCCTGCCGTACCCCCTTTTGTGCCAGCACCCCGGCAAATCGAAATACCAGTCTGCGCAGCTCCCAGAAGGTTGTTTTATGCTCGCCGAATATGAAAGCCGCCTTGTCGGGGCAGGCGTTTGCAGGGATCTGCAAAAGGTCGTGAACGGCAATACGGGGAATTCGAATGGAAGCAGGTACACAATAATCGTAATGACGATACCATGGTCTTTCATAACTCATATCACAATTGCTCCTTAAAAAATCGTCTATCCCCGCACTACAACATATTGCACGTGAGCCTATTTAGTGAAATAATTCCTTCTCCGTTGCGAATGCGGGAATGTAAAGGTTATTAATGGAAATTATTCGAAAAAATAAATTTTCTCGATTTATTTCGTGGACATGGTAGATTGAAAAATAGATAAATGAAATAATAATATATTTATTATACATTCAGTATAATATTTAATAACTTTTCAGATTTTAATTCGGTTTGGAATGACAAGCTTTTTCAGGGTGAGATTTATCCTCATTAGGTTTTCAATGACCTTGCCTGGAAATGAAGAGGATGTAAGTGAAAAAACCTTGGTGAGCAGAGGCGGTAAGGATGGGATTATTTTTTGCTAATCCAAATAAATACCTTGACATTCTCCCGCGCATACGATAGGGTCCGAAATGAAAGTAGGATAGAGACATTATGAAGTGCGATAACCAGCCGCCATGTCCTTACTGAACGCATGGCGGCTTTTTTTATGTCTTTCACGATGGCAATCCGACTTTGAAATATGCAAGAAAGGAGGATACCAGCGATGTCAGAAGGAACAGTAAAATGGTTCAACGAGCGAAAAGGTTTCGGGTTCATTGAAATGGACGGCGGGAACGATATTTTCGTTCATCACAGCGCGATCAGAGCCGAGGGGTTCAGAACCCTGAACGAGGGTCAGCGCGTGCGTTTCGATATCCAGCAGGGCCAGAAGGGTCCGGCTGCCGATAACGTCACAACCCTGTAAAAAAAGCCTAAATGAGCCCCCGACGCAACCGGCAATCAGCCGGCTGTGCCGGGGGTATCGTTTTTCAGGTTCATCTATCTCATGTCACCGAGCCTATCCCATGGGATAATAGCCGTTGGCCACCTCGATACGGCCCAACTGGCCGCCGCCCTCCCAGATTTGTATAATTTTGAAGTCCCTGAGATATTTCTCCACGTGGTATTCCTTGATGTAGCCGTAGGCGCCCATCAGTTCCATGCCTTTGTTGCAGACCATTTCCGTCACATCGCAGGCGTAGACCTTGGACCCCGTCGCCTTTCCCATGAGGTAGCTGTCGCCGGGATCGCCGAATTCATCGCGCTTGTCGAACATGGAGGCAACGCTTAAATAATAGGCCCGGGCGCTCTCTATCCCCATGGCCATGTCAGCGATCATGGCCGCCTGCAGCGTGTGCTCCCTCACCGATTTCCCTTTGTAGAAGCGATTCGCCGTATAGTCGATGACACTTTCCAGCACGGCCTGGGCATTGCCTATGGCGAAACCGGATGAACTGAGGCGCCCCCAGGACAAGGCCCCCCGAAAGAGACGCCAGTCCTCGCCGGGTCCCGCCGCACGGTATTCTTTGGGTACCCGCACATTATCAAAATAGATATCGGCATTGACATCGCTGAATCTCATACCCAGCTTGTTTTCCGGCTTGCCGAAGGTCAGGCCGGGGAGCCCGTCGGGCACATAGATGAGTGCAACCCCCTCTTCTCCCAATTCGGGATCGGTGGTGCAGAGCACGCCGTAAATTTCGGCGATGCCGGCGCCGCCGGGCCACCGTTTCGCTCCGTTTATCACCCATTCGTCGCCATCGAGTTTGGCCGTGGTCCGCAATGACATGCCGTGCTGCGTGGGATCCTCGCCGTTGCATCCCCCGCCCGTTTCAGTCAGGGCAAAGCAGGCGGTGTGCCGTTCGTCGGAACAGAAAGGCGCCATGAATTTTTCGAGGACTGTCTTATTGCGCCCCCTCATGGCAGGACCGAAGAGCCATTCCGGACAGGTCATTTCCGTGGCGATGCCGGAATCGCCGCGGGCAAGTTCCTCGCAGACCGCGCAGTACTCGGCTGCAGAGCCTATGGGCACCCCCCCGTACTTGGGAGAAAGGCCGTATTTCTGCATCCCCAGATCGACCAGTTTTTTGATCACTTTTTCGCAGGCCTCACGGCTCTCGTCAAGCTCGAGTCTGACCGGCATGATTTCCTTGTCGACAAAATTTCTCACATTCTGCAGCAAGGTTTTGCTCTCATCACTGATAAACGTCCCGTACCGTTTCATAGGCATTCCCTCCTTCTGTTTGTATATACTATGAATATTCGGGGTGTCCTCTTGTAAACCTGAATACCTGGTACGTAGGGAGCAGGGCCAGGTTATTGTTCGGCAAGGAGAAAGAACAGAGGTTAATATTTTTCAACTATAGGAAGCAACCGTCAACCTGTCAAGGATATTGAAAAGTATGGCCGAATTTTCTTTCCACAGGGACGAGCATACAAATATATTGACAAACAAAACTCGATACGCGAAGAATGTTTCGCAACAGAAATAAATGGAAGGAATAGCACCATTCAATGTTTCGGGAAAAGTATCAATCCAAACTGAAAACCATAGGCGCCGTTGCCATCCCCTCCAGATATAAAGGCCCGCCGGACATCGCCAACGGCGGGTATGTCTGCAGTCTCTTTGCCGAATACATCGACGGCGTCATCGACGTCATGATCAAACGCCCCACGCCGCTTGACCGGGAACTGCACATGTGCACAGACGGCGATGGAGTTCATTATCTGATGGACGGCGATCAGATGATCATACAGGCCAGGCCGGGCGTCCTGGATCTCCCGGCGCCGAATGCCCCGGGGTATAAAGAAGCCCTCCGGGCCTCAAAAACGTCCCTTGCGCTGAAACCGACACCTTATGCCCACGTGACCGGACGCGGTATCCATCCCATCTGTTTTTGCTGTGGCGCCGATGTGCCGGATGGGGAAGGCCTCAAGATTCACCCCGGCCATGTCCCGGGAACCAATATGGTTGCCGCCCCCTGGACACCGGCACGTAAGTATGGCGACGAGTCAGGGTATGTCCGGCCGGAATTTATCTGGACGGCGCTGGACTGCCCGGGGGCCTATGCGCTCTGGGAGCTGACTGATAGGAAACCCGGTTTTTTAGGCAGGTTGATCGGCCACATCGAAAGGCCCCTGCGCTGCGACGAGCCCTCTGTGGTCGCCGCCTGGCCCACCGGGAGCGATGGAAGGAAATTATACACCGGAACGGCCCTGTTCGATGCGAAGGGACAGATCGTCGGCCGATCGCTGGCGACCTGGTTTCTCATGCCGCCGGAAATGATGCAGTTAATTGCGAGCTGATGGGTCATGTCGTATACGTGTTATA
The DNA here is from genome assembly GCA_963666365.2 of Syntrophales bacterium. Lineage (GTDB taxonomy): Bacteria > Desulfobacterota > Syntrophia > Syntrophales > UBA2210 > JALNXD01. The sequence continues at coordinate 2,080,383 of CAXXNF010000002.1, forward strand.
AGGCTTAGGGAATCCTGTTAACGGAGACCGTTGCAGAACCTCATAAAATCAACAATTTCGTCATACCGGCGAAGGCCGCTATCCAGTTTTTCAAGCACTTTCTGGATTCCGGGTCAAGCCTGGAGTGACTGAAAAGGGAACTATGCCAGGTCTCTAATGGGCTTTCGCCCGTCGAGAAAGGATACATCGTGGAAATCATCCTTGCAGGCGTCAATATCGACTGGAACACATTGAAGGAGCTTGAAAAGGGGAACGCTCCTGTCCAGGACAATAATCTGACCCCGGAAACGATCTCGGCGGCCTATGCACGTATCAGCCGCAATCCCCGTCCTGTGAACGAACTGCGTGAAATCGCCCGGCGGGAGGTTGAAAAGGCCCGAAAGTCCAACCAGTCCATCGTCTTCGATATGGGACACAGTTCCATCGCCGAGCACGCCGTCTTCAATGTGGACATCCTCGGCGTCTCACGCCTGATTGTGGAAGAAATCGAAAAGTTCCGCCTTGCCTCCTATACGGAAAAATCACAGCGCTATATTCGCCTTGAGGACGATTTTGTCATTCCCGAAGAAATCAGGAACTCCGATCTTGAGGATCAGTTCGTTGCAGTCATTCGCGAACAGAACGCCCTCTACCACCGTCTCTACAAGGCGCTGCGGGCAAAGGTGTTTGAAATACATAAAGAACTCGCACTCGAAAACGCGAATGCATCCATGCTTGAGGGGTGGGCAAAAGAGGACGCCCGGTATATTGTGTCGCTGGCGACGGAAACACAGCTGGGAATGACGGCGAATGCGCGCACGCTGGAACTGATGCTGCGGCGCATGGCATCACACCCGCTTCACGAGGTTAACGAATTCGGCATAAGACTTTACGATGCCATAAAGACTGTCGCCCCCTCGCTGATCCGCTATACCGAGGCGACGGCCTTCGACCGCGACACACGATCCGATCTTACGCATGCGGCACGTCATATAATGGAAACGCACCGTCAAAAGGCCGCCCCACCGGAAATGGCGCCGGGCGCAGATGAATCCGTCGCGCTCATCGATGCAACGCCGGACGGCGATGAACGCATTGTCGGGTCTCTTCTTCATTCCGCATCACATTGTTCCCTTGCAGAATGTCGCCGCCTTACCGGAATGTTGACGCCCGAAGAAAAGGAAGCGATCGTCAAAACCGCCTGTCGGCGCATGGCCTCTTATGATGCCCCGCTGCGGGAATTCGAGGCAGCGGATCTGACCTTTGAGGCGACCATCAGTGCCTCCTGTTTCGCCCAGATGAAGCGCCATCGCATGGCTACCATTATAAGCCAACACTACGATCCCGACCTTGGCGTGACGCTCCCCCCCATGATTCGCGAGGCGGGAATGGAGAAACCTTTCATGGAGGTGATCGCCCGTACCGAGGTGCTGTATCGTCGAATTGTCCGCCACTCTCCCCAGGCGGCGCCCTATATTCTCACAAACGCCCACCGGAAACGGGTGCTTATCAAGGTCAACGTCAGAGAACTCTACCACATATCCCGGCTGCGGGAAGACAGCCACGCCCAGTGGGATATCAGAGAAACGGCGGAAAAGATGGTGCGTCTGGGGAAATCTGCAATGCCCGTTGCCCTCGCGTTCGCCTGCGGGAAGGATGTCTTTGCAAACATTCAAGAAGAGATGCTTTCCTGAAAAAAATCGTCCTATGGTTCAATATAACTGGCTGCTTAACGCATTTCTGATATTTTTTCTCGCTGCCGCGAGCGTTCGGCTCCTCCTATCATGGCTCAATCTCAAAAATCTGAAAACAAAGGGACATCATGTACCCCACCACATGGCCGGCGAGATCGACGAGGCAACCCTGGCGCGAATGACCGAATATACGGTGGATTCCTCCCGTTTTGGCATCGTGGGCTCGCTTTTTGACGACGGACTTTTGCTTTTCATACTTTTAAGCGGCATTCTTCCATGGTACGGGAACATCATATGGGCACTCGATTTTCCTTTCATTATTACCTCGATTCTCTTTCTCGCCGGCTATGGGGCGGTGGAGTGGATCTTCGGAATCCCTTTCGATCTCTACCGAACCTTTGTCATCGAAAAAAAACATGGTTTCAGCACGATTACACTCACACTCTGGATCGCAGACCTGCTCAAGGGCATGGTGATTTCTATCGTTCTTCTGGGAATTCTTCTCTCAGCCTTCTTTGCCCTCATGAAAGGCGCACCCCGCACCTGGTGGTTCTGGTCCTGGCTGCTCTTCGCATCGTTCCAACTCGTGGTGCTCTGGCTGTATCCCGTCCTGATCGCCCCACTCTTCAACACATACAAGCCGGTGGCAGACGAAGCCCTGCGCGATAAAATCATCGCCCTCATGGCAAAGGCAGGACTTGCCACAAAGGCGGTACTTCAGGTCGATGAAGGAAAGCGGAGCCGTCACTCCAACGCCTATTTCACCGGCCTGGGCAAAACAAAACGCATCGTCCTCTATGACACCCTCCTCTCGTCGCACGACGAGAACGAGATTCTTGCGGTCCTGGCTCACGAAATCGGCCACTGGAAAAAACGGCATATCATGAAGCAGCTTCTGTTCATGGAAACGGCTTCTCTTATCCTGTTCTATCTCGTCTACCGCATCATTGAGTGGCCTTTTCTCTACCGGACTTTCGGCTTCGACCAGACCCTCCCCTATGCGGGGCTCATTCTTTTGTCGGCCTTGGCCGCACCGCCGGCCTTTTTTCTTTCTCCCCTCCTTTCTTTCATTTCCAGAAAATATGAACGCGAAGCCGACGAATACTCGAATTTTCTTATGGGATCGACAAGGGCGCTTATCAGCACAATGAAAGGGCTTGCAAAGGATAATCTCAGTAATCTCCACCCACACCCACTGTACGCCTGGTTTTATTACTCCCATCCTCCCCTGACGGACCGGATCGCCTCTCTTGAAGCCATGGACGGCAGTCATGCACGTAGAGAACAATAAAAACTGCTGTTCACCCGGCAAGAAGGAATTGATTTTATTGTCGCAAATGGTATAGAAGGAAGTCCAGGATTCAAGGTCTCCAGAAAGAAGAAACACTTGACCCTTGATAAAATGTTTTTAGAGGTAGTCCCATGCCTATTTACGAGTTTTATTGCACTCGATGCAATACCGTCTACAATTTTTTTTCCAAGACGGTAAATACGGAAAAAATCCCTTTTTGCCCGCGCTGCAAGGAAGTGATCCTCGAACGTCAGATGTCGATTTTCTCCACCATATCTGCAGACCGTCAGGAATCGGAGGATGACGATCTTCCGCCCATCGACGATGCGCGCATGGAAAAAGCCATGGAAATACTGGCACGAGAGGCCGATCACATCGATGAGAACGACCCCCGCCAGGCCGCTCGGATGATGCGACGACTCGCCGAATCTACGGGACTCAATCTCAACGATGAGATGGAAGAGGCCCTGAGCCGTATGGAGCGAGGAGATGATCCGGAAAAGATAGAAGAAGAAATGGGCGATGTCTTCGGTGATGAGATCCCCTTTTCCTTCGATACGAAGACAAAGGGCAAATCGATAAAAAAGAAGCCCCGGATCGACGAGACGCTTTACGATCTGTAAGGTAATTTCTTTTTACTGCATGCCTCAAAAGGCGTGAGATGGGAAATCCATGAAACGTAACCTGCGGACCATAGTAACAATTCTTTTTTTAATCGCCATGCTGGCCGGGTGTGCATCGGTTCCTCACAATTCACTTATGCAGGTTTCTACCATCGGCGCCCTCCTCGACGGCGATTACACCGGCCACATAACCTGCGGGGAGCTTCTTGAATCGGGCGACTTCGGCCTGGGCACCTTCGAAAAACTTGATGGCGAAATGGTCGTTCTTGACGGCGTGGTCTATCAGATCAAGGCTGACGGCCGGGTCTACCGTCCGGACAAAGACGTCACGACTCCCTTTGCCGTGGTTACTCCCTTTCAGACCGATCATGTGATCGGCCTCTCCAAAACAACCGACTATGCCGGGATACAAAAAATCATTGACTGTGAATCGCCCGATAAGGGAATATTTCTCGCCGTCAAAATAACGGGTCGCTTTCCTTTCATGAAAACCCGCAGCGTTCCCGCCCAGGTACACCCCTATCCCCGCCTGGTGGAGGTGGTAAAGCACCAGTCCATCTTTGAGTTGAAAGACGTTTCAGGAACCGTCGTGGGCTTCCGGTCGCCCCCGTATGTTAAGGGAGGAATCAATGTGCCCGGATACCATCTTCACTTTTTATCCGACGACAAAACCGCAGGGGGGCATATTCTGGAGTTTGAAATCACCGAAGGCACAATCGAACTTGATTACTGCAATCGCTTTACCATGGTAATCCCCGAGGGCGCCCTGGTGGAAGGTCGCCCCGGTTCCTCCGGCATGAGAGGCTCAGACGAACTCGAAAAAGTCGAAAAATAGAAAAATAGGGACACTTCCCTATTTAATGAAAAGCGTTAAGAACGCTTTGACACAACGATCTCAACGTTACTAACGATCCTAACGTTTAAATAGGGAAGTGTCCCTATTTTATTCCACATTTAACAATACTGTCACGAAGTTGTCATCATACTGTCACACAGAAGGTGTAGGGTTGCAGACATAAAAAATCCTCGGAGGGTTTACCATGAAAGCAACAGCAAAAGTATTGTTAACCGGTTTCGTCCTTTTACTGGTCTGCGCCTTCGGCACGACCGTCATGGCCGAAACCAAAACCATCGTCATCAAGGGATCGACCACGGTGCTCCCTGTCGCACAGGCAGCGGCGGAGGCATACATGGCGGAGCACAGGGATGTGAACGTTTCCATCTCCGGCGGCGGCTCCGGCAACGGCATCAAGGCGCTTATCGATAAATCGACGGATATCGCCAATTCATCCCGCTTCATTAAGGACAAAGAAGTCAAGATGGCCGTTGAAAAGGGCGCCTACCCGGTCCCGCATCGTGTCGCCATCGATGCCATCGTACCGATCGTCCATCCTGAAAATCCCGTAAAAGATCTCACTATCGAACAGCTCAGCCTTATCTACCAGGGGAAAATAACCAACTGGAAGGAAGTGGGCGGTAATGACAAGAAGATCGTGGTCGTTTCCCGCGATACCAGCTCGGGCACCTATGAGGTCTGGGAGGAACTGGTCCTTCACAAAGCAAAAGTAACACCGAAGGCTCAGCTTCAGGCATCGAACGGCGCCGTTCATCAGGCGGTTTCAAAAAATTCTTATGCCATCGGATACATCGGTTTCGGCTATCTGAATAGCGAAGTCAAAGCGGTAAATGTCAACGGAATAATTCCTTCAATGGAGACCGCGCTTTCCGGCGACTATGCTGTTGCCCGACCGCTGTTTATGTTCACCGCGGGCTGGCCTTCCGGCGCCACCATGGACTTCATCAACTTCCTTTTGAGCCCTAAGGGACAGGAAGTGGTAAAAAAAGAGGGGTTCATTCCGCTGTACTAGAAGCATTGGCATGGGTTCCAAAAAAACCCTTTTTCATTATTTCATAATCAGCCGGGAAGCGGGATCAAACCGCTTTCCGGTGGAGTAACTTGTATTCGAATACTGCCATGTCGCGTGCACTCAAAGAAAATATTATAAAAAATGTCCTTTTTCTTTTTGCCCTGGTTTCAATCGTCGTACTTGCTCTTATCATCATTTTTCTCTTCATGGAAGGGGTCCCCATTTTCGGAGTTGTGTCGTTAAAAGGTTTTCTCTTCGGCATCGAATGGTATCCTACCTACGACCCCCCCGAATTCGGCATATGGCCGCTTATCGTAGGTTCCATAATCGTTACCCTCTTTTCGGCCCTGATTGCAGTGCCGCTGGGAGTGCTCTCCGCCATCTATATCGCCGAACTGGCTCCGCCTCTTGTGAAAGAAATCTTCAAGCCGGTCATCGAGCTGCTTGCCGGCCTTCCTTCGGTGGTGCTCGGTTTTTTCGGCATGGCCATCCTGGCCCCCTGGCTTCAGCAGACATTCGACCTTCCCACGGGGCTCAATATTCTCAACGCCTCGTTAATTCTGGCATTGATGGCAGTCCCCACCATTTCAAGCATCGCGGAAGACGCGCTCTATTCAGTGCCGCAGGAATTCAAGGAGGCCTCCTACGCCCTGGGGGCCACCCCCTTTGAAACAATCACCAGGGTAGTGGTACCGGCGGCATTGTCGGGCATCTCCACCGCGGTGATTCTCGGGATGGCCCGGGCCATCGGAGAGACAATGGTGGTCCTGATGGTAGCGGGGGGGGCAGCGGCGATCCCGGAAAGCATATTCGATTCCGTGCGGCCTATGCCGGCAAGCATCGCCGCGGAAATGGGCGAGGCGCCCTTCCGAAGCGATCACTACCACGCCCTGTTCGCGACGGGAATCGTGCTTTTTTTCATGACCCTGGGCTTTAACCTGGTTGCAGATTACATATCCCATAAATTCAAAGAGGTAGGTTCCGCAACGCTATGAAATGGCGATATTTCAGACAAACGCTTTTTTTTATCATTGTACGCACATCGGCCTTTTTGATTGCATTATCGATCGGCACCTTCCTCGTCTACATTGTTGTAAAGGGAATCGGGGCCGTCAGCTGGGAATTCCTGACGGAAAAACCCCACGATTCCATGACGAAGGGGGGAATCATGCCGGCCATTCTCGGCACGTTTTATCTGACAGCGGGCGCGATTCTGATATCTCTTCCCCTGGGTGTTATTTCGGCAATTTATCTTACCGAATACGCAAAGCAGGGCCCAATGGTAAGAATCATTCGCATCGGCATACACTGCCTTGCAGGCGTTCCTTCCATTGTATTCGGTCTTTTCGGTCTCGGTCTTTTCGTGGTCTTTCTGAAATTCGGGTCATGTATTCTATCAGGAGCACTGACACTGGGTTTTCTGATCCTGCCGACCATCATCGGGGCCTCGGAGGAGGCGCTGAAGTCGGTGCCGCAAACATTTCGGGAAGCGTCGCTGGGTCTGGGCGCATCGAAATGGCAGACGACACTGCGGATTGTCCTTCCCAACGCACTGCCGGGCATTATGACCGGTTCGATTCTGGGAATCGGCAGAGCCGCCGGAGAAACTGCGGCGATCATGTTCACGGCGGCGGCCTTTTTCACGGCAAAGCTCCCTTCGTCAATATTTGACGAGGTAATGGCCCTTCCTTATCATATTTACGTACTGGCCACAGCGGGAACCCACATCGAAGAAACGAGACCCCTTCAATTTGGCACGATCCTCGTATTAGTGGCGCTCGTGCTGGGGGTTGATTTAATCGCCATAATTATGAGAAGTTACATGAGAAAGAAAAAACGGTGGTAATCATGACTGCGCTCAACGACATTATCATTGCGGCAAAAAACGTAAATTTTTATTACGGGAGCTTCAAAGCCCTGGTTGACGTCACCATGGATTTTGAGAAACACAAGGTGACCGCCCTCATCGGCCCTTCCGGATGCGGCAAGTCGACACTCTTGCGCTTGATCAATCGAATGAACGACCTCATCGACGGCACCCGTGTCGAGGGAGAGGTGATATTCGAGGGTGCAAATATTTACGCGCCCAATGTCGATCCCGTCGATGTCAGAAGAAGAATCGGCATGGTCTTTCAGAAGCCGAACCCATTCCCAAAATCGATATTGAACAATATCACTTACGGGCCGAAACTGAATGGCATTTCAAAAAAATCAGATCTTGAAGCGCTGGTGGAAAAAAGCCTGGTGCAGGCGTCTCTCTGGAATGAAGTAAAAGACATTCTGCATCAATCGGCCATGATGCTGTCGGGCGGCCAGCAGCAGCGTCTCTGCATCGCCCGGGCACTGGCCATGAAGCCGGATGTGCTTCTGATGGACGAGCCCACCTCGGCCCTCGATCCGATTTCAACTGCCAAAATCGAAGAACTGATAGAAGAACTGAAAAAAAACTACACCATCATCATCGTCACCCATAACATGCAACAGGCAGCGCGCATTTCAGATTACACGGGGTTCTTCTATCTGGGAAAGCTCATCGAATTCAATCAGACGGATCGACTTTTCACTACACCCGATGTCAAGCAAACGGAAGATTATATTACCGGACGGTTCGGTTAAGAAGGGGGGAATCAATGGAAACAAAAATTCATACCAGCTCGCAATATGAAAAGGAACTAAAAGAAGTTAAGGAAAATCTCGTCTATATGGGCGCCCTTGCAGAAAAGGCCATTCGTGAAGCCACACGATCGCTTGTGGAACGAGACTCGGATCTCGCGAGGGAAGTAATTGGCGCGGACAGGGAAATCGACGATATCGACGAGGAAATCGAGGAAAAGTGCATACGGCTTCTGGCACTTCGGCAACCCACGGCCAGGGATCTACGGTTCATTACCGCCGCCATAAAAATAAACGGCCACCTGGAGCGCATCGGCGACATGGCGGCAAAAATATCCGAAAAGGCACTTGCGCTCAACGAGGAGCCGCAGTTGAAACCGTACATCGACCTTCCCCGCATGGCCGAGATTGCCGAAGATATGATACGAAAAAGCCTTGACGCGCTTATCAACGAAGACAGCGACCTGGCGCATCAGGTTCGCATTGAAGACGAAAAGGTGGATAATCTTAATGAACAGATATTCCGGGAACTGCTTACCTTTATGATGGAGGATCCCCGCACCACCCACCGGGCGATTTTGATCACACAGGTATCCAAGAGCCTTGAGCGGATCTCCGATCATGCCAGAAGCATCGCCGACACGGTCATATACATGATCACGGGAAAAAATGTACGGCATACCGACTCAGACCGGGCGATTTAAGGACAGAGAATATGACCATATCGTCCCTTCGTCGAGGTATACACACATGAAAATCAATCTTTTTTATAAACTGTTCGTCACCTATGTGGTGATTGCGCTCGTCGCCGTCATTATCATTAATCTTCAAATGGGAACACATATAAAAGCCACGATTCAAGAACGCATCGAACAGAATCTGTTGACCAACTCCCACCTTATCACTCTCACATCCTCTCTTGCGGATTTGGAGAAAACCGTCGATCGCATAGCCGCCATCGCCGATGCACGGGCAACCCTGATCACTGCAGACGGCCGGGTTGTCTACGATTCGGAAACAACCACGGTTGAAATGGATAATCACCTGAATCGAACGGAAATTCAGGAGGCCCGGGTCAGGGGGAAGGGAAGTGCAATCCGCTTCAGCCAGACATTACGAATCGATACCCTTTATGTAGCCATGCCGATCTTACAGGGGAACACAATCGAAGGCTACATTCGTCTGGCCCGCCCCCTCACTGAAGTAAAACAATCGATACATGAGCTCAATATTGTGCTGCTGCAGTCCTTTCTCTTTGTCGGCGCCCTCTCTTTTTTGATCGCCTTCATTTTCTCGGCCCGGTTCGTGTCGCCGATTCAGGAGATGGAACAATTTACCACACGACTGCGCGAGGGCGAGATGCCCGGAACGCTGCTTATCAACTCCGCCGATGAACGGGGAAGACTTGCCAGGAACATCAATCACCTGGTGACAGAACTAAAAGAAAAAATAGGCCAGGCTCAGGAAGAAAAGGGGAAGCTTGAGGCGGCCTTTGCCAGCATGACCGACGGAGTGCTTGTCCTCAACAATGCCGGCGCCATCGAGAGCGCCAATGCCTCTTTTACCCGCATGTTCTCTCTAAATTACGGCGATATTGTGGGCAAAACCCCCCTTGACGCCTTCAGAAACATTGATCTTCAGAAAGCGCTCGATCGTTTCAGGGAAAACGGGGTTCCCCTTTCGCAGGAAATTTCACTCGAAGAAGGCGACATAGGTGCAGTGGATGTCACCATTTCTCCCATCAGAGGACTTCCCAGAAATGACGAAAAGACGATGCTTGTGTTTCATGATGTAACGCGCCTTAAAAAACTGGAAAAAATGCGGGGCGATTTTGTGGCAAATGTCACTCACGAAATAAAAACCCCCCTTACAGCCATATTGGGGTTTATCGAAACCTTGAAGGATGGGGCAATTGAAGAAAAGGAGGTCGCGCATCAGTTCTTACAAATAATTCATACCCATGCACAACGTCTCAATCGCCTGGTGGATGATCTGTTAACTATCTCCAACATGGAATTGGGAGAAACGGAACTGTCTTTTGAAGATCTTTCCCTCATCTCGGTGATTGAGAGCATCCTTCCCATTATAGAACAGCAGGCAACAAAAAAAGACATCGTGGTGAAAAAAGAGCTGCCTGATCAACTGCCGCTTATAAAGGGCGACAGGGACAAGGTCATGCAGATTCTTCTCAATGTGCTTGACAATGCCGTCAAGTTCACCGATAGGGAAGGAACGGTATCCATAACCGCCCACGATAACGAGGATGGGAGAGTGGCGGTCCGCATCAGCGACACGGGCATAGGCATTCCAAAGGCCGAGATACCGCGTCTGGGAGAGCGCTTCTACCGGGTCGACAAAACGAGATCGCGCGAAATGGGAGGCACGGGGCTCGGACTTTCCATCGTGAAGCATCTTCTGATAGCCCATGGCGGTTCGATGAGCATAGACAGCAGGCCGGGCAGAGGCACATCGGTCAGCATTTTTTTCCCTTTTCGCGTAATATGAACTAACGTACAATTCCCTCTCCCGTGATAAAAGAGGGTCACTGGAGTGAGGCAAAAGACAAAAAGAGCTGCATTCACATGTCCTCTAAAATACTTGTCGTCGACGATGAAAAGGATATAGTAGAACTCATTTCCTATAATCTGGGAAAAGAGGGGTTTGCCGTACTAAAGGCCTATAACGGCGAGGACGCGCTGAAGGTCGTAAAAGAGGATCGTCCCGATTTGATGATTCTCGACCTCATGCTTCCGGGAATGCAGGGATTGGAAGTGACCAAGCGCCTTCGAAACAACCCCGAAACCGCACGCCTTCCTATCCTTATGTTGACGGCAAAAAGCGGGGAGGTCGACACGATTCTTGGATTGGAAATGGGCGCCGACGATTATGTGACGAAGCCTTTTCGCGTGCGTGAGTTGATGGCGCGCATCCGGGCCATTTTGCGACGGACGGCAATAAAAGAAAAGGAATCCGAAAAGGAGACCTTCTCCTTCAAGGATCTTTTTATCGACTTCACTTCCCACGTCATCACCCTCGGAGACATCCCCCTCGAACTGAGCCCGACTGAATTCAAGCTTTTGAGTTTTTTTGTCCGGCGTCCGGGGAGGGTGTATACACGCAACCAGATTCTCGATCATGTATGGGGCGATGACGCCTTCGTCGAGCCGAGAACGGTTGATGTCCATATCAGGCGGCTCCGTTCCCGGATAGAAAAAGACATGGCGAATCCGCGCTACATCATAACGGTTAGAGGAATCGGGTATAAATTCTCCGACGTTCTGTAACACTTCCCTGAAATCAGAACCCCATCAAATATACACCGCCGTGCTTTCCATACAGACAAGCCAATGGGGAACCACAGCACTACCATCTTCTTCTACATGCAGCGAAACTATGATCAGTCGTAGTCACGACTTCGATTAAAACAACCAGATGTGATCCAGTTCTTCTTCATGGCGGCCTTCGGTTTTCCGTTCGCGGATCACCTTGGCGGGCGCACCGGCCACTACCGTGTGCGGCGGCACGTCGGCCGTCACCGTGGCGCCCGATGCCACAATCGACTCCTTGCCCACGGTCACCCCCGGAAGAATCGTTGCTCCCGCAAATATTTTGGCATAGTCCTCAATCACCACCGGCTTATATTCGCGGATCATATGCGATGCCTCTGAATGACTGTGGGTGAATATGCGTGCATCCTCGGCAAGAGCGACAGAGTTGCCGATCACTATGCCCCCCTTGCTGTCAAGAAAGACGCCGCGATTAAAAAATACATGATCGCCCAGCTCGATACACTGGCCGAAATTGAAGGTGACATGCTCCTCGACGATAAGCGCGGCGCCGCATCTCTTAAAGAGATGTTTCGCAATGAGCCGGCGAAAGGGAATTGAAAAGGACACGATAAGTCCCAGGGGAAGCCGGTCCAGATAATCCCACAGGAAATGCAGGTACCGCTGCTGAAGCGTAAAGGGCGTCTCATGCCCCTTGGGCAGCGCCTCGCTGTAAAGCCTGACATGCTCAAGGATCTCAAGGGAAAGCGGCGGCGCCTCCAGAATGGAGAGCACTTCCGCTACGGCCTTGGCGCTCAGCCCCTCTTCTACCAGAGGTTCAATTGCCCCAAGCTTTTCTTCAAACACCTTTGCCATCGATAGCGCCTCCTTGCACGTAAGGTGATGTTCTCACTGTCTCCTCGATATTCCTCCTCTGCCGGGAAAAAAGCGGTTACACTTGCATACACCAGGGATCGCACGAGGGCCAGCATAATCGGCGCTGCATGCCCTGAGTCCTTCGCTAGTTGATCAGTTTTTTTCCCTTCAGCCATGCCATGGCAGTTTCGCGCACAGGCCGGTGCGCCACGTCGACGGCGGCGTTGAGTTTCTGCATTTCTTCCGTGCTCAGTGTGTCGGCGATCGGTCTTAAAATGTGCCTGATTTCCGGATATGCGTCAAGAACAGCGCTGCGGACCACCGGTACGGGGTTATATACAGGAAAAAATGACTTATCGTCCACAAGATTTACAAAGCCGAAGGCGGCGACCCGGCCGTCGGTGGCAAATCCCATGGCGGAATTCACCTGCCCGTCCTTCAATGCCTGATAGGTAAGTCCCAGAGACATTTTTTTGACCTGTGCAGGAGGAAGTCTGAATCCGTAGGTTTTCATCACCTGTTTAAATCCATCGGGACGCTCCCAGAATTCCGATTCAAGTGCAAATATCAGCTCGTCCGGATGGCTATTGACATACCGGGCAAGATCTGAGATTGACGTGATTTCCAGTGCATCCGCCTGGGTCTTCTTCATCATCACCGTATAGGTATTGTTAAATTGCACGGGATCAAGCCATATGAGTCCCTTGTCTTCGTCGGCTTGTTTGACCCATTGGTATACCCTTTCCGGGTCAGTCATGATTTCGATGTTTTTTTGCCTGTAGTAGACGGTATAGGCAGTGCCCGTATATTCGAAATAGAGGTCTAACTGCCCGTGCTCAAGAGATTTTCTTGCAATCACGGACCCTACTCCTGTTTTCAGCGTCACCTCGAAACCGGCGCCCTCAAGAAGGATGCCGGCCAGTTCGGCAAGGAGATACTGTTCCGTAAAATTTTTGCCGCCCACTATGATCTCTTTCTCCCCTGCAGGAACAGACGTCGAAAAAAGGAAAGAAGCTCCCATAAGCAGGCACAGAAGGATTCCCGCATGTTGTTTCATTACAGTACCTGTATCTTTCTTGTACCTTCCTCATTGCTCACGCGCGCTCACTCCTCCAATCGGGAAGACGCAGTCCCTTCGGAATAAGCACACATCCCAGAAGCTCACAGATAAAGTCGGCAATAAGGGCCATAAGCGTAACCGGAATCGCCCCGGCAAGAAGCTTTTCCGTCTGCATCAGGCTGATTCCCGTGAAGATCAGATCTCCCAACCCGCCGGCGCCGATGAGATAGGCAAGCGCCGCCGTGCCGATATTCACAATGAGCGCAACCCTGAAGCCTGCAAGTATCACCTGCATGGCGTTGGGAAGCTCCACCTCAAAAAGAATACGAAACGGGGTCATCCCCATCCCTTTTCCTGCGTCGATCAATGAAGCCGGCACCGCGCTGATGCCGGCAAGGGTATTTCTCGCAATGGGAAGAATGGAGTAGATTGTCAGCGCAAATATCGCCGGTTTTGCACCGATGCCCACAACGCTCATCGCCAGTGCCAAAACGGCAAGCGAAGGAATGGTCTGTCCAAGTCCGACAATATACATGACGATGCCTGCATATCTTCGAAAGCGCCGCCTGGTAAAAATGACGCCTGCGGCAATGCCGAGCACGGTTGCAAAGCCCATGCTGACCGCCACGAGGAAAAGGTGTTGCAGGCACAGTGCAATAATCACCGGGTATTCATAGGGATCGGTCATGTAGGCAATAAGCCCTGTTCGCTCGGCCGTGACACCGGCGACAACCAGTATCGCAATAAGTACAAAGCGGTATGTCTTCCCCAGCACTTCTTTCATCGCATCAGCTTTCTCTGCGCCTTTATTCCTTCCGGGGTAACCAGCCGTTCCAGCAGCGCCATAAGTCCGTCCACAATTACCGCCAGAAGCGACACGAGAATGGCGCCGCTCAGAATCATCTCTGGATAGACGCGATCGATTCCCTGCTGAATATACACACCCAACCCGCCCGCACCAATATAAACGGCAATGGCGGCGATCCCGATATTCATTACGGCAGCCGTTCTCACTCCGGCAACGATGACCGGCATTGCCAGGGGAATTTCAACCTCCTTCAGCCGCTGCCATGCGGTCATACCCATACCTCTGGCCGCATCAACAAGCGCAGGGGGTACATTTTTGACAGCCGTATAGGTGTTGCGGATTATGGGAAGCTGGCTGTAGAGCACCAGGGCGATAATGGCGGGAACCTTTCCCAGTCCCAGATTCACTATGGAAAGCAGGGGGAGCATCATGCCGAAGAGTGCAATGGACGGAATGGTCATCAGGATGCTGGCCCCATTGAGGACCCGGCCAGCAATCGCCTCGTGTCCCGTGATAAACAGGCCAAGGGGAACGCCGATGACAATGGCGATACAAAGCGCCACGCCCACGATCCATAGATGCTCCAAGGAGAGAAACATCACCTGCGAAAGGTTATCCACAATGAATTGCAGCACACCCATGGACAGCTACCTCTCTATGGAAATCGATTCTGTACCTTCGGCATAACTTTCCGTAACGACCTTCTGAATATCGGTATAGGCGACAGTCCCGGCGAAGCCCCCGCTGTCATCAACCACACAGAACGTAGCCAGACCGTGCATGAGCATAAAGGAAAGCACGTCACGAAGGGAGGTGCGCTCCTTGAGAAAGAGCGGATAGGGTTCCGCCGCATTCCCGACAATGCCCTCTTCGTATTTAAGGATTTTCGGGGTGACATATCCTATCGGCTTACCGCCATCAATGACAATACCGGAACGGAACCCCTTTTCACCAAGAAACTTCAACGCATTTTCAGTGGAATTTTTCGCACTGACGATATTTTTTGGATTGCGGTTCACGACATCCGACACCCGCATGAGTCCCAGTACCTTCAAGGCGCGATCGGCACCGACAAAATCCGCCACAAATTTATTTTTCGGTTGCGTGAGGATGATTTCAGGCACATCGTACTGTATCAGCTTCCCCTTGTCGAAAAGGGCAATGCGATCGCCCATCTTTATCGCTTCATGAATATCATGCGACACAAAGGCGATGGTCTTGTGCAATCGTGACTGCAGTCTCAGAAGCTCATTCTGCAACTGCTCTCTGTTTATGGGATCGATGGCACCGAAGGGTTCGTCCATAAGGAGTATATCGGGATCGGCAGCCAACCCGCGGGCCACTCCTACCCGTTGCTGCTGTCCTCCGGAGAGTTCCGCCGGGTAGCGGGTGCGATACAGATCCGGTTCCAGATTGATCATTTCCAGCAGTTCGTCGACCCGACGGCGGATGCGTTCCTTTTCCCATCCCAAGAGACGGGGGACCACGGCGATATTTTCCGCAATCGTTTTATTCGGGAAAAGACCGATGGCCTGAATGACATAGCCCAGCCGTTGCCTCAATTCCACGGAATCGGAATCCATGATGTTGCGGCTCTCTATGTAAATATTACCGCGGGTAATGGGTTCCAGTCTGTTGGTAAGGCGCAGCATCGTCGTCTTTCCGCACCCGGACGGCCCCAGAAGCACTGCAATCTGACCTTTCGGGATAGTGAAACTTATGTCATCAAGGGCCGTTACCGCATCCCTGCCACTTCCGAATATCTTAGTAACCGATTCATAAGTGATCATGGAAGGCCCCACTGTCTTGAGGAGGGACACTTCCCCTGAAAAAAGGGGAAGTGTCCCTTGTTTCAGGATTTGCGAGGAGGCTTGGAAATGAGCGTGATGGCCGCCCCGATAAGACAGGCAACACCGGCAACCACGAAGGGCGTCACCCATATGCCGGGATCGCCGCTTCCCTTTGCCGCATCCTTGAAATATCCGGCGATCTGGGGACCGACGACTCCTGCGATACCGTAGGAAACAAATATGAACCCATAGTTGAGTCCCACGGTTTTGTTTCCGAAATAATCGGCGGTGATGGCCGGGAAGAGTGCAAAGTTGCCGCCGAAGTTGAATCCGATAATACAGGCGCCGATGATCAGTGTGGCCACTGTGCCTCCCATCTTGTAAAAGATGAGCATGATGATGCCCTGAAGCAGACACATGAGAAAGATGGACATTTTACGACCGATCTTGTCCGAAACGGTCCCCCAAATGATGCGGCCAAGGCCGTTGAAGATGGCATAGAGGGCCATGGCGGTGCCGGCGGCCGCAGAAGCGGCGGCGGCGGTCATGCCGGCGGCCTTCAGGGAATCGATGCCGAAGAGCTTTATACAGTAGATCACCATCAAGCCGGCAATGGCCGAAAAGAGGAAGGTGAACCATGTCATATAAAACTGCGGCGTCTTCATCATTTCGCCCGAGGTAAAATCGGTCATGCCAAGGGCTGATCCGCCCGGATTTGCCGCTGATGCCGGTTCCGGCGGCGTCCATCCCTCCGGGACATACCCTGCCGGCGGATCTACCATCACAATACTTCCCAGGAGTACCGCAACGAGAAATATAACGCCGTAGAGTAAAAAGACGCTCTGCACTCCGCCGAGACCGAAGAAATTCAGATTATTTATCAACCCGAACCATGAACCGGCCGATTTAACCCATATCGTTGCACCGAAGCCGAAGCCGGCCACGGCCAGTCCAGTGACCATTCCCTTCTTGTCGGGAAACCACTTGACCCCGACGGCAATCGGCACCACATAGGCCAACCCGATACCGGCACCGCCGATGATACCGATAAAAAGCAATTGCGCAAAAAACGAAGATCCGAAGAGTCCGCCCAGTATGTACCCGATACCCAGCACAATGCCGCCAAGAGAGGCGAGCTTCCTTGGACCTGTCGTTGCGAGCATCCGTCCCGATATGATCATCACGACCGAAAATACCAAAAGCCCGATTGAAAAAATCCATGCCGCCTGAGTTGCACTGAATCCATAGGTTCCACCCTCAGAAACAGCCAGAGTCAGTTTTGGTGTAAATACCGACCACGCATAGATTGCACCAAGACAAAGCTGAATGAGTATTGCGCCAATAACCACATACCATCGATTCATAACCTTTTCCTGAGCCATGCATCCTCCTCCTTCGTAATCCTAAAAGTTGTTTACATAAATACACATTCCCAGATTTAGGACGGAATATCAGAATTAACCACATTTTCCAAATAAAAAAAGGAAAAATAATTACATTTGCATCGGAAAGCCTAATTTTATAGGATAGCTGCATTCGTATCCAACCGCCATACGTTCCCTATGGCCTTAACACTGTAAAAGGAGAACTCCCATGCGTGTAATCGATTTATCAGCTACAATAGAAACAAGCCCCGAGGGCACACCGGATTTTCTCAAAACGGAAATTGCCTACCACAGCCATGCCGACGGAGCGGCAAGCATTGAAGCCCTTCTTGGCGTCTCCAAGGAACTTCTCCGCCAGGGAGAGGGCTGGGCAACGGATACCATTACCTATCTCGGAACCCATTCCTCCACCCACGTGGACGCCCCCTGGCATTACAACACTCTCATTCAGGGCGAAAGGGCGCTTACTGTCGACGAACTTCCTCTTGAGTGGTTTTTCAGCGACGGGGTCAAGCTTGACATGACGGCAAAAGAGGAGGGAGACCCCGTGACGGTCGACGACATCAAGAAAGAACTTGCCCGCATCGGCTATGAGCTCAAGCCTTTGGATATCGTACTCGTCAATACGGGACGGGACATCTTTTACGGCCAGCCGGACTATATGTTTAAAGGCTGCGGGGTCACCGCTGAAGCAACCCGCTGGCTGTACGATCAGGGAATTCGGGTCATGGGAATCGATGCATGGGGCTGGGACGCGCCGCTCGATCTCGAGGCCCGACAGGCTCTGGAAAAGGGGGAAACCGGGGTCTTCTGGGCGGCCCATCAGGCGGATATTTCTTACTCTCACATGGAGCGGCTGGTCAATGTGAGCGGTCTTCCACCCTTCGGATTCAAGGTCTCCTGTTTTCCTCTCAAAATCAAGGGAGCAAGCGCGGGACCGGCACGAATCGTGGCAATAATTCCTGAATAAAGAGGTAACAGACAATGCCCTACGAACTGATAAACGATATAAGTCTCCACTACGAGGAGGCGGGAAGCGGAGAGGCCGTCGTCTTCCTGCACGGCTATACGGGAAGTACCATGGATTGGGCGCACCAGGTTTCGCCGTTGTCGAAGGACTATCGGATTGTCGCCCTCGACTTTCGGGGACACGGAAGATCGAGCGACCCTGAGGGAGAGCAGGATTATTCTATACCGATTTTCAGTAATGATCTGTATGAACTCCTGAAAATGCTCTCCATCGGCGCCTGCTGCCTTGTGGGCCACTCAATGGGGGGATTTACGGCGCTCCAATTCACCCTCGATCACCCCGACATGGTCCGGGCGCTGGTGCTCGTGGATACTTCGAGCGGGGACTACGATGTGGCGCCGGGCTACGCCGATCTCAGGAAACGGCTGGATGAACTTGCCTTCGGAGAGGGTCTTGATGCCGCCTTTGAATATGATGCCGCGCACAATCCGGTGCGAATCGAACGGTTCCGGCGCCATCCGGAGCAGCGCGAAATTGCCAGGCGCAAGGTCCTGAATACCTCAGTGAACGGGTATGTCTATGTGGCGCGGTCGTTCGGCAAATGGAAGCCAGTCACTGACCGCCTGAAGGAAATTCACGCACCCACACTGATTTTCTGGGGCGAGGAAGACGCTCCCTTTCTCAGGCCAAGCCGCCTGCTCAATGAGTCCATAGAGGAATCGAAACTTGTCGTCGTCCCCGGTGCGGGACATTCGCCCCACGAAGAGGCTCCGGATCTTTTTAACAGGGAATTACGGGCATTCATTGAACGTGTCTACGGGCCCTTCAAAAAAGAACGGCCTTGATTACACAGAGGACCTTATTGAAACATCGCTCTGATATAAAAGACCAGAATCGTGCAGGTAAAGGCTACTTTCATCCCCGTGGCAATCATGATGCCCACGAACACGCCCCATCCTGCACGAAGCGCATCTTTTCCCTCCTTGTGCGAAAGAAGTTCCCCCAGAACGGCGCCCAAGAAAGCACCTATGAATACGCCGAAGGGAGGAACAAAGAAAATACCCGCCAGCATCCCCAGGGCCGCTCCCAGCACTCCCAGTTTCGATGCGCCGTATTTTCTTGCGCCGCCAACAGGAAGTACATTGTCGGCAAAGGATACAACCAGGGTGAGCACCCCCATTATCACAAGAAACTGTTCGCTGAACGGGGTCCAGTCTTTGGCGAAGGATATTACAAGAAGCGAGACGAATCCGATCACCGGTCCGGGAACTCCGGGAATAAGGCAGCCGACGATGCCGACCAGGGCAACGATAAGTCCGAGAATGCTGAGAAAAATCGTCATTCATACCCCTCCATGATCCGGTTGAGACTATGGTCAGCCGAGTGCATCCTCCGGCCCGTTTACTTTTTCATACCATGTGCCTTTCACGACAGGCGACATACTATACACGATATGCTTATTTCATGCACCGAGATAATACCCTTATGATATTTTCATCGAAAGAGGGCGTGAAGATTCTCTGAGATGCATCTTCCGATCATTGTCTCCGGTAAAGAGAAAAAATCGGAACGTTCTGAAAAAAATGTTGATTTTCTCTCTCTTTTCCGGTATGTCACCTTTTCACTCGGCCGATATGCCCCTCAGGGGGCATCTTCAGTAACTCTATGAAATGCCGGGATATTGACAAACAGAGCTTTTTGTATAATAATCACGTAACTTCATATGTAAAAGGTAATATATCATGTACGCTGTCATAAAAACCGGTGGGAAGCAGTATAGAGTTTCCGTGGGGGATGTGCTTGCATTCGAAAAAATCGAGGGCCAAAGCGGTGATACGGTTTCCTTCGACAATGTTTTGATGGTCGCCGACGATGCGGATGTCAAGGTGGGAACCCCCATTGTCGACGGAGCGAAAGTCAACGCAAAGATCGTTGCCCAGACAAAGGGACCCAAGATTACCGTTTTCAAGATGAAACGACGCAAGGGATACCGAAAGAAGACGGGGCATCGGCAGAAACTGACCAGTCTGAAAATAACGGAAATCGTCCTATAGGGGAGGAGTAGAGAAATGGCTCATAAAAAAGGCCAAGGAAGCAGCAGAAACGGCCGCGACAGCAACGCCCAGAGGCGGGGCGTCAAGGTATACGGCGGGCAGCAGATAACCGCCGGCGCCATCATAATCCGCCAGCTCGGCACGAGGATACATCCCGGCCTCAATGTGGGCATGGGGAAAGACTTTACCATTTATTCGAAAATCGACGGCGTGGTCAAATTTGAAAGAAAGGACAAAACCCGCAAAAAGGTAAGCGTCTATGCAAGCTGAGCGGGGAAGCCGAGCGCGGAGGGCATAAACCTGCCTCTTTACATTTGGGAATTTAAAAGGTGTTAGTAATAAGGTCAATGCTAACACCTTTTTTTCATTCAATGCCTTACCCCTCGGCAAGTGAAGCGACGGGATTCTGAGCAATTGAAGCACGCCAACCGGGGATGACTACATGAAGTTCGTCGATGAGGCAAAAATATACGTTAAGGCCGGAGATGGCGGCCGGGGCTGTGTCAGTTTTCGAAGGGAAAAGTTCATACCCCGGGGCGGTCCGAACGGAGGAAACGGCGGAAAAGGCGGCGATGTGATTATTCGCGCCTCCGCCGGTCACCACACATTGCTTGACCTGAAGTTCAACCAGCACCACAAGGCCGAACGGGGCAGACATGGCGAAGGGAGTGATAGAACGGGAAGGAGCGGAGATAACCTGGACATTCTCGTTCCGCGTGGCACCATTGTCAAAGACGCCGAAACCGGTGAAATCCTGGGCGACCTTACGGAAGAAGGACAGTGGGTTGTTGCGGCGAAGGGAGGAATCGGCGGCAAGGGCAACGCCCACTTTAAAAGTGCCACACACCAGGCGCCCCGGTTCGCCCAGGACGGCATTCCCGGAGAGGAACGATGGCTCCAGTTGGAGTTGAAACTCCTTGCCGATGTGGGAATCATCGGATTCCCCAACGTGGGAAAATCGACACTGATATCCCGCATATCAGCAGCAAAACCACGAATCGCCGATTACCCCTTCACCACGCTGACGCCAAATCTTGGCGTCGTATCCTACGGCAACGAAGAAACCTTTGTCATTGCCGACATACCCGGAATGATTGAAGGGGCCCATCTCGGCACGGGCCTGGGTATTCAATTCCTCCGCCATATCGAGCGCACCTTTCTTCTGCTTCATATTATCGATATTTCGAGGGAAGGCTGCCGAAGCGCCCTGGAGGACTATGAGACCATCATAGGGGAGCTCGAGTCATTCAGCCCCGCCATGGGAGAAAAGCCTCAAATTGTGGCACTCAATAAAATCGATATTACGGAAACCAGAGCTCAGATTGAACATACCGTCGCAGATTTCAAGGCCCGCGGAATCACCCTGTTTCCTTTTTCTGCAGTAACGGGAGAAGGCATCAAGGCGCTGCTTGATGAAATTGTAAGGCGACTCACCGAAAGAAAGGACCTACAACGACAATGGCAGGGGAACGAAGCGACATCCTGAAGAATGCCAGGAGAATTCTTGTAAAAATAGGCAGCGGCGTGCTTACCGTACCGGGAGGCATCGATCAGGGAATTATCGAACATCTTGTCGATGAAATTGCCGATCTTTCCTCCAGGGGACTTCAGTTCGTCATGGTGTCTTCCGGCGCGATTGCTTCGGGAAAAAGCAGAATCGGATTTAGCGGCAGATCACAGAGTCTTCCCCAAAAACAGGCAATGGCGGCCATCGGCCAGGGCAGCCTGATGGAAGTATATTCGAAGGCCTTCGGAAAACATGGGCTGGTCGTCGCACAGATGCTTCTTACCATGAGCGATCTCACGGATCGTCAGCGTTTTCTCAACACCCGCAATACCCTCTGCACCCTGATGGAATGGAAGGTAATCCCCATCATCAATGAAAACGACACGGTATCGGTCGATGAAATCAAGTTCGGCGACAACGACACCCTTGCCTCGATGATGGCGAACATCATGGAAGCCAATTTGCTCGTGAATCTTACCAACACCGAAGGGCTTTATGACAGAAACCCCCGCTCGTCATCATCAAAAGCAACACTGATCCCCCTGGTACGGGAAATCACCGATGAGATCGAAGCAGCCGCCTCATCGGAGGCCGATCCCGTCGGCATGGGCGGCATGAAAAGCAAAGTGATGGCGGCCCGCAAGGTGACCGCCTTCGGCATTCCCTGTATCATCGCACCCGGCAAAAAACCGGGTGTGCTGCATGATATTTTCGAGGGAAAAGAAACAGGAACACTCTTTCTGCCCACAGAACAGCACATGAAGAGCAAGAAATACTGGATCGCCTTTACCCTGCGATCGCGAGGCAAGATTTATCTTGACGAAGGGGCGGTCCATGCCATCACTGAAAAGGGGAAAAGTCTTCTCCCCTCGGGCGTCATACGGACGGAAGGCGATTTTTCAGTAGGCGATCCCGTCACCTGCGTCGACATGAAAGGAATCACCATCGCCAAGGGACTTGTCAATTACAGTGCGCCTGACGTGAACAAAATTAAGGGACTGAAGACCTCTCACATCGCGCAGGTCCTGGGGAGCAAACCCTACGACGAGATAATTCACCGGGACAACATGGCCGTGACAAAGGCGCCGCGAAAATAAGCGACCCGCCATATGAGACGTTTTTAACGTTGCCCGTTGCCGGCGCGGCACGGCTCCATTCTCAGCACAAGCAGGGTAATGTCATCCGCCGGAGGAGAGCCGGCGGCAAATTGATGAACGGCCGTCAGGGTATTATCCACAATACCTCGCACCGATTCCCCCCGGGCGTCTTCCAGGACTTTCAGAAGCGCCTCTTCAGTAAAAAAGTCCTTCTGCCTGTTCGTTGCCTCGGTCACGCCGTCGGTATACAGCACCAGGGTATCCCCTTTCGCGAGATGGAGCGTCCCTTCCCCATACTCCATGTCATCCATTGCACCCAGGGGAAGGTTGGCTGTGACCTTGAGAAATGCAACAGAACCGTCTCCCTTCATAATGACAGGCGGATTATGACCGGCATTGATGTAGGTGATCTCTCCAGCCTGAATGTCGAGCACTCCGCAAAATGCCGTGACAAACATGGAGGCATCGTTTCCCTCGCAAAGCATGGTGTTCACCCTGGACAGAATGCGCCCCAGCGCCTCATCGGCCGACTGCATTGCAGCTTTCATAAACGACCTGGTGACCGCCATGAACAGTGCGGCGGGAACGCCCTTCCCCGACACATCGCCAATCATGAAAAAAAACCTGTTATCTCCTACAGAATAAAAATCAAAGAGGTCGCCCCCCACTTCCCTTGCCGGTTCCAGAGTCGCATAGAGCGAAAATTCCTCCCGTACCGGGACGGGAGGGAAGGTCTTGGGAACCAGACTCATCTGAATTTCCCGGGCCACAGCGAGTTCACCCTCCATCATAAGCGCGGCCTTTTCCAGCGAGCGTTCTCTCAGCAGGTTCATCATAATGGCGCCATAGACGGCAATCCCTATGGCGTTGGCGGCAACCATTGGAATGATGACGCTTTTGACTAGTCTGACCGCTTCGTCCTTCGGTTGACTGATCACGAGAACGATTGCCATGTGCAGAAGTTCCACGCCGATCATCAGCAGAACAGCCCGGCCGATCCCCACAAATCTGTCCCGCTTCAACAGATATACGATGCCTCCGGCAAGACCGGCCGCCACCGTTGCAACCCCGCAGCCGACTGCGGTGAAGCCTCCCTGTAAATAGCGGTGTATACCGCCGATTATACCGGCGCCCATACCGACCAGGGGACCGCCCAGGAGGCCGGCAACGGTCGGTCCCAGATCACGGATACTGGCAATACCGCCCAGAATGCGGAAGCCGGACAGCGTGCCGTAGATGGAAAACAATCCGAATATCAGCACCATGAGCAGCCTGTCTTTACCGGTCATATTCTTTTCCAGCACACGCTGGAAAATCTGACTGCGGGTTAAAAAATAAGCAATAACAATGATTACCGTTACGCTGTTGATGAGTGACAAGAGGGTGGATATCAATGAATGCATGACCCTGTATTCTCCCATAGTATCATCAGGTTAATAACGCACACTACTGAATTCCCCCATAGTCGCCGATCTTGGCTTAAAGGGCGCCTCGCGGTGATCCATGCTACTCACAACGTCGGTCAGAGCAGCGCACTACACCCCTTCTTTGCAGATAGCCTCGATGACCGCAAGGAAGCGGTCCATTTCCTCATCGGTACCGATGCTTACCCGCAGAAAATTGTCGATTTTGGGCTTATTAAAATAGCGTACGAGAATCCCCTGATCCCGTAATCGCTGGAACAACGAGCGTCCTGCATATGTTCCATGGCTGATAAAGATGAAATTGGCCTCGGAAGGAATGACGTTGAACCCCATTGTTTCCAGCCCTGCCGACACACGGGCGCGGGTCTTCATGATTTTGGCTCTGGTTTCCTGAAAATACTGATCGTCTTCAATGGCGACGCGGGCGCCGATCTGCGCCAGACGACCCACGGTATAGGAATTGATCGAGTCCTTGACCCGGGTGATGCCTTCGATCAGTTCTTCGCTGCCTAGGGCGAACCCTACCCGCAACCCGGCAAGTGAATAGGACTTGGACAGTGTCCGGATCACCAGCACATTGGAATAGCGCGGAATCAGGCCGACAGCGGACCGGCCGCCGAAGTCAATGTAGGCCTCATCAAGAATGACGGCGTTGTTCGCATTGCAGCGAAGAATCTGCTCGACAGCATCCAACGACATGCCCTTACCGGTAGGCGCGTTAGGATTGGCGATAAGTATTCCTCCGTTTTCATTGAAGTATTCCTCAACCGGCACATTGAATTCCTTGTCCACAGGAATCAACCGATAGGGAATATGAAAAAACTCGGCATAGACCGGATAGAAGCTGTAGGTAATTTCGGCAAAAAGCACCGGGGCGCCCGTCGGTTCAAAAAAGGCCAAAAAGGAAAAGGCCAGCAGTTCGTCGGAACCGTTGCCGACAAACACATTGCCTCTTTTGAGGCCGAAGTATGCGGCAATCGCATCCCTCAGTTCATCATTGGCGGGATCCGGGTACAGCCGCAACGAGTCGTTGGCAGCACGCCCTATGGCCTCGAGAGCTTTCGGTGATGGAGGATAAGGATTTTCATTGGTATTGAGCTTGATGTATTTCCGATCTTTCGGCTGCTCTCCCGGCACATAAGGGGTTATGTTTTTTACCGTTTTACTCCAGTATATGCTCATAGACGCTCACCGGTCTGTTCACTTTCTTACAATAAGTGGTTATGGGAAGCTTTTTACGAATCCGTCATGCCTGCACGCTACCAGAAAAAACGGCGGCTGACCGCATCGCCCGAGCCGACCTCAACCCCTTCCAGCAACAGCAAGTCCCGTTTCATATCCACCCCTCCACCGAAGTTGCCCAGGCGGCCGTCGGCCTTGACCACCCTGTGGCAGGGCAGTACAAGGGGAAATGGATTTCTCGCCATTACAGTCCCCACCGCACGGGCAGCGCCGGGAGCGCCGGCTTTTTCGGCAAGACGGCCATAGGTCACGACGTTCCCACGTGGAATTTCAAAGGCCTTCCGCAACACCGTTCGCTGGAATTCATAGCAGCAGTCCCATTCAAGCACATCAAGGCCATAGTGCACTGCTTCACCCCTCAACGACGCTTCTATCTGATCTTTTATGATCTGCAGCGACGGATGCATCATTTCCTGCGCGCCGGGGTAGCGGGCAACAAGTTTTTCTGCCAGTGATCCATAGTTCATGGGTAGTTGAATTTCGATCAGAGACGGTTCATTGTCTCTGTAAACCCAGACAAGCGCCGGATCACCCAGGGGAGATGAAAGAATTGTAAAAAAAACGGGTGTTGCGGCATCGACGCAGCACGGACGGTTTTTTGTCATCCCGGTGTTGCTCCTTTCTCCCGCCTGTGGCCGTGACGGGATGTCGAAGTTTTAGCATGGTATCCCCGTTAACACAACGGATATCTCCCTCAACGGCCGATCATCGCTGACACCCGGTGCGGCAGCAGGGACGATTTCCCTTTGACAGTCATTATATTTTTTTATAGGCTGAAATTCGTCAGTCACTATAAAGAAGCACATGATATTATAGGGTTCAGTGGAAATAATTGGGAGAAATGAACACCGGGAAAAAACTGAAACATGCCATCCTGGAAAGTCCCTTTACGATCATGCTTGTTTATGCGCTTTTGAATCTTTATGCAAAAACGGTGAGAGTACGCATCGAAGAAAAAGAAATCATCTCCGAACACCTCAACGCGGGCGGTCGAGTGGTGCTCTGTTGCTGGCATCAGCGATTTTTTGGTGGTTTTTATCTTCCGAGGATGCTGAAACGTCCCCTTACGATCATGATTTCACAGAGCAGCGACGGTACCCTCGTGTCCAGCGTGGTGGAACGCATAGGGTGGATTACGGTTCGTGGATCAAGCTCCCGAGGAGGACGGGAAGCACTGCGCGAAATGGTTCGAAATATGAACCGGTATGCCATCGGCGGGCACATCGCCGACGGCCCCACCGGGCCACCCCGTGTCATCAAATCGGGGATTGTGGTTTTGGCGCGCTTGTCGAAGGCCGCCATATGCCCCACCTATGTTCATTACCGCAACCCTTGGATTTTTAACAGCTGGGACCGCTTTATGGTACCAAAGCCATTCAGCAGCGTCTGTCTACGTTTCGGCAGCCTGGTTTTCGTTCCTGAGCATGCCTCCGCTGACGACATTGAGGCAGTGCGCATCCACATTGAAAAGCAGATGTACGATGAATATGAACGACGTGAGGGCGCGCGTGCCTGATCAGCAAATTCGTTGCATGGTCTCCCGGTAGAGCCGGGCAAGTTCCTGATAGAGGCGTACACCCTCTGCGGCATAACGGATCTGTTCGTCCGACGCCTTTCTGAGAATTTTTGCGGGGTTTCCGCCTGCAATCATCGCAGCGGGCACTTTCATTCCCCGGGGAACCACCGCACCTGCAGCAACAAAGGCATCTTCCTCACAGACAACATTAAAGAGAAGTACCGCACCCATGCCGATGACGACACGCGGGGCAATCCGCACATCATGCAGGAGTGCGGAGTGTCCTATGATCACATCCCGCTCTATTGCCACTTCCGATCCCGGACTTACATGAATGACGGCATTATCCTGGAAGCTGACCCCCTGCGCCAGTCCTATGGGACCGAAATCACCGCGCAGCACCGCTCCAGGACCGATGAAACAGCGGGCGCCTATTGCAACATCGCCTATTACAACGGCATCGGGATGGACAAAGGCCTCGGGAGAAATCCGCGGCGTCTTTCCTTTCAATTCGTAGATCGGCATGTCACATTTCTTGAACAGGCAAGTCTTTCAACTTCCAATCAAAGATTTCTGTCAAGGATATAATCGGCTATCGACAGGAGGGCACTGCGGGATTTCGTATCGGGAAAGGTGTTGATAGCATCTTTGGCCTGACTGATGAAGCCGGCGGCCTTTTCCCGCGCATAGTCGATGCCGCCATAGGCTTTTATGAACGCGATAATCGTCTTTACATCCTCATCACCGGCGGATTTCCTGGTCACAATATCCGTAATCAGCGTCTTCTCCGACTTTGATCCCTGGCTCAGCGCCCAGATAAGGGGAAGGGTCATTTTACCCTCTTTCAGATCCATTCCGATGGTCTTCCCGAAGTTTTTTTCCACCCCCACATAATCGAGGGTATCATCGGTCACCTGAAAACTTACGCCCAGTTTCATGCCGATTTCCCCAAGCATATCAATGGATGCCCGAGGCGCTCCCGCCAGTGCCGCGCCAAGAGCGCAGGATGCCGACATGAGAACGGCCGTCTTTTTTTCTATGATGGAAAGATATTCCGCTTCACTGATCTCCGCATCACCGCTCTTGATGAACTGGATCGCCTCTCCCTCCACCATTGTGGTCGTGGCTGAGGATACAATTCTTTGCACTGTCGGATCACCATCTTCCGCAAGAAGCCTGAAGGACGTCGCGTAGAGGTAGTCGCCCACAAGAATACTCGCCGTATTCCCCCACACTCTGTTTGCGGCGGCCTTGCCCCGCCTGATGTTGGCGTGGTCGATCACATCGTCGTGCAGAAGTGAGGCGGTATGAATAAACTCGATGACCGCAGCCATGGAGTAGCGACGGCTTTCATGATATCCAAAGAGATCGGCGCTGATAATCAGCAGGAGGGGGCGCAGCCTCTTTCCGCCGCTCGCAATAATATGTTTTGAGATTTCCGGAATCAGCTTGACGTAAGAGTCCTGTTCCCTTTCGAGGAACTCCTCTACCATGTCCAAATCTTTTTCATACCTGCGTACTACATCGTCCATTTGCATAAACACATAAACCTTATACCCTTAACCATCCGGACCATATAGTTCAAAGATGTAAAAAAGTCAAAGCTTTTCCTTATATTCGGGACGACGATTCCCCGGCGCACAAGGAATGGGAACTAACAGGCTGGATACATTTCGGAATATCGTTTTGAGGGGAATTCACCAGCGTTGACACCTCGTATGCCTCCATTTCATTCGCCCTATAGGGTCTCAGCAGTTCGAAAAGCCTCGATTCACAGGTTTGGGCGGGATCGAGCCACTCGTCAAAAAAAGAAGGAGAAATTATGACGGGCATGCGATGGTGAATCGATGCCGTGAGCGAATTGGAAACGATGGTAATAATGGCACAGGTCATCGTGACAGCCTCCGACACTATCGATGGATCGTATATGGCGGCAAACCCGAAGGGTTTTTTAGATTTGAGACGAATAAAGTAGGGGATTTTCGAACCTGCCCCACCTTTCCATTCATAATAACCGTCGGCAACGACAAGACAGCGTCGTTTCCTGAAGGCTTCTCGGAAACTGAGCTTGCGCGCCACCGTTTCAGCCCTTGCATTGATAATCGGCCTCACCGACTTTCCTTTGCCCGACCAGACAGGCGCCAACCCCCAGTGTAGAGTCGCCAGTTTTCTGGCATCGGTATGGAGCACCGCCGTAATCATACTTCCCGGAGCAATGTTGTAGCTTTTCCTGTTCTCGAACCCCTTTCCTTCAACGGCACACAATTCTTCAATCTCGGCAAGATCGCTTACCATCACAAACCGACCGCACACAACCTCTCTCCCCTCCATGTTAAAAATAACACATGTCTTTGATTATAGTGATAAAGAGGCGATGAACCCTACAGGTATCGCTTCGAATTTCATTCATTAATTGACTTATTGCGTCCAGTATCTTATAAGAAATGAATGCTCTAAGGCAACAGGCTTCTTTGCTTTTTTTCCTGGAGTGAAAGAAAAAGTAAACCGTGACAAATAAAAAGTGTAATCGAAGGTTGGTTCCCTGCCTGCACCATGCGCACCTGTGGAAATGACGATGATGCGGGATTTAATTATTGCGAAAAAATTTCATATACAAGAAAATAAGGCTGTCTGACATTTTTTTCACCTTAACAAAGGAGCATCATATGTTTGAACGAATGCTTTACCCGACTGATTTTTCTGAGTTGTCAGAGAAGGCCCTCCCCTACGTTCTCACGCTGAAAGAGGCGGGAGCGCACACGATCATCCTGCTGCACGTGATCGACAGCAGCACCCTTGATGCCATGACTCACTATTCCCCTATCGATCTGCTGGAAACCCGGAAGCGGCTCAGAGATATGGCAGCGCAAAAAATCGAAGCCCTGGCGGCGCAATTTGAAAGCGCCGGGTTTTCGGTAGCAGTCAGAATCGAAGAAGGAATCCCCTTTCGGGAAATCCTCCGCGTTGAACAGGAAGAACAGGTGACGAGCATCGTAATGGCATCCCACGGCAGCAGCAACATAAAGGAAATGCTCCTGGGATCGGTTTCCGAACAGGTGATCAGAAAAGCCAGGACACCGGTGATAGTGATCAAGCGATGACATCTCCGGAATAGGGAATATACAAAGCCGTCTACAGCAAAAAAACACTGAAAGAAATTGCCGGGATCACGGCATGGTTAAAAAGGAGGAAAGAGTATTTTGAAGATACTGCGCGTCGATATGTCACAACTGAGGATGCAAATGGAAGATCTGCCCGAGGAGTGGAAGCTGATCGGGGGAAGAGGCCTGATCGCCAAAATCATGAACAAAGAGGTGCCGCCCGACACCGATCCGCTCGGACCGACAAATAAATTAATCATTGCCGCGGGACCGCTGGCGGGAACTATGGCGCCGCAAATGGGGCGCATATCGCTGGGATGTAAAAGCCCTCTGACATTGGGTATCAAAAAATCGAATGTAGGAGGGCCGACGGCGCAGAAGCTCGACAAGCTCGGCATTCGGTCAGTCATCATAGAAGGGGCGCCGCAAAACGGCGATTTGTATATTCTGAAAATTTCCAAAGAGGGTGCGGCACTTGAAAAGGCTGATGGCTACAGGGGAATGAAGAATTACGCGCTTGCCGACGCACTGTACAAGAAGTACGGCGACAAGGTTACTCTGATTACCCTCGGCATCGCCGGAGAAAGAAAGTATAAAGGCGCCTCGATTTCTCTCGGAGACATCTACGGAGACCCCTCGCGGGCCGCAGGAAGAGGCGGTATCGGCGCCGTCATGGGGGCGAAAGGCCTCAAGGCCGTCGTGATCGACGCGGGCGACGCCGGCCAGGTGCCCCTTGCCGACCCCGCACGTTTCAGGGATACGGTGAGAAGTTGGGTAAACGTGCTCAAAAAAGACGTGGGCTGCGGCCTCTTTCACACCTTCGGGACGCCGCTGGCGGTTTCAAACCTCAGCATGGTGGGAAGCATGCCCGCGAAGGGAAACACCTCGGGCAGACATGAGGAATTCAGAAAGGTCAGCGGCGATGCCATAAAAAACAATGTCTGGGAGCGGGGCGGCAAGATGCACGGCTGCATGCCGGGCTGCGTGGTCCAGTGTTCGATCATCTACAACGGACCCGATGGAAAACGACTCTGCTCCGCCCTTGAATACGAGGCTATCGGCCTTTTAGGAACGAATCTCGACATTGTGGACCTCGACGCCATCGCCCGCCTTAAATTTCTCTGCGACGATATCGGCCTCGACCTCATCGAAATGGGCGGTTCTCTCGTCGTTTCAATAACCGGCGGCAAACTCAAGATGGGGGATGCCGAAGGGGCGATAAAACTTCTCGAGGAAATCGAAGCCGGAACGGATTTCGGCGAAATTCTCGGGAACGGCGCCATAGCCACGGCAAAGGCGCTTTCCGTAAACCGGGTACCCGTGTTCAAGGGTCAGGCAATCCCCGCCCATGACGGCCGGGCCGCCAAAGGCATCGGCGTCACCTATGCCACCAGCCCCATGGGCGCCGATCACAACGCCGGTCTCACCTATAAGATGCCGGGATCGAAAACGGGCCAGATCGAAAATTCACTGGCCTTTCAGATCAGAGCGGCGGCCTGCGACACGATCGGCTATTGCCTCAATTCCGTCCCCGGCGGTCAGACGTCGATCTATGAATTTTTTGCCGATCTGCTTAATGCCCGCTACGGAATGACACTGGCTGTAGATGACCTCGTTGAAATCGGCAAACAGACGCTGAAGGATGAGAACATCTTCAACAATAAATCAGAATTCAGTAAAATATGGGCCCCTTATCCCGATTTCTATCGAACGGAACCGCTGCCGCCGACGAACAGGGTCTTTGACGTGGAGGACAGCGAAATTGAAGATATATGGAACAGGATTGATGCGTACAAAGAGCGTAAAAAACACTTTGAAGTGAGGATTCCCCACCTGCCCCACATGGTAATGGGCGAAGGCGTCTTCTCAAAGCTCGGCAGTGAAGCGAAAAGGCTTGGGATGCACAGGGCGCTCTTTCTCTGCGACCCCATTATGAAACAGATCGGCAGGGCCGATGAAGCAATCGCCAATCTGAAAAAAAACGGAATCGATGCCGTACTCTTTACCGATATTGAACCGGATCCCCCGATTTGGGAAATAGAACACCTAGGTGAACTGTACAAAAAAGAAGCCTGTGACGGCATCATCGCCATGGGTGGCGGCAGTTCAATGGATGCAGCGAAGGCGGTTGCCGTGAGGGTCACCCATCCCGGCCACATGTCCGAGTACGAAAGCCTTGCCGGCGGCACGGGAAAAATAAAGGACATATTGCCGCCCCTTATCTGCATACCCACTACCTCGGGAACGGGGAGCGAGGCCAATACCTACTCGGTGATCACCGATACGGAGCGGGGCATCAAGTTCATCATCATGAGTGAAATACTCGTGCCCAAGGTGGCGATCATCGATCCGGACGTGACTAGAACGATGCCTCCGGGACTCACCGCCGAAACGGGCATCGACGCACTGGCCCATTGCATAGAGGGCTACGTGGGAACGCTCATGCCCTACCATCCCTATTATTCAACGCTGGCCTATTACGGCGTCAAAATGATCGGCTCAAGCCTGCCTCGCGCCTATCATAACCCCGATGACATGCAGGCACGGACGGATATGGCCATGGCGGCCATTTACGGCGGCGCCGCCTTTACCAAGGGACTGGGCATCGGACATAACCTCGGCCATGTCATCGGCGCCCGGTATCACATATCCCATGGCAAATCGATCGCCCCGGGACTGCTCTGTTTCGCCAGGGCAAATGAGAAGGCCTGCCGGGAGGATTTCGAAGATCTGGCCTGGACTCTTAATCGCTCCAGGAACCTGGAAGAGGGTCTTCGCACATTATACGAAGAGGTGGGCATGCCCGCCAGATTCAGAGATTTGGGCGTGCCGGAAGAAGACCTGCCACGCATCGCTTTCGAGGCATCAAAGGACGTGGTCAACATCGCGGGCAATCCCATACCTTTGGAGGAGAAACATTTTTTGTCGCTGCTTAAAGAATTTTACTGAAAAATTTTTATGTAAGCAGAAACTCTTATACCACCGATTCCGACAGGGCGCCTTCGATACTTCTATTCGAAGGCGCCGCCGACCCCTCGCTCCCTTTGCGGATATACTTTTTCAGACGCAACATACCTATGTAATGCAAAACGCAGCTCATTGGCGCCCACCTCCCATATTGTGGGGACCCGATAGTGAAAAAGCGTAGGGAATAGGGTGAGATATGTATAAAAATATCTCCTATTATTCATAAACGCCACTAAAAAAAGGAGGATTTACCATGAAAGGGAGTACTCGAAATTGGAGACTGTCACTTATCGGCCTGGCTGTGATCTGGACACTGCTCATGTCGGCTTCGGTTGTTGCACAGGAGGTCGCCGTCACCGACAAGGGGTACAAGGCTGTTCGTCTTGCCGCTGACACCCCCTTCCCCGGCGCGAACGGGGCTACAATAGGCGCCGACGGCAATCTCTATGTGAGTCACACCGGCAACGGCACAATAACGAAGATAGATCTTACGTCAATGAAGGCAACACCCTTCGTCAGTCCCTATCAGGCGGCATTCATTATAGACGATATTGCGGCAGACGATAAGGGAAACATCTATGCTACAGGGACCACGCCGCTGGTCGGGGAGGTGTACCGTATCGACAAAAACGGAGTGCGCACGATTATCGCCGACGGCATGGCGGCGCCGAACGGGATCGAATACAATCCGCGTACGGGGAGACTCTTTGTCACGGAATGCTTCCAGGGAAACCGCGTCTATGAGGTTGATCCTGCCGGCATAAAAAAGGCGCGACTCCTGATCGACAAGGACGTGATTCCCGTCCCTGAAGGATTCGACTACGATCCCGATACAAACGATTTGATCATCCCCGACCTGGGAACGGGGAAAATCCTGAGAGTCCATCCCGATACGGGCGCGATCAGCACCATAACCGACAAGGTTCCCGCCTGCATCGCACTTGCGATAGGTCCGGACAAAATGATTTATGTGCCGGCCCTTTCCGGTGTGGTGTACCGGGTCAGTCTGGATGGTTCCAAGGTGGAAAAACTTGCCCAGTTGACTCCCGGTCTGGACAACGTGGCGCTCACCAAAGAGGGACGACTCTTTGTCACCAGTTACTGGGATGCCACAGTCTACGAAGTTGCCACCGACGGAAGCGGCAAATTCACGCAGTTATTCCCTATGGGACCCAATCAGCCTCTCGGCGTTGTCGTAAAAAAGGGGGCGATCTTTGTTGCCGATGCAATCATGATACGAACCGTTGCGGATGGAAAATATAACCAGACCAAGCTGAACGCCTGGGCTGCTCACGGCATGCCTCTGACACTGAGCTTGACTGACGGTCCCGGGGATCAGCTTTTCTGGACCGATTGCATTCACGGCGCCGTGGCCATAGGGAATCCTTCAACAGGAGAGTTCAAACCTGTGGCGGGTGGGCTGGCACGACCAATCGCTGCACTTATGAGCAGTGACGGATCGCAGCTCTTTGTGGCTGAATTTGCCGCGGGACAGATTACTGCCATCAGTTTAAAGGACGGTGCAAAAAAGGTGCTCGCACAGGACCTCGAAGGCCCTCTCGGACTGGCGCTCATCGATGGCGCCCTTTATGTGGCAGAAGCAAAATCGGGGCGCATCAGCAAGGTCGATCCCCTTTCGGGAAAGAAAGAAGTGTTTGTTTCATCCATGGTAGGAAAACCGGTTGCTCTCGCCAATGATGGCGGCGACACGTTGCTCGTGCTCGACGGCGCCGGACAGAGAATCATCAGGATCTGCCCGAAGACCCTGGCAATGACCCTCATCGCAAAGGACGTTCCCGTGGGATACAGTCCTATCGGAAGCTACCCCTCTGTGGAGTTTCCTTCTGCCATGACGGTATGTGCCAAGGGAAACATCTATTTTACTACGGCGGACCGCGGCCTCATTAAACTTGAAAAAATCAAATAATGACGCCCTTCAAAGGCGAATGCTCCCTGCCTTTCGGGCAGGGAGCATTCGTGTGTTCACAAAGATGTTCATGCCGCGTTTTACACATCACTGAAGCTGATATCGGTTTCACCTCTTGGAAGCGGTATGATATACACAGGTTTACGCGTTCTCCGCAATACCCGTTCCGCCACGCTGCCCAGAAAGGTATTTGCAATCGAGCCCTTGCTGTGCGTGCCCATGACGATGACATCGCAGTTGCGCTCATCGGCCGTTCGCAATATAACCTCCGCCGGATACCCCTCTTCGACGATAATTTCGTCCTCCCGTCCGACGGCATCGGGGTCGTCGGCAAGTTCTTTTTCCCTGATCACATTCCAGCGTTCCCTGAGCTTCTCCAGGCTCTGCTGAATATTTAGTTCGGCAAATTTCTGTTTGTCCTTTTCGCTCACATAGAGATCCATCCAGACCCGCGCATTCTGAGGCAACGGTTCGATGACATGAAGCGTCACCACTTCCGCATCATGCTTCTGCGCCGTGTTGATTGCATAGCGAAAGGCATAGGCCGAATTTCTGGAAAGATCCGTCGCATAAAGAATCTTCTTTATTCGTGGTATCATGGTGTATCCTCCTTTTTTTGTCGATTCATCTGACTGCCGCGTTTCCTTCAGGGGGCTTACAGGATTGACGCGCACCCCCTTATTTGAGCCATGGCTTGCCCGCAGGAACCACGTCTCTTCCGAACACCTCGCCCAGGATAATATGGGCCATGGTATACCATGCCGCCAGGGCACAGATCATCAGTTCATATCCGGCCACCTTGGTCAGTCCAGGAAAACCGAAATGTGCGAAATCAAGAAGGATAAATCCCACCAAGAGGAGGGTAAAGGTCCAGGCAAGGGCGCCGTTGATGCGCATGGCGCCAATCCACATTATGGCCGTGTACACCGTAAATCCGATGAGAAACCACCCCACATCGGTCGTGCTCGCCTTATAAATCCCGAAGTGGTTGCCCAGGAGGATAAGCGCCAGGGCAATCCAGAAGCATCCGTAGGTGGTAAATGCGCTGTATCCGAAATTGTTGCCTGTTTTCATTTCCTGAAGCCCGGCAATCATCTGTGCAATACCGCCGAAAATCAATCCCAGCGCCACAACCGGACCTGCGCCGCACCAGCCCACATTGTGAAACTGCAAAATTAATGTCGTCATGCCAAATCCGGCCAGCCCAACCACTGCGGGGTTTCCCATTTTCTGCTCCATGTTTTTCTTCCACGCCTCCTTTTTTTGGAAATAGTGGTTGGAAATTGAACTATATTTTTTCTGAAATTACCACCATTTTCTTATACCATCTCCCGTTTTCGAAACAGCATCTACCCTTTTTGCCTCAGCTCGCGCTTCAGGATCTTCCCCACGGAACTCTTCGGCAGTTCATCCAAAAACACCACCGACTTGGGCGCTTTAAAACGGGATACTTCCTTTATGCAATGATCCATCAATTCCTGTTCCGAAACGTGCGCGCCCGGGCGGAGAACCACAAAGGCCTTCACCTCTTCTCCATACACGGCATCGGGTACACCCACCACGGCCGCCTCCATGACGGCCTCATGGCTGTAAAGTATTTCTTCGATTGCCCCGGGGGAAATATTTTCACCACCCCGAATAATCAGGTCTTTTTTTCTGTCGGTGATAAAGAGATCGCCGTCCTCATCGAGACATCCCATGTCGCCCGTATGCATCCATCCATGCAGCAATGCCGCCTCCGTTTCCTGCGGCTTGTTGAGATAGCCCTTCATGACATTCGGTCCCCTGACACAAATTTCACCTTCTTCCCCAGCAGGAACTTCCTCATCACGATCGTTGAATATCTTCACTTCTACGTTTCGAATGGCGGAACCGACCGATCCGGGCTTCTTCGGTCTTCCGACAGCCTGTCGTGTAATAGTGGGGGACGTTTCCGTCATCCCGTACCCCTCGTAAAGCGTGCCCCCGAGCGTCTCTTCCACCATGCGCAGCGTTTCCAGACTGAGCGGCGCCGCTGCGCTTATCCATCGGCGGATAGATCCGAGATCATGCACTGTCGTATCATAATGCTGCAACAGCATAATATACATGGTGGGAACGCCGACAAACTGCGTTACCTTGTGGGTGGTAATGCTTCTCAGCGCCAGTTTGGGATCGAATCCCTTGTGGATGATCAGAGTGGCGCCGGTAATGTTGCACTCGTTTATCATCAACATGCCGTAGATGTGATTCAAAGGAAGAGGAACCAGATAGACATCGCTTTCGTCGGTCGGCCAGGATGGCAGCCCATCCTCCAGATTTGATCCGATGTTTCTATGGCTGAGCATCACGCCCTTGGGAAAACCGGTCGTTCCCGACGTATACATCAGCACCGCCGTATCGTCCGGGTCCATGACGGCCATTTCATAGTCAACGGAGTGTTCGGCAAGAAGCGAATCAAAAGAAAGGGTCCCCGGAACTGCCTTTTTGTCAGCGATAATAATATGTTCTATCGTCTTGAGCCCCTTCGCGGCCTCCTGTATTTTCGGATAGAGTTCCTCATTGGTGATGATGGCGACGGCCTTCGAATCTTCCAGGATATATCGTATTTCAGGGGCGGTGAGACCAAAAATGACGGGCAGGAACACGGCGCCCCTCTTGAATATGCCGATAAAAGACACGGGAACTGCGGGACCGTTGGGTAAGATCACCGCGACAATATCCCCTCTTCTTACGCCCAGACCGGCCAGGCCGTTGGCGAGCGCATTGGAACGATTTTTCAGCTCCACGTTGGTAAAACGTTCTTCATGATCCTGCTCTTCATACACAAGAATTTCATACTCTCCAAACTTTTTGATGCTTTCCAGCCCGTAGTGCGCGTAATTCCAGTTCATACTCCTCTCCCTCACTTGCATATCAATTAGTAGTGATCTATCTTTTCTCCCAGAGCGCCCGTTTTAATTCGCTCTTCAGCACCTTCCCCGTTCCCCCTTTGGGAAGGGTTTCCCTGAACTCGATGAGACGGGGAATCTTAAATCCGGCAAGCCCCTCTTCTCTGCAATAGGCAATCAACTCTTCGGAGGTAAGCTCGGCGCCCTCCGCAAGGACAATGAAAGCCGCCGGCGTCTCCCCCCATTTTTCCGAAGGCGCCGCCACTACGGCTACTTCCGCAACCGCAGGATGTGAGGAGATGACATTTTCCACTTCCACCGATCCGATGTTCTCTCCCCCGCTGATAATGATATCCTTTTTTCTATCCACGATCGTAATATACCCATCTTCGCTGATCGTAGCGATATCGCCGGAATAGAGCCATCCATCGACAACGGTCTTCTTCGTTTCCTCGGGAAGCCCCCAGTAACCGTCAATGATGGTATTGCCGCGCATGATTATCTCACCCATCTGGATGCCGTCGTGTGTGACATCCTTTCCTACGCCGTCGACGACCCTCACCGACGTTACCATATCTTCGTACCCCTGCGACCGGAGGAGAACCCGTTTCTTTTCTTCAGGCAGGTCCCGCAGGTGCTCTTTCAGGTGCGCCGTGGTGCCGCAGGATGACGTCTCACTCATTCCATAACCGGCATGAATCACGCACCAGGGAAATTTCCGCATTAACGCGTCCTGCGTCCCCTCGAGAAGGGGGGCGCCTCCGATTACAATGCGTTCAAGGCTGCTCAAATCATACTTGTCCAGATCCTTGAACTGAGTCAGCGTATCGCACATGGTGGGCACCATCTCCACATAGTTCACCTGTTCCCGCTCAATCAATTCACAGATCAGGGCCGGACGAAACTGAGGCAGCATGACATGCCTGCCTCCGACCGCGGTAATCATGTGCGCCTTTCTCCAGCAATTCGCATGAAAGAGGGGAATGGCTTGAAGATACACGGTCCGATCGTTTGCCACGCCGAAAAAAAGATCTTTCGTCGCCGCAAGCCAGAGGGTCCGGTGCGTGAGCAACATTCCCTTTGGATTCCCTGAGGTTCCGCTGGTATAAAACATCTCTGCGGGATCATGCTCATCCAGACCGAAATCGGCATCCATCACCGGTGACGCCTGTCCAAGCAATGTCTCATATCGTTCCCCCTGAATCGTATGGTCAGGCGTCGTTTCTCCTTCAAGCACGACATATTGTTCCACAGTGTTCAGCTGCTCCCTCGGGACGAGATCCACCATGTCCTCGTTGACGACGAGCAGCCGCGTCCCTGAATCATTTAGCACATAGGTGATTTCCCGGGGAGTAAGCCGTATATTGATCGGCAGGAGAATCGCACCGATCTGCGGCACACCGAAGTGCAGCTCAAGGAGGCGATGGCTGTTGGTATCGATCACGGCCACGCGGTCCCCTTTTTTAATACCCATTTTTATCAAGGCATTGGAAAGACGATTGACCCGCTCGCCGAACCGGGCATAGGTAAACCGTTTGTCTCCGTCGACAACACCTGTTTTCTTTCCATACTGTTGTACCGCTTTTCGCAAGAAATCGGTGGCTAAAAGGGGAACATACATCTTTTCATCCTCCCGTCACAGGGCGGCCTAACCGCCGAAGATTAATCTCGGTATCCACAGGGATATCTGCGGAAACAGGGACACAAGTATCAGGCCCACTGCCTGAAGAAGCACAAAAGGCACGATCGCCAGGTATATGTCCTTGATACCCACCCCTGCCGGGGCAATGCTCTTCAGGTAAAAGAGATTGTAACCGAAGGGTGGAGATATGTAGGCAATCTGCATATTCATGATGAAGATCACGCCGAACCACACGGGATCATATCCCATCACATCCACGACGGGCATAATGATCGGCGCCGTGATCATCACGATGGCGCCCGGATCGAGGAGCATGCCCAGAGCGAAGAACATGATCTGAATCAGGATGAAGACGCCCCAGTACCCGAAGGGCAGACCAGTCAAGAGGTTTCTGATGAAATCGGAGGCGCCCAGTGCCGTATAAATAGTGGCAAAACTGTAGGCGCCGATGATGATCCACATGACCATTCCCGTAAGCCGCAACGTCCCCAGGGACACGCGCTTGAAAGAGCCCCAGTTCATCGTTCCGCTGAAGAGCATGAGCACAAGACTGCCGAAAGCGCCGATGGCCGATCCTTCCGTGGGGGTGCAGACGCCCCCGAAAATAGATCCCAGGACGACAAGGATGAGAATGATCGGGGGAATCACTGTTTTGGTGGCCCGCATCTTCTGTATGAGGGACATCGTATCCCCTTCTTCATCTACCTTGCTCGGACCTAGTTCCGGTTTAATTTTGCAGGCAATCAATATGTAGGCAATGTACAGCAGCGCCAGAAGGATGCCCGGACCGATGCCGCCGGCAAAAAGCTGTCCCACCGAAACCTGGCAGATCATACCGTAGATAATCATGACGATACTCGGCGGGATAAGAATTCCCAGCGCCCCGCCGGCGCCGATGCACCCGAGGGCAAGCCGTGTGTTATAGTTGCGGGAAAGCATCGCCGGAAGCGCAATGAGCCCCATGGTAATCGTACCGGCGCCTCCGATGCCCGTCATGGCGGCAAAGAGGGTACAGACAATGACTGCTGCCACGGCCAGCCCTCCGTTGATGCGTCCACCCCATACATGCACTGCGGAGAAGAGCCGATCGGCCATGCCCGATTCCTGGAGCGCCGCCCCCATAAGAATAAACAGGGGAATGGCCAGCAGACCGAAGGACATCATGGCCTTGCCGAAAATAAGCGTGGGAATGACCCCAAGGGCGTAGGGACCCCAGAGGAATATCGTAAAGAGCACACCGATGGAACCGAGAATAAAGGCGATGGGGAGCCCCGATATCAAGCCAAGGACCATACAGGCAAAGAGCAGAAAGGTAATAGTGCTTATATCCATTATTCATCCACTCCTTTCCCCGTGACAGCCATATACAGATCGGCCAGGAAATTGCTGATCCCCTGAAGGAGCAGCAACAGGGCGCCGAGAGGGATGGTGAGCTTTACCGGCCAGAGTGGCGGCGCCCAGTCACTTTGGGATACTTCAAGCACTTTCACGGAGCGGAGCGCAAATTCCCAGCCAAGCCAAAGGATAATCACCGCAAAGAGCAGAAAAAAAGGAAATGTTATGAGATCAAGTATCGCTTTCCCGCGGGGAGGAAGATGCATATAAAAAAGATCCATATTCACGTGTGCCTTGTAACGCAACGTATAGGCGCCCCCCATAATCGTCAACGCCGCAAACACCATAATACTCAATTCGTGAGCCCAGACAGTGGGATGGTTGAAGATGTTCCTCAGCACAATTTCCCACATGATAATTGCCATCAGTATCCAGGGGAGCCACATAAGAATCATGCCGCTCACCTCGCTGATGCTATTAAGGATATTGATTATTTTTCGCATTGAGTCCCCCTTCTTGCCTCCAGGAGATAATTGCCGTAACAGCCGGTTTATTCCGTACAGGTCCCCTGATTCATCACGCGCCTCCTGACGGGATGGGAGGCGCCCTTCTGCAAAGCGGGGGGATGACCCGTTGTCATCCCCCCTTTCTGTGTCCCTATTTGATGTCGCCCATTGCTCTCAGATACTCTTTGATCATTTTGATAAGCTCGCCGCACTCGGGAGTCTTTTTCGCTTCCTCGTCCCAAATCTGGAATGCCACTTCTTCCGCCTTTTCGAGATCGGCGCCCTTCAGTGCGTTAATCGTCACACCGGCTTTTTTCATCTGGTTCAGACCCCACTGCTCGCCGGTCCAGTTCTGGTGATTCGTCATGTCCAGACCCGCTCGTACAATGGCCTGTTCAAGGATTACCTTGAGGTCGTCAGGCAGTGATTTCCAGGCCCGTTCGTTGACCAGAACGGTAAGATGATTGATCGGATTGACCGGGGGCC
This sequence comes from Syntrophales bacterium, assembly GCA_963666365.2. Classification (GTDB taxonomy): domain Bacteria; phylum Desulfobacterota; class Syntrophia; order Syntrophales; family UBA2210; genus JALNXD01. The sequence continues at coordinate 2,122,280 of CAXXNF010000002.1, forward strand.
AGAGGAAGTACTTGGCAACTTCATGGAATTTCATGCTGTACATGCCCATGGCGCTTCCCCAGGTAATGCCGTCAATGGCGTTCGTCTGAAGCGCGCTGTAGGCTTCCTCACCGGGGATATACACGCCCTGGCCGCCGAGCCTTTCTATCCAGGTAATCATCAGACCGGAGGCCCGGACCTTTTTACCCTTCAAATCGGCAATGCTGTTAATGGGAGAGGTAAACATGTAGGCAGCGGGCCAGCAGTCAACCCCGCCGGCCAGATAATGGACCCCATGCTTCGCGTAGACCTTTCTCAAAAGATCGATGGCACGCCAACCGCCGAAGAGATTGGGCAGTTCCTTGCCGTACATGAAGTTATACATCTGGGAGGGCGTTCGAATGCCGAAGGGAACTCCGTATTCAATGCCCGCTTCCGGAATCACGCCCTTGAAGTAGATGCAGGGCATGCCGATCATTTCAACGATCCCCGCTTTGACCGCATCAAGGGAATCGGCGCTTTTCACCAGCTCGCCAGCCCAGAACATCTTGATCTGAAGCCGTCCCTTTGTCATGGCGGGCAGCGTCTTCTCGAACATCTCCTGATAATAGGCCATGCCCGGTTCAGAGGCAATCCGCATCTGCTGATATTTCCACTTAAACACCTTATCCGCCGCATTGCAGGCAAATGAAGTACTCAACAGCACCGCAACGGCCAGAACCACAATCCCCACTACCTTCTTTTTCATAACATCCTCCTTCCTTTTGAGTAAAATCTCTTACCAAAAATAGTGATTCAATCGCCCGGATCACACGGTGTGTACCGCGATTCGCCGGATCAGATCCGAATCAGACCTCACCGCATCCCGCTACCCCCGACACACAGAGCGTCATGGAAAGCAACGCCTTCAACTCCTTAATTTCCTTAATTTTACTGCGGTATTCTCCTTTTTCAAGAAAGAGCCATCGAAATGCCAGATAGGTAAAGGCCCCGGCAAACATAAAACAAAACACCCTGGCGTTTACACTTTTCCGTATGGACCCCTCCTTTTTGCCGTCTTCAATAATAGTTTTGAGAATGGAATAGTAGCGTTCGAAATACTGAAATGTAGTTGATTGATAAAATTTTCTATTTAATTGCATGTGGGCGAGAAAGATTTTAAAGAAGTCACGCTCCATCAAAGCAAGACAACAATGGGAATTGGCAAACTGCCTGAACCTGCTCCAGGCCGTTATAGACCGACTGTCCCCGGATAGATCCTGAATCAGCGACTCAAAATGGGCAACAGGAATCGAAAAAAGGAGGTTTTCTTTGCTCTCGAAGTAGTCATACACCGTCCCTTCGGATACGCGTGACGATTTTGCTATCTCGGTCACCTTGGCATTCAGATACCCTTTTTCGGCAAAAATCCTCTCAGCTTCCTTGAGAATACGGATGGGCTTTTCAAGTTCTTCCCCCCCGGAGGGAACCAGCATGGGAGAAATGAGGCCCATGATATCCTCCAGATCGTCGGTCCCCTTTTTCCGATAGCCCGACACCCATGAATTGATCGCCTCCGAATCGAGAGTTCCCAGTATTATGTCGCGCATAATCGAGGGATTGAGGTCGGAGCGGAACTTTCCCTGATCGATGCCGTCTTTCAGTATCGCACGCAGCATCCCGGAATAGGCGCGGATGAGACGATAGGCGGGGGCATCGTAAAACTCCCGCAACACTCTGCATTCAAGCAACTGAATGCTCAGCCAGGCAGGATGGGTGTCGTTATTGTAGAGGTGAAACCATATGACCTTTCTGAGACGGCTTTCCGGATCCTGTATGCCCTGAAGATGCTCGTTCAGACCGGCAAGAAATTCTTCAAGTCTTTTCTCTGCAGTGCAGAACAGAATATCCTGCTTGCCCTTGAAATACTGGTAGATGACGGAGTCGGCAATGCCGACGGCGCCGGCAATTTCAGAAATCTTTGTATCTGCAAGCCCTTTGCGCGAGATAATGTCTTCCGCAACGAGAAGAATCTCTTCCCGGCGGTTACGCTCTTGATTTTCTCTAGGCGACGCGTGCAGTTCGTCCACAAGGATAACCTGTTATCAAAACGGAGCATCTCATCCTTGAGATTACGCTCATATCATGCTTCTGCCTACAAGACTCTCGTATATAGGCGCTTCATTAAGAATACGGCTCATTTATATCTAAGAGAAAAACTGAGTTCTTTTCACCGATAGCAGGGACAGGGGACCAAGTCAAGATCTTTTTACGGCAAGGACAGTTCCATACAGATCATAGGTGTCGGCGGCGTCGATGCGGCATCTGATGATAGTGCCCACAGTCGCATGGGGCGCATTGACATAGGTAATGCCGTCAATCTCCGGAGCCTGACCTTGAGTGCGCCCGATGTAGTCGTATTCAGGGATATCGGACGGTTCCTGCACCAGCACTTCCTGTATCGATCCGACCAAGGCCTGATTCTTTTCAAAAGAAATCGGCGCCTGTGCCTCCATTATCACCCTTTTCCGCGATTCCTTCATATGCGCTGGAACCTGGTGCGACATTTCGGCGGCTGCTGTCCCCTCTTCTTTTGAGTAGGTGAACACGCCCAGGTGATCGAACCGTGCTTCTTTCACAAACTCCAGCAATCGTTTGAACTGCCGCACCGTTTCTCCGGGGAATCCGACTATGAGTGATGTGCGAAGCGCAATTTCAGGCATCCATGCCCTCGCCCCTGCAATACAGGATCGAATATGGTCGCTCCCCACTCTTCGATTCATGGCCCTGAGCATGTCATCATCAATATGCTGTACAGGCATGTCTATGTAGTTGCAGATCTTGTCTTCTTCGGCCATTATTTTGAAAAGATCATCCGTTACATGCAACGGATGAGTATAGAGCAGTCTGATCCATTGAATATGTTCCAGTGAAGCCAACTCGCTCATTAATGCGCCGAGCGTGGGTCTGCCCGGCAGGTCATGCCCGTACCACGTCGTTTCCTGCGCGGTGAGGATTAACTCCCTGATCCCCTGCCCGCCAAGTCCTTCGGCTTCCCTGATAATATCGTCGGGCGTCCTGCTCCTGTAGACGCCCCTTACCGCAGGGATGACACAGTAGGAACAATGATTGGAACAGCCCTCGGCAATCTTGATGTAGGCACTTGACGCCGGCGTGGAGACCACACGCGGACAGGATGAGTCCATAAGAAAATCGGGAGCTCCGATGATGGACCGCACGGTTCCCCGGCCCTGCTCGATCAGACAGGAAACATGGGCGGCGATCCCCGGCACTTCTCCCACACCTAAAAAGAGATCCACCTCCGGCAGCTCCTTCTCCAGCACAGTCCCGTAGCGCTGGGGCATGCAGCCCGCAACAACAACATGGCTGCACTCACCTCGGTTTTTACGCGCGATCGCCCCGAAAATCTCATCGATGGCCTCTTCTTTCGCATCATCGATGAAGGTGCAGGTATTCACAATAATCACATCCGCCCTTTCGGATGGATCGACCACACAAAAGCCCTTCTCGAGAAGAAGGGCCTCCATGACTTCCGAATCCACCAGATTTTTTGGGCACCCCAGACGTATGATACTTACGGTATTCAATTTATTTCGGCAGCTTTCCGACAAGCACTTTGCGGGCCTTCGACCCATCGGCCGGACCGACCACACCTTCGGCTTCCATTTTTTCGATAATGCGGGCGGCCCTGTTGTAGCCTATTTTCAGATATCGCTGCACCAGTGATATTGACGCCTGTCCGAGATCGGTCACCAATTCGACTGCTTCATCGTAACGGTCGTCGAACTCTTCTTCGACCTGAACCCCTTCTCTTGTCTCGGGGTTATACTGCGCTATGGACTCATCATAGCTCGGCGCCGCCTGTTTTTTCAGGAACATCACTATTTCCTTAATTTCCCGGTCCGACACATAGGCACCGTGTATGCGGACCAGCTGCGATGTCCCCGGGGGGATAAAGAGCATATCTCCCGCACCGAGAAGTTTTTCGGCGCCGAGCTGGTCGAGAATTGTGCGGGAGTCGACTTTCGAAGACACCTGAAAGGATATTCTTGTGGGGAAATTCGCCTTGATAATTCCGGTGATAACATCAACGGAAGGACGCTGAGTAGCCAGAATAAGATGAATCCCGGCTGCTCGCGCCATCTGAGCAAGCCTTGCAAGCGAGGATTCCACATTCCGCTGGGCCACCATCATCAAATCGGCAAGCTCGTCGATCACAATAACAATATAGGGAAGGTGCTCCCTGTTCTCAGGCGCCGTCTCTTCCTGAGAAACCGGACGGGTTCCCTTCCGTTGATGGCCCTCTTCCGCTTTTCGTTTCTCCATCAGACGATTGTACTTCTCGATGCTTTTCACCCCTTCGCAACTGATAAGTTCGTAACGCCGCTCCATCTCGTCAATCGCCCATTTCAGCACCTGGGCCGCCTTTTTCGGATTGACGACAACGGGATGAAGCAGGTGCGGAATTCCTTCATAGGCGGACAATTCCAGTCGCTTCGGATCGATCATGAGGAATTTCACATCGTCGGGACGGGCCTTGAAAAGTATGCTGCAGATCATGGCATTCAAGGAAACACTTTTCCCCGAACCGGTTGTGCCGGCGATAAGAAGATGGGGCATCTTCACAAGGTCCGCGGCCACGGGGTTTCCCACGATGTCCTTGCCGAGTATGATGGGAAGCCGGTATTTCGACTCCAGAAACACGTCAGTATCAAGTACGCTCCTTACATAGACATAATCGCGTTCCTGGTTGGGTATTTCGATGCCGATTGCCGCCTTTCCCGGAATCGGGGCAATGATGCGCACACTCTGTGCTTTCATGGCCAGGGCAAGGTCATCGGATAAATTGGTAATGCGATTGATTTTAACTCCCGATGCTGGTTCCAGCTCATACATGGTAATCACCGGACCCGGTTTTATTTCAACAACCTTCCCCTCCACCCCGAAATCAGCCAACTTCTTTTCAAGGAGCCTGGCATTCATGACAAGGCTCTCTTTTTTCATTCTTGTATCCTTTTGTTCCCCCTCCTCCAGAAGAGTAAAGGGTGGAAGCCGAAACCCGTCATCCGATGCAACAAAATCGAAGGAAATCTGTTCAACTTTCTTTCTGGATGGCTTCGCTTCCGAGGCCGGGGTCTCCTCGGAAATACGGGGCACGTGCTTTTCCGGTTTCCGTTTTTTCGGCCTCTCCACTTTTTTCTTGCGCCTCATCCGTTCTATCCGGATCACCACGGCAACGCGCACCTTTTCGAATATCTTCATGGCAACTGTTCGTATGCGCTTCAATATCACTATGAGGGATATATCGAAGGTTGCAATGAGCGATATCAGAAAGATGACAATGAGAAGAATATAGGTGCCCGCGGAATTGAGATACTGGACAAGGGTGCGTGACGCGACAGTCCCCAGGAGGCCTCCGGCGGCAATGGCAAATATTTTGTGCGCGCCATATCTGGTCCCTATGAAGGCAGCGGCGGAAAACACAATACCTATAATTCCGAGCATCTTCACGACTATCCTTATAGGACCTGTCACCTTTGTTTTTCCTAAAAAGAGCTTTATTGAGGCAAGGGCAAGGGCAAAGGGCAGAAGATAGGCCACAACCCCGAAAAATTGCAGGAGGCCGTCGGCAAGATAACTGCCTATTTTACCGGCAAGGTTATGAACCTTCGCCTTGCCGGCGACAAAGTGCATCCAGGATGGATCCCGGGGGTTGTATGACAGAAGTGCGACGATCACAAAGAGGGCAACTGCAAAAAGAAGTATCCCTAGTATCTCCCTGGATCGTTTATTGTTGTCTTCCTGTGTGTTCATCGGCGTCTATTTTATGAATGCGACCACAAAGGTGATAAGGGCAAGTGTCCAGCAGTAATAGGCGAAGGCACGCAATTTGCGCTTTGATATCACGAACAGAAGCAGTCTCAACGTTAAAAAGCCCGTGATACATGCCACCACCATCGACACGCCGTAGATTATCATCGTCGCTGCGGGAACCATTGCGGCGTACCTCAGTTCAAGAATTGTCGCCCCCAGCACGGCGGGCATTGAAATAAGAAATGAAAAACGCGCCGCCGTTTCGCCCTTCAAGCCCCTGAATATTCCCACGGCAATTGTCGATCCCGATCTCGATATTCCGGGGATCAACGCCAAACCCTGAACCAGCCCGATGACTGCACCGTCGAAATACGTTATTTCACCTTCGTCCCGTCCACCTTTTTTGACCCTATCCGAAAAAAAGAGCAGAAATCCTGTGATCACCAGCATGACGCTTACGGTGCGCACCGATTGAAACAGATCATGAATTGCATCTTCGAAGGCAATACCAATGACGCCTGTCACAATTGTGGCAATCACAATAGAAACAGCGAGAGTCCTCGCGGCCCTCACACTGACGAATTCGTTTCCTTCCGATCCCCCCCAAGTACGAGGCACAAGCGATTTCAGAATGGCGACGACCTCTTTGCGTAAAAAAAAGAGTACCGCCAGCAACGTTCCAAAGTGCAGCATCACATCAAAAAGGACTCCCGGTTGCTCGAATCCCTTAAAAAGGCTCTGCACAATCACCAGATGCCCTGAGCTGCTCACCGGAAGAAATTCCGTGAGCCCTTGCACAATTGCCAACACAATGCCTTCCCAAAGACTCAACTGTAAGGGGTCCTCTGTTTCGATGGTATCCGAGTGCGCCTTCGCTCGTTCTATGGTTTTTACTGGATCTTCCTGGTGAAGTCAACCGTTATCCATGGAGTTTGCAGGCATCCTTCCCTTCGATAAGAAACAATGCACTTCCTGCCCTGCACTGGGATAAAATTTTGCGGTACATTTGATTTGCCAAGAATCATTCGAACATGCTATAGTTCCACTATCAAATTCGGAAAATCAATGCTTGGGAGGGTTCATGATCAACAAGGTCATTCTTGTCGGAAGGTTGGGTGCGGATCCTGAGGTACGGTACACCCAGGACGGCACCATGGTAACTAATCTGCGAATAGCCACAAGCGAGCAATGGAAAGACAAAAACGGCGAACGGGTGGAAAGGACCGAATGGCATCGCGTGGTGACCTTTCGCCGACTTGCCGAAATATGCGGCAACTATCTGTCAAAAGGAAGTCTTGTCTACATCGAAGGAAGAATTCAAACAAGGGCCTGGGATGACAAAGAAGGCAATAAACGCTACACTACCGAAATTATCGCCTTAACGATGCAGATGCTGGACAGGAAGAGCCAGGATGGCAAGACCGGCGGCGGAGACGGAGACATGGAAAATATCACCCATGCCCCAGGACCCGACACCTACGAGGACGATGTCCCGTTCTGAGCATTATTTCTTCTCTTCAATCTTTTCTGAATCCTTTGCCTTTGACTCCGGGAGGTCATCCTGCTCCTGAAAAGATTTTTTGAAGTTCTTTATTCCTTTGCCGACGGCGCCCCCTATTTCAGGAAGTTTGCCGGCGCCGAATATGATAAGGATTATTACCAGAATAATCAGTAATTCGGGCATTCCGATTCCAAACATTTGATTTCACCTCATGCCATAAGGGGCGCTCCCCTTTTAAAAGTTGCCGACTCAAAAAAAGTCAGTGAGAAAATCTAATTCATTCTTCAAGGTATGTCAAACAGATCTTTATCGCGTCTTCACATCGTCAGGAAGGGTCAAAAAGACAACCTCCCCCTTTTTGCCAAGAACCCCCAGCGACTTCCCCTGAAATTGCACCTCAACGCCGCCTGCGTTTCCCACAATGATATCGAATTTTTTATCCCCATCCCTTGTCACGGTTTCCCCTGCCTTTAAAAACAATTCCTCCGGAAGTTCGCTGTCCTTTATAATTTGAACCCATGACAGGTCAGTGGCGCGTATTTCCACAGTCATTTTTGACGGGACCTCGGCAGCACTCTCCGTTGTCGCTGTCCTTGATTGGCCGGACAACTCTTCCGCCGCCTTGACGTCAGTTCCTTCAGGACTATCCTCACCGGGGGTTGCATCGGCGGTTTCACCCTTTTTCTGTAATCTGTCCTCATTGCCTGATTCAGTTTTCTTTTCTTCAGCGGGCAGCGCGTGGGTTTTTTCCGCTTCAGCCGGCGCTTTCTTTTCTTGTTTTAAAGGTTCGGAAACTCTCAAGTTTTGAGGTACATTGGGGATATCAATTTTTTCAGCAGGCGTTCCTCCTCTGAATTTATCAAAAAGGAGGGTGATACTTTGCAACTGTTCCAACCAACCACGTTCTTTCGCTCCCCGGTTGTCCTGATGCATAAAATAGAAGACGGCAAAAGAAAGAACACAGACGAAAAGCACTATTAAAAGAACCAATCGCCGATGAGAAGGCCTTCCCTTTTCTTCCGGAGAGGGCTCGGAAACCAGCTCATTCAGCTGACTTTCAGCAAGATACGTTTCATATCCGGCAAGTATCTCCTCACTGTCTATGTTGAGAGCGCGGGCGTAGGCCTTTAAAAAGGCTCTTGTATACACAGGTTCAGGGAGCCTGTGAAAATCTCCCGTTTCGATCGCCTCAATCATTGAGGGGCTGAGCTTCGTTTTTTCGATAATGCTCCTGAGGCTTACACCTCGAGATTCTCTGAGCTCCTTCAAGCGCTTTGCAGGTTCCTTTTTCTCATTCTTCTCTATTTCGGGATCAATAGACGTCCTGTGTTCTTCCATGTTGAAAAATACCATTTTAGTAAAATTTAGAAAGGCTTAGCACTTATTGAATCATAAAACAACATAAATCGTCTCGTTTTTTGGCTTCATTAATGATAAGAAATCAGCATATCATGTGAAGGAAAGGCAATAACCAATGAAGGATCTGAAAGATTTTACCGTTTCGATTGCACGCGAGGCGGGAGCGCTCCTCAAGTCACGATTCAATGACAGGCACACTATAGATTTTAAAGGTGAAATCGATATTGTGACAGAGGCGGACCGGCTCTCCGAAGACCTGCTGGTCGCAAGAATCAGTAAGGCCTTTCCCCACCATGACATCATGGCGGAAGAATCGGCTGCAACAAAACGGGGCGCCCATTCGCGATGGATCATCGATCCTCTCGACGGAACCACCAATTATGCCCACGGGTTCCCCTTTTTCTGCGTGTCCCTTGCCCTTGAAGAACGCGGTGTGGTGGAACTTGGTGTCATCTATAATCCCATCATGGATGAGATTTTTGTGGCCCGACGCGGGCAAGAGGCCACCCTCAACGGCTTGGCCCTCAAAGTATCCGACACGACGTCACTGGGTCACAGCCTTCTTGCAACGGGGTTTCCCTATGATATACGCGTCAACCCCGACAACAATATCGCCTATTTTATAGAAATGGCGCTTCGGGCACGGGCTATCCGGCGGGCCGGATCGGCAGCGCTGGACCTGGCGTATGTTGCGGCGGGAAGATTCGACGGATTTTGGGAGCTGAGGCTCCACCCCTGGGATATCGCGGCCGGCCAACTGCTTGTTAAGGAAGCAGGCGGACTCGTTACCGATAGTGAAGGTAACGAGTCCTCTCTTGACGCACCCGTCATTGTAGCGTCTAACGGTAAAATCCATTATGAGATAATAAAAGTGCTGAAGGGAACGAATCCTCGGCATGAGTTCAGCCACAGGTAGAATCGCCGCTATAAACGGAGAAGCGAGATCAGACAGCAATTTGAAATATCGCAGCTGACAAAAGGAGGATCTGTCGGTGACACAATCAGTAAAACTTTACAGCTTAAGCACATGCAGTCACTGCAAAGCCGCAAAGAAATTCCTGAGTGACCATAATATTCAGTATGAATTCATCGATGTCGATCTGTTGGATACGCTGGAAAGGGCATCGGCAATTGCCGATGTGCGCGCACTGAATCCGGAGTGCACCTTTCCCACGATCCTCATTGGAGAAAAGGTGATCGCAGGAAACAGAGAAGACGCCATAAGAGAGGCGCTGGGATTGATATGAAACCGGCGCGACAGGCGCCTGTCAGTCGAAATTTTTTTCATCTTCAACGTGAAGCTTGTGCATTTTGCTGTGGAGGGTATTGCGGTTTATCCCCAGAAATTGCGCCGCAGCTGTTTTCACGTTGTTTGATCTCTTCAATGCAATTCGAATAAGAATTCTCTCAACCATTGAAAGAATGTCTTCATAGACTGCACTCTTGCACGGCGCTTCCGAACTGAGTATCGTCACAATTTCCTCAAGTCTGCGCTCTATGATGCTTTCAACGTTGGGAAATGAGGCGATACTGATATCTTCCCTTTCCTGGGCATTCATAGCTTTTCACACCGATCCTTTCATGCAATGCTAATCCAACAGTAATTATGAGCGCACCTGCGGATAAATCTCAGCACGTTGCCTTTGACGTAAAGCTTCTCCGAAGGATCATCTTCAACATATCGGCTCTTAACTCGAAGAAGACCGGACAGAGCTTCACAGTCAATGAATAAGTTTGAAATACACGACTCCCGCCAGAAGGAGTGCCGCAATCCAGGTCGCCACCACATCGGCGACCCTCTTCACCGGATTTTGAAAAAGTTCTCGAACCCCCCCCTCGACCTTGTCACCTTCTACTCCTTCCACCTTAACACTCTCCACTCCTTCAACAACATCGCCAACGAGCGCCGTAAAATTGCCAAAGGCGTTTGAAATGATATGGAAGCCCTTCGTAGAAGTCAGCAGCAAATACACTTTCTTGCGCACAATCATGGAACCGACGTGAGTAATGTCACCCCACTGCAATTCCTTTTTTCTCAAAAACTTTTTTATCACAACCCCTTCCGGTGTAATAATCGCTTCTCGAAAAAGTGCTTCAAAAAAGAGCCAGGCTAAAGGGACAAATACAATAACCAGCACAATTGTTTCCTGAGGGGCGCCTCCGATCGCGAGGGATATTATGATAAGCACGAACAGCAGCGCCATGTCAACGGCAAAGGGGATTAAAAAACTTTTTCTTGTTTTATAGGTGCGTGTCGACAGTTCCCCGACTGAATCTTCCATTTAATAGGACCCTTAAATTATTGGATGACCTGGCATATACCATTCGGCACATCGCAATGTTACCGTCGGTAAAATTTCTCTTTCCGTGAAATTTGAAAGGTTACAGCCCCGAGCAAGCGACTCTGTGCGCGAAACGACCGCTTTTTATTCTGTTCTTTCAAAGGTTCCGCTTTTACCGCCGCTCTTTTTCATCAGTCTTACATCGGCAATCACTATTTCCCTGTCGGCAGACTTGCACATATCATACACGGCGAGCGCGGCAACAGTTACCGCCGTCATGGCCTCCATCTCGACACCCGTTCTTCCCACCGTCTTTACCGTGGCATCTATCGTGATCTGCCCCTTTGCACTGTCGCTTTCAAAAGTGATTTCAATGCCTGTCAGCTCCAGCGGATGACACATGGGGATGAGATCGCTTGTTCGCTTCGCCCCCATTATGCCGGCAATCTTTGCCACGCCGAACACGTCGCCCTTCAGCACCGCTCCCTCTTCAATCACCCTTACGGTATCAGGCTTCATTAAAAGTCGGCCCCGCGCAACGGCCTCCCGCACAGTGGCGCCCTTCCCTGTCACATCGACCATTCGTGATCCGCCGCCGTATTCATCAATGTGAGTAAACCGCTTCATCCTGTTCGCGTCATCCTGCTATCGGGGTTGTGTACTGATTGAGGGTTAGAAATGTAACACAGCGGCTTCCCTTCGTCAAGATGATTGAAGAGAAGAATGGCCTACGCTCACTCCAGGGCAATGAGCTTTGAAGTTACTGATGTGCCGTAAAATATTCGGGCAAGCCGGTCGAACTTGTCACAATCATCGGTAGTAAAAAAAACTCTTTCACCCCGACGGGTGACTTTTTTTTCCATTTCCCCGTGCCGTCGGAAATAGTCTTTCAGCTTCTGTGCCACGATGGGCCCCTGATCGATAAGGGCAACCCCTGCAGGAAGGTGACGTTCAATCGTCCTCTTCAGAATCGGATAATGGGTACAGGCAAGAAGAATAGCATCAATGGAACCATTGTGTGCAAACAGTCGTTCCAGATAATCCGCCACGGCCACATCTGCTATGTGTCGGTCCTGCTCGCCTGCCTCGACAATGGGCACAAGCAGCGGGCATGCCTGCTGCACGATGGCTATGGCGGGATCGAGCTTGCCGATTTCCGCAAGATAGGCCCCGGACGCAACAACCCCTTCAGTAGCAAGAATCCCTACCGATCGGCAGCCGCCCTCTACAATCGCCTCCGCTGCAGGGCGCACGACACCGAGCACGCGGCGCTCGGGAAAGGCCTCCGGCAGATATTCCTGCTGAATTCTCCTCAACGCATTCGCCGATGCGGTGTTACACGCAACGATAATAAGCGGACATCCTCTGCGAAACAAAAAATCAACAGCCTGTCTGGTAAACTCGTACACCCGGTCGGCTGAACGGTTTCCATAAGGCACCCGAGCACTGTCTCCCAGATAAAGATAATCGTACTGCGGCAATAGTGCAACCACGCACTTCATTACTGTGAGCCCGCCAAAACCGGAGTCGAAAAAACCTATCACCGCTCGTGTCCTTCCTCCGTCATATGCACGTGGATAGATGTGCGGAAAATTAATTCGGCAAGTGTAGCAGCTTGCCTGTCCCATTCTCAACAAAATTCTTGCCATTATGACGCCGATCCCATAGAATCAGCCGCGCACAAGGGGGGAGTGCGAGAATGATTGTAAAGGTGGCCACAGGCGCCATAGTCGGCATAGATTCCTGTCCAGTTGATGTTGAAGTGGATGTCTCTTCGCAGGGACTTCCCCAGTTTTCCACAGTAGGTCTGCCCGATGCGACCGTAAAAGAGAGCAAGGATCGGGTCAAGTCGGCGATCAAAAATTCGGGATATTTATTTCCCAAACATCGGGTGACGGTCAACCTGGCGCCGGCGGATCTCAAAAAAGAAGGGGCTTCCTTTGATCTCCCCATAGCCGTGGGAATACTTGCGGCCCAATCGATTGTCAACGCAAATAATCTTTACAATTATAGTATCATAGGGGAATTATCCCTTGATGGAAGTGTAAAACCGGTAAACGGCGCCCTGTCCGCCGCCCATCAGGCAAAGCAAGACGGACTCAAGGGCCTGGTGCTGCCACGTCAAAACGCCCGTGAAGCGGCCATGATTGATTCCATCGATGTCATCGCCGTCGACAATCTCTGGGAAGTGGTAGAGTTTTTAAACGAAACCCGACCCATCGAACCGACCGCCATTGATGCGTCGGAACATTTTTGTCAAAGCCTCACCTACCCCTTCGATTTCAACGAGGTGGGAGGACAGGCGCAGGCAAAACGGGCCCTCGAGGTCGCCGCGGCAGGCAATCACAACATCCTGATGATCGGTCCGCCGGGATCGGGAAAGACCATGCTGGCGCAACGCCTGGTCACGATTCTTCCATCCCCTTCTTTTGAAGAGGCCATAGAAACCACAAAGATACACTCCGTCGCCGGCATTCGTGATAATGAACAGGCACTCATGGAAAGGCGCCCCTTTCGCGCACCCCATCATTCCGTTTCAGATGCGGGACTGGTGGGGGGTGGACATGTTCCCCGGCCGGGGGAGATAAGTCTCGCCCACAACGGGGTGCTTTTTCTCGATGAACTTCCCGAATTCAAAAGAAACGTGCTGGAACTGTTGCGGCAGCCCCTTGAAGAGGGCGCAGTAACGATTACCCGCGCCTCCGCCACGGCGCGTTACCCGGCGCGCTTCATGCTTGTGGCGGCGATGAACCCCTGTCCCTGCGGATATTTCACCGACCCTCATCATACATGCCGCTGCACTCCCCAGCAAATCCGTCAATATCGGGCGAAAATATCGGGACCCCTCCTCGATCGGATTGATATCCACATCGAGGTGCCGTCAATTCGATACCGGGATTTGGCAACCACAGGCGACAATGAATCTTCGGATTTGATAAAAGGCCGGGTGGAACGGGCCCGGTCGATTCAAAATACCCGCCTGGAAAACGGCAGCGGGTGCAATGCCCACATGACCAATCGGCAGATACGGACACATTGCGTCCTGGACGGACAATCGAAGCAACTGATAGAAATGGCCATAGATCGTCTGGGTCTCTCCGCCCGGGCTTACACCAAAATAGCAAAGGTGGCCCGCACTATTGCCGATCTTGAAGGTGAAAAAGCAATCGCGCCTCACCATGTTTCAGAGGCAATACAGTACAGAAATCTTGATAGAATTGTCATTTAGTGCTACACAAATCAAGTTTATTCATACCTTCGATCAGCTAAAATTTCTACCTGAAGAGAGGAACATAGTCATGAAAATAAAAATAACTCAAATCGCCCCGGATTGGATGAAAACAAAGCCTGCAGATGAGTCGACCCTCGGGTTCGGCAAAAGACAGACCGATCACATGTTCATCATGCATTATACGGAAGGAACGGGGTGGCATGATGCCGAAATCATTCCTTACGGCCCGCTTACGCTGGATCCGGCAACCATGTGCCTTCACTACGGACAGGAAATTTTCGAAGGCATGAAGGCCTATCGGGGTAAAGACAATTCCATCTATCTTTTCAGACCGATGGAAAACATCAAAAGGATGAACGTGTCGGCCGAACGTCTCTGTATGCCCTCCATCAATCCGGAGCTGTTCATGGATGCGGTGAAAAAACTGGTGCTTCTCGAAAAAGACTGGATACCCCGCGGTCAGGGAACAGCGCTCTACATCCGACCGACGATGATCGCCTCGGAAGTCGCCCTGGGGGTGCATCCCGCTAACGCCTTCATCTTTTTTATCATTGTCGGGCCCGTGGGCGCCTATTATCCAGAAGGATTCAGCCCCACGAAAATATACGTGAGCGACAAGTACGTCCGCGCCTGTCCCGGCGGTGTGGGAAACTGCAAGGCGGGAGGAAACTATGCGGCAAGCCTCTACGCCAGCAGAGAGGCCAGCAGCATGGGATATACCCAGGTGCTCTGGCTCGATGCCATAGAGCGCCGCTATATCGAAGAGGTGGGGACAAGCAACATCTTTGTCGTCATCGACGGCGTGCTCATTACCCCGCCATTGGGAGGAAGCATCCTTCCGGGCATTACACGCGACTCTGTGATTCAACTTGCCCGTTCATGGGGTCAGCCCGTTGAGGAACGGCAGGTCTCAATGGACGAAATGCTGGAAGCCCAGGGAAAAGGGACGTTGACTGAAGTATTCGCCTCGGGAACAGCAGCCATTGTGTCCCCGGTAGGAATGGTTCACTTCAGGGGAAAGGAGTATCCCATCAATGAAGGCCGCATCGGATCGCTGACGGAGCGTCTTTACAACGAAATACTCCAAATTCAGTATGGTGAGAAGGAAGATCCCTTCGGATGGCGGGTAAAGATATCCTCATAGGACATCCTCATCCACAACCCTGTTGACAGGGTTGTGGATTACCCTGTGGGCATCTCATGTAAGTTCGCTCGGGAAGATGGATTATTGCTGATTGCATATACTTTAAGCATACAGCAATAATCAATATTATCAGTTACATATGGCTTAATTCACTAATTTTGGCGGTTATTATGCCCTCATGCCCGGTAAAATATCTACTTATCCTCTTCCTCGCGGCCTCCCTGGTGCTGCTCTGCGGAAACAGGGCGTTCTCCAAAGATGAATCCCTGGACGACCTGATCGCAAAGGTACAGAATCTCTACGACAGCATACAGGATTTTCGGGTTTCATTTATACATAACGTGCCGGTAAAAATAACGGGAACAACACTGACGGAGCGAGGGATATTCTATTACAAGAAGCCGAAACGGATGCGCTGGGACTATTCGGAACCTCCGGGCAAACTGCTGATCGTCAATCCGGATTTCATGTGGTTTTATGTGCCGGAAGACAATCGGGTCTATATCCAGAAAACCGACACCGCCCTTAAATCACAGCTTGCGGTAAAATTCCTGACAGGCCTGGGAACCCTGAAAGATGATTTCACTATGTCCTTTGCCGATCCTTCCCCGACTGACGACAAGGGGAATTATTTCATCACCCTCAGGCCGAAAGAACAGACCGGCGGCATTCAGGATCTTACACTCACGATCGACAGAGACAACTACTACATAACAGGCTACAGGCTTACCGACATGTACGGCAGCAAAAACAGCTATTTCTTTCAGGACATCACCATAAACAACAACCCGACAGAGGACCTTTTTCACTACGACCCGCCACCGGGGGTAAAAGTGGAAACCCTTCCCTGACCGGGACATGAACGCCTGTGGGGACGGACAGCCCCTCACTCCATGGCGTACTGCTCGCTCCTGCTGAAAAGTATGGTTTATCGCACTGCGGATTCGGATTGCAAATACTGGACTGTAATAAAGAAACTGCAGAAACTGAACAATTATATGGCGAAGAAAGGACTGCGGCTATGTTCGATTTAAAGGGAAAAGTGGCAATTATTACGGGAGGAAACGGGGGAATCGGCCTTGGGATGGCCCGCGGGCTTGCCCGGGCCGGCGCCTGTGTCGTCATCGCTGCGCGAAACGAGGCAAAATCGGCTGCGGCGTTGAAAGAGTTGCAGCTTCTCGGTTCAGATGCGCGTGCGCTGCCCGTCGATGTGAGCGATGAGGAGTCCGTCGGCGCCCTGATGGTGGAAACGGAGCAACAGTGCGGCCGAATCGACATCTTGGTGAATAATGCCGGCATGAGCATCCGGAATCCCGTTCAGGACCTCCGCCTGGAGGACTGGCAAAAAGTTCTCGATACGAATCTGACAGGCGCCTTCCTCTGTTCCCGCGCCGTATATCCCTACATGAAGAAGACGGGGCGAGGCAAGGTCATCAATATCGGCTCGATGCTTTCAATTTTCGGCGCCTCTTTTTCACCGGCATATTCGGTCAGCAAAGGCGGCATTGTTCAGCTTACGAAATCGGCGGCCATAGCCTGGGCGCCCGACAATATTCAGGTCAACGTGGTCCTTCCCGGTTGGATAGATACGGAACTGACCCGTCAGGCCCGCACGCACGTGCCCACGCTTCATGATGCGGTCGTGACGCGCACACCCGCCGCACGATGGGGAACCATCGATGATCTTGCGGGCGTCGCGGTTTTCCTTTCAAGTCCGGCATCAGACTTCATCACCGGCGCGGCGATTCCCGTCGATGGCGGCTATTCAGCCTTCGGTTAG
This sequence comes from Syntrophales bacterium, assembly GCA_963666365.2. Lineage (GTDB taxonomy): Bacteria > Desulfobacterota > Syntrophia > Syntrophales > UBA2210 > JALNXD01. The sequence continues at coordinate 2,139,371 of CAXXNF010000002.1, forward strand.
CAGCCCCTGCGATGTGTGGTGGACAGGCTGCTGCTCACTTCCACTGAAACGGACAATCCCTCTCAAAATCGGGAAGCAGCTGTTCTTCGTCGACATTCTGCACAAAGAGGTATTCGAAGCCCAGATTCATGGCCTCGTTTACTACCTGTTCATATTCTTCCTTCGTAATTCTTCGCCCCAGGAGGGCATGGTCCATCATCGGCGTCGCCGGCGTGTACTGCGACATGATGCTGAGGGGGATCGATGTGGAAAGATTTTCCCCTATTGTCCTTAACACCTGAAGGCTGTTCTCAACCATTCCCGGAAGAACAAGATGGCGGATTAACATTCCCGCCTGAGCAATCCCTGCTTCCACCTCAAGTGTGGCGCCCACCTGCGAAGCCATCTCTCCTATTGCATCGAGCGCACGGGCGCCGTAATCCCGCACCCCGGACAGAGGATAGGAGTACTCTTCCCTGGCATATTTGAAATCGGGAAGATAGACATCGACAATTCCTTCAAGATGCCTTACGGCTTTAACGCTTTCGTATCCGCCGCAATTGTATACGAGAGGAATCGCAAGCCCTTTATCGACGGCATCGATTATTGCACCGATCAGACCGGCAAGATGAGGCGTTCCCGATACAACCTCAATATTATGGCAGCCCTGTTCCTGCAGATTGAGCATCATTCGGGCACAGTCGCTCTCGCGCGCCGGCCTGCCGAGCCGAGAGTGACTGATCTGATAATTCTGACAGTAGATGCATTTGAGATTGCAGGAAGAAAAAAAAATGGCCCCGGCTCCTCGGACCCCCGAAAGAGGCGGTTCCTCTCCAAAATGGGGTAGAGCCTGTTGAATGACCATTACATCGTTGAGATTACAGAACCCCTTTTCGCCGTTTAATCGGTTGACGCCACACTCCCTCGGGCAGAGAGAACAGGCCGTCATCATTTCCAGAAGGTTTTTTTGTCGTTCTTGCAGAAGACCTTTTTCGTGAAGTGTGCGATACCCGGGTTTCATTTTACAGCTTGATCACTGCATCCCTCAGCTTGTCCCCCTGAAGAAGCTCCAGGAATTCCTCGCCCAGATGTTCTGATGCGCGCACGACCTCCCACCACCGCTTCATCCGCTCGGGTGGGTGAGCGGCATATTCATAAAAATCTTCACGGGTGGGAATTCTCCCCCCGGGCAGTCGTTTCACAAATTCTTCCGTGGGATGTATCATGAGGAGATTCTTTGTCATCACCGGTGAAGGCCCCCGATAGCCGAGTCGGCGATCGAGCCAGCTCGGGATAAGACGCGCCTCGTGGTGAAACATCAGCGCGATTTCGCCTTTTCCCGCGCCCCCGTAGTGCTGATTGAGGTGATAATCTACAAGTCCGCCGTCACGATACACTCCCCTGGGGGCGCCGAAAATGTTCTTTACTCCGGCCACGGCCAGAGGCACTGCCGACGATGCCAGAAGGGCCGACTTAAAATTGGCCTCGTTCAGCGGCAGTGCAATGCCGACAAAATCACCATTGAGACACATCGGCGGCGGCATGATTCCGCTGTGAAAGACGACCCGCTGAAACATGGCAGAAAGCCACGAAGGTTTGCAGGCGTTCAGAGCGAAAGCCGTCGCCAATCCGGATGCCTGAATCAGCTTCATCTCCGATGCGGCAAGGTATTTTGCCCGGGCCGCAATAATAGAAAGGCGATATTTTTTATTCGCCAGGGCAAAGGGAACCGCGCTGTCTTCCACATAACTGTCAATGACCCACTGAAGGGTGCCGAGGATATTTTGAGGAGTATCCTTCTGCGTCAGCACCATAGAAATATAGGAATCGAGGAGCTGATAATACCTCTTCTCCGGTTCCGGCTGAATCCATGCGGCAAACCGGAGGGCGCCCGCCGACGAGCCGATAAGCTGAACCGGCCGGCGATTGCCCAGAACTCCCGAAGAGAGAAGCGTAAGATCAAAACCGCTTGCCACCAGCCAGCGCGGCCCTACCGCCGGCCCCACATAGGTGGTAATTCGATCGGGATGCAGCGTTCCGTTCATGATCAGTTCATAGGCATTTTCGCCCGCACGAACGGCTATATCAGACATTGTTGTCGTACCAGAGTACTTTCTTCAGATTTATGCTATTGATGTGCCGAAAAAACCCCTTGTTGGTTTTTTCCCTTCTTGCCGCCCCATCAACCTTGACAGACAATTTCATATACTATAAATTACTTTCCTTCAATGGAAAAGACCATTCTTTACCGGAAGACTTTTCGAGAGTTTTTTGACTTCACTATACGCTGAGGGGAAATCATGTCAGAACTATCACAACAGGTTATCGCAATAGCAAAGGGCGCGAAGGAAGCGGCCTCGGTCCTCGCACACATTCCCACGTCAACGAAAAACCGGGCGCTTTCCGAAATGGCCGAACGGCTCATGGAACACAGCGGCGCACTCATCGCCGAAAATGCAAAAGACTTACAGGCAGCGAAGAAAAAGGGGATTTCGGGCGCTATGCTGGATCGTCTGACCCTCACCGAAAGGACGATCCAGGAAATTGCACAGGGATTGAACGAGGTAGCGGCCCTTCCCGATCCCGTGGGAAATGTGACCTCCATGTGGAAACGGCCGAACGGCCTTATGGTAGGACGCATGCGCATTCCCCTGGGCGTGATCGGCATTATTTATGAATCACGGCCCAACGTGACGGCCGATGCGGCAGCGCTGTGCCTCAAATCCGGAAACAGCGTCATATTGCGGGGGGGCTCGGAGGCAATCAATTCGAACCTTGCCATTACCCGCATTCTGCAGGACGCACTGCGTGCGACGGGCATCCCCGACACCGCCATTCAGGCGGTTCCCATCACGGACCGTGCCGCAATCAACGAGCTTCTCTCCCTTGAGGAATATATAGATCTCATCATTCCCCGGGGCGGCGAAGACCTCATCAGGACGGTGGTAAGCCTCTCCAAGATCCCCGTTATCAAACATTATAAGGGGGTATGCCACGTGTTCGTCGATGCCGACGCCGACATCGACATGGCACTCGACATCGCCCTGAACGCAAAGGCACAGCGTCCGGGCGTCTGCAACGCCATGGAAACGCTTCTTGTTCACAAGGATATTGCCGCATCGTTCCTCCCTGTGCTGGCGGCAAAGTTCGAAGAGATCAACGTTACCCTCAAAGGCTGCGAAAAAACCCGGGCAATCCTGGGTAATATTGAGGCGGCGTCGGAAGACGACTGGTATGAGGAGTATCTTGATCTGATCCTTGCCGTACGGGTGGTCGACGACATGGATCAGGCCATGGCCCATATCGAAAAATACGGCTCTCTCCATACGGAATCCATTGTAACCCGCGACTATAAAAACGCACACCGATTCATCAACGAGGTGAATTCCTCAACCGTAATCGCCAATGCCTCCACACGATTCAGCGACGGCTTCCAGCTCGGTCTGGGGGCGGAGATAGGCATCAGTACGACGAAACTTCACGCCTTCGGACCGATGGGGCTGGAGGAACTGACCACGACAAAGTTCATCATTTACGGTGACGGACAGTTGCGGACATGAAGCTGGGACTCTTTGGAGGAACCTTCGACCCGATCCATTTCGGACACCTGAGATGCGCCGAAGAGATCCTCGAACTGTTTGATCTGACACAGGTCGTCTTTATACCGGCGGCACAACAGCCCCTCAAGGCGGGTCGGAAGATTGTTCCCTTTCACCACCGTGAGAGCATGATCAAACTCGCGATCGCCGACCACCAGGGATTTTCATGTTCAAACCTCGAAAATCAGCGCAGCGGCTACTCCTATTCCGTGGACACGGTCGCCCACTTCCTTGACCATGATTGCGACAGTGGGAATCTTTATTTTATCGTGGGAGAAGACGCCTTTCAGGAAATTACCCTGTGGAAGGACTGGCACACCCTGCTTTCCATCTGCAACTTCGTCGTCATGACCCGTCCCGGCTATACGATCACAGGCCTGGAAGAAATTCTGCCGCCTGATGTGGCGTTGCACTACCACTATGATCGGAAGCATGGGGGGTTCCATGGACCGGGAATGCCTTTTATTTATTTCAGACGCCTGACCCTTCTCGATATATCGTCGACGGACATCCGCACCCGCCTGAAAGAAGGACGCTCAGTTCGCTATCTCATGCCCGACACCGTACACCGGTACATTGCCATGCACAGGCTCTATCGCTGAAGCCCTCTCCTTCAACACAGTGCGGAGGAACTGGCCCGTAATCGATTCGGCGCAATGCCGCACTTCTTCCGGCGTCCCGCAGGCGACAATCCTTCCTCCTCCTTCCCCTCCTTCGGGTCCCATATCGATGATATAGTCGGCGCATTTTATCACATCGAGATTGTGCTCTATCACCACCACGGTATTCCCCATATCCACCAGCCGCATGAGGACGGAAAGCAGCTTCGCGATATCGGCGAAGTGCAGGCCGATAGTGGGTTCGTCGAGCACGTAGAGGGTGTTGCTGGTCTGCCGCTTGCCCAGCTCGCGGGACAGTTTGATCCGCTGAGCCTCCCCCCCTGAAAGGGTCGTGGCCGACTGGCCGAGTCTGACATAACCGAGCCCCACATCCGCCAAAAGCTCCAGCTTGGTGTTGATGACCGGGATATGCGCAAAAAATGCCTGGGCCTGATCAACGGTCATATCCAACACATCGGCAATGCTTTTTCCCTTGTACCGCACCTCCAGAGTGTCCCGGTTGAATCTTCGTCCTCCGCAGACATCGCAGGTCACATACACGTCAGGAAGAAAATGCATCTCGATCCGTTTCAACCCGTCGCCCTGACAGGATTCACAGCGCCCTCCTTTGACATTGAAGCTGAACCTCCCCGGCCTGTAGCCCCGCATCTTCGCCTCGGGAAGGCGGCTGAAAAGGTCGCGGATGTGGGTAAACACACCCGTATAGGTTGCAGGATTCGACCGGGGTGTGCGCCCGATCGGCTGCTGATCCATGACAATAGCCCGCTCGATGCCGCCGAAATCCCTGATGCGGCGTATTTTCCCCGTTCTGCCCCTGTAGCGGTTCAAACGCCTTCTGAGCGCCTTGTAAAGCGTTTCGATTACCATGGTGCTCTTCCCCGACCCCGACACACCGGTCACACAGGTAAAAAGCCCGCAGGGAATGCGTATTTCAACATCTTTTAAATTATTTTCCGAGGCGCCTTCAATGACCACATACCGATCCGAGAGGGAACGCCTTCGTTCGGGCGGGGGAATCGACAGAGCCCCCGAAAGGTATCTTCCGGTGAGCGATGCTTCGGACTTTCGCACCTGTGAGGGAGTCCCGTGAACGACCACCTTGCCGCCCTCTTCACCTGCCCCTGGACCCATGTCGATAATGTAGTCGGAGGCATTCATCACGGCAGCATCATGTTCAACCACGAGCACCGTGTTTCCCATATCTCTCAACCGCAGCAGGGTTGATATGAGGCGGGCGCTGTCCCGCGGGTGAAGCCCGATGGTAGGTTCATCAAGCACATACAGCACGCCTACCAGCCCTGAACCGATCTGAGTGGCCAGTCTGATTCGTTGCCATTCACCTCCTGAAAGCGTGCCCGATGAACGGCTGAGGCTCAAATAATTCATCCCCACATCGAGAAGGAACTGAAGCCGCGCCTTTATCTCTTTTTGAATCCTCCCGGATATAACCATTTCCTGTTCAGACAGTACAAGCCCTTCGAAAAACTCCATACACCTGCCGATAGACATGCGGCACACGTCATGAATATTCTTTCCCGCCACCGTTACCGAAAGGCTCTCCCGCCGCAGACGCGCCCCTTCGCAAAGGGGGCAATCGGTAATGTTCATATAACGGGCAAGTTCCATCCTCACCTCGTGCGACTCTGCCTCACGGTAGCGCCGATCGAGGTTGGGCATCACGCCTTCAAAGATCCTGCGGTAGAAATGACGCCGTCCCCTTCTGTCAAACCAGAACTCGATTTCCTCATCGCCGGACCCGTACAGCAATACTTTGCGAATCCGATCGGGCAACTGGTTGAAAGGCGTATTCACGTCGAAACCGTAGTGTGCCGAAAGCGACTCCAGCATCTGATAAAAATAGAGTGAGTTCCTCTTCTCCCAGGGAGCGATGGCCCCCTCTCTAATGGAAAGTCCGGGATCGGGTACGATCATATTTTCATCAAAATATATCTTCGTACCCAACCCCCCGCAGTCGGGGCAGGCCCCGTAGGGACTATTGAAAGAAAACGTGCGCGGCGCCACTTCAGCAATGCTTATGCCGCAGTGGGGACAGGCATAGTGTTCACTGAAGATCATTTCATCGGCGTTATCAACAATCACTTTGATAAGCCCCTCGGAAAGACCGAGACCGGTTTCAAGGGAATCGGTGAGTCTCCCGCGAAGCCCCTCCTTGACGATGAGGCGATCGACCACTACATCTATGTCATGGCGCTTGTTCTTGTCGAGAGAGATCTCCTCCGCCAGATCCCTGAGTTCTCCATCTATGGACACTCTGGCAAAGCCCCCCTTGCGAAGTCCCGCCAACTCCCGCTGGAACTCCCCCTTCTTCCCCTTGGCAACAGGCGCTAGTATCTGGATTCGGGTCATTTCGGGGAGTGCCAGGATTTGCCCTGCCATCATGTCCACTGTCTGCGAACGAATCTCACGACCGCATTTGTAGCAGTGAGGCACACCGATTCTGGCAAAGAGAAGACGAAGGTAGTCGTATATCTCCGTTACCGTGCCGACCGTCGAGCGGGGATTGTGACTGGCAGCCCGCTGCTCGATGGCAATTGCGGGAGAAAGCCCCTCTATAGATTCCACCTCAGGTTTGTCCATCTGACCGATGAACTGACGGGCGTAAGTAGAAAGGGATTCCACATACCGGCGCTGCCCCTCGGCATAGACGGTATCGAAGGCAAGGGAAGATTTTCCCGAACCGCTCACCCCGGTAATAACCACTATTTTATCTCTGGGAATATTGACGTGTACATTCTTAAGATTGTGCTGGCAGGCGCCGCGGATTTTGATATATTTCATAATTACAGTCTGTCATGCGTAAAAATTTCCTTACCTCAAAAACAGCCCTTTACGATTTTTACAGCCGTATGTCTATATGGGCCTTTTCCACCAACTCGTCGATCCACTCCATGAACTTCGCTTCCATGCGCTGGTTGCCGATCTCCGAAATGATCTCTTCACGCACTTCTTCAAGCGGTTTGGCGCCGATGCCTCTCTTGTCGGCTATTCTGAGAATGTGGAACCCCACCGGGGATTCCACGACATCGCTGACCTCGCCTTTTTCCAGCGAAAAGGCAACCTTTTCAACCTCGGGGACGATCATTCCCTTTTCTATAAACCCCAGATCCCCCCCTTCTTCAGAGGCGGGCCCCTGTGAATATTGGCGCGCCAAAAGATCAAACCGTTCTCCCGCCCTTATTTTTCCCAATACCATTTCGGCGCGCGACCTCAATCTTACCTTGGTTGCCTCGTCGGCATCGCGGGGAATTACGACAAGAATCTGTGCGATTCTCACCGATTCTTTTCCCTCGTATTTCTCCCGGTGTTCTTTATAATACCTGCCGATATCCTCGTCAGAAACGGCAATTTTTGACCGAATCTCTCTGCGCACAAGTTTCGCGCGCATTATTTCCCTGCGTATATCATCCCTATACTTCTCGTAGGACATATTTTCCTTCGCCAGGACGTCCAGCAGATCTTTTTTGGTCGCCTTTTTTTCCGCCAACCTGTCCTCGATAACTGCATCGATTTCCTTGTCGCCTACCGTAACACTCAGCCTTTTTGCTTCCTGTTCTATAAGGATGTCGCGGATCAATCTATCCAGCAGCGATTTCTTTGCTTGATCCCTTATCTTTTCATTCATTTTCGCACGGTCATCGGCCTTAATTCGCGCAAGAATGGGTTCATACACCTCGTTGAGTTCGGAAAGGGTTATCACGTCGTCATTGACGACTGCCACTACTCTATCTTCGAAGGCATCCAACGGGCGCACAAAGGAGGCACACAAGAAAATCCCGGCAATCAGCATAGCCCATGTCCTTAACTTCATCGGCATCCCTCACGTTCGTTTATTAGGAGAAATGTGCACTTGTATCAGAATCCCGGCCATTATTCAATGCAAATTGGCGTCACTGAGGGCGCCTTCTATTGACAATGGGTTTCGGTCAACAGACGAATCAATCCCCTCGCCTCTTCCACTCTTCCCTTTTCGCCAAGCTGCGGCCTTACCACTGTAAGCCGGTTATCCGCCGAAAAGTGCATTCCGGACCCCTTTCTATTGACGAGTTCCACTATCCGCAGAGGATCCACGGCAGTATCGGGAGAAAAGAGAATGGAAAAGCATTTGCCGTCATATCTCAGCTCCCGGACTTTTATGTGCTTGAGCAGAAGCTTTATCCGGATAATATCGATCAGGGCATATACCTCTTCGGGAACGGGTCCATAGCGGTCGGCAAGTTCCTCCCCTATATCGTCAAGTTCTTCTTCGGAGGCTGCCATTGACAATTTTTTGTACATAATTAAACGATCATGGGTATCAACAATAAAATCATCCGGAATAAAGGCGGCAACACCCAGGTGAATTTCGGGCTGCCATGTCGCCTCAGTCGGCGTTTCGCCCCGCAGCTCTCGAATCGCCTGTTCCATCAATTCCATGTACAGTTCATAGCCCACCGCCGATACGTGGCCCGATTGGGATACCCCCACGATGTTTCCGGCGCCCCTTATTTCAAGATCATAGGCGGCTACTTTGAACCCCGAACCGGGTGCCGAGAACTCCCGGGCCACGCGCAGCCTTTTTCGGGCATCTTTCGTCAAAACGGCCCCCTTGGGTACCAGCAGATAGGCGAAGGCCTGTTCCCTGGCCCGACCCACCCGCCCGCGCAGCTGGTAGAGCTGGGAGAGTCCGAAGCGGTCGGCGCGATTGATCACAATCGTATTCGCCGTCGCTATATCGACACCGGCGCCCACTATGGTCGTACAGACCAGCACATCGATCTCCTTTTTGAGGAACCCGACCATTATCTCTTCAAGCTCTTTCGGGGGCATCTGACCATGGGCAACTCCCACCCGCGCCTCCGGCACGATTCGACGCACCGCATGGGCCATCCCCTCTATGGACTGCACCCGGTCATGGATAAAAAACACCTGTCCCCCCCGCGCGCGTTCCAGTTCAAGGGCATCCCGAATGAGATCCTCATCGAATTCAGCCACATACACCTTGACTTCCTGCCGATCCTCCGGGGGAGTGTCTATTACCGAAAGATCCCGCAAGCCGGCCAGTGAAAGCTGCATCGTCCTTGGAATCGGCGTGGCGGTGAGCGTTAATACGTCAACAAGGGTCCTGAGCTTCTTCAGCTTTTCTTTGTGGGCAACACCGAAACGCTGCTCCTCATCGACTATCACAAGCCCCAGATCCTTGAAGACCAGGTCCTTCTGAAGAATCCGGTGGGTCCCGATTACCACGTCAACCAGCCCCTTGTTCACATCGGCAATGATCCTGTTCTGTTCTTTCTTCGTCTTGAAACGGTTGAGCACCTCCACCCGAAAGGGGTAGTCGGCAAAACGCCGTGCGAAGGTTCGATAGTGCTGCTCTGCAAGAATCGTCGTCGGAACCAGAACGGCCACCTGTTTTCCATCCATGGCAGCCCTGAATGACGCCCTCAGGGCGACCTCCGTTTTGCCGAATCCGGCATCGCCGCAGATAAGACGGTCCATGGGCTTGACATCGTCCATGTCCTCGTTCACTTCTTCAATCGCCCTGGCCTGATCGGGCGTTTCCTCATATTCGAAGGATGAGCAAAATTCATCGTAATATCGACTGCTTCTGGCGTAGCTGTGTCCTTCCATCACCTCACGGGCGGCGTAGAGGGCAACCAGTTCCTCGGCAATCCTGCGAACCGATTCCCTGGCACGCTTTTTTACGGCATCCCAGGAGGTTCCTCCCAAGCGGTCAATCCCGGGTTGTTGTCCGTCGGGACCGATATACCGCTGGATCTGGTCGAGCCGATCCACCGGGATATACAATCTGTCGCCCCCGAGATATTCGATAAGGAGAAAATCGTTCTCGATTGCACCCACAGAAAGCCGGTTCAGCCCGCGATACAGACCGACGCCATGATCCACGTGAACAATGTAATCCCCCTCTTTCAGTTCACCGAAGGATTTTAAGAAATACCCCTCCCGCGCCCTGCCCTTCCTCCTGCGCTTGATTTTCTGTCCGAATACATCATTCTGAGATATCAGAACGAGTTTCAAATCACGATACTCAAATCCCTCCGACAGGGCGCCGGCCTTTACAAGCAGGCGCCCCGATCCACCCTGTTGCGCCAAATCGGTAAAAAGCGGAAGCGAGGATTTTTCCACGGGAAGGGAGTAGCCCTGAAAAAGGTGCATAATCCTGGGCCCCTCTTCTTCCCCGCATACAAATGCAACCAGCGTCCCGTCCCTGAGCCATTCTCTTACCCGTTCCACGAAGGGCGCCAGAAGGCCCTGGTCCGGTTCGGGAATATGCATATTTCTTTTCAATCCGGCCGTGGATTCAACGGAAAAGGCAAAGGAATGCGTTGTTTCGCGGTCATGCATTGTATGGAGAAAGAGACGCTGAAGATCCTTGTGCTCCGAGAAAAGCGCATCGATCGTAGTAAAATGGGAATCCCCATCGAGATAAAACCGTTCCTCCGCCCGCGCCTTTTCGAAGAACCGTTCTATACGACCGTAGACCTCCATCTCGCCGTCATGTATGCCCTGGTCGTCGAACAGGGCGACAATGCTCTTTTTCGGGAGGTAATCAAAAAGCGTATCGAGCTTTCGGCAGGCGGTGTTACCGCCCTCTTCAGATATGATGTCATAATAGAGGGGAAGAAGCTGAATGCCCGCAGACGAGAAAATGTCGCCCTGTTCCATAAGATCGGCCAGGTAATCCCGACGTTGGCGTGAAACGTCCAGTGCGTGAGATCTGATCCGAAGATTCTTCAGGGCCCGTTCTTTTGTTTCATTTGTGACCACAATCTCGGAGGCGGGGGCAATCACAAAAGATTCGACGGTCCCCCGGGATCGTTGCGACTCGGGATCGAATGTCCTGATCGAATCTATGTCGTCGCCGTAAAACTCCAGTCTCAGGGGAAGCGGGCTCGTCACCGGAAATATGTCCATGATATAGCCCCGCTGGCTGAACTCCCCCGTCTCCTCCACCAGTGAAACCCTCTGGTACCCTCCATGGAGAAGCTTGTTCGCCAGTCCTTCGCGGGAGTAAGTATCGCCCGCGGCAATTATTTCAAGGTATTCTCCCAGCACCGCGAGAGGCATTACACGCTGTATAAGCGCTCCCACCGGGGCCACCACCACGGAGGGGCGACCGGCATAGAGGCGCGACAGAACCGCGATACGCGCCCTCATCGTCTCCTGTTGAAACGAAAGAATATCGTCGGAGGTAAGCAGTCTGAGATCCCAGGCGGGGTGCAAAAGGACATCTTCAGGATCGAGGAAAAACTGCAGGTCCTGATAGACCTGCGCCGCCTTTTTCTGCGATTCCGCGACCACCACTACCGATTTGCCGACCCTCCTGAAGAGAAGTGCACAGAGAAAGGCGCTTGAGGCCCCTTGAAGGCCCCGGAGAGAAAGATCCTGCTCGCCCTGAAGTGCGGCATCTATGAACGAGTTGAGAACGGGATCGGACGCAAGATGTCTTCTTTCTACTTTTTTTCTCATGAGAAAAAAATCTTCGACATCTAGGAAATCGACAGCATACGCTCCAGCGCCCGGTAGGCGGGAACTCGGATTTCCTCGGGAACTGTCACTGCGTGCTTCATCTCCCGGAGAGAATCACGGATGTCTTCAAGCCTGATCTTTTTCATGTCATTACAGATCAGATGATCCGATGCGGGGATGAAGGTCTTTTCGGGATTGCGCTTTTTCAGCTGATGCATGATGCCCATTTCGGTTCCCACAATGATTTCCCGGACATCTGCTGTACCGGCAAACTCTATGATACCGGCGGTGCTTCCCACAAAATCGGCCCTGTCGATCACCGCCTTGGCACATTCCGGATGGACCGCCAGGAGGGCCTTCGGGAAGCGTCCCTTTACCTGCTCGATATCGGCGACGGAAAGCTGATTGTGGACATAACAGAACCCCTTCCAGGGAATGATCTTCTTGGAAGTAAAGCGGGCCGTGTAGCGGGCCAGGTTCCCATCGGGGACCATCAGAATTTCTTCCGCATCGACGGCATTGACTACCTTGACGGCATTGCCCGACGTACAGCAGATATCGCTTTCCGCCTTCGTCTCGGCCGACGAATTTACATAGGTCACCACCACGGCGTCGGGATGTTCCTCTTTCGCCCTTTTGAGCTCCTCCAGGGTAATTTTGTCTGCCAGGGGGCATCCCGCATCGAGCACGGGCAACAGCACCGTTTTGTCCGGCGATAGAATGGCAGCGCTTTCCGCCATAAATTGCACCCCGGCAAAAACGATCACCTCGGCATCGGTTTTGGCGGCCTCTATACTGAGGGCAAGGGAATCACCCAGAATGTCTGCGACATCCTGAATCTCGTCCCTCTGATAATAGTGAGCGAGAAGTACGGCGTTTTTTTCCCTCAACAATTCCTTAATTTCAGTCTGCATATCTGGTATATTCATCAGCACTCTCTCTATAAAAACCGGGGTCTCTTTTTGAAGCGCCCGGCGCCTCAATGCAGGGGCTATCCGTTTTTCTGAGCATCCCCGATTCTCGCTGGCTTAAAATTGATGGTTTCGTAAAACGTCACATTCCCCTCCCCTGGTGGGAGGGGATGAAGGGGAGGGGGATTTTCAGACTTTTTACAAACCCATAAAAATTACGTGTGAAACAGCGTGCCTATTTAATCAATAACCATATATAAAAAGAGTTGTTTATAACAGCCCGCTCATTTATTCAAGTGTAAAATATTGACAACATTATTGCTTTGATATATGGGATCATTCAATTCACCCTGTGAGGCACTATGAAAACCGTAGAAGAAACCCTGCGACATATTCTCGATTCCGTGGTCCCGCTGGGATTGGAAAAAACAGCCATTCTCCAGACTCTCGGCCGCATTATCGGCGAGGACATCTATTCGCAGCGCGCCATCCCCCCCCGGGACAATTCCGCCATGGACGGCTATGCCCTGAGGGCCGATGACATCGCCGGCGCCACCCGCGACTGCCCGGCAGTAATTCACACCGTCGAGCACATTCCCGCAGGCTATGCCCCACAGAAGGCGCTCGCCCCCGGCCAGGCGTCACGGATCATGACGGGGGCCCCCATCCCTGACGGCGCCGACGCAGTGGTCAAGATAGAAGATGTGGAAGTTGACGGAGACCTGGTAAAAATCTTTGCACCATCAGCCGTCGGCGATCACATAAGGCGCCGGGGAGAAGACGTCGACGAAGGGGAACTGATTATCTCTCGTGGAACCGTCATAGGCCCCGCCCACATCGGCATGCTCGCCTCAACGGGAAATGCGGTCGTAGCCGTATATCAGAAGCCGCTGATCGCCGTCATCGCCACGGGAGACGAGCTGATCGACATAGACGGCGATGCGACATCGGGCAAGATCGTCAGCAGCAACAGTTATTCACTCTACGGACAGATCCTTCAGTGCGGCGGCATACCCATGCAACTGGGTATTGCAAGAGACACAAAGGAAGCGCTTCTTGAAAAGTTCAATGCGGCGCGGCGAGCCGACATCATCATCTCCTCGGGAGGGGTGTCGGTCGGGGATTATGATTATGTAAAAGACGTAATGACGGAAATCGGCGTCCGGCTGGAAATAGAGAATGTCGCCCAGCGGCCGGGAAAACCCTTTACCTTCGGGACACTCGGCGCCGTTCCCGTCTTCGGTCTTCCCGGCAACCCCGTATCGGCCATGCTTTCATTCGAACAGTATGTACGCCCCATCATTCGTAAAATGACGGGGCATCAACATCTTTTCCGCAAAACAGTCAGGGCGGTCCTTGAAGAGGATATAGAGAAAAAAGCAGACCTTACCTACTTTATCAGGGGACGGGTCGTCAACCGGGACGGCCGCTTCACCGTGGCGACCACAGGTGATCAGGGCTCGGGCATCCTTAAATCCATGGTCCTGGCAAACGGCATCATCGTGCTGCCCCGCGGCGTCAAAAAAGTGAAAAAGGGGGAAAAGGTAACCGTCCAGCTCATGGACGACTCGCTCCTTTCAACACTGAAACCGGAATACATCCCCTTCTGATATCGGCACAACGGCGCAACATCCTTATTGACAGGGTCGAAGATTTTCTGTATTGATCCGCTATGCGGAAGTGCCAAGGTCACTGGTGGGCCTCCCGGACTTCAAATCCGGTGTGGGGGGCTAGTACCCTCCCAGGTGGGTTCGATTCCCATGCACTTCCGCCAATCATTTCAATATGTTAGCGTTCAGCTCCTTTTTAATGTCCACACCGGATTTATCCATTAGCACATTATTGTGATAAAATTGTGATAGATTTTTGCGCTTCCTGCAAAACCGATTGTCGCTCCCTTGAAGCTTCATCGACTTTTTTTGCTGCAGAACGGAGATCCTCCTCGTTTATAATGTTGTATCGGTCAAATACACTCCTTGTCTTGTGACCGCTGATCTTCATTGCAACAACATCGGGAACTCCTGCTCTCGTCATGTTTCGGACAGCTGTCCTTCGATTGTCATGCAAAAATCTCCCCACCAGCCCGGTCTTTTTACAGGCAGTATTCCAAGCTGCCTGGTAATTTCGAATCTGCTGCCCATCCCTAAAGAAGACGTAGGGACATTCCGGGTACTTTGTCTCCCTTATCTTCCACTGCAATAGAATCGTATCATAGAGTTCTCCTGTAAGAAAAATCTCCCGACTTTCGCCATTTTTCGTCAACTCTGGAGGTAGCGTGATTTTTTCTTCAAACAGGTTGGTATGACACCATCGCAGATTAAGGATTTCCGATTTTCGCATCCCGGTAAAGTAGGCAATGGTCAAAACCGGTTTCATGTGAGCGGGTAAAGCATTTCGTAAACGAACGTACTCATCGTACTCAAAAAACCCTTGCCTGGGTTTGCTCTCCTTTAATTTCGGGATAAAAGGGGGATTCAGTACCCTGGGAGGACTTTGTCTCATCCCCAGCACAAAAATCCTGTTCAAGGCCGAGAGTTCCCTATTAATCGTCCCATTACTGGCCTTTTCTTCCTTTCTCAAAAGAATATAGTCATCTATAATACTTGATGTGATCTCAACAACTTTCATCCCGCCAAAGAAAGCTCCTAAGTGCTTAAGGCTTAATTCCGCACGATCCAGCGACCGCCTCTCGCGAATCTTATAATCTTTGATGAGTATATTGCTCAAGTCATCGAATGTTACCTTATCGAGATTCATATCGGGACGCTTTCCTTCCGCAATCTCGCCTTTCAATTTGTCAAAGATCCGCTGGGCCAGTTTTCGGTCTTCCGTCTCCGTTGACCGTCTGTACTGTTGCCCCTGATGAGTAAAACTCATCCACCAGACCGTTCCTCTCTTATAGAGCCCCATCTCTGACCTCCTTTCCGAGGCCCTTGATCCGGTCTGATTTCCCGTGATCGTCATGGTAATACTTTCCCTTTTCCTCGTCAATGGTCTTGCGGATGACCTTATCGAAGTTCCCGCCATTCCTGCTGACGGGCCCTCTTCTTCTTTTCTGCACATGCGGGTCTTTCGTTTCTCCACGCCGGTGTTCTTCCAGCCAGTCATCGACCTCTTCCATCCTGAAGCGAATAAGTCGCCCGATGCGGTAATGAGGTATGTCTCCCGCTTCAACCTTCGCATACAATGTTTTCACTTTAACCCCGAGATATGCCGAAAGCTCTGATATCGTTAGCAAACATTGGGGTTCCTTTACTTTTCCTTCCATTTTCGATGTCTCCCATCCGGGATCGGATGGTAATTGCATCGATGGCCACCAAACTGTCCGGCGGTCTGTGTCATGGTAATTGTTTCAAAAAAATCTGATCCCTGCTGTTGTGTGTTAGTCCCATGGAAAGAGCCCCGCCAGGGCTCTCCCCTCCTACGTTATGCTTACCCTTTTGCGCACCTCCTTTTATGTCAGTACCATATATTTATACATAGAGGGACAGAATGTCAATAACATATTGTATATACTATAATATACATCATTATAACATTATTCTACCGATATATTATTGTTAATGTTAAAATCATCTTGACAACCAGATAGATGAGTAAATATAATGCCCTATCATGATTAATGAAAAAAAAGACATGTCACGGAAAAAAGACCTGAAAATCCTTATTGAGGATTACCTGGAGCGGGACATTCTGCAAATGGAAACCCTTTTTGACAGGCGAAGACATGACGCAACGGCACTTTTCAGCAGAATCTTCCAACTGCTGGGAGCACCAGAAATTGATGCTGACGACCTGACGCCTTATGAATTGAAGGAAACTGTCCTGGAATGGCATGGGCTCTTGTCGCCAATCTGGGGGAAAATTAAGAATGCTTTTCTTGATTATCGTAACCATGTTCTTCCAGAAAAAAGAACGCACCAACGTATGATTACATCGGCACAAAATCCTTTGTCACCACTCAGCAAATACAGGGATCTAGTGGAACACACACCTGCCTTTCCCGAGGAAAAAACCTACGCCATAAAAGCTCGACGAATGCCAGTCACTATAAATCTTTCCTTCTCTTCCGAAAAATTTCATATCTCCATGGAGGGTCTCAGAATACTCGATAATTTTCTTCTTCATCTTAAGGATGTGCCCATAGAGAGCTTATATCCCTGCGACCACTGCGGGAAGATCATTGTGGCAACCAGAAAGGGAAAACGATATCATGCGGGATGTGCCGCCAAAGCGAAACAGAAAGAACGGTGGGAAAAAGATCCTGAAGGATGTCGCGAGAAAGAACGACAGCGATATCGGGAACGAAAAAAAACATAAAGAATAAACAAGAGGTTCTGTAAATGCGATAAATACTGTCCGCATTGAAGTAAGGTCCCGATAAAAATTAAGAAAAATGGGATCCCGGTAATCTATGGAGGCATGGAGAAGGGTACAAAAGATGGAACGGAACGCTGTTGGGGTTTCCCATACCAGATGTGGGGTGACTATTTCATTAAGTCCTTCTTCTGCTCTTCACTCCTCTTCTTGTATGTCGCTGCATATGCGGCACATAAATTTGAGCAATACTCTTTATTAGCTTTGGGGAATTTTACGAAGAGCCTTTTCTGGCGACATGATTTGTTTCCGCAAATGCCAAAATAATCGAGGCTGACGTGGGAAAACATCATCATAATTAGATGTGCTAACTCATTTTTCGCATTTGTAAACCTCTTTTTAAAGTTGTCATCGAGATAAACATGCAGGCTGTGGTAATTGAAATCCTTTGTGGGCCTTTCTTTGCTCAAAATGTTCGGGAAATAGCATTCAATCAGTGAATATTCATCCAAGGCAATCATTGCTTTAATGTCACTTATAATAGAATCGAGTAGTGAAAAAACATCTTCAACCCACAATTCAAATAACTTTATGTTGATCATAGGGTATCCGTTTCGTTTCTGATAGTGGAAATAGGCAACCACATCATTGGTTAACGTACGGAAAGCCTCTTGAACCTCCTGCTCAGAAACCCCGTCCAGAAGACTGTGCAGGAAATCGTTGTCAGGTTTTTTAAACTCGCGTGCAAACTCTTCCTGCAACGTGTCCGCTTTGGCTTCCGAAAAACTTTCAATTCCCTTTTTCCTAAAATATAACGACTCTAAAACTGCGTATTCTCTGATTTCCGGTTTTTCTAAAACACCGTCAGCAAGATTGAATGCCAGAACAACATCGTCGGGATTTGAAAAGTCAAAGTGGTCATTGTTATATATGTCGATAAAATGCTTTCGTGTGACTGGTGATGAAAACCAGGAATCAACCCGGTCGATGGAAGGTTTTTCCTGCAGATCGTACAATGGTGCTCTTTTTCCTCGAAGGAATTTCCTGAAATTGACCACCATAGCCCTTGTCGGTCCCTCCCCCTCCTTTAAAAAGGGTGCATACAACATCCAAAAGGTTTGCATCTTGTCTATGAGGATAGCCCTCTTTTTCTGCGATCGTTTATTATCGTAATAAAATTGCTCGATTAGGAATTTCAGACCCCACAATTTTTGTGTCAGATGGCTATCGATCCCTTCCATGTTTAATGAACTCCTCAAGTTTTTGCAATAGTTCGTTAAAAATAAATCAATATTATCAACTAGTTATTGACATTTAAAATCGAATGTCATATTTTTTCATTAAACACGGTTGCAACCATAAAATCAAGCAATTTGCCCCCTCACTTGAGGCAGAGGCAACCACATCAAGACCGAAACAACGGTCAAGGAGAAAAGAGATATGTTTATGCACAAACACAAAATAGCAGCCATTAATGAACAACTGGCGTCCCGGCTGGGAAAAATGGACCCTACGGGACTTAGCATGAAGAGAAGAACTGAAACCATTCTGATCGATATGCTGGACAGATTACCACCTGGTTGGAATGCTCAGGACCCTGCCTGTACGGTGAAGTCGCGCAAGAGAAGAAGGCGTAGACGAGGACCTCGCGTTCTAACTTCCAACTAAAACGGATAAGTCATTATAACAGTCACCGAATTGATGGTCTCATAGGGAAAGGAGGTACAATTATGAAGATATAAGCATATCATCGGATCAGCACTAATTTAAAATTTATAGACACATGTGGGGCCGGTTTTTTTCTGTGAAAGCCGGCCCTTTTTATTAACCTGAAACAGGAAGGAGAAATAAAAATGTCGAATGACGAAAATATTACGAACTTAGAAGTAGAAAACGAAGTCATCACGGATGAGAACAATCAGCATAACATTCCTTCAGTCGATGTAAATCATGACTCGATAGAGCCCGAATCAGAATACTGGTCCTATATGGGTACCGATAGTACCGCTGTTAACGAAATTAGAATATGCAGTGTCGGTGAGGAATTGGATGATGCGGAGGGTTACGGAGAGCGAATCAATGCCTGGACCGGGGAACTTGAGGCAAACCTCGTCGAGGGTAGAACAAGGCCCATCAATGATTTACTAAGCGATGGGGTTACCATGGTCCGTGAAATATCAGCAGACGCCAACAGCCTGATCAACTCCGCGAACCGTGATTTTGCGAACCGGGCTATTCAAATCGGTATTCTCTGCATCAAACTCAAGAGCCTGCTTTCGGAATCCAAGAGAAAATGGGGCCCCTGGGCAGAGGAAAACCTCCCTTTCATAGCCCGACGCAACCGTGAAAAATATATGCGGCTTGCGAAACGTAAAGATTGCTGGCCCTTCAGCTTCCTGGGCGTTGACCGTCTCGATGAGCTCTGCGCGGCGACCGAAAAGATGTCAGGCGAGGATAGAATTGGAGATCTCTTTCGCACCTACGGGATCCCCTTCGATGAAGGCTCGGAACTCAACATGACCGAATTTCGGCTCAAGATCGACACTGCCATCGCCAATGAACGGCTTATCAAAAAAAGCATAACAATTGATCCTGCCCTGGTCGAGGCCGTGATTCGCCAGGGAATCGAAGTTGACGGCGCCCTTATTCGTCGGTTGTCGGACGCAATAAGTTCCGGCGGAAATCCATCCATGCTGCTTGAAAAAATTTCCCTTGAGGGCGGCCAGGAGCCACAGAGCAAGGCACCGGAAACGCGAGTCAGAGATTTTAATAGTCTTTCCAATAAGTTGATCAAAACGATTGAATTCATTGCGGGAGACAGGGACCATCTGGACAGAATCGACAGGGAGAGCCTGGAGAGGCTCCTGGAAAAACTTCAGGGTATTCTGGAGCAATTTCAGCCTGAAACGGTAGCGTGACTTTTAACAATCCGGCCCCTTACCGTCTCCGTAATGGTGGGGGGCCTTCACTTTTTATAAGGAGATACAATCATGAAATTTTACCAAGCCTCCATGAGTTTGCGAATTCTGCAGAGGTACTGGAAAGTATTCGGTGAGAAAGTCAATATCCTGCTCTCTTTTGCCTATGTCGGCTCTGACTTTTCGAACATTGTCACCAACTGTCGGCACATGGTGAAGGGACTCGTTCTCGATTCCGGTGCGTGGTCCGTTGCCACGGGTGTTGCCGACCTTTCGCTGCAAAACTACATGGCGTTCACAAAACTCCATGGTCATCGCTTCGATCGATATTTCAATTTCGACACAGACTTCAGTGATAGCGGCTTTGATCACAACGTAGCCCACCAGCTGATCATGGAGCGGGAGGGACTTTCCCCAGTTCCCGTGGTTCACAATCTCTTTGACGGTGAGATCGATTATTATGTTCAGTCCGGCAGATATGACTATCTCGCGTTGGGTTCGAGCCAGACAACCAATTATGACGACCTGGCCTATGGGGTTCATCGAATCAAGAAGGCAAAGGAGGACATGAAAATTCACTGGTTCGGCGGCGGCAGGTATGACTGGCTCAGCAGATTGCCCATAACATCCTGCGACACATCATCGTGGGCATCACTCGGCAAGTTCGGTTTCATCATGTACTGGAACCAGCATCAACCGGGGCCGAACAAGGCTGACAAAATATACGTCAGCGGCACAGTGCGACCGGTAAAGGAAGATGAGTTTCTCTACACCACCTATCCCTGGAGAGAGGAACTTGACCGCTACATTTTCACGGTCTTTGGGCTCACCTTTCATGATCTCTGTGCCTACGAGGGAGCCTTCAACATGCAGCTGATCAATACCAGGTTCTATGCGGAAATGGAAAAACGGATCAATGAGGAGCGGACCCGCCGGGGAATCGCACTGGAATAAAAAACGCAGGAGTCTGCGCTTTTTAAATATTCAACGAAAGGAGGTATCATTATGGAATAACTATTATTGATACAAGTTGTTAGGACTACAATGGAAGTGGGACGTCTCCAGGAAGGGCGTCCCTTTTTTATTCCAGCACCATGAACAGCGGAAGCATCCGGCCTGGCGGACTCCTAGAAAAAAATACAGAAAGGATAAAACAAATGTCAGGAAAAGTCTTTGATGACCTAAAAAGAATTTTCGAACAAATTGGCATCCAGATGGACGATGAAGATGAATTGGTTAATTCGGTTTATACCTTAGTGGGCTTTTATGATTACAGAAAAGTTGAAATGTGTGTGGCACTCGAACATCATTACTGGCCCCACTTTTCCAAAATCTGGATTGGCGAAATAACGGTGCCAATAGAAAAGATATCTGCTGCCTATGAGCTTATTAGCAGAATCAATTCACTGCTTGTATATGATCATTTTAAAATCGACCCCGAAAGTGGTGAAATCGGATTGTATGCTGGTTTTTATAGTGGAATGGTCGGATGCGACGAAGATGAAGAGGAATTAAATGATGGTTTGGATACATATAGTTTTATGCATATCCGTATGTTGATTTATCAGATGATCCGACATTTTTCCCTTTTTTCACCATTGTTTAACACATTAACTAAAACCGATAAGCTTCCATCTGTTATCATGGAAGAATTTTGGAACAAACTTTCCAAAAAAAATAAAGCTGAATTGAGAGAGTATCTCTAATAATCTTCCCAAAGGGACCATCGTGGAATACCGCTGGAATGAAAAACGCAGGAGTCTGCGTTTATTGAGAAAGGGGTGAGCGGATATATGATTGCATGAAAACGGTTTTCGGTTAAGCAACTCAAATAATTCAGGTATACGCAATGATAAAGGGGATTGTCTCTCAAACGGGACGCCCCTTTTTTATTGCCATTAATCAAAGAAAGGTAGGATTTTGAAATGAATAAGATGAATAAGTTTACCGCTAAAGACAAACAGATCTTCGATGACATGAAGCAATGCGTCAAGGATCTCGGATTAAAAATTGTTGATGAGTATGTGGAGGAAGGGGTTCTTTTGGGAATGTCTACGTTTGAATACCCAGGTTACAACTTGGGGATCTTTTTTTCCTATACCCCGTCAACGAATATGGCGTCGGTGGTTTTGGGGTATGCAGATATACCGGTTGAGAAGCTTCCAGCTCTGTATGATTTGCTAAACCGCATTAACGGACACCTGATAGGCAACCACTTTTCTATCAATCCTGAACTTAGGATTCTTCTCATGCATTCAGGCATGGAAGTGACTGGCTACTTCCTCGATAAAGCGGCATTTATGGGTATCCTTGGACATGATCTCGGCTCAGGACATACGTTTATGCCCTTGATTGGCAAGGTCCTGGCGAGTGATCAAACACCCCAGGCGGTGATGGAGGAATTTATGAAACAAAAACACAAGATGCCTCGTACCCTGTTTATGCAGGATGGGACGCTCAGAGTGGAACAGGAGGCAGAGGATCTTCCATTCTTCATACATGTGTATAAAGATATGCCTGCTTTTCCCACCCACACCCATGGCCTCACAGAACTGGGCATGCCAGAGTTTTTAATGGATCCTCTTTCATTTGGTCAAAAGGGAACGTACACGCTCGTCATTGTGTCGTACAACTATTTCAGCTGTCCCGAGAATAAAGCTAAGCTGGAAGCCATTATGAATGGGAAAATTGTCAAATTGACGCACCGTGACCTGGCGCCTGACGGATGCGGTGAAGACCCTTACGTCTATTGCTACCGCAGGGTCTATCCAGAGTTCGAGATGGTCAGGCAAGCATACAACATCGACGAGGAAAAGGAACAATCAGACGCCTCTCCGGAAGTGTGTTTTGTCCAGATCTACGTTGAGGGAGATGATCATGTCTTGACTGACGATTACTACAAGGGCGGGGTTATGTGGTAGGGTAATCAAAAACTAATACATGACAAAGGGGATCGATCGTGCCCGAGATTGATCCCCTTTTGTCATTTCAGCACTTTCAGAAAGGAAGGAAAAGACAATGAGTAAAAAGAAAAATAAACAAGGCAATAAGGTCGTAAGGGACTTGAAGGAATGTTTCCGGTCCTTCAATCTACCCGTCAATAAACTCAAAGGCAATCATGACGATCCCATGAATGTCGTCTTCACCTCTCAGCTCTGTAATGACCAGGCCTGCGCATTTGTAGCCGTTACGTTTGATAGGTTTAGAGGATATATCGGCATGGACGCCGCCGCCCTTCGCTTTAAAATTCCTCAAGAGAGAATGGGAGAGACATTGACGCTGTTAAATCTGCTCAATGAAATCAGGCCTATCTGCAGCTATTCGGTTTGCCCCTGCTGCAATACCGTGTCATATAGGACAGCTTTGTTTCTCTCTGGTGAGACCCTTCCTGTGAGTAAATTCAGAAGGCTTATCCAGGATATGCTTGAAGAGACATACCTCTGTTTCCCGTTGATATCCAAAGTGGCCACAGATGGCAATCCCAAGGATCTTCATGCTCGGTTTATGGATGACCATAAACATCTGATGAGCATGGAAAGTAAGTTGTCCCAAAAAGCAATAAAGCAGATTCTTGATGACATGGGGCAGGTTATGGCCAACCTCAAAATACCGATTCATGAGAGGCTCTCTGACGGTTTTGTCACGGATCTCATGCTTGAAGGCATGGATTTTCCGGTCCGTATCGGCGTTACACTGGTAAAAGAATATGAATTGGTCACGCTGAGCGTTGGACCAGCCTTTACCGTTCCAGATGACAAGATTCCCGTAATGTTGGATTTGGTGAACCGGATCAATAGAGCGTCCGAGCCAGATCATATGTTCATTAACCAGCAATCAAAGCGGGTGATCCTTGTCAACGGGATTCTGATCGACAATGGCACCTTTGATAAAAGGGAGTTAGAATTGTCGCTTCAAATCCTGCTGGGAAAAGGAAGGTTAGTCTTTCACACTATCAATGAGCAGCTTTCTTCCAATGAAAGCCCAGAAGATCTTTTCGAAAAGACGATAAAATATCACGAGAAGATCATCGAGAATCAGAACGTTTAGTTGATTCTGGAAACCCACACCCTGTGGGTGTGGTCATGTGGGATTGGCTGTGCCAGTCCCGAATGGGTATGGCCAAATAGGCCGCCCACTGCTATCCTTGCTCAGAGTTGTTAGCCACAACAAAAGAGCAAGGAGGAAGCAGTGAGCAGATTTCACAAGTTATCACATACGATATGGCATTGTCAGTACCATATTGTATGGGTTCCGAAATACAGATACCGGATTCTGACAGGTGCTGTTCGGGATGCGACAGAGGCGGGGATTCAAGCGATATGCGGTTATGCAGGGTGCGAAGTAATCGAGTTAAACGTACAACGTGATCATGTACACCTTGTGGTAATGATACCGCCCAAGCTGTCGATATCGAATTTGATGGGTCGCGTTAAGGGACAGACATCAATGAAGATGTTTCATCAATTTCGGGAATTGCGGAAGAAGCCCTATTGGGGGAATCATTTTTGGGCAAAAGGATATTGTGTTGACACAGTTGGACTGAATGCCGAGATGATTCGGAAGTATGTCCGGTATCAGGAGAAAAAAGAGAAGCAGGAAGAGCAACTGAGGTTAGATTAAGAGCACAGAGACATGCGGCACAACTCGCTATGCCTCGCCCCCTCTGGGGGCAGAGGCACAATCCCCCTATGGGGGATAAATTAAAGCCGCGTCCTGTGGGCGCGGATTATTTACACTAAAAGGGGCTCATACTTTACGTCTGGTATGGGCCCCTTTTACATCCTATTGTCAGATTACGGAAAGACCATATTAAAATTAGCTTAGAATCTCAAAGAAACAATCCCGCACTGATCTGTCTCTCACCATAGAACAAACTAATGAAGGATCATTTTCCTTTAATTATATTTTATGAAGGAGGAATCGAACTATGAAGACAGCCTGTTTTACAAAAGCGTTAACCGTAGCCTTTACCGAAGACATTTACCTGAAAATCAAGGAAATAACCGATGAGAAAAATATTTCCATGGGGGAATGGGTGCGAATCGCAGCGGAAAGGGAATTGAACAATAACGAGTATATCAAATGTATTTCTGGAGGAATCAAGCATGACTAAATTTATATCAGACAAAGAGACTTTCATTACAATGGCATCTGATTTTTTCAACGAACTTTTTGAACCAGCGTTTAATAGCGAGTGCGGTGATATCGAAATCAGGACATTCAAACCATCACCTCAACAGAACTTTTACAAATCGGAGCATGAAGCCGCTGAAAGAGCGTTCGATTTATGCAACCGGGGCATTGATGTGTATTTCGGAGTGAATCCGCGAACCGGCAATGCTGGAAAAAAAGAGAACATCCAGTATGTGAGTGCATTCCACGCGGAAATCGATTACGGCGAAACAGGTCATAAAAAAGATACACCCCATAAGACGTATGAAGACGCCTTAAATGCTATAGAATCCTTCAACCCGGAACCAACCATTATTATCCACAGCGGCGG
The DNA here is from genome assembly GCA_963666365.2 of Syntrophales bacterium. GTDB lineage: Bacteria > Desulfobacterota > Syntrophia > Syntrophales > UBA2210 > JALNXD01. The sequence continues at coordinate 2,164,706 of CAXXNF010000002.1, forward strand.
CGGCTTTCATTGTTACTGGGTATTGAGCAATCCCGTAAAGGTCGATGCCATTGGATGTCAGATTCTGGAAAGCATCAATAAAAATCTGTCGGAAAAACTGGGAGGCGATCGGGGAACACAGGACATTACACGGGTGCTGCGAGTGCAAGGTACATACAATTTTAAAATAATGGACAATCCGCGACCAGTAATGCTCATATCCAACAGTCATAAGAAGTATGAGTATGAGGAGTTCAGGACATTCATACCCACCGAACATGCAGTCGCAAGCGGCATACCAGACACCGGCAAAAATCTTCAGACACACCGCCCAGTTGCGCATGTTGAGCCCTCACAACTGTCGTTTGATATAGAGAACTTGCCTGTTTCGAGTAAAATAAAGTCGCTTATTAAGAATGGCAATGACGGCAGGTATACATCAAGAAGCGAAGCAGACATGGCGGTGGTAATTGCTCTGGTGAATAAAGGGGTGAATACAGAAAATATCAAACAGATATTTCTCAACTGTGGCATCGGTGAAAAATACAGGGAGCATCGCTCAAAAGACGACTATTTGAACCATACCATTGAACAGGCAAAAAAATACTCTGATCTTACCGAAGAAGAGAGGACAGACCCGCTTTTCATTACAAACGCGCTTTTAAAAACAGATGGGAGATATCGACTCAACATTCTGAAATTTCAAGAATACATGGTCAGAAAATACCGTATAGTCATTCTTGACCGTGAACAGGCAATGTTCCGCTATACAGGTAAATGCTATGAACAGATAACAGATAAGGCCCTTAATAATCTCTGCCAGAGGGAACTGAAGGACCATAGAAATCTCTTTTCCCGGTCGTCTCTTTCAGAATTCATCCATTACGCCGTGGGAGAAACACTGGCCGACAGCGAGAAGGTGAAGCAGGAGCAGGTCAATTACCTGACAATGCAAAACGGCATCTATGAATTTGACCGTGGGAGATTATTGCCCCGTACCCCAAAAATCTTCACAACGAATCTTCTGCCTTTTGAATACGACCCCAATGCTAAATGCACCAGATTCATACAGTTTCTTAATGAAGTATTCGAAGGTGAGCAGGAAAAGATCCGTTTCGTACAGGAAGCTGTGGGGTACATCTTTCACAAGTCCATTCCCACCCCTGCGGTCTTTTTCCTTATCGGGTCAGGCAGCAACGGCAAGTCGGTTTTCATTAACACCATATCCAGCCTGGTAGGAAAGGAGAATACAAGCAACGTCAGCTTCAACCTCCTTTCCGACGAGACCTACATTCTTGAGCTTTATCAGAAGATGATCAACATCTCCGGTGAAACCCCTCATGCAAAAACGATCGATACAGATGTGATTAAAGCGGTGACGGCTGGCGATTGGGTTACGGGAAGAGAGCTTTACAAACCGCCCATGAAATTCCGACCTTTTGCTAAAAGCTTTTTAGCTATGAATAATCTGCCCACAATAAAAGATACCTCGCATGGTATGTGGCGGAGAATATGGGTTGTCACTTTTCCCAAAAAATTTGAAGAACATGAGATGGATCGACAGCTGGAAGAAAAACTCACGAAGGAGTTATCAGGCATCTTTAACTGGGCGCTTGAGGGGTACAGTAGATTAAAAGGAAACGGTTTTTCTTTACAGGAAAGCGATTCCATGAAACTGGAGAAGAAGTCTTACCGGATAAGTGCCGACAGTGCCAGAGAATTCATTAGTGAATATCTTGCTCCTTCGAGTGATGAAAATGCACGAATTAAACTTAGTGTGCTCTATAACCACTATAAAGACTGGTGTAATTCACAAAGATCAAAAGATGTTAAAAATAAAAATGAATTCAAAATAATACTTGAAGATATGAAATATTATGTAGACAACTCTTCAAAAGACAATAATCAAGTTCATGCATTCAATGTTGTTTTTAAAGAGAATATAAAAAATATTATTGTATAATGTAATACTTTTTTCCCAAAAGATTAAAAAGAGATTAATTCCCAGCATAAACATTAATCAGTAATAGCTGAATATAATAAAATGGTTAAACCGAAAGATTAATAGATTAATTCTTTTTTATATTATTTGTTGCAAATAAAAAACAATATTATAAATATAATATAAATTATAAATAAAAAATAAAAGATAGGAAATTACATTAATCTGTTAATTTTTACCAGAACACAGTAATAATATTAATGATTTTAGATTAATGGATTGTATATTTATTTAATCTCTTTTTAATCTGACTGTTTCCTCAGAGAAATATTGTCCTTCATGAGTTTTTCAAAAAATAGTACAATAATAGTAATGTAAGAACCCTTAAGCAAATTTTGGCAAAAAAAAGAAAAGACAAAACAATATGAAATAGTTTACCTTCAAATATTGAAACTTAAAACCAACAACACTGAATTAAAACGACTCCTTTTCCGGTAATTCGATTGATCCCCGATACTGTTTTGACTTTAAAAGAGCATCTTAAAGAACTTATAAATGCCCAGAAAAACCGAAAATGACTATCACTGCACGTTTCCTTCAACACCCCCTGGGAGAGCTTTTTGCTCATAACCTTCTATCGAAGAGCTATGACTGGTTGGATAACCGGTTTTATCGCCTCCCCAATAATGCCCAGGTTTTCTATAGAAGGTTTTTGATCCACAATGACTATAAGAGTATCCCCCTGAAAATCGAGACGATTATAGAAGCATTAAACCTCGTTGACAAAAATATCACCAACCTGACCGGAACAATAGAAACGAATATCCTGAAGCCGCTCATGGACCAGGGATTAATCGATTCCTATGAGAAAAAGAGGGATGGTCTCTACGGTTTGAAGTTCATAATTAAGCGATCGAAAAATTCAGTACCCGTTGAGATTGACCTTCAACAGCCGTCAAGTTGAGATGGATTGAGGGTCTGTAAAACTTTAATCGAGGGTCTGTAAAACTTATATCGAGGGTCTGTAAAACGGAAACCGATTTAAACCTTTCAGATTGGTTAGGATCTCAAAAATACAAGATATAATAAGATATAATAAGATATCTTAATACCGGAACCCCTCCCTTTGGGTCGGGTTTCCTCGGGGACCATATAGTTATATTTTTGTAGTTAGGGAAAAATGGTTATGGAGATATGAATATTCATACAAGAAGATTGGTCATGCATTACTAAAGGAATTGGTCAAGAGGAAATTATGGGGTAATAGATTTATAGTAATGAAGAATGGGTAAACATTACTTGTGAGATTGGTCGTACACACCATGGGGTTTACTTGTAAGAAATACAAAACTATAACAAATAAAAAATGGTGAGAGAAGAAGAGTGGTCGGTTGCTGCTTTTATCTACTGTTTACTTCATGCTGCTGGTGGGTATACTGAAACAATACCCTCTGAAGTCTATCTCATGTCTTCCAGGAAAGAAGATCTGTGGGAAAGTGGAATGGATCGCGAAGGGTTCCCATGGTAGTAGCGTCCGTTATTACAGCAGGAGTAATGGGTCCCGGTTTCGCGCGCCGCCTGATGGGATCGTGAGCCTCATTGAGGGAGACCGTCCGTACTGTCGAGCATTCACCATCCCGGGACTTCTCAGGTTGTCTCTCCGGTGAGTTCTGCCGCATCGTATATATGGGGTTGGATTATGAATGAACGAGTGCTGACATCAAAGCAGGAAGGTTTGAGAGGGGAGGGCAAATACGCAGGAGTCTGCGTTTTTAGCTGTTTTCACCATGAGCATCGGGCAGAATGGATGGACGTATTGAACATTCTCCGAGACTATCGAAAGTACCTCTGCAAATAAACGAGATCATTCCGAAATAACGACCGTTTTTCGCCGTTCTTGATATTTACAATGAATTTTGGGCGAATTCGGGAAGGCGTTGGAATGAAAGGGATATGTGTTGCGGAGTACACCTCTAAAGCCTCAGCGGTGGCGGAATCAATCGGAATCAGCTGGCGGAATGAATCATATTCGGGTGGCGGAATGCGTCGGAATATCCATTTCGTTCAACGGCTCTTCACGTTTCATCGAATGAGCAGGCGCACCACCCGCCTTTTGCGGCCCGCCTTCGTCTCCATGATAATCAAATATCTCTTACAGTATCAACGGGATACAAAATTATTTTTATCATACGCCCCTTCTGGCACGGTTCTTTCTATAAAGTAAGGCAAAGACACACGAACACACCAAAAGGAGGAAAATGATATGAAACGGACACTTCAGACACTGATCATGGCGGTCTTCGTGGTTCTGATTACGGCATCCTTCAGCTTTGCCGAGTATGTGGCATCGACGGCGGGGAATTTCCCCTACTTCCAACTGGGCTGCCTGGTGGTGGGCGGTCTGATCATCACCTCACTGAAGCACAAATACTCCAAGATCTACATGAGCGAAGCCGTCGGTTCCTTCGCGCTGTACGCGGTGCTGGTGGCCCTCTTCACGGCTCCGGTCATCGATGGATTGAAGGCATTGGTCAGTTAGATAGAGTAATATAGAAAAAGAGCGCTTCACCTGCATAACGGCAGGCATCCTCGGAAAGGAGGACAAAGGCAATGACAGCATTGAGAGAACATATGCACCAGATGGAGAACAGATCGCAATACACGTCGGTATTCATGATAAGCGTGTGGGGATTTGTAATCGCAATTTCGTCCTTCCTCTTTCTCTATGCGGGGTACTGGCTTGACCAGCAGTTCGGTTCCGCGCCGACCTTCATGCTGGGACTCTTCTTTCTCGGGGTGTTCCTCTGCATAGGTCGTCTCTACTGGGAAGTCTGGGTGAGACGGGGAAAGGACTAAACCCTGCCGGCAGCGCCGGTTGCCTCGTCGATAACGCCCATCGTATACAAAAGATCCCCCTTTACTATCAAAAAAGGGGGACTTTTTTGAATCCGGCGACAGCATACGCAATTACGACCCTCTCACGCGACACTTCCAGTCTGTCGTGCACTTTTGTGGTTTTTCGAGGACCAGTATCCCCGGAATTGACCTTGACACACAAGAGAACGTTTCTTATACTGCCGCCAACTGAAAGTAATTTCTCATCAATCGCTGATATCGGACTGTTAGAGGCACCGCAACCACTGGCGATCGACGGACCACCGGCCGCACCGTGTTTCCACCGGCAATGGCGCGGATTCTTTAACCAAAACGACAGGAGCAAACGATGAAAATGGTTTTCTACTGGATCTTTGGTGTTATTGGTGTGTTCTTACTCTGCCTCACCGGTTGCGAGTCCGGGTCCGAGAGCGATAGCCTGGGTGCTTCAGATGGGAATGGCATTGCCATCTTCGCCTATAGCCAGGACTGCAATAATTACTTTTCCAAACACGCCTACTCTCATTTGGGAGAAACGACGATGAGCGGCCAGTGGGACAGCAGCTACTACTGGGACCATATGACAAAGTTCAACGTTGGCGACCAGCAGTACATCATGGGCCACCACAAGTACGATCCCTCTACCCTGAAAGGCTCGAATGACTGGTGGATAAGGAGAATCTACAAAACCGGCGACCTTGGACAACAGACCGACAGCGGCGTGTGGTCGCACCGCTACCAGACCCTGACCGGCTGCAAGTCAGGCAACAACTCGTTTATAATTGGCCAGAGCTCTGACACCAAGCGCTGGTTCGTTCAGCAAGTGCTGACCGGTGGCAAACTCGGAGACGAGACGTCGTCGGGTACCTGGTACGACTATTATCCTGTCGCGGTCCCGTTGGAAATGAACGGCAATACTTTCATCTATTTCCAGTCCAGCAGGGATGAGTCGAGCCGGTACTATTGGTTCATCGCCAAGCTGACTGAGACCGGACACCTCCACCAGACCGACGACGGCTACTGGAACAATCTTTATCACGCACACACGTCCTTCGAGATCGACGGCATCTGGTACATCTTCGGAATCAGAAAACCGACTGCCGAGTCAAAGGGGGTCTGGTTCATCCAGCACGTTTTTCACGATGGTACGATGGGCAACGAGATGGACAACGGCAAATGGGATTATTTCTATCAGACCATCGCCTCATACAGGGCTGAGAACGGCAAGACCTACATTCTATCCCACAATGCGGAATACAATTTCTGGCACATTCACGAGGTGCACTCCGGCGGAACAATGGGCTCTGAGACCGACAGCGGCGTCTGGGACAACTACTGCGAATACGTTTTTCCGGTCAGCTTCAACACAGTTTACCTGCGCGACGACAATTGGATGACCGCTATGAACGATACCATCGGCCCCCGCAAGCTGATCAACATCACGCTGCCGGGTTCGCACGACGCAGGTGTAAATGAGAAGGACTACAATTTGGGGGCGGACTGTTTTAGCGGCGCCTGTTCGTGTAACACCACCGCACAGGAAACCGACATCATCGGCCAGCTCGAACGCGGATCGCGCTACTTTGATATCCGTCCGTCCTGCATGGAAAGCAATAAAAAGGAATGGGCATCCTGGCTAACCGCACATCTTGAAGTGAACGGTTCGACAATCCTGGGCTGCCAGAGCGAATCCATGTCCAACGTGTTTGCCGACGTCTCCGATTTTTTTGCCAACGGCGCCCATAACCAGGAACTGGTCATCCTCAAGATTTCCCATTGCATTGACGTCAATTGCGCAGAAGGACAATGTGACGGCAACGACTTTGACTTGCTCGTGTCGCACATCAAGAAAGATCTGCCTAACCTGGTTAAGTGCGACGACAATTGCAATCTGATGGACATGACGCTCGACGAAATTCTCGAAAAAGGGAACGTTATCGTTCTGGTTGACGAGCCTAGTGGCATTTCAGTAAGAGACAAGGCCAACGGCATCTTCTCCTGGTCCGACGACATGCCGATATACGACGAATATTCCAATACCGACGATCTGGACACCATGACCAGCGACCAACTCAGTAAGCTGAAAAACTCGCACAACCACAAGAATAAGCTCTTTCTGCTCTCCTGGACTCTGACTATGACTGAGGATGATGCCATTGCGTGCATAATCACGAAAAACTCTATTCTGAATATGGCTTTACAAGCGCGCGAAGCGCTCTTTCCGACGCTCATCGGCGGATGGGTCGAAAAGGGGACCATCACACAGGAGATCTATCCGAACATCCTTTACCTCGATGCGTTCCAGCAACTGGGTACGCGGGCCGCGATATACTTGAACCTTTACGATTAACGGAGCGTGGACTCAATTCCGGGGACAGACTCAATGCAGTATTTCTGCAAAAAAGGTACAATTCCGGGGACAGTATACTTAATTCAGTATTTCTGTAAAAAAGGTGACGGTATTTTTTTGCCGGCTTTCAAGGAAACCTGAGGGCCTTTAATTAAGTATACTGTTTGAATGCATAAGTAAGAAAGATTGCAGGAAACCTCCAGGCGGGTCACAATGTTTGTAAATGCAAACTGCTGGGTCGAGATGAGTTCGCCCAGAAATGAACCACAAGGAGGTTTCCATGGACAGATCTTACTACATAGGGTTGGATATTCACAAGAAGGTAATCGCATATTGTATCAAGGCCCTTGACGGATCCTTGATTGATCAGGGAAAGATAGGGGCAGACAGGCTGGCCTTGGGAGTATGGGTGAAGGGTCTGCCGGGACCCTGGATAGGAGCTATGGAAGCGACCCTCTTCACCGGATGGGTGTACGACTTTTTGAAACCCCATGCCGTTGCCCTGAAGGTGGCTCATCCAGCGATGCTCCAGGCCATAACAGTCGCCAAGAAGAAGAATGATCGAGCCGATGCGGAAAAGATAGCCGATCTACTGCGGGTGAATCTTCTGCCTGAATGCCACATGCTCTCGGAAGAGATTCGCGAACTGGGGAGAATATTACGATATCGCAACCACATAGTTCGGACGGCAGTGAAGATTCAGAACAAGATGTCGGGCCTGCTCATGGAGGTTGGGGTCAGCTACAGCAAAAAACGCCTGCACGGCAATAAATACTTTCATGAGCTACTCGAACGGGTCGATGAGATTCCTCCTTCGGTTAATGAGCTTCTTCAGTTGAGCCGTTCCAGCTATGAGATGTTTCGCTCTTTCCAGAAGCGGCTTGTTGAGACGCTTCGTACCGACAGCCTGATCAGTGGGCGGGTGCATCGTCTCATGACCATCCCCGGAGTAGGCGAGATAACAGCTCTCACTTGGATATTAGAGATTGGCGATCCTGACCGATTCTCATCCATTCGGAAGGCAGTCAGTTACTGTGGTTTGTGCAGCGCGCAAAGGGAATCAGCGGGGAAGGAACAGCGAGGTCCCATCTCCAAGAAGAGGAACAAGCACCTGCAAACCATGCTCATTGAGGCAGCAAAGGTTGCGCCGCACTGGAACGAACAACTGGCAATCGTACATGAACGAGAATTGAAGAAGGGTAACCGGAACAGGGCAACGCTTGCCGTTGCGAGAAGGCTTGTTGCCTACATGTTGGCCGTTGACAGGAAAGGAGCAGATTTCAATCTGCCCTCTGAAATACGGGCAGCATAAAGCAAAAGCTGAACATATAGATCTGCCGAGAGGAAGATCTTCCCGCCGGGCCTTGCCGTTCTGGGGACTGTGCTATCGGATGTAGGTATCCGTGATGCACCGGTTATTATGTTTCGAGGCCGGTGGGTTGACCCAAACTCAATCTTCTGCAGAGGTCATGAAGGATATGGTGTAACGCGAACCTGTCTGACCTTGATACAGCAAATGGATGTCTGGTCGCATGTGATCGATTAGTGCGGACCAAAAAGGATTATAAAGATCGGGTTGCGGCAGATGAACAAGAATAACCGCCGGGAGTCCTTCAATCGGAAAGGTCAAGGGAAATCTCCGTTTTCCCCTTGATAAAACTTATCATGGATGTCGGTATAGAAATTCACGGTTGACGAACCGGTCATTTTTGTATATTCTCTGTACTAACATACAGTTAACGACAGGCCACGTCACGCATCTCCGGCCTCTTATTCCTCTACCGGAACCGACTCCTCAAAAACATAAAGCCTGCACAGACACCGATGCAACCCCATATTCCTGCAGGCGTGGCCTGTTTTTTCATTAAGAGGCAGGATCATGACAGTACAATATGCAATTACCATCATGACAAGAAGAGACAATCGATTTGGGTTGCTGAAGAAGTGTGCCGATATTGTCACTGAAACTTTTCCCGATAAGAGCTTTAGAACCAGCGATCTGTTGAATAATGAGGACCTAACCTGGAATGAGAAAAAGATTATGAAGGATCTGTTCGACGGCAAGTCAAGTTACATCATGACTCACCGATTTGATTTCACCAGAGAAGATGGAGACAAATGGGTCTTTGACGACGGAAAAAGACAGAGGCATGAATTTGCCATGAAAGTCCTCAACATGATTCACTATGAAGGGACATATAAGATAGGAGAGACAGTCTATACGAGGGATTTTGATTTCATACGATCGTTAATAGGTGCCTGGAATGCGATTTTGAAACATCTGATGAAAAAGGAGCTGGGTGAAGAAGATCCCGGATATGATATCACGGAAGAGATGATGGAGCATATATCGGATGGCCTGATGGAAAAGGTGGGGATCTTCGGGAAATTCGATTACAGTTTTGTCCGGAGGTTTCTGGAGGCACTGTCGGAATATGACGAGGCGTATGTGGAGAGGTTGATAGAGGAGGAAGAACCCTGAGCGCCCTATCGTATTATCCTAAATTCCCGGCTTAATGTAACGAGGTTGGCGGGGCGATCCCCATTGCCTCATAAAGTTCGATTTGTTTCTTTGTCACTTCACCTACGCGAAGTTCATACCCCGGGTACTCAAAGCATTCAATGATGTCCAGTTCATCCAGAAGCTCATGCATCGTATATTTTTTGAAAAGATTTCCATCTTGCATCTTCTTTTTGAGATAAGAAAGAAAAATAAGCGCGATAAATTCCACAAACAGCTTGCCGTCCAGACTTTGATCGGAGGACACCGCCATGCGGTTGAAATTCAGTCGCTCTTTCAGATTTCCGAAGGCCTTTTCCACAAGATCCTTGTTCCGGTATATTTCCAGGGCTGCGATAGGTTCCCTGACCTCGTTGCTGAGTAACACAAAAAATCCATAATTCTTTCGTGCATCAAGAAGAGCATCCTCTCTGGCAATAACCTTTGTCCCTCTTACCGGGGTGGTGGTGACATCAAAATATTTGGCGTACAGCCTGTCGTGTTCCGGAAGGGTTGCGCCGCCTTCCAATTCCTCCTGCAGACGACAAAGCAGGGCGTTGAAGTTCTTTTCATCCTCCAATGCCCGTTCACTGTTAAAATAGAGGTGCATATACATCCGGCGTTTTCCCTTAAGAATATCGCCCTTGTAAGGACGCTCCTGAGAATAGTCCCATTCTATCTTCGTGGTGCAGGCATAAAGATCATGTTTCTGATTATAGTGTGTCCAGGTACGGAGTGAATCGCGCACATTATCCAGTTCGGTCTTTACGAATTTCAACGACTTCTTTGCGGCAATCAGGAATTTCAAATGATTCCGGTACAGGTCGTTGATATTGTCCTCGCTGTAGAATCCCCTGTCCATAACCAGCTTGATCTTGTCGTACCCAAAGAAATCGATGTCAGCCAGAAGGTTCTTCACTGTCTTCACATCGGGAATGTTGCCTGCAAGTTTTCGGTAGTAAAAAGGAAGATTGGATTCCTCCCCGAACAATAACGCGAGATTGATCTGCGGAAGCGGCTCATGATCCTTGTTCATCCCGTATCTGACCTGGCTTAAGCATCTGGAATAGCTCGATATGGAGGTCGTATCATAGGCCCAGTACTCTTTCTCGACTCGCCGTCTTCCCTGCAGCCGGAAAAACCGATTCTTGTCGTCTTCGGTAATAGATGCGAACAACTCACTGCTCCTCTGAGAAGGGATGTTTCTGCCGTAAGGATGCCTATGCGTGGCTGCCCATTTCGGAAAACGGCTCAAGGGGTTCCTGTCCTCCATGATGAGGTAGTATGCCGTGGACAAAATCTGTTTGTATGTGCCGGGAAAGCATTTTTTCAAATCCGCGGCAATCCCGAGCTTCTCGCCGATGGCGTCAAAAAGGTATGTTGCCCCGTAAAAACTGCGGGATACATTCTCGATAGGGACCGGACCTCTTTTATGGACTTTGTCATGATTGCCGGGATCAGTGGCAACCACCCTTTTTCTGGTCGGGATGATCTCCTTTGTCTCGGGATCAACCCGTCCGATGCATCTACGTGTGGCACGAGACTGCTTTTTCTCTTTATCCCAGTAGGATAGCGATTCATAGGCATAGGTAATTCCCGTCTGCTTGCTGGTCTGATACACAATCGCCGCCATTGAGCACCCCCCCCTTTTTTATCATCGTTACATTATGCTTAACATGTAACGAGACTCAAATCAAGGAAAAATGCTCCGATCTATTAATGTTTATTCGGCTTTTATGCCTTTCATCGTTACATTATACCGGGAAGGCAGGTATTATGTGCATTAGCTAGGATTTGATTTGACAGACATTGTCAGAAAAAATACCTGATTGAATCATCAAGTACACCTACCTATCAACACCCATGATGTTACGGCAAACTTACTCATTAATTATTGTAGTCGAGATTTTGCGCTAGAGTGGCGTTATCGTAGGTTTGATACCGTAATGCTCAGCTTTAGGAGTTTATTTTACGATGGAGCAGGATATTGGCTCCACCTACAAGTCATTGAGGTCTTGCCAAAAGGAAATCAACAATTATCATTTGAAATATCAATATCCCTAAAACTTATTGACAAAACCACTGAAAAGGAGTTACTCATTCGCCAGTTATTTTATTTTTTCCTTATTCACTGCCATGCTTTAACCGCTTGTAATGAAGGAGTGAGGATGGTTTGAATCTAACAGCCCTGTTTCTAGAAAAGAGAGATAGGGCTTTTGTCTTTTGTGAACAACTCAATATGTTCCGTCACCAAGATGAGTAAAAGGGTATTATGCGGACCCGTATAGACCACCACGGCAAATAACACAGTAGCATGTAAGTAATTATAGATATTGTGATATATGACGTAAGTGATTTGACTAAACAGGATGGTTTTATAAGGGGAAAATTGAGGTTCTGCGGTTTATACGGACCCGTCTAGACAATGTTAGGGGTTAGAGCAATATGGAAACAGATTACTTACACGCATTAGCAAATATAAAATTTGAAGTTGATTGTTGCCTAATTGTCCTTACCCAAGAGGGTGAAATCGATAATCCTCGAATCTACAAAGGCCCAGGTACAATAATTCAAAATGACGAAAATTCATTTTCTGTCAAAATTTTTTGTGAAGGAAAATTAGATATTAAAGAAGTGTTTGGCAAAATTAATCGTCTGACGCCTGGAAAATTAATCGAAAGGACAAACTACTACTCTCTTGAAGCATCTGACTATGCTGGGAATACATGGACTGCAAACTCCATAATGCCTAATACAAATGGTGGTATGGACTGTGACGGTTTTTTGGTTTCTGGCAATTTCACTAGGTTATTTTGCCACAGAAAAGAACACTATGAATACAAAGGAATGACATTAAAATTATTTTACAAAGGAAAATATAAAATCCCATGTAATACGGTTACAAAATCAAAGCACATAATCGGAACTGAGGATAGAGGAACAAGTAGCAAATTGAATGTTGCTCAGTTTGAAATTGAAAATATTGAATTCGAAATCTTATCAGACGATGACAGGCTTATTGTTTATCTCTACTCTCAGAGCGAAAATCTAACAAAAGTTACCGCCCAGAGAATACATGAGGCTCTTCAGTTTGTATTGGTTAACTTAGAGCCTTGGGATATTTTGTTAATTCAAAAAAGTAACATCCAAGAAACCATCTTTCGAACTGTTCCTCCGACATCTCGGAAATCAAGAGTTCAGCCACCATTGCATTTTGATTCAGTGGATAGAGGTGGGTATGTATGGAATATGTTCGAATTATTTCTAAAGTATTCATTGCCGTACCAAGAGGCAGATTGGCACCCATTGTATGCACAAGTTCATAAAGTTATAGAGTCAGGGAAAGCATCCATTGAAGCACATGCTTTAACATTAGCCGTTTCAATAGAAGGACTGCTTAAATTGTGCTTTCGCGAAGTTGCTCTCCCAGATGATGAGTTCAAGAATAAAGTTAAAAAAGCAACTGATGAAATTAACAACAGTGGCATCGATAGCAATCTAAAAATAAGGCTGCAAGGCGCACTTGGAGCAATGAAAAGCCCCAGAGCCAAGGATAGACTTTATAGCCTGCAGCAATCGGGAATAGTTGAGGAACGACTTGTTACTTCATGGAGCAACATGAGAAATAGTTCTGCTCATTCGGATTCCATAGAGTTATTAGAAATACAAAATTTTTTAAATGATTGTAGTGCAATGTGTGTACTTTTTAACCAACTAATTTTTCACGTAATTGGCTATAGGGGAGAATATACAGACTATAGCGTTTATGGTTATCCGAAGAAAAAATATGAACCGATAGAAACCCTAACAAATATAGGATTAGTCCCGAGTCGAGGAACGAGCGCTCGGAACTAATCCATGGTTCAAGAAGCCGCGGGCTATAGGGGAAAAGGTTCGATAATCCTGGGATGGTTTTGAAGATTGAATCAGGTAAAAGACCGGAAGAAGATCTTTGAAAACATGGTCAATCGAAAGTAAAGGGATTCATCGTCATGAGAAATCCTGATTAAAAGGGTTAAAAGCCTGCCTTTGGGCAGACGGGTGCTATAGAGCATTCCCTAGTATAGATCATCTCTCGTGGCCTGAAAAAAATCATTGTCTTGCAGATATATTTTCTATCCCGAAGGACCCCATCGGGGCATAGGACTTACAAAGGCAATAAACCTTAACGCCTGTCCACAGCAGGGACATTTAATCCCTTCCCCTTTATGTTCGGGTGTGTTGGGTAAGAGATCACGGATGACATCGTGGATTAATGAAATGAGTTCACGCAGCTGTTCGATTGAGAAGGAACTGTTTGAATTGAGAAAGCCGTAGTATCGTATTTTCATAAGCCCTTTCGGCAGGACATGCTGAAGAAATCTTCGGATAAACTCCACGGCATCAAGCTTCATGGTTTTCCATGTCTTCTTCCGACGATCTTTATATCGAAATGTAATGACGCCGTTTTCAATATTTTTAATGCGGTTATTAGAGATGGCGACGCGGAAGACATACCGTGAAAGGTAGCGCAGAGAGTTTTGCCCCGTTCCCACGGCCTGACTATCGACAACCCATTGTTGCGTCCAGAGGTCGGGATGAATGGTATCAAAGAGTCTGGCCTTTTTCATTGCATCCCGGAACTTGGCCCGAAAGATGATTGCCAGGGGTTGTGTGTGCACAAAGAGATCTTGTCTTGAGGATACCCATTGATCTCCTTTTTCGGATACTGCGCCGCCCGGAATAACCAGATGGAGATGAGGGTGATACTGAAGCATGTTTCCCCAGGTATGGAGCACGGCCAGATAACCGATTCGTGTTGAGCCGACAAACCGCTTGTCTTTCGCTAATTTCCTTAGCGCTGCATGAGCGCATGAGAACATGGCCGCATAAACGATCTTTTGATGGGATCTGGCAACTTCCCGAAGGCCTTGCGGCAGCGTTATGGTTAAGAGGAAATAATGGGTGGGCAAAAGCTGTTCCATCTGTTTGTGAAGCCATTGATCCCTTTTATCATGCTGACAGTTCGGACAGTGGCGATTCCCGCAGCAACAGGGAATGGAGTGTATGGCGCCACAGTCATGACAGCCATACACAATCGTTCCGAAAGAACCACTGCGGCAATCAGTGATATCCTGCATGGCTTTTTTATGAATGTGCGGCATTCGGTCGCCATGCAGCGCCAGATAGTGCGGCCCATATATCTGGAAGATTTTTTGAATAGCGCTCATGACAACACCCCCTGCATCACCTGTGAGACCCTAGTATGGGAATCGGTTTGGGCCTGAGTGGTCACATGCAGATACACCATGGTGCTTTGCAACGTTTTGTGGCCCAATATTTTTTGGACATGCCGTATGGGGATATTGGCTTCCAGCAGGTGCGTTGCATAGGCATGGCGAAAGACATGGGGATGAATATGTTTTTTAAACCCCAGACGCTTCAATGTGCGTTGCAGAACCCCTTGGACGCCGCTGTCGCTGACATGTGCATTTGCAAATTGAGCATCTTTGCCTCCGTTGTGACCCAGGGCGGGAAAGATCCATTTTGGATTGCGGTGGCTTTTATAGTACTCACGTAAAGCCAAGAGGGTGATTTTCGGTAAGGGGACTGTCCGATCCAGTGCCCCTTTCCCCGCATGGATGTGAACCAGACCCCGATCGGAGAGAATGTCCCCGACTTGCAGCGTCGTTGCTTCCCTGAGACGAAGTCCCAGGGAATATAAGGTCAGGTAAAAGGTATGACTCTGTAACGTGGGAAGGGCATAAATGATCTTTCTCACTTCCTGAAGGCTTAAGATAGTGGGAAGCGTCTGGTCACGCTTCCACTTGATTTCATTGAAAATGTTCCAGGACCGGACAAGCGTCCTGGTGAAAAAATGCTGGATTCCGGCGTAACTGATTCGTAACGATGCAGCGCTCCAGCCGAATTCACTTTGGCAACAAAGCCAATATTGACGCAGTTCCTCTTCGGTGATATCTTCTAGCGGCTTGTTGTAAAAGCGTTGCAAGCGCAATACGGAACTTACATACGACTGAATACTTCTTTTTGCATAACCGGCTAACTGGAGATCCTCCTTGAAACGTTTGATCACATGGCTCATGGTATCTTCCTTTCTTCTTTTAACCTTGTCGGGTAGAAGATACCGACCTGCAAGCCGGGATGAAGATACCATGACTTATTTGATCAAACAATGATGGTTGAAAATCATTAATCTGCCGCGTAGCGGCTTACTTGAACAACGCCATCAACTCGGACGTGCAAAAGCGCCGCTTCGCTCTGCTTTTGCACGCCAGTTATGGCGAGCGTTACCAATTACGAAAAGAAACATACTATCACACGATCTCTATTAGCTTCGTTGACTACAGGAAGGATCAGAGGGTGTCATAATCCCGGAAACCGACATTCACAAACTTGTGCCTTTCAACCTGTACTCAATGCTCCTGCCGGAGCGGTCGTGGTGCGGCTTTGTCCTTGAAGTCAGGTATGATAATAGGAACAGCGACAATCTCTATTTCGGGGAGTTATGTGATCTGAAAATAACTGCCTGGTCTAATTTGAACTTTCACATATTATGCGCATATTGTCCTTAATACCACAGAGATCCCGGTATCACTCATGAGCCACGTGCAGGAAACCGCGGCGCACGAGATAACATAATCCCGCAGTCCCCTGAATGGGTATGCTGCAAAGCACATGATTCCCGCTCAATAAGACACCGTCTGTTCTACGCCATAACAGATAAAGTTCCGTGTGCACGGCGGCTATAGACTCCCTCCCTCGAAACAAACTGTCCTCTCGGCATATACATTCAAAAGAGATTTGCAAGAACGCCCGAGATAACCGCATTTCGCGATGTAAAGGGGTTTTTCTTCGCATACCAAGGCGGTTATTGCGAGTTGCCGTCAAAAACCTTGCGGGAAGTCTTTTTCAAGGGTTTATTCCCCACAATCCACACATACGCCCGTCAGTTTGTTTCCCTTCATGACCCTCAAACAAAAATTTTCCGATCTGCGGAACACACCTGAACAAATATATGTATTGGAAAAGATTCAAATCTTAATCATTAAGGAGGAAACAGTAATGCAAAAGAAAATCTACATCAGACCGGTCTCTGTGGTGCTTTCTGACGAAATGTTCACCCGTATCAAGGAGATTACCGACAGGGAAAACATAGGAATATCGGAGTACATCAGGGCGGCAATTCAGGAAAAATTCAACAATCAATCGAAATCACCAGGAGGAAATGGCCATGAAAGATAAAGCCTATCGCACCACCTTCAGTTTTTTAATTGACGCAACCATACACCGCTCTCTGAAAGATGCGGCTAAAAAGGATAAAAGCACCATGTCAAAGCTCTTGCGCGAGGCCATTGACATGAAACTCAGGGACATCAACAGCCAGAACGGAACCATCGAACTCATGGAGGAGGGATTGAAAGATGAAGGAACAGGAAAATAAAAAAGCAGATGCACAAAAACAAAAAATGCCGGAATCGATGACGTTGATAACCAAGCAGGAAAAAAGACTTACTCAGCTCTGGAATGAAGTGCGGTTACTGGAGAAAAAAATTCAAAAAATGGAGCAAAGGAAAGAATTGGAAGCGGTAACGGTCATGCTTTCCACTGAGCTGCTTGAAAGGGTGTACACATTTTTGATAGATTGCAACCGGGCCACAGGAGACAAAATGAGCTTTTCCGAGTATGTTGAAAATTCCCTTTTTCTGTGCCTGGAAGCAGAGGAAAGCCAATGGCAACAAGAGCAGGAAGAGGCAATGAAGCAGGAGACCGGGAAATAATGAAAGGCTCTGGATGAAATGATGTGAAATATGAGTGATATCTGCGGGAGTTGCTTATGGAGATGGAGACGCTCTCGCAGATCGTAACCGTACGACCAACTCATCTTTCGCTTGAACGCACATTGGATTATAGCTTCCCGTCATGAACACATTTCATGATTGGAGGATGCCCTATGACACAACAAGAACGCACCGCCCACTGGTCGGCCATCGTAGAGCGGCAGATCGCAAGCGGGATGAGCGGTCTGGCCT
Organism: Syntrophales bacterium; assembly: GCA_963666365.2. Lineage (GTDB taxonomy): Bacteria > Desulfobacterota > Syntrophia > Syntrophales > UBA2210 > JALNXD01. The sequence goes on from CAXXNF010000002.1 coordinate 2,182,381, forward strand.
GGTGCCAGATGCATCAGATCAATACGGCAAGTTTCTACTCCTGGCGCCGGAAACTCACTGAACCGCAAGGACAACAGGGATTTATCGAACTTGCATCCTCGACGGCCGACTATGCCGGCATTCGCATTTGCATGGGGCCGCTTCTTTCCATCGAAGTGGAACGCGGCTTCGATCCCGTTACCCTGCGCACCGTTATTGAAACGCTTCATAATGGTTCCCCATGTTCGGCCTGACAGCATCGGCACGCATCTATCTTTATCGCAGCCCCTGCGACATGCGCAAGTCCTTCGACGGCCTGTGCGGCATTGTCCGCGCCGAACTTAGCGCCGATCCCCTTTCGGGATCACTCTTCGTCTTCGTCAACCGGCGGCGGAACATGGTGAAGCTCCTGTACTGGGACAGCGACGGCATGGCCATCTGGCTGAAACGTCTGGAGCAGGGGTCCTTCGTGCTGCCTTCCCGGCAGTCCCGCGACGGTCATATCGAGCGCCGGGATCTGGCCATGCTCCTTGAGGGAATCGTGCCGAAAAAAGTGGGAAAACGGTACAAAATATGTGCATAAAAAATAATATAAACACTTGACATTATTATAGTTATGTGCTATACGCCCGCTCATGATATTGACGGAAGCACAAGAGATTATCGACCGAAAAGATGCTGCCTGGATTCTGGAATTTGCCGCCCAAAAGGATGCCCAGATCGAAGCGCTTACCCAGAAGCTCGAATCCGCCCAGCGCCAGTTGACCACCCTGCAGCATCAGATGGAACAGCTGCTGAAACGGCTCTACGGCCGCAAGTCCGAAAAGATCAACCCCGGTCAGCTGATGTTCGACGACATGGTGCTTCAATCATTAGAGCAGAATGCGGCGGTGAAAGCACAGTTCGAAGACGCTTCTGCCACAGAGACTGTCAAGAAGCCCCGCAAGGCCTCCCGGCATCACGGCCGGGTTCCCATTCCGGAGCATCTCGAACGGGTGGAGATTCTGCTGGACGTGCCCGAGGATGAAAAGATCGATGCGGACACGGGCGCACCCCTGAAGGTCATTTCCGTGGAAGTCTCGGAGAAGCTGGAATACCGGCCGGGGAGACTGATCGTCAACGTCTACAAGCGGCCCCAGTATGCGCTGCCGGAGGCATCGGAATCTACCGCCGGCGTCATCGCCGCCTCGCTGCCCGATCACCCCATCGCCAAGTGCAAAGCCGACGTGGGGCTGCTTTCTCATCTGATCGTCAGCAAGTACGCCGATCATCTGCCTCTCTACCGACAGAACAGCATTCTGGAGCGGGAAGGAGTGGACATTCCCCGGGCCACCCAAACCAGCTGGCTCATGCAGGTCTATGAGAGCATTCGTCCCTTGGAAACAGTGCTTCAAAAGGCCGTCCTTGAGAGGGACGTGCTCTTTACCGACGATACGCCCGTTCCTCTGCAGGTCAAGGGAAACGGCAAGGTAAAGAAGGCCCGTCTCTGGGTCTATCTGCGGGGCGGTCCGGGACCGCCGCTGACGGCCTATGACTTCTCCATTGATCGGAGCAAGACGCGCCCACTGGAGTATCTCAATGATTACCAGGGGTACGTCCATGCCGACGCCTACGGCGGCTACGACGAACTTTTCAAAAAAGAAGAGATTATCGAAGTGGGTTGCTGGGCCCATACCAGACGGAAGTTCGACGAGGCGGTTTCATCGCGTCCTCAAGAGGCCACGGACATCCTTGCCCGCATCGCCCGGCTCTATCACGAGGTGGAGACCCCCTGTGCCGAGATGACGCCCGAGGAGCGGCGCCGTTTCCGGCAGGCGCATGCAACGCCGCTGCTTGAGGGAATCTTTGCAAAGATTGAGGAACTGAGGCCCCGGACGACGCCCTCGGAGCCGTTGCGGACGGCCATCAACTACGCCCTGAATCAGCGGGAGGCGCTCTGCCGCTATCTGAAAGACGGACGGTTAAGACCCGACAACAACCTGGCGGAAAACGCCATTCGGCCCATAGCGGTAGGTCGAAAAAACTGGCTCTTCGTGGGCAGCGAACGGGGCGGCCGGGCGGCGGCCCTTTATATGGGTCTCGTTCAATCTTGCAAAAACTGCGACGTCAACCCCTGGGAGTACTTTGACGACATGCTTCGGCGGATCATGAGCCATCCCGTAAACCGCCTGCGGGAACTGCTTCCCGATCAGTGGAAGCCTGTGCCCAGGGATGAACGGGGCCTGATCATCCAGGGAAAACAATAATCAGTGCACCGTATTCCGGCGGTTGAATCCCGTAATCATATTATCAAAGAGCACCGGCTGTACCGGTTTTAGGTACAGCGTACTTCATGTAAAATTCTTTTGCTATATGAGTTGGTCGTACGCTTACCGCAGATCCTGCTTTTCCGGCAAGTACGGTCATATGCTTACGGAAATAACAAAGCCTCAACGGTTGATCATGGAAAGGTTTGAGGTCAACCACCGGCATAGTTATAAATTGAACGGGATTTTAGGTGACATAATAAGGGAGTAGTCGTAGCTACCCTTTCTGAAGAAACTGCATCATAGTGCCTTCCATACCGACACCCGCATTACATTACATCTCTCCTCTCATTTTATGACGGTTGAATCATTCAGAATTAACGGCATATCCTCATATTTTGCCCGAAATATCTGCTTCTTCAATCCACCATATCTGTTACGCCTCCATTCATCATAAAAAGAAAACCGATCTTCAGTTGTCGGTTTTGTGCATATGATATCATCGCTTACCAATTCTAAACGGCACTGGTAACTTAATTTATCCACAATTTCTTTATCATGAAAATCTTTATTGAGATTGAGCCCTTTTTCAACAGCTCTAAAAACACCTGTAATTTGTTTGTGTCCCGTTTGATAATAGATGATGTAATCTCCTTCGGCAAGAAGATCCATTTGTGCTTTGTTCCAAAAACCAATAAGCCTATTATCAATATTCCACAGATTCCGATGATGTACAACAAACCATATTTCTTTCATATTAACATCTCCTCTGATTTTTGGGACTTTAGTACTTGTTCAATCAAAACAGGATATTTCCAGACATAAAGTTTTCCTTTTGATTCATTTTGATGCAAATATGAACATTAAGAGAAAAAGGATACCAATAATTGCTGCAGATATATTTCTAACTGTACAGTCACTTTCCTTTCTTCTTTTATATTCTTCTTCATCTATATATTCGGAGGGAAAGATAAAATCATTGTATCCCCTGCGTATTGGTTTTAACGGTACCTTAATTAACTTTTTTACATTCTTCTTATCACACATTTTATCTCTCCTTTCATTAGGGGGTTGGGGTACTAAGAATATTTTCAAATATCCGTCTCAAGCTTTCTGCCTTGAGTTCCCTTGCATTTTTTGTGAATCTCCATCCTGTTGGAAATGTAAGATACATCTTTACGCTTTCTGAAAACCGGGCATTGCTCATAATCACTTCGCCGTTTTTTAATATGCCTGTATAACTCTTTGGACTCTTCCTTCTGCTCAACGCATCATAAGGCAATTTACTGAAGCACACTACATGTCGAATGCCATAATCCAGGACTAATTTCTGTATGGATTCTTTTCCCTCGCTCACCATCTTGCTGTATGCGCCATAATCAAATATTTCTGTCAAATCACTGGGATCATCCGAAGGAAATGGTAAAAGCACAGACATAAAGAAGCGGAAAGGACTTTCATACCGGTTTTGTATCATCATGCTGGAATCGATTCTTTCATTATCAGTGAAATAGCCAGCATATCTCATGGTATTCCAAAAGGGGTTTTCTATACCGGACCTATTGGGAGATAAAATCATTCCCTGCCATACTGAATGAGGATGAGGATTGCTCAACAAAATCAGAACTGGTAATTTCCCATTGTCTTCAGGGATAAGAGGTCCTTCTGTTCTATATTTCAATCCCTTCAGATTATCATCGAACTCAAACATCTCACTCCACTCACTGAGCTGTTCTTGTACCTTTGATTTTACCTCTGTGTAATTATTGTCAAGTGTAATAGTTCTGGTATGAATTATTGAATATTTATCCTTCATTATTTCCTCCCTCCTTCTTTTGACCCCAAGTCTGATGGGCAGTAGCCCCGAATGTGAGTAATCCTCTTATATGTGTCAAAGCATCATCTCCATCGGGAAGTTGTGTAACATGAAATGAAATTAAGGTGCAAGAGAAAAATGATTTAACCAATTGTTATTACTATTTAATTTAATTTGATTGCATTGGATTTAATTAATTGAATTGTATTTGATTGCTTTATATTTGGAATTAAATGATACCATTATCACCACTTATTTTCATGACATTTCAGATATTTAAGAACAAGATTTCATAACGCATTATGAATTTCCTTCATCCCCTCAAATAACGCAGCTTCTGCTCTTCCTCTCCAGCAATAACTGTATTTGCTTTTCTCCCCTATTATCGCATATAGTTTTCTCAAAATATGAAAGGAGTTGCCATCATGGAAAAAGGGTTCGGAGAAGTAGCAAAGAAAAGATATGATGAGCTTTTAAAGCAGCGTGATGAGATTGACAAGGAACTGGCTCCTCTGAAGAAATATCTTCAGAATATAGGAATATTGAAAAAAGCAGCCAGAGGAAGAAAGAAAAAAGAAAAGGCAGAATAGAGATTTCCCAGAAAGACCCTGGCTTAGGCTGGGGTTTTTATTGGGGGGACAAAAACGCAGGATCTGCGTTTTCCTTCTGGGTAAATTTAAACGAGAATTTCCGTAATGTTACTATTGCGTTATCAAAAAAACCGATAAATATTGATCACACTTGCTCTGATTTAATTCTTAATTTTACGAGGACACTATCACATAGTGACTTTCAATTGATACATACCCCAAGGTTCCAAGGCGTTCACAAATACTTTCAGTATAGCAAAGGGCTTTTTCCGAATAAGAATGACGTTGGCAACATACGGCAACTATCCGGCATATTGATCATTTCGATAATAATGGAGTCTTTGTATGCATCAAAAATATCTTAAAATATCTATTGCCTTCCTGCTTTTTCTTTTATTTGTCATAGGGTGTAATGAAATATGGGCAGGCGGTATTCCTCCAGAACTGGAAAAAGAAGTCAATGCCATAAACCTTTAATAGCAGAATTCGGAACGATTCTCATTACAAGCTAAGTGGCCGGACGTGTTGCAAATCCAATAGCTTTGCTCACAATGTTTGGTTCTTTGTCTTTCCATTCTTTTATTTTCTTTCAAACTCCGGCATATGCAATCCAATTCCTGTGTTTTGGGGCATCCATCGTTCAGCTGCAATCTCCGAATACGTTTTTTGTCTATGATGATGCTTCTGCAATTTTATTGTATACCATTTGTTGTTTTCTTCCCGCCATCGAAGCGCCTTCTTTTGCCAGGCAAGACAAGTCGAACGCAGCCAGTATTTCAGTTCATATGAGAATGGTTCGGTCACAGACATCGGTGGGATTAACGCTACTAGTCCTTCCACATCCCTTTGTTTTTTGTCGGCGTGAAGCAGAATAATTGGTGCCTTGTATGCAGGTCCAAAATCTATATCTTCTTCCAGGTCAGCCGATTCAATACAATCATGGTAATTGCGGCACTGTGGACATTTTTTCATTCTGCCCGACCATTCGGTAAGATAGCATTCAAAACGGTTGATTTCCGTGTTATTTTCAGTCAGGACAAGGGAGTCAAGTATCAGGATAAAACACGGGATCATGATTACGTCTGTAATATCCTCACAAAGACAAAGGCCGAAGGGCATGTTGCTTAAAATGGATGAGATGTTCTCTGACGTTGGAGAATCAGCAAGGATATTTACATTGTTTTCTATAGATCGAAAAACTGTCATGTTTTAATCCCGGTTAAGCCTCCACCATTGTTTTAGATCATCTTTAGGTGCACTAATGCCCAACTTTTTCATTGTTTCAGGACAGGATTGTATCAAAACTGAAGGCAATTGCTTTTGAAGAATAAGAAGTAGATGCATAGCCCGCCGACTGGTTTCATCTTCAAGGCTCCCCGTTGTCATCGTTAAATATTTATTTAATGGTGATTTTGATGACATATCTTTTAGCTCATTTAAACTAATAGGTGGATGTCGACTATAGGCATGCTTTAAAGACCTAACTAGTTTTTCGGAATTGGGAATTTTTCCTAAACCATTTTTAAGAAGTTCGTTATGAAAATGGTAATCAAAATTTCCAAGACTTGCTTTTTCACGATCCCGAAAATCGGCAATAATATGAACTTGATAGAGTATAACTGCAATAGGGTGAATATCATTTGGTGTCGGAGTGATAACAGAGCCAAATATAGCAGCTGTTTTTTTTACAAATTCATCTTGTCGTTTTTCCCATTCCTGTCCGACAGTTTGATAAAGACCCTTTTTAAAAATTCTTTTTTCATTTTCTGTAAGAGTGTCAATTTTACTAATACGCAATTCAACCCAATTTCTAAATGGCTTGCATTGTGGCGATTCTACAATATCTTTTGAATTAATGGTTAGTCCCCAATGGAATAGCCGGCGATGAAGCCCTCCATCAAAACCGAAATCATAATTAGATGGCAACCGAGTCATGAGGTTAGGGACAATTCGCCCCATCACTTCTTTGACTTCCTCGTGTTTGAGAGAACGATCAACAAGAGATGAAAGTTCGATAAATTCTTTTATGACGGAACGGTAATCCGTTGTTCCAATGATGTGCAACCATAATTCTGCGTGACTCTTTGCATTCGGTAACGCATAAAGATCGCTTGAACATAATAGAATACTAACACATATTGCACAAACTAATTTAAGCAATTTTACCCTACAAGACACTTTCATTCCAAGACAATACCTTCATTTGTCCATTTGAATGTCTCTTCCTCTATTACAATAGAACTCTTATTAAATACGATTTTCAATTCTTTATCAAAACAGTCAGCCACCATACCGATTATTTTATGACCAGGGAATCCAACACTAGATATTTCAATGAGTTGCTCTCGCAATGATTGCATACGTTTTTTCCACCATGATTTTGATTCTTCCTCTGTAAGGATTTGTGAAGCAAAATTAAGTTTTATTTTATAAGCATCTTGGAATGTTCTGTCCCGAATTAGTTTATCTCTTGCCAACTCAATTACCAGTTCAATTTGCTGTTCATTCTTTATAATATTCTCAAAATCGATAACATCTTCAAATAAAACAGATACGGTTTTTTGTTCTTCATTATAACCAATAATTTCTATTTTATTTGATGCTTTTGAATTGCCTTCAATGGTGATAGTTATTTTTGCATTAAAATCATCGGTAATCCAACGAGCCGGTATTGTCATTAGAATTCCGTCATTATTAAAATACTTTCTTCCTGGTATCCATGAGGAATATAAAGCCGGAAATAGCCAAATGTGATCAAACTCGTTTGAAAGGTGTCTCAAAATATCCTTATTGTGCATTTTACCATAAAGACGAAGAATATCATAATTATTGACGGTATCTGCTTTGAGAATTTTTTCCATTATACGCTTTATATTATCGTATTTTGAACTCTCGAGAATCCTATATAATAGAGTGTCTATTGTTATTTTATTGTCAAAGGTGTTATCATATCCATTGTCCAAATTTCTCATAATAAGGTCTCGTGCTTCATCATAATGTTCCAGGCGGGCATATTGAAGTGCTGCAAAAAGAAGATTAGCCCAATCCTGATCAGTCGAATTTTGGACAATTAACTCGAGATTTAAAAGAGTATCCTGAACTGGTGTTTTATCGCCATTAATCATGATCTTTGACATGGCACAAGATGCCACAAATGGATCCTTTCTATAAATGTTCATTCGGGAATTGTTAAAATTGTCAAAACTGTTAAGGGCATCTTCCATATTACCTATATCCTGAGCAACTCTTCCCCGATAATACCAGTAGGGTGGGTACATTTGAAAATCGTTTTCTATTCTCACTAATCGGGAATGACATCTTTTCTTTTCCGGGTCTCGAAGAATTTCCGAATAGTTTGTTAACTGGCTTTCTGTGAGCCTCCAATGGTCTGGGATGTCGTACTCTTTTAAAAGTCGCCAAGAGCTGCCTAATAAACCTCTTCGGAAATCGTTAAGGTTCACTAGGACATTCTTTTCAATTGCCCACTCTTGGTCCTTGAGTTCCTCTTTAAATTGTTCGATTTGTGCCCGGTAGTTAAAATATACGGAACCCACAGACATAAGTCCACTGGCCAGCGTTGTATATGGATTGGCAGTGAATTGCATCCCTGAAAGACCAGATCGAAACGCATCCTTCAGAGCATTATTTACATTACATGCATACTTGCGTTCAATAATCTCCCGCTCTCGGTCAGTAATCTTAGATTTTGTTAATAGATCTAGTAAATCTTGCAATAATAAGACAATTTCCTCATCGGGTATGCTTCGCAAATTCAAGTTGTTAATAATTTTATCATACTCTTGATCTAAAACACCTTTGTCATTATAAGAGATAATGTGAGTTAATGAGACAACCACATAGTTAAGAGATTGAATTGTCTGGAGTCTCACGTGATCCTGATTTCTCGGAACGGAAGATTCATGACCGTTTTCATTTATGTAGTTCGATGCAGCATACCCATAACCAACAAGAATGAAGACAATAAAGATTGTTGCTATAGAAATGTATAGTATCTTCATCCGCAAACTCTCTGATTTCATTATTCACTCCTGTAAAATGTTTAGCTCAATCAAAAACCTCATTAATGCTTCAACCTCAATGAACTTCTTGCCAAAATATTCATATTCGCCAGCAAGTGTATCATCCATGATTTCGTCAGATAGTTTGATCAATATTTGAGCGGCGTATGTATTCTCCTGGTCATCAACGTCCTTGCCGATCAAAGCCAGATACATATACCTATGAGGATCGACCGGAATAAAAAATAAATGGGTATAGACAGATTGTCTTCTCAACAGACCTTTACGTTTTTTCATCACGCAATATCTGATTATTCCATTCATGCTTTTCTCTAGAAAATAAAAGTGATGGAACCGTTTCCCGTGTCTATCTTTTCATGTATCTTCTTTTTGCAATTTTTCAGTGCCTGCTCTACATTTTTGTTTTCCGATGAAGGAAAGGTATAACCCATTCTGATTTCCATGTTTTGTGACGATGATTTTGGCAAATCAAAGGTGATACCGATTTTACGAACGTAATCCACTATCTGACCACGAATAATAATTTCATGACCACCCACTTCCGGTGATACAAGTCCAGCTTTTGCACGTTGAGCGACTTCCATACGGACTTTTTTAAAGTCTTCCGAGTCGCTATTCTGTACCTGTCTCCAGCTGCCGGACTTTGGGCTTTCCGCCGGTGATTTAATCTCGCCGATTATTACCGTATTTCCCTTAGCTGCAATGTAATCGGGTTTATTGGCGTGTTGTCTACCCTTGCCCTTGATGTCCCTGTCACCATCAAAGTAAAGATAGCCACACGCAGTAAGCGCGTCTTCTGTTTTTGAATAAAAGTCAGATTTACCTTCAGCCATAGGTCATTCCCTCGATCAACGTTTCATAAAACGCAAAGACCCGACTGCATGGATTACGTAGACATAATGCAATTAGTTGTTGACTAGGAACCCTTTTTAGATCAAAGTTTCTGCCATAGCACTTCCTCTCGCTTATTGTTTCAATAATTGTTTATAGTTTTCCCAACAACCTTTTTTACTTGCCTGGGGTTTTATCTTACGGAGCGGGATAATAAGTCGAGCGAATTCCTGCTACGACTTGCAAATAGTATATAATATCTTCTAGGCCTATCATTCCGTCTCTATTAGGATCATATTTCGTTCTTTCTGTCTCTATCGCTTGATCCAGCTGTTCCTGTGTAAACATGGAAGCAATTGTTTGTTCCATCTCTTCTAGGATCAAATCCTTTGCTGCGTTGGCTTCCGCAATGGCTTGATCTAATTCATTTTGTGTAAACATAGTTGCAATGATTTCATTTTGAGACAAAATGGTTGAACTCAGTTCAATTATTGCTTGGTCTTTCTGGGAAATATTGCTGTTTAAAGCTGAAATGGTCTCATCTCTCTCAGAAATTACCAAATCCTTTAAAGTAGTTGCATCAATAAGCGCTTGATCAAGTTGCTGCTGAGTGAACATTAAAGCTATTGTGTCATCTTTCTGTGAAATGGTTTCGTTTAAGGATGCAATGACTAGATCCTTATCCGCGATAATAGTATCCTTTGCAGCATTTGCTTCGGCCACAGCATCGTCGAGTTGTGTCTTTGTAAACATTGACGCAATAGTGGTGTTCAATGTAGTTATAATTTGATTCTTCTGAGTTATTGTTTCATTTAGGGTAGTAATAAGTTGATCTTTTTCTTCTATGATCAAATCCTTTGCCGCATTAGCATTAGCAATGGCTTGATCATACTCTTCCTGTGTGTATATTACGTCAATGACAGTTACATTCATCCCTGCCGATGTTGTGGAAACACCATCTGTAACTTCCAAAACAAAGTGGTGTATTCCTGATGTGAGAGGTCTAATCTTACTTAAATCTAGTGAAGCTTCCCCTCCAGAAACACCTGCGGGACTCCAATCGACCACCACCTCATCATTATCCAACCATCTGTATGTTAAGATATCCCAATCAGGGTCTATAGTTACTCCGCTGATTATTCTTGGGTCAGGGATTTGACATGAATCATCCAAATTATACTGATGATCAATTCTAATGGATCTGTCCTCTCCTACTTCGATTACGGGTGGTTTGTTTTCAAGAGAGGGTTCGTTATCATACTCGATAATATATGTCCAAAGAGACTGGCTCTCAGGCTCATCTCCCCACTTTCCCGTAAAAACACTTCCTTGCACTGTGTACATTAAAAAAGATGGCCAGGAGTTGTTAGGTTCATTAGTTGACCAGCTGGAATAACTCCAATCTTCTCCGGTTATCCAGGCCCATCCTTCTGTAGATTCTATGCCATCTGAAATTCGATATCCCCCAAGCCAACCATAACTAAATCCAGTACTTGGCAAGGACGAAAAAACAAAGTCATTCTCTGCTTGACTCGTCAAAGTTGCAAGATACCCTCCCTTCTGTTCAGCAGAATCTTTTGCTTCACTCCAAGATGTTTGTTTACTTACATAGGGTCTAACCAGTTCGTACCAATGACCATTTGCGGACCAATAAACGGGTATTGCATATCCAGGAGTAGTGATAAATATCGTGGTTAAAATGCCTAATAAGACAGTAAATGTTTTCATTTCTCCCCCCTGTTTGGTGTGTATAAGTACCGTACATTTACTGCACAAAATATTGATATACCCAATATATTGCGAATGTCAAACATAAATAACGCTTATGTACGGTTTATTAACCTCTCAATTCCTTATAAATACGTCATTATGAAAAAGATAAAAGACCCTGACAGCATTCTTCTCGGCAGACGTATCCGGACCCTGAGGACAACCAAAGGGCTGACTCAGCAAAAGCTTGGACATCAGGCGGATGTCGATTATAAATTCATCAGCGAAATCGAGCGGGGCAACATGAACCCTTCATTTAAAGTACTTATAAAGATTGCAAGAGCCCTCGACGTTGAGCTTCCCGAAATTCTCCGATTTGAGCAGGAAATTTCAGATCATGAGGAGCTGGAGAAGCGCATCCACCAGATTCTCAGCACTTTACCTGTTGAAAAGCTTCAGAATGTTTTATTGCTTCTCCGTGTGCTCTGTCCCGTTCGCTGATCATATTCATTCATACCACCTGCCGATTTTATTTTACGGTACCGAAACCACAGCCCTATCAATATTCCCGTCAGTACAAGGGCCAGACTATTCCCGGCGATAAATACAATATCCCTTCCCACTGCAATTCATTATATCCCAGTCCTCTACCCATATTAATTTATGAAAGGAGGATTTTGTAAGCAAAAAACGTTGTAACACCCATATTCTCACTATCATTTACCATCAATCAGAAAGGAGAATCGCATGATCAATCAAAGCATTGTAACCGGAAACCTGGGGGCCGATCCCGAGGTGTTCTATTCGTCGGAGGGGAACCCCGTGGCCTCATTCAACATCGCCTTCCAGTCGTCAAGGAAAAAGACCTGCTGGATCAAGGTGGTCTGCTTCCAGAAACTGGCGGATATCGTGTCCCAGCACCTTCACAAAGGAGCCAGAATTGCCGTGTCCGGTGTCCTTGATCAGAACAAGTGGCAGGGCGATGACGGTCAGACGAGAAGCGCCTTCCAGATCATCGCCCACACCATCGAATTCATCAAGACCGATGGAAGGGGATTCAAGGAAGGCGAATCGTATGACGACGTTCCCTTTTAACGGAAGGAGAGGGAGCCTATGTCGAAAGTCACCGTCGAACTCGTCGTCAAAATCGCTGAAATAACCGGTAGAATTATCGTAATCGTGCTGGATGCATTGAAAGGAGAAAAACATGACCAGTCAGGAAGTACTCAAAAGAAATGAAAAAGCACAGGGATTGAAAGTATGGCAGGTGGACAACGCGTGGTTCTACGTCGAGTCCGAAGACGGGAAGATCGCCTATAAATGCTGTGTCACCGACCAGGGGGATTTCTGCAACTGCGGGGATTTCGCCACCCGGTCCAAGAACGACCCGAACTTCAAGTGCAAGCATCTGCTGGCGGTATTCAACTCCATTCCCCGGAACCAGATACTGACAGCGAATTTCCTCGAACGGAGCAGACCCCGTCTGGATGAGCGGTTCATTAAATCCATCGACGGGAAGGACTTTGTCCTCTATGCGGGTCTGCTCGATCTGGCCCATCAGAAGAACCTCGTGTCCATAGATGTGGAACTGCTTCAATATCCTTCGAAGGAGAACGACCTTACGGCGGTCTGCAGGGCGGTCGCAAAAACCGCCACGGAAGGCCCCTTCATCGATGTGGGCGACGCCAATCCCGTGAACTGCAATTCAAAAGTGGGAAAGCATCTGATCAGGATGGCAAGCACCCGGGCAAAGGCGAGATGCCTTCGTGATCTGACCAACATCGGCATGACCGCCCTTGAGGAACTGGGAGACCTGGACGAAGTGATGGGCGAGGAAATGAAATCACCCGCGTCAAGAAAGAACAATGTAAGAAAGATGCCGGTGAGACAGGTAAAGGAATCTGCGGCAGTGACAGCGAAAGAGGAACCCCCGTCGGCAGGAGTGGAACATCCCGTGAAACCTGAAACACCGGAACCACAATCTGAACCGGCAAAACCGGCGAAGGCAAAGGCTGCAAAAGCGGGAAACGGCAACGGAAAAAAAGAGGACACACCCGCGCCCTCCATGTCTGAAGCGCAGAAGAACGCCATCTACAACCTCTCCCGCAGGAGAAATGTCTCCCTGGAAGAGCTGGAAGAGATGTCCATGAAAATCTTCAACACCACTGTGGAGAACCTCTCCTCCGCCGACGCATCCCTTTTCATCAGAACCCTTCAGCAGGCATCGTAGTCAATCCCCTGTATCTCAATTGAATCACCAGTCAGGGCGGGACGCAGACCCGGGGGATTGGTGCGTCCTGTCCACTCCCATTGTCAAAAACACAGGATGCTGCGCATCTCAGGAAGGAGAAGAACTCATGACATTACAGGAACTGCGGGCGGTTCCACATCTTTCAGCGTCGTCCATCGGCGATTACCTGGACTGCGGTCTGCTTTACAAGCTGGGGAGGGTCGACAAACTGCCCCCGGAAGGAAAGGCTGACGCACTGGAATTCGGCACGGTGATCCACCTGGTGCTGGGCGAATACTATCAGCAGAAACTGGCGGGCATCGATCTGACCATACAGGAGATGCACCAATCTTTTGAAGAACACTGGACCAGGGTTGCACACCATCGGGACGACATACTCTATGCCGAGGGCAAATCCTTTGAACCCCTGCTGCTGGAAGGAAAGGAACTCCTTACGACATATTATCACAAGAAACCGGAAGACCGGTTCACCGTGGTCGCCATAGAGGAACCCTTCAGCATCACCATTGAAGGGTGCGGCGTCCCCATTATCGGCGCCATGGATCTGCTCGAAGAAGACGAATCGGGAACCCTTATCATCACCGATTTCAAGACCTCCGGCAGATCATATTCACGGGACGAGATTGACCGGAACTTTCAGATGACCCTCTATCAGATCGCCGCCAGGGAACTGGGGTACGGGAATCGTGAGATCCTCCTGCGTTTCGACTGCCTTATCAAGACCAGGACACCCAAATTCGAGCAGTACTACACCACGAGAAGCGAGAGTGACGAAATCCGGGCAAGAAAAAAGATCATCGAGGTCTGGAAGGGCATATCGAAGGGGGTCTTCATCCCCAACGACAGTCCCTCCAACTGGAAGTGCAAGGGATGCGCGTTCAAGAAACACTGCGACGAGTGGTTCGCAAAGGAGGCGGCATGACGAAGAAAATGGTGCACAAAGGAGGTGATGGCACGTGAACGGCTTGAACAGGGAGCAGCGGCAGGCGGCGGAGTTTCTGCACGGGATTGCGGCAGTGATCGCCGTCCCGGGAAGCGGAAAGACACGAACCATGATGGAGCGGATCGGCATGCTCGTGAAGGGGCATCAGGTAGCACCTGAAAATATCCTTGGCCTGACCTTTACCCGGAACGCGGCGGAAGAAATGAGACAGCGGCTGGTTCCCGTACTGGGGGATATGGCGTCGAGAGTCACCCTTTCGACGATTCACTCCTTCTGCCATTACCTGCTGCGGTCTGAAGGAAAGGTGTTTGAGATCCTCTCGGGGAAGGACCAGATCGTCTTTCTTAGAACCATCATGAAGGGGATGCGATTGAAGGACATCTCGCTGGGCATGGTCCTGAACGAGATCAGCCTCGCCAAGAACAACCTCATCGACGTGAATGAATTCCGTGCCCTCTATGAGGGGGACAAAACCATGCTCAAGGTTGCCACGGTGTATGAAAAGTATGAAGCGGAAAAGGCGAAAAAATATCTCATGGACTTTGACGACCTTCTTGTCGAATCCTATCGCCTGCTCCATAATCATCCTGAAATCCGGGAGAAATACACCGGGCGGTACCTTCATTTGCTGGTAGACGAATATCAGGACACGAATCCCGTGCAGCTGGAAATATTGAAAACCCTGATCCATGGCGAGGGCACTGATTCCAGCTTCTGGGTCTGCGGTGACGACTGGCAGAGTATCTACGCCTTCACAGGGTCCTCCGTGGGAAATATCCTTCATTTTCACCGGATCTTCGAAGGATCTCAGATATTCATTCTCAATCTCAATTATCGATCGACACCGCAGATACTCCGTGCCTGCCAGAATCTCATCAGAAACAACCGGCGGAAGATCGAGAAGACTCTTGCCACGCATAACGAATCGGGAGATGAGGTGATCGTCCTTGAAGCATCCTCGGAAGACGGCGAGGCACTCAACCTCGTCAACGAGATCACGGAACTGGTCTTGCATCAGGGGTATGTCCATAAGGATATCGCCATACTCTATCGCGCCAATTTTCAGTCCCGGGTGATTGAAGAGGTCTTTTCACAGCACAAAATCCCCTATCACATCGAAAACGGCCTCAATTTCTATACCCGCCCTGAAGTGCGCTATCTGCTTGAGTATCTCCGGGTGATCGCGAATCCCGATTCCGATGAGGCTGATGAGGCGCTTGTGAGTATTCTCAATGTCCCCAACCGGTATGTGAGCAGGAAGTTCGCAAAGGAACTGGAGACATTTTCACAGAAGAGAAAGGTGCATCTCTACAAAGGATTGAAGGAAGTGGGGATCGACCTTCCCTATGTGCGGAAAAATATCAGGGAGTTTCTTTCCTTCATGGACCCGCTGATCGACTATGCGGGAAACCTGTCGCCGGCGGAAATCATATCCCTCATCAGGACCGGCCTCGATTACGACCGGTTCATCTGTGACGAGGACATTCCCAGTCCCGACGATGTGAAGGTGCAGAACCTCAATCAGCTGCAGGTTGCCGCTGCCAGATACGGAACCGTCCAGTCATTCCTGGAGTACACGGAAACCTTTCAGGAAGAGATCACCAACGACAGGGAAGGAGTGTCTCTCATGACCATACACAAGGCGAAGGGGTTGGAGTTTCCCGTGGTGTTCGTCATCGGCCTGGTGGAAGGAATTACGCCCACCAAACGGGGCGATATAGAGGAAGAGCGAAGAATCGTCTTTGTGGGCATATCACGGGCGATGAAACTTCTGTACCTCAGCTATTCCCACACCTTCATGGGCCAGCCCTGCCGGAAGTCGCTCTTTCTGGACGAGATCATGGACAGGATTGAGGAAGAATAGCAACGCAGGAGGGTTCCCGGTTTCCCGGCGGTGAGTTCTTGCAATTACCACACTCATGGATGGGGAAAAAGGGAACACCTTCCCTGGACCGCATTGAGAAGGTCTGGGAGGGCCCTGTCAAAGGAGCATAGACATGCACACAGCGTTATATGAGAAAAAGGGACGGGTGGCGCAGGTCACCATCTGGTGCAAGATATACACCAACAATTTCAGTGAGAAGATGATTCATGTCATGGCCACCGGCGATGAGATCTATGACTTTCTCATGTCCGACTGCGGATGCTGTCATGACGAAAAGGGCGCCCTTATGCCCGGCGACTGCAACCTCTGGTATCTGGGAATGAACGAGAAATTCGGGGAGATTTCATACGGGGAGAGGACCTGGAAATGGAGCTTCGGAGAATCATCCTTTGACCGCGTGGAGCTCTTCGTTATCGCCATGTATCGTGACGGGTTCATCACCGGGACGCAGCGTGACGCCCTCATGGAAAAAATCGAGGAGGGGCGGGTGATAGGAGACATGTACCGGATCAGAGAGTATCTTCCGGCACAACCCCGGGAACCGTCGAAGGAGACAGACACCCGTCAGGTATGAAACAGAATCAATTACGAAAGGAGAAGGACGAATGTCATTTGAAATACTTCATTTCAGGGAATCGGAAGAGATTCTCAAGAAGAAGAACATGGGGAAGGAGCTCTATCTCGTCATGGAATATCTGGACGATGTGCTCTACGGGTCGCTCTATCGAAGGGAGCTGCTCCGTCAGGCGCTTGACGAGATGGACTGGCGGGATGGCGATGATCTCAACATTCTGGAAGGAAGGAGGTACAGCTACAAGGGGTTGAGAAAGCGTGTGGCCATGGACGGGAACCTGTCATCCTACGAGTACATCCAGGATGCACTGCTGCGGCTGCAGATCGGCTTTGACAAGGGGAGGATCGACATGGGCATTGTCCTGGTGACGGCGGAACGAAGTGAAAAGAGTCATCTGGGGACTACGAAGGATCTGCTCATACAGGAAATCGACATGCTCTATCCTACCATATCGCTGCCGGTGACGGTGGTCCTCTTCGACCTGGGAAAACGAACGCTTATCGCTGACGAGGATGAGCTTGCCATTCCCGGGGAGCCGCATGTTCCTGATGAAAGAGACCATGTTACTCAGGGTACTGAAGGGAGATCTTCCGGTAAAGATGATCCCCCTGAAGAGATAGTGCCTTCTGAAATAGAAAAAGGCGGGAAGGGGAAAAATAAGAAAAAGGCTGAAAGGAAAAGACCTTCTCTTACGTCTGACATTTCTGAAGAACCTGCCTCACAGCCCATCGCTGTCAATCAGTAAGTTCATTCAACTGCACGTTAATTACAAGGAGGAATAATGGCGTACACCCCGCAACTCAGCAAAGAGGCATCCTCGACGTTAAGACGAATAGCCTGGGCCATGCATGCTCCCATGACCAGTACGCTGGAAAGCATTATGACGGTCATGCCCCGATATATGAAACGGGAACAGGTCTGTAAAGCCTGCCGTGACAGAAGCAATTGCATGGAATGCGCATTCAACGAGGAACGGATACTCATGAACGACAGGAAAGGAGAAGAAGCACACCATGTCACAAGTAACCACACTGGGAAAAGTAATGGAGAAAGTCGGCAGAATGTCCCTTGAGTGCCATGATCATTACGTGCCGGTTCGCCATATACGGTTTTACGATCTTGAAAAAGTTTCCATCGATGGGGAATCCTATCCCATTCAGCCTGTAGCGCAGCAGTCCATCGCGCAGAGGCTGGGCATTCCCATCAGTTATCTCAGGAAATGTCCCCCGGAAGTCCAGCGGTACAACATGAATTACTGGATCGACTATGAAAAGAACGAGGAGCTCTTTTTCAGATTCAAGCGAAATGAAGTACGGGCGCTTTTTACACCCCGCTATATTCCCACAGACAACCTCGAAATACTGGAAAGTCTGAAGGATCTGGGATACCCCTCTGATATGCCCGTGCAGGCATCAGTGGACGATACTTTTATGATGGTGAACATGCTGGAGGGGGAAAGGGGATTTTCTGTAAACGGGGACAGGATGACGCCGGGCATTTCCATCACCAATTCTGAAGTGGGTATTGCGGCGCTTTCCATCTCCGCTTTCGTGTTGAGGCTCGTCTGCACCAACGGGATGATCTCCAAAACGGAAGTCTCCGCATCGTATCGTCATATATCTGCAAAGATCATGAGCGAGTTCCCCAATGTGCTCGACAGCATCGCACAGGGGTTGGGAAAACAGCAGCATCAGTTTCGTCTCTCCCTTGCAAGTCCTGTCCCTGATCCTGAAGGAACCATCAGAAGCTTCAACCGACAGTTTGAACTTAAGCAGGAAGAAAGGGAAGCAGTGGAATGGGCAATGCCGCTTGAATATGGAGAGACCATGTTTCATGTGGTGAATACCTACACCAAGGCAGCCCAGTATGAAGAACTGAACGCTGAAGGGAGATACCATCTGCAGAGAGTGGGAGGAATGATCCTGGAGATGGTGAAGTAGAAAAATAGGAACAGAAGGCAGAGACAAAAACCAGATAAGAGCCCCTTTGGAAAAACAATAAAATCCATGGGGGCTTTTTAATTTGAAGGAGTCAGATATGGATTACTCGCACAGCGAATTCTGGCAGGATTTCTTTGTATTTAGCCTTCAAGTATTTCCAGTTCTCATGAACTAAATTATAAAGTTCTTCAATCTGTTACTGATAAGGATGGAAATGATACCACCACTTATAAACAATTAATTGGTGAAGGTGATACTCATAACACATGGCAATAAACACGGTTGACTATTGTCGCAATCCCTTCGAATGTCAGGTCTGTTCCGATATTTTGAAAGAACCACAGAATCACACGATCTGGCATCTGAGTCGCAATCCCTTCGAATGTCAGGTCTGTTCCGATTATTCAACTTTAGGCAAACTTAGCTACCGAGACCAATAGTCGCAATCCCTTCGAATGTCAGGTCTGTTCCGATATACTTCAAAGATCCATCAGAAGCAGCAGAGGACAGGGCCGGTCGCAATCCCTTCGAATGTCAGGTCTGTTCCGATTGTATTGCTTGATCCGGCGAACGCTTCCGTGCCTGAAGATCGTCGCAATCCCTTCGAATGTCAGGTCTGTTCCGATGAAAAAACCGAAATGGCAACCCGCAACGCTACCGGGTCGCAATCCCTTCGAATGTCAGGTCTGTTCCGATTATTGTCTTGAGAGGGGGATTTAACAATGTGTATAGCAATGTCGCAATCCCTTCGAATGTCAGGTCTGTTCCGATACAACAAAAAGCAGACTGGTTATAAGACCTTACACAGGTCGCAATCCCTTCGAATGTCAGGTCTGTTCCGATTCAGGCATCATATCGCCTTCGATATGTAACCCATATCGTGGTCGCAATCCCTTCGAATGTCAGGTCTGTTCCGATCTCACATACAAGACATACTGTAGCATTAACGGAAAGGGGGAAGGTCGCAATCCCTTCGAATGTCAGGTCTGTTCCGATAAGCAGAGGATAGGATAGAAGAGGCAAGGAATGCCCTGCGTCGCAATCCCTTCGAATGTCAGGTCTGTTCCGATATTGCCGGTATACCACGAAAGATTAATAGAAAGTCTGTACGTCGCAATCCCTTCGAATGTCAGGTCTGTTCCGATATTATCCGAGCAATAAACAACAACAAGAAAAAAAGTGGCCATGTCGCAATCCCTTCGAATGTCAGGTCTGTTCCGATCAGGACGGCTGCAAGCGGCAATAAATTTGCTGCCTTGCGTCGCAATCCCTTCGAATGTCAGGTCTGTTCCGATAGCCGCCTTAAAACGGTTATTAAAAGGCATCGGGGTCGCAATCCCTTCGAATGTCAGGTCTGTTCCGATTTCAAGCAGTGGATAATGGATTCGGTTTCTGGCGAGAAGGGTGTCGCAATCCCTTCGAATGTCAGGTCTGTTCCGATAGTATCGCCTGCGCAACCATAAATTGCGAGGGTGATACAATGTCGCAATCCCTTCGAATGTCAGGTCTGTTCCGATGAAATCGTCACAGCAATCAACAACAACAAAAAGCAGACGGGGTCGCAATCCCTTCGAATGTCAGGTCTGTTCCGATGGTAGGATGAAATACCGTGAGAGTAGTGAAATAAGGAAAATTGTCGCAATCCCTTCGAATGTCAGGTCTGTTCCGATAGATGTTGACGGTGAAACAATATGCGAGGAGTGTTTCGTCGCAATCCCTTCGAATGTCAGGTCTGTTCCGATAGGATTGCTATGACAGATATTTCTGTACATGCGGTCTTTGTCGCAATCCCTTCGAATGTCAGGTCTGTTCCGATTGGCCATCTTGAAGCAGATAATGTCTGAGAAATAGCCTTCTGTCGCAATCCCTTCGAATGTCAGGTCTGTTCCGATGTGCAGAGTATATATGTGAAGAGTTCTTTGGTCTTGAACCGGATGTCGCAATCCCTTCGAATGTCAGGTCTGTTCCGATCGAAAACAGGTTACAAAACACTTCACTCCGTGTACTCATGTCGCAATCCCTTCGAATGTCAGGTCTGTTCCGATATGAACATCCTGAGAACATTATAGACCTAGTGAGGGAGGGCGTCGCAATCCCTTCGAATGTCAGGTCTGTTCCGATTAAGGTAATAGGCAAAGTGGAATTCGAGGGTGTCACAGGTCGCAATCCCTTCGAATGTCAGGTCTGTTCCGATATCCATGAATAAAGCACAAGCAACCAGCCGCCTTAAAACGGTCGCAATCCCTTCGAATGTCAGGTCTGTTCCGATATTCGGATCAAAGGACGTAAGCGTGCAAACGCATCGGGTCGCAATCCCTTCGAATGTCAGGTCTGTTCCGATGGTCAACAACCAGATTCGGATCAAAGGACGTAAGCGTGCGTCGCAATCCCTTCGAATGTCAGGTCTGTTCCGATAAGGAGTTGCCAAGTGGTTGAAATCATTACGGAATACGCGGTCGCAATCCCTTCGAATGTCAGGTCTGTTCCGATAGAAAGGGAGGAAGAGACAATGAAAAAGATGCTCGAGGTCGCAATCCCTTCGAATGTCAGGTCTGTTCCGATCGTATCGGAAGATGGAACTATCTACTTTGACAGCCCATGTCGCAATCCCTTCGAATGTCAGGTCTGTTCCGATAATATGGACTTGGATGATGGGAATTGGCATCGGGCTGGGAGTCGCAATCCCTTCGAATGTCAGGTCTGTTCCGATATGAAGTCAAGCTCGTTGACATAGCCCGATGAAGTCGCAATCCCTTCGAATGTCAGGTCTGTTCCGATTAGCCTTTTTTCAAGCAGGAGATATGACGGAACTTCAACAGTGTCGCAATCCCTTCGAATGTCAGGTCTGTTCCGATAATTCAGTCACGGAAGAAAACCAAGAGGGTCGGGGAGAGTCGCAATCCCTTCGAATGTCAGGTCTGTTCCGATAACGAGGATTCCTGCCGCCTATTTGTAGGAAATATCAAGGCCGTCGCAATCCCTTCGAATGTCAGGTCTGTTCCGATCTCAAAGAAAGGAGAAAAATTAGAAGGCTGCGCTGGAGTCGCAATCCCTTCGAATGTCAGGTCTGTTCCGATGGAGAATGGGAAAACCGTGGATCGCCAAAGTCGATTTTTCGTCGCAATCCCTTCGAATGTCAGGTCTGTTCCGATGTGGTGCAATGAGGGGTGACAATGAATATTATGAGGACAGAGTCGCAATCCCTTCGAATGTCAGGTCTGTTCCGATGAGAGGACTTGGTAAGTCCGAATGAGTATTATGTCTGTTGTCGCAATCCCTTCGAATGTCAGGTCTGTTCCGATGGGAGACAGATGGGAAGGAGTTACCAAGTGACCGAAAGTCGCAATCCCTTCGAATGTCAGGTCTGTTCCGATATAATCTTTTGCAGCTAGGACACAAAAAGATGGTCTATGGTCGCAATCCCTTCGAATGTCAGGTCTGTTCCGATGTGCCAGCGAGTAAACCCAAAAAAAACATCTCTTAATCCGTCGCAATCCCTTCGAATGTCAGGTCTGTTCCGATTACATCGATCCAGAGGATGTCACGTTGGTCAGCGCGAGTCGCAATCCCTTCGAATGTCAGGTCTGTTCCGATTACGAGCACCCGGCGAAGCATCAGGCCGGGACATACGGCGTCGCAATCCCTTCGAATGTCAGGTCTGTTCCGATGGATATGGAGGATGGGAAAGAAAGAGAGGATGCGTGGGAAGTCGCAATCCCTTCGAATGTCAGGTCTGTTCCGATTCTTTTGACCGTTTGTAAAACGACCCTTTGTCTGAGTCGCAATCCCTTCGAATGTCAGGTCTGTTCCGATGGACAACGATGGGGAAACGATGTGTGAGAATTGTTTCTCGGTCGCAATCCCTTCGAATGTCAGGTCTGTTCCGATATCACATTGCACTCACTCGGAAGCTTTGTTCTGTGTTCGGGGTCGCAATCCCTTCGAATGTCAGGTCTGTTCCGATGTAGGATTGCAATGATAGAGTATTAGAAAATGATACTCTAGTCGCAATCCCTTCGAATGTCAGGTCTGTTCCGATTCATTGAAAATTGCATATGGATTGTAGCCTGACGGGTGACGTCGCAATCCCTTCGAATGTCAGGTCTGTTCCGATATCAAAAGATACGCAACGAGAAATTATAAAGAGATGAATCGGGTCGCAATCCCTTCGAATGTCAGGTCTGTTCCGATTGCCATGGCAGTGGGGAATTACAGGGTTGCTATTCCTGAGGTCGCAATCCCTTCGAATGTCAGGTCTGTTCCGATTTGGACTTGGATGATGGGAATTGGCATCGGGCTGTCGTTGTCGCAATCCCTTCGAATGTCAGGTCTGTTCCGATCTGATAGCTATGTTGTCGAATATGGCAATCCACGCAAGGCGTCGCAATCCCTTCGAATGTCAGGTCTGTTCCGATTAGTGCGTTTCTGTAGAGGCAATTCCTACGCGACCGTTGCCAAGTCGCAATCCCTTCGAATGTCAGGTCTGTTCCGATTTTCGGTCACTCGAACGACTAACAAACCCCATCGCTAATGTCGCAATCCCTTCGAATGTCAGGTCTGTTCCGATGGCGACCCTTGTAATCCCTTTGTCCATCGGCTTTTGCACCGCTCTTTCCGCGAACCTCTTTCGTCTTTAAGGCAATAGCGCCCTGGGAACCCCTTTCTCATTCGCACAATCATAGCATATCCCTCCGTAATAATTGTATATTTTATTTTTCTGCAGACCCCATGCAGCCCTATCTACATTATTGGTTTAATATCAGATAGTTATCAAATGCTAGATTTCTTAGCGCAGAGGTTCGCGATTTTAATATATTGAGTATTCTCCGTCCGGATCGGTAAAGGAACCCTGGCCGATTATTTCTATGGTTTCAGCACATTTACCGCACAACGGAAAATACTTTACCCCGTCTTCTTCCGGCTCTATCACTTGTTCGATGCGTTCCCTCATCTCTTTCATCACCCATTGGGCGTCGATTGATGCTTCAAATATGGATTTCTGCACCCTCACGCCGTAGTCAGCCAGTATTTTCGCCACACGGGCCAGCCGCCGTTCATCGGCAATATCGTAAGCGATAAGCATATTCATATCCTGATACTCCTTTACAATCTATACGCGCTATCCATCCAGCACCATATAGTCAAGCTGAGTCACCTTGATGCCCCGTCCTGAAATGATCACCTTGCCCATGCAGCGGTTGCAAATCTTGTATATCCTTACCGAGTCGCGGGCAATGTCGAGATTATCGCGGCAATAGGCCCTGATGCGCTGAAGGGCGATATCGTCGATGTCGCACTCGAAGACGGACTTTTGCGTGTTCAGGCCGAATTCCTTCATAAATTTGTGAAGTGTTGTTAGTCGCTTCGGTTCGGTGATGTCGTAGGTTACAAGTGTAATCATTTCAAAAGCACCGGCTGGTAGCGTTCGGCCTCCCCCTCGATGACTTTGCGAAAATGGCCGGCCTGATAGATGATCACATCGCCATAGGTCAGGCGTCGCTCGGCGGGGGGATAATAGAATGCCGTGGTCAATTTTTTCTCAAAGGCATCGATCACGCGTTTGAAGGCCTCGGGACGAAGCTTTACGGGATATTTTCCCGACGATACCGCGGCGGCGCCAAGACCGTCGTCCATGCGCTGTTCCGGAAGATCGAACATCTCCACCTCGCCTTCTCCGCCCGATATGAGCCCAATGGGATCTTTTGTGACATCAGGCATTTCCTCGTCCTCAGGTGACTCTTCCTGCCCTGACTGGGGCGCTTCGACAATGAAATCGTCTCTCTGAAGAATCTTCAGGTTGAAAAGCGAGAGTGTCAGCGTTTCTGCAATAATGGAGCGGAACTCTTCCATCAGGTCCAGCACGAGCGAATAGCGGCCGTAGTCGATGGTGTGGAGGAACCCGGGATAGGGATCGAGACCGGCGATGCGGACCGCCGTGTAGACGCGGTTCATCAGAAAGGTGTAGAGCAGCGAGAGAACCGAATTCACGGGATCCGTAGGGGGCCGGCGGACACGCTTCGAAAAGCCCATATCCTCAAGAAATCCCAATGCAAAGGCCTCAAAGAACAGCGCTGTCCCCCTCCCCTCGTAGCCGCGAATACTTTCAACGCTTTCGGCGCCTTTTGCCGGTTCGATCAGATCAAGTATCCTGCGGGCCTTCTCAGCGGGCAACTTCACCTGTCTGCTTCGCTTGATCCGCATGAGCAGCGTGGCCATGTTGGAAAGCTTGCCTGTCACGATGGCGCGGCAGACGCGAAGGGTAAATTCGGAATCATCGATGCACCGGAACTGGTGTTTTCGAAGGAAGACGTTTTTGGCCTCCTGTGCAGCGATGCGCCCGAGATAGCGGCCGCTGTAGGTAAGGAATACCACGTCGATGCCGCGGCGAAGAAGCTGCACGAAGGCCTGATGGGTAATGTCCACATTGCCGAAGATGACAATCTGGCTCAGTTTGTAGGTAAAAAGGGTGTGATGGACGGCATCATTCTTTTTGACGAGAAGATGCCGCCCCTCTTTCACGATCTTCGATCCCTGGGTTTTGATGTATACAACCATCGGCTGTCTCCTTTTTGCCGCCAGTATAGGAGACAGGCATCGCAAAGGGCAAATGTTGCAACGTTGCAGTATGCTATTCAGTTGTCAAAGAACGGCACAGTATTCCCTATAATGTGGGAAAATCGAAAAATTCTTTCATTTGGACAAATTCAGTCACGGTCTCCAGGATGCCCTGGGCGGCACGCTCCCCCACCGGCCGGATGCCGTGGGCCAGAATTGATTGATTGCGATTGCTCTGAATATCCTTAATCCTTTTTTCGTACTCAAAGAACCGCGCGCCCTCTTCATGGCCTGCAGCCTTCAACACTTCGAACGTTGCCTGCAAGGGCAGCTTCATCATGCCAGTGCGGGGATCACGGTACTTACGCATAAATTCATCACCCAGTTCCTGTGGCATTCTGGAAGGTTTCACTTTATCAGTTGGGCACCCGATCTTTTTCTCAAAGCAGATCTGCCCATATAATTCGAGTGCACGATAGATACGTGCGGCTGCATCATCATATCGTGTATCGGCAATCCGCCGGCGTGCGTTATTGATCAGTTCTTTGACCAGGATCACGTCGAAGACCTGCATCCCCTTTGTTTTTTCCATCAACTGGGAAAGAAAGCCGATATGCGCCGCGAGTTCGGCTTTTAAAAGCCGATAGCCGTCGTCCGGAAAGTGTTTTATATAGTGGTCGAGGGCATCCGAACCCTTCTTCAAACAATCCAGCGCTTCTCTGTGGCGAAACTGCTCCCAGAATAGAAACCCATTGGCTAAAAATCGCACCACCTTGAAAAATGTCTCTATCTGCGCCGGCAGTTCGCGACAGCACAAATTGAGAATCTCTATGGCGGAAGCGTAGCGCCTCGAGTTAAACAAGGTGACGATCTGCCGCTTTTCTTCCTCGGCAAAGGCCGACCATGGGTTCATATCGGCATACATGATCTCATGGCCGTTCTGCACAATCCCCAACCCGTCTTTTGATCGCGCATCGCCACCGACATAGTTAAATCCATAGGCATAACCGGCCGTTGCCAGCAGCAGCGCCGCCGACATCACCTTCGTACCGCCCGTGTAATCCACCACTATGTCGCACTCGGGCACATCGTATCTCGATGCCCTGTCCACGCATCTCTTGGCTGCCTTGTAGCATTCATAGAGTGAATTAGGATTCTCTGTAATCTCATATTCAGTCTTCAGGGGCTTGAAATCCACACCACTCAGCACGTCCCCCGATTTCTGGGTGGAGTCGTGAGAGGCCAAGAAAATCAGATTTTCGGGCCGATGTTCGCCAATGCTTTTCTTCAACGGTTCCGGAGACCCGCCGAGGGATATGATCATGATTTTTTTCATAGACGCCTCGCGTATATATGACGGGTTCATAAAATCACATGAAGCGCAGTACGTTGTGCCAGCGCTGCTGATTTCTTCATCATCTAATCCGCGTCAATGCCTGTAATCCGAATATCACGTCGGACAAATTAAGTGTGCCGTCATTGTGTAAAGAAAAGTCCGCAATTGCAGATGCCACCGCTTGATTAAGCGCTTCCTCGGTATACATGGAAGAAATTTGGGCATTGAGTGCCGCTATGGTCTGATCCCGTTGTGCGATGATCGCGTCTTTGGCTGTTTCAGCGGATACCACTGCCTGATCCAGTTCCGCCTGCGTGTACATTGAAGCAATCTGCACATTGAGCGATTCGATGGTCTGATTCCTTTGAGTAATTATCACATCTTTTGCCGCTTCAGCCGATGCAACAGCCTGTGTAAGTTCCTCTTGCGTGCACATTGACGTGATCTGTGAATTAAGGGCCGCTATTGTCTGATCCCTTTGAGCAATGATTGCGTCCTCTGAGGCTGTGGCTGATGCAACGGCTTGATCTAGCTGAGAGTTCGTGTAAAGCGTTTCATTTATCTGCCATACATAGGTGTAATTAAATCCTTCGTTGGGATCATAGCCGGAGGTTATCATTGACTGTGTGGAATAGACGATATCAACATAACAGGTAGTTTCTCCCACAAGAGTTACTACTATTCGACTGCCGGAAACGGTATAAAAACCACAGGCCCATTGCCATACATAGGTCCCGCTTGTATATCCTGACATTTCCATCAAAAATCCCTTGTTTGACACGGAAGCACGCCCTGTAAAGGAAGAAAAATTGTCCTGTGTCAGCGCTGAAGAACCAGGATACTGTATTGTAAAACTCTGCAACGTGTAATTTCCCATAAGATCGGTATTGGTAAAGGCATGCAAAGAACCGGAACTCAGAATTATTGCCAAAATGATAAAAATGTAAGAGTAGGTTCTCTCTCTAAAAACGGTAACGAGTAATGGCGCCTTCATATCCGGTACACGCCTCCTTTATTTCAGGTAACGTTTCAGATCCCTGTAGCAATTTTCATGGGGGCCTATTGTCAAAAGATCGATTTCCGCATCGTCGAACTCATACGCCACCAGAAGCAGTTTAGATCCCGCCTTGAACTTGTACACATATACACCGGCGATATCACTTCTCTTAGGTTCCCCCGCATCGGGTTTTTTCATAATCTCTTTGATGGCTTGATCCAAAGCTTCGATTTCTTTTTTGGTGAGCCGTTTTTTGTGCCTTTCAAAAAGCGGCGACTGAAATACGTGCCGGCTCATTTCTTCTCACCAAACACATAGGGCATCTTGTCGCCCGCCTGAATCTGCGCTCTTCCGATCAGAATGTCTTTTATGAACGATATGGGAAGATCAGGATTTTCGTCCGCGACCTTGCCGAGCTTTGCCCAATATTCCACCTGCCCGGCAAGCGACCGGTTTTTCACCTTTGCGTACATCGCAGCATTGGCAGCAAGTTCGTCCGATATTTTAACGGCTTTCGGCATGATGATAACCTCCGATATTTTTGCAACATTATATTCCACAATGAAATACAACGCAACCTATCGTAGAGAAAGAGTTTCCCCCAGCTCCCTCTATATAGCGCAGACATACCTATGCTTCATCAATAATCCCCTTTATCTTCTGGACTTTTGTCCATTGCTTTTTTGAACAATCCTTTTTGTTCCATCTGCCCTGCATTTCCCAATATGCTTTAATCGCCGTGGCGGCACGAGTCTTATTTTTATCGGAAAATTCATCAATCCTGCCAAATATATCGAACACCTGTCGCTCATCTATAGTGGGGTCATTAAGTATCAGGAGGTCCCTTTCCTCGGGGGACATCGCTTCCAGTTCGGCTATTTTACGGGCCTCTTCTTTTTGCTTTGCCTCCTCTTCCAGGGCCTGTCTTTTCGCTTCTTCTTCCGCCTGTCTTGTTAATTCAGCTTGCCTGTCCAATTCCTTGCGTTCCTTTGAAATGATCTCTTCCCTCTTTATCTGCCATTCCCGTTCCATGTTTTGCAGCTCTTTGCCGCGGGTATCGTCCGTCATTTCGGCTAATTGTGCCCAACCGAACGGCTGGCGTGCGTTCATTGCATTCGGCTTTCGTGATTCCGAGGCCAGCCACACCGTGGTGGCATGATCTTTAAAACTTCTCCTTCCCCTGCCCCCCATAATAAGAATATCTCGATGACCCTCGATGGTCACTGATTCGGCGCCTGAATGGCGGCCGATTCTCACAGGCGCCCCGCCTTCCTTCGGCAAATATTCTTCGGTCTCAGCAGATAGACCCATTTCACGCAGCTCTCCCTTTTCTCGTTGCATTTCTTTTTCATAAAATGTCGCTGCACTTTTCAGAATTTCCGCCAATGTTACCGGTGCCCTTATATCGGCGCCTTTTTGCGGCGCTTCGACAGCAATGGTGCCCTGAAAAAGAGTTCCAGGCTCTATGATCTCGAAGATAAGAGGGATGCCACGTGCATCACGGTCTGTCGGTTTTTTCTTTTGATTTATCGCATAGACTATTCTTGTCTTCGCTTCGCCTATGGGGTTAAAATCCGAAACTTTGACCATTCTGAAGGGGTCTGATGAGATCCCTTCATATTCCATAAGCCGTTGTTCCAGTCTTTTCGCATCACGCTCTGTACCTCTTTGCGAAAGTTGTTTTTCCGCTTCTTTCAGATTGAGATAGGCCGTGCGCAGCGCCCCCTTTATTGCCGAGCCGGGAATATAGGGGCGTTGATCAATACTACGGAAAGCGGTTCGAGGGATCACAAAGCTGTTTAACTCGTTTCTGATCTTGTTCTCATTATTCATCGGCACGCCTAGAGTCTGCTTGTAGTGTTCCAAAACGCCCCTGCACAGTGAAATAGAGCGGCCTTGCACGGTTTTTCCCGCCAGAAATTTATAAATTTCAAGAATCGAGGCAACAGTGCCTTTTGCACAGAGTTCAGAAAAAACTTGTTTTTCATCATCGCTCAACTGTGAAACAAAGACAAAAGGATCAAACACCACCATGCGGCATTCATTTTCGTCAATCGTAAAGCCCGTCGGTTCATATACTTCGTCGCAGCCAACATGTATGGGTGAGATCGTCCGTATATAGAATATATCAGGTGCTTTCATGTGTCGATCTCCAGTCTGAATGGGATATAGGGAGCATAACCCTGCACCACGGCCTGAGGAAGGCTCAAGGATACATTCAACACCGCTCTACCTATATAGGGTTTATCAAAGACGCTCCCTTCATTTGTCAGAAAAACCGCCCCATCATCGGCCATAATGACAGGATTTTTAAAAGGGTTGATCGATTTTGCAAGTCTGTCGCCATGTTTGCCGAAACGAACAAAAGGGGTAAAGTATACATCTGAAAATTTCTGCGGTTCCGGGACAGTGGGCGCCAGTGAATAGCAGGCATTGGCCCTTTCACAGAATGGCAATGGGACTTCGTCGCAGTCTCCCAACGTAAACTGCCCTAAGCCTGTTGACGCATCTTTACCAAATCCGAACTGCCCAATCCTTTCAAAAGCAGTACAGAGATGATCAATGTCTGTTGCATCCTCATCAATTAGAGCAAAAATTGCAAGTTCAGTCTCCGGATAATAGGAAAGGGAGCCTTCGGTGAAAGGGGCGAACATACCTTCTCCGGTCGTCATTGTAAGACGGTTGATGGTATTGTGTTGTTGATCAAACCCGGCATAAAATCGACGCTTTTTTTGCATACGCATTATTTTCTTTGTGTCTTCAGTCAATTGCATGCTTGAAGCTTTTACGAGTTGTGCATCGCCCAAAACGCACTCGGAGCTCAATTCC
The DNA here is from genome assembly GCA_963666365.2 of Syntrophales bacterium. Classification (GTDB taxonomy): domain Bacteria; phylum Desulfobacterota; class Syntrophia; order Syntrophales; family UBA2210; genus JALNXD01. The sequence continues at coordinate 2,212,903 of CAXXNF010000002.1, forward strand.
AGTGACAAGCTCTCTTTCATTCTCAGCCATTTCTTTTTTTTGTTTTCTTTAAGCTCTTCGAGTCGCTTTCTTCTTTCAGCCGTCTGCGACTTAAAGATAATGGAAGTCGGTATATCAGGTCTTTTCACCGCGTAAAAAAATTTTCCGCTATCTTCCAATCTGGGCCATGCGGAAGAGAAAACCGCAAAAGGCTTTTCTGCGTAGTGCGCAACCCACTTTTCCAATCCACCTTTAAGGAGGGAGTCGTCATAGGCAGCCTGCCAGCACACATGCCCGAATATCGTATCTCCCTTTAACGGCGTGCCGAACGGTGACAGTGGCTTGATTATTATTTCGAAGAATTTCAAGGTCCTTACCCCCCATTTTCGAATGGATTTACAGTCTCATATTTTTTTTGGATGGACTCCTCAGCAAAAACAAAATCTATTCTTCCATAACCACGGCTCCCGCTTCCGCCGAGGAAATCCATCTGCAGTAGTTTCAGTCCTCCCATCAGATAATCGAGCAGTTGATCTTCTTGTCCCAACATTTTCAAACATACTGTGAAATCAAATTCCGCACCGGCCGGCACTCTTTCAGTAAAACGTGGGTTTTCCGCGGTGCCTTTTATACGGTTGATCGAGTTTTCCGACTTTACTTCGGTGAGACTGAGTCGATCTTCCCGGGTCTTGGTTAGCCAGTTTGCATTCAGAGGGCAGTCGGAAAATGATACTCTGGTAGGTCCAAGTTCCGCTATTTCCTCCGAGTCGGCGCCGCTGGCGCCGAAAAGTTTCAGAATATTCTTACACTTTTCTCGTTTGACACCTTCCAGCCCATTGAGATCTTTCGCCTGCAAGGGTTTTCCGGCTGTTTTCACCATAAGACCGCTTTCCATTTCAAGAAGGGAGCGCACCTTTCCTTTAATGGATGAACCGGGAATATAAGGATGTCCTGTATGCGGGTGCTTCACCACCGGATTATCTGTACCGCCAATGTGCATTTCTGTATCGCCCGCACCAATATGAAGGCCGCTTTTTAAAATTATTTTCCCTTTGATTTCTTTAATATCCAGAAGTTGCATCGTATTCCCTCCTACTTTTCTCCGTATTTTCTGTAAAATCCCATGAATGCTTCGAAAAAACTGGCGAACACATCAAGATCTTTATAATTTTCTATCTGGCCTATGCCGTCTTTCATAAAGTCCAAAAATTCTTTCGAAACTTTTTTTCTCCCCTCTGCATAGGCAGCTTTAGCTATCACCATGTTGACAAAGGGTACAATGTTATCCCAATCATCAGGATTACCCTTCGAAATGGCATTGAGGCGTATAATTTCGTCGAAAAATTTGCGCAACTGTGATCTTTTATTCATGTCTTTATTGCCGCTTTTGTAAATCGTATCGGCCCAGCTCATGGCAATATCCGAAAAAAGGGTGGGATTTAGAGTGCGTTTTTCCTTGTCCTTGTAAAATGTGATCATGGTTTCCTCCTTATCGATAGTTGTACATAATATTCCACAATGCTATTTTTAATGTGCTTCCGTATGTTTCAAGCCATTCGGCCATTTCTGAAAACTCAATGATTTGAGAACGCTTTTCCTCTTCCTTCAATCCCTTGCCTATATTACGTTCGGTCATGTAGGAAAAAAGCGCACGCCATTTCAAGCACGCCATATCTTCGATATGCACGCTTTTTTTGTTGTCGATTATCCATTTTTCCGCTTCAGCCATTTGTATAAATCCATTGATCCGATAGACCATTGCGTTATTTATCAGACCATTCTTGTGCCATTGCCATATTGTATTCTGTACAGCTTGTAGCTGCTCAAATTCATCCCATGTTACCGTTTCGTCAAAAATGGTCACTGAGTTTTTACCCTCACTTCTCTTCGATTTTTCCAGGGCGCTCTCCGCCGCCTCTGCGAGCGTGTCCAGGGGGGTATGAGGTTTGTGGAGGCTGATGCCTGCTGAAAAGTGTATCTCTTTATTTCCACACACATACTTCTCAAAAAATCGGCGAAGGTCTTTTGCAAGTTCAATTATGCGATTCCACGGACCTATAAGGAAAAGATCATCTCCGCCGGCAAATATCGTATACACGTCACTAAATCTGCCATCGGTCTGTAACAGATGAGGAAGATAAATAGTGAAAAAGAAATCCAACTGTCTGCTCATTGCTGCAAGACGCGATAAGGTAAAATGCTGTGGTGTCAATCCACATGACATGAGTATACCCAGTTGGTCCACATCGGCCTTTAATGTTCCCAGGGCTTCAATACCGCACCAGCCTCCACCATCTTTTGGATTTAATGCTTTGTTTGCAATGTGCCCAAACGACTTGAGTCCATCAGTCTTCATCTGATCAATCAATTCTGCTTTCTTTTTTTCACTTTTCTTGCCTTCCAAGAGCCTGTCATCATTAAAATCTTTATCTCCGTAGACGGGCACATAGCCGTTGATGAATTTATTTGTTACTTCTTTTGCTACGTTCCCATCTGAATCGATTGAAATGTCCCAGTATTTCAATAGCTGCCCCGACTTTGCCATGTCCTTCATTTTCCCGTCGGGGAAGAAAATCTGATATTTGCCAAAAAGAGGTTCAAGGAGTTTTTCTCCTTTTATGTCTGCGTCGGCGGTCGCAACGGCGATGCGTTTTTCCTTTACAACATGCTGCCCTATGAAGATGGTGTCTCGACAGATGCGACAGGCGGACACCACCTCACCGGTAAACCTCGATTGTTCTTGTTCCACTTCCCATACTGAAGGTCGCTTGCCGCAGAAAGGACAAAGTCTTTGTGTAAGATCGTTATTGAAGGCATTGAGATACCCCTTTACAGCACCTCCATATTTATCGAGATCGACCTTCTGAAATTTTTTTCTTTCCATTTTTTCATTGAGCGCATCCCAGAGGTCATAGAATTTTTTCTGAACAAAGTGCTCCGGTGATGCTTCCACAGTGGTCATGCCGATGGAATTTTCGCCGAAAGAGATTTTTATCAGCCAGTCATTCACGCTCCTTTCAACTTCGGCCACCGCATCTTTCACCCTTCTCGTATTCGGTGCAATTATGGTAAATTTCCCCGCTGCATTGAGAAGTACGGAGATCGACGGGATGCCTATGCGCCGACAGAGCATGTCGGCAGCCAATTCAGAAAATAACGATACTGTAAATGAACGGCCTCTCAGTATCTTTGCGCGGTTTTTTCCAGCCGCACCACTTTCACTGAAAATGAAATTCTGAATGCCGTAGAAGTCACCGCTGATGAGGAGAAACTTCCCTGCATCATACTCCTTGATGTAATCAATGCTAAAATCATCTCTATCCCGATGATACTGATAGAGGGCAACAGCAAGCGCCGCCGTAATTTTTGAGTGATCGTAGAGGGAAACATCGGGTATCACTTTTCCTGCACGCGCGGCGGGAATGGTTGAAGTGAACACCATCATAAGGCTTGCGAAATGTTCAAACCAGAGTTCTATGTTTTCATCCTTGTGCAAAAGGCGCTCTAGGGCATAGATGAACTCATCGAACAGATTTTTATATTCAGTAATTGCCGATTCATTGTCGTCGGAGCGCACATTTTTTTGAAGGTCGGGAAAGATATTTGTTGACGACATTTCTTTCAATGGATAACAATAGGAATGTACATTCGATGCACCGTTATCTCGCATCAAATTTTCAAAAATCGGCAACAGACGAGTTTTCTTATAATCCTGCCATGCCACTGCATGATTGTATTCTTTATCAAAGCTATTCCTGTCCCAGCCGCTGCCTATTCGATCTGCCATTGCAATGATCCATTGAAGGGGTGTTGCCGGTTTATGATGTCCCGCCGCAAGATTGATAAATGTGTCCTCCATGCCCCAATTGGCCCGATTAAATTCCCGAGGCAGCAACTTTTCAATATGATCGATAAAGGCGGCGGTATATACGGCGTGGCGATGAGAATGATGTCCATTAAAATAGGGCTGGTAGAGATCTGCATTATCGATCAAAAACTGTTCTGAAATATTCCAGACGTCTTTATCGGCGAATTTGCCGATATCATGCATAAATGCAGCTATCGCAATCTTGAGGACTGTTTCGTCCATTTTTTAGCATCCCCCTTCTTTGTTTCTTGTACATGCTATTAAACCGTTGCATTCCCCTTCAATTTTTGCAACGTGGCTAAAAGATCACCCGAATCTTTTCTTTGTCTATTTTCAGCCCGTATCTGGTATCGGGCCGCTTGCCGGACGATTTGATTTCAAGGTCGTTGAGGGCGGATCTTCCGAAGGCCTTTTGCAGGGTCTCCTTGATTCTTGATTTGTAAGAGGTAAAGTTTGTAATGTCGATGGCGGTGATGCCCCCTTTTTTCATGGCCTTGAAATCACGATATGCCGCAATTCTTTTGTAGAGGTCGGCTATTTCACTACTGCGCTCCTCGACTTCCAGCGTGCCCAGATAGCATTCGGTGCAGCCTTTGCAGGTGCGGCGTTCTTTTTTGCACTGTTTCTTTTGAAGCGCAAAAAAAGCGTACAGGGCAAGTCGTGCCGGCATCATGTCCAGTTCTCTCTTCCTGTAGATGATCTTGGCTGCATCCAGGTCGATTATTAATTTTTCAGATTCTTCTTTTACCAGCGAGAGCATCAGCGTGGCGGGATCTTTCGGTTCTTTCAGCATCCCCTCGGACAGCTTGTCCCGTATGGAAACGAAGGGAATGGGAACGAGGGTAACGGCGGCGTATTTTGTCTCCTTTACATAGGGCGTTCCTCTGTCGTCTTTCAGCTCTATGGCTTGGGATTCGGGCGGAGGATAAAAGAAATCCCTGTTGCTCTCGTATTCGGGTGATACCAGGACATGATACACGCGGTCCTGCGGCCTGCCGTAAAACTGGGCCGCCACCATAAGACAGGCACTCATGGTTTTTCTTCCGCCGGCAATGGAAAATAAGACCGCCGTATCCGGATCTTGTGTAAAACGGAATGTCAGGTCAAGGCAGGTTTCAAGAAGGCGCTCGTTTTCTTCTTCGCCTTCGATATCGTCGATCTCTATGCCGTTTATATCGGTGACGGTGTGGATTTGATCGAAATCAAAGGCTATGGTGCGCGGATCGATGCCGTAATCGTTAAGATATCGCCGATACTGTCCGTCCGCCGGAGAGAGAAGATGGGCGTTGATCATCTCCTTTCCCCTGCGGGTCGTGATCACGTGAATGGCATCGATGCGCCGCTGTTCCTGGTGAAGGGCGTACAACGTTTCAGTAATCACCTGGGGTGTCATACCGGATACGGCAAGAAGAATCGCTTTCATGTGTCCTCTCTTGAAATGCGCAGTTTTCCCAGACCGAAGGTGGTCTGCTTCCCCAGGTGCACTAATTCGGCAATTCGAAGGAGGGGCAGAAATTCGGCGAGTGCGCCGCTGTATCCTATCGCACCGCTTATGCCTCCCATAAACATCGCCTGATCCTGCTTGTTCGAATAGCGCCGCCAGTCGGTCCACTCAATCTCATCCAGTGAAACACAAACTTCTTCGGCCCTTTTAGCAAGGCCGCGATAGTCAAGAGAAGGCTCTCCTGTGCCGTATGAATCAAAAAGCGACGAAATCCGGCGCAAGGCCGCACGGATCAGTACATGGAAGGGCAGCCGGGATTCCAGCCTGTTGTCAAACTTGAGACGCAGCGGCGTTTCCAGGATCAGCTCAATGCGGTTAGTGGAGCTGTCATCTGCTTTTTGAAAATCTTCCAGGTGAAGGAATCGGGAGAACGCACCCTCGGCGATTTTCTGCTCCTGCCGCGTATATATAGTGCGGCTGTCTTCGGCGTGCACGGCAGCCAGTTCAAAACCGGGGCGTTTTCCATTTATTTTTTTGCCGATGCCGATATTCCCCATCTGTTCAATGGCGTAGATAAAATAGGGCAGATAGTCGTTGCTTTCACCGAAGAGAACAAGCGAGAAATCGAATGATTCACTTTGCTTGTAGATTCGTTTTGTGTCGAGATCCGGCTCGATCACATAGGGGTGGGGCGGTGAGACGATTCGTTTCCTGGCGCCATCCGGAAAATCGAAAGGCGGAACTTCAAAGGTGAGTGAATAGATGCATTTCTTTCTTAACAGACAGGTTTCGCAGTCCTGCCGTTTCAGGGCGCAGACCACTTGCTTGAGGGCAACGCCGAAAACGCCTCTGAATGTGGACCCCTTGTAGGGGGGCAGCAGCGCTTCGCTTTTTACTACGCAACAAAACCGATATTTTCCGTAACGCATGATGTTTCGCTCCTTCTTTAAAGACAGCTTGAGTCTTCGGGATAACAAGGAACTCTAACAAACACAAAAGAAGCAACGTTGCAGCAACTACTTTCAGTAATTTATCCCTGAATGTGCGATGTTTTCGCGAAAAGCACATGCCATACTGCGTAACGATAAAAAGAACCTAACTATGCCACCATTAAAAACATGACGGTTATCAGTATTGATCGTTTGTTGGAAGGAGGGCGTGGCGATGAGAAAGAGAAGTAGGTTTCGGGATGACCATTCACCCTCTTCAAGTTCCATATTTTATATACTGTGCTGCATATTTGTGCAAGGTTAATGAAGAAAAATTTATGAAGGCGTGTTTTTGGGCACTTTACCAACGGGTTTCATTCTCCAATGTATTTACATTTTCAAACATACAAACGAAAATTCCATATGCCCATAATGAGAAGAAAAAGAACAGGGTGATGAAAATTTATTATCATCCTTACAGTGAAAGACTTACCAATGTAGTAGAGGAAGAACTGAAAAGGAATGGATCAGCCCTCATAATTGATTGTCACAGTTCTCCTTCAGTACCGTTGCTTATGAGATAGATCAGAATCCTGAAAGGCCAGCTATCTGCATTGGAACCGATACCGTTCACTCTATGCCTGAACTTGTTGATACCATCATATCAAGGGTAAAAAACCATCATCTATTCACTGAAATCAATAGACCCTTTGCCATTACCATATAGAAATACATCGCAAACTGTACATGAATGAAAATACTGGTCAGAAATCTGGAAATTACAATGAGATAAAGGTAAAATTGGAATATCTGACAGACGGACGGATTACATTTTGCAATGGCAGATAATTGAAAACCTTGCTCATGCGAAAAATTACCAGTGATCATGGGAGGAAAGAATATGACCTTTAAATTCAAATCTGCATCAGAGAATGAATATATTGTGTATGGAGCCCAAAGACCGGGTTATCCCTCGCGATCAGTGAATAATGAGAGTGTTCAGGATTGGATTTCCTTCATGAAGGGAAACAAAATAAAGAGGATCTGTTGCCTTCTCGAAGAAAAACAACTCAATTATTACAGTGATGATTTGCTTGACACCTATAAGAAAGAATTTGGCAACAACAACATTTGCTGGGTACCAGTGGTGGACTATCATTTGGCAGATATAAGCACTTTGAAAGAGAAGATTCTTCCTTTTCTAGGAGATTCAGATGCCAAACAGGAACGAGTGGTTGTACATTGTTCAGGTGGAAGTGGAAGAACAGGTCATGTTCTTGCTGCATGGCTGGTATATGGTAGGGGATTTGAGGTTGAAGATGCTCTTTCAGAAGTGAATAAAAGGGAGAGAGATCCCAGGGAAGCAGTAAATTGTGGAAATGCAACTGAGAACCAGTTATACGAACTATTAAATAAGTGCAGGATTAATAGGCAGGATTGAGAATCCGAAACTGGCAAACCTTATCAGTTCAGCATTCTTTCTGCCCCTTCAAAGGGGGAGTTATTTTATAATGTAATCATCTCTCTCAATCTATCCACAATCCGAACCATTCCCATTGTATCTAATTTGCAGTATTCCAAGAGCGCTTTTCTAATACCATCAACTTCCTTTGGGTCTAATGATTGATTCATTTTATCATATGCCACCATTGCCATGCCACCTTCACTGATTTCCATGTTGCTGTAGTTCAAATCAGGGACAAGGGCTGGTAAAACATATTTGATGGAATAGGAACCACACATTTCCCAGAAATAGCAGTCCCTGTTTCTGAAGGGAATCATGAGATCCATCATATTGCCGATTATAGCTTCCATTTTTCCTGAATATTTGGGAAACCATTCTGCAAGATCTCGTAATCGTCCAGATTCAAAGGATCTGTTGTAGACAATAACGCAGGCATTATCAGGTATTTCTTCCGTGAGACGTTTTGCAATAATTTCCCTTGGATCGGTATTAGGAAAAGCCAGAAACTCCCGATGTAAAAGCTCTCCTCTCTCATATTCCTGATAATGCAATGAGTATTGAAAAGGGACTTGCTGATAGGGTCTCAGTCCGTCAAAAGGTGGAATGGCCATCATAAAGGTTTCAAAATCAAGATAACAGAGGGGATACCAGAGCGATTCCAGGAAGTGCCTGATTTTATCCGTATCAATATGATGCCTCTTTTGCAGCGTATATTCCAATTGCATGTGCTGCTTAACATTCAGAATATCAGGGGGGATCTCCTCCATGTGAATGATGCCCTGATTGTAAAGATCGAATTTATTTACTCCCTTTCCACGAAGACTGAAGACGGAATTTTCGGGTATATGACTCCAGCAGTGGCCTTTGAAATCACACCCATATGGATTGTCACAGTATGGACCAATATCGATATCAGGCATTTTCCCTGAAAGCATATCCTGCTGGTTTCGAATCTCATCAGCCACAAACTGCTGTTTTGCTATAATATCTTTGGTTACGTCTTTGACAGTAAAAAGCTCATAAACATCGATTGCGCCATTTCTTACATATTGATTATTTATGTGAACGAGAAAGACTTTCGAAACAGGAAGGCCTGCAGCAGTCATAACATAGTACTGAAAGGCAACATCATGATAATAGATCTCTTCCATCTTTGTTGAAGCTTTCACTTCATAGATTTCCCAACCCTGATCACCTTTTCGAAGTATGTCAACCTTGCAAAAGAGACCCCGATAGCTAAAAGCGGCTTCATAGATAATTGTAGTTCCATTTGTTATTTCTGCATGGGTCTGCCGGATCTGATTTGCCAGTGGATTATTGTCATACGTAATTTCTATTCCTCCGGGGAATAGATTCCGGGCCATGATTCCAACATCCTTCCCACTTTGAAAAACAGCTTCCTGGCTTTCGGAAATTTCATCTCTCAGTTCAGGTTGATATTTGTGAAGATATAATGATTTGTGACATTGGACGCCTTTAATGAACTGGCTTTTACTTAGATAAAGGATTTTGCTGTTTTGTGTCGCAGGCATTCTCCCACCTAGAGATACATCTTAAATTCGGATTTTTTTGATGGTATGTCTATGCCGATTCCAATAGGACTTCAAAATATTCGAGATTCTTTTTTGCCCCTTAATACTGTTGTGGGGCCATGAAATCCTGGAATTCTGAATAGAACTTATCAACCAGATTCCTGTAATCCTGCATTGCCAACACTACTTCCACCGCATCGGAACTTTCCAGTCGTTGCTCAATATATCTCAAGTTACGGAATATGGAAAAGATCCGATTAGGTGGTTCCATTTATGTCTCCGATTACTTCATCGATTTTCTTATCCTCAGGATTTCTTCCAGAAGTTCCTCTTTCGTGATGATCCCCTTCTGATCAAGGAGATTGACCAGTGCTTCCGTCTGGATCACTTCCGAGACAAGGAGTTCCTTGAAGTCCACAGTTTCTTTTTTATTGAGTTTTTCTGCCATTAGGGTCCCTCTTTGAATGGGATCATACAAGGTTATTTCTATTGGAAGTGTGCTTCAATCCATGACCTGTCTATTGCATTTTCAATCTTGTCTTCAAAGTCATCGGGAAGATCTCTCAAGAAATCAAGGCCGATTCTTGCTTCGATATCGTCAATGGTGCAGAGATGGTCAATCACTCTGTCATTTCTGGGAGTGTTCTGATCGAATATAAAACTTGCCGTTCTTATGGAATTGTAGTCCTTCTCAGGCTGTATAACGATTATCTTCCAGTACCCTGATGGGACTTTGTGGGGTTCATCTGCTTCCGGTAATGGAGCAGTTTCTTTTTCATATAAAGGTCCTGTCATGACATAGACAACATTACCTGCATTTACCAGTTCCCGTTCCATGTCTTCCAGTATACGCCAGGGGCCTTGATTGAGATCCGATTTCTGGGGTGTGATATTGGAAAGGTAGTTCGTTTCAGACCAGGAGGCAGTTCCCTTGAATGATGCCAATGGTGCCTGATGACCTCTATCGACCTTGAGCGCAGCATAAGCACTTTTGTAATCCGAAGGTTCGAGAGTCTCCTTTTCATCAAGCCATGGATCAGCCTGCCATTTTCTGGTGGTCTTCACATCACCCATGATGGTTTGTTTATCGATACGATAGACTACCCAGTCTGCAAATTTGGTATCATCGTTTGATGAGAGGGCATAGTTGTCTCTGATGATAAGATCATTGCTGAATGGGGTGCCGGTGGGATATCCATAGATGAAGTGTTTGCAATGAATCTCAGGATAGTCAGCAGCATGGCTGACGGGAAAAAGGGAGAAAACGAGAATGAAAATTAACAGAATCGTATGAAGTATTAGAGGAAGAGGTTTCTTCGGCATCGGGTTTCGGGATTCTTTTTTTTTTGAGTGTATCCCTTTTCAGGCGTGACTTCAAAAGATTTTCTCTGTTTACTGTTGATTTAAAGGAGTAATTATCTCATAGTGATTTTCCTTCATATCAGATTTGAGCAACACCATTTTTTGATAAAGGATTATTCTTATGTGGCTCATGACAAAATACGGCTTTTACTCGATCGTTCAAAAACAGCTTGGTGAATTCCATGTAAGGGCAAGAGAAAGAAAGGACCTGGAAAACCTGGTTCAGGAAATTCCTTTATCAGATGCAGAGATCCTGGAAAGCAAAACCACTGACTATGCCTATCGAATAATTGTGAAAAAAGAGGATGTGTTGGCCATATTGCATTTTCTTGGGGAAAATCTTGACTACGATAACTTTAAAGACAAGATTGACAGGACTCCAGATCAGAAGCATAAGCCCTATCATAAAGTCTGGGGTGTCATAGCTGACGTCTTGGGAGCATATGGGTCAAAACCAAAGTGGCAAAGATAAACATAATCGGAGGAATCTGATTTTCTATTCATGCTGATATGGAATCTGAGATTCAACGTAATATGAAAATCCTGACTTGGAATTTGAATCACAGGACTAGGTCGAGAACAGTTCCACCACAAATAACAACCGTAATAAAAGATCTGGGAGCAGATTTTGCTGTTTTTACGGAATATGTAGAAGGCAAATCCCACAAAGATTTTATTCGTGAATTAGAAGACATCGGACTTCCTCATGTTATTAGTACAAACCATATAGAGGGAGAAAATCAGGTCCTCATTGCTTCCAGACACCGCATAAGAAATGGAAATATCAATCCTCCTGCAATCGCCCCTTCTGTTCCGTCCAATATGCTGCATGTCATCTGTGAAGATAAAGGATTTGAAATTCTTGGTCTCAGGATACCTGATTATAGTAGACAGCCCTCTCTCCGTTACAAGTGCTGGGAATGGATACTTGAATGTGCTGAATCTGTGAAATCTCATCCCTTTATTATGATAGGGGACTTCAATACAGATCCCACATATCCCAGTTCAAAATGTGGAGATAGAATAAAGGATATGGTTCACTCAGGCTGGCATCATGCAATGCCCCCAAATGGTTCAAGTTACCAAGGACCCACTGGATTTGAAAAAAGACTTGATCATGGATTCTTTACCGAACATTTTAAAATTCAAGCAGCCGAATATGTGAGGAAAGTAAATGGGATTACTCTGATGGGAGAAAAGGGAGCTTTATCGGATCATGCTGCTCTTCTCATTGAATTTTCGTTGAGAGATCTGAGTTAATTTTTAAAAAGGGGAACAAAAGCGCAGACTCTGCGTTTTTTTATTTCCCTGTGCATGTATAATGATTTTCCGTTGATTCCAAGGGCGAACTGTCGTATAGTTACATGCACAATAGCCACACCATTAAAGATAGTTAAGAATCTCAATCTGTTATTCGGGGAAATACATGCATCCTTCCATTAACATGACGTGTCGTCGATTTGAACACCTCAGGTCAGCCAGCGCACGTTACCCCAATACCTGGCGCATGCCCTCATATTCGATGGGCACCTATTTTTTCCCATTGACAACATATTCATACGTATTATGTTTTTTAAAATTACTTGTTATTTTTAATAGGTATCATGGCAGCTGTGAAGAAAGCTCCGCTTAGCCTCACTATTCTCAGGAGGTGTCACTTGAAACAGCCCGGACATAATCCTTCAAGACATTTTTTCAAGACGCTCCAAACATCTCCGAAGGCGCTGAGCCGATGCTCGTTTTTGGTCTTCGGTCTGCTATTCTTTTTGGTCTATGTAGGTCAGGCCCATGCCGTCGAGAGCGCAGGAAACGTTACCTTCACCACGAATCAGGCCCTGGGGCAAAACGGCGATTATCCCTTTGCCGGCATTTACATATTCGACAACCTGACAATTGGGGATAATGTCGAAATCACGAGTACGGGAATCTCTCAGCTTGTTATTAAGGTGAATGGCAGACTCACCTTTGGCAGAAATGCTGTTATTCGTGTGCGGAACGGATACTATCCTGAGGCACCGGTAAATCTGATCACTAATTTAAACGTCACCAGTTTGACAACAAAAGGCGTTTTGACACCTGAAGGTGCGAGGGTCTATGTCAACATGTTTGGTAAAGGTGGAAATGGAGGAGATAATATAGACGCACCTAACTGTGGTGGTGGTGGGGGAGGGTTCGGTGGAGGAATTGGCGGTTTATATCAAGGTTTAACGCGCGCCCAATCGATTGGGGCTGGCGAAGATAATGGCGGGGGTGGCGGTTATTTATATCATAATTACGGCGGAACTGGAGGTGGCTCCATCGATCTTGCGGGACCGGCAGGATATAAATCCACGCCTGACAGTAAATACTACGGAGGTGGTGGTGGAAATGGCGGAGATTCTGCTAAACATATTGAGCAAGATGGTCGTATTTCTTATTTAGCTTGTGGCGGCGGTGGTTACGGGGGTGGCGTTCTCACCATTATTGCAAATACAATACTAATTGTGGATTCTTCGGCCCCTCCCAAAATTCTTGTTTCCGGTCAAAAAGCCGGCGTGGAGGCTAAGGCTCTTCCACATGTCCTGACTCCTGCTGAGAACGGTCAAGGTGGACTTTTAATCATTCAGAACGCTGGATGGAATTATCCTGACGGTCGATCTGTGAAACAAGCATGGCAGCATCTTTGGAACCTCAATGCCGATACCTATGGAGAGCATATTTGGCCATCAACAAATGGTGGGCATGGGATTGTAACCGGTAACCCCCAGAAGGTGTTCGTCAATGGGATGGAAATTCCCTATGTCGAGGTTACTGGTATTCTTTTGGATAAAACGGAACTCAATTTGACTGCGGGAGGTGACCCGGGAACACTTATCCATACCTTAAGTCCACTTGATGCCACAGTGCAAGAAGTAATATGGTCCATCGATAAACCTGAGGTGGCAAGCATTACTGAAGTAGATGGGTTAGCCTACAAGATTATAGAACCCCTTTCAGATGGCACTGCCACTGTAACAGTTACATCTATTGATGGCACCTATTCGGCAAAGGCGATGGTGTATGTCGGCACCGTGGCCAAACCGACTTTCAGTATTGCCGAAGGAACATACGACAGCGTTCAAACTGTGAACATCACGTCATCCACAGCAGATGCTTCAATCCGTTACACCATTGACGGGAGCGACCCTTCACCGACTGTGGGTACTGAGCTTACAAATGGCTCTGGCGTGATCATCGCAAGCACGCAAACCCTCAAGGCAATCGCTTACAACTCTGAATTGTTAGACTCGGATATTGCATCTGCAAGCTACACCATCAATGGGTCATTAATAGTCAACATCGGCCCCTCAGGTCTTGTTCCCACGGCCAGATGGCGTGTTGATGGTGGTGCCTGGCAAACGACAGGTTCCGTTGTTGTCGGTTTGTCTGCAGGAAACCATGTCGTGGATTACCTGGATATTGAAGGCGGCTGGTACAAACCTGCTATCAAAACGATTTTGATCGCAAGTGGTGAGTTGTTGACCATCGCCGGAAAATACAGCATGACCCCCCCCACAAGTTCACTGACGGTATCGATAGCCCCTCCAGAAGTTGTGACGGCAGGGGCCAAGTGGCGAGTGAGTGGCGAGGGTTGGAATGATAGCGGCATCACACTTGAGGGATTGAGCATTGGGACAAAAGTAGTAGAATTCAGTGATGTCCATGGTTGGACAAAACCTAACAATCAAGAGGTCATTATTCTTCAAGATGAACTGACAGCAGCTACAGGTGCATATACTGCGATTACGTATACGCAGGTGCAGCTAGATCAGGCGGTAAGTGAAGCGGTCCTCGACGCGAACGCCGCCAAGGATCAAATTATTGCACAAAAGGATCAAAGTATAGCGACGTTGACTGCTACGATTACCGATAAAAATCAGACGATCACAAACCTTAATGACACGATAACCGTCAAAAATCAAATTATAGCCTCCATGTTTACCCAAGCACAACTGGATACTGCCGTGGCCAATGCTGTTGCACCAAAGGACCAGCTCATAGCACAAAAAGATCAGGAGATAGCAACGTTAAATCAAGAGATTACAACCATGTTTACCCAAGCACAACTGGATACTGCCGTGGCCAATGCTGTTGCACCAAAGGACCAGCTCATAGCACAAAAAGATCAGGAGATAGCAACGTTAAATCAAGAGATTACAACCATGTTTACCCAAGCACAACTGGATACTGCCGTGGCCAATGCTGTTGCACCAAAGGACCAGCTCATAGCACAAAAAGATCAGGAGATAGCAACGTTAAATCAAGAGATTACAACCATGTTTACCCAAGCACAACTGGATACTGCCGTGGCCAATGCTGTCTTGGAAGCAGTGGCATTGGAACGTCTAAAATGGGATGTTGGGGATGATCAGAGAATCGGCCTGGAGGAGGCAATCCGCGCTTTACAGGTCCTGTCGGGGGAGCGGTAGCCTGAGGCGGCATTCGCCATTCGGTGCGGTACCCATCCATTGGCGACATCGCATTGAATCAGTGTTCTCATTCCGATTTGATGCGTTCCGTTGCCATTGGGTTATGCGCAGAACATTATAACAAGTGATTAATCCGTAATAATTAACCCAATGATCTGGTGGGAGTTACCATTGGTAGGTTTTTGTCAATGTTTCAGGCGATTGTACGCTCTTGAAATTTAAAATTCTGCATTTTATTAAAAACTTCCTGCTATCACTGCTGCCCCAGGGTTAATTTAAAGTAGGGCCATAAGAGGAAAATATGTCAGTCGACTTCTATTTCAATCCACATACTCATTCTATTCCATCAAGAGCTGGATTAAAGGCTCAGTGGAAGAAAATTCCCAATGCAGATGTTCTAGAAGCTATTGCAACAGAAGCTCAGTATCTTAATTTCCATCTCTTTATACTGAAGAGCGCAAAACATACTAGAGCTGATTGTCTCACATCAAAGCCGTATGAATATAAGCTAGGATTGTCTGTTCGAGCTGGCGCGATAAAGGCGGCATTGCTTCTCTGTGCTTCAATTGCTGAAGCAGCACTGCGAGCACATGCTGAGAAGAGGGGATACAAGCTAGCGAAGGATCCAAAGAAACGTATGTTTGGCAATGTGCTGAACGCTTGGAAATCACAAGGAAGACCACGCCCGGATGTTGCTTCGATATGGGATGAACTAATTCGACTAAAGGATGTGAGAAATAACGTTCATCTTTTTAAGGCTGCCTTCGACCCAGACTCAAATTTTAGGCATGTCCTGAAAGAGGAAAGGGCATTGATTTCTGAGTTAACAACGGTGTTAAATCATCTGAAAGGCTTGGAGTCCAGATAGTATCACCTTAAGGGTCTCAGAAGCAATGTATTCGCCTTTACAATACTAAGTAGCTAATCCATTATGCTTTTATTCTTTCTAAAAAAATTATGTTCTATTGCGCTGAAAAGTTCGAAGTACAAAGGTATCTCGTCTCTGCTTTTTATACTCACTACCCCTCTTGGTTCTTTAAAACCCTCGTAATCAAGTCTGAATATTTGATGTTTCTTCAGTCCTTTTAAGTCATGAAGAGAAAAATCAACTTGCTGGAGCATTACAGGAATTGACGTTTTTTCCCCAATACGAAAGCCGGCAACTCTTTTTCAGTAATAAACTTTGATGCCAAAAAAGCCGAGATCGTTACGGAAAGCAATCTGCTATAATTGTTTCAATCTTAATCTTAACGCTTTCAGGAAGCGGTGATTTCAATGGTATGTCAAGAAAGCGCAGGTTGTGTGTTTTCAAATTCACAAATTGTACAACAAATAAAGAATTAGTCCCGAGTCGAGGAACGAGAGCTCGAAACTAATCCATGGTTGAAGAAGCCGCGCGCTATAAGGGAAAAGGTTCGATAATCCTGGGATGGTTTTGAAGAGTGGATCAGGTCAAGACCCGAGGAAGACATTAAATGGAATCGCACAAACGATATTTACTCAAACATGGTGCTGTCTATTCAATCAATGGAATGGTACTGGGGAGAAGATACCAATTTCTGGCCTGAGTCATTCTCTTCCATATTTCTGGGAAAGACATCGGAGATTGCAGCAAGGAAATTGCAAAAGCTTTTGAAGGAAATGGGAAGGGATGATGGTGGTGACGGAGAGTAGGAAAGAGGATAAAAGAATTTATAATGCATTATGAAATTATGGCAATATCTCTTTCAACAAGACTGGGGTCAATAGAAGCCATTCCCATTTCAGCCACATTATCTTCGGTAATTTAGCATTGAAGGGCAATAGCGCCATTAAGTCACTGTGATAAAATTGTGATAAACTCAACGGAAAAACATGGAACTGGATAGAAACAATGGAATTAATAGAAAAGGTCATTAACTATTATTATTAATTGGTTACGGGAAACCAGACGTTATATCAAGGGGTTAAAAATTGCTGTTTTAAGTACTTTTTCGGACTTCAAATCCGGTGTGGGGGGCTAGTACCCTCCCAGGTGGGTTCGATTCCCATGCACTTCCGCCATTTATTATCCAACGCACTTCAAAGAGTAACCGACCATGGATTCCGGGCGACGGCAGGAATGTTTCTTCATGAAGTCTTGCACGTAAGCCCCTATGTCAATGAATCGCAGCTTGCCCATCGAGTTCCCGACACCCTCGGTACCTTTGCATAATTCCCTTTTTTGTCATTCCGGGTTTGACCCGGAATCCAGAGCGTGCGTGAAAAAACTGGATACTTCGCGGACTTGATCCGGGACCTGCCGGTATGACGAAATTGATGATTTTATGAGGTTGTGAGAAGGTCTCACCCTCGGTACAACCTACAATCGGACAACCCATCTTGAAGAGCGCCGGAAGGTGATGCAGACATGGGTGGATTATCTGGATGGATTGAAAGCCGGGGCAACGGTAACACCCTTCGAGGGGAAATTCCAGGGACAGTATACTTAATTCAATATGCACCCTTTGTGAATACCCAATGATGCGAAATTAAGTATACTGTCCCCATAATTCCACACGGGTTTGCGGGTGGATTATGTGCTCACCAATCCGCCCTTCGGGAAGAAGAGCAGTATGACCTTCACCAACGAGGAAGGTGAACAGGAGAAAGAAGACCTCACTTACAACCGGCAGGATTTCTGGGCGACGACAAGCAATAAGCAACTCAACTTTATCCAGCACATCCACACGATTCTGAAAACCACGGGTAAAGCGGCGGTGGTTCTACCCGACAACGTCCTCTTTGAAGGCGGCGCGGGTGAGACCGTCCGCAAAAAATTACTGGAGACAACTGATCTGCACACCATCTTGCGCCTGCCCACCGGTATATTCTACGCGCAGGGGGTCAAGGCCAATGTTTTGTTCTTTGATAATAAACCGGCCAGTAAAGACCCGTGGACGAGCGAAGTGTGGATATATGATTATCGTACCAACATCCATCATACCCTGAAAAAATCACCCTTGAAGTTTGAAAACCTTCAGGAATTTATCGCGTGTTACAACACGGACAACAGGCATAAACGAAAAGAAACCTGGCATGCGGAGCAGAATCCCGAAGGACGCTGGCGTAAATTTACTTACGATGAAATAATCAGCCGAGACAAGACCAGTCTGGATATCATTTGGCTCAAGGACAGAAGCCTTGCCGATCTCGACAATCTGCCCGACCCCGATGTATTGGCTAACGACATCATCGAAAATCTCGAAGCGGCTGTTGAAAGCTTCAAAGAGATCATGGACACCATCAATGGGAAATAGATCAACCTGCGGGAATGGTCGGAACAGAACAGGTGTGAACGGACATCGGGGCCATGCGGGGCCTCATCCTCGCACGTGCCCCTTTTCTATTTTTTGGGCAAGTACTTAACCCCGTCTATATTTTTGAAATCTGAACCCAACGTCCAGACAACGGTTTCATGCTCTCTTGCTGTTGCTAAAATAATACTTTCATCCATTGGCAGGCTGTACTCCAAACTGAGTTTTGAAGCAGTAACGGCTAATGAGGATGTAAGATCGACGACCTTCCCTTTTTGCATTGCAGCAACAACCCGCAGGGCTTCGTTCTCGCTCGATTCACGGAGTGCGACCTTGAACACTTATCCGGATTAACGGCAAGAATATGCGGTCACCTTGCGATCGTCAACGCCTCCATGCTTCTCATCAGTTCATTGGCGATATTGCTGCTTTCCAGCCGCATGATACTTTATTTCGAATGACCGAAGCTCAAAAGATTTATACTTCCATACCAGATAATTTTCCTGTCCAGGACTGCAAATTTTTGATGGATTTTTGATTGGTACACTATTTTTAATCCGGATGTTTGCAGCAAATGTAATGTCTCTTCCAGGGCGCGCCTTTCCGTAAAGTCTGATGCCGGCCTCGTTACGATTGTAACTTTGACATTCCGCTTCAACGCCGGGTGCATGATTTGCAGCATTTGCAGTGTTCGCCTCTTTGTTATGAAGGAACTTACAATTATGATCTCTCGTCCCGCCTTCATCACATCATTTTGATACACGGGAATAAAATTCCGATTGTCGAAGATAATGTCCGCAGACTCATCTGCAAAGTCTTCGGCTTTTGCCCTGTATCCGATCGATGCATAGCCGGAGAGCCTTCTGTTGTACATTTTCTCCAGCATTCTTAAATGGATATCGACATAATCATAAATCCTGACTTCATGCTTTCCTCCGAACAGCCGATGGAGTCTGCCTGCATACTGCTTCAGGGTCCCTTTCCAGGATATGGGCATTGCCAAAAACAGCCAATAATAATAGACGATTATGGTGCATATGAAGGGATGCGGTGCTTGCCTGCCACAGGGCCCTGGAGTTCCACGGCAAGGGCTATGCTGTCTGCGAGCCCTTCAGCTATCTTTCTGCTACGTCTGCGCGGTCCTCATCCACCGGCGCTGATCCGCCGACGCTTGACGCACAGTGTCTACTCCGATAAAATACGCCACTACCCGTGAGGATGGGACAGGTAAAAGTACAGACAAGGGAGAAGGTTCGTTGAGTATGCAACTTCGGTGCGTGATCCCATGAATCGCGCACGATCACTACTTAAAGACGTGTTTGGTTTTGAAACGTTCTGGCCCCTTCAGGAAAAGATAATCGGCCACCTTTTACAGAAAAAGGACGCCCTGGTGGTGATGCCCACTGGAGGGGGAAAATCCCTCTGCTATCAGATTCCGGGCATGCTCTTTGATGGCCTGACGATCGTCGTATCCCCGCTCATCTCCCTGATGAAGGATCAGGTCGATCAGCTTAAAGAGTGCGGCGTCCCTGCCCTTTTTCTTAACAGCACGTTGAGTCAGGCAGAATATCACGAAAACACGGCAAGGCTTCGTAAGGGACAGACACAACTGCTCTATCTGGCGCCGGAGGCTCTTCTGGCGCCGCGCACCATGGCCCTTTTGAAAGATCTCGTGGTGGAGTGTCTCGCCGTTGATGAGGCACACTGCATCTCCCAGTGGGGACACGATTTTCGACCCGAGTACCGTCAACTTGGCGAGGTGCGTTCCATGTTTCCCGACGCCTGCTGCGTGGCACTGACGGCAACAGCGACCGCGCGCGTACGTGAAGATATTTGCCACTGCCTGAGGATCGATGACCAGGATGTGTTTGTCGGCGCTTTCAACCGGCCGAATCTGTTTCTGGAGGTGGCGCCGAAGGAAAAACCCCTCGATCAGATTCTGAACATCCTGAAATCGTATCCCGGCGAATCAGGCATCATCTATTGCGCCACACGACGACAGACGGAAGAGCTTCAGGTCTCGCTTGACCGGCACGGGTATGCGGTCCGACCCTACCATGCAGGACTCACGGAAGAGGAGCGCAGGGAAAACCAGGAACTCTTCCGTCGCGACGATGTGCACATCATCGTGGCGACCATCGCTTTCGGGATGGGCATACACAAGCCCAATGTCCGCTTCGTTATCCATTACGATTTGCCCGGAAGCATCGAGAACTACTACCAGGAAATCGGCCGCGCCGGTCGGGACGGACTTAAATCCCACTGTCTGCTGCTTTTCAGTTACGGGGATTTGCACAAGATCCAGTACTTCATCGCTCAAAAGACGGAAGAGGAACAGCGGGTAGCCCAGATCCTGCTGAGCCAGCTTCTGGGGTTTGCCGAGACGGACCTCTGCCGCCGCGTTCCGCTGTTACACTATTTCGGCGAGACGGAAGTGGCTGAACGGTGCGGCATGTGCGACAACTGCCGCGATGGGAACAAAGGGAGCTCTCTGGTTGATTTGACCATCCCAGCCCAGATGTTTCTTTCCTGCGTGAAACGAACGGGCGAGATCTTCGGTGCGAACCATGTGATCGACGTCCTGAGAGGTTCGACCGCTCAGAAGGTTCTCAAATTCGGGCACGAGACGCTCTCCACCTACGGCATCGGCAAAGACTATACCGCACGTCAGTGGCGCCGCCTCTCTCGACAGTTGATTCAGAAGGGCCTGTTGCTCTACCAGTATGAACATGGATCGCTCAAACTGACCCCGAAGGCCTGGGATATTCTGCGAGGGGAGGAACCTTTTCTCGGTAGACTGAGTGATGAGGTGCAGGGCAAGGAACGGAGTGCCGCTCAGCGGGATCAGACAGACGAAATGGAAGTCTTTGATGCGGAATTGTTTGAGGCGCTTCGGAAGAAACGCAAAGCGCTTGCCGATGAGGCACACCTGCCCCCCTATGTCATCTTCCATGATCGGACCCTGCGGGAGATGGCCCGCTTTCATCCCTGCCGCAGGGAGGAAATCCTGGCACTCCACGGCGTCGGCCGGAGAAAAATGGAGAAATACGCCGATGCCTTTCTGGAAATTATCCTCCTGCACCGGCAAGCCCACCCAGACCCTGAACGTGAAAACCCGATCCTTGCAGCAAAGGCGCCTCTCCATCGATCCCGATTCTCATGAAGCACGCGGCATGCGCCGCCTCGATTTTTCTGCATTCAGCCCATATAGTCTTTCAGGGAACGTATGATATGAGAAGAAATCTCCTCAATCGACTGGCTGGTGGTGTTCAATACCGGAATGCCCAGTCGATTGAAGATCATACCGGCACGGCGCACATCATCCTCGCAACGCCGAAGCGAGGCATAGGTGCTCCCGGCCCAGCGTTCCTTTCGAATCAGATGGAGCCGCTGGGGATCGATGGTCAGACCGTAGAGTTTATGGCGGCAGTTCCAGGCTATCTCGGGAACATCGCCTCGTGCAAAGTCCTCTTCGGTAAGAGGGTAGTTTGCCGCGTTCAGGCCGAAGTGCATGGCAAGATAAAGACAGGTGGGCGTCTTGCCGACCCGTGAGACTCCGATCAGCACCACATCCGCCCGCTGGAAGTTTTCCGGTTGGCTCCCATCATCGTTGACCATGGCGAAGTTAATGGCCTCGATCCGTTTCGTGTAGGAACGGCGCTTGGTAATCGCGTGGCTTAATCCTGCCTTGCGGTACGGCCTAACCCCCAGTTCCGCCGCAAGAGGATCTATGAAACAGTCAAGGAGCTCGACGTAAAAGCAGTTCCCTCCTTGAAGGATGGTGCGTATCTCAGTGTTCATCATCGTGGCGAAACAGATCGGGCGCGCGCCATCCCGCTCAGCCGCCTCCTGCATTCTCTCGGTCAGGGCAGCCGCACGATCGGCAGTATTGATGAACGGCATATAAACCTGTTCGAAATCTATGCTATCGAACTGGGAAATCAGGCTGTTCCCCAAGGCCTCTGCAGTGATGCCTGTGCTCTCAGAAACAAAATAGACGGTACGTTTCATAATACAACCCGCGTTGGTACAAGAGTTAACGGTTATTACAGGGGCGTAAAAATCTCCCTCCCCTAAATTCCCTCTCGCCATTTATACACATGACGTTTTGCGGCGCCGCTGTATAATGAGGGACGGCGACAATTCAAGACCGTTTGCAGGCGATACGATCCCTGGCACGTCTGCATTCGGCAAGTATGCCGAGCATCTTGAACGGTTCCTCGATCAGCGGAAAGGTCGGGACACCTCTCGGTTCGAGAAAGGCCTTTGCCGCTTCCCGGTGCTTTTTCTCTCCGCTGAAGGTTGCCAGTAGCGGCTTGTCTCTGTATTTTCGTGATAAATCGACAAGGAAATCGAGAGAAGGAACCCCTGTCTCATCGGTCAGCAGGAGAATCGGCACGACCGCGTCGATATTTGGATCGCTCAACAGGATATCCATTCCCTCCCTGTACGCCTCCAACACCCCTGCAACCGATGCAGCTGGCCAGATATCCACAGGGTTTCTCATTCTGATAAAGGATGGACTGATTTCCTGCAGACGACGCCGGGTTGCTTCTTCCACCTCCGGCACATCCAAACCCAAATCACGACGGCACACATCGGTCAGGCACACGAGCTGCGCCCCCGAGGGCGCCAGGAAGCCCACCCTGTTGCCTCTGGGCAGGGGCATGAACGCCAACACCTTGGCGGCAAGAAAAAGATGCGAATATTCATGAATTCTGACGACGCCGGCCTGTTTCAAGGCGGCGTCAATAATCCTGTCATTCGACGCCATGGCCGCCGTGTGGGCTACTGCCGCCTGTGCCCCTTCGGAAGTGCTTCCCCCTTTCAGAAGAATGATCGGCTTGGACTTTGTCACCTCGCCGGCAATCTCCATAAAACGCTTAGGGTTTTTGAAGCTTTCCAGATATACGAAGATCGCCTTGGTCTCGACGTCGGTCGCGTAATATTCCAGAATGTCATTTTCATCAATGTCCAGTTTGTTTCCGAGCCCCACCACCCTGGCAACCCCGAAGTGTTCCTCGGTGGCTATGTGGCGCATGGTATGGGTGGCAAAATTTCCTGTCTGCGCGATGTAAGATATGGGCCCCTTGGGGATTTCACCCAGAGGAAAGAAGCTGGAAGTGAACCTGTGGGGCATTGATGAGTGGCCGGAGGTATTGGGTCCGATGGCGCGGATGCCGGTTTCTCTGATTGTTCTCGCAAGCTCCTCCTGCAACGCATGTCCTTCCGCATCGACCTCGGAAAACCCACCGGCTGCAAGTACCACCGCCTTGATCCCCTTTTTTGCGCATTCACGCACGGCACCAGGGTTCGCCTTTGCCGGAAGGATTATTATTGCCAGATCCACGTCTTCGGGCAAATCCCGAATTGAGCAGACGGCTCGCATTCCAAATATCTCTCCGCCCCTGGGATTGACGGGAAATATGGTTCCGGCGTACCCATTGGCCACCATATTTCTGATCACATCGTTTCCCGGCTTATGGGGCGTTGCAGAAGCCCCGATAACGGCAACGCTTCGAGGTTCAAAAAACCTCTCAAAAAGATCCCTCAATAATCACCTCTCTTCATGTGTCAGCAAGGGGCGCCCCTCTGTAGTGTCCAATGAATGCCTACGCATGCCACACCGGCTTTACCGGAAGGCCCATCCCCGATGATTTCACTTTGTGGGCCTTACCTGCCCAATCCTCTTGTTGTCAGACAGGTCTTGGTATAGAGGTCCCGGAACATATCGTCCGGGTCTGTTACCCTCTTGACCTTTTTGTAGTTCTCCCTGTTCCATATCCTCCAGAACTCTTCCTCCGTGTAATAATTACCTGAAATCAGGGTCTTTATTCCCCCTATCTTCATGAGCTCTTCCTCGAGAAGGCGGTAGTAATTCTTGCCCTTTTTCTTTTTCATTCCATAGACGGCCAGGTCAATGAACAGTTCATCTCTGTTACTTTTGGTAAGTTCGTCAGAGATCCATTCGTAATCCCTCACCCGTTTGTAGGGAACGCACCAGAGTGGATAATGATTGACCTCCCTGGTGTAAAAATCCAGGAACTCACCAACTTTCGAAAAGGGTATGAACACATCGACGGTAATTGGAATGATTCTGGAAGGCAAGACTTTTTTGAATGCATCCGCCATCTTCAAGGAAAAGTTGGAGTCGAAGAATTTCCTGAGGATCAGCCTGCCGACGAATGATCTGGGCCATGTGTGCGTCACACCCTTGTCGTATCTGAAGAAGTAATCGATCGTCTTGAGATAATCCTCATCTCTTTTCTTTGTGCTGGTGTGAAAGACCCGGACCCAGTCATATCTGTGTGTGTAAGGGGCATCATCGACAAGGTTCGCAGCGCTCAGGACATAGAGGTTCGGCGAGTGGATAATTCCATCCATGAAATCGATGTCCTGCTCTTTGTAATGCTTCCATATCGCCTTTTTGTAATCCTCAAGGTTTTCGTAGCGTTCGAAGGTCACCTTCACAAACGGTTTTGCAGGGAGCAACCGGAATTTTAGCCTGGAGATTATTCCAAGGGTCCCGAACGTACCGTGAAGCATTTGAAACAGAACTTTGTGTTCGTTGTCGGGGGTACAACGCAGCACTTCGCCCTTTGCGGTTATTACCTCATACTCAAGGCATGTATCGTGGAAACCGCCATACATGAACGACATCGATTCTATAGAACACCCGGCGACTGCGCCACCAATCGTTATTGTCTTCAGCTCCGGAACTATTATCGGGATAAGACCATGCTTCATAGTCTTCTGGACGAGGTCAACGAACGTTACTCCCGGCTCCGCAATGCAGGTCCGCCCCTTCACATCGATCGAAAGCACCTCATTAAAATCGCGTATGTCCACCTTTCGGTCCAGGCTTCTCTTATCTGAAGGCCGAGGGACCTCGTGGGAAACTGCCCTCTTTTTGAGAGACAGCGGCGCCTCCCCCCCGTATTCGTTCAAAAACCTGGATACCCTGCGAACCTTCTCTTCATGCGAGATCATGGTACACCCCTATGCCGAAGTCAGTGCGTCAATGGTGCGGTTTGAACAACAACACCAGAAACCTTCAACACCTAAAGGCATGCTTCATTCTTTACGCCGCAATCGATTCTGTATATTTCACTATAATTGCAACACTTTTATCAAGCCCTATTGCGCTGGTGTCCAAGGAAATGTGGTATCGGCGTGCATCCGTCCATTCCCTGCCTGTAAATGTCCGATGATAACGGGCCCTGTCTTTGTCGCTTCGGACAATCATTTTCTCTGCTGCTCCTTCCGATACATGATACAGATCCTGAATTCGGCTTCTTCGGAACGTCATATCACCATGTAAGAATACGTTGATATGATTCGGGTGTTCACGAAGCACGTAAGGTCCGCACCGTCCTATAATAACCGCTGAAGATTCTTTCGCAATCCGCCGTATAATTTCTGCTTCAGTTTCAAACAACTCGCGGCTGGTCGGGATGTTCACTTCCGGCGGGATGTATACGTCGGTTGCCCCGAATGCGAAAGACTGCCGGAACGATTTCCAGAATGAACACACTTTCTCTTCCCGTGATTCCAAAACTTCTTCCAATGCCGAGAGTTGTGTGGCGGCCTGGCGAATGATTGCACGATCCGCATAAAAGAGATTCAACTTTTGTGCCAGTTGCTTTCCCACATACATCCCACCGGCCCCTAACTGGCGACTGACAGTAATCACAAATGGAAAAGTCGTTTCCATCTCTTATCCCTCCTGGATTTCATTGATCCTTTTCAGCGGCAAATCTGTAGTACACAAAACCAATATCCCAACACCTTAGCCGGTCGACACTTTTCTGCCACATAAAAAGTGGTAAAGAGGAACCGTTGCGAGTGCCACAATGGCCATCATTAAGTAGAGGCCTCGGTATCCTGTGACCGGAATCAAGGATCCAAGTAAATAAGGCCCGGTGGCAATCCCTAAATCTAAAAATACATAGTAGGTGGCTGTTGCCAGCCCGAATCTGTGCGGCTGGACTACTTTTATCGCAATGGTCTGAGCGCTGGACATGAAGTTTCCATAGCTCAAACCGATGATTGCGCCGGCTAATAGCAGGGTAGCGCCGTTGTATGCCTGACTGAACAGAAACATGCCGGCGGCATAAATAAAAAGGCAGGGATATACGACAAAATTTGCACCTCTGAGGTCAAACAAGCGTCCGGCGAAAGGTCTCGAAATCAAGGTTGCGACGGCAGATACGACAAAGTACACGCTGGCCGCTTTTTCCAGTTGAATTTCTTGTGCATAGAGGGACATGAATGCCATCACAATGGAACAACTGAACCCCACGACTAAGGCAACAATTGAAATCGGTATGGATTTAGGTTCGAGGAAACTGGCAATATAAATCCTTTTCACCTCCTGTGCCCCGGTCATTTCCGGGAATTTACTGCCCGGATCCTTCACAACCAGAGATATGGAAAAGGCAATAACGGCCAATATTAAATTAACAAGAAAAATCGTCTTGAATTCTACCTGCTGAAGCAGAATGATTCCCACGAAAGGTCCCAAAGCCGACGCCAGTATTATGCTCATCCCATAGTAGCCGATACCTTCCCCGCGTTTACTGCCGGGGATAATCTTGGCGACTATTGTTCCCGTGGCCGTGCTGGTTATTCCATGAGCGATCCCGTGAAAAAGCCTGATTATAATTAATAGCGGCAACGTAATCGCTGACGAATAATATAATACCGCCGTGGCAATAAAAAATATGGCGCCGCCAATCAACACTTTCTTGTTGCCTACATCTTCAATGAGATGACCCGTCGCAAATCGACCGATTAACGCGCCGACAATAAAGATACTCGCAACAAGCCCTGCGGTACTCGTAGTCGCATGAAATTCATCTACGGCATAAAAAGCGATAATGACCATCAATAACAGGTGTATCAGGAACACCAGGAAATTAATGGCAGATACCGTGATGAAATCTCTCGTCCAAAGCTTCTCCCTATCCATTGTTTCCATTTCGGTCATTTGCTGCAATAAGCAGCAGTCTCCATAATCTGCAGATCTGCAGGCGCTCCGGCGCCCTCCCTGCCGCACAAGATCCGCTGTTTCAGCGTTTCCGGTTAATCGGCCGCCTGCACATTGCCCTTATTCGGTCCGGCCACCTGTGCAAAGGATTGCGAGCACACCATCCCTGCCGCATTCGGGATCGTACATCCTTTCCCCCTTCCTTTGCGTTGTGCCATTTGAATGAGATCCGGCAGGGAATGCGAATAAGCGCATATTGCACAAGAAATTGCACCCCGGAAAAGATTTGTCAAGGGAATAAGGGTCCCTGAAGATGAGACAGCGGTGCATACAAGGGGGGCGCCGGCCGACAAAAAGAGCGGTAACCGGTCCGGTTGTATCCACCGGGGATCAGCCTGTAGGTCGACCATGTGGTCAGTTTTTTCACCCTGGACGCAGGCATTTCCTTTCTTTTTAAGAAAAAATATGCGACAAATCCTATGCAAAAAAACTACAAGGCCGATATGATAGAGGCTGATTACAAAGGAAGGTACCGATGGAGGCTGCTGATCTTGATTTTTTATTTCATCCTACTTCAATCGCTGTTGCAGGAGTAAAAGATGCCGATGTTCTTTTCAATCCCGGCTTGATGTTCATGACGGCCCTGGCCGACTTCGGATATAAGGGCCGGATCTATCCCCTTAATCCCAAAGGCGGAAAGGTGATGGGCCGGGAGATTTACAAATCACTTGCTGATATACCCGGCCAGGTGGATTATGTCATATCCGCGGTCCCCTCCCGGAACACGCCCCAACTGGTGGCCGATGCAGCCGCCAAGGGGGTAAAGGCCATACATTTTTTTACCTCCGGCTTCGGCGAAATAGAAAACACAGAGGGGAAAAGGCTGCAGGACGAGATTCTCAGAATTGCACGCCAGGGAGGGGTACGGATCATCGGCCCCAATTGTCTGGGCCTATATTGCCCCAGGGGGGGATTGACCTTTAACCCCGACGTGTCAAAGGAAAGCGGCCCCGTCGGCATGATTTCTCAAAGCGGGGGAAACGCTTCACATGCCATGGCGGAAGGCAATTCAAGAGGGATACGCTTCAGCAAGGTCATCAGCATGGGAAATGGCGCCGATCTCAACGAATCGGATTATCTCGAGTATTTAGCCCATGATCCCGACACAAAGATTATCACCGCCTATATTGAGGGAATCAGAGAGGGGCCCCGTTTTTTGAAGGCCCTTAAGGCGGCAGCAAAAATTAAGCCGGTAATCATTCTCAAGGTGGGAGATTCTCCCGCCGGCGCGGAGGCCGCCGTCTCTCACACCACGGCAATGGCCGGCGCCAGCGAAGTGTGGGAAGGGCTTTTACGGCAGGCCGGCGCCGTCCAGGTCTACAGCATCGAGGAAATGATCGATATGGCGGCGGCCTTTGTTTATATGCGTCCCCCCGCCGGCAGAAATACAGTGGTCCTGGGCGTTGGAGGCGGGGCCAGCGTTGTCCTCGCGGATGAATTTTCCCGGACAGGGCTGTCACTGCCCAAATTTTCCACGGACGCGCGGCAGAAATTGATCGGCCTCTATTCTTCCGAAGCCGGCCGCATTTTTAAAAATCCCGTCGATATAAATAATTTTGAAAGTCCGGAAACCTTTGCCGCAACTATACAAGCAATCGAGGCTGAAGACATGGTGGATTTTATGGTCATACATGTGGCGTTCGACCATTTCGGCCTGGTCAGCGAAAAGGCCAAAGTGCTTGTAATGGAGGTGTACCGGTCGTTGATTCTCGATTTAAAAGGCAAAGTCAACAAACCGGCGGCCATTATTCTGCACTCCTATGCAAGTGAAAAGTCAAAGAAAATTGCCGGCGACATGGGGAACGCTCTTACCAAATCGGGATTCGCCGTATTCCTTTCGATCCGCAGTGCGGCCGTCGCCCTGAACAAATATATTGCCCATCAACAGAGACCCGATACCGTAAGATGGGAAGGCCCGTAAAATTAAAGGCCGGCAACACAGGAGCACAGACGAAAAAGGAGGGGAACTACCCGATGAAACGAGCCCTGGACGGGATACGTGTATTGGATATGGGGAGCTATATTGCGGCCCCATACTGCGCGATGTGCCTGGCCGACCATGGCGCAGAGGTCATTCGCGTTGAGCCTCCCGGAGGCAAGGTCGATCGCGAACTGGGCCCTTTTGCCCCCGACGGCCAACCGATGATCTACGGGTTGTCCTATCAGCGCAACAAGAAGAACATTACCCTGAATTTGCGTTCTGAAACAGGGAAAGGGCTCCTCGATGCACTGGTAAAAAAGTTCGATATCCTTGTGCACAATTATCCCAAAGGAACAGAGGAGGCAAACACGCTCGAGTATGATCGTTTGAGCGGAATCAATCCGGCATTGATTGTGGTGGCCGTATCCGGATTCGGCCAGAACGGCCCCTATGCGGAGCGCCCCTGTTTTGACGCCATCGCCCAGGCCATGTCGGGAATGATGAGCTATACGGGATATCCCGACGGTGATCCCCTGCGGGCGGGTCCCTCGTATATAGATTTCAACACGGGCGCCCGGGCGGCCCTCGGCGCCGTGATGGCCTGTTTTGAACGCACGCAAAGCGGCCTGGGGCAGCTGGTCGACGTGTCGCTCTTCGACGTGGCCTTCGGGATAGCCGCCGCGTCGGGATGCGCCGCCGAGTATAGGGTGTGGGGAGAAGTGCGGAAGGCCGTCGGCAACGGAGGCTTCTATGCCTATTGTTGCAGCGCCCCCGCACGGGACGGCTTCCTGATGATCAATATAGTCGGAAACAATCTGTGGCGGCGCATGTGCCGCGTGCTTGGCCGGAAAGACATGATCGCCGACAGTCGTTTCAAGGACAATCTGGCGCGGTATCGCAATTATACGGCTATCGACGAAGTGGTGTACGCCTGGATTCAGAATAAGACCGTCGCCGAAGCCATGGCCGTTCTTGACGAGGCCGGCATCCCCTGTGGTCCCGTCAACAATGTGCCTGCGTCACTCGATGTCCCGCAGGTGGCGGCGCGGGAGATGCTGGTGGAGATTGATTATCCCGGTACGGGAAAGGTGCCGGTGCCGGGAGTTGAGATCAAGCTGTCCAGGACACCGGGGAAGATCACCCGGCGGGCCTCTTTTCTCGGAGAGGACAACGAGGCCGTTTATTGCAATCTTCTGGGGTACGGCCACGATGACCTGAAACGATTCCGGGAAGAGAACGCCATATAGAAAACTCGATGCTTCGACCGCCTTTCGTCACGGGTCAACCAGAAGCGTATAGCTGTCAGATGCATCAGGCGTCCGGCAGACAGCCAGATAGAAGGCGCCCTTTTGCACTGTGGCGGATATTCGGTCCACTCCCTGGACAATGAAAGAATCAGGATCCGAATCGAACAGTGTGAGCCAATAGCCCCCTCCGCCATCGGGAATCTCGAATGTCACTTCAGTGTCCCCGGCAGGAGAATTGAAGCGATACCAGTCGGTCTTGTGGAATCCCACCGTACCGCTCACCACATCACCGGAAGAGAGAAGGGACGCCTGTTCAATGGGAACGGCCTCATAGCCGACAAACTGCAGTTTCTCCGAGCCTGCATCGTCTTTCACCTGCACAGCGCTTCCATTCCGATTGGCCAGACCGCCCACAAAGGCCAGATAATCGTCCCGGGGGAAAATTACCTGGAGATTGGCGCCCTGACGAACCATAAGCACCCCTTTGACATCCTCCACCGCGAGAAAAGGGCATCCATCCCAGTTCAGGTCATTAAAGGGGATGTTGTCTATAAGCCATCGACAGCCCACCCGCTTCGCCCATGCAGCGGGAATCGCCGGAATATTGAGTTTTTCACCCAGTACGGCCGTCACATACCCGCCGAACACACTCTCATCCACCACCGATGTGTCGCTCCCCACCTGTATCATTACAAAGTGGTCCACCCCCATGAATGAGACGGGACGGAAGGTCAGGCGCTCCGGTGCACCCGCAACGGCCCAGAGATCTCCTTCATTGGTCAGCCTTTTCACCTCCGGATCTCCGGTGTGGGCATCTTTCACCCATGAAAGGGTCCCGTCGAGATTGTCCACAATCCGATCATAGCCGTTTTTTTTCACATAGGTTCCGGCAATCAACGCGGGGTTCGTCTCTGATGGAATATCGAGATAGGAAGGAAGCGAGGGCTTCATGCCCGTTTTTTCTTCGACGGCCTGTTTCAGGCACTCGCGGGCAATGGAATAGACGGCCCACTGGGCCGTGTCGGAGTTGGTAAGAACAATTACTGCAAGATTCAGGTCCGGCAGTATCTCCATAAACGAATTGAAATGTCCTGTGCTGCCGTTTTTGGTCCACGCCCGCCCCGCGTAGCGCATCACAGGATCATCCATGGTGTCGAGACCCAGGCCCGGCGTTGAATAGGAATTCCAGTCCAGAGGCGTTCGTTCCCCCTGCCCCATGCGATCGACCGTACCGGGCATGATAATCTGCTCTCCCGCTGCACTTCTCCCGCGGTTTAACATCATAGCGAGAAAACGCCCCATATCGAGAACCGTCGTGACAGCCCCTCCTGTGGCGCCAAATACGCAGTTTGTCTCCACGGGGGGAAGAGGCGCCCCGCCTATGTACCCAACGGCCATGGTTCCTGGGAATGCCCGAAAGGAGGTGTCATGCATATCAAGAGGACTGAAAAGCTGCCGGATCATGAATTCATTGAATGTCTCCCCGCTCCGGCCTCCGATGCGCTGCGCAATTTCGCCGGCAAGCACGAACCCCGTATTGCAGTACACCGATATTTCTCCCGGCGCGTAACTGGGATACTCATTCGCAAGACAGTGCAAAAGCCAATCGATGTAGAGATCACACCCCCATTGATTCCAGGCCTCTGCCACGAATCCCCCGTTGTATATGTCTCCCGGGATCCCCGAATGGTGGTTAAGGAGTCGTTCCACCGTAATGTTCTGCATTTGACCTGGAAATCGGGGAAGAAGCTGAAACTCGGGCAGGTAGGTCGTGGCCGGCTTTTCAAGAGAAAGAAGTCCCTGATCCACCAGTTGCAGCAGGGCCACGGTGGTGAGTGTTTTGGAGCCTGATCCGAGCATGTAACGCGTATCCGCCTGTGCAGACACACCATTTTCACGGTCCGCCCACCCGAATCCCCGTGCCCAGGCAATCCGTCCATCGTCGACAAGGACGATGCTGAGACCTACCATATTCTTTTCGGCCATGGTTTCCGTAATGAATTTAGATGTTTTCTGGACAGTGACGGGAAAGATCCTGTAACCGGAGCGGTATTCACCGGTGCAGGCAAGCAGAAGCAAAGAAAGGCAAAACCATATGAAAATCTGCAGAGGTCGTTTCTCCGTCTTTTTCAAGGATTTGCTCCTTTTGCAACGGTATATATATCACCCTCACCCCAACCCTCGCCCCTCAAGGGAGAGGGTGATTTTCGACTTCTTCTAAGTAACTGCCGCTTACTTCCTATTATTATAATGCCGACGTATTGGTATGATGGAGCTTTATGCGAGACTGTCAGTCCCTACAGGTGCAAACGGCCTCATACCGACAGGGCAATGAGGCCGTTTCCGTTTTACTTTCCTACTCCAGAGGCGCTCCGGTGAAATTCGCCGATTCCGCCTTCAGGGCCGCACCTTCGTTGTTCATGATGCATTCAATCCGGCCGAAGAATTTGGGGAATTCAGCGCCGATATAGAACTGTCCTGACAGGACCCTGCCGTTGTAATAGGCCGCTTCGACGTCTTCAGCGATCTTCTTCCTTCGCTCGTCGCCCTTGGCATCGCCCAGGATGGCGTTCATCCTGGGTATGGCGATGGTCAGGCTCCACAGATGCAGCCAGGCCACAATGAGGGGGAACATAGCCTGCTGGAAGGGCGTGGCGTTGAGCACCAGGGCCATGAACTTGCCCTCGCCCATCTGCCCCTTCATCATCTCGATCACCTCGTCGAGCTTTGCAAGGCCGCGCACAACGGGCTCGATATATTTCTCGTCCACGATGCCCCTGGCCTTGTCAATCGTCGCGTTCATGCGCGTTCTGAGCTGCCCGTAATTGTACATCTCGGGGTTCATGAGAATCTTGCGCATCTGAAGGTCAAGGGACTGGATCGCGTTGGTGCCCTCGTAAATGGAGAAAACCTTAACGTCGCGTGCGTACTGCTCGACCGGATATTCATTACAGTAGCCGTATCCTCCGTACACCTGCATGGCTTCTGCCGTCACCAGCCAGGCTTCGTCGGAAATGCCGGCCTTTACGATGGGAGTGAGAATATCGACAATACCCGTTGCCGCTTTAACCTCTTCGGGATCTTTCGACGCATGCATAATGTCTTCGTGATAGGCGAGGAAGAGACAGAGCATCCGCATACCTTCAATGGTGCTCTTCATATACATGAGCATTCGCTTGACGTCGGGATGCTCGATGATGGCCACTTTCGGGGCGCTCTTGTTCATCATCTGGGTAATATGGACGCCCTGGACCCTGTTGCGGGCATAGGTCACGGAGTGCAGATACCCGGCGCTTGAACATGCCTCGGCCTGAACGCCCGTATGGATGCGGGCCGCATTCATGAGATGGAACATGATCTGCATGCCCTGGCGCTCCTTGCCCAGAAGATAGCCGATGCACTTGCCGTTGTCGCCGAAGCTGAGCGTCGATGTGGCGTTCCCCTTGAGGCCCATCTTATGCTCAATGCCGGCGCAGACCAGATCATTGCGCTCGCCCAATGACCCGTCAGGATTCACGAGATATTTCGGAACGATGAAGATGGAAATGCCCTTGGTCCCTTCCGGGTCGCCTTCGATCCTCGCCAGCACCGGGTGTATGATATTTTCCGCCATATCGTGTTCGCCGTTGCTGATGAAGATCTTCTGGCCTGTGATAAGATAGGTGCCGTCAGGCTGTTTGACCGCCTTGGTCTTGAGGGCCCCCACATCGGAACCGGCGCCCGGTTCGGTCAGGCACATGGTGCCGCCCCAGGCCCCCTCGAACATCTTGGGAAGAAACATGTTCTTCAGTTCTTCGGAGCCGAAAGGCAGAATAAGAGCCATCGCACCGGTAATCGCACCGCAGTACATGGTCAGTGAGGTATTGCCGGCATTGAAGTACTCGGCCGCTGCCATGGAAATGCTGGAAGGAAGTCCCATTCCGCCTACTTCCTGGGGGAAGGCCAGTGTATGAAACCCCGCTTCCACGTATGCCCGGAATCCCTTGTGGAACGATTCAGGCACCGTGACCGTGTAATTCTTCGGATCATACTTGAGCCCTATCTTATCGCCATCGGCGTTGGACGTATAGAACGCCTCTATGGCAATCTTTTCCGCGAGATCCAGGGTGTCTTCGTAAATGGATCTATCATAATCCTGGAATTGTTCATATCGATTCAATTTATCCAGCTCCAGAAGTTCGAAAAGGACAAACCTCTGATCACGGGTATCGACCAATGAGTTGAACGACATACTATACCTCCTCAAATTAGATGTTGTGTTTTACTGACGATAGTTAAAGATTTACAATCGAATCATGTGCATCTGCCACCAACTTCCAACAACGCCCTATCACGATTTTCATTTGAGCGCCACCATATAATTCGCAATGGCCTCTCAAAAATTTTCAGTTTGTAACACGGAAAAATCCCCCATCCTAAAGGTCACTCTGCGGGAAGCCACGCCATCAATTCGCTCAATGCAGTTGAACTGCGCAGATAGGAATTTCCCGTTCCCGTCGCCATCGCCCTTTTTTGCGTTTTCTGAAGCAGCTTTCGCAGCGACCAGGAATTGACGTCCTCGCTGTCCCGGGTCGGCGTCTCCGAGACATAGCCCCACATATGCTGTAGGGCATTCCTGATGCCCCCTTCGTTCGGCCGCGTTCGCAGCATTTCCGTCAACTGCAATGCCAGCTCGCTGAAATCCCTCTTCATTTCGGCCATCTCGCGGCCGATATCCTTATATACATTCGGATTGCGGGCGAGCACTGAATACTTGTGATGGCGCCAGAGCTCCTGCGCATTTTTCGGCAACGGGATCCTCCCCCCTTCTTTCTGCGCATACTTCAGTTTCAGCAGTTGAAATTGCCTGCCCGGTTCATCAACGTAGGTGTCCGGCCAGACGCAGACGCCTTCGTCCGACGGCGCCGCTACGGAAGTTCTGTCGTTGAATCCCCTCAGCGTCATTTCGCAGGCGAGCAGTCCATGGCGCTGCCGGAGCGCGTCGACGTGACCGACCCAGCGCATCGTCTCGGGATGGCGGGAATAGCCCTTTTTACAGTGTACAATGATTGAAATAATGCCGTGCAGCTCACGGTGCTCGGCGAGCAGACTTTGACGGTTCAGATAACCCGGATTGATGTCCCATACTCTCATGCATACTATCAGCCGCCGCATACCCCGCACTGCCGAAGGCCTAGGCGGTTTTTCACGACGGCGCCTGTTGTGCGGGGAGCGGTCGTTTCTCTATTTATTCTTCGCAACAACCCACACGGCATGCACAATGCCGGGGATATACCCGAGCAGTGTAAGAATAATATTAATCCAGAAATGCTTCCCGATGCCCACCTGGAGAAACACTCCCAGTGGGGGCAGTATGATTGCACATATGATCTTGATAATCTCCATAATTCTCTCTTTTTTTATGCGTAGCGCTTCAAAAACTCAGAGCGCGTCCATCCATGTTCCTCACATGAATAACGCCCTTGATCATTGGCTGTCAAGCAGTTTTACCGCTGTCGCCGTCATGAAGGGTATGTCCTTCCTGCATTAGATCTCGATTCCCATACCGGTATGATAGAGTCTGCTTGTACGGGGTCAGGGATTGGTCATTATTTGACAGGCAGCTGCGGCCATGATTGCCTTCAGGCATTTTACCTATTGACATATGCGCCATACTCTTATAGAAGGTGGTCATATGTCTTAAAGTTAACGTAGGAATCCTTTAAGGTGCATCTCGCACCTGAGATTTAAAGGGTGCCGGCGGCACTTAAGAGAGAAGTATTCATGCACGAAAACCGCGACAGGTGTAAGATAGAGGCGTAATGATTTTCGTGTGAGAAAATCAGCCGAAACGGAATTGTGCCCGGTCTTTTTCAAAGGCCGGGCATAATTTTTTTCCGGAAGCGGCCACGGTTATTTCAATTGACAGATCCCTGTCATCTCGCGTATTCTACACCAAATGCTTAGATGCTCTTCAGCCTTTGGATTATACCGTGATGGCTGAAGGCTATTCTGAGTATCCGCAATAACCGTTTTGGGACTTTTTTTCAAGATCGGGGCATACACCCCATACCATCCACTTCTTTTACAACAGACACCGGTTAAGGAGGAAAGAAAATGAAGCAGAATTATTGGAAGATTTTTTTGGTACTGACTCTGTGTCTTGTCGTCTCCTGGGGAATGGCCATGCCGAAAAGCGCATGGGCCATACCGAAATTCGATTTTGATGCAATGTCTGATATGTCCGATTTCGATCCCCGTGCGTCCATTGAACCGAGCGGAGACGTCATCAAGATCGGATACTTTAATATCTTTTCGGGCGCCGGCGCCGGCAATGGCGAGCTCAACGTCATATCACTGAAGTGGGCCGCCCATGATATGAACAAACGGGGGGGTATCGTCGTGGACGGCAAAAAGAAAAAGATCCGGCTGTACCTCGGCGACACACAAAGCAAACCGTCCATCACCAAGAAGGTGGCGGAAAAATTCTGTCTCGAAGACAATGTTGACATTATGGTCGGCACCCCGGGCAGTCACCTCACCCTTGTCATACAGACCGTCGCGGCTAAGTACAAAAAAATACACCTCAACGACCGGGGCGTTTCCGAGGCACTCATGAACGGCACGAACTTCAGCCGCTATACCTTCCGTACCTGCACGACCACGGCGATGTTCGGCCAGGCGATGGCCTACTACTATTCAAAGCGGCCGGAAAAGAAGTTCTACATACTTTGTCAGGATTATTCCTACGGCCACGATATTGCCAATTCCTTTAAAAAAGCCCTGAAAGCATACAAGCCCGACCACGAAATCGTGGGCGAGGAATATCATCCCATCCTGCTGAAAGACTTTGCCCCCTATCTTACCAAAGTCAAGGGATCGGGTGCCGAGGTGATCTATACGGGCGACTGGATGCCGGACAGCCAGGGGTTGGTCATTCAGGCCAACGATCTGGGCATCACGGCTCAGATCGCCAATCTCTATGCCGACATATACCAGTCGCTGGTGACGATCGGCCCTGAGGCCGGGAAGCGCATGATCAACGGCAACTCCCACATGATCACCATTGAAACGCCGGAAAACCAGGCATTCAACAAGGTATGGAACAAGTCATGGAAAAACTGGCAGAAGCCCTATGACACGGACATGTACAAGTGGCCCGCAGGGGTCTACGGAGAAAACATGGTGAGCAGTTACTGGCTGCTCGGCATCATTGAAAAGGCCGGGAGCACCGATCCCGAGAAGATAATCGCCGCCTGGGAGGGAGATGAATACGAGGCCTTTAACGGTGTTGTGAAAATGCGCACCTGCGATCATCAGATGGTGCGCGACATGTTCATCTCGCAATTTGAGTCTCCGAATCCCTGGTATGACGGCATCGCATCCTATGGAAAGGCGTTTGTAGTCCCGGCCAAGTACTGTACACAGCCGATACCGGAAGATCTGGAAAGGTGTAAGAAATAGAAGGTCACAAGAGCTCGAAAGTTATAAAAATATACCGTCAGACATTGTTCAATCACTGACGAAAGGGCCATGGCCGGGAAAACGAAACGTCCCACCATGGCCCTTTCATTGTCAGGAATTACCATCAATTACAGCTGACTGCCATCAGGGCATCGATATTTTCCAGAGAATATAGCTCAGTTCCTGCGGCCCGATGGTTCCGTCTTCATTGACATCGGAGACGGGAAAGATAGAAATGCCGTCCGACATGCCGGTAAGCACTTTCAGGACCGCCACGGCGTCATCAAGCGTAACCCGCGAATCGCCGTTTACGTCGCCGGGAATCTCCCCTATGGTGATTGTCACGGTAAGAGGATCCAGTTCGCTTCGCAGCGCATCCTGGACGGTCACCTGAAATAGGCCGTTTTCCGCCGAAGAACTGAAGGTACGGCTCGATCCGTCCCCCTCCATGAAAACGGGAATATCATCGGAAAATTCCCATACGTAAATACCACTGCCCCCCACCGCCTCTATCGTCACGTTTCCTCCCCGCTGCAGTGTGACAGCGCCGTCTTGACGGAGAGCAAACCGTTCCTCCACTATGGATACCGTGAGGGGCTGCGATGCCAATCCTGGGAATAGGCTGTCGTGGGCGGTAATCTCCACTGCTCCCACTGCGAGGGCGGAAAGGATTCCCGCACTGTCCACAACGGCAAGGCCGGTATCGGATAGGGTCCAAAAATAGGCGCCGGAGCCTCCTGTAGTCACAAGAGTCAGCGTGGCATCTGCTTCGACTTCAAAATCGCCGGCGGTAAGCGTTAATGGTAACACATCCTGGACCAGCGGGTTCATGCCTCGCTCCAGTTCCATTCCGTCGGGAGCGAAATCGCCGTCCGTATCGGCCTTAGTGGGATCGGT
This sequence comes from Syntrophales bacterium, assembly GCA_963666365.2. Taxonomy (GTDB): domain Bacteria; phylum Desulfobacterota; class Syntrophia; order Syntrophales; family UBA2210; genus JALNXD01. Next base: position 2,251,762 of record CAXXNF010000002.1, read on the forward strand.
GAACTCCTGCATCTCCCGCAGATTGGAAAGACCGTCCGCGTCGGGGTCATCACCGGGCAGTGCCCCGAGCCCGCTGAAGTAGCGTTCTTCCCAGGAATCGTCAAGGCCGTCATTGTCGCCGGGTGTGAGCGGGCCGGTCGGCGCAACGGCGGTCCGTTCCCTGCCGCCGGAAGTAACGGCCGTAACGGCATAGTAATAGGGGTTCCTTTTTTTGGCGGTGGTATCGTCGAAGGTAAAACCTGTCGTCACGGCAAGGGGAGTCATTGAGGTTACGTAGTTGAAAGGCGCTTCGGCACGGTATATCCTGAATTCCGAAAATCCCGCAGGGGTACTGTACCCTTCCCAGCTCAGACGCACCCGCGTCTCTTCGGAGGTGGAAAGATCGGCAAGTACCACAGATACGGGCACAGGCGTTCCCGTATCCGATGGCGCATACCAGTCCATTGGAAGCGAGGGCATGCCTCCTGCAACCGTTACAATGGTGGCAATGTTCCCTTCGGCCAGATCCAGTACATGAGCGCCGGTGCTCCAGCCCCCGGCGACGTTCACGGCGTTGAAGACAAGCTTCGTTTCGTCACCGCTCCAGAAAAGACGGACCGGCCCCATGTTGGCGGCCGAGGCCACCAGCCGGCGGTCCAATGTACCGCTCTGGAGATTTGCCACATGGATGCCGTCGGACATAAAAAAGGCTATAAATTGTCCCGTCGGAGAGAGCGCTGCCGGCGCAATTTCGTTCAGCTCACAAATCACCCGGTCTACCTGCAAATCGGAGAACAGGGCAATAAGCGACTGCCGGTAGCCGTTTTCTTCTATTTTTCCCTGTGCGTAGAGACGCGATCCATCGGGAGACCAGAGGGGATTTGTCAAATCCTCCCGTAAAACAACTTCGCCGGTGGCAACGGTAAGGATTCCGAGCATTACCGGAGACGCATAATCCCGAAACCATACAAAGGCAATATGCGCCCCGTCAGGCGACCAGGAAACGGCGGTAATGGAACCGGATGATACCGAATAGAGCACCTGCGGATCGCTGCCGTCGAGATGTGCGCTCACCAGATCGTACTCGAACGTTCCTTCATGCTGACGGGCGTAGAGAATGCGCGTGCCGTCGGGAGAAAAATCCGGAGTGAAACGCCAGGGCAGAGTATCGGCGATGGTGGTGAGATTGCTCCCGTCGGCGCCCATTACCTGCAGACCGGAACTTACACAATAAATGTGGCTGCCGTCCGGACTCCAGAGAACGTTGTCGGCGGAAACCGAGGCAATAACACTTTGCGCGGACCCGTCGGCATCGATCCGGGAGACGGTTCCCATACCGTCACTGTAGACGATAGGGCCGGAGAGTGCACTGGCAAAAGTCCCCACAGTGCGGAATGACAGGGTAAAGGCATTCTGAAGAGGATTACCCTTCATATCCGTAAGAACGGACGTTCCCGTCACCTCGTACTGGGTTCCATAAACCAGGGGAGAGGAAGGCGTCAGGGTAAGACTGCCGTTATCATCGGCATAGGCCGTAAAAGCTACTTCTATCCCGTTTTGTTGCAGCGAAATAGCTGCAGCGGCCGACGTCTGATCCACCTTTTCATCGAAAATGAGTGTAATGGCGCCGCCAGGGGCCATCACGGCGCTTCCCCGGGAAGGAATACTCGACACCAGCGAGGGACCCGTTACATCGGCAGTGGTAAAATACCAGACTCGGGGCTGTACCAGCGCCCTCCCCAGGGCATCTTCCACATTTCCTCCCATGAAGACGCGATATCGGGCGTCCGACTGCAGCATTTCCGGCACAAGCGTCAGGATTCGGGAATTTTCATCGTATGATATTCCCAGGGCAATCCGCTCGACAAAGTTCCCCTCCCCGTCAAGGCGCGAAAGTGCAATCCACTCGGAAGTAAAGCTTTCCTCTTTCATATCTTCCGAAAACACCACCGTGAGATCACTGTCGAGAGGAACGCCGGTGGTATCGGGTGCGGGGGTTTGCCCGGCGATGGTAGCCGTGCTGATCGGTTTTCCGAAGGTGACGATCCGGGCCGCCGGATCGGCGGTAATCATGCGATCGCCGAAGAGTTCGTACTTGTAGGCGTAAGTGCCCAGGTCCGCCGTAAAGGTTTCATAACTGAAAAGATCGAATACCTTCGCCGTAAGCTCGCTCGTGTAGACCGCCGCAGAAAGGGAATAGGGGGGAGCATTCACACGGTCCACATAGTGGATAAGGCTTTCCGACATCATGAAACGCTGCCCGTTCTTTACCTGGGGCTGGAAGCTTATAGGCATGGAGATCCCCGAGGCCAGGCGCACGAGTGAAAGCCAGGATTCCTCACAGGTGTCCTCCCAATACCCACCCACCACCTCGCCGTGCATCCGGTAGGCGATAAAAGCGGCGAGCCCTCGTACACATCCGGCATGGGCAATGCGGAGTGGATCTTCCGAATCACGTGGAATTACCGTGACCTCCTCGCCGGTTACTCGATTGACGGCATGGAGACTCTCTCCCAGAGGTTCCCGGTAATCGGCGCCGATCACCTCATCGAGATATTGGACGGCATAGTTATTACCGTCGCCGACCTTATACAGGACCCATTGGCCGTCGAACCCAAGCACTTCCGGCCGCTGCCATGACTCGAGGCCGGACAGTTCGAGAATCGTTTCGGACTCCGCGTCCCCTGCCTTCCATCCGTACATTGACGGCACTCCCGTATGTGAATCGAGCCACACCACCTCATCTCCTTTGATGAAGCCCGCCGTGAGGGAAACGCCATTGGCCGAGGGGACGCGCGCGCTTTTCTTCGTGACAATATCGTACACAAAAAGTGAAAATGTTTTTTCCTCCGGATCAAGACCGGGCGCTTCGGCACCGGTACTCTTGCAGTAGAGCACCAGGTCTCCTGAAATGCCCAGGAACGAGCAGGAGGTCGACGGTTCGGCGTTGTATCCGCCCGTACCCTGATAATAGTCGCCTGTTTCGAAGAGCAAACTGTTTTCGCCGGTACGCATGTCGAAGAGATATACCTTCCCGCCGTAGAGGTAAAAATAACGCTGGCCGTCGACAAAGTAGCGAAGTCCTGCACCGACATATTCGGACGTAGTGACTGTATCGGAACGGTCCGCCGCAGTGAACTCGTTGGCAATATTCAACTCGTACGCTTCCGTTTCCGTCCCCATCGTAAAATATACCGACCTGCTCAGACCGGAATCGGCGGTCACCGTCAGATCATAGGCGCCGCGGCGGGAAACCGTCAGTCCGCTTACGACCGGTTCGGCCGGTTCGCCATTATAACTGAGCGATGCCGAATACCCGCCTGACGATACCGAAATTGTGATGGTGACCGGTTCATCATAGGCGCCGCCCTCTTCTACACCGTTGATTACAATGCCCACGGGCGTTGCGCCGGCAGTCACCTCTTCCGTGGAAAAGGACCAGCTTTCGGGAACCAGCGGATTCCCGGCCAGATCGGTAATTTCTTCAGTCAACGTTACCGTATAAATAGTGCCGGGAAGCATCCGGCCCGAATTTATGAGAAGCGCATTGAGGGCGCTGTCGTAACGGACCGTAAAGGAACGTTCGATTCCTTTCGCCTCAAGAAGAATCGCGCCGCCGGCAAGAGTATCCCCATCAATGGCCTCGCTGAAACTGACCCTAACGATCTGGTAGAGGGGAGTTTCTTCACTGTTGCGGCCCGGCGTAAAATGGGTTACCCGGGGACGAACATCGTCGCTATTGCCCTCGGGCCAGAATTCGGCAAGCTGGGACTTCGCCCAGGCATCCCATCCGGGAAACCCCTGTCGGACCGCTTCTATATGCCGGTCGGACCAGATGCCGATGGCCGAAAGCAGCTGCTGGAAATAACCCACTGCGTCAGGCTCCGTTCCCTCTATGAGGCAGTAGGGGTTTCTTGTGCTGAACCACTGGTTGACTCCCTCTCCGTATATTTCTTTAAAAAGAGCAATGATTTCCTCGCGCAGATCCATCAGACCATCCAGACTGGCCGGACCGTAGAAGGCGTGCAGATAGTTCAGCTCTGTCAGAAAATCCCTGTAGCCCTGTTCCGAGGGAAAGTCAGGGAGCGAATTGTAGTCGGTAACGATAAAACGGATCAGGCTGTTGAGTGTGGCCTTCCCCTGAAGCTCCAGAAGCAGATCCTTGGTTTTTTTCATCCGCCCGTTGAAAGCGTTCTGGCCTTGAATATAGCCGATGTGACTGTCCACGGACGCTACTGCACTCTCCACGTCATCGCCGATGTTCCAGTCGCTGATGAGCACAGGGACAATCAGGTTGTCCCACTGGCGTGATGCTTCGTTATCCTCTATAGAAGCGTCGAGGCAGAGATAGGACCAGTTATTCATAACATGAGAAATCAGGTCCGCTTCTGCCGTCTCCACTTCCGCGTGTTTGGAAATTGCCGCATCGATGAACTCCTGCTTTCCCTTCATGAAGGCCTCGAAGTCGAGAGCCTGATCCCTCACACGGTAGAGATTGAACTCCACATCACCCATCAGTTCCTCGGAAAGAGGACTCACGGCCACGGTGGCCACGGGAGACCCGTTTGCATAGGTATAGGTGGAATTCGTTTTAAGACCCGCCTCGGCCATGACCCGGTAGGCGTAGGCCAGCTTCACAAGGCCGCTACCGTAATCGGCAAAGGAATAGTCTATGATATCGGGTGTGTGTGCGGGCATCTGAAGGGAGGATGTCAAAGGACCCGTGGGAAAGTAGGGATTATATTCACGGCCGAGAAAGTAAGGTCCGGGGCCGTCTGAAATTGTCAGTTGAACAATGCCTTCCTCCTCTTCCTGGAAGGTGCGAAGGTCCTGCTGAGGAAATCCGCTCTCGTCCCAGTAGGCAGCGATGAGGGCGTTTCGTTCCGCTTTCCCCGCATCCACGGTTGCCTTGAGCGTATCGTACTGACCGAGGGCATCGACACGGGCATTCCGGTGCGGTGTATAGAGATTATCCGCATAGGCGTCAAAGTATGCCCAGTTGTCATTTACGTCCTTGAGATAGATCTGCTTGTTGGAATCCGGCTCCGATGAGCCGTTGATGTTCGCCGTGATCTGCTGGCGCTCCGCACCCGCCTCCTGATATATCTTCTGATAAAGGTAGTCAAACACATCCCAGCAGTATTCGCCCGCCTCGAAGTCCGCCTTGAGGCTGTCCATCGATGTAAGATAGGGACCGATGTCGAAGGCATAGAGCTCGTTGCTGAAGTCGAGGGGGAAGGCGGGGTCGTTGACGGCCCTTACCGTATAATTCTGAATATTCCTAAGGTTATATTCGAACCGCAGCACGTCGTCGCTATACACGGTAAAGGCGCTCTTCAGGTCCTTCATTTTTTCCAGTGTCTTTTCGGCCCTCCGGGCCATCGTCTTGACATTCTGCGCGAACGCTTCGGTCTCAAGGCCTGCAAGCTTGGCTTCTTCGATGGCTTTGTAGTTATCGATGAAACCGTTGGCGCCGTCGTAGAAGTCCTTGGCCAGACCGATTACATTCACTGTAGCGAGATCCTCGACGATATCCTTGAGGGAACTGAAGGTGTCGTAGGCGGTTTTGAGGTAGGAAAAGGCCTCATCCTGCTTGTTAAGGGTTCGCATGGCCGCCACTCCCTGAAGGGCCTCGGTGGCGTCTTTGAGAGACTTCTCGGCCTGCGCAACCTTGGCATCCCAGAAGGCCTCTGTAAAAGCCTCGCCCAGAGACAGCGAAAGCGAAGGGGGCGCATACCCCGGTTCCTCACGGCGCACCTCCAGGACATTGTCGTAGAACACCGGCGTCAGATTCGACTCGATATACCGATTGAGATCGGTCAGCATCTCCAGGGCCTCGCCGAGCTTCTTCTCCCGGGCAAGGTCGTTGATGGAATCGACCCGCTCCTGTATATAGACCTGTGTATCCTGTATCTCCTGCCGGGCGGTCGTCGCATCGGCAAAAACCTGAACCGGAATAAATCCAAGTATCAGCATAAGCGGGAGAAATATCCCCTTTGTGTGCATTTTTCTCATATCGACATCTCTGCTTTTTTATTGGCAAGGGTACCCTATCATCCAGTGTTCGTCAAGCAAGCGGGAGCCGGCGTCATAAAGAAACAGCAGCAACTCAGAAACCGCCAATCATGACATATGTATCTGATATTATAAACTATTTTACGCCTTGCTCTCTTCAGCAGATCTTCTTTCTTTCGTGATGTGTGCAATTTCACAGGAGGCAATTCGCGTTGCAATTACAGGTTGCACATACATTCACTTATGGTATGTATAGATATCACATTCAGAATCGTGGGCCCCGCCTTGGTCGGAGAGTATCGCGCGACCCGGCAATGGCGCCCGGCATGTGTCGTAAATTTTTCTTTCTTCGCAGACAGCCAGTAAAAAGAATGCAATGAAGGAGGCGTCTCATGGCTCGATCAGCCCGCGTGTTTTTCTGTGTCGTCCTTTTCTTCATTTTTCTCTCCCCACAGGTTTTTGCAGCGTGTGACCCCTACAGCATATTACTTGAGCACGAAGGGAACACCTATAAACTGTTCCCGACATATCACCCCGCTAATGCCAATCCTTGGATTTGGCAAGGGGATGTGTCCGTGCCCCCGGATGGCCATAAACGTACCTATGCCCTGGATGGCATCAACAACTTCAATCTTAAGCCGACAGACAAATGGGACCTGACGGTGATTGACAATACCCTGTATTCAAGCATCCCCTGTCGAAGAAATTATGACAGCTTTATTGGCCCACCCATTACGGATTCGGGAGATCCCGGCGGATTCTATGCCTGGGATAACGACGGGATACAATGCGGGTGTGATCCAGACATTCAAGTAACCATAATACCTTACGGTTTTAGGATATCAGTCCAGCCCGAAGGCGCCGGAACAGTTACGCTGACTCCGTCAAAGGAGGGTTACAGGTGCGGGGACGTGGTAGAGGCGAGGGCGGTGCCGGGCGCGGACTGGGTGTTCCTTCGATGGGAGGCGCCCACCATCAGCTATGAGAATCCCATAAGCTACACCTTCTACAAATACGGTGAGTGGTTTTATGCGTTCTTCAGGAACTCCCACGTGCGGATGGAGGCGGGCGGCCGCAATCCATCGGAGGGATATTTCAGCCCCCATGGCGGCGAGTACCAGATTCTGGCCAACCATTTCACGCTTACCAACAAGGTGAGCGAGGACGCTGTCGTTTCAGAGTTGCGCTTCGACATAGAGGGGGATCTGTCACTGCTTGCCGGTGCGACGCTGATCCGCGACGACGGCTGCGAAGGCGCCGGGACGGAAATCGCCGCGACGGACGACGTCAGCGGAGGCGCCGCGACCTTTTCCGGGTTGAATGAAACGTTGGCCGGCGGGTCTTCGTGCTGCTACGGATTGATTCTCCGGTTCAGGACGGACGTCGAGATTCCCTTCCGCAAAGAATACCGTGCGAGCATTTCCCGCGATCAGGTGCAGGGACAGGTGTCCGGTGATCCTGCCGATATATCGGGGGACACGGTGACGGGCGCCGTCTGTTCGGCCGGTCCCAAGATCACCCTTACCGCCACCTATGACGGCAACGGCACCGGGGACAGCCGGATAGGCACCTTTCTGGGCGGCATCGAGGCGCTGAATACACTGACGGCCCACATAGACATGGCGCCGGAGAATTTCGCTACCGTGGAGCGAGTGGTTTTCGACATCAACGATGTGGTCAGGGAGGGGGCAAAAGTTGAGGAAAGCGCCGATTACGAAGCCGTCTACAACATGGGGGATTTTCAGCAGACCGTTCCCCTGACCGTGACGGCGCATCTGAACATGAACGGCACCGCCCTGCAGGCGCAGGAATCCTACACGCTGAAGGCCCTCCCCATGCCCGGATGGTTCGAGGTGGTGGCCGGCATCAGCGAATCCTTTACCAAAGAGTTCGATACGGAAGAAGCGGCCTACAAGGTGGGCTTTACCTACCCGACCAATTTTATATGGAGCGACTATGTGCCCAGCAGCGTGGGACTTCTGGGCGGCCTGAACAACGACCTTGGCATCGAGTTTACCGCCAATGCCGTCTATCGCATTGACGAAACGAGCACCTTCGGCGCCACGATCAAAGGGCAGCCCGTCATCCTGGGCCATGAATTCGGGCTGGAAGGGGGACTCTCGGGGGATTTCGACCAGAACTTCGCCTTTCAGCGGGGCAACGGCACACTGCGGGCCAGTTTCGCCTTCGATCTGCCCGAGAAAGGGTACTCGAAGACATTCCTCATCTACGGCGTCCCGGTGACGGCGGCGGTGGATCTGAGCGGCAACGTGGAGATTTTCATCCGGGGAAGCGCCGTTCTGAACCGCCAGCTCGAGTTCGAGGAGATCACCGTGGCCCCGGGTACCACGGTCACGGGGAACGTGACTATTTCGCTTTCTGCTGTCTTCGGCCTGGCAAAAATCGCCGCCACGGGGTCCCCCACGGCCACTGTGGAAATCGAGCTGCGCTACACCACGGCCTCAGGCACCACCACGACATGGCGCGGCGAGATTGTCGTTCCCATCACGGTGGTGGGCTCCATCTTCTGGGGACTGGGGAGCGCGGAGCTCTACTCGACCGAGCTGGGCCCCTGGACCTTCCCCTCGGGCGGCGCTGCACCCCAGGCCTTCAGACCTTTGGGTGAGATTGAAGGACCGGCAGTGCCGCGACTGCTGTCCACCTCGGCCCTCGCCATCGATGGAAGCGGCCGACGGATGACCCTCTGGATCGACGACAGGACACCGGCGGCGCCCGCCCCCGATCCGGACGTCTTTTACCGCTACTACGACGGCAGCGCCTGGTCCGGCTCGGCACCGCTCATCGGCACCGCGCAGACCAACCTGGAGTGGGAAACGGACCCGGCGGTGGTCTTCCTGAACGGCGGCGCCGCCCTGGCTGCATGGACGGCCAACAAGGGGGACAAGTCCCTCAACGACCTCAATGACATCCTGGCCCATCAGGACATCGCCTTCGCCCTCTGGAACGGCGAAGCATGGACCACGCCGGCGAAAGTCATCGACGATGACGAGGCGGACGGCACGGTGCGCCTGGCCTACGACGGCTCAAATCAGAAGGCGCTCGCCGTGTGGGTCCACAACGCCGACGCGGGGAAGAATGCGATGAGCAGAACGGCCTGGAAACTGATGTACGCCCTCTTCGATCCGGCGGCCAACGAAGGCGCCGGGGCATTTGCAGTTCCTGCGGACGTGCCGGGCACTGCGACGGGCACGGCGGATCAGATGCCCGCCATTGCCGCCGACGGCGCCGGCACCGTGCTGCTGCTCTGGGCCAGGGACGACGACGGGGAGTTCTATAGGGAGCTTTCCGGCGTCACCAACGGTACCAACGTGGATTACGAAAACAACGACAGCCACATCTACTGGACCCGGTGGAACGGCACAGGCTGGAACGATCCCCAGGCCCTGGCCACGGGAGGCACCGCCACGAAGCTCTCCCCCTCCGTCGCCTTTTCGCCCGGCGGGACAGCCCTGGCCGTATGGACGGAAAAGGAGGTGTCCCAGGGGGCGACGATGCACCGCCTGAAGTACGCCGTCTATGCCGACGGCGGCTGGTCGTCGCCGGAGGTGATCACGGAGAGTCCCCGGTTCATCGAGGACCCGAAGGCCGTGGTGGACGCTGCGGGAACCGCCACAGTTATCTGGCGGGCCTACGCGGGGAGATCGAAGGGAGGAGGGGCGCTCTTCTCCAGTACGGGACAGATGCCCGCTCCGTCCTGGTCGGAACCGAAGCAGATCACCCACGACGACACCCTGCAGTGGCAGGCCGACGCGGCGCTGGACGAGAACAACAAGGTCTATACCGTGTGGAGCGCCTACGACGCTTCGTCGGGCATCGCAAGCACCGGCACGGGCTTCGGAAGCGGCGTCAACGTGGCGCAGGAGAGTCCGAACTCGGCGGCACTGACGGGCGTCTACGCCGATGCGGGGGTCGATGCCGACAGCAACGGCATATACGAATCGCTGGCGGTCTCCCTGGGGGTGAACATCCTTGTAGCGGGAGACTACGAGGTCCGGGGCGATCTGTACAAGGGGGATCAATTCATCCTCTCCGCCCTGACGGCAGAAGACGGTCTCGACACGGGGACACACACATTCGTCCTTTCCTTCCCCGGCGGCATTCTCTCCGACCGCGGGCTCGACGGCCCCTACGCCCTGAAACAGGTGGTGGTCATGGACCGGAGTGATTCACCGGTGCAGACGGCCTTCGCCGCGGCACCCCACACGACGGCGGCCTACCTGGCATCGCAGTTCGTCCAGGGCCCCCTGGCGCTGGACAAGTCCTCCTATCTGGGAACAGGGGAAACGGCGCTGATCACCGTGACCGATGCACTGGCAAACACCAGCGCCGACTCGGTGCAGACTATCGCCGTAGAGGTGGCGAGCACCCGCGATTACGAAGGGTTTATGCTTGGGCTGGTCGAAACGGGACCGGACACGGGTGTTTTCCGGGGGACGCTCGGTTTCAGCCTGCTCTCAAGCTCCTCGGAACTTGAGCGGCTCCTCGTGGCCGATCACGACCTTATTCAGGTGATCTATGAAGATCCGAACCGCGACTACCGCTTTATCGAAAGAGCCCTCTGGACAGCGGTAGGCGCCGGCGACGTCAACAGCGACGGGCAGGTTACCCTGACGGATGCCATCGTGACCCTTCAGTGCGCCGCTCATATGACCACGGAGACCGCCATTATCACAAAGGACGCCGATGTTGACGGCGATGAAAGAATCGGTATGGCGGAAATCCTCTATATTCTTCAACGGACAGCCGGTCTCCGCTGAGTGGGCGTCGCTGCCGGAAGATATGGGGTCGGACCTTGATTATTTGACTGAGATTACGAATGGTCTCCGTATCCTGTCAATAGTCAACGCCTGATCCCATATCTCCCGGCAGCAAAGGTTCTAATAACGCGATAAGTTCCGGGATTCTTTCCGTTGCTACAACCCAGATTCTTTCATTTTTTATCTCACCGTATTCATGGATCAAAATATTTCGCTGGCCGATGATATTTCTCCATGGAATTTCGGGATAAGATTTCTGAAAATCTTCTGAAATGCGATTCGCCGCTTCGCCGATAATTTCCATATTTCTTTCCACGGCGTTTCTGAGCATCCGATCCGTTTGAAAATCATGAAACGTGCGTCCGGCAGTAAATACAGATACGGCTTTTGCAGCATCCAGCATGTCCCATACATAAGCCGGATCTCGGCTTTCGTCACGCAGCATAGAGCACCTTGTGCTTTGCCAACATTGAACGCCGGCGATAAGGATTGCGTATGGCCTCTTTTTCTACAAGATCAACTTCGCGGCCAAAGATAGTCCTAAGTTCATCTTTCATGTCTACAAAATCATACAGACTCCATGTGGAATTTTCTCCAAAACTCAGCAAGACATCTATATCGCTGTCCGACTGGAAATCATCGCGTAACACTGAACCGAACAATGAAAATTCCACAATTTTCCATTTTGCGCAAAAAGCCTTGATGCTTTCCATGGGGATGTCAATTCTGGGCTGCGCCATGCTTCACCTTTTTTGCTCAATGAATCCCGTATTTATTAATTAACGGCTTCGTAAAAAGTCCGATCTCTGCGTTACACTGCATCTCTCGTCACTGCGGCGTACCGTAAATATGCCTAATTCCCAGAGATTTGCAAGACTTGGTTTCGGCCTTTTTACAAAGCCGCCTGATTTTGTACTTTTTACGGGTTCGTCATTTCTTAATTATTGAATCATGCTAAGGAAAAGCCTCCTTTAAGTCAAGAACAAATAATTGATTCCACAGGCAATTTCAAATATGAGCAAAGGCTGAATTCAGACTGGAGTTTCAGAATTAACGGAAACAAACTACCCTAAACCATTGTCATAACCCAATTTATTGCTTTCCAGCCTGTAAGACCCCACTATCATTGATGCAATAGCTAAAGGTCGATAGGACTTCGTATTGGGTCTGGATAGCTTTATCAACTCTTCTCTTTGTCTTTCCGGACGCGCGGAGCGCGACCAGGAATCCAGGAAGTCTCTAAAAATACTGGATGCCGGATCAAATCCGTCATGACGATATTGAACCCAAAGGGGATAAAGCTCTCGGTCTGTCGGATGGAACAGGCGGTGGATTTGGGTTCCAATTACAGTTTGCGAATATATTCAATTATGGTATGTACACATTTAGTATTTGGAATTGCGGACTCCGCCTTGGTCGCATGGCATCACGCGACTCGGAAACGGCGCCCGGCATGTGTCGTACCTTTTTTCTCCTCACACACAGACAGTTAAAAGAAGGCAATGAAGGAGACGCTTTATGACTCGATCAGCCCATGTATTCTTCTATGCGATACTTTTTCTTATTCTGCTATGCCCCCATGCCTTTGCATTGAATTGCGGCTATCATATCCTTTTGGAACACGAAGGGGTGGAGTATACATTCGGTTCCGGCAGCTCATCCTATTACGGCGATCACTGTTGCTGGCAACAATGGTTTTCTTATGGCACGGATGGCTATCGCAATTATAGCATGGGAGTCAACAGAGGGGGTCTCGGCATGGATCTGGACGCCTGGTTCGTTTCGATAATAGATAATGCCTGGCTTGACACGTCGTGCCAAAGAAATTATGACTACTTCCAGGGACCTGCTGCAACGGATGCATCGGACCCCACCGGATCATACACCCTCAAGGAGTTTACAGACGACTGGGGAGCATGCGGGGGCAGAACAATCACTGTCCGGATAGTCCCCCTTGACGTCAATGTGGAGGTTGAACCGGAAGAGGCGGGTACCGTGGCGATAACCCCTTCAAAGGACGGCTATTGCATTGGAGACGAAATAGAAGCGGAAGCCCTGCCTGGAACCGACTGGGTATTCTATCGATGGACATCCCCCACATACAGCTATTCAAATCCTCTAAGCTACACCCTCTATTCCTATGGCACGACATTCAGGGCCACATTCAAGGATTCCCAGCTGCGGATAGAGGAAGGAAACCGCAACCCATCGGAGGGATATTTCAACCCATACGGAGGCGAGTATCAGATCCTGGCCAATCATTTCAAGATCACCAATAAAGTGGATCAAGACGCCACCTTTTCAGAACTAAGCTTTACGATAACGGGTGATCTGTCGCTGCTTGCGGGCGCGACGCTGATCGGGGACGAGGGCTGCACAGGCACGGGAACTGAAATCGCCACTACGGCCAATCTCAGCGGAGACACGGTCACTTTTACCGGGTTGAGTGAAACGGTCCCCGGCGGAACCGAACGCTGCTACGGGCTCCTTTTGAGCTTCAAAACGGGCGTCACCATCCCCTTCCGCAAAGAATACCGCGTGAGCATTTCCCGCGATCAGGTGCAGGCAAAGGTGTCAGGCAGCAGTGCCGATATATCGGGGGACACGGTGACGGGGGCCGTCTGTTCGGCCGGTCCCAAGATCACCCTTACCGCCACCTATGACGGCAACGGCACCGGGGACAGCCGGATAGGCACCTTTCTGGGCGGCATCGAGGCGCTGAATACACTGACGGCCCACATAGACATGGTGCCGGAGAATTTCGCTACCGTGGAGCGAGTGGTTTTCGACATCAACGATGTGGTCAGGGAGGGGGCAAAAGTTGAGGAAAGCGCCGATTACGAAGCCGTCTACAACATGGGGGATTTTCAGCAGACCGTTCCCCTGACCGTGACGGCGCATCTGAACATGAACGGCACCGCCCTGCAGGCGCAGGAATCCTACACGCTGAAGGCCCTCCCCATGCCCGGATGGTTCGAGGTGGTGGCCGGCATCAGCGAATCCTTTACCAAAGAGTTCGATACGGAAGAAACGGCCTACAAGGTGGGCTTTACCTACCCGACCAATTTTATATGGAGCGACTATGTGCCCAGCAGCGTGGGACTTCTGGGCGGCCTGAACAACGACCTTGGCATCGAGTTTACCGCCAATGCCGTCTATCGCATTGACGAAACGAGCACCTTCGGCGCCACGATCAAAGGGCAGCCCGTCATCCTGGGCCATGAATTCGGGCTGGAAGGGGGACTCTCGGGGGATTTCGACCAGAACTTCGCCTTTCAGCGGGGCAACGGCACACTGCGGGCCAGTTTCGCCTTCGATCTGCCCGAGAAAGGGTACTCGAAGACATTCCTCATCTACGGCGTCCCGGTGACGGCGGCGGTGGATCTGAGCGGCAACGTGGAGATTTTCATCCGGGGAAGCGCCGTTCTGAACCGCCAGCTCGAGTTCGAGGAGATCACCGTGGCCCCGGGTACCACGGTCACGGGGAACGTGACTATTTCGCTTTCTGCTGTCTTCGGCCTGGCAAAAATCGCCGCCACGGGGTCCCCCACGGCCACTGTGGAAATCGAGCTGCGCTACACCACGGCCTCAGGCACCACCACGACATGGCGCGGCGAGATTGTCGTTCCCATCACGGTGGTGGGCTCCATCTTCTGGGGACTGGGGAGCGCGGAGCTCTACTCGACCGAGCTGGGCCCCTGGACCTTCCCCTCGGGCGGCGCTGCACCCCAGGCCTTCAGACCTTTGGGTGAGATTGAAGGACCGGCAGTGCCGCGACTGCTGTCCACCTCGGCCCTCGCCATCGATGGAAGCGGCCGACGGATGACCCTCTGGATCGACGACAGGACACCGGCGGCGCCCGCCCCCGATCCGGACGTCTTTTACCGCTACTACGACGGCAGCGCTTGGTCCGGCTCGGCACCGCTCATCGGCACCGCGCAGACCAACCTGGAGTGGGAAACGGACCCGGCGGTGGTCTTCCTGAACGGCGGCGCCGCCCTGGCGGCATGGACGGCCAACAAGGGGGACAAGTCCCTCAACGACCTCAATGACATCCTGGCCCATCAGGACATCGCCTTCGCCCTCTGGAACGGCGAAGCATGGACCACGCCGGCGAAAGTCATCGACGATGACGAGGCGGACGGCACGGTGCGCCTGGCCTACGACGGCTCAAATCAGAAGGCGCTCGCCGTGTGGGTCCACAACGCCGACGCGGGGAAGAATGCGATGAGCAGAACGGCCTGGAAACTGATGTACGCCCTCTTCGATCCGGCGGCCAACGAAGGCGCCGGGGCATTTGCAGTTCCTGCGGACGTGCCGGGCACTGCGACGGGCACGGCGGATCAGATGCCCGCCATTGCCGCCGACGGCGCCGGCACCGTGCTGCTGCTCTGGGCCAGGGACGACGACGGGGAGTTCTATAGGGAGCTTTCCGGCGTCACCAACGGTACCAACGTGGATTACGAAAACAACGACAGCCACATCTACTGGACCCGGTGGAACGGCACAGGCTGGAACGATCCCCAGGCCCTGGCCACGGGAGGCACCGCCACGAAGCTCTCCCCCTCCGTCGCCTTTTCGCCCGGCGGGACAGCCCTGGCCGTATGGACGGAAAAGGAGGTGTCCCAGGGGGCGACGATGCACCGCCTGAAGTACGCCGTCTATGCCGACGGCGGCTGGTCGTCGCCGGAGGTGATCACGGAGAGTCCCCGGTTCATCGAGGACCCGAAGGCCGTGGTGGACGCTGCGGGAACCGCCACAGTTATCTGGCGGGCCTACGCGGGGAGATCGAAGGGAGGAGGGGCGCTCTTCTCCAGTACGGGACAGATGCCCGCTCCGTCCTGGTCGGAACCGAAGCAGATCACCCACGACGACACCCTGCAGTGGCAGGCCGACGCGGCGCTGGACGAGAACAACAAGGTCTATACCGTGTGGAGCGCCTACGACGCTTCGTCGGGCATCGCAAGCACCGGCACGGGCTTCGGAAGCGGCGTCAACGTGGCGCAGGAGAGTCCGAACTCGGCGGCACTGACGGGCGTCTACGCCGATGCGGGGGTCGATGCCGACAGCAACGGCATATACGAATCGCTGGCGGTCTCCCTGGGGGTGAACATCCTTGTAGCGGGAGACTACGAGGTCCGGGGCGATCTGTACAAGGGGGATCAATTCATCCTCTCCGCCCTGACGGCAGAAGACGGTCTCGACACGGGGACACACACATTCGTCCTTTCCTTCCCCGGCGGCATTCTCTCCGACCGCGGGCTCGACGGCCCCTACGCCCTGAAACAGGTGGTGGTCATGGACCGGAGTGATTCACCGGTGCAGACGGCCTTCGCCGCGGCACCCCACACGACGGCGGCCTACCTGGCATCGCAGTTCGTCCAGGGCCCCCTGGCGCTGGACAAGTCCTCCTATCTGGGAACAGGGGAAACGGCGCTGATCACCGTGACCGATGCACTGGCAAACACCAGCGCCGACTCGGTGCAGACTATCGCCGTAGAGGTGGCGAGCACCCGCGATTACGAAGGGTTTATGCTTGGGCTGGTCGAAACGGGACCGGACACGGGTGTTTTCCGGGGGACGCTCGGTTTCAGCCTGCTCTCAAGCTCCTCGGAACTTGAGCGGCTCCTCGTGGCCGATCACGACCTTATTCAGGTGATCTATGAAGATCCGAACCGCGACTACCGCTTTATCGAAAGAGCCCTCTGGACAGCGGTAGGCGCCGGCGACGTCAACAGCGACGGGCAGGTTACCCTGACGGATGCCATCGTGACCCTTCAGTGCGCCGCTCATATGACCACGGAGACCGCCATTATCACAAAGGACGCCGATGTTGACGGCGATGAAAGAATCGGTATGGCGGAAATCCTCTATATTCTTCAACGGACAGCCGGTCTCCGCTGAATCGACACCGCGACGCACATTGATGACCAGGCAAAAAATCATTTCCCCACAGAGGAGGGGATAAAGGTGAGGAGGAACTTTTCATCCTCACCCCACCCCTCTCACATCAGAGGCTGCGTAGTCCCGTCTAATGGCAAGAGTATCACGACCGAAGCAATCGTTGGCGCCCCCTTTGTCTTTGCGAGAAGCGTAGCGAAGAAGCAATCTCATGGTTTGAAATGATGAGATTGCCACGCTCCCTTGCGGTCGCTCGCAATGACAGGCCAAAAGGACCAAATAGACCAGACAGACTAGATAGACCAAAATGACCAGACAATTTTGTTCACCGTTATTTTCCACGGCATTTTTTTCGATTGACAGAAAATACAATACCGGAGATAGTAATTTATTCCAATGGCGCCGAATCGCCTTCCACAGCCAACACGTTAAAAGATCTCAGAGGTCACACATTCGCATCCGGCGTGAACCGGGCACTTTAAAAAATTTCCTATGATGCAGGGAGGTTTTTATGAGGGATAATATGATAATTCGATTGGCAACGTCCTTTTTGGTTATTTTCATTCTTATTGTCACATCTTCCCACCCTACCCATGCCTGGGTTATCGAGCGTGTAAGTCTCGGCAATTCAGGACAGGAAACCGCAAAATACGACGGTTCCGGTGATATCGGCATCACATCGCTTTCCTACGACGGCAGGTTTGTCTGTTTCCCTTCGGAAGGAACGGCCCTGGTTGATGGCGATACGAACGATAAACGGGATATTTTCGTGCGGGACCGCACACGGGGAACCACGGTGCGGGTCAATGTGAGTACCGAAGGCGACCAGATCCTCGACTACAGTTCCTATGATGCGGTGATCTCGGGAGATGGACGGTTTGTGGTCTTCGACTCCCAGACATCGAATCTTGTTACAGGAACCACACCGAAGAAAATGAATATCTACCGTCATGAAATGGCAACCGGCGAGACCGTGCTGCTTACCAAGGGACACGACGGCTCTGCGGCCGACGATTCTTCCGCATGGAACAGCTATATGGACGCGTCCTACGACGGCCGCTTCGTGGTGTTCCCCTCCTTTGCCACCAATCTGGTTGTCGGAGACACAAACGCGAAAACCGATATCTTCGTTCATGACTGCCAGACGGGCACCACTTCCATGGTCAGCAGATCAGCCGACGGAGGACTGCCCGACAACAGCAGCAACGATCCCGCCATCTCAGGCGATGGCCGCTATGTGGTCTTCTCCTCCACGGCGACAAACCTGGTGGCAGACCTTTCGATCAGCAGCGAACAAGTGTACCGTTACGACAGAGAAGCGGGCACGACAGTTCTCGTTTCCGTAGCATCCGACGGAACAGGTGCGAATAAGACCTGTGAATATCCCGACATTTCACACGACGGCCGCTATGTGGTATTCCAAAGTGCCGCCACCAATCTGACCGGCGAGGTGTCCGCCGACAATACGCTGACCCATATATATCTGCGGGATGTGGTCTCGGGTGTCACTCTACTGATAAGCAAAAACGGCGACGGCGTTCTCGGCGACAATAACAGCGGCGGTTATAACGCCGCCCCCAAGATTTCTCCCGACGGCCGTTTTGTCATTTTCGCGTCGCAGGCGCAGAACCTCATCACCGACGGCACACCTATCAATGACTACAGGAATGCCTTCGTCTATGACAGGGAAGAAAAGACTCTCGACGTGCTCAACCGAACACCCTCGGGGGAGATCCCCAACGGATTCAGTTACGCCTGGGCTTCTTCAGAGGAAGGTAAGGTCATTGCCTTTGTTTCAGGGGCATCGAATTTGGTAACGGGCGACACCAATAGTGCAGAGGACGTCTTCGTCGCCCTCAGAACCGGCGACGGATGGTCCATAAACTCCACTTCTCAGATCGGCGGATGGCGAAATGACGCAGCCGTTTCGGGCAGCATCGCCGCCGTGGCGGAAGGAAAGGGTGTCACCCTCTACAGCATTAGCGGCAGCACACTTCAGAGGCTCTCCTGCGTGTCCCTTCCCATAGAACCCACCGCTATCGCCATCGACGGCACGAAACTCTATGCCGCATCGGGCCCCTGGGAAGAACATCCTATTTTTGTCGTGGCCGATATCAGCGATACGTCGGCACCGGCAATTCTCGGCACCTGCGAGGACGGATGTCCCTACGACGGCGTCATGGTGGCGAAAGGAAACTATGTCTATCATTCCGCCTCTGAAGAGGGAGGGGATAAAACCGCTATCGGCGTCGTAGACGTAAGCAATCCCGCATCGCCCGTCGTCCTGGACTTCCTGAATCTCGGCGAGGGGGTGGTCGCCCAGGCCTTTGACATTAAAGACTCTTTCCTCTACGTACAGGGAGTTCAGAATGCACCTATCTTCCTCGTCTATGACCTCTCGAATCCCCTTGTTCCGGCACAAACGGGCGCACTCGCCGTAGGAAGCGGTGAAACGAGCGAGGCACTTCACGCTGAGGGCAATTACGTGTACAGCGCCGTCGGCAGCAACGGGGTCCGGATCGTCGATGTCTCCACGCCGTCGTCGCCTAGCCCGCGAAACCTATTCACCATTGAAGGAACGGCACAGGACGTCTATGCAGAAGGGAACATCCTCTATGTGGCAGGCGGAAACGGCGGGCTGATCGCGTTTAACGTAACCGATCCGGTCAGTCCCGTCAATCTGGGAAGCGTGGCCCCCGGCGATCAACCCTTCCGCGTGGATGGTTCCAGCGGAGGGGTGGTAGCTCTCTTTCAGGAGGGCGACTTTGCGATCCGCACCATCGGCTTCTCCGGCGGGGCTCCCGTTGCCCTGGGAGAGGCGGCAAGCCCCATGATGACAAATGATGTGCTGGCATCGGGCAATTACCTTTACACAGGCGCGGAAGGGCTGCTCATTTATGATATGCAGGACCCGGGAACACCGCAAGTCTTAAGCGCAGACAGCGCCTGGACACATTTCGTCCCCCTGGCGGCGACGGCTACGCAGCTTGTCGGCTTTTCGTCTGCAGCCGATAGCTGGCAGAAAACAATTTTCTCAATTATAGGCATTACCGATCCGGCACATCCTACGTCCGTGGGAAGCTATACTTCACCAGGGGCTTACAACACAGGAGTCGTCTCCGGAACAAAGGCCTTTCTCCTTTTCAGTGCCGCCGGTGCCGGTGCCGACATCATCGATTTTTCAAACCCTGCTTCTCCAACAAAGGCCGGCACTATTCCCTTCGAAAGCAACTCACAGCATGATATTGCTGCCTCCGGTTCTATCGTCTGCCTCGCCGGCCAGACTTCGGAAGGAAATCGCGTCCACATATTTGATGTTTCATCTCCTCAGACACCGGAACTAAAATCATCGCTGACACCGCCGGGAAGCAGTATTCGTCTCGCCATGGCGGGAACAATCCTTTTCGTGTCATCCAATGTGAATACAGTAAACTACCTGGAGGCCTTTGATCTCACCGATCCGGCTGTACCACAACGGGCCGGCGCAATTCAGGACGAAAAGGCAGCCTACGACCTCCAGATTTTGAATGAAGAAGATCAGGATGTGATCATCCTGCAGGCAAAGCCCGGCGGCAGCGTTCACACGTACGGCTATACGCCGTCCTCCGGATTGCTGTATCCGGGACCGGTTTGCCCGTCGCCCTTCTCTCAAACGGTAACTGTTTCCCCGACACCGAACAGTACAGGAAGCTACACTGTGGTCACTTCCGATGCGTCTTATGGAACCTATGGACAGGAAGTTACTCGCACGCCCACCACTTGCTGCCTGACGACAGGAGTAAGCCCCGCCGAGGCGGCTGCCGACGGGTGCAAGGCCGAGCCGACCCGGGTAGATCCCGTCGAATGCGGGGGCTCGGTAGAGGTAACAGCAATTCCCGCCGACCCCTGGGTCTTTAAAGAATGGACTGGCGCCGCATCAGGAACGAATCCCGTTACCGACGCGACAGTAACGGGAAAGTGCTCCGAGGCCATTGCCGTCTTCTGGAAACCCACGCTGACCCTGGGCACAGGCCCTTTGAATCCCAGTTATGTAACCGAATTTTACGGTATTGCCGGAGAATTCGATTATGCGAACGGCAGAACTGATGTCGTGGCCAATCATATTACCCTGTCAGCCAACGAAGTGGATGACTGGCTCGTCAAGGGCCTCACCTACCACACCTCAGGCGCAGGCAATGAGAAAGAAGATATCGCCGAGGCACGGCTGTACTTGACCAATGTAGGCGGCACACTCCTCGGAAAGGGAACCTTCACTGCCGACAATGGGAATATCTCCTTCAGTTTTAATGTCACCGTTCCCAAAGCTTCTTCCGTTTCCATGGTCCTGGTCTATGACTACAAACCGGAACGTGCCTGGCCCTGCAACGATTACAGGACAAAAATCGATATGGGCGACGTCACCGCCATACCCGTTACCTATCCGCCGGGCCAGAAGCTGCCTGTTCCACCCAACGGCGCCGTCCATGGGGCCGTCAGCGTCAAGGCGGGCGACATAGTCAAAATAGACGGTGACCGGCAGTACGGGGAGGCGGAAGACCCGCAGACAAACAATCCGCTGGAGAAACCCCTTAAATGCCGCCTGCAATGGCAACATCCGCAGAGTATCAACTTCATAAGCTACGATATAATGGCGCCCCAGAACGGCGCATTTCTGAGCGGCGCTCAGGGCACGGTACACGTTGAAAAACAGCCCACGGCCGATGGCTATGTAGAAGAAACAATGACCCTTGGGAATAAAAAAGGTCAGCAGAATCCATACCTCGTTCAGATGGGTATGTCCCAGAAGGGAGCTGCCTGTTACAGTTCTTGGGCACCGCCCGTTTTCACCGCCTGGGGACTGGGCCTTGACCTGGGCACCACATCCCAGTATGACAATCCTGCAAACGGCGACACCTTCGGCACCTTTTTGAGCAACATCCAGGCGGAAAATAAATTCACCCTCACCATCGACATGGCGCCGCCCGATTATGCCGAGGTGGAGGAAGTGCTTTTTACCATGGGGGGCCAGACGGTCACAGGAACAGTGGTGACGCAAAACAGGGTCTACGAGGCGATCTTCGATATGGCCGCCTTCAATGCCCCTCAAACGCTGACCATCACCGTAAGAATGATAAAGGACGGACAGCATATAGAACAGACCGCCGAATACCACGTAAAATCCCTTGCGCTTCCCTCCTGGGTCAACAGTATAAACGCGATCTGCCACTCTGAATCTTTCACAAAGGAGTTCAGCGGCGACGACGGCGGGGCTTACACACTCACATTCAACTATCCCACCAATTTTGCCTGGAGCGACTACGTGCCCAGCAGCGTGGGGCTTCTGGGCGGTCTGAACAACGACCTGGACATCGAGTTTACCGCCAATGCCATCTATCGTATCGACGAAACGAGCACCTTCGGCGCCGCGATCAAAGGGCAGCCCGTCATCCTGGGCCATGAATTCGGGCTGGAAGGGGGACTCTCGGGGGATTTCGACCAGAACTTCGCCTTTCAGCGGGGCAACGGCACACTGCGGGCCAGTTTCGCCTTCGATCTGCCCGAGAAAGGGTACTCGAAGACATTCCTCATCTACGGCGTCCCGGTGACGGCGGCGGTGGATCTGAGCGGCAACGTGGAGATTTTCATCCGGGGAAGCGCCGTTCTGAACCGCCAGCTCGAGTTCGAGGAGATCACCGTGGCCCCGGGTACCACGGTCACGGGGAACGTGACTATTTCGCTTTCTGCTGTCTTCGGCCTGGCAAAAATCGCCGCCACGGGGTCCCCCACGGCCACTGTGGAAATCGAGCTGCGCTACACCACGGCCTCAGGCACCACCACGACATGGCGCGGCGAGATTGTCGTTCCCATCACGGTGGTGGGCTCCATCTTCTGGGGACTGGGGAGCGCGGAGCTCTACTCGACCGAGCTGGGCCCCTGGACCTTCCCCTCGGGCGGCGCTGCACCCCAGGCCTTCAGACCTTTGGGTGAGATTGAAGGACCGGCAGTGCCGCGACTGCTGTCCACCTCGGCCCTCGCCATCGATGGAAGCGGCCGACGGATGACCCTCTGGATCGACGACAGGACACCGGCGGCGCCCGCCCCCGATCCGGACGTCTTTTACCGCTACTACGACGGCAGCGCCTGGTCCGGCTCGGCACCGCTCATCGGCACCGCGCAGACCAACCTGGAGTGGGAAACGGACCCGGCGGTGGTCTTCCTGAACGGCGGCGCCGCCCTGGCGGCATGGACGGCCAACAAGGGGGACAAGTCCCTCAACGACCTCAATGACATCCTGGCCCATCAGGACATCGCCTTCGCCCTCTGGAACGGCGAAGCATGGACCACGCCGGCGAAAGTCATCGACGATGACGAGGCGGACGGCACGGTGCGCCTGGCCTACGACGGCTCAAATCAGAAGGCGCTCGCCGTGTGGGTCCACAACGCCGACGCGGGGAAGAATGCGATGAGCAGAACGGCCTGGAAACTGATGTACGCCCTCTTCGATCCGGCGGCCAACGAAGGCGCCGGGGCCTTTGCAGTTCCTGCGGACGTGCCGGGCACTGCGACGGGTGCGGCGGATCAGATGCCCGCCATTGCCACCGACGGCGCCGGCACCGTGCTGCTGCTCTGGGCCAGGGACGACGACGGGGAGTTCTATAGGGAGCTTTCCGGCGTCACCAACGGTACCAACGTGGATTACGAAAACGACGACAGCCACATCTACTGGACCCGGTGGAACGGCACAGGCTGGAACGATCCCCAGGCCCTGGCCACGGGAGGCACCGCCACGAAGCTCTCCCCCTCCGTCGCCTTTTCGCCCGGCGGGACAGCCCTGGCCGTATGGACGGAAAAGGAGGTGTCCCAGGGGGCGACGATGCACCACCTGAAGTACGCCGTCTATGCCGACGGCGGCTGGTCGTCGCCGGGGGTGATCACGGAGAGTCCCCGGTTCATCGAGGACCCGAAGGCCGTGGTGGACGCTGCGGGAACCGCCACAGTTATCTGGCGGGCCTACGCGGGGAGATCGAAGGGAGGAGGGGCACTCTTCTCCAGTACGGGACAGATGCCCGCTCCGTCCTGGTCGGAACCGAAGCAGATCACCCACGACGACACCCTGCAGTGGCAGGCCGACGCGGCGCTGGACGAGAACAACAAGGTCTATACCGTGTGGAGCGCCTACGACGCTTCGTCGGGCATCGCAAGCACCGGCACGGGCTTCGGAAGCGGCGTCAACGTGGCGCAGGAGAGTCCGAACTCGGCGGCACTGACGGGCGTCTACGCCGATGCGGGGGTCGATGCCGACAGCAACGGCATATACGAATCGCTGGCGGTCTCCCTGGGGGTGAACATCCTTGTAGCGGGAGACTACGAGGTCCGGGGCGATCTGTACAAGGGGGATCAATTCATCCTCTCCGCCCTGACGGCAGAAGACGGTCTCGACACGGGGACACACACATTCGTCCTTTCCTTCCCCGGCGGCATTCTCTCCGACCGCGGGCTCGACGGCCCCTACGCCCTGAAACAGGTGGTGGTCATGGACCGGAGTGATTCACCGGTGCAGACGGCCTTCGCCGCGGCACCCCACACGACGGCGGCCTACCTGGCATCGCAGTTCGTCCAGGGCCCCCTGGCGCTGGACAAGTCCTCCTATCTGGGAACAGGGGAAACGGCGCTGATCACCGTGACCGATGCACTGGCAAACACCAGCGCCGACTCGGTGCAGACTATCGCCGTAGAGGTGGCGAGCACCCGCGATTACGAAGGGTTTATGCTTGGGCTGGTCGAAACGGGACCGGACACGGGTGTTTTCCGGGGGACGCTCGGTTTCAGTCTGCTCTCAAGCTCCTCGGAACTTGAGCGGCTCCTCGTGGCCGATCATGACCTTATTCAGGTGATCTATGAAGATCCGAACCGCGACTACCGCTTTATCGAAAGGTCCCTCTGGACGATCGGCGGCGCCGGCGATGTAAACGGTGACGGGCAGGTCAATTTGACGGATGCCATCGTGACCCTTCAGTGCGCTGCCCACATGACTACGGAGACCGCCGTTATCACAAAGGACGCCGATGTTGACGGCGATGAAAGAATCGGCATGGCGGAGGCCCTCTATGTGGTTCAGGCTGTGGCCGGTCTTCGCTGAGCCGGCGCAGAGTAGATTGTGGAGGCCCCGTAACAAGCTCCACTATGCCGGTGGATCGGCATTATAATGGAGCGTAACTCACAGTTTCCTGGGCAGAGTGCCGGGACAAAAGAACCGATTTTCGCGCAGGGGCACTGAGGACAGGGGAAAATAAAAAATGTTTTTCTCTGCCCTTGGCGTCTTGCGGGAGGAAATGAATTAGCTGCGCAGTGAAGATGATCCCACCGGTCACGCCACACCGTAAAGGGACACACATATTATCCTGCATTGGCGTTCATTCGCGTCCATTCGCGGTTCTCATAAAGAAGACCTGCGAAACGCCACCGCCGGACAGGTCAATCGGACAGTGTCGCTTTGATATCCTTCCTCAGTTCCTTTGAGAGCGTTTCCGCGGCCCGGCTCATGGCACGGACAAGCCCTTCCGGTGTTTCTTCATCGAAAGGAACCGCTATGCGATAGTCTTTTTGAAGGCATATGCTCCGAGCCGCCTCCTTCTTGCTGCTATCGGAGATAGTGATCGTGACGCCAAGGAGCGCCGACCGCTTTTCTCCCTCGTCTATTTCCAGAAATTCCATGACATGGCCTTCAAGGAGATAGCGGCTTTTCTCGTAGCTCAGCTCGGTCCTGACTGCGGCAAACAGTCCGGACTGTGACAGATCACGGTAGAGCAGATTCGAAATCATGGCGGCGGGAGTTACTTTCCATCGATAATAGTGGTAGGCGGTCCGGCGATAGGGTCCGGTCCGGTAGAGCATGGCCGTGCCGTTGTAAAGTTCAGCGGCGGAAAAGCGAAGGACCGTCACTGCATCACCGCACAGAGGTGTTCCGCTCGCATTGGGCGCTTCATATTCAAGAACATAGAAGGTGATCGACCTTTCCGCGCTTCTTCCCCCTATGCACCCCGCACAAAGCAGAAGCCCGGCCGCCGCGACGGCGGCTGTTCCAAGCACTCTCAGCATTCCCCAAAGGTGGTTCTTTGAACGTCCGATTCCGTGCATAGGATGATCACTCCCTCCTTTCCTGCGGCGGCGCACTGAACAGGATATCCGACGGGTTGACGGACAATCGTTCGATGAGTCCTTCAAGAGCCCGCGACGCCTGCTGTAGGCTTTCGCTCGCATTTCTGATCCCGATGGCGGAAAGCCGTACCGAATTGTCCAGATCTGCCATAAGCATTCCCGCATGGTTTACCCCTTCGGCAAGTTCCATCTTTTTGAACGTGGCGCGGGAATCGGCAATGAGGAGACGCGTTTCCTTAATCGCTTTTCCCGCCTCGTTTATGGTCTTTTCGAGGGCCGCAGTCGCTGACGTGAGTTTCATGTCACCCAGCGTCTTATGAGATCGGTCTATCAGTGCTCCTGCCTTCGTCAACGTCGTTTTTGTTTCCGCCAGAGTGGATTCCATTTCTCCCATCACGGCATCGAGACGGGCTGTTACTGTATCGAGATTTGTCATAATACGCGCCATTTTTCCATCACCCAAGGCGGTCTTAATCGATGTGACAATGGAGTGAATCCCCTCAATAGTATCCTTCAAGTCAATGGTGTGTATCCGTTGTATCACCTCATCGATTGTGGAAAATATACGACTGATATCGGAAGGAATGGAGGGTATTACGGGATAGGGGGCGTCAAAGCCGATCGTGACCGCTCGACCGGACTTATTTTCCACCATGTGATTCAATTCTATAAATACAAGTCCCGTGATCCCCACTGCCTTCAACTGGGCAACGGTATCCCGTGCCAGCGTATCCTCCATGTCGATCTTCATAAGTACTTCGATCAGAATATTATCGGGCGCTACACCGATTCGCTCGACGCGCCCCACTTCCACGCCACGGTATTTTACACTTGAATCAACAGAAAGTCCCTGGACGGATTCGTCAAAATAGGTCACATATCGCACACCTTTCTGGAAATACTGGGACGCCCCCAGCCATATGACGGCCGTAATTCCCATAATGACCCCTACGGTCACGAAGAGACCGATCATGAAATTCGATGTCTGTCTCTTTCCCTGCATGCCCTGCCTCCTTCGGTTCCGTCACTCACTTTTTCTGTTGAGAAAGTTGATAACCCGGTGATCATGGGAGCAGTCTTTCAGCTCCCGGGGATTTCCGTCCGCAATAATCCCCCTGGCGTCCTGATCAAGCATAATCACTCGATGCGCAATACTCAAAATCGACTGAAGTTCGTGGCTTACGATTACCATGGTTGTTCCCATCCCCTGATTTATCTTGACGATCATCGTATCGATCTCAACCGATGTGACGGGATCAAGACCTGCCGAGGGTTCATCGAAAAAAAGCATCTCCGGGTCAAGGACCATGGCACGCGCAAGACCGGCCCTCTTCTTCATTCCTCCGGAAAGCTCAGACGGCAATAATTCCTCGAATCCTGCGAGATTCACCATGCCCAGTTTCATGCGGACAATCAGATCCCGTGCATCGGCTGAAAGGTGTCGATACTCCCGAAGAGGAAGCGCGATATTTTCACCCAGCGTCATCGAACCGAGGAGACCACTCGCCTGAAAAAGAATGCCCATCCCGTCCCTTACTCGCCGCAACGACTCACCCTCGGCTGTATGGATATTCACGCCATTGACAAGCACCCTTCCCCGGGCAGGCTGATAAAGCCCTATCATGTGCTTGAGCAATACCGACTTTCCGGAACCGCTTCTGCCCATGATGACCAGAATTTCTCCTCTGTAGACCTCAAAGCTGACATCTCTGAGAATCACGTTGCCTTCCAGCTCCGCGGTCATATGTTCCACCGAAATGAGCACCTCACCTTTGCCGTTCATATGCCCTCCGTCACAGATAGGGCATGTCGACAATCAATTTCTCCACGTCCCATCATATCATACGTAGTGAAATACTATGGCAAAGACGGAATCGGCCACCACAATCAGGAAGATGGCCGATACGACCGCCGATGTTGTGGCGGCGCCGACCCCTTCGGCGCCGCGTTTGACCTGCAGACCTTTGTGACAGCCGATCCCGGCAATAAGGGCCGCAAAGACTATCGACTTTACAAGCCCTGTAGCCACATCATTAAGTGAAATACTGATGGCGGTTTGATTCACGTAGGTTCCCACGGTGAGATCCATTCCCACCACCCCCACGATCAGACCACCCACAAGCCCGAAAAGATCGGCGTACAGCGTAAGAAGCGGCACTACCAGAAGCGCCGCTACCACTTTCGGCAAGGCAAGGAACTCCACCGGATCGAATCCCATCGTCACCAGGGCGTCCAGCTCTTCGTTGACGACCATGGTGCCTATCTCTGCGGCAAAGGCTGATCCTGAACGGCCCGCGACGATGATCGCTGTCATCAGGGGGCCCAGTTCCTTGACGACGGCAATGCCCACCAGGGAGGCCACAAAAATATTTCCTCCCAGCGGTTTTAATTGCAGGGACGACATAAATGCAATAATAAGTCCCACCAGAAGACTTATAAGACCGACAATAGGCAGCCCTTCCACGCCGGCACGTGCCATATAGTGCAACACGTCGTTCCACCTGATCGACCGGGGGTGGACGCA
Organism: Syntrophales bacterium; assembly: GCA_963666365.2. Taxonomy (GTDB): domain Bacteria; phylum Desulfobacterota; class Syntrophia; order Syntrophales; family UBA2210; genus JALNXD01. The sequence continues at coordinate 2,280,097 of CAXXNF010000002.1, forward strand.
TGAGTGCCCAAGGGCATGAATGACATCCCCAAGAAAGGTCATCAGCATCACCCCATCGTTTACCGCTGCACGACTGGCCTCTCCGATATAACTGATAAGCCCGGGATAGGACCGACCGGAGGCACGTGTTCGTACGGAGAGCGCCGACGGATCCAGCAGTTCGAGCACATTTCTATGATCTTCCCTGAGATTGGCGAGCCGGCAGGGAACCGAGCGGGATGCCATGTCCTCTGTAATCGAAAGGAGCGCCATGGCGCCGGCGCTGTCGAGATAGTCAATACCGCTGCAATCAATGGCAACCGCAGCCGGCTGCGTTCTTTTTATGAGCGCCCGCACTTCTCTCACCACCTCGTCCATCGTATCCAGAGAAAGCCGCCCTGAGATGAATATCGTCAATTCTCCCGTTTCCGTCTGAATATCCGTAGCCGTTGTATTGAAACGCTTTTCCCTGCCTTTTTTCATTTCGTCTCCCCCGGAGACCTTTGCAGACATTCACAAGACAATTCATTCGTCATGCCGGCAGATCCATCCCACTGCATATGGTTCATTTTCGACCGTCAAAAGGCAACTGCAGCATATTACATATTTTTTTATCTGATGGCGAATGTTTTTTGATATGATGCACCTTCCCCTGGCATTTTCATCTTTTGATTTTACTGATAATCCGTGTATAATATACACATTCAATTGCTGCATAGGACTTACCAGAAGATGCATGAAAGGAGGAAGGTCTATGGCAGAAGAAATTAAGGCTGGATGCGCTCGACCGACGGGAGGCCCTGTCGGTGAGAAAAAAGACGCGCCACACCCTGCGGAGGAACCGATTAAAAAGGAGGCAACTGCTATGATCAAGGTCGGACAGAAGGCGCCGGATTTCACCGCCCCGGCATACTACAAAGGAAAATTCATTAATGTGCAATTATCGGAATTTCTGGGAAAATGGGTGGTACTCTGCTTTTATCCCGGTGATTTTACCTTTGTCTGAGCAACGGAAATTTCGGCAGTTGCCGAAAAATACCCTGAATTCAAGAAGCTGGGCGTCGAAGTGTTATCAATGAGCATCGACAGTGTGTTTGTACATAAAATGTGGAACGACAACGAACTTGCAAAAATGGTGGACGGGGGCGTTCCCTTCGCCATGCTATCGGATGCGGGCGGAAAGGTGGGAACCGTATACGGCATCTACGACGACAATGCCGGCGTTGAAACAAGGGGACGGTTTATCATTGATCCCGACGGCGTTGTGCAGGGCTTTGAAGTGCTCACCCCGCCGGTGGGCAGAAACGTAAGCGAATCGCTGCGCCAGATTCAGGCATTCCAGCTTGTACGGGAAAGCAAAGGCACCGAGGCAACCCCCTCCGGCTGGCGTCCGGGGAAGATGACCCTCAAGCCGGGTCCCGATTTGGTGGGAAAAGTATGGGAAGTGTGGAAAACAGACATGGCCTTCGATTGATTGGACTGTGCTGAAATAATCCGGCAGATATAATTCATATCCTGCCGCCAGCATTCGAAGCTCCTCATGCAATGTGAGGAGCTTTCGCATGTTGACTCGACAAGGAACATGGTGAAAATACATTTCATTCTGCTGCTGTGCCTCACGGCACTGCTGATCCCGGGAAGATGCGTTGCGGCGGGCAATGTTGAAGACTCATGGACCTTCAGTCTGTATGTGGAAAACGACATGTTTGCCAATACTGATCAGGATTACACCAATGGGATCAAGTTGACCTGGATCTCGCCTGATCTTACCAGTTATGCTCAGAGTGACACCCTTCCCGACTGGAGTCTGCGATGGATCAAGCGGCTTCCGTTTATTAACGAAGCAGGGCTCCAGCGGAATATTGCCCTCAGCATCGGGCAGAACATGTATACCCCTGAAGATACGGAAAACACCAACCTGATTGTGGCCGATCGCCCCTATGCGGGGTGGACTTATGGCAGCATTGCCTTTCACAGCAAAAATGAGCGTCGTCTCGACACAATTGAACTGCAGGCAGGGATGGTGGGACCGCTCTCCTTCGCCGAAGAGACACAAAAAACGTGGCATGGCCTGATAGGCGTCGCCAAACCCCGGGGCTGGGACAATCAGATCTGCAATGAGCCGGGGCTTGCCGTAATTTATGAACGAAAGTGGCGCACATTCCGCATCGAAAATAAGGACGGTCTTGGCAGTGACACAATCACCCGCCTCGGTGCAACCCTGGGAAATGTATATACCTATGGAAATTGCGGAGTGGAAACCAGGTTCGGCTGGCATATCCCCGCCGATTTCGGGACTTCCCTCATCAGGCCGGCGGGCGATACTAACTCCCCCGTGGATCAGCGGGACACAAGACTTTCAGGAAACGCGCTCCCTTTCGGATTTTATCTTTTCGCTTCCGCCGAGGGAAGGGCTGTGGCACGAGATATCTTTCTTGACGGAAACACTTTTACCTCGAGTCACAGTGTGGATAAGAAACATTTAGTAGCTGATTTCGCCGTCGGAGCGAGCCTTGTCGCAGGACCCGTAAAAATTTCCTATGCCCATGTATTCCGTACCAAGGAATTCGAAGCGCAACGGGACAATCACAAATTCGCCTCCATCACCATCTCCTTTACATACTGACAGAAGCGAAACTACTCGACGGTCCAAGTCGTCCCATCGGGACTATCCTTGAGCACAATCCCTTTTTCTTTAAGCTCGTCGCGCAGCCGATCCGCTTTTTTCCAGTCTTTCATCCGGCGAGCTTCCGACCGTCTTTCAATCAATTGCTCGATTTCTTCTCTGTCGAGCGCGCGCTTTCCCGTTTCCCTGTCACGGTCGCGCTCAAAATAGGCGGCCGGATCGTCCAGGAACAGACCCAGCACCTTTCCCACTTCCCGGAGATACCCCTTTGCCGCATTCAGGACAAAGAGAGGCTCGGCCTCCGGAAGGAACGTCTTATCCGCCATGTAGCTGTTAAGGATTCTCACCGTATCGAAGATATAGCCTATCGCACGGGCCGTGTTGAAATCATCGTCCATGGCCTCAACAAAACGCTCCGGTAGCAGGGATATTTTCTTCAGGTATTCTTCGTGTATCCCGAATATATCTTTTTCCGAAATATCCTTGTAGGCGGTATTTCGCGCCAAGGTCTCCTCGATAGTAGCCAAAGTGCCGTAAAATCGCTCCATGCCGCTCCTGGCCTCCCGCAGGGCTGCGTCTGAAAAATCGATTACGCTTTTATAATGGCTTTGAAGGATAAATAACCGCAGGACTTCGGGGTGATACTGTGCAAGCACCTCCTTGATGGTAAAGAAATTTCCCAACGATTTTGACATTTTTTCGCTGTTGACTTTAACAAAACCGTTATGAATCCAGTATCGTGCAAATAATTTTCCCGACGCCCCTTCAGCCTGGGCGATCTCGTTTTCGTGATGGGGAAAAATCAGGTCCTCGCCCCCGCCATGAATGTCGAAGGTTTCTCCCAGATAGCGCTGGCTCATGACGGAACACTCGATATGCCACCCGGGCCGTCCCCTCCCCCATGGACTGTCCCACCATGGCTCCCCTTCTTTGCTCCCCTTCCAGAGTACAAAATCGAAGGGGTTTTTCTTTTTCACGTCCACCTCGATTCTGGCGCCCGCCATCATGTCGTCGAGCGATCTCCCCGCAAGCTTACCGTATCCCCTGAAGGCATCCACGGAATAAAATACGTCGCCGTCAACGACGTAGGCAAATCCTTCTTCGATCAACCGATCGATCATTCGGATCATACCCTTTATGTTTTCGGTTGCCCTTGGGGTTACGGTCGGCCGCGCCAATCCGAGGGCATCCATATCGTCGTTGTGTTCCCTGATGTACCGGTCGGCAATTGCAGCGATGTTGGTTCCTTCAGCGTTGGCCTTTCCAATGATCTTATCGTCTACATCGGTAAAATTTTTGACATAGACGACATTATAGCCACGATAGCGAAGATATCGAAAAATAACGTCGAATACGATGGCCGAACGGGCATGACCGATATGACACACGTCATAGGCCGTAATGCCGCAGCAGTACATGCCCACCTTTCCTTCCTCGAGGGGAATGAATGCTTCCTTTTTCTTGGTCAGGGTATTGTATACACGCAACGTCATGACGTTCACCAGACAAATCAATATGATTTTTTTACGGAAAGAGCGGAACAAGACCGAGACCGGCATCCTCAGGCATCCCGCAGAGAAGATTCATGTTCTGCACTGCCTGCCCCGCAGCGCCTTTTATCAGATTGTCAATAGCTGACACCAGGATCACGCGGCCGGTACGGACATCAACGGCAATGCCGATGTCACACATGTTCGAGCCTCTCACCGACACCACATTCGGGAAGGTTCCTTCGTCATATATTCTGACAAAGGGTTCCGATTGATAGAACTCACGATAGCGTTCAATCAGATCGCCGGCCGTGAGGTTCTTCCGAAGGGTCCCGTATATAGTGCTCAATATCCCGCGGTCTATCGGAATCAGGTGAGGCGTAAAGATCATTGCTACATCGGCCCCCGCCAGATTTCCCAATTCCTGTTCTATTTCGGGCGTATGACGATGGGTTCCCACCTTATAGGCCTTGAAGCCTTCATTGACTTCGCAAAAGAGCGACGTCATCTGCAGCTCCCTCCCGGCGCCGCTTACGCCTGATTTTGAATCCGCAATTATCGAAGTCGCGTCAATAAGGCCCTCCTTCAGCAAGGGGGCCAGTCCCAGAATAATACTGGTAGGATAGCAGCCGGGATTTGCCACAAGCCGCGCCTCTTTGACGGCGGCGCGATACAGCTCGGGAAGACCGTACACTGCCTCCGAAAGCAGGTGCGGCGAGGTATGCGTAACATACCACTTCTCGTATATCTCGACGTTCCGTATACGATAATCCGCACTCAGATCAATAACCTTTTTCCCGGCATCGAGAAAGACAGGCGCCGCGTTCATGGCCTCTCCGTGGGGGACGGCCAGAAACACCACATCACAAAGCGACGCGACAACATCAGGCGATGCATCAATATATTCAAGGTCCGTCAACTTCTTGAAATGGGGGTATATTTTAGAAAAAGCCTCTCCCTTGTACCGTCGGGAAGTTACCGCCGATACCTCGACCTCGGGGTGAAAGGTGAGCAGTCGCATCAATTCCTGCCCCGTATATCCGCTTGCTCCGTAAATTCCGACTTGTATCACAGGCGCCCCCAATGAAAAACGGGGAGCAAAAGCCCCCCGCTGTTTTTGTTTTTTTGATTATCGTTTCGAATATTGGAACCGTTTGCGCGCACCAGGCTGACCGTATTTCTTACGCTCCTTGATGCGGTCATCTCTCGTGAGAAAGCCGGCCTTCTTTAACACGGCCTTCAGCTCTTCATTATATTCCACCAGCACCTTGGAGATGCCGTGTTTTACCGCACCTGCCTGCCCTGCGATACCGCCCCCCCGCACATTGACAAAGAAATCAAACTTATTCTGAGTCTGGGTCATATCCAGCGGTTGACGAATAAGACGCTTCAGCGTTTCCAGCCCGAAATATTCGTCTAAACTTCTTTTATTGACGACGAATTCGCCGTTCCCTTCCGACATCCATACTCGTGCAACGGCAGTTTTCCTCTTTCCCGTCGCATAGTATCTTTTCTGAGCCATAGTCGTCCTCTTTCTCCCGTCGCAATTTTACATTTGCAGCATTTCGGGCTGTTGAGCCTCATGCGGATGCTCACTCCCCCGGTATATCTTGAGTTTTTTCAGCATTTGTCTTCCAAGGCTGTTTTTCGGCAACATGCCCTTCACCGCATACCGTAACAGCGATTCCGGCTCTTTTTCGAGTAACTCCCGCGCACTGGTCGTTTTCAATCCACCCGGATATCCGCTATGGCGGTAATACATCTTATCGGTAAGTTTATTGCCGGTGAGCCTGATCCTCTCGGCATTGATCACGACAATGAAATCTCCTGTATCGACATGGGGAGTGTAGAGAGGACGATGTTTGCCTCTCAGTCGTTTTGCTATCTCACTTGCCAGCCGACCCAACACCAGGCCGTCGGCGTTAAAGAGATACCACGCCTTTGATATGTCTTCTTTTTTTGCGCTGTATGTTTTCATAATCCACCATAGCTGTAGTCAAAAACTGAAGGGGTAACCTATGAAATTAATATCCTTTTGTCAAGTGAAAAAACTCATAATCCCTTTTAAAGATTGTCGCGAGAACCTGCCCCCGACATTTTTTCTCCAGTACCAAGGCCGAACAGCGAAAATACGCACAAAAATTCCTGGTCGTCATAGGAATCGCGATACTCAAAGGCAACCTGCCAGCACTGCTTTTGGTAGGTAAATCCATAGGATGTTTCAAGCGTCCGGTTATCCAGTTTATTATCTCTTACCACATAGGAAAGAGCCACTCGTTCCGTTATCTTTGCCTTGAGATAAAGGTTCAGTTCCTCCAGTTCATCCTGGGTATAGCGGTATTCGAACACTGCGGAATCACCGCGAGAATCCAGTACAGTAACGGCACTGTTGAGCGCCTTGCATTCTCCGGCGTTCACGTCATAAATTGAATCGATATCGGCATAGCAGTACTCATTGGGCGACAGATCCATTTCCATGCCTACCTCACTGAAGGGCCGCCGCTCCTGCGCCCCGGGACCAGGGTTTCTCCTTGCCTCTATGATGTCATAGGATTGACTCAGTTTCAGATTGAGAATTTCCCGGTACGAGACAGCGCCCTGTTCATCCCTGACCCGCGCCGTCAATGTATTTGTCAGTGCACAGATTATCCGGTTTTCCTCGTCGACGGCATCGACAAAGTCTGGTCGATCAGCTGCTTCGACATTGGGAACATAGCGATAAGTGATTTCAGGCCGTATGCTGTGGCGGATCTTGTCGACCGATTGACCGCCCACGTGAAAGACGCGCTGAAGCTCCGAATCGAGGGTCGCGGCGACATGATAGATCTCTCTGCTTTTACTGTTTCCGGAGGTCAGGCCACTGGTATCCTCACTGTCCCAGACGGTCTCTCTTACCCCGATCTCAGGGGTAAAGGAAAAGTAAGAACCGACGTTCATCGGCAGCGAAAGCACCGGCGCAATGTCGAAGAGGTGTCCTCTCTGTCCAGCGGTTCTGTAATAGTAGCCGTAAAAGGATCCCATGGCGATATGAAAGGGGGTGCCGGCGAGGGGTTGTTCGATCCCTGTCAGCGTGATTTCCGGATATTTCTGGAGCGTGTCGTCATTGGAGTAACTCTGAAAATTGTCCGTATATTGGGTCCGTGCCGTCAGATTAAACAGGTTCCAATCCTTGGCGAGGCGAACCGATGACCTCAACATCGGCAACGATTTGTCTCCATAAAACGATACTCGAGAAAAACGCTTATTGGTGTCTGTGTCATAATGCCTCAGATAATAATTATGGGAATCGAAATCCTTGAAATACCAGTTGTCCGATACTTTTTTCAGGCTCGCCTTAAGATACAGGCCTGACTCGAATCGAGTTTCATGATCAAGATAGTAGGACCACCGCTTCTGTTCTCCTTCCCAGTCCCGAAAAAGCGATCCCGCTTCGTCCACTCCGACGATATCCATATGGTCGTTCAGAAAATCTGCATAGAATGTCCCAAAGGAAGATGCGCCGAGGCAGTAGCGAAACTCCACCCCTTCCTGAAATCCTCGTTTGTCCATGTATCTTTGATAAAAGGTGGCATCGGCCTCATCCGAAATGGCCCAGTAAAGGGGGATTTCCAGATCCAGACCCAGTTTGTCGCGTGAATAGGCGATTCGAGGGTAGAGCAGTCCGCTTTGTCTGGTTGTTTTTGCCGGGAATATCATGTAGGGCACGTAGAGAAGCGGCACATCCTTCACCTTGAAAAACCCCTGCGCCATCGTCCCGTATCCATCGATGACGACATTGATTCTTTCACCGGTAATTTTCCAATCGGGATTGTCGCCGTCGCAGGTTGTCACGGTCGCCTCCTCGAGCGAATAGGTGGCATCTCCCTTTTTCTCTATCTTTTTTCCTCTCAAATAGAGGTGATTTTTCTCAATAAAGATCTTTCCATCTGAAATGATGCCGCTTTTATCAGCTACATTGAACTCGACCCTTTGCCCCTCCATACGATCGGCGCCATCTGCAATCACCACGTTTCCCTCGGCAATGGCCTCTTCTGAAATTTTACGAAGCACTACGCTGTCGGCTTTGAGATAGCCGTCCGCAAAGTATATTGTCACATTTCCCTCGGCATCATAGGTTTCACTATCGCGGTCAAAGGATATGCTGTCGGCTTCTATTTCATAAGGACCAGCCGGTGCACCACGATCAAGGGCGCACAGGGGGAACACCGGCCAAAGAATCACCATCCACATAATTAAGAAACTGCATTTGAGCAGGCCTTTCACGGACACTCTCTCCTGTGTCTATTGTGTTGTACCCAGAATGAGCATGTATCTACCATAAAAGAGGTGGTTTGAACATCTAAAAGGGGAAATCGGCTTTTACCGCACCAACAAGATAAAGAGAACCGGTTACACAGACAAGATCATTTGCGCCCGCCTGCTTTACGGCGCGAAGCAGTGCCTCTCGAGGATTTTTTACTACCTCGGCAGGCACGGTACAGGTGCGTGCCAGTCGGGATAAACGCCTTGCGGGAAGACTTCGCGCCACTTCCGGTTCGGTCATGATCACCCTGTCCGCCATCCCGGCAAGCATGCGAAGCATCGTGACGTAATGCTTGTCGTTCATCACCCCAAACACCACAATGAGCCTCTCATAGGAAAAGTCGCTGCGAAGCGCCCTGCACAGCGCCGACATGCCGGCGGGATTATGGGCGCCGTCGACAATCACCCGAGGATCGACGCTGAGCGTCTCAAGCCTTCCCTCCCATCGCGTGTCGGCAACGCCCTTCACCACCGACTCATCGGAAAGTACAAATCCTTTTTGCTGAAGCATCTCTGTGGCGGCCAGAGCCAGAGCGGCATTGTCGGCTTGATGCCGCCCCGGGAGTGGAAGCGGAAGATTCCTGAAGCACCTATGCATTCCATAGTAGGAAATTTTTCCCTCTCCCCTGTATCGGACCTTGAAATCCTTTCCTTCTCTCATAAAGGGCACCCGCTTGTATCGGGCCATCTCCTCCAGCAGGGCAATCACCTGTTTCTGACGCACCCCGGTGATCAGGGGACACTTTTCTTTTATAATGCCCCCCTTTTCCCGCGCAATCTCCGTAAGTCGTCGTCCAAGATACTGTTGATGCTCCAGCGATATATTCGTAATAATAGATACTTCAGGATCGACGCAATTCGTTGCATCAAGCCTTCCCCCCATCCCTACTTCCGCGACGGCAACATCGACGCGACACCGTTGAAAATACAAAAAGGCCATAACCGTCGCCATTTCAAAGTACGTAATGTCTTCGCACATCGACCGTCTGACAGTATCGATGCAATCTATCACATCCTCTTTCGGTATCAGCCGATCATCTATTCTGATGCGTTCACGGAAATCGACAAGGTGGGGCGACGTATATAAACCCACCCGGTACCCACCGGCCCTAAGGATTGAGGCAAGCATCGCGGCGACCGAGCCTTTGCCGTTGGTTCCTCCAATGTGAATGGTCGCATAGGCTCGGTGCGGATTGCCCAGACGGGTAAGCAGCCGCGAAACGGGACCGAGATCCATGTTGATCCCCTTTTTTTCCAGATCCTTCAAGAACGTTAAGGAACCCTGATAGCTCATGGGCAAGGGAAACCTTTCATCAAGAAAAAGCCATGGAGTCTCCCGTCCAAAGGAGCCCATGGCCTTTACTTTTTACGTGGATGCCGCGATGGAGTGCTCAGTCGGGCAGAATTCTGAATACTTCGTCTCCGGGACGTACACGCTCGATCACTTTGACGCCGATATAATCCCCGGGCACGGCTTTTTCCACTTTTTCATTGTTAATTTCCATCGAGTCAATAATCTCTTCAAAATCCGTGGTATGGCCGCTATATTTGATCTTATCGCCCACGTGCAATTCCCCCGCTGTAATCTTGACAGCGGCGACACTCGGTTTCGCAAAAAACTTCACCACTTCGCCTATCTTTTCCTCTGCCATACTATCACCTCCTTGGGTCCATCATCACCCTCGATTGCCGGTCGATCTGAAACCCAATCATATAATAAGTCCTTCACACATAATGAGTTGATTATAACGGCCACATCAGAAAAATCAAGAACAAAAAAAGGGGCAAGGTCTCCGCCTCGCCCCCCATGTACTGTTTCTTTTTGGTGTCTTACACCAGTTCAATTACCGACATCGGCGCATTATCACCCATTCTGTTTGCCATTTTTATTATTCTGGTATAGCCGCCGGCCCTGTCGTTGTAGCGGGACGATAACTCGGTAAATACCTTGTCGGCCACCGTTCTGTCGCGAATAAAAGAGAGTGCCTGCCGCCTCGCATGAAGTGTTCCGGTCTTACCCAAAGTAATCATTTTTTCGGCAACACTCCTCAATTCCTTGGCCTTGGCATCCGTTGTCGTTATTTTCTCGTATTTCAGAAGGGATGTGACAAGATTTCTCATCATCGCCTTTCTGTGACTCGACGTTCTTCCCAGTTTTCTTCCGGCCTTTCTGTGACGCATGGCACTTCGTTCCTTTCTAGACGGTGTTACTTCTCTTCTTCGGGTTCCTTCGAAGGCGGCGGGAAATCCATTTTAACTCCCAATCCGAGGCCCATTTCACCCAGAATCTCCTTGATCTCATTGAGCGATTTTCTGCCGAAGTTTTTTGTCTTGAGCATCTCGGCTTCAGTTTTCTGGACCAATTCTCCTATATATTGAATCCCAGCATTTTTAAGGCAATTCGCCGATCGGACAGACAGCTCCAGTTCATCGACGCTTTTAAAGAGGTTTTCGTTCACCTGTTCTTCTTCTTCAACTTCTTTGTGTTCTCCCTCTTCTTCAATTTCTTCGAAATTGATAAATACATCGAGTTGCTCTTTCAATATGCGCGCCGCATAGGCGAGCGCGTCTTCGGGGAATACGCCTCCATCAGTCCATATTTCAATGACCAGTCTGTCATAATCAGTAATATGCCCGACACGGGCGTTCGATACCGAGTATGCCACCCTCTTTATCGGAGAAAAGGTGGCATCGATATTAATCGTTCCCTCGGGTTGATCCATCTCTTTTTCGCTTTTTGCAGGAACATAGCCCTTCCCGATCTTTACCGTCAGTTCAGCTTTCAGATTCGCTCCTTTTGAAAGCGTCGCGATGTGGTGATTTTTGTTCAACACCTCCACCGTACCGTCGGTTATGATGTCGCCTGCCGTTACGACCCCTTCCACAGAGGCATCGATATGAATAAACTTTTGCTCCCCCTGATGCAGTTTCAGACGAACTCCCTTAAGATTCAAAACAATGCTGCTTACATCTTCTTTCACACCCGGTATGGTCGAAAATTCATGAAGGACGCCATCAAACCGCACCGATGTAATCGCTGCACCATAGATGGAAGAAAGAAGTACTCTTCGTAATGAATTGCCAAGGGTAGTGCCATAACCCTTTTCTAAAGGCTGGCAGTCAAATTCACCATAAAATTGGCTGTGAGTATCCTCATCAACTTCTATCCGTTTTGGTTTTATTAGACTGCGCCAGTTCTTTTGCATATTTCCAATTCCTCATAAAAGTAAGATGGTTTCCTGCTACTTGGAGTAAAACTCAACCACCATTTGCTCCTGAATAGGCATCGTCAGCTCGTCCCGATTGGGCATCATTTTCACCACGCCCGAAAAGGCATCCCTATCTACCTCAAGCCATTGGGGTACGCCGCGTCTCGCGACGGTATCCATCGCTTCGAGAATGCGCGTTACGTTTCGAGACTTTTCCCGAACCTGGATTTTATCGCCTATCTTAATCAGATATGAGGGTATATCTACCTTTTTGCCGTTCACCAGAAAGTGCCCGTGCCGTACAAGCTGTCGCGCATCGTCTCTCGAATTTGCGAATCCCATTCGATAGACCATATTATCGAATCTTCTTTCCAGCAGTATGAGAAGTTTCGTTCCCGTCACACCTTTTCCCCGCTCTGCCTTGACAAAATAGCCACGGAACTGCTTCTCCATCAGTCCGTACATCCGTTTCAGTTTTTGCTTTTCACGCAACTGCACGCCGTAATCGGATTTTTTCTTCCGCACTCTCATCTGGCCATGTTCGCCGGGAGCGTATCCTCTCCGTTCAAAGGCGCACTTGTCGCTGTAACACCTGTCGCCCTTGAGAAATAACTTTATACCCTCACTTCGGCATATCCTGCATGCTGATTCAGTGTATCTTGCCAAAATATTCCTCCATAGATACCGAAAAAACAGTATCAAAACGTAGTAGTGTATATTAAACTCTTCTTCGCTTCGGTGGACGGCACCCATTATGGGGAATCGGCGTGACGTCCCGTATAAGCGTTATGGTAAGACCGGCAGCCTGAAGTGCCCTCAGGGCGGATTCTCTACCCGCTCCCGGCCCTTTCACGTAAACCTGCACACTTCTCAGTCCGTGCACCTTTGCCTTTTTCACCGCCTCCGTGGCCGTAAGCTGTGCGGCAAAGGGAGTGCTTTTTCGAGAACCTTTAAATCCCTGAGCCCCACCCGATGACCAGGAAATGACATTTCCACTTACATCGGTTATGGTGACAATAGTATTATTGAAAGTCGATTGAATATGCGCAATACCTTCACTGATATTTTTCTTTTCCTTCTTTTTAACGCCCCTTCGCGATGGTCGAGCCATTGTTCCTCCAATCTTTCCTATTTCTTTCTCTTACCGCCAATCGCCCTTCGGGGTCCCTTCCTGGTGCGTGCGTTGGTACAGGTTCGCTGTCCCCTCACAGGAAGACCCTTTCTGTGTCGTAACCCGCGGTATGTCCCCACGTCCATAAGTCTCTTGATAGACATGGACACTTCTCTTCGCAAATCACCTTCGACCTTGTGCTCTTTGTCGATAATGTTCCTGATCGCCGTAATCTGATCGTCAGCAAGATCATCAGTTTTTGTGTCGAAATCAATCCCCGCTTCTCCAAGAATTTCCTTCGCCTTCGTTTTTCCTATACCGTAAATATACGTAAGTGCGATTTCCATCCGCTTATTTTTCGGTAAATCAACGCCTGCAATTCGTGCCACCCTGCAATTCTCCTTCCCTATCCTTGACGCTGTTTATGCTTTGGATTCTCACAAATTACCCTTATGACGCCGCGCCGTTTGATAATCTTGCATTTGTCACATATTCTTTTGACTGATGCTCTGACTTTCACGTTACGTTCTCCATTTTCTCTTTAACAATTATTTTGACCGGTAGGTAATACGACCTCTCGTCAAATCGTAAGGCGACAGTTCCACCGTCACCTTGTCTCCCGGCAGTATCTTTATAAAATGCATCCTCATTTTCCCCGAAATATGGGCAAGCACGCGATGGCCATTCTCAAGCTCCACACGAAACATCGCATTGGGCAGCGGCTCAACCACAGTACCCTCAACCACTATAGATTCTTCTTTTGCCATATCGCCTCCGACTCGTTCACCCTATCATGGCATTGACGATGCCGGCATTCTACTCAATACATCGGGACCGTTGTCTGTAATTGCAACCGTGTGCTCAAAATGAGCCGACAATTTTCCATCGGCCGTTATCACAGTCCATCCGTCGGACTTTACCTTGACCTCATAGGCGCCTTCATTGATCATCGGTTCTATCGCAAGCACCATGCCGGGCTTGAGTAAAACACCTCTTCCAGGTGATCCATAATTCGGCACGGCCGGGTCTTCATGCAGATTCCTGCCTATTCCGTGCCCTACATAATCTCTTACGACAGAATACCCGGCTCTCTCGACATAATCCTGCACCGCATGGGATATATCTCCCAGACGTTTCCCCGATCGAGCGTTTTCTATTCCTTTTAAAAGTGCTTCCTTCGTCACTCTCATGAGCTTTGCCGCGTTTTCGGATATCTGCCCTACGGCTACGGTAATCGCCGCATCTCCGAAATATCCTCTGTAGTTCACGCCGAAATCAAGGCTTGCAATATCGCCTTCAACCAACTCCCGGTCCGACGGAAACCCATGCACTACTTCATTATTAATAGACGCGCAGAGCGCATAGGGGAACCCCCCATACCCTTTAAACGCGGGCACGCCCCCCCTGGCTTTTGCAGCCTTTTCAGCATGTTGATCGAGCTCGCGCGTGCTGATTCCAGGCCGCACAAGACTTCTCAGTTCTTCCAATATCTCCGCTACGATTGCGTTACTCTCCCGCATTATCTCAATTTCTTCCGGAGTTTTTAACACAATCATCATCAAATACCTTGAATGAACCTCTGAGGCGGCTACCTCCTCCTGCCTATTCGTCCCTTCTTCATAAATCCCTCATACTGCCGTGTCAGCAAATGTGTTTCAATTTGTCCGGCCGTATCGAGTGCCACACCCACTACAATAAGAAGCGCCGTCCCTCCAAAGTAAAAGGGGACATTCAACTGACTTATCAGAATGCTCGGCAATACGCATACCGCAGACACGTACACGGCGCCACTGAAGGTAATCCGCGTGAGTATGCGGTCAATGTACTCCGCTGTCTTCTTTCCCGGCCTGATTCCGGGAACATAGCCGCCGTGTTTTTTCATATTATCAGCTACGTCCACGGGATTAAAGGTGACTGCCGTGTAAAAATAACAGAAAAACACAATAAACGCCACATAGAGCAGTTCATATATAACCTGCCCCGGCATCAGAAAACCGGCAACAGTCTTCATCCAGGGATGAGGAACAAAGTTTGCGATCGTGGCGGGGAACATAATAATCGATGATGCAAAAATCGGAGGTATCACACCGGCCGTATTCACCTTCAGCGGCAGATGGGTTGTCTGACCGCCGTACATCTTTCTTCCTACCACCCGCTTTGCATACTGAACGGGAATTCTCCGCTGTCCGCTTTCCACAAAGACAATCACCCCTACGACCGCCACCATCATCAGAAGGAGTATAATCGCGAAAAATATTCCCATTTCACCTGTCGACACAAGCCGCAGCGTGTTATACACAGCCGCAGGCCCGCGACAAACAATTCCGGCAAATATTATCAGTGAAATACCGTTTCCGATACCCTTTTCAGTGATGGTCTCACCGAGCCACATAATAAAGGAGGTTCCCGCAGTCAGCGTAATCACTGTCATAATTCTGAATGCCCATCCGGACGTGATTACCACTGAGAGCCCCGAGGGCCCCGCCATGTTTTCCAACCCCACGGCGATGCCAAATCCCTGTATAATACTTAAAAGAACTGTTCCGTATCGCGTATACTGGGTGATTTTTCGTCTGCCCGCATCACCTTCCTTGGAAAGCTTTTCGAGATGCGGCACGGCGACCGTCAACAGCTGCAGGATAATCGACGCACTGATGTACGGCATGATGCCCAGTGCAAAGACGGACAGGGTGCTCAAGGCCCCCCCGGCAAACATATCGAAAAGTCCGAGAAGTGAGCCCTTTGCCTGCTCAAAGAAAGCGGCCAGTGCCTGCGTATCAATCCCGGGGGTCGGCACATGCGCCCCTACGCGATAGACGGCTAACAGCAAAAAGGTGAAAAGAATCCTTTTCTGCAATTCCGGAATTTTTCCGATATTTTTAAATCCGCTCAGCAATTTACACGACCTCTATTGAACCGCCCGATGCCTCGATTTTCTCTCGTGCGCTCTTCGTTATCCCTTGCACCTTCACTGTCAGCGGAATACTGATCTCTCCTCTGCCAAGGATCTTTACACCGTCACCCCGCCGCTTGATAATGCCTTTTTCAATCAGCGCATCAACGTCGACCACGTCGCCTTGATCAAATCGGGCCAGCGTTTCCACATTAACGGCGACTATATCCTTCCGGAAGGGGTTCTTAAATCCCCGTTTCGGCAAACGTCTGGTCAGAGGCATCTGCCCGCCCTCGAATCCGGGCTTGACCTTTCCGCCTGAACGCGCATTCTGGCCCTTCGCACCCTTGCACGATGTGCCTCCATGACCTGACCCATTGCCGCGGCCTACTCTTTTTTTCTTCTTTTTGGCGCCGGCAGGGGGCCGTAACTCATTCAGTCTCATTATTCTTCTCCCTCATGCGCTTCCACAGAAACCAAATGGGCAACTTTTCTGACCATGCCGTTGATCTCCGGGGTATCCTGCAGATAGACCGTCTTATTCATCTTCACCAGTCCCATGCCGCGGAGCACCGCACGTTGCTTCTCCGGTCTCCCGATAGGACTCTTTACCAGTGTAATTTTAAGCTGCTTCGCCACAATGGACTCCTCGCGTACTTTTATATCTCGGCTACTTCTTTGCCTCTCAACAGGGCAATGTCTTCGGCGCTTCGCAATCCTCGGAGCCCGGCCATTGTCGCTTTCA
The DNA here is from genome assembly GCA_963666365.2 of Syntrophales bacterium. Taxonomy (GTDB): domain Bacteria; phylum Desulfobacterota; class Syntrophia; order Syntrophales; family UBA2210; genus JALNXD01. The sequence continues at coordinate 2,296,452 of CAXXNF010000002.1, forward strand.
CCAGGTTATGGGGATTGTGCGACCCGAGGCACTTGGTCAAAATATCATGCACACCGGCCACCTCGAGAACGGCGCGCACCGCACCGCCTGCAATCAGACCCGTTCCCTTTGAAGCAGGTTTGAGCAGCACCCTTCCCGACCCGAAGTGTCCCAGCACCTCGTGGGGAATCGTTCCACCATTAAGCGCTATTTGGACCATGTTTTTTTTGGCCATTTCCGTCCCCTTGCGAATTGCCTCGGGAACTTCATGGGCCTTGCCGAGACCGATTCCCACAGAGCCGTTTCCATCACCTACCACCATCACGGCACTGAATCGGAATCGCCGGCCGCCCTTTACCACTTTGGCCGTTCTTTTGATTGCAATTACCTTATCAAGAAGTTCGATCTCTTCCATGTCTTCCTTTTCCACGTCGTTTCAAGTTTAAATTTTTAATCCCGCGTCCCGTGCACCCTCTGCGACCGCTTTTATGCGCCCGTGGTAGAGGTATCTTCCTCTATCGAACACAGCCTCGTTAATATTCTGCTCCAGAAGCCTTCTGCCTATAAGCCTGCCGACTTCCGTTGCCGCGTCCACCTTCTTGAGGCCGCTGATGGAATCCTTCAGCTCGCGGCTAAGCGCGGACGCCTCGGCCAGTGTTCTTCCCACATCATCGGCTATTGCCTGTACATATATATATCTTGAACTTCTGTAGACGGAAAGACGGGGACGCCGTACCGTTCCGAAAATTTTGCTTCGAACTCGCGTTTGACGCCTTTCCCTGACTTTTCTCAGTTTCTTTTCAGAAGACACCGTTCGTAACTCCTCTAATATCAGTAATAAGTATTAGCCTGCCGACTTGCCGACTTTTCTGCGCACCGTTTCGCCGGCATACCGTATCCCCTTGCCCTTGTAAGGTTCCGGTTTCTTGAGTCCCCTTATCTCGGCAGCCACTTTGCCAACCAACTCTTTATCTATGCCCGATACGGTCATATTGACCTGTCGTTCAATGGTCACATTAATACCGTCGGCAACATGATATTCCACAGGTTTTGAATAGCCAATCAGCAGTTTGAGAACATTTCCCTCAATTTCACCCCTGTATCCGACCCCCACAATCTCCAGCTTCTTTTCAAATCCCTGGCTTACCCCTGTCATCATGTTCGCTACAAGGGTCCGCGCCAGCCCGTGAAGCGCCCTCCCTTTGGTATCATCGGATTTCCTTGTCACCACGACAGCACCGCCGTCAATTGCAAGATCAACCTCCTTGGGAATCGTTCGTTCAAGCGATCCCCTGGGACCTTCCACCCGTATATTGTCCCCATCCTGCGTAATTTTTACATTCTCAGGAATACTTATTGGTTTTCTACCAATCCTCGACATGAATCAATCTCCCGACACGCATGTGCGATATGAAGGAATATCCTACCACACACTGCAAATGATTTCACCGCCCACGTTCATGGCACGGGCTTCTTTATCCGTCACGATGCCTTTTGACGTAGAAAGTATCGCAATGCCATATCCGTTCAACACCTGTGGGATATCTGTACATCTTGAATACACCCTCCGGCTCGGCTTGCTTACTCTCTGTAAATCCTGAATGGCCGTCGCCTTCGAAGGAGAATATTTCAAATAGATCCTCAACACATTGTGCTTTGTGCGATTATCTTTTTTTACGTCGTATCCGCCGATATAGCCCGATCGCTTCAATACCTTTGCAATTTCCGTATTTACTCTCGACATCCGGACATCAACACTTTTAAATTTGTTCCGATTTGCATTACGTATTCTTGTAAGCATATCGGCTATTGGATCTGTCATTCCCATGAGTTCACACCTCTTACCAGCTTGCCTTGATCACGCCCGGTATTTCACCGTTCAGTGCCCGTTTTCTCAAACAGAGCCTGCACATGTCGAACTTACGGTAATATGCGCGCGGTCTACCACAGAGCGGACAGCGATTATATTCCCGTACGGAAAATTTTTTCTTGCGTTTCGCCTTCACCATCAAGGATTTCTTTGCCACACTCGCTCCTCCAAAACCTAATTTCGAAACGGCACTCCCATAAGCCTTAATAATTCTCGGGCTTCTTCGTCCGTTTTTGCCGTAGTGACGATTGTTATGTTCAGGCCCAGCACCTTGTCGATCTTGTCATAATCTATCTCAGGGAATATATAATGCTCCGTCACCCCGGTGGAAAAATTACCTCGTCCATCAAATGATTTCGGTGAAATACCTCTGAAATCCCTGATTCTGGGAATGGCGATATTCACAAATCGGTCGAAAAACTCGAACATCCGGTCGCTTCTCAGGGTTACCGAGCAGCCTATGGACATGCCCTTTCGAAGTTTAAAGGTGGCGATCGATTTTCTCGCCTTTGTAATGACAGGCCTCTGCCCTACGATCTGCGCAAGTTCGGCGACGGCATTATCAAGTATTTTGACATTTTGTATCGCCTCGCCAAGCCCCATATTCACCACGATCTTTTCTAATTTTGGGACTTCCATCACATTTTTATAACCGAACTTTTCGGTTAACGCAGGAATCACTTCTTTTCTGTAGTATTCTCTTAATCGCGCCATCAAACTGTCCTCAGATTACTCATCCAGTATCTCGTTACACTTTTTACAGATACGGACCTTTTTACCGTCTTCCAAGACTTTGTGTCCTACTCGAACCGCATCATCGCATTTACTGCAGATGACCATCACGTTCGATACATGGATGGAACCCTCTTTCTCCAGAATTCCCCCTTTGCCCTTCGCATCCGGTCTCTGGTGCTTCTTGACAAGGTTTACTTTCTCCACTACCACTCGTTCCCTGTCCCGAAGAATCGAAAGCACTTTGCCGGTTTTGCCTTTTTCCTTACCGGCTACGACCCTGACCATATCACCTTTTTTTATATACATGTGCCAATTCCTGCTTTTCGCAATTTTCCGCGTTCTTTTAAATGACCTCAGGAGCCAATGAGACTATTTTCATAAACTGTTTGGCTCGCAGTTCCCTGGCAACGGGACCGAAGATTCGAGTCCCGATAGGTTCCAGCGAATCGTTGATCAACACGGCAGCATTATCGTCAAATTTCAGATAGGACCCATCTTCGCGTCCCACTTCTTTCACCGTTCTCACCACCACCGCCTTCAAGACATCGCCCTTCTTCACCTTCGAGTGGGGGATGGCCTCTTTCACCGCAACAACTATGACATCGCCGATCCGGGCGTAACGCCTCTTTGATCCGCCAAGCACTTTTATGCAGCTTACACGCTTGGCCCCGGAATTATCCGCCACATTCAACGACGTTTGCATCTGTATCATGACGACAACCTCACCGCTTGAAACGTTCTATTTCGCCTTCTCTAATATTTGGCGTACGCGCCATCGCTTTTCCTTACTCAACGGCCGCGACTCCGCTATCAGCACACGATCGCCGACTCTACACTCGTTCGTCTCGTCGTGAGCCTTATATTTCACGTGTCTTCTTATGTACTTGTGAAACTTGGGATATTTAATCAACCGCTCAGTTCGTACGACAACTGTTTTATCCATCTTATCACTGACGACCACACCCTGGATGGTCTTTCTGATTCCGCGGGTTTCCATCCTATTCTGCAACCCCCTTCTCCCTGAGAATTGTCTTTACTCGCGCCATATCTCTGCGTATTTCCCTCATCGACGCCGGCGAATCGAGCTGACCCGACGTGAACCTGAAACGAAGTTTGAAAAGATCTTCCGCCAGACTTTTCTCCTTTTGTTGCAGTTCTTCTATGCTCAGTTCTCGTATCTCCTTAACCTTCATCGAATATATCCCTCGAAAGAAATTTCGTTTCTATGGGAAGCTTCTGAGCCGCTAATCGAAAGGCCTCGCGAGCAATCTCCTTGGAGATTCCTTCCATTTCATAAAGAACGGCGCCTTTCTTTACCACGGCCACCCATTCTTCGGGCGAACCCTTCCCCTTTCCCATTCTCGTTTCAGCAGGCTTTCGCGTTATCGACTTGTGGGGGAACACCCGTATCCAGATCTTTCCGCCACGCCGCACATGCCGCGTAATTGCGATACGAGCGGCCTCTATCTGCCGCGCCGTGATTTCACCATTTGAAACGGCCTGAAGTCCGAATTCGCCAAAGCTCACCACATTGCCCTTCTGGGCCTGTCCACGCTTTGAACCCTTCGCTTTCTGCAACTTCCGGTATTTAACTCTCTTTGGCGCTAACATACTATATTACCCTGCCTCATAATCTTCGCAGCAGTCGCCTGCCACATGCTTTATTCAGTTATTGCGCTATACGGTTACCGCCTGTGCGTCGGCTAAAACCTCACCGTGGAAAATGAGCACCTTGACTCCGATCACACCATAGGTCGTATTCGCTTCGGCAAACCCGTAATCAATGTCCGCCCGTAATGTGTGGAGCGGCACTCTGCCTTCACGATACCACTCGCGCCGCGCCATCTCAGCGCCGCCAAGACGCCCGGCGCAGGCCACGCGAATACCCTTCGCTCCGAATTTCAGCGCCGAGGTAACACCCCGTTTCATTGCCCGCCTGAAGGCAACCCTTCGTTCAAGCTGAAGGGCTATATTCTCGGCTACAAGCTGTGCATCTATTTCCGGTTTACGGACTTCCATTATATTAATTATCGCCTCGCCGGACATAAATGCTTCAAGTTCCTTTTTGATTTTTTCAATCTCGGAACCTTTTCTTCCGATAATTATACCCGGTCTCGCTGTATGGATATTGATCTTCGCCTTATCCGCCGCCCGCTCTATTTCGATTTTCGATATGCCGGCATGATAGAACTTTTTCTTAAGATGCCTGCGAATTTTAATATCCTCGTGAAGCAGCTTGCTGTAGTTCTTTTCCGTAAACCACTGAGAACTCCACGTTTTGTTCACGCCCAACCTGAAACCAATGGGACTCACCTTCTGGCCCAAACTTTCACCTCCTCAATCCCTTACCGCTCGTCTAAAATAACCGTAATATGACTTGTTCTTTTTCGAATCGGCGCTACTCTGCCCTGCGCACGCGCCCTCCATCGCTTCAATGTGGGCCCCGGACCTACAAATATCTCTTTGACATAGAGTATCTTTTCGTCGATGTGAGGATTTTGTGACGCATTTGCCATCGCCGACTTCAGCACCTTTTTGACGATCGGCGCCGCCTTCTTCTCTGTAAAAGTGAGAATCGTTTCCGCGTCCTCAACCTTTTTGCCCCTCACCAGATCAACGACCAGTTTCACCTTTTGCGGCGATATGCGGATGTACTTCGCTATAGCTTTCGCTTCCATCTATTTTTAACTCCAAAAAGCTTTGATCGGCCCTATCTACCGTTTCTTCACTTTCGATTTTCGATCACCTGCGTGGCCGTAAAAAGTTCTCGTCGGCGAGAATTCACCGAGCTTATGACCCACCATATTCTCCGTGACGTACACGGGAATAAACTTCTTGCCATTATGAACGGCAAAGGTGTGTCCCACCAATTCAGGAATTACCGTTGATCGGCGAGACCATGTCTTTATCACCGTTCTGCTCCCCGTTTCTTCAGCCTTTTCTACCTTTTTCAGGAGCTTTTCCTCAATATACGGACCTTTTTTTATTGAACGCGCCACTCTGTTAACCCCTTCTCTTTACTATATATTTGTCAGAGTACTTGTTCTTCCTCGTCTTATACCCCTTGGTCGGAACACCCCAGGGTGTCGTGGGATGTCTTCCCCCGGAGGACTTTCCTTCTCCTCCCCCCATCGGGTGATCGACAGGGTTCTTGACGACGCCTCTTACATGGGGGCGTATCCCCAGCCACCGTGAACGACCGGCCTTTCCGATGCTCACATTTTCATGCTCTATGTTTCCGACCTGACCGATCGTCGCCTTGCACTCGATGCGCACCTTGCGCACTTCCCCTGAGGGAAGCCGAATCTGGGCATAGGACCCTTCCTTGGCCATGAGCTGTCCGTAGGATCCGGCGCTGCGTATCAATTGCCCTCCCTTGCCTATCTTGAGCTCAAGATTGTGAATCAGCGTACCCAGAGGAATGTTTTTAAGCGGTACCGTGTTCCCAGGCTTCATGTCGGCCCTTTCACTGCTGATGACGGTATCCCCCACCTGAAGACCCACCGGCGCAAGGATATATCTCTTTTCTCCATCAAGATAGTGCAGCAGCGCAATCCTCGACGAACGGTTCGGATCGTACTCGATTGACGCAACCTTTGCGGGAATATCCAGTTTTTCTCTTTTGAAATCGACAATCCGGTACATCCGCTTATGACCGCCGCCTTTGTATCTGTTGGTCATTCGCCCCAGATTGTTTCTTCCCCCCGATTGCTTCAGCGGCGCAAGAAGACTTTTCTCCGGCCTTTTCTCGGTTATCTCATCAAATGTCGATCCGGTTTGAAACCTTCGCCCCGGCGATGTCGGTTTATAGGTTTTGATTGCCATCTGCCTTCTACCTTCTCTTCTTATACTCCCGCATACATTTCAATTGCGTTTCCGGGAGCAAGGGTTACGATCGCTTTTTTCCAGTTATTGCGCCTGCCGATAATTCTTCCATGCCGCTTCTTTTTCCCGAGCATGTTCATGGTCCGGACATCAACAACTTTTACTTTGAATATTTTTTCAACCGCACCCTGAATTTCGATTTTTGTTGCCCTTTTATCAACCTCAAAGACGTAGCTGTTCGTTTCTTCTCGTACGATGGTACTTTTCTCAGTGATGACCGGTCGTTTGATAACAGCATATATATCCATTATGACAGCAATGCCCCCTCTATTGTTTTTACGGAAGGCTCAAGAAGCACAAGGGTATCGTATTTTAAAATGTCATAGACGTTTATGCCCTCGGCCCGCATCATTTTCACGTCGGGTATATTTCGCGAAGATCTATTCACCGCTTCATTCTCCTTGTCAATCACAAAGAGCGCCTTTGTGAGCGCAAAGCGGTCCATAATCTCCTTGAACTTTTTTGTTTTGATCTCCTCCATTGTGAAATCCTTGAGTATCAGCACTCTATTTTCTTTCACCTTCATGCTGAGGGCCGATCTCAATGCCGCCTTTCTCACTTTCTTGGGGACCTTATAGGAGTAATCACGCGGCTTCGGTCCAAACACAATACCCCCGCCCCTCCAGATGGGCGATCTCGTGGTTCCCGCCCTGGCTCGTCCGGTACCCTTCTGGCGCCACGGTTTCTTTCCTCCGCCCCTAACATCAGACCGCCCCTTCGTTGATGCCGTTCCTTGTCGTCGGCGTGCCATCTGCATGGTCACCACTTCATACATTACATCTTCATTCACCGGAACTCCGAACACCCGATCGTCCAGCTCAAGCTCGGCAACCTTATTTTTTTCTATATCGTATACTTCCAAAGACGCCATTTTATTTCTCCAGATCCCTATAATTTGACGGCATCCTTTATCATCACAATACCGTTTACGCTTCCGGGAACCGCTCCTTTAACAAGAATGAGATTCAGTTCAGGACGCACACCCACGATGATGAGGTTCTGAACTGAATGGCGCTTATTCCCCATCTGTCCCGGCAGCCTTTTGCCTTTCATCACGTGAGAGGGGTAGGCGCTTGCACCTATTGAACCCGGCGCCCGGTGGAACATGGAACCGTGCGTGGCGCGGCCGCCTTTGAATCCATGCCTCTTGACGACTCCGGCGAACCCGCGCCCCTTCGTGATTCCTACGACATCGACAAAATCTCCCACATTGAAGAGATCGACCTTCAATTCCTGACCGACTTCGTAATTCTCCGGTTCTTCAATCCTGAATTCCTTCAGCACCTTGAAGTACCCCTTGTCGGCTTTTTTCTGGTGTCCCCGCATGGGCAGATTCGTATTTTTTTCAACGGCTCGTTGAAACCCCAGCTGGACGGCACCGTACCCATCGTGATCCTCCGTTTTCTTCTGGATCACCACACAGGGCCCCGCCTCGATGGCGGTCACCGGAATTACCGAACCGTCCTCCCAATAAATCTGGGTCATGCCTAATTTTTTACCTATCAGTCCACGTTCCATAGCTGATTCAATTCCCGATACTGTTAAATGTAACAAAAAAGGAGGAGATGCTTCTCAACAATCCATCTCCTCGCTCTTGGATGTTTACAACTTTATTTCAACATCGACGCCGGCGGAAAGGTCCAATTTCATAAGGGTGTCAACCGTCGCCTGTGTCGGCTCGATAATGTCGATCAGCCGCTTGTGCGTGCGGATCTCAAACTGCTCTCTCGACTTTTTGTCAACGTGAGGCGACCTGTTCACACAGTACCGGTTGATTACAGTCGGAAGCGGAATGGGACCGGCCACACGGGCGCCTGTCCTCTTGGCAGTTTCGACGATATCCAGAGCCGACCTGTCAAGCAGTTTGTAATCATACGCTTTGAGACGAATTCTTATTTTTTGGCTTTCCATAGTTCCCTGCGAGTTACTTCCGTTTAGTCTCTGTTACTCAATAATCTGGCTTACGACTCCGGCGCCGACTGTTCTGCCGCCCTCACGAATCGCGAATCTCAACTGCTCTTCCATGGCGATCGGAGTAATCAGCTCCACGCTCAGTTCGACATTGTCGCCAGGCATCACCATCTCGATTCCTTCGGGAAGGTGGGATACGCCGGTCACGTCTGTCGTTCTGAAATAAAACTGGGGGCGATATCCGTCAAAAAACGGAGTATGCCTTCCACCCTCTTCTTTAGTCAGCACGTATACCTGCGCCTTGAATTTCGTGTGGGGCGTAATGGAACCGGGTTTGGCTACCACCTGGCCGCGTTCCACTTCCTCGCGCTTCGTCCCTCTCAAAAGAACGCCGATGTCATCGCCGGCCCGGCCTTCATCCAGCGTTTTTCTGAACATTTCAACGCCGGTGCACACGGTCTTGAAGGTGGGACGGATTCCTACCACTTCGATTTCCTCGCCGGTCTTGATGATGCCGCGGTCCACTCTACCGGTTACCACAGTGCCGCGTCCCGAAATGGTAAACACGTCGCCGATGGGCATAAGGAAGGGCTTATCCAGATCACGGGTGGGTTCCGGAATAAATTCATCAACAGCATTCATCAGTTCCCAGATACATTTCACCTCTTCCGAATTGGAATCGTCGCTCTCAAGAGCCTTGAGGGCGGACCCGCGGATGATCGGAAGGTCGTCGCCGGGAAATTCGTAACTCGTAAGGAGTTCTCTCAGCTCGAGTTCGACAAGATCAAGAAGTTCGGGGTCGTCAACGAGATCCACCTTGTTCATGAAGACCACAACATAGGGAACCTGCACCTGACGGGCGAGAAGGATGTGTTCTCTCGTCTGCGGCATGGGACCGTCAGAAGCGGCCACCACCAGAATCGTACCGTCCATGTGCGCGGCGCCGGAAATCATATTCTTGATATAGTCGGCATGGCCGGGGCAGTCCACGTGTGCATAGTGCCGTTTGTCGGTTTCGTATTCCACATGGGCGATGTTAATGGTCACGCCGCGCTCCTTTTCTTCAGGGGCATTGTCGATCTGATCAAAGGCCATATATTGGGCCAACCCCTTCGTTGCGAGATGCTTCGTGATTGCGGCGGTCAGCGTTGTCTTTCCATGATCTACGTGTCCAATTGTTCCGATATTGAGATGGGGCTTCCTTCTTTCAAATTTCTTCTTCGCCATAACCATTACCTCCTTTAGTTAAAATGGACGATAATTTAAATTCTATTTTCGATGTGTGTATACCGTGCCTCGCTATAAAAGTATCTGCCGAGGCACACGCCGTAGTGAATGGACCAGCAGAAACCATAGCACCTATTGAATACCGGCCATACGGCCATCCCCTCCTTACCCTCAGTTCCCCCGCATTCCGCCCCTCGATCCTATTCCGGCGCTCCGGTGGTGGGGTCGCAGCATGAACTCACCACCGTGGGGGCGCCGCACACGCGCTTATTCCCCTGCCCATGAACGCAAAAAGCCGATAACTCGACTTGTGTAAAAGAACCGCCAGGGCCTATCATTTTGCTGAGGATGCAACCCTGCGAAAAACTCCACCCTTAGAACCGATAATGAGCAAAGGCCTTGTTCGCCTCGGCCATTTTATGCGTATCTTCCCGCTTCTTTACGGAACCGCCTCTATTGCTTGCCGCATCCATCAATTCCGCCGCAAGCTTCTCCATCATGCTTCTCCCGGATCGCCCTACGGCATTGCCGATAACCCATCGTATCGCCAGTGCAACACGTCTGCCTGCGGGAACTTCCGTCGGTACCTGGTAGGTTGCACCGCCGACCCTTCGGGACTTCACTTCCAATACGGGTTTTACATTTTCAAGGGCCCGTTCAAATACCTGAAGGGGATCTTCCTTCATCTTCTCTTCGATAATGTCAAAGGCACCGTAAAGTATCGATTCCGCAACGCTCTTTTTACCTCTTTTCAGCAAACTATTGATGAAACGAGCTACAAGCACGTTGGTATACTTCGGATCAGGTGTTATCTTTCGCTTCGTTACTTCTCTTCTTCTCGGCATAGCGCATCCCTAATTATTTGGGCCTCTTAGCTCCATATTTTGATCTGCCCTGCTTTCTGTCCTGAACACCGACCGCATCCAGCGCCCCTCGCACGATATGATACCTGACTCCCGGCAAATCCTTCACTCTCCCGCCTCTGACCAGCACCACTGAGTGCTCCTGCAGATTATGACCGATTCCGGGTATGTAGGACGTCACCTCGTATCCGCTTGTCAAACGGACCCTGGCAACCTTACGCAACGCGGAGTTGGGCTTTTTGGGCGTCGTCGTATATACTCTGACGCATACCCCTCTTCGCTGGGGGCAATTCGCCAGTGCAGGTGCAGCAGTCTTCTTCTCTGACTTTGCCCTACCTTTTCGAATCAACTGATTTATCGTCGGCATTATTCCTCCGTAATATAACCCTGACTACCTGCTTTTTTATAAGCAGCAAAGACGGTGGTTTCTATCAATTCACGGCTTGACTGTCAAGGTTTTTCTCATCGTTTTCATCATTTATTTGCATATCTTCATCGGCCGGTTTTTCTTCGCCTCGTACCTCTATGCCCAGCTTCTTGTAGGCGGGCAATCCGGCGCCTGCGGGAATGAGCCGTCCCATGATCACGTTTTCCTTCAGCCCTCTCAAATAATCGACCTTTCCCGCCATGGCGGCCTCCGTCAGCACCCGCGTTGTCTCCTGGAAGGACGCGGCCGAAATAAAGCTGTTCGTGCTGAGCGACGCCTTGGTAATTCCCAGCAGGACAGGCTCCGCCGTCGCCGGCACTCCCCCGGCGGCGAGGGTCCGTTCATTTTCCTCCTGGAACCGGACACGGTCCACTTGCTCATCGGTAAGGAAGGAAGTATCGCCCGCCTCGGCGACCTTTACTTTCTTGAGCATCTGCCGGACAATGATTTCAATATGCTTGTCGTTGATCTTCACTCCCTGGAGTCGATAGACTTCCTGCACCTCGTCCACCAGATAGCGGGCGAGTTCCTTGTCCCCTTTGATCGTCAAAATATCGTGGGGATTGCTGGCACCGTCCATAAGAGGCGCACCTGCGATAACCCGATCGCCCTCCTGTACACTGACGTGCTTCCCTTTGGGAATTAAGTATTCTTTCGGATCACCCACATCAGGCGTAATTACGACTCTTCGCTTGCCTTTCAGATCGTCGCCATAACTTACAATACCGTCTATTTCGGAAATAACGGCGTGCTCCTTCGGTTTTCGCGCCTCGAAGAGCTCCGCCACACGGGGCAGACCACCGGTGATGTCTTTCGTTTTTGTCGTTTCCCTTGGAATTTTCGCAATAATATCGCCGGCCCTTATGAAATCACCTTCCGACACAACAATATTTGCCCCCACGGGCATAAGGTGACGCGCCATGGACTTCGAACCGGGAAGCCTCGCCGTCTTTCCCTCTACATCTTTTATGGACACACGGGGACGGAGACTCGAATCCTGATGCTCCACGACCACCTTCCGAGAAAGCCCCGTCACCTCATCGACCTGTTCCTGAATCGTCTTCCCCTCTATAATGTCGCCGAACTTAATTTTTCCATCAACATCGGAAATAATCGGAAGCGAGTAGGGATCCCACTCGGCAATCAGATCTCCTCTTCGGATACTGTCATGTTCCTTTACCTTCAGGTGCGCACCGTAAGGAACGGGATACTTCCCGCGGTTTCGTCCTTCTTCGTCGATAACGTGAATCTCACCGCTCCTGCTCATAGCCACCACACTGCCGTGCTTGTTGGTTGCCACCGAAAGGTTCACGAACTTGAGCATTCCCTCGTGCCGGGCTTCAAGCGTCGAATGTTCTTCAAACTTTGCCGTACCGCCGATGTGGAAGGTTCTCATCGTCAACTGCGTGCCCGGCTCACCGATGGACTGGGCGGCAATGATACCGACCGCTTCACCGATGTTTACCAGATGCCCGTGGGCCAGATCCCTGCCGTAGCATCGTGCGCAGATACCGTACCGCGACTTGCAGGTCAGCGCCGATCGGATCAGTACTCGTTCAAGCCCCGCCCTGTCGATTCTCTCGGCCCGGACCTCGTCAATTTCCTCATTCGCCGCCACCAGCAACTCGCCGGTAAAGGGATCGGTCACGTCTTCCAGGGCCACACGGCCAAGCACACGTTCACCAGCCGTTTCAATTATCTCGCCGCCTTCCACAAGGGCAGACACATAAATGCCGTCAAGGGTCCCACAGTCGTCTTCGCTGACGATTGCATCCTGGGCCACATCAACAAGTCGACGAGTCAGATACCCCGAGTTGGCTGTCTTCAGAGCCGTGTCGGCGAGCCCCTTTCGGGCTCCGTGGGTGGAAATAAAGTATTGCAGTACCGAAAGGCCCTCTCTGAAATTTGCCGTAATCGGGGTCTCAATAATTTCCCCCGAGGGTTTGGCCATAAGACCCCTCATTCCTGCGAGCTGCCTGATCTGGGCAGCGCTTCCCCTTGCACCTGAATCGGCCATCATGTAAATGGGATTGAAACTGTCTACAAGCACTTTCTCGCCCTCGGGACTTTCAATCTCATCGGTGGCGATATCTCTCAGCATCTCGTCGGCCACCCGTTCCGTCGCATGGGCCCAGATGTCGATTACCTTGTTGTAGCGCTCGCCGTCAGTAATCAGACCCTCCATGTACTGTTTCTGGATCTCCAGTACGTCATTCTTCGCCCTGTCGACAATATCCGTTTTTCCCGGCGGGATAGCCATGTTGCCGATCGCAATGGAAAGCCCGGACACCGTCGCGTACTTGAAGCCCAGATCTTTCAGCCTGTCGGCAAGAATTACCGTGGTCTTCGCACCACATGCCCGGTAGGAATAGTCGATGAGATTCGACAGTTCTTTTTTCGTCATCACCTTGTTGACAAACTCGAAGGGAATGCTTTCGGGAATTATTTCATAGAGAAGCATCCTTCCCACCGTCGTATCGACGAGGGTCCCGTTCATCCTCACCTTGATTTTCGCCTGAAGTTCCGCCTGCCCGGCATCATAGGCGGAACGCACCTCTTCGGGATCGGCAAAGGTCATGCCGCTTCCCTTGAGAAACTCTTTGGACCGCGTCATATAATATATGCCGAGCACAATATCCTGGTTGGGCACGATGATCGGTTTTCCGTTTGCCGGAGAGAGAATATTGTTAGTCGACATGATCAGACACCGGGCCTCTACCTGGGCCTCTATGGAGAGCGGCACGTGCACCGCCATCTGATCGCCGTCGAAGTCGGCATTGAAGGCCTGGCATACGAGAGGATGAAGCTGGATGGCCTTCCCTTCTATCAGAACAGGTTCAAAGGCCTGGATTCCCAGCCTGTGGAGCGTCGGGGCGCGGTTCAGCAGCACAGGATATTCCCTCACTACTTCGTCCAGTGCGTCCCATACCTCCGGGGCCTCCCGTTCGACCATTTTCTTGGCGCTTTTTACGGTCGTTACGTAGCCCTTTTCTTCAAGGCGGTTGTAAATAAAGGGCTTGAAAAGCTCCAGGGCCATTTTTTTAGGAAGACCGCATTGGTGGAGACGAAGATCGGGACCGACGGTAATAACCGATCGTCCTGAATAGTCCACCCTTTTCCCGAGGAGATTTTGTCTGAATCGGCCCTGTTTTCCTTTGAGCATATCCGAAAGTGAACGCAGGGGCCGTTTATTCGAACCGGTGACTGCTCTTCCCCGCCTTCCGTTATCGAAGAGTACGTCGACGGCCTCCTGAAGCATGCGCTTCTCGTTCCGGATTATAATTTCCGGCGCGTTGAGCTCCAAAAGACGTCTGAGCCGATTGTTTCTGTTTACCACTCGCCGGTAAAGATCGTTCAGGTCGGAAGTGGCAAATCGCCCCCCGTCAAGCGGCACCAGGGGTCTCAAATCAGGAGGGATCACCGGCAGGACCGTCAGGATCATCCACTCCGGCCTGTTGCCCGAAGCCCTGAGCGTTTCCACCACTTTCAATCTTTTGACCAGTTTTTTGCGCTTTGTGTCGGAGGTGGCCGTTTCAAGCTCCTGCCGGAGTTCCGCATCCAGGCTTTCCAGATCGATCTCTTCCAGCAGTTTTCGAATGGACTCGGCGCCCATTCCCGCTTCAAAACCGTCGGGACCGTACTCTTCCCTCAATTCAAAGTACTGCTCCTCGTAAAGGAGTTCTTTCTTCTTCAACGGGGTGTCTTTCGGATCCGTGACGATCCATGATTCGAAATACAGGACCCTTTCCAGTTCTTTGAGCGTCAGATCAAGAAGATTTCCTATCCTGCTGGGCAGACTCTTCAAAAACCATATGTGCGCCACCGGCGCGGCAAGGACGATATGTCCCATCCGATCCCGGCGGACCTTCGACTGGATCACCTCAACCCCGCACTTTTCGCAGACAATGCCGCGATGTTTCATGCGCTTATATCTTCCGCAGAGACACTCGTAATCCTTGACCGGTCCGAAAATCTTTGCACAGAAAAGGCCGTCCCGCTCCGGTTTGAAGGTTCTGTAATTTATGGTTTCCGGTTTCTTGACTTCACCATGAGACCAGGAAAGTATCTTCTCCGGCGAGGCCAGAGATATCTTTACGGCATTAAACTTTACCGGATCTTTCGGTTTTTCGAAAAAACCAAATATATCTTCCACTGGATATAACTCCCTTTATGCTCGTTTTTGAAAACGTTTCAAGCAGACCGGCGTCTACTCGTTCTCAAGCAATTCCACATCGATCGAAAGGCCCTGCAGTTCTTTTACAAGGACGTTAAAGGATTCGGGAAGCCCCGGTTCCAAGGTATGGTCCCCCTTCACGATCGCTTCATACATCCGTGTGCGTCCCGCCACATCATCAGATTTGACGGTCAGAAATTCCTGTAACGAGTATGCGGCGCCATAGGCTTCGATGGCCCACACTTCCATTTCGCCAAGTCGCTGGCCGCCGAACTGCGCCTTGCCTCCCAGCGGCTGCTGTGTAACCAGTGAATAGGGCCCGATCGACCTGGCATGAATCTTATCATCAACCAAGTGATGCAGCTTGAGCATATATATCATTCCCACAGTGACATTCTGATCAAAGGGAAGGCCGGTCCTTCCGTCATAGAGTCGCGTCTGTCCCGTGACCGGAAGCTCCGCCATGGCCAGCATATCGCAGATTTCTTCTTCCTGCGCGCCGTCGAAGACGGGAGACGCCATGGGGATACCCTTGCTGATTCTGCCCAGGAATCTCCGCATGTCGCTATCGGAAGCGCCATCGACAAAGGAGGCAAACTCCTTTGTTTCATAGATGCGCTTCAATTCGTTCTTCAGGGAATCGCTTTGTCTGTAGTCATCGCACAATTTCTGTACCCTGTCCCCGAGGGCTTTGGCGGCCCATCCCAGGTGCGTCTCAAGAATCTGACCCACATTCATTCGCGAGGGGACACCGAGGGGATTTAATACAATGTCAACGGGGGTCCCGTCTTCAAAAAAGGGCATATCTTCTTCGGGAAGGATTCTTGACAAAACGCCTTTATTCCCATGGCGGCCCGCCATTTTGTCCCCTACCGACAGTTTTCTCTTTATGGCCACATACACCTTTACCAGCTTAATCACCCCAGGCGGAAGCTCATCCCCCGCCTTGACCTTCTCTATCTTCTCTTCAAAAAATGCCTCTATGACTTCAATTTTTCTGGCAAGATTAGAAAAGATGGTCCGCACTTTTCCATCTGCCATCTCATTGTCCAGGGAAATTTCCTTCCAAAGGCTGAAAGGGATTGCCTCAAGCTTTTCTCCGGTAATTTCTTCACCCTTCTTGAGCAGCACTTTTTTCTTTGCTGCATCGGCAAGTCTGGAAAGTGAAGTGCATCCCACAATGAGATCATAGACCTTCCGCTTCACGCTTTCATTGATTATCTTGATCTCGTCGTCGCGGTCCTTCAGCAGCCGGTTGATTTCTTCATCCTCTATATCCTGCGACCGTCCATCTTTTTCCGTGCCCTTCCTGGTAAATATCTTTGCATCGACTACGGTGCCCTCCACGCCGGGGGGTACATGAAGCGACGTATCGCGGACGTCTCCGGCTTTCTCTCCGAATATGGCCCGCAAGAGTTTCTCTTCAGGTGAAAGCTGCGTTTCACCCTTTGGAGTCACCTTCCCCACCAGAATATCGCCGGCCTTTACCGACACGCCGATTCTTGCAATACCGCTTTCATCAAGATTACGAAGCACCTCATCACCCACGTTGGGGATATCCCTGGTGATCTCCTCTTTGCCGAGTTTGGTGTCGCGGGCAACCGTTTCAAACTCCTCGATATGGACCGATGTATAGATATCTTCCTTCACTATCCGTTCGCTTACGAGAATCGAGTCCTCGTAATTGTAGCCCCCCCAGGACATAAATGCCACCATGACGTTTCTGCCCAGCGCCAGCTCCCCGTTTTCCGTCGAAGGACCATCGGCGATAATGTCGCCCCGATCCACCCGATCTCCTCTGTTGACGATCGGTTTGTGATTGAAACAGGTATCCTGATTCGACCGTTGGTATTTGATGAGGTTGTAGATGTCGACACCAGTGTCGAACTGATCCTCCCCCTCGACATCGGCCTTGATCACGATTCTTGAGGCGTCCACATCCTCGACTATACCCGATCGCTTCGCCACTATTA
This sequence comes from Syntrophales bacterium, assembly GCA_963666365.2. Lineage (GTDB taxonomy): Bacteria > Desulfobacterota > Syntrophia > Syntrophales > UBA2210 > JALNXD01. Next base: position 2,313,496 of record CAXXNF010000002.1, read on the forward strand.
CGGCGCCGGAGTCGCGGGCAACCACCATCTCCATGCCCGTGCCCACCAGTGGGGCTTCGGGTTGCATGAGCGGCACCGACTGGCGCTGCATATTGGAACCCATAAGCGCGCGGTTTGCATCATCGTGCTCAAGGAAGGGAATCAGACCGGCGGCAACGCTTATAAGCTGGTTGGGCGACACATCCATCAGGGTGATCTCGCTCGGATCGACGGTTACATAATCACCGCCCTTCTTGGCCGTTACCAGCTGCTCCACAAACCTTCCCTCAGAATCGAGCGCGCTGTCGGCCTGAGCGATAACCTGGTTTTCCTCTTCCATTGCCGTCAGATAGCGTATTTCATCGAGCACCTGGCCATCTTTCACAAGAATGGAAGGCGTCTCGATGAATCCGAATTCGTTTACACGCGCGTAGGTGCTGAGCGACACGATAAGACCGATATTCGGTCCTTCCGGCGTTTCCACCGGACATATGCGGCCGTAATGGGTATTGTGCACGTCACGCACCTCGAAACCGGCCCGCTCTCTCGTCAATCCTCCCGGACCCAGGGCCGACAACCGCCGCTTGTGAGTAACTTCGGAAAGCGGATTGGTCTGATCCATGAACTGCGACAACTGACTGCTGCCGAAAAATTCGTTTACCACCGCAGTGACCGGTTTCGCATTGGCCAGATCATGGGGCATCATGGTCTCTACATCGAGGAGACTCATCTTTTCCTTGATGGCCCGTTCCATGCGGACAAGTCCGATCCGGTATTGATTTTCTATAAGTTCCCCTACCGACCGGATTCTTCGATTTCCCAAATGGTCGATATCGTCTATGCTGTACTCGCTTACCCCGTTTTTGAGGTTCACCAGGTATTTGACGGCTTCGAGCACATCTTCTCTTCTGAGCACCGTGACATCGGTGGGAACATTGAGATCGAGCTTGTAATTGAGCTTCGCGCGACCGACGTTTGAAAGATCATAACTATGGGTGGAGAAGAAGAGGTTGTTAAAGAACCTTTTCGCCGTATCAAGCGTAGGAGGGTTGCTGGGTCGCAATCTGCGGTATATATCGATGATCGCCTCTTCTTCCGTGTCGATTTTGTCTTGAATGAGGGTATCCCTGATATAGGCGTCCGTCCCATCTTCATCGAGTTGAATAATTTCAACCTCTTTGGTGCCGTTATCTCTTAGCAGTGCAATCTTGTCTTCCGTGAGCGTTTCATTGCAAAGGAGGAGCACCTCCTCCGTCTCCGGATTTTTCACTGATGACGCCAGGATCTTGCCGATGAGATAGTCCATCCCGACGTCCACATGCTTTATATCGGCGTCTTCCATTCTTTTCAGACCGGCCTTGGTAATTTTACGACCCTTTTTGACCATGACCTCCCCGGTCTTCGGATTGATGATATCCGCCGGCGCCCGTTCCCCGACGATCGCATCGCCGACAACGAGCCGGAAGTCATCATCCTCAAAGACCACTTTCTCAATACTGTTGAAGTATCGCAGGAGTTCCTCGCTTCCGTACCCCATCGCCTTGAGAAGGATCGTCACCGGCATTTTACGCCGCCTGTCGATCCGCGCATAGACCAGATCTTTGGGATCAAACTCCAGATCGAGCCAGGATCCCCTGATAGGTATGATGCGAGCCGAGAATATGAGTTTGCCGCTGGAATGTGTCTTCCCCTTGTCATGGTCGAAAAATATCCCCGGAGATCGGTGAAGCTGGCTGACAATCACCCGCTCCGTTCCGTTGATAAGGAAGGTGCCCTTCTCCGTCATTAAGGGAATCTCTCCGAAGTAAATTTCCTGTTCCTTGATATCTCTGATGATCCTCTGTTCATCTCCGCGACCGGAATCAAACACGACAAGGCGCACCACTATCTTCAGCGGGGCGTTATAGGTCATCCCCTTCTGGATGCACTCCTTGACATCATAGCGCGCCCTCCCGATCTTGTAGCTTACAAACTCAAGAGAGCACTTTTCACCGAAATCCGTAATGGGAAAGACACTCTGAAAGGCACCTTGAAGGCCGATGCTTGCCCTTTTTTCCGGGGGCACATCGGCCTGAAGGAATTTTTCATAGGATTTCCTTTGAATTTCAATGAGATTGGGAATATCAACAATCTTCTTTATACGACCAAAACTCTTTCTCGCCTTTACCATAGTGTTCCTTAGATTTTCCTGTAAGATCGATAATTGTCCCCAGGGGACAGCATAGAATTACTTAATCTCCACAGTCCCGCCGACTTCTTCAATCTTCTTTTTGATATCCTCGGCTTCGTCCTTGGACACACCTTCCTTGACTGCCTTCGGTACGCCCTCCACAAGATCCTTGGCTTCTTTAAGCCCCAGACCGGTGATCGCCCGCACTACCTTGATGACCTGAATTTTCTGTTCCCCAAATCCGGTCAGCATCGCGTCAAACTCCGTTTTCTCTTCCTCCTGGGCCGCCTGTGCAGGACCTGCTCCCGCCGCCGCCACGGCTACCGGCGCCGCCGCCGATACGCCGAGACGCTCTTCCAATTCCTTTACCATTTCTGAAAGTTCCAGAACGGTCATATTTTCGATAAATGCAATAAAATCTTCCTTGGTAATTTTTGCGTCTGTCATGTTTCTATTCCTTCCTGTATAAATTCTAGTTTGTCTCTTCTTGTTTCATTCGATAGGCGTTCAGCACCTGCACGAAACCACGAGGCACCCCGCTGAGAACCGTGACAAGCTGTGTGGGAACCGCCACAAAGAGAGAAAGCAGCTTCCCAAGAAGCACTTCCCTGCTGGGAAGTTCCGCCAGCGCCGCCAACTGCGACTTGTCCAGCGTCGATCCCTCAAGCACGCCGCCCTTAATTTCCAGGGCTGCGTTCTTTTTTGCGAATTCCACCAGCGCTTTTGTCGGTGCAACAACATCCCCGAAGTTAAGAACAAGTGCCCGCGGTCCCTTTAAGTGTTCTTCAAGTCCCGTAAAATCTGTTTCCTTGATGGCCAGATTCAGGAGATTGTTCTTAACGACGCGCACTTCACTTCCCGACTTTCGGAGTTCGTTTCTCAGTTCATTGAATTCCTTGACTTTGATACCTCTGTAATCCGTGAGTATCGCTATCTTTGCACGCGAGAGCTTTTCATGAAGTTCCGCTACGATTTGTTCCTTGGTCCTCCGGTCCAATACGTGGCCTCCTTTCAACACATATTTTTTATCATCGTACACATGATAAATGATGAAACTATTTGAAAGTCAGACCGCTCTACAGGAAGAAATACTACACACTGCCATTGTCTAGGCAGGCCGACTGCGCTCGTTTAAACATTCTTCCGTACCTGCTGTCTTTGACTTTACTTTTTTTGTTTTACTTAACCGACCCTCAGGCTGTTCCTCACATCCATCGTATCTACTTTTACTCCCGGCCCCATGGTTGTAGAGAGAGAAATGTTCTTCAGGTATGTTCCCTTGCTCGATGCGGGTTTGAGTTTAATAGTCGTCTCTATAAGGGCCAGGATGTTTTCAATCAGTTTCTCTGCTCCGAAGGATACCTTCCCCACAGGACTGTGCACAATGCCGGCCTTTTCCACTCGGAATTCGACCTGTCCCGCTTTAAGCTCAGTCACTGCAGCCTTTACATCGAAAGTAACCGTTCCTACCTTGGGATTGGGCATCAATCCTCGCGGTCCGAGAATCTTTCCCAGTTTTCCGACGCTGCCCATCATATCGGGAGTGGCCACAACCCTGTCGAACTCGAGCCACCCTTCCTTTATCTTCTCAACCATATCGTCGGCGCCGACATAATCGGCCCCTGCATCCCGGGCCTCTTTTTCTTTTTCGCCTTTTGCAAAGACCAAGACCCTGACGGTTTTGCCGAGACCGTTGGGGAGGACCACGCTTCCCCGAACCATCTGGTCGGCATGCTTCGGATTCACTCCCAAGCGAACGGCAACATCGACAGTCTCATCAAATTTCGCCCTGCCGGTACCGACGACCATCTCCACCGCCTCTTTGAGGGGGTACCGCTTCCCCGGCTCTACCTTTGCCCTTTGCTCCGCATATCCCTTGCCACTGTGTGCCATTTTCACAAAACCTCGGTCTTCTTTAATCGATAACTTCAATTCCCATGGATCGTGCCGTTCCGTCTATAATCCTCATTGCACCTTCCACATCAACGGCATTCAGATCCTTATATTTGATCTCAGCAATTTCCTTAAGCTGTTTACGTGTGATTTGCCCCACCTTCTCCCTGTTTGGATCCCCTGCGCCCTTCGCGATCTTTGCTGCCTGCTTAAGCAGTACCGATGCCGGCGGGGTTTTGGTGACAAAGGTGAATGACTTATCGGCATAGACGGATATGACGACAGGAATGACCGTTCCTTCCTGATTTTGCGTCATTGCATTGTATGCCTTGCAAAACTCCATGATATTCACACCATGCTGCCCCAGAGCCGGACCGATCGGAGGTGACGGAGTCGCCTTCCCTGCCTGAATTTGGAGTTTTATTTGTGCGATAACCTTTTTTGCCATCATCGTCCCCTTATGGTTTTTTCCGCCTAACTCTGCACAACCTGGATAAAATCAAGTTCTACAGGCGTTGATCGGCCGAATATGCTGACTATAACTCTCAATTTACCCTTTTCCTCCTTGACCTCGTCCACGACGCCGTCAAAGTTGGAAAAAGGCCCGTCTACGATCCTTACGTGATCGCCGATCTCAAATCTGAACTTCGGCTTCGGCTTTAATGTGCCTTCGCTTATTCTCGTTTTCAGCAGTTCCACATCGGCGGTGGATATGGGCGACGGTTTGTCCTTGCTTCCGATGAATCCCGTCACCTTGGGAGTGTCCTTCACCAGATGCCAGGTGTCGTCGTTCAGCTCCATATTGATCAGCATGTAGCTTGGGAAGAACTTGCGCTTCGAAGTTTTCTTTTCGCCCCGCACCAGTTCCACGACGTCTTCTTCCGGAATCAGGATGTCACCGAAAAACTCGCCCATCTCCTGAGCGGCGATCCTCTCCTCAAGGGACTGCTTCACCCTGTTCTCAAAGCCCGAATACGTATGTATCACATACCACCGAAACGCCATTTCTTATCCCAGCACCATCTTGACCAGTTTGGTAAGACCCAGGTCCACAAACCCAAGAAACACACTCACAATAACAACGACGACGATAACCACCGACGTCGAGCCCAGCGCCTCCTTCGGCGTCGGCCACGTCACTTTTTTCAGCTCAACTTTTGCTTCTCTCAAAAACTGAACCGTTACAGCCCATGCAGCTTTCAACTTTTCCATATGCCTGAATCCCAAAAAATAAAATGGCAGGCCAGGAGGGACTCGAACCCCCAACATCCGGATTTGGAGTCCGGCGCTCTATCCATTAGAGCTACTGGCCTGTAGTCTGCGCATATCTACTTTGTTTCTTTATGAGCCGTGTGCGTCTGGCAAAATCGGCAATATTTTTTCAACTCAAGGCGATTCTTCATCGTCCTTTTATTTTTTGTCGTCGTGTAATTTCTTCGTTTACACTCGCTGCATGCCAGCGTTATAATGTCCCTCATCTTGAACCCACCTTTACGGAAATGGAGCCCACGACCAGGATTGAACTGGTGACCTCATCCTTACCAAGGATGTGCTCTACCGACTGAGCTACGTGGGCCTGCGAGCATTTCATTTCGTGCATTCACAGGGAGAAAGGCCCTCAAGGACATGCCCCCCTATCATAATAATGGAGCGGGAAACGGGATTCGAACCCGCGACCCTCAGCTTGGAAGGCTGACGCTCTAGCCACTGAGCTACTCCCGCCTCTTCAGACCGCATAGAAATAACAAAAAAATGGTGGAGGGGGGAGGATTCGAACCTCCGTAGGCTTCGCCGGCAGATTTACAGTCTGCTCCCTTTGGCCGCTCGGGAACCCCTCCACTTCACTCGTATCTTCATCTGGAGCTGGCGATGGGATTCGAACCCGCGACCTGCTGATTACAAATCAGCTGCTCTACCAGTTGAGCTACGCCAGCCCATAATACTTCAATATTACAAAGAATACTCGACTTCACACCGAAAGCTAAAAAAAAGCGCACACAAACTAGCCAATGCAAAGCGTGAATCTAATTTTTCTTTTTCCTTTTGTCAAGGATTTTTTATCCTGTCTCAACAAAAAGATTACGGCTCTTCACCAAAGATTTCCGCGGAAAAAACGAAGATCTTTGTATCTCTTTCCTTCCAGGCATCGGGAGTAAGACCGGCTTTGAAACAGGTCTGCTCCAGAAAGGTGGTCCGATCCCAGCGGTGTTCCTCAGCAACCTGCGGAAGCAGAAGCCCTGAGTGAAATCCCTTCACTATGTAAATTCCGTCCCTTCCCACCTCTATTTCAGAAACATCCTTTATCCGGCGCAACGGCGTCAGGGCGGATATTTCAATACGAATTTCATTCAATTCGTCACTTTTAAGAGGAGGGAATCTCGGATCGTTAAAAGCGGCAGCCCGGGCCATTTCGGCAATGGTCCTGTCGAGTGGTTTTTTCGGCTCAATAAAGCCAATGCACCCCCGCAGCCGGTCTCCTTTTTTCAGTGTCACAAAAGCGCCCCTGGCAGCTTTCATAGGACCAGACCCTTCAGCCGGGGAAATCAATCTCTGCCCCTCAAGCGATCCCTCTATACTCTTTCGGGCGATTTCAATCAACTTCTTTTTTTCTTTCTCTGAAAGCCTCTCCTTCTTGCTGCTGGACGCTTGATCCTCTTTTTTCTCGTCCTTTCCTCCTTTGTAGAAGGCCACTGCGGCATATCCGACGACAGCCGCCCTGTCTCCCGTAACATCGCCGGAATTTGCGTATTTGAGCACGCAGCCGCCGCCACAGCCCAATGTTCGGGCTATCCTGAGGGCAACTCTGACAGGTCCCGCACCGCAGGCCTCAATTCTTCCCCCTTCAAGGGCGTCGTAAAAGCCATCTACATCCATTTTTTCCATATAGGAAAGGGCCGTTGCATCCATGGAAACCGCTTCATTATAGTGGTGATAGTGTGAAAGGTCGGAGCTTGCCACCACAAGAACCCTGCGCCCCATCGAGGCCTTCACCACGGCTTCTGCAAGGGCGTCACAGGTACGACCGTCCTGCACCCCCATCAGAATGGGGACAAAAGGTGTCCCGGGGAACAGCACTTGTAGAAAGGGCGCCTGAATCTCGATTGAATTTTCCGGCAGCCCGTCATCCGGTGCAAAGCTCACCCCATCGCTCAGGGCGACAATGTGCTCTGCAAGTGCCCTGTCCAGCGCCAAAACTCCCAAAGGGGTACGATATCCATCACCATTATAGATGACCGCTCCCCGGAAACGAGCGCGATGACTTGGCCCGATGACAATAATCGATTCATAGGACGCTCCCGAGGCCGCCTTGTAGGCGTAGGCGGCAACCTGTCCCGAATAGGGGAGTCCCGCATGAGGCGATACAATCGCCACCGGCGCCCCTTCCCGTTCAAGGGCGGGCACATTGCCCAGATAACCTTCTATCTCCGCCCGCAGCACATCCGGTTCTCCCGGATACCATGCGCCTGCAAGTTTTGCCTGCCGTGTAGTGTCTTTCATATCAACTTCCTCCCCCCTTGCGGGATAGAGTAGGCACATATGTATCATGATGACGATGCATATCCATGTAAATGTTGAGGCTGACCCGATTCCACCGTGATTCACATTACCCTGCCGATCATTATCTTGAATTATGAATTACGCTCCTGTCAAAAAGTGAATTCTATAAAAATTTTCATCTCATTGCCACTTAAAAAATGATTGACTAATAACCCCTATAACGGTACTGTGCATTCGATTTTGCAATAGAAAGCAGTGGTGTGCACTGCCGATGGAAAACCGGGAATGAAAAGACCTTTGCGCACTTCCCTTTCCTGTCATTCCCGAGCTTTTCTTATATAAGAACGATGGGAGGATTCCATGAGCGTCAGAATCGCCATAAACGGGTTCGGAAGAGTCGGCCGGTATATAATCAGAGCCTGCGCCGGCAGAGAAGACATTGAAGTGATCGCCATAAACACGAGAGCCGATGCGCCTGTTCTGGAACATCTTTTAAAATATGACTCGGTGCACGGGATTTTCGATGTCGATGTTTCGGCACAGGGAGACGTCCTTTCGGTGGCGGATAAAAAAATAAAGGTGACGACCACGACCGATTCCCTGGAAACACTTCCCTGGAAAGATCTGGGGATTGACATTGTGATGGAATCGACGGGAAAGTTCAGGGCCCGAAAGGATGCGGCAAAGCACCTGGACGCCGGCGCAAAGAAAGTAATTATTGCAGCGCCGGGCAAAGGGGTTGACGGCACCTTTGTCATGGGCGTGAACGAAGAATCCTATGATCCGGAACGTCACCATGTCGTTTCCAACGCATCATGCACCACCAACTGCCTGGCGCCCGTCGTGAAAACCATTCACGACCGTTTTACCATCCGCAGAGGGCTTATGACCACGGTGCATTCCTATACGATGGATCAGCGCATACTGGACGGCTCTCACAAGGATCTTCGAAGAGCCCGCGCTGCAGCCCTGTCGATCGTGCCGACCTCAACCGGTGCGGCCAAGGCAGTGACGGAAGTTATTCCGGAACTGGCAGGCAAACTCGACGGCATCGCCCTGAGGGTACCCACGCCCAACGTATCCCTCGTCGACGTGGCGCTGGAAGTTGAAACGAAGGTGACCGTTAAGACCATCAACGGAGCATTGAAAGAGGCGTCGGAAGGGACATTACGCAACATTCTCGCTTACAGCGACAAGGAACTTGTGTCTGTCGATTTTACCAGCAGCCCCTATTCGTCTATAGTGGACGCTCCGCTTACTCAGGTGATCGGCGACACCTTCGTCAAGGTTTTCTCATGGTATGACAATGAAAGCGGCTATGCCTGCCGCATGCGAGATCTTGCCCTCTTTATGGGAAGCAGGATGTAACGGCCTGCGTCGGCCTGAGCGCCGGCAGGCACGGCGCACGATTCATTCCGGGGGAAAATTGGCCATGACAACACCGATCATTGCGGCAAACTGGAAGATGCACAAGACAAGAGGCGATGCGATGGCCTTTGCGTCACGCCTGGTGAAGGATTGTGCAGACTGTCACGACCGACGCATCATCATCGCCCCGCCCTTCACCGCCCTTGCGGGCGTGGCCGAAGCGCTCAAGGGATCGCCTGTCGGCCTTGCAGCCCAGAATCTCTCAGACCATGAGTCGGGCGCCTTTACCGGAGAGGTGTCGGCGCCCATGCTGTCCGATGCGGGGTGCGAATACGTCATCGTAGGCCACTCCGAAAGAAGGCGCCTCTTCGGTGAATCCAATGCACAAATTAACCGAAAGCTTATTATGGCCCTCGCCCACGGACTCACACCCCTTTTCTGCATTGGAGAAACGGAAGAGCAACGTGCATCGTCTCTCACCTTTGATACGATCACAGAACAGTTAAATGAGGGATTGATTAATATTTCCCCCAGTGATATAAGGAACGTCGTTTTCGCCTATGAGCCTCTATGGGCTATCGGTACGGGCAAGACGGCAACCCCCGGGCAGGCACAGGAAGTTCATCATTTTATTAAGGAAATGGTGGCGAATTGTTGCGGCATCGACAACAGGGAAGACATTTTGGTCATTTACGGGGGGAGCGTCAATGAGCGAACCATCGGCGAACTCATGGCCCAGGAAGACATCGACGGCGCCCTTGTGGGCGGTGCGAGTCTGGACGTGGAATCGTTTATGCGCATTATCCGGTTCCGATAAAATCTTATAAACTAAGGAGAGCAAACGTGCATTCTCTTATTACAATTATACATATTCTTGTCTGCATAGCCATGATTATGGTGGTCCTTCTGCAAACGGGGAAGGGCGCCGATATGGGCGCCGCCTTCGGCGGTTCCAGCCAGACTATCTTTGGAAGCAGCGGGCCAGGCACATTCCTCGGGAAAATGACCACGGGCATTGCAATCGTATTTATGCTGACTTCGCTCTGGCTTGCCTATTTCGCCGTCCACAAGGGCGTATCGGTGGTGGATGAGCTGCCTGTCCCGGCGGCGGAACAGACCATGCCCGCTGACCAGACCACGCCGCCTGCAGCGCCTGCTCCCGCAGAGACAGGCGAAGCAAAAACAGGCGAATAATTTCTTGCAGAGAAGAAGCCCAAGGGTTACTTTTTGTGTTGACAAAAATGGGGAAACGACATAGGTTGCAACAAAACGCCGAAGTGGTGGAAACTGGTAGACACGCTATCTTGAGGGGGTAGTGGGCACAACCCGTCCGGGTTCAAGTCCCGGCTTCGGCACCATTGAGCATAGAGGGGTAAATCGGGAACGGTTCACCCCTTTTTTTACGCTATCTCTTCATATTGTAACGTCTCCATGTAGAGCAGGTTGACGAAGAAGTCATTGGTGAGCGCCTATTCCTGACTCGTGAAAACACCGTGCCGGGATCCTCCGTAGTTGGTTCCCAGCACACTTGCCGCCGACGGGAGCCGGCTGGTTAACTTTCCAGTCTTTTTTGCGGGACGAGGCGAATCCGCGCCCCGCTTGTCGCCGCCGTGCTTATCTGAACCGTGAAATCACACCGGGGGATGAGATCAATAAAGCGAGGAAGAACAATATAGTTCTTCCTCGCGCTCGTGCCTTTGTGGGATTTTATCCACTTATTCCGACGCGTGGATAGAACTGCCTACGTGGGTGCATCAATCAAAGAGTTCTTCCCTTACATCCATAGTCTGTATTAAAACGGGCTCACCATTCTGGATCTGATAGAGGGTGATCGGGTACAGTGTATGACGCTTCGCTCCCCATAGCTTGGAGCCACCGTATCGAAGAGTGCCGACGGGCGTATCCCAACTGATGGTTTCCAATGCTGCGGCGATCTTGACAGGATCAAAGCTCTGAGCGGTTTCGATGCCTTTGGCTAAACTGGTAGCCAGGCCATATTGGGGCCACACAGTGTTGTCCCACGCTGCATCCCCCCATTTTGCAACGAAATTTTTGTAGACTTCCTTTTGAACGGGGGTCACCGGTTTTATCGGTCCGCCTAGAACCATATATGCCTTTTCAGAATAGTCGCCGGCAATTTTTTTCACCTGGGACGGTATGGGGCCCCAGCCCAACAAGAGCACACCTTTGTACCCAAGTTCTCTCGCCTGTTTGCAAATGAGGGCCTCCGTCGTGGGATCCGTATAACTGGTATCGATCAAATCAGGCTTTAGGGAAACTGCTTTTGTCAGCAATGGAGTAAGATCTTTGCTTCCTCGCTCAAAATAAAGTTCTGCAAGCACCTTGAAGCCTTCCAATTCGGCAGCAGCCTTCGAAGCTTTCATTCCCGACTTTCCTGTAGCGTCATCTGGATTTACAATAACTATGGATTTAATGTTTTCCGCTTTCTTCAAATAAGGAAAAATCGCAGTAGTGCTGGCTTCTATGGACGGGTTATATATAAACATCAATGGATTGTCCGGCGTCACTAATTTTTCCACGCCGCCGGCATTATTAAGAGTCAGAATGTTGTTTTGCTTTAACATCGGCACGCACGCTAATGCAGGAGAGCCGCCATGGATCGACAAGAATTTGCATTTATCCAAAAACAAAGCCGCGTGAGCTGCCTTAACTGCCTCAGCCGGTATGTATTTATGATCGTATACCAGGACTTCAAATTCGTAGGTCTTCCCATTGACCTTAAATCCGCCATTTCTATTGACGGCTTCTGCATCCAAAGTAACTGCTCGAGAATTAGACAGACCCCAAGGCGCGACGGGACCACTCAAGGCGTACACCAGACCGAGTTTGATTTTTTCCGGACCTGCAGCCTGGGCCGTGGCGCTGAAGATTACCGCACTTATCGAAATAAACAGAACAAAAACAATAAAAGTTCCTAATTTTCTTTTCATGGCATTCCTCCTTTTTTTGTACTGCATAATTTTTAATTTTCATTTCTAAAAACCGAGTTTAATATTTTATTGATAAAAAATTAATTATTTGTTATAATAGCCTTGCTGTATTTTTTTGTCAAGACAAAAACGTGGCACGGATTGCCTTATACAGGCGCCCCGGGGTTGCTGGAACGCGAGCTGAAGGCAAATCGGCCATGCATGCAGAGTTTATTCCGGAGTTTCTGCAACAACACAAGTGCCAACCTAACGATAGAATGGGAAACTCGGCTGGCGATACGAAATTGACCGGCGGGATGATACCTCGTAATGGTGAGAAAAATCGCTTTCTGAATTTTCAAGGGATTGTTAAGGTCCGAGTGTTCGAATAGAAAACAGAAAAAGGGGTATCAATTATAAGTTGTGTACAAAGCTTGGTGGAAAAATGAAACGTGCTTTTAAACTCAACACAAGAAGGAGAAGTGCATGGATATTATTTTTCAAACCTTAGCCAATGGGGTAATGGCATCATTGACCCTTGCTCTTATCGCAATCGGTCTGTGTCTAATTTTCGGTATCCTGCAAATTATTAATTTTGCCCATGGCGAATTTTACATGCTGGGGGGATTTGGCGTGTGGTGGTTTCTTGAAGCCCATCCGTTTATGTCGGGCATGCCTCCTATCGTGAGTTATATAGCCGCTGTTTTGCTGACAATCATCATTGTGGCTGTGGTGGGCATGTTGGTGGAGAAATTCATCTTCCGTCCGGTGAGAGAACCCCATGAAACCGTGATGATTGTTTCCCTCGGGGTTATGCTTATTTTGCAGTCGGCAGCTCTGGTGACTTTCGGGCCGGTTGACAAATCGGTGTCTTCGCCGTTTACGGGGCTGGTTCAAATGGGGACAGTTGCTTTTTCCAACGAACGATTGGCGGCAATTATCAGTTGCATTGTCTTTATAGGCGTTCTCTATGTGATTATCAACCGGACCAGACTGGGAAAGGCCATGCGTGCGGTGGCTATGGATCATGAAGCAGCCGAAGTTCAAGGGATCAACACGGGGATGATTTTTTCGGTGGCTATGGCGGTAAGCTGTGCGATCGCGGCGGCCGGGGGTGCGCTCGTGGGGCCGATCTATTATATAAACCCTTATATGGGGGTCGAACCGATTTTGAAGGCATTTGCTGCGGTAATCCTCGGCGGTCTTGGAAGTTTGCCCGGGGCGGTTGTGGGTGCGTGCATCATCGGGCTCACCGAGACCTTTGTATCAACCTACGTAGGAGCGCACTTTGCTTTGGTTGTGGTCTTCCTGATCATGATCGGCGTATTGATTTTAAAACCGACGGGGTTGTTTGGCCATGCAGAATAATATCTCAAAGAGAACAAAAATAATGTTGGCAATTGTGGGAGTTGCAGTCGTTATGATGCCGCTGATTTCCAGTGATCCTTACATTTTGCATATCGGCATTGCAATCCTTATCTGGAGCATGCTGGCATTGGGAATTCGGATCGTCCTTATTTCCGGGCACCTCAATATTGCACAAGCGAGTTTTATGGGCATGGGCGCCTACGCGTCGGGTGTTCTGGCCATGAAACTAGGCTGGAGCTTCTGGGTGTGTCTTCCTGCTGCCGGAGTGATCTCGGCTGTGCTGGCGATCCTGGTCGGATTGCCCACCTTGAGGATCAAAGGGGCATACTTCGTGATCATAACGCTTGGATTGTCGGAGGTATGCCGAAGGATCTGGATGATGTGGGACAGTCTTTTTGGAGGGCCCAGCGGACTTTTGGGCATTCCTTCTCCCGATCCGATCGGGCTGGGAAGTTTTACGATTACGTTTAATTCGAAAACTCATTTTTTCTATTTGGCATTTGCTCTTTTTGTTCTGACGGTTTTCGTTATGTGGCGGTTTGAAAAATCACGTGCGGGCATGTTATTGAAGTCATTCCCCCAGGCGGACATACTGGCCGAATCTTCCGGAATCAACATCATGAAGTATAAAGTCGCCGCCTTTTCTTTGGGAGCTTTTTTTGCAGGTTTGGCGGGATCGTTCTGGGCGCATTATTTCACCTACTGCAGTCCGTGGGATTTCACCCTGATGGCGTCCTTTTACATGCTCATGTACGTGGTTATGGGGGGTATCGGTTCGATTGCCGGTCCCATAGTGGGAAGCACCATCATGCTCATTCTCGATGAATTTCTAAGGCCTTTTAAGGAGTATACACCGATGATTCTGGGAGCCATTCTTATTTTGGTCTTGCGGTTCCTGCCCGGCGGCTTGGTATCGATTCCGGGCATAATCCAAGATGCGGTAACGAGGAGGGGTAAATCGTGAGCCAAAAACATCCCCTATTGGAATTGTCGGACGTGACGAAACATTTCGGTGGTCTGGCGGCCGTCAGCGATTTATCGCTTGGCGTGCAAGAGGGAGAGATAGTAGGGTTAATCGGTCCCAACGGCGCCGGTAAGACGACGGTTTTTAACCTTGTCAGCGGTGTATATTCACTTAGTCACGGTGCAGTTAAATTCAAAAATGAAGATATTACCACACTCAAACCGCATGTTGTGGCTAAAAAGGGTTTAGTTCGCACATTTCAGGCAAATGTGTTATTCAAGGATTTTTCCGTGCTGGAAAATGTGCTGGTGGGTTGCCAGCTTCAAGTGGAAACCGGCATCTTTATGGACCTGTTCAACTTCCGGTCTGTGCGCAAAAAACGTGAAAATGTGCTTCGTATCGCGGAAGAATGCATCGATTTCGTTGGCCTGAAAGGCCTCAATAACGAGATTGCTTCGAATCTGGCACATGGACATCAGAGAATGCTCGGCATAGGGATTGCGCTGGCATCCCATCCTCAGATGATCATGCTGGATGAGCCGGTCAGCGGGATGAATAATGAAGAAAAATCGGCAATGATGGCACTGATCAGAAAGATAAGAGACCGTGGAATTACCGTGCTGCTGGTCGAGCATGACATGCGGGTAGTGATGGGGCTTTGCGACCGGATTGCTGTATTGAATTTCGGGCACAAAATTGCGGAAGGAGTGCCGGAGGAAATACAGAATAATGAGAGTGTGATCGAAGCCTATTTAGGAGCGGAAGATTGATGCAGCTGGAAATAAAAAATATTAATGTACATTATGGAAAAGTAGAGGCCGTGAAAGGTGTCTCCGTTCAAATAGAAAAAGGAACGGTCGTTTCGCTCATTGGGGGTAACGGTGCAGGAAAATCAACGATTCTGCGAACACTTGCCGGATTGAAAAAGCCGACAAGCGGAGAGATCTGGTTCGCCGGTGAGCGCATCGACGGTCTGTCAGCGACGGAGATTGCCCGGAAGGGAATCGGCTATTCGATGGAAGGAAGGAGAATCTTTTCTGGTCTTAGCGTACATGAAAATCTGGAAATGGGCGCCTATATCATGAAAGACCGCCGGAAAATTCAAAGAAGAATTGAGGAAATATGCGACCTCTTCCCCATTCTCAGAGAACGCAACAATCAGAAAGGCGGGACCTTGAGCGGGGGAGAACAGCAGATGCTGGCCATCGGCCGTGCCATGATGTGCGAGCCTGCACTGCTCCTTCTTGACGAACCATCACTGGGTCTTGCCCCTAAAATTGTGCGGGAACTGAATGTCATTATCAGGGATATAAATAAAATGGGCGTTTCAGTTCTTCTGGTCGAACAGAATTCCAAACTGGGATTGGGGGTGGCCGACCGCGGGTATGTGCTCGAAGTGGGCGAAGTTGTTTTGATGGGTGATGCCAGCGAATTGATGGCAAATGACCATGTCAAGAAGATTTATCTGGGCGTATAAGTTATGCCGTCTTTGGGAGTTCCGGAACTCGTTGTGTAAAGCGAGCCATATCCGACATAGGAGAAAGGAGAAAAAGCATACCGGACATGGCTCATTGCGTGCCTTCTTTAAATATTTATTTCTTACACCGGTCTAAATCAGATGCAACTTCCGGAGTACAGTAGTCTATCGGAATCATCGTTGTTACTCCCGGTCCTGCTCCATCAGGATACCACTTGGTAGGATAGTCATATTCAGTCACGTACATGCATCTCAATACCTGATGATCGCAGGCTCTCATTTTCATGACACCGGAAAACCCTCTGAATTCATCATCTTCCCAGGTTGTAATTATTTTCTCCGGATCGGTCGTCCCTGTTCTATTCAAGATATCAAAATACCAATAGGTGGCGCCAACGGTTGAACCCATCACAGTAATGGGCCACATGTAGAGGTCCGTGTCGTAAGGCTTTTCCCATTTATTTTTCCATAACTCATTCCATACTTTATTGAACACTACATTTTCGGGTGTGTCGCAATTGATTGAATGATCATTCACCTGGACCATTCCCCGTCCTGCCGGACCACCTATTGCCTTCATTGTAACGGGTTCACAGGCATCTCTGGTAGCGATAGGCATAGTGATCCCCAGTGAACGGGCAGTCTTGATCAGGTTTTGTCCATCCGGCGCCCAGTCGCTTGTAAATATCACTTCCGCACCGGATGCCTGAATTTTTGTCATGTAAGGGGCAAAGTCCTTCATGAAGAGGGGGTGGTAGACCTCGCCGACGATTTCGGCATCGGGCTTATATTTTTTGAGACCTTCCTTAAACCCTTTTCCCATGTTGTGACCGAACATATAATCCTGGCAAAGTATGTAGAATTTGTTTTCCGGTCGCTTGGAATAAAAGTATGCCATACCCAATCCAAACATTTCCGTATTATAACAGGTTCGAAAGGCATAGCGGTTAAAGTTTTTTCCATCAAGCAGAGAAGTGGTGTTCGATGTCCCGATAAAATGAATAGTCTTATATTTCTTTGCCACATTCATCATAATAAGCGTCAGATGACTGCCGGCGGTACCCCACAACAGATCAACCTTATCTTCCAAACAGAGTTTTTCCGCCATTTTTTTACATAACGCAGGCTTTCCTTGCGAATCACCCTTGATTATCTCAACCTTTTGGGTGGTACCGTCTACCTTGATTCCACCTCTTTTATTCAAATCATGCACAACCCAGTTCGTGGTGAGCCAGTAAATCTCACCATTGAGCGCCGCCGGTCCTGAAAAGGCGTCTATGAGTCCGATTTTAATAGTATCGCCTGTCGGCATCACTACCTTATTCGGATCAAAATCACTCATATTCTTTGCCATTGTATCTACATCAACGCCACGCGCAGCTGCCATACAATTCACCGCAAAGAAGACCAAGAGTAAGGCAAGAAGCCATATCAAATGCTGTTTACGTTTTACTGTCATCATTTTCTCCTTGTAATTATTGTTTTTATTCCTACTATCTTCCCAACATATTATGCTTTTGTCGGTAATCACCTTTCAGAATGGTCTTGCTTGAATGCCAACGTCTTGGGAAAAGACTGTTCTTGCGCTCAATCTGAGTTCAGATCAGCCGTAATTATTGGGATAAGCCGGATTCAGGCGAACGCCTGAAAGAGTAAAAAGGCGATCCTCACACTTGTTGCAAAATCAAATAAGTACGTATGCCATGATCGTTGGGTCACTTTCTTATTTCAGTCCAGATAGCGTACCATGTAACCATAGGCATCTTGAAAAGTAAACCGCCTATATTCAGCCTAATATCGGTCTTATTAAAAGGCTGTTATGAGAATGACATGAGAAGTGAACGCAGATTTTCTTTTCTTGACTTTAATCCCAGTTTCTTGCGAATGCTTTTTCGGTAATTATCAACAGTATTAACTGCAAGATTCAAAATTTCACAAATTTCTTTTGTCTGTCTTCCATCTTTGATCAAACTGGCAACTTGAATTTCCCGTGGCGTCAAGTTTGAAAATCGGCGCGACATTTTCATTAAAAAGGGGGAGGTGATTTCATTGGCATGCTTTTCAATAATGTCGACGTAATATGAGGCTTCGGGGGTTAAACGAAGCGCCTTCAGTCGTGCAATATACGGGAAAACCAGCTCTTTAATATTGTTGACCACTTTTTCCTCAACCTCATTGAGATCATTCTGACGGTGTTTCAACAACACGTTCAAAGCCGTATTCGTTTCCTCTAATATCGCCGTTTTTTCTTTTAGAGCATTTTCCATAGTAATTTGAGGCGTTATATCGGTTAAAAAACATAAGGTTGCTGGCTCACCCTCCCATAAGATTCTTATGCCATAGCTTTCCAGAAACTTTACCTCTCCGTTTTTATCTATAATTCTGTGCCTGTATTTTATGGCATCGCCCTGCAACCGTCCCGAATATGCACCACTCACTTTTTCGTAATCGTCCGGGAATACAGTTTCACTGACAGGCTTGTCCTGAAGCTCTTCAATAGAATACCCGCTGATCTCGGCGGCTTTCTGATTTGAGTATTTATTCAGTCCATCCTGAATTACTACAATAGCTTCTTGAGCTGTTTCTAAGATTATGTCTATCGCAAGATTCTTAATTGTGTGATCCTCCTTCGATCCATTGCTAATGCCGGCATCTTTATACACGCAACTGCATAATATTGCTGAAAATATGTAATAGCAATACCAGCAATTGTCAAGCATTTTGTGGCGAATTCCGAGCGAACTCCCCTGTCCTGGAACTCCCTGGTGAATGGCGGACTGCCTGGTTGTTTTCTTAATAAATAAGCTCTGATTCCACTTGTGGACTAAATACAATAAGCATGGTAGATGATTTGCAAGAACCGAAACCTGGAAATCGGTTGTGTGGGCATTCCGCAAAGAAAGGAGTAGTGCAGTGATGAAGAAACTCGTTATTTTCCTGGGAATGTTGTGTCTCATGGCGGCTGCGGCCGACGATTGCTATGTTTGCAAGTGCAAAGGTCGGTTGGCATGGGATTTTTTGTTTAAAATCTATGGAGAGTGTGGATCCGGGTGGATAGGGGGTGATACTGGACAAATTGTGAGAGATATTAGTGTTGACATAATAGATCGTTTTATTCCTGCCGACTTGCGAAAAAAGATCGACGAGACTGGCGGATGCGAGTATTATCGTTACTCAGGCTGGAAATGTGGCAAAACGGTTAACGGTGCATGGCCTTCATGCATGTACGAATAACTGGATGCGCTGTTCTTGCCGGTCGACTGATCCATATCCAGGGACTGCGGGCCGAAGGAGTTCTGGGGACAGCATACTGTCCCCAGAACTCTTGAGTCTCATACAAATTCAATTGTTTATTTACATCTGTCGAGTCCTTCGGGTAGCGGCTGCTCGCAATATTTTGCAGGAACTATGAAGGGTTTGCCATAACTTGCCACATCGTCGAACCAGGGGTTAGGATATTCGAATTGAGATACAAAGACATCTCTGATAATTTGGTGATCACAGGTACGCATTTTCACCACGCCGGTGATCGATTTGTATGCGTCGCCTTCCCACATTGCAATGATCTTTTCGGGATCGGTGCTGCCGGCACGTTCAATAACATCGAACATCCAGTAGAAGCCATTCACGCATTCTCCCAATATCGAAATGGGCCATTTATACGTCTTTGAATTGTACGGTTTATTCCACGTCTTCCAGGAGTCGTTCCACTTCTTATTGAAAGCCCTGTTTTCGGGCGTATCGACGCTGATCATGTGCGCATTTCCGTTTACCATCTTTCGCCCGGTTTCTCCCCCAATAGCCTTTAACGCTTCATAAGAAGCATCTGCATAGAGGTTGGCGACTTGTGCATCGATGCGCAGATTACTTGCCTGCACTATCATATTCATACCATCGGGAATCCAATCGCCGGTATATATGACTTCCGCCCCTGATCCCTGCACTTTTGTCAGATAGGGCGCAAAGTCCTTGAGAAAGAGCGGATGATATTCTTCACCAACTATTTCGTAGCTCCTTTTGTATTCCTTCAGGCCATTTTTGAAGGCGTTGCCAATATCGTGGCCGTACATGTAGTCCTGGCACAGAATAAAAAATTTCTTTTCCGGTTTTTGGGCATAATAGTAGGCCATGGCCCTGCCGAACATGGAGGTGGTAATGCAGGTCCTGAATGCGTATCGATGGAAATTCTTTGCATCAAGGAGCGAATCTGCCACGCCACAGTCAAATACACATCCTTATCGATCGCCATGGACAGGTCATTTACAGCCAGGGGAATCTCCTGGTCAGTTTCTTCGTCGTCCCTTCATAGGGGATCCCACCCAGTTTCTTTGCAATATTTTTTGATCGCTCGAGATCGGCGTCACGGTATATGGCAACTTTCTCGATCACGGGCGATCCTCCGCCGTGCAGGGCGTCGATCAGCTTGTGACCGCCCCATGTGGAGGCCATCATATCCTGGAACAGCCGGAAGGCGCGGTGTTGATTCTCCGGCGAAACATCGGGATCCCGCATGATATACTTTTCCATGTAGGGACCGGTCTTCTCGTTGGCAAATTCGGCCTCACTGGGAAGCGTTGCCGCCAGGCCACCGGCAATTGCGGCCAGGGCCTCATACTCACCGTATATCGCCTCGCCGGCAAGCATCCGCCCCGCGTTACAGTAGTTGGTATCGGGGACATAGGTCCCGGAATCGGTCTTTACCGCGTTCATCGCAGCCGCGATTCCCGCCGCGAAGATCAGGTCAACGATCTGCGTCATGTCGGCGAGTTTATGCCGGACGTGCTGAGCCTTGGCGATGCCGTTGTAATCGGCAGCCAGTGCCGTGGCGCCCGTGAATATCTCCGAAAGAGCCGCCTTGCAGCCGGTATAGCTGTGCCGGTGGTACAGGGCGAAGAGGAGAGCCAGCTTCCCGGCCAGTTCCGTTTCACCACAGAGAAACACCCGCTCCCAAGGAACGAAGACATGATCAAAAACGGTGATGGAATGCCCGATACCGACGTTTTCGTAGGGACAATGGAGTTCCGTCCGCGGTGGCGGGTAATAGGCGGCATTTACGATGGTGACCCCCTCCCAGTCAGCCGGGAGAGAAAACGCGACTGCCCAATCTGTTTCATCCTCCCCCATGTGGCGGGTGGGAATCGCTACTATCTCATCGACGTAGGTGGAACAGGAATTGTGTGCCTTCGCACCGTTCACGATAATCCCATCGTCTCTTTTTTCTACCACACGGAGGTACAGGTCGGGGTCTTTCTGTTTTCCCGGCCGCCACACGCGGTTTCCCTTGACATCAGTCTGGGCGCAGTTCAGGGAAAGGTCTTTCTCCTGGACCTCTTTCATAAAAGCGATAAACCGCTCATTATAATTCGTGCCGTACTTCTGATCGGCCTCATAGGTCACGATGGAAAGACCGTTGAGCGAGTCGATCCCCATGCAACGCTGGATGCACCCGCCCACCTCCTGGCTGTAGAGCCGGGTCATCTTCTGCTTGTTGAGAAGGTCCTCGATGCTCTGGTGGATATGGCAGAAACGGTTGATCTTCTCCCCCGTTATGTGCGAGGTGGCTACGCCCAATCCCTCGTATTCGGGATCAAATGCGTTGTCGTATGTCTGAGCCATTACATTGATCCCGCCCACCATTTTCGGTTCAAAGCGGTCAACCACCTTGCCGCCCATATACACATTAGGTTTCAGCTTCGCGATCCTCTCACGATATTCATCTCCACGTATCATCGTTCTTCACTCTCCTTTACCTGTCTTTTTAAATGATTCCCGAATTCAATTTTTCCTCTCGCCGGCTTGCACTGACATTTATTTACCGCAGCTCACCGTCACTGAAATCGGGTGTGACCGTATGTTCCCTGAATGCTTCTCAGGCCCGACAATCCTTCCCTCCCCTTCCCTGCGCAGCAGTAGGTGGGTATGAATACTATGCTTGCACAACTCGGACCAACAGTGGCAGAAATGAAATATATTCAACAATAACAATTAATTATCAATATTTTGCCTGTTGGAAACAGAACAATTTTCACGTCTGCTTTGTAATATTATGTTACAGATATGGCCGAATACCTGTTGTCTGTAATATTACGTTACGGAAATCAGGAGTTTTTCATTGACTCGCCTTGGATAATCTGGTAGCGCAATTATATTGTTGTAAATTTATTTTACATAACTACATCGATCGGTTGATTCTGTAACATTATTTAACATGACACGATCCGGAATACTCCTATGAATCGAGTGTTCCTTCAGGCGCATCAATTCCTGTTCATGATCCTGCGTAACCTATTCACCCGTGAACCGCCCAGATCGATGAAAAGAAAGAAAACGTAACACATGAAAAACAATTTTCACAGCCGATGGGAACAAAACGGGATTAACTACTTTGAAAATTTTCAGGGCATCAAGATTGAATGGGAGAAATTTTTGTCTGGCGCCGACGACATTGACCACAGCATCGTCTCGGACGAGGTGTTCGATGCATGGAACAGATGCCGCGCAATGGAGGTGGACCCCTGTTGCATTCCTGAACAGACAATACTCAAAGGAAAGAGTCTTGCAACGCTCATTGATGACAATCAATTTTTTATCAACGCCAGTCGTCCCTTCATGCAGAACCTGTCTACATTTCTCAAGGGATCTGGATTTTTGGTCGGTCTTTTTGACAAGTCGGGACATTTTCTTGAAATTCTCGGTGATGATGATGCGATAGAGCATGCGAAAAGAGGCCCTGTTATCGTCGGAGCACTGTGGACAGAGAAAATTGCCGGAAATAATTCGGTCGGGACCGTTTTAGAGCTGAAAAGACCTATACAGATTTTTGCTTCCGAACACTATAAGAAATATCTCCATCATGAAACGGACTCCAGTGCGCCGATTTTTGATGCAGAGGGCACGTTTATCGGCGGAATTTGTCTCACCGGTCGTTATTACAGAACGAATCCGCATACTTTAGGTTTGGTGGTTGCCGCTGCCCAGGCGATAGAAAACACATTAAAAACAAAAAAGGCATTGAAAGACGTCCGCATTGCCTACAGCTATCAACAAACGGTATTCAGTTCAATTCCGGAAGCGATTGTTGCGATTGGAAAAGATGGGTGCATCAAACTAATAAACAGGAATGCCCACCAAATGCTCTTTCCCGATATGCGGCATGTTGAAGGAAAGAACATTGCCGAAATTCTGGGAGCGGACAACTCCTCTTTCATCAAGGTTTTAGAAAACGAGGAAATCACTGGCGATGTAGAAGTCACGATAACGACAAAGCACAGCAGCAATGATTACATAATGACAGTCAATCCTATTATTGGAGACGATCAGGAACTTCTCGGGCAAATTATTATTCTCACCGAAATCAAACGGGCAAGAAAGAGGGTTGCTCAGATGTTAGGCACCCGGGCTAATTTCTCTTTCACCCATATTCTGGGACAGAATGCAGCATTTGTCCTAATCAAAGAACGGGCGCACATTGTTTCCAAGAGCAATGCAAACGTGTTGCTGCTAGGCGAAAGCGGAACGGGTAAAGACATATTTGCACAGGCGATCCACAATGAGGGAGAGCAAAAGGATGGTCCTTACATACCCATTAACTGTGCTGCTATCCCCAGAGACCTTATCACGAGCGAGTTGTTCGGTTATGCCGACGGGGCGTATACAGGCTCGCGCCGCGGAGGAAATCAGGGGAAATTTGAGTTAGCTGACGGCGGCACTCTTTTTCTGGATGAAGTGGCAGAGATCCCCCTCGAATTGCAAGCAGTGCTCCTCAGGGTAATCGAAGACAAAACCGTTACGCGCCTTGGATCAAAAGTGTCTCGACCGATAAATGTACGCGTCATAGCCGCGACAAACAAAGATCTTCAAAAAGAAACAGAAACAGGGAATTTCAGAAAAGATCTGTTCTACCGGCTAAATGTTTTTAATATCCATATGATTCCCCTGCGAGAACGACAAGATGATATACCCTTGCTCGTGGAATACTTCGTAAAGCAATACGGAAAAACATTGGGAAAGGAACACATGCGCATAGAGAAGAGCGTAATCGATGCGTTTCAACATTATGCGTGGCCAGGCAATATACGTGAGTTACAAAATGTCGTTGAAAGGATGGTGCACTTTGCACAGTCTAATGTAGTAACGATAAATCTCCTTCCCGAAGAAATCAATGAACTTTCCTCTGTTTCTGATCCCCCTGTCCAGGCACACATTCTGACGCCTAAGCAATTTGAGCAACAGCAGATCATGAGGTTAATGGAGGCAAAGGTCAGTAAAACCGACATCGCACGAAAAATGGGCATGTCCAGACCGACACTCTATCGGAAATTACGGGAATATAAGCCTCCGAGAAGATTTGAGAGTTGACTCAAGGGTTCGTCTTTCTTATACTTTCCCGATGAAACAAAAGGAGTGCGCAATGAATGGACCCGCGCCGGCTGCCTCTGGAGCATTCATCTCGTCACTGGAATCGTGTTTTGCCCTTCCATTGAATGAAATTACATCTATTATGAGGAGTTTCCATGAAGAGATGGGCAGGGGCCTTTCCGGGCAGAGCAGCTCTCTGAAAATGCTGCCTTCATTTGTTGACATCCCGAGGGGCACTGAAAAAGGCACCTTTCTCGCCCTTGATCTTGGTGGTACGAATGTACGAGTACTTGCCGTCGAACTCGACGGAAGGAGGAATGCGACTGTTCCTACCATCAGCACTTTTGTCGTTCCCCATCAGAATAGGGTGGGAACAGGGGTGGCGCTTTTTGATTTTATTGCCTGCTGCGTAGATTCTTTTCTGACTGAACACCGCCTTGACAGAACTCGCGTCTATGATCTCGCCTTTACCTTTTCTTTCCCCGTTGCACAGACAACTATCGCATCAGGCACACTCATCGCCTGGACGAAAGGATTTACCGCCAGGGGCGTGCAGGGAAAAGACGTCGTAGAACTGTTGAATGCTGCGTTTAAAAGGACGCGCATCAACTGCATCAACGTCACGGCGCTTACCAATGATACGGTCGGCACTCTGGCTGCCGGAAGCTATCGCGACCCCGCCTGCGACATGGGGGTTATTCTGGGAACGGGAACCAACGGGTGTTACCGGGAGAAATCATCCAATATCAAGATCTTGAACGGGCATGTTTCTGACGAATATATGATTGTCAACATGGAATGGGGTAATTTTGACACAATGAAGCGGACGCGTTACGACAGACAACTGGATGAAGCGTCGGTCAATCAGGGGGCGATGTTTCTGGAAAAGATGGTCTCCGGCATGTATCTGGGCGAAGTGACGAGGCTCGTTCTAATGGACATGATAGAGAGGAACCTTATTTTTCTCAATGTACCGGATGCTGCAGAACGCTTCGGCGGCAAGGATTCGCTAACGGCTGAGCACATGTCCCTCATCCAGGGAGACGAGACGGCACAGCTCCACGACACGGACGCCTATCTGAAAATGAGGGGCGTAAAAAATTCCACGCTTCCTGACAGACTATTACTCACACGTCTCTGTGAAATTGTCTCGGCCAGAGCAGCCGCAATAGGCACGACTGCCGTCTCGGCGGTACTCACCTGGATGGATCCGGCACTTGAAGAGAGGCACACCGTAGCCGTTGACGGCTCACTCTTCGAGAAATATCCCGGATTTGAAACCTCGATGAGAGAAACACTCACCATGCTCCATGGAAAAAATGCGGACAACATCAGACTGGTGCACTGTAAAGACGGATCGGGCAGGGGCGCAGCCATAGTCGCCGCAGTGGCCGCGTCGAAACAATAGACAAGAGCGAGTGCCCCATCCTTCAGCCTCACCCGACCCTCAGGGGCTGAGGGTCGGGTGAGGACTTTTCAGAGGTTCATCATTTAGTGCATCGCTCAAGCCCTTCCGGCAGCTCGGGCGTACAGAATTCCGCAGGCACGATAAAGGCCTTCGTGTACCCGGCGCTGTTCTCGTACCACTTTGTCGGATAGTCCAGCACGGATACATAGACATCCTTGATCTGCTGATGATCGCAGGCCCGCATTGTTGCTTTGCCGGTAAATGACTCGTATTCGTCGCCTTCCCAGACCTGTATGATTTTCTCCGGATCGGTACTTGCCGCGCGTTGCATCACGTCGAAGAACCAGTAACAGGCAAGGACCGCACCGCCGACACTCGCCGTAGGCCATCTGTACAACGGCGAATCGTAGGGTTTTCCCCAGGATTTCCACTGCGCCGTCCATATTTCATTAAATCGATTGTTTGCGGGGGTATCGACACAGGCCAGGTGGAAGAAGAGGTTGATGATTCCCTTCCCTTTGGGACCGCCGATCGTTTCCAGGGGGCTGTAATTATCGAAGTAAAGACCGGCAAGCTGTGCGGGTATCTCCAGTTCTTTGGCCTGTTTCAGGAGATTGTCTCCATCGGGCGGCCAGTCCGTTGAAAAAATTATTTCCGCCCCCGATCCCTGTATTTTCGTCAGGTAAGGTGCAAAATCCTTAGTGAAAAGCGGATGATATGCCTCTCCGACGATTTCCGCTTCCGGCTTATATTTCTTCAGGTATTTTTTAAACGACTCGGCAACAATATGACCGTACCCGTAATCCTGATTCAGAATATAAAATTTTCGTTCCGGCCTTTTGGAAAAGAAGTAGGCCATTGCGGCACCTTCGGTATCGGTTTGCCAGCAGCACCGGAAGGTGTATCTGTTGAAATTGCTTGCATCGTGAAGCGCCTTTGAAAATCCCGCATAATTCAGATAAATCTTTTTATATTTCGCCGCGACCTGCTGACCGATAAGGCCGATATGCGAACCGCTTGTGCCGCACATCATGTGCACCTTGTCCTCGAGACAAAGCCGCTCAGCCACTTTTTTGGCAATGGCCGGTTTTGCCTGCGTATCGCCTCGCACAATCTTAATTTTCTTTTTCTTTCCATCGACGAGGATGCCTCCCTGCGCATTAATGTCATGCACAACCCACCCAACCGCTATGGAATACACCTCGCCACTCAGGGCGGCGGGTCCTGAAAACGCGTCGAAGATACCCACATTTATTGTATCCCCCGAGGTCGGAAACGACTGATTGTTGGGATCAAAGCTCTTCATGTCGCCCTTGAGGGGTTCAAAGGCGCACACGGGAAACACCGTTGCCGCAATCAGTAAAACAATGCCGATCATGGTAATTACTGCTGTTTTAGCTTTGCCGTTGCGAATGTTCATCGAATATCCTCCTTGTAGTTCGTTATGCAGTGCACACCTTATTTATTATTTATTGCACCTGTCCAGATCAGCGGCGACTGCTGGCGTACAAAATTCCGGAGCGACCACTGTCGTCGTTCCCGGCCCTGCAGCATCCGGGTACCATTTGTTAGGATACGCATATTCAGTGGCAAACATGGGTCGCAGCACCTGGTGGTCACAGGCCCTCATCTTGATGACACCGGAAAATACCTTGAATTCATCATCTTCCCATTCCGCAATGACCTTCTCGGGATCGGTGGCGCCGATTCTCTCAACGATATCAAAATACCAATATGTCGCGCCGATAGTTGAGCCCAAGACGGTGATCGGCCACATATAAAGATCCGTATTATAGGGTTTCCCCCATGTCTGTTTCCACAAATCATTCCATGTTTTATTAAACACCTTGTTTTCCGGTGTATCACAATTTATTGAGTGGTCATTGACCTGAACCATGCCGATGCCGGCAGGCCCGCCGATTGCCTTCATCGTAACCGGTTCACAGGCGTCGCGAGTGGCTATGGGAATATTGATACCTAAGGAACGAGCGGTTTTTATGAGATTCTGCCCATCAGGCATCCAGTCGCTCGTAAAAATGACATCGGGATTTGCTGCCTGAATCTTTGTCATATAGGGGGCAAAGTCCTTCATGAAGAGGGGGTGATAGACCTCGCCGATGATTTCGGCATTGGGCTTGTATTTTTTGAGACCTTCCTTAAACCCTTTCCCCATATTATGGCCGAACATATAATCCTGACAGAGAATATAAAATTTGTTTTCCGGTCGCTTGGAATAAAAATACGCCATTCCCAACCCAAACATCTCCGTATTATAGCATGTTCTAAATGTATACCGGTTAAAGTTTGACCCATCAAGCAGGGACGTGGTGTTCGACATTCCATTGAGATGTACTGTTTCATATTTTTTGGCCACATTCTGGATAATGAGCGTCAAATGGCTTCCGGCACAACCCCAGAGCAAATCAACCTTGTCCTCGAGACAGAGTTTCTCTGCCACTTTTTTGCATATTACGGGCTTTCCTTGAGAATCCCCCTTGATAATCTCAATTTTCTTTATGTTGCCGTCTACCTTAATTCCGCCTCTTTTGTTTAAATCATGCACAACCCAGTTTGTGAGAAGCCAGTATATCTCGCCGTTACCGGCTGCCGGCCCGGAAAATGAATCGATGAGACCGATTTTGATGGTATCGCCTGTGGGCATTGTCACGTTATTCGGATCGTAATCTGTCATATTCATTGCCATTTTAGTTACATCAATGCCGCGTGGCTGTGCCGCAGCATTCACCGCACCACATAAAAAGATTATGGCAAAGACACACATCAAAGGCTTACAGAATCTTTCTTTTTTCTTCATAATTCTCTCCTTTTGCCGTACAATCCATTCACTGATTTTTCATAATCTTACGGATTATATAGTCATAGGGAAAAGGGAAAGTAAACGATCATAATAAGACTAATTTATGGCCATTGAATATAGCCTTTACAGATTATTTCGGCATATAATATTATCAATCTGCGACAACATCGTTAAGTGCACTACAAAAGGGGTGGATACGTCATTCACGCGCATCCACCCCCGTTTCGCCATGCTTCACTGGTACCGCCGAAAAGACACTCAGTGTTATTTTTCACATCTGTCAAGACCCTCGGGAAGAGGCGGCGTACAATACTTGGCGGGAATAGTAAATGGTTTGCCGTAGCTTGCCGCATCCTCAACCCAGGGGTTGGGATATTCGAATTCCGCGGCATACATGGGTTTTACCGCCTGGTGATCGCAGGCCCTCATCTCAAGGACTCCCGTCAACCCCTTATACTTGTCACCCTCGAAGGTGGCAATGACCTTCTCCGGATCAACGGTTCCGGCACGTTCAACGACATTGAAAAACCAGTAAAGCTGATCGCAGCAGGAACCAAGTACGGTAACCGGATATCGGTACAGGATCGCGTTATAGGGGTGCCCCCATTTTTTCCACTGCTCGTGCCAGGCCTTGACAAAGGCCTGATTCTCCGGCGTCTCGCAGGTAATCATGTAATCGTTCACGTTGACCATGCCTTTTCCGGCCGGCCCAAGGGCCCTGAATGTTTCGGGCATGTCGGCGTAGAGGTTGGCAATGGGTATAGTCACGTCAAGGCTTTTCATGGTCATCATCAGGTTGTCCGAATCGGGCAGCCAGTCACCTGTATAGAGCACATCCGCATCGGCGCCCTTTAATTTTGTCACATAGGGGGCAAAATCTTTCATAAACAGGGGATGGTAGACTTCATCGACGATTACCGCATCCGGCTTGTACATCTTGAGCCCTTCCTTGAAGGCATCCGCCATTTCATGACCGAAGAGATAGTCCTGCATCAAAAGATAGAACTTCTTTTCCGGACGCTTGGAATAGAAATAGGCAACTGCATGACCGAACATCTTTGAGTTCAGACAGGTCCTGAAGGTGTATCTGTTGAAGTTCTTCGCATCAAGCAGCCCGGCGGCATTTGCATACCCGATCACGTAGAGAGTATTGTACTTCTTGGCCACCGTCTGCAGCACCACGGAAATATGGCTGCCATTGGTTCCAAACATCAGGTTGACCTTTTCTTCAAGGCACATCCGCTCGGCCATCTTTTTCGCCGGCGCGGGCTTGCCCTGCGTATCCGCCTTCAGCACCTCGATCATTTTTCTCTTTCCGTCGACCAGAATGCCTCCCCGCTTGTTCAGATCATAGGCGACCCAGTTGGTTTGACACCAGTATATCTCCCCGTTTCCCGCACCCGGACCGGAGAAAATGGCCGTGATCGCGATTTTGAAGGTATCGCCGGTGGGTTGCACCACCGTGTTGGGATCATAGCCGGACATGTCGGACACCTTTGTCATATCGTAGCTGGGCATTGCAGAAGCGGTCACGCTGAAACCCAGAACAACGCAAAGGCACACCATCCCAAGAAGACACACACGTAACTTTCTCATCACTCTTCTCTCCTTTTTGATTGCGGGCGAAAATCGCCTGTGGCTGATACCGCCCAAGTTATCTTGCCATTTCCTTCAATCGTATTGATTTACTATGTTCGCATATCTTTAAAAAAGCAACCGCCCTTTATAGGATACTTATAGGCTAACCAAATTGGCCATTTTAGAACCATTGTACTTTCCAAATACCTGTGCTTATATGCGCCATTATACATAATGGAGGTGAGCGAATGGAGCATAAGTCCTGGCACAGGCATTACGATTACGATGTTCCCACATCGATGCGGTATCCACGCATTTTACTTCACGACATATTGCAGATACCGGCAAACGCCTATCCCGATAAGGCGGCGTTGATCTATGAAGGCCGCACCATTACCTTCTGGGAACTGCGTGACCTGGTGCTGAGAATGGCCAATGCCCTCCGTACTCTGGGTGTACAGAAGGGGGACCGCGTGGGGGTCCATCTGCCGACATGCCCCCAGTACGTAATTGCCTATCACGCCGTACTTTCGCTCGGCGCCATCGTGGTGAACCTCAATCCGATTTATACGGCGGAGGAACTCATCGGCATCGCCCGGCAAACCACCTTCACCACGTTGATCACCATTGATTCTGCAGTGCCCGCAATAGGACAATTATGCCGGCACTGTGAAATCCCAAGGGTAATTGTTGCGAATCTGAAGGATTTCTCCGAAAACGATCGTCCCGAAGCGCCTGCGGCGCTCGATGAAGGATGGCTTTCATTTTCATCGGTCCTTGACGACTGTCAAGACACCACACGTCCCCGTGTGAGTATTGTTCCGGAAGATCCTGCCGTCATTCAGTTCACGGGAGGCACCACGGGCATTCCGAAGGGGGCCGTCCTTTCCCATGCAAACCAGGTGACGGCCTTGGTCCAGGTCACCGCCTGGTATGCGCCGCGAGTTAAGTTGACGCCGAGAGAAAAGCTTTCTACACTCATAGTGCTTCCCCTCTATCATGTCTACGGCAACATCGTGTCAAACTGGGCGATATATAACGGTGCCACGCAAATACTGGTACCTCAGTTTGAAATTGAGAAGCTGATGAATCTCATCGCTTCCTTCGATGAAATCACCTACTTTCCGGCCGTTCCCACCATGCTCAGCGCAATCGTAAACCACCCGAAAGTTAAGGAATTGAAAATCAACAAAATCATCGGGTTCGTCAATTCGGGCGGCGCCCCCTGTCCCGTCGAACTTATCGAACAGGTGAAAAATCTGGGCATATTTTTAACAGAGGGCTGGGCGATGAGCGAAACGGCCTGCACGGGAACCGGGAATCCTGTCATGGGCCTGAAAAAAGCGGGCAGTATCGGCATCCCCTTAATCGATACGGACATCCGGCTTGTCGATCTTGAAGAAGGATCAACGGAAGTCGCCCCGGGCGAGCCGGGAGAAATGATAATCAAAGGCCCGCAGATCATGCAGCATTACTGGAACAATCCCGAGGAAACGGCGAACCAGCTCAAGGACGGGTGGCTCTATACCGGCGACATCGTCGTCAGGGATGAGGATGGGTATCTTTTCATTGTCGACCGGAAGAAAGACATGATTATCGCGGGAGGCTTCAACATCTATCCCAGAGAAGTCGATGAAGTCCTGCACCAGCACCCCAAAATTGAAATGGCCGTTACCGTGGGCGTACCCGATGCCTACCGGGGAGAAACCGTGAAGGCCTATATTGTGTTGAAAAATGGAGAAAGGGCAACCGACAAGGATATCGTCGACTTCTGCAGAGAACAACTGGCCCCCTATAAAGTGCCCAAACGTATAGAATTCAGAGATTCCCTCCCCCAGTCGGCCGTGGGGAAGATTCTCCGGAAAACCCTGCGTGAAGAAGAAATAGCAAAGCATTCCGAAGAAAAGCAGGGATGATATTCTATTTGGAAATTCAGATTTCCCCCACTTTTCGGAGAACGTAGAGGACCTCGGGAAGACCGAGCACGCCGTCTCCGTTCGCATCGGCGCGCACAGTGAATTCACCTTCATTGACGGGAAGCCGCACGATCAGTCTCATCATGACGATCGCATCGCGCAGGTCCACAACGCCGCTGTCATCGACATCGCCGACGGGAACCACGTTGCGTATGGTCACGGTCATCTCATCGGAGTCCGACAGCGCGCCTCCCTGGGCGGTGTCGGTCACGGTGAGGCGCAACGTGACGGTGCCGTCTCCGATCCCCACATGGGGCGCCGTGAAGGTGGGTTTCACCGCTGCCGGATCGGACAGCGTCACTTCCTGCCCGGCAATAAGCCCGGCAGTGGTTACCACTTCCCACAGATAGGAGGCGATACCGTCGTCTGGATCGGTCGACGCCGATCCGTCGAGGGTCACCAGGGCGCCTTCATTCACGGTCTGATCCACGCCGGCTCGGGCCGTGGGGGCTTCGTTTATCCAGAGTACCGTTACTGTACAGGTGTCAGTGTCGCGAAGCCCGGGCTCACCGTAATCGGCGCCTCGGTCCGTCACGGTAAGCTGAAATGTGAGCTCTGCGCCGTCCATACCCACGGCCGGTGCGGTGAAAGTAGGTGTGGCGGCTGCAGGATCGGACAGGACCACCGACGGCCCGTCGGTCTGTTCCCAGAGGTAGCTTTTGATGCCGTCGTCGGGATCGCTGGACCCTGATCCGTCAAGCGTCACAAGAGTTCCCTCGTTCACGGTTTGATCCGTCCCGGCATTGGCCACCGGCGGCAGGTTGGACCAGGTGACGTTGACGATGCAGGTATCCGTCGCGCTCAGCCCCCCTTCGGCACGATCGCGCACAGTGAGCCGGAAACTCAGAGAGGCGCCGCCCGGACCAACGTCAGGCGCGGTAAAGGTGGCCACGGCCGAGGTTGCATCGGCAAGCGTCACTGTGGCTCCGTCAACCTGCTCCCAGCGATAGAAGAGCGTGTCTCCGTCGACATCGGAAGAACCGCTTCCGTCCAGTGTCACCAGGGTTCCTTCGGCCACGGTCTGGTCATCGCCTGCATGAGCCACCGGCGCATCATTCACGGCGTCGATGGTGACGGTAAACGTGGCGGTGTTGGAATCGACCGTGCCGTCGTTCACTTTGAAGGTGAAAGTGTCCGTCCCATGCGCATGCAGCGTCGGCGTGTACGTAAAGGCGCCTGTTGAGGTGTTTGTCAGGTTCACCGTCCCGAGCGATGGAGGCGAAACGATGCTGAAGGTGAGCGTGTCCCCATCCACATCGGACGCCGAAAGCGTCCCGTTGAAAGGCACATCCTCATCGGTCACTGCGCTGCCGTTCTGCGCCACCGGCGCATCGTTTACCGGGTTGATCGTCACGGTAAAGGTGGCGGTGTTGGAATCGACCGTGCCGTCGTTCACTTTGAAGGTGAATGTGTCCGTCCCATGCGCGTTCATCGCCGGGGTGTACGTGAAGGCGCCTGTTGAGGTGTTTGTCAGATTCACCGTCCCGAGCGACGGAGGCGAAACAATGCTGAAGGTGAGCGTGTCCTCATCCACATCGGACGCCGAAAGCGTCCCGTTGAAAGGCACATCCTCATCGGTGGCGGTGCTGCCGTCCTGCGCCACCGGCGCGTCGTTCACCGAAGCTACGGTCACGGTGACGACGGCCTCGTTCGAAACGTACCCTGTTGTATCCTTCACCGTGTAGTGAAAGGAATCGGCGCCGTGATAGTTGAGGGCCGGCGTATAGGTGATGGCGCCGGTCTGACCGTCCACCGCCGTCTGTCCGTGCTGAGGCGCGACCGTGACGGTCACCGTGGCCGGATCGAGGGCGCCGTCCGCATCGGTATCGTTGGCCAGGACGTTGACATCCACCGCCGTGTCCTCAGTGGTCTGCGCGGTATCGTTTACTGCCACGGGCGGTGCAATCGTCACTACATCATCGATGGTCGCCGTGCTTCCCGTTGCATCGGCTCCCAGAAGGTCAAAATACAGATACAGGGTCACCGCGCCCTCCCCGGTCAGTGTCCCCAGGTCCACGGAAACCGTTGCCGGCAGGTTATCAGCTGACCAGGCACTGCCGCTCGCAGCGGCGCCGGGCACACTCACCGCCTGGGCGTAGTGAAGTTCTCCCGTCTGTTGGACACTGAACAGGGCATCCGTATTAGAAAGGGTCGATATCGGGTCCACCGCCGGCAGCCCCAGTGCCGAATCTTTTAAAAGGGACACCTGAAAGCTGTCCGGTTCGGTTCCCTCCGCGTTGGCTTTGAGATCCAGGGTTTTCAGGGTAAAAAGAATGTAGCGCACCCCCGCCGGTACGCTAAAGGTCTGCCAGATGCTCGTGGGATAGGCCGCACCCTCGGTGAGCACCGCAGCACCGGCCGCCACGGTTACATCGCCTTCTAGTTCCCAGCCGAATCCCTCATTCCCGGGAGCAACGGAAAAATCCCCGTTCACTACTGCGGCAAAAAGCGACAGGGGACAGGACAGCACCCAGAGCATGATCGCCAGCACCAGCCCCATCCGGAAGTTCAGAATTGAACACTCTCTC
Organism: Syntrophales bacterium; assembly: GCA_963666365.2. GTDB lineage: Bacteria > Desulfobacterota > Syntrophia > Syntrophales > UBA2210 > JALNXD01. Next base: position 2,347,809 of record CAXXNF010000002.1, read on the forward strand.
ACCGTTCTCGTCATACCACACCCATCAGCACACGCACTACATCCGCATCAAGGACGGAGGGAAGTTTTCGCAGGGACGGCAGAAGCGCCGGATTCATAAGGTCTCCCGGATGCGCGAAGGGGCACAGGTGCTCCCGGTCGGCGGTAAGGATAACGCTCAGGCCGTCGCCCACAAAACGCCATGAACCGTCCAGCATCATCACCGTATGGGCCGCGAACCGGGCGTCATCCCCGTCGATACCCAGGAGGTGTCCCACTTCGTGGGCGAGGAAGGTCAGCAGATCGTATCTGCCCCAGGCATCCGATCCCTCACTCGCCGTCAGCGCCGTACTTCCCTTTCCGGAGAGAAACTCCTCGTTCGTTTCAGGGGTTGTGTCGACGAACCATCCTGCGCCGTCGGCGTCCCTGTCCACCGTAATGAGCCCGGTGAGCACGGTCCCGTCGGAGGCCCTTTCGATGACCGTGGCCCTGCCGAGCACCCCGTCGGGCAGGTCGGCCACGGTTACGGTAATCGCGGGAAGCGTCACGTCTCCGAGCACTGACCGCCACAGATCAAGGGCGGTCTCCGCCAGACGCTGCGCCGACACCTCAAAATCTTCAACACTCTCAAAGATTACCGCTGTTTCGGTCACGCCAGTTGAAACCGTTTCCTCGGTCAGCAGCGCACTCCCGCCCCCGACACCGTCCACATAGAGGGTGTAGCCACTGTTATAGGAGGTGAGGCCCTCGACCACTTCCACCTTCACATAGTAGGCGCCGGGCGTCATATCCTTCAGTGAAATACCGGAGGCGCCTGCAGTCCCGTCCACAAATCCGACAAGCCTTCCTTCACTATCCATCAGGGAAAGTCGCAGATCGGGATCGGCATCCCTATAGACGACCCTCACCAGATCCCCGTCACCCCCGGGCACGGCCAGATCGAACCGGAACCAGTCCACATCCCTCCCGTCATGAATCGTAAGGGTCGGGGAGGTATAGTGACCGTCGCTTAGAGTCACCACGGTCGCCTGGGCATAGCTGTTGTTGGGCTCGTAGGCATCGGGCGCCGGAAGCACCACCGCCACCGTCCGCGCGACATTATCTCTCGTGGTGGTTTCCACGCCCGCATCCTGGCTCACTACGGCCATCAGGTAATAGAACCCGGGGGCCTGTGAGGACAGATCCAGCTGCGTCGCACCTGCCAGGGTCGCCCCCGCCGCGCAATCTACCATTGTTTCTGTAACGCCCAGCGAGATGTCCGATCCGGCATCGAAGACATCGTCGACGGAGAGGAAAAATCCGATGGTAAGGGCGCCGCTCGAAGCAGTCCCGAAATTCGTGACAGTCCAGTCGGCGGTGACCTGGGCGTCGCTTAGGGGCACCATCGTCTTGTCCGCGGAAACCGATACCATGGCCGGATCGGAACCGGTCACGTCGGGGGTCGTCATATTCATTGTGTAGGCCATGGCACCATCGAAATTACGGACCACCACCCTGTAGAGTCCCGCCTCGACGCTGTCCAGGCTGATCTGCGTCACACCGTCGGACGATACCACACCTAAGGCGACAAGACCGCCCTTTGCGTCCACAAGCATCACGAAGGGGGTCCCCTCGACCGCACTGTAGGTAACCTCGATGGAGTCGGTTGCCGTGCCGTCGGCCACCATACGGAACAGGTAGGCATCCAGGTCATAGCGGCTGTGGAGTGTCCGTCCGTTCTGGGTGAAGGCGCCGCGCATCACGCCCAGATCGATGGCGCCGTTCTCATCTTCGTTGTATTCCTCGGGGTCGGGATTGACGGCGAGGATCACCGGCACCGAAATCGAATTGTTCCGTTCGTTCAGTTCCGTGATCAGGCCTGCGGGGTCCGCCACGGCCTTCACCAGCAGGTCCGCACCATAGGAGCCGGCTGGTACCGTCACGTTGAATTCGATTGAAACGGATTCACCGGCACCGATGACGCCGATCATCTGCGTTGGACTGAGGGCGTATTCATCGCCGGTTGCCACATCCACGAGGACGAGGCCTACCGTTACCGACCGCGCCGCATCTCCTCCCGGGTTTTTCACAGAGACTGTAATCGGCGCGGCATTTGCGCCGGGAAGCAGTTCCGGCGGAGCGACAATGTCCTCGATCAGCAGATCGGCTTCGCTGCGGGATACCGACTGCACATAGAGCGTATAATCGAAGGCAGCCTCGTCAACGGGCGACACACGGAGGTAGTATCTGCCGGGAGCGAGACCTTCCAGGGAGAGGGTCACCACGCCGTTTATCGCACCGGGCGCCTCATCGAATACCGCGACCCCGTTTACATCCCGCAGTTCCGCCAGCAGAAGCCCTTCCAGGAAAAGGCGCTCCACCACCAGCTGGTCGCCGGCGGTGCCGGTTTCCGACAGATAGAAGGTGAACCAGTCCTCGTCGGCCATGGCGTGCAGGCTGAGGCCGGGAATCGTACGTGCGGTGGTTATACCGCCCAGATCCGTGGCGGTCGCCGCCGTGTCGTTATATTCGAACGCATCGGGAGCAAGAGTCACCTCCACAGGCAGCATCGCCTCATTGTCCCTGCGCACCCGTTCGGGCACGATTTCACGCCGGTCGATCAGTGCACCCACGTACACCTGTCCTGTCACCATGGCGGGAATCTTCACCCGGAAGGTCGACGACCAGGACTCTCCCGGGGCGAGGGCAGGCACCATGAAGGGGGATACGAGGTTCCCGTCGCCGAAATCCACCCGGCCGTCGCGGCTCCATACCAGCATGCTTTCCGCGGCAGGCGACGCGGCGTCTCCGGCATTGGTCACGCTCACCGTCACGTCGAAGTACTGCCCCGTCCGGACCGTCCCGTTCACTGGCCCGCCGGATATCGATGCAACCAGGGCAGCGGCGCTGCTGGTGGGACCGGTGATGGAAAGGTCATAGCCCGCACCGAGGGGCTCTCCCGACATCATCCCCAGATAGTATTCGCCGGCGGCAAGCCCTTCCAGCGAGAAGGTCAGATGGGTGGAATCGGTCCACGTACCCAGCGCCACCTGGGCGCCTTCCGCATCGAGCAGGAACACGTTTACCGCCGGATCGCTGTAGGCAAAGGCGATGTTCACCGCGTCGGTCTCCCCACCCTTTTCAATGGTGCGGAATCGATAGTAGTCGATGTCCCTGTCGTCGGCAAGATTGAGACCGGTCCACGTCTCCGTACCTGCAATCACCCCCAGGTCCGTGGCGGTAGAGGGATGGTTGTTGTCCTCGAGCGCATCGGCCGTCAGACTTGGATTCGCCGTTATTGCCATTTCGGGACCCCACTCCCATGGAGTGAACCACTGGGCGCTCGCCTTCGGATCAAGCAGATTGTCGTGTTTGAGTAATGTCACCTTCACCACCTGTACGGCAACCGCATCACCCAAGAAGGTAAGCTGCCCCACGGAGGTGATCTCAAGGGGAACCTTCACGGTAGGAACAATCTCCGCCTGCGTGAGGTTCCATGTGGCCGTGAGGCCCATCTTCACCTCCACTTCAACGCCGGCACCAAATATCTTGGAGACCGCCTGAACGCCCGCACCGATCTTGAGACCGCCTTCCAGGTTGGCGGTGAAGGTCGCCACATCGGACACGAATTTCCCTCCGTCGGCGGCCCCTCCGGTAAGTTTGAACTCGAAGCCGAAGGCCACCTTGCCCACAACTTTAAATTCATAAGTCAGGCTTCCTCCGGGCGGCGTAAAACCTATTTTGTACTCCGCCTCTATGGGGTTGTCGAATTTCACCGCCAGGGAATACTCGCCCTCCTTCAGCTCGAAAAACTCATTTACCTTGAAAGGTTTCGCGGTAATCGTCACCTCAATTGCCGGCTTGTACTGCAGAGCTATATTTTTTGTTAAAGTTTTACTGATTCCGCGGTACAGATTGCCAGACTCGTAGCCTTCCTGGAGACTCCGCATCCAGGCGATTTTATCTTTGAGGTCGAACTTGATCTTCCGGGTCATAGGTTGAGCAAAATTGATCGCTTTCCAAACCAGCAGGCCCGTACCGGGGATATCGAACCGCTCCGTATAGCCGAAGAGTGTGATCTCCACGCTTGGCCCCGCATCCTGATAAACAATCTCCTTGGAGAGGCTGAAATCGATGATCAGATGGCTCCCCACCGTGATCTTCACCAACGTATCTTTGGCCGCAAATTCGGAAGCAATCGTCAACCCCTCCCAGGAATCCTTCCAGTTGACGGCAGTGGCCTCGTAGGCCCCCAGTTCGGGCAGGAACACGATGGACCGGTCCTGGTTCGGGTCGCTCGTGGGAAGTATCCATTCGGGCTGTGCGATGGACTTTATCTGGTACTCCTCGGAGTGGAGCGTCTTACCTTCGCTCAGCAGTGTATACTTCAGCGTCGTGAGATCGGCGGTGAGCAGCTTCATGTCTATGGTAAAGGTGAAGGACCAGGCGGCGGCGTTCCGTACCGGCGTGATCCCCAGATCCACACCGCCCAGTTCGATTCTCACCGTGTCGGTCTTCCTGAATTCTTCGGGCTGGACGAAGAGCGTGAAGGTGTTCACCACAGACACGTCGCGGATATACTGGCCGAAGATCTTGGGATCCTTGTCCCCGTCGTAGCTTGCCACCAGGGTGCCGGTCTTCATTTGGAAGGCGGCATCGTTGTTGGTCTCGATCTGCTCCTCGAAATTTCCGGCGGCGTCAATCTTCACGATCAGGAACCGGTCGTCATAAAGGCCGAGGGGGGAACTCAGTTTGAGTTCGACGGTGTGGCGCCCTCCGGTGACATACTGTTTGTCGATGGTCCAGACGTAGCTGAGCGCGCCCGGGATCAGGGTATCGTCTTCGAACTGGCTGGTCTCGGCCCACCACATCTGGGCGGTCAGGCGCGTGTTGGCGTCGGGTTCCTCCCCGTAGACGGAGAAGGTGAACCGGATCACATCCTGAGCGGCGTCACTTACCGCCGTGGACACAAAGACAGCGCTTTCTGCCACGAATTCGGTCGGCCCCATGGGGCTTGCGGCGATACCCGATGGCCGCGTCTTTTCGAGATCGGTGAACCTTCCCTTGGTGAGGGTCAGGCCCCGAGCCTCCTTCCTCGTGGCGTTTTCCTTCTCAATTTTCGCCTGGGCCTCCGCATTGAACACGAAGACGCCGTCCACGAATTTCCCCTGCGAGAAATCGTAACCCGTGGGGTTCACTTCCCCCCTCGCGTAGGCATCGAGGGAAATCTGGATATTCGTGCCGTCCTTGCCCGTCACTGAAGCATCCCGCTGCATGGCCTCGGCCACCTGGATCAACTGCTGCACATCGTAGTAGATCACCTCGTTGGTACCCTTGAAGGTGGCGAAGAGGAACCTGCCGAAGGGATCGATCGCCAGCTGGTCGGCCCATCCCCAGGGAATTTCCTCGGTGGCGCCGATCAGTGTTGCCTTGGCGGGATCGAGGGGGTTTCGCACCACGCCGACATTGGCGCCCCGGCCGAGATAGGGATCGCGGGTGTAATCGTCCACCGTGCCGTTGAAGGTGCAGTTGGCCAGCACCAGGGCGTACTCGACGCCGTTATAGCTGTAGAAGATGACATCTTCGATATTGTTGATGTCGAAGTAGGCCCGCGGCCCATTCCAGCTGTAGTACTGCACATTAGTGATGTTGGTGAAGAACATCGGGTTCAGCAGGGTCATGCCCGCAACGATGGGACTGTCTCTGAGGGCCACAATGCCGTCTTCCATCTGCACCCGCTTGGCCAGCGAGGGGACCAGATCCATCTGCACGCGGTGGGAAATGGTCATGTTCCCCTGCAGATCCACGTTGACGATGGTGAGTCCTTCCACATCGCGTCCGCGCACGGCCACCGCCACCTGGCGGGTATCCTCCCAGGCCTCCAGGCCGAAGGGCTTATAGCCAACCCCCTTCACCTTGAAAGAGAGGTTTTTCGAGGGATAGGCGTCCGATGTGGGCAGAACGGCGCTGAAGAGCCAGCCCGCTTCGTAGGAGGCATCTCCTCCGGACCAGGGCGCCTTGCCGGGACTTGCCGCCAGCAGGATGTTCGGCACGTTCCTGTCTCCCGAGAGCAGCACCGCCACGCCGGTGAGACCCGTCAGCGTTCCCATATTCGGCAGTGTCACCTTGTGGGTGTAGAGGGATTGCTGGATATAGCTGTCCGTCTTCAGGGAGAACTGGTAGATATAGGGTTTCGCCCGGTCGGTCACGAACACCCGGTCGTAGTATGGATCGACGGTGATGTACCAGGGCTGGGCACCCGGGGGCAGTATCAGCCGGTCGATCTCGGGGGTGTCGGGATTGAGATCGATCTCCTTGAGCGATATCACATCGATGAAGGACACCGTCCCGTCATAGGAATTCGTAACGATGGCCGTCGTGCCGTCGGGGGTGACGACAATGCCCGAGGGGCCTCCCCCCACGGGGATGCGTACCTTGCCGGCGCTGGGCATGCCGGCATCGGCCAGCGGGTTAATGACCGTCACGGTGTTTTCCTGCGTATTGGTGACAAACACGTAGGAGGGGGCAAAAATCTTCGGCTCCGCCGTCATACTGGGAAGCACCCGCTCCACCGGCACGGGATCGGTCCCCCGCTCCCACTGATAGACCGTGACGGTCCGCGTGACCATGATATATTTTCCGGAAAGCTGCACGTTGTCCGGCACCAGGGCCTTCACAACACCGCCGTCAAGGGATGCTACGGGCAGTTCGATCCGTTGACCGGGGAGGAGTCCCTCAGTTTGATGCCGGAAAATGGAATCCGTCAGGATCACCACACGAAGCTTCGACGCATCGTCGCCGAAGAGGGCGCCCTGGATCGTGATGGTCCCCTGCTGGACGCCGGAGGCGTCGGGTGCATACTCTACCGTGACGTTCGTAACGATAGGCGTATAGTCGTAGTGCTGCGGCTCATCCACCTGGGCGGCCACATTGAAGAGCGCACCGGGATCAGCCGGCACGGGGTATTCGCCCACCGAGGCGTAGCCGGTATCGGCATCATAGCGGATCACGCGCACGGCCGTCGCCCCTGCCGGCAGCGGAATGGCATTGTCCCAGACCTGATCGGGGTTGAAATACCAGCGCTGTTTCGCCGTCGATCCTGTCACTACCTCGATGACCGCGTCGTTATAATAGGGGGTTACCTGGAACAGTGTCACGGCATCGCTGTCGCCGAACATAAAGGTCCCCTCGTCCATCGTCCCAGGATTGGGAGGCGACGTGGTCCGGGCGTATCCGTCGGAACCGACGATAGCCACATCCACCAGCTCCCAGGTGTCTTCAAACTGTCCCGGCCCCCGCAGGATCTTGGCGGTACGGAACAGGTAGAGTTTGTCGCCGGGTGATGAACCGGCCGGCGCCGGCACCGTGATCGTAAGCGGCGCCGATGGATTGACCCCGCTCAGGTTGATCGTAAAGGCGCTGACGTAGGTGAATCCGTCGGGAAGCACCTGCATGCCGGCGTCCGAGCTGGGCACGGTCGTCACGGTCACCGTCTGTCCGTTCATGGTCCCGGGAGGCAGGGACACACTGATATTGTCGGCGTTGGTCACCACCCCGCCTGAGGCATCGACGGCGCTTCCGCTGGCGGTACTCAGGGCCACCTTGAATTCCAGCTCCTGACGGATGCCGCCGTTGATCACCGTGACGGAGGCGTTTCCGAGCTTCACCGCAGTGACGAGACCGTCGGCGGTGACCGTAATGATCGATGAATCGGCGCTGTAGTACCGGGTGCCGCTCGCGGCGCCGGCCCAGTCGACCAGCGCTCCCGACTGATCGCGCAGGCCGAACATGATCTGACGGATCTCACCCGCAGCGAGCACATAGGCGGCGGGGTAGATGTTGTAGAGTGACGGCGTTTCACTCTCACCGACCACTATCGCGGCGGCCGCCGTAAGCGTCCCCTTCACGGCCGTCACCACCGTCGTCCCCTCGCCGAGCGCCCAGACACTGCCCACCTGATTGACCACTGCCACGGCATCGTCCAGGGACGACCAGACGGCGTAGCCGGTGGGCAGCCGCACATAGCCGCCGTCCGAAAACAGGCCGTAGAGCTTCAGGAACTCCGGTTCGTATACGTCGAGATGCAGCACCGCGTCTTCGGCACGGAATTCAATGCGTTGCAGCTCCGCATCGGACAGGGTTACGGTCACGTGGGCGGCGCCGGAACGGGCGCTTCCGTCATCGGCGATAAAGTCGAAGCCCGCACCGGAACCGGCATACCCTTTCTCGGGGGTGAAATAGACTGTTGTTCCGTCCCCGCCCATCACCACGGTTCCCCGGGTCACATTGGCGATCACGTAGTCAAGCGACGAGCCGTCGGGATCAGTCGCCCAGGGCGCCAGATTCACCGCGACAGGGATATCCGGATAGGTGGTCGCGGCCCCTGCCGCCGCCGCGGGCGGGCGGTTGGCCGTGAAGCCGAAATTGAGTTCCATATAATAGCGGTCGGTGGCGTCCACGTCGCCGTCACGATCGGCATCGGCGGTGACCCGATAGGCGGCGTCGCCCGCGCTGGAACCCTCGGCCTGGGCGAAGAGGGCCGTGTCGCTTCCATCGACGAGACCGTCACCGTTCACGTCGCCGGCGGCATACAGGCCGACCGAGTAGAAACCGGCGCCGGCGCCGGATATCGTCACCACATAAATACCGGAAGCATCGAGACCGAAGAGCGCCGTCCCGCTGCTGTCTCCGGTGCGCGCCTGCTGTCCCCTCACCCCTTCAATGACCGGCGCGGCCGGGACAAATCCGCCGGTCCCGGTCACATGGACGCCGAGCACAGCATAGCCCGACACCACGCTCTTCAGTTCATCCGGCGAGAGCACAAAGGCAATGCGCAGGGTCGCCCCTTCCGCAATCTGCCCCGTGTGGGCGCTGCTGATGGCATCCCGCAGGGGTCCCGCCACGGTATCGATCGTCCGTGTGGCGGTCATGTATCCGTCAGCGGAATACTCCACCAGGGAATGGGCAGCACCGTTTCCATAGAGTACCGCGGTGAGCAGGTGGGTGTCACCCTGATACTGGTACCAGGCCCTGCTGTCTCCCCTGAGATTGTTGACCGCCGTCAAGTCTCCGTACCCGCCGTAGGAATAGAGTATCCGGCCGCCTGCGGGGTCGGTGATGGCGGTGATTCTCCCCTCGGCATCCCGCTCGATCGCGATACGGCTTCCATCGGCGGCGAATATGCCGGCGGAGGTCACTACCACGCTGTCGCCGTCGGCATCCGTAAGCCCACGGAGGGCGCCGTTCCCGTCGTAGACATAGCAGACACCATCGGATGCCGTCAGTGTGAAGGCCTCTTCGCCGAACCCGGTCATATCGGCCGGGTTGTAAGGGATGCCCGTTCCGCGCTCATAGAACATACCGGCGGCCTTCTCAAGCAGCGCCCCGCTCGTGTGCAGGGTCCAGGCCACCCCGTCATCGGGTGTCCACGCGGGTTGATACCAGGTCACCCCTCCCTGCTCCACCGGCAGGGGCGTGAAGGTGAAACCGGCGGACGCGCCGTCCGGAAGGGTCACGTAGAGCCGCGTCCCCTCGCCGTATCCGGCAAAGATGCCGATGGCCTCTTTCCCCGTGGGCTTCACATTGCTGGTGGCGCGCAGTTCGAATCCGGGGAACAGCCATCCGTATCCGAAGTCGCCCTTTACGCCGGCGGAGAACGACCGATAGACCCGTTCCAGATGAATCGCGACCCCGCCCAGCGTCATTTCCAGATCCACAGAGGAATCGGTGAACAGGCCGGTTTTTGCGGACGAGGAGATTTCCACCATCCGGGTCACTGTGGCGCTGCGGCCGCCGATATCACGGGCAGTCAGGCGCAGTTCATAGGCACCGTCCGGAAGCAGTGCGGCCGAGAGCGTTCCCAGGACGGATCGATCGACGCTTCCATAGCCCCGTCCCAGCGTATACACTTCAGAGGTCCCCAGGGCATGCAGAGAGAGCGCCCACTGGTCGAGATTCACGTCGGCAACGGCGCCGATTACTTCCACAACACCGGAGATCATCGCGGCATTATGCGGCGTGATCAGCGACACTGCAGGGGCGTTCACATCCTGCGGGTCGCGCACCTTGATTACCGTTTCCGCCGATGCGGTGGTTCCGTCCACATCAGTCGCCTCCACCGTCACTATGAAACGCCCCGGGGCTGCGGGAATGAACCAGGCCCGGTTGTAGCGGTCCAGAGACAGCTCTTTCCCGTCCACAAGGACCCTGAGGGATGCCACATCGGCGATACCCTCGGCTGCCCCGTGGATGATCACGGACTGCCCCGGATTCACCGGGAAGCCGGGGGTCAGTTCCAATATCACCGAGGGCGGAACGGGATCGAAAGACACCTCGAGGCGGACCGAGGCGCTGGCCGAAAGCTCACCATCGCTCACGGTGAAACGCAGATCGTGCCGTCCTGTCTGGGTGGCCAGCGGCGTCCAGGTCAATGTACCTGTGGCTGCATCGAAGACCGCACCGGAGGGAAGATTTTCCACCGAGTAGGTAAGCGCCGCACCGGCATCGGGATCCGATCCGGGAACGGTCATGCTAAAGGGGCTGTCCACCAGGAGCACGTGTCCGCTCATATGCCCGATCACCGGGGCGCGGTTGACATTTGTCACCTCCACGCTGACGTCGTAGTAATCGGTCAGACCGCCGGGGTCCCTCGCCACGAACCGGAAGATGTACAGACCGGCCTGATCGTAGCCTGGGGTCCACTGCATCATGGCCGCTTTGGCGTCGAAAACGGCGCCTGCCGGTATCGTCGATGAAACTCCGTCGCGGGTCACGCTTGCGATGGAATAGACCAGCGGGTCATTGTCAAGATCCCCCGCCTGCACCATAAACTGGAGCAGTGTTCCCTCCAGCGTGAGCTGCTTCCGCACCGGCACGAACTCCGGCGCCCGGTTCGTGTTGGCGACCGTGATGGTCACATCCTGACCGCTTGCGGCGGAACCGTCGGAAACCAGGAGACTTACTTTGTACGTTCCGGCCTGATCGTACCCCGGCGTCCAGGAAAAGACACCGGTGGCGGCGTCGAGCAGAGCCCCTCTCGGAAGTCCCGTCGCGGCAAAGTGTACCGGATCACCGTCATTATCGAGGTACCCCACCGTAAAGGTCAGTGCCGTGCCTTCGGCCGTCGTCTTATTCCCCATGGGGAGCAGCAGCGGGGCGGCGTTGTCGGTGCGCACGGCAATGGTGAAGGTTACACTGTCGGACAGCGCCAGTGCCGGATCGCCGTTTCCGCTGTCGGTAACCGTAACGGTTACCGTGTAATTGCCGGCCTGCAATGCTTCTGGCGTCCAGCTGATGCGGGCGCGCCCGTAGATGTTTTCCTGAACAACGGACACCCCCGCGGGAAGTCCCGTTGCCGTGAACACGAGGGGATCCTCGTCCAGATCCCGCGCGCGGAGGGAAAGTGTGAAGGCGTCGCCGATTTTCGCGACATAGCCTGACGCAACGGGGTCAAGCACCGGCGCGGCGTTGGGCGCGATCACCGTAAGCACAAAGGTCATCGTGCCGGTCAGCGCCGCCTTGGGATTGCCGTTGCCGTCGTCGGTGGCGCGTATCGTAAAGGTCTGATCTCCCCTGTCGGTAGTGACGGTGGGGTTGACGTGCAGAATACCGGTCCCGTCGCCGTTGTCCGTGAAGGTCGCCCAACCGGGGATGCCGTAGCCCGGCAGTCCGCCCACGGTCAGCGTGATCGGAGACCCGTCGGGATCGACGGCGCTCACCAGATAATCGAAACTTTCTCCCACCAGCATCGCGTCGTTTTCAATGGGTGCAACCACCGGTGTTGCATTCAGATCCCTCACCGTGATGGTAAGCCTCCCCGTGGCCGTGGTGGCAATGCCGGTCCCGTCACCGTCGTCGGTAACCGTGAAATCTACATAGTAGGTCCCCGCCTGATCATAGCCGGGCGTCCAGATGAAGGTCTGCCCATCCTCGGAAAACTGCGCGCCCTCGGGCAGTGAGTAGGTCCAGATAAGTTCGGGCAGGAGCACGTCCGCATCCATGGTACCGTCGGGGAGCATCACCCCCACGCCCCGCGGATTGTCGGGATCAACGGCGTTTATCTGCACCGTCAGGGTCTGCCCCTCGAATATTTCCCAGGCGCCGACCCCTTCGATGCGCATGGGGCCGTTGGCGTTCAGCACGGTCACGGTCATGGAACGGGATGCGGTTGCCTTGCCGTCGCTTACCGCAAAGGTAAGCACGTATATGCCGTGTTCATCATATTCGGGGGTCCAGGTAAATTCTCCCGTTACCGGATTGAGTGCGCCCCCCCCGGGCAACCCTGTCCCGCGGTAGGAGAGGCTGTCGCCGTCGGCATCGCTCCCCAGGAGACGCACCACAAGCGTCTGGCCTTCCTGCAGGGTGCGATCCATGAGCGGTGCAAGTTCAGGGGCCTGATTTTTATTCACCACCAGGATTTCGAAGGATTGCCATGCAACGCTGATACCGTCGCTCGCATAGACCCGCACATCGGGATAGCGCCCCGCCGAAGTGCCGTCGGTCTGCCATCGAAGCACCTGGCTTGCGGAATCAAACACCGCCCCCGGAGGCAGGTGGTCCGCCCAGTAGAAGAGGGCATTCCCATCGCTGTCGCTCGCCCCTACCGGCAGTTCCAGAAGGTCCCCTTCGGTCAGGGACTGGTCGGCCACGGGCAGCATCACCGGAGGCGCATTGACGCCGCTCACCTCCACCTGCCAGGTCTGCACGGCGAAGCCGCCCCGCGGATCGAAGACCCGGGCCTCGAACAGAGCGGAGGCCGGTGATCCGACGCCGGGAGTCCAGGTAAGCAGCCCCGTGGAGGCGTTCAGAACGGCGCCGGCAGGGGCCTGCACCAGCAGGAAGGAAACCTCGCCGTTTTCGGGATCCGAGGCAACCATCTGATAGCTGTATGCAGCATCAACCGTCGCGGTGAGGCCTGGTGTGGACGACACCACGGGCGCCTCATTCATTCCCACATCCACATTCACCCGGCTGAGCAGCGCAAAGGGCAGGTGATCGGGATTATAGACCCGCACGGTCAGGATGTCGGTTGATTCGCCGGGTGCAAGCCGTCCCTCGCCCTGCGCCGTCAGTTCCCGGTACCCGTATCCTTCGTCGGTGACGCCGTCGGGATCGAGAAGCACCGCCGTGACGTCCGAAAGACCGGTAAAGATAATTCTGAAGGGCGCCAGGACATCGAAATCGAGCGAGTTGACAATGTGTACATCAAAGGAAAACGTGTCGGTGCTTCGGTTGAACCGTGTATTTTCAAAGACGGGCGCAAGCGTCGCCGTCACATCCACCATCACGGTGAATTCCGCGTTCACCGGCTCTGCGAGTGCAAGGCCCATGGCGCTTCGGATACCCGCGAGCACCGTCACATCATAGACACCCGCGGGGAGGGCCTCGAACTGTATCGTGGCGGTGCGCTCGGTGGAATCGTATGACACCTGACTGATGGATATTTCTCTCCCCGCTGCGCTCACCAGCCGGTAATAGGCAGGGTTCATCGCCGACCCGGTTCCCCCGGCCCCGCCGTTGAACATGTCCATATCGAACCGCACCGTGACGCTGTTCACCACCGGCAGCAGCGTGCTCCCGTCCACGGGCCACAGTGCCAGCACCGCCGGAGGAGTGATGGGGGCGAGGATCTCCACCTGTGAACTTTCAGCGATGTACAGTCTTCCGTCGGGTCCCACATCCATAAAGCCGCTCCGGGCGCCACCTTCAGCGATTCTCACCCGCTTGAGCGTGACCATGTCCACCATGGTCAGGAATCCCGCATCCCCGTGGCTCACCACAAGGAGGTTTTCCAGTGCGGTTCCGGCCTGTCCGAAGGCGATCCCCAGAGCCGGGGCGTCGGGGATAAGGAAGATCTCCGCGTTTCCGCGGTTGTCAAACCGGAGGACGTATCCGTCATCAGGCCATGACGTTCCGTAGAGCGTCCCTTCTTCATCGAAGGCAAGACTGTGCACGCGGGTCGATGAAAACTGCGAGAATGTGCCCAGATCGGGATCGAACGTGGCGATTCCTTCACCGGTTGCCAGGTAGAGCGTGCCCGAATCGGGATGGACGGCCATTCCAAGCTGCACGCCGGTCCCGTAACGGGCGAGCACGGCGCCCCTATCCGGATCTATTCTGAGAAGGGCCCCGCCACCGGTAGTCGCCCAGAGCCTGCCGGCCTGGTCGAAGACCATGTCGTAAACCGGCACATCAAGCGTTACCAAAGGTGTGTCCGCTGCGCCACCGCCGGCGCCGAACCGCCAGATCTGGTTGCGTCCTTCTCCTCCACTCACAAAGACGGCACTGCCGTCGGGGCTGAAGGCGATGCCGACAGGCCCGATACCGGCGCCGGACTGGGCAAAACCCGTGGCAAAGACACTCACGGTAAAGGGCTCATAGACCCGCGTGAATGATGACGAGATGCCTCCAGGCATACCGGCGGGCACCTGATCCAGGGCCTGGAGGAACAGCGGGTTGGTCACCGGGACCGCCGGCGGGGTGACTATGGTCACTCGCGTTCCGGCTGCAAGTTGAGACTCCGTGGGAGCGACGCCCAGATTGACGCCGGGATTGTAGGCCGGCAGTATAACTCCGTCCGGCGCCGATTCCACGTTTCCGGCATTATCGGCGGAAAGGACGATGAATTCCGCCGTGGCGCCCGGCGCTGTCGCATAGGTGACCGTAGTCTCGGTGATACGCCGCTGCCAGGCCTTCCAGGCCCCGTCGCCTTCACGCACATAGACGGTGTAGTCCTTCACTCCCGAACCTTCCACGTCATCAACACCTGTGAAGGTAATCCGGTAGGTAGTGGCTCCGCTGGATCCGATCCCCAGACTCTTGACCTCAACGGTGGTCGTAGGGGCGGTCATGTCCAGGGTGCCGGTCTGTGTATTGGTATCGAGCGGGGTGCCGCCGTCATAGATCACACGGGCGGACGCATCAACAGTCAAACCGGTGACCATATTCTTGCCCTCGGTGTACACCGGCCAGGGTTTGATATAGTAACTGAGTCGACCCAGCTGCGCACGGTCCGTATTGGGCAGCAGAAGCCCGCGATCGGGATCGCTGATCACCAGACCCGTCTCCGGATCGAGGGCGGTAAAGGTCCAGAGCGCGATACCGCTCATCACGTCCACACCCGCCGTCACCTGCAGCATGAACCCTTTTTCTTCGACAAAATCGAAGAGACCGCTGAAGGATGCCTGGTTATCGGGCAGATGAAGCTGGATATCCCCGAGCGACACCTCACCCAGCAGGAAGCTTCGCACATCCAGATCATCATCCAGATCCACGTAAATCTGTATCCTGTTCACCGCCGCGTTGCTTTCAGCCGAATTCTCGAACTGAATGGTGTAGGGCAGGTACATATCGGCGGGCAGGAAGTTATCAGGCCCGTACCCGGCCGGTCCCACCATGCGCACCAGATCGGACCGGTCCCCGGTGATGCCGAAGAAATCGCTCAGATTCGGATCCTTTACGGCCGCCTTTTCAACTTCGATCCCCGTTCCGGCCTGCACCCAGAACGACTCAAAGTGGGTCTCGTTCGTCAGCCCGAGATCGAAATTGGCGGCATCGGGAAGGGTGTCCTTCGGAAAGCGCCCTGAATCCTCATGCCCGTACCATTTGCGCACCTGAGCGAAGAACCCGGTCAAGTCTCCCTCGTCGATGATATCACCCTGGGTATCGATCCCCAGGAGACCGGCAGTGGCGATGGACACCAGGCTCGAGACGGTCGGCAACAGGTGCACCTCGGGGGGCACGTCTTCCGGCCGAAGCTGCCCGGCGTCCTCCAGTCCCATGAGGTACAGTGCCGCCCAGACCTCGGAATCGGCTGCCGCCTCTACCAGCACCCGGGGCGCCGCCGGGTCGTCCAGAACGGCCACCCGCAGCTTCTCTGCGACGCCTCTCTGATAGGCGACATATTCCGCAGCCGTCATCGGTGTAGCGGCGGCGGCAATGTAGAATTTGAAGGCAAACCCCTCATAGGGCCACTGCGGATCCACATCGGGATCACGGAGGTCTTTCAGGGCATTGGGATCCTTTTTCAATATGTCCCGCATCTCCGGGTAGAGATCGGCGGTAAAGGTAAGCCCCATATACCCCTGATTGATGAAATCGAAGGTAAAGCCGGAGGCCATCAGCATACCGTTCAGGTTGAGAACGGAATCAAGTTCCGCCCAGGGCACCCCTTCCACTTCGGGGAATCCGCTCAGGTTGGTCCGGAAAATGAGGTTGTCCCCCACCGACCAGACCTCTTCCTCACCGGCGTACCATTCCCCTTCGTCGCTCATCTTGACCTGGACGTATTCATACCAGTCGGCGTCGTTCATCACATAGGGCATGGAGAACTCGAAGTGGACGTAGGGAATGTCCACATTGGTGAGACTGTACACGCCGAACCCATACCAGCCCACATCGCCGTATTCCAGTTCCTTCGGTCCCCCGAGACCGACGGTAAGGGAAAGGGGTTCCGCTTCCTCAATCAGGTAACGGTAGGGGATGCGCGCCCTTTCTCCGTCCGGGTTTATCACTTCCACATCATAGAGCCCCTGGGGCGCGCCGGTGAGATCGAAGACGGCCACGATGCGCGTGGCATTCACGATTTCATAGTTTACGGCCTCGTATTCTGCGATCTGTGGCCGTATCAGCTTCACGATGGCGCTGTTGGAGAAGCGGGCGCCACGCACCTCCATGGTGACATAGCGGGAATCGCCGCCGTTATCGGGCTTTACGTCGGTAATACAGAAAGGGAGAAGCTCCGCAGTGATCGTCACCTCGGAAGAAAGGGTTTCCTCTCCGGGGGTGAATTCACGGGCCGCGTCCTGCCACCCCGCGCTTCGGACCAGGATATAATAGTGCCCGGCCTCGGTCATGGGCACCAGAGCCGTCTGATCGCTCCAGAGATGCCCCTCGAATTTGCCGTCGTAGTAAATGGAATTAGGCAGCCCCTCGTAGCGTACATAGAGCTCGTTGGCGATAGTCTTGTCCTCGGCGGTAAGTGTCACCTTCAGCGTCTCTCCGGCGGGAACGACAATCTCGTAAAGCAGTTCACGCCCCACCGTGAGGGTATCGGTAAAAGGAACTTCGAGCTGAAGGGTGTCAATGGATACCTCCACGGTATCGGCCGATGCAAGCTTGTTGTTGGCGTTGTTTGCCCCCTCGTTGATGTCGTCAAAGATGTCCGCGCGCACGATGACCCGGTAATCGCCGGGCAGCACCGTGGGAAGGAGGGCCGTCAAGGTGGCAGTATAGCTTTCGCCGGGGGCCAGATCCCTGTATATGGGGCGCATCTCGCCGGGGCGGTCCGGATCGGGTTCCAACTCCACGCGGCCGATAAGCTTATCGCCCAGATCCCAGATACCGTCAGCCGAGAGATATAATGCATCCGCCCAGTACCCTTTGGCGTGCTCGTTATTGTCGGTGGCGTTTTTGACCGAGTAGTTGATGGTGGTCCAGTCGTTGACTGCTCCTTCCTCAGGGACGGTAATGAACTCGACCACCAGATCCGTCGGGGGCGCCAGATCGATAATCATGGCTGTGGCGGCGGCGCCGGCGTTATTCCCTTCGTTGGCCCCTTCGTACACAAAGCCGTAAGGATTCGTGGCGTTGGGCACATCGGTAAGTACGAATACGTAGTAGGGCCCAAGAATCCCTCTGGGAACGGTGAAACTCTCGGTGACATTGTAGGAGGCGCCGGCCGCCAGGGCGCCTTTGTGCACCACCTGTCCCAGAAAGTGGTCGCTCTTCACATCCAGGAAACGGTCGCGGGAGAGGAAGATGTAATCGGACCAGGTGTTCTGGCGATCGGGGATCGCTCCCACCGAGTCATTGGTGACCGTGTAGGACACATCGAAGGTTCTCCCCGTAATCGCATGGCCCTCAGCGGCATCCTCGTTCCCCACGAAGGTTACCGAGGAGACTTTCAGATCGGGAGAATCGACCAGTGTCACCTGCAGAGATGTGGCGATGATGTTGTTCCCCTCATCGGCGAATTCCTTCACCTGCCCCATCAGATTCCATTCCGTTGCCGGCCAGGGCGGATCAATGCGATAGGACCCCTTTGCCGTCGGATAGGGCAGGGTTGACGCAAGGTACTGGCCCGCCCCGTAGGGGGAATCGATGTACACAAGCAGATAGAAGGTTCCCTCGATATCATCGGGAAGCCTGACGGTGCTCGACACCTGATAGCTTTGCCCGATTTCGAGTACGCCCTTGTGGCGGTTTTCGCCTATGAGCAGGTCATAGCGATCGATGCTCGAATCCTGGCTGATGTAAATCCGGTCGATCCAGAAATCTCCCCGGGTGGCATGGGTGCCCGCGTTGGTCACGGTCCAGGCGATATCGATGGTCTGGCCGCTCGAGGCATCCGCCGGGATCACCAGAGAACCTTCCACCACCTTGAGGTCCGGTTCGCGGTAGGTCACCTGCATCACCGCCGATCCCACGTTATTCAATTTATGCGGATCGTTATCCCCTTCATAGACGCGATCCTTCAGTTCACCCGGCCAGTCGGGGAAACTGGTAGCGGTGAGCCCGTCGATGCCACCCCACCAGGCCTCCACACTGGGATTTCTGTCAGTGAACACATAGACATAGCGCCGCCCTTCGGCGCCCAGGGGCAGTGACACCGTGGTAGAGGCGCTATAGGAATCGCCGGCCGCCAGGGCGCTCTGCGGACTCTCACTGCCGAGGAAGGGTGATACATGGGCAACGGCGCCCACATATTGGGCCCGATCGAAAATGAATTCGGGGTCGGGAGACACATAGACATAATCGGTCCACCGTTCGGTCCCCCTGTAGACATCGTAGGCGCCCATATTGGTGACGGTCCACTCGACGGTGACCGTCTGACCGGAGAACGCCTCATTCGGAACGATCACCGACGTCACCTGCAGGTCAGCTGGGATCGGCGTGACGATGGAGGCAACGGCCCTGTCGTTGTTGGCGGTGAAGGGGCCTTCCCAGACCTTACGCACCTCGACCTCGTCTTCACCCCAGAGAATCCATCGCAGTTCCGATTTGCTCAGGCTGTCGATCTTCGCATAGACCTCGGAGACGGACATGGTTTCCAGATCACCGATCTTGTCCTTGATCCGGTCCGTGAGCTTCGCCATCTCCAGCAGCAGCTCCTCGTCGTCGGTGAGCAGGATGTTCGGATCCACATTGGTCTCGACGATAATGAAACTTCCCTTGGCGCTGGGCGGCAGCGTGAAGTCGATGCTGCGCGTGTAGCTCTGGCCCCGCTCGAGGACTCCTTCGTGCAACACGGCGAAGACCAGAGTCTTGTTGGTTCCCGCTTCGTCTTCACTCACATAGACGGCGTCGGCCCACCGGTCCAGATCGGTCTTGTTGGAACCGTTGTTGGCGACGGTCCAGGACACATGTACCTTGCTTCCGCCGTACACCGCCTGCGGCGCCTGGACGTTGGTCACCTCCAGATCGGCCGGGGGCGTATAGAGTACGACCAGGGGCTGGGCAGCCGTCTTGAAATTATTGTTGTCCACTGCGTGGGGGTCATCGGGATTGATATTCACATCAAAGGTGAGTTCGAAGACCTGGTTCCAGGCGTCGCTGTACACCATAATCTCGAAGATCCCCTGAATATGAATGGGCACGGTCCCGGTGATGGTCCCCTCATAGTACTCACCCACTTCGAGGGCGCCCGTGTGGGTCGCCGATCCGATCCGGAAGTCTTCCCTCCCCCCCCGGCGCCGTCTTATCCGCCGACAGCCAGAGGGAATCGGTCCACGTGGCCGGGAAGGTCACCCCTGCCCCCTTGTTGGTCACCCGGTAATAGACGGTGATCTGCGAACCGTCGAAGACCTCGGTGGGGCCGGCCACATTGGAGACCACCAGATCGGGAGGGGGAACGGGCTGTGCGTCTACGGTAAGGGACTGGGCACGCGTGTTGTTGTTCTCTCCCGCCACCGGATCGAATTCATCCACCGAATTGGAGGCGTCGACTTTGACAATAATGTACATCAGGCCCTGGGCCGCCTGGGGAATGCGCCAGTTCCCGTAGGAGCTGTACTGCTCGCCTATTGCAAGGGCAGAGCCGTTCTGCACCCAGCCGAGCTGAAGATCCCCGCCGTCCAGTTTGTTATCCAGCGACAGATAGACGCCGTCGTACCAGCGGCTGCCGCCGGTGGGCGTCGCCGCATCCCCAAGGTTGCTCACCACCCACTCCACATCCACCACGGCGCCGGCGGTGACGGTGGCGGGAATGGTCATGGAAGTCACCTGAAGATCGGGACGCTCATACAACTGAACTGTGATGGAATCCCAGGCCGTATCATTGTTGGTTCTGTCAGGATCGAGGACCGCCCCGTTCACATCGGTGCGTACAAACACCTCATAGACACCGGAAATATACTTGGGCAGGCGGAAATTTTCCGTGCGGGTGTAGGACAGTCCCGCCCCGAGTCCCTGGGTCATGGTAAAGCTGCCGATCCGTACGGCCTTTGACCGATCGCCGTTCGGCGCAACGAATATGGCGTCCACCCAGGTGCCGGTCAGGGCACTCGGCCCCTCATTGCGCACGGTCCAGGTGATATCCACCGCATCGCCGTCCTTTGCACTCTCCGGCGCGGTGACCGTCTCCACCACCAGGTCTGAGCGGGGCGCCACCGTATAGGTGACCTGTACCGGATCGGACACCTTCACATTGTTGGTAGACTGCGCGGACGCGCCGTATATGAATTCATAGGGCCCGCCTGAAACAGCAGTCTTGACGAAGAGGTAGCGGGTCGCCGTCATCGGCTCGGCAATTACAAGATCGAGGGGAAGCGTGATCTCCACCGTCCGTGAATAGGTGCCATCGGGAGTGATGTTCCCTACGTGGGTAAAGCGTCCCAGTTCCTTCGCCCCTGCCATGTCGGCGGTCGTGCCCAGATACACCGCATCGGCCCACTCAGGTACGGAGGTGGGTCCGATACCGCTGTTGGTGACGGTCCAGCTCAGGGTAAAGGGAACACCCGTCGTAACGGCGTCGGCCACATCCACGCTGACCACTGTCAGATCGGCATAGGGCCGGAGCATAATGTCCACGAAATAACCCGGACCGGCCTGGTTGGCACCGTCGCCCGTATGCTCATAGACCGCATCATCGATATCGGTCACCACGAAGAGCGTGAATCGCCCCTGGGTCGAGGCTGGAAGCAGGATGGTTTCCGAACGCTGATAGGACGTCCCCACGGGCATAAGTCCCGAATGGGTGAACCGCCCCACGATCCAGTCGTCCCCGTCGCCCAGCACCTCGTTCCGCGAGAGGATGACCGCATCCGTCCAGGTATCCACGGGACCGGCGCCCGTACCCTGATTGGCGACCGTCCAGGAGACGGTGAGATCGGCCGGATCGCCAATGATCTGCTGCGGTGCCGCAACCGCGCTTACCGCGAGGTCGGCATAGGGCGCCAGTTCGACCTCCATCACGCTTGATACGCCGACGTCGTCTTCCAGTCCGTCGCCTTCGACAATCTCCCCGGCCGCATCGGTCTTCACCAGCAGATAGTAGGCACCTTCGATGCCGTTGGGAAGGGTCACGGAAAGGGTTTCACTATAGGTCCCCGTTGCCGCGAGGATACCGGTATGAACCTTTTCACCAAGCAGCACGTCCCCCGCCGACAGGGATGCGTCGGTGGAAAGATAGATCCGGTCGATCCAGTCCGGACCGGCGGGACCGGAGCCGTTGTTGGCCACCGTCCAGGTGACATTCACCGCAGTGCCCGAAAGGGCATCGGAGGGCGCCTGCACGGAACTCACCTGAAGGTCCCCGTGGACCAGGGTGACCGGTGCCGAATCCTTTCTGTTATTGTCCTCTGCGGTCCCCCGTTCGTAGACGGCGTTCGCTGCATCGGTTCTGACCATCCAGGTATACTGCCCGTCCGGCAGCACCGGCACGGTCACTGTTTCGGTCCGCGTGTAGGTCGATCCCACCGCAAGGGTTTCGGTGCGGGTGAAGGCACCCAGAAGCGTCTCCCCTCCCTGTCCGTCAGCCAGGTACAGTCTGTCGATCCAGGAAGCACCCGCTGCGGCCTGTCCCTTATTCTCCACGGTCCAGGATACTGCAGCGCTCTGCCCCACCACAGCAACGGGTCCCGCCACGGCGGTCACAACCAGATCGGGCAGCGGCGCCTGGGTGATGGTCACCGCACCGATACTGGCGGCTGCGTTGTTGCCTTCCTCACCCGGTTCATTCACCTGATTGTAGACATCGGTGAGAACCAGGATTCGATAGGTCCCCTGGTCTGTATCGAGTGGCAGCAGATCCTGGGGAATCGCGATATCGACCGCCATCCCGTAACTCTCGTTCGATCCCAGGGATCCGGAATGTACAAAAGTTCCCAGATTCCTATCGCTGTTGACATCGAGCACGGCATCAGTGGACAGATAGACCCTGTCCCACCAGGCCGTTGCCAATGTGGCGGCCGTGCCGTGATTGGTCACCCGCCAGGCCACCGCTATCTGGCCGCCCGTCAGGGCCGTCGCCGGCACGGTCACCGCATCCACCTGCAGGTCGGCAGGGGGCGTTGCGTACTCGATGGTCACGGTGCTCTCATAGCGGTTGTTCGCCTCGTCGCTTTCCGGCACCTGGTTCCAGACATCCACCTGGACGAGAAGTGTGTAGTCGCCTTCAACGGCCCAGGGGATCGTCACCGAGGTGTTGCGGGTCACGCTCCCGCTCGCCGCCAGGGCCTGACTCTGGGTAAACGTGCCCACGGTGATATCGTCGTAGTTGCCAAAATAATCGTCCTGGGACAGCACAGCCCGCTCGTACCAGCCGGTATCGGCCGGGGCCGAGCCCTGGTTGGTGACGGTGTACGAAATCGCGAAGACCTGTCCGTTTTTTACGGTGGCTTCATGGGTCACTCCCGAAAGCACCAGATCCGGTGCGCTCAGTGCAACCATATGAACCGATGTGTTGTTGTCCTCATCCGCTTCGGGCTGCGACTTGTAGTGGTCGGTCGCCACAATGACGTACCAGTTCCCGGTGAGACCCCCCGGAATGTTCACCGATTTGGAAACACTGTAGCTCCCTCCCGATGCAAGCGCCGCGCTTCTCACCACAGTGGCAAGCAGCCGGTCGGCGCCATCCAGTGTGGTGTCGCTGCTGAGAAAGACCGCGTCGGTCCAGCCGGTCGTCGCGGCGCCGGCGCCGGAATTCGTCACCGTCCAGTCAACCGCAAGGGACTTGCCCGCCGCTGCGGTTGCCGGTACCGTCGCCGCCACCGTGAGATCAGCGGAACGCACTTCCAAAGCCACCGCCGTCGTGTTGTTGGCGACGTCTGTCTCGCTCTGCTGGCCGTAGGCGTCGGTCACAAAAAGCAGATAGCGGGCGCCGGTGCCGATGGAGGCGGGAATGGGCACCACGTTTCCGGCGCTTCTGGTGACCGTGTAGACGCCCCCTGCTGCCAGCGCCTCCGTGTTGGATATATTAAAGGATGCAAGAAGCGTATCGGCTGAATCGTAGACGGTGTCATCGGACAGAAACACCATATCCCACCAGGACTTGGTGGCGGGGCCGTTACCGTCGTTTTTCACGGTCCAGCTCAGGGCGATGCGTTCGCCCCAGGAGGCCGATGCCGGCGCTGTCGTCGCCGTGACAATCAGATCCGCCGCGTTGAAGGTGATCGCCTGGGTCTTGACGTTGTTCCCTTCGTTGGCTTCTACCTGGCCGTTTCCTGCATCGGTCACGAAGATAAGATAGCCGGCGCCGCTGAGCCCGGCGGGGAGGTTCGCCTCGGTGGTCACCGTGTAGGTTCCCCCGGCCGCTGCGAGGGGGATATGATTCGCCGCCGAGAGGGAAAGCACCAAAATGTCCGTATCGGGATTCCACTGATCGTCCGTCGAGAGATAGACCCGGTCGTACCAGGTCGCCATGGCTGCCCCGGTTCCCTGGTTCACCACGGTCCAGGAAAGGCTTATGCGCTCGCCCCAGCTCGCCGTGGCCGGTGCGGTGACGGCCGTAATCTGAAGATCAGGATCACTGATCACCACCTGCCGCACCACGGTGTTGTTGGCGATGCTGGTCTCCCCCTGCACACCGTCACCGTTTACCACAAAAATAAAATAGCGTGTACCCACTTCTCCCGCGGGGAGCACCACCTGGCGGCTTCCGGAATAGCTCGCCCCGGCGTTCAGCGGTGTCTGCGCCGAGATGTATTCGCTTACGAGAAGCCGCGCGCTCTGATCCAGTGTCTGCGATGAAGAGAGGTAGATCCGGTCGTACCAGTCCGCATAGGCGGTGCTGGCACCGGAATTGGTCACCGTCCAGCCGAGCAGTACCGCCTGACCCACGGCCGCGGTGGCCGGAGCACTTACGGCGACGAGATTCAGATCCGGTGGCTGCTGAATGGTGATTGCCTGCGCGGTCCCGGCATTGTTCGTCTCATCCGATTCGCTTTGCACCTTTCCGCCGTCGGTCACCACAATCAGGTACTTATAGTCGGTCGCCGAATTGGGAAGCGTCACCACGCCCGATCGGGTATAGGTAGCGCCCGCAGCCAGGGGTGAGAACGCCGATGCGCTGAATGAACCCACCAGTTCATCGTCGTTGGTCAGCGTCTGGTCATAGGACAGATAGACATAGTCGTACCAGTTTCCATAGGCCCCGCCCTGACCAGCATTCGATACGGTCCAGAATACCGTGATCGACTGCTGCACCGCCGCCTGGGACGGCGCAGTCACGCTGGTGACGGTCAGATCGGGAATTTCTATCGTCAGTGCGGCCGACATGCCCGTGTTGTTCGTCTCATCGCTTTCCCCCTGTTCGTCATAACCGTCGGCCTTGACAAAGAGATACCAGGTACCCACCGACACCTGGGGCAGTGTGACCATCCGTGTTACCGTATAGGACGCGCCCGGGGCCAGGGGGGTCAATGCCGCTACATCCTCGGCATGGACAAAGCGGTCCGTGCCCGTATTGAGCACCGTGTCGGAGGACAGATAGACCAGATCGCGCCAGTCGCCGGGGGCTTGTACCGTCGTGCTGGCATTCGTGATGGTCCAGCTGATTTCCACCGCGGCGCCCGGGGCCGCCTTCGAGGGACCGGTCACCTGATCCACCCGCAGATCGGGCACCGAAACGGTCAGCATGGCCGGCGCCGTGACATTGTTCCCCTCGTTCGATTCCCCCTGGTTGTTATAGACATCAGCCGCCACGAACAGATAATAGGTGCCGGCCGCGAGTGCGGGGAGCCTTACCGATTTTATAGTGGTATAGAAGGCGCCGGAGGCCAGCGGGACACGATCCGACGCGGAAAAGACGCCGATTCTGGTGTCCACCTCGGGATCGAACAGGGTATCCTCGGAGAGATAGACCCCGTCGGACCAGGCCCGGAGCGCCGGGGAAGAACCGCTGTTAGCCACCTTCCAGGAAAGCTGCAGCGCTTCCGAAGAGGCGGCGGCGGTAGGTACGGCAACCCAGCTGACCACCAGGTCCGGTGCGGTGAGCGTCAGGGCTACGGCCGTCACGTTATCGTTTTCGCTCGTCTCACCCTGAGTTCTCGAACCGTCAGCCAGAACAAGCAGATAGGACGTCGATGCCGTCCAGGTGGAAGGAAGGGCGACCTGGGTCGAAAGCGCCGTGCCGTATGCGGACTGGGCGGCAAGCGGGGTCTGACCCGCCGCCGAGGCGGCGCCCAGGTAAGTGTCGCCCGGATCAAGGGTCTGATCGACCGACAGATAGAGATAGTCGTTCCAGTCGGCCGCCGCCGGTTCGCTGCCCGAGTTGGTGACCTTCCAGGATATGGTCACGGTCTCGCCGAGTACGGCGGAGGCGGGCGCGGTGACATCACCGGCAGCGACAATAAGATTGGGTGCCGTCAGCGTGATGGCCGAATAGGCCAGGTTGTTCGTCTCGTCAGTCTCCCCCTGATAGCCGGAGGCGTCGGCCGCAAAGAGCAGATAGCGGCTCCCGATGCCCGTCTCGGGAAGGAAGAGATCCCTTGTTTCGGTGTACCCGGCATTCGGCGCCAGCGGCCTCTGCGTGTACGGCGGCACGGTAAAGCTTCCCAGCAGGGTGTCCCCTTCGTCCAGCGCCGTGTCATCGGAGAGATAGACACTGTCGTACCACCCCGTGGTGGTGTCATACTGTCCGATATTCTCTACGGTCCAGCTCACCGTGATCGTCTCGCCCAGCACTGCCGACGCGGGGGCGGTTACCGCGGTCACGTCCAGATCGGGGGCGTTCACCACTATCTGTACGGCATAGGAGTTGTTGGCGTCGTCCACTTCGGCCTGGTAGTTGCTCCCGTCGGCCTCGAAGATCAGCCACAGCACGCCGACGGAGTCGCCCGGCAGGGACATTGTATAATCGGACACCGTGTAGGAGGCGCCGCCGGCCAGACCGCCGGCATTGTTCCGATAGACGCTCCTGAGCCTGGTGTCGAAGGCATCGAGGGTGTTGTCGCTGCTCAGATAGATGTAATCATACCAGCCGGAGGCATTTGCCGATCCCGTATGGTCGTTGGTGACGGTCCAGGAGACCTGGATGGACTGCCCCGCCGAGGCGGCGGCAGGGACCGTGGGTGCCGTCAGTATTTTCAGATCGGAGTTTTCAATGGTAATCGACCGCGCGCCGGCATAGGAATTGGCCTCCACGGGATAATTGTTCGTGTTGTCCGACTCACCCTGATTTCCGGTCCCCTGGTTGTAGGCGTAATCGGTGCAGAACTGGAGCCAGTAGACACTCGTCTGATCGGCAGGGTTGGGGAGTGTGATATTCGGCAGACGCATCTTGCGGGTCACCGTATAGGAACCCGCGGAGGAGGAGGTCACCCAGGCGGGGGCATACTCGGGGGAGGTGCTGTAGTAGCCGCCGATCATGGACCCGTCGTGACCGCCGGCGGAAGAATCCGCCGCGATCAGGCCGGCGCCGTCGTCGAATTTCCAGTAGCCTGCCAGACCCGTTTCGGAACCGGAGAGCGTCTGCGACCGGTCGGCCTCGATTTCGGGACCGCTTCGGGCACGGTTCCACACCCGCACCTCGTCAATATAGCCATAGAAGTAGTCGGAGCGATCCGCGGGATTGCTGCCGATGACGACGTCCCTGTCGGCGGTGGCGTACTCGATGGCGCCGGTGGAGAAGGATTCTCCATCCTTATAGAAGGTAATGCCGAAGCCCACCTGGAAGACGGCGGCCAGGTGCTGCCATTTTCCCACCTCGACGGCAAGCCCCGTGTCTATGCTTTCGATCCCGTTGCAGACATGCCAGGTGTTCCCCTCCTGGAGGATGCTCCATTCCCTCCCATTGTAATAATTGGATGTGCTGATCACATACCGCTGTCCCGAACTGCTCAACACCGGGAGGACCCAGGCCTCAAAGGTCGCCCCTGATCCCGCCGAGCTCTGATCGATATTGAGTGTGGTTTCCACCCGTCCGTAGCTGCCGGAAAAGAGGAGCGCCGTCTGACCCTCGGACAGGAAAAAGCCCAGGTAGTCCTGCTGGGTGTACCCTTCATAGTCGGCGCCCCAGGCCTGCTCCTGGGAAAGGAAGATCATATCATACCACTGCCCTGCCGCGGGACCGTCGCCCTGATTTGTCACCGTCCAGGAGACATCAATGACACCCTGGGAAGACCCTGAAGAGGGCGCTAAGGTTTCGGTTACCACCAGGTCGGGGGCAGGATTTATAGTGATCGGTATCGCCCGCGTGTTGTTGCCGCTGTCGGTCTCGCCCTGATAGTCGTAACGATTGGCGACCAGAATCAGGTAGAACTCACCGGGACTGGCCGGGTTGATCCGGAAGGAACCGCTGTTCGTGTAACTCGCGCCCGGCGCTAATGGAAGCAGATGGGCCGATGAAAAACTCTGCAGGTGGGTGTCGCCGTACTGATCGAAGACGGCGTCCGCAGAGAGGTACACATAATCATACAGATCGGAAGAGCCGGCCGCATAGGCCCCCTGGTTTTTCACCGTCCAGGAAAGCGTGATCAACTCGCCCCAGGACACCGTTTCGGGGGCCGTTACCGACGTGATGATCAGATCAGGTCCCTGCACATCGGCGGTCAGGGCCGCCACGTTATCCGTCTCGTTGGTCTCAAGGTAGTACCTGGAGTAATCGGTTACCACCAGGATATAGTATGACCCGGAGGGCATCGAGGGAATCTTCGCGTTCACGCTCTTCTCATAACTGTCGCCCGGCGCGAAGGGGGCACCTTCAGAATAGTAATTGTACGTGGTGGTTAGACGCGTGTCATTATTGTCCCAGACGGCGTCGGTGGAAAGATAGACGGCGTCATAGATATAATACGTATAAGAGGTGGAACCGGTGTTGGTCACCGTCCAGTCCACCATCACCTCCATCCCCATGAGCGCCGTGTCCGTTCTGGCCGGTGTGTAGATGATCCGGGCGAGACCCTTTCCGGTGTCGTTCGACCGGTACCATGTCGACGGGTCCGAGACACCTACCCTATAGGTCCCGGCAGAAAGGGTGACATTGACCTCGGCGGTCCAGTCATAGGAACCTTCGCTCACGGCCGTCCAGGCGCCCACGGTCGATCCGTCCTGTCTATAGACGGACAGCGTCACCTGAGGTGCATTGTAGGAATGCCTCGTGGTGATCGAAGCAATCGTGGCCTCTTCCGCCAGCGTAAATGTCATAGGAACTGTGGGGGCGGTATAAGAATGAGAATCACCCAAGTTTCCCGTCGTGACCGGTGCCGGGGTCCAGGAGGCGCCGCTTATGGTCAGGTTCCCCTCCCCCAGGGTCAGGGCGACGGCACGCACGTTGTTCGCTCTGTTCAGTTCGCTGCCGCTTGGATTTCCATAATAATCAACTCCCGTCACCACCAGGAGATACTTGTTCCCCGGCAGCGCCGTCGAGGGGATGGTGACGCTTTTTTCGACCTGGTACGAGGCGCCGGGGCCGAAGGGCGCACTGAATCCCTCGGCATAACTTGCATACTGATATCCCATGCTCGTATCTTCCTGGTCCCAGACCTGATCATCGGAAAGGTAAAATCTGTCGTACCAATTGGTAGTGAATGTGTTTGCATCACCACTGTTCCTGACCGTGTACGTCACAGTAAGTGAAAGATTATTGCCGCCGACGACACTGCGATCCGTGCTAGCAGCGGTCACTTCCAGGTCGGGTGAGGGCATGTCAACAGCCACGGCAGCGACATTGTTGGTTTCCGATCCTTCCACAAGACTGTTGTTGACATCCGCGACGAACAACAGATAGGCGCCGGTCCGATTCGTGGGCAGCGTGATGCTCATAGTACGGTCGAAGGTGCCGCCCGAATCCAGGGTGCCGGATTCGTACTTCTCCCAGTAATAGCTGCTGTAATCATCGCTGGAGAGGACGCTGTCATAGGATAGATAGACCTTATCATACCAGTACTGGTAGGTAGCCCCGTCACCCTGATTGGCCGTCGTCCAGGATACCTGTATGGTTTCGCCGGCCGTCGTCGTGCCGCTGTCGACGGAGGCACCGGTAATCGTAAGATCGGGGGGAATGAAGTGCACCGATATCGCTTCGGCCCGGACATTGTTCGTTTCACTGCTCTCGGGCTGCAGGCCGGTATAATCGGCCCTGAAGAGCAGGTGCGTCCAGGCACCGTAGGGAATGGTTACGTTCTGATTGACCGTATAGGATTCACCCGCGGCCAGACCGCCCCGGCGCTCTACTGAGATCAAAAAGGGATCGGCCTCGTCCCACAGGTTATCGGTAGAGACATAGACCCGGTCCCACCAGCTTGTGATGCCCGCCGCCGCATCGCCCCCATTGGTCACGGTCCATGAAACGTCCACCGCGGCGCCGGCATCCACCGTTTCCGTGGGGACCGTCGCGGCGCTCACCGTCAAATCGGCCCCAGGAGGCGACACCGTCGCGGGCGCGGCAGCGCTGATATTGTTCGTGCGGTCCGCCTCCATGGCGCCCGTCGCGGTCGGCGGATTGACAACGGCAAAGAAATTGGTCGATCCGACGGGAACGGCGCTTCCCGGCGCAAAGGTCACCGTGCCGGACGCATTTCCTCCGGCGGACACAGTGCCGAGACCGTCAATGGGAAACTCACCTACGTAGGTATCGCCGTACTGGTCCCAGGTCTGATCGGGCGATGCATAGACGCCGGCATACCATTGGCCGTTCAATCCCGTGGCGTCATCCGGCCCGGCATTCGCCACGGAGAGCGTGGCTGTCACCGGCGAACCGGAAATCACCTCGGCGGGGACGGTGAAAGAATTCACCGACAGATCGAAATTCGGTTGCAGGGTAATCGTCAGTGTGTAGGCGCCGGTAACACCAGTACCAAGGCTCGTTGCTCTGGCAACATAATTTACACCTTGTTCTGCGGTGAATATTATCCGTGAATTGAGTCCCTCTCCACTATCGTCGTCTGACTTAATTGAAGCACCGGTGTCTCCATTCACAAGATAGAGATAGGCGTCGAAATTCGCTACCAGATCGATGGTGATGGGCTGACCCGCCTGAAAGGACACATAGTCGCTCAGCAGATAGTCATCGTAATACTTCCCTGTGCTCAGGGGGTTATCGGGATCATCGGCCGTGAGTTCCCCTTCGATGACCTCGGTCCCCGCGGCCATCGGCGCCGCGGCCAGAGGGATCAGTTCCAGCGGCTCACAGACCAACGCGCTTCCGGCATACACCTCTCCGTCACTGCCGTCGGTTTCGGAATTACTGGTAATTTCAAGGATACCTTGCCCCGAGGGGGGGCTGTGGGGCGCCGTCAGTGTGGCGACCATCATCTCCGTCACGGACACATACCCGGCCGCGGGACGCCCCTGATCGGTAACAAGCAGATTTTCCTCATGGTTTTCAGTCCCTGGCAGCCCCTCGGCAGTGCTCAAGAACAGGGAAATTTCTTCCGCCGGCAGGCCTTCATCGACCGCTTCATCCTGTGACGGATCGTCACCACTCGATTCGACTGCGGTCAGAGAAAGGGCGTCCGCGAGGGGAAGTCCTTCAAAAAGGTCTGATGCATAGAGTAAGGCCGAGGGGGCGGCATCGCCCGTATCGGCAGGGGATTCCACCGTTGTGACGGGCACTTCGATCGGCGATTCCGGTTCCCGCAGGTCAGCATCAAAGGTATCGGCCACCGCGGCATAGAGGTACGACGCCGCAGGCGCCATATCCGCGGACAAGAGCACCCTGGGTTCAAGCCCCTCGAGCTCAAATCGGTTATGTGGGTCACCCTTTGCCATGCCGCTTCCCGGAAAAACGGAGGTCTTCTAATAACGTATTCATTGCGGAGCTTTTAACGAGCAGTTGCACGCAACGTCTCGGAATCTCTTACCCTGGAAAAACCTACCCTGGGAACATATATATCAATTATAAGGGTACGTTCTCTCCAGACCAAGATACTCTGACTTGTATTTTAAGTGCTCCCCTCATGCTTGTCAATACGCTTTTTTGTGATATTGCTCACACACCATTTTCCGATAGAGGTTACTTTTTCAGCGCTTCTTCGCGAAGCACCGTTTTCAGAACCTTCTGCATGGCGTTTTTTGGCAGTGCATCGCGAAATTCCACTACCGCCGGTTTTTTGTAGCTTGCCATGCGATCGCGGCAGTATTCAATAATTTCTTCTTCCGTCGCCTCTTCCCCCCTTTTGAGCACAAGGACCGCCTTCACGATTTCACCCCAGTACTCATCATGGACCCCGATTACGGCGGCCTCTTCGATTTTCGGGTGTTTGTGCAGCACCGCCTCGATTTCCACGGGATAGATGTTTTCGCCGCCGCGGATGATCATATCCTTCTTTCTGCCGCTGAGATACATGTATCCGTCCTCATCCATGCAGGCAAGATCACCCGTATGCATCCATCCCCCTTTCAGAGCCTCCGCCGTGGCCTCCTCGTTTCTCCAGTAGCCCTTCATCACCTTGGGACTGCGGGAAACAATTTCTCCGACCTCGCCGTGGGGAAGTTCCCGATCGTTGTCGTCGAAGATACGCGCCTCCCCTTCCGGTATGGAACGACCGATGCCTGAAAGCCGGTGGATTTTTTTGTCCACTGTTTCTTTGTCCCCTTCGAGATAATGATCTTCAGGTCCCAGCACGGCGACAATGCCCGTCGTCTCGGTCATGCCGAAGAAATTGGTAAAGTCGGCTTTGAGGACTTCCTTGGCCCGCAAGAGCAGAGTGACCGGCATCGGTGAGGCGCCATAGCCGATATGGGTAAGGGAATCGGTATTCCGTGTTGCGAAATCGGGATGGTCAAGCACGGCCTGGAGCATGGTGGGAACAAGATAGGTGGTGTTCACCCGCTCCTTTTCAACGATCTCCAGGAAGACACCGGCATCGAAGGCCGGGAGAATAATCATGGTATCGCCGCGATATAGAGGGAGCGAGATACAGACGATGCCGGCGATATGGTACATGGGCACATTGATCAGGAGCGTGCCGGGACCGAATGTGTGGGTGTCGGTCAGCGGGGTCAGCATGTTTGCATGGGTAATCATCGCCCCCTTGGGCAGTCCCGTGGTACCGCTCGTATAAATGATGCAGGCCGTATCGTCGTCCGCCATGGGAAGGGGTGAAAACACTTCCGGTGATTGCGAGGACAATGCCTTTTCGTAGGGTTCCGTGCCGGCCTTCTGCTCTCCCATGCAGAGAATATGTTCCACCGAGGGAATCTCCGGACGGATGGACTCTATCATGTCCACATACCGATCTCCCACGATAAGCACCTTGGCCGCGGAATTGTTGAGAATGTACTTCGTTTCTTCCCCTCGCAACCTGAAGTTCAATGTCACTATAATTGCGCCAACCTTCTCAATGGCATAAACCATTTCGGCAAACTGAAAGCAGTTCACCTGAAAAATGGCAATGCGGTCGCCCGGTGTGACGCCGACGCTGACAAAATACCGGGCAAGCCGGCTCGCCCGCTCCTCAACCTGCCGAAAGGTCAGGCGGTGATCTCCCTCTATTATGCAGATGTTGTCGGCACACTCTCTGCATACCTTTTCGATATTCACTGCTACGTTCATAGTACACTCCCCCTATACAATTCAGTTCACTGTTTTCACAAGGCGCCTTTCTGAGATATTTACCACAAAACCTGCACAGGCGAAATTTATTTATCAGCTTTCGGTCTCATGAAATGCCTCTGTCATCTTCCGATCGGAACGGAAAGATTCTTGACAGGTATTGAAAATTGCTGGTATGGTTCCACGTTGTCCGGTATCCGGAGCTTGGAAGCAGTTCTCCTCTCCATACAACTCAGTTGCAGTGAAAATGAAAGGATTATCATGGAAAACATATCCGATGCCACAAAGCATTTTGTCGATCTGAGACGGCACATGTGGATCGCCGGGATCGAGGTCGATCTGCGACGGCTTATCTGGCAGATTGCCGTCACGGGCAAGTACATATCGGCAAAAATTCATGAATCGAACCGGAAGCTTGCCGGATTCAGAAATATCTACGACGAAGACCAGCTCGCTCTCGACAAGAGTTCCGATGAAATTCTACAGAGCCAGCTCCGTTTCTCGGGATTCGTGCGGGAATACGCCTCGGAAGAACTTGAATCCATTATTCAGATCGGCAGGGGGGACGAGAAGTATTGTGTGACCGCAGACCCGCTGGACGGTTCGTCACTGGTGGACACCAATCTTTCCATCGGCACCATTATCGGCATTCACAGCGGGGCCGTAATGCGCAGGGGTCGAGACAGCATGGTGGCGGCCATGTACATTACCTACGGACCGCTGATCACCATGGTCTATTCGGCGGGCAAGGGCACCCATGAATTCGTCCTGAACAGAGAAGGGGAGTATGTCCTTTCGAACGAAAATATCACCATGAACGAGAGGGGATCCATATACAGCCTGGGCGGCCTGCGAAAAGACTGGACGGCGCCCCACAGGCGGTATGTGGAATTTCTCGAAGCCGAAGGCTACAAGCTCAGATACAGCGGCGGGTTCGTTCCCGACATCAACCAGATTATGATCAAAAAGGGGGGACTGTTCACCTACCCGGCACTTACCACAAGCAAAAAGGGCAAACTGAGGCTCATCTTTGAATTGCAGCCCATGGCCTTTTTAGTGGAACAGGCCGGGGGCAAGGCCACCGACGGCGAAGGGGACATTCTTTCGATTACGCCGGAAAGTCTTGACCAGCGGTGCCCCGTGTATATCGGCAGCCGCTTTGAGATAGAAAGGGCTCGAGAATTTCTGACAGATTAAGACGATCGACTGGGAAAGGAGACGCCATGATCTACCGCAGTATCGATGAATTAAAACAGCAATGTACCGGGATTCTTACAATAAAAGATGATTCCGTCGCGGTGCTCGACGAAGAAACGCTCGTATCCGGGCTGATCGACAATCTTGTATATTCGGCCGTATTCAGTAGCGCCCCCGATGTCCGCGAAGGCGCCTGCTGGCTCATTCGTCGTGCCGGCGCAGCCCTGGGAATTGTCTCATCATCGATTCAATCATTGTATGAGGCAATGGGAGAAGGCGGAGTTTCCGGATACACCGTGCCGGCCATTAATCTCAGGGGCATTACCTACGTCTGTGCTCAGGCGGTTTTTCGGAGCGCCATGGCAGAGAGGGCCGGGGCGTTCATCTTCGAAATCGCCCGGTCGGAAATCGGCTATACCGACCAGCGACCCCTCGAGTATACAACGGTGGTCACAGCGGCGGCACTCAAGACAGGCTATAGAGGACCGATCTTCCTTCAGGGGGACCATTTTCAGATCAATGCAAAAAAATACAAAGCCGATCCGATGGCCGAAACTCATGCCGTCGCATCCCTTATCAGGGAGGCGATCGAAGGGGGCTTTTATAATATCGACATCGACGCATCGACGGTCGTTGACCTTTCACAGTCCACCCTGACGGCGCAACAGGAAAAAAACTTCGACATCACCGCCGACTTGACGGCGCTGATCCGGGAGATCGAACCGCCCGGAATCACCGTATCCGTGGGAGGGGAAATCGGCGAAGTAGGAACTAAAAATACCACTGTCGAAGAGTTCATCGCCTTTATGGAGGGGTACCGGAAGGCCCTCAACGAAAGGGGTGAAGGACTCACGGGCATCAGCAAGATAAGCATACAAACCGGCACGACCCACGGCGGCGTTCCCCTTCCTGACGGTTCTATCGCCCAGGTGAAAATCGATTTTGACACGCTCAGGGAAATTTCGAAAATCGCCCGCAGCGACTACGGTCTCTCCGGCGCCGTGCAACACGGTGCGTCAACACTCCCGGAGGATGCCTTTGACAAATTTCCCGAGACGGGTACCGCTGAAGTGCACCTGGCGACGGGATTTCAGAACATCCTGTATGACAGCGACCACTTCCCCGCAGTTCTTAAAGCCCGCATATACGAGTATATAACAGGCGATCTGGCCGGTGAAAAAAAAGCCTCCGATACGGAAGAACAGTTTATCTACAAAACCAGGAAGAAGGGATTCGGTAGGTTCAAGAAAGACCTCTGGAACCTCCCCACGGAAATACTTGCCGCCATCGGAGCGGAGCTTGAAGAGCGTTTTTCCTTTCTTTTCGATAAATTGAACATCCAGGGAACGGAAGAAACGGTCCACCGCATTGTGAAACCCGTGGATGTCCCCGTTCAAGCACCGAAAGGACTTGCAGATTAAGAGAGAACTGCCTCGTGCGGAGACGCGAAGACACTGCGGGAAAATAAATATAAAAGACTGTATCGCGCAGAGACGCAGAGGCGCGGAGGAACAGAGTTGCTGCAATTGCACAATCTACCATTCCCGCCTCCGTCGGGGGTTTCACTCATTCCCCACACCCGGCGGGAGGCCACACCTCTTCACTTCCCCTCCCCTGGCGGGAGGCCATTCCTCTTTTTTGCTTCCCCTCCCCTGGCGGGAGGCCACTCCTCTTCGCTTCCCCTCCCCTGGTGGGAGGGGATTGAGGGGAGGGGGATAATTACAATCCCTACGGATAATTAAATCACCCCCACCCTGACCCTCCCCCATCAAGGGGGAGGGAAAAAAAGGGATAGCTTCCCCATCAAGGGGGAGGAAAACGAGGTTCGGCTGGTTCTTCATCAAGAAGAAGGAAACAGGAGGAAGGGCTCTCGCCATCAAGGGGAATAAACTGAGCGTCTGTCAGCCCGGCAAGAGTGAAAAGGAGCTGAGAATGTAAAGGTTCTCTCTGCGGTCTCGGCGACACTGCGGGAAAATAAATATAAAAAAACCTGCCTCGCGCAGGGGCCCGGCGACGCGGAGGGAGAAAAGAAGCAAAAAGTATCTCCTCGGCGACGCTGCGGGAGAATCAACCTCCCTTAGCGGATCTTTGCTCCCACCTGGGGTTCGCCGTCAAAGGAAACCAAGGTAAAGCCGCCGCCGGTTTTCTCGGTTGCCAGAAGCATGCCGTTCGATTGGACGCCTCTGATTTTTGTCGGTTTCAGGTTCACAAGCACGACGATATGCTTCCCCACCAGCTCTTCCGGTGAGTAGTCTTTGCCTATGCCCGCCACGATGGTCCGCTCCTCGCCCACATCTATTTTCATCTTTACGAGCTTGTCCGCCTGGGGAACCCGTTCGGCCTCGATGACACGGGCGACTCTGAGATCCATCTTGTCGAAATCCTCTATGCCGATCTCCGGTTTTACATCGGAAAGCCTGCGGGGCTGCTGCTCTGCCTTCGCCTCATAGACAACGCGCGGGAACAGCGCCTCCCCCTTCGTCAGTGCGCTCCCGGCGGAAAGGCCGCCCCATTGTTCGATAGCGGTGAAACTCCCTGTCGACGTGATCCCCAGCCTTTTCAGAATTTCCTCCGAAGTGCCCGGCATAAAGGGGTGCAGGATGAACGCGACGACCCGCAAGGCCTCCAGCACGTGATACATCACCGTATCCAGCCGTTTCCGGGAGGCCTTGTCCTTCGCCAGCGACCAGGGCTCCGTCCCGACGATATACTTGTTGGCGGCATTGATAAATTCCCAGATTGATATCAAGGCCTTGTGGAATTGAAGGGCCTCGAAGTTCCCCGTCACCTCATTCAAGAGCTTCTCACCCCGTTCAATGAGTGCGCGATCGATTTCCTCGTCCATGCCCCGTGCGGGAACGGCGCCGTTGCAGTATTTCACCGCCATGGACAGACTGCGGCTCACCAGATTACCCAAATCGTTTGCAAGGTCGGAGTTCAGACGCGCCACAAGGCCCTCTTCGCTGAAGTTCGCATCAAGCCCGAAGACCATCTCGCGCATCAGGTAGTAACGGAAGGAATCAAGTCCGTATTTGTCTTTTAAATCGAGCGGTTTCACTACAGTTCCGAGGCTCTTCGACATCTTGCCCGCATCGATGTTCCAGTATCCATGCACATTCAGATGCTGATAGGGCTCGATGCCGGCCGCCTTCAGCATAGTGGGCCAGTAAATCCCGTGCGGTTTGAGAATATCCTTCGCAATCAGATGCTGCGCCACGGGCCAGAATTCGTGAAATTTTTCACCGTCGGGATAGCCGATTCCGGTAAGGTAGTTGATAAGGGCGTCGAACCACACATAGGTCACATAGTGGTCGTCGAATGGAAGGTCGATCCCCCAGGTCAGCCGCGTTTTGGGACGGGAGATACAGAGGTCCTCCAGCGGCTCCTTCAAAAAAGCCAGGGCCTCGTTTTTATATCGTTCGGGACGGATAAAATCGGTGTTTTCCCTGATGTATCCGATCAACCAGTCCTGATATTTGCTCATTTTAAAGAAGTAATTGCTTTCCTTTCTGTGTTCGGGCACAGTCTTGTGATCGGGACAGAGCCCGTCCACAAGCTCCGATTCCCGGTAGAAGCGTTCGCAGCCCACGCAATAAAATCCCTCATATTCCCCGAAATAGATGTCGCCGGCATCATACACCTTTTGCAGTATCGACCGCACCACGGCGATATGATCGGTGTCGGTGGTCCGTATGAAATAATCGTTCTCTATCATGAGCTCCGGCCAGAGCGCCTTGAATTGCGCACTGATTCCGTCGGCATACTCCTTCGGCGACACCCCGGCAGCCATGGCGGCCTCTGCGATTTTGTCGCCATGCTCATCGGTACCGGTCATAAAAAATGTGCGGCAGCCCGCCATTCGGTAAAATCGGGCCATCACATCGGCAACGATGGTGGTATAGGCATGCCCGATGTGGGGTGACGCATTCACATAGTAAATAGGAGTGGTTACATAAAAGGGTGTGTCCATAGAATTCTCTTTAACCTCGTTACGATCCCTGTCTGTTTTGTTTCATTATATCGTGGATGGAAATTTCCACTTCCTTGCCTTCTCCCAAATCGACAACTATCTTTTCATCCAGCACGTTTTGCCGTACCACTTTCCCTTTTCCCTGGGGCAGATCGATGATTTTACCTATTTTCGGCATATGTTTCTTCGCAGCACGATAGTTGTCGTATTCAAAGGCAAGGCAGCACATGAGCCTGCCGCAAAGACCGGAAATCTTTTCCGGATTGAGCAGCATGTTCTGCTCTTTCGCCATTTTTATTGATACAGGGGCAAAATTATTTAAAAAACCGACGCAGCAGAGCTCTCTGCCGCACATCCCCATTCCTCCGTATATTTTGGCCTCGCTTCTGACCCAGATCTGCCGCAGTTCAATCCGCGTACGGTATTTCGCCACCAGATCCTTCACGAGCTCCCGGAAATCGACCCGGCTTTCGGCAGTAAAATAAAAAATAAGCTTGCTCCGATCAAAGAGATAGGAGACGTCGACAAGCCTCATGGGGAGGCCTCGTTCGCCTATTTTTCTTCGGCAGAACTGAAAGGCATCCTTCTCAATTTCGGCATTTTCCCGCTCGCTGTTCAGATCGGAATTATCCGCCCGCCGTATCACCCGTTTGAGATTATCGGGAAGATCCGACGGGGAAGTGAGCTTGACCAATGTCGCGACGGTTCCGATGGCCGGACCGTTCTCGGTGTCGACAATCACCTTGTCGCCCTTCTCCACCGCCGTCCCGGAACCGTCAAAGGTGTATATCTTCCCCTTGCTGCGAAACCTTACGCCTGCCATCTGTGTGCATGGGGTATCGTTATCGTCCATATGTCCTTCTTGCAGAAAACCGATTTCTGTGCTCATTCTCATTCTCGACGCTCATAAGATGGAAAAGTGTAAATACCATCGACTCTAATGTCAACTGCTTGTTGGCATTTCTTTCAACGGCGCGAATCGCCCGTGCAACAGCCTCTACTGCTTCTATTATCGACGCCCTGCCTATTTTTCCCGACAGGGTCTCCGAGGTCTTCAAAAGATCCCTGTGCAGCATGAAATCATGCCGGCCCGTTTCTTTCAGTACCAGAACATCCCTGAGCCATTCCCTCAGAATCCCGAGTTTTTCCAGAATACCCGCTCTCTCATCGCCAAACTCATGGGCAATCGAAAAAAGTGAGAGCCCCTTTCCTCGATGCATCATCGCGATCTTTTCTATTGTCTCCCTCTTGAACCGCTCCCGGCTCTCCTCTTCCCGCTCCGGAATCCTCCCGATGCTTCCCTGTGACGCCGCGGCAATAATCGCTGCATCCTCTTCTTCCATGCCTCTGGTCTCCATCAGATAGGTCTTCACCGTCGCGGGCCGGACCGGATTGAATCGAATCTTCTGACATCGCGAGAGTATTGTCCGGGGGAATCCGTCATAGCGCGATGTCAGCAGGATCAATACGTTATAGGGCATGGGCTCTTCCAGTGTCTTGAGCAGCGCATTGGCCGCCGCGTCATTCATCCTGTGGGCATCTTCTATGATCACCACCCGCCGCCGTCCCTCAAAAGGTCTGAACTGCATCTGTTTTTGCAGTTCTCTGATATCGCCTATCTTAATGACGATGCCCTGCGGTTTTACCACCACAAGGTCGGGATGGGCGTCATGAGCGATCTTCCTGCAGGACGGACAGTGCTCACAGCCGTCGCTCCCGCCATTGAGACAGTTCAGCGCCTTTGCAAATGCCATGGCCGTTGTTTTTTTTCCCACGCCAGGCATTCCGGAAAAGAGATAAGCATGGGCCACCCGATTCCTCTTAATGGAATTTCTGAGGAGATCGATCTGGCGTGCATGGCCGTAAATATCGCGAAATGACATGGGATCAGATACCGAGTATCTCTGAAATACTGCGGGATACCTCAAGAAATACAGCGTCGGCATCTTGAGAGGCATCGATTATTCTAAAGCGACGCGGTTCTTTTTCCGCGATCCGCCGGTAGGCCTCTCTCACCTTTTGATGAAAGTCCTCCTGTTCCCGTTCAAAACGATCCACCCCCGCCGTCGCACCGTCAGGACCGAGAGTCCTGCCGGCCACTCTTTTCAGCCCGACGTGGACAGGCAGATCGAAGAGGAGGGTCACATCCGGTTTTATGGAAAAGGATGCGAAGGCATTAATCGCTTCTATCATATTCAGGTCGAGCCCCCTTCCGGAACCCTGGTAAGCAATGGTCGCATCGGAAAAGCGGTCGCATATCACTACTTTTTCCTCATTCAACGCCGGAACAATCACTTCATCCACATGTTGCGCCCGATCGGCGGCAAAGAGAAGAAGCTCGGCCCTCTCTCCTATCTTCAAAGAGGTCCTGTCAAGAAGGAGTGATCGAAGCTCTTTCCCCAGACGGCTTCCGCCCGGTTCGCTGGTGACGAGGCATGGGATCTTTGCCCTTCGAAGCCACTCGCCCGTTCTCAGAACCTGTGTGGTCTTGCCGGAACCCTCCACCCCCTCAAATGTAATAAATTTCGCCATATACACTACCGTGCCCCTGCTTCACTGCGCCCGAAAACGGGTTTTCGGAACAGACGGGGCAGGGGCATGCCGACGGCACGGACCGCAGGGATATTTCTAGCTGTCTTCACCGGCCTCAATCGCTTCGACGGGACATATATCGGCACAGGCGCCGCAATCGGTGCAGGCATCTGCGTCGATGACATACTTTTCGTCACCCTCGCTTATGGCGCCCACCGGGCATTCATCTTCACAACTTCCGCAAGCAATGCACTCATCTGTAATCACATAGGCCATTTGCTGTTTCCTCCGTAATGGTAATCGTTATTCCTGAAAAACGTATTGATAGTGCACCCTCTATTCTTCAATGGGGCATATCGTCAATCATTTTTTTCGCTACATCCTTTGCAACCCCGGCAAGATCGGGCTTTATTATAATATAATCCTTTGCCTCGTGATGTTCACAGGTCCACAGAATTTTCCCCGTCGATGGGTCGACGAGATTCATTCCGAACCCTACCTTGGCAACCTCTTTCTTCTTTTCGTTGACGGTAAAATGCCAGAAGTCCACCCGCACGATCAAGAAGGCATCGGCCCCTATATCATCAGCGATGCGACGGCTCAGATCGGGATCGGAAAAGTTGACCTTTTCCAGTTTCAGAAGATATTCCTCCACCGCCTGTGCAAAGGAACCGTCAGCCTTTCTCCTTTCACCTATCGATTCGGGCGAAAGAACCGTCTCAAACCATCCTCTCTCTCTCACCACTTCTGTAATGATCTTTTCCGCCCGGCCCACCGCCTCCTCATAGGGACCCGTGTTTACGGAGAGAACGGCTATATTCCGGGGGTGGAAGGTTCCGGCATCAGTAGCGCATTTCGAGTAACGCAGCCCACCGCAGGCCGAAAGAAAAAGGCATACAAGAACCGTTAAAAGTGTTGTGAGACAACTGTATTTCATTATCGGAATGCCTTTCGCATCAGCGTTTTCATGTAAAAAACCGCCCGATGTGAAACCAGAGAACAACACTCACACCGGCAATAATATAATTCGTACCGAAGAGCCCTTCAAGAGCGGCATTCGAAAATTGCGCTCTTTTATCACAAAGTTCCAAACAAATCCATATATAAAATACCGAGATAAGCAGCGCCGTCCCGACCATCGGGACGTAACCGGCGCCTACCGCGGCAATGATCATTACTGCAAGAAAAAGGGCAATCCCTTTTATCAATCCTCGGGCCTTTGCCTCTCCCATGACCACGGGAATCGTCTCCCGCCCTACAAGCCGGTCGCTCTGTACCTCCACCATGTCGGACAATGCGGATTTCACAAAGACGATCGAAGAAATAAACAAAAAGGCGCATACCATCGTGGGCGTGAGATGGAACCCCCCTTCCATTGCGGGGATGAACGTCGTGACGATGCCCCAGGCGGCCGCCGTAAAAATGTTTTTCGACCCGGAGATGTCCCTCAAACGCTTTACTTTCAGGCTTCGCGGAAATACAACCACATTATAAAGCACGCCGAGGAGCGAAATGACAAAAAGACAGATGAGCGCACTGATGCTGAGCGCCGCGGAGATCATCAGCGCCAGAAAGAGGGCGCAGACGGCCGCGGTCATATAGCCTTTTCTGTGCCGTATGTATATTTCATCTCTGAACCCCCCGGTGATTCTCCCCAGATGGCGATCCTGCAGGCGATTGATCGTATGCATGGCATAGACATACAATGCGGCCACACTCATGCTGAGCACATTCAGCCTCAGTCCCTGAAGAAACATGCTCACCATAGTGAGTGATGCAGCGCCGAGCACTGAATAGAGGTCTGTCTGGACGGCAAGGAACCCGGCGGAATAGACCCACTCCATTTTTCTCTGCTTCTTTCCCCGCAGATGAAATGTCAGATATTCGATTACGCTGTCGGTGATCCAATTCGGCGTGGAAGCGCCGGCGGATACGCCGATCCGGTCAGCCCCCGCAAGGTCGATATGACGCAATTCGTCCGCCGTCTCTACATGAAATGCGGGCGTGCCCCTGCTCCGGGCAATATCGGCCAGACGTTGCGTATTGGCGCTGTTTTTCCCCCCCACGATGACCATGGCGTCTGTTTCAGAGGTCATTTTTTTTATTTCAGCCTGCCGCCGCTCCGTGGAATCACAAATTGTATTGAATATCACCGCATGGGGAAAACGCTCGACGATAGACCCTGCAACCTCGTCAAAGCGCTTTGCATTCTGTGTGGTCTGCGCAACCACACAGACCTTGTCCAGGGGAGGAAGGCCGCTCACGTCGTCACCTTCGCCCAGCACGATCCCCTTCGACCCCGCATAGCCGAGCAGGCCCGACACTTCCGGGTGCTCGCCGTCTCCCACAATAATGACATGATATGCTTCCCGGGCATGCTTTTTTATAATCGCCTGCACGCGGGCAACCTTTGGACAGGTCGCATCGACGATGGTTGCCCCTTTTGCCTTCAACAGCGCCCTTTCCTGAGGAGAGATGCCGTGAGCCCGTATGACGACCACGCCGCCGTCGATCTCATCGATGGTTGAGACCGGGACAATCCCCTGTTTTCTCAGGAGTTCAACCGTCTGAGGATTGTGAATAAGCTGACCGTAGGTATAGACGGGCCGCGCCCCCTTCTTACGGGCAATGTCGAGAACGATGTCCACGGCACGGCGCACCCCCATGCAAAATCCCGCTGTTTTGGCTCTTTTTATGATCATATCCGCTCACATCGAACAGGAAGGCTGCGAGGCAACTGATTCATTTTCTCCTGCAGAGACGCCACGACGCAGAGAAACACATTTGTGTGCGTAAATAAAGAACTCCCTGTTTCCGGCAGGCCCCAGCAGTGGCGACTCGCACAGGCCTGCAACCCGGAACCCCCGGTCTTCCGCAACTGCTGCAATTTCATCGACAACCCGGTCATGCACCTCACGGTCCTTCA
This sequence comes from Syntrophales bacterium, assembly GCA_963666365.2. GTDB lineage: Bacteria > Desulfobacterota > Syntrophia > Syntrophales > UBA2210 > JALNXD01. The sequence goes on from CAXXNF010000002.1 coordinate 2,391,323, forward strand.
CCACGCCGCCCTTTCCGATTTCAGAACGGTGTGCTTCAAACTGCGGCTTTATCAGCGCCAGAAGCCGGGCGCCTTCCGGAAGAAGGGGATAAAGCGCCGGCACTACCAGTTTGAGGGAAATAAAGGACACGTCAACCGTCACGATATCTATGGGCTCGTCAATTCCCCTGCCGTCGAAATATCGTATATTGGTCCGTTCGAGAACACGGACACGCTCATCCATCCTGATTTTCCAGGCAAGCTGCCCATATCCCACATCAACGGCATAGACTATTCTCGCCCCTTCCTGCAGAAGACAGTCGGTAAATCCCCCCGTGGAGGCGCCGACATCCATTGCCACCGATCCCGCGACATCGACGCGGAAGGTCTCGAGGGCATGCTTGAGCTTAACCCCCCCCCGGCTCACATAGGGATTCTGGTCTCCCCTGATGCGGATATCGGCATTGACCGATACAAGCTGTCCTGCCTTGTCTACCGTTGTTTCGTTGACTACCACGCTTCCCGACAGGATCAGTGAGCGCGCACGCTCACGCGACGACACCAATCCCCGTTCCGTCATCAGTTTGTCGAGCCGAATCTTTTTATCTTTATCACTCATGAAGCAAGCGCCATGATACGGAGTGTCTCTTCGACAATTCCCTCCGCATCAAGCCTGTAACGCCTTCTCAGCTCCGACTGCGTTCCCTGTTCCACAAACCGGTCATCTATTCCCAGTCGCCCTATCGCCCGCGGCGCGACACCTTTCTGCGCAAAAAGTTCCAGCACGGCGCTTCCGAAACCGCCCATCAGCACGTTCTCTTCCACGGTAATCACCTTACCCGCGGCGGAGGCCGCATCGCAGATAAGATCGCCGTCAAGGGGCTTCACAAAGCGGCTGTTCACCACCGTCGCTTCAATCCCCTGTGATGACAGCATCTCGGCCGCCTGAAGCGAAGGGTAGACCGTCGATCCTATGGCGATGAGCGCCACGTCGCTCCCGTGACGGAGGATTTCGCCCCTCCCCAGTTCCATGACCCGCAGCGGATCATCGATGGGCACGCCCATCCCCCTTCCCCGGGGATAGCGGATAGCCACAGGCACTCCGCATTCAACAGCGGTTTTGAGCATGTGTCGAAGCTCATTTTCATCCTTCGGCGCCATTACCGTCATGTGGGGAATCGACCTGAGATAGGAAAAGTCGAAAAGGCCGTGATGGGTAGGCCCGTCATCACCGACAATTCCTCCCCGATCGAGCGCCAGCACTAAGGGCAGCTTCTGAAGGCAGACGTCGTGCAGCACCTGGTCGTAAGCCCGCTGCAAAAAAGTGGAATAAATTGCCACAACGGGGATAATGCCCTCCACCGCGAGACCCGCGGCAAAGGTGACCCCGTGTTGTTCGGCGATGCCCACATCGAAAAAGCGCTCGGGATAGATGCGGGCAAACTCATCGAGACCGGTGCCGTGGCGCATGGCGGCCGTTATTGCCGCCACGCGAGGATTTTCCGAGGCAAGCTGCACCATGGTCCCGCCGAAGACATCCGTGTAGGCGGGTGGCGCGTCAGCATAGTGTGGTATCGCACCCGTATCGATATCGAAGGGACCCAGACCGTGAAAACGAGAGGGCTCCTCCTCGGCAAATTTGTAGCCCTTCCCCTTTTTCGTAATAACGTGGACAAGGATCGGCCCTTTCAATTCGCGTATGTTTTCGAAATTTTTTATCAGCTGATCGAGGTGGTGACCCTGAAGCGGTCCGATATACTTGAAGCCCATCTCTTCGAAGAGCATGCCGGGCACGAGGAAGGCCTTGAGCGATTCTTCTGCCTGTTTCGTAATTTTCACCATCTGCTCCCCGATCCCGGGAATGGTTTTCAGAAACCCCTGCACGCGACTCTTCAGCTTCGTCACCTGCTGCCCCGTCATTATCCTGTTCAGATATGAGGACAGGGCGCCCACATTGGGGGAGATGGACATCTCATTGTCATTGAGCACAATGATCAGGTCTTTCTGACGATCGCCGGACCAGTTGAGCCCCTCGAAGGCAATCCCCGCCGTCATGGATCCGTCGCCGATCACCGCAATAACCTTGTAATTCCGGCCTGTGAGGCACCGCGCCTCGGCAAGGCCCGAAGCAACCGATATGGAGGTGCTGCTGTGCCCTACCCCGAACACGTCGTAGATGCTTTCCTCGCGCTTCGGAAATCCACTCAGCCCGCCAAGTTTTCTCAGTGTGCCGAATTCATCCTTTCGTCCCGTGACAATCTTGTGTGCATAGGCCTGATGCCCCACATCCCAGACAATTTTATCTTCGGGCGTGCTGAACACATAATGGAGTGCCAGCGTAAGTTCGACGGCGCCCAGCGACGCGGCAAGGTGGCCTCCATTCGAGGCGACCGTTTCGATGATCTTCTGCCGTATTTCCTCCGCCAGACTATTCAGCTCCTCCAGGGTAAAATTTCTGATATCGGCGGGACTGTTAACTCGGTACAGCATAGCTCCCTCTTTTTCCGTCACCTGTCATTCCTTCCATACGCCCTGCTTCCGGAAAAGCGACGGCCTTCTTTATGAGGTTCGATCCACAATAAAACGCGCGATCATGCGGAGGGGATCGGCGCGCTCGTCAAAGGGTGAAAGATCGGTCAGGGCCTGGTCTACCAGTTCTCGGGCCTGCGCCCGCGAGGGTTCCAGTCCCATGAGCGCGGGATAGGTCGCCTTTTTTCGCTCGCCGTCACAGCCTGTTTCTTTTCCCAATACCTCCACATCGCCCTCCACATCGAGAATATCATCGGCAATCTGAAAGGCCAGTCCGATCTTCGCACCATATTCAGTAAGTCTTGCAAGCTCCTGCGGCCCTGCGCCGGCAAGGATCGCTCCGGCACGGAGAGACACCTGAAGCAGTGCCGCCGTTTTGTGGGTATGAATATAGCGGAGGGTCTCGAAATCAATCTCTTTCCCCTCCGATTCCAGATCAACCGCCTGGCCGCCGACCATACCGAAAAACCCCGCGGCACGGGCGATTTCTTGAATGACGGTCAGCAGCCCCTCTCCGTCAGAACCCCCGACGGCGGCCATGAGGCAAAAGGCCTCCGTCAGAAGGGCGTCCCCGGCAAGGATCGCTATTCCTTCGCCGAACACCTTGTGATTTGTCAATCTTCCCCGGCGATACTCGTCATCATCCATGGCAGGAAGATCGTCATGAATCAGAGAATAGGTGTGGATCATTTCGAGGGCGCAGGCGACGGGAAGTACCGCATCACTGTCTCCCCCCACCGCCTCGGCGGCGGCCATGCATAAAATGGGACGCAGCCGTTTTCCACCGGCGAATATACTGTACCGGGCGGCGTTACAGAGCGAAGGGGGGTAGGCGTCGACCCCGGGCACATAGCGCTCGAGGGCCTCGTCAACTATTTTTTTCCGCGCCTCCAGATATTTCTTCAACGCTTCGCTGTCGTTACTGCGCACTTTCTTTCTCCTCTGTAAAGGGGGCAATGCGCACTTCATCGCCTTCCTGAAGGAGCATGTCCACTGTTCGTTCCGCCTCGTCGAGCTTGTTCATACAGAAACGTGAAAGCTCTATCCCTTCCTGAAAGGCTTTTAACGATTCATCAAGCGTCATTTCTCCCGATTCCATCGCTTTTACGATACTTTCCAGCTTTTCCAGGGCCTTTTCAAATTTCTTTTCCGCCATCGCCGTTCTCCTTCATGATGGTGGTGACATGTGCGTGGAAGGTTCCCGACGCAACCTGCACCGATACGGGGGTTCCCTCGGTGAGAGACGTCACCTCCCTGATAATCTTCCCTTCTGGCAATCGCCGTGCAATGCCGTATCCCCGGCTCAATACGGACAGGGGATTGAGACTTTCCAGCAAGGACAGAGATTCATTCAGCCGGCGCCGTGCGCGATCCTGACAGTAACGGCACTGAAAAACAGCCTCTTTGGTCAATGTGCGCACCCGGTACCGCCCTTCGGCAATGACTCCCTTCGGGTTGAACCGCCGAAGGGCACGGGCATGCTCCTGTAAGCGCCGCTCCTTTTCGGCGAGCCCCCGGTGAATCCTCCGGGAAAGCCCGTCGCGCATGTCATCGACAGACAGTCTCAGATCAGCGATTGTCCTTCGGGGATCCACAAGACGTTCTGCAAGAAAATGGAGGCGCTCCCGCCTGCTCTGTTGCAGATGCCGGCACACCTGCGCCATGCGATTGCCCAGGGAGAACAGTGCGCTGCCTAATTCTCTCCGGTCGGGCGCCACGATTTCCGCCGCCGCCGAGGGCGTAGGCGCCCTCAGGTCGGCCGTAAAATCGGCAATGGTGAAATCTATCTCGTGTCCCACCGCCGATACGACGGGTATGCGGGATCTGTAGATTGCCCGTGCCACCCGTTCGTCGTTGAAGGGATAAAGGTCCTCCATGGAACCCCCTCCCCGGGTTACAATGATCACATCCACATCGGTCCGGCTGTTGAGCAGATCAACGGCGTGAGCGATCTCGGCGGCCGCTTCCACTCCCTGGACCCTGACGGGCACGATCACAATATTGCCTGAGGGGAATCTTCTTTTTGTGATATTCAGAATATCACGTATCGCCGCCCCCGTGGGCGATGTGACAATCCCGATTTTTTCGGGAAAACGCGGAAGGGGCCGTTTATGGGCCCTGTCGAAAAGCCCTTCCCCTTCAAGCCTTCGTTTCAGTTGCTCGAAGGCGATTTGAAGGGCGCCGATCCCCCGTGGTTCCGCGGCCTCGACAATAAGCTGATATTCGCCACGGGGAACATAGACTGAAAGACGCGCACGACAGATGACGGCAAGTCCCTCTTCCATGTCGAACCCTATGGCGTTGCCGCTCCGGCGGAACACCACGGCCCGCACCTGGCTTCCCTCGTCTTTGAGGGTAAAATAGAGGTGCCCCGATCCGGGCCGGCGCAGATTTGAAATTTCACCGGCCACCCAGAGAACGCCGAATCCAGTCTCCAGGTACGCCTTTATATTGGCCGTCAGTTCTGTCACAGTAAGAATATGTTCCATAAAACAGGACGGGAAGAGGACCTATTTTGCAGTCCCTTTTATTTCTCTTCTCCGTGAGGTGCCTCTCATTTTTTTCAACACGTTCGATTCGATCCGTTTTGCCTGTTCCATCATGCCCGTCACATCATCCCCTTCAGCTTCGGGATCGAATTCCGCCTTTTCACTGATGCCGAATCTCATTCTCAGCACCTTCTCTTCTCGAGGAGTAAGCGTTGCCAGAATATTCCTCGTCTGTTTTGCCAGATCCATGCTCATGGTGGCATCGGAGGGCGACATAATTTTCTTATCCTCGATGAAATCTCCCAGAGAACTGTCCTCTTCCTCTCCGATGGGCGTTTCAAGAGATATAGGTTCTTTGGCGATTTTCAAGACTTTTCTGACTTTTTCCAGAGGAAATTCCATCTTTTGCGCAATTTCCTCGGGGTTTGGCTCTCTTCCCAATTCCTGCACAAGGTAACGGGAAGTTCTGATCAGTTTATTTATGGTTTCTATCATGTGCACGGGAATGCGAATCGTTCGTGCCTGGTCGGCGATCGCCCTGGTAATTGCCTGGCGAATCCACCAGGTGGCATAGGTGGAAAACTTGTATCCACGTTGATATTCAAACTTTTCCACCGCTTTCATCAGCCCGATGTTCCCTTCCTGAATCAGGTCGAGAAACTGCAAGCCGCGGTTGGTGTATTTTTTGGCGATACTTACCACAAGTCTCAGATTCGCCTGAATAAGTTTCTGTTTTGCCTCGTTTGCCTCAGATTCCCCTTTATTGATGAGTGCCACCAGCACTTTCAACGATTCGGTCGATGCACCGATCTTGTCGGCAATCGCCCTTCTTTCGCGGCGGGAGTTCTTTACCACCTTCTCGGATTCCTTGAGCCTGGCAAGAGGAATATTCGCTTCTTTTGCAATTGCCTGTTCCTGTTCGGGTTTTTTCCTCATACGCGCACAGAGGTCGTCCAGATTTTTCAGCGAGAGGCCCGTTTTCTCCTTGCATGCCTGTATCTGGTCTTCCATCACCCTGATACGTTCTACATTCTTTTTAAGCTTAGCCACCATCCCGTTCACCCGCCGCTTGCTGAAATTTATCTCTTTGCAAAGGGCGATGATGCGCTGGGTATTTTTTTCGATGTCTGAAGCGAGGTGCGCTTTACGGGCTTCGTCAATTCCTTTTTCCCTCAGTTCCCCTCTCAGGACGGTATTTGCCTCATGAACCGCACGAATCTGCTCGATGAGCGCCTGCACCCGCTCAATATGCACCTCTTCTTCCACAAACCCCGCTTCATCCTCAAGGCTGTCGATCACGCTTTTTATACGAATGTCGCCGTTTTTGAGCCGTTCTCCGATCCTGACCACCTCTTCCACGAAATAGGGGAGATTGAAAAGGGTCTGCATTACTTTGCGCTCCCCCTCTTCGATCTGTTTGGCGATTTCTACTTCTTCCTCTCGGCTCAGAAGGGAAACAAGCCCCATTTCCCGCAAATAGAGCTTTACGGGGTCTCCGGTCTTGCCCAGAGGAGAGGCCATGGCCGAAGGCTCTTTGTCGAGTTCTTTCTGATCGTCGGAGTCATCGGAAAATTTACTTCTCCCGGTGGGACTCTCCTTTTCCGCATCTATGACATCTATATTTTTTTCACCGAAAAACACAATAATATCGTCAATCTGATCGGAAGATACGACATCGGACGGCAGCATGTCATTCATGTCATCATAGGTAAGAAAACCCTTTTCCTCACCCAGAGAAATCAGCTTTTTCACTTCATCCGAGTTAATGACTCTTTTCATGTAGTTTTTCTCCTTGTATGCCGGCGGCATTGATCATTCATATCACTCGTCACAGAAAGGTTTCCTGCGACTGGAGCCGTTTTTCTTCTCCGAGCAAACGCTCCTTTTCAAGCAGCAGCCTGCGGCAGAGATCTCCATCACCTTTTTCACGGGCCGTCACCATTTGCCGCATCAGCATTCGATGGCGCTCCTTGTACCATTTTGCCTTAATTTTCAGTATAGTATCACGAAACACCCTGTCGATGATTTCTTCTTTTTCAGGAGAATCCTCCATTGCCAACTTGAGAAGGGCGTCTCTCACCGCCCTGTCGTCCATGCTGTCGGCGATATCCGATATGGTCACCGCCTGCCGGTTATCATAGGCCGCACACACCCGCTCGGCAGCCGCCTTCAGGCGGGGATCGGTAAAAAATCCCAGGATCCGCTCATTTTGGATCAGCGGTATCTTGTGGGAATATTCGACCATCAAATAGAGGCCATACAGTTCTATCGGCTCGAGTCTGCCCGCCGCCGGCTCTGCATGGGGCTTCACATTCGGCACTTCAGCGCTCCTCTTCGTCGGCGCCTTTTTTACCCGATCCTTGATGAGCGATTCATCGAGCCCCAGCTTTTCAGCCACCCTTTTGATGAATAGATTCCGCTGAATTACATCGGAAATGGCACTGATCAATGAAATCGCCCTCCCGGCAAGTACGGTCTGTTCTTCCATCGATCGATTGTCCCCCATGACGGAGTCGATATAATAATCGACCATGGACGGGGCATGGGCAATCAATTCGTCCATTGCATCCCTGCCATGGGTCCTCACGTAATCATCGGGATCATGACCCTCCGGCAGAGGGACTATTCGCGCACGGACCTCCGCCTCGAGGAAAAGCGGCAGACTCCGTTCTATGGCAGTGCGCCCCCCCGCGTCACCGTCGTAGAGGAGCACGACATTCCGGGTAAACCTTCTGAGCAGTTCCACCTGGCGCGGGGTAAGGGCTGTGCCGAGCGTGGCCACCACATTTCTGATACCCGCATTCCACAGCGAAAGCAGATCGAAATACCCCTCTACAATGATGCAGCCGTCACTTCGCTGAATATCTCCCTTTGTACGATACAGACCGTAAAGATTGTCTCCCTTTATATAGAGGGGAGATTCCGGAGAATTAAGATATTTCGGTTCCTCGCCTCCCAGCGCCCTCCCGCCGAAGGCAACCACATCTCCGTTCACATTTTCTATCGGCAGCATCAGCCTGTTGCGGAAACGATCATAACAGGCGGATTCATTTTTAACGACCAGAAGCCCCGCTTTCTCTGCGAGCCCCTGTGAAATTTTAGAAGCGGCAAAATAACTCCTGAGGTTCCCCCATCCCTCCGGGGCATACCCGATCTGAAATGTTTCGATGAGGGAAGCCCCCACCCCCCGTGCGTCAAGGTAATCACGGGCGATCCGCCCCTTTTCCGATGAAAAGTTCCTCCGATAATACTCGGCGGTCATGCGGTGCAGCGCCAGCAGATTTTCCCGCTCACTGTGCTTCCTTTTTTCACCTGCCGTCATCCGCCGCAGGGGGATCTCAATACCGGCTCTGGCGGCAAGGTGTCGAACCGCCTCGGGAAACGTGCAGGTGTTCACCTTCATCAGAAACGAATATACATTCCCCCCTTCGCCGCACCCATAGCACCGGTATATCTGCTTTTCAGGGTTTACCGTAAATGATGGCGCTTTCTCTTTATGAAAGGGACAGAGGCCTACGTAATGCCTGCCTGCTTTTTTCAGCGTAACGAATTCAGAAATGAGATCGACGATATCCGTCCTGTGCTTTACCTCTTCGACTATTTCGTGAGGAATATATCCGTTCAATTCCTTCGTCTTTCTTGTGCTTCATGCTCAGCTGGACAGGACCGCCTTTACCAGTTCGCTTACGAGTTTTCCGTCGGCTTTCCCCGTCACCACCGGCATGAGTTCCTTCATCACCTTTCCCATGTCCCGCACAGTGGTTGCACCGACCTTATCCACCGCTTTGGCGATCTCGGCCCTAATCTCCTCTTCGGACATCTCCTCCGGCATAAAACTCTTTATTATTTCAAGTTCTTTCTGTTCCTTTTCAACCAAATCACTCCTGCCGCCTTTGGCGAATTGTTCAATTGAATCATGCCGCTGTTTTACCATGGAAGAGAAGACCTGCATCACTTCAACCTCTCCCAGCTTTTTTTTATGGTCTATCTCCTTGTTGTGAAGCGCAGACTTCATCAATCGGATCGTCGAGAGCTTTAACGCATCCTTCGCCCTTGCCGCCTCTTTCATTTCAGCATCAAGTTTTTCCTGTATATCCATGATCGCTTCCGCCTCTTCATATAGAATAGGGACCCCTTGTTCGAAAGGCAACCCGAGACTTTTGCAGGACCTCGTAAAATCATCAATTTCGTCATTCCGGCAGATCCCGGATCAAGTCCGGGAGGTATCCAGTTTTTTCGCGCACGTTCTGGATTCCGGGTCACGCCCGGAATGACAGAAAAGGGAATTATGCAAAGCGTCTCATTCCTCTCGATGGAATCCCTTTAATGTAATACTGTCTTTCCCTTTGTCAATTTATTATCCCATGCCGTCTTCAAGCTTCCTTCCCCCCAGCACGTGAATATGGAGGTGAAAGACTATCTGACCGCCGTCTTTGTTGCAGTTGATCACCATGCGGAACCCCGGCTGGTCAACCTGTTTGATGCGGGCGACTTCCTGCACAGCCGTCAACAGATCGGCCATCAGCTTCGCATCGCCGGCCTTTACGTCCATCAGTGTGGATATGTGCCGCTTGGGGACGACAACGACATGCACAGGCGCCATAGGCGCAATGTCTTCGAAGGCCAGGGCGCTCTCATTTTCATAAACCTTGGTACAGGGAATATCCCCCTTGACGATTTTACAGAAAACACACTCTTCCATGACTGACCCTCCTTCAGTGAGAAGTTCCCCGACGATCGCCGCGCTTCGTCGTCGCAATCGCTTCTTCAAGCGTCATGGCCCCGTCATAAAGCGCTTTTCCCACGATGACTCCCATGATTCCGGGTTGTCTGACCTCGAGCAGGGCCTCGATATCGCCAATCCCCGACAGGCCCCCCGAAGCAATGACGGGAATCGAAAGGGTTCGTGCGAGCGTTTCCGTTGCCGCGACATTAACCCCCGTTTTCATGCCGTCACGACTGATATCGGTATACACCAGGGCATCAAGCCCGATTCCCTCATAGCTCTTCGCCACCTCCGCCGCCGAAAGATCGGAACGCTCCAGCCATCCCTCAACGGCCACACGTTCATCTCGTGCATCAAGGCCCAGGATGATATGGCCGGGGAAACGACGGCAGGCCTCGACCAGCAGCGGGCGGTTCTTCAGCGCAACGGTACCCAGAATACAACGGCTCACCCCCAGTGCAAGATAGGCATCCACCGTTTCAATGTCCCGAATGCCCCCGCCAACCTGCACAGGCACACTGACGGCGTTTACGATTTTCTCGATGCTTTTCCTGTTGAGGGGCTTCCCCTCCTTTGATCCGTCCAGATCAACGACATGGATACGTTCGGCGCCTTTATCCTGCCATCTGCGGGCAACATCGGCGGGCGTCCGGGAATACACGGTCTCTCGGTCAAAATCCCCCTGGAGAAGACGCACACACTTTCCTTCCTTCAAATCTATGGCGGGTATGATAATCATCTCAGTCTCTTCTTCATTCGACATTGGGAAAAGTTTTCAACAACGACTCCATCCCCTCTCGGGAAAGCTCTCGCACGGTAACCCACTTTCCTCCGCCCCGGAAGAAGGAACCAACCTCAAAAAGATTTTCCATGAGGGAACTCTGGGTTTTATCGAAGGTACCATTCCACAATGTCACGCCGTCTCGCACCCTCAAAAGATGGACACAGAAAACGGCCGATGCAGGCTGCTCCACTGCATAGGTATAGCCTTTTCGTTCCGTGTAACAAAATACGTATCCTGCAAGAATCGCATCAACTTCCAGCTCTTCCCCTGTTTTGCGCAACTTCTCCCGCACCGAATCCTGAAAGGAGATTGCCGATATTCTTCGGTAGATTCCCTCAACCCTGTCAGGCGTAATAAGTACATACTTTCTCTGCGCCTTGAGTTCAGCCACCAGGATATCCACCACGATTCCCGGCGCATCTCCCTGGATGTCGCCGGTGCGCAAGAAAGCCCCGGAAAGAGGACAGCGCATGAATCTCTGAGAAGGATCAGGCGAACTTACCTTCTTAAAGGGCGCCACCGCAATTTTTTTTAACTCTATGCTCCCTTCCCACCGGCCTGCATCGGCTTTCACCCCCGACATGGACGCACACCCAACAGCAAAAAGGGCAAAGAAACATATTATGAGGCCTGTTACCGCTGGAACCACACTCTTAGAAGGCCTTTTGTCGATGGCTGCTACCTCCCTGCACATATTCACCCTTTCACATATTACAAACCAATGGATTTCAGCCCCTGCGATATAAGAACAGCGTGCAACAATCAGAGATTTCCTTTGGTCGACATAACGCCTGCGATACGCGCATCAATGGACACTGCCTCAGCCAGCGCACGGGCAAAGGCCTTACACAGGGACTCGGCTATGTGGTGGGGGTTTCTACCATATATGACATTCATATGCAAGGTTATTCCCCCGTGGTCAGAAAGCGCTTTAAAGAATTCACGAAGCTGCAACAGTTCAAAATCACCTACTTTTTTATTGTCGAGATCGACATTATACACCAGACAGGGTCGTCCTGAAAGATCGATCGACACATGGCTGAGACTTTCATCCATGGGGACGAAGGCGCAGCCGTACCTCCCTATCCCCTCTTTCGTCCCCAGCGCCTCCTTGAGCGCCTCCCCCAGACATATGCCCACATCCTCCACCGTATGATGATCATCAACGTCGGTGTCGCCGCGCGCCTCGATCTTCATGTCCATGAGACTGTGCCGCATGATGCTCGTGAGCATATGATTGAAGAAAGGAATGGTGGTTTCAACGGATCCCCTTCCTGTCCCGTCAAGAGTGATTTCCGCGAAAATATCCGTTTCGGCTGTGGTTCTCGTAATTGTACCGATCCTCTTCATGGCCGGTCATGCTCCCGTTATAAAACCTTGTTGAGGGGGTATTCGATGATGCCCTCGGCGCCCGCCTCCTGGAGAAGCGGAATCAACTCCCGTACAATACCCCTGTCGACAATCGTATCCACATCAAACCACTCATCCTGGTACAGCGCCGAAATGGTCGGCGCCTTCAGGGAAGGGAGAAGCAGCACGACCCTGCCGAGATTTTCCTTCGACACGTTCATTTTCAAACCCACCTTACCCATCGCCATGAATGATCCCTTGAGAAGCACGTTGATCTGCTCTATTTTTCTCCTTTTCCACGGATCGTTCCAGGCCTCTTTATTGGCGATCAACTGGGTGTTGGTCTTCATCAATTCATGGATAATTTTCAGTTTGTTCGCCTTGAGCGTGCTTCCCGTTTCCGTCACTTCAACGATTGCATCGACAAGCCCTTCCACGACCTTCGCCTCCGTGGCCCCCCACGAAAACTCGACATGCACGGTGATGCCCCGCTCCTGAAAATACCGTGTGGTAAAATTAACCAGCTCTGTGGAAAGTCTTTTGCCCTCCAGATCCTCGATTGCGGCAATGGGGGAATCCTGCCTGACGGCAAGGACCCATCGGGCCTGCCGCGCTGAGGCCTTTGAATATATGAGATCCTGCACTACCGTGACATCGGCATCGTTTTCAAGGATCCAGTCCTTTCCGGTGAGCCCCAAATCGAGGGTCCCATCCTCTACGTAGCGGGCCATTTCCTGCGCCCGGACGAGAAAGCAGTTTATCTCGTCATCATCGATGCCGGGGAAATAGCTGCGCGCATCATAGGATATTTTCCATCCGGCACGTTTAAAAAGCTCGACGGTATTTGCTTCAAGGCTCCCCTTGGGGATGCCTAATCGTAACACATTCATTTTTTATAGACTTCCTCCGGATTAAAAAGGCGTGGACCTACGATATCGAATCCCTCAGGCGTTATCCTTCTGTAAAAGCATGAACGATATCCCTCGTGGCAGGCCGCCCCTTTTTGGTCCACTCTCAGCAAAAGAGTATCGCTATCGCAATCTATTAACATTTCCCTTACCGTCTGTACGTTCCCCGAGGTCTCGCCCTTGACCCAGAGTTGATTCCGCGATCTGCTCCAATAGGTGGCCTTTCCGGTCTCCACCGTTTTCTCCCATGCTTCGCGGTTCATATAGGCAAGCATCAATACATCATGCCGCTCATAATCCTGGACAATAACCGGCACCAATCCATTCCCCTTTTTAAAATCGGGTTCCAACATACTGTTCAATCCTCCCTGCAGACGCCGCAATTGAAAAGGAGTTGCCGAAGCACACACCCCACAAATGCAGCATGACATATTATTACTAAAGGATCGTAAAACTAAAGGAATATGCATTTTTTGGCAAGTCTTTTTTTATTTTGATCTTGCCCATAAGTTTTTTTTGTGCTACCAATATCGACCTATTTCAATAGGGTGTGTGCCGGAAACGGGTGTGGCTCATTACAGTGAAAATCAATATATGGAGAAGGAGGATTTAGGATAATGCAGGTGATTATTGGTGGCGCCATTGCGGCGGTTATAGGTTTGATCGGACTGGTTGTGTGGTTTAAGGAATTCCTGTTACTGCTTGCGGGTGCAGTCCCCATCGCCCTTCTTCTCGGCGGCGCGCTTGCCATATACGTCGGCTATGATGAAATACGTGATCAGTTAAGGGAGAAAAAAGAGGCGCGCGAGCAGGTTGAAGAGCTTCAAAAAGCAAAGGCTGAACTCGAAAAAGCCAAGGCCGAATCTGAAAAGTTAAAGGAAGAACTGGAAAAAACCAAAACAGAAAAAGGCAAAAAGGCCGATAAATAGCGCGCTGCGTGCCAATCTTTCAATCACACTGACACAGTGTATGCGTCCCCGCCGGCGGGGGCGCGTGACCGCGGTAATGGAGGCGTGAAAATTACACTTGACAGGGTACGGAAAGAACGCTACAAGGCGAATTATTATCAGTACTTTTTTCGGGAATAGTATAATGGCAGTTATAGAGACTCATCGCTTTAAAAACCTTCCAGTAGGATACACCTACAAGTATTAACGCCTGCTTCCCATCCATGAGGTGGGAACGCAGGCTCTTCGAAATAATTCTTTTTTTTCAAAGGGATCAATCATCGTCAGGATGGCATTAATTGAGGAGTAGATACTTTTTGTTTCTAAAAGGTATCAGTGCTCAATATTTTTACAGGAGGGAATATATCCACATGAAAAAGCATTTTGTTACCGTTATTGTCATTGCACTTTTTGCGGCGATCCAACTGGCGCCCCAGAGTGCGCCCCCGGTGCATGCAAAAACCATCAGCCTTACCTACAGCATCTTTTTCCCCCCCACTCACGGGCAGTGCAAGGCCGGAGTTTCCTGGGCGCAGGAAATTGAAAAGCGCACCCAGGGGCGTGTCAAGATCAGTGTATTCCCCGGGGGAACGCTTACAAAGGCGAACCAGTGTTACGACGGGGTAGTGAAGGGCATATCCGATATCGGCATGTCCTGCTTTGCCTATACAAGGGGCCGTTTCCCCGTCATGGAGGCGCTTGATCTTCCCCATGGCTACACAAGCGGCATGACCGCCACAAAAACGGCAACGGATTTTTACCATATCATGAAACCGAAAGAGCTGGATGGTGTAAAGGTGCTGTACATCCACGCTCACGGTCCCGGCCTTCTTCACACAAAGAAGCCCGTGCGGAACCTTGAAGAACTCAAAGGCCTGAAAATACGTTCTACCGGATTGAGCGCAAAAGTGACGGAGGCCCTCGGGGGCGTTCCCGTGGCCATGCCCCAGGGTGGAACCTACGAGGCCCTGCAAAAAGGGGTGGTGGAAGGCACCTTCGCTCCTATTGAAACATTAAAGGGATGGAAACAGGCCGAGGTGATCAAGTATACTACTGAATGCACCCGTGTAGGCTATACAACCGCCATGTTCGTCGTCATGAACGTCAACAAATGGAATGCCCTACCCCCGGATATTCAGAAAATTTTTGAAGATACCAGCAGAGAATGGGTTGCAATCCATGGCGCTGAATGGGATAAAAGCGATGCGGACGGTCGCGCCTTTACCCTGAGCCTGGGCAATGAAATTATCTCGCTCTCAGACGATGAGGACGCACGATGGGTAAAGGCCGTACGGCCCATAATCGACAACTATATTGAAAATAAAAATAAAGAAGGGCTTCCCGGCACGAAGGCGGTCACGGAAATTGAATGCCTCATTAAAAAACATGGGACCCAATAAATGTAGATGCCTATGAAACGGCTTGACGCATCACTTGCGGAAATGGCAGGGCTTGTCAACTGGATCGCTGCGGGCGCCCTGGTAATCATGATGGTATTGACGTCCGCCGATGTGGTGTTGCGATTTTTCCGTCACCCCATACCGGGCACCTTTGAAATCGTAGGACTTCTCGGCACTGTGGCCGCGTCATTTTCGTTAGCCTACACCACGGTGATGAAAGGACACATCGCCGTTGAATTCATCGTTCAGAAACTGCCACGGAGAGTACAGTACGCAGTCGATGCCGTGAACGGCCTTGCCGGCTGTCTGCTGTTCGCCATACTGGCATGGCAGAGCGCCCTCTACGCCATGGATACGAGGGCAAACGGCGAGGTCTCCCTTACACTGCAGATGCCGGTTTACCCTTTCATATTAGGCATCGCCATCGGCTGCGGCATGCTCTCGGCAGTACTGGCCGTCAGTGTGTTCACCTCATTCAAGAGGACCGTCACGCAATGAGTCCTGCGATCATCGGCATAATCGGCATCGCCGCTCTTTTCATCTTTATATTTTCGAGAATGCCCGTGGGTTTTGTCATGGCAATAATCGGATTTATAGGGTTCGGCTATCTTGTGTCCTTCGATGCCGCAATGAATCTCATGGCAAAGGATGTCTACGCCGTGTTCGGCTCTTATAACCTGACGGTAATCCCTCTGTTCGTCCTGATGGGACAACTGGCCTTTCATTCAGGCATAAGCACCCGTCTTTTCGATGCGGCCTACACCTTTCTGGGACACCAGCCGGGGGGGCTCGCCATGGCCACCATCGGTGCCTGTGCGGGATTTTCCGCCATATGCGGTTCCACCAACGCCACCGCCGCGACCATGGCGGCGGCAACCCTGCCGGAAATGAAACGGTTCAACTATAAGGCGGAACTTGCCACCGGCGCCGTCGCCGCAGGGGGCAGTCTGGGCATCCTTATACCACCCAGTGTCATTTTTATCGTCTACGGCATCATGACGGAACAGTCGATTGGAAAGCTTTTTATGGCGGGGCTGGCGCCGGGAATTTTATTGACCATTCTTTTTATCATCACCATCGCGATCTGGACGCGCATCCGGCCGGATCTCGGCCCGGCGGGCCCCAAAACGACCGTCAGGCAAAAGATCGCATCGCTGGCAGGTCTCGGTGAAACACTGATTCTTTTCGTAATGGTGATGGGAGGACTCTTTGCGGGACTCTTCACTCCCACCGAGGCCGGGGCCGTCGGCGCCTTCGGCACGCTGGTGCTTGCCCTGATCAAACGGCATCTCACTTGGACCGGCTTTGTCGCCTCCCTCAAAGAAACAACGCGAATTTCCTGCATGATTCTTGTCATTGTCGCCGGCGCCACCATTTTCGGACATTTTCTCGCCGTCACGCGAATACCCTTTGACATTGCCACCTGGATATCACACATCAACCTTCCCCCCTTCGCCATCATGATCCTCATTATATGCGTCTACCTGGTCGGGGGGTGTTTTATCGATTCACTGGCACTCATCATGCTGACGGTGCCGATCTTTTATCCCGTTGTCATTTCTCTGAATTACGACCCCATCTGGTTTGGAGTCATCATCGTTCTGATCACCCAGATCGGGGTTATCACTCCCCCCGTGGGGGTCAACGTCTATGTGGTGAGCGGCGTCGCCCGTGACGTGCCACTGGAGGTCATTTTCAAAGGAGTGATGCCGCTTCTCCTCGCCCTGATTATCGGGACGCTTCTTCTTATTCCCTTTCCCCAGATCGCCCTCTTCCTGCCGAATTTGATGAAATAAATAGAAAGGCTTTTCTCTGCGAACTCTCCGCCTCAGAGGGAAAATAAAATTCAAAAAAAACGGTCTCGCGCAGAGACGCAGGGGCGCTGAGGGAAAAATAAACAAAGAATGAATGTCTTCTCTGCGAGCTCTGCGCCTCTGCGGGAGTAAGTAATAAATAATAAGAGGAACGGTAAGAAAAGTGAACGGGGAGGGGCACTGTAAGGACAGGCCCCTTCACGTTTGGAAGATTTTTCAGACTCTGTTCTGGGCGTAGCCGAGGGTGGCGTTGGCGACGATCATGGTGTGCATGTTCGAGGTGCCCTCCAGGGTTTCAAACTGTTTGCAGTCTCTCAGGAACCGGCCGCAGGGATATTCCAGCGAATAGCCGTAGGAGCCGTGAAGCTTCATGCACTCGTTGGCCGCATGGACCGCCGCCTTTGCGGAAAAGAGTTTGGCCATGGAGGTCTCCATCACATTGGGAAGGTTGTGATCCTTCAGCCAGGCCGCCTTGTAGACCAGCGCGGCCAGCGCTTCGTGTTCCATCTTCATTTCGGCGATCTGCTGCTGAATCAGCTGGTACTTTCCAATGGGCTTGCCGAACTGATTCCGCTCCGTGGCATATTGAATGGAAGCTTCCAGACAGGCGGCAGACAGCCCCAGTGCACCGGCGGCACAGCCCAATCTGGTGGCGTTCAACTGGGTCATACAAATCCCGAAGCCCTTGTTGAATCCTCCGAGTACGAGTTCCTTGGGGACCTTCACGTCCTCAAAGGTGATCTCTCCCGTGTCGGAGGCCCAGAGCCCCACCTTATCCAGCATTTTTTTGCGGGTGATGCCCGGAAGGCTGTAATCCATAATGAAGCAGGTCACTCCCTTGGCGCCGGCATCCTTATCGGTCTTTACATAAAGCAGACCGTAGTCGCAGACAGATCCGTTGGTGATGAACATTTTTGCCCCGTTGATGACATAGTGATCGCCCTTGTCGTCGGCACGGCATTTCATCCCGGCCACGTCGGAACCGAAATCGGGCTCCGTCATGGCGAAACTTCCCACATACTCGCCGCTTACAAACTTCGGAATATATTTTTGCTTCTGTTCTTCCGTACCGAACTTCTGAATGGTGAGCGCCGGGCCCCAGTCCTGCATATTGAAGGCCATTCTCCAGGAAACGTGCACCTTGGAAACCTGCTCGATGGCAAGGACACCCTCGAGAAAGCCCATGCCGTTTCCACCGTACTGCTCGTCGACGCTGAAGCCGAAAAATCCCAGTTCCGCCATTTTATCGAATATTTCTCTTCTCCAGTGATGGTGCTCTTCGTCCTCGTCCACATGGGGGGCGATTTCGGTCTCTGCGAAGTTTTTCGCCATGTCCTGGAGCATCCGTTGCTCTTCCGTCAATGCAAAATCCATCTATAGATTCCTCCTCTGTTATGTACTCATTTAATGTGCAGTTAATTACTGAAAGCCTTCCATTACAACCGTAAGCGACTGACCGCCTAAGGCGCCTACATTGACTACGCCGAAGCGGGCACCCGTACGTTTCAGTGTTTCGATCATGCCGGTCGCCATGATTCCGCCGATGGCGGCGCCGGGATGGCCGAAGGCGAGACTACCGCCTTCCACGTTGATTTTGCCTGCCGCGGCCGCACCCAGCATGTCGCCCACCGCCAGTCCGTAGGCCGCCGAAGGGGTATGAATATTATAAAAATCAATGTCTTTTCTTGAAAGACCGCACATGGCCAGGGCCCTGTCGATCGACTTTACCGATGTTCTCTCCAGCAATGTCGGATTTCCCGCTGTGATGCCAAAGCCGCGCATTTTCGCCAGGGGTGTGCATCCCAGCGCCTGCGCCCGTTCCGCAGACACCATGATCAGCGAGACGGCCCCGTCGGCCCAGGGCGCCACATTGGCAGCCGTCGCCGTGCCGCCCTCGTTGATCGAAGGAAGCGCCATCAATTCTTCAAGCGTCGTTTTTCGTGGAATCTGGTCGGCGTCGACGGTGGTTTCCTTCTTTCTCGTCTTGATCAGATAGGGCTCTATGCCGGCACTCACTCCCCGGCTGCCGATTGCCTCCAGCGCCTTTTCATGATCCCGAACCGTGTAGGCGTCCAGGTCTTTCCGTACAAAACCGTAGTTTCGGGCCACAAGATCGGCCAACGCCGCCGCCGTCAATACACCATATTGTTCCTGCGGCTGGGCGTTTGTCTCGACCTCGATTTTCTGGTCATGAAAGCACATACTCTGAGGACCCATCTCGTAGCGGGGATGATAGAGGTAATACTGGGTCAAGCTGTAGCTTTCCACTCCACCGACAAGCATGCCCTGATATTCTTCACCGACAATCTTATTGAATCCGCTGATCATGGTTTGAAGCGCACCGGCACAGAGCGTATTCAGCGTATAGCCGGCAGGATCTTCGCTCAATCCGGCCAGGGTCCAGGCATGCCGCCCCACATTTGCGGGCAGGCTGCTCTGTATCGACTGACTGTAAATGCTCATGTCAAGGGCGCCCGAATCGATTCCCGCGCGCTCGACCGCCGCTTTCATCGTGTGTGCCGCCAGATCCTGAATCCTGACGGTCTTTAAGGACCCCATATATTTACCGATCGGCGTTCTCACGGCACTGACAAATACTGTTTCTTTCATCGGGCGCCTCCTTCCTCTTCTCCAAGCCTTTCGATTATAATGGCGCCTCCGATTCCTCCGCCGCAGCAAAGCGTGGCAAGGCCGAGTCGCGCGCCAGTGCGTTCCAGTCCATGGAGCAGCTTGGTCGTGATGATACACCCGCTGGCACCCAGCGGATGACCGAGGGCAATCGCCCCGCCCCAGAGGTTTACGTGCTCGTCGAGCCATTGGTCGTCAATGCCGTACATCGCCTTCCATTCCCGCATCACGGCAAGGCTCTGACCGGCAAAGGCCTCGTTTAATTCAACAATATCCATGTCATTCAGCGTCATACCCGCTTTTTTCATGGCAATTGCGGTTGAAGGCACAGGCCCCCGCCCCATAATCCGGGGATCAACGCCGGCCACACCGCAGGCAAGAATGCGGGCCCGAGGGGTTACGCCGAGTTCGTCGGCCCTTTCCCGGGACATGATAAGGGCGATCGCTGCACCATCGTTTCGCCCCGAAGAGCTTCCCGCCGTGACGGTACCATCCTTTTTGAAGACCGGCTTCAGCTTCGCCAGGCCTTCCAGGGTGGTATCCTTTCGTGGGAATTCATCGACATCAAAGAAGGCCGTACTTCCATCGGCCTTTGTATATATGACGGGTACGATTTCTTTTTTGAACTCGCCCTTTTCGATCGCATTTACCGCCAGCTGCTGACTGCGCAGAGAAAACCGGTCCTGCTCATCCCGGGGGATACTGTGAAGTTCCACCAGGTTTTCGGCGGTGATTCCCATGGGAATGTTCCCGTATCGCTCCACCGGCGCCGCACCGGGGCCGCCCGCCGTAATGGAATCCTTCAACGTGATATCGCCATTTCCAAAAGCGTGATTCGCGCCGTCGGAGAGGAAAAACTCGCCGCCGCTCATCCACTCGACGCCCCCGGCGAGAATCACATCGGCAAAGCCGTTCTTTATGAATTCGTATCCCTCGATAATCGAAAGCATTCCCGAGGCGCAGGCGATCGTGTCGGCAAAGCCGGGCACTTCTTCGGGAAGACCGATCATCAGGGCAAGATTGCGGGCCGTATTGGCGCGAACCGTATTCTGTTTCACATGCCCCATAATGACGTAATCATACATCTGGGGCTTAATTTTTCCGGCGTTTCTATCAACGACGGCCTTGGCGGTCTGACCGAGGAGCTCCCAGAAGGGGAGGTCCTTTATCGTTCCACCGTGCCGGCCGATGGCGCTTCTCGCCATATCAACAATGACCACTTCTTTCATTCCCTTTACCTCCTCAACTTCCCTGCCAGGACCCTCTCGCCGGCTGCTCGGAAAAGACCTCCTTTTCAGGGAAATAGTCTCTGTTAGAATTTCAGATCCCTTCTCGGTTTTCTTTCTCCGGAGGTATAATCGTACCATCCCTTGCCGGTTTTTCTTCCGAGATCCCCGCTGATGACAAGCTTTTCAAGAATCAACGATGGAGCGAATTTCGGGTCTTTATATCCCTCATAGAGGGTCTTGAATACGTTGTAGCCGATCTCAACGCCGACAAAATCGGCCAGTTCAAAGGGACCCATAGGATGATTGAGGCCGAGCTTGATCGCCTTGTCGATGTCTTCGAGGCTGGCGACCCCTTCCAGCAGACACTTGAAGCATTCAGCCCGGAAGGCCGCGTTGCAGCGGTTGACCAGGAATCCCGGCACATCCTTCACGCGGACCGGTTCTTTCCCCATTTTCGTCGCGAGTTCTTCCGTCAGGGCAACTGTCTGGTCGGCGGTCTTCAGCGCCGGAATCACTTCCACCAGACGCATGACCGGAACGGGGCTGAAGAAATGCATGCCGATAAACCGGTCAGGTCGTTTGGTCGCCGCAGCCAGCGTGGTGATCGGTATGGACGACGTGTTCGACGCGAAAATGACCTCTTCGCCGCAGATGTCGTCGAGCTTTTGAAAAATGGATGTTTTCACTTCCAGATTTTCGAAGGCCGCCTCGATCACGAAATCCGCCTTTTTTGCGGCCTCGAATTCGACCGCCTTTTCGATGCGACTCAGGACTGCATCCTTTTCCGCCGCATCGAGTTTTCCCTTCGCGACCCTGCCTTCGAGAAGCTTCACGATATTGTTGTAGCCTCTGTCGATGAATTCCATTTTTACATCGTTCATGATGACATTATAGCCTGCCTGGGCCGCAACCTGCGCAATGCCGCCTCCCATGAGACCCGAACCTATGACCATGATCGTTTTTATTTCCATTTCGACTTACCTCTTCATTATTATAAATTTTACGCCCCTCGTGGAACATTCCATGTCGATATCGGCCGGCCCTATCTTCCGACAAATTTAGGCGGGCGCTTTTCGATGAACGCACAGGCGCCTTCTTTCTGGTCTTCCGTTCCGCAGAGATAACTCCAGTGGAACGCCTCGATATCGAGTCCTTCATGGAGGGTCATGTTGAGCCCGTGATTGATGGCCTCCTTCGCCGCCCGCACGGCGAGCACCGGTTTGCTCGCGATCAGCGCGGCCATTTCTTTGGCTTCGTCCATCAGTTTTTCCGGTTCCACCACCGCGTTCACGAGACCGATTGCATAGGCGCGCTCGGCGCTGATGAATGTACCCGTGTAAATCAGTTCCTTGGCAATGCCGGCGCCTACGAGACGGGGCAACCGCTGCGTACCGCCGCCGCCGGGGATGATCCCGAGATTGATCTCGGGCTGCCCGAACTTGGCCTTGGAGGAAGCGATTCTGATGTCGCAGCTCATGGCGAGTTCCAGTCCGCCGCCAAGGCAAAACCCGTTAATGGCGCAGATGACGGGCCGCGTGAAATCCTCCATCTGTTGATAGAGCGGCCGCGTGGTCTTCAGCCGGGCCTTCGCCTTTTCCTGATCCAGCTCCGGGAACGATTTGATGTCGGCCCCGGCAACAAAGGCCTTTGAGTCGGGCGCCCCTGTGAGGATTACCACGTTGACCTCATCCAGTTTTTCATTCAGTTCCCGCATGATCGCCCCAAGCTGATCCCTGACGGCGGTGATAAGGGGATTCATGGGAGGATTGTTAATCGTGATCAGGGCAATCTTATTTTCTATGACATAGCTTACATACTGCTGCTCGCTCATGGACCATTCTCCTCTCCTGTCGAACACCGCTGCGGGCAGGGGCACTAGCCCCTGCCCGCCGTGAATTCTTCATCAATCCTTTGTCATGCCGGCGATTTTCCGTACCATTTCTCTGCGCGCTTCAATATCGTACTGCGTGGTAATGGCAATCTCTTCCATCCGCGGTGATCCGCCGCCATGCAGGGCGCCGAAGTTGGCGATACCGCCCTTTGCGGAGCAGGCCAGGTCGCCGATGTGGCGCCAGAGCTGGGCCTGATTCTCCGGCGACATCTTGCTGCTTCTCGTTGTATATTTGCGCGCAAGATCAGCCGTCTCCGGATTCGCAAACTCTCCTTCATAGGGAAACGTTGCCGGAACGCCTCCGGATATATCCGCCAGCATCTCCATCTCATGATATACCGCTTCCCCCGTCAGGCAGCGACCCACATTCGCGTAGATGGAATGGGGAATATAATTGCCGGGACCGTAGGGAATAAAGCCGACACCGGGCATATAGACCTCCGGCTTTCCCAGTTCCGAAGCGGTAAAGCCGGCCGCATACCCCAGCTCGGTGATCTTGATGATCTCCGCGAATTTCGAAGCCACATGCTTCGCCTTGCTGATGCCGTTCGCGTCCGCCGCCAAGGCGCAGGTCCCCAGCATCAAATCCCCCAGCGCCGGCTTGCAGCCGGAATAGCTGTGGCGGTGAAACAACGCAAAAAGCAGCGCAAGAATGCCGCCGTGCTGGTGCTCGCCGCAGAGAAACACCCGCTCCCAGGGGACAAATACATTGTCGAATATCAGATAGGAGTCGTTGCTGCCGCCGTTGAATCCCTTGGGAAAATGCTTTCTATCACGGAAATTGTGAACCGTCACCAGATGCTTCAATCCGTCCCAGTCGCCCGGAATCGCAAAGGACACGGCATAGTCCGAATCCTCTTTCAGCAGCGCCCGCGTCGGCACCACAAGAATCTCATCGGCAATCGCCGCTTCGGAAATGTGCAGCTTCGCGCCGCGCACCACGATGCCGTCCTTGTTCTTCTCCACTACGTGCACATACTGATCCGGATCGGGCTGCTGGTGAGGCCGAAGCATCCGGTCTCCTTTGACATCCGTTTGGGCACAGCATCCCACCAGATCTTCCGTCTGAAACCGCTCCAGCCATTTCTTGAAATTCTCGTGATACTGTGTGGCGCCGTTGTTCTGCTTATCCGCCTCGTAGGACACCGTATAGATCGCATTTGTGGCATCGATCCCCATGCAGCGCTGCACGCAGCCGCCCACCACCTGGCAGTAGAGACGGGTCATATCCTGCTTCTTGTGGAGATCTTCCGTGTGCTGATGGATGTGATTGAACCGGTTGATCTTCTCGCCGGTCAGGTGCGACGTCGCCGTCAGAAAGCCTTCATATTCCGGCTTTGACGCCAGTTCGAAGGTGGTCCCCATGACATTGTAACTCGGAATAAATTCCTCGTGGTCACGACCGATCTTCTCGCCATTGTGATAAAGATTCCTCTTCATCTTGCTCAGACCTTCAATGTACTGCTCTTTGGTTCTCATATCGTTTCCTCCTGTAAATAGTGTTAAAAATCGTCCTGCCGACGGCATAGTGCACACCGCGGGCGCTGTCTCTTATTCAGTATATTGTCCTTCCACATCTCTCTACAATCCGGGCCCCGAACAATTCATGAAACCGCTGCACTGTTTCCGCCGGCAGTGATTTCCCCTCCGACGCGCAGTATCTGAGCGAATTTCTGATACGCCGCCTCCTGCTGGCGGCTTCAATCAGGGGACCGACCATTGCGGAACAGACAAAGAGCAGCGTCTGCCGACGGTGAGTAATCACCTCGATCACCCGCTCAGGATCGAACCGTCTCAAAAGTTCAACCGTCAATGCGCGGTACACGGACGCATTGAGCACACTCACGACTCCGAAGACCCTACAGAGCGGGAGCACGCCTATCACCACCGCCTCGCAGTCCATCTGACCACCGGCATCGGCAACAGCTTTCATCCGCGAGAAAAGCGTGCTCTGTGTCAACTTCAATTCCCGTACCACGTCGGGGGCGTTCCAGGAATAGAACACATTCGACACATCGCCGGCATCGTTCTGATAGAGGGGATATTCGGGACGCGCCGAATAGGCCATTGTCAAATCGATGAACTCACTATCCGCCGAAACCCCCGTGGCCAACCGTATGGCCGGGCCGTCCACCGATTTGAAGACACGGCGAATTTCATCCAGGTGCAGTTCGGCGCCGATAAAGGCCTTCGGCTTCGCCTCATTGACGATATAGGCTAATTTCGGAAACCGGTCCAGCGGGTTCGCCACTATCTGAACCACTCCCATCTTTGCAAGGGCAAAATACACCACCACGCTTTCGATGCTGTTGGGCATCATGACAAGGCAGTGATTCCCCGGCGCCAACCCCAGATCGCGCAGGGCGTTGGCAAGGCGATTGCACTGGATATCCAACTCTCGATAGGTGATTTCGGCCCCTTCGAAGCGTATCGCCTTCCTGTCCGGATAGGTCCGCGCAGAATTCACCAGGTTTTGCGCCACATTCATACTACGTCGTTAATCCTTTACGTTGAAAAGTAGGAAAAGTAAAAATCCTTGATACACTTCAGATCTTTTAACATTTCCACCCCTTCTTACTCTTCTTACTTTTCTTACTCTTCTTACTTTTCCTACTTTTCCCCTACAACGGCATATTCCCGTGCTTCTTCGAAGGCCGCTGCGCTTCCTTTCCTTCCAGCGCCCTCATCGCCTTGATGATGACGGTCCGTGTTTTTTTCGGTTCAATAACCTGCTCGATCAGCCCACGACTCGCGGCCTGATAGGGATTGGCGAAATTTCGCTCATACTCTTCGGTTTTCTTCTGTTTCTCCTCTCCCGTCTCTTTTCGGAAAATGATATTCGCCGCGCCGGCGGCCCCCATCACGGCGATCTCCGCCGTGGGCCAGGCAATGACCATGTCCGCGCCCGTCTGTCCCGAACACATTCCCAGATAGGCGCCGCCGTAAGCCTTGCGCGTTACCACCGTGATCTTCGGCACGGTCGCCTCGGGGTAGGCGAAGAGCAGCTTCGCGCCGTGGCGGATGATCCCGCCGAACTCCTGCTGCGTTCCCGGAAGATACCCGGGTACGTCCACAAAGGTCAGAATCGGCATATTGAAGCAGTCGCAGAATCGAATGAATCGAGCTGCCTTGTCGGACGCGTTGATGTCCAGACAGCCCGCCATAAAGCGGGGCTGATTCGCGATGATCCCCACCGGATGTCCGTCCATGCGGGCAAAGCAGGTAATCATGTTCTTGGCATAGTACTGGTGACTCTCATAGATGTCGCCGTGATCGACGATCAGAGAAAGCACCTTTTTCATGTCGTAGGGACGATTGCTCCTGTCGGGGATAATACCGTTCAGCACCTCTTCTTCCCTGTCGATCGGGTCGTCACAGTCGATTACGGGAGGCGCTTCCCTGCAGCTGGAAGGCAGGAAGCCGAGCAGGTGCTTGATCTGGCTTATGCAGTCTTCATCAGTTTCCGCTACGAAATGGGCCACTCCGCTCTTCTCGTTGTGCGTCATGGCACCGCCCAGTTCTATGGCGCCTATCTCCTCTCCCGTCGTGGCCTTGATCACCTGGGGACCGGTAATAAACATCTGGGCGTAGTCCTGTTTTACCATATAGATGAAATCCATCAGCGCCGGCGAATAGACGGCCCCGCCCGCCGAGGGCCCCATGATCGCCGTAATCTGGGGAATCACGCCTGAGGCCATGGTGTTGCGGTAGAATATCTCTCCATAGCCGGCAAGGGCGTCCACCCCTTCCTGGATACGCGCACCCCCGGAATCGTTCAGCCCTACCACGGGACACCCGACGGTCATTGCCTTGTCCAGGCATTTGACGATTTTCTTTGCATGCATCTCGCCCAGCGAACCGCCGATCACGCTGAAATCCTGGGCAAAGGCAAAAATTTTCCGGCCGTTGACCGCTCCGTATCCCGTCACCACCCCCTCTCCCGGGGCTTCCACCTTGTCCATTCCCAGCACCGTACAGCGGTGGGCAACAAACCTATCGAGCTCGACGAAACTTCCCTTATCAAAGAGCAGCTTCAGTCGCTCCCGGGCGGTCAATCGCCCCGTGGCATGCAGTTTGGCTTGCGCCTTCTCACCGCCGCCGTCTTCGATTTTCTCTCCACGCTCGAATAATTCCGATAGTTTCTCTTCCGTCGTCACTTTTCTTATCCTCCCGCCTCTTTCTGCCAAGGCTTTTCTTCCACAACCACCAAAAGGGATCAGCCGTCCCGCTCACACAACTCCAGAAGCACGCCCTTCGTCGCCTTGGGGTGCACAAAGGCAATTTTTGCACCTCCCGCCCCATAGCGGGGCGTTTCGTCTATCAATTTGACACCGCGGGCTTTCAGTTCGGTAAGCGCCTCTTCAATGTTCTCCACCCTCAGGGCGATGTGCTGAATGCCTTCTCGGTTCGATTCTATGAATCGTGCAATAGGCCCATCGGGAGAGGTCGACTCCAGTAGTTCAATTTCCGTTTCTCCCACCGGAATAAAGGCGGTTTTGACCTTCTGTTCGGCAACCTCCTCGACGCCCGCAAGGTTAAGCCCCAGGGACTCATATATTTTCACACTCTCCTCGATGCTTTTTACCGCCACGCCGATATGATCGACAGAAAGAATCTTCATACATTATCCTCCCTCTGCAGGGGAATTTTCTCTTCTCCCCTTTTTAGTAGTATCGAAAGCAGGTCCTGCGCCGCCTGAGTCGGCGTGATAAGCCCCGCTTCTATCTTTCGTTTCATTCCTGGCAGCATTTCGGCGATCCGGGGATTTTTGTAAAACCAGTCATGAAGTCCCTCATCGATTAAAAACCAGGTC
Organism: Syntrophales bacterium; assembly: GCA_963666365.2. Lineage (GTDB taxonomy): Bacteria > Desulfobacterota > Syntrophia > Syntrophales > UBA2210 > JALNXD01. Next base: position 2,418,810 of record CAXXNF010000002.1, read on the forward strand.
CATTCGAGCGCCTGCTCTCTGCGCCTGGCCTCGATCTCGCCGCTGGCGCCGAGTGTGCGCCTGTGATCCTGGATCGTCCCCCAGATCTCTTCAATTCCCTCGTCCGCAAGGGCGCTGCAGGTAAGCACGGGAGGGGACCAGTTCGGCGAGGCGGGATTCACCAGGTGCAACGCCGTTTCATATTCCCGCTTAGCCAGTTGCGCTCTCGACATGTTATCGCCGTCGGCCTTGTTGATGACGATTGCATCGGCCAGCTCAAGTATGCCCCTTTTTATTCCCTGCAACTCATCTCCGGCCCCGGGGATCATGAGTACAAGGAAGAAATCGACCATGGACGCCACCGTGGTCTCCAGTTGACCGACGCCTACCGTTTCTACAATGACCACATCAAAACCTGCGGCCTCGCAAATGAGAAGCGCCTCCCTCGTTTTCTGGGCCACCCCGCCCAGGGTGTGCCCGGTAGGAGAAGGGCGAATATATGACCGCGGCTCGGCTGAAAGCTTTTCCATCCTGGTCTTGTCCGCCATGATGCTGCCGCCGCTCTTTTTGCTGCTCGGATCCACCGCGAGCACGGCGATTTCCAATCCCTTTTTCAGGAGCATCATGCCGAAACTCTCAATAAATGTGCTCTTGCCCGCGCCGGGAACGCCGGTAATTCCGATCCGCACCGCATTCCCCGTATAGGGCAGCAGCCGTTCCATAATTTCGCGGGCCCTTTCCTGGTGAGCCGCGAGCGAACTCTCTACGATGGTGATCGTCTTGGACAGGATCAGCCGGTTGCGGGCCAGTACCCCGTTCACGTAATAGTCAACATCTTTCAGCGCCATCGCTTTCACATCGCCGGAAAGAGCGATGATCGAACTCACTTGCCGCCCCTTCCGCTCATCCTTTCCTGCCTGTTCAGAGGCCGGTCTACTGCTCCATGTACCTTTTTTCGAGCAGGTTCAATACCTTGTTGGCGGAATTGATTATCGACGTCCCGGGACCGAAGATGCCGGACACCCCTGCGTCGTAGAGAAACTCATAATCCTTGGGCGGAATCACGCCGCCGGCAATCACCATAATCTCATCTCCGCCGATATCCCTCAGTTCTTTCAGGAGCGCCGGCACAAGCGTTTTATGCCCGGCGGCGAGACTCGAGACGCCCACCAGATGCACATCGTTTTCCACCGCCATCTTGGCCGCCTCGCCCGGCGTCTGAAACATGGGGCTGATATCCACATCGAAGCCCATGTCGGCGAAGGCCGTGGCCACCACCTTTACACCACGGTCATGTCCGTCCTGTCCCATTTTGGTCAGCAGGATGCGAGGCCTTCGTCCTTCGTGTTCCAGAAACTGTTCCGAACGTTTCCTGAGTGATTCTATCACCTCTTTGTCCTGATATTCCGAGGCATAGACACCGGAGATGCAGAGCGTCGTCGCCACATACCTGCCGAAGACCTTTTCCAGTGCATCGGAGATCTCCCCCACGGTCGCCCGCGCCCTTACGGCGGGCAGCGTCGCCTCCAGAAGGTTTCCCCCCGATTCAGCGGTACTGGTAAGCGTTTCCAGTGCCCTGGCTACCGCTTTATTGTCGCGGCTTTTTCTGATATTCTGAAGCCCTGCAACCTGCTGGCTTCTCACCTCGTCGGATACTTCGCGGACTTCGAAATCGGTGGCGTCCTCTGTCTGGTACTTGTTGACCCCGACAATCACCTCAATGCCCTGGTCGATCCGGGCCTGCTTCCGCGCTGCCGCCTCTTCGATCCGCATTTTGGGCATGCCCGACTCGATGGCCTTTGCCATCCCGCCGAGTTCTTCGATTTCATCAATAATCTTCTGGGCTTCTTCCACAATTGAGTGGGTAAGCCTTTCCACATAATAGGAACCGCCCAGGGGATCGATGGCACGGCAGACCTCGGACTCATCCTGCACAATAATCTGCGTGTTGCGGGCGATCCGGGCGGAAAAATCAGTCGGAAGCCCTACCGCTTCGTCAAATGAATTGGTGTGGAGCGATTGTGTGCCCCCAAGCACCGCCGCCATGCACTCCAGCGTGGTGCGGATGATATTGTTGTAGGGATCCTGCTCGGTAAGACTCCAGCCCGATGTCTGGCAATGCGTTCTCAGCATGGTCGATTTCGGGTTCTTCGGATTGAACCGGCTGATGAGGCGGTGCCATAAAAAACGTGCTGCCCGCAGCATCGCGACATTCATAAAGAAATCCATGCCGATTCCGAAGAAAAAGGACAGGCGGGGCGCGAAGGCATCGATGTCCATACCCGCCTTGAGCGCCGTTCTGACGTACTCCAGACCGTCGGCAAGGGTGAAGGCCGTCTGAAGCACCGTGTCGGCGCCCGCCTCCATCATATGATAGCCGCTGATGCTTACCGTATTGAACTTGGGCATTTCCTTCGAACAGAAGGCCATGATGTCCGACACAATCCTCATGGAAGGAAGCGGCGGATAAATGTAGGTGTTCCTCGTGAGATACTCCTTGAGAATGTCATTCTGAATCGTGCCGATGAGCTCTTTGTGCGCGACCCCCTGTTCCTCGGCAGCAACGATGTACCCCCCGAGGATCGGCAATACCGCCCCATTCATGGTCATCGAAACGGACATCGTGCCCAGGGGAATCTGATCGAAGAGCACCTTCATGTCCTCCACGGAATCGACGGCAACGCCCGCCTTCCCCACGTCGCCGGCCACACGGGGGTGATCGGAATCGTACCCGCGATGGGTGGGAAGATCAAAGGCCACCGACAGCCCTTTTTGCCCCGCCGCAAGATTTCTTCTATAAAACTCGTTGGATTCTCTCGCCGTGGAAAACCCCGCATATTGCCGAATCGTCCAGGACCTTCCGGCGTACATGGTCGCCATGGGTCCTCTGACAAAGGGCGCAAGCCCCGGCAGGGTGTTGGCGGTTTCCATGCCTTCAATATCTTCAGCCGTATACAACGGTTTCGCCTCAATGCCGCCGGGTGTTTTCCAGTTCAGCGATTCCAGAGGTTCTCCGCGGAGTTCCTTCTCCGCCAGTTCCTCCCATCGCTTCTTTTCAGGATGTTCCGCCATTACATACTCCTTTTCACACAGGCATCACATGCGCCTTCTTTTTATCCTACCCACTCCCATATGGCCGCGGCGCCCTGGCCGTGTCCGATACACATGCTCTCCACGGCGTACTTTGCTCCGTAGAAGGCCATTTCATGCATCAGCGTCACCGCAATACGCGTTCCCGTACATCCCAGGGGGTGCCCCAGAGAAATTCCGCTGCCGCGCGGATTGAGCAGCTCATGATCGCGGATGCCGAGTTTTTCGGTGCAATAGACGGCCTGAGAGGCGAAGGCCTCATTGATTTCCCACAGATCGATCTGATCCATGGTCATACCCGCATGGGCCAGCACTTTGGGAACGGCTACGGACGGTCCGATTCCCATATATTTGGGATCGACGCCCACCACGGCATAGTCAACAAGTCTCAACCTGGGTTTGAGCCCCAGTTCCTCGCATTTTTCCCTGCTCGCTACAAGAACGCAGGCGGCGGCATCGTTCACCTGGCTCGAATTTCCCGCCGTCACCGTGGCCTTCTCGTCATCCATGAATACTGTGGGGAGTTTTGCCAGTGATTCCATGGTCGACTCGGGCCTGATTCCCTGGTCGCGATCGACCACCATACGCTTCGTCCCACCCTCTTTCACCGGAACATCCGCCTCGACGGGAAGAATTTCATTCTTAAAGAGTCCGTCCACGGTGGCCTTGTGCGCTTTGGCGTGACTTTCCACTGCCATTTTATCCTGCTTTTCTCTGCTGATGTTAAAATCGCGGGCCACCATTTCCGCCGTATAGCCCATGGACACCATACGAGGATCGCAAAATTCAGCAAGCCGGGGATTCGGATCAGAACCGGTTCCCATGGGAATATGGGTCATATGCTGCACCCCGCCGGCAATGACCAGATCCATCCATCCCATATTGACGGCCGCCACGGCACTCGCTATCGACTGAAGTCCGGAAGAGCAGAACCGGTCGATGGTGCACCCCGGCACGCTGTAGGGAAACCCCGCCATGATGGTGGCATATCGCCCTATATTCGACCCCATATCCTTCATCAGAGCCGTACCGCCGAGAATCACGTCGTCAATCTGATCTTTCTTGTCCTGAAGGCCGGTCCTTCGCACCAGTTCGTTCAAGACCATCGCCGCCAGATCGTCGGCCCGCACATTCGTGAACCACGAGCTCTTTCCCGCACGGGCAACAGCCGTTCTGACACCATCAACAAGAAATACCTCTCTCATCATGCTCTCCTTTACGTAATATTCATAAAATGTGGTGCAAACGTTCTTATATGCTCCCGGTTATTTCACCACAAGGGCCTCTTCGGGACAGTCAAGACATACCCTGTCTTCACTTTTGATCATCTCCGCCAGCAGAAACGAAGAGGGCAGCACCTGATTCACATAGTACCTGGCGCTCGCCACTTTGCCTTCGTAAAAGGGCCGGTCGTAATGATCCTCCGGCAGGTCGTTCAACTTATTCCGGGCGATTACGGCCTGCTCGAGCAGACACTCAGCCACCTGCAACTGGCCGCAGACCGCCATGGCGCGCACGGCATTCAGGGGAATGAACTGTTTTTTTTCATCCATATCGGCGTACCAGGCATCATAACAGCTCTTTACCTCTTCGGCGCACCCGTAGGCCTTTGCCAGCCGCTCCATTTCAACGGCGAAGTCCCCGTTGGCCTTATGGGCATCGATAAAGTTCTTTATGGCAGCCATCCAGTTGGCAAAATCGGCGCCTTTGCGCATGCGCATTTTGCGCCCCACCAGATCGTTGCCGTGTATAAAGGTAGTGCCCTCCCAGATGGTGAGTATCTTCGAATCCCGCAGATACTGCTCAATCGGATATTCCTGGGTATAGCCCACGCCTCCCAGCACCTGCATTGCCTCGGCGATCACCCCGAGGCTTGCTTCGCTGCCGTAGCCTTTCACCAGCGGCGTGAGTATCGCCGCCAGACCGCTGCAGACGGCCGCCTTCTCCTTATCGCCGGAGTTGTTCTGGATATCCAGATAGTAGAATCCCTTGAAGATCATCGCCCTGACCCCTTCCGTCACGGCCTTCATATCGAGGAGCATGCGCCGAATATCCTCGTGTTTGATAATCGGCACCCGCTCGGCATTCGCGTCACCGAAGGGACGTCCCTGAATGCGTTCCGTGGCGTATCGTGAGGCGAAGCTGTAGGCCGCCGCCGCCTGGGTGTTGGAATTGTGTCCCGTACCGATACGGGATTCGTTCATCATGTTGAACATCATGGCAAGGCCCCTGGATCGCCCTTTTTCATCCGGCATGGCGCCCATTCGAATGCCGTAACATGCGTCGTTTTCGCCGAAATTGAGCAGCGCCGTCGCCTGCGCCCTCAATCCCATTTTGTGCTCTATGCTCAGGGTGATCACATCGTTCGCCTTTCCCAGCGTCTGATCTTCGTTCACCCAGAACTTCGGCACGATATACAGCCCCAGACCGGCCGAACCGGGAGCGCCCCCTTCGGGCCGCGCCAGTACCATGTGAATCGTATTTTCGCAGGTGCCGGCATCCCCTCCGGTGATAAACATTTTTGCTCCCTTGATTTTCCACAGGTACGGATCGTCGGTGGGAAAGGCCCTCGTGGTGGAATCACCCACATCGGAACCGGCGTTCGGTTCGGTGATGCACATGGTTCCCTGCCAGTCGCCGCTCAGGAGTTTGGGAAGGAACAGGGACTTCTGCGCGTCGGTGCCGAATTCTATCAACAGATTCGCCACCCCGCTGGTCAATTTGATATAGGACATAATAGCGGGACAGGCAGCCGAATTCATCTCAAAAATCGCCTTGTAAAGCGTAAGCGGCATACCGCCTTCCAGCTCGACACACTCGCTTGTCGATCCCCATCCGTTTTCCTGAAGAAATTTGTACACCCTGGAGTATCCCGGCGGCGGGGTCACTTCCCCATCCTTGAGTTGGGCGCCGATCTTGTCGCCTTCCGCATTGATCGGACTGACAACCTCGCGCGCCACTTTGTACCCCTCATTCAGGTACATGTCGACGTCGTCGAGACCGAAGTTATCCTTGAACCGGTCACAGGCCAGCACCTCCTCCATGGGAAGCCATTCTTTCAGTATAAACTGCAAATCCCTCAGGTCATATTTGAAATCCATCGCCAATTCCTCCTTGCTGTCTCCCTTTGATTTACTTCGATATGTCAGAACGCAGGTAAAGACAATAGGGATTAATTACCAGCACAATATGGGTAAAAATCAGATATTACGAGAGGGAGAGAAGGTAGGATCGAAGATTTGCCTTTTTGTTGTTGAATCCCATTTTCGCCCTGATATTGTTGCGGTGGAAATCGATGGTGCTGGTGGCCAGATTCAGTAATGCGGCGATCTCCTTGGTGGTCTTCCCCTCCTTGATCAGGTTGGCGATCTGGATCTCCTTTGGCGTGAGGTTGAAGTCGTTCAGGGTCATGTTTCTCAGAAAGGGGGATACGATATTGTTGAGATTCGCTTCGATAATGCTGAGATAGGTTTCCTGCGCCTCAGAAAGATGGGTCATTTTCAATTTTTCAATAAAGGGCAGCACCAGTTCCTTGACGTTGGACAGGACATTGCGCTCCAGTTCCACCTTGTCTTCCTCCCGATGCTTGAGGAGCACCTTGAGGGCCGTGTTTGCTTCGGCAAGATAGCGGGAACTCACGTTCAGCTCCTGCTCCCGTTTCTTGAGCACGTCCTCAGTCTCCTTCCGCTTGGAGATATCCCTTACCACAGCGCGAAAGCCGACAGGCACGCCGGAGGGGTCGCGAATCAACGATGCAGAGAGTTCGCGGATACTCCTTTTGCCGTCCTTGCCGATCGTTTCGTATTCGAAAAGCTCTGCCGGGGTTCCTGTCCGATAGATGCCGTTGAAAATATGGAAAAGGGTGCGCGCCGTTTCAGGTGAGGTATACTGCCGAAAATTTGTACCCAGTATATCCTCTCGGGAATAGCCCGACATAGTGCACATGGAGTTGTTCACGAAGCTATAGGCGCCGGAAAGATCCACTTCAAAATAGCCCTCTTCAATATTTTCAAGTATGGAACGGTACTTCTCCTCACTTTCGCGCAAGGCCGCCTCCGCCTTCTTTCGCTTCGTCACATCACGCGCCACGGCCCTGAAGCCGCTGGGGTTTCCCTGAGGATCACGGATCAATGAAGCCGACAGCTCTCGGATACTGTAATCGCCGTCTTTTCTGACAATCTCATCATCAAAAAGCTCGGCTGATTCCCCGGTCCGGTAAATCCCGTTAAAAATCCTGAACAATTTTTCAGCCGTTTCGGGAGCATAATAAACCCTGTAATTACTGTTCAACACTTCTTCCCGCGGCCGTCCCAGCATGCGGCACATGGCATTGTTCACAAAGGTATAGGTACCGGCGAGATCCACCTCGAAATACCCTTCCTCGATATTCTCCAGAATCGATCGGTACTTTGCTTCACTTGCGCTATCTTTGCCCTCAACCACGGTATTTACCCCCTATAATGCCGCCAATTATTCCCTATTGCCCTTATCACAACTCTGTCATATTTATCAACCCTCTGATCGCCCGGGATGGTCGCACAATCAAGGGCATCAAACTAAGGGAAGGAGGTCTCCGATTCAAATGGTGGATATGGGATTGGCGCTCAAGATAGCCGTCGGCGGTTTCGGCCTGGTATTTATTCTCCTCATCCTCTTGTCATTTACGGTATGGGTGACAAAGGTCGTCACTGAAAAGATATCAAAATCGAGAAGCGAGTAACGCGGATTCCGGGAGGTACACACGTGTTCGGTTTATTAGAAAGCGGTTTTCAGTATATTACCTGGGGCAACGTCCTGATGATCATCATCGGCTGCGTCCTCATATATCTTGCCATCGGCAAAAAGATGGAGCCCCTTCTGCTGCTGCCCATCGGCTTCGGCATCATGCTGGTCAATCTTCCCATGGGGGGGCTCATGGACTACGAATACACGCTCAGGGCCCCGAGTCCGGGAATGGTCAGCCGGCTCTCCGTGGAGCGGGGGGACAGCTTCGAGTGCGGCGCGGCCATTGTCGCGACCGATGCCGGGGAGATCACTTCCCCCGTCTACGGGCGGGTCGCGAAGTTCAGGGTGACGGAGAACCAGAGAGTCGATGCGGGCGATGTGGTGGCGGTCATCGTGACGACACAGCAGACGGATCAGGAGAAGATTCCCACCCGGCCCGTGGGGCTTCTTTCTCGCTTTTTCGCCTTCGGCATCATGTGGCAGATTCTTCCCCCGCTGATATTTCTCTGTCTGGGGGCGCTGACCGATTTCGGCCCCATGCTGGCCAATCCCAAGACGCTGCTCCTGGGTGCGGCGGCGCAGTTCGGCGTGTATTTCGCCTTTTTTCTGGCAATTTTCTGTGGGTTCACCCTTCCTGAGGCAAGTTCCATCGGCATAATCGGCGGGGCCGAGGGCCCCACCACGATCTATGTGACGGCCCGGCTCGCGCCCCATATTATCGGCGCCACCGCCGTGGCCTGCTATTCCTACATGGCCCTGGTGCCGCTGATCCTTCCCCCGGTTATCAAACTTTTGACGACCAAGAAGGAGCGGTCCATTTACATGAAACCCCAGCTTCGCAAGGTGTCGAAGCTGGAAAAGATCCTCTTCCCCATCGTGACCGCCATCGTGGTGATCCTCTTCGTGCCCGACTCGGCGCCCCTGATCGGCTGTTTCATGGTGGGCAATCTCTTTCGCGAGAGCGGGGTGGTTGAACGGCTCAGCAAGACGGCGCAGACGGTGTTCATCGACATGCTGACCATCTTTCTGACCCTTGCCATCGGCGGCACCATGTCGGCGGAAAACTTCCTTCGGGTGGACACGCTCCTCATACTGGTTCTCGGCGTGGTTTCCTTTGCCAGCGCCGCCGCCGCCGGCGTGATTCTGGCAAAGATCATGAATCTCTTCCTGAAAGAGAAAATCAATCCCATGATCGGCGGGGCGGGCGTCTCTGCCGTCCCCATGTCGGCACGGGTCGTTCAGGTGATGGGACAGAAGGAAAACAAGCAGAACTTCCTCCTGATGCACGCCATGGGACCCAACGTGGCCGGCGCCATCGGCGCCGCCATCGCAGGCGGCGTCTTTATCGGAATCCTGGGATAGAACACCTACAATTTCAAAGATTTCCTTGAAGGGTTTACAGGCAATCATGACACCAGGCAACCCACCGATTCTTTTGGGTTGCCTCTTGCGCCTAATTGAACTATAAATTTTCATTACACAAGGAGGGAAATCATGAATTTTGAATTGTCCGAAGAATTAGTGATGTTGAGAGATACGGTCCGCTCTTTCGCAGCGGAAAAAATCGCGCCCTTTGCCGATGAGTGGGACGAAACACACTATTTCCCCTATGAGGAAGTGATAAAACCCATGGGAGAATTAGGGTTTTTCGGCACAGTGATTCCCGAGGAATACGGCGGCAATGAAATGGGATGGCTGGCGGCCATGATCATTACCGAAGAGATCGCCCGGGCCTCGAGTTCGCTTCGCGTGCAGGTGAACATGCAGGAAATCGGTTCTGCCTTCACAATTCTCAGGTACGGATCGGAAGCACTCAAGAAAAAATACATTGCCCGACTGGTCAGTGCAGAACTGCTGGGCGCCTTCGCCATTACGGAACCGGAGGCGGGCTCCGACGTCATGGCAATCAAGTCGACGGCTCAGGATAAGGGGGATCACTGGCTTATCAACGGCCAGAAAACCTGGATATCGAACGCCTCCATCGGCGGCATCAACATTTTTTACGCTTACACCGATCGGTCGCTGGGAGGAAGAGGGCTTTCAGCCTTTGTGGTGGAGCTTGAAAACTTCAACGACATTACTGTGACCGATCTGGATAAAATGGGTTCCCGGTCATCGCCAACCGGTGAAATCATCCTGGAAAACACACGGGTCCCCAAGGAAAACATTCTCGGCAAGCCGGGAGACGGCGCCAAAATTGTGTTCGGATCGCTTGCGCAATCGCGCCTTTCGGCAGCAGCGGGCGGCGTGGGACTGGCACAGGCCTGCCTGGATGAGGTCACCAAATATGCCATGGAGCGGGTCCAGTTCGGACAGCCCATCGGCGCATTCCAGATGAACCAGGCCCTTGTCGCCGAGATGGTGGCGGAAATAGAGGCGGCGCGACTGATGGTGTACAAAGCGGCATGGCAGAAAGATCAAGGCAATCTGAACAACAATCTTGAAGTGGCCCAGGCCAAGTACCTGGCCGGCGAATTGGCCTATAAGTGCTCACAATATGCTATGCGTATACTGGGCGCCTATGGGTACTCCACGGAGTATCCGGTGGCCCGTTACTTCAGGGATGCACCGACCTATGCCATGGTGGAGGGCTCCGCCAATATCTGTAAATTTATTATTGCCCAGGACCAGCTGGGGATACGAAAAGCGAACCGGTAAAAAGCGACGAAATCGCACAACGCGTTGCGAAGAGATGACACACACCCCGGAAAGCGCTTCTGCACGTTTCGCACGCGGGAGGCGCATGAATTCGAAGGCACAAGGAGAAAATTAAAATGAGACGCTACTTTGAAAAGATGGATGATCTGGGCAAACCGATACGGCCGGCGCAGATCGAACGGATGAAGGCAAACATCGCCCAGATCGAAGAAGTGATGCGAGAGATCGACGGAGAGGCCGAACGGATTAAAAACGTAGGAATCTCGGACGAAGTGATGCACAAACGGGGAACAATGACCGTCTGGGAGAGAATCGAATATCTCGTTGACCCGGGAACGTTTTGTCCTCTTCACACGATTTTCGACCCGGGACGGGAGGAGTCGGGAAGCACGGGGGTGGTGGACGGCCTCGCCAGAATCGGCGGCAAATGGTGCGTGCTGATCGGATTCAACAATAAGTGGATCGCCGGCGCCTGGATCGCCGGACAGGCCGAAAACAATCTGAGGGTCACCGATATCGCCAAGATCATGCATCTCCCCCTGGTGTGGCTGGTCAACTGCTCCGGCGTCAAGCTGCCGGAACAGGAAAAGGTCTATGCCAACAGAAGAGGCCAGGGCACCTGTTTCTTCCGGCATGCCGAATTGGAGCAGATGGGCATCCCGGTCATCGCGGGCATCTATGGAACCAATCCTGCGGGCGGCGGCTACCAGGGCATCAGCCCCACTATTCTTCTGGCCCACAAGGATGCAAATATCGCCGTGGGCGGGGGAGGTATCGTCAGCGGCATGAGCCCCAAGGGATTTTTCGATGAAGAGGGCGCCGAGCAGCTCATCGAAGCAACCCGGCATTTCAAGGCCGAGCCGCCGGGAAGCACGAAGATTCATTATGACGAAACGGGCTTCTTCACCGCCGTATTCGAAAAGGAAACGGAGGTGCTTGACGCCATTAAAGGCTACATGGCCGACATGCCGGCTTATAATTCCCGCTTCTTCAGAGTGGCCGCGCCGGCGGAACCGAAGTATGCACCCTCGGAAATTGCCTCCCTTATCCCCATGAATCAGAAAGCCGTCTATGATTTCGAAAACGTCCTGGCGCGGCTGGTCGACAATTCGGAGCACCTTGAATTCAGGCCCGATTTCGGTCCCGAAATGTATACGGGCCTCGTGAAAATCGACGGCTATTTAGTGGGCGTGATCGGCAACCGCCAGGGACTCCTGCCCGACTATCCCGAATACACCAACGAATATATCGGCGTCGGAGGAAAGCTGTATCGCCAGGGGCTGATCAAGATGAGCGAATTCGTCACCCACTGCGGACGTGATCGTGTACCCATCGTCTGGTTCCAAGACACCTCGGGCATCGATGTGGGCGATACCGCTGAAAAGGCCGAACTGCTGGGGCTTGGGCAATCCCTCATTTACTCGATCGAACAGACGGAACTGCCCATGATGCTGGTGGTACTGCGGAAGGGAACGGCGGCGGCCCATTACGTGCTGGGAGGTCCCACGGCCAATAACAACAATGCCTTCACTCTGGGAACGCCGGCGACGGAAATTTACGTCATGCATGGTGAAACGGCGGCGGCGGCCAGTTACTCGCGGAGACTCGTCAAGGAGAAGGACGCGGGCCGCCCTCTGGGACCGATCATCGAAAAGATGAACGAAATGGTCGCCCATTACCGCGATACCTCTGGTCCGCTTTTCTGCGCCAAAGAGGGATTTGTTGACGAGATCATACGCTTTGAAGCGATGAGAAAGTACATGGTGGCCTTTGCGAACGGCGTATACCAGAACCCGCGATCGATATGCCCCCGCCATCACATGCTGCTGCCGCGACTGATACGTTCGCAGATCGTGAAAGGGCTTAATCGCCCTGCAGCGGAATAACAGAAAAAACAGAGGCAAGAGACGGAAATCACCCTCTCACCTCGAGGGGAGAGGGTGGGGAAGAGGGGTGAGAAATTCCCCTCCCCTTCATCCCCTCCCACCGGGGGAGGGGAACAAGACTTTGTAGGGGATCATCACATTTGGAAAGCCATTATTCCAGAATCATCAGCACCTGGTCCGCTTCCACGGAGTCTTTTACCTTTACTTTAATTTCCTTCACCGTTCCATCGGCGGGCGCATAAATGGGGTTTTCCATTTTCATGGCTTCAAGGATCAAAAGCTCATCGTCTTCCTTCACCGCATCGCCCACATTTACCATAATTTCCAATATGTTCCCCGGCATGGGGGCACAGACATCTACGCTCATCTCACAACCTCCTGATTTTTTAAATGCATTATTTCTTCTTATCGGACAGACCGACCTTCAATTCCCCAAAAACTCACAGGCACATTTGAGCGCTTGCCGCTTCACTTCACGTGTGGCGCATACTACCTCGCCACTGTGCTTCCGTCAAGAAGATAGTGAATGATCTTTTTTCAGGTTTATTGCAGCCTGTCAACACTGCTGTTATGCGTCCAATACCATTGGAAGCCCTCTTCGAGGGCGCCTTTTTTTATCTGCCCCCTTTCGATAAAGCTTCCTATCGTTTTCGTGACCAGATTCGGATCGCAGCCGGTCCTCTCGGCAATTTTCCTGGACAGGACATCGGCGGGATCATCGGCCGCCTTCCCTGTCTCATCGGAGATAATGCGCCCGCATTCTTCGATCAGGTCTTCCGATAATATACGAAACACGATCTCGGTTCGAAGCTGACCTTCCGTGCTCATATTTTCCAGCGGTGTATTGGTTCCCGCATAATAGCCCTGGACCGATTTTTCCCAGGCCTCTCTTCCGGCTTTTTCATAAAAGGCCACAAACTCGTTGATCTCGTCTGCCGAGAGCGCCGCAGTTCTCACAATGGCGCTGTTCGCATCGTAGCGATCCCACTGGTCGGTCAAAATTTCAAGGTCGAAGCTGTCGATGTGTTCACGCACCGTGGTTCCCGGAAAGGGTGCAAGGAAGTGGAATCCATATTCTATATCGAGGCTTTCGGCAAAGTCTCTCGTTTCCTGCAGTGTCTGAGCCGTTTCACCCGGAAGCCCTACCATAAAGGATGCGTGGGCAAGCACGCCAACCTTCTTGCATAGTGCAACGGCCTTTCGCGCCTGATCGAGGGTAATGCCCTTGCGGATCCGTTTCAGCATATCGGGGTTTCCCGATTCGATACCGAAACTGACGGCATCGCAGCCGGCATCGCGCATCAGTTCCAGCGTTTCTGCATCCACCGTGTTGACCCGCGAAAATGCGCTCCAGGTAAAGGAAAGTCCCCGCCGTCGTATCTCCCGGCATACGGCGCGCACCTTCTCCTTGTTGGCGGTGAAGAGATCATCGGCAATATTTATTCGTGAAAAACCGCAGGACAGAAGATGGGCGATCTCGTCGACCACGAGCGAGGGGGCGCGGTGACGCACCTTCTTTCCCACCATACGGCGCCCCAGGCAGAAGATACAGGAATTGGGGCAGCCGCGGCTTGTGATGATGCTGACGGGAAATCCCAGTGCCTGATAGCGCGAAAGCGGCAGCAGGTGACGCGCCGGAAGCGGCAGGCTGTCGAGATCTTCTATCAGTCCCCTCGATTCGGTCATGACGACGCGATCGCCGTCCCGGTAGGCGATACCCTTGACGGAGGACCAGGACCCATTCGATTCAATCGCATGAACAATATCCCCTATTGTCTCCTCGCCTTCGCCTATGACGATCATGTCGATCCCGGGATGCCGGTTGAGGGTGCGTACGGCATCGAAGGACACATGGGGACCTCCCATGACGGTAATGACCGACGGCGCCAGTTTCTTCGCGGTTTCAAGAATCGAGGCGGCAATGGGAAAATTCATCGTCACCGATGTCGCGCCCACAATGCGGGGCGACAGACGCTCCAGTTCCTGTTTCAGCTTCTCTTCGGTGTAACGTGAGACGATATAATCGATGATGCTCACCCTGGCGCCGGCCGATTCGAAGGCCGCCGCCACATAGGTGACACCGAGGGGGGGCGACGGCGCCTCTTCCAGGGGGTAGGGGGGAGCAATAACGGCGACATTCACGGCATCACCCCTCAGTCGCCCTTTCGAGGGAACAAAAGAGCTCGAAGCCAGCCGGTCATACTGTTGCCCTTTAAATTGCGTCGATCGAGACGGTCAATCTCCGCCTCACGCTCCGCCGGATCTGAAAACCAGTGAGCCCGGGTAATCATTTCACGGTTCGGATCGAGGCGTCTCACCACCTGGGCAGGATTTCCCGCCGCAACGGCATTTGCGGGCACATCCTTCACGACCACGGAACCGGCGCCTATGATACTGTTGTCGCCGATCGTCACCCCCTTACATACAATGGCACTGTCGCCGACCCACACATTATTCCCGATCACCACCGGCGCCGACTGTGTGAAGGCCGCCACACGATCGTAGGCGGAATGCCAGTCGGAATCAGTAATATAGCAATCCTGGGCCATCATACAATTATCACCTATTTCTATTCTTCGCGCCGCGCTGATTCTCACACCGGGACAGACAAGGCAATAGTTTCCAATGCGGATCAGGCCCTCCGTCTTCTTCTCGGACCAGAGGGTAAAGCGGGGACGATGATCTGGCGTCGCGATGACATTGACATAGTCGCCAAGCACAACAGGTCCTCCGAATACCTCCACATACCAGGGCTTCATAAAGGTAAACCCCTTTCCGAGATATTCGAACTGGGGACGCAAGTATTTGTGTACGTACCATTTCTGGAAGGCAAGATCGAGATGCTTGACAAAATAGGGGCGATGGTCATGCTTCACCGGCATCAACCCCGTGCGTTGTCCAGGGGAAGTGCGACACTTTGGCGCTCGTATTCCCGGGGGACGCTTCCCGGCGCATAGATCCCTTCTTTCACTCTCAGGGGCTCTTCCGTATCGATCCCCCAGAACGAATGGCTGAACAGCCTGCTTGCGGGGGTCATGTCAGTAACGGCGTCATAGGCGAGAAGTATGGCCGCAGTGGTCCATGACGTTCTCTCTTCCGGCCAGATCACGGCATCGGGAAAGGTAACTCCCATCCAGTAGGATCCGTCATCGTACTTTTTGTCTTCTATCCAGCTTAACACCATGGCGGCCTTTTCGAAATGCCCGATTGATGTAAGCGTCAGTACAAATTCCGCCGACTCCGCCATGGTCGCCCAGGGGCGATCGGAGACACAGCGCACTCCCCACTCGGGAACCACGAATTTGTTCCAGTATTTATCGATCCTTTTTGTTGCATCGACACCGGTGACGGCGCCGCAGAGAATCGGATAGTACCAGTCCATTGAGTAACGCGACTTGATCATGTTGAAGAGACTGGGACGATTTTTGATGGCATTGCCCAATTTTTTCAGCGCACATTCCCAGCGAGGTCTGGAGTAATCGAGAATCCCGGCGATTGCGAGGGCGCACTTCAGACTCATGAATATCGAACTTGATCCCGTAAGCAGCGCCATGCGGTCGGTGACGCCTTCGCCGCTCTTCGCCCAGTAGATCTGGCCTGTTGACGCCTGAAGACTGAGCGCATAGTCGATACCTCCTGCGATCGCGGGCCACAGGCACCGCAGAAAAGATGCATCCCTCGTGATCAGATAGTGATGATAGGCCCCCACGGCAATATAGGTGGACATGTTGGTGTCTTTGGTCCTGTCCTCGGCCATCCCGTTCCGGTATGAGGCCCACCAGCTTCCGTCTTCAAGCTGTGTCGAAACCATCCATTCGTATGCGCGCTCCGCTTCTTCCACACACCCGGCGACAGCGAGCCCCATTGCGCTTTCCACATGGTCCCAGGGATCGGTTTTCCCCCCCTGCGACCAAGGAATCTCTCCGTTTTCCTTCTGAATACCCGCGATAAATGATGCCATCACATCAATGTCGATCGCCGGCTCTACAGCCTTTTTCGGTATCGTCAGCTCCATTTCAGAATCCTTTTTTCAGATACAACACGACGCTTTTCGCTATCAGGGGATTCAACATTTTCTCCAGCCCTCTGGTGAGCGGCGGATGCTCCATGATATCCCATTCAAGAAATTTCCGGTACGCATTCACAAGCCGGGAATCCTGCCGGGCATGACCGACAAGACACTTCAGCCACCAGTAGGGCGCGTGCAATCCATGGGTATAGCGGATGTCCCAGCATTTCGCGCCGGCACTCTCCAGTAAATGCAGCAGCTCTCTTTTTGTATAGATCCGGATATGACCTCCAGGCTCATTGTGATATTCCTCCGAAAGGGCCCAGCAGATACGTTCAGGCAGATATCGGGGTACGCTCACCACCAGGTCTTTGCCCGGTTTCAGGACTCTCACCAGTTCTTTTGCGGCCTTTTTATTGTCGGGAACATGCTCCAGCACCTCTGAACAGATCACGATGTCAAAAGAATCATCCTTAAAGGGAAGCCTCGTGACATCGCCCATCGAGGTCATCCAGGACCGGCCGTTTTCAGCGCCGTCGCCGTCCGCGAAATAGAGCGAGGCCGCGGTACGTGTAAGATCCTCCCAGTTGGTATCGATGCCGATTACCTTCACGCCGTATTCGCTGTAGGCGACGGAGGCGTGACGACCGGTGCCGCAGCCGGCATCGAGCAGCAGCGTTTCCGGATGCATCGGCAATTTCGAAAAATCAGCAGTGCGCATCGATTGCTTCCCTGTAGACATCGACGGTCTTCCGGGCGGCATGGCGCCAGGTAAAGGATCCCTGCACCCGCTCGAGGCCTGCTTTCCCCAAACGGTCGCGCTTTTTCGGGTTATCCAAAAGATCGACGATCGCGCGTTCAAGGGCGCCCGCATCACCGGGAGGCACCAGTACCCCCGCATCGCCGACCACTTCAGGCAGTGCACCGCCGGTGGTGCTGATTACGGGCACGCCACAGGCCATGGCCTCGCCGGCGGGCATACCGAACCCTTCGTAGATCGAGGGAATCACTGCCATGGTTGCCCGTGCGTAATAGCCGGCAAATTCTTCATATTCGATACGACCGGTAAAGGTCACGATGTCGCCCAGCCGCAATGTGTGCACAAGCTTCTCAATGACGCCGTGTTTTTTCGGGCTTCCGACCACCGTGAGGTTAATATCCCGGTAGCGTCTGATCGAGTGCACCGCTTCAAGAAGGTATCGCAATCCCTTGAGGGGAGTATCGGCGCTGTTGGTCACCAGGAGGCTGTGAGGCTCGCGCTTGATTTCGGGAAGGGGATAAAAAAAGTCCGTATTGATCCCGTTGGGCACCACCCGAAACCGACGGCGCGATGTTTTGAAATCGTCACTTATATCCCTTTTCGAACATTCCGATACGGTGATAATGGGCGCTATCCTCCTCGACACCCTCTTCTGCATGCCCAGGAAGGAGTACCATCGCATCGTTTTGAGTTTTTTAAAAAGCGAACCGGCGGCATTAATTTCCACATCACGGTCCACGGTAATGGGATGGTGGATGGTCGCCATCGTTGGATATCCGATATGCGGAAGACCGAGAAGCCCATAGGAAAGACACTGATTATCATGAATGATGTCATAGTCGGGGCGCTTGATTCTGAAATAATGAAACACGCGCCAACCGAAGGTAAAGGGCTCGGGAAATCCGCCAAGGGACATGCTGAGAAGCTCAAGCTGATTCAGAGGCGATGCAAGCGCTTCTATACGGTCCGGCTTAAACAGGTGATCGGGATTGTAGAGATCGAGTCCGGGAAGTTTGTGAAGGGTTACGTGGTCGACCGGCTCGGGATAGGGGGGGCCCGATATCACGTCCACCCGGTGCCCAAGGTCCCTGAGCGCGGTACTGAGGTATTTGATATAGACGCCCTGACCTCCGCAGGTAGGATTCCCCCGATAGGTCAGGAGACATATCCTGAGAGAATCGTCATTGCCGTTCCCGCCCCTTGATTCCACAGGTCTTCTCCGCCCCATAGCCGCCGGTGTGCTCCTCTTATTGATCTGTAAGAGAGTTCCCTTTAGCAGAATTATGACCGAAGGTCAATAATTATGAAGCGACTGCCTGAGAGGTGTAAAGGATTGAAAAATGCTCGAATATTGTGGATCAGCCGCCCTTGCCGCGGGGCAGACGCTGATCGTTGCCCTCAAATATAAATTTTGTTTTCCCGTCTTCAAGGAATGAGAGCCTCCCCCTTGAAAGGGAGACTCTCTTCGCCTCTACAGGGTACGGCTCGCCCCGTTCAAGGTGTTCAAAAGAAGCATGGCGATCGTCATAGGCCCCACGCCACCGGGAACGGGTGTAATATGCGATGCCTTGGGCGCCACTTCGGAAAAAGCGACATCGCCTAAAAGTTTTCCTGTCTCCGATCTGTTTATGCCCACGTCAATGACCACGGCGCCCTCCTTGACCATGTCGCCGTGGATCATTTCAGGGCTTCCCGCCGCCGCCACCAGGATATCAGCCCGTCGCGTCACCTCGGCAAGCGCCCTTGTCCTCGTGTGACAGAGAGTAACCGTTGCGTGACGCGCGAGAAGCATCAGGGCAAGGGGTTTGCCCACGATATTGCTTCTTCCCACAATAACCGCCTCTTTCCCCTCGATGCCTATACGGTATCGATCCAGCAATTCAATGATGCCCAGCGGCGTACAGGACATATGGTGGGATGTGCCCGAAAAAAGCTTCCCCACGTTGTAAGGATGAAACCCGTCCACATCCTTTCGGGGGTTAATGGCCTCGACAAGAAACTCCGCATTCAGATGTTTCGGAAGCGGCAGTTGCACCAGAATTCCATGAATTGACTCATCTTGGTTCAAATTCTCTATCAGGGCATGCACCTCTCCTTCCCCTGTTTCAGCGGGAAGCCTGAACTCACGTGAAAGAAAACCCGCCTCCAGACAGGCGTTCTTTTTGCCCCGCACATAGATTTGCGATGCCGGATCGTCACCGACAAGAATCACGGCCAGTCCCGGCGTGATACCCCTCTCGTTTTTGAGAAGAAGGACCCTGTCCTTTATCTCGCTTCTTACCTTCTGAGCTACATCCTTGCCATCGATAATCACTGCCATGTACGTCACACTGCCCCTGTAAAATGATGCCTAGTCTTCAATGCCCATATAACCCTTTTTCAGTTTCTCGTCGGCCTTCTCCCCAAAGGTGTACCGGAAGTACATCTGTGCAAATTCACTCCCGGGGATAGTGCCCTTCACCTCCCCCTGCCATTCGAGCGTAAGGCCCTTTCCCGGCACATAGGTGGTCACCGACGTCTTTCCCGGTGCCATGCCCTTGTCGAACCAGGATACATACTTCTCGATATCGGCCTTGTGCTTTTCAATCAGCTCGGGGGGATTGTTTGCCTCCATCATCTCCAGAAAGCCTTCCTGAAGTTTTTTCTGGGTTGCCTTGTCGGTAAGATAGTGCAAATAAAACTGTTTGACCTGTTCCGATTCAATGACTTCTTTCGGATCATGAGTCGGATTCTCAAGATACAGCCCTCCGGCGTACACCTTGACCCACAGTTTCTTCAGGAAAGAAACACCGTTGAGTGTGAGCGTCTTCCCGGCAACAACTTTTTCTCCGGGAAACTTCACGCCCAGAATTTCTTTATCTTCCCCCCATACCGCGCCCGTACCCAGAAGCAGAAACAATGCCACCACTACAATTGCCGTCCATTTCTTCATACTCCACCCCTCCTTCGTTGTCTGTTTGCGTTTCAATCTCACTTTGTGTTATGTGGAGATATTTCGTAGCTGGGAGAGACGTTTTCATGAAAGAAGAAAATCTCGCATCCGCGTTGACCAATGTCAGCGCCACATTTCCACATAACACGGCGATCATATACAAAGACCGATCGATACCATATCAGGAACTGAATCGGCAAGTCAACTCTTTCGCATGCATTTTGAGAGATCTGGGCATCAAAAAGGGGGACAAGATCGCCATCATGCTTCCCAATATTCCGGAATTCGTCATCGCCTATTTTGCGGCGATGAAACTGGGTGCCGTGGCGGTTACCCTCAATACGGCATCGACCTCCTACGAACTCGGCTATCTTCTGGACAACAGCGATGCCGGAGCATTTATAACCATCCCCTCGTCTGCGAAGCGCCTTACCGACATTCGCCATGATCTTCCCTTGTGCAGGCATCTGATTGTCACCGAAGGAGACGAGGGGGATCTTTCCATGGAAAAGGCCGTTACGGACGGACCCTTCGATTTTCAGTCACCGGAAATCAGCGGGGATGATCCGGCGGTGATCGTCTACACGGCCGGGCTGACGGGGCAACCTCTCGGCGCCGTTCTTACTCACAGAAACCTCTATACCCAATCGTTTCTGGTAAAAGAAGTGTGCGCCGGCACCGATCAGGACAGAGGGCTGTGCCTCATTCCCCTTTTTCACACCTTCGGCGCCACAGTCAACATGCTCTGCGCCCTGAATATGGGCGCCGCAATGGTGATGATCGACAAGTTCAACCTGGAATCAGTGTTCAAAGCCATAGAGAAGGCCCGCGTCACCTACATCGCCGCGGTTCCGAGGGTATACCTCGGCATGCTGTTATACGAGGGAGCGGGGAAATTCGACATCGGCTCTCTACGATTATGCATCACCGGCGGCTCTACCATGCCCGTCGATTATATTCACCTTTTCGAAGAAAAATTCAAAACCAAGCTTATGGAGGGGTATGGGCTTACGGAGGCATCGCCGGTCTGTTCCTTCAGCCGTCCCGAGAGAACGCACAAACCCGGTTCGATAGGCGTTCCGGTTACCGATATAGAAGCGAAGATAGTAGATGACGACGAGAGAACGCTCAAAACGGGCATGGTGGGAGAACTGGCAATCAGAGGCCCGAACGTAATGAAGGGTTATTACAAGGCCGAGAGGGAAACGGCACAGGTGATAAGAAATGGCTGGCTCCACACAGGTGATCTCGCAATGATCGATGAGGAGGGGGATATCTTCCTGAGGGGTCGCAAGAAGCGCATGATCATTACCAGCGGGTTCAATGTGTACCCGAAAGAGGTCGAGGGCATCGTGCGCATGCATGAGGCCGTCAAGGAGTGTCTGGTAGAGGCGAAGGAGGATCTTTTACGGGGCGAGGTGGTCAAGGCCTTCGTGGTGCTCAACAACAATGCAGAGGCGGACGAAAAGGAAATTATGCGGCATTGCAGACAATACCTCTCTTCGTACAAGGTCCCCCGGGAGGTTGAATTTGTCACGGAATTGCCGTAGCGCATTTTCCATACCGTCAATCGGAATTTCAAGAGAAGCCTATACTTTGGGCAAAAGCTCGATATGCTGTAATTACATAACAATAAGGAGATAATATATGAAAGAGGTAGTTATCGTCAGTGGAGCGAGAACCGCGGTAGGCAGCTTCGGCGGTTCGTTGAAGGATGTCAAGTGCGTTGATCTGGGCGCCCTGGTGATCAAAGAGGCGATCAAACGGGCCGGTCTTCGCCCCGCAGTGAGCGATTTTATCAAGTTCTGCCGACCCGATGCGTTCGGTGAGTTTGACATGACCGAACTCAACAGGAAATATTATGACTATGACGATGCTTTGAACCCGGTCTATTTTGATGAATGTATCATGGGAAATGTAATTCTCGCCGGTCAGGGTCAGAATCCGGGACGGCAGGCATCGATTTACGCGGGACTGCCGGAGGAAACGAATACCATAACCATCAACAAGGTGTGCGCTTCCGGAATGAAGGCCATTACGCTGGCCGCGCAGATAATCAAGGCCGGCGATGCGGACATCATGATCGCCGGTGGAATGGAAAATATGAGTATGGTTCCCTTCGGCCTTCCCAAGGCGCGCTGGGGTTATCGCATGAATATGCCCTTCGGAGAAATCACCGATTTGATGGTTCATGACGGTCTTTACGAAATATTCAACAAATACCACATGGGCTTCACCGCCGAAAATATCGCTGAAAAATACGGCATCACCAAAGAAGAACAGGATCAACTGGGGGTGCTGAGCCATCAGCGGGCGCGGGCGGCAATCGCCTCGGGCGCCGTGGCCGATGAAATAGTTCCGGTGGTGATGCCTCAGCGCAAGGGTGATCCCGTCATATTTGACGTAGACGAACGGCCCATGGATACGAATATGGAAAAAATGTCCAAGCTTGCCCCGGTCTTCAAGAAGGGTGGCACGGTCACGGCGGGAAATGCCTCGGGGATTAATGACGCCGCCTGTGCCGTGGTGGTGATGAGCGCTGAGAAGGCTCGGGAGTTGGGGCTGAAACCGCTGGCAAAAATAAAGGGCTATGCCTCGGGCGGCGTCGATCCCGCCTATATGGGTCTTGGACCGATACCGGCAACGCGAAAAGTCCTCGGCACACTGGGACTCACCATGAAAGACATCGATTATGTTGAACTGAACGAAGCCTTTGCCTGCCAGGCGATCGCCTGCATGCGGGAGCTCGATATCGACATCGACAAATGCAATCTCAATGGAAGCGGTATTTCCATCGGCCATCCCGTCGGTACCACGGGCGCGCGCATTACCTATAGCCTGGCTGCCCAGATGCAAAAGAGGGACCTGAATCTCGGCCTGGCGACGCTGTGCATCGGAGGCGGTCAGGGCATGTCGATAGTCCTGGAACGGGTTTAGAAAATTAACGTCCCTACACTATATCAAGGAGCACACTATGAATTTTGCACCGACGGAAGAACAACAGATGGTTAAGGATATGGTGGCACGGTTTGTGGATGAAGAGATCAAACCGAAGGCCGAGGAGTTTGACCGCACCCATGAGCATCCCCAGGCAGTGATCAGGAAGCTTGGTGAGATGGGGTTGATGGGGGTGGCCGTTCCCACGGAATACGACGGCGCCGGGATGGACAATGTGACCTACGTTATGGCCCTCATCGAGATTTCGCGGGGCTGCGCCAGCTGCGGCGTGATCACTTCGGTCAACAATTCGCTCTACGGCTATCCCGTGAAGACCTTCGGCACCGATGAGCAGAAGAAGAAATTTCTTGCCCCCGTGGCGGGAGGGCTTGTCGAGGGGTGTTACGCCCTGACCGAATCGGGCGCGGGGTCGGACGCCGCCGCGCTCCGGTGCCGGGCGGAGCTGAAGGGCGACAGGTACATTGTCAACGGCGTCAAGAAATTCATTACCAGCGGCAATGTGGCCCAGTACTGCGTGCTCGCGGCAACGGAAGATCCGGCAAAGGGCTACAAGGGTATTTTGAACCTTATCGTCGATCTGAAAAATACTCCCGGCTTTTCGGTGGGCACGATCGAAGACAAGATGGGAATACTCGCCTCGGGGACGGCGGAGCTCGTCTTTGAGGACGCCGAGGTGCCGGCGGCGAACCTGCTGGGCAAACCGGGAGAAGGGTTCAAGCAGATGATGATGGGACTGGACGCGGGACGTATCGGCATCGGGGCGCAGGCCTGCGGCATCGGCAAGGCCGTGCTGGAAGATTGTCTCGCCTACGCCCAGGATCGGGAACAGTTCGGCAAACCGATCACCTCCTTCCAGGCGATCCAATGGAAGCTGGCCGACATGGCAACGGAGATCGACGCCGCGGAGATGCTGCTGCTCAAGGCCGCCTGGCTGGAAGACAACGGCCTGGATTTCGAGAAGGAAGCGGCCATGGCCAAGATGTACGCCTCCGACGTCACCATGCGGGCCGCCGTCGAGGGCGTGCAGATATTCGGCGGCTACGGATACTGCAAGGATTATCCGGCGGAGCGGCACATGCGCGATGCCAAGATCTGCCAGATCTACGAAGGCACCAACGAGGTGCAGCGGATGGTCATTGCACGAAAACTGCTGAAGATGAGATAAGAAACCCAGCGGAAAGAGCGGGAACGCCGACCCGCTCTTTCCGCTGAACACCACATTCATTAAAGAAAAGGACACAGTCATGAACCCGGAGATTATCGATTCCCTGGCGACTAAAAACAAGGCGAAGATTGTCTTTCTCATCATGGACGGTCTGGGGGGCCTGCCCTGGGAACACAACCATCTCACCGAGCTTGAAACCGCCCATACCCCGCACCTGGACGCACTGGCGCAGCAATCGGTCTGCGGTCTTCTCGATCCCGTGGGGTACGGTGTGACACCGGGCAGCGGACCTGCCCATTTCGCCCTCTTCGGCTATGATCCCGTCAAAACCTCAGTGGGAAGAGGCTTGCTGTCCGCCGCCGGCATCGACTTTTCCATGACGGAACGAGATCTTTTCATGCGGGTAAATCTCGCCACCATCAATGCTGACGGCATCGTGACGGACCGAAGAGCGGGCCGCATCGACACAGATTCAAACCGGCGGATCTGCGAAAAGATGCAGGCCCGCATCGACCTGGGGAACGACGTTCAATTCTTCATGGCACCGGAAAAAGAACATCGCGCCCTGATTGCCCTTCGCGGTGACGACCTTTCCGACGAACTCACTGACAGCGATCCGGAAGCGGCGGGGAAAGCGCCGCTGATCCCCCGGGCCCTGAACCCGGCGGCGGAAAGGACCGCACACATTGTACAACGCCTTTTGCAACAGGCTCATGCTATCCTCTCCGACGAGGAACGGGCCAACATGATCCTCCTGAGAGGATTCGCGCGGTACCGTAAATTTAATACCCTTTCTGAACGGTTCGGCCTCACGCCGCTTGCCATCGCGGAATATCCCATGTACCGTGGAATCTCACGTCTGCTCGGCATGGACATCCACCCCATTACGGGTTCCATTGAAGGAGAAATCGCCGCGCTGGAAGCGTCTTTTGAACACTACGACTTTTTCTTCGTCCATATCAAGCCCACCGATTCACGGGGAGAAGACGGCGATTTCGATGCAAAGGTCAAGGTCATTGAAGAGGTCGATTCTTACCTTCCCGCCGTCACAGGGCTCAAACCCGACGTCCTGGTGGTGACGGGGGATCATTCCACCCCAGCCGCCATGGGCGGCCACAGCTGGCATCCCGTGCCGGTCATTCTGGCGTCGCGGACCTGCCGGCCCGACCGGGTAGAGCGTTTCGGAGAACGGGATTGCATCGGCGGGGGACTTGCGCGCATGCCCATGATGTACCTCATGGGACTCGCCCTGGCTCATGGGGGAAAGCTTTCCAAATACGGCGCCTGAGATGCGGTTTTATCGCGCTGAGACGCAGAGAAAAACCTTCTTTATTAGGGTGCAAGGTATAAGGTGCGAGGTTTAGGGTAAAAAATCCCCTCGCACCCCACACCTTATACCTCGAATCCTGTACCCCGTGCCCTGCACCTACAGACCAAACAGATCTGGACAAAGCTCTCCCAAATATGCAAAAGTTAAAAACGAATGGTGTAATTGTAAGGGGGCACAGTAACGAGATGACCAGCGATGCAACGTCAACCAAAATTGAAGAGATCGCCGATCTTATCGTCAACGCAGACACTGTCGTCGTGTTCACGGGGGCCGGCATCAGCACCGAATCGGGGATTCCCGACTTTCGTTCGCCGGGAGGGGTATGGACGAAATTCGATCCCAGGGAATTCACGTACCAGCGGTTCGTGAGCAACATCGAAGTGCGGCGCAAGGCCTGGCAGTTCTTTCGTGCCATACCCTGGACAAAGGTCGAACCCAACAGGGCCCACTTTGCCGTTGCCGAACTTGAAAAAATGGGCAAGCTGGATTGCGTCATTACGCAGAATATCGACGGTCTGCACCAATTGGCGGGCAACAGGCCGGAAAAGGTGATCGAGCTTCACGGCACTACCCGCTATGTGCTCTGCCTGGAATGCGGCAAGCGCTGGCCCCGTGAGGAAATCGAAGGGTGGCTCGATGAAGGAATCGAAATCCCCCTGTGCGATGCCTGCGGCGGCATCATGAAATCGGCCACCATATCCTTCGGTCAGGCCATGCCCGTGGAAGAAACGCAGGAGGCGGAAGTCCGCTCCCGCCAGTGCGATCTCTGTATCGTGATCGGCTCGTCTCTGGTGGTCTACCCCGCCGCCCATATGCCCGCATATGCTGTGCAGAGCGGCGCCAGACTGGTCATCATCAATCGAGATCCAACCCCCCTCGACTATATGGCATCGGTGGTGGTAAATGCAGGTGCAGGGGACATCATGGTCGGAGTGCTGGACGCGGTAAAGAAGAAACTTCGAAGCCCTTAGCCTTCACAAAAAAAAAGCTGGAGAAACTCCTCCAGCCTTTTTTGTACTTCATAGAGTGGTTACTGCTTCATCATCTCCGCCCCGAGATCGAAGGCCTTGAGGTTATCGGGTAATTTATCCCCGGGCAGGCTTCGTGATATGACGGCGCTGAAATCGTCTCGATTGATGGGGAGATCCCCCACAGCGGAAACGGCGCCGATCATAATGATGTTCCCCAGGATTGAATTCCCCAGCTTGACCGCCTCGTCAGTCGCATCGAGAAGCCAGACCTTCGATGCCAGCTTCTTCAGCGTCGCTTCTATTTCTGTAATATCAGGGTAGGCCGACTCGCCGGCGATAACCCCTGCGGGATAAATCGGCCGCGTATTGGTAAGCACCTTCACATCGGGATTACCGTAATTTGCAAGTACCCTGATTGCCTCGATCGGTTCCAGTGTCACTACCATATGCGCACGGCCTTTCGGCACCTGGGGACTCCAGGTGGACTGAGAGGATACGCGAATGTGACTCATTACGGACCCTCCCCGCTGTGACGCGCCGAAGGTCTCTCCGATGGTGACATAATATCCTTTCTGCACCAGCATGTTCGACAACACCCGCGAGGCCATGACGTTTCCCTGGCCGCCCACGCCCGTGATTATCACATTGTAGGGGTCACTCGATAATTGTGTTGCTGTCATCGTTACGCCACCTCCTCCCGCGTAATGGCATGCTGGGGACAGACATCGGCACAGACACCGCATCCCACGCATATCACCTGATCTATTTCCGCCTTCTTCTTTGTTTCATTCCAGACGAGACCGGGACAACGGAACACACGGGTACAGAAGCGGCCGCATCCGCATTCCTCGCCCAGACAGATCGTCTCGTCCACCTTCATTTCATAGTCTTTTTTGTTTTTACGTTGCGGACTCAGCGCACAGGCCTTGCGCATGATCAGCACCTTTACCCCGCCCTTGTCCTCGATGAGCTCGTTCAACATCTCCTGAGTCCCTTCGAGATCGAAAGGATCGGTGATCTCGACGCGGGCGCCGATGGCCTCGCATATTTTGGCCACATCAATGGCAGGCACCTCATCGCCGAGCACATTGTGATCAAGACCGGGATGGGGTTGGAAGCCCGTCATGGCCGTGCCGCTGTTGTCGAGCACCACCAGGGTGATATCGGCCTTATTATGCACCGCATTTACCAGGGCCGGAATCACGGCATGATAGAAGGTGGAATCGCCGCATACTGTCAGGACCGGCTGATCCATGCCGAACTGCCCGAGTTTTCCGAACCCGCTGGCGACCCCCATACCGGACCCCATGGCATGGAGCGTCTTGAGCGTCTCAAACCCCGTGGGTCTGATGGCCATCGAGTAACAGCCTATATCGCCGCAGACGAACCCTTTGCGACCGTCCAGTTCGAGGGCGTTATGTATACTGAAAAAGGAGGCGCGATGGGGGCAGCCGGGACAGAACACCTGATCCCGCACGGGCGCCCCCACAAAGGCGGACAGTTTCGCCGACTGATCATATTCGGCCGACACCGGCACATAGTCGATCCCCAGGACCTTCGAAAGACCTGCAATGACGATGTCCGGATTCAGTTCATTCGTCATGGGAATCGTGCCGTCGTTCTTCCCGTAAAAGGTTTTCACACCTATCTCGGCCGCCTGCTCGGCAGCGAGAATTTTTACGTTTTCCTCGAGGAAGGGAAGCACCTCCTCTACGATCATCACCCTGTCGGTTCTCGAAAGGTTTTTCGCCAGCAATTTCGGAGGCAGCGGCCAGGTGGTACCCAGTTTTAAAAGTCCCACCCGATCTTCCACACCAAGCACGTTTATCGCCTCCTTGCTGTAGAGATAACAGGCGCTGCCGGTAATGAGCAGCAGTTCCGGCGCTTCCGGTCCTTCGTAGGTATTGAAAGGACAGTCTTCAAAGATCTCCCTGGCCCTTTTCACCTTTTCCTGCTGCTGCTGATGCTTCCAGTCCACCGGGGCGCTGATGACCACCCCTTCATCCGGATCGAGGATAAATCCGTTGTATTTGAATTCGGCCTTCCTCTCTCCTTCGGCAAGCGCTCCGTAGGTTATGTTGCCGCTGGCATGGGACATGCGGGTCACGCTCCGCACCACCACGATCTGCTTCAACTCTTCCGAAAGCTCAAAGGCCCACTTGGTCATGTCTTTTGCTTCCTGAAAATTCCCCGGCTCCAGAAGCGGTATCTCCATGAGCCGGGAAAAATACCGCGATTCGCCCTCATTGACGCTGGAAAGCGCCCCCGGATCGTCGCAGGTAACCAACACAAGGCCGCCCCTCGTCCCCGAACCAACCAGATGGAGAAGAAAATCGGATGCCACATTTACCCCGTTCTGCTTCATGGCGCAGAGGGCCCGCAGCTGGGCAAAGGAGGCCGCAGCGGCCACTTCAAGGGCAACCTTTTCGTTTACGGACCATTCCACATAGAGATTGCGTTCCGTCGCAACCTTGGAGAGACTTTCGATGATTTCCGATGAGGGCGTTCCCGGATACCCGCTGGCGACATTCACACCGGCCTCCAGGGCGCCCCTCACAATTGCTTCGTTTCCCATCACCAGATAGGAAGCGCCTTCTTTTGTATCTGTCAAATAGGACATGGTGACCTCCCCGTTTCTTATGCAATCAGCCGATCGACAACACTGACGCTCATCCGTAAATAGGCTTTCGACCCTTCGTCCGCCGTATTAACCATGCCGTGCGCGTGCGCCTTGGCAAGACCGCGCTTCTTTTTGTTCCCGGCCGCCCAGGCAAGATGTTCAAGGTTTTCCTTCGGCATATCGGAAATGGTCAGATACCCTTGCTTTTGAGCCTCCTCGACAATCCTGCGTCCTCGGTCGGTCCTGACAATCAGCGTATTCATATCGGGACGCCCTTCCATTACGCCGACGGACACATCGGAAAATTCGGAGGTCATGTCGATGCAGTAGGAACACCCTTCCGGCACAAGCTCCCGTATTTCGGCAAGGGGAATTTCCAACGTGGTTCCGTCGTCACCGAAAATCTGCAGTATCTCCGAAGGGGGAGGTGGAATGTCTATTTTTTTGATTCGGCTGATCTCGATTCTCTCGGAAACAAAGGGTTCAAAGAGCCTGAAGTCGATGGCCCAGGTGCAGAAAAGCCCCACCACAAGACCAAAGGGATCGACAAAGTCCTCTTTTTGGAGAGGATTGGTGCGCATCTGCGCCGCAGCAAGCACCTGACAGGGGGTTCCCACTACGCCGATGTTGGCAGCTCCCTCTTTAACGGCCCGATTCAATGCCGAGAGCGTCGGCGCCGCCGTATATTTCGACTGCGTACAGGAAAGCACGTCCTCGGGATCGGTGACGAAGCGAGGCTCGGGCAGCAGCCCTTTTCGGTCCGTCAATACCGCGCCGTCGATGTAACCCTTTTTGAGGGCAAAGTACATGAGGGTTGACACTGTTCCACCGGCCTGCGGTGCGATATCTTTCATCGCGGCGCCGGCCCGCGCCATCATTATCGACTGGTATGACCCCAGGGGATTGTCGCTGTAAGGTGCGTTGAAAAACTTCTGCGAAAGCTCGTCGAGATTTACCTCGATCTTGGGACAGTAGGCAAAGCAGCGCCCCTCATCAATGATACAGGGAAACAGCACCGCAGTTTTCCCCCTGTACGACCGGTAATAGGGGCAGAGATCAATGCAGGCCCCGCAACCCGTACAGAGTCCGGCCTCAAGAACCTTTGCGCGGAGTTCCTGCTGCCCTCTGTTAAGAACTTTATCTTCCATCCGATCCAACCTCCCTCCGTTTTTGTTGATACTCATGGGTGAAACGTCACAATCGGGAAACGGAAAAATCCGGGCGCCTTCAGGCGGCCCATTCTTTCCCTAATAAAAAATACCAGGCCTTCACATTGGAAGGATGAAGTGTTACGTACCTGTTTCTGTGCGTACTGTCAACGATTTCTTAATCGAATGAACCGGATGGGTCTCATGGGCAGACCTCGCGCAACGCATCGACAAGGATCATGTTTTCTTCCCTCCTTTTGACGGCCACCCGAAAAAACCGCCCACCCAGTCCCCGGTAGTGCGAACAGTCGCGGATGGCAATGTTGGATGCGAGCATGCGCTCTCTCAGTTCCGGCGCATCAAAGGGAATAGCATCATCCATGTACACAAGAAGATAGTTGGCCACACCGGGCATCACGCTGAATCCCTCGATACTCGACAGTTCGTTCTCGAGATGCGTCCGTTCCCGTTTCATGTATTCACGGCTCTTTCGAATGTATGACGAATCACTCAGCGCCGCGGCGGCGGCCAGCTGCGCCGGCGCATTGACCGTCCAGGGAGGCATATCGTCTAGAATTCGTGTGATTATCCCGGCGTCTGCAATACAATACCCGACACGGAGACCGGGAATGCCGAAAAATTTTGTCATTGATCGGAGAATCACCACACTCTTCGATTGGACAGCCCGTTTTTTGATCGATTCCTCTTCAACAAAATCGATGAAGGCCTCGTCGATCACCATCATTGTTCCCGCTTGTTCGGCGGCGCCTATCAGCCTATGCAGACGTTCTTTCTCCGTGAGGACTCCCGATGGACTGGCGGGATTGCCGAGGCACACCATATCGATGCCGCCCGCGATCTGTGCTGCCAGCATCTTTGTGTCAACGTGGAATCCCTCTTCCCTGCGGGTCTGAAAAAAAGTGATATCGGCGCCTGCCAGCAGCAGTCCCTTCTCATATTCGCTGAAGGCGGGCGTGACGATCAACGCCTTTTGCGGCCTGAAGAGGAGCGGAAGCCAGTAGATAAATTCCGTGGCGCCGTTTCCGACAAGAATGTTTTCGAAGGCGATCCCGTGGTACTCGGCCAGCGCCCTCGTGAGGTCATGGGAATCGGGATCAGGATAGGTGAGGATGCACTCCATGCTATCCATTACCTTCCTGCGGACCTCGTCAGGATATCCGAGAGGGTTGATATTCGCGCTGAAATCGATAATCGAATTCTTTGAGATCCCCCTTTCACGGGCAAGGGCATGCACATTGCCGCCATGGTCTCGTTTATCCATGATACACCACCACAAGAACAATCAGCACCAGAATGGCCATTGCAGAGGATGAAAAAACCATGATGCGCCAGGCCACCCGAATATCCCCAGTGTCTATCGTCTTGTGCCTGTCACCGATTGTAGGTTTTTCTAGAGGCTTCCCAAAGTACATATGGGCGCCGCCCACCCTGAGACCGAGGGCGCCCGCCATCGCCGCTTCCGGAATCCCACTGTTCGGACTGAGGTGATTCCTGCCGTCACGGCGCATGATGCGCCAGGCATTGCGGCCGTTGAGGCCCAGGACAAAGGCGCCCGCCACAACGAGCCACCCCGTCAGCCGTGCCGGTATCCAGTTGGCAATATCATCCGCGCGCGCGGAACACCACCCCATATCCCGGTATCGCTCGTCGCGGTACCCCACCATGGAATCGAGCGTATTGACCGCCTTATAGGCAAGCGCCAGAGGAAAGCCTCCCAGCAGGAGATAGCACATCGGGGCGATAATTCCGTCGGAGATATTCTCCGCCACCGTTTCAACCACGGCCTGAAGAATTTCTTCTTCCCCAAGGTCCTCCGTATCCCGACCCACGATCATGGATAGTTTCATGCGCGCCGCGGGTAGATCTCCTTTTTCAACCTCAACGACAACTGCCTTGCTTTGATCGAAGAGAGACCGCGTGGCCAGTGTCGTCCACGCACCGGCGATCACCACCACTGCCCCAAAAGCACTATGAATCCAGTATGCCACCGCCTGGAGCAGATATGCGCCCCCGTACGTCCCTGCCACAACGACCAGCCAGAGGAGCGCCCCGCCCCGCCTCAAATCGGAAAAGTGACGCCGAACCAGCCCCTCACACCGGCGCACTCCCCACCCGATTATCTGAACGGGGTGGGGGATGCAGCGTGGATCTCCGAGCAGCATATCCAGGACATAGGCCATGGCAAAATGGAACGGGGCAATCATTACAGCGCCTTTGCACAATCAATAGCAATAATTTGAGGGCATATTATCATCGAACAGTCCATATGTTGAGTCGATAAAATAGTTCGTTCATTTCTTCACCTCATATTTTGACCAGAAGCTTTGTTTTCGGCCATGGTCCTGAATAATCTTTTCTTTGAAAGCTTCATGATGAGTAAATTCTTTCCAGTCGGAAATGCGTACCGCCAGCGTATCCAACTTCTTCAAATAGCGGACACCATGGGAATAGGCCTTGGTGTAGCCCCGTTCCAGAATCGAAATCAGCAGGCTGCGGAACATCAGACTGGCAGCAAGATATCGGCCTTCCGATTCCATCGCTTCGGCTAAAGAAAGCAGGCTGCTGTAATGCCTGCCATCGAGCTGGTCGGCCCGTTTAAGAAGGTAAGCTTCGGCTTCATTTATCTTCCCGATTGCAACCAGGAACTCTGCATCCGACGCCTTGAGAGTGCTGCTTTCCAGAATCTGCACCACCTCACCGGCTATGACGTCATCCCGCTTGCCATGGCCAATCACATCGAGAAGTGCCTGCAGGGTGTCAATGGAATGACAGGATCTGAATTTCCGGCACAAAAGCTCCGTCAGTTTTGCGGAATCACCCTTTTTTTGATAGATTTCCAGCAGCAACTGATCACGTTCATAGGCTTGAAACGTTTCTCCCTCGGGAATTTTCTTCAGCCACGAATGGGCTGTTTCAACATCTCCACTTTCCAGATACGCCCGGGCAATATCGACAAGCGCCGCAGTGGACAGCGTTCCCCATGAAGCGATGCGGGTCTTTTCAAAGAGCTTTGCATCCTTGATCTGGCGGGCCAGCAATTCAATCAGCAGCAGGGGATGATTTATGCCATATTTAACTTTTTCTTTATCTGCCCATTTCTGAAGGGTGGCAATCATTGTTCGGATAACCGCTTCAGGCAGACATTCCCCGGCACAGTCAATCAATGTATCACGGATGCCGTAGTCATCATTTTGATTCACCTTCAGAATGATGTCTGCAATTTTTTCTTTATCGGTACAGCGCAAGGCATAGTCCACAAACAGCTCTTTGGCAGCATAGCGGAACACATCGCCAATATTTCCGCTGGAGTCATCGCACATCTCAAAAATAATACTGTCGGCCTCATAAAACGCTGCGACGAGCTCAACGCCGGTGAGAGGATCGTTAACGCCGGCTTTTAAATCCTGCAATAGCATTTCAAGCTCCCGGGCAAAACCGGCGGCGCCCCGCCAGTCAATAAACCGTTTTGAACGTTTCAGGCCCGAAAGTTTCCTTTTGAAACGCTGAATATTTTCTTTCGGCGTGGCAAGCAGCCGTTCAATCAGGTCATCGGCTAAATCTGAATGAACGGCAAGCTCCAGCAGGGCATCTGCAAGCGCATCCGCACCGAGGTCGATCAGTTTTTGTTTTCGGTCATTCATCTGTTGTTCCTTCGTTTTGCGCTGCGCACACGATAAAGGCGCTCCGTAAAACCGCCTTCGTTTTCAAAATCCTTTGCCAGCCCCTCGACCTGACGGTCGAGGAGTGAACAGGCTACTGTTAAAAGCACCAATGCAGCATTTGCTGAGATGTCGGGATAGATTCTGGTGGACAACATGGACGTAGTGGACTCTGTGGACGATATCCCTTGTTTGCTGTTCTGTCCACACGGTTCACCGCGTTCACTCTGTCTATAAAATCGACTCACTTCCTTGACCCACGCCGCCACCTCATCAGCGGTTTGACACCGCCGATCAATCAGCGCTTGCCGGAGCGGATTATCTTTTCTCCACTACGGCAGTCCCCGCTGCCGCAGAAAATCTTCATAATCCAGCGTCAGCTCTTCCAGACTGGCACGAGCCACCTGCGTGAGTTTCAGTTCGGTCTTCTTCGAGGTTGCCGAGGCCTGTGAGCCCTCGGCAATATTCTGAACACCGGATCGCGCTGCCTGTACCATCTGATCCTTTGTCCGGCTGAATTTATCAATGTACCGGTTTATTGAAATATTATTGAGTTTCTTAGTCATTCAGGCGTCCCAGTTCTTTCTGTGTTGCGCAAAATGATTTATTTGATGAAATAGTCGAAGCGTTTCGGCGGTATCAGCAGAAAATAGCGGAGCAGGAGGGCACTTTGCACAACCCGGTCCCACCGGGCTTGAGCCCGAAAGGGAACCTGAAAAACAGAGAATAAAGGGCCAAGAAAGAAGGGGGTGTAACAAAATTTCTTGAAAATCGAGTGTTTTTACACTGTCCGGGCAGAAACTATTACTTGTAGCCCCTTATTTTATAAAAACAAACAAACCGATTCTGGTTTGCCGGACTCGGCAACAGGATCGGTTTGTTTAAAAGTTAATGGTGGAGCTGGACGGGATCGAACCGACGACCTCTTGAATGCCATTCAAGCGCTCTCCCAACTGAGCTACAGCCCCGCAGTACGTTCACAAACAGACGGTTTAGCTAGCACAGGGTTTTTCTCTTGTCAATATAATTTTCTTGACAATTGACCCTCCCCCGTTATAATCGGGCCCATCGCCGGAGTGGTGAAACTGGTAGACGCAGGGGACTCAAAATCCCCCGACCGCAAGGTCATCTCGGTTCGATTCCGAGCTCCGGCACCATTTAAAATCAAGGGGTTGCAGCCTTCAAGGTTGTAACCCTTTTTATTGGATTGGCCTATTGTAACCATTTCGTAACTGTCCAGATTGTCTTTCTCTGAATTCTTGCCTCTTTCTAGCGGTTTCCTTCAGGTCGTCCTGTGAAACGATGTTGTATCGATCAAATACACTTCGAGTCTTATGACCAGCAATTTCCATCACGACACGATTTCATTCAAGGAACATCCCCACCGGACAGTTGTTGACATTCATTTTTTTGCCTGTTATAGATGAAGCGTCTGGACATAAAGGGAACCGCACCGGGTGAATGGCAGGCACGATATGGTACAGTCTGCTCTGCCTCTCTTCTGGTGTATGCGCATATTCACATATCTAGCGCAACGCAGGGTTCAGAACATTACAGCTAATTACTTTACTTTTTCGCCTTGATTGCACTGTTTGATCTTTGACAGCTTGAACGTAAGCAAAAGCTGCCCCATATCTTACCAATGCATGATTGTGCAGTTTTCCGGCGAAAAGCCCTCTTTAATTGAGATTTAAACAGGTCGAAAAGAATGCGTTACAATGCCTCGACTAAAAAGACGCCGGCAAAGTCATCGCAACCAATCCAGAGTAGATCGACGAAAACTCGATCATCTTTGTCCTGATGACATACATAGCCAAATCATACAGTCAAAGCTATTTATGCCCGATTCTGCCCTGAAAGCCAGGAAAAACTGGGCATATCGGTTTATGACAGGCGTCCTGCCAAAGGCTTCAAACTGCAGAAAGGAGGTAATGAGACAGAGACTGACGTTATTGCAACATAGGATTTAATCCCGACAAAGAATAATAAGAACGACAAAAAAATCGTTCTAATACTAACGTAAGGAGAAAATCATGAGAAAGACAGGTTTGTGTGCAGGTTTTATGGTCAGTTTCCTGGTATCCTTCTGCCTGGTCTGCGGATCTTCTGCATGGGCCGATGACTTCAAATGGCCCAGGACGCTTACTATCGGCACGCCAGGCACGTCAAGCGGCGTCTTTGCCGCCACCAACGGCTGGGCGCCCATAATGCACCAGGACACCGATATGAGAATACGAGTTGTGCCGGAGGACAGTGAGACGGGGCGCTACCAGCGACTCACTGAATTCAAGGATTTCGACCTGGCCGCAATCTCTATTGCGGACACCCGTTTTTCTCAGGAGGGAATACATGGATACTCCACCACGCCGCCCCATCCCACCAGGCTTGTATGGCATGCAAACGATACCCCCTGGCTTTTCGTGGTCCGTGGGGATTCGGACATTAAAACCATTTACGACATCAAGAAAAAAGGCGTCAGAGTTTCCTTGTCATCGCAATCACCGCCAATGATGGTGGCTGTCCAGAAGGCGTTACCAAAATTTGTGGGATGGTCGCCGGAAGATGCGAAGGAAAACTGGATCTTCGTACCCGCGGGCAGCTATGCGGAGAACTGCCGCTCAATAACCGACGGAAAGGCTGACATAACCTGGGTAGCGCCGATAAGCTCAGTTATTTATGAAATGGAAGGGCACCCCAAGGGAATACGCTTCCTGGATCAGCCTCTCTCTGATAAAAAAGGCTGGGAGGGATGGCTTAGCATAAGGCCCACACATATACCTGCAAAGATCGAGTTGGGCGTCCCCTCTGCAAAAGGGCACGAGGGTTTGTCTTCAAGCTTTAATTACTGGGGACGGGCTGACCTTGATGAGGAATTGGTGTACCGCTTAGCCAAGTGGTTTCATGAGAATTTCGACCGTTACAAAGGAGTCCATGCACTTGCGCCACGCATGTCGATTGAAATGACACGCTGGTTCCTCGACCACAGCCCCCTTCCGGTTCACAATGGCACTATCAGATATCTCAGAGAAATAGGAAAATGGACCGCAGAAGACGACAAATGGAATAAGAATGCCATAGACTTGCAGAACCGCTGGCTTGCCGCCAGGAAAGCTGCTCAGGAAGAAGCAAAATCCAAAGGCATAAAAATGCACTGGGAAAATGAGGAGTTCTTGAAAATATTCAGAAAGCACACAGAAGGGCTGCCTGTTTTCAAAGTGCGTTTGTAGTGAAGCAATATCGTGCGGGGGAGGCGGTTACAGGGAACCGCACCCCTGCACGCAATTCAATGCCCTTTCTGCATGACATCCTGCGACACTGTCTAAGGGTTAGAAACGACAGGGCTGAACAGGGGTGCTGTCTTCCGTAAGGATCAGCAAAGAACGTTCCATAAGACAATACATACCGGGAGAGCATGGAGGCTTGGTTGTATGGATCAGCAAAAAACGACTGACAAGACACCACATACTGAATCCCAATCATCTCGTCTGGGTGACCTGTACAGCTGGCAGGGAATTCTTTTTTTGGCACTGTCTGCCGCAGGAATTTATCTTGCCATTGTGTATATTTTCGGTTTTTCATTTTTCGGAATACGGCTCCTCGATGCACAATATTATTGGCTTTTCATAGCTATTTTTTCGGCAGCCTCCTTCATAGTCCTGCCCGGTTCCAAAAAAACAGTGGGGCTTCCCTGGTACGATCTAGTTCTTGCCGTTCTTTCCTTTGCCATCTGTTTATATTTCTTCTTGCATTCCAGGGACATGGTAATCAGCAACTGGAGCAATATCCCTCTCGGTATTGTCATGTGGGTGCTGATGATGGAAGCGGCTCGGCGCAGCGGAGGAATCCCCTTTCTTGCGGTCGTCCTGCTGCTGGGTCTCTACCCCATTGTCGCGTCATACTTTCCGGGTCTTCTTGAAGGATTCCAGTACAGTTTTTCCCGAACTATCGAGGCGCACGTCTTCAGATCCGAAGGCATGCTGGGGATCACGACAAAAATTGTGGCTGAAATTATATTGGGCTTTCTTGTCTTTGCAGGGGTGCTGCTTGCCACCGGCGCAGGAGATTTCTTTATCGATTTGGCAAACGCCTTATTCGGACGCTTTCGCGGCGGACCAGCCAAAGTTTCCATTGTGGCGAGCGCGTTTTTCGGCAGCCTCAGCGGAAGTATTTTTTCGAATATCGCCGGTACCGGCGCCATTACGATTCCAACGATGAAAAGAGCAGGATACCCGCCGCACTATGCCGGCGCAATAGAAGCCTGTGCATCAACGGGCGGTGTGCTCATGCCCCCGGTCATGGGCGCCATCGCCTTCGTTATGGCTATGACCGTCGGATCGGAATATCGCACAATCATGATTGCCGCCATTATTCCTTCTTTTCTTTATTACCTGGGATTGATGCTGCAAGTCGACGGTTATGCCGCCAGAACCAACATGAAGGGAATGCCCCCTGAGACAATCCCTTCGCTCAAGAAGGTCATGTCCCGAGGATGGCCTTTTCTTTTCGTTCTCATCTTTTTGGTGTGGGGTCTCCTTTACATGCGATGGGAATACTACGCGCCGTGGTATGCCTCTTTGCTCATGATCGCGCTTTCCTTTTTCCGCAGAGACACCTGGATGACACCAACCAGAATTCTTCAGACTCTGCGACAGATCGGAACGCTCATCTGTCAGACTTCAGCCATCATTTTACCCATCGCCTTCGTGGTGAGCGGTCTCACCATAACCGGCGTCACCGGTTCTGTTACCTCGGGCCTTGTCCACATGGGTGGAGGGAACCTCTATCTCGTGATTCTCTTCGGTATGGCGGCGTGCTTTATCATGGGCATGGCGGGGCTCGCCATCGTTGCCTACATATTTCTTGCCGTAACCCTGGCGCCCGCCATTATCACACTGGGCAATCTGAATGTGATCGCGGTTCATCTTTTCATTGTGTACTACGCCATGCTTTCCGTCATCACACCCCCCATCGGCACCGCAGCGTTTCTGGCGGGAACCATCGCCGGCTCGCCACCTTTACAGACATGTTTTACGGCCATGCGCCTGGGAGTGGTGATTTACTTCGTGCCCCTGTTCTTCATTTTCCAGCCGGCACTGGTGCTGCAGGGAGATTTGGGAAAGCTCATACATGTGTTGCCATCCTGCATCCTTGGCATCGCGCTTATCAGCGCCGGTCTTGAGGGATATTTGCAGGGATTGGGAAGAGTGAATAATTGGCTCCGGCTGCCCTTAGTGCTTTCGGGCTTTGTCCTAAGCTTCCCCAAGCTAAGTGTAACATTGATTGGTCTTGCCACGTCCTTCCTGCTTTGTCTCATAATCTGGGTTCAGAACAGAAAGGAGATCAAAGTTCAGCAAGAGGTTTGATAAAATTGTATACACCGTGCCATGCCACCGATGGGAAGCGCGCCAATACGCAGAAGCAGTAATCCCTCCTTCGGCATAAAGGAGGGATTACTGTCGTTTTTCTTCATGTGCCGTAGAAAGGATCTCGCTCTGTCCCCGTCGCACCCAGACTTCCCACGTATAGATGACCCACGCAGAGGAATACCCCTTTTTCTTTTACTAGCGCGACCTTACTGCGTTCAAGGTCATAATAGTGTTCACCATATGAAACGATGTGAAAATCGTTTCCATTCAGATGTATACACTGAAAGGAACGGATGTTTTCAACTTGCGTTTGGAGCTGTAGGCCGATCCCATTGCCGGAGACAATGACAGTTCTTGAGATTTTACCGGATTCCCCCATGGGGCGCCACCATACTTTCAGTTTACCTTTCGATCGCGTAAACCCATAACGCTTGCTTCAGGAGTGGTCGCAGTGGATTTTTATATTTGATAAATCATGTTGTCAAAAATACGTGCAGTCGATCACCAGACAGAACGGGATATGTTCGTGACAGAGTTTGTATATCCCAGCCAGTGGTATGAGTTCGCTAGTTATGGCAAGGTATTTGTGGTTCCTGCACGTATGTGTGCACCCTCAATTCCCGAAGGACTGAAGAACTGCAAATAATAGTTCGAAATAAATCCTGTATGGTACCCGGGTGCCTTGATACCACCCGGGTAGCCTTTGGGCATGTAAGTCGAACAAGAAAGATAGTGGGCTATAATGCTCGGCAAGGAGTACATCTATGGATGCAAAGGAATTTATAAAAAATGTGTTCTATATCGCAGGGATGCAAATATCCGACGAGCGTGTCCAATCTCTTGGTGCACCCGATGGGTTGTATCCGTTATTAACACAGTTGGCGGCTGGTTTACATCAAGTCGATACGGAGCAATATGAACCCTTGGAAAAACCGGACTTCTTTAAAGAAAGGTCTGAAAAATGAGCCCAATACGCGATTTTGATCTGGTTGACATGGTGAGGCTTCTCCAAAAGGGAGAAGTGTCATCGGAAGAAATCGTTAAAAGCTGTCTAGACGCGGTTGAACTATACAACGATAAATTGAATGCATTCATTTCTATAGATCCCTTAAAACTATTAAAGAGGGCGCAAGAGATTGATAAATTACCTCAAACCGAGAGAGGTCTTCTATCGGGGATTCCTGTGGCAATTAAAGATTTGATAGACGTTTCGGGGGAAGTTACCACAGCGGGATCATCATTTTTCAAGAATAAACCTTCAGCACGTACTGATGCGTTAATAGTAAAAAAATTGAAAGAGGCGGGTGCGATTCCCTTCGGAAAAACAAACCTCCACGAATTTGCCTGGGGAGGGACTTCGGCGAATCCTCATTACGGCATCTGTTACAATCCATGGAATAGAAATTATGTAGCAGGAGGGTCCTCAGGAGGAAGCGCAATTTCCGTTTTGATGAGGATGGCGCCAGCTGCATTGGGAACCGATACGTTGGGCTCTATTCGACACCCCAGTAGTTTCTGTGGAACTGTGGGCTTGAAACCAACCTATGGTCTCTTGCCTACTGAAGGGATTTTCCCGTTAGCCTATACACTCGATCATGTAGGACCCATGGCAAGAACTGTCGAAGACGTTGAATACGTACTTAAAGCTATGTTGGACGACAATGCCCGAGTATTAGTCGAGAATAATTATGAAATAGGGAAGAAGGTTTTGAAAGAAAGAAGCAGACGTCTTGAAGGCATATGTGTCGGTGTGTTAGCGCCGCATGTTCCTAAAGACATCTGTCATGAGGCGGTCTGGAACGGTTACGAAAATGTTTTGAAAATCATTGAAGATGAGGGAGCGGAAGTAGTTGAAATACAATTCCCTGAGTTCGAATCAGCATACGCGGCCGGATTATTTCTTACATTAGCTCAGGCGAGTCAGATTCACCGTAATCGCATGGTTGAACGGCCTGAAGGGTTCGGTGATGATGTTCGTGTATTGTTGGAAGCAGGATATCTCGTTTCGGCAGTTGATTATGTTCAGGCTCAGAAAGTGCGTGCCAAACTCATTGATACCGCAAAGCGCATTATGAAGAAAACCGACTGCTGGGTAATTCCGACAACACCTAATCCCGCGATAGCTGTTGGTGAAACAGATCTCACCGTTGCACTTTTCACGGCGCCTTTTTGTACATTGGGTTTCCCAAGTATCGCCCTTCCAAGCGGTTTTACCAATGAACGATTACCCGTTTCAGTGCAAATTATCGGCGCTCCTCTGGACGAATACCGCATTCTCGATATCGCGACTATTGTATCTCAGAGCATTGCATTCCCCAAAACGGTCCCGGAAAATTTATAAAGGTAAGCCTCCATGTTCTGCCACATTTTCCATGTTCTTCTGTTGTGTGAAGGGAGTATTCATGGGATCAAACTTGCGTCTGTCGGGTTAAGGGACGACAGGAATAATTTTCAAGTAAAAAATGGCGCTTCTCCGAATACAAAGTTTTCGCCAAAATACGATTGTTACAGAGAAGCGCCCTTATCATCTTGTACACTTTTTACATAAGATATTTCCTTACACCTATTTCTTTTTCATCATCTTTCTAAGATCTCGAATGCGGATAATCTTATCATCAGGAT
This sequence comes from Syntrophales bacterium, assembly GCA_963666365.2. GTDB lineage: Bacteria > Desulfobacterota > Syntrophia > Syntrophales > UBA2210 > JALNXD01. Next base: position 2,460,709 of record CAXXNF010000002.1, read on the forward strand.
TTGCCGTTTTTACTAATTCCGGAGGGTACACTAAAGGGTATTTTCCGGGACCTTGATGCTGAGCGAAAGTCCAAGGATAATAAGGATACCCCATAACAGGATCATGTCGCTCATCGAATGCCCATTTCCAAAATCCATGCTGTACTTCCCCTTGTTCAACGGCCTTAATCATAGCTAAAACATCTTTTGTGTTGCCCACTTTTTCAATTGCAGCCTTTGCTATCCAGGGGCCATCATAGGCGGCATAGGTTGATCCCATCAATCCACCTCCCGCTTCTCGCAATTTTTTTAGAAATGGTAACGTCTTATCGGTGTAAGGAATTTCAACTTCAGGGAACTGAGAGATCCAACCCAGACCGCTACCACGCGTCATATCCCAGAATTTAGCATATGCACTCACCCCAGACCATGAAATAACGTCTATATTCTTTGCAGATGAGTCAGCCCACTGATTTGCAAACGTTGCATGGTTTGTATACGCACCCAGCAAGAACATAGTATCCGCACCTGATCTTGCAATAAGCTCTAATAATGGTAAAAACATTGTCTCAGTGCCCGAATTCTGATGAATCGCGACAACTTTTACTCCAGGTGCTCTCTTTTCTATCCAATCCTTTATCGGAGGAAATCTGCCAGGAACACCTGAGATAAGTTTGCTCGTAAATGCGGTATCCTCAACTACCAGTGCTAATTTTTTCGTTCCAATGTCATTAAGAACGCTCCACACATTGAAATTTGGATCGTATGCATTGCCGGCTCTCGGAAAAGGCCTAAAGAAAAACTTATATTTTTCATACTCATCCTTCACAACATCTGTAACTTTATCTGCTGCCGTGTAGTTCCCAATTTGGATGTGTGGGTATTCTGAAAATAATCTCACCGCCTCTTGCTGTAAAGCCATCACACCCTCGCTCCCCTCAGTAAATACGAATAAGCATTTCTCGGATATAACGAGTTTACGGTATGCGGCAACAGCCAATGGAACTTGGCGCTTCCAATCCTCAATTAATAATTTAACCGGTCTTCCTAAAATACCGCCGGCCTCGTTGATTTCATTAACAGCTATCTCCATGGAAATCTTATTTGTCTTGCCCCATGGTGCATCGATGGCTGTAATCAACCCAAAATTAATTGGGTCCCCTTTAGGTGGTGCTGCTGTTACCGGTGTACAGATGAATGATACTCCCAGTAAAGCTATGCCTAAACACAAGAGGCATAAAATCAATTTCTTTCTCATTCTTCGTTCCCCCTTTCACGTTTGTTAATTATTGTTGATAAATAACCGCCACCTTTGTTATTTCCTGGCTTTCAAAAATGACACATTTCAATACAGCGCCCCACTTATTTATCTAAATTATATTTTTCGTATATTTCTTCATTATGTACACCAAGACCATGTTCAATACGATCAATCCTAGGTGGTGTTACCGACATCTTAGGGACAGAATCCGGCATTAAAATATCTCTTTGATCAGGTAGACTTATTTTCTTTAAAGAATTTCTGACTTGCCAATGTTCTTCTTTTAATACCTCACGGGGTGAAAGAGTCTCAACAATAATGGGGAATCCATTGCCTCGCAGCTTATCTCGTGCCGCCTTCCTGCTGAAGGAAAGCGTTTTTTGCACAATTTCTTTCCGCGTGTATTTGATAATTTCTTTTTTAAACTCATCTTCCAGACCTTTCAATTTATCAATATCGTCCGTAATGCGATCAAAGACAAACCGCCAATCGTTTTCAAGATCCCACCTCCCCAAAACCTTAAGCATTCCCCTAAAATCCTGATCACTTCCAGCCGCGATGGTAACATATCCATCTTTGGCTTTATAATAACCGTAAGGAAAAAGATTCCAATCAAAGTTTTTGACTCGAACTCTCGGTTTTCTAAAGAATACTCCCCACAAAATTGAAAATGACTGCCATGCCGAAATACAATCATATGTGGCGACATCAATAAATTGACCTTCTCCTGTCCTTCTTTTATGTAAAAGAGCAGTGAGGGTTCCCGCAACCGCCAGCGCAGCACTCATGTACGAAGCCGCCCATACCCCAGCCTTAACAGGAAAGTTCAGCGGCTCAGGCGCAGTTGGATCACCCGTCAATGACGGGTATCCAGCTTCTGCTTGGGCTGTTAAATCAGTATCGGGAATGTTGTAAAATTTTCTGGCCTTCTCGGTAAAGTGACCGTAAGGTGATATTGCTAGATACATCAGACCTGGCTGTATTTGTTTTAACTGACGATACCCAATCCCTAATGAATCCAAGTATCCCGGTTTCATTGCATCAATTATGACATCTGCTTGACTAGCCAGTTTCTTAAAATTACTCAAACCTTTTTCTAGAGTGAAATCCAAAGTAATATTATTCTTATTTCTACTCTCCATTAAAAAAGGGATGCCAACATTTTCTACATTGACACCAAAGGGGCTCACTTTCCTCGCAGGATCACCTTCAGGAGGTTCTATTTTAATGACGTTTGCACCAAATTCACCCAAAATAGATGCACTTATAATTGCGGGAAAATTCGCGTGGCTCACCTCAAGTACCGTAATATCCTCAAGCATTTTTGGCTTTTCCTGCGAAGACGTCATCATTTCAACTAAAAGGTTATTGAACTTTAAAAGATGCTCTGAAGCAGCCTTGCTTGTGAGATGCTTTGAAAATACTTGAGGATTATCCTTTTTTTCCATTGTTATTCGCTTTCATTATAGTTAAATAATGGATCATTTTTAATATCATAACTATAGGGCGGTCTTTGGCCTAAACTATTTCCCCAATACCCAATAACGTTTTCAGCTTCCAGTCGTTTAATCTCAGACTTAGATAACCCGAGAATTTTTTTCAAAATATAATGATTATGATATCCTATGGGTCTTTGAAGGCTTTTCAATCTTCCGGGAGTTTTTTCAAGCACTACTGGAATACCAGGCCACTTATTTTTCCCATACATTGTATCGTTAAATTCAATGACGGTTTTTCTTTCCTTTCGCCATTCATCATTCACAATCATCCAGTCATCCATGACCGGAGCAGCAGGGAAGCCCTTTTTCTGTGCAAGATCTATGATTTCAGAAACACTTTCTCCTTTTACCCACGCTTCTAATATTTTATGGATAGCATCTGCATTGGAGGGTTTTAATCGCTCGAATGTTTCCTTAAATCGGATATCGTCAATAAGGTCCTCCCTATTCATAGCTTCCATCAAAGCAATAAACTGCTCGTCAGTCGCAATAGCAATCGAAATGAATTTTTCATCACAGGTTTTAAATATGCCGGAAGGTGCCATGGCTGCATCAATATTTCCATTGCTTTGCAAATCCTCTCCCGTCAAGTCCATGTAAGACCACTGGTGCATCATTCGCATTAGTGATTCTACTTGTGTGATATCAATATACTGCCCCTTACCCGTTCTTTCCTTGTAATTCAGTGCACCTAAGATTGCGTTCAGGCCGAATAAGGATGGTAAAAAATCCCCATAATAGTCTTGAAGCTTATAGGTATCTTCATCACTTAATCCCGTAAGCCTGGCCACCCCTGCCCTGGATTGTGCAATTAGATCCCAGCTGGGGAAAAAGCGCATTGGACCCCATTGTCCATATCCAGAACAGCTTGCATAAATAATTTTAGGATTAACTTGGCTCACTGCGGTGTATCCAATACCCCACGCTTCAGCCAGTCCTGAACGAAAGTTTTCTACAACAACATCACACTCTTTAGCGAGCTTCAATACTAGCTCTTTCCCTCTTGTTTTTTTTAAGTCGATACCCACAAAATATTTATTTGTATTCAGGATTTGAAAAAAAGGCGATGAGTCTTTCCAATACTTCGCCCAATAGCTTGCCACTCTCCAAAGATCACCTTCATAAGGCTCCTCTACTTTAATGACCTCCGCTCCGAATGATGACAACCATTTTGTCATCGAAGGACCGAATATCACATGAGTGAGATCGAGGACTCTTATTCCTGCTAAGGCTTCTTGTTTTTCTTCAATAGCTGAGCTGTCAAAAATTTGATCTGTATAATTAAAGTAGTCTTCCAGCATCTGCACTCCTTAATATTAAGAGTCTACTAGGTCTTTTCCTGTCATTCCTGGAGTAAAATTAAAATATTTGAATATTAGCTTCCAAATCACATTCCCAAGTACACTTTTTTAATATGATCGCTCTTTAAAATCATCTCACTCGAATCTTCCATTACGATTTTTCCATTCTCCAAAACATATGCACGCTCAGCAATCTTTAAAGCCTGCTGAACATTTTGTTCTGAAAGCAGAATGGTAACTCCCTCCTCGCGAAGAGTCTTTAGAATATCAAATATTTCCAGTAGAATTTTGGGAGCCAACCCAATTGAGGGTTCATCCACCATGAGAAGCTTTGGAAGCGACATCAACCCCCTGCCTATGACCAGCATTTGCCTTTCTCCGCCACTTAGCGAACTCGCTTGTTGATTTCTACGATCCTTCAAAATAGGAAATATACTGTGCACTCGATCAGCCGTGCTGTAACGTTGTTTCCAAGCTTCTTGCTGTCCAGAAGCGCCCATCATGAGATTATCCCAAACTGACAAATAGGGAAATATCTTCCCCCCTTCGGGAACTTGGATAAGCCCAGCTTTTATGCGCGTAACAGGTTTTGAATTTATCATCTCAGAACCTTGAAACATGATACTTCCAGAAGAGGCTTTCAATAAACCCGAAATAGTTTTTAGCAACGTCGTTTTTCCAGCCCCATTTGATCCAAGTAACGCGACAAATTCTCCTTCCACTATATTAAATCCCACATCATGGAGAACCTGGACCAGTCCATAAGAAAAATTTATATTTTCTACTCTAAGCAATTTTCTCTCCTAGATACGCTTCGATTATTTTTGGATCGTTCACAACTTCAAAGGGCGGACCGGAGGCAATTTTTTCTCCGTAATGCAATACTACAACTCTGCTTGTTGCTGCCATAATCACCTTCATTACATGTTCAACCCAAATGACGGTTACATCATATTCCTCAATCATTCTTTGTATAAGATCTACTGCACTTGATGCCTCTCCAGGATTCAGTCCAGCCATCACTTCGTCAATCAATACAAGTTGAGGATTAGTTGCCAGAGCCCTTGCCAATTCTAAGGCTCTCATTTCGTAAAGACTGAGGTCACGGGCCAAAATATTTCTTTTTCCAAAAAGTCCTACAAATTCCAAATAATGTGACGCATCAAGCATACTGTCATGATAGCTCATATGGGGTCTTGGCTTGCCACATAAAACTCCAACACATACATTTGCTATAGCTGTTAAGTCTGGAAATGGACGGGGGATTTGAAAAGTACGGGCTATACCTTGCTTGCATATTTCATGCTGTTTGAATGATGTTATATCAACACCATTGAATGTGAGTTTGCCGGAATTGGCTTGATAAAAACCACTAATCAAATTCATTAGCGTTGTTTTTCCAGCACCATTAGGTCCTATTAACCCAATAATTTCTCCTTTTTCTACAGTCATGCTGACATTATTGACTGCTATCAAACCGCCAAATCTTTTAACTGCATTCTCTATAGTCAGAAGCATATCCCTCTATCCCATTATCATGATTATTATGTTTCCTATAATCAGCGCTTACGTACTCTCATGGCAGGAAAGTATTCTTTATATTTATGTTTTCGATAAATGCCATACAAGCCCTCGCGTAAAGCAAAGAGCAGAATTAACATTATTAAAGGAAAAAGAATGTAATTGATTGCTCCAAAATTCATTAAAACCTTTTCGAGTACCGCCACAAAATATGATCCGACAATAGCCCCATATATTTCACCCCGTCCGCCAATAATTACAATCAATAGAATCTTGATCATGAAGGGAAGCGGCAAGTATGTAATCCCAGCAAATGTTCCATCTTGATGTGCAAAAAACCAACCGCCCAAAGCGATCATCACTGAAGTAACGATGAAACAGATCATCTTATATTTGTTAATATTCAGGCCGCATGTTTGGGCCACATCTTCATCATCATTAATTGCTGCAGCCAGAAGACCAAATCTGGATCGGAATATTTTGTCTATAACCAACAGATAAAACAACATAATACCAAGGGATATGTAGGCAGCAGCAAGAAAGTTAATCTTCATCCTGGCAAAATTGACTAGCGGTGCGATACCCGCAAGGCCAGATTCACCTTTAAATATTTCTGTGTATACAAAGGTCAATTCCAAAAAAATAAGAGGTAATGTAAGGGTAATAAGAGAAAAATATAGGCCCTTGGCAACTGTAGTGAGAGGGCTCAATATCGCTGCGAATCCCAGACTCACAAGGATTACTGCTCCGAGTGTCTGCCAAGGACCCCATCCCCAATGAATACTGAGTAAAGCTGCAGTATAACCGCCAATTCCAATAAAGAACTGTGGCCCAAAATTCATGCGGCCAGTCCCTGTCATTTGCCAAGCCAGAGGAATAGCTATGCAGGCATATATGTTCGCAGTAATAAATAAAGTTAAATAATCTGGCCTGTTATAAAGAATGAATGGAAGTAAAAGTAATCCGGTAATGGCAATTAAGGGATTCCTCCAATATCTTGGTTCAATCGTCCATTCAAGTTTCAAACTCATTACATGTAATTTAAGATTTCCCCTGCGATGCTCAAGTCTCATACTTTCACCATATGGTTTCACTCTTGGCAATGCCTTGCGGTCTGACAATGAGGACAATGAGGACAATTATCAATGTTGATAAGCTCATCAACTTTGTATTTATAAAAAATGCTGTAAATGAAGCAATGAATCCAAGAATATAACTAGCAATAATGCTCCCCCTAATATTGCCAAGTCCCCCTAATATTGCGACAAGGATAGCTGTGATCATTAATGGCAAGCCCAATGAAGGCTCAATGGCCCAAACAGGAGCGATAACAAGCATACACAGCGTAGGAGGAAGCACTGAAATAACCATAGCAAGAGCGTATATCTTCCAGACGTCTGCTCCCATGAGCTCTGCCGATTCAATATCCTGACTCACCGATCGTATTATTAAGCCGATTTTTGTTTTCATAAGAAACAGCACAAGTATGAGGGTTGTGATAATTGCCACTACAGCCGCAAAAATCAACTGGTAAGGAATCGCTGCCATGCCAATTATCAAGGCGCCCCCCATTATTTTAGTAGGGATGGAAACTCCGGCAGTTACTGGATAAAAGAAATTGGCGGTTTGCTCCACAATCAGAAATACCAAAACCAGGGCAGTCAAAAGAAGTTCTTCCTGTTCAATGTATCGTTTCACAATAGGATAGTACACTACCACTAGCGTAAATACGATTTGGATGATGAGCATCCCGATGATAGCAAGCACAATATGGAGATGAAAGGTCTCCATAAGCATGTACGTGACATATACTGTGATTATAAAGATTACCCCATATCCTAAATGAAACACTCGCAAGACCCCACATACAATAGTAAAACCCAGGGATATGAGCAGGTATAACGAACCCAATACCAGTCCATAAACGAAAGCGACTTTGATTAACTCAATCATCCATTAACCTCCACAACGAGCCTTTCCATGAAGTTTAAAACTTGACTAGGGATAATTTCCTTTTTCTTATACCAAACCTTCGTAATACACGGGTGAAATACAAGATTTGTCTTTGATATCATTACAGGCTTTTTAAACTTATCAATGAACCCGCCATCACATATACTTAGTTTTGTGTGCTAAGTACATGGATGATGTAGCATAAGGGAAATACTGATGCAATGGATAATTATATGGCATATAATGGCTAAGTTATTGAGCCATCAAAAAAGAGGGGGGGCCAGATCATTACAACCATTTTTTACTTGTGCCGCTGGAAAAATAAGGAGCAACAACCGAGCCATGCGTACCATTAACTATTATCTTCCTCATATTCTACTCTCCACATGCCAGTAATTAAGTATACTGTCCCCGGAACTGTCCATGTGGTTTCAAAAGATTTTTATTTGCATTCACTCCTGTGACATCTTATAATCTGCACACTGCATTCATCAGACGACTCGCATCTGTCATGCCGGTTCAGACCCGGCGCCTCACGTTCACGAAGAAGACCACAGCGAGTGGCGCGGCAAGGGCCATCGCAGATTCACAACCAACCTTCAACAGGGCTGCAGTCCACCTGCAAAAGCCGACGAGGGGAATTACTATGAATATTCATCGCCCAATGAGACACACCCCGCCGATAGCGGAGCACTGCTGCACGTACTCTTTGAACGTGACAGGAAAAGGCGGCGTATGTACGTCGCCACAGTCTTCTTACTTGCTCTGCTCTTCCAGCTGACTCGCGCATGCAGACAGGCGGACATTGCGAGCGTCGAGGCTGAGATTGCAGCCCTCACCACGCAGATCACGACCCTCACGAATGAGCAGATCACCCCTCTGGAGACCGACGATCGACGAACTGAGAGAGGGCATGGAGGAAGCGCGGACATTCATGAATGCCTTCGCTGCGCGCAATGCCTGGCTCCTGGAGGAATACGCCGCCCACAGAAGCCGCCTGCGGCAGTATGAAGGACGGGCGCTTCAGCTCAGCATGTCCTACAGCGATTTCTTCGATGCCAGAAATACCTGGGAGGCCAGCACCGATCCTGCAGTACAGCGGGAACAGGTCATCATTATGTTCCGCTACCTTTATGGATACAGCCGCGAACCCGGCCAGTGGGAACTGAACCCGAACACCCAGAAGGACTTTGTAGATATGGCCAACCTTATCGTCACCCAGAGGACCGTGGCCCGCGTGGGAGAGGCACTGGTGCTTCTGGGCGACCTGACAACGGAACTCATCAGTGCCATCACGGGCGTTCCGTCAAATCTCAAGGAAGCCGCCTTCTCCACCATCGAATTCGCATGCAAGGCCACGGCAAAACTTCTGCCCGACAATGTGGTCGATGGCTTGAATGACACCTGTCTTCAATACATCCCCTATCTGGAGCTTCAGAAAGAACGGGCCGAACAGTTGGCCGATGAGCTGGACACAATTCGAAACCAGGATGAATTCGGCGGTGAGAACGGCCGCCTGGAGGCCAGGCCAAAACACAGACACTGATCTCCTTTGAAGAAGAAGTCCTTGCCGAGGCTTGAACCGGAGGTAACCAACTACCGGAACAGGAAGGCGGAAGTGGAGGCCAACTTCGCCACCGTCCAGGCTGAACTGAACACCAAGATAACCGAGCGGGACGCCCTCCGCCAGAGCCCTGCAACTCAGTTGGTCCAGAGCAGGATCGACAAGCAGTTCGAATTACGCCAGCTCCAGGAGCAGGAAGCACTCGACGCGAACGGAGGACCAACGAACTACGTGGCGACACCTGTCAGCCGGGACCGGCACAGGCACGATCGCTCCCGACGCCCTCAGTTCGGCCCTGCTGGAAATTCCCCGCTATGCCGTCATCTCCGCCAACGCGGCCTATGTGACCACAGTATCGAACCAATGCGACTATAGCGAAGGAGGTTACACACAGCACGAAATATACCATACGAAGAAGACCTTTTCCGCACCGGCGCACAACCCACATGGCGCACCGTTGACACCACCGGAGAGGTGAGCATTACCGGGAATCAGGCCTATGGGGTCACGGCCGGCCTGGTGCCCCTTCAGGCGGTTCTTTCACCTGCCTTTTGTCAGCGAAAGTTATGTACCTTCCGAACACTCCTGTCCGTCCGATTACCAGCCCACGGGCAGCGGCGAAAAAACATCCGGCACGGTGACGCTCGAAGTCCGGCAGGTTGCGGAGCCCTGTTCATCCCTCCCATGTACTACTCCAAGGAATATCAGTCGGAACTGACGGAAGAGGAGATCTTTACGGCCATGAAAAATGCGGCCGAAGCGTACGGCAGGGGCATCGACCTTTTTGTGGGCGGCACAGTGCAGAAAACAGGAGAAACGCCCCTCTACTACAAAGTGCTGCACGGTAACGGCGCCGTTGACATGGATATACGGTATACCA